>NZ_JQMQ01000005.1:2400000-4800000 GCF_000744815.1 Phaeacidiphilus oryzae TH49
AGGCCGGCGAAGGTGTGCGGGTCCGCGCCCATCGCGATGCCGAGCCGGGTGGTCTCGGCCAGGCCGCGGGTGATCAGCGAGGCCTTGGAGTTGTCGCCCAGGCCCATGCCGTCCGCGATGCCCACCGCCAGGGCGATGACGTTCTTGACGGCGCCGCCGAGTTCGCAGCCGATCACGTCGGTGTTGGTGTACGGGCGGTAGTAGCCGGTGTGGCAGGCCGCCTGGAGGTTCCGGGCGACCGCCTCGTCCCGGCAGGCGACCACCGCGGCGGCCGGCTGGCGGGCGACGATCTCCTTGGCCAGGTTGGGCCCCGAGACCACCGCCACCCGCTCCGGACTGGCGTCCGCGACCTCCGCGATGACCTGGCTCATCAGCTTCGCCGTGCCGAGTTCGACGCCCTTCATCAGGGAGACGAAGACCGAGTCCGCCGGGAGGAGCGGCGCCCAGGCGGCCAGGTTGCCGCGGAGCGTCTGCGAGGGGATGGCGAGCACCGCGAACTCGGCGCCGTCCGCGGCCTCCGCGGGGTCGGCGGTCGGCTCCACCGTGTCCGGCAGCCGCAGCTCGGGGAAGTACTCGGGGTTGGCGCGGGTGGTGCGGATCGCTTCGACGAGTTCGGGCCGGCGGCCGTAGAGCGACACCTGGCAGCCGGCGTCGGCGAGGATCATCGCGAAGGCGGTGCCCCACGATCCGGAGCCGAACACGGCGCAGCGGGTGGTCACTGGGCTTCCTCCTCGGGTTCGCCGGTCACGGTCTCGTCGGGCTTCGGCTCCGCCTCCGAGGGGGCGTCAGCCTGCTGCTCGGGCACGGCCGTCGGGGCCGTCGGGGCGGCCCCCGGCGCCGCGCCGGCACCGGCGCCGGCGCGCGGGACGCGGGTCTTGCGGCGCATGTCCCAGCGGCCCTCGGGGGCCTTCTCCCCGCGCAGCTCCTCGAGGAGCTCGGTGATCGCGTCCATGATGGCGTCGGTGGCCTGGCGGAGCAGTTCGGGGGTGACCTCGCGGTCCTGAAAGCGCGTCAGGTCGACCGGCGGCCCGGCGAGCACATGGACGGTGCCGCGCGGCGGGTAGTTGAACCGGCGGTGGCCCTTCCCGCCCTTGGCGTACGGCGGCATGATCAGGTGGCCGCCCCACTGGGCGATCGGGATCACCGGGGCGCCGGTCGCCAGCGCGACCCGGGCGATTCCGGTCTTGCCGGTCATCGGCCAGAGTTCGGGGTCGCGGGTGAGGGTGCCCTCCGGGAAGAAGGCCACGCATTCGCCGGCGTGCACCGCGTCGACGGCGCCGCGGAAGGCGTCGGTCGCGGCGGCCGTGCCGCGGTACACCGGGATCATTCCGGTGCCGTTCATGACCCACTTCAGGCCCGGCACCCGGAACAGCGCGGCCTTGGCGAGAAGGCGGGCCGGGCGCCCGGTGTTGTACTGGAAATGCGGATAGACCACGGTATCGAGATAGGAATTGTGGTTCACCGCGGTCAGGAAACCGCCTTCGGCGGGGATGTTCTCCAGTCCTCGCCAGTCCCGCTTGGCGATGGCGATCAGCGGGGGCTTGGCGATCACAGCCGCCAGGCGGTACCAGAAGCCGTATCTGCGGCGGGCCACCGAAGTCCTCCTCGTCCTCAGCGGCCGGTCGGGCCGCGCACTGGGGTCCCCCCGGCCCGAAGGCCCGGGGAGCAACCGCACAAGTGTCGCCCCGGTCCGGCCTACTGTCGAGAAAGTGACTCGGCAGCGGGTCCGGGCGTGACGCACAGCACTCGCCGCGCGGTGGCGCGGCCGGTGCGGCCGTGGGCGGCAGGGGTGGCGGTGGACAATGGCGGGGATGAATCCGCAGCCCGCGCGTCCCGCGCCTCCCCCGCACTCCACTGGCGCCGGCGACTCCGTTGGCGGGATCGGTCATACGGTACGCGCCGCGAAGCGCGGAGACGGCGGCTGGGCGCTGGTGCTGCCGGTGAAACGGCTGGCGGTGGCCAAGAGCCGGCTGGCGGCGACCTGGGGGCCGCACCGGCCCGAGCTGGCGCTCGCCTTCGCCCTGGACGCCGTCTCGGCGGCGCTGAGCTGCCCGGAGGTCCGGCGGGTGGTGGTCGTGACGGACGATCCGAGGGCCGCGCCCGAGCTGGTCCGGCTGGGCGCGGCGGTGGTGCCGGACGAGCCCGGGGCCGGTCTGAACGAGGCGCTCGCGCACGGCGCGCGGGAGGCCCGCTCGCTCGGCGTGGCGCGGGGGGTGGCGGTGATGAGCGCCGACCTCCCCGCCCTGCGCGCGGACGAGCTGGGGCGGGTGCTGCGGGCCGCCGAGGCGCATCCGCGGGCCTTTCTGGCCGACGCCCACGGGATCGGCACGACTCTGCTGGCGGCCTCGGCGGCCGGGGTGCCGCTGGAGCCCGCCTTCGGCGGGGAGTCGCGGGCCCGCCATCGGCGGTCGGGCGCGGTGGAGTTGGCGCCGGCGGGCGGGGCGGCGTCGGTACGGCTGGACGTGGACACCGCGGAGGATCTGGCGGCGGCGGAGCGGCTGGGGGTCGGGCCCCGGACCGCCCGGGTGCTGGCGGCCGCGCGGGCGGGGCGGCGGGCGCGGGCGGCGGCGGCGCGGGTGGATAGGGTGGCGGCCATGCAGGCGACGGCTTTCACCTTTGACGCGGCGACGCGCAGCGGCTCTGTGCTGCTGGACGACGGGACGCCGGTGGAGTTCGACGCGGCGGCGTTCGACGCGGGCGGCCTGCGGCTGGTCCGGCCCGGGCAGCGGGTCCGGATCGAGGTCGCGGGCGAGGGCGACGCGCGGCGGGTCACCTTTCTGACGCTGCAGACGCTGTAGACGCCTTAGACGCCGTAGGCCTCTCGGCGCGAAAAGGCGCCGCACCCGGCGACGGTCCCTGGGGTCGGTTGCAACCCCAGACTCCGTCGCCGAGTGCGGCACCTCCGCGCGCCGGCCGCCGGGCGGCCGGGCCCTGCCGTCAGCGCGTGCGCCGAGTGGCGGCCTTCTTCGCGGGAGCCTTCTTGGCGGTGGCGGTGGCCTTCCTGGTGGCGGGGGCCTTCTTCGCGGCCGGGGCCTTCTTCGCGGTGGTCTTCTTCGCCGCCGGGGCCTTCTTGGCGGCGACCTTCTTGGTCACCGTCTTCTTCGCGGCGGTCTTCGCCGCCGGCGAGGTCTTCTTCGCCGTGGTCTTCTTGGCCGCCCCGGTGGTCTTCTTCGCCGCGGGGGCCTTCTTGGCGGTGGTGGTGGCCTTCTTCGCCGCCGTGGTGGTCTTCTTGGCCGCGGTCTTCTTCGCCGCGCCCGACGCCGCGGCGCTCTTCTTCGCCGCCGCGCGCTTCTTCGCCGCGGTGCCGCCGGTGGTGGTGCCGGCGGACAGCGAGCCCTTGGGAGCCTTCTTCACCGCCACGTCGTTCTTCGGCAGCTTCTTGCTCCCGCTGACCAGGTCCTTGAACCCCTGGCCCGGACGGAAGCGGGGCACCGAGGTCTTCTTGACCCGGACCCTCTCCCCCGTCTGCGGGTTGCGTGCGTAGCGCGCGGAGCGGTCGACCCGCTCGAAAGTCCCAAACCCGGTGACGGATACGCGGTCGCCCGCGACCGTCGCCCGGACGATGGCGTCGAGCACAGCATCCACTGCTTCAGCGGCGGTCCTTCGACCACCGAGCTGCTCGGCCACCGCTTCGACAAGCTGTGCCTTGTTCACGTCTTCCCCTTCGGAAACCGATGCCGGATGGTTCGATCCTGGCTTTTTGCACATTAGGCAGGCATAAACGGCAAATCAATTACCAAAGGAGCGAATCACCCTTGTGTCGCAATGGATTCGACTTTCAGGACGGCGGCTGCGGTGGCTGGTCGCCTGCGTCGAGCTCGTCGACAAAACGACTCAACCGCCGTGCCGCTTCCGGCAGATCGCGTTTGGACGCCTCGGTCACCTGAAGCAGGCGGCGGGTCAGCGCCGCCCGCGTCTCGGCCGACACGTCCAGCGCGCGGACTCGCGTGTGTGCCTGCTTCAACCGCTCGGCGACCAGTGCGTAGAGCGCTGCGTCCGCCGGGCCCGCCGGCTCTTCCGGAACCGAGGGGTGGTGCGCGGCCATGGCTTGATTCTCTCAGGTGACCGACCTTCGGCCAAAGCCGGGTGCGGCTGTTCGGGTTGACCGGGCGTCAACGGGAAAGGCCCGCCCCGGCCCCGAAGGGGTCGGAACGGGCCTTTCTGAGCGGCTGTTCGGCCGTTTCGCGAGTTGGCGCCGGATCAGGCCGCAGGCTGCGTACGGGGCTTGAAGGCCGGTCGCTTGGCCTCGTAGGCGGCGATCGCGTCCTCCTGGTCGAGGGTGATGGAGATGTCGTCCAGGCCGTTGAGCAGACGCCAGCGGGCGTTCTCGTCCAACTCGAAGGAGGCGGTGACGCCCTGGGCCCTGACCTCGCGGTTCTCCAGGTCGACGGTGATCTCGGCCTGCGGGTCGGCCTCCACGAGCGCCTGCAGCGCCTCCACGGTCTCGGCCGGCAGAATCACCGTCAGCAGGCCGTTCTTGAGCGAGTTGCCGCGGAAGATGTCCGCGAAGCGCGGCGAGATCACGGCCTTGAAGCCGTAGTTCTGCAGCGCCCAGACGGCGTGCTCGCGGGAGGAGCCGGTGCCGAAGTCGGGTCCTGCGACCAGGACGGTCGCGCCTTTCCGGACCGGGTCGTTGAGGACGAAGGACTCGTCCTTGCGCCAGGCCTCGAACAGGCCGTCCTCGAAGCCGGTGCGGGTGACCTTCTTCAGCCAGTGCGCCGGGATGATCTGGTCGGTGTCCACGTTGGAGCGGCGGAGCGGGACGGCCCGGCCGGTGTGGACGGTGAACTTCTCCATGATGGTCAGGCCTCCACAGCCACGCGGTTGTCGGACAGGTCGGCGGGCGAGGCGAGGTGGCCCAGCACCGCGGTCGCGGCGGCGACCTGCGGGGACACCAGGTGGGTGCGGCCGCCCTTGCCCTGGCGGCCCTCGAAGTTGCGGTTGGAGGTGGACGCGCAGCGCTCACCGGGCGCCAGCTGGTCCGGGTTCATCCCCAGGCACATCGAGCAGCCCGCGTGCCGCCACTCGGCGCCGGCGGCGGTGAAGACCTTGTCCAGGCCCTCCTCCACGGCCTGCAGGGCCACCCGGACCGAGCCGGGGACGACCAGCATCCGTACGTCGTCGGCGATCTGGCGGTCCTTCAGGACCTCGGCGGCGGCCCGCAGGTCCTCGATCCGGCCGTTGGTGCAGGAGCCGACGAAGACCGCGTCCACCTCGACCTCGCGGAGCGGGGTGCCGGCGGTCAGGCCCATGTACTTCAGGGCGTTCTCGGCGGCGACCCGCTCGCTCGGGTCGGCGTAGTCGGCGGGGTCCGGGACGCTCGCGCCGAGCGGGGCGCCCTGGCCCGGGTTGGTGCCCCAGGTGACGAACGGGGAGAGCTCGGCGGCGTCGATGACCACCTCGTGGTCGAAGACCGCGTCCTCGTCGGTGCGGAGGGTCTTCCAGTACGCGACGGCGGCGTCCCAGTCCTCGCCGGCCGGGGCGTGCGGGCGGCCCTTGAGGTACGCGAAGGTGGTCTCGTCCGGGGCGATCATGCCCGCCCGGGCGCCGGCCTCGATCGACATGTTGCAGACCGTCATCCGGGCCTCCATCGAGAGCTTCTCCACGGCGCTGCCGCGGTACTCGATGACGTAGCCCTGGCCGCCGCCGGTGCCGATCCGGGCGATGACCGCCAGGATCAGGTCCTTGGCCGTGACCCCCTCGGGGAGTTCGCCCTCGACGGTCACCGCCATGGTCTTGAACGGGGCCATCGGGAGGGTCTGGGTGGCCAGCACGTGCTCGACCTGGGAGGTGCCGATGCCGAACGCCAGCGCGCCGAAGGCGCCGTGGGTGGAGGTGTGGGAGTCACCGCAGACCACCGTGGTGCCGGGCTGGGTCAGGCCCAGCTGCGGGCCGACCACGTGCACCACGCCCTGCTCGACGTCGCCCAGCGGGTGCAGCCGGACGCCGAACTCCGCGCAGTTCTTGCGCAGCGTCTCCAGCTGCGTGCGGGAGACCGGGTCGGCGATCGGCTTGTCGATGTCGAGGGTCGGGGTGTTGTGGTCCTCGGTGGCGATGGTCAGGTCCGTGCGGCGGACCTTGCGGCCGGCCAGGCGCAGGCCGTCGAAGGCCTGCGGGCTGGTCACCTCGTGCAGCAGGTGGAGGTCGATGAAGAGCAGGTCCGGCTCGCCGTCGACCCGCCTGACGACGTGGTCGTCCCAGACCTTTTCCGCGAGTGTCCTACCCATCGCTTTTCCTTCCGTGGACGCGAGCTGGAGTGAGCTCCGGCCAAGAGTGACGCAAACCTCGGAATCGTGAACTTGCGTCTCGCGATCTGAGATTGCAATATCGGTGCATGGACAACTCTAGCGGCGTCGGCGTTCTCGACAAGGCTGCTCTGGTGTTGGGGGCGCTGGAGTCCGGCCCCGCGACCCTGGCAGGCCTGGTCTCCTCCACCGGTCTCGCGCGGCCCACCGCGCACCGGCTGGCGGTCGCCCTCGAACATCACCGTCTCGTCACCCGGGACATGCAGGGACGATTCATTCTCGGGCCCCGGCTGGCCGAGCTGGCCGCCGCGGCGGGCGAGGACCGGCTGCTGGCGGCGGCCGGGCCGGTGCTCACGCATCTGCGGGACGTGACGGGCGAGAGCGCCCAGCTGTACCGGCGGCAGGGCGAGATGCGGATCTGCGTGGCGGCGGCGGAGCGGCTCTCCGGGCTGCGGGACACCGTGCCGGTCGGCAGCACCCTGCCGATGAAGGCCGGGTCGGCGGCGCAGGTGCTGCTGGCCTGGGAGGAGCCCGAGCGGTTGCATCGGGGCCTGCAGGGGGCGCGCTTCACCGCCACCGCGCTGTCGGGGGTGCGGCGGCGGGGGTGGGCTCAGTCCATCGGCGAGCGGGAGCCGGGGGTCGCGTCGGTGTCCGCGCCGGTTCGCGGGCCGTCGAACCGGGTGGTGGCGGCGGTGTCCGTGTCCGGGCCGATCGAGCGGCTGACCCGGCATCCCGGGCGGCTGCACGCGCAGGCGATCGCCGAGGCGGCGAACCGCCTCACCGAGGCGCTGCGGCGGGCGTAGCCCGACCTTTTTTGGCCCCGGCCCCGCCTGGCTGCCCCGCGAAGTTGCGCAGCGACTTCAGGGGCGCGGGGAACTGCGCGGGCCGCCGCTTACGGTCCGCAGCCGGCAGCGGAGTTCGGGTTGCAACCCGGTGGCTGTTGCCGGGTGCGGCGCCGTAGGGGGCTGGTCGCGCAGTTGCCCGCGCCCCTTACTTGCGCCTGCGGCGCCGCATCCGGGGCGCGGCTCACGCCGTCTTCGTCGCTCGTTGCTTGGCCCACAGGGCCAGGACCGCTGTGGTCGCAGCCGCGAGGACGCAGGTGGTGGCCAGGTGGGCGGCGGTCGGCGCGTGGAGGGTGGTGACCAGGGGGCCGGCCAGGACGACGATCGCCACCCCGGGACCCGCCGCGTACCACGCGGCGAAGAGGAACGGGCCGGCGCTGCCGCCGGGGACCTGGGCCGTGGTGAGCATCAGGTCCTGGCGCGCGGGACCGCGGCACGCGTTGACCAGCGCGGCGGCCACCAGCGGCGGGACGACGGCCACGGCCAGGTAGGCCGCGGGGGCCGCGCCGAGCGCTGTGGCGAGGATCGCGGCCAGCAGCATCCCGGCAGCGGCCGGGAGCAGGCCGTGCCGCAGCATGAGCGCCGGATACGGGTACGGCGACCAGCCGGAGCGGGTGGTGTCGTCCGCCTCCACCCGCGCCGGCTCGGCCAGCTGCGCCACCGAGAGGTAGCCGAGGACGAGCGCGATCACGGTGAGGACGAGGCTGGTGAAGCCCCGTGCGGCGGTGGCCGGGAGGCCGAGGAGCATGGCCGGGGCGGCGAAGGCGACCGCCTTGCCGATCCGGCCGGGCGCGCGCAGCAGGCCCACCGCGTCCCGCCACGGGATCACCGCCCAGGCCCGGCGCGGCGCCGGCAGCCGCAGGCGCGGCGGCCTGGGGACCGCCGTCGCACGGTCCACGGTCTGCCGCGCGGTACGGAGTTCGGTGGTGCGGAGGGAGGCCGCCACGTCGGCCGCGGTGCGGGAGCGGCGGCGGAGCTCGGTGATGCTGATCCGGCCCACCGAGCGGTCGGCGAGGAGGAGGCCGGCCGCGGTGGTCAGCAGAAGGAGGAGAAGGGCGAGTTGGGGCAGCGCGTGGCGGGCGGTGGTCGGCGCCAGGGCGCAGAGCGCCGGCCAGCCCCACGGCCCCGACCACATCTCGGCCAGTTCCGCCGGGCGCAGCCGGTCGCCGGCGGCGGCGAACCCGCTCTGGGCGGCCAGCAGCAGCACCAGCCCGGTGACGTACGGGGTCGCCCGGCCGACGAAGCGGGCGGCGCCCTCGAAGCGCTCCACCCCCAGCGCCGCGGCGGTGGCCAGCAGGGGGACGCAGACGCCGCCGGCCGCGCACCAGCCGAGGGTGAGGAGCGCGGAGGCGCGGTCGGTGAGCGCCAGGAGCACGGTGAGCGCCCCCGTCCCGAGCAGCCCCGGCAGCAGCGCGAGGCCGCAGGAGACCCAGAACCACGGGCGGACCACCGGGGTCCGTTCCACGGGATGGGCCAGCAGCCAGTCCACGGTCGCCCGGGGCGGCACCACCGGTCCGCGCCAGAGGGCGTCCCGCGCGGCCAGCAGCAGGGTGCCGAGGGCGAGGGCGGTCAGCCCGGCGGGCAGCGCGGCCAGGACGGCCTGGCGGTGCACCGTGTAGTCGGCGCCCAGCGAGGCCTTCTGGAAGAGGCCGAGGGCGAACAGGCCGCCCCAGGAGGCGACCAGGAGCAGCCCGGCGTAGAGCGCGTAGCCGACCTGGACCAGGCGGGAGCGGCGCTGCGGGGCGCGCATCTCGCCGAGGAGGCGGAGGGTCTCGGCGGTGAAGTCCTCGACCGGGGCCCCGGCGTCGAGTTGGGGGTTCGTCACAGGAGGAACGCCTTCGGGATGACCTCCTGGGGGTCGCCGGAGAGCAGCACCGCGCCCTCGTCGAGGAGGACCGCCCGGGCGGCGACCGAGAGGGCCAGCTCGGGATGGTGGGTGGCGAACAGGACGGCGACACCGTCGGAGAGTTCGCCGCGCAGCAACTCGGCGAGGCGGTGCCGGGCGCTGGGGTCGAGCCGCTGCTCGGGTTCGTCGAGGATCAGCAGGTCGCGCGGGCGGACCAGGGCCGCCGCCAGCTGCATGGCCTGGAGTTGGCCGGAGGAGAGGGCGGCGGGCAGCGCGTCGCCGTGCTCGGTGAGGTGCTGGAGCTCCAGGATGTGGTCGATCCAGGAGAGGGGGTCGTCCACCCCGTGCGCCACCGCCACCAGCGCCAGATGCTCACGCACCGTCAGATCCGGGTAGTACGCGGTGGTGTCGCCGACGACGGCGACCCGGGCGCGGACGACCGGGTCGTTCTCGTCCATCGGGCGGCCTTCGAAGCGGGCCGTGCCGGTGTTCGGGGTGTCCCGTCCGGCGGCGATCCGCAGCAGGGTCGATTTGCCGGAGCCGTTGTGGCCGAGGAGGGCCACGCACTCGCCGGAGTCGACGGCCAGGTCGGTCGGGTGGAGCGCGGTGCGGACGCCGTAGCGGCGGCTCACCCGGTCCAGCTGAAGCAGCATGCGGACTCCGTCGAGGTGCATGACGTGCGGTTAAGCGTGCGGGGGTGCATGAAGAAGGCCCCCGGTCCCACTGAGGGACCGAGGGCCTGAGCGTACCCCCGACCGGATTCGAACCGGCGCTACCGCCTTGAGAGGGCGGCGTGCTAGGCCGCTACACAACGGGGGCGCGAGAAAGATCCCGAAAGAGTGCCGATCAGGATCCGTACCCCCGACCGGATTCGAACCGGCGCTACTGCCTTGAGAGGGCAGCGTGCTAGGCCGCTACACAACGGGGGCTTTGAGTCTTCTCGCGAGACTCGCGCTGGGCTACCAGGACTCGAACCTAGACTAACTGAACCAGAATCAGTCGTGCTGCCAATTACACCATAGCCCACCGGAACTCAACCCCTCGGCGGGGTTTTCGCTCGGTATACGCTGCTCGGTCGGTCTCGGCGGGGGCTCTCGGCCCTCGCTTCGCTCCCTCCCGGGCGGCGCAGAAAGAACATTACCCGATGGGGGGCTTGGGTCCCAAATCCGTTCCCCGACGGGCGTTCGTGCTGGTCGCGCGGCATGTCGCGGGAACGTTCAGGCCCCCGCGCCCCCGTAACCCGCCTGCGGCGGCGGCTCCGGGGCGCGGGGGCCGATCGCGGCTCAGGAGCAGCGCTCCAGCGCGCCGGCCAGCCTGCGGAGGGTCTCCTCGCGGCCGAGGAGCTCCATCGACTCGAAGAGCGGCGGGGAGACCCGGCGGCCGGTGACGGCGACGCGGAGGGGGGTGAAGGCGTGCTTCGGCTTGAGGCCGAGGCCTTCGACCAGGGCCTCGCGCAGCGCGGCCTGGATGGCGTCCGGGTCGTCGAAGGCCGGCAGGGCCTCGATCGCCTTGATGGAGGCGGCCAGCACCGGGGCGGCGTCCGGGGTGAGCACCTTCTCGGCGTCGGCCGGGTCGAGGGCGAAGTCCTCGGGCGCGACGAAGAGGAAGCCGAGCATCCCGACCACCTCGCCCAGGACCACCATCCGCTCCTGGGTCAGCGGCGCCGCCTTCGCGAGGAGGGCGAGCTGCCCGGCGGTGGGCTCGGCCGGCAGCAGCCCGGCGGCCTGGAGGTACGGGATCAGCCGCCGGACGAACTCCTCCGGCGGGAGCGCCCGCAGGTGCTGGGCGTTGAGCGCCTCGGCCTTCTTCAGGTCGAAGCGGGCCGGGTTGGAGTTGACCTTGCCCAGCTCGAAGGCGTCGACCATCTCCTCGACGGAGAAGAAGTCCCGGTCCTCGGCGAGCGACCAGCCGAGCAGCGCCAGGTAGTTGAGCAGCCCCTCGGGAAGGAAGCCGCGCTCCCGGTAGAGGTTGAGCGAGGCCTGCGGGTCGCGCTTGGACAGCTTCTTGTTGCCCTCGCCCATCACATACGGCAGGTGGCCGAAGGCGGGGACGTGGCCGTCGCTGACGCCGATCTCGCCGAGCGCCTCGTAGAGGGCGATCTGGCGGGGGGTGGAGGAGAGGAGGTCCTCGCCGCGGAGCACGTGGGTGATCCCCATCAGGGCGTCGTCCACCGGGTTCACCAGGGTGTACAGCGGGGCGCCGTTGGCGCGCACGATGCCGTAGTCGGTGACGTTCTCCGGGGTGACCGTGATCTCGCCGCGGACCAGGTCCTCGAAGGTGATCGCCCGGTCGGGCATCCGGAAGCGGACGATGGAGCTGCGGCCCTCGGCCTGGTAGGCGGCGATCTGATCGACCGTCAGATCGCGGCAGTGGCCGTCGTAGCCGGAGGGCCGGCCGGCCTTGCGGGCGGCCTCGCGGCGCTCCTCCAGCTCCTCGGTGGTGCAGTAGCAGCGGTACGCCCGGCCGGCGGCGAGCAGCTTCTCGGCGACGTCGCGGTAGAGGTCCATCCGCTGCGACTGCCGGTACGGCGCGTGGGGGCCGCCGACCTCGGGGCCCTCGTCCCAGTCGAAGCCGAGCCAGCGCAGCGAGTCCAGCAGCTGGTTGTAGGACTCCTCGGAGTCGCGGGCGGCGTCGGTGTCCTCGATCCGGAAGACGAAGGTGCCGCCGTTGTGCCGGGCGAAGGCCCAGTTGAAGAGGGCGGTCCGGATCAGGCCGACATGCGGGTTGCCGGTCGGGGAGGGACAGAAACGGACCCGGACCGAGGGGTCCTTGACGTCAGCCACGCTTGATCACCTTGTTGGCGAGAGTTCCGATGCCTTCGATGCCGACGGCGACCTCGTCGCCGACGTTGAGCGGGCCCACGCCCGCGGGGGTTCCGGTGAGGACGACGTCGCCGGGGAGCAGCGTCATGGCCTCGGTGATGAAGGAGATGAGCTCGCCGATCGGGCGGATCATCTGGGAGGTGCGCCCGGACTGCCGCACCTCTCCGTTGACCGTGCAGGTGATCGCCAGGTCGGAGGGGTCCACGTCGGTCTCGATCCAGGGGCCGAGCGGGCACGCCGTGTCGAAGCCCTTGGCCCGCGCCCACTGGCCCTCGGCACGCTGGGCGTCCCGCGCGGTGACGTCGTTGGCGCAGGTGTAGCCGAGGATCACCTCGTGGGCGCGGTCGGCCGGGACCTCGCGGCACATCCGGCCGATCACCACGGCCAGTTCGGCCTCGTGGCTGAGCTCGCTGCTGAACGGCGGGTACGCGATGTTCTCCGAGGGGCCCACCACGGAGGTGGAGGGCTTGAAGAAGGTGAGCGGGGTCTCGGGGACCTCGTTGCCCATCTCCTTGGCGTGCTCGGCGTAGTTGCGGCCGACCGCGACGATCTTGTTCGGCAGCATCGGCGTCAGCAGCCGCACCTGGGAGAGCGGGTGGTTCACACCGGTGGGCTGCGGCGGCTCGAAGGGGTGTCCGGCGATGGCGTGGACGACGAGCGTCTCGGGCTGGGCGGGGTCTCCCTGGACCACTCCGAAGGAGACGTTCCCCTGGTGGGAGAACCTGGCGATGCGCACGGGCGGATGCAACCCCTGTCTGGTTCCGGTGGGCGTATTGGCTTGTCAGCCAAGGCTACCGGGGGCGGCACGCCGAGCCCCCGACGGCGGTCTTCGCGCCGCCGGGCGCCGGGGTTCGCGCCGCCGGGCGCGGGACGGGGGCGGCCCCTCGGGGCCTAGCTCCGGGGCGTCACCTGCGGCGCGACCATCAGCTTGGTGCGGCGCGGGTTCGCGGTGGCGGCAGGGAGCTCGCCGGCGTCGGGGCGGACCGCGGCCGGCTGCGGCTGGAAGGCGTCCTTCGGCACGTCGGCGAGGGTGGTGCGGCGGGGGTTCGCCGTCGAGCGGGCGGACAGCGTGGACTTCATCTGGCTCAGGCCTCTTCTGCTTCTGCTCTGCTACCGGGACCGGCCTTACGTTAACGGCCCTGACATGCGCCGCATTCCACAACAGCCCCTCGGCGCACCAGATCGCATGCTGTGATTTTGGTCACTCCTGATACGACATTCCGTACTATCTCGGACATTCAGCGGCACTCTGCCACTCCGACATCAGGGCTACTTCGGACAAATCCATCACCCTGCGTCGCGCCACGGGGGTGGCGCAAACCCGTTCGCTGTCCGAAACGTGCGGTATGCACGGAGACGCAGGACACCGACGGTTACCGAGCGCATACGGTACGCACAAGCGGAGAGCCCCGAGTGACGCACCTTGTTGCGGGTCCGGCACTGTGCTGGAATGCCACGGACCGCCGGAGGGCACCCCTCCACCGCGTGCTGATCGTGCTGACCGCGCTGATCGCGACGGTGCTGTTGTTGAAGCGGCGGACTCAGGGGCAGATTCCGGCCCAGTGATCCGGCCAGGGAGGCCGGAGAGGAATGCCTACCGAAACTCGACACCGTCCCGTCCGCCTCGGTGCGGGGGGACGCCTGGTCCAGAGGTTGCGACGCTAGTGCAGGGACGTTTCAAGAGGGGTGGCGGAGCCGGCGATCCGGCCGACGACCGACCCGCTGTCCACCACCAGGCACCGCCGACAGGATCCCCGGTGCCTCCGGGGGACGCCGCCACCGGCCACGCCCAGGACCCGGGTACGGGTGGGTCCGCGGGGCCTGCGCGCGGAAGCCAGGCGGTGGCGGCGGCGGCAGCCCGAATAAGCAGCGCTGCCCCGCCGAAGATCACCGGCATGCGCCGATGGGCGCTCGGCAACCTGCGCATCCGCACCCGCCTGGTGGTGCTGCTGGTACTGCCGGTGGTCGCGGCGATCGTGCTCGGTGCCCTCCGCATCAACACCGCCCTCGCCAACGAGGCGGCGCTGACCAAGGTCTCCGAGCTGTCGAACGTCGCCCAGGCGGCGACCACGCTCGCCGACCAGCTGGAGAACGAGCGGGACGCCTCGGCGATCCCGCTCACCCGCACCGGCAACCTGAACGACGACGGCGTGCGGGCCGCGCAGCAGCAGACGCAGCGCGCCCAGCAGGCCTTCGTCCAGGTGACCTCGTCGATCGACCTGGCCGGCCTGCCCGGTGGCGGTACCGACATCGCCACCGAGCTGAAGGACCTGCAGAAGCTGCCGGACATCCGCAAGTCCGCCTTCCCCAAGGGCGGCGGCAACGGCGGCATCCAGCTGACGGTCAACCAGTACGACTACCTGATCCAGGGTCTGATCTCGCTGACCCAGGACATGGCGCTGGGCTCCGACACCTCCTCGCTGATCACCTCCGGCCGCGCCCTGGAGCAGTTCTCCACGGCCAAGGAGTACGCCTCCATCGAGCGCGCCATGCTGGCCGGCGTGCTGGCCACTCCGGACCAGAAGATCTCCCCCAACGACCTGGCCTACCTGAGCCACGCGAACAGCCAGATGACCAACTCGGTCACGGCGTTCAAGTCGGTGATGGCGAACAGCCAGGCGACGGACATCCTCAACACCTTCGAGAACAACAACAACGTCAAGACCTCGCGGCAGTTCCTGAACGAGGTGCTGACCACCGGCCAGCTCTCCGGCGCCGCCGACGGGATGACCGCGCAGACCTGGTACGACAACGCCAGCACCCAGGTCACCGCGATGACCTCGGCCGAGCAGGACCTGGTCCACCGCCTGGACCTGCAGGCCAAGCAGCTCAAGACGGACGCCCAGGCCCAGACGCTGATCAACTCGATCGTGATCGCCCTGGTCCTGATCGTCGCCGTGCTCGGCGCCATGCTGGTCGGCCGCTCCATGGTGCGGACGCTGCGCCGGCTGCAGAAGTCCGCCGAGGACGTCGCCCAGCACCGCCTGCCGGAGCTGGTGCGGACCCTCTCCGAGGCGGACCCGCAGGACGTGGACGTCTCGGTGGCGCCGATCGGCATCAACAGCCAGGACGAGATCGGGCACGTGGCCCACGCGTTCGACAAGGTGCACAGCGAGGCGGTCCGGCTGGCCGCCGAGCAGGCGCTGCTGCGGGGCAACATCAACGCGATGTTCACCAACCTGTCCCGCCGCTCGCAGGGCCTGATCCAGCGCCAGATCTCGCTGATCTCGGAGCTGGAGAGCCGCGAGGCGGACCCGGACCAGCTGGCCTCGCTGTTCAAGCTCGACCACCTGGCCACCCGCATGCGGCGGAACGGCGAGAACCTGCTGGTGCTCGCCGGTGAGGACCCGGGCCGCCGGTGGACCCGGCCGGTCCCGCTGGTGGACGTCCTCCGCGCGGCCGCCTCCGAGGTGGAGCAGTACGAGCGCATCGAGCTGGCCTCGGTGCCCACCACGGACGTGATCGGGCGGGTCGTCAACGACCTCGTCCACCTCCTGGCCGAGCTGCTGGAGAACGCCACCTCGTTCTCCTCCCCGCAGACCCGGGTGAAGGTCACAGGACACGCGCTGCCGGACGGCCGCGTGCTGGTCGAGATCCACGACACCGGCATCGGCCTCTCCCCCGACGACCTCGCGGACATCAACGAGCGGCTGGCCAACCCGCCGGTGGTGGACGTCTCGGTGTCCCGCCGGATGGGCCTGTTCGTGGTCGGCCGGCTGTCCCTGCGCCACGGCATCCGGATCCAGCTGCGCCCGAGCGACTCGGGCGGCACCACCGCGCTGGTCATGCTCCCGGTGGACATCACCAACGCCGGCCGCCAGCGGGCCGAGAAGCCCGGCCAGGGCGGACCGGGCCCGCTGGGCCGCGGCCCGGCGGGCGGCCCGGCCGGCAACGGCAGGGCGCTGCCCACCCGCGGTGGCGAGGGCGGGGCCGGCGGCCTGGCCGCGGCCTTCGGCGGGGCGGCCGGTGCGCGGGCGAGCCAGGGCGGACCGGGCGCGGGTGCGCCGGGCGGCTCGGCGCTGCCCGGGCGCGGTGCGGCCGGGGCCCTCGGCCCGGGCCGGGGCGCGGACATGTTCGGGGGCGCTCAGAACGCTCCCAGCGCTCCCAACTCCCCCAATGCGCCGGGCGCGCCGAGCGCTCCTGCGCCCTCCTCCGCGCCGGGT
This sequence comes from Phaeacidiphilus oryzae TH49, assembly GCF_000744815.1. NCBI lineage: Bacteria > Bacillati > Actinomycetota > Actinomycetes > Kitasatosporales > Streptomycetaceae > Phaeacidiphilus > Phaeacidiphilus oryzae. The sequence continues at coordinate 2,415,919 of NZ_JQMQ01000005.1, forward strand.
GGCGCGGGCGGCGGGCGCGGCGACCTCCCCGTCCGCGGGCGGGAGCTGCCCTCCCGCGGCGGACAGGAGAGCGGGCTGCCGACCGGCGGTCTGCCGACCCGCGGCCAGAACGGCGGCGGCCAGAACGGCGGCGGTCTGAACGGCGGCGCTCCGAGCGCGGGCGGCCTCGGCGGGGACACCGGCGAGTGGACCCGGCCGCAGGACCCGGCGGCCAACGGCCGGGTGCCCGAGCAGGGTTACCCGACCCCGCCGCAGCCCACCGGGTACGCCCCGCAGCAGCCCGAGCAGCCGTCCGAGTGGACCCGCAGGGCCGACCCGGCGCCTGCCGAGACCAGCCCGTTCGCCGAGCGCACCCAGCATGCGGCGGCCGGCCCGGACCCGCGGCAGTCGTCGCCGGAGATCGCCCCGCAGGGGCTGCCCTCCGGGATGCGCGGCTCCCGCTACCCCGGTCAGGACCCGCAGCAGGGCCAGTTCGGCCAGCACAGCCAGGCGGGGCAGCCCGGCCAGGGGGGTCAGCCCGGCCAGCCCGGCCAGCCCGGTCAGCAGCGCGCGGAGAGCACCCTGCAGTTCTCCCGGCCGCTGCCGCCCGCGCCGCCGGTGCCCGAGCCGGCCCAGCCCCAGCAGGCCCAGCCCCAGCAGTCGCAGGCCCCGGCCCAGCAGATGCCGCAGCAGATGTCGCAGCAGACGCCGCAGCAGCAGCGCGCTGCCGAGGAGAACGACCCGCTGACCGGACGGATGGCCCTGCCGCCCGCGGAGTCCGGCGGTTCGCCGATCTTCGAGGCGATGGAGAGCACCTGGTTCCGCTCCGGCCGGGCCGACCGGATGCGTGCCGTCCAGGTCACCTCCGGCTCGGACCGGTCCCAGGGCGACGCCCGCGACCAGCAGTCCCCGGCCGCGCCCAGCGCGCCGGCCGCCCAGTCCGGCGGCGTCCCCAACGGGGCCACCGGCAGCGGCAGCTGGCAGGCCCGGCAGCAGTCGGCCGGGGCCTTCCCGGCGCAGCCCCAGGCGCAGGCGCAGAGTCAGGCCGCCTACCCGGCGGCCGCGCAGGCGCCGGGGATGCAGGACGCGCCCTGGCGGCCGTCGGCCAACGACGACCGCTGGCAGCGCGCCTCGGCGGTGCGCTCCCCCAGCACCTCCGGCACCACCCCGTCCGGACTGCCCCGCCGGGTGCCCAGCGCCAACCTGGTGCCGGGAACGGCGGAGGCGGCCTCGATCGGCGGCACCCAGATCGAGGGCCCGCAGGTCGACCGCTCCCCGGACCAGGTCCGGGGCCGGCTGTCCAGCCTTCACCGGGGTGTCCGGCAGGGCCGCCAGGCCCGCGAGGGCGGCAACGAGTACGGCAACAACAACGGCGGTAACGGTCCGTACGGTCCCGAACGTCAGGAGCGTTGAGTCCGATGACCCAGATGTCCCAGATGAGCCATGCGGCCAGCAACCTGAACTGGCTGATCACCAACTTCGTGGAGAACACCCCCGGGGTGTCGCACACGGTGGTGGTCTCCGCGGACGGACTGCTGCTCGCGATGTCGGAGGGCTTCCCCCGGGATCGCGCGGACCAACTCGCGGCCGTGGCCTCGGGTCTGTCCTCGCTGACCCAGGGCGCCTCGCGGATCTTCGAGGGCGGCGCGGTGAACCAGACCGTGGTGGAGATGGAGCGCGGCTTCCTCTTCATCATGGCCATCTCTGACGGATCGTCACTTGCCGTGCTGGCAGCACCGGACAGTGACATCGGTCTCGTCGGGTACGAAATGGCCCTCCTGGTGGACCGGGCCGGTGATGTACTCACCCCGGCGCTCCGGGCCGAACTCCAGGGCAGCCTGCTCCACTGATCGAAACTGCTCGAACACCGAACCACGGTCGCCCTGGGGACCACAGCCCCGGGGCATCCGCCATCCTCGAGCGGACGTCGGCCGACTCAGCGTTCCAGCGCAAGGAGGATCCATGAGCCCGCTCCCAGGCACGGCCGGTCCGTACGGGGACCCGTACGGCGGCGGCTTCGGTGGCAACGGGTACCGGGGGGGCTACGCGGGGCAGCAGCCCCCGCAGCACGGTCAGCCGCGGCACCGGCAGCCGACCGGCCCCGGCCCGATGAGCGCCGGCGCGGGTGCGATGGGGGCCGGTGCGAGCGCCGGCCAGCCCCCGCAGCAGCCCCTGGTGCGGCCGTACGCGATGACCGGCGGCCGGACCCGGCCCCGGTACCAGCTGGCCATCGAGGCCCTGGTCTCCACTACCTCCTATGCGGACCGCGCGGGCGGACTCCTTCCGGAGCACCAGCGGATAGTGACGCTCTGCCGCGAACTCAAGTCCGTGGCCGAGGTGTCCGCGCTACTCTCCATACCTCTCGGGGTGGCCCGGATCCTGGTGGCCGACCTGGCCGAAGCCGGGCTGGTCGCCATCCACCAACCCGCTGCCGCCGGGGCCGACGCCGGCGGACAGCCCGACGTGACACTGCTCGAAAGGGTGCTCAGTGGACTTCGCAAGCTCTAGCGGCGCAGCCTCGACAGGCTCCGCGGCCGCCGTCCCCGGAGCCCGTACCACCACCTCGGCGAAGATCGTCGTCGCCGGCGGCTTCGGCGTGGGCAAGACCACCCTCGTCGGCGCCGTCTCCGAGATCAACCCCCTGCGCACCGAGGCCGTCATGACCTCCGCCTCCGCAGGCATCGACGACATCAGCAAAGTCGCCGACAAGACCACCACCACCGTGGCCATGGACTTCGGCCGCATCACCCTCGACGAAGACCTCATCCTCTACCTCTTCGGCACCCCCGGCCAGGACCGCTTCTGGTTCATGTGGGACGACCTGGTACGCGGCGCCATCGGCGCCGTCGTCCTCGTCGACACCCGGCGGCTCGCCGACTGCTTCCCCGCCATCGACTACTTCGAGAACAGCGGACTCCCCTTCATCATCGCGCTCAACAACTTCGACGGACAGCAGCCCCACACCGCTGACGAGGTCCGCGAGGCGCTTCAACTCGGGCACCACATCCCGATTCTGAGCACCGACGCACGCCGCCGCGACTCCGCGAAGGCGACGCTGATCACGCTGGTCGAGCACGCGCTGATGGCGCGGCTGCGCTGACCCACTGGCACCGGCGGTGCGGAAGTTGACCGCGGTGCGCAGGAACCGGATGGGTTCCGTCGCTTCCATAACAGTTCGGTAGGCAATTCCCCGGCCTTGATCACCGAGAGCATCCGCAGGTGTGCGGAGGGCTCGGACCAGGCCGGGGTTTCGCCACTCCCGTGGGCCTATGCCCCTTTTGTCGAAGCAATCCGTCCATGAACCAGGTGTTTGGCCCCGCACCGGCAGGCGTGCTGGAATTCGTGCGACCCCAGCACTCGCAGGGCTCGAAACGCCGCTGGGTCGTCGATGGCCGGACCACGGCCGAGAGGTTGTTGTCGTAGTGAGGCAGAAGAAGACAAACTCCGGACAGCGCCAGGTCGACCAGGGGTCGACCGGGCGCGGGTCGCGCCCTGCGCAGGGTTCGGGCCCCGGCTTCGCCCCCTTCGGCGCCGCGCCCGGCGGTTCTGCGTCCTCGGCCCCGGCCTCCGCACGCGGCGCCTCGGCCTCCGGCGCGTCCTCGTCGCCCTTCGGCCCCGGCCCGGCGCCCGGCCCCCGGCCGGGCGGGAGCTCCGCCGCGGCGGCACCGCCCGGACGCGGCTTCCGCAACTGGCGGGTGCGCTCCCGGCTGACCGCGATCCTGATCGTCCCCGTGGTGGCCGGCCTCTCCTTCGCGGGGCTGCGGGTCGCGGACGAACTCCAGACCATGTCCGACGCGGGTAAGAACGAGCAGGTCTCCAACCTGGTCTCGCTCGCCACCACCGTCGTCGACGATCTGGAGCGGGAGCGCGACGAATCCGTCCAGCCGCTGATGAAGGGCAAGCGGAACGACCCCCAGGTCGCCGCCGACCGGCAGCGGACGGACCAGGACATAGCCCGGCTGGACGCGATGTCCGCCCAGGTCGCCGGGACCGGCGGGGGCGCCGGCGAGGACCATCAGCTGACCACCGAGCTGGCCCAGTTCCGCGCGCTGCGGAACGGTAAGGGCAGCATGAAGGTGAGCGGCAAGGACGTCCCGGTCCCCGGCCTCCAGCAGCTCCGCGCCGTCGCGTACGGCAAGCTCTCCCCGCAGGAGACCCAGCTCGCCTACTCGGCCTACTTCTGGCCGCTGATGGCGCTGGACAACGAGCTGTACTTCGGCAGCAACACGGTGAACAGCCGCGGCCGCGAGCTGTACGCCCTCACCCTGGCCAAGGCCTCCTACTCCACCGAGCGCAACCTGGTGATGATCGGGCTCGTCCGCGGGCACCTCACCCAGCAGGAGGCGATCGGGATCCAGGTCGCCAACAAGCTGACCGAGACCGCGATGAACCAGGTCACCACCGGCGGCATCCCGGCCGACCTGGACCTCTACAACCGCGTGGTGAGCTCCCCCGACCTGGCCAGGGCCGACGCCGCGGAGAACGCGATCGGCCTCCTCGGGCTCGGTGGCCGCTCCCTCTCCGCCGCCGGGGTCAGCCCCGACGAGTGGTACCAGCTGGCCTCCGTGCGGGTCGACAAGGAACGCCAGGTCGAGCAGGAGATCACCGACTCGATCGGTTCCGAGGCCAAGCAGGCCAAGACCGACGCGCAGACCCAGGTGTACATCAACTCCGGGGCGGCGCTCTTCGCCCTCCTCCTCTCGATCCTGCTGACCGGCGCCTTCTCCCGCTCGCTTGTCCGCGGCATGCGGACGCTGCGGAACAGCGCCCAGGACATCGCCGCCAACCGGCTGCCCGCGGTCGTCGAGCACCTCTCGCAGAACACCCCGGAGCGGGTCAACACCAAGGTCGATCCGATCCCGCTGACCGGCCGGGACGAGGTCGGCGAGGTCGCCCGGGCCTTCGACGACGTCCACCGGCAGGCCGTACGGCTCGCCTCCGAGCAGGCCATCCTGCGCGGCAACGTCAGCGCGATCTTCAGCAACCTGTCCCGCCGCACCCAGGGCCTGATCGAGCGCCAGATCGCGCTGATCACCGACCTGGAGAACAACGAGGGCGACCCGGACCAGCTGGAGAGCCTGTTCCGGCTGGACCACCTGGCCACCCGCATGCGGCGGAACGGCGAGAACCTGCTGGTGCTCGCGGGCGAGGAGCCCGGCCGGCAGTGGAACCAGCCGATCCCGCTGGTCGACGTCCTCCGCGCGGCGGCCTCCGAGGTGGAGGAGTACGAGCGGATCGAGCTCAGCGGCATCCCGGAGACCGACGTCGTCGGCCCCGCCGTCAACGACCTCGTCCACCTCCTGGCCGAGCTGCTGGAGAACGCCACCTCGTTCTCCTCCCCGCAGACCCGGGTGCGGGTCACTGCCACCCGGCTGCCGGACCAGCGGGTGCTGGTCGAGATCCACGACAAGGGCATCGGGCTCAGCGCCGAGGACTTCGCCGAGATCAACGCCAAGCTGGCGGCCCCCTCCACCCTGGACGCCTCGGTCTCCCGGCAGATGGGCCTGTACGTGGTCGGGCGGCTGGCCGCCCGGCACAGCGTGCGGGTGCAGCTGCGGGCGTCGACCGAGGGCACGGGCACCACCTCGCTGGTGATGATCCCGGACCGGCTCACCCAGGCCCCGCAGCCGATGCCGGCCGAGGAGGAGTTCACCGTCTCCCGGATCGTCGGCGAGGCGGACGCCTCCGCCTACGCCGACCCGACGCGGGATCAGCAGCCGCGTACGGCCGGTGAGTTGGGCTTCGACGAGTCGCGCTGGGCGGCAGGTCAGGCCGGGCAGATGACCGCGCTGGACTCGGTGCGCCGCTCGCTGGAGGTCGACCGCAGGCGGCGGGCCACCACGGACGGCCCGGAGGGGCAGCAGTTCGGCGACCCCCAGCAGTACCCGCAGGAGCAGGCCTACCCGCAGGGGCAGGCGTACCCGCAGGAGCAGCCTTTCCCGCAGGGGCAGCCGTCGTACCCGCAGGGGCAGGCGTCCTACCCGCAGGGGCAGGCCTACCCGTCGGAGCAGCAGCCCTTCGCGGCCGAGTCGCGGTTCCAGCCGGGCACCCCGCAGCAGTCCGAACCGCAGGCCCTGAGCGGGCAGCCGGAGCAGCGGGCGCTGGAGTCCGGCAGCGGCGCCCAGGCCCCGAGCGGGTGGTCCGCGGGCGCCCCGGGCGGCGGGCCGTCCTCGTACCCGGCGCCGAGCGGCTACCCGGCGCCCAGCGCCTACCCGAGCGCCCCCGACCAGGCGGGCGGGTACGAGCAGGGGCAGGGCCTCGGCGGGCAGCGGCCGTACGGTGGCCCGGCCGCCGGCGGCGGCTACCCGTCCGGCGGCAGCGCCTACCCGGCGCCGCAGGCGCCCAGCGCCTACCCCCAGTCCCGCCCCTACGGCTCCGACTCCGAGGCCGAGGAGCGCGAGCAGGCCGCCGGGCAGGAGCCGGCCTCGGCCGCGCTGGAGCGGGCCGAGAACGGGCTGCCGCTGCGGCGACCCGGGCAGACCATCGACGCCGGCTCCGGCATCGGCAGTGCGGCGGACCGTTTCGGCGGGGACGAGCGCGGCGGTGAGCGCGGGGAACCCGCCTCCCCCGCCCAGTCGGTGACGCCGAGTCAGTTCGCCCCGGCGACCCGGCCCGCGACCGGCGGGCCCGCCTCGGGCCGGCCGGCCGGCGGCGGCGGGGGCGGGCAGCCGAACTGGTTCAGCCGCAGCTCCGCCCGGGTGAGCGGCCCGGCCTCCACCGGCGGGTCCGTCGGCTCGTCCACCGGCTCGTCCACCGGCTCGTCCGTGGGCGGAACCGGCGCCGGAGCGGCCGGCGGCCGGGAGGAGAGCGGCTGGCGTTCGCCCGCCGACGACTCCTGGCAGCAGGCCTCCCAGGTCCAGCGGCCGGCCTCCGGCGGCACCACCTCCTCGGGCCTCCCGCTGCGCGTCCCGCGCCAGAACCTGGTGCCGGGCAACGCGCCCACCGTCGAGGAGTACACGGGCCCGCAGATCTCCCGGGACCCCGGCGAGGTCCGCGGCCGGCTCTCCAGCCTGCTCCGCGGCGTCGAGCAGGGGCGCAGCACCAGCGCCGAGACCGAGACTTCATCCGCTTCTCCCGATCAGCACGGCGGCACCGATTACTTCGGCGACCCCCACCCCCAGGAGCGTCAGTGACCCAGATGAGCCAAGCGGCACAGAACCTGAACTGGTTGATCACCAGTTTTGTGGAGAACACCCCGGGGGTGTCGCACACGGTGGTGGTCTCCGCGGACGGACTGCTGCTCGCGATGTCGGAGGGCTTCCCCCGGGACCGCGCGGATCAACTCGCGGCCGTGGCCTCGGGATTGACTTCTCTGACCCAGGGCGCCTCGCGGATCTTCGAAGGCGGCGGTGTCAACCAGACCGTGGTGGAGATGGAGCGCGGGTTCCTCTTCATCATGGCCATCTCCGACGGTTCGTCACTCGCGGTGCTCTCCGCCCCGGACAGTGACATCGGTCTCGTCGGATACGAAATGGCTCTCCTGGTCGACCGGGCCGGTGATGTACTCACCCCGGCGCTGCGCGCCGAGCTCCAGGGCAGCCTGCTCCACTAGGCGCCCGACGGTCCCGGCGCCGCGTGCGCCGGGCCTGATGCACCGTCACCATCGGCGCCCGGCCGGCGCCTTGGCAGCACCACCGTGAGGAGGAACAGTGACACCGCCCGAGGACCAGCACGGTCAGTTCGGCGTCCCCTACCCCGGTGCGGGCCAGGACGCCTTCGGCGTGCCCGGCGCCGACTCGGCCCAGCGGGATTCGCGGTCGCCCCAGGGGGCCCATGCCGCACACGGCGGAGGGCCCGGCGAGGCCCCGCCGTCCTCGATCTACCCCGACGGAGGTTCCGGCCCGAACTGGGCGGACGCCGGCGCGGCCTTCCGCACCCCTCCGCGCGCCGGTGAATCGGCGCAGCTCAACACCGCCGAGGAGTACGGCGGTTGGGACAACGACCCGTGGGGACTGCAGACCGCCCCGGTCTCCGAGCCGCACGGTGAGCAGGAGTCGCTGATCCGCCCGTACGCGATGACGGGTGGGCGTACCAAGCCGCGGTACCAGCTGGCCATCGAGGCCCTGGTGTCCACCACCGCGCATCCGGACCGCATCGGCGGGCTGCTGCCCGAGCACCAGCGGATCTGCGACCTGTGCATGGAACTCAAGTCGGTGGCCGAGGTCTCCGCCCTGCTGCACATGCCGCTGGGCGTGGCCCGGATCCTCGTAGCCGACCTGGCCGAATCCGGCCTGGTCGCCATCCACCAACCCGCTGCCGCCGGGGCCGACGCCGGCGGACAGCCCGACGTGACACTGCTCGAAAGGGTGCTCAGTGGACTTCGCAAGCTCTAGCGGCGCAGCCTCGACAGGCTCCGCGGCCGCCGTCCCCGGAGCCCGTACCACCACCTCGGCGAAGATCGTCGTCGCCGGCGGCTTCGGCGTGGGCAAGACCACCCTCGTCGGCGCCGTCTCCGAGATCAACCCCCTGCGCACCGAGGCCGTCATGACCTCCGCCTCCGCAGGCATCGACGACATCAGCAAAGTCGCCGACAAGACCACCACCACCGTGGCCATGGACTTCGGCCGCATCACCCTCGACGAAGACCTCATCCTCTACCTCTTCGGCACCCCCGGCCAGGACCGCTTCTGGTTCATGTGGGACGACCTCGTACGCGGCGCCATCGGCGCCGTCGTCCTCGTCGACACCCGGCGGCTGGCGGACTGCTTCCCGGCGATCGACTACTTCGAGAACAGCGGACTCCCCTTCATCATCGCGCTGAACGCGTTCGACGGGCAGCAGCCGCACACCGCAGACGAGGTCCGCGAGGCGCTCCAGCTGGGACCGGACATCCCGATCCTCAGCACGGACGCGCGGCGCCGGGACTCGGCGAAGGCGACGCTGATCACGCTGGTCGAGCACGCGCTGCTGGCGCGGCTGCGGTAAGAAGCACACCGGGGGGACGGCCCCCCCGACCCCCAACGGCGCGGCAGTCGGTGGCGGAGACCGGGTTGTGCGACCCAGTGCCCGCCGCCGAGTGCGGCGCCGTAGCCGTTCCGGGCGCGCGGCCTACTCCGCGGGGGTCTGGCCGGCCTTGAGGAGGCCGTAGGTGTAGGCGTCGTCCAGGGCCTGCCAGGAGGCGGCGATGACGTTGGAGCCGACGCCCACCGTGGACCACTCGCTCTTGCCGTCGCTGGTGGTGACCAGGACGCGGGTGACGGACTCGGTGCCGTGCCGCTCCTCCAGGATGCGGACCTTGTAGTCCACCAGCTCGAAGGCGGCGAGCTGCGGGTAGATCCGCTCCAGCCCGGCCCGGAGCGCCCGGTCGAGGGCGTTCACCGGACCGTTCCCCTCCCCCGTGGTGACCAGGCGCTCGCCCTTGGCCCACAGCTTCACGGTGGCCTCGTTGGCCTGCTCGCCGTCCGGCCGCTGCTCGACGATGGCCCGCCAGCTCTCCAGCGCGAAGAAGCGCTGGGGCAGGTCGCCCGACTGCTCCCGGAGGAGGAGTTCGAAGGAGGCGTCCGCGGCCTCGTAGGTGTAGCCGGCGTTCTCCCGCTCCTTGAGGACGTCGACGACCCGGCCCACCAGCTCCCGGTCCCCGCTCAGGTCGAAGCCCAGCTCCTTGCCCTTGAGCTCGACGGAGGCCCGGCCGGCCATGTCGGAGACCAGCATCCGCATGGTGTTGCCGACCAGCTCCGGGTCGATGTGCTGGTAGAGGTCCGGGTCCACCTTGATCGCGGAGGCGTGCAGCCCGCCCTTGTGGGCGAAGGCCGAGACGCCGACGTACGGCTGGTGGGTGGCCGGGGCGAGGTTGACCACCTCGGCGATGGCGTGCGAGATCCGGGTCATCTCGGCGAGCCGGCCGGCCGGGAGGACGCTGCGGCCGAGCTTCAGTTCGAGGGCCGCGGTGACCGGGAAGAGGTTGGCGTTGCCGACCCGCTCGCCGTAGCCGTTCGCGGTGCACTGGACGTGGGTGGCGCCGCCCTCGACCGCGGCCAGGGTGTTGGCCACCGCGCAGCCGGTGTCGTCCTGGGCGTGGATGCCGAGCCGGGCGCCGGTCTCGGCGAGGGTGTCGGCGACGATCTCGCGTACGCCGGACGGCAGCATCCCGCCGTTGGTGTCGCACAGGACGACGACGTCGGCGCCGGCCTCGTGGGCCGTGCGGACGACGGAGAGGGCGTACTCGCGGTTGGCCCGATAGCCGTCGAAGTAGTGCTCGCAGTCGATGAAGACCCGGCGGCCCTGCGCGCGGAGGAACTCCACGGAGTCGCGGACCATGGCGAGGTTCTCGTCCAGGGTGGTGCGCAGCGCCAGCTCCACGTGCCGGTCGTGGGACTTGGCGACCAGGGTGACCACCGGGGCGCCCGAGTCGAGGAGCGCCTTGAGCTGCTGGTCCTCGGCGGCGGTGCCGTTGGCGCGGCGGGTGGAGCCGAAGGCGACCAGCTGGGCGTGGGAGAGGTCGAGCTCGGTCGCGGCGCGGGAGAAGAACTCGGTGTCGCGGGGGTTGGCGCCGGGCCAGCCGCCCTCGATGAAGCCGACGCCGAACTCGTCCAGATGGCGGGCGATGGTGAGCTTGTCCGCGACGGTCAGCTTGATGCCTTCGCGCTGGGCGCCGTCTCGGAGGGTGGTGTCGAAGACGTGGAAGGCGTCGGAGGTGGGCTGGGTAGTCATCGGGGTGCTCCTGTCTCCTGTGCGGAGGGGTGGCCCAAAACAAAAGACCCCTCGCGGGTGCGAGAGGTCTGCGCGCGGGTCTGGGACGCGGTGGGCGGACGGGGTCGTCACCGCGGACCGGCGCGCCTGGCGGTAATAATGCTGAGCCGCTCGGGCATGTTCGGCAGTTTGCCACAGCGCGGCGCGCACGGGGACGCGGTCTCAGTATCCGGTCACCGTGGCGGACGGCCGCCGCAGTTCCCCGCGCCCCTGGATCCGCCCTTCGGGCCGCATCCGGGGCGCGGGGGCCGCCGCGGGCGTCAGGCGATCGGGTGGCGCCAGCCGTGGGGGTCCTCGGCGTTGCCGGTCTGCAGGGAGAGCAGCGCCTCGCGGAGCCGGAGGGTGACCGGCCCGGGCTCGCCGGAGCCCTGCGTCCAGGCGGCGCCCTTGGTCTTCACCTCGCCGACGGGGGTGATGACGGCGGCCGTGCCGCACGCGAAGACCTCGGTGAGGCTGCCGTTCGCGGTGTCCTCGCGCCACTGGTCGACGGAGATCCGGGCCTCCTCGGACTCGTAGCCGAGGTCGCGGGCGAGGGTGAGGAGGGAGTCGCGGGTCACGCCCTCCAGGAGGGAGCCGGTGAGGGCGGGGGTGACGATCCGGTCCCCGTACACGAAGTACAGGTTCATCCCGCCGAGCTCCTCGACCCACCGGCGCTCGACCGCGTCCAGGTAGGCGACCTGCGCGCAGCCCTGTTCGGCCGCCTCGGCCTGGGCCAGCAGGGAGGCCGCGTAGTTGCCGCCGGTCTTGGCGTCGCCCATGCCGCCGGGGACGGCGCGGACGCGGTCCTGGGAGATCCAGATGGAGACCGGCTTGACCCCGCCCGGGAAGTACGGGCCGGCCGGCGAGGCGATCACCAGGAAGAGGTACTCGTTGGCCGGCTTCACGCCGAGCCCGACCTCGGACGCGATCATGAACGGGCGGAGGTAGAGGGAGGCCTCGCCGCCGTGCGGGGGGACCCACTCCACGTCCTGCGCGACCAGCGCGTCGCAGGCCTCGATGAAGGTCTCGACCGGGAGCTCCGGCATCGCCAGGGTGCGCGCCGAGTGCTGGAAGCGGAGCGCGTTGCGCTCGGGACGGAAGAGGGCGACGCCGCCGTCCGGCTGCCGGTACGCCTTCAGGCCCTCGAAGATCTCCTGCGCGTAGTGGAGGGTCATGTTCGCCGGGTCCATCTCCAGCGGTCCGTACGGGACCAGCTGGGCGTCGTGCCAGCCGCGGCCCTCGGTCCACCGGATGGTCACCATGTTGTCGGTGAAGTAGCGGCCGAACCCGGGGGCGGCCAGGCGGGCTTCGCGCTCGGCGGCGGGAAGCGGGTGGGCGGAGGGCTTGAGTTCGATCTGCATGTTCGGGTTCGTCCTTCACCTGTCGTCGTGACGGGACGTGCGCCTGCCGGGGTTTCACCGCACTCGCGCGGGGGCTGGCTGAAACTCTCGGTACTCGGACGTCCCAGTATCCAGGGTCGCATCCCCGGGCGGCAGCCGAACAGCCTCCCCGCCCCGTGGGGACGGCGGAGGAAAGCACGGAGCGGCCCGGAGCGCGGGTCCGGGGAGCCGGGGTCGTGGGATGTGCTGACCAGCCGGTTCGGCCTGCGTAGCTCCGGGCCGCTCGTGGCGGACCCGTGGGGAGGGGATCCCCCCCTCTGCGTGGGCCGGCTGGTCAGCCGGCTACTCGGGCGGCGAGCGCGTCGCCGATCTCGGTGGTGGAACGGGCGGCGGCGCCGCGCTCGGCGAGGTCCGCGGCGACCGCGTTCTCGACCTTCCGGGCCTCCTCCTCCAGGCCGAGGTGCTGGAGGAGCATCGCGACGGAGAGGACGGTGGCGGTCGGGTCGGCCTTGCCCTGGCCGGCGATGTCCGGCGCGGAGCCGTGCACCGGCTCGAACATGGACGGGAACTCACCGGTGGGGTTGATGTTGCCGCTGGCGGCGAGGCCGATGCCGCCGGTGACCGCGGCGGCCAGGTCGGTGATGATGTCGCCGAAGAGGTTGTCGGTGACCACCACGTCGAAGCGCTCGGGCTGGGTGGTGAAGAAGATGGTGGCCGCGTCGACGTGCAGGTAGTCGGTGGTGACCTCGGGGTACTCCTGGCCGACCTGGTCGAAGATCCGCTTCCACAGCCCGCCGGCGTGCACCAGCACGTTGGTCTTGTGGACCAGCGTCAGCTTCTTGCGCGGACGCGCCTGGGCGCGGGCGTAGGCGTCCCGGACGACCCGCTCGATGCCGACGGCGGTGTTGAGCGAGACCTCGGTGGCGACCTCGTTGGGGGTGCCGCCGCGGAGGGTGCCGCCGTTGCCGGTGTACGGGCCCTCGGTGCCCTCGCGGACCACCACGAAGTCGATCTCCGGCTGGCCGGCCAGCGGGGACTTCACCCCGGGGAAGAGCTTGCCGGGACGGAGGTTGACGAAGTGCTCGAAGGCGAAGCGGAGCTTGAGCAGCATCCCGCGCTCCAGCACGCCGGACGGCACCGAGGGGTCGCCGATCGCGCCGAGGAGGATCGCGTCGTAGCCCTTGAGCTCGTCGAGGGTCTCGTCGGGGAGGGTCTCGCCGGTGCGGTGGTAGCGGCGGGCGCCGAGGTCGTACTCGTTGGTCTCGAGCTTGGCGTCCTCCGGGAGGGCTGCGCTGAGGACCTTGAGGCCTTCGGCCACGACCTCCTGGCCGATTCCGTCACCGGGGATCACTGCGAGGCGAATGGTGCGCGACATGGCGGCGAGCCTACTCCCCGTCCCACTTTCTGACATCGCCGGTCCAGCATGCGGACGACCGTTTCGGGCCGCGAAGTCACCCGCCGCACCCGGGTTTTGCACAGGAACCGTACAGGCGGGGTGGGCGTCCGGTAAGTACGGGGATCTGACGCCTGCCTAACTCGTGAGCAATGCGTGAACTGCTCTTACCGCTGCGAGGAACGCGCCGCTCTATCCTTCTTCGGCATCGACCTCTCGTCTCGGGGCAAACCGGGATGTTTCAGGAGGCGCTTGCCCCATGTGGGTGTAACGGGTGTGGGTTCTCTTGGAACGGGGGGGCGGAATGGCGGGACTGTCAGGTCCGCTGACACGGCGTCAGGCGATACGGCTGGGGGGTGGCGCGGCCGCGGCGGCGGCCTGCGCGGGGGGCGCCTGGGCCCTGGTGTCGAACGCCCTCTCCGGGGGCGGCGGGGCGACCGCCGGGTCCGACGGAACCCGGCCTCCGGTGCTGGCCACCGGGGCCCTGGCGGCCGACGGGCGGCACTCCTACGTCCATGTCATCGCCCACGCCGACGACGGCCTCTACTTCCAGAACCCCGAGCTCGAACTGGCGCTGCGCAGCGGCCGGCCGACCGTGACCCTCTGCCTGACCGGCGGCGAGTCCAACGGCATCAACGCCCCGGACCGCCCCGGCGGCCGCCGCCCGCTGGGGGTGCGGGGCAACCGCCAGGCCTTCGTCCGGGCCCGGATGAACGGCATGCGGCGGGCCTTCGCCTGGATGGCCACGGGGGACGAGAACAGTCCCTGGAGCATCGAGACGATCTCGCTGATACCCGGCTTCGAGGCGGAGCTGAACACCCTGCGGGCGGCCCCGCACATCCAGGCGATCTGGCTCCAGCTCTGCGAGGCGCGGGCGGTGGCGGTGCCCAACCCGTTCTCGCTGAAGTCCCTCTGGGTCGGCGAGGAGAACCGGCTGCCGACCCTGCCGCCGGAGGAGAGCCCCGTCCAGCGGGTGCAGTTCTACCGGCGCGAGGACGTGGTGGCCTCGATACGGGCGGTGCTGGACGAGTACCGGCCGACGGTCGTCCGCACCCTCGACCCCAACCCCGAGCACAAGCTGCGGCAGCCGGCCGACTGGGCCGCCCCGCACCACCGCCAGGTGCCGCCGCTGCTGCGGCTGCCGGTCTACCTCGACCACCAGGACCACCAGTACTCCGCCTACTTCGCCCAGGAGGCGCTGGCCGGCTACTGGTCCACCCCGCAGGCCCCGCCCGGGACGGTGGAGCACTACCTCGGCTACGTCAACGGCATCCTCCCGTTCAACCAGGACGCGCCGACCACCCTCCACAAGGAGGGGGTGATGGAGGTCTACGGCTGGGCGGACGGCCACGGCTGCGGAGACCCGGCGGGCTGCGGGGACCGCAAGGTCGGCGTCCGGGGCGCGAAGGGCCCCTGGGCCCGGTCGATCCGCTACCGCGCCCCCGGGTCCAACGGCTGGGTGCGCCGGCTGCGGGACCGCAGGCTGGCGGCGTTCGCGCTGGTCAGCGGGGCCCCCGCGTGCTGGACCGAGACGGCGCCCGGCAGCGGGCGGTGGACCGGCCCGCACCGGCTGCGCGGACCGGCCGGCCCCGGCGGCGGGGCCCTGGAGGGCCAGCTGTTCGCGCTCGCCCAGCCAGACGGCCGGCTGCGGCTCTTCGGGGTGCGCACCGTGCTGGCCGCGGCCACCGCGGAGCACCGCAGGGAGGTGGTCACCGCGCTCCAGACGACCACCCAGAAGCCCGGCGGCCCCCCGGAGTTCGGTCCTTGGACCGGCCTCGGCGCCCCCGACGACGTGATCGGGGGCGAGGCCGCCGCGGTCAAGTCGATGGAGATGGGCTACCCGGTGGCGATCCTCGACGGACGGCACCGGATCCGGCTCTTCGCCAGGAACTGGGAGGGCGGGGTCTCCACCCGCACCGGAACCATCGCCCCCGCAAGCGGAGCGGCCACCTGGGGCCCGTGGACCGCGCTGGCCACCGTCCACCAGCACCGGGCACTCACCGGGGTGATGGACGGCCTGGGTGTCGCCCGGGGCGGCGACGGGCGGCTGCACGTGCTGGCCGCGGGCGCGCGGGGGGTCGTCCACTGGGCCTCCGTGCTGCCGGACGGCCCCTGCGGCCCCAGCCGACGACCGGCCTGCCGGTCTCCGCCGGGCCGATGAACGCCGTCACCCTCTCGGACGGGACCGTCCGTGTGACCTACCGCGAACCGCTGAGTGCCCGAATCGTGATGGGCGACATCGGTCCCGGCAGCAACGGCTGGCGCGTCACCGACGTCTCAGAGGTGGGCGGGTTCGGTCTGGTGGCCGCCGGAGCGGCCGGCCGCAGGACGGTGCTCGCCGCCCGGGACGACCAGGGACTGGTCGCCTTCGGGGCGGGTACCGGCTGGGTTCAGGGGGGTGTGCCGCTGGTCCACACGCCGGGGCTGGCCGAGGACGCGCAGGGCCGGTTCACCGTGCTGGCGCTCGGCCCGGACGGTGTGCTCTACACGGCACGGCAGACGGCCTCCCGGCCGGACGCACCGCTCGGCGCCTGGAGCGCGGCCGCGGTGGCCGCCCGGCTGCCTGGCTGATTTCGGTCCCGTCCAGCACCAGAAGGCACGCCGCGCCACGGAATGGGGGAACGGGCGCGCGGTCGGGGAGCCGAACGGGTCAATCTCACGTGACCGGCGGCACATTCGGGACACCCAGATGAAAATGCGTCAAGGGGCTTGAGGAGAAGGGGGCCTACGAGTGAACGGCTCACAACCGGCTTTTACTCGAAGAGTGGACGATGTCCGGCGGCACCCGGCCGTGGAGGCGTCCGGTGCCCCGGAGAAGCAGGAGTACGGGTTGTGAGCACGACCGCGCAAGGGCGCACGAGCAGCAGCAGCGGCCCCCACCCGGCCGGCCCTTCGGCCGCGCCCGGGGTGCGGGTGCGCCGCCTCGGCCTGCGCCGCCCCGGTGCGGAGTCCGCCGCCGCCCTCCTCGCCGCGCTGGCGGCGATGGCCGCGTTCTGCATCGGCACCGCCAAGCTGAACACCTACCCGTTCGGCTCGCGCGGGCGGGCGATCAACGACCTGGGCAACCAGTTCGTGCCGTTCCACGCCCATCTCTGGGACCTGATGCACGGCGCGCCCGGCGCGGGCGACCTCCTCTTCAACTGGAACAGCGGCTACGGAGTCCCCTTCCTCGGGGACTTCCTCACCTACCTGGCCAACCCCTTCTCCTGGCTGACCTACTTCTTCCCGCGCGACGAGGTCGACCTCCCGGTCTTCCTCACCACCCTCCTCTCGATCGGCCTGGCCGCCGCGGTGATGACCGCGTTCCTGCGCCGGCTGCACCCGGGCTCGCCCTGGCTGCGGGCGCTCCTCGGCACCGGTTACGGCACCTGCGCCTGGGCCCTCAACGACGCCTCCGCGGACCCGATGTGGCTCTGGGGCCTGGTCGCCATCCCCATGCTGGGGATCGTCCTGGACCGGGCGCTGCGCGGGCCGCTCCGCCCGGGTGGGTGGATCGGCGGGTCGCTGCTGGTGGCGCTGGCCTGGTTCGGCAACTTCTACACCGCCTCGATGGCCTCGCTCTGCGCGGTGCTGGTGTTCCTGGTGCGGCTGTGGCTGGCGGGCGGTGACCGGAGGGAGAAGTTCCGGGCACTGCTGCGGGCCGCCGCCCTGATGGCCACCGGACTGGTGCTGGCACTGCCGGTGCTGCTGGTCTGCCTGAAGTCCAGCCGGCTGGCGGTGCCGGGCGGGGTCACCGGCTACAAGATCCTCAACCCCCTGGACTTCGCGGGCCAGTTGCTGCCGGGGACCCGGGCCACGTACGGGGTGCCGTATGTGGCGATCGGGATGCTCGGACTGGTCCTGATCCTGGCCTTCCCGTTCATGCGGCGGATCCGCGGACTCGAGCGGACGCTGTGGTGCGGGCTGCTGCTGGTGGTGGCGGCCTCCTTCGTCTGGAAGCCGACCATCCTCCTCTGGCAGGGCTTCGCCATCCCCAACGGCAGCCCCTACCGGGAGGCGTTCGTCCTCAGCGCGCTGGGCACGATGGTCGCCTGGCTGGCGCTGGCCCGCCGGCCGCGCCCCCTCGAACTCCTCGGCGGGGCCGTGCTCACCGCCGTGGTCGCGCTGGTCGCCGCCACCCGGCCGGACACCAACAAGTACAGCTGGACGGCGGTGCTCGGCTTCGGCACCCTCACCCTGCTGGCGCTGCTCGCCCTCCATCTGGCCCGCGGGCTGCGCTCGCCGCGGCGCCGGCGCTGGGCGCTGCGCGGGACCGGCGCGGTGCTCGGGGTGCTGGTACTGGGCTGCTCCACCCTGTCGGTGTACGGGATCAACGCGCTGCGGAACCGGGTGCCCTTCTTCGCCCCGCACGTCACCATGGACGCCGCCAGCGAGGCGGCCCACAGGTCGCTGCTGGCCACCGACACCTGGCCGAAGGCCCGCACCGAGTCCGGCCCGCATCTGTTCGCGGACAACGACCCGCTGCTGCTCGGCGGCGAGGGCGGCGCCTACTACAGCTCCTATGTGCCGGACGTGACCGCCCAGACCTTCTACGACCTGGGCATGGGCTGGTACATGAACGGGCGTCACCTGCTGAGCCCGACCGACCCCGGCTCCCGGGCGATCTTCGGGGTCTCGCACGCCCTCTACTCCCACGGGACCGCGAAGGAGACCGTGCAGAAGGCCGTCGGCGCTTACTCCCCGCTGGTCACCGTCCACCACGGCGGGGACACCGCCCGGCTGCGGATGGACGACCCGTTCGCGCTGCAGAACCTCCTCCTCGGCAAGGCGGTCTGGCGCGCCCCGGCGGTGGTCCCGACTCCGTCGGCGCCCAAGACCCCCTCGGCCGCCTCGGCGCCCACCGCCACCCGGCTGGCGAACGGCGAGTGGTCGGTGCCGAGCCACCCGGCGGGCGGGCCCTGGGTCCGCTTCAGCGGCTCCTGCGCCGCGGGCGACGGCATCTACGTCAACGCGCCCTGGTACCGCGGGGCCGCGACGGCCAAGTCCACCGCGGGCCGCGTCCTCGGCGAGACCGCGCTGAACGGCCGCGCGCCGCGGATGACCGCCAATCCGCTCCGCCGGATCGGCACCGTGCCGGCGAACGGGCGGTTCACCGTCGCCTTCGGCTCCAACCGGGCGCAGACGGTGCCGGCCCAGCCGGTCGGCTGCCTCTCCCCGCGCGCGCTGTCCGCCGCGACCGCCGCCCAGCACGCGACCGGGGCCACCCAGGTCACCGCGGGCGGCCACGGCATCGCCGCCGAGCTGCCCGCGCACAGCACCGGCACCGCCGTCTTCGCCACCACCGCCGTCACCGGCTGGAACTGCACCACGACCGCCGACGACGGCCGCCGGACGACCCGTCCCGGGGCCTCCTACCACGGCCTGCTGGCGGCCCCCCTGGGCGCCGGCTCGAACGCGGTCTCCTGCTCCTACACACCGCCCGGTCTCCGCACCGGGCTCGCCGGGACCGGGGCCGCGCTGGCCGCCCTGGTCCTGGTCCCGGTCGGCGCGGGACTGCGCCGGCGTCGCGGCGCCGGATCCCCCGGCGCCGCCGCCACCCCCGACTCCGCCGACGCCGCAGCCGCCGGCCCGGCCCCGAAGAAGTGACGTCGCCCATGAGCATGAGACTCTCCATCGTCGTCCCCTGCTACAACGAGGAAGCGGTCGTCGAGCTCTTCGACGCCAGGATCCGCGAGACCCTCGCCGACCTCGACGTCGACTACGAGCTCTGCTACGTCGACGACGGCAGCCGGGACGGGACCCTGGACCGGCTGCGCGCCCTCGCCAAGGCCAGCCCGGACGACACCCGGTACGTCTCCTTCAGCCGCAACTTCGGCAAGGAGGCCGGGATGCTGGCCGGCCTCCGCGAGGCCACCGGCGACGCGGTGGTGCTGATGGACGCCGACCTCCAGCACCCGCCGCACCTGATCGGCCGGATGCTGGAGCTCTACTCCCTCGGCCACGACCAGGTGATAGCCAGGCGGACCCGGGACGGCGACAAGCGGGTCCGCAGCGCCCTCAGCAGGCTCTACTACCGGATGGTCAACCGGGTGGTGGACGTCGAACTGGAGGACGGGGTGGGCGACTTCCGCCTCCTCTCCCGGCCGGCCGTGGACGCCCTGCTGTCCATGCCGGAGTACAACCGCTTCTCCAAGGGGCTGTTCTCCTGGATCGGCTTCGACACCGTCACCTTCGACTACCAGAACGCCCAGCGCGAGGCCGGCGAGACGAAGTGGCGCTTCGGCTCCCTCCTCAACTACGGCCTGGACGGGCTGATCTCGTTCAACAGCCGCCCGCTGCGGCTGGGCATCTACCTCGGCCTGACGCTGGCCTCGATCGCGGTGGCCTACGCCGTGGTGATCACCGCGCTGGCGATCGTCAACGGGCCCACCGCGCCCGGCTACGTCACCCTGCTGGTGGCCGTGGTCGGACTGGGCGGGCTCCAGATGGTGATGCTCGGACTGGTCGGCGAGTACATCGGCCGGATCTACTACGAGAGCAAGCGCAGGCCGCACTTCCTGGTCAAGGAGACCAACGTGCCGCGCTCGGTCTTCCCGGCCGGGAACCGGGTGGATACTCGTGCGGGCGCCCTGCTCCAGCAGGGCGAGGAGACCGGGCGGGGAGAGCGCTGAGGATGCCGACGACCGTGCAGAGGCTGCGCCCGCAACTGGCGCAGATCGTCCGTTTCGCCCTGGTCGGCGGGGTGAACACCGGGACGTTCTACGTCGGCTACCGGCTGCTGCTGCACACCGGGATGCCGTACTTCATCGCGTACACGCTGGCGTTCATCATCAGCATGGTCGGGTCGTTCTTCATGAACACCTACTTCACCTACCGCACCAGGCCGACCTGGCGGAAGTTCCTCTTCTTCCCGCTGACCAACCTGACCAACTACGTGGTCACCAGCGTGGGGACGCTGGTGCTGGTCAACGGGCTCGGCCTGGACAAGCGGTACGCGCCGCTGCTGGCCGCGGTGGCCGCGATCCCCTTCACCTACCTGCTGTCGAAGCGGATCCTGCTGCGCGGCCACACCGACCCGGCCACGCCGGCCGAGGGCGCCGGCCCGCCGGCCACGGTCGCGGGGGCCACCGCCTCGGCGGCCGCCCCTTCCGCGCCTTCCGCGCCCTCTTCGCCTTCCGCGCCCTCCGCAGCCAAGACCAGGGCGTCTACTCAGCCCTGATCCTCCGGGGCGCCGTTGTCCCTGCGGTCGAGGGCGCGCTGGAGGGCGGCGGCGGCGTTGCGGCGGGCCTCGGCGGCATCGGCCCGGCGCTGGTCGTCTGCGTGGTAACGGTAGGGCTTGTGCATGACACGGCTCCCCTCGCGACAAGGCGAAAAAGCGCATCTGCGCGCTGCTGGCGGGAACTGCTGGTGGAGACCGGGTGCGAGGGTGGGCACCGGGAAGCGCCGGATCGCGCCTGTGCGGCGGGCAGCAGGGATCGCCTGCGCGGCATCGCCTGACGGCGTCGGCTTCGCTTTTCTCACGGTACGACGGCGGGCCGTCGCTGTCTGCACAATTACTCGGACTTCCTACTATCCGAGACGGCAATCACCCGGACGGGGCGTGCGGCGCCCCGTCCGGGTGAGTTGAGCGTGCGGCGGACCGGCCGGCTCAGGGCCGGCTCAGTTGGCCAGGTCGACCGAGCGGGCGAACTTGGCGCCGATCTCGCCGACGATCTCGGCCAGCACCGGCTGCGGGATCTCCCGGTCGACGGTCAGCGAGACCAGCGCGTCACCGCTCTCGGTGTCCGGGGAGACCTGCATCCCCTCGATGTTGATCTCGGCGTCGCCGAGGATCCGGCCCAGGGTGCCGACCACTCCCGGCCGGTCCTGGTAGCGGAAGAAGGCCATGTGGTCGGTGAGGATCACGTCCACGTCGAAGCTGTCCACGCCGACGATCTTCTGGATCCGCTTCGGGCCGGAGAGGGTGCCGGAGACCGAGACGGTCCGGCCGTCGTTCAGGGTGCCGCGGACGCTGATCACGTTGCGGTGGTCCGGGGACTCGGAGGTGGTGGTCAGCCGGACCTCCAGGCCGCGCTCCTGGGCGAAGAGCGGCGCGTTGACGTAGGAGACCGTCTCGGCGACGACGTCCTCGAAGACGCCCTTCAGCGCGGAGAGTTCGAGGACCTTGACGTCGTGCTGGGTGATCTCGCCGCGGACCTCCACGTCCAGGCGGACGGCGACCTCGCCCGCGAGGGCGGTGAAGATCCGGCCTAGGCGCTCGGCGAGCGGGAGGCCGGGGCGGACGTCCTCGGCGATGACCCCGCCCTGGACGTTGACCGCGTCCGGGACCAGCTCGCCGGCCAGGGCCAGGCGGACCGACTTGGCCACCGCGATGCCGGCCTTCTCCTGGGCCTCGTCGGTGGAGGCGCCGAGGTGCGGGGTGCAGACCACGTTGTCGAAGCCGAAGAGCGGCGAGTCGGTGCAGGGCTCCGAGGAGTAGACGTCCAGGCCGGCGCCGGCCACCCGGCCGTCCTTCAGCGCGGAGATCAGGGCCCCCTCGTCCACGATCCCGCCGCGGGCGGCGTTCACGATCCGGACGGTGGGCTTGACCTTGTGGAGGGCCTCGTCGCCGATCAGGCCCAGGGTCTCCGGGGTCTTCGGGAGGTGGACCGTGATGAAGTCGGACACCTCGAGCAGTTCGTCGAGGGAGAGCAGCTTGACGCCCATCTGGGCGGCGCGGGCGGCCTGGATGTAGGGGTCGTAGGCGACCACCTTCATGCCGAAGGCCGACATCCGCTGGGCGACCAGGACGCCGATCCGGCCGAGGCCGACCACCCCGAGGGTCTTCTCGGCGAGCTCGACGCCGGTGTACTTGCTGCGCTTCCACTCGCCCTGCTTCAGGGCGGCGGTGGCGGCCGGGATGTGACGGGCCGTCGAGATCAGGAGGCCGCAGGCGAGTTCGGCGGCGGTGACGATGTTGGAGGTGGGGGCGTTCACCACCATCACACCGGCCTTGGTGGCGGCCTGGACGTCCACGTTGTCCAGGCCGACGCCGGCGCGGGCGATCACCTTGAGGTTCTGCGCCGCCGCGATGGCCTCGGCGTCCATCTTGGTCGCGGAGCGGATCAGGACGGCGTCCACCTCGGCGAGGGCGGGGAGGAGCTGGGCGCGGTCCGCGCCGTTGCAGGTGCGGATCTCGAAGTCGGGGCCGAGGGCGTCGACGGTCGCGGGGGAGAGCTCTTCTGCGATGAGAACGACAGGCTTCAACGGTGGTCCTAACCTCGCGGGCGGGTTCTCGCGGTGCGCGCTTCGCCGAGCGCGTACCGCCACAGTAGCCACGAGGGGTGGAACGCTTTTCGCCTGTTTGGCAGGTGCGGAGGGGACGGCCCTGCCGGACTGGACAATCCGCCCCGGCCCCCGGAGGTCAGTGGCCTGCCGAAGCGCGCGGTTCCCCGCGCCCCTTTCCGGCCCTTCGGGCCGCTGCGCCCAAGGCGCAGAAAAGGGGCGCGGGGAACCGCGCGGCCAGCCCGCTACGGCGGGAGAGCGGCCGACGAGCGGTCAGTCGACGCCCGTCACGCCTCTTCGTCGACCCAGGACATCAGCTTGCGGAGCTTGCTGCCGGTCTCGGCGAGGAGGGAGGACTCGTCGGCCTTCTTGTACTCGTTGTACTTCGGGAGGCCGGCCTTGTACTCGGCCATCCAGGCGTTGGCGAAGGAGCCGTCCTGGATGTCGCCCAGGATCTTCTTCATCTCGGCCTTGGTGGCGTCGGTGATGACCCGCGGGCCGGAGACGTAGTCGCCCCACTCGGCGGTCTCGGAGACCGACCAGCGCATCTTCTCCAGGCCGCCCTCGTAGATCAGGTCGACGATGAGCTTCAGCTCGTGGAGGCACTCGAAGTAGGCGATCTCGGGCTGGTAGCCCGCCTCGACCAGGGTCTCGAAGCCGGCCTTGATCAGCGCGGAGGTGCCACCGCAGAGCACGGCCTGCTCGCCGAAGAGGTCGGTCTCGGTCTCCTCGGTGAAGGTGGTCTTGATGACGCCGGCGCGGGTGCCGCCGATGCCCTTCGCGTAGGAGAGGCCGAGGGCCAGCGCGTTGCCGGAGGCGTCCTGCTCGACGGCGACGATGCAGGGGACGCCGCGGCCTTCCTCGTACTGGCGGCGGACCAGGTGGCCCGGGCCCTTCGGGGCGACCATGATGACGTCGACGTTCGCCGGCGGCTTGATGAAGCCGAAGCGGATGTTGAAGCCGTGGCCGAAGAAGATCGCGTCGCCGTCCTTGAGGTGCGGCTCCACCGACTCCTTGTAGACGTCGCCCTGGATGGGGTCCGGCACCAGGATCATGATGACGTCGGCCTCGGCGGCCGCCTCGGCGGGGGTCACCACGCGCAGGCCCTGCTCCTCGGCCTTGGCGCGGGACTTCGAGCCCTCCTTCAGGCCGACCCGGACGTCCACGCCCGAGTCGCGGAGGGAGAGGGCGTGCGCGTGGCCCTGGCTGCCGTAGCCGAGGACCGCCACCTTCCGGCCCTGGATGATGGACAGATCGGCGTCGTCGTCGTAGAACAGCTCGGCCACGGTGGGCGTCTCCTTCTTCTTGCGGTTCCTGCGGGGCAGCGTACGCGCCGCGCGGGGTTGATCGTTCGGGATGGTCGGGTGGTGAGACGAAGCGCGTCGGGCCGAGGCCTGCTGAGCCCCCGTGGCCCTTCCCGCACCGGTGGACCGCGCCTGGCAGGGTGGGCCGGCGGCGGTCTCGGCGGGGTGCCGGCGAGCGGGCGGGTGGCCCCTCGCGCGGCGTGGGTGAGCGGCGTGGGTGAGCGGCGTGGGTTACGCGCTGCGGTCCAGCGCCCGGAGGGAGCGGTCGGTGATGGAGCGGGCTCCGCGGCCGATGGCGACCATGCCGGACTGGACGAGCTCCTTGATGCCGAAGGGCTCCAGCATCCGGAGCATCGCCTCCAGCTTGTCCGAGCTGCCGGTGGCCTCGATGGTGACGGCGTCCGGGGAGACGTCGACCGTCTTGGCGCGGAACAGCTGCACGATCTCGACGATCTGCGAGCGGGTCTCGTTGTCCGCCCGGACCTTCGCCAGGACCAGTTCGCGACGGACCGCCTGCTCGGGGTCGAGCTCGACGATCTTTATCACGTTGACCAGCTTGTTGAGCTGCTTGGTGACCTGCTCCAGCGGCAGGTCCTCCACCGCGACGACGATGGTCATCCGGGAGATGTCGGGGTGCTCGGTCGGTCCGACGGCCAGCGATTCGATGTTGAATCCGCGGCGGGAGAACAGGGCCGCGATCCGGGCCAGCACGCCGGGCTTGTTCTCGACCAGGACGGAGAGGGTGTGCTTGGACATGTTCTGACGCTCTCTCACTCTTCGTTGTCGCCGAAGTCGGGGCGGACGTCGCGGGCGGCCATGATCTCGTCGTTGTTGGTGCCGGCGGCGACCATCGGCCAGACCATCGCGTCCTGGTGGACGATGAAGTCGATGACCACCGGGGCGTCGTTCAGCGAACGCGCCTGCTCGATCACCGCGTCCAGCTGGTCCGGGGACTCGCAGCGCAGCCCGTGGCAGCCCATCGCCTCGGCGAGCTTCACGAAGTCCGGGATCCGGGTGCCCTGGGCCGGCTGCTCCTTGCCGTCGTGCCCGGGGCCGGAGTGGAGCACGGTGTTGGAGTAGCGCTCGTTGTAGAAGAGGGTCTGCCACTGCCGCACCATGCCGAGCGAGCCGTTGTTGATCACGGCCACCTTGATCGGGATGTTGTTCAGCGCGCAGGTGACCAGCTCCTGGTTGGTCATCTGGAAGCAGCCGTCGCCGTCGATCGCCCACACCTCGGTGCCGGGCTGACCCGCCTTGGCGCCCATCGCCGCCGGGACGGCGTAGCCCATGGTGCCGGCGCCGCCGGAGTTCAGCCAGGTCGCGGGGTGCTCGAACTGGATGAACTGGGAGGCCCACATCTGGTGCTGGCCCACGCCGGCCGCGTAGATCGCGTCCGGGCCGACCAGCTGCCCGATCCGCTCGATCACCTGCTGCGGCGTCAGCAGACCGTCCGGAGCCGGGTCCCAGCCCAGGGGGTAGGTCTTCCGCCAGCCGCCCAGCTGCTCCCACCAGGCGGTGTAGTCGCAGGCGCCGGGGGTGTGGTCGAGCTCGTTCTGGACCGCGACGATCAGGTCGGCCAGCACCTCGCGGGCGTCGCCGACGATCGGCACGTCCGCGGCCCGGTTCTTGCCGATCTCCGCCGGGTCGATGTCCGCGTGGACGATGGTCGCGTACGGGGCGAAGCCGTCCAGCTTGCCGGTCACCCGGTCGTCGAAGCGGGCGCCCAGGGCGATGATCAGGTCGGCCTTCTGCAGCGAGGTGACGGCGGCCACCGTGCCGTGCATCCCGGGCATCCCCAGGTGCTGCGGGTGGGAGTCGGGGAAGGCGCCGATGCCCATCAGGGTGGTGGTCACCGGGGCCTTGGTCAGCTCGGCCAGGATCTTCAGCTCGGCCGTGGCCCGGGCCTTGAGCACGCCGCCGCCGACGTACAGCACCGGGCGCCTGGCCTGCGCCAGCAGCCGGGCGGCCTCCCGGATCTGCTTGCCGTGCGGGCGGGTCACCGGGCGGTAGCCGGGCAGCTGGTGCTCGACCGGCCAGCGGAACACGGTCTGCTTCTGCATCGCGTCCTTGGCGACGTCCACCAGCACCGGGCCGGGACGGCCGGTGGCCGCGATGTGGAAGGCCTCCGAGATCACCCGCGGGATGTCCGCCGCGTCGGTGACCAGGAAGTTGTGCTTGGTGATCGGCATCGTGATGCCGCAGATGTCCGCCTCCTGGAAGGCGTCCGTGCCGATCGAGGTGGAGGCCACCTGGCCGGTGATGGCGACCATCGGCACCGAGTCCATGTAGGCGTCGGCGATCGGGGTGACCAGGTTGGTCGCGCCCGGGCCCGAGGTCGCCATGCACACCCCGACCTTGCCGGTGGCCTGCGCGTACCCGGTGGCGGCGTGGCCGGCGCCCTGCTCGTGGCGGACCAGCACGTGCCGCAGCTTCTCGGAGTCCATCAGCGGGTCGTAGGCCGGGAGGATCGCGCCGCCCGGGAGGCCGAAGACGGTGTCGACGCCGACCGCTTCGAGGGAGCGGATGAGGGACTGTGCGCCGGACATGGTCTCGGCGACGGTCGGTTGGGCGGCGCCGGCGTCTGCCGATGCCTCCCCGCGATGGTGGGCGGCGGCCTGCTCAGTCATCTGCCTGTCTCTTCTCGGCTGAGGGTGGCGGGTTCGAGAGGGGGGTGCTGGGGGCTGGGGCCCCGTCGGGATCCGAGCGGTCCGAGCGGCGAGGCTGCGAACCCGTTGGAGCAACAAAAAACCCCTCGTGCCTGAGGCATGCGAGGGGGGCGCGTCGGTGGGTGGTGGTCAGCCGACGCGCTTGCCAAGTACGAGAATTCGGGTGCGCATGGCCTTGACCTTCCTCCTGGCCCCTGGTCGCTGTCAAGCTCATGGGACGCGGATCTCACCATTCGGACCAGTGCGGGGGCAGCGGGGAAGCCCGCGTCCGGGCAGGCGTCTGCGCAGCTCGGCGCAGTGATGAAGGGCACTTTCCGGGGTCTCTCCGCGGGGTCGGCGGGCGGCGCGTCTCACACCCCGTCAGGCGCGGGCGCCGGCCGCGGGGGGCCGGCCGGCCCGCCGGGGTCCACCGCGGGTGCCGCGCGTCCGGGGCTCGCCGTCTCGGGGCTGGCCGTCTCGGGGCCGGCCGATTCGGGGCTCGCCGCTGCGGGGCTCGGCGATCGGGGGCTGGGCGGCCCCGGGTCGGCCGGATCCGCCGGGCCCGCGGGTGGCTCCGCGGCCGACCGGGTCGCCGGGGCTGCCGGGGTCGCCGGAGCAGCCGGCGTTCCGGACGGTGCCGGGGCCCCGTCGGGCTCGCAGGCCGGGAGGGGGAACGGGCGGCCGACCACCGCGGCCAGCCGCGCGTCGTCCAGCGTCCCGGCGAAGAGCCGGCCGGTGCCGCGGGCGCAGCCGGCCGCGCGCAGCACCGCCGCCTGCTCCGGCAGGTCCACCCCGTCCGCGACCGTGGTGAGCCCCAGCTCCCGGCCGAGGCCGAGCAGCGAGCCGGCCAGGCTCCGCAGGAAGCCGGACTCGGCGATCCCCTCCACCACCCCGCGGTCCAGGGTGAGCTGGTCGAGCGGCAGCCGGCGCAGCCCGCTCAGCGGGGCCGCGCCGCCGCCGATGCCGTCCAGCGACAGGCCGACGCCGAGCCGCTTGAGCGCCAGCATCCGGCGCACCAGCTGGTCGAAGTCGCCGACGCCGGGCTCCCCCGGCTCGTTGCCGGTGAGGGCGAGGACCAGGGTGCGCGGGGGCAGCGCGTGCCGGCGCAGCGCCTCCGCCACGGTCTCGACCAGGCCGGGCCCGGCCAGCCGGTAGCCGGGCAGCCGCACGGTCACCGGGTACGGCCGGCCGTCTCGGCGGCGGGCCCGGGCAGCCGCCCTGGCCACCGCCTGCTCGACGCTCCACCGGGCCAGCCGGGCCGCCCGCTCCCCGCCGCCCGCCGTGCGGAGGAACTCGGCCGGGGTGATCAGGCCGCCCTGGGCGGTGCGCCAGCGGGGCTGCGCGGTGAGGCCGGTGACCTCCCCGGTCGCCAGGTCCACCACCGGCTGGTGGAGGAGGGCGAACTCGCCCTCCCGCACGGCCGCCCGCAGCCGCTGCTCCCGCTCGGCGCGGCGGACCAGCTCGGCCCTCAGCTCCGGGGTGTAGACGTGGACCCGGCCCTTGCCGTTGCGTTTCGCCCGGTACATCGCCAGGTCGGCGTTGCGTACCAGGTCGGCGGGCTCGATGCCGCGCTCGGCGTAGGCGATGCCGATGCTCGCGGCCACTCCGCGCTCCTCCCCCGCGATCCAGTACGGGGCGGAGACGGCGGTGCGCAGCCGGTCGGCGATGTCCCGGACCTGCTCCCGGGTGACCCGGCCGCCGATCAGCGCGGCGAACTCGTCCCCGCCGAGGCGGGCGACCGTGTCGCCGGCGCGGACCGTCTCCTGGAGCCGGCGGGCGGCGTGCACCAGCAGCTCGTCGCCGACCTGGTGGCCGGCGGTGTCGTTGACCGCCTTGAAGCCGTCCAGGTCGAGGTAGAGGACGGCGGTCGCCCCGGCGGCGTCCGCCGGGTCGCCGCCCTCGGCGGCACGGATCGCCTCGGCGGCCTCGGCGGCCGGCCGGTCGTCGGCGCGGCGGCCCTTGAGGGCGGCCCGCACCCGCTCGGTGAACAGGGCCCGGTTGGGCAGGTCGGTGAGCGGGTCGTGGTACGCGTTGTGCTGCAACTGGGCCTGCAGCCGCACCCGTTCGGTGACGTCCCGGCTGTTGAAGATCAGGCCGTCCTGGTAGCGGTTGACGGTGGACTCGACGTGCAGCCAGTCCCCGGTCCCGGAACGGATCCGGCACTCGATGCGGGCGGTGGGCTCGTCCTCCGGTCGCTTGGCGAGGTAGCGCTGCACCTCCCACAGCACATGGCCCCGGTCGTCCTGGTGGATCAGGTCGGTGAGCTGGGTGCCGACCAGCTGGCCGGCGTCCCGGCCGTAGACGCCGGTGGCGGCGGCGGAGACGTAGTGGAGGACGCCGTCCGGTCCTGCGATCATGATGACGTCCGACGAGCCCTGCACCAGGGACCTGAAGTGCCGCTCCTGGGTGGCGAGTTCACGGGCCAGGTGGAGGTTCTCCAGCAGCACCACCCCCTGGCGGACCAGCAGCGCGAAGACCACGGTGCAGCCGCAGACCAGCACGAAGCGGTCCATCGGGTGGTCGCCGAGGGCGTTGAACAGCAGCCCGACGGTGCAGACCGCGGCGGCGAGGTACGGGGTCAGCGCACTGAAAACGGTCGCCACCCGCCGACGCGGGGGGAGACCGTCCGACCCGTTCCCGCTGTCCGCGGGATCCGCCGCGGCAGCGGGGCCGGCGGCCCAGGGAACCCCGCGGCCGGCCCAGGGGGCGCGCGCCAGCAGCATGCTGCCGGCGAACCAGCCGGCGTCCAGCAGATGCCCGGAGTGGTACGAGCCGTTCACGGTGGCGTTGGTGAACAGCCCGTCGCAGAGGACGGTCACCGCCAGCGCCAGCGCGACGGTGTGCACCGCGGCCCGGTTGCCGTCCCGGCTGCGGAAGCGCAGCCCGAGGACCATGCTGATCAGCAGGATGTCCAGCACCGGGTAGGCCAGCGCCAGGGCGACATGGAGGGTGTTGCCTGCGCCCGCGGCGGCCCGGGACAGGGCCAGACTCCAGGAGAGGGTCAGCAGCGATCCGGCGATCAGCCAGCCGTCCAGCAGCAGGCAGAGCCAACCGGCGGCGCTCCGCGGCCGGTTGGCCAGCAGAAGGAGGCCGAGGATGGCCGGCGGCGCGAAGAACAGGAAGGCGAAGTCGGCCAGCGACGGGGTGGGGACGGAGACCCGCAGCACCACCTCGTACCAGCCCCAGGCGCCGTTGCCGACGGCGACCATCAGGGACGAGAAGCCGAAGCAGAGCCAGGCCGCGCGGGCCCTGGCGCGCGGCAGGCAGCCGTACGCCAGGCAGGACAGGGCCGCGATCAGGGCGCCCGCGGACAGCCCGAAGTCGCCCATGAAGTCGGCGAGTTCGAGATGGCGGCCCCAGTCCGTGGCGGAGCCGAGGCCGTAGCCCAGGCAGATCAGGAACAGCGCCAGCACGGGCAGGCCGGGGGCTCTGGACGACAGTCGGCCGGCGGGTCCGCGTGGGCGGCGGGACGGGCGGCGGCCGGGGCCGGCGGGGACGGCCGTGCCCAGGACCTGGTCCTGGGCCTGCCCCCGGGCACGGTCCCGGACCTGGTCCTGGCCTTGGGCGGCCGGGGCGTCGGCCGGGTCGCCCAGATAGTCCGGACAGCCGGAGCGGAGCGCGGCGCTGGGCAGCGCGTAGGCGTCCGCGCGCTCCCCCGGAGCCGGGCCGGCCTCGGCGGCGTAGGGCGCCCGCGGGCCGTCGGCGGCGCCGTAGGACTCGGCAGGCGAGGCCGAGCGGGCGGCGGGGACGGCGGGGACGGCGGCGGTCGTGGTCGCTGCGCTGTTCGTCGGGGTTGCTGGGGTCGTCTGTCCGGCCTGCCGGCCGGTGAGACGGCTTGTCGGTCGGCTCGTCGGGACCGTCTCCGCGGCGACACGGCGTTCCCGCCGGGTCTCCCGACGGGAACGGTCGTCGCGGCGAGTCGCGGCGGTCAGCACTGCGTCAGTGGTAGTCACCCGGGATCTCCCCCTCCGGCCCGGGTGTTCGCGGCGCAGGGGACACCGAGAATCCCGGGCCACACTCCTGCGGCCCCTCCTGCGATTGCTCCCCCCGAAGTACGCCTGGCTACGTGCGTTTCGGGCGTGACGCGCGCGACGGATGCGCCGGGCGTGCCTCGTGCTCCGGGGTTGGACGATACACCACAATCGTCACTCAGCGACATGCACACTCAACTCAGAGTAATGGGTAGGTGCACGGGCGCGTCGACCGATCCGGAAAGCGCCGGTTCACCCCCTGGCGACGAGGCCGGGCGGCTCCTCCCCCGCCTGATAGCAGAGCACCTGACGGCGCAGCAGGCGCAGCGCCCGCGGCAGGAAGGCCGAACTGGGGCCCCCGACATGGGGGGTGATCAGCACACCGGGCGCCTGCCACAGCGGGTGGCCGGCCGGCAGCGGCTCGGGGTCGGTGACGTCCAGGGCGGCGCGGAGCCGGCCCGACTCCAGCTCCGCGAGCAGCGCCTTGGTGTCCACGATCGGGCCGCGGGCGACGTTGACCAGCAGCGCCCCGTCCTTCATCGCGGCCAGGAACTCGGCGTCGACGAGGCCGCGGGACTGGTCGGTGAGGGGCAGCACCAGGATCACCAGGTCGGCGTCCGGCAGCAGTCCGGGGAGCTCGGAGATCGCGTGCACGCGCCCTGCGGGTGCTTCGCGCGCGGAGCGTGCGACGCGGACGATCTCCGCGCATTCGAAGGGGCGGAGCCGGTCCTCGATCGCGGTGCCGATCGATCCGTAGCCGACGATGAGCACCCGGCGGTCCGCGAGGGAGGGGTGGAACTCCTGCTTCCACAGGCCCTGTGCCTGGTTGCGGACGAACTGCGGGACGCCGCGGAGGGAGGCGAGGGCGAGGGTCACGGCGAGCTCTGCGGTGCTGGCGTCGTGGAGGCCGCGGGCGTTGCAGGCGGCTACGCCGGGGGGCAGGTGCGGGAGGAGGTCGTCGACGCCGGCGGTGAGGGTCTGCACCAGGCGCAGGGCCGGGAGTCGGGTGAGGAGGGGGACGGCCTTCGCCGTCCTGAGATAGGGCAGGCAGAAGAACTCGACGTGGGCGAGGGCCTCCGGGGCGGGGGGCGGGGTGCTGCCGTCCCATACGGCGACGGGGAGTTCCGGCGGGAGGCCGCCGATCTCCTCGGGAGGGTAGGGGAGAAGGTAGCGGGCAGGTTGATCGGTCGTCATGGGTTCGACTGTAGGACTGCGGCGTGCCGGGTGTTCCTCTTCGCCCCCGTCCCGCCCCGGGTCCTGCGCCGGGCCCCGGCGAGCCCGAGGGGCCCACCGGGGCGGGGTTCAGCGCTTGACGGCGAGGACGCCGTGCAGCGGGAGCGGGGACGTGGGTGTCGGCGCGAGGTCCGGGCGCCACTTCCCGACCGGGACCAGGCCGGGGGCCACCGGGACGCAGCCGGCCAGCAGCGCCAGGACCTCGGTGGGGGTCCGGGGGTGGACGCCGCCGGTCGACGGCCGGTAGATCTCATCGGCCACCGCCGCGGCGGCGGACCGGGGTTCGCCGTCCGGACCGTCCCGGACGCCGTGGCTCAGGACGATCACGCTGCCCCGGGCCAGCGGCCGCAGCAGCCGCTCGACGATCCGGCGAGGCTGCGCCTCGTCCTCCACGAAGTGGAGGACGGCGCAGAGCACCAGCGCGACCGGCCGGCCGAGGTCGATCACCCGGGCCAGCTCCTCCGCGGCGAGGATCTTCTCGGGGTCCCGGAGATCCGCCTGGAGCACCCCGAGCCGCCCGCGCTCCGCGGCGGCCGGCAGCGCCCGGGCGTGCACCGGGACGATCGGGTCGTTGTCGACGTAGAGCACCCGGGCCGCCGGTTCCACGGCCTGGGCGATCTCGTGGGTATGTCCGGCCGTGGGGATGCCGGTGCCGATGTCGAGAAACTGACGAACCCCCAACTCCTCGGCGGCGTAGCGGACCGCGCGCTGCATGAAGGCCCGGTTGGCCACCGCCACCGAGCGCACCTCCGGCTCCGCGGCGAGCAGTCGCTCGGCCGCCGCGCGGTCCACCGGGAAGTTGTCCTTGCCGCCGAGCAGGTAGTCGTAGACGCGCGCCGGGTGGGGGATGTCGGCGCGCAGTTCTGCGGAGGGAGCGGGCCCCGGGAATTCTCCGGAGACCCGCATCCAATCAGTCGACATGTCGGGATCGTAGGGCGAAGCCTTCACAGCAGTGACGACTTCGCGCAAATACCGAGAAGAAGCGGTCGGGATCAGCCAGGAAGCAATCGCAGCCGGTGTGCCAGCGCCGCGGCCTCGCCCCTGCTGCCCACGGCCAGCTTGCCGAGGATGTGGGAGACGTGGACGCTCGCCGTCTTGGGCGAGATGTACAGCTCCTCGGCGATCCCGCGGTTGGACCGGCCCTCGACCACCAGCCGCAGCACGTCCCGTTCCCGGCGGGTGAGGCCGTACCCGTCCAACGGGTCCGCGTCGGCGGCCTCCTGGCGCTCCGCCGGCTTCGGCTGCTGCTCCTCCAGCGGCAGCCGGGTGCGGCCGGCCAGCAGGAGGATCTCGCCCTGGAGGTGGAGGTCCCCGCGCCGGCGCGCGACCTCGTCCGCCCGGCGCAGCAGCCGCGCGGCCTCCTCCCGCCGCTCCTGCCCGGCCGCGGCCTCCGCCTCCGCCGCCCGGTAGAGGGCCTCGCAGAGGGGGTAGAGGAGCCCGGTGGCCTCCAGCAGCTCCACCGCCCGGTGGTAGAGCCCCGGCTCCGACGCGCCTTCCGCGCGGGCGAGTTCGGCGGTCAGCAGCGCCGACCAGGCGACCGTGACCGGCCCGTGCACCGGCTGCGCGGCGGCCGCCTCCCGGATGCGCTCCAGCAGCACGGCCCGCTCCGCCGGTCCGCCCTCGGCGCCGGGCAGGCCCCGGGCGTCGGCCAGCGAGGTGGCGCCGTGCACCAGCAGCGGCCAGGTGTAACGGGCCTGGCGGCCGCGCGGGGCGTAGTCCAGCGCGCGCTCCAGCTCGCCCCGCGCCTCGGCGTACCGGCCCTGGCGGGTGTGCAGCCGGACGGCGACGTCGAACAGCGGCAGCAGATACTGCGCCTGTTGCAGGACCACCGACTCGCGGGCCCGGCAGAGCGCCGCCGCGGCCTCCTCGACGTCGCCGCGCAGCAGCGCCAGCTCGGCGCGCAGCCGCTCGGGGAAGGTGGTGTGCTTCCGCGGGCCGGCCGGGACCTCGTCGCGCGCCCTCTCCAGCAGCACCGCCGCCTCCTCCACCCGGCCCAGGCTCAGCAGCGACTCGGCCTGGTTGCCGAGGAGCACCAGCAGGTCGGGGCTGGACCGGCCGAAGGCGGCGACGTACGCGGCCCCCTCGGCGGCCAGCCTGGCCGCGTCCTCGGAGCGGCCCAGCCCCTCGTAGACGTCGGAGAAGTTGACGTACGCCCTGCTGACCACGTCCGGGTCGGTGGACTCGCGGGCCCGGCCGAGGACCCCGACCAGGTCGTCGAAGCCCTGCACGGCCTGCCCGAAGTGGGTGCGCAGCACGGCCAGGGTGATCCGGGCGTGCAGCTCGGCGCGCTCGTCCCCCACCTCGCGGGCGATCTCCACCGCCCGCTCCGCCGTGACCAGGTCCTCCTCGTTCGGCGCGTCCACCATCTCGCAGGCGGCCAGCCGGCTCAGCACCTCGGACTGGACGGCGCTCGGCGGCAGCGCCGCCAGCAGGGCGCGGGCGCGCTGGAGTTCGGGGCGGCCGTCGCTGCGGCCGGTGGAGCCGGCCATCCGGGAGCGCTGGTACCAGAACCAGGCCGCGCGGACCGGGTCCTCCCGCTCGTCGACCAGCCGCAGGCCCTCCTTGGTCAGCACGTAGCCGCGTTCGCGCTCGCCGGAGAGCCGGGCGGCGACCACGGCCTCGGCGAGGGCGTCCAGGTAGTTGAGGGCGGAGTGGTCGTGCGACGGGTCCTCGCAGGCGCAGGCCGGGTACGACTCGGCGTAGTCGATGTCGCGGAGGCCGGCCAGCACCTCGTCGGGCACCAGGTGCCACAGTTCGAGGGCGCGGCCGAGCATCTGGAACTGCTCGGCGAAGGCGTTGCGGCGGCGGGCCGCGCGGGCCGCGTGGAGGGCGTGCGGAAGGGCGCGCGAGGGGTCGCCGGCGCAGGTCCAGTAGCGGGTGAGCCGGGCGGCCCGGGCGTCGGCGGGGACCAGCGACGGGTCGGCCTCGATCGCCTCCGCGTAGCGCCGGTTGAAGCGGCCGGACTCGCCGGGCAGCAGATCGTCCGCCACGGCCTCGCGGACCAGGGCGTGCCGGAAGCGGTAGCCGGCCCAGTCGTCGGTGGGCCGGATGATGTTGGCGTCCACCGCGCTCCGCAGCGCGGCCGCGAGCCGGTCCTCGGAGAGGTCGTCGAGGACGGCGGCGAGCAGCGCGTACTCCACCGAGGAGCCGCCCTCGGCGAGCACCCGCAGCATCCGCTGGGTGTCCTCGGGCAGCCCCTCGACGCGGACCAGCAGCAGGTCGCGGAGGGAGTCGGTGAGGCCCGATGTGCAGCCCTGCTGGTGGCTGACGGCGAGCTCCTCGACGAAGAACGGGATGCCGTCGGAGCGGCGGTGGATCCTGGCGGCGAGGGGCGCGTCCGGGGCGCTGCCAAGGATGCCGGCGAGCTGGGCGGCGACCTCGGCCCGGCCCAGCCGCGGCAGTTCGAGCCGCTGGACGGTGCGCAGCCGCTCCAGCTCGGCGAGGAACGGGCGGAGCGGATGGCGGCGGTGGAGGTCGTCGGTGCGGTAGGTGCCGACGATGACCAGGCGGTAGCCGGTGCGGATGGAGCGGATGAGGTAGAGGAGGGTCTCCCGGGTCGAGCGGTCGGCCCAGTGGAGGTCCTCCACCGCCAGGACCACCGTGCGGTCGGCGGTGATCCGCTCGAAGAGGCGGGCCAGGTGGTCGAAGAGCCTGGCCCGGCCGTACTGGTCGTGCGGTTCGGCGACCGCCTCGCCCAGCTCCGGGAGGAGGCGGGCGAGATGGCCCTCGCTGCCGGAGAGCGCGGCGTCCAGCTCCGGGCCGAGCGCGCGGTGGAGCGCCCGCAGGGCGGTGACCAGCGGTGCGTAGGGCAGGCCCTCGGCGCCGATCTCGACGCAGCCGCCGAGGGCGACGAACGCTCCCTCGGCGGCTGCCCGGGCGGTGAACTCCTCCAGCACCCTGGTCTTGCCGACGCCGGCGTCCCCGCCGATCAGCAGCGCCTGCGGCTCGCCGGCGGAGGCGCGCTCGCGGGCGGCCTCCAGCGCGGCGAGTTCCGCCGAGCGGCCGACGAAGACGGGGCTGACCGGTATGCGCTCCACGTTCTGGAGCATGCCATACGGGTCCGACAGGGCTCGACGCGTTTTCACGCCCGCAGCCACCTGCGCAGCAGGGGGCGGTGGGAGGGATCCGGTTGGGACTCCGCCGGGGCGCTCCTGACGGGCCGTACGGGGGTCGTGCGGGCCTCGGCGAGGCGGCGGGCCTGCTCGGCGCGGGCGCGGAGCTCGGCTTCCCGCATCCGGAAGTACATGATGTCTGCGGCGACGCTCATGGTGTGGGGTCAACTCCTTGGTCGGTGTCTGGAGTTGATCCTGCTCGCTGAGGTGGGGCCGGCGGATCGGGCGAGATCCCTAAGTTCCCCCCGCGGGGGGCCTTATTCCCCGGGCCCGCCCCTTCCCGAGACCGGGGGGAGGCCCCCCGGACCCCCTTAGGCCCCGGGATCTGCGCAGCAGATCAGGGGCGCGGGGAACTGCGCGGCCCGCGCGCAACGGCGCCGCAGCCGGCGACGGGGGCCGGGTCGCAACCCGTGGTCCGTTGCCGAGTGCGGCGCCGTAGGTATCCGGGCGCGCAGTTCCCCGCGCCCCTGATCTGCTGCGCAGATCCCGGGGCGGGTGCGGGCTAGACGCCGAGCTTCTCGAGGATCAGCTCCTTGACCCGGGCCGCGTCCGCCTGGCCGCGGGTGGCCTTCATCACGGCGCCCACCAGCGCGCCCGCCGCGGCGACCTTGCCGCCGCGGAT
Organism: Phaeacidiphilus oryzae TH49; assembly: GCF_000744815.1. Classification (NCBI taxonomy): domain Bacteria; kingdom Bacillati; phylum Actinomycetota; class Actinomycetes; order Kitasatosporales; family Streptomycetaceae; genus Phaeacidiphilus; species Phaeacidiphilus oryzae. The sequence continues at coordinate 2,452,390 of NZ_JQMQ01000005.1, forward strand.
CTTCTCGGCGACGCCGGGGTTGGCGGCGATGGCCTCCTCGACGGCGGTGGTCAGCGCGCCCTCGTCGGAGACGACCGCGAGGCCGCGCTTCTCGACGACCTCGTCCGGCTCGCCCTCGCCCTTCAGCACGCCGTCGATGACCTGGCGGGCCAGCTTGTCGTTGAGCTTGCCCTCCTTGACCAGGGCGGAGACCCGCGCCACCTGGGCCGGGGTGATGGGCAGGGCGGCCAGCTCGCGCTGGGTCTCGTTGGCGGTCCTGGACAGCTCGCCCAGCCACCACTTGCGGGCCTGGTCGGCCGGCGCGCCCTCGGCGATGGTCGCCTCGATGAGGTCGACCGCGCCCGCGTTCACCGCGGCCTGCATGTCCTTGTCGGAGAGGCCCCACTCGGCCTGCAGCCGGGCGCGGCGCACCCGGGGCAGCTCGGGGAGGCCGGCGCGCAGCTCCTCGACCCACTCACGCGAGGGCGCGACCGGGACCAGGTCGGGCTCAGGGAAGTAGCGGTAGTCCTCCGCCTCCTCCTTCACCCGGCCGGAGGTGGTGGTGCCGTCGTCCTCGTGGAAGTGCCGGGTCTCCTGGACGATCGTCCCGCCCTCGTCGAGGACGGCGGCGTGCCGCTCGATCTCGTACCGGACCGCCCGCTCGACGCTGCGCAGCGAGTTGACGTTCTTGGTCTCCGAGCGGGTGCCGAACTTCTCCCGGCCGATGGGGCGGAGGGAGAGGTTGACGTCGCAGCGCATCTGGCCCTGCTCCATCCGCGCCTCGGAGACGCCCAGCGCGCGGATCAGCTCGCGCAGCTCCGCGACGTACGCCCGGGCGACCTCGGGGGCCCGGCGGCCGGCGCCCTCGATCGGCTTGGTGACGATCTCGATCAGCGGGATGCCCGCCCGGTTGTAGTCCAGGAGGGAGTGGGAGGCGCCGTGGATCCGGCCGGTGGCACCGCCGACGTGGGTCGACTTGCCGGTGTCCTCCTCCATGTGGGCGCGCTCGATCTCGACCCGGAAGACCTCGCCGTCCTCCAGCTGGACGTCCAGGTAGCCGTTGAAGGCGATCGGCTCGTCGTACTGGGAGGTCTGGAAGTTCTTCGGCATGTCCGGATAGAAGTAGTTCTTCCGGGCGAACCGGCACCACTCCGCGATCTCGCAGTTGAGCGCCAGGCCGATCTTGATCGCGGACTCCACGCCGGTGGCGTTGACCACCGGCAGCGCGCCCGGGAGGCCCAGGCAGGTCGGGCAGACCTGCGAGTTGGGGGCCGCGCCGAGCTCGGTCGAGCAGCCGCAGAACATCTTGGTGCGGGTGCCCAGCTCGACGTGGACCTCCAGGCCCATCACCGGGTCGTAGGTCGCCAACGCGTCGTCGAACGACACCAGGTCGACGGTACTCACAGGAAGTGCAACTCCTTCAGATCCTTAGGAGCGGGCTGACGACGGGTCAGTCGGCCAGGATGTCGTCGTTGTTGAGGTTGCGGAGCTCGCGGATCACCAGCAGCGAGCCGGTGATCAGGGCCGCGGCGCCGACCACCGCGTTGATCAGCTTGAGGGTGTCCCGCTCCGACTTCGCCCGGCGGATCTCCTGGGTCGCCTTGAACCCGCTGAAGGCGCTGCCGCCGAGGGAGAGCAGCAGGCCCGGCTTGGAGTGCTTGAAGCCCTTCAGCGCCTGGGCCTTGCCGCCGCTCCTGGAGCCGGAGCCGGCCTTCTCGATGTCGGCGGTGCTGCCGCTGCCGTTGAACTCGCTGTGCTCGCTCTTCACAGTGCCGGTGCCTCCTCAAGCAGGGGGTGTCCCCACTTCTCGGTGAACGCTCGTTCCACCGCCGCACCTACCCGGTACAGGCGGTCGTCGGCCATCGCCGGGGCGATGATCTGAAGGCCGACCGGGAGATTGTCCTCCGGCGCCAGGCCGCAGGGCACGGACATCGCCGCGTTGCCCGCCAGGTTCGACGGAATGGTGCAGAGGTCCGCCAGGTACATCGCCATCGGGTCGTCGGCGCGCTCGCCGATCGGGAAGGCGGTGGTCGGGGTGGTCGGCGAGATCAGCACGTCCACGTCGGCGAAGGCGCGGTCGAAGTCGCGGGTGATGAGGGTGCGGACCTTCTGCGCGCTGCCGTAGTAGGCGTCGTAGTACCCGGAGGAGAGGGCGTAGGTGCCCAGCATGATCCGGCGCTTCACCTCGGGGCCGAAGCCGGCCTCGCGGGTGAGGGCGGTGACGTCCTCGGCGGAGCGCGTGCCGTCGTCGCCGACCCGGAGGCCGTAGCGCATGGCGTCGAACCGGGCCAGGTTGGACGAGCACTCGGAGGGGGCGATCAGGTAGTACGCCGGGAGGGCGTAGGTGAAGGAGGGACAGGAGACCTCGACCACCTCGGCGCCCAGCTCGCGGAGGAGCTCCACCGACTCGTTGAAGCGCTGCATGACTCCGGGCTGGTAGCCCTCGCCGCCGAACTCCTTGACGACGCCGATCCGCATGCCGTCCACGCTGCCGTTGCGGGCGGCCTCGACCACCGGCGGGACCGGGGCGTCGATGGAGGTGGAGTCCAGCGGGTCGTGGCCGGCGATCGCCTCGTGGAGGAGGGCCGCGTCCAGCACCGTGCGGGCGCAGGGGCCGCCCTGGTCCAGGGAGGAGGAGAAGGCGATCAGGCCGTAGCGGGAGACCGCGCCGTAGGTCGGCTTCACCCCGACGGTGCCGGTGACGGCGCCGGGCTGGCGGATCGAGCCGCCGGTGTCGGTGCCGATCGCGAGGGGGGCCTCGTAGGCGGCGAGGGCCGCGGCCGAGCCGCCGCCGGAGCCGCCGGGGATCCGGGCCAGGTCCCAGGGGTTGCCGGTGGGGCCGTAGGCGGAGTTCTCGGTGGAGGAGCCCATCGCGAACTCGTCCATGTTGGTCTTGCCGAGGATGACCACGTCGGCGTCCTTGAGACGCTTGGTCAGCGTGGCGTCGTAGGGCGGGATCCAGCCCTCGAGGATCTTGGATCCGGCGGTCGTCGGGATGCCCTCGGTGGTGAAGACGTCCTTGAGGGCGAGCGGGACGCCGGCCAGGGGGCCGAGCTTCTCGCCGGCCTCCCGCTTGGCGTCCACGGCGCGGGCCTGGGCGAGGGCGCCGTCCGCGTCCACGTGGAGGAAGGCGTGCACCTTGCCGTCGACCGCGGCGATCCGGTCCAGGTGGGCCTGGGTGACCTCGACCGCGGTGACCTTGCCGGCGGCGACGGCCTCGGCGGTCTCGGCCGCGGTCCAGCGGGTGATGTCGGTGGCGGGCATCGGGTGTCAGTCCTCCCCGAGGATCTGGGGCACGCGGAAACGCTCTTCCTCCTGGGCGGGGGCTCCGGAGAGCGCCTGCTGCGGCGTCAGCGAAGGACGCACCTCGTCCTTCCGCCAGACGTTGGTGAGCGGGAGGGGGTGCGAGGTCGGCGGGACGTCTTCTGCGGCGATCTCGCTGACGCGGGCTACCGCGTCGACGATGTCGTTGAGCTGGTCGGCGAAGTGGTCGAGCTCTTCGCTCTTCAGCTCCAGACGCGACAGCCGGGCGAGGTGGGCGACCTCCTCGCGCGTGATGCCAGGCATGCGGCGATTCCTCAGGGTGAGATCTCGGGTGTGGTCCGGCCCCCATCCTACGGACCCGCGGGGGCGGGCTGCGCGGGGCTTTCCCGGGGGTGCCCCGGATGACGCCCGACGGGCGAACCGGCGGCGCCCTACGGGCTCATCGGCGCGCTGTTCGCGCGCACCCGGAGCCAGGCCGTCGCCTGGTCGGCCGGCAGCGCCGCGGAGACCAGCCAGCCCTGGACCGCGTCGCAGCCCATCGCGCTGAGCCGGTCCCAGGTCTCGTCGTCCTCGACGCCCTCGGCGACCACCGTGAGCCCCAGCGAGTGCGCCAGCTGCACCGAGCAGCGGACCACCGCCGCGTCGTGGTCGTCGGCGACCATCCGGGAGACGAAGGAGCGGTCTATCTTCAGCTCGCCCACCGGCAGCCTGCGCAGCCGGACCAGCGAGGAGTACCCGGTGCCGAAGTCGTCCAGGGACATCCCGATCCCGTGCCGGCGGAGCTCCTCCAGGGTGTCGGAGGCGAGTTGCCCGTCCTCCAGCAGGAGCCGCTCGGTGATCTCCAGGAGGAGGGCGCACGGCGGGAGCCCGTAGCGGGCGAGGCGGTCGGCGACCGAGGCCGCGAAACCCGGACGGAGCATGTCGCGCGGTGAGACGTTGACGGCGACCTGGATCGGCAGGCCCTGGCCGTGCCAGTCGGCGAGCTGCCGGACGGCGGCGTCCAGCACGTAGTCGGTGAGGTGCGGCATCAGGCCGCTGGACTCGGCGAGGCCGACGAACTCCTCGGGGCTGACCGGGCCGCGCCCGGCCCGGTCCCAGCGGACCAGCGCCTCCAGGCCGACGACCTGGCCGTCGAAGGCCACCTTCGGCTGGTAGTGGAGCTCGACCTCCGCGGTGTCCAGCGCCCGGCGGAGGTCGCCGAGGAGGCCGAGCCGGAGCGGCGTCTCGGCGTCCCGCTCGGGGGCGTAGCACTCGACGCCGCTGCGGGCGCGCTGCGCCTGGCCCATGGCCACGTCCGCGCGGCGGATCAGGGTCTCGGCGTTCTCGGCGTGGTCCGGCCAGGCGGCGACGCCGGCGCTGGTCTCGATCACCAGGTGCAGCCCGTCCAGGCTGAGCGGGGCGGCGAGTTCGGTGGAGAGCGCCCGGGCGGTGGCCTCCAGGGCCGGCAGGTCGGGGACGTCCGGCAGCAGGACGGCGAACTCGTCGCCGCCGAGCCGGGCGGTGAGCGCGCCGGGGCCGACCGCCTGTCGCAGCCGCTCGCCGATCCTGACCAGCAGCCGGTCGCCGGCCGCGTGGCCGAGGGTGTCGTTGAGGGCGCGGAAGCGGTCGACGTCGAGGAGGATCAGCCCGACCCGCTCGTCCTCCCGTTCCCGCGCCTTGGCGCGGGCCAGCGCACCGCGCACGGCGGCCAGCATCGCCTGGCGGTTGGGCAGCCCCGTGAGCGGATCGGTGAGCTGGTCGCGCGCCCGGCCGCGGGCGATCCACCAGGCGGTGACCAGCACCGCCAGCGGTACCGCGAAGAGCGGCAGCAGGCCCGGCGCCGAGGCGCCGACCACGAGCCCCAGCGGGATCAGCGGCGCCCCGCCGAGCACCAGCACCAGCGCTCCCAGCAGAAGCGGCCCGGTCGCCGTCCCGTCTCCCACACCGTGCACCAGCCACAGCGTCGCCGCCCGGGCCCTTTCCCCGGCAGCCCCCCGAAGTCGCCGCATCCACTGCCTCCGTCCGCCCCCTGCAGCACGCCGCCGTGTCGCCGGGCGCAGCGACGGCTCAGCTGCGCGGCATGCAGCCAGCAGCCGCGCACCGCCCCGTGGGGGCAGGCGACCGAGGACGCCCGGCGGGCGGCGGACGGACCTCGCGGGAGCCGACCGGCCTGCCGGGCACCCGCCGTACTGAGGAGTCCCCGCGCCGGTCCGCACAGCCCGGCGTCAGCCCGCTCGCGACGGGCTGTCTTCAAGCGTAAAGCCGCACTCCCCCGCTGCGCCCCGAATCGGACAGACGCGTCCGAGCGCTGACGCTACCGGCCAGTCGGTCGTAGGATGCGCACCCCACGCGCCCATTTGCCCAGAGGGCGCGCGAAGCAGCGGACGCGGAAGGGGAACTGACGGTTCCTCACCGCGGCCGGGGCGCTACTCGCCGGCCTCGCCGGTGCCCGCCTCGCCGGCCTCGTCGCCGGCCTCGTCGCCGCCGCCCCCGGCGGGCTCCTCCGCCGCCTCCGCGCGCTCCTGGAACCAGGCGAGGGCCGCGTCCGGGCCCTCCTCCAGGAGGACGTCGAACCCGTCGTCGTCCAGCACCGGGCGGCCGAGCTGGACCGCCTTGTCGTACTTGGTCCCGGGGTTCTCGCCGACCACCACGAAGTCGGTCTTCTTGGAGACCGAGCCGGTGACCTTGGCGCCGCGCTGCTGGAGGGCCTCCTTGGCGCTGTCCCGGGTGTAGCCGGTGAGAGTGCCGGTGACCACGACGGTCAGGCCTTCGAGCGGACGGGGCCCGGTGTCCTCCCCCGCCTCCTCCTCCAGGCGTACGCCGGCCGCGCGCCAGCGCTCGACGATCTCGCGGTGCCAGTCCTCCGCGAACCACTGCTTGATGGAGGCGGCGATGGTCGGGCCGACGCCCTCGACCGCGGCCAGCTCCTCCTCGCTCGCCTCGGCGATCCGGTCCAGGGAGCGGAACTCGCGGGCGAGTTCGGCCGCCGCGACCGGGCCGACGTGCCGGATGGAGAGCCCCGCGATGATCCGGGCGAGCGGGCGCTCCTTGGCCGCCTGGAGGTTGTCGAGGAGGGCGGTGGCGGTCTTCTTGGGCTCGCCCTTGAGGTTGGCGAAGAAGGTGACGACCTTCTCCTCGCCGGTCTTCTCGTCCCGCTTGGGCAGGCCGGTGTCCGGGTCGCGGACGACCACCTTGATCGGGAGGAGCTCCTCGATGGTGAGGTCGAAGAGGCCGCCCTCGTCGGTGAGCGGCGGCTCGGCCGGCTCCAGCGGCTGGGTGAGGGCGGTGGCGGCGACGTAGCCGAGCGCCTCGATGTCCAGGCACCTGCGGCCGGCCAGGTAGAACAGCCGCTCGCGCAGCTGGGCGGGGCAGGAGCGGGCGTTGGGGCAGCGCAGGTCGACGTCGCCCTCGGACATCGGGCGCAGCTCCGTACCGCACTCCGGGCACTCGGCGGGCATCACGAACTCCCGCTCGGAGCCGTCCCGCAGGTCGGCGACCGGGCCGAGGACCTCGGGGATGACGTCCCCGGCCTTCCGCAGCACGACGGTGTCGCCGATCAGCACTCCCTTGGCCTTGACCACGTCCTGGTTGTGGAGGGTGGCGAGCTCGACCACCGAACCGGCCACCTTGACCGGCTCCATCACCGCGTACGGGGTGGCCCGGCCGGTGCGGCCGACCGAGACCCGGATGTCCAGGAGCTTGGTGTTGACCTCCTCCGGCGGGTACTTCCAGGCGATCGCCCAGCGGGGGGCGCGGGAGGTGGCGCCGAGCCGGCCCTGGAGGGCGATCTCGTCGACCTTGACGACCACGCCGTCGATCTCGTGCTCCACCGAGTGCCGGTTCTCGCCGTAGTAGGCGATGAACTCCTTCACCTCGGCCAGCGACCCGAGCACCTTGTTGTACGCCGCGGTGGGCAGGCCCCAGGCGCGGAGGAGGTCGTAGGCCTGCGACTGGTACTCGATGTCGAAGCCGCGGCGGGCGCCGATGCCGTGCACCACCATGTGCAGCGGGCGGGTCGCGGTGATCCGCGGGTCCTTCTGCCGGAGCGAGCCCGAGGCGGAGTTGCGCGGGTTGGCGAAGGGCTTCTCCCCGGCCTCGACCAGCTGGGCGTTGAGCCGCTCGAAGTCCTCCAGCGGGAAGTAGATCTCGCCGCGGACCTCGACCAGCTCCGGCACCGGGTGGCCCTGGTCGCCGCGGAGCTGCTCGGGGATCTCGGCGATGGTGCGGACGTTGGCCGTGACGTCCTCGCCGGTGCGGCCGTCGCCGCGGGTGGCGGCGCGGACCAGCCGGCCGTTCTCGTAGACCAGGTCGATGGCGGTGCCGTCGACCTTGAGCTCGCAGAGGTAGTGGAAGCCGGTGCCGGCCAGCTCCTTCTGGACCCGGTCGGCCCAGGCGTCCAGCTCCTCGTCGGCGAAGGCGTTGTCCAGCGAGAGCATCCGCTCCAGGTGCTGGACCTCGGCGAAGTCGTTGGAGTAGGTGCCGCCGACCCGCTGGGTCGGCGAGTCGGGGGTGCGCAGCGGGGGGTACTCCTCCTCAAGCCCCTCCAACTCCCGCATCAGCGCGTCGAACTCGGCGTCGCTGACGGTCGGCGCGTCCCGGACGTAGTAGCGGAAGCGGTGGTCCTCGACCTCCTGCGCGAGCTGGGCGTGCCGCTCGCGTGCCTCGGCGGGCACGTCGGGCATCTCCCGCAGTGCCGAGCCCTTGCCGTCCCCAGCGGCCACCGCTCCTCCTCCGTCGAAAGGATCCTTCACTCGGGCGCGTCCGCGAGGCTGCGCGCCGCCCGCACGCCGTGCGCCAGCGCGCGGCGGGCGTAGGCGGGATCGGCCCCGGCCAGCCCGCAGGTCGGGGTCACCACGACACGGCGCGCCAGCAGCCCCGGGTCCAGCCCGAGGCGCTTCCACACCGTCCTCACACCGCTGACAGTACCGGCCGGGTCCGACAATTCCGCCGCTCCCGGGCCCGGCACGGCGGGCACCACACCCGCGAGGAAGACGGTGCCCGCCTCCACGGCCTCCCCGACGGAGTCGTGGTCGCGCGCGCGGAGCAGCGACCAGTCGAGCGAGACCGCCGAGGCGCCGGCCCGGCGGAGCATCCCGATCGGCACCCCGGGGGCGCAGCAGTGGACGACGGCGGGCACGCCGAGGGCGCCGATCAGCTCGCGCAGCCGCTCCTCGGCGACCGACTCCTCGACCGCCCGGTGCCGCTGCCAGCCGCTGGCCGTCCGGACCGTCCCGGCCAGCACGGCGGGCAGCGAGGGCTCGTCGAACTGGAGCACCGGCCGCCCGCCGGGGATCCGGCGGCGGAGCTCGTCGAGGTGCGCCCGCAGCCCCTCGGCCAGCGAGCCGGCGATGTCCCGGCAGGCGCCCGGGTCGGCCAGGGCCCGCTGCCCGTTGTGGAGCTCGACGCCGGCGGCGAGCGTCCAGGGGCCCACCGCCTGCACCTTCACCGGGCCCTGGTACCCCTGGGTGAACTCCTCCAGGGCGTCCAGGTCCTCGCCGAGGAAGGAGTGCGCCCGGCGGGTGTCCCGGCCGGGGCGGTCGCCGAACCGCCAGCCGCTGGGCTCGACCCGCGCCCACAGCTCGACCAGCAGGCCGAGGCTGCGGCCGATCATGTCCGCGCCCGGCCCGCGGGCCGGCAGCTCCGGCAGATGCGGCAGCGCGCTCAGCTCGCCGGCCACGGTACGGGCGGCCTCGCGCGCGTCTGTGCCGGGCATCGAGCCGACGCCGGTCGCGCCCTCCCCCTCGGCCAGCTGCGGAAACGTACTCTCAGCAGTCACACCGGCAGCCTACGGGAACGACCGGCGCCGGCTCAGCGGCCGGGGCGGACGGTGAGGTCGGTGACCTCGGCGTCGCGCGGCAGGTCGAGCGCGGTGAGGACGGTGGTGGCCACCGACTCCGGGTCGATCCAGGCCTCCGGGTCGTACGAGGAGCCCTCCTGGGCGTGCACCTTCTCCTGCATCGGGGTGGCGGTCCGGCCGGGGTAGACCGAGGTGACCCGGACGCCGTTGCCGTGCTCCTCCGCGCGCAGCGCGTCGGCCAGCGCCCGCAGCCCGTGCTTGGAGGCCGCGTACGCCGCCCAGTCGGGGTTGGCGCGCAGCCCGGCGCCGGAGTTGACGAAGAGGACCTGGCCGCAGGCGGCGCGCAGGGCCGGCAGGAAGAGCCTGGTCAGCTCGGCGGGGGCGACCAGGTTGGCGGCGAGGGTCTCGTTCCACACCTTGGGGGTGAGGTCGCCGACCGGGCCCAGCTCCACCACCCCCGCGACGTGCAGCAGGGAGTCCAGCTCGACCGGCTGCTCGGGCTGCTGGCCGAGGGCCCAGGAGAGGCGCTCGGGCTGGGCCAGGTCTCCGACCAGGGTCCGGGCGCCGGGGAAGCGCTCGCGGAGCTCCGCCGCGCGGGCCGCGGAGCGGGCGAGCAGCCAGAGCTGGTCGCCGCGCTGGGACAGCCGCCGCGCCACGGCCGCGCCGATGCCGGAGCCCGCGCCGGTGATGAGGTGGTTCGCCATGGGGAAGATCCTCGCACGCCCGGTGGGGTACGCGGGGCTGCCGGGTGCGGCGTGGGAGGGGGCTGCGCACGGTGGGGGCGCACCACTAACCTGACAGCGCGTCAACCTAACGATCGCAGGGGGAACTTCACGTGACCGCGCCCACCGGACACATGATCGTCTGCGGAAACGATCCCCTGACCCATCGCCTCGCCCTCGACCTGGTGCACCTCTACAACGAGCGGGTCGTGCTGATCGTCCCCGCGCCGGAGTCGCTGCACGGGCCCCAGCTGATCCAGCTCGCCGACGAGAACCCGGACACCGTCCGGGTCGTGGAGGGCCGCGCGCCCGACGAGGAGGCGCTGAAGGCGGCCGGCATCGCCTCCGCCGCCGCACTGGCCCTCACCATGGACGACGACCAGGAGACCATCCACGCGGCGCTCCTCGCCCGCGGCCTCAACCCGCGGATCCGGCTGGTCCTGCAGATCTTCGACCGCACCCTCGGCCGCCGGGTCAAGTCGCTGCTGGACCGCGCGGCCGAGCGCACCCTCCACCTGCCGCCGGTGGGCACGCCGGGGGCGGCCGCGGCCGGCCTGGACGGACCGGACGCCTACCCGTCCACCGCCATCCTCTCCGCCTCGGCCACCGCCGCCCCGGCCCTGGTCGCCGCCGCGCTGCCGCGGCACCGGCATCTGATCCCGGTGGACGGCGGGATGCTGACGGTCAACCAGTTCCACCCCGGCGAGCGGCCGCCCCCGCGCGACCAGACGATCGCCCTGCTGCTCTCCCGCCCGCACGCCGACTCGGCCACCCCCGCCCCCCGCCTCCTGCCGGACGACGACGAGGCCCGCGAGGCCCTGCGGGCCGGCAGCGCCGTCCGGGCCGCGCTCACCGTCTCCCACTCTGCCACCGCCCAGCCGCCGCGCGGCCGGCTCGCCTTCCCGCTCGGTGCCCTCTTCCCGCGCCGGCTGCGGCTGGCCGCGGCCGCCTTCGCGGTCGTGGTGGTGGTGCTGGCGGCGGCCAACTGGCTGTTCGCCGGGGCCTCGCCGGGCGGCGCGCTGTACCGGGTGCTGATGGACGTCGCCGACATGAGCAATCCGGAGAACGGCGCCTCCCCGGCCCGCAAGCTCCTCCAACTCCTCGCCGCCTACACCGGGATGGCGATCACCCCGCTGATCCTCGCCCTGGTGCTGGACGCGCTGGGCGCCCTCGGCACCACCTTCCGCCACCCGCCGCGCCGGATGACCGGCCACGTCATCCTGATCGGCCTCGGCAAGATCGGCACCCGGGTGCTGGACCGGCTCACCAGCCTCGGCGTCCCCGTCGTCTGCATCGAGCGCGACCCCAAGGCGCGCGGGCTCCAGCTGGCCCGCCGGCGGCAGGTGCCGGTGGTGGTCGGCGACGTCTCCTTCCCCGAGGTGTACGAGCAGGCCCGGATCGGCCGCAGCAGCACGGTGCTCGCGCTGACCAGCGACGACCGGGTCAACCTGGAGGCCGTGCTGTACGCCAGGGACCGGCATCCGGCGGTGGGAGTGGTGCTGCGGCTCTTCGACGACGAGTTCGCCAGCACGGTGTACCGCGCACTGCGGGCCGGTGACCCGCCGCAGCTGGCGGCGGTCCAGCGGGAGGACCGGCCGACGGTCAGCCGCAGCGTCTCCTTCCTGGCGGCCCCCGCGTTCTCGGCGGCGATGCTGGGGCGCCAGGTGCTGGCCTCGATCCCGGTCGAGCGGCAGGTGCTGCTGGTCGCGGTGGTGGACGTGCACGGGCAGCCGGAGCTGGGCGGCCGTACCGTACGGCAGGCGTTCCGGCCCGGGGGCTGGCGGGTGATCGGCATCGTCAGCGGCTCGGACCGGCGCCGGCCGCTGGACGGCTCCGGCCCCGAGGCCGAGGGCGACACCCTCGGCCGTGGGGTGGCGCTGCGCCGCCGCCGGCGGCGGAGCCTCCTCCCGGCGGGCCTCCGCCGCGCGCAGGGGGCGGGGGCGGCCCCGGGGCCCGAGGAGCCGGGGGCCGAGGAGGGGCGGCCGGTCGTCGACTGGCAGCCCTCGCCGGACGAGCGGCTCCAGGAGGACCAGCGGGTCGTGGTCATCGCCACCCGCGAGGGCCTCGGGCATCTGCTGCAGCGCCGCGGGGCGGACGGCCGGACCACGGCCCCGTCGGCGACGCCGCCGCAGCCGGCGTCCTCGGAGCGGGCCCCGGCGCCCGAGCAGGCCCCGGTCCCAGAGCAGCCCGGGCCCGCTGCGGAGCCGGTACCGGCGACCACCGCCGCCGTCGCTCCGGCGACGGGCGCGGCATCGGAGCGGGCGCCGGAGCGGGCGCCGACGGCGCCGGTGGTGGCGGCGCCCGCGGCGGTGTCGGATCCCCGGCTCGGGGCGTGGGGGGCCGGTCCTGGCCCGGGCGCCCGCACCAGTCCCACCCAGCCGCTGGGCGGCGCCGGAGCGGGCACCGGGGCCAGGACCGGCGCCCCACGCCCCGAGCCGGACGCGGAATCGGCCCCGGCCTCCGCGGCCGCCCAGGCCCCCGCCGCAGCCCCGGCCTCCGCGGCGCAGCAGCCGCGGCCCGCACGGCGGTCCCGGTTCCGGCACTCCGAGGGGAGCAGCGCGGTCCTGTCCGGGGGCCGGCAGTCGCAGCGGCCGCCGCAGCCGCAGCCTCGGCCGCAGGCCGCCGAGGCGGAGCACGCGCAGCCCTCGGACGCGGTACCGGCGGCCTTCGCCGGGGCGCCTTCGCGCGCGGAGCGGGAGGAGATCGGCGACCAGCCGACCGTGCCGCTGCCGCAGGCCCCGCGGGCGCTGCCGAGTGCCCCGTACCGGCCGGGCGAGCGCCTCCGCCGGGCGCGGCGGCGGGCGCCGGAGGACGCGGAGCATCCGTTCGCCGCGGCGGAGGCGGAGGAGGAGCAGACGGCGACGGCACCGCCGCCGCCCTCCGACGCGGAGCCGGGCGGCGCCCGGGGCGAGGACCGGCCGGAGGCGGCCGCGCCCTAGCGGGCTCGGCGCGCGGTCCCCGCCCCAGAGCTCAGCCCGAGGGCGCTCAGCCCGCCGGCGTCAGCAGGTCCAGGACCTCGGCGGGGTCGGAGGTGAAGGCCGCCAGCTGCGCGGACGGTATGGGGAGGAAGCCGTCCACGTCCATCCGCCGGAGCTGGGCGCGCAGGCCGTCGTAGAAGCCCTCGGTGTCCAGGAAGACGATCGGCTTGGCGTGGTGGCCGTGCTTCTTGAGCTCCAGGATCTCGGTGACCTCGTCCAGCGTCCCCATCCCGCCGACCAGCACCACGATCGCGTCCCCGCGCCCCAGCAGCTGGCCCTTGCGCGCCCCCAGGTTCGGCGTCACCACCATCTCGTCCGCGCCTTCGAAGGCCTTGTGCGCGAGGAACTCCACCGTGATCCCGACCAGTTTTCCGCCGGCCCCGCGCACCCCCCGGGCGAGATCGCCCATCAGGCCCGAGTCGGACCCGCCCCACACCAGGGTGTGGCCGCCCGCGCCCAGGAGCCGGGCGAACTCCAGCGCCGGCCGGGTGTAGCGCTCCTCGATCTCGTTGGCGGCACAGAAAACGGTGATGTTCATGGCACCACCATGCCCTACCGGTCCGACGGGCCCCTAGGCGGGCGCCGGCGAGGCCGTGCGCCCGGTGCTCGCGATGGTGGCCGAGCCGACCACCCGGGTGCCGTCGTAGAGCACCACCGCCTGCCCCGGTGCGATCCCCCGCGCGGGGCTCTCCAGACGGACCGTCAGTTCGCCGCCGTCGGCCGAGAGTTCGGCGCTGACCGGGATCTCCGCGCCATGCGCGCGCAGCTGTGCCCCGTACCGCCCGGCCGAGCCGGCCGCCGGCGCAGAACCGCACCAGCGGGGCTTGATGCCGGTGAGGAGGTTCACATCCAGCTCCTCGGCCGGGCCGACCGTGACCCGGTTGTCGACCACCGAGACGTCCAGCACGAACCGCGGCTTGCCGTCCGCCGCCGGGCGGCCGAGCCGCAGCCCCTTGCGCTGGCCGACGGTGAACGCATACGCGCCCTCGTGCTCGCCGAGGACGTTGCCCTCGGTGTCGACGATCTCGCCCTTCTCGGTGCCGAGCCGCTCGGCCAGGAAGGCCCGGGTGTCGCCGTCGGCGATGAAGCAGATGTCGTGGCTGTCCGGCTTGCGGGCGACGGCGAGGCCGCGCCGTTCCGCCTCGGCCCGCACCTCCTCCTTGGGGGTGTCGCCGAGCGGGAAGAGGGAGTGCGCCAGCTGGTCCTCGTCCAGCACCCCGAGGACGTAGGACTGGTCCTTGGCGGGGTCCGCGGAGCGGTGCAACTCGCGGCTGCCGTCCGGGAGTTCGACGACCCGGGCGTAGTGGCCCGTGCAGACCGCGTCGAAGCCCAGGGCACGGGCCCGGTCCAGCAGCGCGGCGAACTTGATCTTCTCGTTGCAGCGCAGGCAGGGGTTGGGGGTGCGGCCGGCCGCATACTCCGCCACGAAGTCGTCGACGACGTCCTCGCGGAACCGCTCGGCCAGGTCCCAGACGTAGAAGGGGATGCCGATCACGTCCGCCGCCCGCCGGGCGTCCCGGGAGTCCTCCAGGGTGCAGCAGCCCCGGGCGCCGGTGCGGAAGGACTGCGGGTTGCTGGAGAGGGCGAGGTGGACGCCGGTGACGTCGTGGCCGGCTTCGGCGGCGCGCGCGGCGGCCACCGCGGAGTCGACGCCCCCGGACATGGCCGCGAGCACGCGGAGCGGTTCAGTATGCATGGCGCCTCCCAGGGTACGGGTTCGGCCGCCGACCGCCGCGGGCGGCCGCGTCCTACCGCTGTCCGCCCAGGTACGCCCGGGCCCGCCCAGGGACGCTCGCGCCCGCCCTACCGCCGGGCCGAGGCGTACCCCGCCGCGCGGGCCCGCTCGACCGCCGCGGGCAGCGCCGCCAGCAACGCGTCCACGTCCGAGTCGACCGAGGTGTGGCCGAGTGAGAAGCGCAGCGAGGAGCGCGCCGACCTCGCGTCCCGGCCCATCGCCAGCAGGACGTGGCTGGGCTGCGGGACCCCGGCCGAGCAGGCCGAGCCGGTGGAGCACTCGATGCCCTGGGCGTCCAGCAGCATCAGCAGGGCGTCGCCCTCGCAGCCGGGGAAGGAGAAGTGGGCGTTGGCCGCCAGCCGGCCCTCGGCGGCCGGGTCGCCGTTGAGCACCGCGTCCGGCACGGCCGCCAGCACCCCGGCCACCAGCCGGTCGCGCAGCGCGGCGACGGCCCGCACATGCTCGGCCCGGCGGGCCGCGACCGCCTCGGCGGCGGCGGCGAAGGCGGCGGTGCCCGGCACGTCCAGGGTGCCCGAGCGGACGTCCCGCTCCTGCCCGCCGCCGTGCAGCAGCGGCACCGGGTTCACCCCGCGCCCCAGCAGCAGGGCGCCCACCCCGTACGGGCCGCCGATCTTGTGCGCGGTGACGGTGAGGGCGTCCACCCGGCTCTCCGCGAAGTCCACCGGCAGCTGGCCGAAGGCCTGCACCGCGTCGGAGTGCACGGGGATGCCGAACTCCGCTGCCACGGCGGCGAGTTCCGCCACCGGCTGGACGGTGCCCACCTCGTTGTTCGCCCACATCACGGTGACCAGGGCGACCGTCTCCGGCGAGTCGCCGATGACGGCGCGCAGCGCCTCGGGGTGCACCCGGCCGAGCCCGTCCACCGGCAGCCACTCCACCCGGGCGCCCTCGTGGGCGGCCAGCCATTCCACCGCGTCCAGCACGGCGTGGTGCTCGACCGGGGAGCAGAGCACCCGGACCCGGGCCGGGTCGGCGTCCCGCCGGGCCCAGTACAGGCCCTTGACGGCCAGGTTGTCGGATTCCGTGCCGCCGCCGGTGAAGACGATCTCGCTCGGACGGGCGCCGAGGGCGGCGGCCAGGGTCTCCCTGGACTCCTCGACGACGCGGCGCGCCCGCCGGCCGGCGGCGTGGAGGGAGGAGGCGTTGCCGGTGCTGCCGAGGTGGGCGGTCATCGCGTTGACCGCCTCGGGCAGCATCGGGGTGGTGGCCGCATGGTCGAAGTAGGGCATGGCGCGGCAATTCTATGGTCCGGGCGGCCTCCTTCCCCACCGGCGTCCGCCCCCGGTGCGGACGATCTTCCCAAGGACCGTTGTCCCGGCGTGCGGAGATCCTTAGGATCCGCTCAACGCGGGGGGTCGGAGGGGGGCCGAAGGATGTCGCAGACGGTGGACCGGGCGCTGACCGTGCTGGCCTCGCTGGCCGAGGGTCCCGCCTCGCTGGAGGACGCCGCCCGGCGGATCGGCGTCCACAAGTCCACCGCGCTGCGGCTGCTGCGCACGCTGGAGGAGCACGGGCTCGTCCACCGCCAGCCGGACTACCGGTACCGGCTGGGCGGGCGGCTCTTCGCGCTGGCCCAGGCCGCGCTGGAGAACCTGGACGTCCGGCAGGTGGCGGCCCCCCACCTGGCCGCGCTGAACGAGCGCTGCGGGCACGCCGTCCACCTGGCCGCCTTCGACGCCGACTCCGGGGAGATCCGGTACGTGGACAAGCTGGAGGGGCACTATCCGGAGCGGCTGCCGACCCGGATCGGCCGGCCGGCCCCACCGACTGCCACCGCCGTCGGCAAGGTGCTGATGGCCGACCGCACGGCGGAGCTCACCGGGCCGGCCCGGCGGCTGCTGGCCGAGCGGCTGGAGTACCCCGCGTACACCGCCCGCTCGGTGCGCACCGCCGACGAGTACCTCGCCGAGCTGGACCGGGTGCGGGCCCGCGGCTGGGCCGCGGACCGCGCCGAGCACGAGGAGGCGGTGCACTGCGTGGCGGCGCCGATCCTGGGCACGGACGGCAGGGCCATCGCCGCCTGCTCGGTCTCCGCGCCGGCCGTGGCCGCGTCCATGGACGAGCTCCGGGAGCAGGTCCCGGAGCTGCTCAGGACCACGGCCGCGGTCTCGGCGGAGTACGGGGCGGACGGCTGACGGCCGGCCGGGTGGCCGGCCGGCAGGCTGGCTACTTCTCGACGCCCATGCCGGTGATCGAGACCCGGGCCCAGCCGCGGCTGTAGAAGACGTTGGTGAGCCGGGGGTTGAAGTAGTTGAAGTTCTGCTCGTCCACCTCGGGGATGTAGACCGCCTGGTCCATCACGATGTGGTCGATCTGCTGGTAGTCGGCGGCGACCTTGGCCGGGTCGGTCTGCCCGCTGGCGTCGTCGATCAGCGAGTTGATCTTCGGGTCGTTGATCTCGGCGCCGTTGTAGTTGCCGCTGGGCAGGATCTCCCGGCCGTCCACGATCGGCCGCAGGAAGCCGGACGGGGTCTGGTAGTCCGCGCCCCAGCCGCTGATCTGCAGCCCCCAGCCGTGGGCGCGGACGTAGGCGGGCGTGCCGACGGTGCCGGCCTCCTGCGCCTGGTCGTACTCGTCGACCTGGGCCTTGATGCCGACCGCCTTGAGCGAGGACTGCAGGGCGACCGCGCTGTTGATGCTCTTCTGCTTGTTGTTGCCGGTGACGATCGTCGTGCTGAAGCCGTTCGGCTTGCCGCAGAGCTTCAGCTCCTGCTTGGCCTTGGCCACCTGGGGGTGCCCCTGCTTGAGGTCGTAGGGGTCGTAGGCGTCGTGGCCGGAGAGGGTGCGCGGGAGCATCTCCTGCTCCAGGGCGCCGCCGCCGAGGGGGCCGCCGCGGGCGGTCTGCATGGCGGTCGGGTCCATCGCGTAGGCGACCGCGCGCCGGCAGTGGATGTTGTTGAAGGGCGCCACCGTCTCGTCGATGGTGAGGAAGCGGATGACGCCGGTCGGCACGTCCAGGGTGTTCCGCTTCAGCGCCGGGTTGCTGATCGCCTTGGCCTGGCTGTCCTGCTGCAGGCCGACCTGGCCGATGTCCAGGTCCGCGCTGTTGCTCAGCAGCTGCGAGTCCAGCATGTTGTCGTTGCTGGTGACGGTGAAGTCGATCTCGTTGGGCAGCGCCGGGTGCTCCGGGTCGTCGGCCGCGTTCCACTGGGTGTTGCGGACCATCACCGCGCCCTTGCCGGGCGTGATCGACTTGAACTTGTACGGGCCGCTGGACTCGGGGTGGAGGGCGTACTTCGCCCCGGTGTCCATCTTCGGCTCCACGGGGGCGGACGGACCCATCGTCAGGTAGTACGGGAAGTCCGCGTCCGGCTTGGCGAGGTTGAAGACGATGGTCTGGGCGTTCGGGGTCTGGACCGACTTCAGACCCATCTTGTTCGGGTCCTTGTCCTTGTACGGACCCTGGTACTTCTGGCCCTCGTCCAGCGCCTGCACCAGGTAGACCGGGCCGCCCGGCAGCACATCCTGGGCGAACAGCCGCTCGATCCCGTACTTCACGTCCTGCGAGGTGATCGGATCACCGTTCTCGAACCGCTCACCGGACTTCAGATGGAAGGTGTACGTCTTGTTGCCGTTGCTGATCACCGGCATCGCGGAGGCCAACTCCGGCACCAGCTTGTTGCCCGCCGCGCCGGGGAGGTTGGGGTAGGTCACCAGGGTCTGGGTGAACTGGTGCTCCAGGTCCCAGGCGAAGCCGTAGTAGGAACGGGCCGGGTCCCAGGAGTCGACGTCCTGGTTGGACCAGAGATCGAGCGTTCCCCCCTTCTTGGTCGAAGGGTTGACGATGCTTGTGGATGCCGCCGCCATCGCCTGGCCGCCGGCCGCAGTGCCGCTCGAACCGCCGCTCTTGCTGCTGCAGCCGGCCGTCAGCGCCAGTGCGCCGACGGCCGCCGCCGCGAGCACCGCCCGGGATCTCGTTCTGTCGTGCATAGCTGGAACGCACCTCCGACAACGTTGTTCTGTTGTCGGAGACTGTCTCTCACCGCTGTGATCGCGAAAAGACCTCGGACGTTAAGACTTTTCACTCCTGTCCCGCGGCCACCGTCTCCGTCTTCGCCGCCGACGCCGGGGCGTCGGTGTTCTCCGGGAAGTGGCAGGCCACCTGATGGCCCGTCCGAAGCGCCACCAGCGGCGGCTCCTGGGTCTTGCAGACCTCCTGCGCCTTCCAGCAGCGGGTGTGGAAACGGCAGCCGCTGGGCGGGTTGATCGGGGACGGCACATCGCCCTTGAGCAGGATCCGCTCCCGCTTCTCCCGGCGCTTGACGTCCGGCACCGGCACGGCCGACATCAGGGCGACCGTGTACGGGTGCATCGGGGCCGCGTAGATGTCCTCGCGCGGGGCGATCTCCACCACCTTGCCGAGGTACATCACCGCCACCCGGTCCGAGACGTGCCGCACCACCGAGAGGTCGTGGGCGATGATGACGTAGGTCAGGCCGAACTCGTTCTGCAGGTCGTCCAGCAGGTTGACCACCTGCGCCTGGATCGACACGTCCAGCGCGGAGACCGGCTCGTCCGCCACGATCATCTTCGGCCGCAGGGCGAGCGCCCGGGCGATGCCGATGCGCTGGCGCTGGCCGCCGGAGAACTCGTGGGGGTAGCGGTTGTAGTGCTCCGGGCTGAGTCCGCACAGCTCCAGCAGGTCCTGGACGGCCTTCTTGATCCCGCCCTCCGGCTCCACGCCCTGCAGCCGGAACGGCGCGCCGACGATGGTGCCGACGGTGTGCCGCGGGTTGAGCGAGGAGTACGGGTCCTGGAAGATCATCTGGATGTCGCGCCGCAGCGGCCGCATCTGGCCGGTGCTGAGGTGGGTGATGTCCCTGCCCTCGAACTCGACCTTCCCGCCCGTGGGTTCGAGCAGCCGGGTGACCAGCCGGCCCATGGTGGACTTCCCGCAGCCGGACTCCCCGACGACGCCGAGGGTCTCCCCCGGCATCACCTCGAAGTCGATGCCGTCCACCGCGCGGACGTTGCCGACCTCGCGGCGCATCAGGCCCTTGATGATCGGGAAGTGCTTGGTCAGCCCCGTGACCCGGAGCAGCGGCTCGGCTTCGGAGGCCTGCGGGCTCGCCGCCTCGGTCACGTCCGTGCGCGGCTGCTCCGGCTCCTTGTCCCCAGCCTTGTCGGCGACGTCGTCGGCCATGGTTGTTCTCTCGTCTCCTCGACGTGACGTGCTCGTGCGAAGGGCCCGAGGGCCCGTTGGCCCGCTGGCTCAGAGCCGGGGCGCGATCTCCTCGGTGAAGATCTCGTGCCGGGTCTCGGCGGACAGGTGGCAGGCCACCTGGTGGCCTTCCGCGACGGTCAGCAGCTGCGGGACCTCCGTGCTGGAGGCACCGCCGGTGCGGTCCGCGTACGGGCAGCGCGGATGGAACGCGCAGCCGGACGGCAGGTTGATCAGGCTCGGCGGAGAGCCCTTGACCGGCATCAGCCGCTCCTGGCGCTCCCGGTCGATCCGCGGCATCGAGCCGAGGAGGCCCCAGGTGTAGGGGTGCTCGGGCGACTCGAAGATGGTCTTCGCGGAGCCCTTCTCCACGCACTTGCCGCCGTACATCACCAGGATGTCGTCGGCGAGCTCGGCCACCACGCCGAGGTCGTGGGTGATGATGATGACCGCGGAGCCGAACTCCTCCTGCAGGTCCCGGATCAGGTCCAGGATCTGCGCCTGGACGGTGACGTCCAGGGCGGTGGTCGGCTCGTCGGCGATCAGCAGCGAGGGGTCGTTGGCCAGGGCCATCGCGATCATCGCGCGCTGCCGCATGCCGCCGGAGAACTGGTGCGGGTAGTCGTCCACCCGCCGGTCCGGCTGCGGGATGCCGACGCGGCCGAGGAGGTCGACCGCGTGGGCGCGGGCGGCGCGCTTGGAGGCGTCCGGGTGGTGCACCCGGTAGCCCTCCATGATCTGCTTGCCGACCGTGTAGAAGGGGTGCATCGCGGTCAACGGGTCCTGGAAGATCATCGCCATCTTCTGGCCGCGGAGCTCGCGCACCCGCTTGGCGTCGGCGCTGATCAGGTCCTCGCCGTCGAGCCAGATCTCTCCGCTGACGCGGGCGCTGCGCTCACTGCCGAGGCGGTGGAGACCCATGATGGAGAGCGAGGTGACGGACTTCCCGGAGCCGGACTCGCCGACGATGCCGAGGGTCTTCCCCTTCTCGAGGGTGAAGCTCAGCCCGTCGACGGACTTCACCAGCCCGTCGTCGGTCGGGAAGTGCACCCGCAGGTCGCGCACCGCGAGGAACTCCCGCGGCGCAACGCCCTTGCCCGCGGCGGCGCCGTCCAGCACCACCTCGCCTCCGGCCTCGGCCTTCACGGCCTCCGCCGCGCCATCCGCGACACCCTTCCCGGCACCCGCCTGCGCCTCCGCCTTGGCGGCGTCAGCCTTGCCAGAGGCCTCAGCCTTGACGGCGTCAGCCTGACCGGCGGCCTCAGCCTTGGCGGCCTCAGCCTTGGCGGCGTCAGCCTGACCGGCGGCCTCAGCCTTGGCGGCGTCAGCCTTGCCCGCAGCCTCCGCCTTGGCGGCGTCAGCCTTGCCCGCGGTCTCAGCCTTCGCGGCGTCAGCCTGGCCAGCGGCCTCAGCCTTCACGGCGTCAGCCTGACCAGCGGCCTCAGCCTTCACGGCGTCGGCCTTGCCCGCAGCCTCCGCCTTCACGGCGTCAGCCTGGCCAGCGGCCTCAGCCTTGGCGGCGTCAGCCTGACCGGCGGTCTCAGCCTTGGCGGCGTCGGCCTTGCCCGCAGCCTCCGCCTTGGCGGCGTCAGCCTTGCCCGCAGCCTCAGCCTTCGCGGCATCCGCCTGACCCGCCGCCTCAGCCTTGGCGGCGTCAGCGTTGCCCGCCGCCTCAGCCTTCGCAGCGTCAGCCTTGCCGTTCGTGGCGGCCGTTGCGGTGTCCGCCTTGCCGTTCGTGGCGGCCGTCGCGGCGGCCTTGTCGGTGGTCGCGGGATCGGTCTGGTTCTGGTTCTTGCTCATCCCAGCCTCACCCGGGGGTCGACGACGGCGTACAGCAGGTCAACCACGAGGTTGGCCATGACGATGAAGAACGCGGCGAACAGCGTGACGCCCATGATGGTCGGCACGTCGTTGGTGCTGATGCCCTCCAGGGCCTCGTACCCGAGTCCGCGGAGGTTGAAGGTCTTCTCGGTGAGGATCGCCCCGCCGAACAGCGCACCGAGGTCCAGGCCGAAGACGGTGAGGATCGGCGTCATCGTCGAGCGCATCGCGTGCTTGAAGATGACCATCCGCTCGCTCAGCCCCTTGGCCCGGGCGGTCCTGATGTAGTCCTCGCCCATGACTTCGAGCATGGTGGCCCGGGTGAGCCGCGCATAGGTCGCGGCGTACAGGAACGCGAGGGTGATCCACGGCAGGAGGAGGAACTCCGCCCACTGCGCCGGGTTGTCCGTGAAGCTCACGTACTGCCCGGACGGCAGCCAGCCGAGGTCGTAGATGAAGATCGCGGAGGCGACCAGACCGGTGAAGTAGATCGGCAGCGAGACGCCGGCCAGCGCGGTGACCATGCTGATCCGGTCGAAGATGCTGCGCCGGCGCAGCGCGGAGACCACGCCGGTGGCGGTGCCGAAGAGCAGCCAGATCACGGCCGCGCCGAGGGCCAGCGAACCGGTCACCGGAACGGCGTTGATCAGGGTCGGCCAGACGGGCTGCTCGTTCGCGAACGAGTAGCCCAGGCACGGGGCCGCGCAGTGGGTGACGTCCGGGCCGTTGTTGTAGTCCCGGCCGGCGAAGATCCCCTTGAGGTACAGCCAGTACTGGTCGGGCACGGAGTGGTTGAAGCCGAGTTTGACGCGCAGGCCTTCGATCGCCTGGGGACTCGCGTTCTTCCCGACGTAGAGCATGACGGGATCGGTGCCGCTGATCTTGGGCACCATGAAGAAGATGGCGAAGGTGACGATCGAGATCACCAACAGCATCACGACGACGTTGGCGAGCCGCCGGAGGATGTAGACGAGCACTGCGCGCGGTCGGTCCGCGGCCGGCCGCGCTCCCGGACGACGGGGTTTCCGTCGCCCGGGCGGCGCGGCCGACCGCGACCGGCCTTCACCTGCCCTTCGGACTAACTGTGCTTACGGGGAGGGCGGTTGATCACTTCTGGACGCCGAGGGCCTGGAAGTCGACCATTCCCAGCTCCTGGATGATGGTGACGTTGGTCAGGCGCGGGTTGCGGTAGTTGAGCGCCTGGTCCCACACCGTCGGCACGTACAGCGCGTCATCCATGATCTTGTGGTTGACCTGCTGGTAGAACCCGGCCGCCGCCTGCGGCGAGGTGGCCGCGAGGCCCTCGTCGAAGAGGTGGTTGATGGTCGGGTCGTTGGTCATCGTGTAGTTGTTGTTGCCCGCCGGCAGGATGAACCGGCCGTCGACCAGCGGCTGCAGGAAGCCGGAGCCGGACGGGTAGTCCGCGCCCCAACCGAAGACGATCAGGCCGTAGCCCTTCTTCTTCACGGTCGCCGGGGCACCGATGACGCTGGAGGCCTGGGCCCCGTCGTACTCGTCGATGTTGGCGGTGATCCCGACGGCCTTCAGGGCGGCCTGCTCGGCCTCGGCCGACTTGATCTCCTTGTCCTTGTTGTTGCGGACGGCGATCGTCGTCGAGAAGCCGTTCGGCTTCCCGCAGGCCTGGAGCTCCTGCTTGGCCTTGGCGACCTGCTGCTTGCCGGCCGTCAGGTTGTACGGGTCGTAGTTGTCGTGACCCGGGATGTTCGGCGGCAGCATGTTGCCGGCCAGCGCGCCCGCGGTCGGGCCGCCGCGCGCGGTCTGCAGCGCGGTCGGGTCGGTCGCGTACTCGATCGCCTTGCGGCAGTGGATGTTGTTGAACGGCGCGACCTGCGGCTGGATCGAGATGTACCGGGTGAAGCCGTCCACCGCGTCGTCGGTGTTGGACTTCAGGTCCGGGTGGGTCAGGACCTGGGCCTGGGCCTTCTGCTGCACGCCCACCTGGCCGGCGTCGATGTCGATCTGATTGTTGATCAGACGCGAGTCGAGGTCGTCCTGGTTGGTGGTGACGGTGAAGGTGATCTTGTCCGGCAGCGCCGAGCGGATCGGGTCCGTCGCCTTCGACCAGTTCGGGTTGCGAACCCAGACGGTCTCCTTGTTGGGCGTGTACGACTGGAACTTGTACGGGCCCGAGGACTCCGGGTGCTTGGTGTAGTTCGCACCGGTGTCCATCTTCGGCTCGACCGGAGCCGCCCCGCCCATCGCCAGGATGTTCAGGAAGTCCGAGTCCGCCTTCTGCAGGTGGAAGACGATGGTGGAGGAGTCGGGCGTCACCACCGACTTCAGCCCCATCTTGTTCGGGTCCTTGTCCTTGTACGGACCCTGGTACTTCTGGCCCTCGTCCAGGATCTGCTGAAGGTAGACCGGACCGCCCGGCAGCACGTCCTGCGCGAAGACGCGCTCGATGCCGTACTTGATGTCCTGCGAGGTGATCGGGTCGCCGTTCTCGAACTTGATGCCCGAGCGCAGCTTGAAGGTGTAGGTCTTGCCGCCGTCGGTGACCGTCGGCAGCGCCGTGGCCAGGTCGGGCTGGAGCTTCAGACCCGCCGCACCCGGCTTGCTCGGGTAGGCGACCAGCGTGCGGGTGTAGAGCCGCTCGAAGTCCCAGACGAACGCGTAGTAGCCGCGCGCCGGGTCCCAGAAGTCGGCGTCCTGGTTGCCCCAGAGGTTGAGCGTTCCGCCCTTCGCGGTGGACGGATTGACGATCTTGGTGGCCGCGGCGTTGAATCCGGCGCCCTTGCCCGAGGCGCTGTTGCCGTTGTTCCCGCCGCACGCGGTCAGAGCGATCGCGCTGCAGGCGGCCACGGCCGTCAGGGCCATTGCCTTGCTGCGATGTTTCACTTCTCTGTCAACCTCCGAGATAGCCCAGGTCCCCGCGGTCGGGCCCTGGCAGACGTGGTGTGGACGCCGGACTACGGCTCCACCCGGGTTTTCCGCCGGCCGGTCAGCTGCCCTTCGGGTCGAGCGCGTCACGCAGCCCGTCGCCGAAGAGGTTGAAGGCGAGCACGGTGATGAAGATCGCCACGCCGGGGATGACCATGTAGGCCGGGTCGATCGTGTAGGTCTGCAGGGCGTCCGACAGCATCTGCCCCCACGACGGAGTCGGCGGCTTGACGCCCACCCCGAGGTAGCTCAGGGCCGCCTCGGTGAGGATGTTGGTCGGGATCATCAGGGTGGTGTAGACGAGGATCGGCGCGACCAGGTTCGGCAGCAGCTCCTTGATCAGGATCCGCCCCGGCCGGGCGCCCAGGCTCTTCGCCGCCTCGACGAACTCCCGCTCACGGAGCGAGAGGGTCTGGCCGCGGACGATGCGCCCGATGTACGGCCAGCCGAAGAAGCCGATCACGACGACCAGCACCCCGATCCGGGGCGCGCTGCCGCTCATCCCGAAGACCTTGTCCGGGAGCACGGAGATCAGCGCGATGGAGAAGAGCAGCTGCGGGAAGGCCAGCAGCACGTCCATCACCCGGCTGATCACCGCGTCGATCCAGCCGCCGAAGTACCCGGCGGCGCTGCCCAGCAGCGTGCCGAGGACGACGGCGAGGGCGGCCGCGAGGAAGGCGACCAGCATGGAGACCTGGGCGCCGTAGACGATGCGGCTGAACACGTCGCGGCCGAAGGTCGGGTCGACGCCGAGGAGGTG
Organism: Phaeacidiphilus oryzae TH49; assembly: GCF_000744815.1. Lineage (NCBI taxonomy): Bacteria > Bacillati > Actinomycetota > Actinomycetes > Kitasatosporales > Streptomycetaceae > Phaeacidiphilus > Phaeacidiphilus oryzae. The sequence goes on from NZ_JQMQ01000005.1 coordinate 2,477,508, forward strand.
CTTGCCGCTGATCCCGCCCAGTGCCCCCTTCGGAGTGCCCAGGTTCGGGTCGATCAGTGATCCGTTGGGCTGATCGACCGGGTATCCGAGGAAATGGGTGATCACCGGCGCCAGTACGGCGACCAGGATCAGCAGGATGACCACGGCGCCGCCGGCGAGGGCGACCTTGTCCCGCTTCAGGCGTTCCCAGGCGATTCGTCCCGGGGATCTGCCCGCGATCTTGACGGCGGCCGGGGCCGGAGCTTCTACCGAAGCCTCCAGGGTGGCGCTTCCGCTGTCATGGAGTGGCGCTGTCATGGTGTTAGACCCCCAAGCCGGCGGTGACCGGCACACGGTGCCCGGCCGCCCTGCGGTCGGCGTGCCCGGTCGGGCAGCCCGCCGGCGCGCGCAGGTCGCTGTTCACGATTGGTGCCAGGTTCATCGGTGGTGCGGCAGTGCTCTCTGCTCAGTGCAGTGGTACTCAGTCGTGCGAATGATGCTGCGGTTACGTGCTGGGTACGTGCAGGTTCTGATACTGGATCTGGACTGCTGGTCGAACGTCAACTCTGCTGGTGATGCTCACCGGTGACGCTCCGCCAACTTCGCCGGAGGCACCGGGCCGCCGACGCGGGTACGGCGAAGAGCCGGGACATTCCGCCCCGGCCACGCCGGCAGCTCTCTATTGCGCGGTAACTCTTCAACGGGACCGGGGAGCCCCGCCAGTCCTCCCGGGCAAAGGTTGCCCAACCGTGACCTGCCCGATTTCAAGCCCGCGAGCAGCGAATACCTGCTTTCAGAGCGGGTTCGGCGGCATCTCCCCAGGTGAGGCGCGGTATGCCACCACGGACATGAGTGACAGTCCTCGCCGAAGCCGGTTACGGCCGGCCCGGAGCCCTTTGTGCGGAGAAGTTCTGCGGTGAATTCAGGTAATCACGTTCCGTGACGAAACGGCTCTCACCGGAGTCTCACCCGGCACCGCCGTCCCATCCGGAGGAAAGAATTCCGGCTGCGGCCGGGGACCGTGGAACAGGACTGTCACCGGCGGTAGAACGGCGCCGGTCCGGCGGCCATCCAGAGGGCCACCGAGTCGTCCTCGTCCGGGGCGGCCAGCACCGCCACCCGGCAGTCCGCGGGGGCGGCCTCGGCCAGCGCGCGCCGGACCATCGCCCGGGCGTCGTCGGCTGAGGCGTGCGGATCGTCCAGTTCGAGGCCGATCGCGAGATACGGCTCCCCCAGAGCGGGGGCCACCCAGGCGCGCCGCAGCGCGCGCAACCCGGGGACCGCCCGGGCACCGCGCTTCAGCGCCTCGTAGAAGGGCTCGGCCGCGACGGCCGGTTCGGAGATCTCCAGCGGCCCGGCCGGCAGCCGGTCCAGGCCGAGCGCCACCCTGCGGAGGTCCGCCCAGGGGACGCCGACGCCGCCGCCGGCGGCGTGCGGATCCAGCCACAGGCCCCACCGGCTCGGATACAGCACGGCGGCCAACTCCCGCCCCCCGCAGGCCTCGTGGGCCCGCTGCCAGCCGGAGGCGGCCAGCTGGGCCGGGGAGCTGACGGTCGGCACATAGCCGTAGCCGGCCACCTCCATGCTCCCGTACTGGGCGTCCGGGGAGCCCGGCTCGCCGTGCCAGAGGAGGGCGTAGAGGGTGCCGTCCGCGACGGCGCGCAGCAGCGTCTCGTACGCCTCCAGGCGGGGGCGTCCGGGAGGGGCGGACCTCAGGGCGTCGACCGCGGCGCCGAGGTCGGCCGCCGCCCGCGGCGGTCCCGGCCGTTCGTCCGACGCCACGTCGGGGAAGCGGTCGCCTGCTGCGAGGCCGCCGGCCACGGTCGTCCCCTTCCTCTGCGGTGCGCTGATCCTGCCAGCAGGGTAGCGCCGGGCGAAACCCGGCCCCGGGACCCGTCAGCCGCGCGCGAAGAAAGGCGCCACCTCGGCCAGCAGCCAGTCGCCGACCGGGTCCTGGGCCACGTCAAGCAGCACGATGTTGACCTCCCAGGGCAGCGGGACCGCGCCCAGGGCGCGCCCGAGGGCGAGGGTGGCCGCCTCCTGGTCCGCCGGCTGCCAGCCGTCCAGCTCCACGCCGACGTACATCTTCTCCGGCTCGCCCTCGGCCGAGGCCAGCGCGCGCCGCGCGGTGAGCACCACCGGGACGCCCGCGAACTCGCTCGCCGCGGCCGCCAGGAACTCCACCGGGTCCTCGTGCGAGGCGGGCTGCCGCAGCGACACCCGGGAGCCGCCGCCCGCGCCCGGGCGCACCGCACCCTCCGGGTTCTCGTGCTCCCCGCCGCCGCAGAGCGTCCGCACGCCCTCGGCCGGAATCGGGATGCCGATCACCCCGCCGGGGTTGACCGCGATCCCCACGCCCACCGGCAGCCCCCGGGCGAACTCCCGCACCGGGGCCACCACGAACGGCATCGACGGATCGGAGCTGCCCGTCCGCAGCTGCGTCTCGGAGCTGAAGACCGGCACGAAGAGCTGGCCGGCCAGCTCCATGCTCGGCAGGTTCAGCTGGTCGCTGGCCGGGTCGCCGCCGTTCGGCAGCGGCACCCACACCCGGCTGCGGCCGAGCACCTCGACCACCCGCGGGGTCGCCCCGGGGTCGCCGCTGGCGAGCGAGAGCACCTGCTCCAGCTCGTTCTCCGGCCAGCCGCCGAGGCTGCCGCCGGAAGTGTGGGAACCCGCGTACGCGCCCGCGGGAGCGGCGTGCTGCTGCCCGGGGATGTGCGCGTGGTCGACGGGCATTCCTTCTGGCGGGTAGGTCATAGCGGGCACCCTAGCCCACGTGCAATCATGAGCGCCGTCTTCAATTTCACATAGGCCGCTCGAACCCGTGCGGGAGAGTCCGGACCTCCGCCAGCCCCGCCCGGGGCCGGCCGCGGCCGGCGCCGAAGGAGCAAGTCCTCCCCGGAATCTCTCAGGCCCACCTACCGCACGGGCGAGGCAGATCTGGAAAGCGGAACCGCCTGCGGTTCCCACCCACGGTGCAAGCCCCCGCCCGCCCGGGCGCGCGGTGAAGCTCTCAGGTCGAGACGACAGACGGGGAGCCCCTGCCTACGCATGCCCGGAAACGGCATGCCCCGAGACGGGAGCACCGCCCCGATGAGCACCACCCGCCGTACCGCGCTCGACGCCCGCCACCGGGCGCTCGGCGCGACGATGACCGACTTCGCCGGCTGGGACATGCCGCTGCGCTACGGCAGCGAGCGCGAGGAGCACAACGCGGTCCGCACCCGCGCCGGCCTCTTCGACCTCTCCCACATGGGCGAGATCGCCGTCGCCGGCCCGCAGGCCGGCGCCCTCCTCGACCACGCCCTGGTCGGCTCGCTCTCCCCGCTGGCCGTGGGCCGCGCCCGGTACACCATGATCTGCCGCGAGGACGGCGGGATCCTGGACGACCTCATCGTCTACCGCACCGGCGACGAGGAGTACCTGGTCGTCGCCAACGCCTCCAACGCGCAGACCGTGCTGGACGCCCTCACCGAGCGCGCGGCCGGCTTCGACGCCGAGGTCCGGGACGACCGGGACGCCTACGCGCTGATCGCCGTGCAGGGCCCGGAGGCCGCCGGCATCCTCAGCGGCCTGACCGGCGCGGACCTGGACGGCCTCAAGTACTACGCCTCCCTCCCGGCCACCGTCGCCGGGATCGAGGCGCTGGTCGCCCGCACCGGCTACACCGGCGAGGACGGCTTCGAGCTCTTCGTCGACCCCGCCTCCGCCGAGGCCCTGTGGGACGCCCTGACCGAGGCCGGCCGCGAGGCCGGCCTGGTCCCCTGCGGTCTGGCCTGCCGGGACACCCTGCGCCTAGAGGCCGGGATGCCGCTCTACGGCCACGAGCTCTCCACCGAGCTGACCCCGTTCGACGCGGGCCTCGGCCGGGTGGTCAAGTTCGAGAAGACCGCCAACGAGGGCAGGTTCGTCGGCCGGGCCGCGCTGGAGGCGGCGGCCGAGCAGGCCGCGGCCGAGCCGCCGCGGGTGCTGGTCGGCCTGGTCTCCCCGGGACGGCGGGTGCCGCGGGCCGGCTACTCCGTGGTCACCGCCGAGGACGGCGCGGTGATCGGCTCGGTCACCTCCGGCGCCCCCTCGCCGACCCTGGGCAAGCCGATCGCCATGGCGTACGTGGACGCCGCGCACGCCGCCGCCGGCACCCAGGTGGCCGTGGACATCCGCGGCAGCCGGGAGCCGGTCGAGGTCGTGGCGCTCCCCTTCTACAAGCGCGCCCGCTGACAGCTCCGCATCCCGCAGACTGAACCGGGTCGTACCCGCCGGGCCCCGCCAGCTGACGGGGCGCCATCTCAGGGAGTGGAACACCCCCGCTCCCCGTTTCGTCGTACCCCTCCCCCATCCTGGAGAATTGCCGTCATGAGCAACCCGCAGCACCTGCAGTACAGCAAGGAACACGAGTGGCTGACCGCCGCCGAGGACGGTGTCTCCACCGTCGGCATCACGGCCTTCGCCGCCGACGCGCTGGGTGATGTGGTCTACGTCCAGCTGCCCGAGGTCGGGCAGGCCGTGACCGCCGGCGAGAGCTGCGGCGAGCTCGAGTCCACCAAGTCGGTCTCCGACCTCTACTCGCCGGTCGACGGCGAGGTCACCGAGGTCAACCAGGCCGTCGTGGACGACCCCGCGCTGGTGAACTCCGCCCCCTTCGAGGACGGCTGGCTGTTCAAGGTCCGTCTGGCGGGCGCCCCCGAGGGCCTGCTCAGCGCGGACGAGTACGCGGCCCACACCGGCAACTGACCCCACAGCCAGCCCCCCGGAGCGCCCGAGCGCACCACGGCAGGAGGCCCATCCGCATGTCCGCTTCTTCTTCCCTGCTCAACCAGTCGCTGCACGAGCTCGACCCCGAGGTCGCCACGGCGGTCGACGCCGAGCTGAACCGCCAGCAGTCCACCCTGGAGATGATCGCCTCCGAGAACTTCGCGCCGGTCGCGGTGCTGGAGGCGCAGGGCTCGGTGCTGACCAACAAGTACGCCGAGGGCTACCCCGGCCGCCGGTACTACGGCGGCTGCGAGCACGTCGACGTGGTCGAGCAGCTGGCGATCGACCGGGTCAAGGAGCTGTTCGGCGCGGAGGCCGCCAACGTCCAGCCGCACTCGGGCGCCTCGGCCAACGCGGCCGCGATGTTCGCGCTGCTCAAGCCGGGCGACACCATCCTGGGCCTGGACCTCGCCCACGGCGGGCACCTGACCCACGGAATGAAGATCAACTTCTCCGGCAAGCTGTACGACGTGGTCGCCTACCACGTGGACGCGGAGACCTCGCGGGTGGACATGGCCGAGGTCGAGCGGCTGGCCAAGGAGCACCGGCCGAAGCTGATCGTGGCCGGCTGGTCGGCGTACCCGCGGCAGCTGGACTTCGCCGAGTTCCGGCGGATCGCGGACGCGGTGGACGCCTACCTGATGGTGGACATGGCCCACTTCGCCGGGCTGGTCGCGGCGGGCCTCCACCCGAACCCGGTGCCCTTCGCGGACATCGTCACCACCACCACCCACAAGACCCTCGGCGGTCCGCGCGGCGGCGTGATCCTCTCCACCGCCGAGATCGCCAAGAAGATCAACTCGGCGGTCTTCCCGGGGCAGCAGGGCGGCCCGCTGGAGCACGTCATCGCGGCGAAGGCGGTCGCCTTCAAGGTCGCGGCGAGCGAGGAGTTCAAGGACCGCCAGCGCCGTACCCTGGAGGGCGCGAAGCTGCTCGCCGAGCGGCTGTCCGCGGCGGACGCCCGGGAGGCCGGGGTGAAGGTCCTCTCCGGCGGCACCGACGTCCACCTGGTCCTGGTGGACCTGGTCGACAGCGAGCTGGACGGCAAGCAGGCGGAGGACCGGCTGCACGAGATCGGCATCACCGTCAACCGCAACGCCGTGCCGAACGACCCGCGTCCGCCGATGGTCACCTCGGGCCTCCGGGTGGGCACGCCCGCGCTGGCCACCCGCGGCTTCGACGCGGAGGACTTCCGCGAGGTCGCCGACGTCATCGCCGAGGCCCTGAAGCCGAGCTGCGACGTGGCGGCGCTGCGGACCCGCGTCGAGGCGCTGGCCGCGAAGCACCCGCTGTACCCGGGGCTGTAGGCCCCGCGCCCCGAGCGCAGCGCCGCAGGCGCGAGCAAGGGGCGCGGGGAACTGCGCGGCCCGCGCGCAACGGCGCCGCACCCGGCAGCGGAGTCCGGGTTGCAGCCCGGTGGCCGCTGCCGGCCGCGACGCCGTACACGGCGGGCCGCGCAGTTCCCCGCGCCCCTCACTACGGCCCTCCGGGCCCTCATCTCAACCCACGGGAGGTGCTGACCATGGCGCTCAGCGTTTTCGATCTCTTCTCCGTCGGCATCGGCCCGTCCAGCTCGCACACCGTCGGCCCGATGCGCGCGGCGCGGATGTTCGCCCGCCGGCTCAAGTCCGAGGGCCTCCTCGCCGGCACCGCCTCGATCCGCGCCGAGCTCTTCGGCTCCCTCGGGGCCACCGGCCACGGCCACGGCACCCCCAAGGCCGTCCTCCTCGGCCTGGAGGGCAACTCCCCCCGCACGGTCGACGTCGAGGCGGCCGACGCCGACGCCGAGCGGATCAGGAGCGAGCGCCGCATCCGCCTCCTCGGCGTCCACGAGATCGACTTCGACCCGGACACCCAGCTGGTACTCCACCGCCGCCGCGCCCTGCCGTACCACCCCAACGGGATGACCGTCTGCGCCTACGACGCGGCCGGGGTGCCCGTGCTGGAGAAGACCTACTACTCCGTCGGCGGCGGCTTCGTGGTCGACGAGGACGCCATCGACGAGGCCGACCGCATCAAGCCGGACGACACCGTCCTCCGCTACCCCTTCCGCACCGGCGAGGAGCTCCTCCGCCTCACCCGGGAGACCGGCCTCTCCGTCTCCTCCCTCATGCTGGAGAACGAGAAGGCCTGGCGCACCGAGGCGGAGATCCGGGCCGGCCTGCTGGAGATCTGGCGGGTGATGCGGGAGTGCGTCCACGCGGGCCTCAGCCGCGAGGGCATCCTCCCCGGCGGGCTGAAGGTGCGCCGCCGCGCCGCCACCGCCGCCCGCCAGCTCCGCGCCGAGGGGACCGGGCCGGCGAACGCGATGGAGTGGGTCACCCTCTACGCGATGGCGGTCAACGAGGAGAACGCCGCCGGCGGGCGGGTGGTCACCGCCCCGACCAACGGCGCGGCCGGCATCATCCCGGCCGTCCTCCACTACTTCCAGGACTTCGTGCCCGGCGCCGACGACGACGGGGCGGTCCGCTTCCTCCTCGCGGCCGGCGCGATCGGCATGCTCTTCAAGGAGAACGCCTCGATCTCCGGCGCCGAGGTCGGCTGCCAGGGGGAGGTCGGCTCGGCCTGCTCCATGGCGGCCGGCGGTCTCGCCGAGGTCCTCGGCGGGACGCCGGAGCAGGTGGAGAACGCGGCCGAGATCGGCATCGAGCACAACCTCGGCCTGACCTGCGACCCGGTCGGCGGCCTGGTCCAGATCCCGTGCATCGAGCGGAACGGGATGGCGGCCGTGAAGGCGGTCACCGCCGCCCGGATGTCACTGCGCGGCGACGGCCGGCACACGGTCTCCCTGGACAAGGCGATCAAGACCATGAAGGAGACCGGCGCCGACATGAAGGTCAAGTACAAGGAGACCTCGCGGGGCGGCCTCGCGGTCAACGTCATCGAGTGCTGAGCCGGTCGCGGCGGCGGCGCATGGGCCCTCCGGGCTAGGCCGAACAGGGGGATTTTTCACTTAACCTTCATGTTGTGCCCGGCCCATGACCTTTCGGTGCCCATCATCCGGGGTGTCACCACCCACCTCGGAGGATGAGGAATGACGAGAATCCCTCGGGCCGGGAGGCCTCGAGAACGAGCTGGCATGCCTGCCCCCCGGCAGCGCCGCCGGCTTTCGATCGTCGCCGCCGTCGTCGGCGGCGCGCTCGCGATGACCGGGGCCGCGATGCCGGCCCTGGCCGCCACCGGGGGCCACCTCGGTCACACCCGCCCGGCGACGGCGCACCAGGTCGCCGGCGACACCGCCGCCCACCGGGCGCTGCGCTGCGGACCCGGCTGCGGCGCCGCCGCGCCGGTGCCGATGCCGGTCCCGGTGCCGGCCTCCGGCTGCACCGCCGGCTGCCCCACCGTGCCACTGCCGCCCCTTCCGGCGCCCACCCTCGCGCCGCCGACGGTCCCGCCGGTCCCCTCCGGATGCGGAGCCTGCAACCCGGGCACTCCGCCGCCCACCTCGCCGCCGCCGCTCCAGCCGCACCTGCATGTGCACAAGAGCGCCGACCGCACCGTCGCCTTCCAGGGCCAGGTGGTCACCTACCGGGTGGCGTTCACCAACACGGGGGCGGTTCCGTTCCCGGCCGGGCAGCTGCCGGTGGTCACCGACCACCTCGCGCAGGTGCTGGACGACGCCGACCTGATCCCCGGTTCGCTCTCCGCCTCCGTCGGCAGCGCCTCGTACCACGCGGCGGGCCAGGAGATCGTCTGGCGCGGGCAGATCCAGCCCGCCGAGCAGATCGACTTCACCTACCGGGTGCGGGTGCACAACCCCGACACCGCCGACCTCAGCCTGGACAACGTGGTCGTCGCGCCGCACTCCAACTGCGCGGCCGGGTCCATGGACGACGAGTGCCGGGTGCACATCCCCGTGCCCACCCCGCGCACGCCGGGGCTGCGCGTCCACAAGCAGGCCGACCGGCCGTACTACCTGCCGGGACAGCGCGTCCACTACACGATCACGCTGACCGACACCGGCGCCGCCCCACTGCGGCACGTGGTCGCCACCGACGACCTCACCGGCACCTTCGACGACGCGCGCTACGACAACGACGCGAGGGCCACCTCGGGGACCGTCTCCTTCCACCGTCCCCGGCTGACCTGGACCGGTGACATCGCGCCGGGCGCGACCGTCACCCTCACCTACAGCGTCACCGCGGACAACCCCGACCGCGGGAACCTGCGGATCGACGACGCGGTGACGGTGCCGCACAGCAACTGCTCGGTGGGCACCGCCCCCGGCTGCTCGGTGCACCTCAACTCGCCCCGCTGGGTGGTCGACAAGCGGGAGGACCGGGACGACGTGGTGCCCAACGACGTCATCCACTACACCATCACCGCCCACAACACCGGCACGTTCGACTTCACCGGCGCCTACCAGGCGTCCCTGGAGGACGACCTCTCGCAGATCGTGGCCGACTCGAACTCGATCTACGACGCGGACGCGACCGCGAGCACCGGCTCGATCAGCACCCACCTGCCGTACGTGGTCTGGCGCGGTGACCTGCCGGCCGGCCACACCGTCACCATCCACCTCTCGATCCGTGCCGAGGGACTCCACGCGGGCCAGCGCGAGCTGACCAACATCGTCCGCGCCCTCTTCCCGCATCACGGCGGCACCGACCTGAGCCACCCGCTTCCGGCACTGGCCGCCTCGACGCGGGCACTGCCGGCCGCCGGCCTCAGGTCCATGCCGCTCGCCGCCGCCCCGAGGGCGGCCGCACCGCGGGCCGCCACCGAGCCCGGTGCCACCGTCGACCCGGCCAACGGGCAGATCACCGCCTGCAAGGTGGACCCGGTCACGGACAGCTGCTATGTGGACGCCGACGAGCCGGCCTTCCGGTTCGTGGTCGCCAAGCACGCCGACCGCACCACCGTGCGTCCGGGCGAGACCATCACCTACACGGTGGCCTTCGGCAACACCGGGGTGGACCGCTTCCCGGCCGGCGAGCTCCCCGTCCTCACCGACGACCTGAGCGGCACCCTGTCGGGCGGTCGGCTGGTGGCCGGCTCGCTGCACGCCACCACCGGTGACGTCCACTTCGACGCCGCCGCCCAGGCGATCGTCTGGACCGGGCAGCTCGCCTCGGGCCAGCACGGCAGCTTCACCTACCGGGTGCGGATCGACTCGCCGTACCACGGGCCCGAGACGCTCAAGGACGTCATCGTCTCGCCCGGGTCCAACTGCCCGGCCGGTTCGATGAGCGGCAGCTGCGTCGTGCGGGTGACGGTCACCGGTCCCGGTGCGCCGGCCACCGCCGGCCTCTCCGGGCTGCTCGCCCACACCGGCGCCGACGAGCACTTCGGCGCTCTGCTGTGGGCCTCCGGCGCGCTGACCGCCGCCGGCGGCCTGGCCCTGGCCGGCCGCCGACTCCGGGCCCGCCGCAAGGCCTGACCAGAGGAGACAGCAGCCGACGCGCAGAACGGCGGGGCCCCCGGTGGTGATCCACCGGGGGCCCCGCCGTACGCGTCGGCCGGAAGGTAGCGGTGGGGTAAGAGTCACACGTGAACTCCGGGCCGTCGGACCAAGGTTGGTGTGGCAGCATCCCGCGCCATGACGATCGGGCAGGTGCGGCAGGAGACGGAGGCGCCGGGGCACCCGCGCCACCGGGGGACGAGGGCGGCGGGCGGCGCGGTGAAGGTGCCCGAGGTGACACCCGCGTTCTGGGTCACCAAGGTGCTGACCACCGGCATGGGCGAGGTCCTCTCGGACTATCTGAACCATGTCCTCAACCCCTTCGTCGCGGTCGGCCTCGGCTTCCTCGCCTTCGTGGCGGCGCTGGCCGTGCAGTTCCGGTCGCGCCGGTACCGGGCCGTGACCTACTGGTTCGCGGTGGTCATGGTCAGCGTCTTCGGCACGATGGCGGCGGACGTCCTCCATGTCGTGCTGGGGGTGCCCTACCAGGTGTCGACGCCGTTCTTCGCGGTCGCGCTCGCGGTGGTGCTGGGGCTGTGGCGGTGGACCGAGGGGACGCTGTCGATCCACAGCGTGGTCTCCGGGCGCCGCGAGGTCTGGTACTGGCTCACGGTGCTGTGCACGTTCGCCCTGGGGACGGCGGCGGGGGACCTCACCGCGTACACCCTGGGGCTGGGGTACCTGGCCTCCGCGGTGCTGTTCGCGGTGGTGATCGTGGTTCCGGCCCTCGGGTACGGGGTCTTCCGGCTGAACGCCGTCTTCGCCTTCTGGTTCGCGTATGTGGTGACGCGGCCGCTGGGCGCCTCGCTGGCGGACTGGATGGCGGTCTCCAAGGCGCGCGGCGGGCTGGCCTTCGGCCTCGGCGCGACGACGGCGGCCTGGACGGTGGCGATCGTCGCCTTCGTCGGCTATCTGGCGATGTCCCGCCGCCGCGAGACCGCGTAGCCGCCGGTACCGCTACGGCAGTTCGCGGCGCGGGCGCGGTTCGCGCACCCGCAGTTCGAACCAGACGCCCTTGCCGCGCTGCAGCAGGTCCGCGCCCCAGCGGTCGGAGAGCTGGTCGACCAGGAATAAACCGCGGCCGGCCTCGTCCACCGGTTCCGGCTTGATCAGGCAGGGCAGCGCCCTGGACGGGTCCCGGACCTCCATCCGCAGCCAGCCGAGCCGGCGGGACAGGCTGAGCACCAGGAAGCGTCCGCCGGTGTGCCGGACCGCGTTCGCCACCAGCTCGCCGACGAGCTGCTCGGCGACCTCGCCGTGCGACTTCAGCAGCCCCCAGGACTCCAGCGCCTCCAGGGTGATCCCGCGCGCGGTGGCCGAGGACTCCGGCCGGGCGGCGAGATGGACCTCGCCCACACACGGGCCGTCCCCGTTGAAGACCGCCGGAGGCGCGGTCCGCCAGGCGATCGCCATGCCCACCGCGACCTCCCTTGCGACCTCCGGCGGGCATACGCCTCCGGCCACTGCGCCGGAGGCCAGGTAACGCTGCTGCTCCGCTTCGCCCCGGCCCGCCATGCTCCTATCATGGCCGGTTTCCGGGGCCCCGGGGGAGCGAAATCCAAAAGGATCACCCACTCACGTGGCATATGCCGTGTGTCTTCACGGCAAGTTGACGAACCGTTAGGAGAGCACGTGCAGCCGCCCGTTCGAGTGCACGGGCGGCTGCACGTGCGTGGCGGATCGTCGACGGTCGATCGACGCTCGGTCACGGTTCCGGCCCCGATGGATCAGCGGAACTTGGCCTTCCCGGGACCCTCCTCGACGAAGGAGCGCATGCCGATCTCACGGTCCTCGGTGGCGAACAGTCCGGCGAAGTGGTTGCGCTCGATGGCCAGTCCGGTCTCCAGGTCGGCGTCCAGGCCGCGGTCGATGGCCTCCTTGGCCGCGCGGAGGGCGTACGCCGGCCCGGCGGCCAGGCGCGCCGCGTACGCGTGCGCCGTCCGATAGACCTCCGCCGCCGGGACGACCTGGTCGACCAGGCCGATCCGCAGCGCCTCCTCGGCCTTCACCTGGCGGCCGGTGTAGATCAGGTCCTTGGCCTTGGAGGGGCCGATCAGCCGGGTCAGCCGCTGGGTGCCGCCGGCGCCCGGGATCAGCCCGAGGAGGATCTCCGGCTGGCCCAGCCTGGCGTCGTCGGCGGCGATCCGGATGTCCGCGCAGAGCGCCAACTCGCAGCCGCCGCCCAGCGCGTAGCCGGTCACCGCGGCGACCACCGGCTTGGGGATCCGGGCCACCGCGGTGAACGAGGCCTGGAGCGCCCCGGCGCGCTCGACCATGTCGGTGTACGACATGTCCCGCATCTCCTTGATGTCCGCCCCCGCGGCGAACACCTTCTCGCCGCCCCAGAGCACCACCGCGCGGATGTCCGGGCGGCCGGTGATCTCCTCGGCGAGGGCCTTCAGCTCGTCCTGGAGGACGCTGTTGAGGGCGTTCATCGGGGGGCGGTCGAGGCGGATCGTGCCGATCCCGTCCTCGACGTCGAACTGCAGGAAGCGCTGCTGCGAGCTGTCATCGGTCATGGCTCGCACAGTAACGGGTGTGGCCCGGCTCCCCCCAGGAGAGCCGGGCCACACCGGGCTGATGCTACGTCAGTCGTCAGCTGCCCGAGGTCCACTCCGACCAGGACATGTTCCAGCCGTTCCAGCCGTTGTCCGGGGCCACGGTCTTGTCCGGCGAGTGGACGACCTGGACCACGTCGCCGATCAGCGAGCTGTTGTAGAACCAGGCCGCCGGGGTGGACGGGTCGCCGCCGCCCTGCACGTCGTGGAGGCCGACGCAGCCGTGGCTGGTGTCCTCGCTGCCGAAGACGGAGAGCGGCCGCCAGTAGTTGCCGTGGATGAAGGTGCCGGACGGGGTCAGCCGCTGGGCGTGCGGGACGTCCGGGATGTTGTAGGCGTTGCCCAGGCCGACCGTCCTGGAGTCCATGTTGACGGTCCGGTCCTGCTCCATGATGACCATCTTGCCGTTGTACGTGGTGTGCCCGGGGGCGCCGAGGCTGGCCGGCAGGGTGCGGATCAGCTTGCCTCCCCGGTAGACCTTCACCGTCTTGGTGTGGTCGTCGGCGACGCTGACCTGGCTGCGGCCGATCGAGAAGGAGACGTCCTTGTACTGCTGGCCGTAGGTGCCGCTGGAGGTCTTCACCCCGTCCAGCCTCAGGTGGAGGGTGCCCTTGGTGCCGGGCTGCCAGTAGTTCTCCGGACGGAAGTCCAGGCGCTGGTCGTTGAACCAGTGGCCGACCACCGGGACGCCGTTGGAGGCGGTCACCGTGATCGCCTTGCCGACCTTGCTCTCGTCGTCCACCGGGTACTTGAAGTTGAGCGAGACCTCGATGCCGACGCCGTAGGTCTGGTTCGGGTTGATGTTGAAGTACGCCACGTTGGTACGGCTCGGCTTCAGCGTGGTGAAGCTGGTGCTGGTGCTGGCGGCCAGCCCCTTGGCGTCCACCGCCGTGGCCGAGACGGTGTACTTGGTGGCGGTGCGCAGGGTGCCGCTGGGCGTCCAGGAGGCCTTGTCCGCGGAGAGGGCACCGGGCACCGCGGTGCCGTCCGGCGCGGTCACCGCGACCTTGGTGAACTTCCCGGAGGCGACCGCGAGCTTGACCGCGCCGCTGGTGTCCACCCCCTTCGCACCCGCCCCCGGCTGCACGGTGATCTTCGCGGCGGACCGCTCAGGAGCCGCGGCGTGCTTGCCCCCCGATGTTGTGCTCGCGCTGCTGCTCCCGCCGCAGGCGGCGGTGAGCGCGAGCGCCGATCCGACCACTGCGGACAACAGGCCGCGCTTGACGAGCTTCGCCGATATCAACCGTCTCTCCCCTCCCGGTTCCGGACCCCGCTGCGACGCATCTACTAGAACGCACGGTCGCACCGCGTCAGTTGCGGCTGAGTGCAGGATTCTCGTGCAGACGCCCGCGCTGCCAGTAGACGCCCGGCCAGAACGGCGGGGGGCGTCCCGCGTAGTGCGGTTGCGCTGCGGTGATAGTGAGAATATCCGGCTTTCCCGGGCATGGGGGCGCCGGATAAGCGTGGAGAGGGTTCGGGACCGAGTTGTTACGAATCACGGAAACGGGAGGGCGGCCGGCGAGGCCGGAGGACGGGCGCCGCCCCTCCCGGCCCGGGTCCGCACCCGCGTCTCCGCCCCCGCTTCCGGCCCGCACGCCACCGCTCGGCGACGGCCCGGGGGTGAGGACACGTCAGCGCGGGAACCACTAGGTCACAGGCGGGGAACGGGACCCCCGCGGGCGGAGGACACCGATGACGGCGTGGCAGGGTGCCGAACCCACCGACGGACAGACCCCGGCCGACCGCTCGCCGCGGCCGTCCAGCCCGCCGCTCCCCCCACCGCACCCCCAGCCACCCGCCCGCCCGCAGCTGCCCACCGGGCAGCCCCGGCTGCACCTGGTGCCCCCGGCGGAGTTCGACACCGGCCCCGCCCGGCCGCCCGGCCAGCCGCCGGACCCGTACGCCCCCGGCGACCCGCCGTGGCCGGGCAGCTGGCAGCCGCTCGGCGCCCGCTACCACCTCGGCCCGGACGGCCGGCCGGGCACCAACTTCGCGCTCTGGGCGGCCGGGGCCGAGGAGGTCGAGCTCTGCCTCTTCGACGAGGAGGGCCGGGAGACCCGCTACCCGCTGACCGAGCAGACCTTCCAGACCTGGCATGGGCACATACCCGGGGTGCGCCCGGGCAGCCGCTACGGCTTCCGGGTGCACGGCCGCTGGGACCCCTGGACGGGGGCCCGCTGGAACCCGGCCAAGCTGCTCCTCGACCCCTACGCCCGGGCGGTGGACGGGGACTTCGCCCTGCCCCCCGAGGTGTACGGGCACGTCAGGGACTGGCCAGAGCAGGAGGTCGCGGACACCGTCCGGGACGACCGGGACTCGGCCCCGTTCGTCCCCAAGTCGGTGGTGGTCCACGACGAGGACGACTGGTCGGACGACCGCAGGCCGAAGACCCCGTGGGCCGACACCGTCCTCTACGAGCTGCACGTCCGCGGCTTCACCAAGCGGCACCCGGACATCCCGCCGGAACTCCGCGGCACGTACGCGGGCCTGGCCCACCCGGCGGCGGTCGAGCACCTGACCCGGCTCGGGGTGACCGCGGTGGAGCTCCTCCCCGTGCAGCAGTTCGTCAGCGAACCCCACCTCAGCGAGCGGGGGCTGCGGAACTACTGGGGCTACAACACCATCGGCTATTTCGCCCCGCACGCGAGCTACGCGGCCACCGGCACCCGCGGGCAGCAGGTGACCGAGTTCAAGCGGATGGTCCGCACCCTCCACGCGGCCGGGATCGAGGTGATCCTGGACGTCGTCTACAACCACACCGCGGAGGGCGGCCAGCTCGGCCCGACGCTCTGCTTCCGCGGCGTCGACAACGGCGCCTACTACCGCCTCAACCCCCACGACCGGCGCGGCTACGCGGACTACACCGGCTGCGGCAACACCCTGGACGCCCGGCTGCCGCCGGTGCTCCGGCTGATCACCGACTCCCTCCGCTACTGGGTGGCCGAGATGGGGGTGGACGGCTTCCGCTTCGACCTGGCGGCGGCGCTGGCCCGCGGGCCGCACGAGGTCGACTTCCTCACCCCCTTCATGGCCTCGGTCTCGCAGGACCCGCTGCTCAGCCGGGTGAAGCTGATCGCCGAACCGTGGGACATCGGTCCCGGCGGCTACCGGGTGGGCGGCTTCCCGCCGCTCTGGACGGAGTGGAACGACCGGTTCCGGGACGGGGTGCGGGACTTCTGGCGGGGCGCCCGCCGGGACGTCCGCGAGCTGGGCTACCGGCTCTCCGGCTCCTCCGACCTCTACCAGCTGGGCGGCCGCCGCCCGTACGCCTCGGTCAACTACATCACCGCCCACGACGGGTTCACGCTGCGCGACCTGGTCTCCTACAACCACAAGCACAACGAGGGGAACGGTGAGGACAACCGGGACGGGACCGACGACAACCGGTCCTGGAACCACGGCGCCGAGGGCGAGACCCGCAACCCGGCGGTGCGCGGGCTCAGGCGCCGCCAGCTGCGCAACCTGATGAGCACCCTGCTGCTGGCCACCGGCGTGCCGATGCTGCTGGCCGGCGACGAGATGGGCCGCACCCAGGGCGGCAACAACAACGGCTACTGCCAGGACAACGAGACCGGCTGGATCGACTGGTCGCTGCGCGAGGACCCGGAGTGGGCTGCGCTGCTCGACCTCACCCGGCGGCTGGTCCGGCTCCGCCGGAACCATCCGGTGCTGCGCCAGCGGGCCTTCTTCTCCGGCCGGCCCAGCCATCCGGGAGGGCTCCGCGACCTGGCCTGGTTCACCCCCGCCGGGACCGAGATGACCGAGGAGGACTGGTTCGCGCCCGGCCGGACCATCGGGATGTTCCTCTCCGGCCGGGACATGAGCGAGCCCGATCCGCTGGGGCGGGAGGTCAGGGACCGCTCCTTCCTCCTGCTGCTGCACGCCGCCGCCCACCAGACCCGCTTCACCCTGCCGGACGCCCGCTGGGCGGACGGCTACGAGCTGCTGGTCGACACCGCGCGGGAGGACCAGGCCGAGCCGCCCGGCGACCGCCATCCGGCGGGCGCCAGGATCGCGCTGGCCGCCCGCTCGGCGCTGCTGCTCTGTTCGCTCCCGGCGGCCGGGGACGGCGGAGGAGACGACGGCGCGGCGGGTTGAACCCGAAGTGACCGAGCGGCGTACTGAGGGGCGTGGAACAGTCCGCCGGCAGAGGACCCAACGGCCAGGCCTTCCTGTGCGCGCTCTACGCGCAGCACGGCCGGGTCCTGCTCGGCTATGTCCGGCGGCGGGTCGGCGGCGACCACCAGCGGGCCGAGGACATCGTCCAGGAGACCTTCCTCCGCGCCTGGCAGCACCGCGACTCGCTGGACACCGAGCGGGCCGGGCCGTGGCTGCACACGGTGGCGCACAATCTGATCGTCTCCTCGTACCGGCGGGCGAGCGCCCGGCCGACCGAGACCCCGCTGGGCGAGGAGGAGCCGGGCGGAGCACCGGGCCGGCCGGTCGTCGACGGCGACGAGCAGCTCGACCGGATGCTGGAGGCCTGGCAGCTGTCCGAGGCGCTGCGCGGGCTGCGGCCCGAGCACCGGGAGGCGCTGATCCACGTGTACTACCTGCGGCGGACGGTGGCCGAGACCGCCGAGGAGCTCGGCATCCCGCCGGGGACGGTCAAGTCCCGCTGCTACTACGGGCTGCGGGCGCTGCGCAATGTGCTGGAGGAGAAAGGGGTGACGTCGCGATGAGCACCGGCTACGGCGAGGCGGGCGGCTGCGCGGAGAGTGTCGCGCTCGGCGCGTACCTCCTCGGAGCGCTCTCCCCGGAGGAGCGGCAGCGGATGGAGCGGCATGTCGCCGGCTGCCCGATCTGCCGTGCCGAGATCGTCCAGCTGGCGCCGCTGCCGGGCCTGCTGAGGCACACCCCGTTCGAGGAGCTGCCGGAGGCGGCCTCCGCGGCGGGCGCGCTGCACACCCCGGCCCGGCCGGCCGCGCCGCCACCGGCCGCCGAGCCGGCCGGGCCCGGACCTGGGCCCGGCACCGTCACCGTCGCCACCCCCGGCCCCGGTCCTGGCCCCAGCCAGCACCGGCGACCGGCCCGGCCCTCGCGCCGGGTCCTGGTCGGGGCGGGGCTCGCGCTGGCCGGCGCCGCCGCGGGCGCCGGACTCTTCGCGGGCCTCGCCGGCCACGGCTCGAACGGCAGCCCCGGCCAGGCCGGCGGACGGGTCACCGCGACCCTCACCGGCACCGACCCGAGCACCCACGTCTCCGCGACCGCCGCGCTCTCCCCCGAGGCATGGGGCACCTGGATGAAGCTCACCCTCAACGGCCTCCCCGCGGGCACCACCTGCCACATGGTGGTCCACTCCCGCGAGGGCGGCACCGAGACGGCGGGGACCTGGGGCTCGGGCTACTCCTCGTCGGCGACGGTCCCGGCGTCCACGTCCATCAGCCCGTCCGACATCAGCTCCCTGACCGTCCTGGACGCCACCGGCAGGACCCTGGTGACCCTGCCCCAGACGCCCGCGGGCTCGTAGCGGGCCGGGCCCGCGACCGCGCCGCAGGCGGTCGGCGGCCTCTCAGCCGTCGCTGCGGCGGCGCTGGAGGACGAAGGTCTCCAGCGGGGCGATCGCCCCGTCCGGCTGGGCCACCGTGTAGTAGGTGACGTGCAGCCGAGTGGTGTCCCCCGGCCGCACCCCGGGGTCGAGGGTGAACGCGGCGAAGCCGTAGGAGTGGTCCGCGTCGCGGACGCCGACCCACGGGGCGTCCTCGTAGGTGAAGACCGACGGGCGCTTGCCGTTGGCGCCGACCGGGCCCACCGAGGTGATCACCTTCGCCTTGGCCGGGGAGAAGAGGGTCTGGTTGCTGGGCGCGTTGGTGCCGCCCCCGCCGAGGACCATGTGGACGGTGCCCTTGCCGGTGTCCATCACGTCGGTGGCGGTGGAGACCGGGTCGGGGGTGAGGGTCTCGCTGCCCCTGACCACGCCCCGCACCGGCAGCGAGCGCTCGTAGTGGTGCTCGTGGCCGCAGACCACCAGGTCCACCCCGTACCGGTCGAAGAGCGGGCCCCACTGCTGACGCACCCCCAGGTCCGCGCCGTTGAAGTCGGCGGAGGAGATCACCACCTGGTGCATGCAGACGACCACCCAGTCGATCGAGCGGTCGGCCCGGGCCGCCTTCAGGTCGCGCTCCAGCCAGGCGCGCTGGGCGCCGCCGCTGTACCCGTGGACGTAGGAGTCGCCGGCGTCCTGGAGGGCCACGTCGTCGTTCTGCAGCACCACCACGTGGACCGGGCCGACGGTGAAGGAGTACCAGAGGCCGGCCAGCTCGGGGGCGGTCGAGCCGTTCCCCGGGAGGGCGAACCGGGCCTGGTAGCCGGCGTAGCCGATCGGGCCGTTGCCCTTCTCGTCCTCGTGGTTGCCGGCCGCCGGCATCCACGGGCGGAAGCGGGCCGAGCGGGAGTTGTTGGCGTGGAAGGCCTGCCAGGTGCGCAGCCGGTCGGCGTCCAGGTTGGCGTAGCAGAGGTCGCCGTTGAGGAGGTGGAAGAGCGGGTCCACCTGCTCGATCCCGGCCACGATGTCGGCCGAGGCGGGCGAGCCGATGGCGGTGTCGGTGGCGCTCCAGCCGCCGCTGCCGTTGGACTTCCAGGTGGTGTTGGGCACCGACTGGTCGCCGAAGCTGGTGAAGGTGAACGGCCGGCGGCCGGTCGGCGCGGTGCGGAAGGTGCCGGCGTCGGCCCGGCCGCCGTCGTGGAGCGCCGCATAGGTGTAGTAGGTGTCCGGGCTGAGCCCGGTCAGCCGGGCGTGGTGGAGGTGGACCGTGCGGCCGCTGGCGCCGTCCGTGTAGGTCACCGTCTCGGCGGCGACGGTACGGCCGAACCCGCCCTCCGCGGAGCCGTACCGCACCCTGGGCCGGCGGACCGGGCCGTCCGTCGACCAGGAGGCGGTCATCTCCCGGGCCGGGTCCTGGCCGAAGGTCAGATGGAGGCCCTCCACCGGCGGGGCGCCGAGCGCCTCCGGCCGGGTCAGCAGCAGCGGGCTCCGCGGCGCCGCCGCCTGTGCCGGGCCGGCGCCCGCGGCGACCGCCGCGGCCCCGCCGGCCCCCGCGACGAGCAGCCCGCCCGCCAGCCTCAGCGCGGACCGCCGGTCCGCGACCGACCCGTCCCCCGCGCCCTGCGCGCCCTTCGCGTCCTTCACGTCTTCGTCAGCCACGCCCGTCACGGTAGGAGCGCCGGTGTGAAGGCGGGTGAACTCCGGACGACGTCCGGTCGAACAGCTCCGCCCCGGGAAATTCTGTGGTGACTGTCAGACCCCGGTCGTACGCTCACCAACGATGTCCTCTCTTACGCAGACGCCGCCGCCCGCAGGAGAACCGGCCTCAGAGGGGAGGGACGGGGGAGATGCCCAGAGCGAGGAAGGACGACCGGCCGCCGTAGTCGGCCACGGCCTCACGCCGGAGCAACGCCCGGGCACGGTAAGCGCGTTGCGCAGGCTCGCGCCGTACGCCCGGCCGGCCAGATCCCGGATCCTCGGCTCCGGCACCGCCGCGCTCCTCGCCTCGGCCGCCGGACTGGTCGTCCCGCTGGTGCTGAAGCAGCTGATCGACGGGCCGATCGCGCACGCCGGCCGCGACTCCCTCCACGGGCTGCTGCTGCCCGCCCTGCTGGTGCTGGGCCTCGGGGTGGCGGAGGCCGCGTTGTTCGGCCTCCGCCGGCACCTGACCGCCCGCGCGCTGCCGCGGGTCGAGGCGACCATGCGGCAGGACCTCTACGCCAAGCTGCAGCGGCTGCCGGTCGCCTTCCACGACAAGTGGCCGTCCGGGCAGTTGCTCTCCCGGGCGATCAGCGACCTGGCGACGATCCGTCAGTTCCTCGCCTTCGGGCTGATCTTCCTCTTCGTGAACGGCACCACCTTCCTGATCGGGATCGCCGTGCTGCTCGCGCTGGCCTGGCCGCTGGGCCTGGTCACCACCGCGTTCGCGATCCCGCTGGTGTGGCTGTCCGCGGTCTTCGAGACCAAGTACCGGGTGGCCACCCGGCGCTCCCAGGACCAGGTCGGCGATCTGGCCACCCTCACCGAGGAGTCGGTGCTCGGCATCCGCGTCCTGAAGGCCTTCGGCCGGCACCGCACGATGGCCCGCCGGTTCCTCGCCCAGGCCGAGCGGCTGCGCCGGACGGAGCTGTGGAAGGTCCGGCTGATCGCCTCCATCTGGTGCGTGATCGTGGTGCTGCCGGAGACCGCGATCGGCGTCGCGCTGGCGATCGGCGTCGCCCAGGTCGCCCACGGTGCGCTCACCACCGGGACGCTGGTGGCGTACTTCTCCACGGTGATGGCGCTGCGCTGGCCGGTGGAGTCGATCGGCTGGCTGATCGCCCAGGCGAACGACGCCGCCTCGGCGGCCACCCGCTACTTCGAGGTGCTGGACGAACCCGAGCCGTTCAGCGAGGACGAGGCCTACCAGGAGACCGGCGGCGACGCCTCCACCGCCGGCGCCCGGCGGGGCGTCCTCGCCTTCCACGGCGTCGGCTTCCGCTACCCCGACGCCCCGCCGGACAGCGCGGACCTGCTGCGCGACGTCGACCTGGAGATCCGCCCCGGCGAGACGATGGCCCTGGTCGGCGCGACCGGCTCCGGCAAGACCACGCTCACCTCGCTGATCCCGCGGCTCTACGACCCCACCCGGGGCCGGATCACCGTGCACGGCGCGGACGTCCGAGCGCTGCCGCCGACCCGGCTGCGCGAGCTGGTCTCGGTGGCCTTCGAGGACCCGGTTCTCTTCTCCGCCAGCGTCCGGGACAACGTCGCGATGGGCGCCGCCGACCCGGACGAGAAGGCGGTCCGCAGAGCCCTGCGGATCGCCCAGGCGGACTTCGTGGACGAGCTGCCTGAGGGTCTGGACACCCAGGTCGGCGAGCAGGGGCTGAGCCTCTCCGGCGGGCAGCGGCAGCGGCTCGCGCTGGCCCGGGCGGTCGTCGGCGCCCCGGAGTTCCTGGTCCTCGACGACCCGTTGTCCGCGCTGGACGTCCATACCGAGGCGCTGGTCGAGGAGGCGCTGCGGCAGGTGCTGGCCACCACCACGGCGCTGGTGGTCGCCCACCGCCCGTCCACCGTGCAGCTGGCGGACCGGGTGGCACTGCTGGAGGACGGGCGGATCACCGCGGTCGGCACCCACACCGAGCTGCTGGCCTCCTCGGCGGCCTACCGCACCCTGATCACCACGCCGGAGTCCGGCCGCCCGTCCTCCCCCGACGCTCCCGACTCCCGCGACGCCCCCGGCTCCTCCGACGCCCCCGACCCCCTCACCTCCCTCGCCGACCAGGAGTCCTGACCGATGTCGACCGCCGTCGCCACCGCGACCAACAAGGCCTGGGAGGACCAGGACGTCCCCAAGCGGCGCGGCCTCGCCGGGGCTCTGCTTCGCTCACTGATCGGCCCGCACCGCCGGGCGGTGACCTGGGCGGTGGTCCTCGTCCTGATCGAGGAGGCCGCCGCGCTCGCCGGTCCGCTGCTGGTCTCGCTGGGCATCGACTGGGCGCTGCCCGCGCTGATCCGGCACGGCGACTACCTGCCGCTGATCGCCACCGCCACCGCGTACGTCGCCTGCGGGGTCGGCAGCGGGCTGCTGAAGATGTCCTTCATGCGGCTCTCCGGCCGGGTCTCCCAGGACGTGATGATCGACCTGCGGGCCCGGATCTTCCGGCACGCCCAGCGGCTCAGCCTGGACTTCCACGAGCACTACACCTCCGGCCGGCTGATCTCCCGCTCCACCAGCGACCTGGACTCCCTGCAGACCCTGCTGGACATGGGCCTGGACGGCCTGGTCACGGTGGTCCTGACGGTCGGTTACACGGCGGTCCTGCTGGTCTTCCTGGACTGGCGGCTCGGCCTGGTCACGCTGGCCTCCTTCCTTCCGCTGTGGTTCGCCACCCGCTGGTTCCGCCGCTACACCCGGACCGTCTACCGGCGCAGCCGGGTCGCGGTGGCCCGGGTGATCGTCAAGTACGTGGAGACCATGAACGGCATCCGCGCCGTCCAGGCCTTCCGCCGCGAGCGGCCGAACGAGAGCGAGTTCAAGGAGCTCAACGAGGCCTACGCCAAGGCCAACTCGGACTCCATGGTGGCCTTCGCGGTCTACTCGCCGGCCGTCCGGCTGCTGGGCAACCTCACCGTCACCGGCATCCTGGTCTGGGGCGCCGTGCGGGTGGTCCACGGCTCGCTCGAGCTCGGCACGCTGACCGCGTTCGTGCTGTACATCCGGCGGCTGTACGACCCGCTGGACCATCTGGCGATGTTCCTCAACGCGTACCAGTCGGCCTCCGCCGCGCTGGAGAAGATCGCGGACCTGCTGGCCGAGGAGCCGACCGTGCCGGAGCCGGAGCGCCCGCTCTCGCTCCCGGCCCGCGCGGAGGGCTCGGCGCCCGGCCGCGAGCTCCTCT
Source organism: Phaeacidiphilus oryzae TH49 (assembly GCF_000744815.1). Lineage (NCBI taxonomy): Bacteria > Bacillati > Actinomycetota > Actinomycetes > Kitasatosporales > Streptomycetaceae > Phaeacidiphilus > Phaeacidiphilus oryzae. Next base: position 2,500,566 of record NZ_JQMQ01000005.1, read on the forward strand.
TCACCGACGTCTCCTTCTCCTACGACGCGGGCTCCCGCGAGACCCCCGTACTCCCCCGCTTCGACCTGCGGATCCCGGCCGGCCAGACGGTCGCGGTGGTGGGCGCGACGGGGGCCGGGAAGTCCACCCTGGCCAAGCTCCTCACCCGGTTCTACGACCCGGTCGAGGGCCGGGTCCTGCTGGACGGCGTCGACCTCCGCCGCCTGGAGACCGCCGAACTCCGCCGCGGGGTGGTGATGGTGACCCAGGAGTCCTTCCTCTTCTCCGGCACCATCGCGGACAACATCGCGGTCGGCCGGCCCGGCGCGACCCGCGAGGAGGTCGTCGCGGCGGCCGCGGCGATCGGCGCCCACGAGTTCGTCGAGGCCCTTCCGGAGGGGTACGACACGGACGTCCGCAAGCGCGGCGGCCGCATCTCGGCGGGCCAGCGCCAGCTGGTCTCCTTCGCCCGGGCGCTGCTCGCCGACCCTGCGGTGCTGGTCCTGGACGAGGCGACCTCCTCGCTGGACATCCCCGGGGAGCGCGCGGTCCAGTCCGCGATGCGCACGGTGCTGGCCGGCCGCACGGCGGTGATCATCGCCCACCGGCTCTCCACGGTGGAGATCGCGGACCGGGTGCTGGTGATGGCCGACGGCCGGATCATCGAGGACGGCACCCCGGCCGAGCTGATCTCGGACCGCGGCGGCCGGTTCGCCCGCCTCCATCGCGCCTGGCGGGAGAGCCTGGTGGCCTGACCGGCCCGGCGGACCGGGCAGCGGCGGCCTCCGGGTGCGGTGTGGGGGGGAGGCCGCCGGTCGGCACCGTCTTGACCATGCACGTCTACGTACATAGCCTGCGTACACATATATGTACAGCGTGGTCTCCGCCCCTCCGTCCGCGCACCACCCCCGGAAAGGACCACCCCGTGGCCGGCACCGCCAAGCAGCCCACCGTCACCGAGTTCTCCGTCCATCCCGTCGCCGGGCACGACTCGATGCTGCTCAACCTCTCCGGTGCGCACGGGCCGTACTTCACCCGCAACATCGTGGTCGCCCGGGACTCCGAGGGCCGGACCGGCCTCGGCGAGGTCCCCGGCGGTGAGGCGATCACCCGGACCCTGCGGGACGCCGAGCCGCTGATCATCGGCTCCCGCCTGGGCGACTACAAGCAGGTGCTCCGGCGGATCGGCGAGCGCTTCGGCGACCGGGACGCCGGCGGCCGCGGCGCCCAGACCTTCGACCTCCGCACCACCGTGCACGCCGTCACCGCCGTCGAGTCCGCGCTGCTCGACCTCCTCGGGCAGCACCTGGAGGTGCCGGTGGCCGCGCTCCTCGGGGACGGCCAGCAGCGCGAGTCGGTCCGCGTCCTCGGCTACCTCTTCTACGTCGGCGACCCCGACCGGACCGATCTCCCCTACCTCCGCGAGCCGGCGGCGGCCGACCTCTGGCACCGGATCCGCCGCGAGAGGGCGCTCACCCCCGAGGCGGTGGTCCGTCTCGCCGAGGCCGCCGAACAGCGCTACGGCTTCCGCGACTTCAAGCTCAAGGGCGGGGTGCTGCCGGGCGCGGAGGAGGTCCGGGCCGTCCGGGCGCTCAAGGAGCGCTTCCCCGAGGCCCGGATCACCCTCGACCCGAACGGCGCCTGGTCGCTCGCCGAGGCGGTCGAGCTGTGCCGGCCGCTGCTCGGCGTCCTCGCCTACGCCGAGGACCCCTGCGGCGCCGAGGACGGCTACTCGGGCCGGGAGATCCTCGCCGAGTTCCGGCGGGCGACCGGGCTGCCGACCGCCACCAACATGATCGCCACCGACTGGCGCCAGCTGACCCACGCGCTGGCCCTGCAGTCCGTCAGCATCCCGCTCGCCGACCCGCACTTCTGGACCATGCAGGGCTCGGTCCGGGTCGCCCAGCTGTGCAACTCCCTCGGGCTGACCTGGGGTTGCCACTCCAACAACCACTTCGACGTCTCGCTGGCGATGATGGCCCACTGCGGGGCGGCCGTGCCGGGGGCGTACAACGCCCTGGACACCCACTGGATCTGGCAGGAGGGCGCTGAGCGCCTGACCACGGCTCCGCCGGAGATCCGCGGCGGCGAGGTCGCCGTCCCCGCGGACCGGCCGGGGCTGGGCCTCACCCTCGACGAGGAGCGGCTGGCCGAGGCGGAGGAGCTGTACCACGCGAAGGCGCTGGGCGCGCGGGACGACGCGGCGGCGATGCGGTTCCTCGTCCCCGACTGGGAGTTCGACTCCAAGCGGCCCTGCCTGGTCCGCTGACGGGCGGCGACCGACGGCACGTCGGCGTCTGCGGCGCCGTAGTCGGTTGCCCGGGCCGTTCCCCGCGCCCCTGACCTGCCCCTCCGGGGCGCGAATCAGGGGCGCGGCGAACTGCGCGGCCCGCCGTCCGCGGCCTCGCAGACGCGCACGGACGGAGCGTTGCCGCCCGTGACGCGCCCACTATCCGCTACCGCAACACCCCCTCCGACATCCCCTCCGTCTCCGGCGGGAACGCCACAAGACCCAGCTCCGCCGGCGACGCCAGCGCCGGATGCGAAGGGAGGATCCGGACGGTGTAGCCGAACGGCCCGGTCCGGTTCAGCTCCAGCGGGCCCTCGTACAGGCAGCGCCCGTCCAGGTCCGGCCGCTCGGCCGCCGGCTTGAGCGAGACGACCGCGCCGTCCTTGATCCGGTCGGACTCGTCCACCCGCCCGGCGACCACCTGCACGTCCACGTCCCCGGGCGTCAGCCCGGCGAGGCTGACCCGCACCCGCAGCGGCAGCGAACTCCCCAGCTCCGGCGAGTCCGAGCCGCCCGCCGACTCCACATGGTCGACCCGCACCCCCGGCCAGGCCGCCCGCACCCGCGCCTTCCACGCGGCCAGCTCGCCCGCCCCGGCGTACCGCTCGGCGGCGAGCGCCCGCTGCGACCGCGCCGCCGGAGCGTACAGCCGGTCGACGTACTCGCGGACCATCCGGCCGGCCAGCACCTTGGGGCCGAGGGTGACCAGGGTGTGCCGGACCATCTCGATCCAGCGCCCCGGCAGGCCGTCCGCTCCCCGGTCGTAGAACCGCCTGGCGACCTGGTCCTCGACCAGGTCGTAGAGCGCGGCCGCCTCCAGGTCGTCCCGCCGCTCGGGGTCGAGGCCGTCCTCGCCGCCCGCGGAGCCGACGTCGATGCCGTTGCCGCCGGCCCCGTCCGGGCCCAGCGCCCCGCCCAGGCCGGTGCCCTCGGCGGTCGGGATGGCCCAGCCGTTCTGGCCGTCGAACCACTCGTCCCACCAGCCGTCCAGCACCGAGAGGTTGAGGCAGCCGTTGAGCGCCGCCTTCATCCCCGAGGTGCCGCAGGCCTCCAGCGGGCGGAGGGGGTTGTTCAGCCAGACGTCGCACCCCGGGTAGAGCCGCGAGGCCATGTCCATGTCGTAGTCGGGGAGGAAGACGATGCGGTGCCGCAGCTCGGGATCGTCGGCGAACCGGACCATCTCCTGGATCAGCCGCTTCCCCCCGTCGTCCGCCGGATGCGCCTTCCCGGCGACGACGATCTGCACCGGCCGCTCGGGGTGGAGCAGCAGCTTCCGCAGCCGCGCCGGGTCCCGCAGCATCAGCGTCAGCCGCTTGTACGAGGGGACCCGGCGGGCGAAGCCGATGGTCAGCACCTCCGGGTCGAGCGCCGAGTCGATCCAGCCCAACTCGGCATCCCCGGCCCCCCGCTGGTGCCAGGAGACGCGGAGCCGCCGGCGGGCCTCCTCGACCAGCTGGGCCCGCAGCCGACCGCGCAGCCGCCAGACGTCCTCGTCGTGGATCCCCTCGATCTCCCGCCAGCTGCGCTCCCCGCCGACGACCATCGCCTCCTCGGCGCGCTCGGCGCCGATCTCGCGGGCGCCCAGCCGCACCACGGCCGGGTCGATCCAGGTCGGGGCGTGGACGCCGTTGGTGATGGAGGTGATCGGCACCTCCTCGGGGTCGAACCCGGGCCACAGTCCGCCGAACATCGCCCGGCTGACCTTCCCGTGGAGGGTGCTGACGCCGTTGGCGCGCTGGGCGAGCCGCAGGCCCATCGCGGCCATGTTGAAGAGCTCGGGGTCGCCGCCCTCCCAGGTCTCCTCGCCGAGGGCGAGCACCTCCTCCACCGGGACGCCCTCCAGCGCGGCGTCCCCGGAGAAGTGACGCCGCACCAGCTCCCGGTCGAACCGGTCGATGCCGGCCGGGACCGGGGTGTGGGTGGTGAACACGGTGCCGGCCCGGACCGCTTCCAGCGCGGCCCCGGTCTCCAGACCGCGGTCGGCGACCAGCTCCCGGATCCGCTCCACGCCGAGGAAGCCGGCGTGCCCCTCGTTGGTGTGGAAGACCTCGGGGGCCGGATGGCCGGTGAGCCTGCAGTACGCGCGGACCGCGCGGACCCCGCCGATGCCGAGGAGCATCTCCTGGAGCAGCCGGTGGCCGCTGCCGCCGCCGTACAGGCGGTCGGTGACGTCCCGTTCGGTGGCGGCGTTGGAGTCCACGTCGGAGTCGAGCAGCAGCAGCGGGACCCGCCCGACCTGGGCCCGCCACAGCTGGGCGGTGAGCCGGCTGCCGCCGGGCAGGGCGAGGGAGACCGTGCAGGGGCTGCCGTCCGGCTCCCGGACCAGGGAGACGGCGAGCTCGTCGGGGTCGAGGACGGGGTAGCGCTCCTGCTGCCAGCCGTCCCGGGAGAGGGACTGCCGGAAGTAGCCGTGCCGGTAGAGGAGGCCGACCCCGATCACCGGCACGCCGAGGTCGCTGGCGGATTTGAGGTGGTCCCCGGCGAGGATGCCGAGGCCGCCCGAGTACTGCGGCAGGGCCGCGGTGATCCCGAACTCGGGCGAGAAGTAGGCGATGGCGGACGGGAGCTCGGTGCCCTCCTGCTGGAGTCTGTCCTGCTGGGCGCGCTGGTACCAGCGCTCGCCGAGGAGGTAGTCCCGGAGGTCGTCGGCGGCGTCCTGGAGGCGCCGGAGGAACCGGCGGTCGGCGGCGAGGGCGAGCAGCCGCTGCGGCGGCACCTCGCCGAGCAGCCGCACCGGGTCCTCTCCGGTGGCGGACCAGACCTCCGGATCGACCGAGCGGAACAGCTCCCGGGTCTCGGGATGCCAGGACCAGCGCAGGTTGAGCGCCAACTCACCGAGCGCGTGCAGAGGTTCGGGCAGGACTGTGCGGACCGTGACACGACGGATAGCCTTCACCCGCCCGAAGATAGCCGTGCCGGGCGGGGGCGGGTCGAGAGTGCCCCGCCGGACGGGGCCCACACCTACACATCCGGCGGAGCCCGCTACCCGCCCATGGGGTGCGCGGGGGCGTACGCCGGGGCGCATTGACTCCGGGCACGCGACCCGAGACGGTGGAGGAAACCTGCTGCGCGGGTCACCGCGCGGTGCGAGGATCAGGAACCGCGGGATCTGTCGCACCGTCGGATCCCCGTACGCCCGTCCGGCCTCGACTGAGCGCAGGACACACCCCGCGTGTCCCCGGACCCGGTCCTCTCGTTTGGCAGTTCGGACGCGCCGAGCCCGGCCCACCCGCCCGGGGTCGGCCCGGTCCGGCCGCGTCCGCGGGCGGCCGGTCGCCGCCAGGGCATGCCGGGACTCCGGGCGTGCGGGCGTACGGGCGTGGGAAGGCTCTCGCAGTAGTCGTGGAGGGACCCTTCCGTACCCCCGTCCGACGTACCCGTCCCCCGGCACTTTCCCGTGCGGCCCGACACGCGGGCCGTGCGGCGGAGTCCGCCGCCGATCCCGGGCAGGAGAGCGGCCATGCAGCGACACCCCCATCAGCGGCCCGCCCATGAGCAGCGCCCGGCGGGCGCCGAGGCCGGACCGGAGGAGCCGGCCGGCGGGCCGGACGCCCCGACCGGGAGCCGGCCCGTGCCGCCGAAGTCCCCCGTTCGGAGGCTCCGGTGACGCTCGGTGACGGTTCGAAGGGCGGAAACGGACGATCGGCGCCAGGGTGTGAGGTAGCTGAAAGACCGGAGCCACCGGACGCGCCGTCGGCCGCACCCAGACCGAAGGCCGCCGGGGCGTCCGAGGAGCCCGCACGAACGGCGCGATCCGCGCGACCCGTGCGGCGGAAGCCCGCCCAGCCCCGGACCGGGGCCGGCGCGCGCTCCCGAAGCCAGTCCCCGACCGGGAGTTCAGCGAGCGCAGTGACCGCAGTGACCGCAGTGACCGCAGTGTCCGGAGCACCCGCAGCCGGCCCGTCCGCCACCCGAGCGGCCAGGGCCGGCCGAGCGGCCTCCGGGAGGCCCGACGACCACGACGACCACGAGAAGACACCCATGATCGGCCGAATCCCCATCCTCGACGTCGCACCGACGATCACCGTCGACACGGCGTCAGGTCCCGCGCCCCGCCCGGCGAAGGCGGTGACCGGCGAGCCCTTCGAGGTCTCCGCCACGGTCTTCCGCGAGGGCCATGACGCCATCGGCGCGAACGTGGTGCTGCGCGACCCCTCCGGACACTCCGCGCCGTTCACTCCGATGAGGGAGCTGGCGCCGGGCACCGACCGCTGGGGCGCGACCGTCATCGCCACCGCCGAGGGCGACTGGACGTTCACCGTCGAGGCCTGGTCCGACCCGATCGCGAGCTGGCGGCACGCCGCCGAGATCAAGATCCCGAACGCGGTCAGCGGAGGCCCGGGCGGAGACGTCGCCGACGCCGAGCTCACCCTCGAAGAGGGCGCGCAATTGCTCGAACGTGCGGCACAGAACGTCCCCAAGGAGGACGGCCGCCCGCACCTGCTGGCCGCCGCCGCCGGGATGCGGAACCGCTCGGACTCCCTCGCGGCCCGGCTGGACGCCGCCCTGGACCCGCGGGTCTCCGGGATCCTGGCCCGCCACCCGCTGCGCGAGCTGGTCACCGCGACCGCCCCGAAGCCGCTGCGGGTGGACCGCCCGCGGGCCCTCTTCGGCAGCTGGTACGAGCTCTTCCCGCGGTCCGAGGGCGCCACCCTGGACCCGCCTCGGAGCGGAACGTTCCGCTCCGCCGCCGAGCGGCTGCCGGCCGTCGCCGCGATGGGCTTCGACGTGGTCTACCTGCCGCCGATCCACCCGATCGGGCAGTCCTACCGGAAGGGCCCCAACAACACCCTGTCCGCCGGCCCCTCGGACGTCGGCTCGCCCTGGGCGATCGGCTCCCCCGAGGGCGGGCACGACGCGGTCCACCCGGACCTCGGCACCATCGAGGACTTCGACGCCTTCGTGGCCCGGGCCCGCGGCCTGCGTCTCGAGGTCGCCCTGGACTTCGCCCTCCAGTGCTCCCCCGACCATCCCTGGGTCGAGAAGCACCCGGAGTGGTTCCGGCACCGCGCCGACGGCTCGATCGCGTACGCCGAGAACCCGCCCAAGAAGTACCAGGACATCTACCCGCTCGACTTCGACCGGGACATGGACGGCCTGGTCGAGGAGTCGCTGCGGGTGCTGCGGCACTGGATGGCGCACGGGGTGCGGATCTTCCGGGTGGACAACCCGCACACCAAGCCGGTGGTCTTCTGGGAGCGGGTGCTCGGCGAGATCGCCAGGACCGACCCGGACGTGGTCTTCCTGGCCGAGGCCTTCACCCGGCCGGCGATGATGCGCACCCTCGCCAAGGTCGGCTTCCACCAGTCGTACACGTACTTCACCTGGCGCAACGACCGGGAGGAACTCACCGAGTACCTCAGCGAGTTGGCCTATGAGACGGCCGCGTACATGCGGCCGAACCTGTTCGTCAACACGCCCGACATCCTCCACGCGTATCTTCAGCACGGCGGGCGCCCGGCATTCGCCGTGCGCGCGGTGCTGGCTGCCACGATGGCCCCCTCCTGGGGGGTCTACGCGGGCTACGAGCTCTTCGAGAACGCGCCGGTGCGCCCGGGTTCGGAGGAGTACCTGGACTCAGAGAAGTACCAGCTGCGCCCGCGCGACTGGGGCGCCTACGAGGGCCCGGAGGCGGAGGGCCGCACCCTCGCGCCGTTGCTGGCATCACTGAACCGGTTGCGCCGCACGCATCCGGCATTGCAGGAACTGCGCAACATCCGTTTCCATCACCCCGACAACGGCCAGATCATCGCCTACTCGAAGCGCAGCGAACGCGGCACGTTCCTGGAGACCCCCGCCGACCCGGTCGCCGCGGCGGCCCCCGCCGGGGACACCGTGCTCGTGGTGGTGAACCTCGACCCGCGGCACACCCAGGAGACCACCTTGACCCTGGACATGCCCGCCCTCGGCCTCGCCGAGGACGACCGGCTCACCGCGCGCGACGAGCTGACCGGTGCCGTGTACGACTGGGGCCGGCAGAACTACGTCCGGCTGGACCCCACCCAGCAGTCCGCACACATCCTTACGGTTCGGAGGGCCCCTAAGTGATCGTGAACGAGCCGGTCCCGGACACCTTCGAGGACACCCCGCAGAAGGACCGCGACCCCGATTGGTTCAAGCGCGCGGTCTTCTACGAGGTCCTCGTCCGCTCCTTCCAGGACAGCAACGGCGACGGCATCGGCGACCTCCGAGGGCTCACCGCGAAGCTGGACTACCTGCAGTGGCTGGGGGTGGACTGCCTCTGGCTGCCGCCGTTCTTCGTCTCGCCGCTCCGCGACAACGGCTACGACGTCTCCGACTACACCGCCGTCCTGCCGGAGTTCGGCGACCTGGCGGACTTCGTCGAGTTCGTGGACGCGGCGCACGCCCGCGGCATGCGGGTGATCATCGACTTCGTGATGAACCACACCAGCGACCAGCACCCGTGGTTCCAGGCCTCCCGCAAGGACCCGGACGGCCCGTACGGCGACTACTACGTCTGGGCGGACGACGACAAGCAGTACGGCGACGCCCGGATCATCTTCGTCGACACGGAGACCTCCAACTGGACCTTCGACCCGGTCCGCAAGCAGTACTTCTGGCACCGCTTCTTCTCCCACCAGCCGGACCTCAACTACGAGAACCCGAAGGTCCAGGAGGAGATGCTGGCCGCCCTGCGGTTCTGGCTCGACCTCGGCATCGACGGCTTCCGGCTGGACGCCGTCCCCTACCTCTACGCCGAGGAGGGGACCAACTGCGAGAACCTGCCGGCCACCCACGAGTTCCTCAAGCGGGTGCGGACCGAGATCGACGCGCAGTACCCGGACACCGTGCTGCTGGCCGAGGCCAACCAGTGGCCGGAGGACGTGGTCGACTACTTCGGCGACTTCGAGGCCGGCGGCGACGAGTGCCACATGGCCTTCCACTTCCCGGTGATGCCGCGGATCTTCATGGCGGTCCGCCGGGAGTCCCGCTACCCGGTCTCCGAGATCCTGGCCAAGACGCCGAAGATCCCCAGCGGCTGCCAGTGGGGCATCTTCCTGCGGAACCACGACGAGCTGACCCTCGAGATGGTCACCGACGAAGAACGCGACTACATGTACGCGGAGTACGCCAAGGATCCGCGGATGCGCGCCAACGTCGGCATCCGGCGCCGGCTCGCACCTCTGCTCGACAACGACCGCAACCAGATCGAGCTGTTCACCGCACTGCTCCTCTCGCTGCCCGGCTCGCCGGTGCTCTACTACGGCGACGAGATCGGCATGGGCGACAACATCTGGCTCGGCGACCGGGACGCGGTCCGCACCCCGATGCAGTGGACGCCGGACCGCAACGCCGGCTTCTCCTCCAGCGATCCCGGCCGGCTCAACCTGCCGACGATCATGGACCCGGTCTACGGCTACCAGGTCACCAACGTCGAGGCGCAGATGAGCAACACCAGCTCGCTGCTGCACTGGACCCGCCGGATGATCGAGATCCGCAAGCTCAACCCGGCCTTCGGCCTCGGCACCTACTGCGAGCTGCCGTCCAGCAACCCGGCGGTGCTGGCCTTCGTCCGCGAGTACGGGGACGACCTGGTGATGTGCGTCAACAACTTCTCCCGCTTCGCCCAGCCGACCGAGCTGGACCTGCGGGTCTACGAGGGGCGCCACCCGGTGGAGCTGATCGGCGGGGTCCGCTTCCCCGCCATCGGCGAGCTCCCCTACCTCCTCACCCTGGCCGGCCACGGCTTCTACTGGTTCCGGCTACGCCGTCCGGAAGCGGGGTAGGCGCCCACACCTCGGGGCCCGGGCGGGGAACAACCGCCGAACGCACCCGCGCGCCGCACACGATCACCCGCCCGCAACGGAGGAAACTGGACAAACTCCGTAAAACCGGCAACGCCCACACCCCGCGGAAGGGGAGCCATGTCGTCCCACACCGACAACCCCCGCACCACCGCCACCGCCACCGCGACCCCCGCGCCACGGCCCCCACCGCCCCGGACACCGGGAGCGAGCTGACCCGCCGGCTCGCTCCCGCCCTCCGGGACTGGCTCCCCGGCCAGCGCTGGTTCGCCGGCAAGGGCGCGCCCGTCACCGCCGTCGTCCCGCTGTCGGCCGGCCGGCTCGGCGCCGGCCTCCAGCACCTGCTGGTCCGCGTCGAACAACCCGGCCGCGCCCCGGAGACGTACCAACTCCTGGTGGCCACCGGCTCGGAGACCCCGCCGGGGCTGCCCGACCGGGCCGTGATCGGCCGGCTTTCGGACGGCCGGCTGGTCTACGACGCCCTGCACAACCCCGCGCACGCCGAGCGGCTGCTCGCCCTCCTCCTCGGCCGGAGCCCGCTGCCGGCCGGCCTGGCCGCCGGGCAGCTGCCCTCCCCGCCGCCCGGAGGGAGCACTCCGCCGCTGCGCGCGGGCGCCCTCGCCCCCCGGGTCAACACGGCCGAGCAGAGCAACACCTCGGTCGTCTACGGGGACCGGATGATCGCCAAGCTCTTCCGCCGGGTCACCCCGGGCACCAATCCGGACCTGGAGCTCACCCGCGCGCTGGCCGCGGCCGGCTCGACCCGGGTGCCGACCCCGCTGGCCTGGCTGGAGACCACCCCGGCCGGCCCGGAGCCGCCGGCCACCCTGGCACTGCTCCAGCAGTTCCTGCGCGGCGGCCGGGACGGCTGGGAACTGGCCCTCTCCCGGGCGGCCGAACTCGCCCCGCAGAGCCCCACACCGGCCTCCGGCACCGCCCCCACCGGGAACTTCGCTGCAGAGTCGTTCCTGCTGGGCCGGGCCACCGCCGAGGTCCACCTCACCCTCGCCCGGGTGCTGCCCACCGCCCTCCTCGGCCCCTCGGACGCCGAGCTGCTGATCGGGGCGATGACGGACCGTCTGAACGAGGCCGCGGAGGCCGTGCCGGCGCTGCGCGAGTACCGCTCGGCGCTCCTCGCCATCTACCGCGACCTGGAGGACCGGCTCCGCTCCGGGCGCCCGCTGCTGGTCCAGCGGATCCACGGCGACCTCCACCTCGGCCAGTCGATGCGCACCCCGCGCGGCTGGGTGCTGCTGGACTTCGAGGGCGAGCCGGCCACCCCGCTGGCCGAGCGCCGCCGGCTGCAGCCGGCCGCCCGGGACGTCTCCGCGATGCTCCGCTCCTTCGACTACGCCGCCGCCCACCGGCTGCTGGGCGAGGAGACCCGCCCCGACCCGGAGGCGGAGCAGCGGGCGGTCCGCTGGTGCGCGCGCAACCGGGAGGCGTACTGCGCGGGTTACGCGGCGGCGGGCGGACGGGACCCGCGCGCCGACCCCGCACTGCTACGCGCCTTCGAGACCGACAAGGCCGTCTACGAGGTGGTATACGAGGCCCGCAACCGGCCCGCCTGGCTGCCCATCCCACTGGCCGCCATCCGCAGGCTCACCGCGGCACGCGGAGCCGCCGCGAAAGAGGGTGCCGGCCCCGCCGCCCCCTACTCGCCGAACGGCCGGCTCGGTTGACCGGCCGTCAGGCCGGCCCGCGGGCCGGCCGCCCCGCTGTCCCCGCCCCTCCGAGGAGGAACCCCAGGTGACCCCGCTCGACCCGCCGCCCACTCCCCGTCCGCTGTCCGGACCGCCCTCCGGCCAGGTGCCTCCGACCTTCCGGGCGACCGGTGCCACGGCCGCCTCCGGCGGCGCCCGGCGACCGCCGGCGACCACCGGTCCGGCGAGCACCGGTCCCGGGGCCGCCGCAACCTCCGGCGAAGAACCGGTTGCGGCCGCCGGCGCGAGCTCCGGCTCGCCCTCCGAGCGTTCACAACCCACCCGCGGCCAGCGCGCCCCCCGGTCCGCGCGCACCACCCACAGCCCGCGGACCCCCCAGTCCCCCACCGGGCCCGGCAGCCCGAGCGGCACCGGCACCGGCGACCCGTCCCCCGCAACCGGCGCCGGCGGGCGCAGCGGCCACAGCGGCACCGGCACGAGCAGGGGCGCCGGCACGAGCACCAGCACCAGCACGATTACCGGCACCGGCGAGCGCGCTCCCGCCCGCCCCCCGCGCGGGCTCCCCCACCCGGCCGACGACGGCTCGGAGCGGATCGCCTCCACCGACCCGGGCGGCCCCACCGGCGGGAACGGCAGCGGCGGCGGCCCCCGCCCCGGCGGCTCCGGCGGCGGCAGCGGCTCCGGCGGCGGCCCCGCCCGCCGCTCGCCCCCGAGGCCCCCCTCCCGCCCGCCGAGATCGCCCGGCTCACCTCCGGCCGGCACCACGACCCGCACAGCCTCCTCGGCCTCCACCCGGCCGCCGACGGCCTCGTCCTCCGGGTCCTCCGCCCGTTCGCCGAACGGGTCGCGGTCGCCGTCCACGGCACCGACTCGCCGTCCGCCCGCTGGGAGCTGACCCACCAGCAGGACGGGCTCTTCACCGGCCTGCTGCCGCTGCCGGCCGCCCCCGGCGGCTACCAGCTGCTGGTGACCTACGACGGCACCGAGCAGGTCCAGCAGGACGGCTACCGCTTCCTCCCCACCCTCGGCGAGACCGACCTCCACCTGATCCGCGAGGGCCGGCACGAGCAGCTCTGGGAGGCCCTCGGCTCCCACCCGCGCACCCTCGACGGGGTGGCCGGCACCGCCTTCGCGGTCTGGGCCCCGAACGCCGCCGGCGTCCGGGTGGCCGGCGACTTCAACTGCTGGGACGGGACCAGCCATCCGATGCGCTCGCTGGGCGCGGCCGGCGTCTGGGAGCTGTTCGTCCCCGGAGTCCACGAGGGCGCCCGCTACAAGTACGAGATCGCCACCCGCGACGGCCGGCTGCTGCAGAAGGCCGACCCGATGGCCCAGGCCACCGAGGAGCCGCCGGCCACCGCGTCCGTCGTCCACGCCTCCCGGCACACCTGGCAGGACGCGGCCTGGATGTCCCGCCGGGGCGCCACCCCGGTCCACGAGGCGCCGTTCTCCGTCTACGAGGTGCACCTCCCATCCTGGCGGCCGGGGCTGACGTACCGCCAGCTCGCCGACGTCCTCCCGGCGTACGTCCGCGACCTGGGCTTCACCCATGTCGAGCTGATGCCGGTGATGGAGCACCCGTTCGGCGGCTCCTGGGGCTACCAGGTGAGCAGCTACTACGCGCCCACCTCCCGGCTCGGCTCCCCGGACGACCTCAAGTACCTGATCGACGCCCTCCACCGGCACGGCGTCGGGGTGATCGTCGACTGGGTCCCGGCGCACTTCCCCAAGGACGACTGGGCGCTGGCCCGCTTCGACGGGGAGCCGCTCTACGAGCCCGGCGACCCGCTGCGCGCCGAGCACCCGGACTGGGGCACCCTGGAGTTCGACTACGGCCGCACCGAGGTGCGCAACTTCCTGGTGGCCAACGCCGTGTACTGGTGCCAGGAGTACCACGTGGACGGCCTCCGGGTGGACGCGGTCGCCTCGATGCTCTACCTCGACTACTCCCGCGAGGACGGCGCCTGGTCGCCCAACGAGTACGGCGGGCGGGAGAACTGGGACGCCGTCGGCTTCCTCCAGGAGATGAACGCCACCGTCTACCGGCGCTGCCCCGGCGTGGTGACCATCGCCGAGGAGTCCACCGCCTGGGACGGCGTGACCAGGCCGACCGACTCCGGGGGCCTCGGCTTCGGCCTGAAGTGGAACATGGGCTGGATGCACGACTCCCTGGAGTACATGCAGCACGACCCGATCCACCGCAAGTGGCACCACAACGAGATGACGTTCTCGATGGTCTACGCCTACTCCGAGAACTACGTGCTGCCCATCTCGCACGACGAGGTGGTGCACGGGAAGCGCTCCCTGGTGTCCAAGATGCCCGGCGACTGGTGGCGGCAGCGCGCCAACCTGCGTGCCTACCTGGGCTTCATGTGGAGCCACCCGGGCAAGCAACTCCTCTTCATGGGCACCGAGTTCGCCCAGGGCGCGGAGTGGGACCACGACCACGGCCCGCAGTGGTGGGTACTGGACGAGGAATGGCCGGCGCACGCCGACCACGAGGGCGTGCGCGAGCTCGTCCGCGACCTCAACCGGGTGTACACGGACTCCCCGCAGCTGTGGCAGCTGGACACCCGGCCGGAGGGCTTCGCCTGGATCGACGGCGGCGCCGCGGACGACAACGTCTTCTCCTTCGTCCGCTACGACGCGGCGGGACGCCCGCTGGTCTGCGTCTCGCATCTGTCGCCCGCCGTACGGGAGGACTACCGGGTGGGGCTGCCGCCCTCGCCGACCGGCTCCTGGCTGGAGATCCTCAACACCGACGCCGAGGTGTACGGCGGTTCCGGGGTCGGCAACCCGGAGCCGGTCAAGTCGGAACCGGTGCCGTGGAACGGGCGGGAAGCCAGCGCGGTCCTCAGGCTGCCCCCGCTGAGCACCATCTGGCTCTGCCCGGCCTGAGCCCCCGGCGCTTGGCGCCGCCATCGAACTGACACATCGTCAACACCCTTGCCCCCGGTCGCGGACGACGAAATCCGCAATCGGGGGCGCCTCATTTTTCGAGATCCGTAGATTCAGCCATCCTGCAAACGATTCTCGCCAAACCGTTGCCCTGGGTGCATGCGATTCGGCAACATTTGGCTGACATTGAGCAGCACTGCGACGCCTGAACCGTACTGAGAGACACGGTAGACGCACGGCAGCACAGCCGAACCGGGGGAACGAGCACCGCACGCGCACCATCGCACCGCCCCGCCCGCGACCGCGTTCCGTCCCCCCGGAGAGGCAAGAGGCACCGATGAGTCCGACCCGCGCTCGCCAGGCGGCGCAGCAGGCCGAGCGCCCGCACAGCCGGGCCCTGCGCGCCGACGTCCTCGGCAGCTTCGACACCATCGTGATGGCCGTCGCCGGCAGCGCCCCGGCGTACACCCTGGCCGCGACCACCGCCGTACTGGTCGGCGCCGCCGGACTGGTCAGCCCGGCCGCCCTGCTCGGCTGCGTGATACCGATGCTGGGGATCGCCTGGGCCTTCAACCACCTCGGCAAGGTGGACGTCAACGCGGGCGCCAGCTACTCCTGGGTGGGCCGGGCGCTGCACCCCTCGCTCGGCTTCCTCTCCGGCTGGGCGCTGGTGGTCTCGGCCACCATCTTCATGGTGGCCGGCGCCCTGCCGGCCGGCTCGTACACCCTCTCGCTCTTCTCCGCCTCCGCCGCCGAGAACACCTGGGCGGCGACCGGGGTGGGGGCCGTCTGGTTCGTGCTGATGGCGCTGCTGGTGCTGGTGGGGGTGCGGATCACGGCCCACGCCCAGTGGATCATGACCGGGATCGAGGTGCTGATCCTGGTCGCCTTCGGCGTCTCCGCGCTGGTGCACGGCGCCGGGCAGCAGCACCCGGCCGCGCTCTTCTCCTGGTCCTGGCTGTGGGGGTTCGGCCACTTCGGCGGGGCGAGCGGCTTCGCCGCCGCGGCCCTGGTGGCCGCCTTCTACTTCTGGGGCTGGGACGTCACCGCCAACCTCTCCGAGGAGACCAGCAACAGCCGGCGCAACTCCGGGCTCGGCGGGCTGGTCGGGGTGGTGATGGTGTTCGCCCTCTTCGAGATCGTCACCATCGCCGTCAACCTGATCCTCACCCAGAAGCAGATCCAGGCCGACTCGGGCGACCTGCTGACCGTGCTCGGCGACGCGGTCTGGCCGGGCTGGGGCGGCAAGGTGCTGGTCCTCGCGGTGATGCTGTCCACCATCGCCACCCTGGAGACCACCCTGATCCAGGTCACCCGCTCGCTCTTCGCGATGGGCCGGGACCACACCGTCTCCCCCGCCTTCGGCCGCTCCCACCCGCGCTGGCAGACCCCGCACATCGCGGTGGCCACCGTCACCGTCGTCTCCCTCGTCCTGTTCATCGCCTCCAACGGCCTCGGCTCGGTGAACACCATCCTCACCGACGCGGTCAGCGCGATCGGCCTGCAGATCGCGTTCTACTACGGCCTGGCCGGCTTCGCCGTCGTGGTCGCCTACCGCAGACTGCTCTTCAAGTCCTTCTCCAACGCGTTCTTCATCGGCCTCTGGCCGCTGGTCGGCGCGCTGTTCATGCTGTGGATCCTGGTCGAGTCGCTGACCACGCTCAGCGGAGAGGTGATAGGCATCGGCATGGGCGCGCTCGCCCTCGGCCTCCTCCCGATGGGCTGGTACTGGGCCAAGGGCAGCGGCTACTACCGTCCGGCGAGGCTGGACGCCGCCAACGCGGCGGCGGTCGCCGCCGAGTACGGCGAGGAACCGGACCTGGTCGCGGCGGAGACCGGCGGCCACGATGTACTCCCCACCGACCTCTGACCCGCCCGACCGGCCGCCCGCCTCCCGGCGGCCGCGACAGCCGCCCCCACGTCACCCTCACCCCCCACACACCGTCTCGCCCATGCCCAGACGACGCCGGCCCCAGCCATCCCGGTACGACCCGACCTTCGGCGACCGGGGGCTGGTCGACGCGCGCCAGGACCTGGTCGTCGGCCGCTGGCAGGGGGCCCGCGACCTCCTCGCCGCGACCGGTTCGGACTGGGACCGGCGCAGCCACCGGGTCCGGCTGCTGGCCGACGTGGCCGCCGGCAACCGGACCGTCGAGACCTGGCAGTCCGGCGAGCCGAAGAACCCGGACGCGCTGGTCGTCCGCGCGGACACCGAGGTGATGCGGCTCTTCACGGCGCTCGCCCGGCAGCGCGAGGACGGCGCCGAGGGCCCGCGCCCGGACACCTCGGCCGACCAGCTGGACCGGGCGCTGCTGGACCGGGCGGCCCGGATCTGCCTCCAGGCGGCGGAGGCCGCCCCCGCCGACCCGATGCCCTGGGTCTCCCTGATGACCCTCTCCCGGCTGTACGGCGGCGGCCACCAGCACACCTGGCACTGGTGGCGGGAGCTGACGGCCCGCGACCCGTACCACCGGGAGGGCCACCACCAGGCGCTGCGGCACCTCTCCGCGCGCTGGCACGGCTCGCACGGCGAGATGTACAACTTCGCCCACGACACGGCGGCCTTCGCGCCGCTGGGCTCGCCGCTGCCGGCGCTCACCCAGGCCGCCCGCGTCGAGCACTACGTCCACCGCGTCGCCACCGAGGGCCGGGCCGCGATCGGACTCACCTACCACTGGTCCCACGACTCCGCCCGCCAGGCGCTGCGCACCACCCTGAACCGCTGGATCACCCACCGCGCACCGGTCGAGCACGCCCAGGACGTCGCCGACCTCAACCTCCTCGTCCACGGCCTGGTGCACGCCGGCATGATCCCCGAGGCCGTGGAGGTCTTCCCCCTCCTCGGCGACCGCCCCACCCGCTACCCCTGGGCCCACACCGGGGACCCGGAGGCCCTCTTCAACCACTGGCGCACCCAGTTGCTGGCGTGACCGTGACCGGTGGGCCCGCGGCGGGAGAACCCGACTCCGAAGGCGGGTCAGACCTCGGCGGACAGGTAAGACAAATGCGAAGGTATGGTCATAGAGACGCGGCGTGCGCCAGCGAAGCCTCGCGCCGGCATCTCCTCCCCCCGAGAAGCCCAGAATCGGAGCACCCCCCGTGGCGCGCAGTGTGTACGTGACCGGTATCGCCCGTGGCGACGGCCGCCAGGCCGTGGAACTCGGCGTCATGGAGCTGCTGACCCGCCAGGTCGACGCGGTCGGCGTGTTCCGCCCGCTGGTCCACGAGGCCCCGGACCCCGCGCAGCCCCCCGGGGACCACGTCCTCGACCTCCTCCGCTCCCGCTACCGGCTGGAGCCGGCCCGCGCCGCCTACGGCATGACCTACACCGAGGCCGCCAGGATCCAGGTCGAGGAGGGCCTCGAAGAGCTGATCTCGCTCCTCGTCGACCGCTTCCACGAGGCCGAGCGCGGCTGCGAGGCGCTCCTCGTCCTCGGCACCGACTTCGCCGACACCGGCATCCCGGACGAGCTGGCCTTCAACGCCCGCCTCGCCAACGAGTTCGGCGCCGGGGTGCTGCCCGTGGTGGGCGGCCACCGCACCCCCGCCGACACGGTCGTCGCCGAGGTCCGCAGCGCCGTCCGCGCCCTCGACGACCTGGGCTGCTCGATCCTCGCCGCGATCGCCAACCGGGTGGCCGGACGCGACAAGCAGGAGGTCGGCCGCCGCCTGACCACCCTCGGCGTCCCGCTCTACGTCCTGCCCGAGGAGCCCGCGCTCTCCGCCCCGACGGTCTCCCAGGTGGTCGCCGCCACCGGCGCCGAAGTGCTGCTCGGCGACGCCTCCGGGCTGGCCCGGGACGTCCGCCGGTTCGTCTTCGGCGGCGCCATGCTGCCGAACTTCCTCGCCGCCCTCTCCGAGGGCTCGATGGTGATCACCCCCGGCGACCGCGCCGACCTGCTGATCGGCGCCCTCGCCGCGCACGCCGCCGGCTCCCCGCCGCTCGCCGGGGTGCTGATGACGCTGGGGCAGCATCCGGGCGAGAACGTCATGCGGCTCGCCTCCCGGCTGGCCCCCGGGACGCCGGTCGCGGTCGTCCCGGACGGCTCGTTCCCCACCGCCGCCGGGCTCTCCACCCTGGAGGGCCGGCTCACCGCCTCCTCCCCGCGCAAGATGGAGACCGCCCTCGGCCTCTTCGAGATGCACGTGGACGGCGCCGAGCTGACCGACCGCATCCAGCTGAGCCGCTCGGACCGGGTCACCCCGATGATGTTCGAGCACGAGCTGCTGGAGAAGGCCCGGGGCAACGGGGTCGACCTCAAGGACATCGTGCTGCCGGAGGGCACCGAGGAGCGGGTGCTCCGCGCCGCCGAGGTGCTCCTCCGCCGCAACGTCTGCCACCTCACCCTCCTCGGCGATCCGGCGGCGATCCGCAAGCGGGCCGCCGACCTCGGCCTGGAGCTCGGCCTGGACGCCGCCGAGAACACCTCGGCGCACAGCACCGGAGGCGCCTCCGCAGGACCCGCCGCCCGGGCCCGGATCATCGACCCGGTGGAGTCCCCGCTCCGCGACCGCTTCGCCGAGCTCTACGCCCGGCTCCGCGCCCACAAGGGCGTCACCCTGGAGCTGGCCCACGACGTGGTCTCCGACGTCAGCTACTTCGGCACCCTGATGGTGGAGGAGGGCCTGGCCGACGGCATGGTCTCCGGAGCGGTGCACTCCACCGCGGCCACCATCCGCCCCGCCTTCGAGATCATCAAGACCAGGCCGGGCGCCTCGATCGTCTCCTCGGTCTTCTTCATGTGCCTCTCGGACAAGGTCCTGGCGTACGCGGACTGCGCGGTCAACCCGGACCCCGACGCCGAGCAGCTGGCCGACATCGCCGTCCAGTCGGCGGCCACCGCCGCCCAGTTCGGCCTGGACACCCGGGTCGCGATGCTCTCCTACTCCACCGGCACCTCGGGCAGCGGCGCGGACGTCGACAAGGTCCGCGCGGCCACCGCCCTGGTCCGCGAGCAGCGCCCGGACCTGCTGGTGGAGGGTCCGATCCAGTACGACGCGGCGGTCGAGCCGGCGGTCGCCAGGACCAAGCTGCCGGACTCCGCGGTGGCCGGCCGGGCCAATGTGCTGATCTTCCCGGACCTCAACACCGGCAACAACACCTACAAGGCGGTCCAGCGCTCGGCCGGGGCGATCGCGGTCGGCCCCCTCCTCCAGGGCCTGCGCAAGCCGGTCAACGACCTGTCCCGGGGCGCGCTGGTGCAGGACATCGTCAACACGGTGGCGATCACCGCCATCCAGGCGCGCGCCGAGAAGCACGCCGACCCGGGGGACGCCCCCGCACCCCCGGCCCGCCCCCCACCGAGGCGATGTGATCCGTCATCAGCACGCCGGCAGCCGCACGAAAGGCACAGCAGAAGTGAACGACGCCACCCGGGTCCTGGTCCTCAACTCCGGCTCCTCGTCGGTGAAGTACCAGCTGATCGACATGGCCGGCGGGGACCGCCTGGCGACCGGCCTGGTGGAGCGGATCGGGGAGCCCGCGGGGGCCCTGGTCCACCGGGCCGGGGACGCCCGGCGGACCGTCGAGGAGCGCTACCCCGACCACACCGCCGCCCTGAAGGCGGTGGCCGAGGAGCTCAGGAGGGACGGCCTCGGCCTGGACTCGCCCGAGCTGGCCGCGATCGGCCACCGGGTGGTGCACGGCGGCACCCGGTTCACCCAGCCGACCCGGATCGACGACGCCGTGCTCGAGGCGCTGCGCGGGCTGGTCCCGCTGGCCCCGCTGCACAACCCGGCCAACATCACCGGCATCGAGGTCGCCCGCGCGCTGCGCCCGGACCTCCCGCAGATCGCCGTCTTCGACACCGCGTTCCACGCCACCATGCCGGAGCACGCCTGGCGGTACGCGATCGACAAGGAGACCGCGGACGCCAACTCGGTCCGCCGCTACGGCTTCCACGGCACCTCCCACGAGTACGTCTCGCGGCGCACCGCCGAGCTGCTGGGCCGGGCCCCGGAGTCGGTGAACGTGATCGTCCTCCACCTCGGCAACGGCGCCTCCGCCTCGGCCGTGCGCGGCGGCGTCTGCGTGGACACCTCGATGGGCCTGACCCCGCTGGAGGGCCTGGTGATGGGCACCCGCTCGGGCGACCTGGACCCGGCGGTGATCTTCCACCTCCACCGCGAGGCGGGCCTGGGCGTGGACGAGATCGACGCCCTGCTGAACCGCCGCAGCGGCCTGATCGGCCTCTGCGGGGCCAACGACATGCGGGAGATCGCCCGCCGAATGGGCGAAGGCGACGCGGACGCCCAGCTCGCCTTCGACATCTACGTCCACCGGCTGAAGAAGTACGTGGGCTCGTACTTCGCCGTCCTCGGCCGGGTCGACGCGGTCGCCTTCACGGCCGGAGTGGGCGAGAACTCGATCGCCGTCCGCGAGGCGGTGGCCGGCCGGCTCTCCGTCCTCGGCATCGAGCTGGACTCGGTGCGCAACGGCGTCCGCGGCGACAGCCCCCGCCTGGTCTCCGCCCCCACCTCCCGGGTGGCGGTGGCCGTGGTGCCCACCGACGAGGAGTACGAGATCGCCCGCCAGGCCTTCGCCCTCCTCCGCCAGGACTGACCTGTCCACCGGCAGTTGATCGAAAATGCCGGGCGGAACCGAACACATAGAATGAGCCATATGCGCCGAGCAAAGATCGTCTGCACTCTGGGTCCCGCGACGGAGAGCCTCGAACAGCTGAAGAAGCTGATCGACGCCGGTATGAACGTCGCCCGTCTGAACATGAGCCACGGCTCGCACGCCGAGCACGAGCAGCGCTACCAGAACGTCCGCGCGGCCGCCGACGCCGTCGGCCGCCCGGTCGGTGTCCTGGCCGACCTTCAGGGCCCGAAGATCCGCCTCGGGACCTTCGCCGATGGGCCGGTCACGGTGGAGAACGGTGACGAGTTCATCATCACCGCCGAGGACGTCCCCGGTGACCAGCACATCTGTTCCACCACCTACAAGGGCCTGCCCGGCGACGTGAAGCCGGGCGACCCGATCCTGATCAACGACGGTGTGATCGCCCTGGAGACCGTCCGGGTCGAGGGCCCGCGGGTCTACACCCGGGTCGTCGAGGGCGGCGTCCTCTCCAACAACAAGGGGATCAACCTCCCCGGCGCCGCGGTGAACGTCCCGGCGCTGAGCGAGAAGGACATCGAGGACCTCCGCTTCGCCCTGCGGATGGGCGCCGACATGGTCGCCCTCTCCTTCGTCCGGAACGCGGCGGACGTCGAGGACGTCCACAAGGTGATGGACGAGGAGGGCCGCCGGGTCCCGGTCATCGCCAAGATCGAGAAGCCGCAGGCGGTGGCGGCGATGGAGGAGATCGTCCTCGCCTTCGACGCGGTGATGGTCGCCCGCGGCGACCTCGCGGTCGAGTACCCGCTGGAGCAGGTGCCGCTGGTCCAGAAGAAGCTGATCACCCTCTGCCGGCGGAACGCCAAGCCGGTCATCGTCGCCACCCAGATGATGGAGTCGATGATCAGCGCGTCCCGGCCGACCCGCGCCGAGGCCTCCGACGTCGCCAACGCCATCCTGGACGGCGCCGACGCGGTGATGCTCTCCGCCGAGTCCAGCGTCGGCAAGTTCCCGATCGAGACCGTCGCCACGATGAGCCGCATCGTCGAGGCGGCCGAGACGGACCTGCTGGCCAAGGGCCTGCAGCCGCTCAACCCGGGGCGCAAGCCGCGGACCCAGGGCGGGGCGGTGGCCCGGGCCGCGGCCGAGCTCGGCGACTTCCTGGGCGGGGAGGCGCTGGTCGCCTTCACCACCTCGGGCGACACCGCGCGGCGGCTCTCCCGCTACCGCTCGCCGATCCCGGTGCTGGCCTTCACCCCGAACGCGGAGACCCGCAACCAGCTGACGCTGAGCTGGGGCGTGGAGGGCTACTGCACTCCGGAGCCGTCCAACACCGACGAGATGATCGCGCAGATCGACGAGGCCCTGATCAAGCTCGGCCGGTTCTCCGTCGGCGACACGGTGATCATGACCGCCGGCTCCCCGCCCGGAGTCCCCGGCAGCACCAACATGGTCCGCGTCCACCACCTCTCGGAGCACCCGAAGGGGGCGTAGCGTCCGCCGACCGCGCGCCGCGGTCGGCAACGCCGCGGCAGAACGCGAACGCCGCACCCGGCAGAGGCCGGGTGCGGCGTTCGCGTGTGGCGGGCGTCAGCTCACAGGTTCGTGGCGTAGCCGTGGATGCCGGGGATGGTGAGGTTCCCGCCGGTCTGGCCGGCCTGGTCGATGTCCACATCGTCCAGGGTCAGCTGGAGCTTGGCGTTGAGGTTGCCCACCAGGTTCCACAGCCACTCCGGCAGCGTGTCCGGAGTCAGCGTGACCCGCAGGATCGGCGGGAGGGGAATCCCCTCGATCCCCGCGATGGTGCCGGTCAGGCTCTCCACGTACATGGTGACCGTGCCGCCGCGCATGGTGGAGGTGGAACCCGGCCCGCCGTCGATGTGCTGGCGCTGGGTGCCCTGCTTCACCGACATCTGCAGGTTGTCGATGTCCACGGCCTCCGCCGTGAACTTCAGCACCCGCTTCGGTCCGCCCGCCGTCTGCACCGTCACCACGCCGTGGAAGACGGCGTTGTGCAGGCGCAGCTGGCTCGCCTTGAGGTTCCAGGCGTCCGCCGGGAACTCGCCCGGCGTCAGGTCCATCGGCGCCGCGACCTTGCTGGTGTCGCAGACCTTGCTCGCGCCCACCGAGTCGATGCCCGCCTGGCCGGTGGCCCGGTTGACGGAGCCCGCCGCGGCACCGGCGGTCTTGGTGACCGCGCCGGTGACCCCGGCCACCGCCTTCTCGGCCCCCGAGACCAGGCCGCCCCCGCTGGACGTGCTGGTCGAGGAGGAGGACGAGGACGGGGAGCTCGCGCTCGACGTGCCGCTGGACGCGCTCGGCGTCGAGGACGCGGAGGGCGTGGCGGAGGACGAGGACGAGGAGGACGAGGAGGACGTGGACCCGGAGAACAGGTGCAGCGGGTCCAGCGCCCCCAGCAGCCCGCCGGAGGACGAGGACGACGAGGAGGCGGAGGACGACGGCGACGACGAGGGAGAGGACGCCGTCGAGTTCGTCGACTGCTTGCTGCTCGTCGGCGCCGACGCCGACGTGGAGGAGCCGGACGCCGAGGGCGAGGACGAGGCCGACGCGGACGGCGTCCTGCTCTTGTCGGCCGTCGCCGACGAGGACGCCTTGGCGCTCGGCGAGGAGGAGGAAGAGGACGCAGAGGACGAAGCCGTGGGGCAGGAACCCGTACCGCTGGTGGTGGATCCCGACGGTGTCGAGGTCGCACTCGCCGTCGACGAGGAGTCGGAGGCCGAGCTGGTCGTCGTCCGCTCGGTGGCGAACGCGGCCCGCGCGGTCAGCGTGGTCCCCATCAGCAGCGCGGTCGGCACCGCGGTCAGCGCGAGTGCCTTGCCGACCGGCATCTGCAGGCGCAGCAGCACCGGCTTGCGCCGGGCGGCGTGCCGGCCGCCCGCACGGCGCGGCTCGGCCGCGGTGCGGAGGTCCCCGGCGGTTCCGTCCTCGAGTGCTCCCCCGTCGAATGGGGCTCCGCTCGACTCACTTGCCATGGCGTCCGCCTCCCGTGCGGCCGCGGGTACCGAAGAAGAACTCCGGCCCGTAGGACTGCTCGTCGCGGTACCGGGGGGCACCGTCCTCGGCCCCGGTGTCCCCGCCGACGACGTCGCCGTCGTCGCGCTGGGGGAGCAGCCCGGGGGCCTGGGCGGCGGGCTCGGCCGTCTCGGGGGCCCCGGCGGTCGGCTCGGAGCCGGCCGCGCCGCGGCGGCGCCGTCCGGTTCCGGGCGGGGGTACGGTTCCGGTCCCGCCGGCGCCCTCCGCGGCGGGTTCACCATCCGTCTTCAGCGGCGCCCAGGCGATGGCGAGAGCCCCGCCGATCAGCCCGAGCAGCAGCCCGAGGAAGAAGCCGCCGAAGTTGGACACCGGAAGCGAGACCAGCGACAGCAGGATCGCGGCGACCCCGCCGAAGATCTTGATCTGCGGCTGGAACCACATGCAGATGCCCAGCACGATCAGCAGGATCCCGATGACCAGGGACCCCGCGCCGGCCGTGGTGGAGATCGCGAGGTTGAGTCCGCCCAGCGACAGATGGAAGTAGGGGAAGTAGAGGATGGGCAGCGCGGCCAGGATGAGCAGCACGCCTGCCCAGAACGGGCGCACCTTGCGCCACATCCGGAACTTCCGCCGCGTCCGGGCAAAGCCGCTTTCGATGTCGTCGGGCCGCGCGTGCGCACTTACGCTCGTCACGTGGCAGCTCCCATGGGGGTAGGCAGGGCATCGGCGGGCGGTGGGGAGAGGGGGACTGGAGGGATCCGCCTCTCCCCACCCCTGGTCCGATCCGGGGACAGTCCTGGGCTCAGAAGCAGTCGTGCTGTCCGGCGGACATGCTCAGGTGCATGCCGGCGAGCGCGAAGGTACCGGCCGAGGTGGCCCAAGCGGTCTGCTTGACACCGGACAGGTCGGCGGAGTCGGACTCCTGCGCGAAGCTGTTCGGATCGACCTTGTCCTGAGAGTTGGTCTGACCCTTCGTCATCGCACCGGCGGCGACGCCGATGTTGATGTTGTGGAAGGTCGCCGTGGACGCCTTCAGGTCAGTCATGTCGATGAACAGATTCTTCGCCGTGACGGGCTGCGACCCGCCTCCGGCCTTGATCTGCATCGTGTAGGTGCCGAGCGGGCCGAGGCTCACCGGAACCGACTGGCAGAGGTTGTGGATGGTCGCGTCCTTGAAGGACGAGACGGCAACCGGAACCTGCTTGCCGTTCTTGGCCACGTCGACGGTGCCGTACTGGCCGAAGCCGTCACCGTGCAGCGAATCGGCGGAGACCTTGAAGCTCTGGCCGGCGATGCTGAACGACGCGGCGAGCGCGCCCTGCGCCATGGAGACGCCGATGGCCGCGGTGGCGGCGACGGACGGCACCATGACGACGGCGAACCGCTTCCAGCGGGTCTTGCCAAACGTCTGGGACATTCTTGTCTGGTCCTCCTTCTCGGACGTACATCTCCGGCCGTGCCCGGGGCGGGTGCTGGCCTGGGATGGGGAGAAGAGCTACGTCCTCGGGAAGGAGAGCGCCGTCTGCCGAAAGTACCGATCGGCCCGTCCGCGACTGTGGGACGCGGGCAGGCTCTTCAAGCGCACTGGTAGCACTGGCGATCACCCCCGAGCGACAACCACCGGCCGCGATGGCTGCGCGGCCGAAGGAGGACAGGCATCACCGTCGAGTGAAGACCCCCCTGCCCTCAAGGAACCGACCGGAGCCGGAACCTGCCCGGTGGGGATTCCGCCGCCGCCCTCCGGCCGGCTGCCGGATGGGTGGGAAACGGACCGAGCGTGCCCGATCGTGCTCGAAACCTGCCCCGGACACAAGTGGTTCATTACCGAGGAGTAAGCGGTCTGTGAAGCAAGTGGATGCAGATGCACGCAACTTGACCATGATCCGTCACCCTCTGTCGATGACTGCCCGTCAGTTTTCCCATCAAAACCGGACAATGCATACGGCCAGGGTCGCTGCTCGCGACCATGGCCGTAACACATCAAGATTTGATAACGCGTCTCGATTGACGACCGAATGTCGTCAAATCGCCCCCCACCCCGACCGTCTCGGACGTCCCGAAAACCCCAGGCGCACCATCGGCCCCAGGGGCGGTCGCCCGCCCCTGCGGCAACAGTCCGCGGCACCGGCCTAGAAGAGCACCCGGGCCAGCGCACCGCGGGCCGCGGTCACCCGCGGGTCGTCGCCGCCGACCACCTCGAAGAGCTCCAGCAGGTGCTTCCGGGCGGTGTCCCGGTCCTCGCCCGCGGTCCGGGCCACGGTCTGCACCAGCCGGTCCAGCGCGTCCTCGACATGCCCGCCGACCATGTCCAGGTCCGCCGCGTCGATCTGGGCCTCGACGTCCTTGGGGGCGTCGGCCGCGGCCTTCCGCACCGCCTGCGGGTCCTTGCCCGAGACCCGCTGCAGGAGCTCGGCCTGGGCGAGGCCGATCTTCGCCTCCAGATTGCCCGGGCGGTCGGAGAGGACGTTCCGGTAGGCCTGGATCGCGCCACCGAGGTCGCCCCGGTCCAGCGCCTCCTGGGCGGCGTCCAGCAGCGGGTCCTCGGGGGCGGCCGGACGGGCCGCCGGGCCGTCCTCGCCGTCCGCCGCGCCCGCCCCGGCGCCGGGCACTCCGGTGATGCCGAAGCGCTGCGCGGCGACCTGGATCAGCTGGTCGAGCACCTGGCGGACCCGCGGCTCCGGCTCGGCGCCCTGGAAGAGCGGCACCAGCTGCCCGGCGACCACGGCCATCACGGCCGGGATGCCCTGGATCTGGAACTGCTGGGCCAGCATCGGGTTGGCGTCGACGTCCACCTTGCCGAGGAGGAAGCCGCCGTCGTACTCCTCGGCCAGCCGCTCCAGCACCGGGCCGAGCTGCTTGCACGGGCCGCACCACTCGGCCCAGAAGTCCAGGACGACCGGAGCCTCCGCGGACCGCTGGACGACCTCGGCCTCGAAGTTGTCGTCGGTTACATCGAAGATCAGCGGGCCGACGGCCGGGGCCCCGCCCTCGGCCGCCTGGCGGGCCCGCTCGGCGCGGGCCTGTTCGGCCTTCTCGGCCGCCTCCGCGGCCTGCTTCACCGCTGCGAGGTCTACCGCCCCGCGCAAGGACATGTTCCGTGGCTGCTGCTGCATGCCCTTATCTTCCCCCGTCCGCCCATCGCTGTGTTCTTCGAGGAGGGTCGAGCCGTCCCCCGGCGAGTACGCGGGTCCCCACCCGCGCGGCGTGGCTGCCGCTCTTTTCGCTACGCCACGTAGCGTATACGCACGTGCGGCCCCGCCGTCCACTCGGACAAGCCCTCGGACCAGTGAACTGCGCCACGTTACGGCGCACCCTTGATCGGATAGCCTGCGGTGCCATGTCCGATTCGCCCCGGCGCCGAGGCCGCCCGCGCAGTACCGACGCGGATGCGGCGATCCTCGACGCCACCCGGCGGGTGCTCGCCGAGGTCGGCTGGGACGGGCTCACCATGGCCGAGGTCGCGGCGCGGGCGGGGGTCGCCAAGACCACCCTCTACCGCCGCTGGCCGTCCAAGCACGAGCTGGTGGTGGACGCCGTGGCGGCGCTCTTCGCCGGGCTGGCGCTGCCCGACCTGGGCTCGCTGCGGGCCGATCTGGAGGAGGTCGTCGCCCGCTTCGCCGCGCTGCTGGCCCGGCCGGAGGCGCAGGCCTCGCTCTACGCCCTCTTCGCGGAGGGGACGCGGGACGCGACGCTGCGGGCGCGGATCCGGGAGGCGGTCATCGCCCCGATGAAGTCCCTGGTGCATCAGGGGCGGGCGGCGGCGCAGGAGCGGGGAGAGCTGCCGCCGGACGGGTCGCGGGCGGCGGCCGCGGCGGAGGCGGACCTCATCTACGACGCGATCGCCGGCACGGTCGAACACCGGGTCCTGGTCACCGGCGAGCCGGCGGACCCGGCGTGGATCCGCCGCTTCACCTCCCTGCTGCTGCTGCCGCTGGGCGCGGGGTGACTGCCCACGCGCCCCGAGCGCGGCGCCGCACCCGGCTGGGGGTCCCCTGCTCGAAGAGCTTGGGGGAGGCCACCGGGTGGCAACCCGAACCCCGCTGCCGAGTGCGGACCGTAAGTTGCGGGCCGCGCAGTTCCCCGCGCCCCTGATTCGCCCTTCGGGCTCATGCGGGGCCCGGGGCGGGAGAACTAGAAGCCCGCAGGCTCCGTGTAGACGCCCCACTCCGCGCGCAGCGCGTCGCAGATCTCGCCCAGCGTCGCCTCCGCGCGGACCGCGGCCAGCATCGGCGGGATCATGTTCTCGCCGCCCCGCGCGGCGGCCATCATCGCGTCGAGGCCGGCCCGTACCGCGGACTCGTCCCGCTGGGCCCGCCGCTCCGCCAGCGCGGCGACCTGGTCCCGCTCGACCTCGTGGCTGACCCGCAGGATCTCCAGCTCCGAACTGACGGAACCGGTGTGGCAGTTGACGCCGACGACTCGCTTCTCGCCCTTCTCCAGCTTCTGCTGGTACTGGAACGCCGCCTCCGCGATCTCCCCGGTGAACCACCCGTTCTCGATCCCCCGCAGGATCCCGGAGGTCATCGGCCCGATCGGGTGCTCGACCCCCGCGCCCTCGCCGCCGCCCATCCGGAGGATCTTCTCGAAGATCTCCTCGGCCTCCGCCTCGATCCGGTCCGTCAGCGCCTCGACGTACCAGGAACCGCCCAGCGGGTCGGCCGAGTTGGCCACCCCGGTCTCCTCCATCAGCACCTGCTGGGTGCGCAGCGCGATCTCCGCGGCCTGCTCGCTGGGCAGCGCCAGCGTCTCGTCCAGGGCGTTGGTGTGCAGCGAGTTGGTGCCGCCGAGCACCGCCGCCAGCGCCTCCACCGCGGTCCGCACCACGTTGTTGTAGGGCTGCTGGGCGGTCAGCGAGACGCCGGCGGTCTGGGTGTGGAAGCGCAGCCACTGCGCCTTCTCGGTCTTCGCGCCGTAGCGGTCGCGCAGCCAGCGGGCCCAGATCCGGCGCGCGGCACGGAACTTGGCGATCTCCTCGAAGAAGTCGATATGGGCGTCGAAGAAGAAGGAGAGCCCCGGGGCGAAGGCGTCCACGTCGAGCCCGCGGGAGAGCCCCAGCTCGACGTAGCCGAAGCCGTCGGCCAGGGTGAAGGCGAGCTCCTGCGCGGCCGTCGAGCCGGCCTCGCGGATGTGGTAGCCGGAGACCGAGAGCGGCTTGTACGCGGGGATCTCGGCCGCGCAGTACTCCATCAGGTCGCCGATCAGCCGCAGATGCGGCTCGGGGCCGAAGAGCCACTCCTTCTGGGCGATGTACTCCTTGAAGATGTCCGTCTGGAGGGTGCCGTTGAGCACGGCCGGGTCGACGCCCTGCCGCTCGGCGGCCACCAGGTACATGCAGAAGACCGGGACGGCCGGGCCGGAGATGGTCATCGAGGTGGTGACCTCGCCGAGCGGGATGCCGTCGAAGAGGACGTCCATGTCGGCGGCGGTGTCGATGGCCACCCCGCAGTGCCCGACCTCGCCGAGGGCGCGCGGGTCGTCGGAGTCCCGGCCCATCAGCGTCGGCATGTCGAAGGCGACAGAGAGCCCGCCGCCGCCGGCGCCGAGGATCATCCGATAGCGCTCGTTGGTCTGCCGGGCGTTGCCGAAGCCGGCGAACTGCCGGATGGTCCAGGCCCGGCCGCGGTAGCCGGTCGGATAGAGGCCGCGGGTGAAGGGGAACTCACCGGGCCAGCCGATCCGCTCGGCGAAACCCGGCGGCTCGTGCCCCGGCTCGGGGCCGTAGACCGGCTCGACCTGGTCGCCGGAGAGGGTGGTGAAGTCCGCGTCCCTCTTCCGCGCCCGGTCGTACCTCTCCTGCCAGCGCCGCCGTGCTTCTTGGGCTTCCATGCCGCACTTCCCGTCGACATACGTCAACTACTCGGACGTCCGACAATTTAGTCGGACGTCCTAGTAGTTGTCGACGGTGCCTGGTCAGGGGCCCGGCGGGCGGGCGCCTCAGGCGCTGACGGTCTCCTCCTCGTCGGCCCCGTCCAGGGCCGCCCCGCGGGCCGCCAGCTCGGCGGAGATCTCCCGGACGACGCGGCGCTCGGCGAAGAACGAGCAGGTCGGGATGGTGCCCGCGAGCAGCACCAGGATCAGCTTCTTCAGCGGCCACTTGAGCTTCATGCCCAGCGAGAACGCGACCACGACGTAGGCCATGTAGGCCCAGCCGTGGATGGTGCCGATGATCATCACGGAGGACGGGGCCACCCCGAAGCCGTACCAGACGATCATCGAGATGCAGAGCAGCACCAGCCCCACGCCGGTGATGTACGCGAGAGCCCGGTAAGCCTTGAGCAGGGGGGTGGAGTTCTTCACGGCGTTCGCCTCGCTCGCCTCAACCGATGGTTCAAGAGGAGAGCGTAACCGCCGCAAAATGGATCACTCGGACCGGCCCGGCGCCGCCGGTGCCCCCTCGCCGTCCGCGAAGTCCCCCGCGGCGATCCGCAGGGGCCGGAGTATGTCGAAGATCTCCCGGCACTGGTCCGGTCCGTAGCCGTCCAGACCGAAGTCCATCGCCATCAGCTCGCGGCTGGCCGACTCGACCACCCGGCGGCCCTCCTCGGTGATCGCCGCCAGCACCCCTCGGCCGTCGTCCGGGTTGGGGCGGCGGGTCACCAGGCCGGCCTTCTCCAGCCGGTCCACGGTGTTGGTGACGCTGGTCGGGTGCACCATCAGCCGCTCGCCGATCTTCGAAAGCGGCAGCTCGCCCTTCTGACTGAACGTCAGCAGCACCAGCGCCTCGTACCGGGCGAAGGTCAGGCCGTAGGGCTTGACCACACCGTCCACCTGCGACAGCAGGATCTGCTGGGCGCGCATGATCGAGGTGATCGCGGCCATCGCGGGCACCTCGCCCCAGCGGTGCTGCCACAGCTCATCGGCGCGGGCGATCGGGTCGAACGGAAGACTCAGCGGCTTCGGCACGCCCTTACCGTACCGTTCAGGCCGCCGAGGGCTGGTCGCCCTCCCGGCCCGTGGACACCGGGGACTCCCCGGTCTCCGCGGGCCCGCCGGCGAGCTCCTCCCGGGCCAGCGTCCGCTCGGCGAAGAACCCGCCGGTGGGCAGTACGGAGAGGATGAACAGCCAGGCGGCCCGGCGGAAGGACCAGCGCTGGGTCTTCCAGCCGTCCAGCCAGAAGAGGACGTACAGGATGAACAGGATCCCGTGCACCCAGCCCATCACCGGCACGGCGTTGAAGCTGGTGGTGGACTTCAGCACCACGCAGACCAGCAGCAGGATGAAGGAGACCGCCTCGGGCATGGAGACCAGGCGCAGCCGGTGGACGGAACCGCTCTTCATGGGGACCTCAGGATCGTTCGGGCGACACACGTCCCCCCAGTATCCGCCGAGGGTCCTGGCAGCCGATCAGCGCCTCCCCCTATCCTCAGGGCTGCCGACCGACCACCGGTCCGACCGTACGGGGGGGCTGCAACGATGGCCTGGAACTGGGACCGCCGCGCGTGCTCGCGCCGCGGGCACGTCACCTACGCGCCCGACGAGGCGCATCTCGTCCCTCGGCTGCGTGCCGAGACCGCGCACGGCGAGGCCTGGCGCTGCCTGCGCTGCGGTGACTTCGTCCTCGGCCCGGCGCGGGCCTCCGGCCCGGTGGCCGGGGCCCCCGAGGTGCCGCGCGGCAAGGCGCTGCGGGACCTCTTCATCCTGCGGGTGCTCTCGGTGGAGCGGGTGCTGCGGGGGCTCTTCATCGTGCTGGCCGCGGTCGCGGTGTGGAAGTTCAGCAACAGCCAGGACTCCGTCCGCGAGTTCTTCGACGACAACCTGGCGCTGTTCCGGCCGATCGCCGAGCACTTCCACTACGACCTGGACAACTCGCCGATCGTCGGCAGCATCCAGAAGACCTTCCACTACCGGCACTCCACGCTGGTCGCGGTGGCGGGGGCGCTGCTGGCCTACGCGCTGATCGAGATCGTCGAGGGCGTCGGCCTGTGGGCGGCCAAGCGGTGGGCGGAGTACCTGACGGTGGTGGCCACCGCGGCCTTCCTCCCGCTGGAGGTCTACGAGCTCACCGAGAAGGTCAGCTGGCTGAAGCTGGTCACGCTGGCCATCAACATCCTGGCGGTCCTCTATATCCTGCTGGCCAAGCGGCTCTTCGGGCTGCGCGGGGGCGTGCGGGCCTTCGAGGCGGAGCGGCGCGGCGAGTCCCTGCTGGACGCCGAGCCGCCGGTGCGGCCGGAGGCCGGCGCGAGGCCCGCGGTGCCCGCCGCGGCGGAGCCGTCCGGGGCCGCCCCCGGGGCCGCTTCAAATGTTGTACAAGATTAAACTTTTCTTGGGTATCCTGGAGACATGAAGACCCGCTCGCCCGAAACCGGCGCTCCCTCGGAGACCCCCTGGCTGACCGAGGAGGAGCAGCAGCTCTGGCGCGCCCACCTAGAGGTGACCAGGCTGCTCGACTACCAGCTGGAGCGCGAACTCCAGCCGCTCGGGCTGGCCCTGAACGACTACACGATCCTGGTCGAGCTCTCCGAGTCGCCCGACCACCGGCGGCGGATGACCGACCTGGCCGCCGCCACCCTGCAGTCCAAGAGCCGGCTCTCGCACCAGATCACCCGGATGGAGAACGCGGGCCTGGTGGTCCGCGAGGACTGCCCGGGCGACCGGCGCGGACTCTACGCGGTCCTCACCGAGCAGGGCATGGAGACGATGCGCCGGGTCGCCCCGCACCATGTGCGGAGCGTCCGCGAGCACTTCATCGACCGCCTCGACGCCGGCCAGATCCGCCAGCTCAGGGACGCCCTCGCGCCGATCGCCGAGCACCTCAGGCGGCTCCGGGGACGGGGTTGACCAGGGCTGACCAGGGCTGACCCCGGTTGAGCCCGGTTGACCCCGTCCCGGGAGGCGCCGGTCAGCCCAGGGCGTCCCGCAGGAGGCGGGCGTTCCTGATCGTCAGGCTCGACCCCTTGCGCCCGGCCACCGCGTCCAGCTCGGGGAACCCGCCCGGCCCGGCCGGGCCGCCAGGGCCGCCCGGTCCGCCCTGCGCCGCCGTCCCGCAGCGCGAGACGCACTCGGCGGCGAGCGCCAGCAGCCCCGCCACGCCCCTGGCCGGCGTCCCGCGCAGGAGGCCCGGCAGCGCCGCGGCCAGCACCGCCCAGACGGTGCCGTACGCGCCCGTCCCGGCCGCCGCGCGGAGGGAGTCGGCGACCCGGTTGGGCTCGGCCCGGCCGGACCGCAGGAGCATGTCCAGCTGCCGGCCGAGCATCCCGGCGTCCAGCCGGCCGCGGGCCGCGAGGACCAGCAGGGCGTCCACCGTCGGCTCGTCCCCGTGCGGATTCATCGCCGTGCCCTCGGCCAGCGCGCGGTGGACGGCGTACCCGGCGGGGCCGCCGGACTCGGCGACGAAGGGCAGCACCCTGGTCCGCCGCCGGCCGCCGGCGTAGACGCTCCTGGTGTAGTCCCGGGCCGTCACCTCGTCGTGGTGGTGCGGCAGTTGGGCCCACCAGAAGGTCATCGGCAGCTCGGACAGGGACCTGCTCGCCCGGGTCGGGCCGACCAGCGCGGCGGCGGCCGGCGGGAACCAGGGGTCGAGGTCGACCCCCGGGCGGGCCGGGGCCGGCGGGGCGTCCGGCGACTCCGGGCGGTACCAGTCGGCCGGCTCCGAGTCCTGGTGCGGCAGCCCGCCCTCGCGCAGCCAGCGGGCCAGCCGCCGACCGGCCTCGGAGCTCAGAGCCTCGGCGGCGGCCGCCACCTCCGGGTCCTCGGGGGGCGTCAGCCGCAGCAGCGCCTGGGCCAGGTCGACCGGGGCCGCCTCGACGCCCAGCCGCTCCAGCTCCGCTGTCCGCTCGACCAGGACGGCGGCGTCCAGCGCGCCCGTGCTGTCGGTCGGCACGGCCAGCAGGAAGGGCTGCGCGCCGGTCTCGACGAGCTCCATCGCCTCGGTGAGCCGGGCCGCGAGGAGCGTGCCGGCCAGCGAGAACTCCTCCGGCCTGTGCCGCTGGTAGACATGGAAGGCGAACTCCCTGGGCGGGTCGCCCCTGAGCGCCGCCGCCACGTCGTAGACGTCGGCGGGACGGCAGTCGCTCCACCCCCGCGACCTGCTGCGCATGATCGGCCGGAGCGCCTCGGCCAGGCCGGCCCGGTCCCGGTGGGCGTGCCGGACCAGGCCGTCCAGGGCGCGCTCGAAGGCGGCCACGCTCTGGTCGCCGGCGGCGACCGCGGCCACCTCCTGCACGACCTCGGCGAGGCTCGCCGCGGGCGCGGGCACCGGTCGGGGCGCGGTATGGCGGGGAGCACCTCGGCGTACTCCGCCCGGGCCGGCTCGGCGGGGCCGCGGTCGGCGCGGTCGGGGCGGTCGTGGTGGCGGACGGGAAGGCGGTCGTGGTGGCGGACGGGGCCGCGGCGAAGAGCTCGGCCGCACGGGCCGCCAGCGCCGGGCTGATCGATTCGGCCGCGGCGCGCAGGCCCGGCAGCACCTCCTCCCCCGCCGCCGGCAGGTGCCGGGCCACCAGGTCGAGGGCGCGTTCCTGCAGCGCGGCGTCCCCGTGCCGGAAGGCCTCCGCCGCCACGGCGACCGTCTCGGCGGCCCGCCCCGGATCCCGCCGGGCGGCCTTGTCCAGCGCCGTCAGCTGGGCCCGGACCAGCTTCTTCTCCGGGCGGAGCAGCAGTCGGCGGCCGGCCTCGGCGAAGGCGTCGCCCTCCAGCAGCCCCGCCTCGTCCAGCCCGGCCAGCACCTGCTGCGCGTGGCCGGCCACCGTCGAGGCCCGGTCGAGCAGCGCGAGGTAGTGGGCGACGCACCGGGCGTTCTCGGCGGCGGTCGGGGCCAGGGCGTTCAGCAGCGACAGCGCCTCGGCGGTCTTCTGCCGGTCCTCGTCCTCAAGGAGCCCGTCGAGGACGCTCTCGACCAGCGCGGCCCGTTCGCGGCTCATCGCCGCGTGCTCGGCCGGGCTCAGTGCCAGGGCCTTGAGCACCTGGGCGGCCTCCCGCGGCCAGAGCTTGGCGTTGGTCCACTCCTTGGCGCTGGTCAGCTGCGAGAAGACGAGGCGGACCAGGGCCTCCCGGTCGATGCCGGCGCCCGCCGAGA
This sequence comes from Phaeacidiphilus oryzae TH49, assembly GCF_000744815.1. Lineage (NCBI taxonomy): Bacteria > Bacillati > Actinomycetota > Actinomycetes > Kitasatosporales > Streptomycetaceae > Phaeacidiphilus > Phaeacidiphilus oryzae. The sequence continues at coordinate 2,535,731 of NZ_JQMQ01000005.1, forward strand.
GGCGGGTGGCGACCGCCGCCGCCCGGTACTCTCCCGCGCCCACCGCCGGAGGGGCCGACAGCCACGCCGCCACCTCGCCGAAGGCCTCGGCCGGCAGCAGGCCCGCCCCGTCCACGGCGGCCAGCACCTCCGCCGCGTACTCGGCCGCCGCCGGGGTGGAGCGGCGGAGCAGCGTCACGTACTCCGGGACGAGGAGCGCCTCCTCGGCCGGCGTGGGCGCCAGGGCCCGCAGGAAGTCCAGCCGGCCGGGTATCCCCTTGCCGCGCCAGTCGCCGCGGATCCCCTCCAGGCAGTGCCGGGCGAGCGCGGTGCGCTGCTCGGAGAGCCCGGCGTGCTCCTCGGGGGTCAACGCCAGGGCGCCCAGGACGTCCGCGCAGTCCTCCGGGGGCGGGGCGGCCTCGGTGAACTCGGCGAAGATCCGGCGGATCAGGGCCGGGCGGTCGACCGCTCCCTCGGCGGCAAGACAGATCAGCGCCCCCACCTCCATCCGCGGCAGCCCGAAGGCCTCCCGGCAGCAGCGGAAGCCGTGGATGCCGATAGACACCGCCCGGTACTCGACGACCAGTGGGAGCAGCGCGGGGGCGAACTCGTCCTTGCGCAGCCGGTCCAGCAGCTCCTCCCCCGGGACTCCGGCCAGCAGCCCCTCCGGCAGCGTCTGCGGAAGCCGGCGGTCGGTCAGCCAGGCGGCGACGAAGCCCTCGGTGGTCGGCAGCGGGCAGCCGGTGGTCCGGATGACGTGCTCGGCCGGCGGGAACCAGAAGGCCATCCGGCCGTCGGCGATCTCGCCGAGCCGCGCGACCAGCCGGGCCCGCCACTCCGGCGGGTGGAGCTCCAGGAGCGCCACCGTCCGGTCGTGGGCGGGCAGTCGGGTGTTGTGGGCGGTCAGCCAGTCCGCGACCCCCTCCGGGGTGGTCCGGCAGCCGAGGTCGGCGAGCCGCTGCGCGGTCAGCCGCGCCTCGTCGTACTCCTCCCGGGCCGCCTCCACGGCCTCCAGGCGGGCCGTCGACTCCGGGGCCAGGTCCGCCCGTTGGGCCTGGGTCAGGGCGGCCAGGGCGGCCAGCACCCCGTCGGCGTCGCCGGCCTCGGCGAGCTGGAAAAGGTTCATCGCGCGTCCTTCGTCGAAGAGTCCTGGATGATCCGCACCGCCAGCACATGCCGGCAGGGGCCGCGGCCGCCCCGGTACCTGGCCCACCACTGGCAGGTGCAGCCGAGCCGCCCGTTCGGCCGCCCGGCGGCGTCGGCCTCGGGGCGCACCAGGTGGACGCGGTCGCCCGCGCCGACCCGGGCCAGCGGGCCGTCGAACCGCACCGCGCCCGCCGCGACCAGCTCGCGGGCGGCCCGCAGCCGCGGGTTGAACGCCTCCGGATCGCCTGCGGCCCAAGGCAGTTCGCGCCGGAAGTAGGCCTCCTCGGCCAGGTCGTAGCCGATCCGGCCGGAGGCGCCGAGCGCGGTCAGGGCGGCGCGGACGCGGTCGGCGGGCAGGCCCGTGCGGCGGGCCAGCTCGGCCGGGCCTGCCGGACGCTCCCAGTCCGGCAGGGCGGCGAGCAGCTCGGCGTCCTCCTCGGCGGCGCCGGCCGCCAGGTCGTCGAGGACGCCGCCCTCGCCGGAGAACCCGCGGCGGGCGTCCTGGGAGAGCAGCAGGAAGAAGCGCATCCCGGGCAGGCGGAGCTCCCAGCCGACGGGGGTGGGACCGTCCGCCGGGCCCCCCTCCGGCCCGTCCGCCGGGGCGTACAGCCGGACGCTCTCCGCCCGGCGCAGCACCGGCCGCAGCAGGGAGAGCCGTTCGGCGCCGGGGAGGCACACCGCGCCGGGCGCCGGGCGGCTCGCGGGGCGCAGCCCGCCGCCGGCCGGCAGCACCCAGCGGGTCGCGGCGGCGGCCTGGCGGGTGGGCGGGGGCAGCGTCCCCAGCAGGGCGGCGGCCTCGGCCGCCGGGACCTCGGCGCGCGGCACCAGGCCGGCCGCCAGCACCTGCGCCTCGGCGAACCCGCGCAGCCAGCGGCGCGGCAGCGGGACCCGCTTCTCGACGAAGCGGCCGTCGAAGGTGGCGACCTCCAGCGCGTCGGGGCCGACCGTGAGGCGCAGCGGGTCCAGCCCGGCGAGCAGGGCGAGCGCCCGTCGCAGCGGCGGGTTGACGTCCACGTTGGTGGTGCCGCGGCCGGGCTCGCCGCCGTCCAGGCCGGACGGGAGGACGTCCAGACGGGCGTAGACGCCGCCGCAGCCGGAGAAGGACTCCAGCCGCAGCAGGCCGCCGCCGGCCGTCACCACCGGGTCGCGGGAGCCGCCCGGCCCGCGGTCGAAGCGGGCCGCCGCCACCTCGGCGAGGGTCAGCAGGGCCGCCGCGGCCGGGACCGGAGCGGTCAGGAACCCGTCGAAGAAACGCGGATGGCCGGAGCCGCTGGAGGTCTCCAGGGCGATCGTGCGCTCGGCGCCGGCGCCGCGTAAGGCCGAGGGCCGCAGGTAGGTGTATCCGAATGACTGTTCCATGGTCGGCACGCGCAGCACTGTATGGGGCGGCACCGACAGTCCGGCCGAAGACGGAGGCTACTGAGCTTCACGGCGCGATGTCGCGGCCCCGGGACGCAGCGCCGCAGGCGCGCAGCGGGGGCGCGGGGAACTGCGCGGCCGGCGCCGCACGCTGCCGCACCCGGCCACGGCGCCTGGGTTGCAACCCGGACTCCGTACCCGGCGGCGGCGCCGTAAGCCGCTGGCCGCGCAGTTCCCCGCGCCCCTTGCTTGCGCCTGCGGCGCTGCGCTCGGCTCAGTAACGGCCGGTGAGAGCCGCCAGGAGTTGGTCGGCGGCGGCGTACGGGTCGAGTTCGCCCTCCACGACGCGGTGGGCGAGGGCGCCCAGCCGCTCGTCGCCGCCGAGGTCGCCGATCCGCTCGCGGAGCGCGGTGACCGCGATGGTCTCCACCTCGCGGGCGGCCCGGGCGCGGCGGCGCTCGGCGAGCACCCCGTGCTCGTCCATCCAGGCGCGGTGCTTCTCCAGCGCCTCGACCAGCTCGTCCACGCCCTCCTGGCGGGCGGCGACGGTCTTCACGATCGGCGGGCGCCAGTCCCCGGGCTGCCGGGCCTCGCCGAGGCCGAGCATGTGGTTGAGCTCGCGGGCGGTGGCGTCGGCGCCGTCCCGGTCCGCCTTGTTGACCACGTAGACGTCGCCGATCTCCAGGATCCCGGCCTTGGCCGCCTGGATCCCGTCGCCCATGCCCGGGGCGAGGAGGACCACGCTGGTGTCCGCCTGGCCGGCGATCTCCACCTCGGACTGGCCGACGCCGACCGTCTCCACCAGGACCACGTCGCAGCCGGCCGCGTCCAGCACCCGGATCGCCTGCGGGGCGGCCCAGGCCAGGCCGCCGAGGTGGCCGCGGGTGGCCATGGAGCGGATGTAGACCTCGGGGTCGGTGGCGTGCTCCTGCATCCGGACGCGGTCGCCGAGGAGGGCTCCGCCGGAGAAGGGCGAGGACGGGTCCACGGCGAGGACGCCGACCCGCTTGCCGCGTTTGCGGTACGCGGTGACCAGGGCGGAGGTGGAGGTGGACTTCCCCACGCCGGGGGAACCGGTCAGACCGATCACCTGGGCGCGGCCGGTGTGCGGGGCGAGGGCGGCCATGACCTCGCGGAGCTGGGGCGATGCGCTCTCCACGAGCGAGATCAGCCTGGCCACTGCACGCGGCCGGCCGCTGCGCGCGGCGGCGACGAGTTCTGGAACGTCCACCATCTCTCCCGGCTCCTCCTGGATCTCTTCGCCCCGGTCCCGCCCTTTCACCGTTTCCCGGGGCTGCCGCCCCGGACCCCGGTAGTAGGCCCGAAGGGCCACTTCAGGGGCGCGGGGAACTGCGCGCCCAGCGGACTACGGTCCGCAGACGGCTACGGCCACCGGGTTGCAACCCGAACTCCGCTGCCGAGTGCGGCAGAGTGCCTGGCCGGTCGCGCAGTTCCCCGCGCCCCTTGAGTCGCTGCGCAACTACGCCCGCGGCACGCGCAGCAGCAGCGCATCGCCCTGGCCGCCGCCTCCGCACAGCGCGGCAGCGCCCAAGCCGCCGCCCCGCCGCTTCAGCTCCAGCGCCAGGGTCAGCGCCAGTCGCGCGCCGGACATCCCGATCGGGTGACCCAGCGCGATCGCACCGCCGTTCACGTTCACCTTTTCCGGGGACACCCCCAGGTCCTTCATCGACTGGACGGCGACCGCCGCGAAGGCCTCGTTGATCTCGATCAGGTCGAGGTCGTCGACCGACGCCCCCGCCTTCCCCAGCGCGTGCTTGATCGCGTTGGACGGCTGCGACTGCAGCGAGTTGTCCGGACCGGCCACGTTCCCGTGGGCGCCGATCTCCGCCAGCCACTCCAGGCCCAGCTCCTCGGCCTTGGCCCTGCTCATCACCACGACGGCCGCGGCACCGTCGGAGATCTGCGAGGAGGAGCCCGCGGTGATAGTCCCGTCCTTGCTGAAGGCGGGCCGCAGCTTGCCCAGGGACTCGGCGGTGGTCTCCGGCCGGATGCCCTCGTCCTGGCTGAAGACCACCGGCTCGCCCTTGCGCTGCGGGATCTCGACCGGCGCGATCTCGGCCTCGAAGACGCCGTTCTTCTGCGCGGCGGCGGCCCGCTGGTGGGAGAGGGCGGAGAACTCGTCCTGCTCGGCGCGCTGGAGGCCGAGCCGGGTGTTGTGGTGCTCGGTGGACTCGCCCATGGCGATGCCGTCGAAGGCGTCGGTGAGCCCGTCGTACGCCATCGCGTCGAGCATCTCCACCGCCCCGTACTTGAAGCCGCTGCGCGACTTGGGGAGCAGGTGGGGGGCGTTGGTCATGGACTCCTGGCCGCCGGCCACCACGATGTCGAACTCGCCGGCCCGGATGAGCTGGTCGGCCAGCGCGATCGCGTCGAGGCCGGAGAGGCACACCTTGTTGATGGTGAGCGCCGGCACGCTCATCGGGATGCCGGCCTTCACCGCGGCCTGCCGGGCGGGGATCTGCCCGGCGCCGGCCTGCAGCACCTGGCCCATGATCACGTACTGCACCTGCTCGCCGGCGATGCCGGCGCGGTCCAGGGCGGACTTGATGGCGATGGCGCCGAGCTCGGCGCCGGAGAAGCCCTTGAGCGAGCCGAGCAGACGTCCCATCGGCGTGCGGGCGCCCGCGACGATCACGGAGGTGGTGGCGCTGTCGGTCATGATGGTGGGCCCTTTCGTTCGGACCAACTTGAGGGTTACCGCTCACGGTACTGGTGCGTAACGTAGGCGTCACCGGTGGCCCGCCGGGATGTGATCCGCGGCACCCTTCCAACCCGCCTGCGACTGCGGTGGACTTGTTCGCAGGTGAACCTACCCATCCGGCCGGAGGCCAACGTGCTGACCCGTATCGACCACATCGGCATCGCCTGCTTCGACCTGGACAAGACGGTCGAGTTCTACCGCGCGACCTACGGCTTCGAGGTCTTCCACACGGAGGTCAACGAGGAGCAGGGGGTCCGCGAGGCGATGCTGCGGATCAACCGCACCGACGACGGCGGTGCCTCCTACCTGCAGCTTCTGGAGCCGGTCCGGGAGGACTCGGCGGTCGGCAAGTGGCTGGCCAAGAACGGCGAGGGCGTCCACCACATCGCCTTCGGCACCGCCGACGTGGACGGCGACTCCGAGGCGATCCGCGGCAAGGGCGTCCGCGTCCTGTACGAGGAGCCGAGGCGGGGCTCGATGGACTCCCGGATCACCTTCCTCCACCCCAAGGACTGCCACGGCGTGCTCACCGAGCTGGTCACCGCGGCGCCGGGGGCCGCCGAAGACGATCACTGAGTGAGAAAGGCCGGCTTCCCGCTCCAGATCCGGCCTGGTCCATGAGAAAATCCCCCGGTGCCAGGGGCGCGTGACGGCAGCGGCGGGGCGGGCTGGGGCGGGGCGGGAGGCGGACCGCTCGCCCAGGACTCTCCAGGATCTGTCACCATTCTCCAGTACGGCATGAGTTCGCCCCGGAGCTCACCCGGATGGCGGAGGGTTGTCCTCCGGCGTCCAGGCGGCCGCCGGGGCGTTGCAAGGACCGGCTTCTGACGCGCCGCCGACCCACCGTCGGCGGGGGCGCCGAGGAGAGGGCTGGTCGAAGTCGCGACCAGGAGATGGATGGGACCGCGGAGTGCGGGGCTACGACCGCTACGAGGTTGATGATCACCTCTCCAAGTTCGAAGCCGAGATCGACCGGTTTCGCACGGAGCGGGACAAGGCTGTCCAACACGCCGAGGACCTCGCCTACCAGGTGGAGGTGCTCCGGGCCAAGCTGCACGACGCCCGTCGGCAGCTCGCCCAGCCGCGCGCCTTCGACTCCGTCACCAGCCAGGCCGAGCACCTGCTGCGCACCGCGCAGGCCGAGGCCGAGCAGATCCGCGCCGACACCGCCCGGATGCAGGCGGAGGCGCAGCGCCTGGCCGCCGAGACCGCCCAGCGCAGGTCCCGGCTGGACGCCGAGCTCACCGCCGAGGAGACGCAGCGCCGCCGGCTGATCGAGGACGAGCTGGCCGAGCTGCGCCGGAACGCCGAGCGGCATGTCAACGAGAACGTCTCCTGGGCCGAGCAGAACCGGGCCGGCAGCGAGCAGGAGGCCCGGCGGATCCTCGAGGAGTCCCGCGCCGAGGCCGAGCGGCTGGTGGCGAACGCCCGCGCGCAGGCGCAGGCGGTGCTGGACCGGGAGCGGGCCGAGGCCAGGACCGAGGCCGAGAACATCCGCAAGGACGCCGCCGACGCGCTGGCCCGCGCGCAGGCCCAGGCCGAGCGGCTGATCAGCGCGGCCACCGCGCAGGCCGAGGAGGCCGGCGCCACCGCCGAGCGCGAGCGCACCGAGCTGCTCGCCCGGCTGGAGCGGATGCGCAGCGAGCTTCGGGCCGACTCGGAGCGCCAACTCGCCGAGGCGCAGGCCGAGTTGGCCGAGCTGCGAAAGACCGCGGAGATCTCCAGGGAGCAGGCCGAGACGGCGCTCCGGGAGGCCGAGCAGCGCCGGGCCGAGGCCGAGGCGGAGGTCGAGCGGCTGCGCGCCGAGGCCGCCGAGGAGACCGAGCGGCTGCGTACCGAGGCGTCCGAGGACGCCGAGCGGCTGCGCGCCGAGGCGGTCGAGCGGGGCCGCAGCGAGGGCGCCGAGAGCGCCACCATCCACCTCGCCAAGGCGGCCAGGACCGCCGAGGACATCACCGCCCGGGCCGGCCGCGAGGCCGAGACCACCCGGCAGACCGCCGCCGAGGAGGCCGAGCGGATCCGCGCCGAGGCCAAGGCCGAGGCGGAGCGGCTGCGCGCGGAGGCCCAGGAGGCCGTCGAGCAGGCCCAGTCGGTGGCCCTCGACGAGACCAAGGACATCCGGAGCCGTACCGAGGAGCTCCAGCAGCAGGCCGCCCGGCTGCGGGACGAGGCCGAGGAGCAGCGCGCCCAGGCCGCCGCCGAGGCGGAGCGCGCCCGCAGCGAGGCCCGCCGGCAGGCGATGGCGCAGATCGAGGAGGCCGCCCGCAGCGCCGAGGAGCTGCTGGTCAAGGCGAAGGCCGACGCGGACGAGCTGCGCGCGGGCGCCGCCGAGGAGGTCGAGCGGATCCGGACCGCCGCCCAGGAGCGGGCCGCCGAGGTGCAGGGCCGCGCCGAGGCCGTGCTGAGCCGGGCGCGGGCCGAGGCGACCCGGCTCACCGACGAGGCGGAGGCGCTCCGGGAGGAGATCAGGACCGAGGCGGAGCGGAAGGCCGCCGCCCTCGCCGAGGAGACCCGCGCCGAGCGGGAACGCGCCCTGGAGGAGGCCCGTACCGAGGCCGAGGCGGTGCTCGACCGGGCCCGCGGCGAGGCCGACCGGGCCACCGCGGACGCCCGGGCGATCGCGGACCGCACCACCGCCGGGGCCAGGGACGAGGCCGAACGCGAGCTGGCCGCCGCCCGGGAGACCGCCCGCGAGCTCAACTCCCATGCCGAGCGCGAGCTTTCGGACGCCAGGACGGAGGCGGAGCGGCTGCTCGCCGACGCCCGCGGCGAGGCGGAGCGCACCACCTCCGGCGCCCGGGCCGAGGCCGAACGCGAGCTGGCCGCCGCGGGCGAGGCCGTACGCGAGCTCAACTCCCGTGCGGAGCAGGAGCTCTCGGAGGCCACCGCGCGCTCCGAGCAGCTGGTCGCGGAGGCCCGGGACGAGGCCGCGCGGCTGCGCGAGGAGGTGCGCGCCGAGACCGACCGGCTGCGCGCCGAGGCCGAGGCCGGGGCCGACCGGCTGCGCGAGGAGTCGCAGCGGGCCTTCGACGAGGCCGCGGAGGAGCTGCGGCGGCAGCGCGCCGAGGCCGCGGAGAACCAGGCCGCGGCCGAGCTGGCGCGCACCGAGGCCGAGGCGTTCGCGGCCGAGCTGCGCGAGCGGGCCGCCGCCGAGGTCGCCGAGCAGCGCGCGGCCGCCGAGGCGGACCTGGCCGGGCTGCGCGAGGAGGCCACCCGCGACCGCACCGAGGCCGAGGAGCTGCTGACCCGGGCGCGTACCGAGGCCGAGGAGCTGCTCGCCGGGGCCCGCAGCGAGGCCGGCGAGGTGGAGTCGGCGGCGCTCGCCGAGTCCGAGCGGCTGCTCACGGAGGCCCGGGAGGCGCTGGAGAGCGCCCGCGCCGAGGCCGAGCGGACCACCGCGGAGGCCGGGCAGCAGGCCGCGGAGAAGCTGGCCGAGTCCGCCCGCAAGGCGGACGAGCTGGTGGCCGTCGCCGAGGAGGAGGCCGCCGCCGTACGGCAGTCGGTGGCCGGGCTGCACGAGGCCGCCGAGCAGAGCACCGCGCAGCTGCGCGAGGAGGCCGAGCGGGAGGCCGGCGAGACGCGGGAGAGCGCCCGCGCCGAGGCCGAGCGGCTGCGGCGGTCCGCCGCCGAGGAGGCCGAGAGCGTCCGGCAGGAGGCCGAGGCGCTGCGCGAGGAGGCCAAGTCGGAGGCGTCCCGGGTCCGGATGGAGGCCGCGGAGACCGCCGACGAGCTGCTCGCCGAGGCGCGCCGGGAGCGGGCGGCGGCGACCGAGGAGTCCGAGACCCTCCGCGGTGAGGCCGACGCCTACGCGGAGCGGGTCCGCTCGGAGGCGGAGGCGGAGGCCGAGCGCCGCCTGACGGAGGCTCAGGAGTCCGCGGAGCGCACCGCTTCGGAGGCCGAGGCGACCGCGCTGTCCATGGCGGCGGCGGCCGAGGAGCAGGCCGACGCGATGGTCGCGGCGGCCCGCGGGGAGGCCGACCGGCTGGTCGACGAGGCCCGTACGGAGGGCAACGCGCTGGTCGAGAAGTCCCGCGCCGAGGCGGACGAGATGCTGGTGGAGGCCCGCCGGGACGCGTCCGCGATCCGGGAGCGCGCGGAGGAGCTGCGCGCCCGCGCCGACGCCGAGGTCGAGGAGCTCCACGAGCGGGCCCGCAAGGAGGCCGCAGACCAGATGAAGGCCGCCGGCGAGCGGGTCGACAGACTGATCGCGGAGACCCAGGACCAGCTGGCCGAGATGGAGCAGCAGGGCCGGGAGGCGCTGGCCGAGTCCGAGCAGAAGGCGGAGGCCGTGGTGGCCGAGGCGGAGGCGCGGGCCGCGGAGCTCACCGCCCAGGCCGAGACCAGGGCCATGGAGATCTCCTCCGAGGCGTCCTCGGAGGCGAGCAAGGTGCGTCTGGCCGCCGTCAAGCGGGCCGAGACGCTGATCAAGGAAGCCGAGCAGCGCCGGACCGAGTCCGAGAGCGAGGCCGAACGCCGCCTCGCCGAGGGCGAGTCGGAGCTGCGGCAGGCTCGCGAGGACGCCGAGCGGACCCGGTCGGAGGCGACCGAGGAGGCCCGGCGTATCGTCGAGGAGGCGCGGGCCGAGGCGGAGCGGGCGACCGAGGAGGGCCGCCGGGAGCTGGACGAACTGATCCGGCGCCGCGGCGACATCAACACCGAGATCGCCCGCGTACAGGATGTGCTGCAGGCTCTGGAGCAGTTCGAGGCACCGTCACCGGCCGCCTCGGGCAAGGGCGTCGGGTCCTCCGGCAACGGAGGCAACGGGGGCAACGGCAAGCCGGGGCAGCAGCGCGGAGGCGGGAAACCGGGCGCTCCCGCGGGAGCGTCGGCGGGTGTCACGGCGGGAGCCACCCGTGCGGGTGGCAAACGGTCCGAGACACCACCACCCGATTGAGCGGACATTCTCCACTCTTCATCGGGATTGGGTCGATGACACTCCGGTTTCGTGCCAGGATTCCCCCTATCACCTCACCGGGCATACGACAGGAACTCCACCCCCATGAGCGACACACACTCTCCGCACGGCTTCGATGTCGTGCGCCGCGGGTACGAGAAGGCTCAGGTTGACGAGCGCATCGCCAAGCTGGTCGCTGATCGTGACGGGGCGCTGGCACGCATCTCCGCATTGGAGAAGCGGATCGAAGAGCTGCATCTGGAGACCCAGAACGCGCAGGCCCAGGTCCAGGACCAGGAGCCCTCGTACGCGGGTCTCGGAGCGCGCGTCGAGAAGATCCTGAGGCTCGCCGAGGAAGAGGCCAAGGACCTGCGCGACGAGGCGCGGCGCGCGGCCGAGCAGCACCGCGAGCTCGCCGAGGGCGCCGCCCAGCAGGTGCGCAGCGAGGCCGAGTCCTACGCGAAGGAGCGCAAGGCGAAGTCCGAGGAGGAGGGGCAGCGCATCGTCGACAAGGCGAAGAGCGACGCCTCCCAGCTCCGGGCCGAGGCCAACAAGGACGCCGCCGCCAAGCGCGAGGAGGCGGACGCCCTCTTCGAGGAGACCCGGGCCAAGGCCGCGCAGGCCGCCGCCGACTTCGAGACCAACCTGGCCAAGCGCCGCGAGCAGTCCGAGCGCGACCTGGCCGCGCGCCAGGCGAAGGCGGAGAAGCGCCTCGCCGAGATCGAGCACCGCGCCGAGCAGCTCCGCCTCGAGGCCGAGAAGATGCGGACCGACGCCGAGCGCCGGGCCCGTCAGACCGTCGAGACCGCGCAGCGCCAGGCCGAGGACATCGTGGCGGACGCCAACGCCAAGGCCGACCGCATCCGCAGCGAGTCCGAGCGCGAGCTGGCGGCGCTGACCAACCGCCGCGACAGCATCAACGCCCAGCTGACCAACGTCCGCGAGATGCTGGCCACGCTGACCGGTGCGGCGGTCGCCGCCGCCGGCAGCACCTCGACCGGCGTGGACGACGACGCGCTGGGCCGGGGGGTTCCCGCGCAGCAGTCCCGCTGAGGCCTGCCGGCTACGGCGCCGCGCCCGACAACGAGAGCTGGGTGACAACCCGGACTCCGTTGCCGGGCGCGGCGCCGTTTCGCGCTCGGGCTCCGGGGCGCCGGGGCCGAGACGGCGGGGCGCCGGGGCCGAGGCGGCGGGGCCGGCGCGGCCGGGAAATCCCGTCGTAACGCGTGCCCCCGTACCCTGGGAGGCGAAGCCGCGGCCACCGCTGTCCGCTCAGCACATCCCCGGACAGCGTCAGGAGCTCAGTGGCCCGCACCCGTGACCCCGCCCGCACCGCGCCCGCCTGGCTCGCGCACGCCGTGACCTGGCAGCGCGGCCCCCTGCCGTACCGCACCGCCGCCCGGGCGGCGCTCAGCATCGGCCCCTCGCTGGCCGTCGGCGTCCTCGCCGGCAGCCCAGGGCTGGGCGTCCTCGCCGCCCTCGGCGCCCTCTTCGTGGTGCTGAACGACCGGATCGGCGCCCACCGCACGGCCCCCTTCAGGCTCGGCGGCCCCGCGCTCGGCGGCGCCCTCGGCATCCTCTACGGCTCCGCGCTGGCCGCGTACGGCCCGGCGGACTCCCCGCTGGTGGCCGTGGTCGGCCTCGCACTGGCCGGGCTGGCGGCCGGGGCGCTCGGCGCGGTCGGCCCGGTCGCCTCGGCGGCCGGGACCCAGCTGCTGGTCACCGCGGTGCTCGGGGCGGCCATGGCGCTGCCCGGTCCGGGCTGGCTGCGGGCCTCCTCCTTCCTGGCCGGCGCGGGCTGGGGGCTGGCGCTGCGGCTGCTGCCGGCCGTGGCGCTCCCGGGGCGCTCGCTGCTGGGCGCCGAGCGCGCGGCGGTCGCCGCCGCGTACGACACGGTCGCGCGGGCGCTGACCGCCGCCGGCACCGACGGCGCGCAGGCCGCCCGGGACCGGATGGCGGCGGCGCTCAACCATGCCCAGGAGTCCGTGGGCGGCCCCCGGCTGCACCTCCACCGGGCCGCCGAGGAGCGGCTGCGCGCCCAGTTCCGGGCGGTGAACAGCCTGGCCGAGGCGGCCGCCGCGCTGCTCTGGGAGGGGAATCCGGTGCCGGACCGGGCGGTGCTCGGGGTCCGGCGGCTGGCCGCGGCGGTGCGCAGCGGCGAGCGGGTCGGCCCGGTGCCCGCGCCGGTACGGGCGGACGCGGGGCTGCGGGCGCTGGACAACGCCCTGCTGAACGCGGCCCTCTCGTTCGCCGACCCGGGGCCGGAGGCGGGCGCCGCCGGCGGCCTGGCCTACCGCCAGGGCTTCCGGGCCGACCTCCGGGAGGGGCTGCGGCGGGCGCTCGGCCGCTCCGGGCAGGAGTACGGGCTGCGGGTGGCGCTCTGCGTCGCGGCCAGCGCCGCGGTCGCCACGCTGCTCCACCCCGACCACTGGTACTGGATGCCGGTGACCGTGGCCTTCCTGGTGAAGCCGGACCTGGGGCCGCTGGTCTCGCGGGTGGCGAGCCGGGCGGCCGGGACGATCGCCGGTGCGCTGGCCTTCGCCGGGGTGGCGGCCGCGGCTGGCGGCGGGACCTGGGTGCTGCTGGGTCTTGCGGCGGTCTTCGGGACGCTGGTGCCGCTGCTGTCGGCCCGGCACTTCGCCGCGCAGACCACCGCCGTCACGGTCCTCGTGCTGTCCTTCGTCGGGCTGGCCGGGAACCCCGGTCCTGCGGCCTGGACGCGGGTGGTGGACACCCTGGCCGCGTGTGCGATCGTGCTGGTCGTCGGGCATCTGCCGATCCACGGCGGGGCGCGGCCGCGGGTCGCCGTACGGGTGGTGGTCGCGGTGCGGGCGGCCGGGCGCTACCTCGACCACGTGCTGAACCGGCCCGACGAGCGGGAGCAGCGGCTGCTGCTGCGGCGGGCCGCGTACCGGGCGCTGGCCGAGGCGCGGGCGGCGGTCGAGCTGACCGCGGCCGAGCTGCCGACGCTGGCCCGCGGGGTGCCGGGGTGGGCGCCGGCGATCGGGGCGCTGGAGCGGGTGGTGGACGCGACGACGGCCTGCGCGGTGCGGCTGGACGCGGGGGCGGCGGGGGTGCCGGAGCGGGCCGTGCGGGAGGCGCTGGTCGCGGACTTCGACGCGCTGGCGGAGTCGTTCGCGGGCGGCGGGCGGGCGCGGCTGCGCGCGGCGCCGTCCGCGGAGTGCGCGACGCTGTCCGCCGTCGCCGAACACCTCCGCCACGCGGCGCGGGCGGCCTGACCCTCCGGCAGGTGGCGGAGCGGTCCGAGGGGCGCGGGCAACCGGCGCGCCCCTCGGGCCGCTCCGTACTTCCGCGGGACGGCTACGGCAGCTGGCGGAGCCACCCGCGGACGGCGTCGTTGAAGGCTTCCGGGACCTCCAGCGAGGAGAGGTGGCCGGCCCCCGGCAGGATGGTCAGTTCGGACGCCGGCAGCGCCTTCGCCATCGCCCGCGCGTCCGCGACCCCGGTGATCGCGTCGTCCTCGCCGACGACCACCAGCGCCGGCACCGTCACCCCCCGCAGGACGTCCAGCGAGTCCCCTCGCGCGGCCATCGCCCGCTGCGCCCACGCCACCGATTCCGGCGGCGCCGCCTCGGCGATCCGCCGCACATGGTCGACCAGCTCCGGCCCGCGGCGTACCGCCTCGGCGCCCAGCAGCGGCTCGGGCAGCTGCTCCTCCACGACGACCCGGACGCTCTTCTCCTCGGTGACGGTCCGCGCGATCCGCTCCCGGTTCGCCTTGGCCGCCTCGTCGTCCGCGGTGGCCTTGGTGTCGGCCAGGATCAGACCGAGGAGCCGCTCGGGATGCCGGCGGGCGAAGGCCATCGCCGTGTAGCCGCCCATGGAGAGCCCGCAGAGCACCGCCCGGTCGATGCCGGCCCGGTCCAGCATCAGCGCCAGGTCGTCCGCGAGGAGGTCGAGCGAGGGGGCGTCCTCGCCGAGCGGGGTGCCGCCGAAGCCGCGCAGGTCGACGGCGATGACCCGGGCGTCGGTGCCCTCCCGGCCCGGCAGCTCGTCCAACTGGCTCTGCCACATCGACGAGTTGAGCGGAAAGGCGTGCAGCAGGACGAGCGGCGTGCCGGAGCCGGATTCCCGGACGGAGATGCGGTCGGTCATGCCACCACGTTATCGGGGCCGCCAAGGGCGCGCCGGGACCTCCCCGCCGAGCGTTTTGCCATAAGTTAGCACTTAATGTGCGGTTTTGACGGAGTGTCATCGGCGGCGGACGGGAGCGGTGGATGATCGAGCTGGACCGGCTCACCAAGCGCTACGGCGGCAAGCTCGCCGTGGACGCGCTCACCTTCTCCATCCCGCCCGGGGTGGTCACCGGCTTCCTGGGGCCCAACGGTGCCGGGAAGTCCACCACCATGCGGATGATCCTCGGCCTGGACCACCCCACCAGCGGCCGGGTGACCATCGACGGCCTGCCGTACGCCGGGCTGCCGCGCCCGCTCACCTCCATCGGCGCGCTGCTGGAGGCCAAGGCGGTGGAGGGCGGGCGCAGCGCCTACCACCACCTGCTGTGGCTGGCCCGGAGCAACGGGCTCCCGCCGCGCCGGGTGGACGAGGTGCTGGAGCTGGTCGGCCTGCGGGAGGTGGCCAGACGCCGGTCGGGCGGCTTCTCGCTGGGGATGGGGCAGCGGCTCGGGATCGCGGCGGCGCTGCTGGGCGATCCCCGGATCCTGATGTTCGACGAGCCGGTGAACGGACTGGACCCGGAGGGCATCCTCTGGATCCGCAATCTGATGAAGGGGCTGGCGGCGGAGGGCCGCACGGTCTTCGTCTCCAGCCATCTGATGAGCGAGATGGCCCTCACCGCCGACCACCTGATCATCATCGGCCGCGGCCGGCTGCTCGCCGACGTGTCGATGCGCGAGTTCATCGACCGCAACGCGCGGAGCGTCGTCCGGGTCCGCACCCCGCAGCCGGACCGGCTGGCCGGACTCCTCTCCGGGGCGGGGATCCGGGCGGAGGCCGGGCAGCGGGATCAGGCCGCGCTGCTGACCGTCGAGGACGCCGACGAGCGGGTCTCGGCGCGGATCGGCGACCTCGCCGCCGAGCACGGGGTGCCGCTGCACGAGCTGAGCGTCCAGCGCGCCTCCCTGGAGGAGGCGTTCATGGCGATGACCGCCGAGTCGGTGGAGTACCACGCGGGCAGGACGGCCGCGGGCACGGATCTGCTCGGCTCGGCCGATCCGCGGGCGACGCCGACGGGTCTGGGCCCGGGCGCAGGGCCGGCGGACAGCCAGGAACCGGCGGACAGTTCGGGCGCGGCGGGCGGCTCCGGTGTGGCGGGCGGCCCCGGCGCGGCGGGCGGACCGGCGCGGGGCGGCAGCTCCGCCGCTTCGCCGCCGGCCGGCTGGGGTGCGGGCTGGGAGCAGGGCCGCCGCGCAGGCCGGCGGCGTTCGGACGAGGACGAGAAGGACGGTTGACGCCATGTCAGGTGCCACCTCGGCGGCGCTGGCCGCCGAATGGACCAAGTTCCGCACCGTGCGCGGGCCCCGCTGGACCGCCCTCGCCCTCTTCGTCGCCACAGTGGGCCTGGGCGCGGTGATCTGCGTCTTCACCGCGAACGACTTCCAGTCGGTGGTCGGCTCCAGCGGCTACTTCGACCCGGTGAGCACCGGCTTCGGCGGGCTGATGCTCGGTCAGCTGGCCGCGGTGGTGCTGGGCGTGACGGTGATCGGCGGGGAGTACGCGAGCGGGATGATCCGCGTCTCGCTGGCCGCCGTGCCGGTACGCGGGAGGCTGCTCTTCGCCAAGGGCGTGGTGCTGGCCGCCGGGGTCTTCGTGATCGGCCTGATCACCGCGTTCGTGACGTTCTTCCTCGGGCAGGCGCTACTCGGCGAGCACGGCACCACCATCGGCGCGCCCGGCGTGCTCCGCGCGGTGATCGGCTGCGCCCTCTATCTGACGCTGCTCGCCCTCTTCTCGCTCGGCGCGACGACGATGCTGCGCAGCAGGACGCTGGCGCTGGGCATCCTGGTGCCGTTCTTCTTCATGGTGTCGAGCATCCTGCAGGCGATCCCGGGGGTGAAGGCCTTCGCCAAGTACCTTCCGGACAAGGCCGGTCAGCGGATCATGGACGTCCACCAGCCCAGCGACGCGTCCTTCGGACCCTGGACGGGGATCCTGATCACGGTGCTCTGGGTGGCCGCGGCCCTGTGCGGAGGCTGGCTGGTACTGCGGCAGCGGGACGCGTGAGACGGCTGTGACGGATGGGGGCCGGTCCTGCGA
This sequence comes from Phaeacidiphilus oryzae TH49, assembly GCF_000744815.1. Classification (NCBI taxonomy): domain Bacteria; kingdom Bacillati; phylum Actinomycetota; class Actinomycetes; order Kitasatosporales; family Streptomycetaceae; genus Phaeacidiphilus; species Phaeacidiphilus oryzae. The sequence continues at coordinate 2,552,068 of NZ_JQMQ01000005.1, forward strand.
ACCGGCGGGCGGGCGTGATTGGGTGGACACCTGAAGCATCCACGACATCCGCCAGGGGGAAGGAAGCGACGGATGATCGAGGCACGCGGCCTCACCAAGCGATACGGCTTGAAGACCGCCGTCGAGGATCTGAGTTTCCGGATCCGCCCGGGGGTGGTGACCGGATTCCTCGGGCCGAACGGCTCGGGGAAGTCCACCACGATGCGGATGATCCTGGGCCTGGACGCGCCCACCTCCGGCACGGCGACGGTCTGCGGGCAGCCGTACCGCAGCCTCTCCAACGCGATGCGGACGGTCGGCGCGCTGCTGGACGCCAAGGCGGTGCACGGCGGGCGCAGCGGCTACCGGCATCTCCTCTCGCTGGCGCAGCTCGGCGGGCTCTCCCGGCAGCGGGTGGACGAGGTGCTCGCCCTCGTCGGGCTGAGCGAGGTCGCGCGGCAGCGCAGCAAGGGCTTCTCACTGGGGATGGGGCAGCGGCTCGGGATCGCGGCGGCGCTGCTGGGCGATCCGCAGGTGCTGCTCTTCGACGAGCCGGTGAACGGACTGGACCCGGAGGGCATCCTCTGGATCCGGAACCTGATGAAGGGGCTGGCGGCGGAGGGCCGCACGGTCTTCGTCTCCAGCCATCTGATGAGCGAGATGGCCCTCACCGCCGACCACCTGATCATCATCGGCCGCGGCCGGCTGCTCGCCGACATCAGCGTGGAGGACTTCATCCGGCAGCACTCGGTCGGCGGCTCGGTGCGGGTGCGCACCCGCACCGAGGACACCGAGCGGCTGGCCGGACTGCTGCGGGAGGCCGGCGGGCAGGCGGCGCCGGAGCAGGACGGCGGGCTGGCCGTCACCGGGCTGGACTCGGAGCGGGTCGGCGGGGTCGCCTTCGACGGCGGCGTCCGGCTGCTCGAACTCACCCCGCGGCAGGCCTCCCTTGAGGAGGCGTACATGCGGCTCACCCAGCACGCGGTGGAGTACAGGGCAACGGCGGGCCCGACCCAGCCGGCGGGACCCGCGCCGGCGCCGGCGCCCTGGGGGCCGCCGCAGCAGGCGCCCGTCGGGGGATTCGCGCCCGGTCAGGGGTGGGGCGGCACGGGGGAAGGCGGACGAGGATGAGCACACCACAGCAGCCGCAGCAGCCACAGCAGCCGGGGCAGCCGCAGCCGCCGTTCCAGGGCGGCCAGGGGTGGGGGCCGGGCGTACCGCCGCAGGCGCCCGTCGCGCCGCAGCCGGCCCCGCAACCGCCCTACGGCGCAGGGGGTTTCGGTGGGCCGCCGCCCGGCGGCGGGTTCGCGGGGCAGCCGCCCGCCGGGTACGCGCCCGCGGCGCCCGCGCCCGCCGGTTACGCGCCTGGGGCGCCCGCGCCCGCCGGCGCGCCGGCCGCATACCCACCCGCCGGTTACCCGCCGGCCGGTCACCCGCCCGGGCCGTCCGCCGAGCCCGGCGGCGGGTTCTTCGGCGCGGTCGCCGCCGAGTGGACCAAGCTGTGGAGCGTCCGCTCCACCTACTGGTGCCTCGGCCTGATGGCCGGCCTGGTGCTGGTGCTCGACCTCGGCCTGGGGGTCGCCATCAGCGGGCGCGACAGCTCGCCCTTCACCTTCATCCGGGTGCTCATCCCCGGCGTGCTGCTGGGCCAGCTCGCGGTGGTGCCGCTGGGCGCGCTCAGCATCACCTCGGAGTACAGCACCGGGCTGATCCGCACCACCTTCGTCGCCGCGCCGGCGCGGCTGCGGGTGCTGGCGGCCAAGACGCTGGTGCTGCTGACGGTGCTGCTGGTGCTCTGCACCTTCTGCACCACCGTCGGGATGCTGTTGAGCGCCCTCCTGCTGCCCGGCGACAGCACGGGCGGCGGCGCCGTCCCGACCGGGATGGACCGGCTCGACGCCAGCCTGGGCGCGGGGGTCTTCATGGCCCTCCTCGGCATGCTGGCCTATGCGATCGGGACGCTGATCCGGCACTCGGCCGGGTCCATCACCATCGTGCTGGGGCTGCTCTTCCTCCCTTTCATCCTCGGGCTGATCGCCGTCGGCTTCTCCGGCACCCGGCCGGTGGGCCAGAAGCTGCTGGAGTACTCGCTGCTGGACGGGCTGGTGGCGCAGTTCGGGGTGCCGTTCATCGGCGGCGGCCCCGGGCCGTGGACACTGATCTCGCTGCTGGCGGTGGTGACCGCGCTGGTCCTGGCCGGCGGGCTGGCCGCCACCGCCGCCCGGGACGCCTGAGCCGACCCGGCCGACCCGGCCGGCCGTCAAGTGCCGTACGGCGCCCGGCGTTTCCTTCGGGTGATTCAGTAGCGGGGCGCGTTCCGGGAGCGCTGAACGGCGGCTCCGCGCCGGTCGCGCGCGTTCCAGCACGCGCCGTGCCAGTGCCGCCGGTCCTCCACGCCGGCGTGCTCCGGCCAGGCGACGAGATGGCCGACGCCGGGACGGATCTCCTGCTCACAGCCGGGGCAGCGGTACACCTTGCCGCTGCCCCCGTCCACCGGCCGGACCTTCCAGTCCTCCCCGCGGAAGCGCTCGGTGCGCTCGAGGTACCAGCCGCCGAGCGAGCGCGGGCCGTCCTCGCGGTCCTCCTCGCCCGCCTTCCCGGTGCCGTCGGCCCGCCCTGCGGAACGCCCGTTGCGCTTGGGGGTGTTACGTCGGGGGGACACGAGCGGTTCCTCTCGCCGGAGCTGCGGACCCACCCAGGGTAGGCTGGAGGCGGCTTCGGGAGCGAAACCGGATCAATATCACGGCGCGTCCGATCGCGCCCATGGTTTCGGCGATATGCACTCGAACTCAGGTCAACTCTCCCGACTCGCGTGCCGCTGGCACATGACATGGGTTACTCCGGAGGGGTAGACGCGGGACCGTAGTGCCCCGCGGGACCTAAGGAGTGACACGCCATGTCACTGTCGCCCAGACATGACAACACCGCCCTCGCCACTCCGGTGGCGGCCGGCGCCGTCCAGAGCGCGCAGGCCGCCCCGATCCGCGGCGAGGAGCAACTGCCCATCGGCGTCGGGGTGTTCCTGCTCGCCGCGCAGTTTCCCGGGCAGGGGCACGCGGAGGCGCTGGACCGCGCCGTTTCCGCGGCGGTCGCCGCAGAACAGGCCGGGCTCGCCGACGTCTGGCTGGCCGAGCACCACTTCGTCCCGTACGGGGTCTGCCCGTCCGCGACGACGCTTGCCGCGCTACTGCTGGGCAGGACCCGGCGGATAGGGATCGGCACGGCGGTGAGCGTCCTGCCCAACCAGCACCCGGTGGCGCTGGGCGAACAGGCCGCCCTGCTGCACCTGATCTCCGGCGGCCGGTTCACCCTCGGGGTGGGCCGCGGCGGGCCGTGGGTCGACCTCGACGTCTTCGGCACCGGCCTGGAGGCGTTCGAGAACGGCTTCCCCGAGGCGCTCGACCTCCTCCTCCGCTGGCTGCGCGAGTCGCGGGTGGGGGCCGAGGGTCCGCGCTACTCGTTTCCGGAGGTGGACGTCGTCCCGCGGGCCACCGAGCAGCCGCTGCCGCAGGGCGGGCGGGACGGCCTGCCCGGCGGGGCGGGCGCTCTCGGCGGTCTCAGCGGGTTCGCCGGGGCCGAGTGCCCGACGGGGCCCGAATACGCCCCGTACAAACCGCTGTTGGGCCCGCCCGGGCGGCGCGGCGGCGGCGCGCGGCGCGCGGCCGGCGGTCCGCGCGGGTCGCGCGGGATCGGCAGCCGGTTCCCGCGCCCCGGCCGACCGCCCCGGCGCTCGGGTGCCGGAGGCGCGCCGACCGGGGGCGCCCTGGGCGTCCCGTTCGCCGAACTGGCCGGCCACGGGGCCATCGACGGCATGGAGGGCATCGGCGGGCTCGCCGAAAGCCTGGCCGAGGTGGGCGGATCGGCGTTCCCGCGGGAGTCCGGACAGGCCGGTCCGCCGGTGATCGTGGCCTGCACGTCCAAGCCGACCGTACGGCTGGCGGCCGAGCGCGGACTGCCGATGCTCCTCGGCATGCACTCGGGCGACGACGACAAGAAGGAGATGCTGGCCGCTTACCGCGCCGCCGCGCGGGCCGCCGGCCGGACCCCGGACGAGATCGCGGAGGCGGAGCGGAACCATGTCGCCGCCGGGGTCGCCCAGGTCGGCGACACCGTCGCGGAGGCCCGGCGGACCCTGCTGCGGTCGATGCCGGACTGGTTCGACCACGGCCTCAGCGCCCACCGCACGGTGGACGGCCGGGAGCGACGGATGCGCGACCCGCACGGGTACACCGAGCTGCTGTGCGACCTCCATGCGGTCGGGCCCGCCCGGCACTGCGCGGACCGGCTGGCGGCGACCGCCGAGCGCACCGGGATCCGGCGGTTCGCGCTGCTGGTGGAGGGCACCGGCGACCGCGCCGAGACCCTCAGGAACGTCTCCCGGCTCGGCGGCGAGGTGCTGCCGCAATTGCGATGACCTTCCCCTGGCGACCGATCAGGAGGCGTGGTGGTCCGCCGACCCGTGACGGCCGGCCGCGCGGCTCGGTGATCGGTCCCCGGAGGGCCCGTCGGGGGCGTCGCCGTGCGGCGTCCGGGCCGTTCGGGTGCGCCCGTTCCCCGGCGTGGTCGGCCGGGGAACGGGCGGTGCCCGCCGACTCAGCAGTCCCGCAACTCCGGGGACTGGTTGAGCAGTTGGGCGCGGATGGAGGTGAAACGGGTGTACCGCTCGTCGCTCCGGGGCCCGGGGGTGAAGACGGCCACTCGATGGCAGTTCTGGAAGGCGAGCCGGACGCCGAAGTGACGCTGCAGGGCGCCGCGTATCGCGTCACTGGCCATCGCCCTGAGCAGCTGCCCCCTGGCCTGCTCGGACGGCGGCGGCACCTGGTTGTCCGCGAAATCCGAGCCGTCCACCTTGGTCTGGGCGACCAGTGAGCTGATCAGCTCCCAGGCGTAGGGCAGGGAAGTGCGGACGCAGTCGACGAACTCGCGCTCGTCGACATCGCCTCGCTCGGCCTTGTCGAGCAGGTCCGGTGAGACGTCGAGCGACATGGTTTCTCCTCTCGCGGACCCGGCGACGGCGGATTCCGTCCCCGGGAGGTGCGGTGATCGAATGGCGCTGTGTGCTGCTGCGGACGGGCAGCACTGCGATCCACCGATCCGGCGGCATTGCTTCTGCGTGCTCGTGCAGGTGGCTGCCCCAAGCGGTTCGTGCCGACGTTGAGAACCCTGAGAACCCTGTTTGCCTTGAGACCTCGAGAACTCCGTTGCGCTTCAAAAGCCGCGCGACGCCCGCCTGCCGGGTCCCGACGGCGTCCCCGCCACCCGGGCGGCGTCCCCGCTCAGCCCCGTTCAAGCCTGCCAGGACCGCAAGGCCACCCGGGGCGGAATACCTGACTCCGCTGGGCACGAACCGTCGAGGACCCCCACCTAGCAACGCATCTGACAACCCATCAGCAATCTCCCTCCGAAAGCCTGGCGGCGTGACACACCGTAAGCCAACGTGTACGGGTACACCAGGGTTCGACTACAGGATCCGGCCATCGTCGTTGCGGTCGGTGCACGCGGAGGCGCGTACTCCGCGTACACCACGACTACACCCACCGCTACGTTCCGGCGTACGACTCCCCGCCCCCTCCACGGGGTCGTCGCGAGAATCGCTCCGATTGGCCCCCGTGGGCTAGCGTGGTCGACCGTGCGTCTCGTAATTGCCCGCTGCTCTGTCGACTACGCAGGGCGGCTCACGGCCCATCTGCCCAGCGCCCCCCGGCTGATCCTGGTGAAACAGGACGGCTCGGTCTCGGTGCATGCCGACGACCGCGCCTACAAGCCGCTGAACTGGATGTCGCCGCCGTGCACCCTCCAGGAGGCCGAGGGTGCCGACGGCGCCGAAGCCCTCTGGACGGTCGTCAACAAGGCCGGCGAGAAGTTGATCATTACTCTCGAGGAGGTGCTCCACGACTCCTCCCACGAGCTGGGCGTCGACCCCGGTCTGGTGAAGGACGGAGTGGAGGCGCATCTGCAGGAGCTGCTCGCGGACCGGATGGAGGTGCTGGGGGCCGGCTGGTCGCTGATCCGGCGGGAGTACCCGACCGCGATCGGCCCGGTGGACATCCTCTGCCGGGACGCGGACGGCCGGACCGTCGCCGTGGAGATCAAGCGCCGCGGCGAGATCGACGGCGTCGAGCAGCTCACCCGCTACCTCGAACTCCTCAACCGGGACCCGCTGCTGGCCCCGGTGAAGGGCGTCTTCGCGGCCCAGCAGATCAAGCCGCAGGCGCGGGTGCTGGCCCAGGACCGCGGGATCGACTGCGTCGTCCTCGACTACGACGGCCTCCGCGGCCTGGACGACGACAAACTCAAGCTCTTCTAGCCGCCCGGCGGCGCGGCCCCCCGCGCCCGGCGACGGGGACCGGGCGGCGACCCGGGTGCCGTCGCCGGGCGGGGCGGGCCGCGCCGCCGTGGTGCGCGGCTCCGAGGGCGCTCAAGTGGTGGGCGCCGTCGACGACTTGGTGGTGGTGAGGGAGGGCGCCGCCGCCGTGGTCGGCGAGTTGACCGTCGGATTCGCCGCCGAGGTCGACGGCGTGGTGGTCGGTCCGGCGACGCTCGGCGGGGGCTTCGTGGTGGGCGGCGCGGTGGTCGGCGGCGCCGTGGTCGGAGGCGGAGTGGTCGGCGGCTTCGTCGTCGGGGGCGCCGTCGGCGTCGGGCTCTTGGTCCTGGTCTGGGTCGGGCGCGGCGTCGTCCCGCCCGTCGTCGGACGGACCGTCGTCGGCCGCGATCCGGAGGTCGGCCCCGCCGGCGGCGGCAGCACCCCGCCGGTACCGGAGGCCGCGGGGCCCGTCGTCGGTCCATAACCGCCCGCGCCCCCGCCGCCGAAGGTGGTCGGGTTGCCGGCGCCGCCCGTGGTGGCGCCGTTGCCGGTGCCGTTCCGGCTGCCCGGTGCGGACGGCGAGGGGCTGAGCCCCGGCGTCTTCTGCCCCGGGGTGCTCGCCGAGGGCACCGGCGCGACGTTCAGCGGGGCGTTGTCCGAGCCGTTCCCGTGGGTCCCCGCGCCCAGCGCGACCACCGAGGCGAGCGCCCCCAGCAGTACCGCCCCGGACGCCGCCGCGGCCATGTTCCGGCGGGTGATCAGCCCGTGGCCCCAGCCCGAGGGCTCGGGGACGGCCGGCCCGGGGAAGTCCGGGCCGCCGCCGGGCGCACCCGGCGCACCGGGCCCGCCCGCGCCGGGAGCCGTCCTCGACCCGGGCGCGGGCGGCGGCGCCGGCACGCCCGCGCCGGCGCCCGCGCTCCGGCTCCGCCCCGCGCCCGCTCCGCCGCCCGCGGACTGGAAGACCCCGAGCCGCCGCGTCCGGTGCTGCGGAAGCGACCCCGCCGGCAGCCCCTGGGCGGCCGTGGAGACCCCCAGCAGCTCCAGCACGGTCCTGCCCGCGGCCACCCCGCGGGTGTCGCCCAGCGCCCCGCGCAGCGCCACCGCGGACTCCAGCTCGGCCCGCGCCCGGTCGTACGCCCCGACGCAGAACGCCAGCACGCCCAACTCGTGGTGGAACCAGGCCTCCTCGGCCACCGCGCGGTTGGTCCTGGCGGCCTCCAGGCCGTACCGCAGGGTGCGCTCCCAGGCGCTCCAGCGCAGCGCCAGCGCGAAGCAGGGCGCGGCCGAGCGGGCCAGCCGCACGACCGCCCCGTGGCCGCCCGTGTCCCGCACCGCCTGCAGCGCGGCGAGCAGCACCTCGGCCTCGTCCGAGACCTGGTCGGCCATCACCGCGGAGTGCCCCGTCCACCAGGCGAAATGGCGGACCGCATCCTGGACGGTCCGGACCGACTCGACGTCCTCGACGGCGTCCCCGGCGAGCATCTCGGCCACGCCCTCGGCGAGCCGCAGATGGGTGCCCACGCGGGTGGCGAGGCCGCACTCGACCAGCTCCCGCAGCGCGGCCTCGCCGTGGCCGACCTCGGCCAGCGCGGCCAGGTGCGGGGCGGCGGGGCACTCGCCGCCGAGCGCGGCGGCCAGCCGCAGCGTCCGCCGGGCCTCCGGGCCGAGCCCGGCGGCCAGGCGGAGCGCAGGCGGGGCGCTGTCCGCGATGTCCGGCAGGGGACCCAGCAGGTCCACGGAGGCCGCGGCCGCCGCACGGCCGCCGGAGTCCGCGGCCGCTCCCCCGCCCGGGCCAGGACCGGCCATCGCGTCGAAGAGTCCGCCCGCGAAGCCCTCGGGCACCCCCCGCGCCCGGTAGCCCGCCCGCGGATCCCGCGGCAGCACCGGCAGCGGCCTGGTCGGCCCCTCCGGGTCCACCGCGGCGGCGCTCCGGTCCGCCCGGGCCGCGTCCCGGTGCCGCAGCACCGCCGCGGCCTGGACGAAGCGCAGCGGCAGCCCGCCGGACTCGAACCACAGGTCGGCGGCCCAGGCCTGCTCCTCGTCGGTGAGCGGCCGCCCGGTCCGCTCGGAGAGCAGCCGCAGCGCGCCCTCCCGGGAGAGGCCGCGGAGCACCGCGTCCTCCATCCGGGAGTCGGGCACCGGCGGCGGCACGTCCGGGGTCGCCGAGACCAGGAAGGCGCACTCCGGCGCGGTCTCCAGCAGCTCCTCCAGCAGCTCGCCGCCGCACTCCAGGTCGTCGATCACCACCACCGCGCCCACCTCCCGCAGCAGTACGCGGAGTTGGGCCCGGTCCGGGCGGAAGCGCGGCCGGCCGGGGCTGCCGTCGCCGCGGAAGAGCGGCGGCGCGGTGGCCGCGAAGAGGTCCTGGAGGAGGTCGTTGACCGTGCGCCGGTACCCGGCCAGCCGGACCACCCCGTTGGGCGCCAGCCCCTCCGCCGAGGCGGCCAGGAGGGACAGCACGGCCGACTTGCCGGAGCCGCGCGGTCCGGTGACCCGCACCGAGCGGCCCTGCGCCAGCAGGGTGCTGAGCCGCCGGCATTCGGCGACCCGCTCCAGCAGCGGCCCGTTCTCGGCCTCCGCAGCGCCCGCCACGGCCTGCCCGCGCAGCCCTGGCTGCCCTGGCTGCCCTGGGGCGAGCGCGGGCAGCGGCACCGTCTCTGGTTCCTCCCAGCCGGCCGTGGAGAAGGCGTCGGCGGAGGCACCCGGGCGGCGCTCCGGCGGGCAGGGCTCGACGGTGGTCCCGCCCGGTGTGTCGACGGTGAGCAGCAGGTCGCCTGAGATGACGGCGGCCGGTCCGGTCAGCCCGCGCGGGCCGCCGCTCTCCGCACGCGGGCGCACGGCGGTGACGGCGGTCGAGGTGACCGGCTCGCCGGCGCCGGCGGGTCCGTCGTCGGTGCCGGCGGTGGATTCCGACGGTATGTACTCCCGGTGCTCCGGAAAACCCGATGCGGTCTCGTCCGAGCGCGACTCGTCGTCACGGCCCGCGGCCGACCCGTAAGCCCCCCCGACGGGTTCTCTCCCGCTGTCCCCGGGTCCACCTGTACGTGGCTTCATGATGTTGTTCCGCCCCCCATCCCGCACTCAGCAGTGCCGGGATCCCAACGCTAGACCTACCCGGCGTCCGCACCAAGGGGTGGGAAAGCCGGTACGCCTGTCCCGGTTCCAGTGTGACAGCCCGTCAGACGGGCGGCAGCGAGTTGGCCGGAGAGCGCCGGAGGCGTGGTCAGAGGGCCGCGTGCGCCGCGCCTGCCGGCTGCGGCTCCATCCCCTCGATGGCCAGGATCCGGTGCAGCTTGGTCGCCACGAGCAGCCGCTGCAGCTGCGGCGGCACCCCGCGCAGCACCAGCCGGCGGCCGCTGCGGCCGGCCCGGCGGTGGGTGCCCATGATGACGCCGAGGCCGGTGGCGTCCCAGGACTCCAGCGCCTTGAGGTCGAGGATCAGGTCTCCCTCGCCGCCGTCGACGGCGTCGTGGAGGCGAACCCGCGCGTCGGCGGCCGTGCGGACGTCCAGGCGCCCCTCGATGGCCAGCTCGGCCCGGTCGCCAGTGATCCGCATCCGCTGAGTCCCTCCGCTCGCCACCGTTGTGACCGCCGTGCGCCGTCCCGGGCTCTCCGGCTCTCCGTCCCGGTCCGATCAGCCTGCCGCTCGAATGGCCGACCGTCATCTCATCTCATCCGACGCATGTCTGACGCCGAACCAGGTACTGAGGTTGCGGTACTCGACCAGATCTGGGGCTTTTTCACTCGTCCGAGTGAGAATGCTCGTCCGGTACCGCGAGCGCACTACAACAGGCTGCCCAAGAAAGCGGTAAAACTCCACGGTTCCACGCCGACGTGAGGAAGTTCACTGGGCGCGAGGCGCCCAACCGGGCGATCTCCCGGGGCACTTCCCCCGGCTGAATTCCCCCCGGACACAATCGGCCTCTCGGGTAGAGAATAGAACTCAAGATCCAAACCGACCGGGGGACGACGCCTATGTACACCGACAGTCCGCTGGCCGCTCTCGCCCTGCCGCTGATCGTGGTCGCCGTGCTGTTCCTGCTGCTGCGCTGGACGTGGTCGCGCAGCCGCTCCTCGGTGGCCCACCGGCAGTCGCGGCGCGGCGCGCCGGGCGACTACGGGCTGCTGACGCCGGTGGCCGCGCCCGGGGACGCCGAGGAGGCGCGGCGGATGTCCGGCCGGCTGCGGGCCGCGGGCATCCGGCACACCGTGGCCAACACCACCGAGGGCCCCCGGCTGATGGTCTTCGAGGCGGACGCGGAGCGCTCCCGCGAGGTGCTCGGCCTGGTGGAGCCGGGCGACTCCTGACGCGGCCGGAGCGCCGGACCGCCGGACCGCCGGACCGCCAGTCCTTCGGCCCTTCCGCACGTCAGCCCTTCCGCACGTCAGCCCTTCCGCACGGCGTACTCCAGCACCTCGTCGCTCAGCAGCGACTCCAGTACGTCGAGCCGGTCCAGCGCCGACCGGACGATCTCGTCCACCGGCTCCTCGGCCAGCACCCGCCGCCCGATCTCGCCCAGCACGTCCCGCTGCGCCCAGGCGATCTGACTCGCCACCAGGTCGGTGCGGACGTCCTCCGGCCCGGTGCCGAGCTCCTCGTGCAGCGCGGCGGCGAAGGCCTCGGCCATCTCCCGGCCGATGGTGTGCATCCGCAGACTCAGCGAGTCGGAGGCCAGCACCATCCGCATGAAGTGGGCGAAGTGCCCGCTCAGCCCGAGCGTCGGGTCCCGGTTCTCGATCTCCTCGCGCAGCCCGCGCAGCACCGCGCGGGCCGCCGACTCCCCCGGCCGCCGCTCGCTCAGCAGCCGCACCAGGCGCTGCCGCTGCGCCTCGCCGCGGTCCAGGCAGAGGTCCTCCTTGCTGGGGAAGTAGTTGTAGACGGTGTTCACCGAGACGTCGGCGGCCCGCGCGACGTCCGCGACGGTCACCGTCACGAACCCGCGCTCCAGGAACAGTCCGGTGGCGATGTCCGAGATCCGCTGCCGCGTCTCCCGCTTCTTCCGTGCTCGAAGGCCCTCCTCCATGCCCCCAGCCTAACTGGGATCACTTGAATTTTGGAGTGGTTGCAGTTTTCTTCCGGCTCTGCTTATGTGGTCCCATGGCCCAACTCCGCGCCGCCTCGACCGCCCTCTCCTCCGCTCCACCCCCCGCCCTCGACGTCCACCGCCTCCGCTGGGGCGGCGCCGGGCGGCCGCTGGACCTCCGGCTGCTCCCGGGCGAGGCGGTGGCCGTGGTGGCGGCGCAGGACGAGCCGGAGAGCGCCGAGCGGGCGCGGGGACTGCTGCGGGTGCTGGCGGGGGCCGAGCCGGCGCTGGGCGGCCTGTTCGCGGTGGCCGGCCGGGAGCTCTCCGGGGACCGGGCGGAGGCGCGCTGGCTGACCGGTCTGGCCGGGCCCCCGCCGTACGGCACGGCCGCGTGGGCCGGCGACACGACGCTGGGCGCGGCGCTGGTCTCGCACGGCCAGCTGATGCGCCTCTCCCGCGGCCAGGCCCGGGACAGGGCCGCGGAGTTGGCCTTCGACCTGGAGCTGGTCCCACTGCTCGAACTGGGCTGGGACGAGCTCACCCCGGGCGAGCTGCTGCGGGCGCGGATCGCGCTGGCGATGCTCCACCGGCCGGCCGTGCTGCTGCTGGACGACCCGGCGGCGGGGCTCTCCCCGCAGGAGGGCGAGGAACTGCGGGCGCTGCTGCGGATGCTGCGCGACCCGGCCGGGGCGGACGGCGGGGTCGCCGTCCTCCTCACCACCCCCGACCTCTCCTCGGTGGCCCTGCTGGCCGACCGGGCGGTGCCGCTGCCCTAGGGGGTGGGAACCCCCAGGGGGCGCTGCGCCTCCCCTAGCGGTTCTCCCCCGGGACCCAGAGGACGTCCCCCCGCTCCTTGTTGGCCGTCCTGGCCAGGATGAAGAGGAGGTCGGAGAGCCGGTTGAGGTACTTCGCGGTCAGCGGGTTGACGCCGTCGCCGTACTCCGCGATCGCCGCCCAGGTGGAGCGCTCGGCACGGCGGACGACCGTGCAGGCGAAGTGCAGCTGGGCGGCCGCCGGGGTGCCGCCGGGGAGGATGAAGCTGCGCAGCTTCTCCAGCTCGGCCAGGTAGCGGTCGCAGTCCGCCTCCAGGCGGTCGATGTACGACTGGAGGACGCGCAGCGGGGGGTACTTGGGGTTCTCCACCACCGGGGTGGAGAGGTCGGCGCCGACGTCGAAGAGGTCGTTCTGGATCCGGGTCAGCACGGCGACCACGTCCTCGCCGAGACCCCCGCCGGCGACGGCCACGCCGATGGCGGCGTTCGCCTCGTTGGCGTCCGCGTAGGCGTTCAGCCGCGAGTCGTTCTTGGACGTCCGACTCATGTCGCCGAGTGCGGTCGTCCCGTCGTCCCCGGTCCGGGTGTAGATACGGGTGAGATTAACCATGCCCGACAGCGTATGGCCGCCCGCGATCCACGGCCCCCGTGGGCGGCGGACGACCGCGCGGGACGGACGTGGGCTAGGCGACGTTGACGCGCTGGCCGGGAGGTGCCGCCTCCAGCCACGCCAGGAATCCGGTCAGGGCGTCCTCGCTCATCGCGAGTTCGATCGGCTCGCCGTCGACGCGGGCGCTCAGCACCACCGCGCCGGACAGCAGGGCGAGCTCCTCCTGCCCCTCCGGCGTCCGCCGGGACACCACCTCGATCAGCGGCCGCCGCAGCACCCGCCGCGGCCTCGGCGAGTAGCTGAAGACCCGGAACCACTCCAGGTCGTCGCCGTTGTACCGGGCCACGCCGAAGACCCAGCCCTTGCCGTCCCCCGCCGACGCGGCGGCCTGTTCGGCCCCCGACTCGGGGACGTCCGAGGGCGCCTCCTGCGCGGCCGCCTCGGCGGCGGTCACCGCCGCGATCTCCGCGGCCTCCGGCATCCGCAACCGCAGCGAGCAGTCGAAGGTACCGCCCACCCGCTGGATCAGCCGCCTCCGCACCGCGAAGGCGCTCAGCCCCGCAAGTGCGACCACGACCACCACCGCGGCCACAACCAGGGCGAGGACCATGCCCACCGACCTCCTCGCCTACGCGAACGACCACCGACAACAGATCAACAGACCTACCGCGTCAACCGATGCAGCGGTCCCGGGGTCACTCTCGTGCCCCGGGACCGCTGTTCCGCTCGACTGCCTGTCCGCCTCCGGACGGCCGCTTCGGCGCGTCAGCGCGACGTAGCCACCGCCTACTTGGCGGTGTTGGCCGCCGCCAGAAGCCGCACCTCGGCGCGGCGCTGGGCGCCCGCGTCGGTCTCGGCCTTGGCGCGCTCCAGCGCCCGCTCCGCCCGCTCGACGTTGATCTCGTCGGCGAGTTCGGCGATCTCGGCGAGGATCGACAGCTTGTTGTCCGCGAAGGACAGGAAGCCGCCGTGCACCGCCGCGACCACGGCGCCTCCATCGGCCTGCCGGATGGTCACCGGGTCAGACTCCAGCACGCCCAGGACGGGCGTGTGGTTCGCCTGGATACCGATGTCACCGGACTTGGTGCGCGCCAGGACGATCGTGGCCTCACCGGCCCAGACCTTGCGGTCCGCCGCGACCAGCTCGACGTGCAGCTCAGCCAACGTAGGCTCCTCGGGTACTGAAGCCCGCCCGTGAAGGACAGGTTTCGGGAAAGTTTAGCGGTCCGCCCCGGCCGCCCCGAAAAGGGGAGGCCGGGAACGGGTCGGGTGTCCGGTGGGACTTACTTGTCCAGCAGCTCGCGAGCGTTGCGCTCGAGGTCGTCGATCCCGCCGCACATGAAGAACGCCTGCTCGGGGACGTGGTCGTACTTGCCGTCCGCGATGGCGTTGAACGCCGCGATGGTCTCGTCCAGCGGGACGGTCGAGCCGTCGACGCCGGTGAACTGCTTGGCCACGTAGGTGTTCTGGGACAGGAAGCGCTCGATGCGCCGTGCCCGCTGAACCGTGATCTTGTCCTCCTCGGACAGCTCGTCCATACCGAGGATGGCGATGATGTCCTGGAGGTCCTTGTACTTCTGCAGAATCCCCTTGATCCGCATGGCGGTGTCGTAGTGGTTCTGCGCGATGTACCGCGGGTCGAGGATGCGGGACGTCGAGTCCAGCGGGTCCACGGCCGGGTAGATGCCCTTCTCCGAGATCGGGCGCGACAGCACGGTGGTCGCGTCCAGGTGGGCGAAGGTGGTGGCCGGCGCCGGGTCGGTCAGGTCGTCCGCGGGGACGTAGATCGCCTGCATCGAGGTGATCGAGTGACCGCGGGTCGAGGTGATCCGCTCCTGCAGCTGGCCCATCTCGTCGGCCAGGTTCGGCTGGTAGCCCACCGCGGACGGCATGCGGCCGAGGAGGGTGGACACCTCGGAACCGGCCTGGGTGAACCGGAAGATGTTGTCGATGAAGAGCAGCACGTCCTGCTGCTGCACATCGCGGAAGTACTCCGCCATGGTCAGCGCGGACAGCGCCACCCGGAGACGGGTCCCCGGCGGCTCGTCCATCTGGCCGAAGACCAGCGCGGTCTTGTCCAGAACGCCGGAGTCCTGCATCTCCTCGATGAGGTCGTTGCCCTCACGGGTGCGCTCACCGACGCCGGCGAAGACCGACACACCACCGAAGTTCTCGGCGACGCGGTAGATCATCTCCTGGATCAGCACGGTCTTGCCGACACCGGCACCACCGAACAGGCCGATCTTTCCACCCTGCACATACGGGGTGAGGAGGTCGATGACCTTGATGCCGGTCTCGAACATCTCGGTCTTCGACTCGAGCTGGTCGAACTTCGGCGCCTGGCGGTGGATCGGCCAGCGCTCGGTGACCTCGGCGTTGAACTTCGCCTGGTCGACGTTGAGCACCTCGCCGAGGGCGTTGAAGACCTTGCCCTTGGTGATGTCGCCGACCGGGACGGAGATCGCCTCGCCGGTGTCGGTCACACCCTGGCCGCGGACCACGCCGTCGGTCGGCTGCATCGAGATGGCGCGGACCAGGCCGTCACCCAGGTGCTGGGCGACCTCCAGGGTCAGCGTCTTCTTGCCGGTCCCGTCCGGGGCGTCGATGTCCAGCTTCAGAGCGTTGAACAGGTCCGGCATCGCGTCGACGGGGAACTCCACGTCGACGACCGGGCCGATGACCCGGGCGACGCGGCCCGTAGCCGTGGCCGTCTCAACAGTGGCAGTCATGTCAGTCACTCCCCGCGTTCGCGTCGGCCAGGGCGCTCGCGCCACCGACGATCTCGCTGATTTCCTGGGTGATCTCGGCCTGGCGGGCCGAGTTGGCAAGCCGCGAGAGCGACTTGATGAGCTCTCCCGCGTTGTCGGTCGCGCTCTGCATGGCCCGGCGGCGGGCGGCGTGCTCGGAGGCGGCCGACTGCAGCATGGCGTTGTAGAGCCGCGCCTCGACGTACCGCGGCAGCAGCGCGTCCAGCACGCCCTCCGCCGACGGCTCGAAGTCGTAGAGCGGGAAGGGCCCCTGGACCTCGGCCTCCTCCGCCGCGCGCTCGATGCTGAGCGGCAGCAGACGGGCCTCCACCGGGTTCTGGGTGAGCATGGACACGAACTCGGTCGAGATCAGGTGCAGCTCGTCGACCCCGCCCTCGGACGTCTCGGTGGTGAAGGCGTCGATCAGCGCCGACGCCACCTCCTTGGCGTCCGAGTAGCTGGGCTTGTCCGAGAAGCCGGTCCACGACTGCTCGAACGCGCGTCCGCGGAAGCCGAAGTAGCCGACGGCCTTGCGGCCCACGAGGTAGTGGACCACCTCCTTGCCCTCGGCCTCCAGACGTGCCGTCAGCTCCTCCGCCTTCTTGATGGCGTTGGAGGAGTAGCCGCCTGCCAGGCCTCGGTCAGAGGTGATCAGCAGCACCGCGGCGCGGGTGGCCTCGGGGTTCTCCTGGGTGAGCGGGTGCTTCGCGTTGGACCTGGTCGCGACCGCGGTCACCGCCCGGGTGAGTTCCCGGGCGTAGGGGGTGGAGGCCTCCACCGCGCGCTGGGCCTTCATGATGCGCGCGGCGGAGATCATCTCCATCGCCTTGGTGATCTTCTTGGTCGCGGTGACGGACCGGATCCGGCGCTTGTAGACCCGAAGCTGTGCTCCCATGGGTCAGTTCTCGCCTTTCTTTCGGTTCCGGCCTGCCGTCAGCCCTGCTCGCCCAGGAGCTTGCCGGCCGAGGTGGTGAACTCGCTCTTGAAGGCGGAGATCGCCTCCTTCAGCGAGGTGACCGTGCCCTCCTCGAGCTTCCCGGTCTCCACGATGGTGGTCAGGATGCCCTTGTGCTCGCGGCGGACGTAGTCCAGGAACTCCCGCTCGAACTTGCGGATGTCCTCGACCGGGACGTCGTCCAGCTCACCGGTGGTGCCGGCCCAGACCGAGACGACCTGCTCCTCGACCGGGAACGGCGCGTACTGGCCCTGCTTCAGCAGCTCGACCAGGCGCGAACCGCGGCCCAGCTGGGCCTTGGAGGCGGCGTCCAGGTCGGAGCCGAAGGCGGCGAAGGCCTCCAGCTCGCGGTACTGGGCGAGGTCCAGACGCAGCCGGCCGGCCACCGACTTCATGGCCTTGATCTGCGCGGAGCCACCGACTCGGGAGACCGAGATACCGACGTTCACGGCCGGGCGGATACCGGCGTTGAACAGGTCGGACTCCAGGAAGCACTGGCCGTCGGTGATGGAGATGACGTTGGTCGGGATGTACGCCGAGACGTCGTTGGCCTTGGTCTCGATGATCGGCAGACCGGTCATCGAGCCGGCCCCCAGGTCGTCGGAGAGCTTGGCGCAGCGCTCCAGCAGACGCGAGTGGAGGTAGAAGACGTCGCCCGGGTAGGCCTCGCGCCCCGGCGGGCGGCGCAGCAGCAGGGAGACGGCGCGGTAGGCCTCGGCCTGCTTCGACAGGTCGTCGAAGACGATCAGGACGTGCTTGCCCTGGTACATCCAGTGCTGGCCGATGGCCGAACCGGTGTACGGAGCCAGGTACTTGAAACCGGCCGGGTCGGACGCCGGAGCCGCCACGATGGTGGTGTACTCCAGGGCGCCGGCCTCCTCCAGCGCGCCGCGGACGGACGCGATGGTGGAGCCCTTCTGGCCGACGGCGACGTAGATGCAGCGGACCTGCTTCTCCGGGTCGCCGGAACGCCAGTTGTCCCGCTGGTTGATGATCGTGTCGATGCAGACCGCGGTCTTGCCGGTCTGCCGGTCGCCGATGATCAGCTGGCGCTGGCCGCGGCCGATCGGGGTCATCGCGTCGATGGCCTTGATGCCGGTCTGCAGCGGCTCGTGCACCGACTTGCGGACCATGACGCCCGGGGCCTGCAGCTCCAGCGCGCGGCGCGAGTCGGTCTCGATCTCGCCGAGGCCGTCGATCGCGTTGCCGAGCGGGTCGACGACGCGGCCCAGGTAGCCCTCGCCGACCGGGACCGAGAGGACCTCGCCCGTGCGGCGGACCGTCTGGCCCTCCTCGATGCTGCTGAAGTCGCCGAGGATGACCACGCCGATCTCGCGCGTGTCGAGGTTCAGCGCAAGACCGAGGGTGCCGTCCTCGAACTTCAGCAGCTCGTTCGCCATCGCCGAGGGCAGGCCCTCGACGCGGGCGATGCCGTCCGCGGTGTAGACGACCGTGCCGACCTCTTCACGCGAGGCGGCGTCCGGCTGGTACGACTGGACGAACGAGTCCAGCGCGTCCCGGATCTCCTCCGGCCGGATCGTGAGCTCCGCCATCTGGGTTCCCTGCTCTCCTAGTTGCGATCCTCGGCCCGCCCGTGGAGGGCCGCAAGTATTCGACTCTCGGCCGGCTTCCCGCGGGAACTGCGTCCCGCGGAGGACCGGCCGTCCTTCCCGACCGAGGGTCGGATGCTGCTCCGCTCTCCTGCGGACCTCAGCCCGCGAGTCCCTGTCGTGCGCTGTCCAGGCGCCCCGCGACGGTGCCGTCGATCAGCTCGTCGCCGATCTGCACCAGCACCCCGCCGAGGACCTTGGGGTCCACGTCGGCGTT
Organism: Phaeacidiphilus oryzae TH49; assembly: GCF_000744815.1. Classification (NCBI taxonomy): domain Bacteria; kingdom Bacillati; phylum Actinomycetota; class Actinomycetes; order Kitasatosporales; family Streptomycetaceae; genus Phaeacidiphilus; species Phaeacidiphilus oryzae. The sequence goes on from NZ_JQMQ01000005.1 coordinate 2,570,287, forward strand.
GATGTGTACCCGCCGGCCGTACAGCTTGGCCAGCGAGGCGCCGAGCCGGTCGCGCTGGGCCTCCGTCAGCGGAACCGCCGTGGTGACCAGCGCCACCACCCGGTCGCGCCGCTCGGCCGCGAGTCGCATGAACTCGTCCAGCCCGGCTTCCAGGCTACGGCCACGCGGACGCGCGACCAGGGACTCCACCAGGCGCACCGTGGCGGGCTTGGCCCGGTCCCCGAGGAGCCGCTTGACCAGCCCGGTACGCGACTCGGCGGGGGCCGCCGACTCGGTGAGCGCGGAGCGCAGCTCCGGGCTGCCGGCGACCACCCGGCCGAAGCGGAAGAGCTCGTCCTCCACGTCGTCCAGCTGGTCGGCCCGCTCGGCACCGATCAGCTCGGCCAGCGCGGCCAGCTGCTCGGCGGTGTCGGCCAGGTCACGGGACTGGATCCAGCGCGAGCGGACCATCCCGGAGACCAGGTCGACGGTGTCCGAGCCGACCTTGCCGTCGAGCAGCCGGGCCACCAGGGCGGCCTTGTCCTGGCCCTCCCGCGAGGGGTCGGCCAGGGTCCGGCGCAGGGCGGCCTCGTGGTCGAGGAGCCCGGTGACCGCGTTCAGCTCGTCCGCCAGCTTGGCCGTGTCGACCGCGGGGCGGTCGGTCAGCGCGGAGAGGTTCTCCCGCGCCGCGGCAGCGGATTCGCGGCTGGCGCCGATCACTTGACGGCACCTTCCGCCGCGTCGGCCTTGGCGTCCAGCTCGTCCAGGAACCGGTCGATGATCCGGCTCTGCCGGGCCTCGTCCTCCAGGGACTCCCCGACCACCCGGCCGGCGAGCTCGGCGGCGATGCGGCCGACGTCCTGCCGGAGCACCGTGGTGACCTGGCGGCGGTCGGCGTCGATCTGGGCGTGGCCGGCCTCGACGATCGCGTCGCGCTGCCGCTGGCCCTCCTCGCGCATCTCCGCGATGATCGTCGCCCCCTGCTCACGGGCGTGCTCGGTGATCCGAGCGGCCTCGTGACGGGCCTCGGCGAGCTGGGCCTTGTACTCCTCCAGCGTGCGGTTGGCCTCTTCCTGGGCCGCCGCAGCGCGCTCCAGGCCACCCTCGATCGCGTCGCGCCGCTCCTCCAGAGTCTTCTGGATGTTGGGCAGGAGCTTCTTGCCGAGAAGGCCGAAGACGATGAAGAAGCAGATCAGGCCGATGATGAGTTCCGGCATGGAGGGCAGCAGCGGATTCTGCGGCCCCTCATCCGCCAAGAACTGAATCATGTCCGAACCTTTCGTCGAGCGTGGCTACTGGTGGTCTCTCGGCCTCAGCTGCTGAAGATGAACGGAACGACGAGACCGATCAGGGCCAGAACCTCACAGAGGGCGAAGCCCAGGAACATGTTGGTGCGGATGATCGGCATGGCCTCGGGCTGGCGGGCCATGGCCTCGATGGAGTGGCCGAAGACCAGACCGATACCGACACCGGGGCCGATGGCGGCGAGACCGTACGCGACCGCACCCAGTCGGCCACCAACGGTGGCGCCGGCGGCGAGCTCAAGAGCAGCAGACATGGTGACCCTTGTCTTCCTTGTGATGCGATCCGATGGGGGGCTTCCCACCGGAAGTCTGATGGTTGGTCAGGGCCTCAGTGGCCCTCGATCGCGCCCTGGATGTACAGCGACGCGAGCAGGGTGAAGATGTACGCCTGGAGGAACTGGATCAGCAGCTCGAACGCGGTCAGCGCGATGGTGAGGACCAGCGACGCGCCGGAGAACAGCGCGAAGACCGAGGGGGTGAGCATGTACCAGCAGGCGGCGCTGAAGATGACGATCAGCAGGTGGCCGGAGAACATGTTCGCCCACAGCCGGACCGCCAGCGTGAACGGCCGGGTGATGACGTTCTGGATGAACTCCAGCAGGACGATCAGCGGCGAGATGCCCTTCGGCACGCCGTCGATCCAGACCAGGTTCTTGATGCCGCCGACGAACCCGTTCTTCTTGAAGGTCAGGAACATGTAGGTGACCCAGACCAGCAGTGCCAGCGCCGCGGGATAGGCGATCCGCGAGGCGACCGGGAACTGCGCGAACGGGATGATCGACATGATGTTCATGATCCACACGAAGAAGAAGATCGACGTGAGGAACGGAACGTACTTCTGGCCCTGCTTACCGATGATGTCGCGAGCGATGCTGCGCGAGATGAAGTCGTAGCCGATCTCGCCGACCAGCTGGAGCTTCCCCGGCACCAGCTTCGGCTTGGCGAACGCCAGCCCGAAGAAACCGACCACGATCACCATGCAGATGAGCGCGAGCAGCATCGGCTTGGTGACGTCGAGGCTGCCGATGGAGAAGATCGGCTTGAAGTCGAAGGAGTTGAGTCCGGGGGCAGGGAAACCACAACCAGAGGGTGTGATGTGACACCCGCTCGCGAGCATCGTGGAGGGGTTACTCACCCTTGACTCCTTCGTCGTGAAGCATCAGAACGGCAACCTGGTGTCTCGGAGCGCCCACCCGCAGCGTTTTCGGCTGCGCGTGATCGCAAGTCGGCACGTGGATGAGGGAGTTGGCCGGAGCGGCGGTGCGGGAACCGTGATTCGACAGGCTCCGCGTTGCGCCGGGCCCCCGGTGATCCGGGTACACCCCAAGCCGAGGCGACGGTGCTCTCCGCACGTCGCTGCCTCGGCCGGATGCGCTTCCGGACCTTAGCAGACCTTTACCTGGGGCTCCGGCAGCACCCTCGTCCGGCGGTCGGGGGCGGGTGCCTCGCCGTCGGCGGCCCCTCATGACGTGGCGCCCGGATCGACGTAGAAGATCTTGGCCTTCATGGTCCAGTAGACCTGTCCGGAGATCCACGCCAGCGCGGTCGCCAGCAGGGTGAAGCCGAACGCCCGCCCGTCGAAGAGGGTGGTGTGCTTGAAGGCGACGGTGAAGATTCCGACCAGCAGGATCTGCACCGCGTAGACCAGCAGTCCGGCCATCATGGCCAACTGCGGGTTGTTGCGGGTGATCCGGGCGAGTGCGGCGAGACCGAGGCCGAAGAAGAGGAAGACGACGACCACGCCGACCACTCCGCCGATGGCGCCCTTCCCGCCGGCGAACACGGCGCTCAGGATGATCCCGATAGCGCCCACGGGCCCAGCCGCCAGGGCGGCACCCCTGAGCATCCGGGCGTCGTTGGACAGCATCGTGGCAGCTCCGTCACGGTGTTGTTGGGTGGAGGTCAGCGATCAAGGCAGGCGACGTATCCACCGCGGCACCTTGGGGGCCACAGGGCCGAAGGCCCTCTCCCATAGGCCATTCGGCGCATCGCCTGATGTCGTGAACGCTATCACAAGGTATTTGGGAGAGTCTTTACCCAGCCGCTGTGCTCCGTGCCACACCTGGCGCGCGAGTAAGAGCTACTGGTGGTTTCGTCCCGGTACGTCCGAATGACGGCGCAGCGCGTGCGAGCCGCTCCCTATGCGTCGCAGCAGGTCCTCGTCGTCCGCGGAGAATTCCCCGCCCTCGGAGGTAAGAACTTCTCTTACCTTTACCGAAGTTGACGCTTCGTTGACCCGCACGTCCTGACGGTCAGTCACCGCATTCGCCTCAGCAGAGAGTCCGGCGCCCTCTGCGCCGCCCTCAGAGACAACGTCCCCGACCGGCCTGCGGTAACGCGGGGGGACCATTCGGGCCAACAGCCGCGGAACGTGCGGCTGGAACCTCGGGATCAGCAGAACCACCAGGCCGACCGCGCAGAGGGCCAGCAGGATCAGCACCGCCATCAGCCCTCCCCCGCTCACCGAGAAGGCCACCGTGCCGAAGGCGATCAGCGCCGCCCAGAAGTACATGATCAGCACGGCCCGGGCGTGCGAGTGGCCGATCTCCAGCAGCCGGTGGTGGAGGTGCTGCTTGTCCGCGGCGAACGGGGACTTCCCGGCCCAGGTCCGCCGGACCACCGCCAGCAGCAGGTCGGCCAGCGGCAGCGCGATCACGGTCAGCGGCAGCAGCAGCGGGATGTAGACGGGCACCAGGGTGTGGACGGCGTCGGTCTGCGAACCGCCGTTCTGCGCGGTGATCACGTCCGGGTCCACCCGGCCGGTCAGCGAGATCGCCGCCACCGAGAGCACCAGGCCGATCAGCATCGACCCGGAGTCGCCCATGAAGATCCGCGCCGGATGCAGGTTGTGCGGCAGGAAGCCGGCGCACATCCCGATCAGGATCGCGCTGAACAGCACGGCCGGAGAGGCGTCCTCGATCGAGTAGCCGTACCAGAGCCGGTACGCGTACAGGAAGAACGCCGCCGCCGCGATGCACACCATGCCGGCCGCGAGGCCGTCCAGGCCGTCGATGAAGTTCACCGCGTTCACGGTGAACACCACCAGCAGCACCGCGATCAGCGTCCCCTGCAGCGGGGAGAAGGAGACGTTGCCGTAGCCCGGGATCGGCAGCCACAGCACGGTGACGCCCTGCCAGACCATCACGCCCGCGGCCACTATCTGGCCGCCCAGCTTCACCAGGGCGTCCACGCCCCACTTGTCGTCCAGCACGCCGAGGATCCACATGATGGTTCCGCCGGAGAGCAGCGCGGCCACGTCGTGGCTCTTGACGAAGGTGTCCCCCGCCGTGTTCAGGTTCCCGGCCACCAGCAGGCCCGCGCAGAGTCCGCCGAACATGGCGATGCCGCCGAGCCGCGGAGTCGGCTCGCGGTGGACGTCGCGCGCGCGGATCGGCGGCATCGCGCCCGCGGCGATGGCGAACTTCCGCACCGGGCCGGTGAGCAGATAGGTCACCGCAGCGGTCACGAAGAGCGTCAGAAGGTACTCACGCACCGGCTGCCTCCCGTGCACCCTCGGCTGAAACTGGTTCGGCGTGCCTCACGGCACCACACCTTATTCAGTTGGACGCGCAGGAGGTGCATTGCGGTTTTGTCGATACGGCGGATTTGTGCCCTCCGCCTCCGGGAACCGCACCCCCCGCACTCCCCTCCGGCACCGTCCCGGGTCAGTCCGCGCTGGTCGGGGCCGCCAGTTCGGCGGCCGCCGCGGCGAGGTCCCGCGCCCGCGAACCGTCCGCGTCCGCCAGCGCCGCCGCCAGCAGTTCGGCCACCCGCGGCATCCGGTCCGGCGTCATCCCCTGAGTGGTGACGCATCCGGTGCCCATCCGGATCCCGGCCGCCGCCGACGGGGGCGCCGGGTCGTGCGGCACGGCGCAGCGGCCGACCAGGATCCCGGCCCGCTCCGCCCGCAGCTCGGCCTCCCGGCCGGTGATGCCGAGCCCCCGCAGATCGGCGGTGACCAGGTGGGTGTCGGTCCCGCCGGTGAGCGGCCTGATGCCGTGCCCGGAGAGCGCGACGGCCAGCGCGTGGGCGTTCTCCACCGTCCGCTCCGCGTAGGCGCGGTACTCCGGGGTGGCCGCCTCGCCGAAGGCCACCGCCTTGGCGGCCACCTCGTTGAGGCTCGGGCCGCCCTGCACGAACGGGAAGACCGCCCGGTCCACCCGCTCGGCCAGACCGGTCGCGCAGAGCAGCAGTCCGCCCCGAGGGCCGCGGAGGAGTTTGTGTGTGGTCGCACACACCACGTGCGCATATGGAACGGGAGACTCCAGAACCCCGGCCGCGATCAGCCCGGTGATCTGCGAGACGTCCGCCAGCAGCGCGGCACCGGCCTCGTCGGCGACCGCGCGGAAGGCCGCCCAGTCGATCGCCCGCGGATAGGAGATCCCGCCGGCCACGATCACCTTCGGCCGCTGCCGCAGCGCGAGGGCGCGCACCTCGTCCATGTCGATGCGGCCGTCCTTCTCCCGCACCCGGTAGCCCTCCCCCGCGCGGAACCACCGCCCGGAGAAGTTGGCGGCCGAACCGCCGGTCAGATGGCCCCCGTCGGCGAGCGCCATCGCCAGGATCCCGTCCCCCGGCCGCAGCAGCGCGGCGTACGCGGCGAGCATCGCCAGCGTCCCGGAGTACGGCTGGACGTTCGCGTGCTCGGCGTGGAAGAGCTCGCGGGCGCGCCGGGCGGCGAGCTCCTCCAGCTCGTCCGCGACGCCGCAGCCGGTGTGGTGCCGCCGCCCCGGGTACCCCTCGGCGTACTTGTCCCCGAACTCCGACCCGAGGGCGCCCCGCACCCCCGCCGATGCGAGGTTCTCCCCGGCCAGCAGCTGGAGCGCGCCGCGACGCCGCGCGCGCTCGGCGCGCACCAGCGCATCAACCTCCGCGTCCACCAGGGCCATGCCGCCAACATAAGCCGGAAACGTCCGGCAAGCGCGTGGGCGCGCCCCGGACGCGGCCGCGCAGAAGCGTTACGGCAGAGCGGGCACCCCGGTCAGCGCCGTCACCACCGCGTCCACCGCGCCGAAGATCTCCTCGCCGCAGGCCCGGAAGACCGGGATCGGCGCCCCGTACGGGTCGTCCACCTCGTCCGCCTCCGGCGTGGCCGCCAGCAGCCAGCCGCGCAGCGCCGCCGCGGCCCGCACCAGCGCCCGGGCCCGCTCGGCGATCTCCCCCGGCGCCCCGCCGGCGGCCGGCAGCGTCGCCGGGTCTATCGCCGCCAGCAGCCGGGTGAACTCCTTCAGCGTGAAGGTCCGCAGCCCCGCCGCGTGGCCCATGGAGATGACCTGCGCCCGGTGGTCCTGAGTGAACGTCAGCACCAGGTCGGCGTCGATGACATGCTCGTCCAGCAGCTCGCGCCCGGTGAAGGAGGAGCTGTCCGCCCCGTACTCGGCGAGCACCGCCGCCGCGTTGGCCTCCATCGGCGCGCCCTCATGGCCCCAGGTGCCGGCGGACTGGACGTCGATGCCGGTCGCGCCCTCCCCCAGCCGCTGCCCCAGCTCGCGCCGGGTCATCCGCTCGGCCATCGGCGACCGGCACACGCTCCCCGTGCACACGTAGAGGATCCGGAAGGCACCGTGGGTCCGCCGGGTCGAAGGTATGCCGACGGACGCCGCCGGGCGCACCAGGGCCCCTGTCACGGCGTTGTGCAGCTGCCCCCGCGGCGGCTGCGTCTGCATCCCGACCCGGTCGGTCAATTCCCGGCCCCCGGAGCCTCCAGGTCCGGTACCACCTCGCGCAGCGTGTCAGCGGTGATCGCGCCGGCCCGGAGGAGGCGCGGGGTCTTCCCGGTCACGTCCACGATGGAGGAGGGGACGGCGTGCTGCGCGGGCCCGCCGTCCAGGTACACCGACACGGCGTCGCCCAGCTGCTGCTGCGCGGCGTCGCAGTCGGCCGGCGAGGGACCGCCGGTCAGGTTGGCGCTCGACACGGCCAGCGGGCCGGTCTCGTTCAGCAGCTCGATGGCGACCGGGTGCAGCGGCATCCGCACCGCGACCGTGCCCCGGGTCTCGCCCAGGTCCCAGCGCAGCGAGGGCTGGTGCCTGGCGACGATGGTGAGCCCGCCCGGCCAGAAGGCGTCGACGAGCTCCCAGGCCTGCTCGGAGAAGTCGGTGACCAGGCCGTGCAGCGTGGTCGGGGAGCCGACCAGGACCGGCGACGGCATGTTCCGCCCGCGCCCCTTGGCGGCGAGCAGCTCTGCCACGGCGTCCTTGGAGAACGCGTCCGCGGCCAGCCCGTACACCGTGTCGGTCGGGGTGACCACCAGTTCGCCGCGGCGGATCGCCGAAGCCGCCTCGCGCAGCCCGGTCTCCCGATCGGCGGCGTCGGCGCAGTCATAGCGGCGGCTCATCGGTACCTCTCTCGGTCGTCTGCTCGGTCTTCTTCTGAGTGGTGCGCCAGCCCCCGCGGTCCGCTCACGGCGCGGCCCGCCGCGCGGTGGCGAACCGGGGGCGGTTGTTCAGATCCCGGTGGTCCGCGGCGTCCACCCAGCCCTGGTCCTCCCGGAACAGCCACGGCACCTGGCCGCCCTGGGTGTCGGCGTGCTCCACCACGACGACCCCGCCGGGGCGGAGCAGCCGGGCGGCGACCCGCTCGATCCCGCGCAAGGTGTCCAGCCCGTCCTCGCCGGAGAACAGCGCCAGCTGCGGGTCGTGGTCGCGGGCCTCGGGGGCGACGTACTCCCACTCGGTGAGGGGGATGTACGGGGGGTTGCTGATGACCAGGTCGAAGCGGCCCGCCGCGGACGGGTCGTCCTCGAAGGCCCGGGTGGCGTCGCCCCGCAGCAGGGTGATCCGGCCGGCGTCCGGGCTGGCCTCGATGTTCCGCCGGGCCCAGCCGTGGGCGCCGTCGTCCAGCTCGACCGCGTAGACCCGGCTGCGCGGCACCTCCTGCGCGATGGCCAGGGCGATCGCCCCGCTGCCCGTGCACAGGTCGACGACGACCGGCTCGGCCACGTCCATGTCCCGCAGCGCGTCTATCGCCCAGCCGACCACGGACTCGGTCTCCGGCCGGGGCACGAAGACCCCGGGGCCGACCTTGAGCTCCAGATACCGGAAGAAGGCGCTGCCGGTGATGTGCTGCAGCGGCTCGCGGGCCTCGCGGCGGGCGATCGCCTCCCAGTACCGGGCGTCGAAGTCGCCGTCGCCCACGGTGTGCAGCTCGCCGCGCTTGACGCCGTGGATGTGCGCGGCCAGTTCCTCGGCGTCGAAGCGGGGTGAGGGCACGCCGGCGTCGGCCAGTCGCTGGGTGGCCTGGGCCACCTCGGCGAGCAGCAGGTTCATCCGGGGTCCCTTCTCAGCCGTCAACTCTGCTGCGCGGCGGCCAGTTTGGCCGCCGCGTCGGCGTCCACGGCCGACTGGATCAGCGCGTCCAGATCCCCGTCCAGCACCTGGTCCAGGTTGTACGCCTTGAACCCGGTGCGGTGGTCGGAGATCCGGTTCTCCGGGAAGTTGTAGGTGCGGATCCGCTCCGAGCGGTCGACGGTGCGCACCTGGCTGCGGCGGGCGTCGGACGCCTCGCGGTCCGCCTCCTCCTGGGCGGCGGCGAGCAGCCGGGCCCGGAGGATCCGCAGCGCCGACTCCTTGTTCTGGAGCTGGCTCTTCTCGTTCTGGCAGGAGACCACGATCCCGGACGGCAGGTGGGTGATCCGCACCGCGGAGTCGGTGGTGTTCACCGACTGCCCGCCGGGCCCAGAGGAGCGGTAGACGTCGATCCGCAGGTCGTTGGGGTTGATCTCGACGTCGACCTCCTCCGCCTCGGGCAGCACCAGCACCCCCGCTGCCGAGGTGTGGATGCGGCCCTGCGACTCGGTGGCCGGCACCCGCTGCACGCGGTGCACCCCGCCCTCGTACTTGAGGCGGGCCCACACGCCCTGCCCCGGCTCCGCGTTGGCCCGCGCCTTCACCGCGACCTGGACGTCCTTGTACCCGCCCAGGTCGGACTCGTTGGCCTCGAGGATCTCGGTCTTCCAGCCGACCCGCTCGGCGTACCGCAGGTACATCCGCAGCAGGTCGCCGGCGAAGAGGGCGGACTCCTCGCCGCCCTCCCCGGCCTTGACCTCCAGGATCACGTCCTTGTCGTCGCTGGGGTCGCGCGGGACCAACAGCAGCCGGAGCCTCTCGGTGAGCTCCTCGCGCTGCGCCTCCAGCTGCTTGACCTCGGCGGCGAACTCCGGTTCCTCGTCGGCGAGTTCCCGGGCGGTCTCGATGTCCTCGCCGGCCGCGAGCCAGGCCCGGTAGGTCTCGGTGATGGGGGTCAGCTCGGCGTAGCGCTTGGACAGCCTCCTGGCGTTCGCCTGGTCGGCGTGGACGCCGGGGTCGGCCAGCCTCTTCTCGAGGTCGGCGTGCTCCGCGAGCAGCTCTCCGACTGCCTCGAACATGGTCTGACCCTTCCCTCTCCCAGCGAAGCGCTCAATGCCGCAGTGTCAACGCGAACGGCGCCGACCGGAGGCGCCCCGGGGGGACGCGTCCGATCGGCGCCGGTTCGTCGCTACTTCTTGCCGTAGCGGGCCTCGAAGCGGGCCACACGGCCACCGGTGTCCATGATCTTCTGCTTGCCGGTGTAGAAGGGGTGGCAGTTGGAGCAGATGTCCGCCCGGATCTCGCCCGAGGTCTCGGTCGAGCGGGTGGTGAACTCGTTGCCACAGGTGCAGGTCACCTTGGTGACCACGTACTCAGGGTGAATGTCGCGCTTCAAGGTCTCTCCTAGGTTCGGGAGGGCACCGGGTCATGCGGCTCGTCTGCACGCATGTGAACCGGGGCCGACGCACCAGTTTGCCAGTTCCGGTGGCGTTCTCCCAAACCGGCCCCCGGCGACGATTATTCCGTGTACATGATCGGCCGGTGCTCAACCCGTGACGGGGTTGGCCGGCTCGTTCCGCACGACCGACTCCGGCACCGGCCGGTCCTGCTTCAGCGCGCCCCAGAGCTGCTTGGCCAGCACCGGGTTCGCCTCCAGCCGGTTCGGGTCGGAGACGGCCGGCTGGGTGGGCATCGTCACCATGGTCAGCTTGCTCGCCGAGATGCCCTTGACGCTCTCCCCGAAGGAGACCAGCGAGGCCACCGAGCCCAGGTCGGAGTCGGTGGTGACGGACCGGGTCGCGTCGTTCGCCAGCGAGTAGAGCTTGCCGGGGTCGCTGAGGAGGCTGGAGGCCCCCGCCTGCTTGGCGATCGCGGCCACCATCTGGTGCTGGAGCTCTATCCGCCCCAGGTCGCTGCCGTCTCCCACGCTGTGCCGGGTGCGGACGAAGGCCAGCGCCTGGGTGCCGTTCAGCCTGTGGGTGCCCGCGGGCAGCCGGAGCTTGCTGTCCGGGTCGTCGATCTGCTTGGTGGTGGTGACCGTCACCCCGCCGATGTCGTCGATCAGCTTGGCGAAGCCGGAGAAGTCCACCTCGACGTAGTGGTTCATCCGCAGCCCGGTCATCGACTCGGCGGTCTTCACCGCGCAGACCGCCCCACCGGTCTGGTAGGCGGAGTTGAACATCACCCCGGCCGCGGCCGGCTCCGGGCTGTGGCCGTCCGTCCCGGTGCAGGCCGGGCGGTTCACCAGGGTGTCCCTGGGGATCGACACCACGGAGGCCGCGCTGTGGTCCCGGTCGATGTGGACGACCATCGCGGTGTCCGAGCGGGCCGTGCCGTCGGTGACCCCGCCGGCCATCGCGTGGTTGCTGCCGGACCGCGAGTCCGAGCCCAGCACCAGGATGTTCTGCGAGCCGTCCGTGGCGGCGGACGGGCGGTCGGTGCCGAGCTGGGCGTTGATGTCGACGCTCTTCAGATTGCCGTCCAGCTGCCAGTACGCGACGCCCGCCGCGGCGCCGACGCCGACCACCACCACGCCGGCCGCCGACCAGGCGGCGATCCGCAGCCGGCGCCGGTAGCGCGGCCTGCGGTGCGCGCCGCGCAGGGCACGGTCACGCGCCGTTCGGTCCTCGTCCATCTCGGGGGTTCCTCATTCAGCTCGGGTGTTCCGTCCTCGCCCCCCTCACCCTCTCGGGCACGAAGAACCGACTGTACGGCACAAGGACGAAAGGCCCGTTTTCCTGTGAAATCCACCACGAGCCACCACCCGAACGGAGCCGGGGACGCCGACGGCGCCGCCCCCGCACGGCCGGTCGGCCGTCGGGGCGGCGCCGTCGGCGGCCGCGATGAGTCGCCCGCTACTCCCCGGGGGCCGGGGTGGTCTTGGCGATCTGCATCAGGAACTCGCCGTTGCTCTTGGTCTCCTTCATCTTGTCCAGCAGCAGCTCGATGGCCTGCTGCTGGTCCAGAGCGTGGAGGACCCGGCGGAGCTTCCAGACGATGGCCAGCTCCTCGCTGCCCATCAGGATCTCCTCCTTGCGGGTGCCGGACGCGTCCACGTCCACCGCCGGGAAGATCCGCTTGTCGGCGAGCTTCCGGTCGAGCTTGAGCTCCATGTTGCCGGTGCCCTTGAACTCCTCGAAGATCACCTCGTCCATCCGCGAGCCGGTCTCGACCAGCGCGGTGGCCAGGATGGTCAGCGAGCCGCCGTTCTCGATGTTCCGCGCCGCGCCGAAGAACTTCTTCGGCGGGTAGAGCGCGGTCGAGTCGACACCACCGGAGAGGATGCGGCCGGAGGCCGGCGCCGCCAGGTTGTAGGCGCGGCCCAGACGGGTGATCGAGTCCAGCAGGATCACCACGTCGTGGCCCAGCTCCACCAGCCGCTTCGCCCGCTCGATGGCGAGCTCGGCGACCGTGGTGTGGTCCTCGGCCGGGCGGTCGAAGGTCGAGGAGATGACCTCGCCCTTCACCGACCGCTGCATGTCGGTGACCTCTTCCGGACGCTCGTCGACCAGGACGACCATCAGGTGGCACTCGGGGTTGTTGTGGGTGATCGCGTTGGCGATCGCCTGCAGGATCATCGTCTTGCCGGTCTTCGGCGGGGCGACGATCAGACCGCGCTGGCCCTTGCCGATCGGGGTCACCATGTCGATGATCCGGGTCGACAGCGCCGTCGGGTCGGTCTCCAGGCGCAGCCGCTCCTGCGGGTACAGGGGGGTCAGCTTGCCGAACTCGGCGCGGCCGCGGCCGTTCTCCGGGTCCATGCCGTTCACCGAGTCCAGGCGGACCAGGGCGTTGAACTTCTCCCGGCGCTCGCCCTCGCGCGGCTGGCGCACCGCGCCGGTGATCGCGTCACCCTTGCGCAGCCCGTTCTTCCGGACCTGGGCCAGCGAGACGTAGACGTCGTTCGGGCCGGGCAGGTAGCCGGAGGTCCGGACGAAGGCGTAGTTGTCCAGGATGTCGAGGATGCCCGCGACCGGGATCAGGACGTCGTCCTCGGAGATCTGCGGCTCGTTGGTGTCGAAGTCGCGCCCGCGGCCGCGGCGGTTGCGGTCCCGGTAGCGGCCCCGGCGCCGGCCGCGGCCGCCGTCGAAGTCGTCGTCGTCCTGGTTGTCGCGGCGGTCGCGGTCGCGGTTGTCGCGGTCCCGGTCGCCCCGGTTGCCGCGGTCCCGGTCGCCCCGGTTGCCGCCGTCGCCGTCCTGGGCCGCGTTGCCGCCGCCGGCGTTGCCGCCGCGGTCCCGGCGATCGCGGCGGTTGCGCCGGCCGCCCTCGCCACGCTGCTGCTGGTCGCCGTCGTCACCGCCCTGGCCGCCCTGGCGGCCCTCGCCGGACTCCGCGTTCTGGCGGTCCCGCTGGTTGCCGCGGTCCCGGCGGTCGCGGCGGCCGCCCTCGCGGGTCTCCCCGTCGCGGGTCGGCTGCTGCTGGATCTCCGTCACGGTCGCGGTGGCGGTGGCGGAGCCCGCCGTACCGGTCGCGGCCGCGGCGCCGGAGCGCTCCGACGGGGCCCGGCGGGCGCGGTGGCCCGGCGGGACCTGCGGGCCGGCGCGGCGGCGTCGCCGTTCGGCTGGCCCGGGATGTCGATCTGCTGCTGGGCCGCGCGCTCGGCCTCATCGGCCGACTCGCGGGTGACCCGCGAACGGCGGGTCGAACGGCCCTCGGACTCCTTCGCGGCCTCCCCGGCCCCGGCGCCGTCCTGCTCAGCCCCCTTGGCGGGCGCGGACCCGGCGGCCAGCGCGGAGTCGGCCACCTCGGCGCCCTCCGCGGCCTTGGCCCGGGAACGCGTCGGACGCTTCGCCGGCGCGGCGGTGTCCGCGCCGGCCGCGAGCAGCGGGTCCCCGCCGCTCTTCTCCTTGATGGCGTCGATGAGCTGCTGCTTGCGCATCCGCCCCGTACCGCTGATGCCGAGGCCGGAGGCGAGCTGCTGGAGCTCGGCGAGCACCATGGCGTTCAGCCCGGTGCCCGTGGTCCGACGGCGCTTCGGCGCCGGGGCGACGGCGGAGTCGGACGCCTCGGCGTCCGGGCGCGCGCCCATCAGATCGGTGGTGTCGCTCACGAAGGGTCCTTCCCTGGAGCGGACGTCGGCCATCTGGCTCGGCGACCGGTTGTGCTGTCCGTTCCTGCGGTTCCTGTTGTTGCAGGCCGGGGTCTGTTGAGCTGAGCGGAGCTTGGGCCCGCCCGCTGGCGGTGACTATGTTCCGCCGGTTGGCGGCGTGTTGACGTGCACGTCTTGCCTGGTCAGGCCGGCGGTGCTCGTCCGGGCCCAGTCGCGCCGGTCCGGCTGGCCCGGCACGGGATTGGAGAGATCACATGCGGGACTCAGACACCGGCACGGCTTCGGGATGCGGCCCCGTACGCGCAGGCAGGCTGCGTACGCGTGGGGGAAGGCTCCCGGAGAATCGTCGTCCCGGCCGAGCAGTCACCCCGGCGGACTAAAGGAGCACGACTGAAAGCGGCTCGGGACACGGAGCACCCGGCCCCGGGGGGCCCTCGGTGCAGCCATGAGGTTAACACTACTGGACCCAACAAACATTCCCCCACCCCGTCGACGTCAATCGTGGGTCATTCCGGCGGAACCCCTAATTCTCCTGGGGCGACGCGACGCCGCCGGCGCCCGTTCCGCCGCCGGTCAGCGGCAGGACGGCGGCTCCGTCGAGATCGATCCCCAGTCGGTGCGCGGACCACTCGCCGCCGGCGAAGCCGAGTACCTTCTCGACGACGGCGTCGGAGGTCTCCTCCCCGCTCCCCCGCTCTCCCCCGAGCAGCGCGAGGACGGTCGGCCCCGCGCCGGAGATCACCGCGGGCACGCCCTCCGCCCGCAGCGCCCCCACCAGCGCGGCGCTGCCGGGCATCGCCGGAGCGCGGTAGTCCTGGTGCAGCCGGTCCTCGGTGGCCGGGTAGAGCAGCCGCGGATCCCTGGTCACCGCCGCCACCAGCAGCGCCGACCGGGCCGCGTTGAAGGCGGCGTCCGCATGCGGAACCTGCTTGGGGAGCAGGCCGCGCGCCGTCTCCGTGAGCACCTCCTGGGAGGGCACGAAGACCACCGGCACCAGCCCGTCCGCCGGCTCCAGGCGCGCCGCGCGGGCGCGCTCCGAGCCGTCGGAGTCCGTCCACGCGATGGTGAACCCGCCGAGGAGGCAGGGTGCGACGTTGTCCGGGTGCCCCTCCAACTCCGAGGCCAGGGCCAGGAGTCCGGCGTCGTCGAGGCGCTCGGGTCCGCCGATGGTGACCGCACGGGCGGCCATCAGTCCGGCCACGATCGCCGCCGAGGAGGAGCCGAGGCCCCTCCCGTGGGGTATCCGGTTGGCGCACACCACCTCGAGACCGCGCGGCTGGCCGCCGAGCAGGTCGAAGGCGGCGCGCATCGAACGGACCATGAGGTGCCGTTCGTCGCGCGGGAGGGTGTCCGCGCCCTCCCCCGCGATGTCCACATGCAGATCGCTCTCCGCGACCCTCACCACCACGTCGTCGTAGAGGCTGAGGGCGAGGCCGAGCGAGTCGTAGCCGGGGCCCAGGTTCGCGGTGGTCGCGGGAACCCGGACCCGTACCGCGGCGGCGCGAAAAGCGGGACCGGCCATGTGTCGTGAACTCTCCTGGAGCGCTCGCCGGAGGAACGGCGGGATATCGGCGGTACTGCCCCCTGGCGGGGCTTTCGGGGATGTGCCAGCGGCGTGTGCGCGGCTGACGGGACTCAGCGTATCGAAGATGGGTTCTGCGGCGGTACACCCCCGCTGACAGCGAGCTTGCGTGTCTGCGCACGGCCGCTGTCGACGGCGGCGCCGGGCGCGGCGCGGCGGGCGGCGCACCCGCCGCGCTGGGCAGCGCAGACGCCGCGCCGGGCGCCGCGGTCGCCGCCGGGCGACCGGCCGCGCCGCCGGGGCGGGAGGCCGCTACACCAGGCCCAGCTGCAGCGCCGCCGCCTCCGCGTCCGCCCGGATGACCGTCGGCTGCGGCGCGCCCGCGACCGCCCAGTCGGGGTCCTTGAGGCCGTTGCCGGTGACGGTGCAGACGATCCGCTGCCCGGGGTCGACCAGCCCCTCCTCAGCCTTCTTCAGCAGGCCCGCCACCGAGGCCGCCGAGGCCGGCTCGACGAAGACGCCCTCCTGCGAGGCCAGCAGCCGGTACGCGGAGAGGATCTGGCGGTCCGTCACCTTGTCGATGAGTCCACCCGATTCGTCCCGCGCGGCCTCGGCGAAGTCCCAGGAGGCGGGGTTGCCGATGCGGATCGCGGTGGCGATCGTCTGCGGGTTGCGCACCGGCGCGCCGTCCACGATGGGCGCCGCGCCATGCGCCTGGAAGCCCCACATGCGCGGCGTACGCGTGGACATCCCGTCCTTGGCGTACTCCTGGTACCCCTTCCAGTACGCGGTGATGTTGCCCGCGTTCCCCACCGGGAGCACATGCAGGCCGGGCGCGTCGCCGAGCATGTCGACGATCTCGAAGGCGGCCGTCTTCTGCCCCTCGATACGCGCCGGATTGACCGAATTGACCAGGGCCACCGGGTAGTTGTCGCTCAGCCCGCGGGCTAGCGTCAGGCAGTCGTCGAAGTTCCCGTCCACCTGGAGGATCTTGGCGCCGTGCACCAGCGCCTGGCCCATCTTGCCCAGGGCGATCTTGCCCTGCGGGACCAGCACCGCGCAGACCATCCCGGCGCGCACCGCGTACGCCGCGGCGCTCGCGGAGGTGTTGCCGGTGGAGGCGCAGATGACCGCCTGCGCGCCCTCCTCCTTGGCCTTGGAGATGGCCATGGTCATGCCCCGGTCCTTGAAGGAGCCGGTCGGATTGGCGCCCTCCACCTTCAGGAAGACGTCGCAGCCGGTGCGCTCGGAGAGGACCTGCGCCGGGACCAGCGGCGTGCCGCCCTCCAGCAGCGTGACCACCGGCGTGTCCTCGGTGACCGGGAGGCGGTCCCCGTATTCGCGGATGAGGCCCCGCCACTGATGGGTGTGCGCCCCGCGGGACGCGTCGACGACGGCGTTCATGGCTGATTCCCTTGTCCGGTTCTCTCAGTTGCTCGGCGTTACTCGCCCTCGACCCGCATGATGCTGGCCACTGCGCGTACCGAGTCCAGCTTCTGCAGCTCGGCGATGGTGGCCGCGAGAGCGGCGTCCTTCGCCCGGTGGGTGACCACGACCAGCGAGGCATCCCCTTGACTGCCCTCGCGTCCCTGCTGGCGAACGGTGTCGATGGACACACCGTGCTCCGCGAAGACCCCGGCGACCTGCGAGAGGACACCGGCGCGGTCGTCCACGTCCAGGCTGACGTGGTAGCGGGTGACCACCTCGCCCATCGGGCTGACCGGCAGCTGGGCGTAGGCGGAGGCGCCCGGGCCGACCGCCCCGGCCAGCTTGTTGCGGCAGACCGCGACCAGGTCGCCGAGGACGGCGCTGGCGGTGGGGGCGCCGCCGGCGCCCGGACCGTAGAACATCAGCCGGCCGGCCGCCTCGGCCTCCACGAACACCGCGTTGTACGCGCCGCCGACATTGGCCAGCGGGTGGCTGCGCGGGATCATCGCCGGATGGACGCGGGCGGTGACCGCCGTGCCGTCGGGGGTGCGCTCGCAGATCGCGAGAAGCTTCATCACGCAGCCCATCTCCTTGGCGGAGGCGATGTCGGCGGCGGTGACCTCGGTGATGCCCTCGCGGAAGACGTCGTCCGCGGTGACCCGGGTGTGGAAGCCGATGCCGGCCAGGATGGCGGCCTTGGCGGCGGCGTCGAACCCCTCGACGTCGGCGGTCGGGTCGGCCTCGGCGTAACCGAGGGCGGTGGCCTCCTCCAGCGCCTCGGAGTACCCGGCGCCGGTGGACTCCATCTTGTCCAGGATGAAGTTGGTGGTGCCGTTGGTGATCCCGAGGATCCGGTTCACCTTGTCGCCGGCCAGCGACTCGCGCAGCGGGCGGAGCAGCGGGATGGCGCCGGCCACCGCGGCCTCGTAGTAGAGGTCGACGCCGGCCGCCGCCGCGGTGGCGTGGAGGGCAGCGCCGTCGGCGGCGAGCAGCGCCTTGTTGGCGCTGACCACCGAGGCGCCGTGCTCGAAGGCGGTGGTGATCAGGGAGCGCGCGGGCTCGATGCCGCCGATCACCTCGACCACCACGTCGATGTCGTCCCGTTTGACCAGGGCGGTGGCGTCGGTGGTGATCAGCTCGGAGGGGATGCCGGGGCGCTCGCGGCCGGCGCGACGGACGGCCACCCCGGCGAGCTCCACGGGGGCGCCGATCCGGGCGGCGAGGTCGGCCGTGTGCGTCGTCATGATGCGGGCGACCTCGGTGCCCACCACACCACAACCCAGCAGCGCCACCTTCAGCGGCCGCGTACGCATCATCCGACTCCGCTCATCCGTTTGCGTGTTCCGACCCAGTCTCGGCGAGGTCGCGTGACGATCTCCGCGCCTTCCAAAATCTGAGACCGGAGGTCTTCTCTAGTGTCCGACGTCCAGGCGCAGCAGGTCCTCCTCCGTCTCCCGGCGGACCAGGACCCGGGACGTGCCGTCCAGCACCGCGACCACGGGGGGCCGCAGGGCGTGGTTGTAGTTGCTGGCCATGGAGCGGCAGTAGGCGCCGGTGGCGGGCACGGCGAGGAGGTCCCCCGGGGCGGTGTCGGCGGGAAGGAAGGCGTCCCGCACGACGATGTCGCCGGACTCGCAGTGCTTGCCGACCACCCTGGACAGCATCGGCTCGGCGGCGCTCCGGCGCGAGGCCAGCGCCACCGAGTAGTCGGCGTCGTAGAGGGCGGTACGGATGTTGTCGGACATCCCGCCGTCCACACTGACGTAGGTGCGCAGGCCCTCCAGCGGCTTGACGGTGCCGACCTCGTAGAGGGTGAACGCGGTCGGGCCGACGATCGCCCGGCCCGGCTCCACCGACAGCCGGGGCGGGGTGAGATCGGCGGCCACGCACTCGCGGCGGACGATGTCGGCCAGCGACCTGGCGATCTCGGCGGGCTCGCGGGGGTCGTCCTCGCTGGTGTAGGCGATGCCGAGGCCGCCGCCGAGGTCGATCTCGGGCAGCTCCACGCCGTGCTCGTCGCGGATCTCGGCGAGGAGGCCGACCACCCGGCGGGCGGCCACCTCGAAGCCCGCGGTGTCGAAGATCTGCGAGCCGATGTGCGAGTGGATCCCGGCGAGCTCCAGGGAGTCCAGGTTGAGGACCCGGCGAACCGCCTCCGCGGCCTGGCCGCCGGTGAGCGAGAGACCGAACTTCTGGTCCTCGTGGGCGGTCGCGATGAACTCGTGGGTGTGCGCCTCGACACCGACCGTGACCCGGATCAGCACCCGCTGGCGGACGCCGAACTGCTGGGCCGCCCAGGCCAGGCGGGCGATCTCCTCGTAGGAGTCCACCACCACGTGGCCGACGCCGGCCTTGACCGCCTGCTCCAGCTCGTGGCGGGTCTTGTTGTTGCCGTGGAAGGCGATCCGCTCCGGCGGCATCCCGGCCGCCAGGGCCACCGCGAGCTCGCCGCCGCTGCACACGTCGAGGCTGAGCCCCTCCTCGTGCAGCCAGCGGACGACCGCCCGGCAGAGGAAGGCCTTGCCGGCGTAGTAGACGTCGGCGCCCTCGCTGCCGGGGCGCTCGGAGGCGAAGGCCTCCCGCCAGGCACGGCAGCGGGCCCGGAAGTCCGCCTCGTCCAGGATGAACGCCGGGGTGCCGTACTCCTCGGCGAGGGCCCGCACGTCGAGGCCGCCCACCTGGAGCGCGCCGCCCTCGGCGGCCTCGCCGCGGACCACGGTCCGCGCCCACACCTTCGGGTCGAGGGCGTTCAGGTCCTCCGGCGGCGCGGCGTAGTGGCCCTCGGGCAGCACGTCTCCGTGCCGGGGCCCGGCGGGGTGGGCGGAGCGGCTCATCTCGGTGAACTCCTGGGTGTTTCGCTGCCGGGCTCGGGGGCCGGCTCGTCGGGCTTCCGGGGTCGGGGTTCGGGGGTCGGGCTTTGGGCTTGGGCCTCGGGCTTTGGGCTTCGGGTTTGGGGCCTCGGGCCTCGCGCCTCGGGCTGGGGTGCTACATCCGCTCGGGGGCGGAGACCCCGAGGAGGTCGAGGCCATTGGCGATGACCGTGCGGGTGGCCTCCGCCAGCCACAGCCGGGCCCGGGTGAGGTCGGTGACCTCCTCGTCGCCGCGCGGCAGGATCCGGCAGTTGTCGTAGAACCGGTGGTAGTCCCGGGCCAGGTCCTCCAGATAGCGGGCGACCCGGTGCGGCTCGCGCAGCTCGCCGGCAGTGGCCAGCACGCCGGGGAACTCGCCGAGCCGGCCGAGCAGCTGGTTCTCCCACTCGCTGCTCAGCAGCTCCGGCTTGAAGTCCTCGGCGGCGCCGCGGTCGATGCCCAGCTCGGCGGCGTTGCGGGCGACCGAGCTCATCCGGGCGTGGGCGTACTGCACATAGAAGACGGGGTTCTCGTTCGACTGGCTGGTCAGCACGTCGATGTCGAGGGTGAGGGTGGAGTCGGTGGGCACCCGGGCCAGGGAGTACCGGGCGGCGTCCACGCCGATCCAGTCCACCACGTCGTCGATGGTGATGATGTTGCCCGCACGCTTGGACATGCGGACCTCCTCACCGTCCTTGAGCATCTTGACGAACTGGCCGATCAGCACCTCGATGTTGTGCGTCGGGTCGTCGCCGGCGCAGGCCACGATGGCCTTGAGGCGGCCCACGTAGCCGTGGTGGTCGGCGCCCAGCATGTAGACGGCGGTCTCGAAGCCGCGGTCCCGCTTGTCCAGGTAGTAGGCGGCGTCCGAGGCGAAGTAGGTGGTGTCGCCGTCGGCCTTGATCAGGACCCGGTCCTTGTCGTCGCCGAAGTCGGTGGTCCGCAGCCAGACCGCGCCGTCCTGGTCGTAGACGTGGCCCTGCTCCCGCAGCCGGTCGACGGCCTTGGCGACGGCGCCGGAGTCGTGCAGCGACTTCTCCGAGAACCAGACGTCGAAGTGGGCGCCGAAGTCGGCCATCGAGCGCTGGATCTCGGCGACCATCAGGCGGAGGCCCTCGGCCCGGAAGCGGGCCAGCTGCTCCTCCTCGGGAAGGTCGAGGAGGCCGGCGTTCCCGGGCTCGGCGAGGATCTGCTGGGCGATGTCGTTGATGTACTCGCCGACGTAGCCGTCCTCGGGGACCGGCCGCCCGTGGGCGGAGGCGAGGAGACTGGCGCCGAACTTGGTGATCTGCACGCCGGCGTCGTTGATGTAGTACTCGGTGGTGACCTCGGCGCCGGAGGCCCGGAGGACGCGCGCCAGCGAGTCGCCGACGGCGGCCCAGCGGACGCCGCCGATGTGGATCGGGCCGGTCGGGTTCGCCGAGACGAACTCCAGGTTGAGCTTCTGGCCGACGAAGGTGTCGTTGCGGCCGTAGTCCTTGCCGGCCTCGACGATGGTGCGGGCCAGCTCGCCCTGGGTGGCGGCGTCCAGGGTGATGTTGAGGAAGCCGGGCCCGGCGATGTCCACCTTCGCCACCCCGGGCAGCTCGCGCAGGCGGACCGCGACCAGCTCGGCGACCGCGCGCGGCGGCTTGCCGGCCGGCTTGGCGAGGACCAGCGCGACGTTGGTCGCGAAGTCGCCGTGGTCGCGGTTCTTCGGCCGCTCGACGTTCACCGTCTCGGGGACGGGGACGGTCAGCTCGCCTGCGTCTACGGCTGCGCTGACGGCGGTCTGGACTGCCTGGGAAAGCTCTGCGGGGGTCACGGTGCAAGGGTAGGCGACGGAGGGGGTCGCCCCGCCAACGGGTTTGACCGGTGAGACGCGCGCGGCGCGGGGAGCGCGCGGGGGGCGCGCGCGGGGTGCGCGCGGCCTACGCGCTCTCCGCGTCCACCGACTCCCGCCCGGCGCCCGGGGGCTGCTCGATCAGCCGGCGCACCAGCTCGATGAGGTCCGCGGGCTCGAAGGGCTTGCCCAGGTACCCGTCCACGCCGACCGACTGGCCGCGCTCCAGATCCGCCTGGGTGCAGGCGCTCACGATGGCTATCCGGACGTCCCGCGTCCGCGGGTCGGAGGCCAGCCGGGCCGCCGTCCGCAGGCCGTCCAGCCTGGGCATGACGACGTCCAGCGTCACCACGTCCGGGCGCACCGTGTGGACGACCTCCAGGCATTCGGCACCATCGGCCGCGGTCACCACCTCATAGCCCTCGAGCTCGAGGTTGACCCTGATCAGCTGCCGGATCACCGCGCTGTCGTCCACAACGAGGACCCGACCGGACAAGCCAGGCACATCACCCAGAGTAGAGACCCGAGGCACCCCCCGTACCCGCTTTCCGAAGATCGGCCGCCGATTCACCCCGGAGGAGACCCACCCGGAACCCGGTCACAACCACCCCTCCCAAGCTGGTAATGTTCTTCCCGTCGCAAGGCGATCGCCGAGCGGACGCCCCCGTAGCTCAGGGGATAGAGCAACGGCCTCCGGAGCCGTGTGCGCAGGTTCGAATCCTGCCGGGGGCACGTACTGGTCAGCGCAGTAATCACGCTGCTGACCTGCACGTGCCGGATGAAGAGAGGGCCGGACCCAGTCCCACTGGGTCCGGCCCTCTCTCGTTGTCTGGCGCTGCTCACGCGTGAGTAGCGAGTGAGTGCACCCCGGGCCGGCCCTACTCGTTCACCATCAGGTGGGCCGGGTAGTAGCAGCTCCCCGTCTCGTTCACGTGCCGCTTCTTCCGTCGTAACAGTTCGTCCAGCGTGATGCGGGCATCAAGCACACAGAAGAGATCCGTCCCCTCCATGGTGAGGAAACAGGAGCCTTCGCTGTAACGGCGCTTGACCCCCTGCGTGAAGCCGCCAACGCTGATGAAAAGCCCAAGGGCGTTCTTCCCCTTGCGGCGCACCTTCTCTACGAAGCTGTCAACCTGCTGGACCTCGATGGGCCCCTTCCACCACTTCGCCTCGACGATGTAGTCATCGGTGTCATACGTGATGGATCCGTCAATCTGCTCTTCTGGGAGCACATAGGACAGTCTCGGCTCAAGGTCAAATAACCGGAAGAGTCGGTTCAGAAAAGACTCAAACTCTCGTCCGGCTTTCTGCCGGTCCGTCTCACCCTCCAGTCTCAGGAACTCAGCCCTGAGACTCTGAAGCCGCTCGGCAAAGCTTCGGCGCGTCTCCATGACTACGCGGTGGGCAGCAAGGTCTTCGACAAACCGTTCCTGCTCGGCCACCAGCCCCCGATGGCGGCCTACGCAGCCCTTGAGCTGGCCTACGGCCTCTCGCGCTTCAGCAAGCAGGGACTCCGCGTCTTCGTGACGCTTGAGCGCCGGGAAGCTGGCCATCTCCGAGATCTCGACCATGAGGCGAAACGTCAGGTCCCCATAGTCGGACTCGTCGGCCTGGAGCCTGTCCACGAACTCATCAGCCGTGGCCCACTTGTAATCGTCGAAGTCGAGGCCATCCAGCAACTCCGGATGCCCCTTTGCCCAGCGACGGATGTACTTCTCCAGGTCGCGCTTGTACCAGAAGATCGATTTCAAGGCTACTGAGAGCGCGCCGTATGCCGCCGGACTGATCGGCTTCGGCTGCATCGACTCAACTGCCACGTCCCCACCGTTTCTCCCGCCGGCCACCCAACATCACCACCCTGGGCAGATAATCATGCCAGTGGATTCCGGAGGCGGGGGGCCATAGCGCCCGAAGTCCCCACCCCGCGAGGAGAGTTCGGAGTACTACAGGCCATCCACCGTCCCATCGCACGGGCGATCCTCTGGTTGTTCGCCCGTCGATGCAACCCTCATAGCGGCGATGGGTGGCCTCCGGCGAGTTCCCTGTGCGCCGCGCGACTTCGACTGTGGGCACTCCGGCGTTGAGCAGGGTCGTGATGCACGCGTGCCGCAGGGCGTACGGACGCCTGCCGAGCGGGGACGCCACCTTGTCCGGCGGCAGCGCATACGCGCGGGCTTCCTGCCAAACGCGCCAGTAGCTCGGTGTGCCGCGCACATCTCCCCGCTCGTTGGGAAACAGCTGGCCGTACGGCGCAGTGCCGAAGTCGGCCGCATGGGAGCGGAGTGGGGCCACCAATGGGGCAGGATGGGTGCCGGGCGGTCCGTGTTCGCCTCGCCGGTCTTCAGCTCCAGATGGTTGTGGCGCTTGCCGGGGTCGGTCCACCCACCCCATCCCACCAAGAAACCCCATCACGATCGGTAAGACAAAGCCGGGAGCCATTCCGAGTCATACGGCGGCCACCCGCCCGCGTCCCGGCACCGGCACGGGCCACGCATCGTGCGCCCCTCCGGCCCCACGCGCACGCAGGGCCCCACCGCCCGGCCCCACCCTCCGTGACCGCAGAAGGCTCCGAGCCAGTGCCGCACCCGAACCTGGCAGCGACCCCAAGGCAGGAGCGCGGGTCAGCGGGTTCCGGTGGCGGTGTCGGGGCGGGGCAGCTCGTCCAAGTCGAGGGTGAAGGTGCGGCCGTCCGCCAGGGGGATCGGGAGCTTTCCGGTGCCGTAGGCGTGGGTGTGCGCGGCGATGTACCCGGCGCCGGTGGGCTGGGTGTGGACGACGACCTCCGCGGCGTACGGATCCACGACGAGGTAGACCGGGATGCCGTGGCGGCCGTACTTGGCGGTGCAGTCGTCGTAGTCCTTGCGCGCTGAGGAGACCGACACCACCTCGGCGATCAGCAGGACGTCCTCGAAGCTGTACCGCTTGCCCTGCCTGCGCGCGTCCTCACGGAGGATGGCGAAGTCAGGGGCCGAGTTCTCGTCTGCCGGAAAGTCGAGGTACACGTCGGAGGTGATCTTCGCGTGACGGCCCAGGGCGAGGGAGTCGATCTGCATCGAGCGAATGGTGCTGGAGTGCTCCTCGCTCTGCGGAGTCATGATCACCTTCCCGTCGGCACCGAAGAAGACCGTGTATCCCTCGGGGAACTCGGTGTGCATGATCGCCTCGACGCTCATCAACGGCTCCTTCCCGTCACCAGACAGAATACGGATCTCCTCGCTTCCGGCGCCGTACGCCCGGCGGGTCGGAGCGGTTCACATCATCTGATGAGTCCGCGTCTGGCCGGGGCTGGGAGCTTGTCGAGTAGCTGCCACAGGGGGTGGGGGCCGGCGGCCCAGCGGGCGAGGAGGCTGCGGTCTACGAGATGGATGCGCTGGGCCTTGGCGAAGGCGGGCGCCCTGGTGGAGAAGCGGCCGTTGGTGACCGCGACGACTACGTCCGCGCCGTGCACCGGGCGGGCGGTGCCGTTCAGGCGCTGCAGGTCGGGCGTGCCGACCGCGGAACCCGCGAGTCCGTCGCGGCGGTGCTTGGCCTGGAATATCCACACCCGCCCCAGCGGGTCGACCGCGCGTACGTCGCAGCCCTGGTCCCCGGCGCCGCCGGTGCGTTCGGCGCGGGCGCCGTCGCGGCGCAGCAAATCGCGTATTGCGTACTCGAAGCCGTCGTGCCGCAGCGCGTCCAGCTCGGCCAAGTGCAGACGCAGCGTCCGCAACTGCTCCGCCGCTCGCGCCCGGCGCTGCCGGCGGCCCTGCCACAGCGCGACGCCCCCACCGCCGGCCGCCAGGCCGAGCAGGAGCAGCAACCACCAGTGCACGAAGAGGAAATGCACCACCGCGTAGGCCAGGACCAGTGCCACCACGCCGGCGATCAACAGCGCCGGCTCCCCCGGTGAACCGGCCGCGGCCCGGCCTCGGCGCCTGCGCCGGGCGGCCATCAGCCGCGCCCCTGCAGCGATACGGCGAAGGCCAGGGCGGTGGAGGCGGGACGCGGCGAGGCACTGCCCGCGGGCGGCACGGTGACGGTGACGTTGTGGCTGGCCATCCCCCACAGGACAGCCAGGAAGACCAGCAGCCCCGCACCGCCACCGGCGGCTGCAGTCCTCGGGGCGGAGCGCGTGTGCGCGCTCACCTGGGTGCTGTCGCGCTTGGTGTAGGCCCGGACGTCGACCATGATCCCCCCTGCTGCGGTTATCGTGATCCGAACAGCCCCTCCACTGCAGTACAGCAGAGGGCACTGACAACGCCGCCCGGGCCCGCAGCCGGGGCGCATCGCGGCGGCAGCGGCAGGCGCACCCGGGCTCTCGGCGGTCAGTCTTCGGCAGGCAGGAGTTGGACCAGGCCTACCCAGGCTGTTTCGCCCAGCTCACTGTGGATGGCGCGGACGTGCCAGGTGCCGCAGTCCTCCCAGTCGGCGGTCTAGTCCGTGAGGAGGGCGTGGGCGGCCGACAGCAGGGGGCCTCCGAGTCGGCTGCGAGCCAGCAGAGGAAGGCGCGGTGTTCCGGCAGGTAGCAGCTGGTCGCCGGCTCGTCCGCCAGGACCAGGGCCTGGGCGGGGCCGTCGCCGACCGCGATCACCCCCGCGAGGCCGTCCACCGTGCAGGCGCGGTCGTAGTCATCGGGGGCAGCGCCGCCGATGACCAGCCCGTGGAGAGTCCCGCCGGCCCAGGCGTCGAGGGCGGAGACCGGGACCGCGATCAGCGGGCCGCCCATCGACTCCACCCAGGCGCGGGTGGGCGGCGGGCATTCGGGACCGGGCGACTTGTCCACGGGGGCATTCTGGCGGGCCCGGGCTGAAGGTTCGTTCACGGCGTCGGGGTGGCGGAGGCTGACGCTGCGCGGAGGGTGCGGTGGGCGGTGGCCGGATCGTCGGCGGCGAGGTGGAGGTGGCGGGCGCGCAGGGTTGAGCTGTCGGCCAGGCGGAGTTCGAGGGGGGCTCGGAGGGTGAGGCGGAGTTCGGCGGTTCCGGTGACGTTGCAGATCACCGAGTCCGCTCGGCCCGGGACGGGACGCAGGCCGCGGCCGCTGACCGAGAGGCGTTCGCGGCGGACCGTCTCGATGTCGGCGAGTGGGACGGTGAACTGGTCGAAGAGGCCCGCGCGTACGGTCAGTGCCGTGGCGGTCAGACGATGCGGGTTGCGGCGGGTGACGGCGCCGAAGGCGATCGTGCCGTCGATCAGCAGGGCCAGCCAGAGCAGGTGGAACGGGCGCCAGGCGGGCGGGAGCATCGAGACGTCCATCAGGCCCTCGACGACGGCCTCGGCGCCCACCAGCAGGTAGGCCATCGTGCGCAGTTCCGCCGAGTGGCCGATGGCGGTCTCGGTCGGGGCCAGGATCGGCCGCCGGGCGTAGCCGGCGAACATGTCCCGCAGCGCGGCGGCCAGCAGCCGCTGCGGACCCTCGGGGCGAACCGTGACCGCACCCATCGGTGCCTCCCAACTGCCGACCGTGCTCACTGGATTACATGCTATTGACGTGCTGTCAGATGAGAAGGGCGGATGTTGGTGGTGCTGCCCTGTGGAGGGCTGTGGTGAGGGCCTGGATGGCCGGGTGGTGGGTGGCGCCGGTGCGGTGGGCGATGTGGGTGCGGCGGTGGAGGGGGAGGGGGGCGAGGTGGACGCCGGGGGGTGGGGTGAGGGCGGCCAGGTGGGGGACGAGGGCGATGCCCTGGGCGGCGGCTGCCAGGGAGAGGACGGTGGCGAACTCGTCGATCTGGTGGCGGATTCGGGGGGTGAAGCCGGCGGCCTGGCAGGCGCGGAGAGTCAGGGCGTGGCAGAGGGTGCCGGGGGTGGCGGTGATCCAGGGGGACTCGGCGGCCTCCGGGGGGAGAGTGGGGGCCGGGGCGGAGAGGGGGCGGCCGAGGCGAGGTACATGGGCTCGGTGAGGAGGTGGGCCGTGGTGATTCCCGGTTCGGGTGGCAGGGGGACGTGGTCGTACTCGTGGACGAGGGCGATGCCGAGGTCGCCGGCGCGGAGGGCGGGGGCGACGTCGGCCGGGTCGATCTCGCGGACCATCGGTTCCAGGCCGGGGTGGTCGCGGGCCAGTCGGGAGAGGGCGGCGGGGAGGAGGGCGCGGGCGGCGGTGGGGAAGGCGCCGATGCGGAGGGGGCCGGAGAGGCCCCGGCGGGTGTCGGCGAGTTCGGCCGCCGCCTGTTCGAGGCGGGCGAGCACCGCCTCGGCGTGGCGGACTAGATTCTCCCCCGCCGGGGTGAGGGCGACGGTCCGGCCGGTGCGTTCCAGGAGGGGGACGCCGGCCTCCCGTTCCAGGGTGCTGAGCTGCTGGGAGACCGCCGAAGGGGTGAAGGAGAGGGCCTCGGCGACGGCGGCGATGGTGCCGCGCAGGGAGAGTTCGCGCAGCAGGCGGAGGCGTCGGACGTCGAGCATCGGCTCAGCTTACGAGTAGAGGAAGGAAAGCGAACTGGACCTGATGGTGGGGGTCGGGCCAGGGTCGGGCCATGGAGAGCTTCGGGATACGTGGGGTGCATGTGCCGCTGGTGACGCCGTTCGGGGTGGATGGGGGTGTGGATCTGCGGGCCCTGGAGGGGCTGGCGCGGGAGGTGCTGGAGGCGGGGGCGGACGGGATCGTCGCCCTGGGGACCACGGGTGAGACGGCCACGCTGGACGCGGGTGAGAAGGCGGCGGTCGTGGAGGTGTGCGGGCGGGTCTGCCGGGAGCGGGGGCGGTGCTGACCGTGGGGGCCGGGGGCAGTGATACCCGGGCCACCGCAAGGGAGTTGGCCGCGCTGGGGAGGCAGGGGGCGGCGGATGCGGCGCTGGTGCCGGTGCCGGCGTTCACCCGGCCGTCGGCGGCGGGGGTGCGGGCGCATTTCGAGCGGCTGGCCGGTAGCAGTCCGCTGCCGCTGATCGTCTACCACGTGCCGTACCGCACGGCCCGGCCGCTCGGGGCGGCGGATCTGCGGGCGATCGGCGCCCTGCCCGCCGTACGCGGGGTGAAGCTGGCCACCGGGGCGATCGACCAGGAGGTGGTGGATCTCCTCGGGGCTCCGCCGCCGGACTTCGCGGTGCTGGCCGGGGACGACGTGCTGCTGTCGCCGATGCTGGCGCTCGGCGCCGCCGGCGGAATCCTGGCCTCGGCGAACCTGGCCGCCGCCCCCTTCGTGGAGCTGGTGGGGGCGTGGCGGCGGGGCGAGGGCGGCCTGGAGCGCGCCAGGGCGCTCGGTGGCGCGCTAGCGCGGCTGTCCGCCGCCGCCTTCGCCGAGCCCAACCCGGCCGTGATCAAGGGCGTGCTGCAGGCCCGCGGGCGGATCCCGACAGCGGAGGTACGGCTCCCGCTGCTGGCCGTGCGGCGGGAGTCGGTGGCGAAGGCGCTGAAGTTGCTGGCGGAGTGGGGCTGGTGATGGTTCGTCAACTGAGGGGACTGAGCTTCGCAGCGTGATGTCGCGGCCCGGGTTGTCGCGGCACAGCCGCACAACCAGGGGCGCGGGGAACTGCGCGCCCAGCGGCTTGCGGCGTCGCAGCCGGGTACGGAGTCCGGGTTGCAACCCAGGCGCCGTTGCCGCCTCCGGCGGCGTGGGCGGCTGGGCGCGCCCACGCGGCGGAGCCGCAGATGGCAGAGCCCCGCGCCTGAGATTCGCGCCTGCGGCGCTGCATCCGGGGCCGCGGGTTTCAGCGCTTGGTGGACGTCGGGCGGGGCAGGTAGCGGCCGTTGGCTTCGCCGGTGACCTTGCCGTCGGCGTAGATCCGGCGGCCGCGGAGGAAGGTGGAGTCGACGGTGGCGCCGATCTCCAGGCCCTGGAGCGGGGTGTACTCCTGGGCGGACTCGGAGTCGGCGGCGTCGACGGTCCAGGAGCGGTCTGGGTCGACCAGCACCAGGTCGGCGTCGTAGCCGACGGCGATCTGGCCCTTGGTGGCGCCGAGGCCGAAGCGCTTCGCCGGGTTCCAGGCGGTCAGCTCGGCGGCCCGCTGCGGGCTGAGCCCGTGCGCGCGGCCGGCGCCGACCAGGCCGGGCAGCAGGTACTCGGTGCCGCCGAAGCCGGACTTGGCGGCGAAGACGTCGTCGGCCGGGTCGCCGAACTTCATCTCCTCCTTGCAGCAGGCGTGGTCGCTGACCACCCAGGAGATGTCGCCGGCCACCAGGTGCTCCCAGAGGGCGTCCACGTCCTCCTGCGGGCGCAGCGGCGGGTTGACCTTGCCGCCGACCCCGGAGGCCGTCTCGATGTTCGCCAGCAGGTGGCCGATGGTGACCTCGCGGCGGAAGTCGACGTGCGGGAAGGTCTTCGCCATCAGCATGGCCGCCTCCACCGCCTTGCGGGAGGAGAGGTGGAGGAGGTTGATGTTGGGCAGGCCGGTCTCGTGCGCGAGGTACGAGGCGATGGTGACGGCCAGGCCCTCGGAGTGCGGCGGGCGGGAGGCGCTGTACGCGGCCAGGCCTTCCAGGCTGCCCTCCTCCTCGACCAGCTTGGTGTAGGCGGTCATGATCTCGGCGGTCTCGCAGTGGAGGGAGAGCGAGATCTCGTCGGCGCGGTCCGGGAAGGCCTCGCGGGCGGCCTGCACCCCGCGCATGACGAACTCGAAGTGGGCGAGGTCGTACCGCTCCCCCGGCGGGATCATCAGGAAGTCGTTCTGCGAGGAGGAGCGGCCGTGCAGGCCGTGGCTGCCGTAGAACATGAAGATCTTGAACGAGGTGACCCCGAACTCCTCGACCAGGCGCGGGAGTTCGTCGATGTGCGACTTCTGCATGGGAGCCAGGTGGAAGCCGTAGTCCACATGCGAGAGGCCCTCAGCACCCTCCAGGACGAGGGGGAAGACCTCCTGGTAGCTGCCGCCGCGGTTCATGTAGTACTGGCCGGTGCGCATGTAGGTGAGGGCGGTGGTGACGCCGCCCTGGGCACAGGCGCGGCTCTCCGAGACGGTGTCATCGGAGAGCGGGTTGTAGATGCCCCAGTGCTGGTGGGCGTCGACGACGCCGGGGAAGGCGAGGAGGCCGCGGCCGTCGACGACCTCGCGGGCGAGCTCGGGGCGGATGTCCGGCTCGATGCGGCGGAAGACGCCGTCGGCGATGCCGATGTCGGTGGCCGGGGTGTCGGGGGCGTCGTGGTGGACCAGGCGGACGTTCTTGACCAGCAGGTCGAACTCGAAGTCGGAGCCGGTAGCGGAGCCGGAGCCGGTGGCGGAGCCGTTGTCGCTCATCGTGCGGTGCCCTTCGTCAGGTGCGGGTTGGGTACGGAGGCGGCGAGGTGGCCGGCCGCGAGCCAGGCCAGGCCGAGTGCGGGGAGGAGGCCGTTTCCGGCGAGGTAGCCGTCGGCGCCGTGGCCGGAGATGCCGTGCGCGGCGCCGCCGGAGGCGTACAGGCCCGGCAGGGGGGCGCCCGCGGCGTCGAGTACGCGGGCGTGCTCGTCGACGACCAGGCCGCCCTGGGTGTGGAAGAGCGCGGGGACGACCTCCACGGCGGCGTACGGGGGTTCGAGGGGGGCCTCGAAGAAGGCGCGGCCGTACGGGTCCTGGCGGCCGCCGCCAGGACCCGTACGGCCGCGCGCGCCGGCGGACTGCTGGGCGAGCGAGGCGCGCAGGGCCTCGGGGGCGCAGCCGATCCGGGCGGCCAGCGCCTCGGCGTCCTCGGCCCAGGTGAGCGCGCCGGCCTCGACGGTCTGCCGGAAGTCGGTGAAGGAGCCGCAGAGGTCCTGGATGCGGCGGTCCAGGACGATCCAGCCGCGGGCCTCCGGGCGGGCCGCGAGGGCGGCGGCGTACTCGGAGTAGCCGCAGGTCTCGTCGCCGAAGCGGGCGCCGGAGGCGTCGACCATGATCGCACCGTGCATGATGGTCGCCCAGCCGACCAGGGTGGCCGAGCGGCGGGCGAGGGCGGCGTGGCCCTGGTAGGCGTCCAGGTAGTCGGCGGCGGCGCCGTGCCGGAGGCCGATCGCCAGAGCGTCGCCCCGGGAGAACTGGCCGCCGTGGTAGGCGGCCTGGGCGATCTCGGGGAGGTGGCGGGCGACCAGTTCCCGGTCGGCGCCGTAGCCGTTGGTGGCGAGGAGGACGGCCCGGGCGGGGATGGTCTCGCGGCGGCCGTCGGGGTACTCCAGGACGGCGCCGGTCAGAGCGCCGTCGGGGCCGCCAGGGCCACCGGGGCTGTCGGGACCGCCGGGGCCGCTACCACCGGGACCGCCGACGCCTCCGCCGCGGCCGTCGGCGAAAACGACGTCGACCAGCCGCGCCGGGATCAGGAAGTCGATCGACGGGCTGCGGCGGGCCTGCTCGTACAGTCCGCGGAGGAGCGCCGAGCCGTGCCGGCCGGGGACGGTGTGGAGGCGGTCGGCGGAGTGGCCGGGGTAGCTGAAGTCGCGGACCAGCTCGATGGGCAGGCCGACCCGGTCGGCGAGCCACTCCACCAGCGGGGCGCCGGCCCGGGCGAGGGCGGCGGCGAGCCGCGGGTCCGCGGCGCCATGGGTCTTGGCCTGGACGTCGGCGAGGAAGCGCTCCGGGTCGTCCTCGACGCCGGCCTCCCGCTGCCAGCGGGAGCCGGGGCCGGGGATCATCGCGGTGGACATCGAGGTGTTGTTGCCGCGGAGGAACTGCTCGTCCGGGTCGACGACCAGGACGCTGAGGCCCTGCTCGGCCGCCCGGAGCGCCCCGGCGAGTCCGCCGCCGGCGCCGGCCACGACCAGGTCGACGGCGTCCTCGTGCAGGGCCGCCGCGACGCTGTCCTCGTTGCGGGTCACAGGGCGGCTCCGGCGGCGAGGAGGGAGAGGGCGAGGGCGGCCGGGTCGACCAGCCGCACCCGGTGGGCGGGTCCGGGGTCCACCGCCGAGCAGCCGTTGACCACGGTGCCGACGCCCCGCGCGGCGAAGTCGTCGAGTGCGCCGCGCACCGCCCGGTGCCAGCGTCCGGCGTCGGCGACCGCGTCGAGTTCGAGGTCGAGGACGGTGACCCCGGCGAACCAGGCGTCGAGTCCGTAGTCGTGGACGCGTTTGGCGAGGGCTGCGGCGATGGCCGGGTTGCGGGTGACGGCGCCGAAGCGCTCACCGCGGGCGGCGAGGTGGGCGGCGGCGATCCGCAGCATGCCGACCGGGCCGACGGTGTCCCCGGCCGGCTCGGCCGGCACCCCGGGATCGAGCACGCAGTCCGGCATCCGTACCAGCCCCGGCCCGGCCGGCTGGGCGTCCAGGGCGGCGGTGACCAGCGCGGTGGAGGCGGCGATGTCGGCGGCGGTGGCGAGTTGACGCGGGCCGTGCGGCGGCAGGGGGTCGAGGGCGAACTCCACGCCGGGCGGGCAGAGCCGGGCGTAGCGCTCTCGCCGCCGTTCGAGTTCCGCCTGGTCGACGACGATGGGGGTGACTGAGGTGATCTTCATCGGGTTCGGATTCCTTCCGCGGCGAGCGGGCGGAGCAGTTCCCCCGCGTCCGGGGCCCCGGGGAGGGCGGTGGCGGCGCGGGCGAAGGCGTCGACCGCCGCGCGGTCCCCCAGCAGCCCTGCCAGCATCGCGGACAGTGCGGCGTCGTCGAAGGGCCGGTGGTCGCTGTCGCCCACCGGATTGGGGGCGCTCAGCCGCAGGCTGCGGCCGTCGGCCAGCCGGGCGTGCAGCTCGGCGGCGCGCCGGTCGGGCAGCTGCGCGGTGAGCGCGGGGTCCTCGCCTACCGCCACCCGGGCGGCCAGCCTGCGCAGCAGCGGGTCCTCCCGCGGTCCGCGGTCGGCGGTGGCCGGGGCGACCTCTCCGTAGAGCAGTGCGGCGGAGACCGCGTACGGGACGGAGAACATCGCCGCGAGGGGGCTGTCCCAGTCGGTGCGGTCCAGTGGTGCGGCCAGCGAGTGGGTGGCGACCGCCAACTCCTCGACGCGGTCCGCGATCTGTTCCGGCGTCAGGCCGGTGAGATGGCGGTCGCGCAGTTCGATGGCGAGGTCGGCGGCGGGGTGGGTGTAGGAGCAGGAGGCGTGCCGCTTGAAGTAGTTGCCGAGGATCAGCCAGTCCGCGCCGAGCCCGGCGGTGAGCCGGTCCGGTGCGAAGCGGCCGAGGAGGGTGCCGAGGGTGAGGGCCGCGGTGCCGCTGTTGCGGACGACTCCGGCCTGGGCGAGCCGGGCGGCGGTGAGCCCGGAGAGGGCGCCGGCGCCGACCCAGGCGTCCCGGACCCGGTGGCCGTCCAGCGCGCTGTCGAAGCGGCCGGCGATCGGCAGGCCGGCGGCGGTGTCGATGGCGGCGGCGACCGCGGCGGCCGGCAGGCCGAGGAGTACGGAGCAGCCGGCCGCCGCCCCCGCGATCCCCCAACTGCCGTGCGGGTGAACGCCGTTGTGCAGCACTGTGGCCCGCCCGAAGCGGGCCGCCACCTCGTAGCCGGCGAGGAGTGCCAGCGCCGTCCGCTCGCCGGACGCGCCGGAGTCGGCGGCCAGCGCCAGGATCGCCGGAAGGCTGTGCGCGGCCGGATGGCCGCGGGCGTACTTGTTGCCCTCGTCGAGCTCGCAGCAGACCAGCGCGCCGGCGTTGAGGAACGCGGCCGCGTCGACCGTGGTCAGGACGCCGGCGCCGAGGACCGGGGCACCGCCCGGCGGTTGCGGCCAGCCGGCCCGGATCCGGGCCTGGTCGGCGGTGCGGGCGCCGGCCGCCGTGACGGCCAGGGTGTCCAGCAGGACGGCGGACAGCCGCTGCCGCACCTCGGGCGGCACCTGCTCCCAGCGGAGCGCTGCGATCCACTCGGCGAGGGCGGCCACCTGCTCGGCGGCGATGCGCTTGTCGGTCCTGAGCGAGTCCGACACTCTGCGCCTCCCCTCTCTCGAATTCGTTCCGGTGAACGGAACGGGAAGATGGAAAGATGATTTCAGGCTATCGGCGGCGCGGTCAATACCCCCTGTCCCCCGATAGGATTCCCGGTGTTTGCAGCAATTTCTCCCCTTGACTGGCCCCGGAAGCGGTGCTTCCCTGATGTACCAGTGAGCGGTACGGCTTCAATTCTCATCCGGAGCCCCGCACACTCGGGCGGATAGGAAAATGAGTCCATGACAACGCCATCCGGAACCGAGACCGCAGGCCGAGTGATCGACGTCCTGCTGCTGTTCACCGACGGACCCGACGAGCTCGGCGTCTCGCAGATCGCGCGCGAGCTCGACCTCAGCAAGGCCGTGGTGCACCGCATCCTCCAGACGCTGACCTCCCGGGGCATGATCACCCTCGATCCGGAGTCCCGCCGCTACCGCCTCGGCTCCACCACGGCGGCGCTGGGAGCGCGCGCACTGCGCGGCCTCGACCTCCGCTCGGCGGCCGCGGGGCCGCTCGACCGGCTGCACCGCACCACCGGCGAGACGGTCACCCTCAGCACGGCCGTCCCCGGCGGCCGCGTCTACATCGAACAGATCGTCAGCACCCAGGAGGTGAAGATGACCGTCGAGCTCGGCAGGCGCTTCCCCCTGCACGCCGGAAGCTCGGGCAAGTGCATCCTCGCCTTCCTCCCCGAGGCCGAGCGCGAGGCCGTGCTCGGCGCCGGACTCGACGCGCTGACCACCACCACGCCCACCGACCCGGAGGCGCTCCGGGCCGAGCTGGCCGAGATCCGGGCCTGCGGTTTCGCCGCCTCCGCCGGGGAACGGCAGGCCGACGCCGGGTCGGTCGCCGCCCCGGTCTTCGGGCTGGACGGCGAGGTGCGCGGCGCGGTCTCGGTCTGCGGCCCGCGCTGGCGCGTCACCTCCGAGTTCGTGCACGACTACGCCGGCGGGGTCGTCGAGGCGGCCGCGGAGGTCTCCACGGCGCTCGGCTGGGCCGGCCCGGCGTCCGAGAGCCGGGCTCCCCTCCCCGCCACGACCCAGGGACGGACATGACCACACCCAGTACCAGCAGCACCGAAGCGCAGCCCCGCCCCGCCCTGTCCGGGATACGCGTCCTGGACGTGGCCACCCTCTTCGCCGGGCCGCTCGCCGCCACCCTCCTCGGGGACTACGGCGCCGACGTGGTCAAGGTCGAGCACCCCAGGGGCGACCCGGTCCGCCACCACGGCGCCAGCAAGGACGGGGTGGGGCTGTGGTGGAAGATGCTCTCCCGCAACAAGCGCGGGATCACCCTCTACCTCGGCAGTCCCGAGGGCCAGGAGATCTTCCGCCGGATGGTCCGGGACGCGGACGTGGTGATCGAGAACTTCCGCCCGGGGACACTGGAGCGCTGGGGGCTCGGCTACGACGTCCTCTCCGAGATCAACCCCCGTCTGGTGCTGGCCCGGGTCACCGCCTTCGGCCAGCACGGCCCGTACGCGCAGCGGCCCGGGTTCGGCACCCTCGCCGAGGCGATGAGCGGTTTCGCCGCCATCACCGGGCAGCCGGACGGGCCCCCCACACTCCCCCCGTTCGGGCTCGCCGACGGGGTCTCCGCGCTCACTGCGGCCTTCGGCATCATGACGGCACTGCACGAACGCGAGCGGACCGGCCGCGGCCAGGTGCTCGACCTGGCCATCATCGAACCGATGGTCACCCTCCTCGGACCGCAGGCCATCACCTGGGACCAGCTGGGCGAGTTGCAGCCGCGCACCGGCAACCGCTCGGCGAACAACGCCCCGCGCAACATCTACCGGACCAAGGACGGCAGTTGGGTCGCTGTGTCGACCAGCGCGCAGTCCATCGCCGAGCGGGTGATGCGGCTGGTCGGCCGCCCCGAGTACATCGACGAGCCCTGGTTCGGCTCCGGCGCCGAGCGGGCGAGGCACGCGGACGAGCTGGACGAGGCGGTCGGCTCCTGGATCGCCCAGCGCACCCGCGACGAGGTGACCTCGGCCTTCGAGGAGGCCCAGGCCGCGGTGGCGCCGATCTACGACATGCGGGACATCTTCGAGGACCCGCAGTACCGGGCACTGGGCACGATCACCGAGGTGGAGGACGAGGAACTGGGCCCGGTCCGCTTCCAGAACGTCCCCTTCCGGCTCAGCCGCACGCCCGGCGCGGTCCGCTCCTCCGGTCCCCGGCTCGGCCGGGACACCGCTGCCGTCCTCGGCGAGTACGGGGTGGACGAGGCGGAGCTCGACGAGCTGCGTACCCGGGGGGTCGTATGAACGGCGAGAGCGCCCCCGTCCGCTCCTGGCTGTACGTGCCGGCCACCCGGCCGGACATGCTGGCCAAGGCGATGGCCGGCGAGGCGGACGCCGTCGTCCTCGACCTGGAGGACGCGGTGCCCGCCGCCCGCAAGGAGGAGGCCCGGCGGTTCGCCGCGCGGGCCGTGCGGGGCGAGTGGCCCAAACCGCTGTGGGTGCGGATCAACCCGGTCCGCTCCCCGGTGGGCACCGCCGATCTGGAGGCACTGGCCGGGCTGTCCCCGGACGGGCTGCGGCTGCCGAAGTGCGAGGCACCGGACGAGGTGGCCGCGGTGCGGCGGTATGTGGAGGCCCCACTGCACGTGCTCATCGAGAGCGCCCTCGGTGTCGAGGAGGCCTTCCGGCTCGCCCTCGCCGACCCGGCGGTGCGGCTGCTCTCCCTCGGCGAGGCCGACCTCAGGGCCGACCTGCGGGTGCGCAGTTCGGCAGGGCTGGACTGGGCCCGGGACCGGATCGTCAACGCGGCCCGGGCGGCCGGGCTGGACAGTCCGGTGCACAGCGTGTGGACGGACGTGGCCGACACCGAGGGCCTGGCCGCCGACACCGAGGCCGCCAGGGACCGCGGCCTCTACGGCCGCTCGGTGGTGCACCCCCGTCAGATCGCCACGGTGAACCGGGTGTTCTCGCCGCGCGGCGAGGAGGTCGCGCAGGCGCACCGGTTGATCCGCTCCCTCCACACCGCCGACGGCGAGGGGACGGGAGCCTGGCTGGACGAGCGCGGCCGGCTGGTCGACCCGGCGGTGGTGGCGCAGGCCCGCTGGGTGCTCGCCCAGACCTCCGGCTGAGCGCCTTGCTGATCGCTGATCGCTGATCGCTGATCCGAGAACCGAAATCCGACCGACGAAGGCAGGAAATGACCGCCAGCAATCCCACCCTCGCGAGCGTCCTGGACGCCCTCACCGCCGAGCCGCGGATCGTCGAACTGGGCCAGCCGCTCTTCACCGGCATGCCCTGCTCCCCCAACCACCCGGGCTTCCGGATGACCCTGGCCCGCCGGCACGGCGACATGGTCCGGCCGGACGGCGGCTCGGCGGCCAACGAAGTCATCATCACCGGCGGCCACGTCGGGACCCATATCGACGCCCTCTCCCACGTCAGCCACGAGGGCCTGCTGCACGGCGGGGTGGACGCCGCCGAGGCCCAGGCCGGCGGCAGCTTCTCGGAGCACGGCGCCGAGCGGACCCCGGCGATGGTCACCAGGGGCGTCCTGCTGGACGTCGCCCGGGCGCACGGGGTGGACACCCTGCCGGGCGGCTACGGGGTGACCGCCGAGGACCTGGCGCAGGCCGCCGAGGCCGGCGGCGCGGAGCCGGGCCGCGGCGACGTCGCCCTGGTGCGCACCGGCTGGGCGCGGAACTTCGGCGACCCGGCGAGCTACCTGGGCGCGGAGACCGGGGTCCCCGGCATCACCCCGGAGGCCGGGTGCTGGCTCGCGGACCGCGGCGTACGGGCGGTGGGCGCGGACACCACGGCCTGCGAGCAGATCCCGCCCGGGGCCGGACACCGGGTGCTCCCGGTGCACCGGGTGCTGCTGGTGGACGCCGGGATCTACATCATGGAGCACCTCGCGCTGGAGGAGCTGGCGGAGACCGGGCAGAGCGAGTTCCTCTTCGTGGTCGCGCCGCTGCGGATCACCGGCGGCACCGGCTCCCCGATCCGTCCGATCGCGGTGATGCTGTGATGAGCGGCCCCGCGATGACCACCGCCACCCCCGCCCAGCGGCTCGCCGGCTTCGCCGTCCAGGTCCGCGACCACGGGCTGCCGGCCGACATCCGGGAGAAGATCACCGGCCATCTGCTGGACCTGCTGGGCAACAGCCTGGCGGCGGGCGCGGAGAAGCCGGGCCAGGCCGTCCGCGCCCTGGTCGCCGAGTGGGGCGGGACGCCGACCGCGACCGCGATCGGGGCGGCCGAGCGGCTGCCCGCTCCTTCCGCCGCCTTCGTCAACGGGACGCTGGCGCACAGCCTGGACTTCGACGACACCCATCTGCCCTCCGTGCTCCATCCCTCGGCGGCCGTACTGCCCGCGGTGCTGGCCGCCGCCGAGGCGGTCGGCGCCTCCGGCAGTGCGGTGCTGGCCGCCGCGGCGGTCGGCGTCGAGGTCACCTGCCGGCTCGGAATGGCCCAGTACGACGAGGAGTTGGGCAACTCCGTCTTCTTCGACCGGGGGCTGCACGCCACCGCGATCTGCGGTGCGGTGGGCGCGGCGGTCGGCGCCGGGATGCTGCGCGGACTGGACGCGGAGCAGCTCTGCTCGGCGATCGGCATCGCGGCCAGCATGGGCTCCGGGATCATCGAGGCCAACCGGACCGGCGGCACGGTCAAGCGGATCCACTGCGGCTGGGCCGCCCACGCCGGGGTGACCGCCGCCGACCTCGCCAGGTTCGGGCTGACCGGTCCGCCCACCGTGCTGGAGGGCCGGTTCGGCTTCTTCCAGGCCTTCTGCGGCGACCGCTTCCACACCGCCCCGCTGACCGAGCGGCTCGGCGAACACTGGGAGACCGCACGGCTGTT
The DNA here is from genome assembly GCF_000744815.1 of Phaeacidiphilus oryzae TH49. Lineage (NCBI taxonomy): Bacteria > Bacillati > Actinomycetota > Actinomycetes > Kitasatosporales > Streptomycetaceae > Phaeacidiphilus > Phaeacidiphilus oryzae. The sequence goes on from NZ_JQMQ01000005.1 coordinate 2,609,044, forward strand.
CATCAAGCCGTACCCGTGCAACCACTTCACCCACGCCGGGGTGGACGCGGCGCTGCGGCTGCGCCGGCAGGGCGTCGAACCGGACGCGATCACCCGGCTGACGCTGGGCGTGCCGGCGCCGGTGCTGCGCACCATCGCCGAGCCGGCCGAGGAGAAGGCGCACCCGCGCTCCGGCTACCACGCCGCGTTCAGCGGGCCGTACACCGTGGCCGCCGGCCTCCTCGGCGGCGGCGGACTGGGCGTCTTCCACGAGGACTTCACCGACGAGGCGGCCCGGGACCCGCGCCGGCTGGCACTCGCCGCGCGGGTGCGCTGCGAGGCCGACGAGGAGGCCACCGCTCTCTTCCCCCACCAGTTCCCGGCGGTCCTCACCGCCGAGCTGAAGGGCGGCAGGACCGTCACGGAACGGGTGACGGCCAACCGCGGCGGACCGGAGAACCCGCTCTCCGCCGACGAGCTCACCGCCAAGTTCACCGCCAACGCCCGGATCGCGGGGACGGAGAGCGCGGCACTCCGCCTCGCCGACGCGGTCTGGAGCCTGGACCGGGCCGCGGACCTGTCCGCCCTGGTCGGGGCGCTCACCGCGCTCTCGCCCGGCGCGGGCGGGGCGGACGGGGCGGACGGGGCGCCCGGCGCGGGCGGCGCAGGTCAGGCAAGAGACTCCGACACACCGTGAGGTCACGATGAAGAGAACCCGCTACCGGTGGCTGATGCTCGGGCTGATCGTCACCCTGATCGTCATCAACTACATCGACCGCAGTGCCGTCTCGTACGCGATCGAGCCGCTCACCAAGGCGTTCGGCATCGACAGCGCGCAGTACGGCCTGATCAGCAGCGCCTTCTCGATCGGGTACATGGTCTTCGCGTTCACCGCGGGGCCGCTGGTCGACCGCTACGGCCCGCGCCGGATCCTGCTGATCGGGGTGGTGATCTGGTCGGTGGTGACCGCGGTGACGCCGGTGTCCGGCTCGTTCGCCGGCCTGTTCGTGCTGCGGGTGCTGCTCGGGGCGGGTGAGGGGCCCGGGTTCCCGGCCGCCACCCGCATCGTGAGCCGCTGGCTCCCGCAGAAGGAGCGCGGTCTCGCGCTGGCCATGGTCGGCGGGGTGGCGGTCTCCGGCAGCCTGCTGATCGGCGGTCCGCTGGTCACCCAGCTGATCGCCGGGGTGGGCTGGCGCGGGATGTTCTGGGTGCTGGCGCTGCTCGGCGTGGTCTGGATCGGCGCCGCGACGCTGCTGCTGCGGAACACCCCGCAGGACCATCCGCGGGTCTCCGCGGCCGAGCGCGAGCACATCGCGGCCGGCCAGACCGAGGAGGAGCGGGGGCGGGCGGAAGGCCCGGCGCGGATCGACTGGCGGGCGGTGCTGACCAGCCGCAACCTGTGGATCATCGGGATCGGCTACTTCGCCTGGGGGTTCATGTTCTGGGGCTTCATGTACTGGCTGCCGGACTACCTCGGCAAGCAGTACCACCTGAGCATCTCCGCGGTCGGGCTGTTCTCCGTGGCGCCGTGGGCCGCGGGGGTGGTCGGCGCGCTCCTCGGCGGGGTGCTGACCGACCGGGTCTTCGCCCGCACCGGGAGCGTGCGCAGCCGGTTCGTCATCATGGGCGTGGCGCTGCTGCTCTCCGGCGCCTCGCTGATCCCGATCTTCGCGGCGCCCTCGCTCACCGTGTCGGTGGTCTTCATCTCGCTCGGCGTCGGGCTGGGCTTCGTCACCGGCGGGATCTGGTGGGTGGCCGCGATCGACGCGGTGCCCTCCCAGCCGGGCGTGGCGGCGGGGTTCGCCGACGCGGCGTTCGCGCTCTCCGGGATCGTCGCCCCCTCGGTGATGGGCTTCATCGTCTCCGCCACCGGCGACTTCTCCTCCGGCTTCGTCGTGATGAGCGCCCTCGCGGTGATCGGCGCGGGACTGATGCTGACCTGCACCCGCGCCCCGAGGCGCCCGACCGGGACCCGCACGGAGAGCGAGGAGCACCAGCCGGCCTGAGGCGCGGGCGCGGGCGCGCGCGGGTCGGGAAGGATCGGCTCAGCGGTCCTCGCTGCGGCCGAAGCGGAGGTAGGCGAGGAGGCCGAAGAGGCTGCCGAAGGCGCACAGCGCCAGCCAGGTCTGCGGCGGGAACCGGCGGGTGTGCGGGTGGCGGGCGATGTCGGCCATGCAGATCACGGCGGGGACCAGCGCGACCAGCGGCACGAGGACGGCCCAGGGCGCGGGCGGCCCGGAGCCGACGGATCCGATGGCGGCTCGGACGGCGAGCCCGATGGGCCCGCCCCCGGGCCCGGTCGGGAGGTTCGGTAGCGGCATGGTGACGGACCCCCCTCGGTCACGGAGCCTCGGGGGTGAGGAGGAAGAGGCCGGCGACCTTCTCGTCCTGGTCGAAGGCGACCCGGGCCTTCATGTCGCCGGCCTCGTAGTGGAGGGGGAGGTCGACCACGGTGTGGTCCCCGATGCGGCGGACGAACGGCTCCTCGTCGGCGAAGCCCTCGAAGGCGCCGACGAGGCCGGCCACCGTGGCCAGGCCCTGACCCCTGACCTCCTCCGTGAACGCCTCCAGCACCTGGGAGTTGAAGGAGCGCCGGGCCTCGTCCATCCGCCCGTCGAGGACGGCGGCGACGATGGAGCGGGCGCGCTCCGCGGCGTCGGTCATCCGGACCGTCTTGTCCATGGCTTCTCCCGTTCGGGGATCGACGGGCTTGCCGAACCGCTGGAACGCGGCCTGGCGGGTCACGCCGAGCAGGTCCCCGATCTCCTGCCAGGTGTGGCCGGCGTCCCGGCTCTGCTGCACGCAGAGCTTGAGCAGCCGGTCCGCCGACTCGCCCACCTCCCGGGCCTGACGGACCAGGTCCAGGTAGGCGGGCGAGGCCAGCGGACTGCCCACCGCCCCGGCCAGCGCGGCGGCCTGCTCGGCCAGCCGGGCGCTGAGGGCGGAGAGGGTCTGCGGGGAGTCGGGCATACGTAAAGCATCCCTTTACGAGTGGTGCTTGTCAAGGAATGCTTTACGGCTCCGAGGGGTGCTCAGAAGTACTGCGAGCCGCCGTCGACGGAGAGGTGCTCGGCGGTGATGAAGGCGGACTCGGCGGAGGCCAGGAAGGCCACGGCGTCGGAGATCTGGTCGGCCTCGGCGGCGTACCGGTTGAGGAACGGCGTCCCCATGGTGGCCAGCCGCGGATTGGACTCGTGGGCGGCGGCGAGCGCGGACTGCATGTCGCCCGAGCCCATCGGGGTGTTGACGCCGCCGGGGTGGACGCTGTTGACGCGGATGCCGTGCTGCCCGAGCTCGGCGGCGAAGGCCCTGGTCATGCCGGTGACGGCATGCTTGCTGGTGGTGTAGTGGACCATGAACGGCTGGACCTTCTTGCCCGCGTACGAGCTGATCAGGACGATCGAACCGCCGCCCCGGCGGACCAGGTGCGGTGCGCCGGCCATCACCGTGTTCCAGACGCCGGTGACGTTGATGTCCATGGTGTCCCGGAACATCTCCGGGGTGGTGGCGTCCCAGGTCGCCGGGATGCAGATGCCGGCGTTGGCCACCACCACGTCCAGGCCGCCGAGTTCCTCCGCCGCCTCGTCCAGCAGGGCCCGCATCCCGTCCAGGTCGCGGACGTCGCCCTGGCGCAGCAGGGCCCGGCGGCCCTCCTGCCGGACCAGCTTCCCGGTCTCGCGGAGGTCCTCCGGAGTCGGGGAGTCGTAGGGGACCCCGGGCAGCGGGCCGGCCAGGTCGATGCCGACGATGTCGGCGCCCTCCCTGGCCAGCCGGACGGCGTGGGCGCGGCCCTGACCGCGCGCCACGCCGGTGATGAAGGCGACCTTGCCCTGGAGTCTCGTCGTCGACGTCGTCAACCCGGCCATCTCCCTCGTCCTCGGCGGTGAGGATCGTCACACCCGGCGGTCATTCTCGTCGCGGTGCGGGGAAGGAGAAGGCGTCGGTACGCAGATGTGCGCCGGGTCACTCCAGGCCGAGGGCCGGGGCGAGGTCGGCGAGGAGGCGGCGCTTGGCGCGGGCGCCGACCAGCGAGGCGGTGGGCTCACCGTCCCGGAAGACCATCATGGTCGGGGCGGAGAGGACGGCGTACCGCGCGGCGGTCGCCGGGTTGCGGTCGATGTCGAGCTGGACGACCTTGAGCCGGCCGGCGTACTCGTCGGCGATCTCGGCCAGGACGGGGGCGAGTTGGCGGCAGGGGCCGCACCAGTCGGCGGTGAACTCCAGCAGGACCGGGAGGTCGGCGGAGGCGGCGAGCACCTCGTCGGAGAAGTCGTCGTCGGTGACGGCGGGGACGCCGTGGGCGGCGGTGGTGGTCACTTCTGGTCCTCTCGTCGGTCCGGCGGCGGGGCCGGGAAGAGTTCGCAGGAAGGCTCGGGGGCGGCGTCGGCGGCCAGGCTGAGGCGCAGCCGGACGGCGTCCCGGACCTCCTCAAGACGCTCGATCAGCGCGTCCAGCTCGGCGAGCTTGGCGCGGTAGACCTCGCGGGAGGCCGGGCAGGAGTCGCCGGCCGGGTGGCCGGAGCGGAGGCAGTCGACGAACGGCCGGGTCTCCTCCAGCTCGAAGCCGAAGTCCTGGAGCAGCTTGATCTGCTGGAGGATCCGGAGGTCCTCCTCGTCGTAGGCGCGGTAGCCCCGCGAGTCCCGGCGGGAGGTGAGCAGTCCGCGGGACTCGTAGTAGCGCAGCGCCCTGGTCGTGGTGCCGCCGCGTTCGGCGAGTTCGCCGATGCCGATCGTGCCCATGGGGTCCTCGTCCTCCTCCGAGCCGATGGAAGAACCGTAGGCCTTGACGTCGACGTCAACGCCAGCGCGGCGGGAGGGCATCCAGCCAGGGGGCGACCGCGCGGGGGTGGCGGAAGCGGTGGACGGCGAGCGGCCGCTCGCGGGGGGCCGCGGTGCGGCGGGCGATCTCGCGGTGCCGGGGGCCGTGCGAGGACCAGGCGCTCCAGGCCGGGTGGTCCCGGGTGAACCAGGCGGACCAGGTCTCGCGGTTGCCGCCGAACACCGGCTCCCGGGTGAGGCTCCGGCGGAAGGACCGGCGCAGCACCCGGGGCATGACGATCCGGCGCGGGTAGTTCAGCCACAGGACCGTGTCGGCCCGGGACCACAGGAGGTCGCGGACCTCGGGGTAGCCGATGGAGTCGACGACCCAGCCGGGTTCCCCCGCCAGCGCGGAGACCTCCTCGACCAGGCGGGGGTTGACCGCCCATCCCGGGCCGGTGAAGTAGAGGGCGTCCATCTCGTGGTACGGCAGGCCGAGGCGGTCGGCCAGGGCGCGGGCGAGGGTGCTCTTGCCGGAACCGGTCGTTCCGACGACGAGGACTCGTTGCATGCGGGCCGGGCCTCCTCAGGGCTGCGTGACGTCGCGGGGAAATCGTCAGTCGCCTTGCCCGGCGGCCTCATTGAGGGCGTCGAGGAGGAGGCGGAGACGGGGTGCGGTGTGCGAGCCGCGGCGGACGGCGGCCACCACCTGGCGGGTCGGCCGGTCCGCGGGGAGCGGACGGACCGCGACGGCGGGGCGGTGCGGGGCCGTGTCCACCAGGCGCGGGACCAGGGCCACCCCGAGCCCCGCCGCGACCAGGGCGAGGATCGCCGTCCAGTCCGAGGCGGTGTGGGCGGGCTCCGGGCTGAAGCCGGCGGTCGCGCAGGCGGTGAGGGTGATCTCCCGCCAGGGGCCGGCGGCGCCGAAGATCCACGGCTCGTCGGCGAGTTGGGCGAGGCGCAGCGGGGGGCCGGCGTCGCCGCCCGCGGCGGCCAGCGGGTGGCCGGCCGGGAGGGCCAGGTCGAGGGGGTCGGCGAGGAGGGTGCTGCGGGTGAAGCGGCGCCGGGCGGTGGGTCCGGTCGGGGCGCCGGCCGGGGCGAGGGAGAGGCCGAGGTCGATCTCCCCCCGGTCGAGGAGGTCGTAGACCTCGGCGGCCTCGGCCTCGCGGACCTGGACCCGCAGCCCCGGGTGCTCGGCGCGGAGCCGTACCACCGCCGGGGTGACCAGGGCGGGGACGCCGGTGGCGAAGGAGCCGACCCGGATCAGGCCGGTGTCCCCCGCCGTGTAGGCGGCGAGCTCGGCCTCCGCCCGCTCCAGCTCGGCGAAGATCTCGTCGCCGTGCCGCAGCAGCAGGTGGGCGGCCTCGGTGAGGCGGACCCGACGGCCCTGCGGCTCCACCACGGGGCTGCCGATCTGGCGGGCGAGGGCGGCGAGGGACTGGGACACGGCGGAGGGCGTCAGCGACAGCGCCTGGGCGGCGGCCGTCACCGTGCCCTGGCGGTGCAGCTCGCGCAGGATGCGGAACTTGCGGAGGTCCCAGTCGATCATTCAGTTGAGGTTAGCAAAGATCGAGTGATCGGTTAGCTGTCGTGGTCGATGCCTCAGGGGGTAGGGGCGCCGTCTCCTTCAGAGGAGCGGCTGGACGGCGGGGCCGGTCGGATAGCGGCCGAAGTCGTCCGGGACGAGGAGCTGCCAGACGGTGGGGGTGGAGGGGTAGTAGAGCGGGAGGACCGCGAGCTCCTCCGGGTCCTGGACGCGGGTCAGCCGGAGGAGGCGGCCGCCGTCGAGGATGTCGGCGATCTCCATCCCCTCCTCGGGCTGGAGGCCGTCCAGGATCAGCTGGGTGGCGGCGCCGTTGAGGATCCGCCCGGTGTTCGGCGGATCCTGCCCGGTGACCGCCAACTCGTAGTCGCGGCCGGGCCATTGGGCCAGGCCGACGGTGTAGGCGAAGGGCGGGTCGAAGTCGGCCTCGTCCAGGTCGCCGACGGTGTCGAGGGCGTCCGGGTCGTCGGCGTAGGCGTAGGCGGGCGGCGGGCCGGCCGGATGGTCGGCGGGGTACCCGGTCGGGTGGTCGGCGGGATACCCGGCCGGGTGGTCGCTTTGCTGGTCGTAGGCGTGGTCGGAGCAGGTGACCGGGGTGCAGGGGGACACGTACTGGATGGCGTGTCCGTGCTTGGCGATCGTCGCGTTGAGTCGGTCGAGATGACGGCGGTCGATCACGGGAACCTCCCCCCGGGGCTCTCCCCCCGAGGATGTTCGGCTGTGCGCAGGCTCAACGTAGGGCCCGGCTGTGACAGTGCGCGGTCCGGGTCTTCCGAATCGCTCGAACGAGTGATCAGAGTGCTGGTGGGAGGGGTTCAGGAGGTGGCTAGGGTGGTAGTGGCGATCGTCGGGGCAGGGGCCGTGGCGGCGATGCCCGGGTGCTCGTGCGCCGGCGAGGCGGGTCCGGAGGACGCCGGCCGAGTGGGCGTGCGGGCGAGCGGGGCGGCTGCGCGGGTCATGGCGGGTTCCTACCCGGGGGGTGGGGCGTGGCATGCGAAGCCGCTTCGCGGCGGGCTGGGTTCTTGTATTTCCCTACCGGCCCCCTGCCCTCCTACCGGCCCGCCTCTGCCCTCCCCCGCCGGGGCGCCCGCCCTCGGCGCCGCCCGGCTGCCCCGCCGAGTCGCCCGGCGACGTCGGGGGCGCGGGGAACCGCGCGGCCGGCGGCGCGACGCTCTGCCGCACTCGTCCGGGGCCCCTGCGCGAAGAGCCGCCGTTGCCGAGTGCGGGAGCGTTGCGCGCGGGCTGCGCGGTTCCCCGCGCCCCCTGGCTTGCGCCTTCGGCGCTGCGCTTCGGGCCCGCGGCCTCGCTACGGCAGCGTCGCCAGGGTCGAGGCCAGGTCGTCGAGGCCCAGGGAGCCCTGCGAGAGCGCGGCCATGTGCCAGGTGCGGAGGTCGAACTCCTTGCCGGACTTCAGCGCGGCGGACTTCGCGGCCTCGCGGCCGGCCAGCCAGGCGCGCTCGCCGAGCTTGTAGCCGATGGCCTGGCCGGGCCAGCCCAGGTAGCGGACGATCTCGCTCTCCCGCATGTCCGCGGGGCTGCCGTTGTACGCGGCGAAGAAGGCGTCGCCGAGGGCCGGGGTCCAGCGCTCGCCGGGGTGGAACGGGGAGTCGGAGGGGATGCGGAGCCCCAGGTGCATGCCGATGTCGATGATGACCCGGATGGTGCGGAGCATCTGCTCGTCGAGGAAGCCGATCCGGTGCTCGGGGGTGGAGAAGAAGCCCAGCTCGTCCATCAGGCGCTCGGCGTACAGCGCCCAGCCCTCCACGTTGGCGCTGACCGACCCCAGCGAGCACTGGTACTGCGACAGCTTCTCGGCGCAGGCCACCCACTGCGCGAGCTGCAGATGGTGGCCGGGAACCCCCTCGTGGTACCAGGTGCTGACGAGCTGCCAGGTCGGGAACTCGGTGTGCCCCATGGTCGGCAGCCAGGTCCGGCCCGGGCGGGAGAAGTCCAGCGAGGGCGCGCTGTAGTAGGGCGCCGCCGCTCCGCCCGCCGGGGCGATCATCGCCTCGACCTTGCGGACCGGCCCGGTGATGTCGAAGTGGGTGCCGTCCAGCGCGTCGATCGCCTCGTCCATCAACTGCTGGAGGTAGACCCGGATCTGGTCCACCCCGTGGACGATCGGCCCGTGGGCGTCGAGGTGGCGCATCGCGGTGAGCGGCTCGGGGTCCCGGGCGCCGGTGAGGATCCGCGCGGCCTCGACGCGCTGCTCGGCGAGCAGCCGGTGGAACTCCGTCCAGGCCCAGCCGTAGGCCTCGTCCAGGTCGAGGTCGGAGCCGCTGTGCGAGCGGGCCGCGCGAAGGTAGCGCTCGCGGCCGACCGCGTCCGGGGTGCCCTCGGCGGCCGGGGCGTACTCGGTGCGCAGCCAGTCGCGGAAGGCGAGGACGGACCGGGTGGCGTTCTCGGCCCGGGCGTCCAGCTCCTCGCAGAGCGAGTCCGGCACGCCGTTGATCTGCCGGGCCTCGGCGACGAAGTCGGAGAACCAGGGGCTGGGCTCGGCCCACTCGGTGAGCTGCTCGACGACGGTGGCGACCTGGCGGGGCGCCACCGTGCGGCCGGTGCGGGCGCCCTCGGCGAGCGAGGCCCGGTAGGAGTCCAGGGCGCGCGGCAGGTCGGCCAGCCGGCCGGAGGTACGGGACCAGTCCTGCTCGTTCTCGGCCGGGCGCATGGTGAAGATCTCCCGCACCCAGTGCACCGGGGCGGAGATGTTGTTGAGCGACCGGAGGTGGTCGCCGGCCTCGTACTCGGCGAGCTGCGCGGTGAGGCGCTCGCGGAGCAGCCGGGCGCAGGCCCGGTCCGCGCCGACCGCCGAGTCGTCCCGCGCGGTGCCGGGGAGACCGTCCAGGGCGGCGAGGGTGCGGCGGTCCTGTTCGGCCAGGGCGGCGAAGCCGTCCGGGGAGTAGTCGCCGAGGCTCTCGTCCTCCTGGTTGAGGCCGAGGTAGGCGGAGGTCGTCGGGTCCAGGGCGGCGCGTTCGGCGAGGTAGGCGTCGGCGAGCGAGCGTGCGGTGTCTGGCATGGGCCCATCCTGGCCCACCGGCCGCCGGACGGGCGATCCCTTGTCGCGGGCTGTTTTGCCGATGGACCGTCAGACGGCCGGCGGACGGCCCGTCAGGACTCCTTGTCGAAGCCGGCGAAGTAGGTGGCGGCCATGTCCTCGCCGCCGTGGCCCTGGAGCTCGGCCCGGCGGAACCGTTGCGCGGCGGCGCTCAGCAGGTCCATCCGCACGCCCGCGCGCTCCCCCGCCTCGACGATCAGCCGGGCGTCCTTGCCGGCCACCGAGACCGAGAAGCTGGGGGTGTAGTCGCCGCTGAGGATGGCCTCGGCCTTGGTCCGCAGATAGGGGTTGTCCAGCGGGCCGCCTGCCATCGCCTCCAGGAACGAGCGCCCGTCCACGCCCAGCCCGTCGGCCAGGCTGAGCGCCTCGGCGACGCCGCTGACCAGGCTCAGCACATAGGTGTTGGCGACCAGCTTGAGCGCCTGGGCGGCGCCGGACTCGGCGTTCTCGGCCACCCACAGGGTGCGCTGGCCGATGGCGTCCAGCACCCGGTCCACGCCGCTGCGGACGGCCTTCGGCCCGGCCGCGAAGACGGTCAGCTTGCCCTGCTCGGCGGGCTGCCGGGTGCCGAGGACGGGCGCGTCGACGAACTGGATCTCGTGCTCGCGGGCGAGCGCGGCCAGTCCGGCCACCGCCTCGGTGCCCACGGTGCTGCACTGGAGCCAGACCTGGTTGCCGTTCAGGCCGCCCGCGGCGGCCTCGATCACCTCGCGGACCGCGGCCTGGTCGGTGAGCATGGTGATCACGATGCGGCTGCCGCGTACCGCCTCGGCCGGGTCCTCGGCGACCACGGCGCCGGCGTCGGCGAGCGGCAGGGCGCGCTGCCGGCTGCGGTTCCACACGTGCACCGGGAAGCCCTCGCGGAGCAGGCTGCGCGCCATCCCGGCTCCCATGATCCCGGTGCCGAGTACGGAGACCGCGGGGGCTTCTGCGGACTGACCGACCATCACTCATGCTCCTCGGACGACTCGAACGGCTGCAACGGCTGGAACGGGGGGCTCTCCAGCGACGTTACCGCGCCCCGGCGGCCGGCGGCGCCCCGGCATGGCCCGGGCGAACGGGCGAGTCGAACCGCGAGCCTTGTCAAGGGGATTGACGGCCTTGTTGACGCGCAGTCTCATAAGAGACGCCAGCGGAACGAGAGCACCACGGAACACGGGAGCCACGGAACAAGGGAGTCCGCCCCATGCCCACGCTCGAAATCGACCAGCTGCTGAACCGCGAGCAGGTCGCCGAGCGTCTGCTCGACGCCTCGGACAAGCACTCGTTCGACCCGGACGTCGAAGTCGCCTGGGACGCCCTGGAAGACGGCAAGTGGTGCATACCCGAGAAGCTCGTCTCCCTCTACGGCACCCCGATGTGGGAGGCGATGCCGCTGGAGCAGCGGCTCGACCTCTCCCGGCACGAGGCCGCCTCCACCGCCTCGATCGGCATCTGGTTCGAGATCATCCTGATGCAGCTGCTCACCCGGCACATGTACGACCTGGACTACCTCAGCGACCACGTCCGCTACGCGCTGACCGAGATCGCCGACGAGTGCCGGCACTCCAAGATGTTCGCCCGGATGATCCGCCGCCTGGACTGCCCGCTCTACCGGCCGGACGCGCTGGTCCGCTTCCTCGGCCGGTTCATCAAGACCTACGCCACCACCCCCGGGGCCTTCACCGCGACGCTGCTCTGCGAGGAGATCCTGGACCGGATGCAGCGGCAGATCTTCCCGGACGAGTCGGTGCAGCCGATGGTCCGCGACGTCACCCGGATCCATGTGGTCGAGGAGTCCCGGCACATCCGCTACGCCCGCGAGGAGCTGGCCCGGCAGATGCGGGTCTGCGGCCCGGTCGAGCGCCGGTGGACCCGGTTCTCCAGCGGGGTCGCCGCAGTGGTGGTGGCCGAGAGCATCATCTCCCCCGAGGTCTACGCCAACGTCGGCCTGGACCGGGAGGAGGCCCTGCGGCAGGCGAGGGCGAGCGCCCATCGGGGCGAGACCCTGCGCTGGTCCGCGGAGAAGCTCACCTCGTTCCTCCAGGAGACCGGCGTGATCGCCGGGCCCATCGCGACCGGGCTCTGGCGGCGCGCCCGGCTGCTGTGAGCACCCCCCGTTCGGGCCGACCGCGTTGTCAATCCCCCTGCTGTGTACGAATCGTGGAGTCCGCTGGCTAGGGTGGCCGCCATGGAAGCGGACGCTGCGGTCGAGGACGCCCCCACCCCCTCCGCCGGTGCCCCCGGCTCGCCGGGCGGCGGGGCGGCCCGCCCGCGCCGGGCGGCCTACCGGAGGCTGAGCGTGGAGGAGCGCCGGGGCGAGCTGATCCGGGCCGCCCTCGAACTCTTCAGCCGGCACGCCCCGGAGGAGGTCTCGCTGGACGACGTGGCCGTCGCCGCCGACGCCTCCCGGCCCCTCGTCTACCGCTACTTCCCTGGCGGCAAGCAGCAGTTGTACGAGGAGGCGCTGGGCTCGGCGGCGGAGGGCCTGGCGGCCAGGTTCGTCGAACCCCGGGACGGCCCGAGGACCAGGCGGCTCGGGCACGTCCTGGAGCGGTACTTCGCCTTCGTCGACGAGCACGCGGCCGGCTACGCGGCCCTGCTGCGCGGCGGCTCGGTGGCCGAGACCGAGCGGACCGACGCCATCGTGGACGGCGTGCGGCGGGCCGCCCACCAGCGGATCATCGAGCATCTGACGGACGAGCCGGCCGGTCCGCGGCTGCGCGTGCTGGTCCGCTCCTGGGTCTCGGTGGTGGAGACGGCCGCGCTCAGCTGGCTGGACGAGGGGCGGGAGATACCCGTCACGGAGCAGGTGGAGCTGCTGGTGGACCAGTTCGTGGCGATGTTCGCGGCGGCCGCCGTCCACGATCCGCAGTGCGCCCGCCTGCTGCGCCGGGTGGTCGCGGACGAGGGCTTCAGCGGACCGGGCGCCCGGCTCGCGGAACGCCTGGGAGAGCTGCTCGCGGCAGAGGACTGACGCCCGGGATTGATCCCATGTATGGTCCCGCGCATGACGATGGTGATCGATGCACATCATCACTTCTGGGACCCGGGCACCCGGCGTCACGCATGGCTGGACGGCGCCGCCATGGCGCCGCTTCGGCGGCCGTACGGAGTTGCGGAGCTGCGGGACGAGGCCGAGCGCTCCGGGGTGGACGGCACCGTGCTGGTCCAGGTGCTGAACGCGGCCGAGGAGACGGCGGAGTTCCTGGCCACGGCCGAGGCCAGCGAGCTGGTCCGCGGAGTCGTCGGATGGGTCGATCTCCGTGCCCCGGACGTGGCCGACCGGCTGGACCGGATGCGCGAACTCCCCGGCGGCGAGCTGCTGGTGGGCGTCCGCCACCTGGTGCAGGACGAGCCGGACCCGGAGTGGCTGCTGCGGGCGGACGTCCGCCGGGGGCTGCGCGCGGTGGGCGCGGCCGGGCTGGTCGTGGACCTGGTGGTGCGGCGGCCGCAGTGGGACGCGGCGGCGCGGACCGTGCGCGGGCTGGACGAGGTGCCGTTCGTCCTGGACCACCTGGGGAAGCCGCGGATCGCCGAGTACGGCGGGGACTCCCCGGCCGGGCTCGACCGGGAGTGGGCCGACTGGCTGACCGGGCTGGCCGCGACCGGGAACCTGGTCGCGGCGAAGCTGTCCGGCCTGGTCACGGAGGCGTCCTGGCAGGACTGGACGCTGGACGGGCTGCGGCCGTACGCGGACGCGGCCCTGGAGTCCTTCGGTCCGGACCGGCTGATGTTCGGCTCGGACTGGCCGGTCTGCCGGCTGGCCGCCCCGTACGTCGAGGTGGCCGAGGCGGCGGGCGCGTTGACCGCCGGGCTGTCGACGGCCGAGCGGGAGGCCGTGTTCGGCGGGACGGCCCGGCGGGTCTACGGGGTGTAGAAGCCCAGTTCGCGGCGGAGTCCGGCGGGGATCGGGGTGGCCGCGTGCCCGGCGTTGGCCGCCACCTCCGCCGCCGTCCGGCAGCCCACCAGCACCGAGACCACCGCCGGATGGCCGGCCGGGTAGGCCAGCGCGGCGGCCGGCAGCGGCACCCCGTGCGCCTCGCAGGCGCGCGCCAACCGCCGCGCCTCCTCGACCAGTTCGCCGTCGGCGGGCTGGTAGTCGAAGGTCGCCCCGGGCCGCGGGTCGGCCAGCAGGCCGGAGTTGAACGCCCCGCCGACCACCACGCCGGTGCCGCGCTCGGCGCACAGCTCCAGCAGGCCCTCGCGCAGCGCCGAGCGGTCCAGCAGGGTGTGCCGGCCGGCCAGCAGGATCAGGTCCAGATCGAGGTCGCGGACGAATCCGGCCAGCGGCTCGGTGAAGTTCATCCCGACGCCGACCGCCCCGACGACGCCCTCCTCGCGCAGCCGGGCCAGCGCCGGATAGGCCTCGGCGCGGACCTGGCGCTGCTGCTCGGGGGTGTCCGGGTCGTGGACGTAGACGATGTCCACCCGGTCCACGCCCAGCCTGGCCAGCGACTCGTCCAGCGAGCGGCGCACGCCGTCCGCCGAGTAGTCCAGGCGCCGCCGGCGGCGCGGTACGGCGGCGAAGCCCTGCGGCTCCAACTCCTCGCCCGGGTCGGCCGGTTCGAGGAGGCGGCCGACCTTGGTGGAGAGGACGTACCGGTCCCGCGGCAGGCCGCTCGCGGCGAGCGCGCGGCCGAGCCGCTCCTCGGCCAGGCCGAGTCCGTAGTGCGGGGCCGTGTCCAGGTAGGTCCAGCCGGCTTCGAGGGCGGCCGCCACGGCGGCCTCGGCCTCGGCTTCGGGCACCTCGGCGTAGAGGTTGCCGAGCGGCGCCGTGCCGAGACCGAACGGCGGGAGCCGGAAGGGGAGCGGGCGGACGGCCATCAGCGCTCCTGGCGCGGGGGCGCGGACACGGGGGCGGACGTGGGCGCGGGGGCGGCCGCGGGCGCGGGGGCGGACGTGGGCGCGGGGCGGAGGCGGAGGCCCTGCATCCCGCCGTCCACCGCCAGCGAGGTGCCGGAGGTGGAGCCGGAGAGCGGGGAGGCGAGGTACGCGATGGCGCCCGCCACCTCCTCGGCGGAGACCAGCCGGCCGTGCGGCTGGCGGGCCTCCAGCGCCGCCCGCTCGGCGGCCGGGTCCTCGGCGGCGTCCAGCAGCCGTCCCACCCACGGGGTGTCCGCCGTACCGGGGTTGACGCAGTTGACCCGGATGCCCTCCCGGAGGTGGTCCGCGGCCATCGCCAGGGTGAGCGAGTACACCGCCCCCTTGCTGGCCGAGTAGAGCGCCCGCTGCGGCAGCCCGGCGGTGGCGGCGATGCTGCAGGTGTTGACGACGGCGGCGTGCCGGGAGGCGCGGAGCAGCGGCAGCGCGGCCCGGGTGACCCGGACGATGCCCAGGACGTTGACGTCGAGCACCCGGTGCCACTCCTCGTCGGAGTTGTCGGCGACGGTGCCGGCGGCGCCGATGCCGGCGTTGTTGACCAGCACGTCGAGGCCGTCCAGGGTGCCGACGGCGGCCCGCACGGAGGCGTCGTCGGTGACGTCGCAGACCCGGCCGGAGAGCCGGCCGGGCAGGCCGGCCAGGGCCTTCTCGTCCCGGTCCAGAACGGTGACCCGGGCCCCGCGGGCCGCCAGCAGGTTCGCGACGGCGAGGCCGATACCGGAGCCGCCGCCGGTCACCAGGGCGGAGAGGCCGAGGAAGTCCCGGCCGGCGGCGTCGGCGGGCTCGGCGGAGTCGGCGGGCTCGGCGGAGGTGGCGGACGTGGCTGCCTCGGTCATGCGGTGGCCTCCGAAGGCTCGGCGGTGGGGTCGGCGGCGGGCTGGGCGGAGCCGGCGAGTTCGGCGGCCCAGACGGGGCCGTCCGGGTAGCGGTACTCGGCGAGGGTGCGCTCGTGGATCCTGGCGCCGGAGCCGGGTGTCAGTGGCGCCCGGTAGCGTCCGTTCTCGAGGACGACCGGATCGGTGAAGTGCTCATGGAGGTGGTCCACGTACTCGATCCGGCGCCCGTCCTGGCTGCCCGAGACGGCCAGGTAGTCGAACATCGAGAGGTGCTGGACCAGTTCGCACAGGCCGACCCCGCCGGCGTGCGGGCAGACCGGCACGCCGAAACGGGCGGCGAGCAGCAGGTTGGCGATGTTCTCGTTGACCCCGCCGACCCGGGCCGCGTCGATCTGCATCACGTCCAGCGCTCCGGCCTGGAGGTACTGCTTGAACATCACCCGATTGTGGACGTGTTCGCCGGTGGCGACCAGGATGCCGGTGCCGGCCTCGGCGAGGGCGCGGCGGACGGCGGCGTGCGCCAGGACGTCGTCCGGGCTGGTCGGCTCCTCGATCCAGTACGGGCGGAACTCGGCGAGCGCGGTCATCCAGCGGATCGCCTCGGCGCTGCCCCAGCGCTGGTTGGCGTCGACGGCGATGGGCAGGTCCGGGCCGACGGCGGCGCGGGCGAGGGACATCCGGCGGCGGTCGTCCGCGAGGTCGTCGCCGACCTTGAGCTTGATCATCTCGAACCCGTCGGCGACGGCCTGGCGGCTGAGCCGCACCAGCTTCTCGTCGCTGTACCCGAGCCAGCCCGGGGAGGTCGTGTACGCGGGGTAGCCGCGGGCGAGAAGGGCGCGCTCGCGGGCGTCCCGGGCGGGGTTCTCGCGGGCCGCGTGGAGGATCTCCAGGGCCTGGTCGGGGGTGAGGGCGTCCTCCAGGTAGCGGAAGTCGACGCAGTCGACGAGCCGCTCCGGAGCGAGGTCGGAGAGGAGCCGCCAGAGCGGCTTGCGCTCGTGCCGGGCGTAGAGGTCCCAGACGGCGTTGAGGACGGCGGAGACCGCCATGTGGATGACGCCCTTCTCCGGGCCGAGCCAGCGGAGTTGGCTGTCGTTGAGCAGCTCGCGGTTGAAATCCCCGATGGCGGCGAAGAGTTCGCGGGCGTCGCGGCCGACGAGGTGGCCGCGGAGGGAGTCGATGGCGGCCGTCTGGACGTCGTTGCCGCGGCCGATGGTGAAGGCGAAGCCGTAGCCGGCCGGGGTGTCCGGGTCGTCGGTGCGGAGGACCAGGTAGGCCGCGGAGTAGTCCGGGTCCTTGTTCATCGCGTCCGAGCCGTCGAGCTCGCGGGAGGTGGGGAAGCGGAGGTCGACGGTGTCGAAGCCGGTTATGCGCAAGGCCGCGCCTCCGCTCCGCGGGGGCCGATGGCCGGGGTCGAGCCGGTGCGGGGGGCCGGAACCTCACGCGAGTCACCACCTTGCGGGTGTGTGGTCATTACGTCCAACCGTCGGTTAGACATCCGATGTATATCAAGACCACGGATCGGGGTCCAGCGTGCGGCCGCGATCTTCATGCTGTGCACGCGAGCCGTGCGTTGATGCTCCGTCAGTCGTCGGATGACATCGCCCCACCCGGGCGTCGCCGCAGGCGCGATCAGGGGCGCAGGGACTGCGCGGCCAACCCTCTACGGCGTGGCGCCCGGGAACGACTACCGGGTTGCCACTCGAACTCCGTTGTCGAGCGCAACGGACTGCGGCGCTGGCCGCGCAGTTCCCCGCGCCCCTCATCTGCGACGTCGTCGCCGCGCTCGGGGCGCGCTCGGGCCGCGCTCGGGCCGGCCTCGCCCGCGCGGCGGGCTACTCGCCGCCTGCGGCAACCGACGCGCGGAGCCACTCCTCGACGCCGGCGATGTGGACGAGGGCGCAGGCGTGCGCCAGGTCCGCACGGCGGGCGCGCAGCGCGGAGACGATGGCGCGGTGCTCGGCGAGGGTGCGGGAAAGGGCGTCGTCCTCGGTGAGGCCGCGCCAGACCCTCGCGCGCACCGTCGGCGAGCTCAGCTGGACCAGCAGCGCGGCCAGCACTTGGTTGTCCGCGGCCTCGACGATGACCCGGTGGAACTCCATGTCGCACTCGACCAGTTCGGCCGCCGTGCTGCTCGCCTCCGCCGCGTCGACCAGCCGCTCCAGCTCGGCGAGCTGCTCGGCGGTGACGCGTTCTGCGGCCTTCGCCGTCGCCGCCGGCTCCAGCATCCGGCGGACCTCGAAGACCTCGAGGAGCGAGCTGTCGTGCCGGAGCTCCACCATGAAGCCGACGGCCTCCAGCAGCCGCTCCGGCTCCAGGCCGGTGACGTAGGTGCCGTCGCCCTGCCGCACGTCCAGCACGTGGATCAGCGACAGCGCGCGCACCGCCTCGCGCAGCGAGTTGCGGGACAGCCCGAGCATCGCGGCCAGGTCGGCCTCCTTGGGCAGGCGGTCGCCCGGCTTCAGGTCGCCACCGGCGATCATCTCCCGGATCCGGGCGATCGCCTCATCCGTGACCGACACGTCCTGTGCCCTCCCGGCCAGTTGCGGTACGTGCGCCGGGGCGGTCCTCGCCGCCCCGGCGCACGGTAGTCGGCTCATTATGCGGGAGGCCGCACCGGCCGCGTACCGGTGTCCCCGGATCAGAACCGGTTGGGGACGGGATCACACCAGCTTCCCCTTCCGCAGGGTCGCCACCCGCTTCGCGGCCCGGGCGATCGCGGTGTCGTGGGTGACGATGACGAAGGTCAGCCCCCTGGACTCCCAGAGGTCGTTCAGCAGGGCCATGATCTCGTCCCTGGTCTCCTCGTCCAGGTTGCCCGTGGGCTCGTCGGCGAGGAGCACCTTCGGCTCCTTCACCAGTGCCCGCGCGATCGCCACCCGCTGCTGCTGGCCGCCGGAGAGCTCGGCCGGGAGGTGGGTGAGGCGCTCGCCGAGGCCGACGGAGGCCAGCGCGTCCGCGGCCCGTCGCCGCCGGTCGGCGGACTTCACGCCCATCGGGGCGAGCGCGGCCTCGACGTTCTCCTGCGCGTTGAGGGTCGGGATCAGGTTGAACCCCTGGAAGACGAAGCCGATCGTCTCCGAGCGGACCCGGGTGAGTCTGGCCTCGGGGAGGGTGCCGAGGTCGTGGCCGTCGAGTTCGACCATGCCGGAGGTCGGCCGGTCGAGGGCGCCGAGCATCTGCAGCAGTGTGGACTTGCCGCCGCCGGTCGGGCCCTGGATGACGAGCTGCTCACCGTCCTCGATGACCAGGTCGAGTCCGTTCAGCGCGTGCACCGTGCCCTTGCCGCGCTGATAGGTCTTGGTTACTCCGCTGAGTTTGTACATGGCTGGTTCCGCTCCGGATCCGGGTGAGGGGCGCTGGGGGTGGTGTGCCGACGGCCTTGGGGCAGGGGCCTTGGGGCAGGGGGCCGGCTACTCGATCCGGCGGAGTGCGTCCGCCGGGCGCAGCCGGGAGGCCCGCCATCCGCCGAAGCCGCCCGCGACCAGCCCGCCCGCCACCGCGAGGAGCACGGCGAGGAGGATGGCGCCGATCGTCACCGGTGCGGTGAGGTGCACGGTCACCGCCTGCTCGGCGGCCCGGCGGAACCCGCCGAAGCCGCCCCCGCCGCCGAAGCCACCGGCGCCGCCGAAGCGGCCGCCCTGACCTGCGCCGCCCTGGCCGGCGGCGGCACCGCCGGCGGTGGCGCTCAGCGTCGGCGACACCGCGGTGATCGCGTACGCCGCGGCCAGGCCCAGGACGATCCCCAGCACCCCGCCGATCAGGCCGTTCACCACGGCCTCGCCCATCACCTGGCCGATCACCCGGCGGCTGCGCCAGCCCAGCGCCTTGAGGGTGCCGAACTCGCGGACGCGCCGGTTGACCGCGGCCGAGGTGAGGAGCGCGGCCACCAGGAAGGCCGCCGCCAGCACCGCGACGGAGAGCCACTTGCCGAGGCTGGTGGCCAGGCTGGCGGCGGTGGAGAGGGAGCCGGAGACCTCGGAGGCCATGTCGGCGGAGGTGGTGACGGTGGTCCCGGTGACGTTCTTCTGGATCGCCGCCTTGACCGCGGAGATCTGCTGCGAGCTGGTCGCCTTCACATAGACGGTGGAGACGGCGCCGGTGTTGGACGACAGCTTCTGCGCCTCGGCCAGTGGGATGTAGACGTTGGAGCTGGCGGCGCCGGAGTCGGCGGTGGCGATGCCGATCACGGTGAACCGGGTACCGGCGAGGGTGACCGTGGAGCCGGTCTTGAGGCTCTTGGTCTTGGCGTAGGCGCTGTCCACCACGGCCACCGCGGAGGCGGACTGGGCCGTGGTGAAGTCCTCACCGCTGGTGATCTTCGAGGAACTCAGGGGGCCCAGCGCGAGGTTGGAGGTGTCCACGCCGGAGACGGTGAAGGAGTCCAGGTTGAAGCCGGCCGAGCCGGAGGGCGGGGCCGCGCGGCCGCTGCCGGAGCCGCCGCCCTCGCCGCCGCCGAGGCCGCGGGTCCCGCCGAAGCCGCCGGAGGTGCCGGCGCTGCCGCCCTTGAAGGTGAACGAGCCGTTGAACTTGATGTCGGTGAGCGAGAGTCCACCGACCGCCGAGGCCACCCCGGACTGCCGCGCGATGGAGGCGAGTTGGGACTTGCTCAGGGTGCCGGTCCCGCCGGCCACCCGCAGCCGGTCCTGGCTGCTGTCGCTGGTGCCGGAGCCGGAGTGGGAGAACTGGAAACGCTGGGGCCCCTGGCCGCCCTGCTGGTCGGCGGTGGCCGCCTTGGTGACGGTGATGTCCGTGCCGAGGCCGTAGAGGTTGTGGAGCACCTGGCTCTGCGCCTTGTTCATCCCGGCGGACACCGAGGTCACCGTGATGACCAGGCCGATGCCGAGGGCCAGGCCCATGGCGACGACGAGTGCCGCCTTGCGTCGGCGGCGCAGTTCACGCCGCAGGTAGGTGAAGAACATCCGAGTCGTTTCCTCGAATCCTTGAGGCCGGAGGGGGCGGCGCGGTGGCGGTCCTGGGTCGTCTTCGTCCCGCTGCGGCGCGGGACGAAGGTAGGGAGCCGTGATGGAAGGGTGATGAGGGGGACATGAAAGACGGGTGAGAAGCAGACGGGCGAGAAGCGCCCCGGCGAGCTCCCGCCGGTTCGCGGAGATCTCGCTGCACCTTGTCCGCCGAACCGTGATGATCTGCCCGAATTCAGATGATCTGACGTACCGTGGACCCATCCGATCCGATCCGGAGCTGAGGGGCGGCGGAGATGGAGTTCGGCGGACAGCGCCAGCGTGGTTCCGGGAGGAGCCGGCGGGACCAGGTGACCGTGCCGCATCTGATCGGCATGCGGCTGGGCGAGGCGCAGTGGCTCGGGGTGGAGATGAGCCTGGTCGTGCTGCGGGCGGACGGGTCGCCCGCGGGGGACGAGAACGACTGGGTCGTCGATCAGACGCCGTCCTCCGGGCGGTCGGTGGCGCGGTCCACGGTGGTGACGGTGTTCACTCGGAACTCCCCTCCCGGGGAGGGCGGGGTCCGCGAGCCGCGGCGGCCGCTGCCGGGGCCCGGCGGCGTGCAGCAGGAGGCGCCGATCCCCTCCCCCACTCCGCCCCTTCCCGAGACCGGGGACCTGCCCCCGGACCCGCTGGCCCCGCAGGCGCTGTAAGCGCCGCAGGGCGCCGGCGCCCCCTCGACGCCTAGCGCCCAGGCAGGGACGGGTCCGGGTCCGGGTCCGGGTCCGGGTGGCGACCCGGATTCATCGCCGAGCACGGCAGCGTGGGTGCCCCCGGCGCCCCCGGATCCGGGCCGCGACCAGGGCACGTGGCCAAGCGGAGCCTCCTAGTGCGAGGATGGCGGCCGGTGGATCGTATGCAAAATCCGCAGGCGTTGACCGGAGGTTGAGAGCGATGGCCAAGCGAGCTCCCGCGGCGGACCCCGCCCAGGACGTACCGGAAGTATCCGAGCCGCATCACGCTGCCGCGGGCATCCCCGCTCTGGTGCACACCACCAAGATCGCGGCGGCGCAGATGGGTCTCCCCCGCGCCACCCGCACCCTGCTGAAGCTGAACCAGTTCGACGGCTTCGACTGCCCCGGCTGCGCCTGGCCCGAGCCCGACCACACCCACACCGCGGAGTTCTGCGAGAACGGCGCCAAGGCGGTGGCCGAGGAGGCCACCCTGCGGAAGGTCACCCCGGCCTTCTTCGCCGAGCACTCGGTCGAGGAGCTGGCCGGCAGGTCCGGCTACTGGCTGGGCCAGCAGGGCCGGCTGACCCACCCGATGCTGCTGGAGGAGGGCGCCACCCACTACCGGCAGGTCTCCTGGGAGGACGCCTTCTCGCTGGTCGCCGAGGAGCTCGCGGCCCTGGACTCGCCCGACGGCGCCGCCTTCTACACCTCCGGCCGGACCAGCAACGAGGCCGCCTTCGCGTACCAGCTCTTCGCCCGCCAGTTCGGCACCAACAACCTGCCGGACTGCTCCAACATGTGCCACGAGTCCTCGGGTTCCGCGCTCGTGGAGACGCTGGGCGTCGGCAAGGGCAGCGTCCACCTCAAGGACCTCTACCAGGCGGATCTGATCATCGTCGCCGGGCAGAACCCGGGCACCAACCACCCCCGGATGCTCTCCGCCCTGGAGCGCGCCAAGCGTGCCGGAGCGAAGATCGTCAGCGTCAACCCGCTGCCCGAGGCCGGCCTGGAGCGCTTCAAGAACCCGCAGACCCCCAAGGGTCTGGTGGGCAACGGCACCAAGCTCACCGACCTCTTCCTGCAGATCCGGATCGGCGGCGACCTCGCCCTCTTCCGGGCACTGAACCTGCTGCTCCTGGAGGCCGAGGAGAAGGCCCCGGGCACCGTCCTGGACCAGGAGTTCATCGACGCCCACTGCGCCGGCTTCGCCGAGTGGCGGGAGGACGCCCGCAAGAACACCAAGTGGGAGGACATCCGGGAGGCCACCGGCCTCCCCGAGGAGCAGATCCGCGAGCTGGCTGAGCTGGCCCTCGGCAGCCGGAAGACGATCGTCTGCTGGGCGATGGGCCTGACCCAGCACAAGCACTCCGTGCCGACCATCCGAGAGGTGGTCAACTTCCTTCTGCTGCGCGGGAACGTGGGCAAGCCGGGCGCCGGCGTCTGCCCGGTCCGCGGCCACAGCAACGTGCAGGGCGACCGCACCATGGGCATCTACGAGAAGCCCGCCCCCGCCTTCCTGGACGCGCTCGGCCGGGAGTTCCGCTTCGAGCCGCCGCGCGAGCACGGCCACGACGTGGTGGACACCATCCGCGCGATGCGGGACGGCAAGGTCAAGGTCTTCTTCGCGATGGGCGGCAACTTCGTCTCGGCCACCCCGGACACCCCGGTCACCGAGGACGCCCTGCGCAGCTGCCGGCTGACCGTCCACGTCTCCACCAAGCTCAACCGCTCGCACGTGATCACCGGCGCCCGCGCGCTGATCCTGCCCACCCTCGGCCGTACCGACCGCGACCTCACCTCCAAGGGGCCGCAGCAGGTCACCGTCGAGGACTCGATGGGGATGGTGCACGCCTCGATCGGCCGACTGGCGCCGCCGAGCGAGGACCTCCTCTCCGAGACGGCCATCGTCTGCCGGCTGGCCCGCAAGGTCCTCGGCCCGAAGAACACCGTGCCGTGGGAGGAGTTCGCCGCCGACTACGACACGATCCGGGACCGGATCGCCCGGGTGGTCCCCGGCTTCGAGGACTTCAACGCCAAGATCAAGAAGCCGGGCGGCTTCGCCCTCCCGCACGCCCCCCGGGACAAGCGGGCCTTCCCGACCACCACCGGCAAGGCGAACTTCACCATCAACCCGCCGTACGCGCCGGAGCTCCCGGAGGGGCGGCTGCTGCTCCAGACCCTGCGCTCGCACGACCAGTACAACACCACCATCTACGGCCTGGCCGACCGCTACCGCGGGATCAAGGACGGCCGCCGGGTGGTGCTGGTCAACCCCGAGGACGCGGCCGCGCTGGGCGTGGAGGACGGCGGTTACGTGGACCTGGTCGGCGAGTGGGAGGACGGCCTCGAACGGCGCGCCCCGCACTTCCGGGTGGTGCACTACCCGACCGCCCGGGGCTGCGCCGCCGCCTACTACCCGGAGACCAACGTGCTGGTCCCGCTGGACAGCGTCGCCGAGACCAGCAACACCCCGACGTCCAAGTCGGTGGTGATCCGCTTCGAGGCGGACTCCGGCGCCGCAACGGTGATCTGACGGTACGTCACTTATTCTGCGGAGGAAGCGAATAGGAGGAGAGGCCGGCCGAGGCGGGATCCGGCCGGACGGCGCCGAGGACCGGGTCCGCGGCGATCGGCGCCACCTCCACGTACGCGCCGGTGTGCGGGGCCTCGACGACCTTGCCGTCGCCGATGTACATCGCGACGTGGGTGGCGTGGGCGAAGTAGACGATCAGGTCCCCCGGGCGGAGGGCGTTCAGCGGCACGTGCCGCAGCTGCGCCCACTGCTCCTGGCTGGTCCGCGGGATCTGCACGCCGGCGGCCAGCCAGGCCTGCTGGGTGAGCCCCGAGCAGTCGTACGCCTTGGGCCCGTTGCCGCCCCACAGATAGGGCTTGCCGAGCTGGGCGAAGGCGTAGGAGACGGCCTGCCGTCCGAGCGCGGACGGGTTGCCGCCGCCCTTGCCGAGCACCCCGGTGGCCAGGAAGGCCAGCTGGGCCTGGTCGGCCTGCCTCTGCTCCAGCAGCTTGATCTGGGAGAGCTGGGCCCCGGTCAGCCCGGCCAGGCTCCGTTCGCTCGCGGCCAGCTGCTTCTGCACGGCGGCCTTCTGCTGCCGGGCCTCCACGGTCAGCCTGCGCACCTGGGCGAGGCCGGCCTCGGCCTGGGCGGTGGTCGCGGCCAGCTGCTGCTCCTGCTGGTGGAGTCGCCTGAGGAAGAGACCCTGCGAGCGGGCCGCGGAGGCCAGCATCGAGGCGAGGTTCGCCGCCTGGTACGGGTTGTCGCTGAGGATCAGCTCGCCCAGCTGGGAGACGCCCTGGTTGCGGTACTGCGCGTCGGCGAGCCCGGCGGCGACCGTGCGGCCGGTCTCCACCTGCGCCTTGAGCTGGGTGAGCTGCTGCTGGAGCCGGGCGCCCAGCTTCTGCGCGGCGGTCAGCCTCTCGTCGAGGCCGTCGTACTTCTCGGTGGCCGTCTCCACCTGCTGGTACTGCTGCTGAAGCTGGGCCACCAGCGGCTCCAGCGCCTGCTCTTCGGCGGTGAGCCCGCCGCCACCGCCGCCGCCGCCACCGCCCGGCGGCGCGGGGTCGGCGAGCGCCGGCCCCGCCCCCAGCACCACGGCTACGGCGGCGGCGACCGCCACCCCCGCGACTCGACCACCACGCCCTGTCATCGCTCAGCTCCCCCCGGAGGACCGGATCCACGCTCTGCGATCATGCTGCACCGAGCGGCATCCTGCCACGCCCGACTTGCGGCGTTAAGCCCCACCCACCGGATGCACAGGGGATTCTGACGGACCCTCACATACCGGCAACCATCCGGTCGCCTCCGCGTCGCACTCTCCCAGGGGCGCAAGCAAGGGGCGCGGGGAACTGCGCGGCCAACCCACTACCGCGCCGCACCCGGCAGCGGACAACCGGTGGCAACCGGGACGCCGTTGCCGAGTGCGGCGTCGGCCGCGCAGTTCCCCGCGCCCCTGCTTGCGCCTGCGGCGCCGCGCTTCGGGGCGGCAGCCCCGCCGCCTACGCCCCCGGCGAGACCGACGCCAGGTACGCCCCCGCCAGCTCAGGGTCGTAGAACCAGTTCTCGAAGTCCGACGGGTCGTCGAAGCCGTTGGCGAAGCGGTCCGCGACCGGCTGGATCTGCCCCGCGGCCCCGATCAGGTTGAGGACATGCTCCGGCGGCGGCGCCAGCATCGCGTTGGTCCACTTGGTGACGTGCTGCGCCGAGTCCCAGTACCGGTCGAAGGTGGCCTGCATGAACTCCCGGTCGAACGGCCGGTCCCCGTGCTTCCGGATGGCGTCCAGGTAGACCGCCGCGCACTTGGACGCGTTGTTGGAGCCCTGCCCGGTGATCGGGTCGTTGGCGACGACCACGTCCGCCACGCCCAGCACCGCGCCGCCGCCCGGCAGTTCGCCGATCGGGTTGCGGACCACCGGCGCGTACCGCCCGGACAGCACACCGTTGGCGTCGGTCAGCTCGACGCCGCCGAGCGTCCGCTCGTACTCCCAGGGCGTGAACTGCTTCATCAGCTCCAGGGTGAGCCGCAGGTGCTCCTGCGGGTCCTTGACGTCGGCGAAGACGTCCAGCGGCCCACCGGGGACGCCCTCCCAGAAGAGGATGTCGCAGGGCCCGGAGTTGGTCAGGCTGGGCATGATGAACAGCTCGCCGGCGCCCGGCACCAGGTTGCAGCGCACCGCCTGGAAGTCGTACTCCGGCCGCGGCCCCAGACCGTGGACGTACGCCACCGCCAGCGCCCGCTGCGGGGAGTCGTACGGCGAGCGCGAGGCGTCCCGGCCGAACATCGAGACCAGCTCGCCCTTGCCGGCCGCGACCAGCACCAGATCGTAGGAGCGGGCGAAGTAGTCCAGGTCGGAGACGGTGACGCCGTGCACCACGACCTGGCCGCCGCGCCGGGCGAAGGTCTCCAGCCAGCCGGACATCTTCAGCCGCTGGTCCACGGACTGGGCGTAGCCGTCCAGGTGGCCGACCCAGTTGATCACGCGCTGGAACTCGGGACCGGCGACCGAGACACCGAGCCCGTCGATCCTCGGCGCCTGGTCCTCCCAGAAGTTGATGCCCAGATCCCGCTCGTGCTGGAGAGCGGTATGGAACATGCACTGGGTGGACATCACCCGGCCGTCCCGGATCTCCTCCGGCGTGCGGTTGGTCATCACGGTGACGTCGTATCCGTCGGCCTGAAGCCCCAGCGCCAGCTGGAGCCCGGACTGCCCGGACCCGACGACGAGTATCCTGCGCATCCCTGTCAGCTCTCCTGCTCTTCTCTCCTGCCCCGGCCGGCTATTCGACCGGGGCGTGGGCCTGCGCGGCGGGCTGCGGCTCGCGCGCCGCGTCCACGTCGAGCGCGTGGGTGACCAGGGTCAGCAGGGTGTCCACCACCGAGGTCCGCTCGCGCGCGTCGCAGATCAGCACCGGCACCTGGTCGGGCACGGCCAGCGCGTCCCGCACCGCCTCCGCGGAGTACCGGGGGGCGCCGTCGAACTGGTTCACCGCCACGACGAACGGCAGCCCGCAGCCCTCGAAGTAGTCGAGCGCGGGGAAGGAGTCCGCCAGCCGCCGGGTGTCCGCCAGGACCACCGCGCCGATCGCCCCGCGCACCAGGTCGTCCCACATGAACCAGAAGCGCTGCTGGCCCGGCGTGCCGAAGAGGTAGAGCACCAGGTCGGTTTCGAGGCTGATCCGGCCGAAGTCCATGGCGACCGTGGTGGTCACCTTGTCCGGGGTGTCCGTCAGGTCGTCGACCCCGCTGCTCGCCTGGGTCATCAGGGCCTCGGTGGTCAGCGGGGTGATCTCGGAGACCGCGCCGACGAAGGTGGTCTTGCCCACGCCGAACCCGCCCGCGACCACGATCTTCGTGGAGACCGTGGTGCCGTTGCCCAGCGGTATGCCCGGGACCTCCTGCTCGGCGGGTCCGGCGGAACCGGCCCCGCCCGCGTACGACCGCGACTGCATCGACGTCTCAGAGCTTGCGTAGTCCACCCAGCACCCTCTCCAGCAGAGCCCGGTTCGTGCCGCCCAGCAGCACCGGCTCCCCGTCCGCGTCCACCGCCGAGCCGGTCCCGCTCGAATGGGCGCCGTGCACCCGGATCCGTCCCTGGTCGGCGAGGTCGCTGACCAGGACGCGGACCACGCCGAGCGGCATCCGCAGCAGGGCGGAGATCTCCGCGATCGACCGCATGTGGCCACGGCAGAGCCGGCAGATCTCCTCCAGCTCGGGCAGGGCCCTCGACGACGGGTCCGCAGGCCGGTTCAGCGCCGAGACCAGCGTCTCCACCAGCAGCACATGGCCGAACCTGGTCCGCCCGCCGGTGATGGCGTACGGCCGGACGCGCGCCGAGCGGCCGGCGCCCGGCGGCCTGCCGGAGGCACCGGGCTGCCGCCGGACCACCCCCACCTCGTCTCCGGCCCGCTCAGCGGGACCGGGGTCGCTACCGCGCACACCCATACCTTTCATCAGACTCCCCTTGCCCGGCCAGACCCTGACGGCACATCAGCGTGCGCCGCCGGGTCCGCGCCAGGGACAGGAAACGGTCCCCCGACTGCTCTTCGCAACTCGGACTCGTCAACGGGCCGCCATGGCCCGGTGCAGCTCGCTGCGTACCTCGGGAGTGAGAGCGTGTCCGGCACGCTCCACCAACAGGGCCATCTGGTAAGCCACTTGGCTGAGGTCGGAGTCGAGCGAGGCGTTGACGCCCAGGCAACTCCCGTCGCTGATCGCCATGATGATGAGATGGCCGCGGTCCATGGTGACGATGGTCTGCTTCATCCGGCCCATCTCCAGCACCCGGGCCACCCCGGCGCCGAGGCTGACCAGGCCGGACACGATCGCGGAGAGCTCCTCCGCGCGCCGGGTGCGCTCGGCGGCGGCGAGCAGCAGGCCGTCCGAGGAGACCACCACCACGTCCAGCACCCCCGCCACGCCGGAGAAGAAGTCGTGCAGCAGCCAGCGGACGCTGCGCGCCTCCTGACTCGCCGTCGCCGACGAACCGCCGCCCGGGCCTGAACCCGCTGAGGCCGAACCTGAATCGGCGTGCGCCGCGGTCATCCGTGCTCCTCCTCGACCGGAGTGGTGCTGTGCTGCTCCGCCGGGGCCGGCCCGGCGTCCTCCGCCGCCCGCGCGGCGGGCCCGGCCTCGGCCTCGGCCCCGGCGTCCGGGGAAGCGGTGTCCGCGGAGGTGGTCTCGGCCGCCGCACGGCGGAGACCGCTCTGGAAGCCGCCGAGCCGGTTGCGCAGCTCCTCCGCGCTGGTCGCCCGCGCGGGCCTGGCCGCCGCCTCGGAGGCCGGCTGCCCCGCGGCGGCCGCCGCGGGCTCCGGGCCCCGCCCGGGACCTCGCCGGCCCGCGGCATCCGCCGGGGCAGGGCCGGCAGTCCGTCGCCGGCCGGAGGGGCAGACGCCGACGGCGGGGCCGAGGCCTCCGCCCCGGCACGGGCGGTGGGGATCCCCGCCGCCTCTGGGGAGGGTGCCGACCGCGCCTGCTCGGCCGGCGCCGCCGAAGGGGCGGGCACGGGAGGCAGGTTGGGCATCTGTGCGGCCGCGCCGGAGGCGCCGGGGCGACGGCGTACCAGTTCGATGGTGGTGTCCTCCTCGGCCTTCGGATGCCCGAAAGCGGGCCGCGCATGCCGCGCTTCGCCGGCCGGCCCCTCCGCCGGCCCCGACTCGGGCTCCGGACGCGACTCGGGCTCCGGACGCGTCCCGGGCTCCGGACGCGAGGGCCGGGCCTCGGCGCTCGTCACCGGCCGGGTCTGCGGAGACGGCTCCGGCCGCGTCTCCAGGGCCGGTTCCGCCGAGGGCTCCGCCGGGCGGTGGTGCCGGCCGCGCCGGCTCCCTGCGGCGGAGGCGGCCGAGGACTCCGCCGGGTCGGCCGGGCCGCCCGAGGGCTCGCCGCCGTAGGCCGCCCCGCCCGAAGCCGCCCCACCGGGCCCGGCGGGCGTCCGCCGCGGAAGGTTCGGCAGCGCGCCGCCCCCGCCCGCCGGATCGTCCAGCACCGGCTGCCGCGGCCCCGCGGCGGCCGGCGGCTCCGCCGGGAGGTCCAGTCCGGCACCGGCCTCGGGGACTGCGGCGGTCTCCGCCGCCGCTGCCACCTCGCGCTCGGCCCGGCGCTGCTCGTCCAGGTCACCGGGCCCCGCGCCGGTCGGGTCGTCCCGCAGCACGTCCCTCGGCAGCACCACCATCGCGGTGACGCCGCCGCCCTGCGCGTTCTCCCGCAGCTGCACCCGTACGCCGTGCCGGCGGGCCAGCCTGGCCACCACGAAGAGGCCCATGCTGCGGCCGGTGAGCGCCCGGCCGAGCCACTCGTCGGCGTTCCGCCGGCCGCCGCCGGGCTCCTCCGGGGCCGCCAGCTGCTCGTTGAACTCGCGGAGCTTCTCGGCCGGCATGCCGATCCCGCGGTCGGTGACGGACAACATCAACTCCCCGTTGTCCAGCCGCCAGGCGCCCACCTCGACCTTGTCCTGCGGCGGCGAGAAGGCGGTCGCGTTCTCCAGCAGCTCGGCCAGCAGATGGCTGGTGTCGTCGGCGGCCGTCCCGGCCAGCAGCGCGTACGGGAGGAAGCCCAGCTTGACCCGCTCGTACCGCTCGATCTCGGAGACCGCGGCGCGGACCACGTCCAGCAGCGGCACGGTGTCCTTGCCCCGGCGGCTGTTCTCCAGACCCGCCATCAGCAGCATGTTCTCGCTGTTCCGCCGCATCCGGGTGGCCAGGTGGTCCAGCCGGAAGAGGTTCTCCAGCTGGTCCGGGTCGGCCTCCTGGCCCTCCAGCGACTCGATCAGCACCAGCTGGCGCTCGACCAGGGTGAGGGTGCGCATCGCCAGGTTGACGAAGGTGGCGTCCACGCTGCCCAGCAACTCGTCACGTTCGGCGACCAGTTGGTCCCGTTCGGCGGCTGCCGCGTCCCGCTCGGCGGCCCGCGCCTCCAGCTCGGCGAGCAGCCGGTCCCGCTCGACCGCCAGCGTCTCCAGATCGGAGGAGGTGGCGCGCAATTGCTGCTCGCGCTCTGCCCGTTCGCGCCGGAATCCGTCCCGCTCGCGCAGCAGCACATCGCGTTCGGCGGTGAGCGCCCCGCGCTCCCGCTCCCCGCGGCGCTGCTCGCGGACCAGCGGCCGGGCCGTCCGACGCTTCGTCACCACCCCGACCAGCACGGCGAAGACCACCACCGCGAGCACGGTGACCCCCCACCACAGCGGGCCGGGAAGACTGCCGGAACCCGAACCCGCCGTGGTCCCGCAGCCGCTGAGCAGCGCCCCGCCGGCCGTCGCGCCCGCGACCGCGGCCAGCGGCCGCCCGGCCCCGGCGCGCGCGCACGCCCGAGCGCCCCGCGGCTCGCGGCCCGGCGGCATCGCCGCCGATCCGCTCTGCGCGCGGGACGTCGTTCTCTGTCCCCCGTTGCGTTCGCCTTCGCGTTCGACTGTTCGGGCCTCGGCGTCACTGGTACGCCGGGGCCACGCGGTCAACGTCCGCACCGGTACTCGCAATCTCGTCTGGCTTTCCTGGGTGCCCGCCGAAAGCTCGCTGGGTGCTCGCCGCGGCATCGACCGGGCCCGAGGATCCGGCGTTCAGGCGGGAGCGCGCGACTCCGCCGCGCTGGGTCGCCATGCTTCCCCGCGCCCCGAGGCGCGCGCCCTACGATGCCCGCGCGGACACCCGAAAGAGTGAAGCGTACAAGGCACAACAGGGACAAGATCAACTAGCCCTCGCAGTGTGTGGATCTTGTGGACGAAACATGGCCCGCCGGCCGTTTCGCCCCCCTTCGCCATACCGTGCCCGGCCGACTGTGACGCAGCTCTCAACACGATCGCGACAAAGATCCCCATTCCCGCCGAGGGCCCGTAACTTCGCGCAATCCAGCCGCAATCGCCCCACCGTGCGAGGCGGATTGCCCGTCTCCGACGGATAGAGAACCGTGCCGACGGCCTCAGTTCATTCTCCGTTCACCCTGACTCCCTACGTTCATCTCGACGAGACCGCTTAGACGAATGTTTGGTTATGGAACACATCACGTTCCTGGTGACGGTAGTGATCATCACGGCCCTCGCCTTCGATTTCACCAACGGCTTCCACGACACCGCCAACGCGATGGCGACGTCGATCTCCACCGGGGCGCTCCGCCCGCGGCTGGCCGTCGCCGTCTCCGCGCTCCTCAACTTCGGCGGCGCCTTCCTCTCCGTCCAGGTGGCCAAGACCATCTCCGGCGGGATCATCCAGGAGCACGCGGGCATCAGCCCGGTGATCGTCTTCGCGGCGCTCATCGGGGCCATCGTCTGGAACCTCGCCACCTGGCGGTTCGGGATGCCGTCCAGCTCCTCGCACGCGCTCTACGGCGGCCTGATCGGCGCCGCGCTGATCGGTGCCGGGCTGCACGCGGTGGACTTCACCGTGGTGGTCACGAAGATCGTCATTCCGCTGGTGGCCTCGCCGATCGTGGCCGGGATCGCCTCCTGGGCCGCCACCCGGATCTCCGAGTCGATCACCCGGCGCTCGGACCAGGAGGTCGTGGGACGCGGCTTCCGCGCCGGGCAGGTCGCCTCCTCCGCGCTGGTCTCGCTGGCGCACGGCACCAGCGACGGCCAGAAGACGATGGGCGTGATCACCCTCGCGCTGGTCACCTGCGGTGCGCTGCCGGCCGGTTCGGCCCCGCCGCTGTGGGTGATCGTCGCGGCCGGTCTGGCGATGGCGTTCGGCACGTACAGCGGCGGCTGGCGGATCATCCGCGCGATGGGCAAGGGGCTGACCGACATCCGGCCGTCCCAGGGCCTCTCCGCGCAGACCGCCGCCGGCGCGGTCATCCTGACCTCGTCCCACATGGGCTTCGGTCTCTCCACCACCCAGGTCTGCACCGGCGGCATCCTCGGCGCCGGGCTGGGCGGGCAGACCACCATCAACTGGTCGCTGGCGCGGCGGATGGTCTACGCGTGGGGTCTGACGCTTCCGGCGGCGGCGGTGGTCGGCGGGCTCGCCGAGCTGCTGGCCTCCAACGGACCGGCGGGCGTGGCGGCGGTCGGCGTACTGGGCGCGGCGTTCTGCGTCTGGATCTACGTCTCCTCCCGCTCCGGCCGTGTCACCGCGGACAACGTCAACCAGGTCAAGCCGGCGACGACGACTCCGCTGCCGACGGCTCCGGCCGCCGACTCCCTGCAGTCCGCCCCCGCGGCCTGATCCTCTCCTGGAGCAACGCAGATGAGCATCAAATGGGCCGCGCTGGCCGGCACCGCCGGAGTCAGCATCGGCATCACCCTCGCCGTCGTCCTCCTCTTCGCCGTGGGCGTCGCCTCCCTCTCCCGACGGGCGGCGGGCGCCACGGCCGGCGGCCGGGCGCTCGCGCCACTGGCCGTGGCCACCACCTCGTTCGCCGCGTGCGCCGCAGCGATCGCCTACGGCCTCTACCTGATCGCCCTCGGCTGAGGAACTCCGCCGCAGGCGGGGCGCTCGGGGCGCCACGCCCCGGGGGCGCGAGGAACTGCGCGCCCAACCCCCAACGGCGCCGCACCCGGCAACGGCGACCGGGCTGCTACCCCAACTCCGCCGCCGCCAACGGCAAGCAGGTGGCCGGGCGCGCAGTTCCCCGCGCCCCCTGCTTGCGCGGGACGCGCCACGCTCCACACCCACGGCACCCCCCAGGGGCGCGGGGAACTGCGCGACCAACCCACAACAGCGCCGCGCCCGGCACCGGCGACCAGGCTGCTACCCCAACTCCGCCGCCGCCAGCAGCAAACACGTGGCCGGGCGCGCAGTTCCCCGCGCCCCCTGCTTGCGCGGGACGCGCCACGCTCCACACCCACGGCACCCCCCAGGGGCGCGGGGAACTGCGCGACCAACCCACAACCGCGCCCCGCCCGGCAGCAGGCCCCAGCTCGCTGAACCCAGGGCCCCTGCCGAGCGCGGCGCGCCGCCGCCCAGCGGCTCAGTTCTCGTGGGTGAGGGTGAGGTCCAGGCCCTCCTGGCCCTTGCCGGTGAGGGTGACCTGCGTCGCGGTCGGCGCGTAGCCCGCCGCCACCACCGTGTAGGAGTCGCCGTCCAGCCTCGCGAAGGCGTACTCGCCGGAGGCGTCCGTCAGGACGGTCTCGACCGCGTTCCCGGCCGCGTCCAGCAGCGTCACCTTCGCATCGGCCAGCGGCTCACCGCTGTCCCGGTGCCGGACGACGCCCCGCACCGCGGCCGCGGGCAGCAGCTCGGCCTCGACGAGGTCCGCCTGACCGCCCGCCACCTCGGCCGGCACCGCGTTCGGCCGGTAGCCGGCCGCGCTGACCGCCAGGGTGTACGGGCCGGGCACCAGGTCCCCGAAGCGGAACCCGCCGTCCGCACCGGTCACGGCCGAGCCGACGACCTCGCCGCGCGCGTCGGTCGCGACGACCAGCGCGCCCGCGACGGCCGATCCCGCGTCCCCGGCGGCCCGCACCGTCCCGGCCAGCCCGCCGGAGCCGGAGAGCCGCAGGTCGTAGTCGAGCGGAAGGTCGCCGACGGCGATCGTGGCCGCCTCGGGCTGGTGCCCGACCGCCGAGCCGATCAGGACGAACTGCCCGGCGCCCGGGGTGTCCAGGGCGTAGTAGCCGTCGTGCTTGGTGATGGAGCGGCCGATCTGGCGGCCGTTCGGGTCGATCAGGGTGACGGTCGCGCCGACCACCGGCGAGCCGTCCCCCGCCCGGACGGTGCCCTGCACGCCGCTGTCGGTGAGGGTGCCGTACGGCTGGTGGTACGGGGCGGCGCTCTGCGGGTGCTCCACCATCCGGCTCCCGACCAGCGACTCGGAGCCCGCGCCGGCACCGGCCGCAACCGGAGCCGAGGCGGAAGCCGAAGCCGAACTCAGGACCGAAGCGGAAGCCGAAGCCGGAACCGCAGCCGGAACCGCCCCCGCAGCCGCCGCCTCCGGCGCGTCCCCCGTCGCCGCCCGCTGGGTCGCGGAGAGGGTCCGCAGCGGGACCTCCTTGATGAACCACACCACCAGGAAGGCGATGAACGCGCACGGCGCCGCGATCAGGAAGATGTCCCCGATGCCGTGCCCGTAGGCGTCCTCGATCAGCGGCCGCACCGCGGCCGGGATCGCCTTCAGGTCCGGGATCGCCGAGCCCTGCATCCCCGCGATCGCGGACGGCGGCACATGCCCGCTGATCAGGTTGTCCGTGGTGTAGTGGGTGACCCGGTTGGCCAGCACCGCGCCCAGCGCGGAGACGCCGATCGCGCCGCCCAGCGTCCGGAAGAAGGTGACGATCGCCGACCCCGCGCCCAACTCGTGGACGGGGACGGTGTTCTGCACCGCCAGCACCATGTTCTGCATGGTCATACCGACACCGAGGCCGGCCAGCGCCATGTAGATGGCGACCTGCCAGTACGGGGTGTCCCAGCGCGCCATGCCGAGCAGGCCGAAGCCGGCCGTGATCAGCGCCGTGCCGAGGATCAGGAAGACCTTCCACTTGCCGCGCTTGGTGATGATCTTTCCGACCACCGCCGCGGCCAGCGCCAGCCCGATCACCAGCGGGATGGTGAAGACGCCGGACATGGTCGGGGACTTGTCCCGGCCCAGCTGGAAGTACTGGCTGAGGAAGGTGGTCGCGGAGTACATCCCGACGCCGACCATCAGCGAGCCCACCACGGCCAGCGTGACGGTCCGGTACTTGAACATGTTGAGCGGCACGATCGGGTTCTCGACCTTGAGCTCGACCCACACCGCGAGCGCGTAGAGGACGATCGCCCCCGGCACCATCACGAAGGTCTGCCAGGAGATCCAGTCGTACTTCTGCCCGGCCAGGGTGACCCAGACCAGCAGCAGCACGGTGGCGGCGGCGATGACCGCGGCGCCCCAGTAGTCGATCTTGACCTTCTTCTTGCTCACCGGCAGGTGGAGGGTCTTCTGCAGCAGGATGATCGCGACCACCGCGAACGGCGCGCCCACGTAGAAGCACCAGCGCCAGCCCAGCCAGGCGGTGTCCACGATGGTGCCGCCGATCAGCGGCCCGGCCACGGTGGCGACGGCGAAGACCGCGCCGGTGTAGCCGGAGTACCGGCCGCGCTCGCGCGGCGAGACCATCGCCGCGATGCAGATCTGCGCCAGCGCGCTCATGCCGCCGGCGCCGATCCCCTGCACCACCCGGCAGGCGATCAGCATCCCCACGTTGGTGGAGAGGCCGGCCACCAGCGAGCCGGCCACGTAGATGATCAGCGCGATCTGGACCAGCAGCTTCTTGCTGAAGAGGTCGGCGAGCTTGCCCCAGATCGGCGTGGTCGCGGTCAGCGAGAGCAGCGCGCCGGCCACGATCCAGGTGTACGCCGACTCCCCTCCGTGGAGCTTGTTGAGAATCGTCGGCAGGGCGTTGGTGACGATCGTGGAGGAGAGGATCGCCACGAACAGACCCAGCAGCAGTCCGGACATCGCGGAGAGGATCTCCCGGTGCGACATCCCGGCGGGTGAGCTGTTCCTCTGCTCACCTCCCCCCGGTGACGGGGCTATCGACTGGGCTGGAGCGGCCATGCGGGGGTCCTTAGAACGTGAGAAGAGAACGCGAGAAACCAGACAGAGCTTGGTTGGCTACACCAACTATAAATTAAATGGTTGATGCAGGCAAGTTTTCGCTCCCCCTGTCGCGCCCGGCCTCTGACGGAGTGTCCACCCCCGAGGAAAGCTGCGAAAACGTTATAAAAGGGACACCTGCCTTCTTCGAAGCGAGGTGCCCATGGCCACCGCCTCCGGTCGCTCAGCCGCCCCCGGCCGGGGCAGCCCCGTACAGGCCCGGTCGGTCACGGTCACCGGCCGGCCCGGCTCGGGCGTCGACTTCGACGCCGAGCCCGGCGGCCTCCTCGCCCTCGCCGGACCGCGCGGCCCCGAGCGCACGGCGCTGCTGCTCGCCCTCGGCGGCCGGTACCGGCTGCGCGGCGGCAACCTGCGGGTGGGCGGCTTCGCCCTCCCAGGACAGAAGGCCGCGGTCCGCCGCCATGTCGCGGTCGCCCGCGCGCTGCACGCCTTCGGCCCCGACCCGTACGACACCGTCGGCGAGCTCCTCTCCACCGCCGGCGCCTACGCCGGGCGCAGGGCGGACGAGGCCGAGGTCCGCTACGCGCTGGAACGGGTCGGCCTCGACGAACCGCCCCTCCCCCGGGGCGCCCGGTACGGCGCTCTGGCCCCCCTCCCCCGGCTGCTCCTCGCGGTCGCGCTGGCACTGGTCGGCCGGCCCTCCGTGCTGCTGGTGGACGCCGTCGACGACGGGCTGGACGACGACGGCACGCCGGCCGCCTGGCGGGCGCTGCGCCGGGTCGCCGACTCCGGTCCGACCGTACTCGCCACCTGTGACAGCGCGTCAGCCGCGGCCTCGCAGGCCCATCACGTCGTCCCCCTGGAGCCGGCCGCCGTCGGCGTCACCGCCCCCGCGACCACCGGAGGCGAGAGCCGATGACCTGGTTCCGCCTGGCCCGCCAGGAGCTGCTGCGCTTCCTCCGCGGCCACTACATCCGCCCGGCCGGCATCATCGCGCT
This sequence comes from Phaeacidiphilus oryzae TH49, assembly GCF_000744815.1. NCBI lineage: Bacteria > Bacillati > Actinomycetota > Actinomycetes > Kitasatosporales > Streptomycetaceae > Phaeacidiphilus > Phaeacidiphilus oryzae. The sequence goes on from NZ_JQMQ01000005.1 coordinate 2,645,175, forward strand.
GATGCTGGTGCCGAGCCTCTACGGCACCCTCTACCTCTGGTCGAACTGGGACCCGTACGGGAGGCTGCACCGGGTCCCGGTGGCGGTGGTGAACGCCGACCGGCCGGTGCGGCTGCCGGACGGCACCCGGGTCGCCGGCGGCCAGCAGCTCACCCAGACGCTGCTCAAGGGGCGGCAGTTCGACTGGCGGCAGGTCTCCGCGGCGGAGGCCGACCGCGGCATCGAGCGCGGCGACTACCTCTTCGGCCTGGACATCCCCGCCGACTTCAGCAAAAGGCTGGCCAGCCCGGCGAGCGGCCACCCGCAGCAGGCGAGGCTCAACCTCGACCTGAACGACGCCAACGGCTTCATCATCAGCAAGCTGTCCGAACTGGTCGGCTCGGCCCTCCAGGCGCAGATCGACCAGGCCGCGTTCACCTCGTACAGCCAGGCCGCGCTGAGCAGGGCGGCCGGCGGGAAGTCCGGCCCCCAGCTGCCGACCAGCGCGGCCGGGATCGAGTCCCTGTCCAAGTCGCTCGGCAACCCGGTCGCCATCACCAGCCACAACCGCAACCCGGCCGGGGTGTACGGGGTGGGGCTGGCGCCGTTCCTCCTCTCCATCGGGCTGTGGGTGTTCGGCATCGCGGTGTACGAGATCCTCAGACCGCTGGACGTGCGGGCGCTGGGGGCGGGCGCGCGGCCGTGGCAGGTGGCGCTGGGCGGACTGGCGCTGCCGCTGGTCATGAGCTGGATCGCGGCCGGGGTGCTGCTGCTGATCTGCCACTGGGGGCTCGGCCTCGATCCGCTGCGCACCGGGGAGACGATCGGGATCATGGTCCTCGGCGCCTCCGCGTTCACCGCGATCTCGCATTTCCTGCGGGCGTGGCTGGGGATCCCCGGGGCGCTGCTCTCCCTGGTCCTGCTGATGGTCCAGCTGACCTCCTGCGGCGGCCTCTATCCGGTGCAGACCACTCCGGCGCCGTTCCGCTGGCTGCACACCATCGTCCCGATGCGGTACCTGGTCGACGCGCTGCGGGTGACCCTCAGCGGGGGCCACGACCCCTACCTCTGGCGCGCGATCTGGGTCCTCCTCGCCGTCTTCCTCGGCTTCGTCCTCCTCCTCGTCTGGCACGCCTCCAGCCGCCGGACCTGGACCCACGAACGCCTCCACCCCGCCTTCGGCCACTTCTGACGCCCCGCGCGAAGCGTCGCCGCGGGCGCGGGTGGGGGGTGCGGGGAACCGCGCGGCCGGTCGACCACACCGCCGCCCCCGGCAACGGCCGCCTGATTGCGACTCAGGCTCAGGCCCCGCAGCCGTCCGCGGCGGAGTGTCGGGCCGGGCGCGCCGTTCCCCGCGCCCCCTGTTCGCGCCCCCGGCGCGTCACACGTGGCGCGTCACACGCGTCGCGTCACACCCAGCGCGTCACCTGCGGCGCGCACGCGGGAGCCCAGGGGCCGGCTCCGCGCCCCGGACCAGCGTGGCGACCTCCGCCCGCAGTGCGACGAACTCCCGCTCGGCCCGCGTGGCGACCTGCCGCCGCCGATGCCCCAGCGGGACGTCGAGGTCGGCGACCAGCCGCCCCGGCCGCCCGGACAGCACCAGCACCCGATCGCCCAGATACACCGCCTCGTCGATGTCATGGGTGACCACCAGCACCGTCATCCCCCGCTCCGCCCGCACCGCCAGCAGCAGGTCCTCCAGGTCCTCCCGCGTCTGCGCGTCCACCGACCCGAACGGCTCGTCCATCAGCAGCAGCCGCGGCACGCAGGCCAGCGCCCGCGCGATCGCCACCCGCTGCTGCATCCCTCCCGACAGCTCCCAGGTCCGCCGCCGCGCCGCCGCCGCGCCCAGCCCGACCGCCTCCAGCGCCTCCTCGGCGATGCCGCGCCGCCGCGCCCGCGACATCCCGGCCCCGGACGACCGGCGCAGCGGCAGCGCGACGTTCTCGCCGACCGTCAACCAGGGGAAGAGCGAGCGGCTGTAGTCCTGGAAGACCACCGCCAGCCCCTCCGGGACCCCGCTCACCGGACGGCCGTCCAGCAGCACCCGCCCCCGGCTCGGCGTCTGCAGCCCGCCGACCGCCCGCAGCAGGGTGGACTTGCCGCAGCCCGAGGGCCCGACCAGGGTCAGCAACTCCCCGTGGGCTGCCTGGAACGCGACCTCGCCCAGCGAGTCCGTCGACTCCCCGGGGTAACGGTGCCCCAGCCCGGAGACGGTCAGCAGCGGCTCAGCTCCGCCCCCGCCGCCGGCCCCGCCCTCACTCGCGCTCATCCTCACGCCTCCGCCTCCCCCGGCGTCTCCCGCCGGCCCAGCAGCAGCCGCCCGGCCAGCACCAGCACGGCGTTCAGCAGATAGCCGAGCACGCCCAGCAGCACGATCACCGCCCACATCCCCACCAGGTCGAACTGGCTCTGCGCATTGACGAGTTCGTACCCGACGCCGCCCGTGCTGCCCACCATCTCGGCGAAGACCATCAGGATCAGCGAGAGGGCCATCGCCAGCCGCAGCCCGGCCAGGATCCGCGGCAGCGCCGAGGGCAGCACGACCCGCCACAGCAGCGTCGCCGGTCCGAACCGGAACGCCGCCGCGGTCTCCAGATGCCGCGGGTCGACCCCGGCCACCCCGTCCGCGGTGTTCAGCAGCACCGGCCAGACCGCGCCGAAGAGGATGGTGGCCAGCTCCATCTGGGTGCCGATCCGGAACAGCACCAGGAAGACCGGGACCAGCATCGGCGTCGGTATCGCCCGGAAGAAGCGCAGCACCGGCTCGATGGCCTCGCGCACCACCCGGGTGCGTCCCACCGCGACCCCCAGCACCACCCCGGCCGCAGCCGCGATCGCGAAGCCGGCCAGCATCCTGGCGATCCCGGGCAGCAGCCCGTGGACGGCGTCCTCGCTGAGCCAGAGCCGGCCGGCGGGCCCGCCCAGCCACAGCTGCCGCATCCTCGGCAGGATCGCGGAGGGCGGCGGGAAGTACGGGTTGCCGGCCCGCCGGGTCGCCGCCTCCCAGGCCAGCACGCAGACCGCCAGCACCGGCCAGCGGACCGCCCACCGCAGGCTCCGGCGGAGCGTCCGGCGGAGCAGCCCGCGCCCGCGGTCCGCCGCGCCGCCCGCCTCCGCCCCGCTCACCGGGCCGCTCAGCGCCCCGCTCATCCGGCCGCTCACCGGGCCGGCTCCCGTACCGCCCAGGCGAAGGCTCGTGCCCGGCCGCGGACCAGCGCGGTGTCGATCAGCAGGCCGAGCAGCCCCGCCCAGACCGCGCAGGCCAGCACGGTGACGGTGCCCTGGGTGCCGGTCTCGGCGCTGGCCGCGTAACCGCCGATGCCGTCCGAGCGGCCGCTGAGGATCTCTGTGCCGACCACCACGATCAGCACGATGGAGGAGGCCAGCCGCACCCCGGTGGCGGCGAACGGGGCCGCACCCGGCACGGAGACCCGCCACAGCACCTGCCACCGTCCGAAGCCGAAACCGCGCAGGGTGTCGGCGGCCACCGGGTCGGTGGCCGCGATCCCGTACAGGGTGTTGAAGAGCACCGGCCAGACGGCGGCGTACGCGCCGAGCGCCGTGGTCAGCCCCAGTCCGGAGCCGAGGAGGAGGGCGGCCAGCGGGATCAGCGCCACGGAGGGGATCGGCCGCAGGAACTCCACCAGCGCGCTCACCGCCGCCCGTACCACCGGAACCGCCCCGAGCAGCGCCCCGAGCACCGCTCCCGCGGCCACTCCGCAGGCCAGCGCGGCGGCCCAGGCGCCGAGGGTGGCGCCGACCGCGCCCAGGAAGTCCGTCCGGCCGGCCAGCGCGGCCGCCCCGGCCAGCACCTCCGAGGACGGCGGGAGGTAGCTGCGGGCGACGATCCCGGCCCTGCCCAGGACCTCGAAGAGGGCGAGGACGACCAGCACGCCCAGCAGGCCCCTCAGCGCCCTCAAGTCCCTCACACCAGCAGGGTCGTGACGTCGAGCTTCCGGCTGAGGAGGCCCTGCGACAGCATCAGGTCGGCGACCTTCTGCAGCTTCGCCGGATCGGGGGTGGCCGGGTAGTCGCCGAGGCTGATCCGGGCCGCGGTGGCCGCGCTGATCTGGGTGTAGGTGGGGAGGATCCGTTCGACCGCGGTGCGGTCGGAGGCGGCGGTGTGCTGGGCCGCGGTGATCGCCCGCTTGAAGGCGGCGACGGTGTCCGGCCGCTTCCCGGCGAACGCCTCGGTGGTGAAGTAGCCGGAGAGCGGGAGGTCCGCGACGGGGCCGCTGCCCTGGTCCACCACGACCCGGGCGCCGAGGGTGCTTCTGGCGTCCGTGACGAACGGCTCGACCAGCGAGGCGGCGTCCACCTGCCCCCGCTGGAGGGCGGCGGCCATCTGCGGGAAGGGGATCTGCACGTACCGCACCCGCTTGGGGTCCCCGCCGGCGGCCTCGACCAGGGCGTTGAGGGTCATCGTCTGGATGTTGTTGAGAAGGTTGACGGCGACCCTGCGGCCGGGCAGGTCGGCGGCGCCGTGCAGCGGCGAGTTCGGCATGGCCAGGCAGCTGAAGTAGCCGTTGGCCGAGCGGCAGGCCTCGGCGATCACCTTGATCTTCAAGGTGCCCTTGTCGTGCGCCTGGAAGAAGGAGACGTAGTTGCCGCCGGCGTCGATGTCGATCTCGCCGCGCAGCATCCCGGGGACGGCGAGGGTGGACTGCTTGAGCGTCTGGATCCCTACGCTCAACTTCTCCTTGCCGAACAGCTTCTGACTCTGCGCCAGGTACAGTCCAGCGTCGTCGGCGACGGCCAGTCCGGCCACGTTGGCATGCCCCGGCCCGCTGCCTCCGCCGCCTCCGCCGCCGGAACCGGCGTTCCCGCCGCCGCCCGACGAGCAGCCGCTCAGCAGCGCGGCCGCCCCCAACCCCAGCAGTCCCCGACGGCTCACGGTCACGACGTGCCCTCCCCACCCCACGACTTGACGCATCGTCAGAATGCCGTGCGGCCGGGCACCGGACAACCCCCGCGCAGCGGCGGCCGGTCGCTCCGGTCGCCTCCGTCACTCCCGCTCGGGCGCTCCGGCCGGCCACTCGGCCGCCCCCGGGTCCTCCAGCACCTGGCGGACCGTCAGCAGCGCCGCCCCGCGCGAGGCGCCGGCCCGGCCGAGGGCCGCCACCCGCACCGCCTGGGTGGCCCATTCCGCGGGGGCCGGCCCGGGGCCGGCGAGCCGCACCGCGACCCGCGCCGAGAGCTCTCCGCGCAGCCCCGGCAGCAGCCAGTCGCCCAGCTCGGCGTAGGCGCCGCCGAGGAGCACGGCGGACGGGTCGATCAGGTTGACCGCCCCGGCCAGGGCCACCCCCAGCGCCTCCCCGGCCCGGCGCAGCGCCCCCGTACCCGCCGGTCCCCGGCCCCGGCGCGCTCGGCCAGCAGCCGCACCCGGTCCAGCGAGGCGTCCGCCGGCACCTCGATGCCGGCCCCGGCGAGCACCGCGGCCTCGCCCGCGTACTGCTCCAGGCAGCCGTGCGCCCCGCAGGCGCACACGGGCCCGCGCGGGTACACCGGCACGTGGCCGAGCTCGCCCGCGAATCCGCGCGCCCCGCGCAGCAGCCGGCCGTCCACCACCAGCGCGGCACCGATGCCGCCCTCCGCCGAGACGTGGACGAAGTCGTCGAGGCCGGCGCCGCCGCCCGCCCAGAGCTCGGCGAGCGCACCCAGGTTGGCCTCGTTCTCGACGGTCAGCGGGCGCTCGCGCAGGCTCTCCGGCAGCAGCTTGGCCAGCAGCTCGCCGACCGGCGCCCGCCGCCAGCCGAGGTTGGGCGCGTGCTCGACGGTGCCCGAGGAGCCGTCGGTGAGTCCGGGCACGGCCAGCGCGGTGCCCACCGGGCGGAGCCCCTCGGCCTCCGCCCGGTCCACCAACCTCCCCGCCAGGGCGGCGAGTTCGGGCATCACATCGACCGCGGAGCGGCCCCGGTTGGGGCACTCCGCCCGCTCCTCCGCGCGCACCTGGCCGCGCAGGTCGACGACGCAGCCGGCGATGTGCTCGACGCCCACCTCCAGGCCCAGCCCGGCCGGCCCGGTGCGGCTGAGCTGGAGGGCGGTCCCGGGCCGGCCGGCCCGCCCGCTGCGCTCGGCCGGACCGGCCTCGTCCAGCAGGCCGCCCGCCATCAGCTCGTCGACCAGGCTGGAGACGGCGGCCCTGGTGAGCCCGGTCCTGGCCGCCACCCCGGCCCGCGAGAGCGGCCCGTGGGCGGCGACGGTGGTCAGCACCAGGGACAGGTTCAGCCGGCGCATCCCGGCCTGGGAGGCGGGCGTCGGGGCGGCCACCCTCAGCGCCCCAGGGGGGCGTCCAGCAGCGGACGGGCGCGTTCGAAGGCGGCTCCGAGCCGCTCCAGCGCCGCCTCGTCCCGGGGCAGCGGGTCCAGCAGCACCCCGCGCCGGGTGCCCCAGCGCCGGGCCACCTCGTCCGCGCGCTCCCCGGTGACCAGCGCCGCGGCCTGCGCCGCCGCGCCGAGCGCCACCAGCTCCTGCGCCTCCGGCACCAGCACCGGACGGCCGGAGAGCCGCCGCACGGTGTCCCGCCAGGCGCGGCCGCGGGCGCCGCCGCCGATCAGCATCAGCGGCTCGTCGGCCCCCTCGTCGCCCTGCACGTCGTGCAGCGCGGCCAGCAGCGCGTACGCGGCGCCGTCGTAGGCCGCCTGGAGGACCTGGCCGGGGGTGGTGTCATGGCGCAGCCCCGCCAACAGCCCCGAGGCGTACGGGAGGTTGGGGGTCCGCTCGCCGTCCAGGAAGGGCAGCAGGACGACCTCGCCGCCCGGCTCGACGTCCTGCCGGTCGCGGCCGAGCAGCGCGGCGACCTTGTCCACGGCCAGGGTGCAGTTGAGGGTGCAGGCCAGCGGCAGCCAGTCGCCGAGGGCGTCGGCGAAGCCGGCCACGATCCCGCTGGGGTCGGCCGGCCGCCGGCTGGTGACCGCGTAGGCGGTGCCGGAGGTGCCGAGGCTGATCACCGGCGCGCCCGGGCGCAGCCCGAGGCCGACCGCCGCCGCCATGTTGTCCCCGGTCCCGGAGGCGACCAGGGCGCCGGCCCGCAGCGGAAGCCCCTGGCCCGCGATAGCGGCCGCGACCTCGCCCGCGGCCTTGCCGGGCTCGACCACCTCGGGCAGCGCCGAGGCGTCGAGGCCGATCAGTTCGAGCACCTCGTGGTCGTAGCCGGCCGGGCTCCACCAGCCGGTGCCGGAGGCGTCGCCGCGGTCGGTGACGCCCTGTCGGGAGCCGATCAGGCGGCTGGTCAGGTAGTCGTGCGGCAGCCGGACGTGGCGGGCGCGGTCGGCCGACTCGGGTTCGTTCTCGCGCAGCCAGGCCCAGCTGGTCGCGGTGAACGCGGCGGTCGGCACGCTGCCCACCCGGCCGGCCCACCAGTCCGCGCCCCGGGCCGCCACCAGCGCCTCGGCCTGCGGGGCCGAGCGGACGTCGTTCCAGAGGGTGGCCGGGCGGACCACCTCCCCGTCCGCATCCAGGGTGACCATCCCGTGCTGCTGGCCGCCGACCGAGACGGCCTCCGCCCGCTCGGCGCGGCCGGTCGCGGCCAGCGCCTCGCCGAGCGCCCGCCACCAGTCGCGGGGGTCGCTCTCCCGGGCCCCGCCGCTGCCGGAGACGGTGTGCGCCGACCGGCCCTCGGCGACGATCTCGCCGGTCTCGACGTCCACCACGACCGCCTTGGTCGCCTGGGTGGAGCTGTCCACCCCCACCACGAGCGGGGCGTTTCCGACGCCGCTGACCACCTGGACCACCTCCGTGCGTACCCCGGGACTTTCCCGATCGGCTTTCGCATACTAATTTGTTTTCTGCCCTGACGAATACCCCCGAGGAACCGAGGAGCTCCCCGTGACGTACACCCCGACCCCCGACGACAAGTTCACCTTCGGCCTCTGGACCGTCGGCTGGCAGGGCCGCGACCCGTTCGGCGACGCCACCCGCCCGGCCCTGGACCCGGTCGAGTCCGTGCAGCGCCTCTCCGAGCTGGGCGCCTACGGCGTGACCTTCCACGACGACGACCTGATCCCGTTCGGCAGCGACGAGACGGAGCGCGAGGGCCACATCAAGCGCTTCCGCCAGGCGCTGGACGCCACCGGGATGAAGGTCCCGATGGCCACCACCAACCTCTTCACCCACCCCGTCTTCAAGGACGGCGCCTTCACCTCCAACGACCGCGGGGTGCGCCGGTACGCGCTGCGCAAGACCATGCGCAACATCGACCTGGCGGTCGAGCTCGGCGCCGAGACCTACGTCGCCTGGGGCGGCCGCGAGGGCGCCGAGTCCGGCGCCGCGAAGGACGTCCGGGACGCCCTCTCGCGGATGAAGGAGGCCTTCGACTTCCTCGCCGAGTACTGCACCGAGCAGGGCTACGATCTGCGCTTCGCGATCGAGCCGAAGCCGAACGAGCCCCGCGGCGACATCCTTCTCCCCACCGTCGGCCACGCCCTGGCCTTCATCGAGCGCCTGGAGCGCCCGGAGCTGTTCGGCGTCAACCCGGAGGTCGGCCACGAGCAGATGGCCGGGCTCAACTTCCCGCACGGGATCGCCCAGGCACTGTGGGCCGGCAAGCTGTTCCACATCGACCTCAACGGCCAGTCGGGCATCAAGTACGACCAGGACCTGCGGTTCGGCGCGGGCGACCTCCGCCAGGCCTTCTGGCTGGTCGACCTGCTGGAGTCGGCGGGCTACGCCGGTCCCCGGCACTTCGACTTCAAGCCCCCGCGCACCGAGGACTTCGACGGCGTGTGGGAGTCGGCCGCCGGCTGCATGCGCAACTACCTGATCCTCAAGGACCGTGCGGCGGCCTTCCGCGCCGACCCGGCCGTCCAGCAGGCCCTCCGCGCCGCGAAGCTCGACGAGCTGGCCACCCCGACCCTCGCCGCCGGCGAGACCCCCGCCACGCTCCTCGCCGACCGCTCGGCCTTCGAGGACTACGACGTCGAGGCCGCCGCAAAGCGCGGCGCGGCCCTCGAGGCCCTCGACCAGCTCGCCCTCAACCACCTCCTGGGCGCCACCGCCTAACCCACCACAGCCGCACCCCCGCCCCCGCCTGCAACGCCACCGGCACGCAAGAGGGGCGCGGGGCCTGCGCGCCCAGCCACCCCCGCCCACACCGTCACCCCCGGCCCCGCACCGTGCGCCGCAGGCGCCCCCAAGGGGCGCGAGGAACTGCGCGACCAACCACCCACACCGCCGCACCCGGCAACGACGACCCCGTCACACCCCGGCCCCGCCCCCCGCGCCGCAGGCGCAACCAGGGGCGCGAGGAACTGCGCGACCAGCCACCCACAGCCCCGCACCCGGCAACGAGCACCCCCCTCGCACCCCGGCGCCGCCGCCGCGCCGCTCACGTGGAGCCCCCCGCCACCCGCCGCACCAGCTGGTCCGCCGCCGACAGCCCCGCGGCTATCAGGTCCGGCCCCTGCTGGCCGAGTACCACGCCGATGACCGTCACCTCCCGGCCGTCGGCTCCCCGCCACCGCGCCCGGAACATGAAGCTCCCCCCGGCCGCCGCATCCGACCCGGTCTTCATCCCGAGGAAGCCGTCCCGCCCCAGCAGCGTGTCGGTGTTGCGCACCGACCCCGCCACCGGCAGGACGTAGTCGCGCGTGGCCATCATCGCCGCCAGCGTCGGATCGCCGGCCGCCGTCTCCGCCAGGCGCAGCTGGTCGAGCGCGGTCGACACCGTCCCCGCGTCGTACCCGCTCGGGTCGGTGTAGGTGGTCCGGGAGATTCCCAGTGCCTTCGCCGTCGCGTTCATCTCGGCGACGAACGAGGCCTCACTGCCCGCGACCTGCCGGGCGACCAGCGCCGCGATGTTGTTCGCGGACGGCAGCAGGACGGCCATCAGCGCGTCCCGCTCGGTCAGCCGCTCGCCGGCCAGAACCGCGACGACCGACTGGTCCTCCATCCGCCGCCGCTCGGTGTCCTCGACATCGCCCCGGCCGACGACGAACACCCGCCCGTCCTCCGTCCCCTCCAGCGGGTCGTGCTTCAGCACCAGATACGCGGTCATCACCTTCGCCACACTGGCGATCGGCACCGGACGCTGGTCCGGGCTCGCCGCCGGCCGCCCCCCGTCGATCGCATACGCCCCCTGCCCGCTCCGGGGCCAGCCGTCCGAGGAGAGCGGGGCGGCCGAACCGCCCTTCCCGCCGAGGACGTGGCCGGCCCCGACCAGCGCCCCGGCGATGAGGAGCAGCGCCAGAACCGCCCCGAGCAGCCTGCGATGGCGCCGACGCGCCCGGTACCGGGTCGGCGTCCCGTACGAGGTCTGAGGATCGATGGCCATGCCGTCAGTCAAGGCCGCGCGGCGTTGTCAGCCCGTATGTGCTTTTCGATACACCGGCGATAGGCCCGCCCGCGGCCGGCCCTCACCACCCCAGCCGCGCCGTCACCGGCAGATGGTCGCTGCCGTTCGCCCCCAGCACCGCCGAGCTCTCCGCCCGCACCCCCCGCACCAGCACCTGATCGATCCGCGCGACCGGGAACCTGGCCGGCCAGGTGAAACCGAAGCCGTCCCCCGCCGTATCCTGCGCCGAGCGCAGCCCCGCCGCGGCGAGACCGGCCAGCGCGCGATCGCCGAAAGTCCCGTTGAGGTCCCCGAGAAGGACCGTCCGCCCACTCCGATCGGCGGCCAGGGCACCGTCCAGCGCCTCCACGCCGATGTCCCGCGAGGCCGTCGAGAAGCCCGCGAGCGGGTTGACCCGCACGGACCCGAGATGCGCCACGTACACCGTCAGCGGCCCGTGGGCGGTGGTCACCGTCGTGCGGAGGGCGCGGTTCGAGGGGAGCTTCTCGGCCGCCGTCTTCCTGGCCGCCAGCGGCCCGTAGTCCGTGACGTCGATCGTCCGGGTGCCCGACAGCGGCCGCTTGCTCCACACCCCGACCGTCCCCTCCACCGCGCGGTACGGGTACGCCTTCGCCAGCGCCCGCTCGTAGCCGCCGGTGGCCTGCGGGGTCAGCTCCACCAGCGCCAGCAGGTCCGCCCCGGAGCCGGCCAGGGCGCGGGCGGTGCCGGCCGGGTCGGGGTTGCCGGCGTCCACGTTCTCCTCGGCCACCGTGAAGTCCCCGCCCTGGTGGGACTTGTCGGCCAGCACGCCGCCGAACAGGCTCAGCCACACCACCGCCGGCACCACCAGCGCGACCGCCGCCGTGGCGGAGCGCCGCAGCAGCGCGAGGAGCAGCAGTACCGGCACGAGCAGCCCGAACCACGGCAGGAAGGTCTCCACCAGGCTGCCGAGGTTCCCGGTCCCCCGGTTCGGAATCCAGCCGTGCAGCAGCAGGAGCAGCGCGAGCAGCAGCGCCCCCGCCGTGAGCACCCGCCCGCGCCGCCAGGGCCCGCCGTCGCCTTCGCGCCCGCGCCCCCGCCCCCGCTCGCGCTCGCGCTCCCGCGCCGCGCGGGCGCCGGCGCCGGCGCCGGTCCCGGCGGCCGTGCTCCCCCTCGTCGTCCCGGCCGTCGTCGTGTCCTGCGGCGTACCCGCCGTCCGCTCCGTGAGCGGGGTGTCGTTCATGCCGCCAGTCGACGGGGCGCGCTGTTGCGGGCGCGTATCGGGTTCTCGATACGCGGACGATATGTCCCGACTCGTAGCATCGGGAGTATGCGTGTGCTGATCGTCGAGGACGAGCCCTATCTGGCGGAGGCCGTCCGCGACGGGCTGCGCCTGGAGGCGATCGCGGCGGACATCGCCGGCGACGGCGACACCGCGCTGGAGCTGCTCGGCGTCAACGCCTACGACATCGCCGTCCTGGACCGCGACATCCCCGGGCCGTCCGGCGACGAGGTCGCCGAGCGGATCGTCGCCTCCGGCAGCGGCATGCCCATCCTGATGCTCACCGCCGCCGACCGGCTGGACGACAAGGAGTCCGGCTTCGAGCTCGGCGCAGACGACTACCTCACCAAGCCCTTCGAGCTGCGGGAGCTCGTCCTCCGGCTGAGGGCGCTCGACCGCAGGCGGGCGCACAGCCGCCCGCCGGTGCGCGAGATCGCCGGCCTGCGGCTGGACCCGTTCCGCCGCGAGGTCTTCCGGGACGGCCGCTACGTCGCGCTGACCAGGAAGCAGTTCGCGGTGCTCGAGGTCCTGGTGGCCGCCGAGGGCGGGGTGGTCAGCGCCGAGGAGCTGCTGGAGCGGGCCTGGGACGAGAACGCCGACCCGTTCACCAACGCCGTCCGGATCACCGTCTCCGCGTTGCGGAAGCGACTCGGCGAGCCCTGGGTCATCGCCACCGTTCCGGGCGTCGGCTACCGCATCGACGCCGAGGCGGGGGCCGGACAGGCCGGAGGAGACCGTGGATAGAGCCCCGGGCCTGGGTGTCCGCCTGAAGTTCACCCTCAGCTACGCCGGATTCGTCATGCTGGCCGGCGCGTTCCTCCTCCTCGTGGTGTGGGCGTTCCTGGAGCGCGCCCGCCACGTCGGGCTGGTCTTCCTGCCCAGCTACCGGCTCGCCGTGCTGCGCGAGTTCGCCCCGATCGGGGTCCTGGTGCTGGCCTTTCTGCTGGCCTTCGGCCTCCTCGGCGGCTGGTTCCTGGCCGGCCGGATGCTCGCCCCGCTGAACCGCATCACCGAGGCCACCCGGCTGGCGGCGACCGGTTCCCTCGCCCACCGGATCGAACTGCCGGGCCGCCGGGACGAGTTCCGCGAGCTGGCCGACGCCTTCGACACCATGCTCGCCCGGCTGCAGGCGCACGTCGCCGAGCAGCGGAGGTTCGCGGCCAACGCCTCGCACGAACTCCGCACCCCGCTGGCAGTCTCCAAGAGCATCCTCGACCTGGCCCGCACCGATCCGGAGCGCCGCACAGGCGAGTTGATCGACCGGCTGCACGCCGTGAACACCCGGGCGATCGACCTCACCGAGGCGCTGCTCCTCCTCACCCGCGCCGAGCAGCGGACCTTCGACCGGGAGCGGGTCGACCTCTCCCTCCTCGCCGAGGAGGCGACGGAGACCCTCCTCCCCCTCGCGGAGAAGCACGGGGTCGCGATCCGGACCTCCGGGGAGTTCGCGCCCGCCCTCGGCTCACCCGCGCTGCTGCTCCAGCTGACCACGAACCTCGTCCACAACGCGATCGTCCACAACCTCGCCGAGGGCGGCACCGTGGCGGTGGCCACCGCCGTCCGCCCCGGCGGCGCCGTCCTCACCGTCGAGAACACCGGCGAGCGGCTCGACCCCCGGCTGGTCTCGACGCTCACCGAGCCGTTCCGCCGCGGCACCGACCGCATCCTCGGCGACCACGCCGGGGTCGGCCTCGGTCTGGCCATCGTCAAGAGCATCGCCGAGGCGCACGACGGGGAGCTCACGATCGCGCCCGGGCCGGCCGGCGGGCTCCGCGTCACGGTGCGGCTCCCCACCGGCTGACGGCGCGCCCGCCCGGCCCGCTACTCCTGCGCCTTGCCGGTGGTCACCCGGGCGATCATCAGCGCGCCCAGGATGATCCCGCCGTAGATCGCCTGGATCCAGAACGACGGCACCTGGGCCAGCGTCAGCATGTTGTTGACGACGCCCAGCAGCAGCACCCCGGTCACGGCGCCGGTCATCGTCCCCTTGCCGCCGTCCATCGAGATCCCGCCGATCACCGCGGCCGCCATCACCGTGAAGATCATGTTCTGGCCCTGGTTGGCGTTGATCGCCCCGACGTACCCGGTCTGGATCAGCCCGCCCACCGCGGCCAGCACGCCCGCCGCCACGTACACGCCCAGGGTGATCCGGTCCACCCGGATCCCCGCCGCCCGGGCCGCCTCCGCGTTGCCGCCGATGGCGTAGAGCGAGCGCCCGACCCGGTGGTAACGGAGGAAGACCCCCGCCACCGCGAAGCAGACCGCGGCCAGCCACACCGACAGCGGGATCGTCAGGAAGGTGTCCGTGGCCAGCGCGAAGAAGCCGTTCTGCATCCCGAAGAGGGTCTTCCCCTTCGTCGCGCCGACCAGCAGCCCGCGCAGCACGATCAGCATGGCCAGCGTGACGATGAAGGAGTTCAGCCGCAGCCGGACCGCCAGCACGCCGTTGAACGCCCCGATCAGCCCGCCGACCACCAGGATCGCCAGCAGCGCCAGAATGAACGGCCATCCGGTGCCCCAGCCGGCCTCCGAGGCGGGCAGCACCAGCAGCGCCCCGATCGCCGGCGCGATCCCGACCACCGACTCCAGCGACAGGTCGATCTTCCCCACGATCAGCACCAGCGCCTCCGCCAGCACCACCATCGCCAGCGCCGCCGACGACCCCAGAATCGAGATGATGTTGGCCTGGGTCAGGAACGACGAGTTGAGCACCGCCCCCAGCACCACCAGCACCACCAGGGCCGGCACCAGCGCCAACTCCCGTGCCCTGCGCAGCAGTACGCCCCTGGCCCCGCCCGGGACGGAGCCGGAGGCCTCCTCCGCGCCCGCCTGGGCGGTCGCCGTATCGGCCGCGGTGTCAGCCACGGTCCACTCCTTCGATCGACGCGATCAGCTCGTGGTCGTTCCAGCCGGCCGTATGCTCGGCGACGACCTCCCCGTGGAAGAGCACCAGCACCCGGTCGCACCGCCGCAGGTCGTCCAGCTCGTCGGAGACCACGACGATCGCCGTGCCGTCCTCCCGCGCGGTGTCGATCCGCGCGAGGAGCGACTCCTTGGAGCGGACGTCCACCCCCGCGGTCGGGTTGATCAGCACCAGCAGCCGGGGGTCCGAGGCCAGCGCCCTGGCCATCACCACCTTCTGCTGGTTGCCGCCGGAGAGGTCGGAGACGGGCTGGTCCGGCCCCTCGGTGCGGATGTCGAGCCGCCGGATCAGGTCGGCGGCGAAGGCCCGCTTGGCGCCCGTCCCCACCAGCCCGTACCGGCCCAGCCGCTCGGTGACCGTCATGGTCGCGTTGTCGCCGATCGACAGGCCGTTGACCAGCCCCTGCTGGTGCCGGTCGCGCGGCACGCAGCCGACGCCCGCGTCCAGATGCCGCCGCACGTCCCCGTACGGCAGCTCCCGGCCGTCCAGCACGGCCCTGCCGGCGGTCGGCCGGCGCAGCCCGACCAGCGACTCGGCCAGCTCGATCTTCCCGCTGGCGCTGCTTCCGGCGAGGCCGACGACCTCGCCCCGGTGCACCGTCAGGTCGATCGGATCGAAGCCCTCGCCGGAGAACCCGGACAGTTCAAGGCGGGTCTCCGCCTCCGCCGCCGCGTCCCCGCGCCCGGCGACCTCGTCGGCCGCCCGCCGCTCCTCGGCGACGGCCTCCCCGGCCATCGCCTCCACCAGGGCGGCCCGGGGCAGTTCGGCCACCGGCGCGGTGGTCACCCAGCGGGCGTCCCGCAGCACGGTGACGGTCTGGCAGACCTCGTACACCTCCTGGAGGTGGTGGGAGATGAAGAGGAAGGTCACCCCGGAGTCCTGGAGGGTCCGCATCCTGGCGAAGAGCCGCTCGATCTCCCGGTTGTCCAGCTGGGCGGTCGGCTCGTCCAGCACGATGAACCGCGCGCCCAGGCTCAACGCCCTTGCGATCTCGACGAGTTGGCGGTCCTCGACCTTGAGGTCGCCGGTCCTGGCGTCGGGATCGACGTGGACGTCCCAGGTCTCCAGCAGCTCCCGGGAGTCCGCCCGCAGCCTCCGCCAGCTGATCATGCCCCAGCGGTTGACCGGCTGGCGGTTGATGAACAGGTTCTCCGCGACGGTGAGTTCGGGCACCACCGTGGAGCGCTGGTAGACGCAGGCCACCCGCTGCCGCCAGGCGTCCCGGTCGGAGAGCGCCGGCGCCGGCTCCCCGGAGAACCGCAGCTCGCCCGTGTCGGCGGGCTGGAGCCCGGTCAGGATCTGCACCAGGGTGGACTTCCCGGCGCCGTTCCGGCCGACCAGCGCGTGCGACTCGCCGGCCCGCACGGTCAGCCGGGCGTCGGCGAGCGCCAGCGTCGACCCGTACCGCTTGCTGACCCCGCTGGCCTCCACCAGTGGGGCCTCCGCCCGCGGTGCCTCCGCGCTCATCGCCGCACTCACTGCGACTTGAGGGTGTTGCCCCACAGCGCGGGGTCGTCGACGTTGGACTTGGTCACCAGCGGGGCCGGCAGCTGGTCCTCCAGGTCGCCGTTGGGCAGCTTGACGATGGTGCTGCCGTGGTCGGTCGGGCCGGGCTTGAAGGTCTTGCCCTGCATCGCGGCCTGGATGTAGTACATCGCCCACTTCGCGTACAGGTCGGCCGGCTGCGAGACGGTTGCGTCGATCTGGCCGGACCGGATCGCCTGGAACTCCTGCGGGATGCCGTCGTTGGAGATGATCGTGATGTGCCCGGCCTGCCCGGCCGGCTTCAGCAGGCCCTTGGTCTTCAGGGTCTCCAGCGTCGGCGCCAGGTACACCCCGCCGGCCTGCATGTAGATGCCCTTGACGTCCGGGTTGGCGTTGAGCACCGCGGCGAGCCCGGAGGCCGCCTTGTCCGACTGCCAGGCCGCGGGCACCTCCAGCACCTTCAGCCCCGGGTACTTCTTCTTGACGCAGCTGTCGAAGGCCTCACTGCGGTCGCGCCCGTTCACCGAGGCCAGGTCGCCCTGGATCTGCACGACCTTCCCCGACTTCACATGCTGTCCGAGGTAGTCGCAGGCCTTGAGGCCGTACGCGACGTTGTCGGCCCGGACCACCATCGCGACCTTGCCCTTGTCCGGGGCGACGTCCACGGCCACCACCGGGATGCCCTTGCGCTGGGCCTGGTCGAGCCCCGCGGCTATCGCGCTGCTGTCGATCGGGGCCACCACCAGGCCCTTCACGCTCTGGTTGGCCAGGTTGTTGATGTCGGTGATCTGCTGCGCCGGGTCGTTGTTGGAGTTGACCGTCGGCAGGATGGCGACGCCCTGCTTCTTCGCCATCTGCGGGACGTAGTTGTTGTACGCCTCCCAGAACGGCGAGGTCAGCATCGGCAGGTCGACGCCGACCTTGCCGGTGCCGCCGCTCTTGCCGCCGGAACCGCCCGCCGTGGCGTTCGTCGTCCCGCAGCCGGAGAGACCGGCGACCGCCAGGGCCGCGGCGGCCGCGACGGCGCCGAGGGTCACCCGAGCGCTGCCCCGTCCGGTTCTGCCGCCGCCCACTGTGCTGCGCACCATGCTGACCGCTCCTCGTCGAGGGGTGAGTGGTTGATCTGTTCAGCTCTGTTGATCTGACGGGCCGTCGCCTGATTACTTATCAGACCTATTCGGCGGCGCAACACCCCCGAGACAGCAAATTCCCGCGATTTGCACGTTGCTGCGGCGGTATTGGTCCGACCACCTCCCTGCCGCTACCCTCCGGATCGTGGACCAGCCGAAGACCTCAGCGACCACCCCGCCCCCAGCCTCCGGCGCCGCCGCGCCACCCCCGGCACCGCCAGCGCCGGGGCCGCGGCCCTCGGTCACCCAGCGGGCCATCGAGCGGATCAAGTCGATGATCGCCGCCGGCGAGCTGGAGCCGGGCCAGCGCCTCCCCACGGAACGGGACCTGGCCGCGCAGCTGGGCCTCTCCCGTTCCTCGATGCGGGAGGCCATCCGGGCGCTGACCGCCCTCGGCGTCCTGGAGGCGCGGCACGGCTCGGGGATCTACGTCACCCGTCTGGAGGCCGGCGACCTGCTGGAGACCTTCGGCGTGGTCGCCGAGATCTCGCGCGGGCCGCGCCTGGTCGAGCTCCTGGAGGTCCGCAGGATCCTCGAGTCCGCCGCGACGGCGATGGCCGCGGCCCGCATCGACGACTCCCAACTGTCCGATGTGGCCGACCACTTGGCCGCGATGGAGGCCACCGACGATCCGGACGCGATCCTCGCCCATGACCTCGACTTCCACCGCTCGGTGGTCGCCGCGGCCGGCAACGAGACCCTCGCGGCGATCATCGAGGGCCTCTCCAACCGCACCTTCCGCGCCCGCGTCTGGCGCGGCTACCAGGAGGAGGGCGCCTTCGCCCGCACCCGGGCCGAGCACGCCCGCATCCACGCCGCCCTCGCCGCCCGCGACCCCGAGGCCGCGAGAGCGGCCGCCGCCGTCCACGTGGCCGAGGTCGAGAACTGGCTCCGCGTGAACACGACGCCCTAGCCCCCACCCCGCACCGCAAGCGCACAAAGGGGCGCGAGGAACTGCGCGCCCAGCCCCCTACGACGCCCCACCCGGCAACGCCCGCCGCCCCGCCGAGCCGCCGCCGCCCCCGCGCCGCAGGCGCCATAAAGGGGCGCGGGGAACTGCGCGCCCAGCCCACTACGTCGCTCCACCCGGCAACGCCCGCCGCCCCGCCGCGCCGCCGCCCCCGCGCCGCAGGCGCCATAAAGGGGCGCGGGGAACTGCGCGCCCAGCCCACTACGACGCCCCACCCGGCAACGCCCGCCGCCCCGCCGCCCCGCCGCCCCCCGGAAACGGTGAAGATCGGGGCCGCGGCGAAAGATCCACGTCACCAACGCATCGTCAACTGTCGCTCTCACCCGGAGGAACGAGATCCCCCGCGCGAAACGCGCCCGCCCGCCCGCACACCCTTACGCTCGGATGGTGACGACCCCCCGCCGCACCCTCCTCCGCGCAGCCGCCCTCGCCCCCGCCGCCCTCACCACCCTCGCCGCCTGCGATTCCGGCGGCCAGAGCGACCAGAGCAGCCACGAGTCGGTGACGGCACGTCGGACCGCCTCCGCGTCCCCGGCGTCCGCCCCTGCCTCCCCCACCCCGGCCGCCGGGGAGGACGCCCTCCCCTTCCACCTCCACACCGGCCCCCGCACCACCCACGCCGTGGCCCTCACCTTCCACGGCCAGGGCGACCCCGCCGTCGCCACCGCCCTCCTCGCCGAGGCCGAGCGCGCCGGCGCCCGTCTCACCGTCCTCGCCGTCGGCAGCTGGCTGGACGCCCAGCCCCAGATGGCCCACCGCATCCTGTCCGGCGGCCACGAGCTGGGCAACCACACCCAGCACCACATCGACATCTCGTCGCTCCCCGCCCCCCGCGCCTACGCCGAGATCGCCGACTGCGCCTCCCGCCTCCACCGGCTCACCGGCTCCATCGGCCGCTGGTTCCGCCCCTCCCAGGCGACGGACTGCACCACCACGGTGGCCGCCCAGGCGGCCCGCGTCGGCTACCGCCACTGCCTCGGCTACGACGTCGACTCACTGGACTACACGGACCCCGGCCCGGACGCCGTGGTCCGCACCGTCCTCCAGAAGGCCCGTCCCGGGTCGATCGTCAGCATGCACTTCGGCCACTCTGGAACGGTCACCGCACTCCCCCGAATCCTCGACGGTCTGCATCAGCGCGGACTCCGCGCCGTCACCACCACGGAGCTGTTCAAGTGAACCCCGCCCGCCGCCTCGTCCTCGCCGCCACCGCCGCCGCCACCTGCGTCCTGGCCTTCTCCGGGTGCAGTGCGAGCCCCGGCCACCAGCAGGCGATCGACTCCGGCGCGAGCAGTTCCGCCACGGCCGCCCCTCCGTCCGCGCCGGCCTCCGCCGCCTCGCCCGCCGGCGGCTCGGACGCGGCGCTCCCCGGGATGCCGCCTCTCCTGGACCCGAACAACATCTACGCGGCCGACGCCGCCGACCGGCTCTCCCCGACCGTCCGGAGCTTCCCGAACCGGATCTACGTCCCCAACACCGAGTCCAACACGGTCACCGTCATCGACCCGGCGACCTACAAGGTCCTCTACACCCTCAGGGTCGGCCGCGAGCCGCAGCACGTCGTCCCCTCCTGGGACCTCAAGACCCTGTGGGTCAACAACGACCTCGGCAACAGCCTGACCCCGATCAACCCGGCCACCGGCAAGGCCGGCAAGCCGGTCTCCGTCCACGACCCGTACAACCTCTACTTCACCCCGGACGGCAAGTACGCCATCGTCATGGCGTCCAACGACCGCCAGATCGTCTTCCGGGACGCCCACACCATGCGGGTGGTCAAGGCCGTCCCCTCGCAGTGCGGCGGGGTCAACCACGCCGACTTCTCGCCCAACGGCCGCTACTTCATCGTCTCCTGCGAGTTCTCCGGCGACCTGCTCAAGGTGGACACCGAGCGGATGCGGGTGGTCGGCAAGCAGAAGCTGCCCGAGGCGCACGCCATGCCGCAGGACGTGAAGCTCTCCCCGGACGGCCGCACCTTCTACATCGCCGACATGACCGCCAACGGCGTCTGGCGGCTGAACGGGGACACCTTCGCCAAGCCCACCCTGCTGTACACCGGCAAGGGCGCGCACGGCCTCTACGTCAGCCGGGACGCCAAGTCCCTCTACATCTCCAACCGCGGCGAGGGCTCGATCTCGGTCCTCGACTTCGCCACCGGCAGGCTGACCGCCAAGTGGCACCTGCCCGGCGGCGGCAGCCCGGACATGGGCGGCGTCTCCACCGACGGCAAGGTCCTCTGGCTCTCCGGCCGCTACAACTCGGTGGTGTACGCGATCGACACCACGAACGGAAAGCTGATCAAGAAGATCCCGGTCGGCGCCGGCCCGCACGGCCTCTGCGTCTATCCCCAGCCGGGCCGGTACTCCCTGGGCCACACCGGCGTCTTCCGCTGACCCCGGCCGGCCCCGCCCCCGGGGCCGGCCGCTAGGAGCCCTGGTTCTCCGCCATATGGGCCCGGATCTCCGCGGTGGAGACGGTCATCGTCTCCGC
This sequence comes from Phaeacidiphilus oryzae TH49, assembly GCF_000744815.1. NCBI lineage: Bacteria > Bacillati > Actinomycetota > Actinomycetes > Kitasatosporales > Streptomycetaceae > Phaeacidiphilus > Phaeacidiphilus oryzae. Next base: position 2,665,683 of record NZ_JQMQ01000005.1, read on the forward strand.
CGGGTCCGGGGCCGGCTCCAGCTCGATCTTCCCTGCGGCGTCGCTGACCTTGATCATCAAGGCCACCACCAGCCAGTTGGCCACCGTCGCCGATCCACCGTAGGCGAGGAACGGCAGCGCCTTCCCGGTCTCCGGGATCAGCCCGATGACGCCGCCGGCCACCACGAACACCTGCAGCACCAGCACCACCGCGAGGCCGGTGCCGAGCAGCTTCCCGAACGGGTCGTTGAGGGTGATCGCGGACTTCCAGCTCCGCTGCGCCAGCAGGAAGTACAGCAGCAGCATGGCCATCAGCCCGCAGGTGCCGAGCTCCTCGCCGAAGGCGCCGAGGATCCAGTCGCTGCGTCCGGCGAAGCCGATCAGCCAGGGTTGGCCCTTGCCGAGCCCGGTGCCGAGGAATCCGCCGTGGCCGAGGGCGAAGAGCGCCTGCGCGGCCTGGTCCGAGGTCACGTTGGAGCCGTGCCGGAACACGTCCATCGGATGCAGCCAGGCCGTGACGCGCTGGCCCACGTGCGAGGAGGTGGCACCGACCGCGCCTCCGCCGACGACCGCCAGCACCAGGCCGATGAGCACCCATCCGGTGCGTTCGGTGGCCACGTACAGCATCACGATGAAGATGCCGAAGATGATCAGCGAGGTACCGAGGTCGACCTCGAAGATCAGGATCAGCAGCGAGATCGCCCAGATCACCAGCAGCGGGCCGAGGTCGCGCATCCGCGGGAAGCTGATGCCCCAGACCTTCTTGCCGACCAGCGCCAGGGCGTCCCGGTTGGCCATCAGATAGCTGGCGAAGAAGACGATGATGCCGATCTTGGTGAACTCGTCGGGTTCGAAGCTCAGCGGGCCGATCATGATCCACCGCTTGGCGCCGTAGATCCCCGGGAAGAACGCCGGGGCCATCTGCAGCACCAGCGAGACCGCCATCGTGACGTAGGTGTAGCGCTGCAGCGAGCGGTGGTGCTTGAGGAAGACGATCACGCCGACGAAGAGCACCGCCGCGATGACCGTCCACTGCATCTGGCTGCCCGCCTCGGGCGGCGCCTCCTGCGTCCCGGCCCAGAACTTCGCGTACGAGCTGTCCAGGCGATGGATCATCATCAGCCCGAGCCCGCTCAGCAGCACCGCGATCGGCAGGATCAGGGGATCCGCGTACTTGGCCCACTTCCGCACCGCGAGGTGCATCAGCAGCGCCAGAGCGCCCAGGCCGAGACCGGTCGTCGCGAACCCGCCCCCCAGCGAGCCGTTCAGCGCCAACTCCGCGTCGGCCTCCGCGAACAGCGAGGCCAGCACGGCCACGACGACCAGCACCAGCTCCGTGTTCCTGCGGCGCGTGGCGTCCTCCAACGCTCTCTCCACCTCGATCGCTCGGTCCGCCCTGTCGGCCGGTCGGACCCCGCATTCTTGCAGCTTCCGGCAGGCCGCCGACCAACCTACCCCCACCGCCTTCTTACCAGCCGCCCCTACGATGCCGCCCGCCCTCGGCTCGATACGTTCGCGATACCGTCCACTGGGCGTCCACCCGTCATCCGCACGCCCCCCACCGTCACCGCCCGTCCCAACCGTCCCGACTCCCCTGCGCAGAGCGGAGCGTGAGGCATACGAATCCCGCCGACCCCCGAGCCACCGGACGGCTCGCCGGCAGCCCGATACGCCGCCACATCGCCCTCCTCTCGGTCTGGGCGGCGGTGTGGTTCGCGATAGCCGAGCGCCACGGCGGCGTCTCCTGGCACTACCTCAGGTCCGGTCAGCAACTGCTCTTCGGCGCGCCTGGCGGCGGACTGGCGCTGTACGCGAACCACCCGGAGTTGCAGATCGGCCCCGTGAGTTTTCTCGCAGCCGGAATCTTCTCCCCGTTCCGCCCGGGCCTCGGCGAGACCCTCGCCGAGGCGGTGATGTCCGGCCTCGGCCTGGCCATGCTGATCGTGGTCGGCCGCACCGCGGCCCACTACTACCGCGGCACCGGCACCAACCACCACCGCCTCCAGCAGCGGATCCTGATCGCGGGAGCGGCCTTCGTCCCGATGTGGGTCGAGGTGTCGGTCCGCTTCGCCCACCTCGACGACGTCCTGGCGCTCTTCTTCACCACCCTCGCGGTGCGCCGCCTGGTCTCCGGCCACGCGGCCGGCACCGCCGTCTTCCTCGCGCTGGCGGTCGACTCCAAGCCCTGGGCGCTGCCCTTCCTGGCCCTCCTCCTCGCCCTCCCCCGGGAACAGCGGCTGCGCAGCGCGGTGCTGACGGTGACTCTGATCGGCGCCGCCTGGCTGCCGTTCTACCTCGGCGACATCCACTCCTTCGCGGCGGCGAGGTACGCGATCCCCAACCAGCCGGCGTCCTCGCTCCGCTGGCTCGGCGTCCACGACCCCGGCACGCCGTCCTGGGACCGCCCGGCCCAGGTCCTGCTGGGCTTCCTGCTGGGCGCGCTGGCGGTCCGCCGCGGCCACTGGCCGGCGGTGGTCCTGGTCTCCGCGAACGCCCGGATCGCCCTCGACCCCAGCGTCTACACCTACTACAGCGCCTCGGTGCTCCTCGGCACCCTCCTCTGGGATGCGATCGGCCAGCGCCGCCTGGTCCCCTGGTACAGCTGGGTGGCCCTCCTCATCCTGTACGGGACCTCGCTGGCCCTCCCCCACTCCCCCGTCCAGGGCCTGATCCGGCTGGCCTTCGCCACCCTCTCGACCCTGGCCGTCCTCCTGACCCGACGCCCCAAACCGGGCCGCAGCGCGGAAGGCACAGGCCCACGCGCCGAACGCGGCGCCGAGGGCGCCGGTCAGGGGCGCGGGGAACTGCGCGCCCAGCCCACCACCGCCCCGCACCCGGCGACCGCGCCCCCGCCCCACCCCTGGTAGCCGAGCAGGGCCGGGACGCAGAAAAGGGGCGGGCGGGCGGGGAGAACCCCAACCCGCCCGCCCCAGCGCTCCGCGCCTACGCGGCCACCCGCTCGGCCGCCGCCGAGGACGACGCCCCCGCCGGCTCCAGCGCCAGCTCCAGCACCTGCCGCACATCGGAGACCGCATGGACGGTCAGCCGCTCCAGCACCTCGGCCGGCACGTCGTCCAGATCCGCCTCGTTCCGCGCCGGGATCAGCACGGTGCTGATCCCCGCCCGGTCCGCCGCCAGCAGCTTCTGCTTGACGCCGCCGATCGGCAGCACCCGGCCGGTCAGCGAGACCTCACCGGTCATCGCCACATCGGCCCGCACCCGCCGCCCGCTGAGCAGCGAGGCCAGCGCGGTGGTCATCGTCACACCGGCGCTCGGCCCGTCCTTCGGCACGGCGCCGGCCGGCACGTGGAGATGGATCCCGCGCTCCCGCAGCGAGGTCACCGGCAGCTCCAGCTCCGCTCCCCGCGACCGCAGGTAGGAGAGCGCGATCTGCGCGGACTCCTTCATCACGTCGCCCAGCTGCCCGGTCAGCTGCAGCCCGGTGGCCCCGGTCTCCGAGTCGGCCAGCGACGCCTCGATGTACAGCACGTCGCCGCCGGCCCCGGTCACGGCCAGTCCGGTCGCGACCCCCGGCACCCCGGTCCGCCGCTCGCCCGGCTCCTGCGCCGCCTCCGGCGTGAACCGCGGCCGGCCGATCAGCCCGCGCAGGTCGTCCGCCCCGACGACGCGCGGCAGCTCGCCCGTCCCCAGTTCGCTCTCCGCGGCGACCTTCCGCAGGATCCGCGCCACGGCCCGCTCCAGGTTCCGCACCCCGGCCTCCCGGGTGTACTCCCCGGCCAGCTTCCTGAGCGCGTCCTCCTCCACGGACACCTCGTCGGCGCCGAGCCCCGCCCGCTCGACCTGGCGCGGCAGCAGGTGGTCCCGGGCGATGACGACCTTCTCGTCCTCGGTGTACCCGTCCAGCCGCACCAGCTCCATCCGGTCGAGCAGCGCCTCCGGGATGGCCTCCAGCACGTTGGCGGTGGTCAGGAAGACCACGTCGCTCAGGTCGAGTTCGACCTCCAGGTAGTGGTCCCGGAAGGTGTGGTTCTGCGCCGGGTCCAGCACCTCAAGCAGGGCCGCCGCGGGGTCGCCCCGGTAGTCGGAGCCCACCTTGTCGATCTCGTCGAGGAGCACCACCGGGTTCATCGACCCGGCCTCCTTGATCGCCCGCACGATCCGCCCCGGCAGCGCGCCCACGTAGGTGCGCCGATGCCCGCGGATCTCCGCCTCATCGCGCACGCCGCCGAGCGCGACCCGGACGAACTTCCGCCCCATGGCCCGCGCCACCGACTCGCCGAGCGAGGTCTTGCCGACTCCGGGCGGCCCGACCAGAGCGAGCACGGCGCCTCCGCGCCGACCGCCGACCAGCCCGAGCCCCTTGTCCTGCCGGCGCTTCCGCACCGCCAGGTACTCGACGATCCGCTCCTTGACGTCGCTCAGCCCCGCGTGGTCCGCGTCCAGCACGGCCCGCGCGCCCGCGATGTCGTACGCGTCCTCGGTCCGCTCATTCCACGGCAGCTCCAGGACGGTGTCCAGCCAGGTGCGGATCCAGGAGCCCTCCGGCGAGGCGTCGCTGGACCGCTCCAGCTTGTCGACCTCCTTGAGCGCGGCCTCCCGCACCTTCTCGGGGAGGTCGGCGGCCTCGACCCGGGCCCGGTAGTCCTCCTCCTCGCTGCCGCCCTCACCGTCGCCGTTGAGCTCGGAGAGCTCCTTCTTCACGGCGTCCAGCTGGCGCCGCAGCAGGAACTCGCGCTGCTGCCTGTCCATGCCCTCCTGGACGTCCTTGCGGATGCTCTCCGCCACGTCCTCCTCGGCCAGGTGCTCGCGCAGCAGCTCCAGGGCGCGCCTCAGCCGCGCCACCGGGTCGGTCAGGCCCAGCAGCTCGACCTTCTCCTCGCCGCCGAGGAAGGGCGCGTAGCCGAGGTTGTCGGCGAGCTCGCCGGGGTCGTTCATCTGCTCGACCCGGTCGACGACCTGCCAGGCCCCGCGCTTCTGCAGCCAGGTCTCGGTCAGCGCCTTGTATTCGCGGACGAGCTCGGCGACCGCGCCCGGCAGCGGCTCGGGGACGGGCTCGTCCACGGTCGTCGCCTCGACCCAGAGGGCGGCACCGGGCCCGGTGGTCCCGGCGCCGATCCGCAGCCGGCGGACGCCGCGCACCAGGGCGGCGCTCTCCCCGCCGGCCAGCCGGCCGACCTGGTCGATCAGGGCGAGGGTGCCGATCGGCCCGTACTCGCCGTCGGTGCGGGGGACGAGCAGCACCCGCCCCCTGCGGCTGGAACTCGGCGAACTGATCCCCGGTGCCCGTCCCGGATGCCCCGGGCCGGAACTCCGCGCCGCGGCCTGAGCGGCCTCGACGGCCGCCCGGACCTCCGGATCCGAGAGCTCCAGCGGCACCACCATGCCCGGCAGGACGGCCTCGCCGTCGAGCGGGAGAACGGGCAGGGTGAGTGCGGTGGAAGCCGAAGCCATGATCTCTCCTCAGTAAGGGAAGTTGAGTCACCCTGACTAAAGAAGAACCCACCCTCACTTGTTCCTGGGCATTTGTTCGCTCTGAGCGATCGCCACCTGCCGCCGCACCGCCCAGCGCCGCACCGTCGGCCAGAACAGCACCCCGACCAGGTAGGCCAGCGGATGGCCGATCGCGGCCACCGAGGAGTGCCCGAAGAGCGAGGCCGCCACCACCGCGGCGATCCCGACCCCGACCATCCGGCCCTGCCTGCGCAGCGGCACCAGCGCGGCCAGCGCCCCGAGGCAGGCCAGCACCCCGTAGCTGACCCCGAGGTCGATCCGGTGCAGCGCCCCCGGCGCCAGCCCGCCGGTGGCCACCGCCAGGGCTATCGGCACCTCGGTGGCCAGGGTGGCCACCACATGTCCGGCCGCGAACACCGCGAGGGTGCGCAGCCAGCCGAGCCGGCGCTCCAACTGAGCCACCGTCAGCAGGAACACCAGCAGGTACGCCGGCCATACCGCGGCCGGCTCGGCCGTCCACAGCGCGCTGGCGGCCAGCGCGACCTCGGGCCGCTGGAGCAGGTTGGCGGCGTCCGAGCTGGAGTCGGAGAGCATCGCGTGCACCCGCTCCGGCGGGCCGAAGACCTGGTAGAGCGAGCCGGCCAGCAGAACCGCCAGGTAGCAGTAGGTGAAGGGGGCGGTGAGCGGCCCGGGCAGGGCGCCCGGCAGCCCGCGCCACCGGCCCCGCCGTTCCGTCTCCGACACCCCGAGTCCCATCGCCCCGCTCCGTCTCTCCCCTCTGGTCCGCCGCCGCCCCGCCGCCCGCCCCGCCGCGGGCGGCCACTGGACCCGCCGCCGCGAAGACGACCAGGATGTACCAGCACAGGCCGGTCGTCACCACCACGCGCCGGGGTCTCGCAGGTGGGAATCCGGAGAGAACCTCCCCACGGCGGGTGGCCACCGGCAGGTGACGAGGAGTGGAAGGAGCCCGAGCGACCCGATGCCGTTCCCGCAAGAGACGACGCCCCGTCAGCAGCCACCGGCCGAACCGGGGGCCCCCGAGATCCTGGACCGCAGGGAGGGCCCGTACGGCGAGGTGGTGCTGCGGCGCCAGGACGGGCTGCTGCAGATCATCGCCAACGGCTGCTTCCTGATGGACACCTCGGACGGCCGCTCCGAACGCCTGCTGGTCCGCGCCGCGGCCGACGCCCTCGGCGAGCACGCCGACTGCTCCGGGCCCGAGGCCGAGGCCGGGCCCGAGGCCGAGGCCGGGCCCGAGGCCGGGCCCGCCGCCGGCGGCCCGCGGCTGCTGATCGGCGGGCTCGGCGTCGGCTTCTCCCTCGCCGAGGCGGCGGCCGACGAGCGGTGGTCGCGGATCACCGTGGTGGAGCGCGAGAAGGCGGTGATCGACTGGCACCGGGCGGCCGACCGCGCCCCGTATGCGCCGTTCTCCCGAATCTCCGGTCTTGCACTCGCCGATACCCGGGTAGGGATCGCCCATGCCGACCTGCTGGATCACCTCCGCACCACGGAGGAGCGTTACGAGGCGCTCGCCCTGGACATCGACAACGGTCCCGACTGGACGGTCACAGACGGCAACCTCGGCCTCTATGGTGAGGAAGGACTCGCGTTGCTGGAGCGCACCATGGCCCCGGGAGCGGTTCTGGCCGTATGGTCGGCGTCCGACTCGCCCGGGTTCGAGGCACGGTTGCGTGCCCGTTTCATCACAGTGCGTCGCCTCGATGTCCCCGTGGTGAGAGGAACGCCCGATGTCGTGTACCTGGCGTCACAAACGTCATGAACGACCGGTAAGGTTTCGGCCCGTGCCGCCCGCTCCGCACCGCGGGAGGCCCGTGAAGCGGCGCCGGGAGGAAGACCCGGGCACAGCTGTATTCCGACAACGCAGCAGTCAGCACTCATCCAAGAGCAGTTCAAACAGCGACAATCCGATCCCGATCGGCGAGCCGAGCCGGTCGCGGATCGAAGCCCTGGGGGCGGTGGCGTGACCGTGACAGATATGCAACAGGCGCAGGAAGTGAGCGGGCTCGGCTCGCAGCGTCGAGTCCTGGTCGTGGAGGACGAGCCGACCATAGCCGAGTCCATCGCCGCCCGACTGGGCGCCGAGGGCTTCCGGGTCGCCGTCTCACACGACGGTCCGACCGCGGTCGACTGCTTCCAGACCTGGCAACCCGACCTCGTCGTCCTGGACGTGATGCTGCCCGGCTTCGACGGCCTCGAGGTCTGCCGCCGGATCCAGGCCCAGCGCCCGGTTCCGGTGCTGATGCTGACGGCCCGGGACGACGAGACCGACATGCTGGTCGGGCTGGGCGTCGGCGCCGACGACTACATGACCAAGCCGTTCTCCATGCGTGAGCTGGCGGCCCGGGTCAACGTCCTGCTCCGCCGCGTCGAGCGGGCCCAGCTGGCCGCGCGTACGCCGGTGGGCGGCACGCTGCGCCTCGGCGACCTGGAGATCGACCACGTCCAGCGCCGGGTCCGGGTCTCCGGCAACGACGTCCACCTCACCCCCACCGAGTTCGACCTGCTGGCCTGCCTGGCCCAGCAGCCGCGCGCGGTGCTCACCCGCGAGCAGCTCCTCGCCGAGGTGTGGGACTGGACCGACGCGTCCGGAACCCGCACTGTGGACTCGCATGTGAAGGCGCTGCGGCGGAAGATCGGCGCGAGCTGGATCCGCACCGTCCACGGTGTCGGCTACGCCCTTGAGGCGCCGACCCCGTGAACCGGTAGAGCGGAAGCAAGCGGACGGGAGGGGCGATGACGTCTCAGGACCACCTGACTCGGCAGCAGCAGAGCACCAGCGACCCCTTCCCCCGCCGCGATGCGCCGGCGCCCACGCCCCTCGCGCCGGCGCCCGCAGCCCCGCGCCGCGAGCCCCTCACCTCCGACGGGGCACTCCCCACCATGAATGCGAACCCCCTCCCGGGGCGGTCGGAAGACGACCTCCCGGCGATCCCGCGCCAGCCCTCCCGCGAGCCGGCGGCGGCGCCCGCCTCGGCGCTGTCCGCCCCGGCGGTCTCCGGCCCCGAGCCCGACCGCCCGGGGAAGCCCGGCCCGGCGGCCGGCGGCCCGACCACGGCCGGGACGGCGGCGGTCCGCGGACCGCTGCGGTCACCCGTGACACCGCCCGAGGCCGGCGGGTCCGTCCCCGCCCCGCGGGCGACGGACGCCGAGCCGGGCCAGGACGCCGGGGCGCCGGAAAGGGCCCCGGCCGGGGCACCACCGCGGCGCCCGCCGCCGCCTCCGCTCCGGCCCCGGCCTCCGCTCCGGCCCCGGCCCCCGCCCCGATCGCGGCGCCGGTCCGCACCCTGACCATCCGAGGCGGCCGCCGCGTCGGCCGGGCCTGGGACGGCGGACGCCGGATCGGCCGGGCCCTCGTCCACAGCGCCGCGGCGGTCGCGGCCGAGCGCCGCAACCGGCCGTCCCGCGGCTGGGCCGCGCGCTGGCCCGCGGCGGCGGCCGGCTCTGGGCGGACCTCCGCCCCCTCGACCCGATGCGGTCGATCAAGGCCAAGCTGGGCGCGCTGGTGATCGCCTCCGTCTGCATCTCGACGCTGATGGTGGTCGTCGCCCTGAACTCCTCCACCCAGATCCAGATCATCATGGTCTTCTCGGTGGTGGCCTCCCTCCTCCTCACCCAGCTGCTGGCGCACGGGATGACCGCGCCGCTGCGCGACATGACCGCCGCCGCCCGCGCGATGGCCTCCGGCGACTACACCCGCCGGGTCCGCACCTCCTCCCGGGACGAGGTCGGCGAGCTCGCCGACACCTTCAACCGGATGGCCGCCGACCTGGAGGCCGCCGACCGGCACCGGCGCGAGCTGATCGCCAACGTCAGCCACGAACTGCGGACCCCCATCGCCGCCCTCCACGCGGTGCTGGAGAACGTGGTGGACGGCGTGGTCCGCCCGGAGCCGCAGAACCTGGCGGCCGCGCTGGAGCAGACCGACCGGCTCGGCCGGCTGGTCGCCCACCTCCTCGACCTCTCCCGGCTGGACAACGGCGTGGTGCCGCTGGACGCCAAGGAGTTCGAGGTCGAGCCGTTCCTGGCGGGCGTGCTGCGCGGGCTCACGGTGGACGGCTCCACCTCGGCCGGCGCCAGCCGCCGCCGTACCGACGTGACGCTGGAGCTGCACGTCGCCCCGGGGCTCTCGGCCGTCGCCGACCCGGAGCGGCTCCACCAGGTGGTGGCCAACCTGGTGGACAACGCCTGCAAGCACAGTCCGGAGAACGGCACGGTCTCGGTCTTCGCCCAGGCCGGGGATCTCGGCTCGGCCCCCGGCAGCCTCCGCCTGGAGGTGCTGGACCAGGGCCCGGGCATCCCCGAGGAGGACCGGGTCAAGGTCTTCGAACGGTTCCGCAGCGGCACCGCGACCACCGCGGCCGGCCCCGGCAGCGACGGTGGCACCGGCCTCGGCCTGGCCATCGCCCGCTGGGCGGTGGATCTCCACGGCGGCACGATCCGGGTCGCGGAGTCGCCGGTCGGTTGCCGGATCCAGGTCACTCTGCCGGGTAGCCTGCCTGGACAGGATTGACGCAGGATTGCGACAAACCGCGCCAGAGGGCCGAAGTTCGCATCGGCTTACGACCCACGCCTCGCAATTTCGTGCCGATTGCCCGTTTTGCGGGCAATTCTGTTGGCGGCCCGGAACGGGCAATCCGACACCATGCCCCCACGCGAGCCCCGTCTAACGCTGTTTTCGCGCCAATCTTCCCGGGATCACTGTGAGATGGGCGACGCTGGGCCGTCCAGGCCTGCGAGGATCACTGTCAGGGGCGTAGCCTTGTTTTCCGCTGTCCACCAACTTCAGGAAGCGGAAGAGGGCGGTTGCCGCCGTGTCGCCACAGTCCCCCCATACCTCGAGCACCTCGTCGCAAGCACCGCACGACCAACAGTCGCCCGGGTCCGGTTTCGGCCCCAACGAGTGGCTGGTCGACGAGATCTACCAGCAGTACCTCCAGGATCCGAATTCAGTAGACCGAGCCTGGTGGGACTTTTTCGCCGACTACAAGCCGGGGACCGAGGTGACCACCCCGGACCCGAGCCCCGCGCAGTCCCCCGCGACGGACGCCTCGCCGGCGGCCCCGGCCGCACCCGCCGCGGCTCCCGCGGCGGCCCCACCCCGGCCCCGCTCCGGCGGCGGCAGCACCGGCCGCGGCCTCCGTGCCCGCGCCGGCCCCGCCCCGCCGGCACCGGCCGCGCCGGTGCCGCCCACTCCGAGCGCCAACTCCGTTGCACAGCACGTGAACTCGACGAATAGGGACAGCAAGACCGTGGCATCCACGCCGTCCACTGCCGAAGCAGAGACCCCCGCCGGTCCGGAGCTCGTGGCCCTCCGGGGCCCGGCCAAGGCGGTGGCGGCCAACATGGACGCCTCCCTCACGATGCCGACCGCGACCAGCGTGCGCGCCGTCCCGGCGAAGCTGCTGATCGACAACCGGATCGTGATCAACAACCACCTGAAGCGCGCTCGCGGCGGCAAGGTCTCCTTCACCCACATCATCGGCTACGCGATGGTGCAGGCGCTGAAGGCGATGCCGACGATGAACCACAGCTACCAGGTGAAGGACGGCAAGCCGACCCTGGTGAAGCCGGAGCACGTCAACCTGGGCCTGGCCATCGACCTGGTGAAGCCGAACGGCGACCGGCAGCTGGTGGTGGCCGCCATCAAGAAGGCGGAGACGCTCGACTTCTTCGGCTTCTGGCAGGCGTACGAGGACATCGTCCGCCGGGCCCGGCAGAACAAGCTGACGATGGACGACTTCTCCGGGGTGACCGCTTCCCTCACCAACCCCGGCGGCATCGGCACCGTCCACTCCGTCCCGCGGCTGATGCCCAACCAGGGCACCATCCTCGGCGTCGGCGCCATGGAGTACCCGGCCGAGTTCCAGGGCACCTCGCAGGAGACCCTGAACCGCCTGGGCGTCTCCAAGGTGATGACGCTGACCTCGACCTACGACCACCGGATCATCCAGGGCGCCGCCTCCGGCGAGTTCCTGCGCGCGATCCACCAGCTGCTGCTGGGCGAGGACGAGTTCTACGACAAGCTCTTCGAGTCGCTGCGCATCCCCTACGAGCCGGTGCGCTGGGCGACCGACGTGGCCGCGTCCCACGACAACGACGTGAACAAGACCGCCCGGGTGATGGAGCTCATCCACTCCTACCGGGTGCGCGGCCACCTGATGGCGGACACCGACCCGCTGGAGTACAAGCAGCGGAAGCACCCCGACCTGGACGTCATCGCCCACGGCCTCACCCTGTGGGACCTGGAGCGGGAGTTCGCGGTCGGCGGCTTCGCCGGCCACGCCACCATGAAGCTCCGGGACATCCTCGGCGTGCTGCGCGACTCGTACTGCCGGACCACCGGCATCGAGTACATGCACATCCAGGACCCCAAGCAGCGCCGCTGGATCCAGGCCCGGGTGGAGCGCGGCTTCGACAAGCCGGAGCGCGAGGAGCAGCTGCGGATCCTCCGCCGGCTGAACGCCGCCGAGGCCTTCGAGACCTTCCTGCAGACCAAGTACGTCGGCCAGAAGCGGTTCTCGCTGGAGGGCGGCGAGTCGCTGATCCCGCTGCTGGACGCGCTGCTGGACTCGGCCGCGAGCCAGAAGCTGGACGAGGCCGTGATGGGGATGGCCCACCGGGGCCGCCTCAACGTGCTGGCCAACATCGTCGGCAAGTCCTACGCCCAGATCTTCCGCGAGTTCGAGGGCAACCTCGACCCGAAGTCGATGCACGGCTCCGGCGACGTGAAGTACCACCTGGGCCAGGAGGGCAGCTTCACCGGCCAGAACGGCGACCAGATCAAGGTCACCCTGGCCGCGAACCCCTCCCACCTGGAGACCGTCGACCCGGTGGTCGAGGGCATCGCCCGGGCCAAGGAGGACATCCTCGACAAGGCCGGCACCGCCTTCACCGTCCTCCCGCTGCAGATCCACGGCGACGCGGCCTTCGCGGGCCAGGGCGTGGTGGCCGAGACCCTCAACATGTCGCAGCTGCGCGGCTACCGCACCGGCGGCACCGTCCACGTGGTGGTCAACAACCAGGTGGGCTTCACCGCCCCACCGACCGCGGCCCGCTCCTCCACCTACGCCACCGACGTGGCGCGGATGGTCGAGGCTCCGATCTTCCACGTGAACGGCGACGACCCGGAGGCCGTGGTCCGGGTGGCCCGGCTGGCCTTCGAGTTCCGCCAGGCGTTCAACAAGGACGTCGTCATCGACCTCATCTGCTACCGCCGCCGCGGTCACAACGAGGCCGACAACCCCTCCTTCACCAACCCGCAGATGTACGACCTGATCGACGCCAAGCGCTCGGTGCGCAAGCTGTACACCGAGGGCCTGATCGGTCGCGGCGACATCACCCTGGAAGAGGCCGAGCAGGCCCTGAAGGACTACCAGGACCAGCTGGAGAAGGTCTTCGCCGAGGTCCGGGAGGCGACCGCCGCCCCGCTGCCGGCCGCCACCGAGCGCCCGCAGGCGAACTTCCCGGTCTCGGTGCAGACCGGCATCTCCGCCGAGGTCGCCAAGCGGATCGCCGAGTCGCAGGTCAACCTGCCGGACTGGCTGACCGTCCACCCGCGCCTGCTGCCGCAGCTGCAGCGCCGGGCGGCGATGATCGAGGACGGCACCATCGACTGGGCGATGGGCGAGGCCCTGGCCGTCGGCTCGCTGCTGATGGAGGGCCACCCGGTGCGGCTGGCCGGCCAGGACAGCCGCCGCGGCACCTTCGGCCAGCGGCACGCGGTGCTGGTGGACCGCAAGACCGGCCAGGACTACACCCCGCTGCTCTACCTCTCCGAGGACCAGGCCCGCTTCACGGTCTACGACTCCCTCCTCTCCGAGTACGCGGCGATGGGCTTCGAGTACGGCTACTCGCTGGCCCGCCCGGACTCGCTGGTGATGTGGGAGGCGCAGTTCGGCGACTTCGCCAACGGCGCCCAGTCCGCGATCGATGAGCTGATCTCGGCCGCGGAGATGAAGTGGGGCCAGACCTCCGGCGTCACCCTCCTCCTGCCGCACGGCTACGAGGGCCAGGGCCCGGACCACTCCTCGGCCCGGATCGAGCGCTTCCTCCAGATGTGCGCGGACCAGAACATGACGGTCGCCATGCCGACGCTGCCGTCGAACTACTTCCACCTGCTGCGGTGGCAGGTGCACAACCCGCACCACAAGCCGCTGATCGTCTTCACCCCGAAGTCGATGCTCCGGCTGAAGGCCAACAACGACCAGCTGGAGAACTTCACCAGCGGCGGCTTCCGCCCGGTGATCGGCGACACCACCGTCGACCCGGCGAACGTCCGCAAGGTCGTGATCACCGCAGGCAAGTTCTACTACGACCTGGCGGCGGCGCGGGAGGACCGCGGCGTCACCGACACCGCGATCGTCCGCGTCGAGCGGTTCTACCCGCTGCCGATCGCCGAGCTCCAGGAGGAGCTGGCCAGGTACGGCGAGAACGTCCAGTACGTCTGGGCGCAGGAGGAGCCGGCCAACCAGGGCGCCTGGCCGTTCATCGCGCTCAACCTGATCGACCACCTGGACGTGGTCGTCGGCCGCAACGCCAACGGCTCGCGGCTCCGCCGGGTGGCCCGGCCGTCCTCCTCCGCTCCGGCGGTGGGCTCGGCCAAGCGCCACCAGGAGCAGCAGAAGGCGCTCGTCGAAGAGGTCTTCTCGATCTGAGAGGCTTCCCGGTGACACCCGGGCCCGGCACCCTCGCGGTGCCGGGCCCGCCCCGTTCCCCCACAGGAGTAGCACCCGTGTACTTCACCGACCGTGGCATCGAGGAGCTCCAGTCGCGGCGCGGCGACGAGCAGTTCGACTTCGCCTGGCTCTCCGACCGCCTCCAGGAGTTCGTCGACCTCAACCCCGAGTTCGAGATCCCGGTGGAGCGGCTGGCCACCTGGCTGGCCCGGCTGGACGACGAGGACGAGGACTGACCTCGCTCCGCTGACCTCCCGACTCCCCTGACCTCCCGACTCCCTTGACTTCCCGGCGACGCGATATATCGTGAGAACCGAGAACACGATATGTCGGGAGGCCAGCATGTCCGCGTGGACCGTCGACGCGCCCACCAAACTCACCCTGGACGGCGACGTCCGCAGACTCCGCGTCCGCACCGTCGCCGGCGCCGTCAACGTCGTCGCCAGCACGGAGGGCCCACCCCGACTGGAGGTCTCCGAGCTCGACGGCCCACCCCTCCAGGTCACCCTGGAGAACGACGAGCTGACCGTCGGCTACGACGACCTCGGCTGGCCCGGGTTCAACTGGCGCTCCCTCGCCTCCGCCCTGGAGAACTGGGCCGGCCGCTCCTGGAAGCGCCGTGCCGTGGTCTCCCTCGCGGTGCCCCCGGAGACCGCCGTCGAGCTCGGCGCCGCCGTGGCCGACGTCGTCATCTCCGGCATCCGCGGGCGCGTCGGCGCGCACGGCGCCTCCGGCGAGACGACGGTCGTCCGCTGTTCGGGGCCGATCGAGGTGAACAGCGTCTCCGGCACCGTCCACGCCCAGCGGATCGCCGGCAACCTCAAGGTGCACACCGTCTCCGGGGACGTGGTGGTGGCCGAGGCCGGCGACGGCCACGTCCGGGGCAACACCGTCAGCGGCTCGGTCACCGTCGACCTCGACCACCGCGGCGAGACCGACGTCGAGGTCAACACGGTCTCCGGCGAGGTCGCCGTCCGCATCCCGCATCCCGCCGACGCCACCGTGCAGATCGGCTCCACCAGCGGCGAGGTCTCCAACGCCTTCGACGAGCTCAAGGTCTCCGGCGGCTGGGGCTACAAGCGGATCAGCGGCCGGCTCGGCAGCGGCCGCGGCAGGCTCCGGGTGACCACGGTCTCCGGCGGCATCGCCCTGCTCCGCCGCCCGCCGGAGCCGGAGGACGACGCGCCGCAGGACGGCATCCCCGAGGAAGGCACCTCCGCATGAGCCCCGTCTTCGCCCACGGCCGCCTCCGCCTCTACCTGCTGAAGCTGCTGGACGAGGCGCCCCGCCACGGCTACGAGATCATCCGGCTCCTGGAGGAGCGCTTCCACGGCCTGTACGCGCCCTCGGCCGGCACCGTCTACCCCCGGCTGGCCAAGCTGGAGCAGGAGGGCCTGGTGACCAAGACCAGCGAGGGCGGTCGCAAGGTCTACCGGATCACCGACGCCGGCCGCTCCGAACTCGCCTCCCGCGCCGACGAGTTGGCCGCGCTGGAGGAGGAGATCGCGGACTCCGTCACCCAGCTCGCGGACCAGATCCGCGAGGACGTGCGGGACTCCGCGAGCGACCTCCGCGAGGAGATCCGCGCCGCCGCGCAGGCGGCCCGCACCGGCGGCCGCCAGGAGCGGACGCGAGGGGACGACTGGAGCCAGTGGAGCGACTGGCGCCAGGCCAAGGAGCAGGCCAAGGCCGCCAAGGAGGAGGCCCGGCGGGCCCGCGAGCAGGCCCGCTCGCTCAAGGACGAGGTGCGGCGCGCCTGGTCCTCCGGCGACTGGCCGACCGGCCTCACCGAGGGCATCTCCGAACTCACCCGCACCCTCTCCGGCCTCGGCAATCTGGGCGGGGCGAGCGGACCGGGCGGGACCGCCGGGAGCGCCGGCACCGCCGGGACCGCCGGGACCGCGCAGGCGCCGAAGCCCCCGGAGGACCGGCCGGCCTGGGCCCGCACCGATCCCGCCGCGGACCCCGCCCGCGAGCTGGAGCGCCTGCTGGACCGCTTCCGGGACGAGATCCGGGACACCGCCCGGGACCACGGCGTCACCCGCTCCCAGCTCGGTGCCGCCGCCGAGGAGCTGTCCGCCGCCGCGGCCCGGCTCCGCCGCACCCTCCGCGGCGGCTGACCGGGGACGGCGGCGCACTCTCGGCGCGCCGCCGCGACGCGCGTGTGATCGCTGCCTCGTTCCGCCGGGGCGGGGGCCGGGACTAGGGTCGCAGCATGTTCGCTGCCTACGCCGCACGCATTGACCCCGAAGACCCTCTCAGCGGGCTGGAGTTGGGCGAACGCCCAGAGCCCGAGGCCCGCCCCGGCTGGAGCACGGTCACCGTCAAGGCCGCCTCGCTCAACCACCACGACCTGTGGTCGCTGCGCGGGGTGGGCCTGCCCGCCGAGCGGCTGCCGATGATCCTCGGCTGCGACGCCGCCGGCGTGGACGAGGACGGCAACGAGGTGGTCCTCCACTCCGTCGTCGGCCAGAGCGGCCACGGGGTCGGCCCCAAGGAGCCGCGCTCCATCCTCACCGAGCGCTACCAGGGCACCTTCGCCACCCAGGTCTCCGTCCCGACCTGGAACCTCATCCCCAAGCCGGCCGAGCTGAGCTTCGAGGAGGCCGCCTGCCTCCCCACCTCCTGGCTCACCGCCTACCGGATGCTCTTCACCAACTCCGGCACCAAGCCCGGCGACACCGTGCTGGTGCAGGGCGCGGGCGGCGGCGTGGCGACGGCCGCGATCGTCCTCGGCAAGGCGGCGGGCCTGCGGGTCTGGGTCACCAGCCGGGACGAGGCCAAGCGCGCCCGCGCGCTGGAGCTGGGCGCCGACGGCGCGTACGAGTCCGGTGCGCGCCTGCCGGAGCGGGTGGACGCGGTGCTGGAGACGGTGGGCGCGGCGACCTGGTCGCACTCCATCAAGTCGCTGCGGCCCGGCGGGACCCTGGTCATCTCCGGCGCCACCAGCGGCGACCGCCCGAAGGCGGCCGAGCTGACCCGGATCTTCTTCCTGGAGCTGAAGGTCGTCGGCTCGACGATGGGCTCCAAGGAGGAGCTGACCGGTCTCCTCAACCTCTGCGCGACGGCGGGCGTCCGCCCGGTGATCGACTCCACCTACCCGCTGGCCGAGGCGAAGGACGCCTTCGCCAAGATGTCCAAGGGCGACCTCTTCGGCAAGCTGATCCTGAAGCCGTAACCCCCGTGGCGCCGCGCTGCGACGGCGCCGCGGGGTTCCCCGCGCCCCTGAGTCCGCCCTGCGGGCCCATCAGGGGCGCGGGGTCACGTCATCACGCCCGCGCCACGCCGTCCGCGCGCGCTGCCGCCGCGACCGCGTCCGCAACCGCGGGGGCGACCCGCGGGTCGAACGGCGACGGGATGACCTTGTCGGCGGAGAGTTCGCCGTCGACCACGGACGCCAGCGCCTCCGCCGCCGCCACCTTCATCCCCTCGGTGATCTGCGAGGCCCGGACCCGCAGCGCCCCCGCGAAGATCCCCGGGAACGCCAGCACGTTGTTGATCTGGTTCGGGAAGTCCGACCGCCCGGTCGCCACCACCGCGGCGTACTTCGCCGCGACCTCCGGCAGCACCTCCGGCGTCGGGTTGGCCATCGCGAAGATGAAGCAGCCCTCGGCCATGGTGGCCACGATCTCCTCCGGCACGTTGCCGCCGGAGACGCCGATGAAGACGTCCGCCCCGGCCAGCGCGTCGGCCAAGGTGCCGGTCAGCGCCGCCTTGTTGGTGATCCCGGCGATCTCCGACTTCACCGCGGTGAGGTCGGTCCGGCCCGGCTCGACGACGCCCTTGCGGTCGCACAGCGCGACGTCGCCGATGCCCGCGCTGAGGAGGATCTTGGCGATCGCGATGCCGGCCGCGCCCGCACCGGAGATGACCGCCCGCAACTCGCCCAGCTCACGCCCGCTCAGCTTCGCGGCGTTGCGCAGCGCGGCGAGGGTGACCACGGCGGTGCCGTGCTGGTCGTCGTGGAAGACCGGGATGTCCAGCCGCTCCTTGAGCCTGCGCTCGATCTCGAAGCACCGCGGCGCTGCGATGTCCTCGAGGTTGACGCCGCCGAAGGAGGGCGCGAGGCGGGCGACGGTCTCCACGATCTCGTCCACGCCCGTGCAGTCCAGGGCCAGCGGAACCGCGTCCACCCCGCCGAACTGCTTGAACAGGATGGCCTTGCCCTCCATCACGGGCAGTGAGGCCTCGGGGCCGATGTCGCCGAGGCCGAGGACGGCCGTGCCGTCCGTGACCACGGCGACCACGTTCGACTTCCAGGTGTACTCGTGCACCAGTTCCGGCTGCTCCGCGATGCCGGAGCAGACCCGCGCCACCCCGGGGGTGTACGCGAGGGACAGGTCGTCAGCATTGTTGACCGGCACGGTCGCGCTGATCTCCAGCTTTCCGCCGCGATGCAGGCCGAAAGCCGGATCGATGGGTTCGGCGGACCCAGCCGTGCGGGGTTCGATGATCTCCGCTGCCACGATGACCTCTTCGTCGTTCGGGGTGAGGGTTTGCGGTGCTCTCCGGTCGGTGCCGGTGCTGACCCTAGCCGGGACAAAGCCCTCGCACCTAGGGCTTTCCATCCCTTAACGCGTATGTCACGTCGGTCACGCGACCGCCAGGGGGTACTTGGGGTGTCGAGCGGCGGGGGCTACGGCGCGCTTCGGCTGCCGTTCCGGTGCCGTACATCAACGACGGGGGTCACCCGTTACGCAAGTTTGACACATCGAAAGGCCCGCGCGGGAGGCGGGGGGTGGCACAGTATCCGTGCTCAGCCCGCACGACAGCAAGGTCAGCAAGGTCGGCATCCACCTCAGGGAGCTCACCATGGCCCGACGCTCGTCCGCAAGGCTCGCACCTCTCAGCCCCCGCACTCCCCTCTCCGCCCTCGGCGCCCTCGTCGCCGCCGGCGCGCTGCTCACCGTCTCCGCCTGCAGCTCGAACGCGACCGGCTCCGGGGGCGGCGGCTCCAGCAGCTCCTCCGGCGGCGGCGGTTCCTCAACGGCCGCCTCCGCCATCCCCTCTGAGTCCCCGGACACGGCGCTGACCTCGATGGTCCCGTCGGCGCTGAAGAGCGCCGGCGCCATCCGGATCGCCACCGACGCCTCCTACGCGCCCAACGAGTTCAAGGACTCCGGCGGGAACATCGTCGGGATGGACGTCGACCTGGGCACCGCCATCGCCCAGAAGCTCGGCCTCAAGGCGCAGTTCCAGAACGCCACCTTCGACGGCATCATCGGCGGCGTCCTGGCCAGGAAGTACGACATCTCGCTCTCCTCCTTCACCATCACCGCGGCCCGCGAGAAGCAGGTCGACATGGTCAGCTACTTCACCGCCGGAATGCAGTTCGCGGTGAAGGCCGGCAACCCCTCGAAGATCCCGGCGAGCGGCTACCCGACGAACGTCTGCGGCTTCAAGACCTCCGTCCAGACCGGCACCACCGAGGCCGACGACATCTCCGGCCACATCAACCCGGCCTGCACCAAGGCCGGCAAGAAGCCGATCCCGAACGGCGGAGACAAATTCGACCAGCAAACCGACGCCACGACCTCCCTCGCCAGCGGTCGAGATGACGTGATGTACGCGGACTCCCCGGTCGTCGCATACGCGGTCACCCAGTCCCACGGACAGGTGCAGGCCCTTGGCGGCGTGTACGCCAGCCAGCCCTACGGCGTCGTCATCCCCAAGGGCGGCCGGCTCCCCCAGGCCGTGCAGGGCGCGATCAAGGACCTGATGGCGGACGGCACCTACAAGAAGATCCTCGCCAAGTGGCACGTCGACTCCGGGGCGATCGCCACCTCGGCCGTCAATCCCGCGGCGCAGTGATGGCGCCGGACGACACCCCGGCCACCACCCAGCAGCAGCCCCCCGAGGAGATCCGGGCCGTCCCGGTCCGCCACCCGGGCCGCTGGGTGGCGGTCGCGGTGCTCGCCGTGCTGGCCGCGATGTTCGGCCACCTGGTCGCCACCAACAAGGCCCTCCAGCTCTCGGTGGTGCGCCAGTACGTCTTCAACCCCGCCATCACCCACGGCGTGGTCGTCACCCTGGAGTTGACGATCCTGTCGATGCTGATCGGCGTGGCCGGCGGGATCCTGCTGGCCGTCATGCGGCTGTCGCCCAACCCGGTGCTCTCCGGCGTCTCCTGGCTGTACCTCTGGGTCTTCCGCGGGACGCCGGTCCTGGTCCAGCTGCTGGTCTGGAACTTCCTCGGGGCGCTGGTGCCGGTGGTCTCGATCGGCGTCCCGTTCGGCCCGGGCTTCGCCTCCACCTCGTACAACACCCTGGTGCCGACGTTCACGGCGGCGCTGCTGGGACTGGGCCTCAACGAGGCCGCGTACATGGCGGAGATCGTCCGGGCCGGGATCCTCTCGGTCGACGAGGGGCAGAACGAGGCGGCCTCCTCGCTCGGCATGACCCGCGGTCAGACCCTGCGCAGGATCGTGCTGCCGCAGGCCATGCGCATGATCATCCCGCCCACCGGCAACGAGATCATCTCGATGCTGAAGACCACCTCGCTGGTGAGCGTGATCGCGCTGGAGGAACTGACCCGGGCCACCGAGGACATCTACGCCCGGACCTTCCAGAACATCCCGATGCTGATGGTCGCCTGCTGCTGGTACCTGTTCCTCACCTCGCTGCTGACCATCGCCCAGTACTACGTGGAGCGGCACTACGCCCGGGGCGCCAACCGCGAGCTGCCGCCGACCCCCTGGCAGCGCGTCAGGCGCACCCTCTTCTCGCTCCGCCGCCAGCCGGTGCCCACGGCCGCGGCGGCCCAGGCAGCACCACCGGGAGCAGCCAGATGAACGTGATGGTCCGTGCCGAGTCCGTGCACAAGCGCTTCGGCCTGCTGGAGGTCCTGCGCGGGGTCGATCTGGAGGTGTCGGAGCGCGAGGTGTGCTGCCTCATCGGCCCGTCCGGCTCCGGGAAGTCCACGTTCCTGCGCTGCATCAACCACCTGGAGAAGATCAACGCCGGCCGGCTGTGGGTGGGCGGCGAGCTGGTCGGCTACCGCGAACACGGCGGCCGGCTGCACGAGTTGAGGGACCGCGAGGTGGCCAGGAAGCGCCGGGACATCGGGATGGTCTTCCAGCGGTTCAACCTCTTCCCGCACATGACGGCGATGGAGAACGTGGTGGAGGCGCCGATCCGGGTGCTCGGCCGCGGCAGGGCCGAGGCCAGGGAGACCGCGCGGCGGCTCCTCGACCGGGTCGGCCTGGCCGCCAAGGCCGACGCCTACCCCGCGCAGCTCTCCGGCGGCCAGCAGCAGCGGGTGGCGATCGCCCGCGCCCTCGCCATGGACCCCAAGCTGATGCTCTTCGACGAGCCCACCTCGGCGCTCGACCCGGAGCTGGTGGGGGAGGTGCTGGACGTCATGCGGGGGCTCGCCGAGGAGGGGATGACGATGATCGTCGTCACCCACGAGATGGGCTTCGCCCGGGAGGTCGGCGACTCGCTGGTCTTCCTGGACCAGGGGGTGATCATCGAATCCGGCCGCCCGCGGGAGGTGCTGTCCGCTCCGCGCCACGAGCGCACCCGGTCGTTCCTCTCCAAGGTGTTGTGATCGCCGTAATACCCTGTCCCGATAGGCAGTCGTTACCCCAGGATCCAGGACCCGCGAGTGGACCTCACCTCGTACGCCGATCTCGCCGTCCGGCTGGTCAACACCGAGCAGCCGGAGCGCGGCACGGACGCGCTCACCACGGTGGAGGCGATCCGCGCGCTCTTCCCCGCGGGCAGCCGCGGGGAGCGGCTCGCCGACGAGTCGGACCTGCCCCGGCTGCGGGCGGTCCGCACCCGTCTGCGGGCGGTCTTCACCTCGGCCGCGGAGGGCGACCAGCCACGGGCCGTCGCCCTCCTCAACGAGCTCCTCGCGCAGTACCCGGTGAGCGCGGAGATCACCGCCCACTCCGGCGAGGGCTGGCATCTCCACCTCGCGGAGAGCAACACCCCGACCGCGACGGCGATCTGCGCGGGCACGGCGTCCGCGGGCCTCGCCGCCCACCTCACCCGGCACGGCGCGGAACGCCTCGGCGTCTGCGCGGCCGCCCCCTGCCGCAACGCCTACCTGGACACCTCCACCAACCGCTCCCGCCGCTACTGCAGCGACCGCTGCGCGACCCGCCACAACGTCGCCGCCCACCGAGCCCGCCGCCGCGGGTAGCGGCGCCCCGCACGCAGCGCCCCGCACGCAGCGCCCCGAACGCAGCGCCGAAGGCGCAAGTGAAGGGGCGCGGGGAACTGCGCGACCAGCCACCAACGGCGCCGCACCCGGCAAAGGCCCCCGGGTGGCAACCCGGACTCCGTACCCCGCCCGCCGCAGCCCGCCGCAGCCCGCGCCTCCGGCGCGAACGGCGGGTGGGAAAAAGGAACCGCTCAGTTCTCCGGCAGCACCCGCCGGAACAACCCCAGCCGCCGCGCCACGCCCGGGATCCGCTCCAGCGACCTCCGCCACCGCGCCCGCTCGACGAACGCCGGAGGCGCCAGCCACGCCGTCTTGGGCCGCAGCCGGCACAGCACCCGCCCCAGCACCAGCTCCTCCGGCACCACGCCGAAGTCCCGGCTGTCGCCCTCCACCAGCGAGTTGTCCGAGAGCAGCCACCAGCCCCCGATCCGCCGCTCCACCGCCCGCTTCACCAGCAGCAGGTCCTGCCGCAGCGGATGCCGTGCGACCACCACCGAGCCCTCCCGCACCCGCGCCCCGTACCAGCAGACCAGCCGGTCACCGTGGGCGAGCGTGGGAGCCATCGACGGCCCGTCGACGTCGACCACCCCCAGCAGCCCCGGCGCCCGCCCGCCGCCCTCCGGCGGCTCCTCCAGGAGGAACCCGGGTTCGCCGCCCCGGTCGCCGGCCTGCCGCTTCGCTGCCATCCCAACCATCCCTACACACCCGCCACGCTCAGTGCTCTCACGCCCTGACAAGACCTAAGCGGAACGCACCCGCTCCGTCTTCCATCTTCTCGGAGCCGGCCCGGAAGTCCACCGCCCATACCGCTTTTGTCCTAGGACCCGGGGGCAGACGCGAGAAAGAAGCCGATCGAGAGTAGTGTCACCCCGGGAAGACGATCACAGGAAGGACTCCCATGTTCTCTCGACTGTTCGCGCCGCGGGTCACCGTCCACGCTCACTGCGACCTGCCCTGCGGTGTCTACGACCCGGCCCAGGCCCGCATCGAGGCGGAGTCTGTGAAGGCGGTCCAGGAGAAGTACCAGGCGAACGAGGACCCGCACTTCCGTGCGCGGGCCACGGTCATCAAGGAGGAGCGCGCGGAGCTGGCCAAGCACCACGTCTCCGTCCTCTGGAGCGACTACTTCAAGGCCCCGCACTTCGAGAAGTACCCCCAGCTCCACCAGCTGGTGAACGACACCCTCAAGGCCCTGAGCGCCGCCAAGGGCTCCACCGACCCGGCGACCGGCCAGAAGGCGCTGGACCTGATCGCCGAGATCGACAAGATCTTCTGGGAGACCAAGCGCGGCTGAACCGGCCGACACCGCGTCAACCTCCGAGGCCGCATCCGCCCCCCACGGGCCGGGTGCGGCCTCGTCGTTCCCCCGCCCGGATTCCTCCGCAGTTGCTTCATGGACACGATCGCGGTAAAGCTCAGCGCATGGAACAGGGGATCATCGACGCGGGGAGGATCAGACTCCGCCCGTTCAGCGGCGCGGACATCGGTTGGGTGTACCAGGTGTCACTCGACCCCGCGATCCAGCACTACATCCACGTTCCGATCCCCTACGGCCCGCAGGAGGCCAGGTACTTCGTCGAGGAGCTCGCGATCGCCGGCTGGCACCGGCGCACCCGCGTGGAGTTCCTGGTCGAGGACGCCGCCTCCGGTCGGCGCCTGGGCCGGGTCGGGATCGGCCTGGTCACGCCGGGCCAGGGGGACCTGGGCTTCTGGACCGCCCCGGACGCCCGCGGCCAGGGCGTGGCCACCGAGGCGGTGCGCGCGGTCTGCGGCTGGGCGTTCACCGTGCTCGGCCTCGACCTGCTGGAGTGGCGCGGCGAGGTCGGCCACTTCGAGGCGCTGCGGGTGATCGAGAAGACCGGCTTCCGGCTGGAGGCGGGGCTGCGCAAGCGGCTGGTCCACCGCGGCGGCCGGGTGGACGCCTGGGTGGCCTCGCTGCTGGCCACCGAGCTGGTCTGAGCGCGGGTGCCGCGCCGGGGTCCGCCGGCTCTATGCTGATGCACCGTCAACGCCTGTGCGCAGTGGGGGGAGCCGCGATGAGCGACCGGCAGGACAGGGACAGGGACAGGGACAGCGAGCGCAGGCCGGGCCTCCGGGCCTCGGACGCCGAGCGCGAGGCCGTGGTGGACCGGCTGAACGCCGCCGTCGGCGAGGGCCGCCTCGATCTGGAGGAGTTCAGCGAGCGCCTCGATCTCGCCCTCTCCGCGCGCACCCGCGAGGAGCTGGACCCCCTTCTGGAGGATCTGCCGTCGGCTCCTGCCGCGGAGGAGGCCGGGAAGGCCGGGGAGGCACCGCCGCGGCGGCTGGCGGGTGCCCGAGCGCAATCTCCACATCAGCCTGCTCGGCGGGGTCGACTGGGACCTCACCCAGGCCGAGCTGTCCGCCCCGGTGGTCACCCTCCACCAGTACTCGCTGGTCGGCGGCACCAGCATCGCCGTCCCACCGGGGGTCCGGGTGGAGGCCCTGGGCTTCGGGATCCTCGGTGGCCGGTCGGTCGCGGTGGACGAGCGCGGGCTCGGGCCGAACGCGCCGGTGCTGCGGGTGGTCTCGTTCTCGGTCATCGGCGGCATCCACATCCGCAGCAGCCGCCGGCTCTCCCGCGACTACGAGGCCGCCCTGATGGCCCGTGAGGAGCGCCGTGCGGCCCGCAGGATGGTCCGCGAGGGGCTCCGGGAGTCCCGGCGCGAACTCCGCCGGGAACTGCGCTCCCAGCGCCGCGCACGGCGCTACTGACGCCCCGTCACGGAGCCGCTCAGGCGGGGGCGGGACGGCCGGGGAGGCCCAGCCGGTCCGCCGTGTCCTCCACCGTCCAGGCGAAGAACCCGTCGGCGGGGTCGGCGCTGCCGACGAGATGGCCGAAGAGCTCGAAGCCGATCATCCCGATGAGCTGGATCCACACCCCGATCGCCCGGGCCAGCACCGTCCCCGACAGGTTCGGCGCCAGCTCCGCTCCCAGCCGCCTCAGCTGCTCCGCGAACTCACCGCGGACGGCCGGCGGATCCCCCGCCGGCCGCAGCTCCCCGGCGTGCTCCTCCAGCAGCCCGAGCATCAGTACGGGCACCCGGGCGGCCGGCTGCACGGTCTCCTTGGGCGCGGCGTAGCCCGGCACCGGCGTCCCGTAGAGGAGGGCGTACTCGTGGGGATGGGCCTTCGACCAGGCGCGCACCGCCCGGGCCAGCGCCCGCCAGCACCCCCGTACGCCCTCCGCCGCGCGCTCGCGCCGGGCGTGGGCGACCGCCCGCTCCGCCGCCTCGCCCAGTGCGTCGTAGGCATCCATGATCAGCGCCGTGAGGAGCTCGTCCCGACTGGCGAAATAGCGGTACAGCGCGGAGGACGCCATCCCCAGCTCTCTGGCCACGGCTCTCAGCGAGAGGCGCTGCGGGCCGTCGGCGGCGAGCTGGCGGCGCGCCTCCGTCTTGATCTCCTGGGTGAGCTGGGCGCGGGCACGGGCCCTCGCCCCTTCGATCGCCGGTGCCATGCGTACCAGTCTGCCATGAAAACGAGAGCACTGCTCTTGACGCGGAGCAGGGGACGCGTCATAGTCGAGTCAAGAAAACGAGAGCACCGCTCTCGAAAAGGATCACCGCCCTCGGAGGCCGAGATGTCCGACCAGCCCCGCCTGCTCAAGCCGACCGGCACCATGCAGCAGCTGAGCGACCGCTTCTTCCGAGGCACCCTGACCGCCCTGGCCAAGGCCGGCATCGGCACCATGGGCACCCACATCCTGGCCGTCCGCGGCCGCAAGTCCGGCGAGTGGCGCACCACTCCGGTCTTCCCTCTGGAGTACGAGGGCGCCCGCTACCTGGTCGCCCCCCGCGGCCACACCCAGTGGGTCCGCAACATGCGGGTGACCGGCGGCGGCGAGCTCCGGCTCGGCCGCAGGACGGAGGCCTTCACCGCCACCGAACTGGCCGACGACGACAAGCTGAAGACGGACGTCCTGCGCGCCTACCTCACCAAGTGGACCTTCCTCGACAAGCAGTTCTTCCCCGAGCTCTCCCCCACCGCCCCGGACGAGGACTACGCCGCCCAGGCCCCCGGCTACCCGGTCTTCCGCATCACCCCCGCGGCGAGCTGACCCGCCGCCCGGCACCAGGCCGCCGCCCCGGCCACCGCCCCCGACCCGCCCCGCAGTCGGCGCGAGTCCGGGGCGGTGGCCCCCGCGCTGTCAGCCGGAGGCCTTAGGCTGCCACCATGATCCGCACCGCCACCCCGGGCGACGTCCCGGAGATCCACGCCATGGTTCGCGAACTCGCCGAGTACGAGCGCGCGCTGAGCGAGGCTCAGGCCACCGAGGAACAGCTGCACGACGCCCTCTTCGGCGAGCATCCGGCGGCCTTCGCACTGATCGCCGAGGCGGACGAGGGGCCGTCGGCGGGCGCCACGGTCGGCTTCGCCCTCTGGTTCCTCAACTTCTCCACCTGGCGCGGGGTGCACGGGGTCTACCTGGAGGACCTCTTCGTCCGCCCGGAATTCCGCGGCGGCGGCCACGGCAAGGCGCTCCTCGTCGAACTGGCCCGGATCTGCCACGAGCGGGGCTACGGTCGCCTCGAGTGGTCGGTCCTGGACTGGAACGAACCGTCCATCGGCTTCTACAAGTCGCTCGGCGCGGTCCCGATGGACGAGTGGACGGTCTTCCGGCTGACCGATGACGCCCTCAACAGGCTTGCCACGCTGCGTACCTGACGGATTACCATAAGTGACGACCGTCCATGCGAATGCGCCGACCCGCTGTCCGGTCGGCTTCGGATCGCGGTAGCGTCGCGCAGAACAGCAGCACGGCACACGGCATGAGCAGAGCATGCGCGCACAACACCTCGGAGGTGAGGGTGTCCCAGAACGTCGGCGAGCCCGATACGCAGACCCCCGACACGAAGGCTGTAGACACTCAAGACTTCGTCGAGGTCCGGTTGCCCGCGGCGGGGGCATACCTCTCCGTACTCCGCACCGCGACGGCCGGCTTGGCGGCCCGTCTCGACTTCACCCTCGACGAGATCGAGGACCTTCGCATCGCCGTGGACGAGGCCTGCGCCATCCTGCTCCAGCAGGCGGTCCCCGGCTCGGTGCTGTCCTGTGTCTTCCGCCTGGTCGGCGACGCCCTTCGGGTGACCGTCTCGGCGCCGACCACGGACGGCCGGGCGCCCGAGCGCGACACCTTCGCCTGGACGGTGCTCACCGCGCTGGCCGGCGAGGTCGAGTCCTCGGTCTCGGACGATCGGACCGTCAGCATCAGCCTGCACAAGAAGCGCGGTGCGGGCCCCGGCCAGCCGTGACCCCGCCCGCTGGGTGCGGCACGGTAGAGACGCAGACGTAAGGACGCACTGGTGACAGCCTTGGACCGGCCGGGCCCGCCCACGCCTGAACGGCGCTGGGACGGCCCTCGCACGCTGCCCAACCAGTCGTCCCCTTCGGTGGACGAGAAGGCGGAGGAGAGCATGTCGGGCGAGCAGCGGGAGCACCCCGTAGGCCCCGAACGCCCCGAGCAGCGCGAGCCGGCGGAGGCCGCGCCCACCACGGAGGCCGCCCCCGCGGAGGCCGCGACCCCCGCGGAGGTCGCCGAGGCCGCCGAGGTCGTGGCCGCGGCCTCGGCCGTCGGCCGCGGCGGCCACGGCGCCCCGGACCGCGCCGCGGCCCGGGCGCTCTTCGTGCGCCTCAGCGGTCTGCCGGAGGGCTCCCCGGAGCGGGTGGAACTGCGCAATCAGCTGGTGCGGATGCACATCCCGCTGGTCGAGCACCTGGCCCGGCGGTTCCGCAACCGCGGCGAGCCGCTGGACGACCTGACGCAGGTCGCCACCATCGGCCTGATCAAGTCGGTCGACCGCTTCGACCCCGAGCGCGGGGTGGAGTTCTCGACCTACGCCACGCCGACCATCGTCGGCGAGATCAAGCGCCACTTCCGGGACAAGGGGTGGGCGGTCCGCGTCCCCCGCCGCCTCCAGGAGCTGCGCCTCGCCCTGACCAGCGCCACCGGCGAGCTCTCCCAGCAGCACGGCCGCTCACCCACCGTCCACGAGCTGGCCGAGCGGCTCGGCATCTCGGAGGAGGAGGTGCTGGAGGGCCTGGAGTCCGCCAACGCGTACTCCACCCTCTCCCTCGACGTCCCGGACACGGACGACGAGTCCCCCGCGGTCGCCGACACGCTGGGCGCCGAGGACGACGCGCTGGAGGGGGTCGAGTACCGCGAGTCCCTCAAGCCGCTGCTCGCCCAACTCCCGCCCCGGGAGCAGAAGATCCTGGTCCTCCGCTTCTTCCGGAACATGACCCAGTCCCAGATCGCCCAGGAGGTCGGCATCTCCCAGATGCACGTCTCCCGCCTGCTCGCCCGGACGCTGGCCCAGCTCCGCGAGAAGCTGCTGGTCGAGGAGTAGCCCCGGGATTCGCCCGGCGAATCCCGGCGGCGCTACGCCTCAGGCCACAGCGCGCGCGTCGAGCGGGGGTGGAGGAGCAGCACGATGCCGGCCACGCCGACCAGCCCCACCAGGACGCCGATCGCCTTCATCGCGCCCCCGGTCTGCCACCCGAAGTAGGTGACGGCCAGGCACAGGGTGTCGATCAGCACCGCCGGACTCCGCCCCCACCGCCGCAGCCGCAGCAGCGCCCGGCCCGCCAGCAGCGGCAGCAGTCCCATCAGCAGCACGATGACCCCGCCGAACTCGGTCAGCCCGACCCCGGTGTGGGTGCGGCTCACCAGTCCTTCGACTATCTGGTAGACCCCCCATCCGGCCAGCGCCGCGCCCTGCAGGAAGGCCAGCGACGCCCCGGCGACCAGCGTCCACGGCCGGCCGCCGGCGTCGCGCGTGGGGGAGGCGTTCGAACCCGCGGTACCCGCGGAGCCCGCGGTGCCCGGGGAACCGGTAGAGGGGGAGGCTGCGTTGGCGGTCACCCCAGCAGACTACGCTCCCCGACCCCCGCACCCGTCGCCCCCCGGTACCAACCGGTAGGTAATCTGAAGGGCATGCGTGCACTCCTGGTCGTCAACCCGAAGGCGACCACCACGAGCGGGCGGACCAGGGACGTACTCGCGCATGCCCTCGCGAGCGACCTGAAGCTGGAGGTGGCGACCACCGCCTATCGCGGCCACGCCCGCGACCTGGCGCGGGACGCCGTCGCGGACCGGGTCGACCTGGTGGTCTCGCTCGGCGGCGACGGCACCGTCAACGAGGTGGTCAACGGACTGCTCGCGGACGGTCCGCGCCCGAACCTGCCGCGGCTGGCCGTCGTCCCCGGCGGCTCGACCAATGTCTTCGCCCGCGCGCTGGGCCTGCCCAACGACCCGGTGGAGTCGACCGGCATCCTGCTGGACGCCCTCAACTCCGGCCGGGAGCGCGCGATCGGGCTCGGCCTGGCCTCCTCCGAGGGGCTGCCGGACCGCTGGTTCACCTTCACCGCCGGCTTCGGCTTCGACGCCGCCGTGGTCGGCCGGGTCGAGCAGCACCGCAAGAACGGCCGCCGCTCCACCCACGGCCTCTACGTCGACCAGGCGGTGCGGCACTTCTTCGGCGAGGGGCGGCGCCGCAAGGAAGGGCCGATCACCCTGGAGTTCCCGGGCGAGGACCCGGTCCCGGGCCTCTCCCTGGCCATAGTGAGCAACACCTCGCCCTGGACCTTCCTCGGCAACCGCCCGGTCTACGCCTCGCCGGAGGCCTCCTTCGAGACCGACCTGGACGTCTTCGGGTTGACCCGGCTGTCAGTGCTGCGCACGCTCCGTACTCTCCCCCAACTGCTCGACGGCGAGGCGCCCGGACCGCGCGGTAAGTACGTGGTGGCCTACCACGATCTGCCGTCCTTCACCTTGCAATCGCAGGAATCCACACCGTTCCAGGTGGACGGCGACCACCTTGGAGAGCGGAAGAAGGTCAGTTTCACAGGCGTGCGACAGGCACTGCGTGTGATTGTGTGACCGCCAGGGCCTTTCGGCCTTGGACTCGAACGTCCAACCGGGCATCACTCCATCGAAGTACAGGGTGTGACCTAAGCGACACCAAGGATTCAAAATTTCCTTCCTGTAGGGGGTTGTATCCGAGGCCGAGGTTTGCGAACCTCTACATGGCGATCGGGACGGCGACACGATCGATCACAGCGATCGATCGGCAGGCCACCCGAATCGTCCGAATCCACCGCATCGCAGCACGTGCCCAGCCCCCACCCGGGGCCATGGCCCGTCTCCGCGTCCGGATTCGTGAAAGCGTTCACATTCACAAGCCACCATTCAGAGTGTCGTGCGGGAGAGACCCGCCGGCAGGAGGAGTTGGACCACCATGGACTGGCGCCACCGCGCTGTCTGCCGCGAAGAAGACCCTGAGCTGTTCTTCCCGATCGGCAACACTGGTCCCGCCCTGCTGCAGATCGAAGAAGCGAAGGCCGTGTGCCGTCGCTGCCCGGTCATGGAGCAGTGTCTGCAGTGGGCCCTGGAGACCGGTCAGGACGCCGGTGTGTGGGGTGGCATGAGCGAGGACGAGCGTCGTGCGATGAAGCGCCGCGCTGCCCGCAACCGCGCCCGCACCGCCTGACCCGACTAGCCGAACACGCTGACGCGGCGTCAACTCGCCGCAGCAGCGGTCGGATTCGGATCCGGGTCAGATCGGATCCGGCGAACGACAGATCAACAGATCAACAGATGATCGAGGCGAGGCCCGCTGTTCAGGCCCCGCCTTTCGAAGCCCGCCGGGCACCGCGCCGGATCCTGAATCCGGGGCGCGTCCCCGGAGGGGCGACCCGCGCGGCCCCCTGGTGCCGATGGTTTGATACCGTCGGGTACGTAGGGGCGCCCCACGGGGCACCAGCGGGACTGACCCGCACCGAGAGCCCCTGCTCCGGCCGACTCCCCCCGACGGCCGGAGCAGGTTTGAGAGGCCCTGCCGACCCTCCCCCCCGGTCGGCAGGGCCTCGCTTTCGTTCTCCGGGCCCGCAGGCCGCGGGCCGCAGGCCGCGCCCACCAGCCCGCACCACGAGGGCTCGCGGGCACCGGCGCCCTCAGTCCAGCGGCACGTCCAGGACCACCTTGGTGCCGCCCCCGGGCGCCGGGGTCATGTCGAAGCGGCCGAGGAGCTCCCCGGTCACCAGCGTGCGGACGATCTGCAGCCCCAGGTTTCCGGTCCGCTGCGGGTCGAAGCCCTCGGGCAGACCGCGGCCGTCGTCCTGGATGGTGATCAGCAGCCGCTTGCCGCCGCGCTCGGCGGAGACCTCGACGGTGCCGGAGTCCTTGGTCCCGTAGCCGTGCTCCAGGGCGTTCTGCAGCAGCTCGGTGAGGATCATCGCCAGCGGGGTGGCGACCGCCGCCGAGAGGATGCCGAAGCTTCCGCTGCGGCGCGCCCGCACCCGGCCGTCCTGGGAGAGCTCCATCACCATGCCGAGCACCCGGTCGGCGATCTCGTCGAAGGCGACCCGCTCGTCCAGGTTCTGCGACAGCGTCTCGTGGACGATGGCGATCGAGCCGACCCGGCGGACGGCCTCGTCCAGCGCCGCCCGGGCCGGGTCCGACTCCAGCCGGCGGGACTGCAGCCGCAGCAGGGCGGCCACCGTCTGCAGATTGTTCTTCACCCGGTGGTGGATCTCCCGGATGGTGGCGTCCTTGGTCATCAACTCGCGCTCGCGGCGGCGCAGTTCGGTGACGTCCCGGAGCAGCACCAGGGAGCCGATATGGGTGCCCTTGGGCTTCAGCGGGATGGCCCGCAGCTGGACCACCCCGTCCTTGGTCTCCACCTCGGTCTGCCGCGGGGCCCAGCCGCTGGCCAGCTTCACCAGCGCCTCGTGGACGGGGCCGCGGGCGGGCGCCAGCTCGGAGGTGAGCTTGCCCAGGTGGTTGCCGACCAGGTCGGCGGAGAGGCCGATCCGGTGGTAGGCGGAGACCGCGTTGGGGCTGGCGTAGGTGACCACCCCGTCCGCGTCCATCCGGATCAGGCCGTCGCCGACCCGCGGCGAGACGTCCATGTCGGCCTGCTCCCCCGGGAACGGGAAGGAGCCGGCCGCGATCATCTGCGCCAGGTCGGAGGCGGACTGGAGGTAGGTCAGCTCCAGCCGCGAGGGGGTGCGGACGGAGAGGAGGTTGGTGTTGCGGGCGATCACGCCGAGCACCCGCTCCCGGAAGAGGATCGGGATGGACTCGATGCGGACCGGCACCTCCTCCCGCCACTCCGGGTCGCCCTCCCGGACGATCCGGGCCTCGTCCAGCGCGGTGTCCAGCATCGGCCGCCGGCCGCGCGGCACCAGGTGGCCGACCATGTCGTCCTGGTACGAGGTGGGGCCGGTGTTGGGGCGCATCTGCGCGACGGAGACGTAGTGGGCGCCGTCCCGGGTGGGGACCCACAGCACGAGGTCGGCGAAGGAGAGGTCGGCGAGCAGCTGCCACTCGGAGACCAGCATGTGCAGCCACTCGACCTCTTCGCCGGTCAGGTCGGTGTGGTGGCGTACGAGTTCGCTCAGGGACGGCATGGGGGGAGCGTAACCGGGCGGCGCGGGGGCTGCGCGCGGGGCGCGGTCGGGCGGGGCCCGGAGAAGACCGCGTCAAGGGCTGGACAACGCCAATTGGTCTAGTCCACAATGAGCTCTGCACAACTCGAGCGGGTCGGCCGCGTATCTGCCCTGACCGCGACCGGACCGCTCGACACCGTCGGCGCGAAGCGCCGCCGCGCGCGATCAGGCGGGCCCGCACACCCGCCGCGCACGGCCGGCGCGACTGTGGGCGCCGACGAGACCGGGCTGCGGTGCCGCGGAGGGCTGAGGGTCCCTCCTTGGCGCTGCAGCCCGTTGTTTTTGCGGGCCCGTAGTTCCCGCTTCGCGCAGTTCCCCGCGCCCCTGCGTTCGGCGCCGAAGGCGCGAATACAGGGGCGCGGGGAACTGCGCGGCCGACCCGCTACGGCGCCGCAGACGCCATCGACCAGCAGGCCGGAGTCCGTCAGTGCGTCTCCGTCACCTTCGCCAGCGCCCGCGGCGCGTCCGGGTCCTGGCCGCGGGCGATGGTGACCTCGTAGGCCAGCATCTGGAGCGGCAGGATCTCCAGGATCGGCTGGACCTCCTCCGCCAGCCCGCCCGGCAGGGCGAAGCCCGCCGAGGCCTGCGCGACCTGCGCCTCCGAGCCGATGACCACCAGGTCCGCGCCCCGCCCGCGCAGCCGGTCCAGCACCGGCTGCAGCGCCTCGCCGCCGCGGCCCTCGGTGACGATCGCGATCACCGGCGAGACGTTGTCCACCATCGCCAGCGGCCCGTGCAGCAGGTCGGCCCCGGAGAAGGAGAGGGCGGGGATGTAGCTGGTCTCCATCAGCTTGAGGGCGGCCTCCTTGGCCGTCGGGTAGCCGTACCCGCGGGAGGTCAGGACCAGCCGCTCCGCGAAGCGGTAGCGCTGGGCCAGCTCCTTCACCTCGGCGCCGCGCGCCAGCACGCCCTCGGCCAGCTCCGGCAGCTTCTCGGCGGCCGCCGCGTCGCCGCCCCGCAGGCCCTCGACGAAGAGGTAGAGCGCCAGGAGCTCGGCGGTGTAGGTCTTGGTCGCGGGCAGCGCCTTCTCCGGCCCGGCCAGCACGTCGATGTGGAACTCGGAGACCTCGGCCAGCGGCGAGGCCGCGTTGTTGGTGACGGCGAGGGTGATCGCGCCGGCCTCCCGCGCGGCCTTGGTGGAGGCCACCAGGTCGGGCGAACCGCCGGACTGACTGACCGTCACCACCAGGCAGTCGGTGAGGTCCTGCCTGGCGCCGTAGGCGGTGACCGTGGACATCGAGGCGAGGCCGGCCGGCAGGCCGAGCTGGATCTCCAGCAGGTACTTGGCGTAGAGCGCGGCGTTGTCGCTGGTGCCGCGGGCGGTGAGCTGGACGAACCGGGGCTTTCGCGCCGCGATCTCCTGGGCGATCCGCCGGATCTCCGGCGCGCCCTCCTGGAGGATGCGGCGGAGTACGGCCGGCTGCTCGGCCATCTCGGCGGCCATGATGCGGCCGGGCGTCTGGCCGGAGGTTGCGGACACGGGAGCCTCCCGAACTGAGTCGTGCTGGTCAGGGCTGGCGGCCAGTCCGCACACGGGCCGCGTTTCAGCTCCGATCCTAAGGGCCCGTCCCGCCGGGGGCACATCGTCACTCCTCCACCTGGCGGCACCGGCCGGGCCGGCCCGGCCGCCCCCCGTGGACCGCCGCAGGCCGCCGTGGACCGCCGCAGACCATTGGCGCCTGCCGACGGGCCGGGCACGGCGGATCGGGTATCCGCGGACATTCCCCCCGCGAACGGCCTGAACGGGCGTCAGCAGCACATCCGACCAAGGGCGTTGACCCTCGCCCCAGGGCTCCGGTCAAGCGTTGATAACGGACCGCGCGAACCCTTGACGCTCCGCATTGGTACGTGCCAACCTCCGTCCATTGGTCTACACCAATCAACGGAGGATGCCTTGAAGCGCAAGATTGCAGCGGCGGCGGCGATCGCCACCGCAACCGTCCTCTCCGCGGCAGCATGTTCTTCGTCCGGCACCTCCACCACCGGAGCGCAGGGCACGCTGAGCACGGACGGCAAGGGCAAGACGATCACCGTCTGGCTCCAGCAGGACGCCGAGAAGGGCTGGATGGACGTCGTCAAGTCGGCCGAGGACCAGTTCACCAAGGAGACCGGCGCCAAGGTCAGCATCCAGTGGCAGACCTGGCCCAACTACTCGGTGAAGCTCGACACCGCGCTGCTCTCCGGCAACGCCCCCGACGCGGTCGAGTTCGGCAACACCCAGACCGCCAAGTACATAGCGGCCGGGGCGCTGGTCGACCTCACCGGTGTGAAGTCCAAGTTCTCCAACTCCGGGAGCTGGCTGGACTCGCTGGCGGCCTCCGGCCAGAGCCCGCAGGGCAAGACCTACGCCGTCCCCTACTACGCCGGCGTGCGCACCCTGATCTACCGCAAGGACATCTTCGCCGCCGCCGGGGTCACCACTCCCCCCACCACCTTCGCCGAGCTCAAGGCCGACCTGGACAAGGTGAAGGCGAAGAACGCGGGCAAGTCCGGCTTCTCCACCCTCTACCTGCCCGGCAAGGACTGGTACGTGGCCACCGCCTTCGGCGCCGACACCTACGGCACCGACGGCGTCATCGCCAACCAGACCAACGGCAGCTGGGCCGGCACCCTGACCGAGCCCAACTTCATCAAGGGCGTCAAGACCTGGCAGCAGTTCCAGCAGGACTACTCGGTCGGCGGCACCACCGTGGACGAGTCCAACCAGGACCAGCTGATGGCCAAGGGCAACATCGCCGCCATCGTCGGCCTGGGCTACGAGGCCTCCACGGTCAGTTCGAACGCCCCCGGCGCCGGCGGCAACCCCGCCCTCGCCGACAAGCTGGCCACCGTGGCGCTGCCCAGCGCGAGCGGCAACGGCACCATGCCGCAGATGCTCGGCGGCTCGGACATGGCGGTGCCGAGCAAGGCCAAGAACCCCGGCCTGGGCGCCGAGTTCGTCCGGATCTTCACCGACACCCAGCGGCAGACCATGCTGGCCAAGTACGCCATCCCCAACAACAAGACGCTGATGTCGAAGTACGAGTCGGTCTCCCCGGGGAACCAGGCCTCCGGCCAGGCGGCCTCCGGCAAGACCTGGTTCATCCCCAACTCCCAGTTCTGGAGCCAGGCCTCCGACGAGACCGCGCTGCAGAACGCGTACTCGGCGATCGCCGGCGGCGCGGACCCGCAGAAGTCCCTGGCCACCGCGCAGACCACGATCCTGGGCGACCTGAACGGCAGCTGACGGCACTCGGTACGGGTGCGGGGCGCGGAGTCCGGCTACGGCCCGCGACCCCGCCCCGCCCCGTCCCCAGGCCGCGCAGCGCGAGGACGACCACCCCGGGAGGACTGACAGAGGATGACCGCGATCGACAATGGGACCGCCGCCGGCGCACGCCGGGGCGGGCCGGCCGGCGGCCGCCCGGGTGCGGGGCCGGACGGCCGCCGCCGGCGCGAGCACCGGCGTGAACGGCGGAGCGGCGGAGGGCTCCCCTACGCCCTGATCCTGCCCGCCACGGCGGTGCTGCTCGGCGTCGTCGGATACCCGCTGGTCAGACTGGTCCAGCTCGCCCTGCAGAACGCCAACGACTACCTCCACCTGGCCAATCCGGCGCTGATCAAGTACATCGGCTTCGCCACCTTCCAGAAGGTGCTGTCCGACCCGACCTTCTGGACCTCGGTCGAGCGGAGTCTGATCTTCACCGCCGAGGTGGTGGTCGCCTCGATCGTGCTGGCGCTGGCCGTGGCCGCGCTGCTCGGCCGGGTCAGCGGCTGGGTGCGGGTGACCGTCCTCACCGTGCTGATGTTCGTCTGGGCGATCCCGGCGATCGTCAGCGGCACGCTCTTCCGCTGGCTCTTCGCCAACAACGGCGGGGCCGTCGACTACCTCTGCTACCTGCTGGGCGGCAAGGGGATGCTGCACCACGACTGGTTCGTGGACGCGAACCAGGGCCTCTACGTGGTGGTCGCGGCGGTCGTGGTCTGGGGGGCGCTGCCCTTCCTGGTGCTGGGCTTCCACGCGGCGATCGGCCAGGTCCCGCGGGAGCTGACGGAGGCGGCCCGGATCGACGGGGCCTCCGCCTGGCAGGGCTTCCGGCACGTCGTCCTGCCGGTGATCCGGCCGTTCCTGGGGATCGCCACCGCCCTCAGCTTCATCTGGGACTTCCAGGTCTTCCCGCAGATCATGGCGCTGCGGGCGGGCTCCCCCGAGGCCGGCTACCAGGTCATCGGGGTCTACCTCTACGAGAAGGGCGTCGGCAGCTCGCACTACAGCAGCAGCGCGGTGATCTCCATCGCGATGATCCTGCTGATGCTGACCGCCCTGGTGCTGTACATCCGGCAGGCGCTGCGGACGGGAGAGTCGGACTGATGGCTGATCGACGAGCACCGGCCGCCCGGCTCTCCACGGGCTTCTCCGGCCCCGGCCGCAGCCGGGCGATGACCGGGGTGTGGAACACGGTGGCCCTGGTCTTCGCCGCGGTGATGGCCTTCCCGCTCTACTGGCTGCTGCTGACGGCCGTGCAGCCGGGCCGGGACCTGCTGAGCGCGTACCCGAAGTTCTGGCCGACCGGTATCCAGTTCGGCAGCTTCCGCACCGTCTTCGCGGACTCCAACTTCGCCACCGACCTGCTGAACACGGCGATCATCACGGTGGGCGCGATCGTCCTCGGCCTCGCGGTCGGCTTCATGGCCGCGGTGGGCGTCGCCCGCTTCCGGTTCGCCGGGCGCAACCCGTTCGTGGTCGCCATGCTGATCGTGCAGATGGTGCCGCTGGTGGCGCTGGTCATCCCGCTCTTCATCGTGCTGGACCGGGTGGGCCTCTACGACCAGCTGTTCGGGGTGGTGCTGGCCTATCTGGTGTTCACCATCCCGTACGTGGTGTGGACCCTGCGGACCTTCATCGTCAACATCCCGCGGGAGCTGGACGAGGCGGCGATGGTGGACGGCTGCACCCAGTGGGGCGCGTTCTTCCGGGTGGTCCTGCCGCTG
This sequence comes from Phaeacidiphilus oryzae TH49, assembly GCF_000744815.1. Lineage (NCBI taxonomy): Bacteria > Bacillati > Actinomycetota > Actinomycetes > Kitasatosporales > Streptomycetaceae > Phaeacidiphilus > Phaeacidiphilus oryzae. Next base: position 2,703,381 of record NZ_JQMQ01000005.1, read on the forward strand.
ACCGTGCCCGGCCTGATCACCACCGGCGTCTACTGCTGGATCCAGGCCTGGAACGAGTTCGCCATCGCCAACACCCTGCTGACCAGCGCGGGGAAGCAGACCTCGATGGTCTGGCTGACCGGCTGGAGCGCCTCGCAGACCCATGGCGCGGACTACGGCGCGCAGATGGCCGGCAGCCTGCTGATCTCGCTTCCGGTGATCATCCTGTTCACCCTCCTGCAGAAGCGCCTGGCCGGCGGCCTGACCGCGGGCGCGGTCAAGGGCTGACGACCCCGGCAGGGCGATCGCACGCCAACCCCACGTCAACACGTACGGAATCCCGCCCGAGGGACGAGGAGTAACGCAAACCATGGATGACCTGCGGAGTGACGCTGGCGCGGTGCTGCAGCCCGGATTCGCCGGGCTGACCGCCCCCGAGTGGGTGCGCAGGGCGATCGGCGAACGCGCCCTCGGCGGCGTCGCGCTCTACGGGCGGAACGTCCGGGACACCGCCCAGGTCGCCGCGCTCACCGGGGAGCTGTACGCCCTCAATCCGGAGATCCTGGTGGCCACCGACGAGGAGGGCGGCGACGTCACCCGGCTGGAGACCGACAGCGGCTCCTCCTACCCCGGCAACCTCGCGCTGGGCGCGGTGGACGACACCGAGCTGACCGAGGCGGTCGCCCGCTCGATCGGCCGGGACCTGGCCGGCGTCGGCATCGGCCTGGACTACGCGCCGGACGCGGACGTCAACTCCAACCCGGACAACCCGGTGATCGGCGTCCGCTCCTTCGGCGGGGACGGCGAGCTGGCCGCCCGGCACACCGCCGCCTACGTCCGCGGGCTGCAGTCGGCGGGGGTCGCGGCCTGCGCCAAGCACTTCCCCGGGCATGGGGACACCGCCGTCGACTCCCACCTCGGGCTGCCCCGGATCGAGTTGGACGAGGAGGCCTTCGCCGAGCACCTCCGGCCGTTCCGGGCCGCGATCGAGGCCGGGGTACGGGCGGTGATGACCGCCCACATCCTCTTCCCCGCCTACGACGAGGCGCTGCCGGCCACCATGTCCCGGCGGATCCTCACCGGGCTGCTCCGCGAGGAGCTGGGCTTCGGCGGGCTGATCGTCACCGACGGCATCGAGATGGCCGCGATCTCCGGCACCCACGGGGTGGCGGCCGGCACCGTACGGGCGATCGCCGGCGGCGCCGACACCATCTGCGTCGGCGGCGGCCTGCGCGACGAGGACGCCTTCACCTATCTGCGGGACGCCCTGGTCTGGGCGGTCCGGGAGGGCCGGCTCCCCGAGGAGCGGCTGCACGAGGCCGCCGAGCGCAACCGGGCGGCGGCGGCCTGGGCGCGCGAGGGGCGCGAGGCGTCGGCCGGAGGCGGGGGCGTGCGCACCGGCGCCAACGGCCACCGGGCCATCGGCCTGACGGCCGCCCGGCGGGCGCTCCACCTGGAGGGGAAGCTGACGCCGCTGCACGGCGTGCCGCACGTACTCGAGTTCACTCCGGTGGCGAACATCGCGGTGGGCGACGAGACCGCCTGGGGCGTGGCCGGCCCCCTCGCCGAGCTGGTCCCCGGGACCACCATGACCCGGGTGACCGCCCCGTCGGGGGGCGGGGCGGTCCCCCGGGTGGACATCGAGCCGCTGGTCGGCGCGGCCGTCGGCCGGCCGCTGGTGGCCGTGGTCCGCGACGTCCACCGTTACGAGTGGATGCGCCGGGCGGTACTGGCGATCACCGAACGCCGCCCGGACACCGTCGTGGTGGAGGTCGGCACCGGCCACGGCCTGCACGAACTGTTCGCGGCCAACGGCACCACGGTGCTGGCGACCCGCGGCAGCGCCCGGGTCTGCGGCGTCGCCGCGGCCGAGGCACTGACCGGGCGCACCCCGGACCCCGCGGGGACCTGAGCCGCTTCCGGGTGAAGACATGCCACCATAGGGCGAACTGGCCAGTCAGAGGGAGAAGACAGCGGGATGACCACCGAAGGGGTCCAGCAGGACGACTCGAACGCCGCTCCCACCGCGGTGGTCAGCGCCCGCGTGCCGAAGTACTACCGCCTCAAGCGGCATCTCCTGGAGATCACCCGGACCCAGGCCCCCGGCACCCCCGTGCCGCCGGAGCGCACCCTGGCCCTGGAGTTCGAGACCTCCCGCACCACCGTCCGGCAGGCGCTCCAGGAGCTGGTGGTCGAGGGCCGGCTGGAGCGCATCCAGGGCAAGGGCACCTTCGTGGCCAAGCCCAAGGTGTCCCAGGCGCTCCAACTGACCTCGTACACCGAGGACATGAGGGCGCAGGGCCTGGAGCCGACCTCCCGCCTGCTGGAGGTGGGCTACATCAGCGCGGACGACCGGCTGGCCGGCCTGCTGGACATCCGCCCGGGCGGCCGGGTCCTGCGCATCGAGCGCCTCCGGCTGGCCAACGGCGACCCGATGGCGATCGAGACCGCCCACCTCTCGGCCAAGCGCTTCCCGGCCCTCCGCCGCAACCTCGTCAAGCACTCCTCGCTCTACGCGGCCCTGGCCGAGGTGTACGGGGTGGCGGTGGCCGAGGCCGAGGAGACCATCGAGACCTCGCTGGCCACCCCGCGCGAGGCCGGGCAGCTCGGCACCGACGTCGGCCTGCCGATGCTGCTCCTCTCCCGGCACTCCTTCGACGACCGGGGCGAGCCGGTGGAATGGGTGCGCTCGGTCTACCGCGGCGACCGCTACAAGTTCACCGCCCGGCTTCGCCGACCGAATTGACGGTTCGTCAGTTCACGCGGAATACCGCGAGGCTTTTCCGGACTTGACCGGATTACGCCCGATGTCGATCGCCCAGAACGCGGGATTATCCGTCGGACCTCGTGACTTGGCGATGCCTTTGCCATAGATTTCCTGCCTCATCAGGATTGCATAAGCACGAGCATTCTCGGAGCCGCGCCATGGCAGAGTCACCGCCGCCCGCCGCCGTTCCTGAGCCGAGGGGCCCGCAGAGCCCCTCCTCAGCGGACGGCCTTCCCGTGATCACCCCCACCAGGGTGGTCGTGGCCATATTGGTCATCGCGCCCTTCGTGGCTCTGCTGTGGGTCTCCTCCTACTCCAAGACCGGTCCCACGCTGGGCGGTTGGCCGTTCTTCTACTGGTACCAGATGATCTGGGTACTGATCTCGGCCGCACTCACCGCGATCGCGTACGTCCTGGTCCGGCGTGAGGAGAAGGCGCGCAAGGCGCTCCGCGCGGCACGCGCCGGCGCCGCCGAAGGAGAGGCCGAGCAGCGATGAACCACGGACTCAACGGAGTCGCCCTCGGCGTCTTCATCTTCTTCTTCGCCCTGGTCACCGTGCTGGGCTTCCTCGCCGCCCGCTGGCGCCGCGCGGACAACGCGCTGCACCTGGACGAGTGGGGGCTCGGCGGCCGCAGCTTCGGCACCTGGATCACCTGGTTCCTGCTGGGCGGCGACCTGTACACCGCGTACACCTTCATCGCCGTCCCGGCGGCGGTCTTCGGCACCGGCGGGGCCGGCTTCTTCGCGGTGCCGTACACGATCATCTGCTACCCGCTGGTCTTCCTCTTCCTGCCGCGGCTCTGGTCGGTCTCCCACCGGCGCGGGTACGTCACCCCCGCCGACTTCGTGAAGGGCCGCTACGGCTCGCGCGGGCTCTCCCTGGCCGTCGCGCTCACCGGCATCCTCGCCACCATGCCGTACATCGCCCTCCAGCTGGTGGGCATCCAGGCGGTGCTGGACACCCTGGGCCTGGGCGGGTCGAGCGGGTTCATGAAGGACCTGCCGCTGCTGATCGCGTTCGCCGTGCTGGCCGCGTACACCTACTCGTCCGGCCTGCGCGCCCCCGCGCTGATCGCGTTCGTCAAGGACACCCTGATCTACATCGTGATCATCGTGGCCGCGATCTACATCCCGATGCGGCTGGGCGGCTGGGGCCACGTCTTCCACTCCGCGGCCGACTCGCTGTCCAAGACCAACCCGGCCACCGGCAAGCCCAAGGGCTCGCTGATCGTCGGCGCGCAGGGCCAGTGGGCGTACGCCACCCTCGCCCTCGGCTCGGCGATGGCCCTGTTCATGTACCCGCACTCGGTCACCGGCGTCCTCTCCTCCAAGAGCCGGGTGACGGTCCGCCGCAACACCGCGGTGCTGCCCGCCTACTCGCTGATGCTGGGCTTCCTCGCCCTCCTGGGCTTCATGGCGATCGCGGCCGGCGTCGGCAAGGGCGTCACCGGCTTCAACGCGCAGCTGGCGGTCCCCGAGCTGTTCGACCGGATGTTCCCGAGCTGGTTCACCGGCATCGCCTTCGCCGCGATCGGCATCGGCGCGCTGGTCCCCGCGGCCATCATGTCGATCGCCGCCGCCAACCTGTTCACCCGGAACGTCTTCCGCGACTTCATCAAGCCGGACGCCACCCCGGAGCAGGAGACCAAGGTCTCCAAGATCGTCTCGCTGCTGGTGAAGGTGGGGGCGCTGGTCTTCGTCCTGGGCATGGACAAGTCCTTCGCCATCAACCTCCAGCTGCTGGGCGGGATCTGGATCCTGCAGACCTTCCCGTCCCTGGTCGGCGGCCTCTTCACCCGCTGGTTCCACCGCTGGGCGCTGCTCATCGGCTGGGCGGCGGGCATGGCCTACGGCACCTGGGGCGCGTACAGCGTGGCGGCGCCGGGCAAGCCGGGCTCGCACTTCGGCGGCTCCAGCGTCAACATCCCCGGCCTGGGCCACACCGGTTACGTGGGCCTGACCGCCTTCGTCCTGAACGCGGTCGTCGCGGTGGTCTTCACCCTGATCTTCCGCGCCCTGAAGGCCCCCGCCGGCCGGGACGAGACCCAGCCGTCCGACTACACGGCCGACAAGGGCGACCCCGAGACCGCCGAGGACCTCCCCCTGGCCCCGACGGCAAGCTGACCCACGCGCCGCGCGCCCCGAGCGCAGCGCCGCAGGCGCAGGCAAGGGGCGCGGGGAACTGCGCGGCCCGCACGCAACGGCGCCGCACCCGGCAGCGGAGTCTGGGTTGCAGCCCAGTGGCCGTTGCCGAGTGCGGCGCCGTTTGCGGCCGGCCGCGCAGTTCCCCGCGCCCCTGCGCGCGCCTGCGGCGCAGTGCCCGGGGCGGCGCCGTTTGCGTCAGTCGTTCGGGACCGTCTCGTAGCCGACCGTCTTCTTCGCCATCTGGCGCATCGCGTCCTTGCGGTCCCGCTTCGACAGCCGGTCGATGTACAGGTAGCCGTTCAGGTGGTCGGTCTCGTGCTGCAGGCAGCGCGCGAAGAAACCGGTCCCCTCGACGCTCACCTCGTTGCCCTCGCGGTCCCGCCCGCGGGCCACCGCGAAGTCCGGGCGGGCCAGGTCCACGTACGCCCCCGGCACGGACAGGCAGCCCTCCGGCGACTCGTCCAGCGTCCGCTCCGCCGGGTCCAGCTCGTCCAGCACCGGGTTGGCCAGCACCCCGACATGCCGGACGCCCTCGTCGTCGGGGCAGTCGTAGACGAAGACCCGCTGGTCGACGCCGATCTGGTTGGCCGCGAGGCCGACCCCGTCCGCCGCGTACATCGACACGAACATGTCGTCGACCAGCGCCTGGAACTCCGCGCCGAAGTCGGTGACCGGCTTGCAGGGGCGGTGCAGCACCGGGTTGCCGACCACCGTGATCGGCCGAACGGTCCCCTTGGAGGTGTCCGGAAGCTCGCCGACCACCTTCTGGTCGACCTGCCGCTCTTCCGCCTGCTGCTCCGCCATCGCCCGTGTCACGCCTTCCTCGACCTGTCCCTTGCGAAGGACCAGGTTACGGGTCCCGGCGGGATGGTTCCGCCTCAGCAGACCTCTTCGAGGTCCCGGTACCCGCGGGCCTCCGGCCGCGCCGCCACCCAGCGGTCCAGCAGCGCCCCGACCAGCTTCGGCGGGGCCGCGAGACCGCACTCCCGCTCCGGCACCCAGGAGGCGCCGAGCGAGCGGTGGCTGAGATGCCCGCCCAGATGCCCGTCGTCATGCGGGTCGTGGTGGCCGGTGAGGCCGTCGTCGATGTCCATCCGGCTCTCCGAGCAGGTGCGGCAGAGCAGCCGCACCGAGGAGGTCCAGTCCTCGGCGGCGTACCCGGCCTCGGAGACCAGCCGCTCCAGCGCGTCCCGGTCCCGCTCCTCGGCGGCCTGCAGCAGCACCACGTACGTCGGCACGGGGGACGGCGCCCACAGCTCGATCTCGTCGAAGACGGGGTACGGCACCCCGTCGGCGACCCGCTCGCCGTGCGGGGCGCCGTCGTGCAGCACCACCTCGCCCCAGCGGCGGCCCGAGGAGGGCAGCGGGATGGACAGCACCTCGACCCGTGCCGGATCGATCCGCCGGCCCCAGACCACCTCGGACTCCCCGGCCGGGGAGAGCCGCACCGGGGTGGTGCCGAAGTCCAGCGCCACCGGGCCCTCGCCGACCGGCACCTTCAGCCCGTACGCCTGCCAGGCGCGGCGGGCCAGCGGCCAGTCCTGGAGGGCGGTGGCGGCGATCCCCAGGTTCCACCAGTCGGGGGCGCCCGGGTGCCGGTCCAGCAGGGCGACGGCGCGCAGCCCGGCGGCCCGCGCCTGCTCCCAGTCCCGCTTGAACTTGTGCAGCAGGGCCAGGTTGTACCAGGAGTCGGAGAGCCAGGGCTCGAGGTCGGCGGCCATCACCAGGAGGGCCCCGGCGTCCTCGTAGCGCCCGTCACCGATCAGCGTGAAGGCCCGGTCGGTCGTCCGCCGCCAAGTGGCGGACGGCCGGTGCCGCGCCCGGTTGAAGATCCTCACGTTTCGGCCTGCCACTGTCTGTCCGCCCGGCGCCTTCCGGCCCGGGTCCCCTGCGGAATGTGTGCGTCCCTGTCTCTCGTGGTCAGCCGCTCACCCCGTTCCCTGCCCAATTGCCAAGGCCCGGAAGCCTTTCGGCGACCCCCGCTCGGCATCCAACCACGACCGGGCCGAACGGCGCTCCCTACGACCGAGTACAGACCCGGGCCAGCGCCTCCACAACCCGGGGATCGAACTCACGAGCGGATCGGAGGCGCAGGCGTTCCAGGACCTCCAGCCGGTCCGCGAGGCGCTCCTGAGCCCCTCCGGCCCCGATCACCCCCGTTCCCCCACCCGCGCCGACGGCCGTCCCCACGGCCGCCCCCACCGCGGCCCCCCGTTCGAGCTCCTCCTCGGCGGTCAGGTCCGCGAAGGCGTTCGCGGCCCGGATGATCCGCGCGGCCAGCGGCGGGGCCGACCGGTGCGGGCCGGGCCGGTACGGCTCCGCCTGGCGGGCCACGATCTCGGCCACCTCGGCGATCTCCGCGCTCGCGCCCGTCCGCAGCACCACCTCGCTGCCCAGCTCCGCGATCCGCCGCTGCTCGTCCTCCGCGAGGATCACCGTGGCCCCGCCCGGCACCGCGTCCACCAGCGACAACTGCCCCAGGTCGTGCATCAGCGCGGCCTGCTCCAGAATCCGCAGGTCGCGCTCGCCGAGGCCCAGCTCGCGGCCGGTGAGCCTGGCCAGGTCGGCCACCCGGCGGGCATGCCCGGGCAGGGTGTAGCCGGCCACCTCGGAGGCCCTGGCCAGCGAGCGCACGGTCTGCCACTGGGTGGCCCGGACCGCCGCGTACCGGCCGAAGGAGGCCTGGGTGAGGAGCAGCGGCACGGAGAAGAGCGGGAGGGCCCACAGCCCCACCTCGCCGACCGCCACCGCCATCACCATCCCGGTGGCCACGATCGCCGAGCCGATCCCGAGCAGCGCCTTCACCTCGTCCCGCAGCGTCCGGCCGAAGGCGGTCCGGCAGCCCGCCCGGCAGTACCGCAGGACGGCCGCGAGGAGGACGTCGCAGATCGCGGCCAGGGCCGCGCAGGCGGCCAGGAAGAGGCCGTAGAGCGGCCCGCGGACGCCCAGCGCGTCCAGCGTCCCGGAGTCGTAGAGGGGCTGGAAGAGCACCGCGATGAAGAGCACCACCAGCAGCCGCCTGGCGTGCACCGCGGGATCCGGCAGCCGCCGCCGGACCAGGTGCGGGACCAGCCCCACCAGGCCGCCGACCCAGGCCACCGCCACCACCTGGAACACCCCGTGGCTGGTCGCCCGCCCCTGGTCCGGGCCCAGCAGGGCGTACGCCAGCGCGCCCGCGGAGCCCAGCGGGGCCTGCTCCCGGTCCCCCGGCAGGGCCGTGCGCACCAGCTCGCCCACGGCGACGAAGGCGCCGAAGGCCAGCGCCACCCCGGGCTGGGCGAGGCCGCGCCAGGCGGTCACCGCCACCGAGACGCAGGCCGCCAGCCCGGCAGCGCCGTACACGCCGGCCCCGACGGCCGCACCGAGGGTGGCCGCCAGGGGGCCGCCGCCCAGCGGCGCGCCCCTCCCGGCCCGGCGCACGGCCTCCGCTACCGGGCCCAGGGACGCCCACCGGGCGATCAGCGGGGGGATCGGGCGCACCGGCCCGCTCATTCAGGCCGCCTCAGCGTCCGCGGCCGGGCCGCCCCGGCCGGGCTGCGGACGGGCGCTCTCGCGGCCCGGACGGGGCCGGCAGCCGTCCTGGAACCGAGCGCCCGCGCCTCCACCCGCTGCCGCTCGTGCTCGCGCCGGCCCTCCCGGTCGGGTGGGTCCGCACGCGCCCACGGGTTCTCCCGCTCCCGCTGGTTCTCGCGCTCCAACCGGTCCGCACGCTCGCCGCCGTCCGCCGGGCCGGCCGGCCGGTCGTCCCCCTGTCCGCACCCGCAACCGCAGCCGCTCAGCGGGGCCCGCTCCAGGCCGCGGTTCTCCGGGAGGCCCAGCGGGATGTCCGGCACCCCCTCCATCTCGGGTCCCGACGGGCCGGGCTCGACCTGCCAGCCGTGCCGGCCGACCGCCGAGACCAGCGCGCCGACCATCACCGGGTCGAACTGGCTCCCCGAGCACCGCCGCAGCTCGGTCACCGCCTCCGCGACCGGGCGGGCGCGCCGGTAGGACCGGGTGGAGGTCATCGAGTCGAAGGCGTCGGCCACCGCGATCACCCGGGCGAACTCCGGGATCGCGTCGCCGGCCAGGCCGAACGGGTAGCCGCGGCCGTCCCAGCGCTCGTGGTGGTGGAGGATGCCGGCGCGGGCCTCCCCCAGGAAGGAGATCCCGCGCACCATCTCGTGCCCGTACTCGGGATGCAGCTCGATCGCCCGGCGCTCGGCCGGGGTCAGCGGGCCGTTCTTGCGCAGCACCCGGGTCGGCACGCCCAGCTTGCCGATGTCGTGGAGGGTCCCGGCGACCCGCAGCGAGGCGATCCGCTCCTCGTCCATCCCCAGCTGGCCGGCCATCAGCACGGCGGCCCGGCCGACCCGCTCCGAGTGCCCGCGGGTGTAGGAGTCCTTGATCTCCACTGCCTGGACCAGGGCCCGGACGGTGGCCGCGTGCGCCGCCTGCTCCCTGGCGTACAGCCGGAGCACCCACGCCGAGACGGTCAGCGGCAGCAGCACCAAGGCCCCCGCGAAGGCCCCGTAAGGTCCCTGCCAGAGCACCACCATCAGCAGCCCGACGAGGCCGTGCGCCAGCGCGGGGAGGAGGCTGCGGCGGAGCAGCCCCCGAGTCGCGGTCCGCCGGTCGACCCCTTCGACCAGCATCCGGGCCCCGGCCACCAGCGCCGCTCCGGTCAGCACATACGCGAGGGTGGCCGGCCAGGCCGGGATCAGCAGGGCCGGCAGCGACAGCCCGCGCCCGCCCTCGACCCCGCCGCCGGGCAGCGCCGCCCGGAGCAGCCGCGGCCCGTCCAGCAGCCGGAAGACCAGGCCCGCGCAGTTCGCGGCCAGCGCCAGCTGGGCCGCGTTCCACAGCGGCCGCAGCACCCGTCGCGGCTCCCCGCCGCCCGCGGACCGCCGGGCGTACACCGCGGCCAGCAGGAGGCCCGGCAGCGGTACCAGTCCGGCCGCCGCCGGGGGCAGCATCAGCACCGCCCCGATGAGCACCGGGAAGTAGGGCGCACCCACCGCCCTGAAGTGTGCTGATTCGTTTTGGCAATTGCCTCGGCGATGGTCCGAGCGAAGTCCGGCCCATTCGCAGCCGAAGGCCAGCAGGGTCAGCACCGCCGCCCGGGCCGGAGCGTCCGGCAGGGGGCCCGCGGAGAGGAGCCGCGCGCCGGGCAGCACCGCCGCCGCGCCGGGCAGCAGGGTGAGCGTGGAGACGGCGGCGAGCGCGGCCGTCGCGGCGAGATAACCGCCGGCGGTGGGTCGCGGGCGCAGCGCCGGCCGCCGCACAACGGCGGTGGACGTCGTGGAAATCTCGGCCTCCCCCTGCCAACGTGCAACCAACGTCTGTCGTCGCCCCACAAGATAAGTCGGGAAGCGGACGCGCAAGGCGTTCTCTGCTCTTTACGCCGTCCGGAGTCGTTTCCCCTCACTCGAAAGGGTGAGACGGCAGCAGAACGGCGTACGCCCCCGGCGACTGATGTCGCGTCAGGGGCGTACGCCGATCGGTATCGCTCGGTCGTCGCTCAGGGGAACCGCGGGTGAACCGGAGAGGGCCGGGAGGCGACTCAGGTCTGCTGGACCGGCTCGTCCTCCTGCGGCAGCCCGGCCCGGATCCGCTCGATCCTGGCCAGCACCTTGCCGCGCAGATCGCTCGGCGCGGTGTCGCAGCCGCAGGAGCGCTTCACCAGCGCCTTGATCGCCTGCTCCAGGCCGTACTTCTGCAGGCACGGCGAGCACTCGTCGAAGTGCTGGCGCAGCTTGGCGTAGTCGTCCTCGCCCATCTCGTTGTCGAGGAACTCATAGAGGTGGTCGAGCACCTCGCCGCAGTCCGTGTCGTGGTGGTTGCCGCAGCTCATGAGCCCGCGCCTTTCCCGTTCTCCCCGGGGCCTCCGCCGGCCGGGACCAGTCCACGGTCACGGGCGTAGTCCTCGAGCATCCCGCGGAGCTGACGCCGTCCGCGGTGCAGTCGGGACATCACCGTACCGATGGGTGTTCCCATGATGTCGGCGATCTCCTTGTAGGCAAACCCCTCTACGTCCGCGAGGTAGACGGCGATCCGGAACTCCTCCGGGATCGCCTGCAGGGCCTGCTTCACATCACTGTCCGGCAGATGATCCAGCGCCTGCGCCTCGGCCGAACGCAGACCTGTCGACATGTGCGACTCGGCGCGGGCCAGCTGCCAGTCCTCGATCTCCTCCGCACCGGTGCGCTGCGGCTCGCGCTGCTTCTTCCGGTAGGAGTTGATGAACGTGTTGGTCAGGATCCGGTACAGCCAGGCCTTGAGGTTGGTGCCCTCGCGGAACTGGTGGAAGGAGGCGAACGCCTTGGCGAAGGTCTCCTGCAGCAGATCCTCCGCGTCCGCGGGGTTGCGGGTCATCCGCAGCGCGGCGGAGTACATCTGGTCCAGGTAGCCCAGCGCGTCCCGCTCGAAGCGTGCGCTTCGCTCGGCTTCGGACTCTTCGGCGGAGACGCGGAACGTCTCGTCTCCTCCGGTCCCCCCGGCTCCCTCGGTCTCGGCGACCGGACCCACCTCCTCGGCGACGAACCCCCGGTCCACGACGGCGGACCGGTCCGACAGGGAGGATATCGGGCTCGCCGCGGAAACGCCCGCGACAGGCCATGCACCCCAGTTCTGCGGCTGGGGGCGAGGCGGGCATGCGGCTGAAACCATGAAGCGCTGCCTTCCACTCGGGCGTTCGGCGGACGTGCCGAACAACCACCCCCGCCCCCGAACCATTCCCGCCGGCCGGAAGCCCCGCCCCGAGCGCAGCGCCGAGGCGCGGGTAAGAGGCGCGGGGAACTGCGCGGCCAGCCGACTGCGGGCAGTCGCCAGCCGGGCGCGCACTTCCCCGCGCCCCTTACCCGCCCTTCGGGCTCACCGGGGTCCGGGGCGGCAGCCCCGGGAAACGGGAAGGGGCGGGGCCGGGGCAGGACGCTAGGCGCGGAGCGACAGGAGCCAGTCGGTAGCGGCGCGGGTCAGCGTGGTCAGGGACTCCTCCTGGGTGACCGGCGCGCGCTTGGGGACGGCGAAGCCGTGGTCGCCCGCCGGCACCGGGACCAGGCGCATGGCGGACGGCAGCGCCGGGAACTCCTCCGGCCGCCCGAACGGATCCCGCTCCCCCTGCAGGACCAGCACCGGCACCCCCGCGCCCAGCAGCTCCTCCGCCCGGGACCTCTCCGGCCTGCCCGGCGGATGCAGCGGAAAGGACAGCGCCAGCACCGCCGACGCCCCCGTCTCCCGCCCGACCCGGCACGCCACCCGCGCCCCCGCGCTCCGCCCGCCGGCGACGACGGTCAGCCCCTTCGTCTCCCCCGACTCCTCCAGCGCGGCCGCGACCGCCCGCCACCCCTCGTCCAGCCGGGCCGGCGCCGGCGCCAGCCGCTTGCCGGCCACCCGCCACGGCTGCTCCACCAGCCCCACGGTCACCCCGTGCGCCGGCAGCGCCTCGGCCAGCGCGACGAGGTCGCGGGCCTCGATCCCGCCACCGGCCCCGTGCGAGACCAGCAGCAGGCACCACGGCTCCCCGACTGCCCGCCGAAAGGTGACCCGCGCCGGACCGGCCGGGGTCTCCACCATGATCTGATCGCTCATCAGAACAGCGTCGCACCCTCCGGGCCGAGGTCCTCGCCTATCCGCCGCTCCAGCTCGGGCCCGTTGTTGCGCACCGAGTTCACCTCGGTGGACACCGGCCACATCGCCATCTGCCCCGGCTGCGGCGGCACCAGCAGCGAGCGCAGCTCGTCCACGTCGTCCACCGACGGGTCCAGCCAGCGGTCCCAGCTGCCGGGCCGCATCACCAGCGGCATCCGGGGGTGGATCCGGCCCAGCTCGTCCTCGGCCTCCGTGGTGATCACGGTGCAGGTCGCCCACCAGGCGGCCGGGTCGTCGTCCGGCCGGGTCCGGTCCCGCCAGAACTCGAAGAGCCCGGCCATCGCCATCACCGAGCCGTCCGCCGGGGAGATGAAGTACGGCTGCTTCTTCGCCTTCTTCCCCTTCCCGTCCGCGGAAGCCGTCTCGTCCGTCATCCACTCGTAGTACCCGTCGGCCGGCAGCAGGCAGCGCCGGGAGGCGAAGGCCCGCCGGTAGGAGGGCTTCTCGTGGACCGTCTCGGCCCGGGCGTTGATCATCTTCACCCCGGTGTCGGGTGACTTGGACCACGACGGGACCAGGCCCCAGCGCAGCAGCCGCAGCTGCCGCCGGACCGCCCCGCCCTCCTCCTTCACCGGGCGCTCCAGGATGGCCGGCACCTGCTTGGTCGGGGCGATGTTGTAGTCCGGGGCGTAGGTCTCGGCGCTGTCCCAGCGCTCGACCTCGAAGAGTTCGACCAGGTCCTCGGGCTTCCGGCTCGACGCATAACGACCGCACATGCGTACCACCCTGCCACCTGCGGTTCGGGCACGGTGTGAATACCGCGTGAACCGGCGACTGTCCTCCGGTCGTCCTCTCGTGGGAGGCTGCGCACCCCCGGACAGCCCAACGACCCCCGACACATCCGCGAGGCACCGACGCATGCAGGCTCAGTCCATCAGCGACGTCTGGCAGCAGGTCACCGGAGTCCAGGCGGCCCCGCCCTCCTGGGCGGTGCTGACCGCCGGCGCGATCGCCCTGGCCGCCGTGCTGCCCACGGCCGTGTGGCGGTACACCCGGAACCTGGTGACCATCGCCCACGAGGGCGGCCACGCCCTGACAGCGGTGCTGATGCGGCGCCGGCTGCACGGCATACGCCTCCACTCGGACACCTCCGGTCTGACCGTCTCCTCCGGCAAGCCGTACGGGCCCGGGATGGTGCTGACCGCCGCCGCGGGCTACATCGCCCCCTCGCTGCTGGGCCTGGGCGGCGCCTGGCTGCTGACCGACGGTCACCTGACCGCGCTGCTGTGGGCCTTCGTCCTGCTGCTCCTCTGCGTCCTGATCGAGGTGCGCAACGCCTACGGGGCGGTGACGGTGCTGGTCACCGGCGCGGTCTGCTTCGCGGTCTCCTGGTTCGGCTCGGCGCTGGTGCAGGCCTTCTTCGGCTACCTCGCGGTGTGGTTCCTGCTGCTGGCCGGGATGCGGCCGGTCGTCGAGCTCCAGCGCAAGCGGCGGCGCGGCGGCGCGCCGGACTCGGACGCCGATCAGCTGGGCCGGTTGACCAAGGTGCCCGGCGTGCTGTGGGTGACTCTGTTCTTCGCGGTCTCGCTCGTCTGCCTCGCCACCGGCGGGCGGTGGCTGCTCCGCGCATAGGGGCCGGGGCTCGGTAGGGTTGGGGCCATGCGAGACGACCTCCACTGGCCTGCCCCGACCGCCTCCCTCCCGGTCGACGCGACCGTCACCGTGCCCGGTTCCAAATCGGTCACCAACCGGGCGCTGGTGCTGGCCGCTCTCGCCGCCGAGCCGGCCTATATCCGCCGCCCCCTGCGCAGCCGGGACACCCTGCTGATGGCCGGGGCGCTGCGGTCACTCGGGGTGACCATCGAGGACATCCCCAACTCCGCCACCAACACCCCCGGCGGCGGCGACGCCTGGCGGGTGCTGCCGACCGGCCTCCACGGCCCCACCCGGGTGGACGTGGGCAACGCCGGCACGGTGATGCGCTTCCTGCCGCCGGTGGCCGCCCTCGCCGACGGCCCGGTCTTCTTCGACGGCGACCCCCGCTCCCACGAGCGGCCGCTGGGCGGGGTGATCTCCGGACTGCGCGCGCTCGGCGCCCGGATCGACGACGAGGGACGCGGGGCGCTGCCGCTGACCGTCCACGGCACGGGTGCCCTGGACGGCGGAACGGTGACCGTGGACGCCTCGTCCTCCTCGCAGTTCGTCAGCGCGCTGCTGCTCTCCGGGCCGCGCTTCAACCAGGGCGTCGAGGTGCGGCACGTGGGCGCCCCGGTGCCCTCGCTGCCGCACATTCGGATGACGGTGGACATGCTGCGGCTGGCCGGCGCCCAGGTCGACGCGCCGGAGGACGGCGGCGAGCCGGACGTCTGGCGGGTCACTCCGGGGGCGCTGCTCGGCCGGGACATGGTGGTCGAGCCGGACCTCTCCAACGCGGCCCCGTTCCTGGCCGCCGCGCTGGTCACCGCCGGCACGGTGACCGTCCGCGACTGGCCGACCCGGACCACCCAGCCGGGTGACGAGCTGCGCCCGATCTTCACCGCCATGGGCGGCTCCTGCGCGTTCACCCCGGACGGGCTGCGCTTCACCGGTTCCGGGAAGGTGCGCGGAATCGACGCGGACCTCCACGAGGTCGGCGAGCTCACCCCGGTGATCGCCGCGGTGGCCGCGCTGGCCGACGGCCCCTCCACCCTGCGCGGCATCGCCCACCTGCGGATGCACGAGACCGACCGGCTGGCCGCGATCGCCAAGGAGCTCAACGAGCTGGGCGGCGACGTCCGGGAGACCGAGGACGGTCTGGAGATCCGCCCGCGCCCGCTGCACGGCGGCGTCTTCCACACCTACGAGGACCACCGGCTGGCCACCGCGGCCGCGGTGCTCGGGCTGGTCGTGCCGGGCGTCGAGGTGGAGAACGTGGCCACCACGGCGAAGACCCTGCCGGACTTCCCCGAGCTGTGGCAGGAGCTGCTGAGCGGCGGCCGGCCGTCCGGGGCCGAGTCGGTCCCCGCCGGCCGGGCCTGACGGTACGTCATGCGCCAGTACGGCAAGGACGCCGACGAGGACGACATCCGGGTCCGCCCGGGCAGGCGCGGCTCCCGGCCGCGCAGCCGGAACCGCCCCAAGCACGAGGACGCCGACGAGGGCCGGGTGCTCACCGTCGACCGGGGCCGGTTCACCGTCCTGGTCGAGGAGGACAGCCGGCGGGAGCGCGCGATCCACGCCGTGAAGGCCCGCGAGCTGGGCCGCAAGGGCGTCGTGGTCGGGGACAGGGTCGCGGTGGTCGGCGACCTGTCCGGCGAGGCCGGCTCGCTGGGCCGGATCGTCCGGGTCGAGGACCGCTCCTCGGTGCTGCGGCGCACCGCCGACGACGACGATCCCTACGAGCGGATCGTGGTGGCCAACGCCGACCAGCTGGCGATCGTCACCGCCCTGGCCGACCCCGAGCCGCGCCCGCGGCTGATCGACCGCTGCCTGGTGGCGGCGTACGACGCGGGGATGGAGCCGCTGCTGGTGCTGACCAAGTCGGACCTGGCCTCGGCGGCGCCGCTGCTGGAGACCTACGCCCCGCTGGGGATCAAGCACGTGGTGACCCGCCACGACCGGTTCGACGAGCCGGCCGAGCCCGGCGACGCGGACGAGGTCGAGCAGGTGCGCGAGCTGCTGCGGGGCCGTTGGACCGTCTTCGTCGGCCACTCCGGGGTGGGCAAGACCACCCTGGTCAACGCGCTGGTGCCGGAGGACAGACGGCGGGCGACCGGGCGGGTGAACACGGTGACCGGGCGCGGGAGGCACACCACCACCTCGGCGATGGCGCTGCAGCTTCCCGGTGCGGACGGGTGGGTGGTGGACACCCCCGGCTTCCGCTCCTTCGGGCTGTCGCATGTGGATCCCTCCCGGGTGATCCACGCCTTCCCGGACCTGGGGCCGGGGACGGCCGAGTGCCCACGCGCCTGCTCGCACGACGAGCCGGACTGCGCCCTGGACGCCTGGGTCGCCGCCGGCCACGCGGACCCCGCGCGGCTGGCCTCCCTGCGCCGGCTGCTGCGGACCCGCGAGGAGAGCGACTAGGCGGAGCCCCCGCCGACGGCAGCGCCCCGCCAAATGGCGGGCCGGGGGCGCGGCGTGGGGGTATCCGGGGGAGCTTGCGGGCACCATGGGCCAAGGTCCGTCACGTCTTCCCGTACGGGGGTTCGCATGGCTTGGCTCGCGGTGATCCTCGCCGGTCTGCTGGAGACCGGCTTCGCGGTCTGCCTCAAGCTGAGCGACGGCTTCACCCGGATCTGGCCGACCATCGCGTTCGCCTGCTTCGCCGTCTCCAGCTTCGGCCTGCTGACCCTCGCCCTGAAGCGGCTGGACGTGGGCCCGGCGTACGCGGTCTGGACGGGCATCGGCGCCTCCGGCACGGCCCTCTACGGGATGATCTGGCTGGGCGACACCGTCTCGGTGCTCAAGATCGTCTCGATCTGCCTGGTGCTCGCCGGCGTCGTCGGCCTCCAGCTCAGCGGCGCGGCCCACTGACCGGGACCGCGACTGATCAGGCGTCAGAGCTCGGTCGGAGCGGTGCTGTTGGCGTCCCGGAGGGCGCGCATCAGCCCCGCCGCCTCGGCCGCCCGGCGCTCGCCGAGCGGGCCGAGGAAGTGCTCGCGGAGCAGCGCGGCATGCCGCCGCCTGCCCTCCTCGGCGATCCGGCGGCCGGCCGGGGTGAGCACCACATACGTCACCCGCCGGTCCGCCGGGCAGCCCTGACGCTCCACCAGTCCGGCCCCCACCAGCCGGTCGGCCAGCTTGGTGAACCCCCCGCTGGTCAGCGAGACCTCGTTGGCCAGCCGGGTCATCGGCAGCTGATGGCCGGGGGTGCGCAGCAGCCGCAGCAGCACCTCGAACCAGGGACCCGGCAGGTCGACCCCCTCGACCGGGCCCACCTGGACCCGCCTGGTGGTGCGGTCGTACGCCTCCACGACCAGCCCCCACCAGGTGATGAGCTCCTCGTCGTCCACCCCGGTCGCCCGCTCCACCGCTGCCATGGGTCCACATTAACCAGCCGCGGGGGGCGGGCGGAGCCGCGCGCGGGGGCGGGGCGCGGTGGTCCCCCGGGGCCCGCGTGTCATAGCGTTCGCCCCATGCCCGACTTCCACGATGATCTGCGGCTGGCCCACGTCCTCGCCGACCACGCCGACTCGGTCACCACCGAGCGCTTCAAGGCGCTCGATCTGCGGGTCGAGACCAAGCCCGATCTGACCCCCGTGAGCGACGCCGACAAGGCCGCAGAGGACGTGGTCCGCAGCGTGCTGAGCCGGGCCCGGCCGCGGGACGCGGTGATGGGCGAGGAGCACGGCGTGACCGGGCACGGGCCCCGCCGCTGGGTGATCGACCCCATCGACGGCACCAAGAACTACGTCCGCGGGGTGCCCGTCTGGGCCACCCTGATCTCGCTCCTCGAACTGGGCCCCGGCGGCGAGGAGCCGGTCGTCGGCCTGGTCTCCGCCCCGGCGCTGGGCAAGCGCTGGTGGTCGGCGAAGGGTTCCGGCGCGTTCACCGGGCGCTCGCTGGCCCGGGCGACCCGGCTGCAGGTCTCCGACGTCTCCCGGCTCTCCGACGCCTCCCTCTCGTACTCCTCGCTGACCGGCTGGGAGGAGCGCGGGCTGCTGCCGAACTTCGTCGACCTGTCCAGGAAGGTCTGGCGGACGCGCGCCTTCGGCGACTTCTGGTCCTACATGATGGTGGCCGAGGGCGCGGTGGACCTGGCCGCGGAACCCGAGCTGTCGCTCTGGGACATGGCGGCCCCCTGCGCGATCGTCACCGAGGCCGGCGGCCGGTTCACCGACCTCCAGGGCCGGCCCGGCGTCCACGGTCCGAACGCGGTGGCGTCCAACGGGCTGCTCCACGAGGCGCTGCTCGGCAGCCTCAACGCCTGACGAACCGTCGGCTCCACTTTCCGGGCGCACTCCGCCGATTGACACTCCGTCACCACGTGCGCGGGTGCTAGTCAGGAGCACGGAAGCATGTGAACATGTGAAAACCCTGCTCGCACCACTTCCGAGGAGGCCTGACGCCATGCTCGTGGCAGACGTGATGACCCCGCTCGCCCTGACCATCGGACCCGCCCACACCCTCCGTGACGCCGCCCGGCTGATGGCCGGCCGCCGCGTCGGCTCAGCCGTCGTCGTCGACCCGGAGACCGCCGGCCTCGGCATCATCACCGAGCGGGACATCCTCGTCTCCCTCGGACTCGGCGAGGACCCGGACCGCGAGACCGCGGACGCCCACACCACCACCGAGGTCGTCTTCGCCGCCCCCGGCTGGACCCTCGCCCGGGCCGCGGACGCGATGCTGCGCGGCGGCTTCCGGCACCTGGTGGTGGTCGACGGGGGCGAGATCGCCGGCGTCCTCTCCGTCCGGGACGTCCTCCGCGGCTGGTCGGCCGCGCGGACGGGCGGGACCGGACTCGGACAGTCCGGGGAACTGGTCGGGACGGGCTGATCAACTCCCCGCCGGTCCAGGTACGGTGGGGGCAATCCGGCCCGACACCCAGCGAGGCTCCATGTCCTGGATCAGCGATCAGCTGCTGCACCTCAACGGCGCTCTCGTCCTGGTCGTCGTCTTCCTCCTGCCCGCCCTGGAGTCCTCGGTCTTCCTGGGCTTCGTGATCCCCGGCGAGACCGCCGTGGTGGTCGGCGGGGTCACCGCCTACTACGGCCGGATGCCGCTGTGGGCGGTGCTCGCGGCGGCCCTCCTGGGCGCGGTCATCGGCGACAGCGTCGGCTACGCGGTCGGCAAGCGCTGGGGGGACGCGGTCCTGGGCCGGATCCCCCAGCGGCTGATCAAGCCCGCGCACATCCGGCAGAGCAAGGAACTGATCGCCCGGCTCGGCGGCCGGGCGGTCTTCACCGGGAGGTTCGCGGCGGCCCTGCGGGCGCTGGTCCCCGGGCTCTGCGGGGTCTCCCGGATGCCGTACCGCACCTTCGCCCTGTGGAACGTCCTCGGCGGGATGGTCTGGGCCACCGGCTTCGTCCTCCTCGGCTATCTGGCGGGGGCCAGCTGGCACAGGGTCGAGCACTACGCCTCGGTGGCCGGCTGGGTGCTGGTGGCCGTGGTGGTGGTCGCGATCGCCGTCCTCCTGCTGCTGAAGCGGCGCCACGAGCGGCGGGCGGCGGCACGCTTCGAGGCGGACCCGCAGGCGGGCGGCGGCGCCGGGGAGGGCGGAGAGGCCGGGGAGGCCGAGCGCGTCTCCGCCTCCTGAGCCCCATCCGCCACTTGGACTTCGTCCAGGATCATACGGTGGCCAAAACCACACCAGATCGGAACTGGCCACCGGGCTGCTAATCTCAATGTCATGAGTGACCTGCTGGAACGACTTCGGGAACGCGGCTGGCGGCTCACCGCGCAGCGGCGGGTCGTCGCCGAGGTGCTCGGTGGGGACGACGCCGCGGACGGCGCCCACATCCACCTGACCGCCGACGAGGTCCACGCGAGGGCGGCCGACCGCCTGCCGGAGATCTCCCGCGCGACCGTGTACAACACCCTCGGCGAGCTGGTCTCGCTGGGCGAGGTCGTCGAGGTCGCGACGGACGGGCGGGCCAAGCGGTACGACCCCAACGCCCACCACGCCCACCAGCACCTGGTCTGCGAGTCCTGCGGAGCGATCCGGGACGTCCACCCCAGCGCCGACCCGATCGCGGCGCTGCCGGACGCGGAGCGGTACGGCTTCACCGTCTCCGCGGCGGACGTCACCTACCGCGGCCTGTGCCCTGATTGCGCTGGGGCGCGCGCTTAGTCGCCTACGGGGGCCTTTCTTCTTCACCGTTCGCGTCTGCGGGTCGGGGGCGGGCGGGCCGCGCAGTTCCCCGCGCCCCTGTTTTCGCGCCTTCGGCGCTGAAAACGGGGCACGGCTGATTCGCGGCCCGAAGGGCCAGGCGAATCAGGGGCGACTGCGCGGCCCGCCGGCCACCGACCCGCAGAAGGCGCGGCGCCCGCTACGCCGTCAGCCCCGTCGCCAGTGACTCGCGCAGCGCGCGCGCTCGTTCGGTGACGCTCTTGGGGCCGGCGGACTCGGCGCGCTCGCACCAGACCCGCGCCTGCGACAGCTCCCCGCGCCGCGCCGCGATCAGCGCCAGCCGCAGCGCCGCCCGCCCGTGCCCGGCGTCCGCCGCGCGGATGTACCAGAGCATCGCCTCGGCCTCGCTGCCCTGCCGGGCCAGCAGCAGCCCGAGGTTGAAGGCCCCGCTCCTGCTCCCCGCCTCCGCCGCGCGCCGGTACCAGACCGCCGCCTGCGCCAGATCGCCCTGCTCGGAGGCGCGGACGCCCATCCGAACCTGCGCCCGGCGGTGGCCCTTCTCCGCCGCGACCGCGTACCAGTGGTCGCGCTCGGCCGCCGGCCCCTCCCCCTGGGTGTGCCGCTCCAGCAGGGAGGCGAGGGCGAAGGCGCCCTCCACCGAGCCGCCCCGCGCGGCCTGGCGGTAGCGCCGCTCGGCGCCCGGCAGGTCGCCGCGCTTCTCCCGGGCGGAGCCCAGCTGCAGCGAGGCCTCGGCGTGACCGCGTGCCGCGGCGCGCGCGTACCACTCCAGCGCGGACTCCTCCTCGCCGCGCCGGGCGTGGAGGATGCCCAGGTTGAACGCGGCGTCCACGCTGCCCGCCTCGGCCGCCTTGGAGAACCACGGCTCGGCGCCCTCCCGCTCGCCGCGTTCCAGCAGCAGCACGGCCAGCGCGTTGCAGGCGTCCCGGTGCCCGGCGTAGGCCGCCCGGCGGTACCACTGCTCGGCGGACTCCATCCGGCCCGCCTCGGCGCAGAGCAGCCCGAGGTTGAAGGCCCCGTTGTGGTCGCCGCAGTCCAGCGCCGCGCGGTACCAGCGTTCGGCCTCGGCGCGGTTGCCGCGGTCGGCGGCCAGCGCGCCCAGCGCGTTGGCCGCGCTGCCGTCGCCGGCCCGGGCGGCCTCCCGCCACCACTCGGCGGCGGCCTCCCCCTCTCCGCCGTCCCGCAGCAGGAAGCCGAGGGCGGTGGCCGCCCGCGGCTCTCCGCCCTGCGCGGCCTGCCGATACCAGTGCCCCGCCTCGTCCGACTCGCCGCGCCCCTCCAGCAGCTCGCCCAGCCGCAGCGCGGCGGCCGCGTGCGAGCGGGCGGCGGCCCGGCGGAACCAGGGCTCGGCGTCGTCCGGCGCGCCGGCGGCCTGCCGCAGCCGGCCGAGCCGGTACGCCGCCTCCCGGTGGCCGGCCTCGGCCGCGGTGCGGAACCAGTGCTCGGCGGCGTCCGGGTCGTGGTGGAGCTCCAGGTGCTCGGCGAGGGCGAAGGCCCCGCCGACATGCCCCTGCTCGGCGGCGTGCCGCAGCCAGTACTCGCTGCCGGGCTCGTCGCCCCGGTCGCGGAGGTGGAGCCCGAGGGCGTGGGCCGCGGGCGCGCTGCCGGCCACGGCCGCCTGCCGCCACCAGTACGCGGCCTCGTCCCGCAGCCCGCGCTGGTGCAGCAGCATGCCGAGGTTGTTCGCGCCGGCTCGCAGCCCCGCGCCGGCGGCCCGGCGCAGGTGCGGCTCGGCCTCGTCCAGCTCCCCGCGGCGGAGCAGCAGCGAGCCGAGGAGGCTCGCCGCGCCCGGATCGCCGGCTTCGGCGGCCCGCCGGTAGCGCGACTCCAGGGCCGCCTCCTCGCGGGCGGCCAGGGCGGCCTCGAAGCCCTCGCGCGAGGGGGCCTCCACGGGTTCCTCGGAGGTGTCGTCGGCGAGCACCCCGGCGTCGTCGTGCTCGTCCGCCTCCTCCATCGCGGGGGCCTCGGCGGATTCCTCGAAGTCGGTGGGCCCCCGGGGGGTCTCGGGGCTGGGACGGGCGCCAGGCCGATCTGACGTTTCGTCAGCAGCCGTACCCTCGGCGGTAGTCGGCGCGGAGTTGGGGTAACCTGCTGCGGCCGCCGCACGAAGCGCGGCCTCCGCCGGCCGGAGCGGAAGGTCCGATCCGGCATCGGTACGCTGTCCCGGGACAGGACTTGACGAGACGTCGGCGGCGTCCGTCTGCTTCGCCGCCGCGCCTGCGCGTCGTCCTGCAATTACCGACATGTCGACTCCCGCGTCCTCCCCCACCTCCCCTTCGGGAGTCGGGGGCGCCCCCAGGCGAGCGGGCACCGGCGGTCCGACCGGGAGCTCGCGACCGAGGCCGACTGCCGCCTGCGGCCGCGCGCTGTCCCCCATGGCTCCATGGTCGCACCACCCGCAACCCGCGTACACCTGGTATACCGCAACTCCCGAGGTTGCTTCAGCGCTTTGTCGATTTCCCGACTCATCCACCGCACAAACCACTTGTCCGGGTGGGAATGTGACGGCGCATCAAAAGATGCTGCGCGCCCCTCGCGCGCACCGCACACCCCGCGCCCATGGTTTGCGCACAGTCGCCGACCACGCACGCAGGACGAGGGCCCGGTTCCGTAGAACCGGGCCCTCGTCCTGATGAGTAGCGGGGACAGGATTTGAACCTGCGACCTCTGGGTTATGAGCCCAGCGAGCTACCGAGCTGCTCCACCCCGCGTCGGTGAAGTTGACTTTACGTCACCTCACCGACCAGTGCAAATCCGTCTCCCCCGGCCTGCCGCCCGTCCGCCCGCGCCGGCGCCATCGCGTTCCGCATCCGGGGCTCCGGCATCCGCAGCTCCACCATCCGCCGCCAGCCGTACGCCTCCTCGTAGAGCCACAGCCCGTAGACGCCGGCCGCCAGCAGCCCGCGCTTCCAGGACGGCCAGCCGAGGATCTCGCCCATCCGCCGCATCACCGCGAGGCCGACCCCCCGGTGGGTGCGGATCTCCGCCTTCGCCGTACGGCGGAGGAGCTCGCGGATGTAGCCGCCGTGGCCGGCGGCGCTGAGCCGCAGCAACTCCTCGTGGCAGTACGCGAGATGGTTGTCCTCGTCGGCGGAGATCATCCGCACCGCCCGGCCGATCTCCGGATCGTCGCCGAAGACCCGCACCATCAGCCGCATGTCCTCGGAGGCCCGCTGCTCGGTCACCCTGCTGTGCACCAGGTAGGTGATCACGTCGCGGTCGGTCAGCGGACGGTCGTCCTTGAGGCGCTCGTGGATCAGGCCGATGCCCTGGCGCTCCAGGAGCATGCAGTAGTCGGCGTCGTCGGGGACGTCCACCGGCCCGACACCGCGCTTGCGCATCAGCCGGTCGAAGATCCGCCCGTGCTTGCGCTCGTCCGCGCCATGCCGGGCGATCTTGGGGGCCAGCTCGCGGTCGCGGACCAGCGAGGCGATCCGCTCGTTCTCCCATCCGCCCTGGTCCTCACCGGACGCGGCGATGCTGCAGAAGAGTTGGTAGGCCCGGTCATCAGCGTAGATCTCTCGGAACACCGATCCCGCGGTCAGCACGATGATCACCCCGTCTCAGCGAGTACACCACCGGCCACGCTAAGCAGGGCTCCGGGGATCCGCACGCGGGATACGACGCCTGGACTACACACCGGAAGCGCCCGGAACGAGGAAAAGGCCCTCCGGATTTCTC
Organism: Phaeacidiphilus oryzae TH49; assembly: GCF_000744815.1. Taxonomy (NCBI): domain Bacteria; kingdom Bacillati; phylum Actinomycetota; class Actinomycetes; order Kitasatosporales; family Streptomycetaceae; genus Phaeacidiphilus; species Phaeacidiphilus oryzae. The sequence continues at coordinate 2,727,312 of NZ_JQMQ01000005.1, forward strand.
CGGAGGGCCTCGTCCCACTTGGTAGCGGGGACAGGATTTGAACCTGCGACCTCTGGGTTATGAGCCCAGCGAGCTACCGAGCTGCTCCACCCCGCGTCGTTGTGTGCCAACCGTAGCACGTACGCCGACGACCAGGGAAATCCGATTCAGGGCGCCCGTTCCAGCACCTGGCGCAGGGCGTCCGGCAGGTCGCCCGCGACGGCCGTGCGGGAGCCGTAGTCGACCCGGACCGAGCGCAGGCGGAGTCCCCGGTCGTCCACCCGCGCGGCATAGGCCGGGCGGATCTCCAGCAGCGCCCCGTCGTACGGGAGTATCAGCTCCCTGCCGTAGGTGATCCCGTCCCCCGCCGGTGCCGCGGTGTCCGTGCCCGCGGGGACCGGGGCGGGCGCCGAGTCGGCCGGGAGCTGGAGGAGGCGCAGGGCTCCGTAGTCCGGGCCGGGCGTGGAGCCCGCGGTCAGGCAGGCCGTCACCCGCCCGTCCGGGCCGGCGAAGCCCGCGGCCAGCGCGTAGCCGCCGGACTGCCCGCCGACCTGCCCTCCGGTGTCTCCGCCGGCCTTCTCCGCGGCCGCCCCGGTGCCGCCGCCCTGGACGGCGCCGCCCTGGACGGCGGCGTAGGCCGGGGTGGAGACCGGCTTCCAGACCTGCGAGCCGGAGAGGAAGACCGCGGGGTCGGTGACGTGGTACCGGGCCAGCACCGTCCGCTGGGCGGCGAACAGGTCGGTGGGGTACCGCAGCTGCGGCAGCAGCCCGGCGGGGATCGCGGAGCGCGGGCGGACGGTGCCGGGGAACGCCTTCATCCAGGTGCGCAGCACCGGGTCCGAGGAGTCCCACTGATAGAGCGTCACCTCGCCGGTGTACGCGTCGACGGTGGCCTTCACCGCGTCCCGGACGTAGTCCACCGCGCGGCCGGTGCCGCCTAGGGCGCTCCTGGTCGCGTCCGGGTAGTCGGTCGCGGTGGTGTAGCCGTCCACCACCCACTCGATCCGCCCGCCGACCAGCGCCGGATACGGGGCGGAGTCGACGGTGAGCCACGGCGCCGCCGCGGCCACCCGCTGCTGCGGGCTGCGGTCGTAGAGGAGCCGCGAGCCGGCGCCGACGGCGCCCGAGAGCAGCAGCCGGGGATCGGCCAGCCGGACGGCGTACGCGGCCCGGGAGAGCGGATCGCCCATCGCCACGCCCGTGCGGCCCGGGCCCGCGGCGGAGCCGGTCACGGCGTAGTCCGCGGCGCCGGTCGCGGAGTAGTACACCCGCCGCTGGTAGTCCCCGGGGACGGCGGTGGCGGTCGCGGCGCCGCCGCTGTCCTGGGAGAGCCGGAGGAGCCCGGTGCCGTAGGTGTCGCGCAGATGCCGGTCGGTCCAGCTGCCGGAGCCGCCGCCGGGGGCGCGGACGGCGAGCAGGGCGCCCTGGTCCACCCCGGCCGAGACCCCGTACGCGTCGGCGGCCAGCGTCGGGTCGAGCAGCTGGATCGACCGCAGCGCGGCCGAGTAGCCGGCCGCCGCCGGCCGGGTGCTCGCCGTGGCGGTGCTCAGCCCGGTGAGTCCGAAGGCCTCCCTGGTGGCCGTGATGTTGCGCTGGACGTACGGCAGCTCGCGGGCGGTGTCGGTGGCCCGGGTGCCGCTGCCGTCGAGCATCATCGGGTAGACCCCGGCCGTGAGGAGGCCGGTCAGGGCCAGCACCGCGACCCCGGTGAGGCCGGGGGTCCAGCTGCGGCCCAGCGGGGTGCCCAGGATCAGCAGCAGGGCGCAGGCCGCGGCCGCGCAGCAGAGGAGGGTCTTGGCGGGCAGCATGCCGTTGGCGTCCGTCCAGCGCAGGCCGGTCCAGCCGGGGGCGGCCTTCAGGGCGGAGGCGCGAACGGCGAGCCCGTACCGGTCCAGCCAGTAGCCGACCGCCTTCACCGCGAGCACCGCGCCGATCAGCGCGCCGAGGTGGTACTGCGCGCAGCGGTCGATCCTGGCCCCCGGCCCCTGGGTGCGGACCGCCCCGTACAGGTAGTGCACCAGCAGCGCGGCCAGCAGCGAGACGAGCAGCGCGGCCACCCCGAAGGCGACCGTGAAGCGGTACCACGGGAGTTCGAAGGTGTAGAAGGAGGCGTCCAGATGGAACTGCGGGTCCCGGGCGCCGAACGGGGTCGAGTGCAGCCAGGCCAGGCAGGTCCGCCACTGGGCGGCGGCGATCCAGCCGGCCAGGCCGCCGGTGAGGAGGCAGACGCCGAGGAGGGTCCCGCCCCGGCGGCCGGCCAGCCCGGTGCGGACCCGCTGCAGGCCGAGCTGCTCGCCGCACATCGCCGGCAGCGGCGGCCGCACCCGGTACGCCACCAGGACGTTCACCCCCACCAGGGCCGCCGCGAAGCCGCCGAACGCGGCGAAGAGGGCGGCCTGCGCGGTCATCCTGGTGGTCAGCACGGAGCCGTAGCCGATCGCCCGGTACCAGAGCCAGTCCGTCCAGCAGACCGCGGCGGCCAGCGCCAGGCCCGCGGCGGCCAGCACCGTGCCGGCCACCGCCACCAGCAGCAGGGCGGTCCGGCGGGAGCGGATGCGCGCGCGCAGGGGCCTGGCGCCCCGGCCGTCATCGGCCGGAGGCATCTGGAACACCACGGCGGCACCTCCTGCGCGGGGCGTGCGTCGTTCGAAACGCCCCGCTGATGCAACTCGACCGGGCGCGGGCGGAGTTCCCGAGAGCTCGGCGTGTGAGGATAGGCGCATGTCAGAAACGCCTTCCGTGCCGCCCGCAGCCACCCCGCTCACCCGGGCCGTGCTGGAGATCGACGCCTTCGCCGCCACCATGGGCTGGGACCTCCCGGCCCGGCTCTTCGCGCTGGTCGACACGGCCGAGCTGGTCCGCAACGAGCCCTCGCTGGCCTCCCGGCTCGGCCTGGACGCCGATGCCCCGAGCGGACTGACGCCCATCGAGCAGGAGGAGCTGCCGGCCGGCAAGCAGCTGGACGAGTTTCTGGCGACGATCGCCTGGCCGGACGCGGTGGCCGGGTGCGCCCTCGTGGTCGAGCGGCAGATGCTGCCGCCGTCGGCGGAGGCGCAGCTGCCGGAGGGGCTGTCCGAGGCGAAGCTGGCCGCCTGGGTCGCGGAGCATCCGGAGCGGGAGGAGGTGCGGATGACCGTCGCGGTGCTGCGGAGCGGCGCGCGCGAGACGGCTCTCCGCCTCCGCTCCAAGGACACCGCCAACGAGGTCCTCACCGGCCCCGACCTGGTCCCCGCGCTGGCGGAGGCGCTGTCCGCGACGTTCGCGTAACGGCGAGCGGCCCGGTGTCAGCCCTTGCAGGCGGGAAGCTCGGAGGTCCTGCCGGACCGGATCCTCGCCAGGTCGTCGAGCGCCTGCTTGAGGGTGTCCACCTTGATCAGCCGCAGCCCCGCCGGGGTGTTCGCGGCGGCCTCCGCGCAGTTGGCGGAGGGGGTGAAGAAGTACCGGGCCCCGGCGTTCCTGGCGGCGATGGTCTTCATCGAGATGCCGCCGATCGGTCCGACCTTCCCGTCGGCGTCCATCGTCCCGGTACCGGCCACGAACCTCCCGCCGGTCAGGTCGGTCGGCTGCAGCTTGTCGATGATCCCCAGCGAGAACATCAGCCCGGCGCTCGGGCCGCCCACCTCGGCCAGGTTGATGTCCACCTTGAACGGGAAGGTGTGCTCGGTCGACGGGACGATGCCCACCATCGCCTTGCCGGTCTGCGGGGACTTCACGGTCGGGACCGGGACCCGCTTGGCCGCCGAGGCCGGCTTGCCGTTCGGGACCACGGTGAACACCACGTCCTGCCCCGGCTTGTGCCTGACCACGAGCGGGGCCACCTTGTCCGGATCGGTGACCGCGGTGCCGTCCACGGCGGTGATCACGTCCCCGGCGTGCAGCCGGCCCTGCGCCGGCGCGCCCTCGACGACCGTGCCGACCACGACCTCGCTGCCCACCTTGTAGCCGAGCTGGGTCAGCGCGGCCGCGGTGGCGGTGTCCGTGGAGGAGGCGAACTCCTCGGCGTTCATCTGCTCGGACTGCTGCTCGGTCTGGTTGTCCGGGTAGAGGGTGGCCTTGGGGACCACGTCGGTGTCCCGGCTGACCCAGCCGACCAGCATCTCGGCCAGGTTCATCCGGAAGTCCGCGGTGCTGACCTGAACCGTCGTCATGTTGAGGTGGCCACTGGTGTCGTACGTCCTGGGGCCGCCGCTGACCTGGATGACCGGCTTGCCGTTCTGCTCGCCCAGGGTGTTGTAGGTCGGCCCGGGGCTCATCTCCGAGTACGGGACCGGCAGCAGAAAGGCCGCGGCGAGCAGCCCTATCAGCAGAAACGTTGAGGCGAGCAGGGTCGCTGACCGACGTGGCATGCCATGACAGTACGGGACGTCGCTGTGCGCCCGCGCGCGGGAACGCCGTACGTCAGGACGAGAGGTCCTGCGGCGGGGCCGACTCGCGCTCCATCGCCTCGCGGAAGCGCTGGTAGCCCGCCACCGACTCGCCGTCGCCGATGGACCGCCGAGCGCGGGAGGCCCAGGTCGCCCACAGGCCGGCGCAGAGTCCGGCCCCGAGCGGAATGATCCACCAGGCGAGTGCACCCATGTTCGTACTCCCAGCGCGTTACGGGCCTATCAGCAGATTAACCACCTGGCCTGTGAACGCGTATCGGGCCATCCGGGTTACTGGCCCGGTGTACCAAGCACTCTGCTGCGTGATGTGCGAACGCCCACTTGACCCGTCCGGGTGGCGCGGAGCTCAGTCGCAGGCGCCGACCCATTCGTCCGCGCCGTCCTCGAAGACCTGGCGCTTCCAGATCGGCACCTCGTGCTTGAGGGTGTCGATCAGCTCGCGGCAGGCCTGGAAGGCCTCGCCGCGATGCGGGCAGGAGACCGCGGCGATCACCGCGATGTCGCCGATGCCGAGGGTTCCGGTGCGGTGGACGGCGGCCAGGGCGCGGACGGGGTGGTCGGCGGCGATCTTCTCCGCGATGCGGCGGAGCTCCTGCTCGGCGGTGGGGTGGGCGGAGTACTCGAGGGAGACCACGCCGGAGCGGCCTCCGTCGTGGTCCCGAACGGTGCCGACGAAGACGGCGGTGCCGCCGGCGGAGGGGTCTCCGACGGCCGCGTAGACCTCGTCGAGGGACAGCGCGCGGTCCCGCAGCGCGAGCAGGCGAATGGGATTGGCGTCCATCAGGCAATCTTCTCCCATGGGGGGCGCGTGGGGGGCCGGAGACGGCGAATCAGGCTCCGGCGGCTGCAGCTGCAGCTGCGCGGTGGCGGTGGCGCGATGGCGGCGGGTCGCGCGGTTGCCCACGCCCCTGATGTGGTGCCCTCGACGTGGAGACCCGGGGCGCCGTCGGTGGGGGTCGGGTCCCGGAGCTGCGACCCGAGGGGCCGGGCCCGCCCACGGCCCCGCCGGAGGGACGCCGAGTACGCCGCGGCCTACCCCCGGCGGCGCCGCCGCGCCCGGCGTACCAGTGCCGCCGTGCCGACCAGCGCGACCGTCGCGCCCGCGGCGCCCAGGGTGGCCCCCGCCGCGTCCCGGCCGCCGAGGCGGCGGCCGGCCACCGCGTGGTGGCCCTCGGTCGAGGCCAGCAGCTCGGCCAGCACCTCCTCGTTGCCGAAGCGGGGGCGCCAGCCGGCCTCGTGCAGCCGGCTGCCGGAGACCACCCAGGGGTACATCGTGTACGCCAGGTCACCGGCCGGGGCCGGGGTGAGGCCCAGCCGGTGGAGGCGCGCGGCCGTGCCGAGCGCCAGCGAGGCCGGCAGTTCCATCCGCCGGATCCCGGAGAGCTCCTCGACCTCCTCCTGCTCCAGCCAGCCGTCGCAGCCGACCGTGACCTCCCCCTCGACCAGCCCGAGCGCCGCGTACTCCAGCGCCGAGGCGAGGTCCTCGACGTGGCAGAACTGCCAGCAGGGCCGGGAGCCCGCCACCACCAGCAGCCGCGGCGCCTCGAAGTGCCTGGTCAGCACGGTGTCCACGTCGCGGCCCACGACCACCGCCGGGCGGAGCACGGTCACCGACATCCCCGGGTGGACCCGGGGGGCGCGGCGGCCGAGGCGCTCGATCTCCAGCAGGTCGCCGACCAGCGTGGCCTCCTCGGTCGCCCGCAGCGGGGCGTCCTCGGCGAGCGGCACCTCGTTGTCGGCCATCGCCCCGTAGACCATCGCCGAGGTGCAGAGGACCACGCGGTGGACGCCGGCCGCGGCGGCCGCGGTCAGCACGGTCTGGGTGCCCCGCACGTTGTACGCCGTGCGGGCCCGCGGGTCGGAGTCCATCCCCAGGTCGAGGGCGAGGTGGACGACGACGTCGGCGCCGGAGAGGCGGTCGGCGAGCAGCGGGTCGCGGACGTCCAGCACCCGCCACTGCACCCCGGCCGTCTCGCCGCGCCGTTCGTCGATCGCGACCACCCGCCGGACGTGCGGGGACGCGGCCAGCCGCTCGGTCAGCACGGCGCCGGCCCCGGAGGCCGCGCCGGTGACGGCGACCACCAGCTGCGGCCCGTCGTAGTCCGGGCTGGGACGCTCGCTTTCGCCGGTCAGCCCAGAGCGAACGTCCGATTGCGGGGAACTCACCGGCTCTCCTCCACTGTTTAGGTTGGGAGCGTAGGTTGGAAGTTGTCTGCTTGGGATCAGCTGCTTGGTATCAGCTGGGGCAGGTTTCGCGACCATCCTGCCGCAACACCAAGTACAAGACTGGCAAGACCATCCCTGCCCGACGCGTAGCGCAGCGGCTGCGGGCGCGCGGGGCCGACGAGATCGAGGAACTCGTGAGCGACATCCCCTTCGGATTCGGAGTACCGCCCGAGGAGCCCGACGACGACAAGCCAGGCCAGCAGGGTGGCAGCGGCGCCGACCGCGACAAGTCCTCCGGCAAGGGCGGCGAGCACGCCCCCACCGGCAAGCACGACGATGAGAACGGCGGCGGCGGGAACGACGGCGGCAAGAAGGACGACGGGAAGGGCGAGCCCGAGAAGAGCGGCAAGGAGGAGGGCGGGGAGACGCCTGCCGGCGACGAGCCGTTCTCGTTCGGCTTCGGCGGTCCGGGCTCCGGCTCCGGCGGGAACCCGCTGGGCGCGCTCTTCGGCGGCCTCGGCGGCCCCGGGGGGATGGGCGGCCTCGGCGGCGCCGGGGACAATCCCCTCGGCGCCTTCGGCAATCTGAACCCCTCCGACCTCGGCGCGGCCTTCCAGCAGCTCGGTCAGATGCTCTCCGGCGCGACCGACGGCGGCCCGGTCAACTGGGACCTGGCGCGGGACATCGCCCGCCAGGCCGTGGTCCAGGAGAACGCGCCGGCGGGCAAGGACCGCTCGGTCGGCGCCTCGGAGAAGTCCGCGGTCGAGGAGGCGCTGCGGCTCGCCGAGCTGTGGCTGGACGGCACCACCGCCTTCCCCTCCTCCGGCGGCGCCACCAAGGCCTGGAGCCGGGCGGAGTGGATCGAGGGCACCCTGCCGGCCTGGAAGCAGCTGGTGGACCCGGTCGCGGAGCGGGTGGCCGGCGCCATGGGCGGCGTGGTCCCCGAGGAGATGCAGGCCATGGTCGGCCCGCTGCTCGGCGTGATGCGCTCGATGGGCGGCGCCATGTTCGGCACCCAGATCGGCCAGGCGCTCGGCGGACTCGCCGGCGAGGTGGTCGGCTCCACGGACATCGGACTGCCGCTGGCCCCCGCCGGGCAGACCGCCCTGCTGCCGCAGAACGTGGCCGCGTTCAGCGAGGGCCTGTCCGTGCCGGAGGACGAGGTGCGGCTCTACCTGGCCCTGCGCGAGGCCGCCCACCAGCGGCTCTTCTCCCACGTGCCGTGGCTGCGGGCGCACCTCTTCGGCGCGGTCGAGGCGTACGCGCGCGGCATCTCGGTGGACACCTCGCGGCTCGAGGACCTGGTCGGCCAGATCGACCCGAGCAACCCGGAGGCCCTTCAGGAGGCCATGGCCAGCGGGATGTTCCAGCCGCAGGACACCCCCGAGCAGAAGGCCGCGCTGGCCCGCCTGGAGACCGCCCTCGCGCTGGTCGAGGGCTGGGTGGACGCGGTGGTGCACGCCGCCGCGGCCCCGCATCTGCCGCACGCCGAGGCGCTGCGCGAGACGCTGCGCCGCCGCCGGGCCTCCGGCGGTCCGGCCGAGCAGACCTTCGCCACGCTGGTCGGCCTGGAACTGCGCCCGCGCCGGCTGCGGGACGCCTCCCGGCTGTGGGCCTCGCTGGCCGACGCCCGTGGGACGGACGGCCGGGACGGACTGTGGGCGCATCCCGATATGCTGCCCACCGCCTCGGACCTGGACGACCCGGACGGCTTCGTCCACCGCGAGGAGCTGGTCGGCGAGATCGACTTCGACAGGCTCCTCCAGCAGGGCTCCGAGGAGTCCGACGCGGATTCGGGCCCGGAGCCGGGCTCGGACGGGCCGGAGAAGAAGCAGAAGCCAGAGGAGCCGGGGGACGCCGCCGAATGACCCTGCACGCCGACGCCGTACGGACGTTGACCGCCTGGACCCCGCCGGCCGCGCTGCCCGGGCAGCGGGAGCTGCGCGCGGAGTACCTGGAGCACCTGGACGACCATCCGGACGGCGTGTGGCGGTCGAACCGCCCGGCGCACATCACCGCGAGTGCGATGGTGGTGGACCCGGAGGCCGGTCGGATGCTGCTCACTCTTCACCCGAAGGTGGGACTCTGGCTCCAGCTCGGCGGGCACTGCGAGCCGGAGGACGTCTCGCTGGGCGGGGCCGCGCTGCGCGAGGCGACCGAGGAGTCGGGTATCGAGGGCCTGACCATCGACGCGGAGCCGGTGAAGCTGGACCGCCACCAGGTGTACTGCGCGGGCCGGCAGGAGCCGCCGAGCTGGCATCTGGACGTGCAGTACCTGGCGGTGGCGCCGGCCGGCGCCGAACCGCTGATCAGTGACGAGTCCCTGGACTTGCGCTGGTTCCGGTGGAACGCGCCGCCGGAGCCCACGGACGAGTCGGTGCGGGTGCTCGCGGAGCAGGCGCGGCAGCGGTACGGCGGCTGAGCCGGCGGGGGGTACGGAGGCTGAGCCGGCCGGGAGTACGGAGGCTGGGACGGCCGGGGCGCGCCGCCCGCGTCAGCCGGTGCTGCGCGGCGACGGGACGTGCGGGAGGCGGGCGGCGGCGACCACGCCCTCCAGATAGCCGCGGGCCCGCTCGGTCTTCGGGTAGGCGTCCAGCAGCGCCCAGAACCCGGGGCCGTGGTCCGGCACCAGCAGATGCGCCAGCTCGTGCAGCAGCACGTAGTCGATGACGTAGTCCGGCATCCCCTGAAGGCGGTGGGAGAGCCTGATGGTGCCCTCACTGGGGGTGCAGGAGCCCCAGCGGCTGTTCTGGTTGGTGACCCAGCGGACGCTGCGCGGGACCGCCCGGCCGTCCAGGAAGCGGACGCTCAAGTCGGCGGCGCGAGCTGCGAGTTCCTCGTCCCCGAAGACCCGGCGGCTCTCCTGTGCGGCGAGCTTGTCGAGCATCAGGGCGACCCAGCGCTTCTCCTCGGCGGCGGACATCCGGGCCGGGATCAGCACGACCGTGCGGTCGCCCTCCCGGTAGGCGGAGACCGTGCGGCGGCGGCGGGCGCTGCGCCTCACCTCGACGTGCTCAGGAGGCCCCTGCACCGCGGGGGCCATGCTCCCGGCGGCAGCCGGGACACGCCGACGCGGCGCCCCAGGGCGGGAGTCCCGTTCGGCGACCACGGGCAAGACGGTACCGAATGGCACCGACAGAAGTCCCTACCGCTGGCCGAAAATCATCCCTCGCACGACGCGGATCACATGGGCAAAAGCGGGTGAACACGGGCGATCGATGCGAACCGGCTGGGGATTAATCCGATGATCACCCACAGCCTGTGGATAACTCTCCGCGCAGCTCACCCCCTTCCGGGCAGACTCGGTGTCCCACCGCAGGGCACTCGGAGGCCGACATGCGACCTTGGCTCAAACCAGCTCTCCGCCGGATCTGGCGGGACCGCCGGACCGTCCAGTTCGGGGTGGGCCCGGCGCACGCCGTGCTGATCCACCCGCGGAGCCCCGGCGAGTCCGCGCTGCTCGACCTGCTGGACGGCACCCGCGAGCTGCCCGAACTGGTCGAGCGGGCGGCGGGGCTCGGGCTGGAGGAGGCGGACGTCCGCCGGGTGCTCTCCGACCTGGAACGGGCCCGGGTGCTGGACGACGCGGACCGGCAGCAGGCCGTCCTGGAGGGAGTTCCGGAGCTGTCGCCGGCCGCCCTCCGCCGGCTCGGACCCGAGCTGTCCGCGCTGAGCCTGGCCCGTCCCGAGCCCGGCGGAGGCGCGGTCGCGCTGGCCGCCCGGCGGGAGGCCTGGGTGCGGGTGCACGGCGCCGGACGGGTCGGCGCCGCAGTGGCCGCGCAGCTGGCCGCGGCCGGGGTGGGCCGGGTCGAGGTGGTGGACGGCGGCCGGGTCTCCCCCACCGATCCCCTCCCCGGCGGCCTCCGCCCCGCGGACATCGGCCGGCTCCGCGCCGGCGCCGCCGCCGAGGCCGTACGCCGCGCCTCCCCGACCGAGGAGGCGGAACGCCGGGAGCGGCGGGGAGCGGGCGGGGCGGCGGCCCCGGCAGCCGCGGCCGGGCGGCGGACGGACGGCTGCTGCTCGTCCGAGGCGAGGTCCGAGGCGACGTGCGAGGCGAGGTCCGAGCGGACCGCCCGCCATGCCGACGGCCGATTCGCGGGCGGCCCGGGCGCCGGCTGCCCGGCGGCGAGGAGGCAGGGCACCGACGGCGCCGGCCACCGGCTGGACGGGTCCGCGGCGGGCGGCGCGGCGGCGAGCGCGGCCGCCGGCCCGGCGGCGCGGGAGGGGGCGGCCGAGCGGCGCGACGGCGGCGGCCCGACGCTGGTCGTCGTCGCCCCGCGCGGACCCGCCGGGGCCTGGGCACCGGATCCGGAGCTGAGCGCCCGGCTGGTGGCGGACGGGACACCCCACCTCTTCGCCGGGGTGGTGGAGACCGTCGGGACGATCGGGCCGATGGTGCTGCCCGGCGCCTCGCCCTGCGGGCGGTGCCTGGCGCTGCACCGGGCGGCCGTCGACCCCGACTGGCCGCGGGTGCTGGCCCAGCTCTGCTCCGCCAAGACCGGCGGCGCGGACGCGCCCTGCGCCGCGGCGCTCGCCGCCGGGGTCGCCGCGCTGGCCGCGCTGCACGCGCTGATCCTGCTGGACGGCGGCTATCCGCCCAGCGTGGGCGGGATCCTCGAACTCTCCATGCTGGACGGCGAGATGCGCCGCCGTCCGCTCTCCGCGCATCCGGACTGCGGCTGCGGATGGACGGTGGACGCCCCTCCGGCCCCGGAATTTCACCGTCCGCACGGCGGCGTCCGCACCGGTGAGCGGGTATGAAGGGGGAGAATGAGGCCGGTGCGCCGGAAGCCACCGCCCCGTCACCCCTGGAGGCAAGCGTGAGCGATCTTCCGCGGAAGGCAGTGACCCGTACGGCGAAGCTGGCGGCCCTGCCGCTCGGGGTGGCCGGCCGGGCCACCCTCGGCCTCGGCCGCCGCCTGGGCGGGCGCCCGGCGGAGGAGGTGGCGCTCGAACTCCAGCAGCGCACGGCCGACCAACTCTTCAAGGTACTGGGCGAGTTGAAGGGCGGCGCGATGAAGTTCGGGCAGGCCCTCTCGGTCTTCGAGGCCGCCCTGCCCGAGGAGTTGGCCGGCCCCTACCGCACCGCGCTGACCAGGCTCCAGGAGGCCGCTCCCCCGCTGCCCGCCGCCTCCGTCCGGGCCGCGCTGGACGAGCGGCTCGGCACCGACTGGCCGTCGCTCTTCCGGGAGTTCGACGAACGGCCGGCCGCCGCCGCCTCGATCGGCCAGGTGCACCGGGCGGTCTGGCGGGACGGCACCCCGGTCGCGGTGAAGGTGCAGTACCCCGGGGCCGGCCAGGCACTCCTCTCCGATCTCAGCCAACTCGGCCGACTGGCCCGGCTGATAGGCCCGCTGGTGCCGGGGCTCGACATGAAGCCGCTGGTCGCCGAGTTGCGGGCGCGGGTCGCCGAGGAGCTGGACTACGCGCTGGAGGCGGACGCCCAGCAGGCGCACGCCCGGGAGTTCGCCGGCGACCCCGACTTCGTGGTGCCGGCCGTGGTCGCCCAGGGGGACCAGGTGCTGGTCACCGAGTGGCTGGACGGCATCCCGCTGGCCCAGGTGATCGCCTCCGGGAGCACCGAGGAGCGGGACCGGGCGGGGCAGTTGCTCACCCGGTTCCTCTACGCGGGCCCGGCCCGCACCGGCCTGCTCCACGCCGACCCGCATCCGGGGAACTTCCGGCTGCTGCCGGACGACGGTCCGGTCTCCGGCTGGCGGCTGGGGGTGCTGGACTTCGGCACGGTGGACCGGCTGCCGGGCGGGCTGCCGCTGCCGATCGGCACCGCGCTGCGGCTGGCGCTGGGGCAGGAGGCCGCCGCGGTACTGGAGATGATGCGCCAGGAGGGCTTCGTCAAGCCGGGCATCCAGCTCGATCCGGACGCGGTGCTGGACTACGTTCTGCCGATCATCGAGCCGGCCGCGGTGCCGGAGTTCACCTTCACCCGCAGCTGGATGCGGGCGCAGGCGGCGCGGATCGCGGACCCCCGCTCGCCGGCCTACGACCTGGGACGCCAGCTGAACCTGCCGCCGGCGTACCTGCTGATCCATCGGGTGACGCTGAGCACGATAGGGGTCCTCTGCCAGCTGGAGGCCACAGTCGGCCTCCGCGCGGAGCTGACCGCCTGGCTCCCCGGCTTCTCCCCTGCGGCGGGCGCGCGCGTTCCGGCCCAGGCGGCACCTGATCCCGCGCCGTTGCCGGGTGCGGCGCCGTAGCCCCGGCCCGCGCAGTTCCCCGCGCCCCTGTTTTCGCGCCCCCGGCGCAGAAAACCGGGGGCGCGGGGAACTGCCCGCCCAGCCGCCTACGGTGCCGCAGCCGCGGCTACAGCATCACCATCGCGGCCAGCGCGCGCCGCAGGCGCATATGCGCTCGGGCCAGGGCTTCTGGCATGAGATGGAGGGTGCGGCGGGCGTGAGCCTGCTCGTCTCGGACGGTCGTGGTCGGGTTCATGGTGATGCTCTGATCCTGGTCGTCATGGTTCTGGAACCGGTCGTGCCGGCGGACTGCGATGGCTCCCGGTCCGGGGCGCCCCCGCTCCATCCGCCGCACCGCGGCGCGTACGGAGCCCTGGAGCCCGCCGACCGCGACGCTCGCGCTCACGCGAGCACCTCGTTCTTCCGCGGACGCCCCCGCGGCCGCTTCCGCGGCACGACGACGCCCTGGACGAAGAGCTCCCCGCCCCAGACGCCCCACGGCTCGCGCCGCTCCTTGGCGCCCTCGAGGCAGGCCTCGCGGACCGGGCAGGTCCGGCAGAGGGACTTGGCGTACTCCACGTCCGCGGGGGTCTCGGCGAAGAAGACCTCCGGGTCGTAGGAGCGGCAGGGAATGGGCACCTCGAGGCTGTCCGCCTCGACGATGGCCGTGAGCTGCATCAGGGAAACCTCCGGCGGGTGAGACTGGTCGGCCTGTTGGTGGTCGGGGACCTGGGAAACGGATGACAACTTCGTCTTCCTCGTCGTCTCTGGCGCTTGTGGAGCGCACTCTCGCTGTCTTCTGGTCGTCGCCCCGGTCCGGCCGGTGGGCCGGTGCCGGGACAAACAAATGGGCCGCGGATCCCGGTGACGGGTTCCGCGGCCCTGGAGGCGCCGACCTGATGCTGACTCAGGTTCGTTCTCTCCAGGGTTCGAGCCCGCGGAAGGCCCGCATCGTCACCTGCATGCCGTCCGTTGCCGGAACGACATACGTGCCCTGCGTGTCCTGCTGATCCTGGTGCTTCGGCTGGCCGAGCTCCGGCTGGGAGTTACCGGCACCCGCGGCGTGCGAGCAGCCGCGCGCTGCGGCTACCGATGCCCCGAGTGCCCATCCCGGTCGCTCGTCGCGGATCTCCGGCCGACGGAGGGAGGCGACCCGCAGCGCAAAGGAACGCGCGGCAGCGGAGGCGGACTCCATACCGAGGGCGGACATGCCGAGAGCGGGCACACCGGTGCCGAGAGCGGCGAAGGCGGAAGCGGACACACCGGTCACTTTGCCGCCGGTGTTGATCATCGTGATGCCAGCCATGTCTTCCGCCCTCCTCTCTCGGTGTCGTGGGGCCTGACGGCCCGCCGGTCGTTCTTCGGTGCTCGTGCTTGGTGCTGGTGTGGAACTGGTGTTGCCGCCGTGACGGATGTGACTCCGTCGGCCCACGGCTTCGTCGCCTCAGCCGTGCACCGGCACGCTAGTGCGCTCGCACCCGAGCGCGCAAACTATTTTTCCGGCGATTTCTCGACCGTCTCACTCCTCGGTTCGCCGACGCCCGTTTCGACTGGGTCTGTCTGGGCATCAGGCTCCCCGCACAACGACAGCACGTCGGCTCCGTACTTGTCCAGCTTCGCTCGGACGACACCGGGGATTCCGGCCAGCTCGGCCGGGCCGGCCGGCCGGGCCTCCGCGATCGCCAGCAGGGTGGCGTCGGTGAAGACGCAGTACGAGGGGAGCTTCTGCTTCCGGGCGCGGTCCTCCCGCCACTTCCACAACCGCTCGTAGAGCCCCTCGTCGAGCTCGGCGGGGCAGTCCGCGCAGCGCCCGAGCTTGCGCTCCACGGCGTCGCCCAGGGTGCGGCCGCAGACCCGGCAGACGGCCGGGCGGAACTCCCGCCGCAGCCGCGAGGTCCGCGCGGGGCCGCCGCCCTCGGCCGCGGCCCCTCCGGACCCCGCGTCCCAGGCGCCCGCCGGCTCCCGGTCCGCCGTCGACCCCGCCGGGCCCGCCGCGCGGGCGCCGGCCGCACGCGGCCCCGTGCCGGGCCGCAGCCCGTCCAGGAAGCGGGTGGGCCGCCGACCGCGGGGGCCGCCCGGGGAGCGGGACTGCGCCCAGGACAGGAAGAGGTGCTCGCGGGCCCTGGTCACCCCGACGTAGAGCAGCCGGCGCTCCTCCTCCACCTGCTCCGCCGTTCTGGCGTAGGAGATCGGCAGCATCCCCTCGGTCAGGCCGACCAGGAAGACGGCGTCCCACTCCAGGCCCTTGGCCGCGTGGAGGGAGGCCAGGGTGACCCCCTCCACGGCGGGGGCGTGCTGGGCGGCGGCCCGGGCGTCCAGCTCCGCGACGTAGTCCGAGAGCGCGGTGGACATCCCCGCGGCGGCGCGTCCGGCCTCGTACTCCTCGGCCAGCCGGACCAGCGCGGCCAGCGACTCCCAGCGCTCCCGGACGGCCCCTGAGCCCCCGGGCGGCTCGGGGGTGAGGCCGACCGAGGCCAGCACCGCCCGCACCTGCTCGCCCAGCGTCTCCGTGCCCTCCGAACCCGCCCGGGCGGCGCCGCGCAGCATCAGCCCGGCCTCGCGTACCTCCTGCCGCTCGAAGAACCGCTCGGCGCCGCGCAGCCGGTACGGCAGGCCGAGGTCGGCCAGGGCCTGCTCGTACACCTCGGACTGGCCGTTGGTGCGGAAGAGCACGGCGATCTCGCTGGCCCGGACGCCGGAGGCGAGGAGCTCCCGGATCCGCTTGGCGGTGCCCTCCGCCTCGGCCGGCTCGTCCTGGTACTCGGTGTACCGCGGCTCGGGGCCGGGCTCGCGCTGCGAGACCAGCTCCAGGCGGTGCTGGGCGGTCCGGCCCTGGGCCTGGCCGAGGAGGCCGTTGGCCAGGTGGACCACCTGCGGGGTGGAGCGGTAGTCCCGGATCAGCTTGACCACCCGGGCCTCCGGCCGGCGGGCCCGGAAGTCGAGGAGGAAGCGCGGGGAGGCGCCGGTGAAGGAGTAGATGGTCTGGCTGGCGTCGCCGACCACGCAGATGTTCGGCCGCTCGCCCAGCCAGAGGTCCAGCAGCCGCTGCTGGAGCGGCGAGACGTCCTGGTACTCGTCCACCGTGAAGTGCTGGTACTGGCTGCGGACCTGCTCGGCGACGTCCGCGCGGTCCTCCAGGACGGCGACGGTGAGCAGCAGGACGTCCTCGAAGTCGATCACGCCGCGCTCGCGCTTGAGCTGCTCGTAGACCGCGTAGACCCGGGCCACCTCGGCGGGGTCGCGCGGGGCCTCCCGCCCGGCCCCGAGCACCGCGGCCGGATAGTCCTCTGGGACGGTCTGGGTGACCTTGCACCACTCGATCTCGCCGGTCAGGTCGCGGAGCTCGGTGCGCTCCAGCCGGATCCGGCAGCGGGCGGCCGCCTCGGCGACCGCCTGGCCCTTGCGGTCAAGCAGCCGGGGCATCTCGCCGCCGATCGCCCGCGGCCAGAAGAACTGGAGCTGGCGCAGGGCGGCCGAGTGGAAGGTGCGGGCCTGCACGCCCTCCGCGCCGAGCTGGCGCAGCCGGCCGCGCAGCTCGCCGGCGGCGCGGGCGGTGAAGGTCACCGCGAGCACCTGCTGCGGCTGCATCACCCCGCTGTGCACCCCGTAGGCGATCCGGTGGGTGATCGCCCTGGTCTTGCCGGTGCCGGCGCCGGCCAGCACGCAGACCGGGCCGTGGAGGGCGGTGGCCACCTCGCGCTGCTCCGGGTCGAGCCCGGCCAGCACCTCGTCCGCGTCGCGGGGCGGGCGCGCGACGCCGAGGGGGCTCGTGGGGCCGGTGGGGAGCTGCTCCTGCATGGGGCCCATCCTCTCAAGCCGGTCCGACGGGACAGGACGGAACCCGGGGTTGTCCACAGCGGCGGGGTTCACCGCCCGGCCTGTGGAAAACCGGCGGAATGTTCATCGGCGCCTGCGCGTTGGGGACATCGCGCATCCCGCAGGAGGCGCAGTCACCGAGAGGGAGTCCCGAGATGTCGGTCACGATGTACAGCACGACCTGGTGCGGCTACTGCCGTCGGCTGAAGGGCCAGATGGACCGCGAGGGCATCGCTTACACCGAGGTCAACATCGAGCAGGACCCCGAGGCCGCGGCCTTCGTGGAGAAGGTGAACGGGGGCAACCAGACCGTTCCCACCGTGCTCTTCGCGGACGGCTCCGCGCTGACCAACCCGTCGCTCGCGCAGGTCAAGGAGAAGGTCGGCGCCTGATTCCGCGCCCCGCGCCGAGGGGCCCGTGCCGAGGGCCCCGCGCCGGGCCCTCGGGCAGCCCCGGGTCAGGCGCCGTCGTCCGCCGGCCGCAGATGCCCGGCGATGTCGCCGAGCTGGTAGACGAGGCGGTTCCGGTCGGCGGAGTACCGCGTCTCGGTGACCCTGACCGGGCCGTCCTTGGAGTAGCCGGTGCGCAGCTGGACCATCAGCGGGACGCCCGGCCCCATCTGGAACCACTGGGCCTCCTCCGGGTCGGGCATCCGCGCGCTCAGCTCGTCCACGCAGGCCGTCTCGACCAGGCCCGCCCCGCGCAGCGCGGCCTCGTCCCCGCCCTCCACCGGATCCGGGTCCATCAGCGGGGTGCCGGCGGCCAGGGTCACCGGGTAGTGGCTCTCCTCGATCGACCACGGCTCGCCGTCCATCTGCCGCAGCACCCGGCGGAGGACGACCGCCTCCGCCGGCTCGATCCGCAGCCGCCCGGTGATGTCGGTGCCGGCCCGTACGATCAGCATCTGGAAGTCGGACGTCAACTCCCGGCCCGCCTGCCCTGCCTCTTCCGTGTAGATGTCGGAAGTGGAACGCAGCGGGGTTCCGGGCCGCGGTTCCGAAGGGGAGCGATAGGCGTGGTGATCGACGACCTGATGGTCTTTCAGATATGTCCCCCGGCCCTGGACCCGCGTCAGTAGCCCCTCGTTGACCAGCATGTCCACCGCCAGCCTGACGGTGTTCCTGGCGACGCCGTAGTGGGTCTCCAACTCGGATTCGACGGGCAGCGGCTCATCGCTCCGCCACTCGCCGACGGCGATTCTGCGGCGCAGATCTGCGGCTAGCCGCTGGTATTTGGGCGCTCGGCCGGGTCCGCGGGAGATGTTCACCCGGTGAATGTAGCGACGGCGGTTGCGGCCATTCCACCCAAAAGCCAATATTCCAGATCCCAACTAGTCGCCGGGGGTCTCTGCATGACTCGCTACACCCGGGGGGCCTGGGCGGTCACGGCCTCCCTGCCGGCCCGCCCGCAGGTGGTGCGGCACGCTCGCCGGATCGCCCGCACCGCGCTGGAGGCGTGGGGCGCGGGCGAGTCCTCCTACGCGGCGGAGACGGTCGTCTCCGAGCTGGTCACCAACGCGCTGCTGTACGGCCGCGGGCCGGTCGACCTGGCGATCGCGCTCACCGACGAGATACTGCGGATCTCGGTCACCGACTGCGGTCCGGCGCTGCCCCTGGCCCGCAGCGCCGGACCCGACGCGCAGTCCGGGCGCGGCCTCCAGATCGTCGAGTCGCTCGCGCTGAGCTGGGAGGTGCTGGCGCGGCCGGACGGCAAGACGGTCAGCTGCGTGCTGCCGGCGGTGCGCAGCCGTCCGGTGGCCGCACCGGGCGGGACGGCGGCGGCCGTCGTCTCGCACGCCGTGCCGGAGGAGCGGGGCTGAGCCCGCGGGCGCGGGCGGGCCGGGGCCGCCGGGGCCGGGCGGGACGGCTCCCGGCGGGGCGGCTCCGGGCGGGCCGCCCCGCGCGGCCGGATCACCAGCGGGCGGCTTCCGGAAGCGGCTCGCCGTACCAGAGTTCGACCAGGCGGCGGGCGATGGAGATGCCGGAGGGCGGCAGCACCGTTCCCGCCTCCATCCCCGCCCGCAGCTCCTCGCGGGTGAACCAGCGGGCCTCGGAGAGCTCCTCGCCGTCCACCTGGATCGCGGTGCCGCCGTTGGCGGCCTCCGCCCGGCCCAGGAAGCCGAGCATCAGGCTGCACGGGAACGGCCACGGCTGGCTGGCCACATAGCGGCAGTCCGCGACGACCACGCCGGCCTCCTCGTGCACCTCCCGGGCGACCGCCTGCTCCAGTGACTCGCCGGGCTCCACGAAGCCGGCCAGCGTGGAGTAGCGGCCCTCCGGCCAGATCGCCTGCCGGCCGAGCAGCGCGCGGTCCTGGTCGTCGGTGATCAGCATGATCACCGCCGGGTCGGTCCGCGGGTAGTGCTCGTGGGCGCAGGCGGTGCAGCGGCGGACGTGGCCGGCCGCGGCCTGCGCCGTCGGATGGCCGCAGCGGGAGCAGTAGCGGTGCGAGCGGTGCCAGTTCTCCAGGGCGACCGCGTGCACCAGCAGCCCGGCGTCCCGGTCGCCGAGCTGGGCGCCGACCTCGCGCAGGCCGGCCTCCCGGGCCTCGCCGTCCAGCCGGCCCGGCAGGCTCTCCGCGGCGACCGCGAAGTACGCGGTGGCGTCCGGCCCCTGGCCCTCGACCCCGAGGAAGTACCGGTCGCCCTCCGGGGCCTCGAAGCTGGACAGCAGGACCAGCTCGGTGCGGCCGTCCTGGGTGTCCACGACCCGGGCCCGGCCGTTCGAGATGACCAGGACGCGGGTGCCGGGGTGGCTCCAGGTGGAGAGCAGCCAGGCCTCGTCCAGCCGGTGCTCGGCGGCCCGGTCGAGGGTCGACCGGGAGAGCGCCAGCGGCCGGGCGGCCAGATCGCCCGAGACGGGGTCGGGGGCGCCGAGGGCGGCAGGAGCGGCGGGCACGGCGGGTCTCGGCACCCGCCCTCCGGGGTCCGCCGCCGTTCCCGACGGCGCGACCGGCTGTTCCTTGCGGGTTTCCGACTTCGGTGTCGTCACGTGCCTATGCCCCATGTCCTTCGCGGTGTCACGCCTAGTCCTACCCCGCCGGCGGCGTGCGGGACCAGCGCGGGAGGGTGTTCCCGATCACCTGGCGGGATCGGTGGGGCGGAGCCCTTCGGCGAGCTCCGACCACAGGTGGGCGGCCGCCTCGACGCCCTTCGACAGCAGGTCCAGTTCGACCTTCTCGTTCACCGAGTGCCAGCCGTCCGACGGTACCGAGATGCCCAGGAAGAGCACGGGCGCGCCGAGGACGTCCTGGAGGTCGGCGGCCGGGCCCGAGCCTCCCTCGCGGGTGAACCTGACCGGCTGTTCGAAGGCCGTCTCCATGGCCCGGGCCAGGGAGGTGAGCGCCGGGTGGTCCAGCGGCGTCAGACAGGGCCGGGTCGCGCCAGGGAAGGTGATCTCGTGCCGGATGCCGTCCGGGATCCGCTCGGCCACCCAGGCGGCGACGGCCTCCCGGACCTTCTCCACGTCCTGCCCGGCGACCAGCCGGAAGGAGAGCTTGAGGTGGGCGTCGGCCGGGACGATGGTCTTGCCGCCCGGGCCGGTGTAGCCGCCCCAGACGCCGTTGACCTCGGCGGTCGGGCGGGCCCAGATCCGCTCCAGGGTGCTGAAGCCCTCCTCGCCGAGGGTCCCGTGCGACTTGGCGGTGCGCAGCCAGGCCTCCTCGTCGAAGGGGAGCTCGGCGAAGAGGGCGCGCTCGCGGTCGGTCAGCTCGACGACCCCGTCGTAGAACCCGGGGACGGCGACCCGGCGGTGCCCGTCGTGGAGCGCGGCGGCGAGGCGGGCGGCCTCGGTGGCCGGGTTGGGCACGGCGCCGCCGAAGGACCCCGAGTGGATGTCCTGGTCGGGGCCGTAGAGGTCGATCTGGCAGTCGACCAGGCCGCGCATCCCGGTGCAGACCGTCGGCGTGCTCTCGGACCACATCCCGGTGTCCGAGATCACGACCACGTCGGCGGCGAGGCGGGCCCGGTTGGCCGGGCGCCGGATCAGCTCGCCGAAGTTCGGGGAGCCGGACTCCTCCTCGCCCTCGATCAGCAGCTTGAGGTTGACCGCGGGGGCCGTCCGGCCGGTGGCCGCGAGGTGCGCGCGGACGCCCAGGGTGTGGAAGAAGACCTGGCCCTTGTCGTCCGCGGCGCCCCGGGCGTAGAGCCGGCCGTCCCGGACCTCCGGCTGGAAGGGGTCGCTCTGCCAGCCGTCCGCCAGGGCCGCCGGCTGGACGTCGTGGTGGCCGTAGACCAGCACGGTCGGGGCGTCCGGATCCGCGGACGGCCAGTGCGCGAAGACGGCGGGCAGGCCGCCGTCCGCGGTCTCCCACACCTCCGTCTCGGGGAACCCGGTGGCGGCGAGCCGCTCCCGCAGCCACTCCGCGGAGCGCCGGACGTCCGGCGCGTGCTCGGGCTGGGCGGAGACGGAGGGGATCCGCAGCCACTCGCCGAGCTCGGCGAGGAAGGGCTCCCGGTGGGCGGCGATGAACTCCCGCACCGCGGGGGTCCGGGACTCGGGGGAAGACGCGCTCATACCCCTGACCCTAATCCCCCGCGGCATGGGGAAACGCCCTGGTCGCCGACTACTGGCCGAGCAGCTTGGAGATGTCGGCGGTCTGGCTCGCCGGAGGCGCGCTGATGGCCGCCGGGGCGGTGCTGAAGTCCGAGTAGTGCATCGTGATGCGGGTGGTGCCCTTACTGCTGGGCATGGCGACGCGCTCCTGGACCGGCAGGTTGTCGGAGTTCAGCCACAGATCGATGGTCTCGGTCTTCACGCCCGCCGCCACCGCCTGCTGCAGCAGCTTCTTGACGTCGGCCGAGCTCTCCTTGGGGATCATCTGGGAGACGTTCACCGTCGCGGTGTAGTGGGTGGTCGAGACGCCGTCCACCGTCTCGCTGCCGACCCGCTTGACCTTCGCGCCCTCGGAGGAGAGCAGCTTGATCTGCTCGGAGGGGTCCTGCGGGCGCTGGGTCGAGGCCTGGTTCAGCAGATCGGCCATGGCCTTCCCCTGCGAGCCCAGCTTGGACATGTCCACCTTCAGCCAGGGCTTGCCGCCGACCTGCTTGGCGAACTCCGGGCCGAGGTTCTCGTACATCACGTTCCCGGCCGAGATCACGCGGATGCTCGACGTGCCCATCGCCTGCTGGAACGAGGGGTTGTGCATGGTGAAGTCCATGGCCACCGGGCGCCACGATATTCGGCCGCCCATGGTCATGTCCCCCGTCGGGGCCTGGACGGTGACCTGGGTCTTGGCGGAGGTGTAGGTCTGGGTGTGCTTGGTCGCGGCGTTCAGCACCTGCGCGACCGTCTGCATCGCGGGCTGCTGGGCCTTGGACGACGAGGAGGCGGACGACGCGCCGCCGCCCGAGCATGCGGCCAGAGCCAGCAGCGCGGAGGAGGCGCAGGCGGCGAGAAGAACGGTACGTGTGCGATGGGTGCGAAGCATGGGACCCCCCTATGACTCAGCGGTGCTCTCACTGTGAACACGGTGGCAAGACGGTACACCCGAGCGGTGACACACCTGTCGCCGGATCAGACACCAGTGCCCGTGCGCGGGTTCGGGCCGCCGGACCAGTACCTTCGGGCAGGTGAGGATCGCGACCTTCAACCTGCTGCACGGCCAGCCGCTCAGCGGCGGGCGCCCGCTGCCGTTCCCCGACCCGGACGGCGAGGGCGGCGCCGGGGCGCCGCTCGCGGAGGCCGTACGGGCCCTGGACGCCGATGTGCTGGCCCTGCAGGAGGTCGATCGGTTCCAGGCCCGCTCGGGCCTCGTCGACCAGCCCGCCGTCGCCGCCGAGGCACTCGGCGCGGCGGACTGGCGGTTCGCCGCCGCGCTGCACGGCGAGCCGGCGCCGGTCTCCGGCTGGGTCCTCGACCCGGACCACGCCGACCTCCGGGTCTACGGGCCCGGGCCCGGGCTCGCGCCGGGGCTCGAGCCGGGGCTCGGGCTCGGCGAGGACCCGGCGGAGACCCCGGTTCCGTCCTACGGCACGGCTCTGCTGACCCGCCTGCCGGTGCGGCACTGGCGGGCCCGGAGGTTCGCCCCGGCCCCGTTCGGACTGCCGCTGCGGGTCGCCGGCCGGGCCGGGCTCACCCCCGTGCCGGACGAGCCGCGGGCCGCGCTGGCGGCCGTCCTCGAGGGCGCGGAGGGGCCGTTCACCGTGGTGGCCGCGCATCTGTCCTTCGTCCCCGGCTGGAACATGGGGCAGTTGGCGGCGATCCGCCGCTGGATCGCCGACCTTCCCGCGCCGTATCTGCTGCTCGGTGATCTGAACCTGGTCGGCGCGGTGCCGCGGACGGTGCTCGGCGGCGCCGAGGTGGTGGACAGCGTGCGCCGGCGCGGACGGCAGAAGCCGGGAGCCTCCGCGCGCCGGCGGGCGCGGTTGCGCACCCGGCGGGCGGAGGCCGCCGCCGGCGCGCCCTTCCCGCTGCGCTCCCGCGGCGTCAACCCCCGTACGCTGCTGCGCGGTTGGCGCGATCTGGCCCGTCTGCCCACCTATCCCGCGCACCGGCCGGCGGTGCAGTTCGACCACGTACTCGCGGTGGGCGTACCCCGCGATGCGGTGCGGGCCGCGCGGACCCCGCCGACGCCGATCTCGGATCACCGGCCGCTGGTCGTCGAGCTGGATCTGTGAGCGGCTCCGCGCCCACCGGCCGGTACTCGATCAGCAGCATGGCGGCGTCGTCGCCGAGCGGGCGGCCGACGAAGCGGCGGAGGTCCGCGTGCACCCGGGCGAGCACCGCCTCCGGTCCGTCCCACCGCTCGTCGCCGGTCCGCCGGGACAGCTCCGGCAGCCGGTCCGGCAGCGGGTAGAAGCGGCCGGCGCGGTCCCGGGCCTCGATGATCCCGTCGGTGTAGAGGAGGATCCGGTCGCCGCGCTGCAACCGGACGCTGAGCACCTGGGGGCACACCTCGCACGGGGGGAGGACGCCGAGCGGGGGCTCGGGATCGGGCGCGTCCAGGGCGCGGACGGGGCCCTGCGCACCGGCGCCCGGCGCGCCGGCGCCCTGCGCGCCAGCGCCCGGCGCGCCGTCGCCCTGCGCACCGGCGTCGACGCCGAGCAGATACGGCGACGGATGCCCGCAGTTGACGACCTCCAGCACGCCCTGCTCGCGCACCCCGATCAGCACCAGGGTGACGAACTCCTCGTCGCAGCGGGCCGTTCCGAGCGGCCCGGACGGCCCGGAGGGATGCTCGCGCAGCGCCCGCTCCAGGCTGACCGCGAGCCAGGCGGCCACCTTCTCCAGCGCGCTCTCCTGGTGCGCGGCCTCCCGGAAGGCGCCCAGCACGTCGGCGGCGGTCTCCACCGCGCCGAGGCCCTTGCCCCGGACGTCCCCGACCACCGCCCGGACCCCGAACCTGGTCTCCACCACCTCGTAGAGGTCGCCGCCGATCCGGGCGTGGGCGGTGGCCGCGGCGTAGTGGACGGCCGCCCGGACGGGGCCGATCCGGTCCGGCACCGAGCGCAGCAGCACCCGCTGCGCCACCTCGGCGATCAACCGGGCGTCCGCCAGGGCCTGTTCCTGCCGGGCCCGCAACCGCACCCCGGCCGCGCCCAGCAGGGCGATCGCCGCCACCGCGAGGACGCCGGCCGCGGCGATCGCGGTCTCCGGCCGGTCGGCGCCGGCGTGCCGCAGGCCGAGGTCGACCGCCGCGGCCACCCCGACGAGCCCGACCAGCGGCGGGTACCAGAGCCGGTGGCCGACCACCGCGGCCAGCGCGGGACCTGCGGTCAGCAGCGGTTCGAGCGGGATGCCGGGCCGGGGGTCGAGTCCGTCGGCGAGCAGCACGGCGACCACCGCCGCCGGCGGAAGCAGCAGCAGCGTGAGCCGGCCGAGGCGTCGGCCCCGGAGTCGCGGCATGCGTGGCGCCGGAATCCCTGGCATCGCGGGCAGCCCTCCTGGGCGGCTGGTCGTCACCCCCGCGGAGGCCTGTCGT
This sequence comes from Phaeacidiphilus oryzae TH49, assembly GCF_000744815.1. Classification (NCBI taxonomy): domain Bacteria; kingdom Bacillati; phylum Actinomycetota; class Actinomycetes; order Kitasatosporales; family Streptomycetaceae; genus Phaeacidiphilus; species Phaeacidiphilus oryzae. Next base: position 2,751,772 of record NZ_JQMQ01000005.1, read on the forward strand.
CCCGGTCACCCCGCGGCTTGTTCCCCTTGTCCACCGGTATGCCCGTCTCCGGAGGGTTCCACCAGCAGATGTACGAGTTCCGTGCGGTTCGGGAGACGATTGGGGCGGACAACGTTCCCACTGCGGACATAAAGGAACGAAGCGGCGACTTGCGAGACGGGTACGCCCGCGAGCTCGGCCCAGGCCAGCCGGTAGATCGCCAACTGGAGCGGATCGGCGGTCTCCTGACGGTTCGTCTTCCAGTCCACCACCTCGTAGCGGACGCCCTCGGCTCCGTCCGGCGTGCGGTAGACCGCGTCGATCCGGCCACGCACCATCCGCCCCCCGAGCCGGAGTTGGAACGGCACCTCCACCCGGTACGGCGTGCGGTGGGCGTACTCGCTGCGCAGGAAGGCCTCCTTGAGCCGGGCGAGGTCGCGCTCGTCCTCGATGGCCTCGTCCTCCTCGCCGGGCAGGCCGTCCGGCTCCAGCAGCATCAGCGGCTCGAACCGGGACTCCACCCAGGCGTGGAAGCGCGTGCCCCGGCGTGCGGCGGGCTGCGGGGCGCGCGGCATCGGGCGGGCGAGATCGCGCGCGAAGCCGTCCGGGTCCTCGGCCACCCGCAGCAGCTGGGTGGCCGTCAGGGTCTGCGGCAGGGCGACCTCGCGGACCCGGGAGCGGGATCGCAGCAGCTCACCGGCGAGAGCCTCCAGGTCCCGGTCCCAGGAGGCCACCACCCGGGCGTCCTCGGGGACGAGCTCGGACCCGTCCCGCTCTCCGGCGCGTCCCCGGGGCGGCGCCCCTCCCGGGCGCGGGCGCCGGTACGGCAGCGCCGTCGCCGGCCGCCGACTCGCCGGCGGGCGCCGTCTCGCCCGCATGCGCCGGTACGGCAGCGCCGTCGCCGGGCGCCGGCTCGCCCGCAGGCCCCGGTACGGCGGCATCGCCGGACGCCGGCTCGCCCGCGGGCGCCACCGCGGCCAGCCGCGCGCGGACCACCTCCGCGGCCCGGCGGCGGGCCGCCTGCGCCTCCGCGTCGAGCGGGAGCGGCCACGGGTACTCGGTACCGCGGGACAGCGCCGGGTTCTCCGCGTCCTCGGCCGGCCGCTCGGCCCAGTGGTCGATCTCCCCGCCGTTCCCCGTCTCGCAGTACTCGCGCAGCCGGGTGAGGAACTCGGACGGCCCGCGCGGCTTCTTCTGGCTCGGCCCCCACCAGTGGCCGGAGGCCAGCAGCAGCTCCCGCGGGCGGGTGAAGGCGACGTAGCCCAGGCGGAGTTCCTCCACCGCGGCATGCTCACGCATCCCCGCCTCGAAGGCCTTCAGCCCCTTCGAGGTCCACTCCCCGACCTCCGGGAGGGTCCCCGAGTCGCCCCGCAGGGCGTGCGGAAGCACAGAAGGGCGCGCGGTCCATCGTTCGCGCGAGCGTGAGCTCGGGAACGCGCCCTCGACCAGTCCGGGAACGGCCACCACATCCCACTCCAGGCCCTTGGACTTGTGCGCGGTGAGCACCTTCACCGTGTCGTCCCCGCCCGGCAGGGTGTTGTCCAGGCCCCGGTCGAACTCCCTTGCCGCGCGGAGGAATCCGAGAAAGGCGGTGAGCGACGGATCGCCGTCCAGATCGGCGAAGGAGGAGGCCTCGTCCAGGAAGGCGTGGAGGGTCTCCCGCCGGCGCGCGGCCAGCGCGTGCGGCGAGGCGGCCAGCTCGACCTCGAGGCCGGTGACCGAGAGCACCCGGTGGAGCACGTCCATCAGCGGCTCGGCCAGCGAGCGGCGCAGTTCGCGGATCTCCGCGGCGAGCCGGGCGAACCGCTCCCGCGCCTCGTCCGAGAAGGGCAGCTCGGGCACCCCGGACTGGCCGGGGAAGAGGAAGGTCTCCAGCGCGTCGGCGAGCGAGACCACCTCGGTGGGGTCGGTCTCGGCGACGGCGCCCGCCAGCTTGTCGTCCACCGCCGAGGCGTCCTGGCCGGCCGCCGCCACCAGGTCCCTCGCCCGGCGGCCGAGGAGCGCGAGATCGCGCGGGCCGATCCGCCAGCGCGGCCCCGAGAGCAGCCGGACCAGCGCCGCGTTCGCGGTCGGGTCGTCCAGCACCTCGCAGACCGCGACCAGGTCGGCCACCTCCGGCAGGTCGAGCAGCCCCGAGAGGCCCACCACCTCGACCGGGACGTCCCTGGCGACCAGGGCGGCGTGGACGTCCGGAAAGAGCTCGCCGCCGGCCCGGCAGAGGACCGCGATCCGGCCGGGCGGGGTGCCGGTGCGCACCAGGTGCGCGATCCGGTCCGCCAGCCAGCCCACCTCGTCCTCGTGGGTCTCCAGCAGCGCGCAGCGCGAGAAGCCCTCCCGCTCGGCGCCGGGGGCCGGACGGAGGGCGGCGACGCCCTCGTGCATCGCCCGCAGCGGGGCCGCGAGGTCGTTGGCGAAGGCCAGGAGGCGGCCGCCGCTGCGGCGGTTCTCACTGAGCGAGAAGCGGGCGGCGGGGGTGTGGTCGGCGTCGGCCCGCGCGAAGTGCTCGGGGAAGTCGTCGAGGTTGGCGACCGAGGCGCCGCGCCAGCCGTAGATGGCCTGGCAGGGGTCGCCGACCGCGGTCACCGGATGCCCGGTGCCGCCGCCGAAGAGCCCGGCCAGCAGGATCCGCTGGGCCACCGAGGTGTCCTGGTACTCGTCCAGCAGCACCACCGCGAACTGCTCCCGCAGCAGGCGGCCGACCTCGGGACGGGTGTCCGCCAGCCGGGCCGCTGCGGCGATCTGGTCGCCGAAGTCCATCAGCCCCAGCTCCCGCTTGCGGGCGCGGTAGCGCTCGACCAGCTCGACCAGCTGGGCGCGGGCCTCCAGGGTCTCCGGAACCCTGCGGAGGTCCTTGTTGGTCAGCTTGGCCGAGGCCAGCTCGGCGGCGAGACTCTGCTGGTACTCGCGCAGGCCGGCTGGGGAGACCAGATGCTCCGCCAGCTCCCCGTCCAGGCTCAGCAGCTCGCCGATCAGGGTGGCGAAGGAGTGGGTCAGAGCCGGGTACGGGCCGGGCGCGGACCGCAGCACGCGGGCGGCCAGCTGGTAGCGGGTCGCGTCGGCGAGCAACCGGACGTCGGGCTCCAGGCCTATCCGCAGGCCGTGGTCCTTCAGCAGACGGCCGGCGAAGGCGTGGTACGTGGAGATCTCGGGCTCGCCCGGGTCCTCCTCGTCCGGGTCCGGCTCCAGCAGGCCGGCCTTGGCGAGGGCGTGGCGGACGCGTTCGGAGAGCTCGCCCGCGGCCTTGTTGGTGAAGGTCAGGCCGAGCACCTGGTCCGGGCGGACCTGGCCGGTGCCGACCAGCCAGACCACGCGGGCGGCCATCACCGTCGTCTTGCCCGAGCCGGCGCCGGCGACGATCACGCCGGGGGCGAGGGGGGCGGTGATGGCGTGCTGTTGTTCGCGGGTGAAGGGGATCCCGAGGAGTTCGGCGAGCTCCTCGGGACTGCTGAGCTGCTGGTGCACTTTTGCGAGGCTATCGCCCGGCTCTGACATCCGGGGCGGGGGCCCGAATTCTTCCGCCCCAGCCGCGCCGCTTCCCCGTCGCCCCCGGTGCGCCCTCCGGGAGGCACCCCGGCCGGGGCCCGGGGCTAGGGGACCACCCCGCGCCCCTCCGGGTGGGCCGAGCAGGCGCGGCGGAAGGCGCAGCGGGCACAGCCGTCGCCCGGGGTGGGGGTGAAGCGCTCGTTGAGGACGCGGTCGGCGGCCTCGCCCAGCAGGCGTTCGACGAAGTCCCCTTCGCCCAGCGGGTCCTGCGCCTGCACGGCCGGCTCGTCCGGTGCCTTCGCCCCCGCGGTCAACCGCAGGTGCACCAGCTCGGCCCCGCCGCTCCCGGCGCCCGCGTCCACGCCCGGCACCCCGTCCAGCGCGCCCTCCCGCACCGCGAGCTGGTACACGCCGAGCTGCGGATGCTCGGCCACCTCCGCCGCGGTCGGCTTCTGCGCGCCGGTCTTGAAGTCGACCACGTGCACCCGGCCGTCCTCGTCCCGCTCGACCCGGTCCATCGAGCCGCGCAGCTCGACCAGCCGGTCGCCGATCTTCACCGTCACCTCGAACGGATGCTCCACCGCCACCGGCGACCGCCCGCGCGGCGAGGCGTGCCAGCGGAGGAACCGCTCCAGCGCCGCCCGCGCCTCCGCCTTCTCCTGCTCGGACTTCCACGGCGCGTCGAAGGCCAGCGCGTCCCACACCGTGTCCAGCCGGGCCATCAGCACGTCCGCGTCCGGCGGCGTACGCCCGGAGCCGACCTCCTCGGCGAGGACGTGCACCACGTTGCCGAAGCCCTGGGCCGCGCTGGTGCTGCTGTCCGCGCGGACCTCGCGGTCCAGGAACCAGCGCAGGGCGCAGTCGTTGACCTGGCCGAGGGAGCTGCCGGAGAGCCGCAGCGGCTGGTCCGGATCGCGCACCGGGTTGGCGTTCTCCGTACTGTCCTCCAGTCCCCACCAGCGGTCCGGATGCGCGGACGGCACGAGCGGGGTGCCCTCCTCGTCGGTCAGCGCGGCCAGCCGGGCCAGCCGTTCTGCGGCGGCCGCGCGCAGCGCCGGCGCCGCCGCCGGATCCACGCTGGTCGCCCGCAGCTCGGCGACGAGCGCCGGCACCGAGAGCGGCCGGCGCGGCCGGTGCGCCACCTCGGCGACCCGCACCGCCGGCCACCGGTCACCGTCCGGCTGCTCCCGGTAGAGCTCGCGGAGGAAGCGGGAGGGCTCGTCGCCGTCCTCGGCCTGCGCGCGGACGGCCGTCACCACCAGCCGCTCGCGGGCCCGAGTGACGGCGACGTAGAACAGCCGCCGCTCCTCGGCCAGCAGGCTGCCGCGGGCCAGCGGCTCGGAGAGGCCCTCCCGGCCGATCCGGTCCGCCTCCAGCAGCGAGCCGCGGCGCCGCAGGTCCGGCCAGAGCCCCTCCTGCACCCCGGCCACCACCACCAGCCGCCATTCCAGCCCCTTGGACCGGTGCGCGGTCAGCAGCCGCACCGCGTCCGGGCGTACGGCGCCCCGCCGGGCGCTCCGGGCGAGGGTCTCCGCGGCGATCTCCTGGGACTCCAGCTCGGTGAGGAAGTTGAGCGCGCCCCGGCCGCCGACCCGCTCCTCGGCCCGGGAGGCGGCCTCGAAGAGGGCGCAGACCGCGTCCAGATCGCGGTCGGCGTTGCGGGCGCCGGCCCCGCTCCCGCGCAGGGCGGCGGACTCCAGCCGGTTCCGCCAGCGCTCGCTGCCGTCCCAGAGCGCCCACAGGGCCTCCTCGGCGGTGGCCCCACCGAGGAGCATGTCCCGCACCTTCCGCAGCAGCAGGCCGAGGTGGAGGGCCCGGGAGGTGACCGAGCGGTCCAGCGCCACCATCCGCTCGGGCTCCGCGAGGGCGTCCCGGACGAGCTGCTCGGCGGGCCGCGGCGGGCGGGCCGCCTCGCCGGAGGCGCGGATCGCGTTCCGCTCCTCCTCACGCAGGGCGCGGCCGAGCCGCCGCAGCTCGCCCGCGTCCAGGCCGGCCAGCGGCCCGGTGAGCAGCTGGCGGGCGGTCTCCACGGAGAGCGCCGGCCAGAGCGGCCTCTCCGCCGGGCGCGGCTCGTCCGGCTGCTGCCGCTCCCCCGGCTGCGACTCGTCCGGCCGCGACTCGTCCGACCGCAACTCGTCCGGCTGCGCTTCGTCGGGCCGCGGCGGCTCCTCGCCGCCCGCGGTCGGCTCCGCGCACACCCGCAGCGCGGTGAGCAGCGGGGAGACCGCCGGCTCCTGACGGAGCGGCAGCAGGTCGGCGTCCGTCTCGACGGGGACGCCCGCCGTGGTCAGGGCTCGGCGCAGGGCCGGGACGGAGTGCTGCGCCGAGCGCACCACGACCGCCATGTCCCCCCACGGGATCCCGTCCTCCAGATGGGCCCGGCGGAGCAGGTCGGCGATGTTGTCGAGCTCGGCCCCCGGCGTCGGGTACGTGTACACCTCCGCGCGGCCGCCGGGACGTGCGGCCCGCAGCCCCCGGTGCCGCTCCAGCGCGGCCGCCGGCAGCCGGCCCACCGGCAGCCGCCTGGCGACCTCCCGGGAGACCGCGGTCAGCAGCTCCCCGGCGCGCCGGGAGACGCCGAGCACCCGGACGTCCGCCGGCGAGCCGTCCGCCTTCGGGAAGGCGTGCGGGAAGTCGAGGATGCCGTTCACGTCGGCGCCGCGGAAGGCGTAGACGGACTGGTCGGGGTCGCCCACCGCGACCAGGTCCCGGCCGCCGCCGGCCAGCGCCTGGAGGAGGCGGACCTGTGCCGGGTCGGTGTCCTGGTATTCGTCCACGTAGACCACCCGGTGGCTGGGGCGCAGCCGCTCGCCGATCTCCGGGTCCTCGGCGAGCCGTACCGCGCGCTGCACGAGTTCCGCGTAGTCGAGGGTGCCCTGGAGGTCGAGGACGTCCAGGTAGTCGGCGAAGAAGCCGGCCGCAGCGCGCCAGTCGGGGCGGCCCGCGGAGTCCGCGAAGCGGGCCAGCGCCTCGGGGCCGAGGCCCAGCTCGCGGGCCCGGGCCAGGACGGCCCGGACCTCGTCGGCGAAGCCGCGGGTGGTGAGGGCCGCGCGCAGCTCGTCCGGCCAGACCCGGCCGGCGGGGCCGCCGGGCTCCGCCCCGGCCCTGGCGTCCTCGGCGGCGCCGGCGAGGAGATCGCGGACCATCACGTCCTGCTCGGGTCCGGAGAGCAGCCGCACCGGCTCGCTGAACAGCCCCGGCTCCTGGTGCGCCCGCACCAGGGCGTAGCAGTACGCGTGGAAGGTGGTGGCCTGGGGCGCCTCGGCGCCGGCGCCGATCCGGGCGGCGATCCGGTCCCGGAGTTCCACGGCCGCCTTGCGGCTGAAGGTCAGCACCAGGATCTCGTCCGGCGGCGTGCCCCGCTCGATCCGGGCCGCGACCGACTCGACCAGGGTGGTCGTCTTGCCCGTTCCGGGCCCGGCCAGCACCAGCAGGGGTCCGCCGGGGTGGTCGACGACCGCCCGCTGGTGCTCGTCAGGGACCGGCCGTACCGCGGGCTCGACCGGGCGCCGGACCAGCCGGAAGGGCGAGACGGCGGAGAGCGCGGTCGCTCCCGAGAGCGCCGTCGCTCCCGAGAGCCCGGTCACCCCCGGGGTCGCGGTCGCCCCCGAGGGCGCGTAAGCCTGCGGCGCGGCCGCGCGGTGGGCGGGGGCGGCGGCGTCGGCGTCGGCTCGGGCCCGGAGGGGTCGGCGGGGAGGGTCACGGCGCTGGTCCTGGCGGTTCGAGTGGTGCGGTCGGGGTCACATCCGGTGCCCGCGTCGCAGGCGCCCCGGACGTGGCTTCCGGAAGCGAGCCTACGATCCTGCCTCTTCGAACGTGTTCGAGCACCGATTTCCCGAAAGTCCCAGCCGAACGAGGGACGCCGGTGCTACCGGCGCGCGGGACTCCTGCCGCCCGCTGCCGACCCGTCAGCCGCCGTCCCAGCGGGCGCGCCGCATGTCCAGGCGCGGAACGTGGTCGCGGGCCGCGGGGCCGCCCCGCTCGCGCAGCGGCGTGCCCTCCTCGCGGTAGTGCTCCAGCGCCCGCAGCTCGCTGCCGGCCAGCAGGACGCCGTCCGCGCGGACCACCCGCCACCAGGGGACGCCGCCGCCATAGAGCGCCATGGCCCGGCCCACCTGCCGGGGACCGCCCTCGCCCAGGTACTCGGCGACGTCGCCATAGCTCATCACCCGTCCGGCCGGAATCCGCTCGGCGACCTCGAGAACGCGTTCGACATAGTCGGGCAGCTCATCCACTACGACACCCTCCCGCACCGCCCGCCAAGCCCTCGGGGACTTCCCTGAGATCCCCCGGATAACCCTGCACTCCGCCGAGCGTGGGAATGTAGCATCCGCCGAGGGGTCAGCCCGCGCGCCCCGACACCGGCGACCACCGCTCCCCCATGCCACCCTTGACCTCGGTGGTGCGGAATGACCGGAGGACTGGGGACCAGGGATGAGCGGATCGAGCGCAGGAGCCGGGCAGTCGCCCGGCCTGCCTGATTCCCCCTCCGGCCGGTCCTTCGCGCAGGCCGACGGGGCGTCAGGCCGCCCGGTGAAACGGTCCGCTGACGGCGGTTCCGCGGCGGCCTCCGGGGGCGCCGGCACGAACGCGGGCGCGGACGCGGGCGACGACGAGCACAGCGCGAAGGGCGGAACGGCAGAACACGGGGGCGGGACGAAACGCGTGAACCTGGTCAAGACCACCGACGACGAGGCGGGCAGAGGCGAGGGCCGGGAGGGCCGGGAGGCCCGCGGGGCCGGCGCCCGGGACGGCGTCGAACACGGCAGCACCAGCCGGGGCGAACCCGGTGACGGCAGCGGGGCCGGAGGCGACGGCACCCCTGGCGGGGACGGCCTCGACCACGAGGCCGCCGACCTCAGCGGCACCGGGGTCACCGACCCCGAGTCGGACACCCCGGTCCCCACCCACGAGCCGCTGCTCGCCGCCCGGGTGCACCGCCCCGCGGACCTGATGCGGTTCCTGACCGGCATCCTCGCGGTCGCCGCGATCTTCGTGCTGATCGGCTTCGCCCACAACACCACCAGCGGCCTGGAGGACGACATCCTCTCGGCCACCGACCGCATCCCGCGCTTCCTGATCTCCTTCGTCGGCCTGGCGTCCAGCGCCGCCGTCCTGGTCGTCCCGCTGGCCTTCGCGGTCGAGCGGCTGATCAAGCGGGACGGGCTGCGGGTCGCCGACGGCGTGCTGGCCGCCGTGCTGGCGCACGGGCTCTCCCTCGGCATCGACCTGTGGGTGGCCAAGGCCGCCCCCGAGTCGATCACCCTCGCGCTGGCCACCGTCACCCCCGGCTCCACCACCCTCACCGACCCGGTGCACGGCTATCTCGCCCCGGTGATCGCCTATATGACCGCGGTCGGCATGCAGTCCCGGCCGCGCTGGCGGATCGCGCTGTGGGTGGTGGTCGCGCTGGACGCGCTGGCCGAGATCATCGGCGGCTACACCACGCCGCTGTCCGTGGCGGTCACCATCGGCCTCGGCCTCTCGGTGGCCTACGGCACCCTCTACGCCGTGGGGGCGCCGAACGTCCGGCCCACCACCGAGCACCTCCTCACCGGCCTCCGCAAGGTCGGCTTCACCCCGCACACCGCCCACCGGGCGACCGACGGGCCGGAGAACACCCACCGCTACCTGGTCGTCCAGGAGGACGACCGGCCGCCGCTTGACGTCCACGTCATCGACCGGGAACAGCTCGCCTCCGGCTTCTTCTACCGGCTGTGGAGCCGACTCCGGCTGCGCGGAGCCGCCGCCCACGCAGGCCCCCGCACCCTGCGCGCCGCCCTCGAACAGGAGGCGCTGATCTCCTACGCGGCCACCTCGGCCGGTGCCGCCACCCCCCGGCTGATCGCCACCTCCGAGCTCGGCCCGGACGCGGTGATCCTGGTCTACGAGCAGATCGGCGGCCGCTCGCTGACCGCCCTGCACGCCGAGGAGGTCGCGGACCGCGCGATGGCCACCGCCTGGCGGGCCGTCAGCTGCCTCCACGCCCGTCGGATCGCCCACCGCCGGCTCACCGCCGACTCGCTGCTGGTCACCGAGCACGAGGTGACCTGCCTGCTGAACCTGGCCGGCGGCGAGATCGCGGCGAGCGACCTGCTGATGCGGATGGACATCGCCCAGCTGCTCACCACCTTCGGCCTGCGGGTCGGCCCCGAGCGGGCGGTGGACCTGGCCGTGGAGATCCTCGGCGCCGAACGCACCGCCGACTGCCTGGCCCTCCTCCAGCCGGTCGCCCTCTCCCGGGAGACCCGCGCCGAACTCCGCCACTACAACCGGGAGCGGCGGGCCGCCGCGGACGCCGAGCACACCGAGCAGCTCAAGGCCGGGGAGCTCAGCGCGGAGGAGCTCAACGAGCTGCCGCCGACCGACCTCCTCTCCGGGCTCCGCGAGCGGATCCTCGCCAAGGTCCCGCAGGCCCCGGTGGAGCCGGTCAAGCTGGAGCGGCTGAAGCCCAAGACGCTGATCACCGTCATCGCGGCGGCCTTCGCGATGTACTTCCTGATCGGCCAGCTGACCAGCCACCCGCCGACCGAGCTGATCGCCCACGCCAACTGGGGCTGGGCGGCGGTCGCGGTGGCCTGCGCGGTCGCCAGCTACGGCGCGGCCACCATGCAGCTCACCGGGTTCGTGCCGGAGAAGCTGTCGTACCAGAAGACGCTGCTGGCGCAGGTGGCCGGCTCCTTCGTGAAGCTGGTCGCGCCGGCCGCGGTCGGCGGGGTGGCGCTCAACACCCGGTATCTGCAGCGGTCCGGCGTGCGGCCGGGGCAGGCGGTGGCGAGCGTGGGGGCCTCGCAGCTGGTGGGCGCGGTGGTGCACCTCCTCCTGCTGCTCGGGTTCGGCTTCGTCGCCGGGACCCAGTCCACCAAGGACGTCACCCCGTCCCGGACGGTGATCGCCGGGGTGCTGGTGGTGGCGGTGCTGGTGATGGTGGCGGCGGCGATCCCGCCGGTGCGGCGGTGGGTGCTGGAGCGGCTGCAGTCGCTCTTCGCCGGGGTGATCCCGCGGATGCTGGACCTGCTGCAGCGGCCCTCGAAGCTGGTCGAGGGGGTCGGCGGAAGCGTGCTGATCACGCTGACGCTGGCGGCCAACCTGTACTTCTCGCTGCTCGCCTTCGACGGGCATCTCAGCTTCGCCGCGGTGGTCGCCGTGTATCTGGCGGGGAACGCGGCCGGATCGGCGGTGCCGACGCCGGGCGGGGTGGGGGCGATCGAGGTCGCGCTGAGCGCGGGGCTGACGGCGGCGGGGATGCCGTACAGCACGGCGCTGACGGGGGTGCTGCTGCATCGCGCCCTCACCTACTGGCTGCCGGTTCTGCCGGGCTGGGGCGCGTTCGCCTACCTCCAGCGCAAGGGGCTGCTGTAGGGGGCTCGCACCCGGAGGGCGAAGGCCGAGAAGGGCGAATGCCGAGAAGGGCGAATGCCAAGAAGAGCGGATGCCAAGAAGGGCGAACCAGGGGCGCGGGGAACCGCGCGGCCCTGATTCGCCCTTCGGGCTCATCCGGGGTGCCGGGCCGTCAGTAGATCGGCTTCTCCGGCTCGATCTGGTTGACCCAGCCGACGACGCCGCCGCCGACGTGGACCGCGTCCGAGAAGCCGGCGGACTTCAGGACGGCGAGGACCTCGGCGGAGCGGACGCCGGTCTTGCAGTTCAGGACGATCTTCTTGTCCTGCGGCATCTTCTCCAGGGCGTTGCCCATGAGGAACTCGTTCTTCGGGATCAGCGTCGCGCCCGGGATCGAGACGATCTCGAACTCGTTCGGCTCGCGGACGTCGACCAGGAAGAAGTCCTCGCCGTCGTCCTGCCACTGCTTGAGCTGCTTCGGGGTGATCGTCGAGCCCTGGACGGCCTCCTGGGCCTCCTCGCTGACGACCCCGCAGAAGCTCTCGTAGTCGATCAGCTCGGTGACGGTCGGGTTCTCGCCGCAGACCGCGCAGTTCGGGTCCTTGCGGACCTTCACCGTGCGGTACTGCATCTCCAGGGCGTCGTAGATCATCAGACGGCCGACCAGCGGCTCGCCGATCCCGGCCAGCAGCTTGATCGCCTCGTTGACCTGGATCGACCCGATCGACGCGCACAGCACGCCGAGGACGCCGCCCTCAGCGCAGGACGGGACCATGCCGGGCGGCGGGGCCTCCGGGTAGAGGCAGCGGTAGCAGGGGCCGTGCTCGGCCCAGAACACCGAGGCCTGGCCGTCGAAGCGGTAGATCGAGCCCCACACGTACGGCTTGCCGAGGAGCACCGCGGCGTCGTTCACCAGGTAGCGGGTGGCGAAGTTGTCGGTGCCGTCGACGATCAGGTCGTACTGGGCGAAGATCTCCATGACGTTGTCGTTGTCCAGCCGCTCTTCGTGGAGGACGACGTTCACGTACGGGTTGATCTCCTTGACCGAGTCGCGCGCGGACTCGGCCTTGGAGCGGCCGATGTCGGACTGGCCGTGGATGATCTGCCGCTGGAGGTTGGACTCGTCGACGGTGTCGAACTCGACGATGCCGAGGGTGCCGACACCCGCCGCGGCCATGTACATCAGCGCGGGAGAGCCGAGCCCGCCCGCGCCGACACACAGCACCTTGGCGTTCTTCAGCCGCTTCTGTCCGTCCATCCCGACGTCCGGGATGATCAGGTGGCGGGAGTACCTGCGGACCTCGTCGACGGTGAGCTCGGGGGCCGGTTCGACCAGGGGTGGCAGCGACACGGTGGCTCCGATGGGTGTTCGGGTGGCTGTTTCCTGCGGCCAACAGTGCCATGCCGTCGGCTATTCCGGGACGGCGGGTCCAGACGGCGAGACGGCGCGTGAGACGCGCGCCGCCTCGTGAGATCCGGGTCACACCGCTCAGACCCGGCAGGCGATCTCGGTCCAGACGTCCGCCAGGGACTCCTCCAGCGGCACCCGCGGCCGCCAGCCCAGCCGGTCCCGCGCGGTGCGGACGTCCGCCTGCCGCCAGAGCACCTCGCCCGGACGGTCGCCAGGGTCCTGACCTGGCACGATCGGCCCGCCCGAGCGGCCCTCCTCCACCAGCCTGCCCTCGAAGCCGGCCGCCCGGACCAGCAGCCCGGCGGCGTCCCGCAGCCTGGTGCCGCTGCCGCTGCCGATGTTCACCACCCCGGTGGCCGCCGAGAAGGCCGCCGCGTGAACGGCCCGGGCGACGTCCCGGACGTCCACGAAGTCTCGGAATGCGGACAGGTCCGCGGTACGCACCTGCGGCTCGCCGCGCTCCAGCGCGCGGCGCAGGCTCTCCGCCAGCCGTCCGAAGAGGGAGCCGGCCGGGGCCCCCGGGCCGACCGTGTCGAAGACCCGCAGCACCACGGTGTCCAGCCCGGAGGAGAGCGCCAGCTCCGTACCGGCCAGCTTGCTCACCCCGTACGGGCCGATCGGCCGCGGGTCGGCGCTCTCCGGGACGGCCGCCCCGATCGAGACCGGGCCGTACTCGGCGGCGGAGCCCAGATGGATCAGCCGGGCCGGCTCGGCGCTGCGGCGGATCGCCTCGCAGACGGTGGCCACCGCCACCGTGTTGGCGCGGACCAGGTCGCGCTGGGTGCCGTAGGTCGCCCCCGCGCAGTTCACCACCACCCGCGGCATGACCGCGTCCAGGAAGCGGGTGAGCGCTCCGGGGCTGCCGGAGGCGAGATCGAAGCGGATGTCCGCGGAGTCCCGCCGGCCCAGCACGGTGACCTGGAGCTCGGGGTCGGTGAAGAAACGGTCCGCGACACGGCGGCCGATGAATCCATCGGCTCCCAGCAGCAGCACCCTCATGAGGCGCGATTCCTTCCTTGTGCGGGCCCTTCTCTCGGTGGGCCCGGGGTTCTGTGCGAACGGTCTGAGTGGTCGCGGGCGGGCCGCGGTGGTGCGCGGCGCCCGCGCGGCCGGCGCCCGCCGGAGGGCGCGGCGGCGCCGGACCGCGCGTACCGGCCGATGGTCGGGCCGCCGGTACGCCGGGGACGGACGGTCGGGACCCGGCTTCCCGGGCGCGGGGCGGAGGTGGAGGTGGTGGTGGTGGTGAAGGCGCGGGTGCGCCGCCGCGGGGCGCGCGGGGCCGGCACGCTGGGCGCCGGGGCGCTCAGGGCCGCGTCCGGACCAGCGGGAGGTAGTGCGCCTCCGGCCGGTGGAGCACCCACCAGGCGTACGGGAGGAGAACGGCGGCGACCGCTCCGCAGCCGTACAGCTCGGCGGATCCGCTCCGGGCGGCGGCCACCGCCGCCGACCAGGCCGGTATCACCCCGCCCGGCTGCGCCGGACCGCTCGCCGGCAGGCCCGGCAGCACGACGGAGAGCGCGGGCAGGAGGGCCGCGGCAAGGGTGGCGAGCGCTCCGGCGAGGAGGGCCCCGGCGCCGATCCGCGGGCGCCCGCAGGCCCTGAGCGCGGCGCCCGGGAGCATCACCAGGCCGGCCGCGGCGAGCCCGCCCCACACCGGCGGGCCCGCGCCGCCGAAGGGCGCCGTGGGCGCGGCCACCGCCCCCGCCCGCTCCCCCAGCGCGAGGGACGGCACCACCAGCAGCACCAGGCAGACCGCGCCGAGCAGCGCCAGCTGGGCGACCGCGGCCACCGGGAGCACCACCCGCATCCGGGAGCGGAACCCGGACCGGCTGCCGGTCGCCCGCAGATGCCCCCGCCCGACCTCGGCGTACCAGTCGGCGATGACGCCCGCCGTTCCGACGCCCAGCGCGAGGGTCGCGGCGACCACGGCGGCCGGCGTCCTGGCGGCGGTCCCGCCGGCGCCACCGAGGTCGGAGGCGCCGACGATCGCGCCGCTCAGCGGCACCGCCACGAGACCGGCCGCGCCGAGCGCCGCCGGCCAGGCCCAGGGGCCGCGCACCGCGCCCGAGCTCCACAGGACGGCGGCCAGCAGCAGGCCGGCGAGGAGCGCGTCCACCCCCCGCCCACTGCTCGGCGGCCAGCCGCCGCGGGCCGCTGCCGCCGTGCCGAGGCAGAGCGCGGCGGCTGCGAGGGAGCCGCCCAGCGCCCGGCCGAGGAACCGGCCGGAGGCGCTGCGCGGCACTGCGGCGAAGCCGCTGGGGCGGCCGCGCCGGTTCGCCTCGCCGGGCGCCCTGGCGTGCAGCTCCTCGGCCAGCGAGAAGACGTCGGAGTGCCGGTAGCGCGTGGCGGCGCCCGGCCCCAGGCCCTCCGCCTCCAGCGCCGCGGCGATCTCCAGCGGGTCCACCGCCTCGACGCAGAGCCGGTGGTGACGTTCCATCAGCTCGCGTACCGGATCGGCCGTGCTCATTCCTCCGCACCCCCCAGACCCCCGGAACTCCCCGATCCGCCGGGGACCAGCTCGGCGTGCGGCGCCCCGGCCCGCCCGCCCGGCTCCCCCTCGCCGTGCTCCTGGCGCTCTCCGTGCTCTTGGCGCTCTGTGTGCGCCTGGTGTTCTCCGGACAGCCAGAACTCCACCGGGTGGGCGAACGGCCGTGGGCCGCCCGGCGCCCGGCCCGCGCCCGGGAATCCCGGCGCGCGGGAGATCAGCTCCAGGTAGATGTCCCCGAAGGCCTCCACCGCCGCCTGCTCGGCGCAGCGCTCCTGGGCGCGCAGCCGGCCGGCCAGGCCGAGCCGGGACCGCCGTTCCGGGTCCCGCAGCAGCGCGACGCAGGCCGCGGCCAGGGCGTCCGGGTCGCCCGGGGGCACCAGGAGGCCGGTGGGGCCCAGCAGTTCGCGGCTCATTCCGACGTCGGTGGCGACCACCGCCCGCCCGGTCGCCATCGCCGCGGCCAGCTCGTGCGGGGCGGGCCGGTCGTACTCCGGCAGCACCAGCACACTGCCGCCGGCGTCGGCCGGGCCGACCTCGCCGGCCAGCAGCGCCACCGGCTCCGGGCCGCCCGCGGGCCGCGACTCGGTCAGCAGCCCCAGCCGGCGGGCGAGGGCGAGGCAGTCGGCGACGTACCGCTCGTCCCTCCGCAGTGCGTGCACCCGCAGCAGCGCCTCCGGCAGTGCCGCCCGCACCGCCGCGAAGGCGTGCAGCAGGGTCTCGAGGCCGCATCCCGGCAGCAGGCTGCCCTGCCAGGCCAGGGTCGGCGTGGCCGGCTCGGGGCCGGCGGCCGGGCGCTCCACCGAGGGCAGCCCCTCCGGCAGCACCCGCAGCCGGCCCGGTTCCGCCCCGCAGTGTTCGAGCCAGCGGCGGGTGAAGGCACTGCCGGCAGTGATCACCCCCGCGCTGCGGTACGCCTCGCGGGCGAGCATCCGGAGCAGCGCCAGCGGCAGCCGGCGGGCCCCCCGGCGCAGCCCCGCGGCGGCGTCCGCCGCACCGCGCAGCGCCGACTCGAACTCGGTGACCACCAGCGGGATCCCGTACGCCCGGTGGGCCAGCAGGCCCGGCAGCACCGTCCGGCCGCCGCCGACGGAGTGCCACAGGTCCACCGAGGCCAGCTCGCCGCCGAGGACCCGGCCGGCGTCCGCCAGCGGCCGGAGGCAGGCGGCCAGCAACTCGGCGGCGTGGTAGGCGTCCTGGAGGTCCCGGCCGCCCGGCCCGTCCTGGTCGCCGACGGACTCGACGACCGCGACCGCCGCCTCCGGGCGGAGCACCGGGCCCAGCCCGCCGGCCGCCGCGGCCGCGTCCGCCAGCGCGTAGAGCGCCGACCGGAACCGCTCGGCCGCGGCCTCCGCCGCCCGGGTCACCGGGCCCCTGGCCGCCCGGCCCGGCTCCGCGACGGGCGCGGGGCCCGCGGCCGGCACCAGCGAGCGGACCAGCTCCTCGTAGGCGTCCAGGCACCGGCTCCGGTCGCGGCGGCCCATCCGCCCTTCGTGCACCGCGGTCGCGGCGGTCACGTCGGTGATCGCCACATCGTGCCCCGGAAGCCCGCTGCGCAGCCTGGCCGCCCAGGGAAGTGCCTGCCCGGTGACCGCCACCGCGATGCGCATGAGACCTCCCGTCGCTCGGGTCGGACAGCCCGTCGGCGTCGCCTGCCCCTGGCCCCGCACCTCCGGCCTCGCGGTCTCCGCTCCGCCGTACGTCACCCGCGGCACGCTCAACCCCCCACCGGGCAGCGGGAACAGACGCGCCGTCATCCGGTGCGCCGGTCGGCGGCCGTACGCGGGGACTCCTGTTCGGTCCGACGGGCACGAACCTACGACCGCCCTCCGACACTCAGCCGGGCATTCGGCCTCCGGCCACCCAAAGGAGTGAACGGATCGCCGCGCGACCCGTCCGTCACTCGGCGGCGAGCAGCTCCCGCACCGCCCGGGCGACCTGCTCGGGGTGCTCCATCATCGCCACGTGCCCCGATTCGGGGATCACCAGCAGCCGGGAGTCCCGGAAGGCCTCCGCCGCCCGGCGCGCCATCCGGTACGCCACCAGCCTGTCCCGCAGCCCGTAGACCAGCAGGACCGGCGCGGTCACCCGCTCCGCCTGCCGCCACAGCGCCTCGGGACCGCGCTCCGCGTAGGCCCGGACGATCCCGCGGGCCGTGCGCACCAGCACGTCCGAGGCGTAGGGCAGGGCCATCCGCCGCCGGTACTCCTCGGTGGCCAGGTCGCGCTGGGCGGCCGGCACCGCGGCCGGGTTCCCGTAGCAGAGCCGCAGCAGCTGTTCTGTGCGCTGCTCAGGGGCGAGCCCGAGGGCCATCCGCTCGAAGATCCGGAGCACCCCCGGCACCGCCATCAATCCGGTCGGGAAGGCGCTGAGCTGCGGCGGGACCTCGGGGAGGGCGGGCGAGACCAGGGTCAGGGTGCGCACCAGGTCGGGCCGCAGCGCGGCCACCCGGGTGGCCACCGCCCCGCCCAGCGAGTTGCCGAAGAGGTGCACCGGGCCGCGCCCGCTCACCTCCAGGTACGAGACGACCGTGCGGGCCAGCGCGCCCACCGAGAGGTCCCCGTCGTCCGGCGGCGCCGACCAGCCGTAGCCGGGCAGGTCCACCGCCTCGCCGGCCACGGTGCCGGCCAGTTCGGCGGCCAGCCGGTCCCAGTTCTGCGCGGAGCCGCCCAGTCCGTGGACGTAGAGGGCGGGAGGCAGCCCCTCCCGGTCGACGGGCGAGTCGGCCACCGAGAGCCGGGCCCCGGGGACCTCCACGGTCCGGCGGCCGGCCGGGCCCGTGATCCGGGCGGATTCCTCGAAAGCGCGCGCACACTCGGTCATGCGAGACGATGTTAGGACGCGGGCGGACGCCCTCGACGGGCGCCGTCCCCCACGCCGATTCCGGACGTACTGGAGAGGCCATGACAGAGATGCCCGAGCAGGACCGCCCGACCGCCGAGGCCGAGCCGCAGGCCGCCCCGGACAACGCCGAACTGGATATCGAGGCGCCGGAGGCGGACACCGCCGAGCAGCGGCACGACGTCGCGGAGGACGAGAACGGCGACTCCGCCCTCCCGGACCCCGGGGCCGGCTCTCCCATCGAGGCCGATCCCTACGACGCCGCAGAACAGCGCCGGGTGGTGCAGATCGACGAGGACGACTACCGCTGACCGGCGGGCGGCGGAGCACCGTCGCCCGTTCCGTTGGCAGAAGTCCGTTTCGCCCGGCGATCCGTTGTGCGGTCCGCACAACGGATCGCCCGGACTTTCTCCTGACGACCTGGCACACACTCGATTACCCACAAGTAGGATGGGGCAGCTCGAGAAGCACCAGCCCGCCGAGACCGTGAGTGAGGTACGCCGTGACGAGCACCCAGGACACGGACGAGCGCCCACGCCCGGGGAAGCCCAGCACCGGCCGCCTCCCCAGGAGCGCCCGCCGCGAGCAGCTGCTCGGCGCCGCGCAGGAGGTCTTCGTCGCCCAGGGCTACCACGCCGCCGCGATGGACGACATCGCCGAGCGGGCCGGCGTCAGCAAGCCCGTGCTCTACCAGCACTTCCCCGGGAAGCTGGAGCTGTACCTGGCGCTGCTGGACAAGCACTGCGACGCCCTGGTCGAGTCCGTGCGCGAGGCGCTGACCTCCACCTCCGACAACCGCCAGCGGGTGCGCGCCACCACCGAGGCGTACTTCGCCTACGTAGGCAGCGACACCGGCGCCTTCCGCCTGGTCTTCGAGTCCGACCTGACCAACGAGGAGGCCGTCCGGGAGCGGGTCGAGCGGGTCACCCACGACACCGCCGCCCTGGTCAGCAAGGTGATCGCGGAGGACACCGACCTTCCCGAGCAGGAGGCCATGCTGCTGGCCGTCGGGGTCTGCGGACTGTGCCAGGTGACGGCGCGGTTCTGGCTGGCCCA
Organism: Phaeacidiphilus oryzae TH49; assembly: GCF_000744815.1. Taxonomy (NCBI): domain Bacteria; kingdom Bacillati; phylum Actinomycetota; class Actinomycetes; order Kitasatosporales; family Streptomycetaceae; genus Phaeacidiphilus; species Phaeacidiphilus oryzae. The sequence continues at coordinate 2,770,368 of NZ_JQMQ01000005.1, forward strand.
GGGCCGGGAGATCCCGCAGGAGGAGGCGGTCCGCCTGGTCGCCAGCCTGTCCTGGCGCGGCCTCAAGGGCTTCCCGATGCACGCCGGCGAGGCCCCGGAGGTCTGACCCCCGGTTAAGGTGGGCGCACTAGCTAAGGTTGGCGGCGTAACAGCCAGCAGCGCGGAGAGCAGGTGCCGCGCGAGGTCACGACCCCGGAGGGACGTAAGCCGTGGAGGTCAAGATCGGCGTGCAGAACGCGCCTCGAGAGATCGTCATCGAGAGCGCGCAGACTGCCGACGAGGTCCAGAGCGCCGTCGCGGCCGCCCTGGAGGGGAAGACCGGGCTGCTCGCGCTCGAGGACGAGCACGGCCGGCGCATCCTGGTGCCGTCCGAGCGGCTCGCCTACGTCGAGATCGGCGAGCAGGCCCAGCGCAAGGTGGGCTTCGGCGCGCTCTGAGCCGAGCGCTCGCTGAGCGCGGTCCGAGCGTGAGGGACGAACGGCGGCGGCCGGTTCCGGGGTGATCCCGGGGCCGGCCGCCGCCGTTCGGTTCGCTTCCCGGGCCTTCAGGGACCTCTGGTACCGCATGGGCGGGCCGATGCGCGGGTATCGCCTCCAACGAGGTGGCCGCGAGACTGCGAGGAGGTCCGATGATGGTCGGGGTCGAGATCGTCGTCTTCGCCGCGATCGGCCTGGCGGTGGGGTTCGGGGCCGCGCTGCTCCTCCCGGACCTGTTCACCCAGCCGCGCTCGCTCACCGTGCTGACCGGTCTTGCCTCCGCCCTGCTGCTGGGGTGGATAGGGCACACCGTGATCGGACGGCATCTCGGCGAGACGGCGCCGCTGAGCGCGATCGGGACGGCCCTGCTGGTGTCGGTGCTGGCCCAGCCGCGGAAGGCAGCGCACCGGGCGGGGCGGCGGAAGGCGGCGACCCAGTCGCAGCGCCCGCCCAGGGCGCCGCGCCCCGCGCAGGCGCCTGAGCCGCAAGCCCCCGCCGCGCAACGACCCACCGCCCGGCTCTGAGGGGTTCCTAGGCCCTAGGCCCGAGGCCCGAGGCCTGAGGCCTGAGGACTCAGGCCCGGGGCCTGAATCCCGGCGCCCCTAAGGCCGATTTCAGGAGGCCAGGCCCAGCGCGGCCATCCGCTTGGTGTGCGCCTCGGTGATCCGGTTGAACATCTTGCCGACCTCGACCAGGTCGAAGCCCTGCACCTCGGCGCCGCCGATCAGCATGTTGGAGAGCGCGTCCCGATCCGCGACCACCCGCTGGGCCTGGCTGAGCGCCTCGCCCATCAGCCGTCGGCCCCACAGCGCGAGCCGGCCGCCGACCCGCGGATCCTCCTCGATCGCCCGGCGCACCTGGCCCACCGCGAACTCGGCGTGGCCGGTGTCCGCCATCACACCGAGCACCAGGTCCCGGGTGTCGGAGTCGAGACGGATCGCCACCTCGCGGTAGAAGTCCACCGCGATGGCGTCCCCCACGTACGCCTTGACCAGGCCTTCCAGCCAGTCGGACGGCGCGGTCATCCGGTGGAAGGAGTCCACCGGGTCGCGGAACGGCTGCATCGCCTCGGACGGCTCGACGCCGATCTCCACCAGCCGGTCGTGGAGGATCTGGTAGTGGCCGAACTCGGCGGTGGCCATCCCCGCCAGCGCCGCCTTCTCCTCCAGGCCGGGCGCCAGCTTGGCGTCCTCGGCCAACCGCTCGAAGGCGCTGAGCTCGCCGTACGCGAGGGCGCCGAGCAGGTCGACCACGGCCTCGCGGTACTGCGCGTCGGCCGAGCAGCGCCCCCAGTCGCCGATCGGCGACTCACTCGCCACCTGCTCGGCCCCGGCCCCCTGGCCTTCCGACCGCTCGGAATTCTCGGACTTCTGCATGACCCCGAACTCTAGGCCCTGACCGGGACCTACGACCCGGTCAGGTCGGGTCCTGGGACAGGTTGTCGTGCGCGTCACGTGTTCGAGCTGGCGCGTGACGGTATGGTGGTAGCGAGGACAGGCGTATGCGCCGGTCCTCACGTACGCGGATGCCCGGTCGGTAGCACGATCGGCTCCGACCGACCAGAGCTCTCTCCGTCGGAACGGATAGGGCTCGCAGTGGCCGACCCATCGAGGGACGCCGCAGACCGCAAGTCACGCGGTCCCGCGCCGTACCCGACCAGCCGACAGCTGACCGCCGTCACCGTACGCGGCCCCGCACACCGCGGGGCGAGACCGTACCGGCGGAACCCGCCGGACCCGGTTCGCCCGGAGCGGCGGCCCCCGGTGAACGGACCGGGCAGCGGTGGAACGGCCGGGAGGAACAGCGCGGCCAGCGCGCAACCGCCCCGCCCCGGGCAGCGGCAAGCCCGCCCGGGAGCCGCGGGGAGGCGGCGCCCGGAAGTCCCGCCGGTCGGCCCCGCCCACACGGAAGAGGCAGCACCCTGTCCACCAAGACGTTCCGCGATCTCGGGATCATGCCCGAGACCGCCGAGGCCCTCGAGGCCGTCGGCATCATCCATCCCTTCCCCATCCAGGAGCTGACCCTGCCGGTCGCGCTCGCCGGGCACGACGTGATCGGGCAGGCCAAGACCGGCACCGGCAAGACCCTCGGCTTCGGGCTGCCGATCCTGGAGAACGTCGTCGTCCAGGCGGACGTCGACTACGGCCGGTCCTTCCAGGACGAGGTCAGCGACAATCCCCAGGCACTGGTCGTGGTGCCGACCCGCGAGCTCTGCACCCAGGTCGCCAACGACCTCCAGACCGCCGGCAAGGCCCGCAACGTGCGGGTGCTGTCGATCTACGGCGGCCGCGCCTACGAGCCGCAGATCGAGGCCCTGCAGAAGGGCGTCGACGTGGTCGTCGGCACCCCCGGCCGGCTCCTCGACCTGGCCCGGCAGAAGAAGCTGGTGCTCAGCGAGGTCGAGACGCTGGTGCTCGACGAGGCCGACGAGATGCTGGACCTCGGCTTCCTGCCGGACGTCGAGCGGATCGTCGAGCAGCTGCCGTCGGACCGCCAGACGATGCTCTTCTCGGCCACCATGCCGGGCGAGGTCGTCGGCCTGGCCCGCCGGTACATGAACCAGCCGATGCACATCCGGGCCGCCGACCCGGAGGACAGCGGCGCCACCGTCCGCTCGGTCTCCCAGCACATCTACCGCGCCCACTCGATGGACAAGGTCGAGATGATCGCCAAGATGCTGCAGGCCGAGGGCCGCGGTCTGGCGATGATCTTCTGCCGGACCAAGCGGACCACCGCCGCCGTCGCCGAGCAGCTGCAGGACCGCGGGTTCGCGGCCGGCTCCGTCCACGGCGACCTCGGGCAGGGCGCGCGCGAGCAGGCCCTGCGGGCCTTCCGGAACGGCAAGATCGACGTCCTGGTCTGCACGGACGTCGCGGCGCGCGGCATCGACGTGGAGAACGTCACCCACGTCGTCAACTTCCAGTGCCCGGACGACGAGAAGACCTACCTCCACCGGATCGGCCGCACCGGTCGCGCCGGCGCCTCCGGCACCGCGGTCACCTTCGTGGACTGGGACGACGTCCCGCGCTGGGCGCTCATCAACAAGGCGCTCGACCTGGGCTTCCCGGAGCCGGTGGAGACGTACTCGACGTCCCCGCACTTCGCCGAGGAGCTGAACATCCCGGCGGGCACCAAGGGCGTGCTGCCGCGGGCGGCCCGGACCCGGGCCGGCCTGGAGGCCGAGGAGATCGAGGACCTCGGCGAGCCGGGCGGCGGGCGCGGCCCGCGCGGGCGGGACGGCCGCGGGCGCGACCGTGACCGTGACCGTGACGGACGCGGTCGGGACGGGCGCGGCCGGGACCGTGACCGCGGCCCCGGGCGTGACCGGGACCGGGCGCGGGAGGACGAGTCCGGCGAGCGCGAGCGCCGCCAGAAGCGCGACCGGTCGCGCGAGCGGCGGCGGCTGCGCAACGGCGTCCCGATCGAGGGCGCTCCGGAGGCCGGGACTCCCGCGCCCTCCGAGGCACCGACCGCCGTGGCGGAGCCGGCCGAGTCGACCGGTTCGGCCGGTTCGGGGACGCGTGGCAAGCGCGGCCGTAACCGGAAGCGCTCGGGGCAGCACGCGGCGGTCGAGGCCGCCACTGCGGTCGAGCCGCTGAGCCAGGAGCCGGCGGTGGTCGAGGCCGCGCCCGTCGAGGCGCCGGTCGCGACGGTCGTCGAGGAGAAGCCGAAGCGGACCCGCGCGCGGAAGTCGACCGCGCCGAAGGCCGTGGCGGACGAGGTCGCGGAGGCCGCCGAGCCGGTCGCCGCCGCTGACGCCGCCGAGGCTGTCGCCGCCGCACCGGCCGAGGTGGCGGTCGCGGAGAAGCCGAAGCGGGCGCCCAGGGCGCGCAAGACCGCGGCGGCCGCCCCAGCGGACAGCGCCGAGGCGGTGACCGAGGTCGAGGCCGAGGTCAAGGCCGAGGACAAGCCGAAGCGGACCACCCGGACCCGCAAGGCGGCGCCGGCCAAGGCCGAGGCCGCGCTCGCGGTCGCGACCGAGGCGCCGGCCGAGACCGAGGCCGCCGAGGCCCCCGTCGCGGAGAAGCCCAAGCGGGCCACCCGTACCCGCAAGGCCGCCGCGGCCAAGGCGAGCACCGCGGAGGCCGCCGAGGCGGTCGAGGCCGCCGGCGCCGCCGAGGCGAAGGCCGCCGAGGCGAAGCCGAAGCGGGTGCGGAAGACGGCGGCCAAGAAGGCCGTCGCCGCGGTGGACGGCGAGGCCGCCGGGGACGAGGCTCCGGCGAAGCCGGCCCGTACCCGGGCGCCGCGGAAGCGGGCCGCCTCGGTGCCGGCGCAGGCCGGTGCCGCGGACGAGGGCCGGGTGCCGGCGGGCGCTGCCGAGTAGCCGGCAGGCCGATGCGACGCGTGGGGCGTCCCGAAGGTGCGTTGGGCACCATCGGGACGCCCTCGCGATACACGGGGGTAATCAGCGGCGGCTAGGCTTCCGGCTCGGGGGAGCTTGGAAGGAGCGCGTCGCGATGAGTACTCCGCCGTTCGTGGCCCTGCCGGTCGGGGCGCGCGCGCTGCGTCTGGCGACCCCGCGCGGCGAGTTCGCCGCACACGAGGCGCTGCCGGCCGGAGCGCCGCAGGGCACCGCTCTCCTGGTGCCCGGATACACGGGCAGCAAGGAGGACTTCATCGCGCTCCTCGAACCGCTGCTCCGGGCGGGCTTCCGGGTGGTGGCGTACGACCAGCGCGGGCAGTACCAGACCTCCGGGCCGGAGGACGACGAATCGCCTTACGCGCTGGACGAGTTGGCGCTCGACCTGCTGGCCGTGGCAGACGCCGTCGGAGACCGGCCGCATCTGCTGGGGCACTCCTTCGGGGGCTTCGTGGCCCGGGAGGCCGTGCTGCGGGACGCGCTGCGGTGGAGCTCGCTGACGCTGATGAGCACCGGCCCGGGGCAGATCGCCCCGGCCGAGGTCGAGCGGACCCGGATGCTGCTGGACGCGCTGGCCGGAATGGACATGGAGTCCATCTGGCAGGTGATGCAGTCCATGGCGGCCGAGGCCGCGGAAGGTGAACCGCCGCGACTGGGTCCGGGCGTGGCGGAGTTCATCCATCGCCGGTGGCTGGCGAACGTGCCGGCCGCGCTGACGGCGATGGGGCGCCGGCTGATGTCGGAGCCGGACCGGGTGGACGCGCTGGCCGGGGTGCTCGCGGAGGCGGGCCTGGCGGCGCAGGTGGTCTCCGGGGACACGGACTACGTGTGGCCGGTGTCCGCGCAGGAGGAGATGGCTGCGCGGCTCGGCGGCGGGTATGTGCGGGTCCAGGGCGCGGGGCACTCGCCCAACGCCGAGCGGCCGGCAGCGACGGCGGCCGCGTTGGGCGGCTTCTGGGCCAAGGCTTCGGCCACGGCCTCGTAGCCGTCAGGAAAGCGCCGAAACCGCGAGACAACTTTCATTAGCCAAGATAAAATTTTCCATAGCCGGGAATCATCCGGCACGTGCGTCACGTTGGACCACATGTGTCGCGGCCGCGAAGCGGCGGCCGCGGATGCTCCGCACTCCGATGCGCCCCTGGCGCGCGCCCGCTTCGCGACGAGGATCCGTCGGGACCCTTCGGCGTACCCGCCGACCGGCCGACCGGCCGCCGACCGAGGACGTCGCGAACGGCGAGGCTGCGCGGGCGTGCGGACGCGGAGCTGTGATGCCAGCACCGCCCGTACTTCGTCCTCGTACGAGGTCAGGAAGGGAGAGGCCCATGCGTTTTGAGATCATGCGTCTCAGCGAGACCGACGGTTCGGCAACGGATCGCCGGGTCGTGGACGCCGCAGGCGTACGCGAGGCTGTGGACGAAGCAGCGTCCAACGGGGACCGGATCTATATCCGGCCGCTAGCCGTCCAGGCCCTGAAGGCCGTCGCCTGACGCGACCGTGACGGTCCGCCAGGTGATGCCGCGTCAGTGCGGCGTCTCCGCATGACTCATTCGGACCGGGCCCGCGGCCGGCGGGAGCACCATGGTGCTCCCGCCGGCCGCGGGCCTTTCGCATGGGCGGGGCACCCGCCTGGCGTGGGGCTTTGCGAGGTGGTACGGCGCGGACACCGCCGCCACCCGCACGGGTGATCGTCCTTGACGTGGCGCTGAGGACGGAGGACCGTTGGGGCCTATGAGGGGCGAGCCCAGTTGCCCGAGGTGCGGGGGCCGTGTCCGCGCCCCCGGCCTCTTCACCGACACCTGGCAGTGCGACGCGCACGGCGCCGTCCACCCCCTGCAGCCGGTGGTGCCGCCCAGTGTGGAGGCGCTCGGGGTGGCCGTCGCCCGTTCCCAGGTACCCGTCTGGATGCCCTGGCCGCTGCCGGTGGGCTGGCTCTTCACCGGTATCGCCCACGCCGGTGACGACGTGTCAGGAGCACGGGCGACCGCGGTGGCCTGCTCGGGCCCGGGGCCGCTCGGCGGCGCCGGGGAGCTGGTGCTGATCGCCGAGGAGCTGGGCGTGGGACTCGGCGCCCGGTACGCGGGGATCGACGGGCCGGACCCCGGGCCGGAGATCACCGCCAAACGGGCCCCGCAGACCAAGGTGATGGCGGCGGGGCGGCCGACGCCGCTGTGGCATGTGCCGGACGCGCCGGACGACCGGGCGGTCTTCGTCGGCGAGGCCCGGGGGCTGTGGCTGTGGGCCGTCGCCTGGCCCGAGCAGGCCGGGGTGATGATGTACGACGAGCTGGTGCTGACGGACCTGCGGGACGCGGGCGCGGAGCTGGAGCTGCTGCCCTGCGGTGCGCTCTCACCGCGGATCCTCGCCCAGCCGTGGGGTGCGGCCTGATCAGTAGGCTTGCGCGTATGCGCATTGATCTGCACACCCATTCGAACGCGTCGGACGGCACGGACTCCCCTGGCGAGCTGGTGTGGAACGCGGCCGCGGCCGGGCTGGACGTGGTCGCGCTGACCGACCACGACACGGTGGGCGGGTACGCGGAGGCGGAGGCGGCGCTCGGCCGGCTCCCCGAGGGGCGTGGGCTGACGCTGGTGCGGGGGGCCGAGCTGTCCTGCCGGGTGGAGGGGGTCAGCATCCACATGCTGGCGTACCTGTTCGACCCCGAGGAGCCGGAGTTCGCGCGGGAGCGGGAGCTGGTGCGGAACGACCGGGTGCGACGGGCCGAGGCGATCGTGCGCCGGTGCCGCGAGCTGGGAGCCCCGATCAGCTGGGAACGGGTCCTGGAGATCGCCGGGGACGGGTCCGTGGGGCGGCCGCATGTGGCCTCGGCGCTGGTGGAGGCGGGGGTCGTGGGGTCGGTGGACGAGGCCTTCACCGAGGAGTGGCTGGCCAACGGGGGGCGGGCGGACGTCAGGAAGCGGGAGACCGACCCGTTCGAGGCGCTGCGGCTGGTGCGGGGGGCGGGGGGCGTGGCGGTCTTCGCGCACCCGGGGGCGGTCAAGCGGGGGCGGACGGTCTCCGAGGAGACGATCGGGCGGCTGGCGGCGGCGGGGCTGGCGGGCCTGGAGGTCGACCATGTCGACCACGACGCGGAGACGCGGGGGCGACTGCGGGGGCTGGCTGGGGAGTTGGGACTGGTCGCCACCGGCTCCAGCGACTACCACGGCACGCGGAAGGGCGTCCGCCTCGGCGACGAGGTGACGACACCCGAGGCGTTCGAGACGCTGATCGCGGGGGCGACGGGGGCGACGCTGCTGGCGGGCTGACGGGGGGTCTGCGCCGTTCCCCGCGCCCCTGCGGGGGACGCGGCGGCCCCCCGGGACCGGGGAGAGCGGAGTACGGGCGGCAACTCGGGCGGCGTGGCCGGGTGCGGCGCCGAGGGCGGCTGGGCGCGCCGTTCCCCGCGCCCCTGTGGAGGGCGCGGCCCTGCGGGGGCGGTCCCCGGCGCCCGGGGGGAGCGGAGTACGGGCGGCAACTCGGGCGGCGGGGCCGGGTGCGGCGCCGAGGGCGGCTGGGCGCGCCGTTCCCCGCGCCCCTGTGGGGGGCGCGGCGGCCCCCCGGGACCGTGGGGAGCGGAGTACGGGCGGCAACTCGGGCGGCGTGGCCGGGTGCGGCGCCGGCGGTGGCTGGGCGCGCCGTTCCCCGCGCCCCTGTGGGGGGCGCGGCCCTGCGGGGCCTGGATGGCGGGGGCGGGTGCTGGTGTCGGCTTGGGGTGGTGGTGGGTCAGTCGGTGAGGGGGACCTGTTTGCGGTGGGGGTCGCGGAGGTCGGTGGCGTGGGTGAGCCAGCGGTCCTGGAGGGCGGCGGCGCCGTGGACGCGTTTGTGGGCGGCCTCGTTGGGGGTCATCGGGAGGAGCGGAAGGAAGCGCACCGGGTCGGCCGGGGCCGGGAGTTCGAGGTCCTCGACCAGCCCGCCGGGCTCGGCGACCAGGACGGCGGTGAACGGGGTCCCCGACCACAGCGGGCTGCCGGCGTCGAGCGAGGCGCCGGGGGCCACCACAAGACCCTCGACCTGCGGTGCGGCGGCGAAGACGGCCAGCGGGCGGAGGATCTCGTCGACCTTCACGCCGGATCCGGCGCGGACGCTCAGCAGCAGTTCGGCGCGCGGCCCGCGGACCGGGTCCGGGGTGGGGTCGGCGGGGTCGGCCATCGGCGCCAGCGACATGCCGAGGGTGGCGTAGCGGACGACGTCCGACTCGCCTCTCGCGGCCGGGCCGGCCGGGAAGCGCAGGACCTCGATGCGGTCCGCGCCGAGGAAGGTCACGGCGGCGCGGCCGTCCGGCTCGCCCAGCGCGGTGATCAGCCGGGCCTCGACCGCGGCGCGGATCTGTCGGGGGTCGAGCTCCCCGTGGGCGAGTGGTGCGTTGTCGGACATGCGGCGAGGGTAGTCGAGTGGTGTGGGGTGTTCAGCGGTGGCCTGCGTCGCGGGGCGCCCGGTGGGGCGTTCGGCCAGGCGTCCGCCGGGCCGGGTCGCATCACGGACGTGGAGCGGGCGCGTCACGGCCTCGTCCCAGTGGCGGCGGGCGCGGCGGACTGCGCCGGCGGGGGCTTCCTGGCTGGTAGAGTTGGCCGCTGCACCGACAGTGGCAGGTACACACAGCGCCCCGTGGAGGACCGCGTACGGTCCGGAGCCGCGCCGCGCGGAGTCGAGAGACCGCCGCTGCCGAGACGGAGACCAACGCCCCCGCGGGGGCCGGCCCAGGGAGGTGGTTCGCGGGTGGATAGCCGACCTTCCAGTACCAGCTGCTCTCCCGCGCCGTTGCCCCAGGCCGTGGTCCCGCACTCCTGATCACGGCCTGCGTAGCCGCCTCAGCGCGATTTCCGCCGGACTCGGTCCCGGCGTCCTCGACGGCCCTCACCGGCCTCCGTGGTCACCGATCCACCCTGCCCGGCCCCAAGGCGCTGGAGAGCACCTTCACGCACGACACGAAGTGACGTTTCCGCACGGTGGTGCCTGCCCCACCGTGCCCTGACGGTGCGTCACCGGCCGTCCGCCCGGCCGGGGGTCATCCCCGGTACGCGGACGGTGAGGTGGGGCGCCTGTGAAGGAGCCCGTCTTGTCGATGATCCGTGATCTGCGTTCCGCCGTCCGTCCCAGCCGGCGGCGTGATCGCCGTGAGGACCGCCGCGGCCAGGACGGCCACCGCAGCAGTGCGGTGGTGGACTGCGCCGTCTACCGCGACGGCCGGCGCACCGGCGATCGGTGCACCCCGCGCGAAGCCCTGCGCGCGGTGCGCGAGAACGGCGCGCGCGGCGGCGGGCGCCTCGGCGGCGAGCCCGGCACCGGCGGGGACGGCGCCTTCGTCTGGATCGGCCTCCACGAGCCGACCGAGGAGGAGTTCGAGGGGATCGCCCACCGCTTCGGCCTCCACCCGCTGGCCGTGGAGGACGCCGTCCACGCCCACCAGCGGCCCAAGTCCGAGCGGTACGACGACATGGTCTTCACCGTCTTCAAGACGGTGCGGTACATCGAGCACAGCGAGCTGACGCCGGTCAGCGAGGTGGTCGACACCGGCGAGATCATGGTCTTCACCGGGATCGACTTCGTCATCACCGTGCGGCACGGCGGCCACGGTTCGCTGCGCGCCCTGCGGCGGGCGCTGGAGCAGGACGAGGCGCTGCTGGCCAAGGGCCCCTCGGCGGTCCTCCACGCGATCGCCGACCAGGTGGTGGACAACTACCTGACGGTCTGCGACGCGTTGCAGACGGACGTCGACGAGGTCGAGATCGACGTCTTCTCGCAGGACCGGCGGAAGGGGTCGGACGCCGGACGGATCTACCAGCTGAAGCGCGAGGTGCTGGAGTTCAAGCGGGCGTCGGCGCCACTGCTGCGGCCGATGCAGCTGCTCTCCGAGCGGCCGAACCGGCTGATCGACCCGGAGGTGCAGAAGTACTTCCGGGACGTCGCCGACCACCTCGCCCGGGTCAACGAGCAGGTGCTCTCCTTCGACGAGCTGCTCAACTCGATCCTGCAGGCCAACCTGGCGCAGGTGACGGTGGTGCAGAACGAGGACATGCGGAAGATCACCGCCTGGGCGGCGATCCTCGCCGTGCCGACCATGGTCACCGGCGTCTACGGGATGAACTTCACCCACATGCCCGAGCTCCACTGGAAGTACGGCTATCCGCTGGTGCTCGGGTTGATCCTGGGCGTCTGCGTCGCCATCTACCGGGGCTTCAAGAAGAACGGTTGGCTCTGATCACCAGGACGAGGCCGGCCAGCACCATGGCCACCGCCGGGTAGACGGCGGCGGACGGGATCTGGCCGAGCCAGAATCCGGCGATCACGGCGGCGAGCGGGGTCTCCAGCAGGATCGCGGTGGAGACGAGGGGCGCGCCGAGGCTGCCGACCACCCGGTTGCTGAGGGTGTGGCCGACGAACTGGGCGGCGACGGTCAGGCCGACGATCTTCCACCAGTCGGAGGCCGCGTAGCCGGCGAGCGCCTGACCGGAGAAAAGGCAGGTCAGGAGAAGGGCGACGGCGGTCGTCGAGTAGCAGACCGTGGTGTACGCGGTGGTGCTGACGGTCCGCCGGACGCGGGAGCCGATCAGGAAGTAGCCGGCCGCGGCGATGCCGGCGGCCAACGCCATCAGGTCACCGGTGAGCGCCCGGGCCGAGACGGTCAGGTCGAAGCCGGTGAGGACGAGGACCCCGCCGAAGGCGAGGCAGACGCCGATCCAGGTGAGCGCGGGGGCGCGGTGGCCGCGCAGCCGCAGGAACAGGGTCGTCCAGAGTGGGGTCGTCGTGCAGAGCGCGGTCGACGCGGCGACCGAGGTCATCCGGAGGCTGGGCAGCCAGAGGCCGAAGTGGACCGCGAGGAAGAGGCCGGCCAGGCAGCAGAGCAGGAGGTCGCGGCGGCCGTTCCGGAGGAGTCCGGTGAGCAGCTCGCGGAGCTCCGTGCGGTGCGGGCGGCGGAGGAGGGCGATCGGACCCAGGACGCCGGCGGCCATGGCGTTCCGCCAGAAGGCGATCGCCAGGGCGGGTGCGGCGGTCGCGCTGATCAGGGGGGCGGAGGCGGCGACGCCGCTGACCGCGAGGGCGAGGAAGAGGTAGTCGACCGGGGGGACGGCGCGGGGAGTGCCGTGCGGGGAGGGCGCGGGAGCGGTCGCCTCGGGGGCGGCGCCGGGGTTCGCGCCGGGGGTGGCGGGGGTGCCGGCGGCGGGGACGGTCGGGCGGGGCACGGGCGGCTCTCCGGGGCGGTGGGTGGTGCGGTAAGGGGTCTGACGATCGTACGTAGCTGTCGGGGGTGGGGGCGAGTGGGTTGTCGGACAGGTCGGGCGCGGGCGGCGGCGCGGCGCGGGGCAGCGCGGGGCTGGGCGGGGCTGGGCGGAGCGGGGCTGGGCGGAGCGGGGCTGGGCGGAGCGGGACGGGGCGGAGCGGGACGGGGCGGAGCGGGACGGGGCGGAGCGGGACGGGGCGGCGAATAGGGTGGGCGCATGAGCGGTGGCGACGTGATGGTGGACCGGGCGCTGGTCGAGGAGTCGGCGAAGAAGTCCGCGCTGGTGTGGGTGCGGGTGGGCGCGGACGATGGTGCTGGTGGCGTTGATCAGGCGTTGTGGCATGTGTGGCACGACGGGGCCGTCGCGGTGGTGGGCGGGGGCCAGGAGCAGCCGCTGCCGGCGGGGCTGGTGGACGGCGCGGAGGCCGTCGTCACCGTGCGCAGCAAGGACAAGTGGGGGCGGCTGGTCGCCTGGCCGGCGCGGGTGGTCGAGCTGGCGCCGGGCAGCGAGCGGTGGGCGGAGACCGCGGAGGAGCTGAAGGGGAAGCGGCTGAACGCGCCGGACTTCGCGGGGGTGCTGGAGCGATGGGCGGCGTCCTCGCGGGTGCTGCGGTTGGAGCCGGCGGGCGGGATCTCGGCGGGGCCGGGGGCGCAGCCTGCGGGATCGTTGGCGGCGCGGGCGGTCGCGACGGGGGCGACTACGCGCGAGCGGGTTCCGGCGGCGCTGCCGCGGTTGCTGTTTCGCCGGGGGCGGGGGCGGGGGCGGGACGCGAGCTGATCTTTCTGCCCACCCACCCACCCGGCGGGCCGGGGTTTCGCGTGGGGGCGGCAACGGGGGGCGCGTCGGCGGGTGCGGCGCCGTGGGGGTCGGGCGCGCAGTTCCCCGCGCCCCTGGGGGGCGCCGGTGGTGCTGCCGGCGGGGACCTGCGGGTGGGTCTCGCCTGACGGGCGGCAACGGAGGGCGCGTCGGCGAGTGCGGCGCCGTGGGGGGTCGGGCGCGCAGTTCCCCGCGCCCCCAGGGGGGCGCCTGCGGTGCTGCCGGCGGGAACCTGCGGGTGGGCGCCTGACGGGCGGCAACGGGAGGCGCGTCGGCGAGTGCGGCGCCGTAGGAGGCCGGGCGCGCAGTTCCCCGCGCCCCCAGGGCGCGCCTGCGGGGCTGCCTGCGGGGGCGGTGGCGTAGGGAGGCGGAGGCGGGGAGTCTTGTGGAGCTCTCACCCTCGGGTGGGGGATCTTGGGGGGCTGGGGTGGGGGTGGGTGGGTAGCCTGGGGGCCTGGCGAAGCGGGCGGCGTAGGAAGTGAGTCGGATCCATGGCCGGAGCATCGTCCCGGATCTTCATATCCCACCTTGCCGACGCGCCCGTGTTCGATCCGAATGGGGATCAGGTCGGGCGGCTGCGCGATGTGGTGGTGAGCCTGCGTCCCGGCGGGCGGCCGCCGCGTGTCCTGGGGTTCGTGGTGGAGGTCGTCAGCCGGCGGCGGATCTTCATGCCGATCACCCGGGTGACGACCATGGAGGCGGGGCAGGTCATCACGACCGGCACGGTCAACCTCCGCCGGTTCCAGCAGCGCCCCGGTGAGACGCTGGTGCTGGGCGAGCTGCTGGACCGCCAGGTCGCCTTCACCGGCTCCGGCGGCTACGGCGAGCCCGGTGAAGAGGCCGTCGTGCTGGACGTGTCGATGGCCAAGGTGCGGAACCGCGAGTGGGACATCGACAAGGTCTTCGTGCAGCGCGGCAAGAAGCCCGGCCGGCTGCGCCGCGGACGCGGCGAGACGCTGGTGGTGGACTGGTCGGGGGTCTCCGGCTTCTCGCTGAGCGAGCAGGACCAGGGCGCCGCCAACCTGCTGGCGACCTTCGAGAAGCTGCGCCCGGCGGACCTGGCGAACGTCCTCCACCATCTGTCGCCGAAGCGGCGGTCCGAGGTCGCGGCGGCGCTGGACGACGAGCGGCTGGCCGACGTGCTGGAGGAGCTGCCGGAGGACCACCAGGTCGAGATCATCGGCGAGCTGCAGGACGAGCGGGCCGCGGACGTCCTGGAGGCGATGGATCCGGACGACGCCGCCGACCTCCTCTCGGAGCTGCCCCCCGAGGAGTCGGAGCGGCTGCTCCAGCTGATGGAGCCTCAGGAGGCGGAGCCGGTACGCCGGCTGCTCAGCTACGACGAGAACACCGCCGGTGGCCTGATGACCAGCGAGCCGATCGTGCTCAGCCCGGACGCCAGCGTCGCGGAGGCGCTGGCGCGGGTGCGGGAGCAGGACGTCAAGGCGGCGCTCGCGGCGCAGGTCTTCGTCTGCCGGGCGCCGCTGGAGACCCCCACCGGGATGTACCTCGGCACCGTCCACTTCCAGAAGCTGCTGCGGGAGCCCCCGTACACCCTGGTCGGGTCGATCGTCGACGACTCGCTGGACCCGCTCGGGCCGGAGACCGAACTTCCGCAGGTCACCAGCTATCTGGCCTCGTACAACCTGGTGGCGGCCCCGGTGGTCGACGAGCTGGACCACCTGCTCGGCGTGGTGACCGTCGACGACGTGCTGGACCATCTCCTCCCCTCGGACTGGCGGGACTCGGCCGGGCACCACCGGGGGGCGGAGGACGCGCAGAACGTCCAGGGGGCGCAGGAGGCTTACGCGGAGGAGGGGGTGATCGACGGTGGGAGCTGACCGCGACCGCGAGCGCGAGCGGAGGCTGGAGAGAAGGCAGGAGCGCCGGCAGGGGTCGGCGGGCGGGCGGGCGAACGGCAACCGTCCGACGGGGCGTCAGGTAGTGGCCGCGCCCGGCCGGACGCCGCCGCGCGCGGACGCCGTGGCGGCGCGCTCCCGGCGGGACCGGCTGGACCAGCCGCAGCTGCGCAAGCAGCGGATGATGCGGATGCCCTCGCTCGACCCGGACGCCTTCGGCCGGCTCTCCGAGCGCTTCGCGCGGTTCATGGGCACGGGCCGGTTCATCGTCTGGATGACCGTGGTGATCCTGGTGTGGGTCGTCTGGAACGTGTCGGTGCCGGCGGCGCTGCGGTTCGACCAGTACCCGTTCATCTTCCTCACGCTGGCGCTCTCGCTGCAGGCCTCGTACGCCGCGCCGCTGATCCTGCTGGCGCAGAACAGACAGGACGACCGGGACCGGGTCAGCATGGAGCAGGACCGCGACCGCGCCGCGCGGAACATCGCGGACACCGAGTTCCTGGTGCGCGAGGTCGCCGCGCTGCGGCAGGGGCTCGGCGAGGTGGCGACCCGGGACTTCCTCCGGTCGGAGCTGCAGACCCTGATGAAGGAGCTGGAGCAGCGCGGGGAGTTGGACGGGATGGCGGAGTCGGGGGCGGCCCTCCCGCAGGAGTGACGGGGCGCCCGCGGGGAGTCGCGCCAGGAGTGACGCAGACCGCTCGGGGCGGCGGTTCTGGACGGCTCGGGGGCGCCGTACCATCGGGTGCATGGCTTCTGACACGCAGGACGTCCAGGGCGACGGCGCCGCGACGGCTCTCGAGGAGTCGGTGCGTGAGGCGCTGAGCACCGTCCAGGACCCGGAGATCCACCGGCCCATCACCGAACTGGGGATGGTGAAGTCGGTCGAGATCGCCCCCGACGGCGCGGCGAAGGTCGCGGTGTACCTCACCGTCTCCGGCTGTCCCATGCGGGAGACCATCACCCAGAACGTGACGACGGCCGTCGGGCGGGTCTCCGGGATCAGCTCGGTCGAGGTCGAGTTGGACGTGATGAGCGCCGAGCAGCGGCAGGAGCTCTCGCAGATGCTGCGGGGCGGGGCGGCGGAGCGGGAGATCCCGTTCGCCAAGCCCAACTCGCTGACCCGGGTGTACGCGGTGGCCTCCGGGAAGGGCGGCGTCGGGAAGTCCTCCGTGACGGTGAACCTGGCGGCGGCGATGGCCGCCGACGGGCTGAAGGTCGCGGTGGTGGACGCCGACATCTACGGTCACAGCGTGCCCCGGATGCTGGGTGTCGAGGGGCGGCCGACCCAGGTCGAGGACATGATCATGCCGCCGTCCTCGCACGGCGTGAAGGTCATCTCGATCGGGATGTTCACGCCCGGCAACGCGCCGGTGGTCTGGCGCGGGCCGATGCTCCACCGGGCGCTGCAGCAGTTCCTCGCGGACGTCTACTGGGGCGACCTGGACGTGCTGCTGCTGGACCTGCCGCCGGGGACCGGTGACATCGCGATCTCGGTCGCGCAGCTGATTCCGGGGGCGGAGATCCTGCTGGTGACGACGCCTCAGCAGGCGGCGGCGGAGGTCGCCGAGCGGGCCGGGACGATCGCGCTGCAGACCCACCAGAAGATCGTGGGCGTCATCGAGAACATGTCCGGGATGCCCTGTCCGCACTGCGGCGAGATGGTCGACGTGTTCGGCACGGGTGGCGGGCAGACCGTCGCGGACGCGCTGACCCGGGCCACCGGGGCGACGGTTCCGGTGCTGGGGAACATCCCCATCGACGTTCGGCTGCGGGAGGGCGGGGACGACGGGACTCCCGTCGTGCTGTCCGATCCCGGGTCGCCGGCGGGGGCGGCGCTGCGGGACGTCGCCGGGAAGCTGGGCGTTCGGCAGCGGGGGTTGTCCGGGATGTCGCTGGGGCTCACGCCGCGGAACAAGTTCTAGGTCGGGTTCCGCTTCCCGTTCCGGTTGCTGGTCCGGTGGGATGTGGAGCGGGGATGGGGACGGCGGTTCGGTTTCTCCGCGCGCCCCGTCCCTTCGCGTTTCGCCGGCGTCTCGCCCGCCCCGGGGGCCCCGGGGGCTGATGCCGCGCCCCCGCCTTTCGCGGCTGGGCGCGCGGTTCCCCGCGCCCCTGGACTCGCCCTGCGGGCTCGTTCCGGGGCGACGGGGGGCCGGGCGCTAGTCCGCGTAGGCGGCGATGTCGGTGACCGTGGTGAAGCCCAGGCCGTAGGCGCTCACGCCTCGGCCGTAGGCGCCCAGGTGGACGCCGGGGGCGTCGCCGGCCAGGACCCAGCCGTATTCGGACTCGCGGTAGCGGAACGGCTGGGGAGTGCCGTTGACGGGGAGGGTCAGCGGGGACCAGCCCTCGCCCTCCAGGTCGTCGGCCAAGTCCCAGGCCAGCGCGGACTGCTGTTCGAGCCAGTCCTGGCGGAGGCCGCGGTCCAGGCCCTCCGGCCAGGTGACCGCGAGGAGGCCGGAGGCGGCCAGCCAGGCGGCCGAGGAGACCGAGGTGGCCTCCAGGGTTCCGGTGCCGTCGCCGAGCCGGCGCCCGGGGCGCTGGGCGACCGTCACCACGACCACGAACCTGCTCTCGCCCCGGACGGTGTCCATCTGGTGCGCGGGGGCCGGCCGGTCGCCGTGGCCGATCGAGCCGTAGTCGACCGTGCCGTTGCCGCCCGTGCCTTTGCCGCCCCCTCCGCCGGAGTTGCCGACGGGGAGCAGCCAGCGCGGCCCCGTCCAGGCGTCGTCCAAGCTGTACCAGGAGAAGTCCGCACTCAGATAACCGTCGAGCAGGTCGTCCGCGGCTGTGTCGGTGGAGCGACTCGCCGTGTCCATCCTCTCGGCCCTCCTCGCCTGGGAGTCCCCCCGCAGGGGGTACTGCTGCTGAATCGGCTGAAACCGCTGAAACCGCTGCGCGAGGTCCGCAAGGGCGCACGCGGACGCTCGCGCAGAGCAGAATATGCGAAGCCCGGCGGCCGGAGTGATCAGCTGAGTGATTCGTCAGGTGGCGTCGGGGTCGAACGGGGGGCGCTCGTCGGCGTCTTGGCGGCGTGCCGGGCCCGAACCGGAGTCGTCGCGGGTGGCCGTGTCGACACCGCCGGAAGAGGGTGCGGCGTCCCCGTCGGAGGGCGCGGAGGTGAGGGTGCGGACGTCGTCGCGGATGCCGTCCAGATCGAAGCCGTTCCGCAGCTCGCGCAGTTCCTGGAGCTCGCCCGAGGTCTTGATCCTGGGGTTGTCGAGGAGGTTCTTCTTGACGAAGCCGCGCGGGGTGAGGTCGGAGAAGTCCAGGTCCTGGAACTCCGGACCCAGCTCCTGCCGGATGTCCGCCTTGGCGCTGTCGGAGAACTCCCGCACCTTGCGGATGAACCCCATCACCTCGGAGATGACCTTGGGGAGCTTGTCCGGCCCGAAGATGACGACAGCTAGGACCACGAGCGCCACCATCTCGAATGGACCTATGTCGAAGAACACCTTGAGCTCCCCTGGTATCGGTTCGTGGGACCAGGGTAATCGCCGAATCGTTCTGAGGGACCCCGGCGTCTGTGAACCGCATCGGAAACGGGTGGGAATCCCATCCCAACGGATGACCGTAATGGAGGGTTTTGACGGCTCATCGGTGGGGGTGGAGTGTGATTCGGGCCACATGTGGACGCGGGGGCGAGGTGCTGAACGGGAGTCAGGCCGCAAGCGGCCAATCGCCGTTCGGCGGCAGAGCCCGGGGCTGAGCCCCCCGGGCCGTGACCCCGGGGCTCAACCCTCGTCGGGGCCGGTGTCGGTGGCGGTCGTGGCGGTGAGGCGGGCCCGGAGGTCGAGGCTGCGTCCGCCGCGGCGGACGGTGAGCGGGACGGAGTCGCCGGGGTGGTGGGCCCGGACGAAGACCAGCAGGTCGTCGGAGTCGGTGACCGGCTCCCCGGCGATCGCGGTGATGACGTCGCCCGGCCGGACGCCGGCCCGCGCGGCGGCGCCGCCCGGGCTGACCGCCGGCCTCCCGGCGATGGAGGAGAGCGCGACCGCGGCGCCGGCGGACTGGTACGACGTGTTGAGGGTCACACCCAGGACGGCATGCCGGACGCGGCCGTTGTTGATCAACTGCTCGGCCACCCAGGCGGCTTGGTTCATCGGGATGGCGAAGCCGAGGCCGACGCTGCCGGACTGCGCGCCCTGGTCCAGCGGGGCGTCGGCGGTGGCGTCGCCGCCCGAGCGGAGGGTGGTGTCGACGCCGATCACTCGGCCCGCGGCGTCGAGCAGCGGACCGCCGGAGTTGCCCGGGTTGATCGGGGCGTCGGTCTGCAGGGTGTCCAGGTACGAGACGTCGGTGGTGGTCCCCGGCGCCGGGGTGGGAGCGGCGGTGCCGGTGGGCGCTCCGCCGGCGGCGCTCTCGTCGCCGTCGAGGTCGTTCTCGGCGGCGGCGTCCGGGCCGGAGACGATCGGGCGGTCGCGGGCGCTGACGATGCCGGAGGTGACCGTGCCCTCCAGGCCGAACGGCGCGCCGATGGCCATCACCGGGTCGCCCACCTGCACCTGGTCGGAGTCGCCGAGCGGCAGCGGGCGCAGCCCGGAGACGCCGGAGACCTGGATCACGGCCAGGTCGGAGCCGGGGTCCCGGCCGATCAGCCGGGCCTGGTGCTGCTGGCCGGTGGAGAAGGTGACGGTCAGCTGGGCGAGCGCCTTGCCGTCGGGGGCGATGACGTGGTCGTTGGTCAGGATCCGGCCGTGGCCGTCGAGGACGATCCCCGCGCCCACGTCGGCGGGGCGGAGCCGGCTCCCGGGGCCGCCGGGCCGGGCCGGGCCGGTCGGGGCGCCGGGAGCGCTGGAGGCGGGGGTGCTGGCGGCAGCCGGGGCGGCCCGGATGTAGACGACCCCGGGGAGGGCGGCCCGGGCGATTCCGGCCGCGCTGTCGGGGGCCCGGCGCGCGCCGGCCGAGTCCGAGGCGACCGGGCGGAGGGTGACCCGGCCGCCCTGGTTCTCGCCCTGCACCACGGCGCCGACGGTACCGCCGAGCAGCCCGGCCAGCACCGTGATCACCACCCCGCCGACAACGGTCCTGGCGGCGGGGCTCAACCGGGGACGACGGCGGATCGCCCCGGGGGTGACAGGCGGAGGCGGCAGCGGGGGGCGACGGAAGGGCGCGCGAGCGGCGCCGGGGCTGCTGCCGGGGCCGGGGCCGGCGCCGGGGCTGCTGCCGGTGCCGGCGGCAGGGTCCCCGTCCGCCTGCGGGCCGGGACGGCTCCACCAGGCGGGGGCGACGGGCGATGCGGAGTCCCCGGAGGACGCTCGCTCGCCGGCGGCAGCGGCCCGCTCACCGGCGGGCGAGGGGTCCGCGGCAGCGGCCGGCCCGCGGGCAGCTGACGGGCCGTCGGCGGCCTGCTCCGTGGCCGCAGTCTGCTCGCCTGCGGCGGACGGGGCGGCGGCAGCCGAAGAGTCGGGGGTAGAGGAGCGCTGCTCGTCGGCGGCGGCCAGAGCGGCGGCAGCGATTCCCCCGGCGTCAGCCGAAGATCCGGCGGTGCCGGGGGCTGTCGGGGGGTGGGCGGTCGTGGGCTCGGCCGTGGGCTGCTCGTGGCTGCACGGAGGTTCTGGCTTGGCGCGGTTGTCCGCTGTCATCGCTGCGCGCGCTCCACGGTCGTTCCCGGTCGGAAAAGGGCCCCCCGACGCCGATTCAATCAGCGCCGGAGGACCCTCGGCACCCCCCGGGAACGATCTGTCCCGGCGGTCAGCGCCGGTCGTCGAGTGCGGACGGGAGGGCGGTGGCGGACTCGCTCGCCGACGCCGCGGGGACGTCGAGCGGCAGGCCGCTCCGCACGACGGCGGTCTCCACCGGCGCCGGGCCGCCCAGCCCGCCGGCCTCCGCTCCCCCACCGGGGCGCGCGTCGGCGACCGGGCTGACGTTGCCGTACGGTTCCTCGATCGTGCTCTGGCCCTCGGTGGAGCCGAGGCTGCTCAGCGCGCCGGTGATGGCCACCGCGGCCACCGAGAACGCCCCGGCGGCGACGAAGACGAACCGGCGGCCGCGGTGCGGCAGCGCCCGCTCGGCGGGCTCGACCGCGGTCGAGGGCGGGGACGGGGGCGTCGCTCCCGCGGACGGTGCCGCGGAGGCGGAGGCGGCGAGCGGGCGGAGTCCGCCGCGGCCGCCGCGCTCGGCGCGCGGGTCGACGCCCGGCACCGGGCGGTCCGCGCCCAGCGCCCCGCCGCCGAACGAGCCGGCGCCGAAGAGGCTCGACCCGCCGAAGCTGCCGCGGCCGAGGCCGCCGCTGCCGAAGCCGCCCTGCCGGAACATCGACCAGGAGCTGCCCGTACCGGAGCCGGTGCCGCCGGTGGCGGGGCCGTCGCCGAGGCCCGGGAGGCCCTCGGTGTCCGCGCCGGCGCCCGGGGAGCCGGAGTCGCGATCTTCGGGGTCGCCGGCGGCGATGGACATCAGGCGGGAGGTGAAGAGGTCGCTGGGGGAAGGACCGGCGCTGCCGCCGAGGAGGTCCTTCATCCGGCGGTGGTCCTCCGCCTCGGCCAGGCAGTCGGGGCAGGTGGCCAGGTGGGCCTGGACGCGCTCGCGGGAGTCGTGGTCCAACTCGCCGTCCACGAAGGCGGCCAGGCGGTCGCCGAGGTGGTGGTCGTCCGGGACCGGGGCCGGCTCGGCGAGGGCGCCGGACGGGTTCGCGGCGCTGCCGACGCTGCGCAGCGGGATGATCTTGTGGGAGCCGATCCGCTCGGAAGCGCTCTCCGGCTTGGCCGTGCGGTCGGCCTTGTCGGCCCGTTCGGCCTTCTCGGCCCGTTCGGCCTTGTCCGCCTTCTCGGGGTGCTCCGCCTTCTCCGGGCGATCCGGGCGGCGGGAGGCCGCGCCGCGTACCACGGAGAGCCGGCTGCGCCGGGTGGACGGGGCGGCGGAGGCGCCGGCCTCGGTCGGCCGGGCATGCGTACGGGACTCCACTCCGGTGCCGGATTCAGGCTGGGGTTGGGGCTCCGGAGTGAGGTGGGGCTGTTCGCTCACCGCGTCAGCCTCCCACCGGGGCCGCCGCCGTCCGCTCCCGCCAGCACCGAGGCGGCGGTCTGCTCCGCGGCGGACTGCTCGACCACGGGGGCGGGGGCGTCCTGCGCCCCGCCGCGCCGCTCGCGGCCCTCCACCAGGCCCGGCGCACGGTGCTTGAGGGCCGAGCGGAGGTGTGCCCGGCCGCGGTGGATCCTGCTGCGCACGGTGCCGAGCTTGACGCCCAGGGTGGCCGCGATCTCCTCGTAGGAGAGGCCCTCGATGTCGCAGAGGACCACGGCCGCGCGGAACTCCGGGGCGAGGGTGTCCAGCGCGTGCTGGACGTCCGCGTCGAAGTGGGTGTCGCTGAAGTGCTGGGCGGGCGACGGCTCGCGGCTGGCCAGGCGCTCCGCCGCGTCCTCGGCGAGGGCGTCGAAGCGGATCCGCTGCCGTCGGCGGACCATGTCCAGGAAGAGGTTGGTGGTGATGCGGTGCAGCCACCCCTCGAAGGTGCCGGGGGTGTACGTCGACAGCGAGCGGAAGACGCGGACGAAGACCTCCTGCGTGAGGTCCTCGGCGTCGTGCTGGTTACCCGTCAGGCGGTAGGCGAGGCGGTACACCCGGGCGCTGTGCGTCTGGACGATCTCCTCCCAGGAGGGGGGCGTCCAGGAGGAGGCGGACTCCTCGTGGAAGGTCGCGGTGGTCTTCTCGTTTCCGGGAAGCTGCTGCGCGGCCGCCTCAGACTCAGACTTCGACTCGCTCACGGGCTTCGGCGTATGGACCGACACTCGGGCGCGGCCACGGAACTGACGCCACGTCGAGGTGCCGACCTCAGCCACACCTCCTCGTTCGGCTCTTCTGCCAAGCAGGGCCCCTACCATATCCGCCTCGCCCGTCAGGACCGGATAAACAGCCTGCGGCCTGCGCTTTCACGGAGATCACGGTGGGATCACGCGGATCTTCCGGCGCAGGACGCCGACCGTTCGGCCGGTGCGCGGTTCTCTGGAGTGTCATCGGGGCAACGGCCGGGCTCTCCGGGCGGTTCCCGATCCAGCCATTAACCTTTGGCTGAAAGGTGCTGACAGGTGGCGGCCCTCGGCCGACGATGGCGCCATCGAGGGTGTCCGTCGGGCACCGCGGCAACGGCCTTGCGGGGAGGCAGCGATCACCGGTTATCGGGATCCGCGCGGACGGCGTCCGCCGCGCGGACGGGCGGGCCGAGACGAGCACCGCGCCACCCTCTCTGCCGCCGCCTCGCTGGCCGACGCCTTCGCCGCACCGGAGGACGAGGTGCTGCGGCACGCCAGGGCTCAGGCCGAGCGGGCCGGGGTGCGGGCGGTCTCCCCCGGCACCGGGGCGGTGCTGCGGCTGCTCACCACGCTGCTGGACGCCAAGTCGGTGGTGGAGATCGGCACCGGCACCGGCGTCTCGGGGCTCCACCTGCTGCGCGGGATGCGCGCGGGTGGGGTGCTGACCACCGTGGACGTCGAGCCGGACCGGCAGCGGCAGGCGCGGGAGTGCTTCGGCGCGGCGGGCTTCGCACCGAACCGGACCCGGCTGATCCCGGGGGCCGGCCTGGAGGTGCTGCCGCGGCTGGCGGACGGCGGGTACGACTGCGTCTTCGTGGACGTCTTCGACGACGGGTTCGACGAGGAGGGACTCGGGGTGACGAACGGGGGCGGCGACCGGTCCGAGCCGGAGGCCGTCGTGTACCTGCGCGAGGCGCTGCGGCTGCTGCGCCCCGGCGGGCTGGTCTGCTTCGACGGCGTCGGAAGCGCGGGAGAACCGTTCCTGCGCAGAGAACTGGCCCGGGACGCGGACTCCTGGGGCGCCACGGGCGCGCTGCTACCGCTAGGCCGCGGCCTGCTGTGCGCCGCGCGGGGGCGATGAGGACGCGAGGGACGACGGGTGAGGGCTGACGGGCGCCGGGCCGCCCCGACCCCCCGAGCCGCCGGACGGCGCGCAGCGGGCCGAGACGGCCCGGCGAGCCCGATAGGCCGGGCGGACCGGGGCCGACAGCGCCAAGGGCCCGGCAGCGCCAGGGAGCCGTCAGCGCCAAGCGCCCGGCCGGCGACCTGGAACGGCGGCACCGGGCGGATCGGACGGCCCGCCGTCGGCCAGAGAGCTGCGGCCGGATGCCAGCCGAAGCGATGACAGCCGGACCGGACGCACGGGGTGATCCGCCGCTGGGCGGACTCGCAGCCCCGGCGCGCCCCGCAGACCGCGGACCCGGCAGACCGCAAGCCCGGCAGGCCGCAAGCCCGGCGAGCCGGGTAGGCCTGGCGGACCCGGCGGGCCGCAGGCACGGCGGTCCACAGGCCCAGCGAAGCCAGCAGGCCTCAGTCCCGGCGAGCCGCAGGCCCGGCAGACAGCAGGCTCAGCGGCCCCGGCAGACCGCAGGCCCAGCGGACGGGCAGGCCCGGCGGACCCGGCTGGCCGCAGGCCCGGCGTAGCCGGCAGGCCGCAGGCCCGGCGTAGCCGGCAGGCCGCAAGCCCGGCGAAAGCCGGCAGGTCTCAGCCCCAGCAAGCCGTAGGCCCGGCAGACCGCAAGCCCGGCGGACCCGGCAGGCCGCAGGCCCGGCGAAGCCGGCAGCCCACAGGCCCGGCGGACCCGGCAGGCCTGCCGGGCCGGGCGAGCCCCGGCGGACGGGCACGCCCGCAGGCCGGGCAGGCCCGGCGGGCGGGGGCGGCGCGGGCCAGGGGTGAGGCGAACGGGCCCGGCGGCCGCCTCCTGCCGGAGGGGCCGCCGGGACCGGGAGTTCTCAGCCGCAGGCGCTCAGCCGGTGACCTTCTTCAGCTCCTCGCCCAGTGCCGTGGCCTCATCGGGGGTGAGCTCGACCACGAGCCGTCCACCGCCTTCGAGCGGCACTCGCATGACGATGCCCCGCCCCTCCTTGGTCACCTCGAGCGGGCCATCGCCCGTCCGCGGCTTCATGGCCGCCATGCTGGTTCCCCTTCCTGCAACCTGCTGGGACTCGTACCCGCCACCCGTCACCCGGCGGATATCGAACGCATTGATCGGATGCCATTATCCCGCATTCGGCCACCCGATGACCAACATCACTGTTCTCACCCGCCCCGGCCGTCCCCCACGGCACGTTCGAACGCGTGCTTCGCGGTTTCCGACTGCTCTTCAGATCCGTTGTCCGATGGCGAAATCGGCACCCCCGGTCCCAGGGCCCCGAAGGACGCGACACGCGGGGGGAGAGTGTCCCACATCACATCCTTCGGCTTCCGTGCCCTCGGGCATGCTGAGGCCATGGCCGACACTCCCGTCCTGTACCGGCTCGCCGACGGCGTCGCGAGCATCGTCATCAACCGTCCCGAGGCGATGAACGCCCTGGACACCGAGACCAAGGTCGCCCTGCGGGACGCCGCCGCGCGGGCCGCGGCGGACCCGGACGTCCGGGCCGTGCTGCTGACCGGTGCGGGCGACCGGGCGTTCTGCGTGGGGCAGGACCTCAAGGAGCACATCCAGAAGCTGGAGGAGGCGCGGAACGGCGGGAAGGCCGCGCTGTCCACGGTGTCCGAGCACTACAACCCGCTGGTCACCTCGCTGGCCACGATGCGGAAGCCGGTGGTGGCCGCGGTCAACGGGGTCGCGGCGGGCGCGGGCGCGGCGCTGGCCTGGGCCTGCGACTTCCGGCTGGTCGCCGAGACGGCCGGGTTCAACACCTCGTTCGCCGGGGTCGCGCTGACCGCCGACTCGGGGGCGTCCTGGACGCTGCCGCGGCTGGTCGGGCATGCGCGGGCGACCGAGCTGCTGATGTTCCCGCGGACGGTGAAGGCGCCCGAGGCACTGGAACTGGGGCTGGCCACCCGGGTCCTGTCGGCGGCCGAACTCGCCGACCAGGCAAGGGAGTTCGCGGTGCGGCTGGCGGAGGGACCGACGGTGGCGTACGGGGCGATCAAGGAGTCGCTGGCGTACGGCGCCGGGCGGGGGCTGGTCGCCGCGCTGGAGAAGGAGGACGAGTTGCAGACGCTCGCGGGCGCGTCGGAGGATCACGCGATCGCGGTGGAGGCCTTCCTGAAGAAGGAGACCCCGCGCTTTCTGGGGCGGTAGGGCGGCAGGGCGGTAAGGCGGCAGGCGGGGCGGCCGGGTCAGCGAGCCCGCGGGCCGGTACGGCTCAGCGCGCGTGACAGTCCGCCAGGTGGTCGTTGACCAGGCCGCAGGCCTGCATCAGGGCGTACGCGGTGGTCGGTCCCACGAAGCGGAAGCCGTGCCGCTTGAGGGACTTGGCGAGGGCGGTGGACTCCGGGGTGGTGGCGGGGACGTCGGCCGGCGTCTTCGGCGCGGCGGGCGCGGGATCGGGGGCGAAGGACCAGATGAGGGCGTCCAGTTCACCCGCGCCGAGCTCGCGCGCGGCCCGCGCGTTGGCGATCGCGGCGGCGATCTTCGCGCGGTTGCGGATGATGCCGGGGTCGGCGAGAAGCCGCTCGGCGTCCGCCTCGGTGTACTCCGCGACCTCGGCGATGGCGAAGCCGTCGAACGCGCGGCGGAAGCCCTCGCGGCGGCGGAGGATGGTCAGCCAGGAGAGGCCGGACTGGAAGGCCTCCAGGCAGATCCGCTCGAACAGCGCGTCGTCGCCGTGGACCGGGACGCCCCACTCGCTGTCGTGGTACTCGCGGTAGTCGTCGGCGCTCAGCCCCCAGGGGCAGCGGAGCAGTCCGTCGGGGCCGGGAAGCGCGGCGGAGGCGGGGATCATCGATCGCTCTCGTCGGTGGGCTGGGACGCGGTGGGCTGGGACGCGGTGGGCTGGGGGCCGCTGGGCTGAGGACCGGCGGCCTGCGGGCCGGTGGAGGGCTCGGGGCCGGTGGGTCCGGCCGCCGGGGGCCCTGCGGCCGGGGCCCGGCCGCCGGCGCGGGCGGCTGGGGATGGACGGCGGTGGCGCCGTGGTGGCCGGCGCGGGAGCCGGCGAGGGCGATCTCCAGGGCGGCGATCCGCCCGTCCCGCTCCGCCAGCTCGGCGCCGAGCCGGTCCAGGACGGTGTCCACCTCGTCCATCCGGTAGCCGCGCAGCGCCATCGGCAGCCGCAGGCCCTCGACGTCCTGGCGGTTCATCGGGCGCTCGGCGGGCAGCCGCGCCGAGATCCGGTCCGGCGCGGCCTCCTCCAGGGAGCCGCCCGCGCCCAGCGCGACCAGCGCCGCGATGCCCAGCACCACGACCATCACGAGCAGGATCAGCCAGAACAACGGAGGACTCCTTCGTTTTGCCGCGAGCGCTGCGGGATCATGGTGCTCCGGGACCGTGCTGAACGGAGCCCGGACGCCCACCATGATGGACCAACCGGTCTCGTCCATGGTGGACGGTTCACCTGTGGAGGAGGAGAGAACCCTTGGCGCCGCTCAGGCTGGGACAGCGGGAGTTCGGTGACGACGAGCTCGTCATCATGGCCATCGTCAACCGGACGCCCGACTCGTTCTTCGACAAGGGGGCGACCTTCGACGACGAGCCGGCCTTCGCCGCGGCGGCGCGGGCGATCGAGGAGGGCGCCGCCATCCTGGACATCGGCGGGGTGAAGGCCGGCCCCGGCGAGGAGGTCACCGTCGAGGAGGAGCTGCGCCGGACGGTGCCGTTCGTGGCCGAGCTGCGGCGGCGCCACCCCGAGGTGGTGATCAGCGTCGACACCTGGCGGGCGGAGGTCGGGGACGCGGTCTGCGAGGTCGGGGCCGACCTGCTGAACGACGCCTGGGGCGGGGTGGATCCGGGGCTGGCCGAGGTCGCGGCGAAGCACCGGGTGGGGCTGGTCTGCACCCACGCGGGCGGGGCCGAGCCCCGGACGCGGCCGCACCGGGTCGAGTACGCGGACGTGATGGCCGACATCCTGCGGGTCACCCGGGGGCTCGCGGAGCGGGCGGTGGAGCTGGGGGTGCCGCGGGAGTCGGTGATCATCGATCCCGGCCATGACTTCGGTAAGAACACCCGCCACTCGCTGGAGGCGACCCGGCGGCTGCCGGAGATGGCGGACACCGGGTGGCCGGTGCTGGTCTCCCTGTCCAACAAGGACTTCGTCGGGGAGTCGATCGACCGGCCGGTGAACGAGCGGCTGCTGGGGACCCTGGCGACCACGGCGGTCTCGGCGTGGCTGGGAGCGCGGGTGTACCGGGTCCACCAGGTGCGGGAGACGCGGGAGACGCTGGACATGGTGGCCGCGATCGCGGGGACGCGGGAGCCGGCGGTGGCGCGGCGAGGGCTGGCGTAGCGGCGTCGCGTCGCGCGGTTCCCGCGCCACCTTGTTCCCGCGCCCCTGGTTCCCGCGGGGCTACTCCGGCCGGTGCGGCAGTGCCGTCGTGCCGTTCCGGTGTTCGCGGGCCTCGTGGAGGATCTCGACGGCCTCCTCCACGTCGTCGACGACGTGGACCAGGTCGGGGTCGGCGGGGGACGCCTTGCCCTGGCCGACCACCGTGCCGCGGAGCCACTCCAGCAGCCCGCCCCAGTACTCGCGGCCGAAGAGGACCACCGGGAAGCGGGTCACCTTGCGGGTCTGGACCAGGGTCAGGGCCTCGAAGAGCTCGTCGAGGGTGCCGAAGCCGCCGGGCAGGACCACGAAGCCCTGGGCGTACTTCACGAACATCGTCTTGCGGACGAAGAAGTAGCGGAAGTTCAGCCCCAGGTCGACGTAGCGGTTGAGGCCCTGCTCGAAGGGGAGCTCGATGCCGAGGCCGACCGAGGTGCCGCCGGCCTCGTGGGCGCCCCGGTTGGCGGCCTCCATCGCGCCGGGGCCGCCGCCGGTGATGACCGCCCAGCCGGCCTCGGAGATCGCCCGGCCGAGCTTGACCCCGGCCGCGTACTCGGGTGAGTCGACCGGCGTGCGGGCCGAGCCGAACACGCTGATGGCGGGGCCGAGTTCGGCCAGCGCGCCGAAGCCCTCGACGAACTCGGACTGGATGCGCAGCACCCGCCACGGGTCGGTGTGCAGCCAGTCGGCCGGTCCCGCGGTGTCCAGCAGCCGCTGGTCCGTGGTGCCGGCGTCGATCTGGCCTCCCCGGAGGAGGACCGGCCCGCGGTACTTCTCCTGCTGCTGCCGTGGCTTCTGCGCTGCGCTCTTGTCCTTGTCCGTCATGAATGCAGGGTAGTGATAGCCGGGCCAAGTCGCGGTGAACTGGGCGTTTCGTCCCGGCGGCCCGGGCCGGGCCGGTCAGGAGAGCCAGGCGCGGAGGCGCTTCTCGCATTCCAGGACGGCGGAGCGGGAGCAGTGCTCGTCGCGGGTGTGGGCCAGGTTGGGTTCGCCGGGGCCGTAGTTGACCGCGGGGACGCCGAGGGCCGAGAAGCGGGCCACGTCCGTCCAGCCGTACTTGGGCTGGGCGGTGGCGCCGGTGGCGGCGATGAACGCGGCGGCGGCCGGGTGGCCGAGGCCGGGGAGGGCGCCGGGGGCGGTGTCGGTGAGCTCGATCTCGAAGCCGTCCAGCACCTCGCGGACGTGCGCCAGCGCCTCCTCCTCGGTCCGGTCGGGGGCGAAGCGGAAGTTGACGAGGACCGTGCACTCGTCCGGGATGACGTTGCCGGCGATGCCGCCGGAGATCCCCACCGCGTTGAGGCCCTCGCGGTACTCCAGGCCGTCGATGACCGGGTGGCGGGGCTGGTAGTCGGCGAGCCGGGCGAGGATCGGAGCGGCGGCGTGGATGGCGTTCTCGCCGAGCCAGGAGCGGCCGGAATGGGCCCGCCGGCCGCGGGTCCTGACGGCCACTCGGAGCGTGCCCTGGCAGCCGCCCTCGACCTGACCGCTGCTCGGCTCCATCAGCACGGCGAAGTCGGCGGCCAGCCACTCGGGGTGGTCGCGGGCGAGCCGGGCGAGGCCGTTGCGCTCCGCCTCGACCTCCTCGCAGTCGTAGAAGACGAAGGTGAGGTCGCGGTTGGGCGCGGTCATCCCGGCGGCGATCCTCAGCTGTACGGCGACGCCGGACTTCATGTCCGAGGTGCCGCAGCCGTAGAGGAGGTCGCCCTCGGTGCGCGAGGGGACGTTGTCCGCGATCGGGACGGTGTCCAGGTGCCCGGCGAGGAGTACCCGCTCGGCCCGGCCGAGGCTCGTCCGGGCGACCAGGGCGTTGCCGTCGCGCAGCACCTCCAGGTGCGGGAGGGCGCGCAGGGCGGCCTCGACCGCGTCGGCGAGCGGGCCCTCCGCTCCGCTGACCGACGGGAAGTCGACGAGTCGCGCGGTGAGCTCGTCGGCGGGCAGGGACAGGTCCAGATGGGTCATGGCTGACCAGGGTAGACGGCGTGGTCCATGAGCACCGGGAAAGGGCCTGGTGGGAGTGGGGTGGGCATTCCGCCGCCGCGGGCCCGTACGTCCCCTGAGGGGGTCTTCGACTCGGTACCGTTGCCTCCCGGGCTCGGGGTGGTTCCCGAAGAGCCGGGTTGGGATCTGGAAGAAGGACCTCGAGTGAGTCTCAGCGACCTCATGGACGCACCGGACAACCAGGGCAGCAGCGCCGTCTACCGCACCCGCCGCCGCCGGCCCGGCCTGCGACTGCTCGCGGTGCTGGTGGCGCTGGCCGTCGTGGTCGGCGCGGTCGTGCTGGTGCTCGAACGGACCCGGGTGATCCCGGTCACCGTGCAGTGCGAGGTCGACTCGACCACGGGGGTGGTGCAGCTCTCCCCGGACCAGATGGCGAACGCGGCGACCATCTCGGCGGTGGGCACCTCCCGCTCGCTGCCGCAGCGGGCGATCACCATCGCGCTGGCCACGGCGATGCAGGAGTCCCATCTGGAGAACCTGCCGGAGGGCGACCGGGACTCGGTCGGGCTCTTCCAGCAGCGTCCCTCGCAGGGCTGGGGCACCGCGGACCAGATCTCCGACCCGGTGTACGCCACGAACAGGTTCTTCGACGCGCTGGTGCAGGTGCCCCACTACACGCGGATCCCGTTGACCGAGGCCGCGCAGGACGTCCAGCACAGCGCGTACCCGACGGCGTACGCGCAGCACGAGGCGGACGCGACCACCCTCTCCGGCGCGCTGACCGGCCGTGACCCGGCGGCGCTGAGCTGCCAGATGAACGACGTGGGCTCGGTGACGGCCGGTGCGGTGAGCGCGAGCACGGGGCTGCAGCCGGGGGCCGAGGCGGTGGCCTCGGGCCTGCGGAAGGAGTTCGGGGGGACGGTGCGGACCCGGGCGGTGCGGTCGGCGGGCGGCACGGGGTCGGACGGTACGGGGTCGGGCGGCTCCGGGGCCTCGCCCTCGTCGGCGGCCTCGGAGGGGCTGGTGCTGGAGGCCGTGCCGCACGGGGTGTCGGACGACGCCCGGCAGGGCTGGGCGCTGGCGCAGTGGGCGGTGGCGCACGCCGCCGCGCTCCACCTCTCCGAGGTGTCCTGGGGCGGCAAGACCTGGAGCGGCGACCAGTCCACCAAGGGATGGCGGGCGGACCCCTCGGCCGGATCGTCCTCGGTGCGGATGACGGTTGCCGCGGGCAAGGGCGCGCAAGCCTCCTGATGCGCTCGGCCGAGTGAGGGACGGTCAACCGCATTTGACGTGGGGACGGTCCGCGAGCGGTCTTGGCGGCGATCTGTGGAGAAGGCTCCGTGAAGGGCGCAACCTCCCTACCGGGCAAGGGCTGAGACGTTTCTGCACCACCCCCCGCGCCACCCTCCCGAAACGGGGCGAATGGTGACGAAGAGTCAGATCACTTGGTGAAGTCTTTACTTAAACCGGCCGCAACCTTCTCGGCGCTCCGGCGGTAATCACCACGTCCGCCCGACGGACGGGATCTGTCCTCTTCTCCGTTAGGAGCAACATGTCTCACCCCCTCACGCGCCGGATCGCCCAGGCCGCCCTGGTCATGGCCGCCGGAGCGGCTCCGTTGGTCGCAGCCGGCTCCGCCTCGGCCGTGGACCTGCCGCAGACCCCGGATCTGGGTGGGCTCACCAACCTCGACCCGAGCCACCTCGGCGACTCGGTCGACGGCGCCGCTCACGGCGCCGGGCAGCAGCTCGGCTCGACCGCCGGCGACGCGGCCCGCCAGGGCATCCCCACCGTCGCCGACGTCGCCGGGGACGCTGCCCGCCAGGGCATCCCCGCGGCCCACCAGGCGCTCGGCGGCCTGACCGGCAAGACCGCCCAGACCCTGGGCTCCACCGCCGCCACCACCGGTGGTCTGGCCGGGCACGCGGCGCAGAGCGTCCACCGCGGGATCCCGGCGGACGGGGCGGGGGCGAACCCGCTGGGGTCCGTCTCCTCGCTGCCGGGCTCGCTGCCGGTGAACGACCTGCCGCTGAACAGCCTCACCTCGGGGGCCACCCAGAAGTCCATGCCGGCGACCGCGGAGAACCGGCTCGGCGGGGTGCCGGGGCTCGGCGGCGCCCAGGGTGCGGGGCTGCCGGTGGTCGGCGGGCTCCCCGTGGTCGGGGGGCTGACGAAGACGCTGCCGGTCGGCTAGTTCCCGAGCGGAGGGCGGGTGGGTGGGGGTTCGGTATTCCCCGCCCACCCGCCCTTCTCCGCTGACGGGGCGTCAACCAGGCGCCCCGGTTCTCAGCGCCGCAGGCGCGAGAACAGGGGCGCGGGGAACTGCGCGGTGCGCCGCCCGTCAGGCGCCACCGGTCAAGCGGATCACCGCGGCGTCGACGCGTTCGTCGGTCGCGGTGAAGGCGACGCGGACGTGGCGGGAGCCCGCCTCCGCGCCGTAGAACTCGCCGGGGGCGACCAGGATGCCGAGGTCGGCCAGGGCCGCGACGGTGTCCCAGCAGCTCTCGTCCCGGGTGGACCAGAGATAGAGGCTCGCCTCGGAGTGGTCCACGCGGAAGCCGTACGCCTCCAGCGCCTCGCGCAGCGCCGTGCGCCGGCGGGCGTACCGCTCCCGCTGCTCGGCGACATGGGCGTCGTCGCCCAGCGCGACCGCGGCCGCGGCCTGGACCGGAGCCGGCGTCATCATCCCGCCGTGCTTCCGCACCTGGAGCAGCTCGTGGAGCAGCCCGTCGTCACCGAGGAGGAACGCGGCCCGGTAGCCGGCCAGGTTCGACCGCTTGGAGAGCGAGTGGACGGCGACCAGGCCCTCGTAGGAGCCGCCGCTCACCTCGGGGTGGAGGATCGACACGGGGTCGGCCTCCCAGCCGAGTTCGAGGTAGCACTCGTCGGAGACGACCAGCACCCCGCGCTCCCGAGCCCACTCCACGATCTCCCGCAGCCGGTCGGCGGCCAGCACCCGGCCGGTCGGGTTGGACGGGGAGTTGAGCCAGAGCAGCCGCAGCCGGGACACCACGTCGGCGTCCAGTTCACGCGGATCGTCGACGTAGGAGGCGTAGTCGGCGCGGGCCAGTCTGGCGCCCACCTCGTAGGTCGGATAGGCCAGCTGGGGATAGGCCACCACGTCGCCCGGGCCCAGTCCGAGCTGCGTCGGCAGCCAGGCGACCAGCTCCTTGGAGCCGACCACGGGCAGCACGCCGTGCTCGTCCAGCGCGGTCGCGCCGAGCCGGCGCCCGGCCCAGCCGAGGATCGCGTCGCGGTACGCCCGGGTGCCCCAGACCGTGGGGTAGCCGGGGGTGTCCGCGTGCTCCCGCAGGGCCTCCTGGATCAGCGCCGGGACCGGGTCCACCGGGGTGCCGATGGACAGGTCGACGATGCCGTCCGGGTGTTCGAGCGCCCGCTTCTTGTAGGGCTCCAGGCGGTCCCAGGGGAACTGGGGCAGGAGCGCGGAGACGGTCCGCGCCGCCCCCCGGTCAACACCGGAGGACGGCGCGGCCTGCGCGTCGGCGCGGGTCATCACTGGTTCTGCGGCGGAAGCGCGGCGATGAACGCGTGGTCGCGCTCGATCAGGCCGAGCTTGGAGGCGCCACCGGGCGAGCCGAGGTCGTCGAAGAACTCGACGTTCGCCTTGTAGTAGTCCTTCCACTCCTCCGGGGTGTCGTCCTCGTAGAAGATGGCCTCCACCGGGCAGACGGGCTCACAGGCTCCGCAGTCGACGCACTCGTCCGGGTGGATGTACAGGGATCGCTGGCCCTCGTAGATGCAGTCGACGGGGCACTCCTCGATGCAGGCCTTGTCCTTCACGTCGACACAAGGCTGCGCGATGACGTAGGTCACGCTGGTGTTCCTCCTCATTCGGGCTGGATCGCGCGGGGAGCGCGGCGTCGTCGATGCCCGGACCTAGTATCGCGGTTTCGGGTCGTCGAATGCACAGGAGGTACCCCCATGACGGACCACGTCGGGCAGCGGCCTTCGGGCGGGGATACCCGGGGGTTCCCGGACTCCCTCGCCATCACCCCCTCTGACCTGGGGCGACGCGTGTCCGTTCGCCGGGTTCTCGACATCCGGGACGGGCGGCCGGTGTACGGCGACGTCCTCGGCACCCTTCTGGACTGGCGCGGCGGGCGGCTGGTCGTGGAATCACGGGACGGATCCCGGGTGGAGATCGCGGAGGAGTCGGTGGTCGCGGGGAAGATCGTTCCGCCGGCGCCGGTCCGCCGCGGGCGGCGCGCCGTCGCCGCGCATCTCGCCCCCTCGGCCGAGGAGCTCCAGGCGGTCGGCGCGCGGGGCTGGCCGGCGCTCGAGACGGCCCGGCTCGCGGCCCCGGCGGCGCCGTGGCTGCTGCGCGCGGCCCGGGGCTTCACCCGCCGGGCCAACTCGGCGCTGGCGGTGGAGGACCAGGCCGGCTCCGCCGATCTCGGTGCGACCGCACGCCGGCTGGTGGAGTGGTACGCCGACCGCGGCCTCCCCGCGCTGGCGCAGGTGGTGGACGGGAGTCCGGCGGCCGCCGGCCTGGAGGAGCTGGGCTGGGGCGCGGAGGGGCACGCCGTACTGCGGACGGCGCCGCTCAGCGCGCTGCTCACGGCGGGGAGCGAGGGGGCGGCCGGCAGGGGCGTCCGGTTGGAGCGGACGCCTTCGGACGCCTGGCTGGCCGAGTACGGGAAGGTGTCCGACCCGGAGACCGCGCGGGCGGTGCTGGCCGGCGGACCCTCCGTGTGGTTCGCCTCCGTCCCGGCCGGGGAGGCCGAGGGCGGGAACGGCGAGGACGGCGAGGACGGCTGCGCGGCGATCGGGCGCTGTGTGGTGGACGGCCGGTGGGCCGGTTTCGCCGCGGTGGAGGTCGTCCCGGCGGCCCGCCGCCGCGGGCTCGCCAGCACGGTGATGGCGGCGCTCGCCGAGCGCGCCGCCCAGGAGGGCGCGGACCTCGCCTATCTGCAGGTGGAGGCGGACAACGGACCGGCCGCCCGGCTCTACGACAAGCTGGGCTTCGCCGAGCACCACCGCTACCACTACCGGCGGGCCCCGCAGGACTGAGCGGAGGACGAACTGATGCCTCGTCAGCCGGACGGCGCGAGCTGCCCGGGCGAAAGCCCCCCGAGGCCTTAGAATCCGGCGGCATGACGGAGGAGAGCAGGGCGCGGTTCGCCGCACTGGCGCGGAGCCCCGAGCCGGACCTGGCGCGCCTCTGCCTCCTCATCGGCTGCGAGGCCGATCCGGGGCTCTGCCCCGGGGCCGCGCCGGAGGCAGGACCCGGCGAGGAGGCCGCTCCCGGCCCGGCCGCGGAACCGGGCTCCGACCTGCTGAACGACCTGACCGGCGACCTGGCCGGCGGCCTGTCCGGCGGCCTGTCCGGCGACCTGTCCGGCGACCCGGCCGACGACCTCGGCGGCGGCCTGAACGACCCGCTGGGCGCGCCCCCGGCTCCGGCGCCGACTGGGAGCCGGAGCCCGGCAGCGCCTTCGCCCGCCGCCTCGGCGAGCTGGACCGGCTGGCCGCCGCGGTCCGTGCGGCCGGCCCGCCCGGGGAGGCGCCGGCCGCGGTGGCGGCCCGGCTGGCCGGGGTGCTGGCCGGACGGGCCGAGTTCCGCGGCGGCTCCGGGGCGTACCGGCGGCTGGACTCCTCGCTGCTCCACCGGGTGCTGGAGCGGCGGCGCGGGCTGCCGATCCTCCTCTCCGTGGTCTGGGTCGAGGTGGGCCGGAGGGCCGGGCTGCCGGTCTACCCGGTGGCGCTGCCCGGGCACTTCGTGGTCGGGGTCGGCGATCCGGAGGGCGAGTTCGTGCTGGCCGACCCGTTCCACGGCGGGCGGCTCCTCACCACGGAGGACGCGGCGGCGATCTCCGCCCAGTCCGGCACCCGGCTGACCTCCGACCTCCTCTCCCCGGCCGAGCCGCTGGACATCGTGTTGCGGGTGCTGAACAACATCCGGGCCTGGGCCGCCGCCCGGCCGGAGCACGCCCGGGTGCAGCTGTGGGCGGTGGAGCTCTCCCTGCTGCTCCCCCGGCATCCGGCGCAGCTGCGCCTGGAGCGGGCGGAACTCCTGGTCAAGCTGGGCGACTTCCTGACCGGCGCGGCCGAGATGGAGGGGTTCGCCAAGATTCTGGACGCCTTCGACCCGGAGTCGGCGGCGCGGGTCAGGCTGGACGCGAAGGCCGCCCGTCACAGACTCAACTGATTACTGTTCCAGGCCTGTCACAGGAGATCGACTAACCTTCCCTGGGTGGTGGCCTGTCAGGCACCGTTCATCCCGTTCGTTGTACATCGATCTGTTCCCAGGGGGGCCTCATGGCCATGGAGCTACCGCACGCAGTGGTCAAGATCCTCGATGTCATCGGTGTCACCTGGCCAGAGATCAACGAGGACAAGGTACGCGAACTCGCGGACCACGTCAGGGACTTCGCCTCCAAGGTGGACAACTCCCACCAGGACGCGACGGCCACCCTGAAGCGGCTCTCGCAGGGCTACGAGGGCGCCTCCTACGACGCGATGATCGCCAAGTGGGCAACGATGTCGAGCTCCCACATGAGCGAGCTGCAGACCGCCTGCTCCACCGTCGCCACCGCGCTGGACGGAGCGGCGACCGCGATCACCGCGCTGAAGGGCGCCGCGATCGCCGAACTCGCCGCCCTGGGTGCCGCGTTCATCGCCGACCAGGCCGCGGCCGTCTTCACCTTCGGGATCGCCGAGGCGGCCCTGCCCGGCATCGAGCTGGCCGCCCGCACGCTGATGAAGAAGCTGGTCAAGGACCTGGAGGACAAGCTGGTCGGCGAGGTGGTGGAGGCCGCCATCTCGCCCCTGGAGGACACCGTCGCCAAGGCCGTCAGCGGGCTGGTCTACCAGGAGGTGTCGGCCGGGGTCACCGAGGCCGCCGGAGGCGCCGGCAGCGGCTTCCGGATCCACCCGGACATCGTCAGGACCGCCTCCGACACCATGCGCTCGCACGCCGAGGACATCGCCTCGCACGCCCAGCAGCTCTCCACCACGGTGGCCGGAATGAGCTTCGAGTGAGCGAGATCGCACAGATCGTCAAGGACGGCGCCCGGAGGATCGGGAAGTCGCTCGGCGAGGACGCCGGACGGGCCGTCAAGAAGCTCTACCACCAGACCGGGGACAACCTCGACCGGGTGGTCAAGAACCACGTCGAGAACGACGCCAAGCACGCCGACGACCTGCGGAGGCTGCACCGCGGCGAGGAGACCGAGCACGCCCCGAAGTCCCCGCACTCCCCCGGCGGCGGACAGGGCGGCGGCCACGGCGGCGGCGGGAACGGGCACTCCTCGACCCCCGCCGCGCCGAACAAGCCCGCCCCCGGCAGCCGGAAGCCGAAGCTGGACGGCATCGGCCCGGCCCGCAACCAGGCCGAGAAGCCCCACGAGTCCAGTCGCGACGAGGACTCCATCTGCCCCGGCGGCGAGCCGGTGGACATGGCCACCGGCCGGATGTTCATCGAGCAGCTGGACGTCTCCCTGCCCGGCGCCCTGCCGCTGCAGATCACCCGGAGCTTCGAGTCCGGCTACCAGGCCGGTCGCTGGATGGGCCCGCGCTGGGTCTCCAGCTTCGACGAGCGCCTGGAGGCCGACCAGGACGGCGTCGTCCACCTCGGCCGCGACCGCAGCGCCCAGGCGTACCCGCTGCCCCAGGCCGGCGGGCCCGCCGCCCGGCCGGCGGCCGGACCGCGCCGGGAGCTGCGCCTGCTGGCCGACGGCAGCCGCTACCGCCTCACCGACCGGCGCCTCGGCCTGGTACGGGAGTTCACCCCGCTGGCGGGCAGCAGCACGGCGCTCCTCACCCTGGTCCGGGACCGCTCCGGCAACCGCGTCGAGTTCGAGTGGGACGAGGACGGCGCCCCCGTCGCCGTCACCCACTCCGGCGGCTACCGGCTGCTGGTCACCACCGAGCGGGGCCGGGTCACCGCCCTGCGGCTGGCCGGCGCCGACCAGGACGGCCACGACGTCCTCCTGGCCCGGTACGGCTACCAGGACGGCCATCTGACCTCCGTCTACAACTCCTCGGGCAAGGCGCTGCGGTTCGCCAACGACGCCTCCGGCCGGATCACCTCCTGGACCGACCGCAACGGCACCGCCTACCACTACCGCTACGACGGCCACGGCCGGGTGGTGGACCAGGAGGGCTCGGACGGCTCGCTCGTCTTCCGCTTCTCCTACGGCGATCCGGACCCGGAGACCGGGATCCGGGTGCACACCGAGACCGACGGGCTCGGCCACAGCACCGAGTACCACGTCGACGAGCGCGCGCAGATCGTCGCCCAGGTGGACCCGCTGGGCAACACCACCCGCTTCGAGCGGGACGAGCACCACCGCCTGATCGGCCGCACCGACCCGCTCGGCCGGACCACCCGCTTCGACTACGACGCGGCCGGCGATCTGGCCGAGGTGGTCCACCCGGACGGCGAGCGGAGCACCGCGTACTACCTGGACGGCAGCAGCCTGCCGGTGGAGATCACCGAACCGGGCGGCGCCGTCTGGCTCCAGGAGTACGACGAGGCCGGCCGCCGCATCGCGCTGACCGACCCCTCGGGCGCGGTCACCCGCTACGGCTACGACCGGGCCGGGCACCTGGCCTCGATCACCGATCCGATCGGGCGCACCACCCGGGTCCGCTGCGACGCGGCCGGGCTGCCGGTCGAGGTCTCCGATCCGGACGGGGCGACCGCCCGCTACCGCCGCGACGCCTTCGGCCGGGTCGTCGAACTCACCGACCCGGCCGGCGGGGTGACCCGGGTCGGCTGGAACACCGAGGGCCGGGTCACCTCGCTCACCGACACCGAGGGCAACACCGAGCGCTGGCAGTACGACGCCGAGGGCAACGTCGTCTCGTACTCCGACCGGACGGGCCGGATCCGCCGCTACGAGTACACCCCGTTCGAGACGCTGGCCGCGGTGGTGGAGCCGGACGGCTCCCGCCTGGAGTACGCCTACGATAACCGGATGCGGCTGGTCGCGGTCACCGACGGGGAGGGCCGTAGCTGGCGGTACACCTACGACCCGGCCGGCCGGCTGGTGGCCGAGACCGACTTCCACGGGCGCACCGTGGAGTACGAGGTGGACGCGGTCGGCCGGATGACCGCCCGGACGAACGCCGAGGGCCAGCGGGTCTCCTTCGCGTACGACCACTCGGGCAACCTGGTCGCCAAGGACGTGGACGGCGCCGTCACCGAGTACCAGTACCGGGCGGACGGCCTGCTGGTCCGCGCCACCGGGCCGGACACCGAACTGGCCCGCACCCTGGATCCGCTGGGCAACCTCCTCAGCGAGACGGTGGACGGCCGCGTGCTGCGGCACACCCGGGACGCCCTCGGGCGCAGCACCACCCGCCGCACCCCCGCCGGCCACGTCAGCAGCTGGTCCTACGACGAGGCCGGCCGCCGGACCGCCCTCACCACCTCGGCCGGCTCCCTCGCCTTCCGCTACGACGAGGGCGGCCGGGAGGTCGAGCGGAGCTTCGGCGAGCGGCTCACCGTGGCCAGCCGCTGGGACGCCGGCCACCGGCTCGCGGCGCAGACCGTGCGCACCCCGGACTCCGTCCTCCAGCAGCGCGCCTGGAGCTACACCGAGTCCGGCGAGGTGACCGGCCTGGAGGACCTGCTGGCCGGACCGCGGCGGTTCGAGCTGGACCCGGTCGGCCGGATCACCGGGGTCAGCGCCGAGGGCTGGTCCGAGCGCTACGCCTACGACCCGGCCGGCAACCTCACCGAGGCGCACTGGCCGGCCGGCGAGAACACCCGGGAGGCGGTGGGCGAGCGGGAGTTCAGCGACGGCCTGCTGGTCGGCGCCGGCCGGGTGCGGTACGAGTACGACGCCGCGGGCCGGGTGGTGCTCCGCCAGGTCACCCGCCTCTCCCGGAAGCCGGACACCTGGCGGTACACCTGGGACGCCGAGGACCGGCTGACCGAGGTCAGCACCCCGGACGGCACCCGGTGGCGGTACCGCTACGACCCGTTCGGCCGCCGGACCGCCAAGGTCAGGCTGGCCGAGGACGGCGTCACCGAGGCCGAGCGGACCGAGTTCACCTGGGACGGCTCGGTCCTGGTCGAGCAGACCACCCGCGCCGAGTACCTGCCGGCGCCGCACACCCTCAGCTGGGACCACCGCGGCCTCCAGCCGCTGTGCCAGACGGAGAGCGTCCGCGGCCAGGGCGGGGGCGAGGCCGGGGCCGGGGCCGGGGCCGGGGCCGAGGGGCAGGACGAGGTCGACCGCCGGTTCTTCGCCATCGTCACCGACCTGGTGGGGATGCCCACCGAGCTGGTGGACGCGGAGAGCGAGGAGGTCGTCTGGCGGGCCTCCCAGACCGTCTGGGGCAACCTCACCTGGCCCGCGCGGAGCTCCGGCTACACCCCGCTGCGCTTCCCCGGCCAGTACTTCGACCCGGAGACCCGGCTCCACTACAACCTCAACCGCTACTACGACCCGGAGACCGCGCGCTACACCAGCCCGGACCCGCTGGGGATCGCCCCCGGGCCCAACTGCCACGGCTACGTGAGCAATCCGATGGTGCTCTGCGACCCGCTGGGTCTGGCTCCGGCCGACCCGGACGAGCTGCTGAAGAAGGACCTGATGGACCTGGCCAAGGCCCGGGTCAAGCACATCGGCGACACCCTTCCCGAGGGCGAGCGGATGCCGGGCGCCTTCGCCGTGGGGAAGGACCGCACCACCGGTAAGGTCTACTACGGCGAGAGCGGGCCCGAACACGACCACGCGCCGGCCGTCCAGGACGCCCTGCCCGGCGAGTCCAGAATGCCCAACGGCCGCCCGCCGGGCGTCTGCGCCGAACCCCGGATGTTCACCAACGCGATCCGGGACGGGGCGGACCCGAAGAACCTGGACATCGTGACCGTCAACGACCGGGGCAAGAAGTTCAAGATGTGCAAGAACTGCGCCAGTTGGGTCCCGGACTTCACCGGAAAGGTACTGACAGGATGAGCGGCGGACCCGCCCGGGAGGCGCTGGAACGGCTGCGGGAGGCGCTGCCCCCGGTGGAGCGCTTCGAGTACGGCCCGGTGGACGTGCCGGCCGCCTGCGCGCAGTACGCGGAGGCCGGCTACCCCGTCACCGACCAGCTGCGCGGGTTCCTCGGGGACTACGCCGAGCTGGAGTTGGCCTGGCTCTTCGAGGACTGGGAGGAGCTGCTGGACACGACGGTGGAGACCGCGCTCAGCGTGCCGGCCCGGAACGTCCGGATCGACGCCGACCGGGTCGGCAAGCCCCTGCTGCCGATCGGGAGGGCGTTCGACACCGAGGAGGCCGTGCTGCTGGCCCCGGACGGCGAGGTCCTGCTCGGCGGCGACGCCGGAATGCAGCGGGTGGCGTACGGATTCCCGCAGGCCGTCAAGGCGATCGTGACCGGCGAGTGGGACAAGACCTTCTTCTGAGGCGCGGGGGCTGGGGCACCGAGTGAGCGAGATATCCGACATCATCAAGGACGGCGCCCGGAGGATCGGGAAGTCGCTCGGCGAGGACGCCGGACGGGCCGTCAAGAAGCTCTACCACCAGACCGGGGACAACCTCGACCGGGTGGTCAAGAACCACGTCGAGAACGACGCCAAGCACGCCGACGAGCTCCACCGGCTGCACGGCCACGGCGACCGGGCCAAGAGCCCCCACGTCGGCGGGGGCGGCGGCAGCCCGCGCCCCACCGCCAAGGGCGGCAGCGGCAGGGAGGGCGGCGGCGGCCCCTGGCGCGAGAGCCCCTCCCCCCATCTGAAGGACTCCTCCCCCGACCCGCACGGCACCTCGCGCGACCCGAACTCCCGCCGCTGCGTCGGCGACCCGGTGGACGTCGCCACCGGCGAGGTGGTGATGGCGCAGCAGGACGCGGCGCTGCCCGGCGCGCTGCCGCTGCTGCTGAACCGCACCCACGTCTCCTCGTACCGGGCCGGCCGCTGGTTCGGCCCCAGCTGGGCGTCCACCCTGGACCAGCGGGTCGAGCTGGACGAGGAGGAGGCGCTGCTCTCCGGGGACGACGGGACGGTCCTCCACTTCCCGCTGCCCTCCCCCGACCGCCCGGAGGGCGCGGACGGCGTCGAGGAGCCGCTGCGGCCGGTCACCGGACCGAACCGGCGGATGTATCTGGAGGACGGCGGCGAGCGGGTCCGGGTGGACTCCCCCGGTTCCGGCCTGAGCTGGCACTTCGGCACGCCCGACGGCCGCGGGCCGGACCGCTCCGAGCGGAACGTGCTGCGCCTCCCCCTGCTGGCGCTCACCGACCGCGGCGGCGACCGGATCGACATCGCCTACGGACCGGACGGCGCTCCCCAGGAGATCCGGCACTCCGGCGGCTACCGCATCGCGGTCGACACCGACGGGCCGCGGATCACCGCCTTCCGGCTGCTCGGCCGGCCCGACGCCCGGCCGGCGGCGGTCGCCCAGAAGGACACCGACCGCACGGTGATGCTCGACTGGTCGAAGCTGCCCGACCCGCAGGCCGACGATGCGCCCGAGGCGACCGCCTCGGTGGAGCTGGTCCGGTTCGCCTACGACGAGCACGGCCACCTCTCCGCCGTCACCAACTCCTCCGGGCGCCCGATGCGCTTCGAGTACGACGAGGAGGGCCGGCTGCGCCACTGGACCGACCGCAACCGCCGCCGCTTCCGCTACCTCTACGACCGCCAGGGCCGCTGCACCCAGGCCCGCGGCGACCAGGGCCACCTGGACAGCGTC
This sequence comes from Phaeacidiphilus oryzae TH49, assembly GCF_000744815.1. NCBI lineage: Bacteria > Bacillati > Actinomycetota > Actinomycetes > Kitasatosporales > Streptomycetaceae > Phaeacidiphilus > Phaeacidiphilus oryzae. The sequence goes on from NZ_JQMQ01000005.1 coordinate 2,812,877, forward strand.
TTCCGCTACGACACCGAGGCGGGCACCACCACCGTCACCGACTCGCTCGGCCGGCAGACCGTGTTCCGCCACAACGAACTCGGCCAGATCACCGAGGAGACGAACGCGGCGGGGCACACCACCCACCGCGAATGGGACGAGCACGACCAGCTGCTCTCCGCGACCGACGTCCTCGGCCGCCGCACCTCCTTCGAGTACGACGCGGACGGCCTCCTCTCCGCCGTCACCCACCCGGACGGCAGCCGGACCACCACCGTCCACAACTCCCTCGGCCTGCCCGTCGAGGAGACCGGGCCGGACGGCACGACCCTCCGCTTCGGCTACGACAGGCAGGGCCGCACCACCTCGGTCACCCGCGCGGACGGAACGGTCGCCCGCTACCGGTACGACGAGCGGGGGCACCTCGCCGAGGTCGTCGAGCCCAGCGGCGCCGTCACCCGGGTCACCTGCGACCCGGCCGGTCAGCCGGTCGAGATCACCGACGCCTTCGGGGCCGTCACCCGCTGTCTGCGGGACGCCTTCGGCCGCCCGGTGGAGCTGGTCGACCCCTCGGGCGGGCGCACCGCCCTCACCTGGACCGTCGAGGGCCGGCCCGACACCCGGACCGGTCCGGACGGCCGCGTCGAGCGCTGGCGCTGGGACCCCGAGGGGAACCTCCTCCGCTACACCGACCGCAACGGCGGCACCACGGTCTTCGAGTACACCCACTTCGACAAGGTCAGCGCGCGCACCCAGCCGGACGGCCGGCGCTACACCTTCGGCTACGACACCGAGCTGAACCTGGTCCGGGTCACCGACCCGGACGGCCGGGAGTGGCGGTACGAGTACGACGAGCTGGGCCGGCTGGTCGGCGAGACCGACTTCAACGGCCGCACCCAGCGGTACCGGCTGGACGCGGCCGGCCAGCGGCTCGCCCGGACCAACGGCGCGGGCCAGACCGTCTCCTCCGGATACGACCTGCTGGGCCGCGAGATCAGCCGCAGCACCGAGGCGGGGTCCTCCACCTACTCCTGGGACGCGGCCGGGCGGCTGGTCGCGGCCGAGGGGCCGGACGGCGTCCGCCTGGAGCGCACCTACGACCCGGTGGGCCGGCTCCTCTCGGAGACCGTGGACGGCCGGACCCTCGTCTTCCGGCACGACGAGGTCGGCCGCCGGATCGAGCGCACCACCCCGTCCGGGGCGAGTACCGCGCTCGCCTGGGACGCCCTCGGCAACCTCACCGGGCTCACCGCCTCGGGCCAGCGGATCGGCTTCGAGCGGGACGCGCAGGGCCGCGAGACCCGCCGGGTCTTCGGCTCCTCCCCGGGGCAGGGGCCGGTCCTCGACACCACCTGGGACCAGCTCGGCCGGCTGCTCGGCCAGACCGTCACCGGCGCCGCCGGCGAACGCCGCCGCACCCACCGCTACCGCGCCGACGGCGTCCCGATCGGCCTGACGGACAGTCAGCGGGGCGAGCGGGAGTATGTGCTGAACCCGATGGGCCGGGTTCTCGCGGTGCTCGGCGAGGACTGGACCGAGAGCTACGGCTACGACCGGGCCGGCAACCTGGTGCACTCCGAGCACCCGCACCCGCAGGCCGAGCTGTCCGGCGGCGAGATCACCTACGAGGGCACGCTGGTGCGCGGCGCCGGCCGCACCACGTACCGGAACGACGAGCAGGGCCGGGTCGTGGAGCGCACCGAGCGCACCCTCTCCGGCAAGACCCGCACCTGGACCTTCAGCTGGGACGCGGACGACCGGCTCACCGAGGTGGAGGTGCCCGGCGGCAGCCGCTGGCGCTACCGGTACGACCCGCTGGGCCGGCGGATCTCCAAGCAGCGGATCACCGAGAGCGGCGAGGAGGCCGAGCGCACCGAGTTCACCTGGGACGGCCCGCTGCTGGTGGAGCAGACCTCCTACGGTCCGAAGCTGCCCGGCCCGTACACCCTGACCTGGGACCACGACGAGTTCCGGCCGGTGCTGCAGACCGAGCGGCTGGGCGCCGCCGCCCGGAACGGCGACGAGGTCGAGCTCGACCGGGGCGAGGTGGACCGGCGCTTCTTCGCCATCGTCTCCGACCTGGTCGGAGCGCCGACCGAGCTCCTCTCGGCGGCGGACGGAAGCACCGCCTGGCGGGCGGACAGCACCCTCTGGGGGATCACCGCCCCCGCCGACGGCGGCGCCAGGACCACCACCCCGCTGCGCTTCCCCGGCCAGTACTACGACCCGGAGACCCGCCTCCACTACAACCTCCACCGGTACTACGACCCGGCCGCGGCCCGCTACCTCAGCCCCGACCCGCTGGGCCTGGCCCCGGCGCCCAACCCCCACGGCTACGTCGGCAATCCGCTCACCACGGCCGACCCGCTGGGCCTCGCCTGCGAGGACCCGGAGACGTTCTACCGGGGGATGTCCACCGGCGAGCTGGAGAACCAGCTCAAGGCCACGGGCACGCTCTTCCCGAAGTACGGCGAGACCTTCGTCACCCAGGACCGGGCGTACATCGAGCAGTTGAGGGCGCGCCACCCCGAGGACTACGAGCATCTGGTGCAGTTCACCATGAAGCCGGGGACCCGCCAGGCGCTCCTCGACGCCGGATCGCGGGACGATCCGGCCTCGGCGTCCATCAAGGACCTCGGTCTCGACCACCTCCCGGTGCTGCAGAAGAGGCAGCCCCACCGGGTGCACATCAAGGCGGAACTCGGATTCCTCAACTTTGGCCTGCGGAGGAAGTCGGCGCATATATTCAACGACCGGATCGAGAGCTACACCACCGTCCCCTGGGGAGAACAGTGACGCCCGAAGAACTCATCGCCCAGCTGCGCGACCCCGGGGTCCCCTTCACGGAACGACGCGACCGGATCGCGCGGCTGCCCGACTCGCGGGCGACCATCGCCGCGGCCCTCGACAAGGCCACCGCCGCGGCCGACTGGGAGGCGGTCGAGTACCTGCTGATGGCCGCCGCCGCGCAGCCCGATCCGGGGTATGTGCCGGCCCTCTCCCGGGCTCTGCGCAGCGGGGAGCGGCAGGTGCCCGTCGAGGACGCCCTGGAGGTGCTGGCGGCGATCGCCGATCCGGGGACGGTCGGCCTCCTCAAGGACGTCGCCCTGACCGAGCACGACTGGGACGAGTTCGACCAGATCGGGATGAAGGCCGTCCGGGCCCTCCGGAGGATCCGCACCCCCGAGTCCACCTCGGCCCTGGCCGAGCTCGCCGAGCGGGGCAGCGAGAACGTCCGGGCACTGGCCGGGGAGACGGTCGAGAACCGCCGGTGATGTCCTCCGCACCGCATTCGGCGGGGCCCGGCCCGCGCGTCCGCGAGATCCGGGCCGCCCATGACGCCGACTCCCTGACGGTCTATCAGGCCTATCCGGCCGCCATCGCCGACGCGGCGCTCGCCGCCGGCACCTTCGTCCCGCCGTTCAAGCGCGAGCGGATGACCTGGATCAAGCCCTCCTTCCGCTGGATGATGTACCGCTGCGGCTGGGGGCGGAAGCCGGGCCAGGAGCGGGTGCTGGCGATCCGGATCCGGCGGGACGGGTTCGCCTGGGCGCTCGCCAACTCCTGCCTCAGCCACCCGGACGGGGAGGTCCACGCCTCGCACGAGCAGTGGAAGCGGCAGCTGGCCGAGAGCCCGGTGCGCGTCCAGTGGGACCCCGAGCGCGACATCCGGCTGCAGCCGCTCCCCCACCGCGCCATCCAGGTCGGCCTGACCGGCGAGGCCGTACGGCGCTACGTGGAGGACTGGATCCTGGACCTGACCGACGTCACCGAGCTCGCCCACGAGGCCCATTCCCTCGTCCGCTCCGGGGAGGCCGGCGCGGCCGAGGCGCTGCTCCCCGCCGAGCGGCCCTATCCGATCTCCGCGGAACTCGCCGCCCGGATCGGAGCGAGCGCCGGCTGACCGGGGACGCGCCGAGGAACGGCGCCGAAGCCCCTCCCGCACCCACCACATCGACTATCGACCGACGGAACGGCTGCCATGGAAACCAGGCTTGAGCAGGAGCCGCGGGAGCGGCGCGACCGGCAGCGGCTGGACGCCCTCGAGGCCGAGCTGGCCGGCGTCCTCACCGGACGGTGGCTGACCGCGGATCAGGAGCCGGACTGGATCGAGCCGGCGGTCCGCGCGTTCTGGCGGCTGGAGAACGACCCGGCCGCGCAGCTGCCCGGGACCGCCGCGCCGGAGGCCGTCGCCGCCTGGGCGGCCGGGCTGCTGGCCGAGCATGGGGTGACCGGCGGCGGCGCCGTCTACCTCTCGACCGGCACCCGGGCGCGGCCCTGGGCCGAGTGCTCCACCGGGCGCCCGGACTGGCTGGTCCGGGTCCGCGCGGCGGTGCCGGAGAGCCAGCTGCTCCTCTCCTCGGACCTGGAGCGGGTGGCCGCGGTGGACGAGCAGGACCACACCTTCGACTTCCATGTCTCCGAGGTCGCGGAGCGGCTCAGGGGCTAGAGCCAGCCCTTCTCGCGGGCGATCCGGACGGCCTCGGCGCGGTTGCGGGCCTGGGTCTTCTGGATCGCCATCGACAGGTAGTTGCGGACCGTGCCCTCGGAGAGGTGCAGCCGCTTGGCGATGTCCGCGTTGACCGAGCCGTCCGCGGCCGCGGCCAGGACGTCGCGTTCGCGGGCGGTGAGCGGGTTCGCGCCCTCGGCGAGCGCCGCGGCGGCGAGCACCGGGTCGATGACCCGCTCGCCGCGGAGCACCCGCCGTACCGCGTCGGCGAGTTGGGCCGCGGGTGCGTCCTTCACCAGGAAGGCGTCGGCGCCGGACTCCATCGCCCGGCGGAGGTAGCCGGGGCGGCCGAAGGTGGTCAGGATGACGATCCGGCAGCCGGGGAGCGCCTCCCGGAGGCGGGCGGCGGCCTCGATCCCCGTCATCCCCGGCATCTCGATGTCGAGGAGGGCGACGTCCACGCTCCCCGCCTTCGCGGCGTCGACGACCTCGTCGCCCCTGGACACCTGGGCGACGACCTCGATGTCGCCCTCCAGCCCCAGAAGCGCGGCGAGCGCCTCGCGCACCATCGCCTGGTCCTCGGCCAGCAGCAGCCTGATCGTCTCGTCCCCGGACATGGCCCATAGCGTACGGGTGCGGAGCGACCCGGGGCCGCCCGCCCCGGGGCCCGGGGCGGGGCTAGACGCGCCTGGGGACCCTCGCCGTGAGGCGGAAGCCGCCGCCCGCCGCCGCGCCGGTCGTCAGCTCGCCGCCCACCGCGGTGAGGCGTTCGGACAGGCCGGTGAGGCCGTTGCCCGCGGACGCCCGCCCGGGACCCGCGCCGTTGTCGGCGACCGTCAGCGTGACGGCGTCAGCGGCCTCGTGGAGGCGGATCTCGCACCGGCTCGCCCCGCTGTGCCGGACCACGTTGGTGACCGACTCCCGCAGCGCCCAGGCCAGCGCCGCCTCCTCCTCGGTGCCCAGCCCGTCCGGGACCGCGACCTCCGCGTCCAGTTCGACCTTGCCGGCCGCCAGCGCCGTCCGCGCCGCCACCAGCTCGACCGACAGCTTCGGCCGCCGGTAGCCGCCGACCGCCGCCCGGACGTCCACCAGCGCCTGCCGCCCCACCTGTTCGATGTCCGTGACCTGCGCCCGCGCCTCCTCCTCCCGCGACTGGTCCATCAGCCGCCCGGTCAGCTCGGCCTTGAGGGTGATCAGCGAGAGCGAGTGCCCCAGCAGGTCGTGGAGGTCGCGGGCCAGCCGCAGCCGCTCGTCGGCCGCGGCCAGCTCGGCCACCGTGCGCCGCGCCTCGCGCAGCTCGTGCATGGTGCGGACCAGCTGCTGGAGCCCCGTCATGGCGAACCCGCCGAGCAGCGTGGAGAAGACCAGCGGATAGAAGGAGCTGCCGTTCGCCCCGTCGGCGGCCCCGGTGGGCACGCCGACCGCGACCGTCAGCGCGGTCACCCCGACCACCCCGCGCATCGCGTACTTCGGCGGCAGGACCGCGCCCATCGCCACCCCGGAGTAGACGAAGAGCGTCACCCACGGGCTGCCCAGGGTGGCCGTGGTGGCCACCGCCAGCGCCGGCATCAGCACCACCGCCGCGATGCTGACCGCCTGCCAGTCCTTGCGGAGCATCCCCCGGACCATCACCAGCGCCAGGTACGAGGCGAGGAAGACCGCCAGCGCCGTCCAGCCCCACACCTGGGCGGCGATCCCGTGCCGGCCGCCGGTCAGATCGGTGATCGGGTACGCCAGATACAGCATCCACAGCAGCATCCAGGCCAGCTTGACCAGCATCTGGCGGCGGTTCTCCGGGGGCCGCCCGATGCCCGGCCCGCTGGCGTAGCCGGGGTCCCCGACGGCCAGGTACGGGGCCGTGACCGGGCGTACCGTGAGCGGTCCCGGGCGGCGTCTGGGCGGTGTCTGGCTGGTCGTCATGGCTGCGCTCTCCCCCGTCGGACGGACACGACTCCGACGTTAACCCCGGAGGGTCAGATCTTCTGCTTGTCCCGCTGGTAGAGCCTGGAGGCGAGGGCGACGAAGACGACCAGGTACCCGGCGAGGGCGGCCATGTGGCCGACGTTGACCGAGCCGCCGGTCTCGATGGTCCGGCCCAGCTCGTTGTAGAGGGCGATCGGCGTCCAGCCGGCGATCCTGCCGAAGGTGCCGGTGATGGCGAACCAGGTGCCGCCGAGGAAGGCCATCCCGATGTAGAAGACCATCACGATCGGCTGCACCCCGTCCGGCGGTGCCATGTACCCGATGGCGACGCCGAGGGCGGAGAAGACGAACGCGCCGATCCACAGCGCCAGCACCAGCCCGATCCAGGTCGGCGCGGAGAGCCGGACGCCCTGGGCCGCGGCCAGGACGAAGACGGCGAGGATCGCCGGCAGGGTGGCCGCCGCCGCGGCACCGATCTTCGCCGCGACATAGCCCCAGCTGGGCAGCGAGGTCAGGCGGAGCTGGCGGACCCAGCCGGCCTTCCGCTCGGTGGAGATCCGCATCGCCGTGTTGAGGGCGGCGCCCACCGTGCCGAAGGTGGCCATGGCCACCATGAAGTAGGTCTTGGCGTCGATCCCGGGCAGCAGGTCGTGGTTGCCGTACGAGCCGGACATGATCGCGAACAGGCCGACCGGATAGACGATGGTGAAGAAGAGGTAGCGGCGGTTGCGGAGGATCCGCAGGACCTCCAGGCGCATCAGGGTCTTCATGGTTCTCAGCGCTCCCCTTCGTTCGTGCTGCTCCTGGCGTCCGCCTCGTCCGCCTCGTCGGTGATGGCGAGGAAGGCCTGCTCCAGGCCGAGCCCGGTGACCTCCAGGCCGCGCGGGTAGAGGCCCGCCCGGTAGATCGCGGCGACCGTGGCGTCCGCGTCGTTGCTGCGGATGCGGACGGTGTGCCCGGCGCCGCCGTCCAGCGAGACGACGCCCGGCAGCTGCTCCAGCGCGCCCGGGGCGGCCGGCTCGGCCAGGTCGAAGCTGATCCGGCGGAGGCCGGCCCGGGCCTTGATCTCGGCCGCGGTGCCGTCCGCCAGCAGCCGGCCCTTGTGGAGCACCAGCACCCGGTCGGCGACCGAGTCGGCCTCCTCCAGGTAGTGGGTGGCGAAGAGGACCGTGCGGCCCGCCTCGGCCTGCTCCTTCATCGACGTCCAGAAGGACTGGCGGGAGGTGACGTCCATGCCGGTGGTCGGCTCGTCGAGGACGACCAGGTCGTTGTCGCCGGCGATGGCGAGGGCGAAGCGGACCCGCTGGGTCTGGCCGCCGGAGAGCCTGTCCACCTTGCGGTCGCCGATGTCGTCGATCCCGGCGCGCTTCATGATCTCGTCCACCCGGTGGCCGCGCGGATGGAGGTCGCAGCCGAGGGCGACCATCTCACGGACCGTCACCTCCGGCATCAGGCCGCCGCTCTGCAGCATGGCGCCGACCCGGCCGTCCGTGATGGCCTGGCGCGGAGTGCCGCCGAAGAGGCTGACGCTGCCGCGGTCCGGGTCGCGGAGGCCGAGGAGGAGGTCGAAGCTGGTCGACTTGCCGGCGCCGTTGGGGCCGAGCAGGGCGACGGTCTCGCCGGCGGTGAGCTCGAAGCCGAGGTCCTGTACGGCGCGGACCTTGCCGAAGCTCTTGCTGACGCCGTCGAAGACGGCGATGGTGCCGTGGGCGCGGGGCGCGCGTGATCCGGTGCCGGCCCCCGTGTGCGGCTGCCGCCCGGCTTCTCGAATCGGTGTGCTCATGGCCACAAGGGTGCGGGAGCGGGGCGTCTGCGGGGCAGTGTGCGGGTTCGTGAGTCCTGCATGACATCCGTCATGTGCGACACCGTGATTTCCCCGTGGCCCTTCCCGCACCGGGGGGAGCGCGTGGGGGCGGCGACGGGCGGGCGCGTCGGCGGCCGCGGGTCCGTGGGGGGCTGGTCGCGCAGTTCCCCGCGCCCCTGATTCGCGCCCCGAAGGGCCAGGCGAATCGGCCGCACAGGCCCCCGCCCCCGAATCGCGGCCCGAAGGGCCAGGCGGTTCAGGGGCGCGGGGAACTGCGCGGCCAGCCCCCCACGGACCCGCACTCGGCCATGGACAGACCGTTGCCGGTCAGACGCCGAGAGCCCGGCGCAAAAAGTCGACCTGCAGGAGCAGGAGGTTCTCGGCGACCTCCTCCTGAGGGGTCATGTGGGTCACCCCGGACAGCGGCAACACCTCGTGCGGGCGGCCCGCCGCCAGGAGGTGGGAGGAGAGGCGGAGGGTGTGCGCCGCCACGACGTTGTCGTCCGCGAGGCCGTGGATCAGCATCAGCGGGCGCTCCAGCCTCGGCGCGTCGGCGAGGAGGGAGTTGGCGCGGTAGACCTCCTCCGTCACGGGGTGGCCGAGGTAGCGCTCGGTGTAGTGGGTGTCGTACAGCTCCCAGTCGGTCACCGGGGCGCCCGCGACCGCCGCGTGGAAGACGTCCGGCCGCCGCAGCACCGCCAGCGCCGCCAGGTACCCGCCGTAGGACCAGCCGCGGATGCCGACCCGTCCGAGGTCCAGCGGGTGGTCCTCGGCCAGCGCCTGGAGCGCCGCCACCTGGTCGTCCAGCGTCGCCCCGGCGAAGTCGCGGGCAACCGACTTCTCCCAGTCCGGGCTGTGCCCGGGGGTGCCGCGGCCGTCCGCGACCACCACCGCGAAGCCCTGGTCGGCGAACCACTGCGAGGTGAGGTGGGCGTTGTGCGAGGCGACCACCATCTGGCCGTGCGGGCCGCCGTACGGGTTCATCAGCACCGGCAGCCGGCCGTCCCGGGCCGGGTCGTAGCCGGTGGGCAGCAGCACGGCGGACGGGATGCCGCGCGGGCTGGCCCGGCCGATCAGCGGGGCCGCGGTGATCACCGGCGGCTCGGCGAGCGAGGCGATCTCGGCGAGCGGCCGGTCGTCCCGCCAGACCGCCGCCTCGGTGCCGGGCCGGTCGAGGGCGGCGGAGAGGAGCACCCGCACCGGCCCGCCGTTCCGCACCGCCCCGTGGTGGCCCGGCCGCCCGCTGAGCCGCACCGCCGGGCCCCCGTCGGGGTCCAGCGGCACCCGGTAGACGTGCACCTCGCCGGTCTCCGGCCGGCCCGCCGCCTCCGCGGCCGGCCCGGCCGAGGCGGTGATCAGGACGTCGGTGTCGCCGATGTCCAGCACCGCCCGGACGTGGAGCTCCGGGCCGGTGCGCACGGCGTCGCCGACGACCAGGGCGCGGACGCCCGCGCCTCCGTCCGCGCCGCCGCCCGAGTCGGGCAGGTCGGCGATCCGCACCAACCGGCCGTCGCCGGTCCAGGCCGGGACGCCGGAGAAGAGCTCCAGCCAGACCGGGTCCTCCTCGTCCAGGACCGTGCTGGTCGAGCCGGTGTCCGGGTCCACCGCCAGGTAGCGCTGGGCGCGCTGGTCGCGGGTCTGGACGAGCAGCAGCGGCGGGCCGCCGGCCGACCAGTGCACCCGGGCCAGGTACGGGAACCGCCCGCGGTCCCACTTCACCTCGGCCCGGCTCCCGTCCAGGCCGAGGACGTACAGCCCGACCTCGGCGTTGGGGGTGCCGGCCGCCGGATAGGCGACCTCGCGGGGCGGCCGGGAGGGGTTGGCCGGGTCGGCGATCCACCACCGCTGGACCGGGGACTCGTCCACCCGGGCGGCCAGCATCCGCTCCCCGTCCGGTGCCCACCAGAAGCCGCGGAAGCGGCTCATCTCCTCCTGGGCGATGAACTCGGCCTGCCCCCAGGACACCCGGCCGCGCTCGGACTCCTCGGGGGCGGCCAGCGCCCGGTCCCCGGTGCCGTCGGCGGCGATCACCCGCAGCTCGCCGTCGACGGTGGCGTACCCGATGTGCCGGCCGTCCGGGGACGGGCGGGGGTCCAGCAGCGGACCGGCGGCGGGGAGCTCGCGGGCGGTGCCGCCCGGGGTGAGGCCGGCCGTGAAGAGGCGGCCGGAGAGGACGAAGGCGGCGAGGGTGACGGCCGCGTCGGTGGCGTAGCCGACCACGCCCGCCGAGCCCTCGCGGCTGCGCTCGCGGCGGGCCCGCTCGGCGTCGGTCAGCGACTCGCCGCCGCTGTCCAGGAGGGCGGCGGGGTCGGCGGCGACCCGCTCGGCGGGGGCCGCGGCGGACCCCCCGTCCGGAGCAGCGTCACCCGGAAGGTCGAGCACCCACAGCAGGTTCGCCCGTTCGGTCCCCCCGCGGGTTCGGAGGAAGGCGACCCGGCTGCCGTCCGGCGAGAGCGCGAACGAGCGCGGCGCGCCCAGGGTGTAGCGGAGCGTCCGGGAGTACTGGCGGGGAAAGGTCGGAGCGGGCGTCACCGGAGTCATGTGCCGAACCCTAAGTGCTCCGGGCCGCGAGGTGCCCCCGTTCGGGTGGATCTAGGAATCGCCCGAGGCCCGGCTTCCGGGACATGATCCACCCGGTCGTGCGCCCCGGAGATGCCTCCATGCTCCGGCATATGCATGCTGACGGAAAGTGATGCATCGGTCACTGTACGGGTATCGATGAGATACCCGCCCGTCCCCAACGGTGCGGCCGTCCCCGCCGCTACCGGTAGCCGATAGAGGTGAGTTGACCAATGGCCTTGACCTTCTCGGCCGTGCTGCTGATGTTGATCGTGGTCGTGCTGCTGATCCGCCGCTCCGGGCTGAAGATCTGGCACGCCCTGGCCTGCGCGCTGCTCGGCTTCTACCTGGCGTCCAGTTCCATCGCGCCCTCCGTGAAGACGTTGACCACCAACGTCGCGGGGATGATCAGCGGCATCAAGCTGTAGCCGGATCGCAGCGGGTGCGGCGCCGTGCCGCGGTCGGCGCCGCACCCGGGCGATCCCTGTCGGCCCCGCCCCGTAGGCTGGCCCGCATGACGACCCACGCACCGGGCCCCGCGCCGGACGGCGCCAGGCGGCTGCTGCTCGTCCACGCGCACCCGGACGACGAGACGATCGGCAACGGCGCCACGATGGCCCGCTACGCCGCCGAGGGGGCCCACGTCACCTTGGTGACCTGCACCCTCGGCGAGGAGGGCGAGGTCATCCCGCCGGAGCTGGCGCACCTCGCCGCCGGCCGGGACGACACCCTGGGCGACCACCGGATCGGCGAACTCGCCGCCGCCATGCGCGAGTTGGGCGTCACCGACCACCGCTTCCTGGGCGGCCCCGGCCGGTACCGGGACTCCGGGATGATGGGCGTCCCGAGCAACGAGCGGCCGGACTGCTTCTGGCAGGCCGACCTGGACGAGGCCGCCGGGCGGCTGGCCGCGGTGATCCGCGAGGTCCGCCCCCAGGTGCTGGTCACCTACGACGCCGACGGCGGCTACGGCCACCCCGACCACATCCAGGCGCACCGGGTCGCGATGCGCGGCCACCGGCTGGCCGCGGACCCGGACTTCCGGACCGGGGACGGCCGGGAACCGCACCGGATCGACAAGGTGTACTGGAACTGCATGCCGCGCTCGGTGCTCGAGGCGGGCTTCGAGGCGCTGCGGGCGGCCGGCAAGGACTCCCCCTTCCCCGGCGTGGCCGGCCCGGACGACGTCCCCGGCGTGGTCGAGGACGCGGAGGTGACGGCCGCCGTGGACGGCTCGGCCTACCGCGAGCGGAAGGCGGCCGCGATGCGCGCCCACGCCACCCAGATCGCGGTGGACGGGCCGTTCTTCGCCCTCTCCAACCACCTCGGCCAGCCGATGCCGGCGGTCGAGTACTACCGCCTGGTCGAGGGCGCCCCGGGCAAGGCGGACCCGGAGACCGGCTGGGAGTCCGACCTCTTCGCGGGCGTGCCCGGCGTCGGGGGGCCGGCGTGAGCGGGGGCGGGAACGGCGGCGGAGGCGGCAAGGGGAACGGCGGGCCGAACCGCGGGGCGAACCGCGGGGGCGGGGCCGCCGCCCCGCGGGTGCCCGCGCCCCGGGCGGCGGCCCCCGCCTTCGGCTTCGGATTCGGCGGCTCGCAGCCGCTGCTCGGCACCGGCGTGCGGTACACCGCCTACGTCCTGCTGCTGCTTCTGGGCGCGGTGGTGGGGATCGCGGGATGTTTCGTACAGGCGCTGTGGTTCCCCGGCGGACTCCTGCTGGCGCTGTTCGCCACCGCGGGCCTCTTCTACGGCGGCACCCGGCTGACCGGGACCAGGCTCGGGGCGCTGGTCCCGGCGATCGGCTGGTTCGTCGCGCTGCTGCCGGCGATGGGCCAGCGGCCCGAGGGCGATCTCCTGCTGACCGGCGAACTAGGCTCGTACGTCTACCTGTTCGTCGGTGCGATCTCGGCAGTGATCTGCGCCACCCTGCCGGGAGGCCGGGGACGGTAGGCGGGGGTTCCGCCTGGGGCCCCAATGTGTGGAAAGCGTCACGATACGGCAACCACCGGACCAAGAGGGGGAAATGCTCGACGCGGCCCCCGCCCGGCGGAGCCCAGTATGGTGGTGCCGCGCACGCCCGGGGGCACGCGGTATCGGTCAGGCACTCACCGGCCCGACCGGGACCGGCAGCCGCCGGGAGCGCGCCGTCTGGGGGGACGGCGCCGGCGGACCCCGAGAAGGAGCAGACGGCTCCGGTGTCCGCGGGCACCGGACAAGACTGGTGTCGGAGCGTCGATCCGGCGGCACGGCGGTAGCACCGGCCGGGCAGCCGATGGGCGCCAACCCGCACCTCGTCCACGCAGGGCGGGGAGCCAACCCGGAGCAGCAGTAGTGAGTCGAGAATCTGACAACGCGTCGCCGAAGCCCCGCGGCGGTGCCGGCGGTGCCGCCGGTGCCGGCAGAGCTGCTAGCGCCTACCCCTCGGGGACCCAGCCGTACGCGCCGGCGTCGCCCGGTGCCGGCGGGGCGCCGGGCGACGGCGAGGACCAGCGGGAGCAGGCGTCCCCGTCCCCGGACGCCGGGCGGACCGAGACCACGCTCACGACCCGGATCCGCATCAACATCCCGGGCTCGCGGCCGATCCCGCCCGTGGTGGTGCGCGAGCCGATGAAGAACGCCGAGGCGGGCGCGGGCGAGCCGGGCGAGACGGCGCCGGAGCGGCCGAGCGGGCCGCGGCACCGGGTGGACAAGACCCAGTCCTCACCCGTGCTGGGCGTGGTGGACGCCGGCGGCCAGTCGACGCCCCGCGTCGATCTGCCCCCGGAGTGGGCCGATTCGGCGTCGGCGCAGCGGCAGTCGCAGCAGCCGCAGCAGCCGCAGGCGCCTCAGCAGTCGCAGCAGGCGCGGCAGTCCGCGCAGGGCTTCGACACCTCGGGGCACGGCCGCCCGGCCGAGGGCGGCTACGGCGGAAACGCTCCGGCCGCCCCGTACGGCTACGACCAGGGGTACGAGAACGGGCCCGAGGGCTCCGGTCCCGGCCGGCCGGGACCGGCCGACGGGCCGTCGACTCCTGGCGGGGCGCAGGGCTTCGAGACCTCGCACGGCGGGTCCGGGCAGGGCCTCGGCGCGGGCGCGCCGGACGGCTCCGGCCCCCGTACCGGCTCCTTCGAGTTCCTCGGCGGGCCGACCGGCATCGGCGTGCGCGGGACCGAGGCGCCGAACCAGGAGCCGGCCGCGAGCGGCGGCGAGGACAGCGGCGAGTGGTTCCGGCCGCGCCGCCGCGCCCAGCAGGGCCCGGGCGAGCAGCCACCGCAGGCACCGCAGCCGCCGGAGGCCGCGCACCGGCGGCAGGCACCGCAGCCGCCGGAGCAGTCCCGGCCGGCGGGTCCGTCCGCACCGGCGGGGCCCCCGGCGCGGGGGCGGGCCTCGGCGGCGGCAGCAGCACCACCGGGCAGTTCGCCGTCCCCGGCGCCCCGGAGGCGCCGGGCGCTCCCGGCGCGGGCCAGGACCCCGCCGCCCCCGCCTCGCCGTTCCCGCCCGCGCAGGGCGGCGCCCACGGCACCAACGGCGGCGGCCTGCCGCTGGGCGAGGCCGCCGCGCTGGGCCGCCCGGCCCCCGAGGCCGGACCGCGCCCGTACGGCGAGGCCGGCACCGACGCCCGGCGCGGACAGGGGCCCGCCGGCCCCGGCCCGGCCGCCGCCCCGCCGCCGCCGAAGACCGAGCGCGCCGCGGAGAGCACCGCGCCCTTCCCGGTCTTCGACCCCCACCACGTCCCGACTCCGCCGCCGGCCCCCAAGTCCGGCGGCCCGGCGGCCGGACCGGGCGCCACCGGCGGGAATCCGCCGTTCGGCGCGTTCCCGCCGAGCCCGCCCCCGGCGGCCACCCAGGCCTCGACGGCCTCGGCCACCGCGGGCGTCGCGCCGACCGCCCCGGGCGTCCGCTCGCCCTTCCCGCCGGGCCCGGGCGGTTCGCCGTTCCCGCCCGCTCCGGGCGGGCCCACCGCTCCCGGCGGGCTCGGCGGACCCGGCGGTCCCGGCGCCCCCGGCGGTTCGCCTTCGCCGTTCGCCCAGCAGAACTCCCCGTTCCCGCCCCCGCCCGGGGCCGACGGCGGCCCCGCCGGCAAGGTGCCGGACGGCTTCGCCGGCGGCATCGGCGGCGTCGGCGAGACGGCCTCCCGCAAGCCGGGAGACGCGCCGCTGCCGCCCCCGCCGAAGCCCACCCCGGCCCCGTCCTCCGGCGGCGCCAAGGCCGGCCGCGGACTGCGCCGCCCGATCAAGAAGGCGGTGTACGGCGTCGGCGGGCTGGTCGCGATCGGCGCGGTGGCGTACGGCGCCGGGCTGATGATGGACCAGGCGGACATCCCCAAGGGGACCACCGTGATGGGCGTCGACATCGGCGGCGACAGCCGGGACGCGGCAGTGAACACCCTGGACGGCACCATCGGCAAGAGCTCGCAGCAGCCGCTGGCGCTGTCCATCGGCGGCCGGACGGTCCAACTCAACCCGTCCGTGGCCGGGTTGACCGTCGACACCACCGCGACCGTGCAGAGCATCTCGCAGCACAGCTACAACCCGGTCTCGGTGATCGGCAGTCTGTTCGGCGGGAAGCACCCGGTCGCCCCGACCGTCGTGGTGGACCAGCAGAAGCTGCGGGCCGCCCTCCAGCAGCTGGCCCCCAAGGCCGGCGGCGGGGCCTCGGCCATGAAGGAGGGCGAGGTCGTCTTCAAGTCGGTGAACGGCGTCGGCGAGACCTCGGTGATCCTGCCGAAGGCCGGCAAGGGGATGGACATCGGCACCGCGGCGACCGCGGTGACCGACGCCTTCGACGAGCGGGCCCGGGGCGCGAACCCGGGGACCGTGACCATCCCGGTGACGGACGCGCAGCCGAAGGCGACCGCGGCCGCGGTCCGGCAGGCCGACGCGACCCTCGGCAAGTGGGCGCTCTCCGGCCTCTTCCAGGTGAAGGCCGGCTCGGTGACGGTGCCCTTCGGGCCGCACACCTTCAGCGAGGCGCTCACCCTCCAGCCGGACGCGAGCGGCAAGCTGGTGCCGGTCTTCGACGCCGGCAAGCTGGCGGCGGCGTACGGCACGCAGTTCCAGGGGGCGAAGACCAAGACCGGGGCCCCGGTCACCACCCAGGACGTGATCACCGCGCTGACCACCCTGCTGTCCCACCCGAACGGGCCCACCAGCATCACGATCTGACGGTCCGACAGACCGACGGGCGGACAGACCGACGGGCGGACAGACCGACGATCTGACGTCCGGCCCCAGGGGCGTGCGGCGCACGAGGCGCCGCACGCCCCTTTCACCCGTTCGGTGAATCGACACCGGGTGATCGTCCGCCCAGGATGATCACGATGAAGACCGCCCTGCTCACGGCCTCCGCGGCGATCGCCGGCTGCCTGGCGCTCGGCGGCTGCACGCCCGGCACCTCGGCCGCCGACCAGCACCTCACCGCGGACTACTCCTACGGATCGCTCCCCGGCCCCGGCTCCGCGTCGCCCCCGCCGGGCGACGCCGCCCCGCACGGCCGGGTGCGGGTCGCCGAGGCCGTCGGCGCCACCCCGGACTGGATCTTTCCGCTCACCCCGGTGGCCAACAGCTCCGTCTACACCATCTACCAGTTCCAGTACCTGAGTTGGCGGCCGGTCTTCTGGTCCCCGCGCGGCTCCATCCCCGACTGGGACTGGAAGCGCTCGATGGCGGACGGCCCGCCCGCCGTCTCGAACGGCGGCCGGACCTTCACCATCCACCTCAACGGCCGCTACACCTGGTCGACCGGGAGGCCCGTCACCTCGCACGACGTGCTGTTCTTCTACCGGCTCTACAAGGCCGCGGTCGGCGAGGACCCGGCGAACTCGGGCAACTACACCCCCGGCCAGTTCCCGGACAACGTGGTCTCCGCGACCGCTCCGGACGACCGCACGGTGGTCTTCACCTTCGACCGGGTCTACAACCCGTCCTGGGTGCTGGGCACCGAGTTCTCCCAGCTGATCCCGCTGCCCGAGCGGGAGTGGTCCCGGGCCTCGCCCGGCGGCCCCTTCCTGGACACCTCGGACCCGCGCTCCGGCGCCCGCCGCGCACAGGCGGTGTACGACCGTCTGGCGCTGCGCTCCCGCAGCCTGTCCAGCTACGGTTCCGACCCGCTGTGGAAGACCGTGGACGGCCCGTACCGGATCGCCGGCTACAACGCCTCCACCAGCGCCGCCGTCTTCCGCGCCAACCCGGCCTACACCGGCCGGGGCCGCCCGGCCATCGACGAGCTCGACCTCCTCTCGTACACGTCGCCCACCTCGGAGTTCAACGACCTCCTCAACGGCAGCCTGGACTTCGGCTATGTCTCCTCGGACGACTTCCCGCAGCTCGGCAGGCTCCGCCGGAAGGGCTACCACCTGTACGGGAAGCCGGAGTTCGGCAACTTCTTCATCGCCTTCAACTTCCAGGACGGGCGCGGCGGTTTCGCCGCCGCGATCAAGCAGCTGTACGTCCGGCAGGCGATGGCGCACCTGGTGGACCAGCAGGGGCTGATCCAGGGGGCGTACCACGGCCTGGCCGCGCCCGGCTACAACGTGGTGCCGGTCAGCCCGCGCTCCCCCTTCGCCCCCGGCAACGCGCTCCACAACCCGTATCCGTACTCCCCGGCGGAGGCGGCCCGGCTGCTCACCGGGCACGGCTGGCGGGTGGTCCCGGGCGGCACCACCCGCTGCGTACGACCGGGCACCGGGGCCGGGGAGTGCGGCTCGGGTGTGCGGTCCGGCCAGTCCCTGGACTTCACCTTCTACTACGTGGACAACCCCAAGGCGGTGGCGGTCAGCGCCACCGCCTTCGCCTCCGCCCTCAAGGGGATCGGGGTCACCGCCACCCTCAGGTCCGACAAGTTCAACAACGTGCTGGAGAACGAGAGCGACGCCTCCTCGCCCGGGAACCGGGACGACTGGGGGATGGCCTACTGGGGCGGGGAGTCCGACAGCATCTACCCGAGCACGGTCAACCTCTTCAACACCGGCGGCTCGTTCAACGCCGGCGGCTTCTCCGACCCCGGTCTCGACCGGCTGATCGAGGACTCCATGCTCTCCCCCGACCCGCGGGCGCTCAGCCGCGAACTGGCCGCCGTCACCGCGAAGATCCCGGTGCTCTTCCAGCCCAACCCGGCCATGGTCTACGCCTGGAGCCCGCGGCTGAACGGCGATCCGGACGGCTTCGCCGCGGCCACCCAGTACATGCTCAACCCCGAGGACTGGTACCTGCGGTGACCGCGAGCTACCTGCTGCGCCGGCTGGGCGCCGCGGCCCTGGTGGTGTTCGGCATCGTGCTGATCACCTTCGTGCTGCTGCACGTGGTCGCGCCCTCTCCGGCGCACACCGTCCTCGGCCCCAAGGCCACCCCGGCGGCCGTCGCCTCCTGGAACCACGCCAACGGCTTCGACCGGCCCTGGCCGGTGCAGTTCTGGCACTACCTGTACGGACTGCTGCACGGCGACCTCGGCTGGTCCTACAAGCTCAACCAGACCGTCGCCTCGCTCTTCGCCGAGAAGGCCCCGCTGAGTGTCTTCCTCTCGGCCAGCGCGCTGGTGGTCGCGGTCGCGGTGGCGGTCCCGCTGGGCATCCGGCAGGCGGTCCGCCGCAACCGCTGGGACGACGTGGCGGCCACCGTCCTCGCCTTCGTCCTCTACTCCATGCCGGTGTACCTGGTGGCACTGCTGCTGATCCAGGTGTTCGCGCTGTGGCTGGGCTGGGTGGACGCAAACGTCCCGCAGGACCAGTCGCTGTCGGGGGCGCTGGCGCGGGGCGGGGACCTGGTGCTGCCGATCGCCTCGCTGGCCGCCACGTCGGTGGCGGCGTACTCCCGCTACCAGCGCTCGGCCTCACTGGACGTGCTGGCGCAGGACTACATCAAGGTGGCCCGGGCCAAGGGCCTGCCGGAGCGCCTCGTCCACTCGCGGCACCTGGTGCGCAACGCCTCGCTGCCGATGATCACCCTGATCGGGCTCTCCCTGCCGGCCCTGATCGGCGGCAACGTGCTGATCGAATACGCCTTCAACATCAACGGGCTGGGCCTGATGTTCGTCAACGCGCTCAACGACGACGACTACAACGTGCTGCTCGCCTACACACTGCTGACCGCGGTGCTGACGGTGGCCGGCAACCTGGTCGCGGACGTCTGCCTGAGCCTCTCCGATCCGCGGATCCGGCTGACCGGCGGGGAGGCGGCCCGGTGACCGCGGTCTCCCAGCCGGAGCCGGGCGCGGGGCCGGCCGCCGGACCGGCCGCCGGGGCCCCGGACGCCGGCGAGGCGGCCGCCGTCACGCCCGGCTGGCGGCTCGCCCTGCGCGAGTTCGCGGCCAACCGGGCGGCCGTCAGCGGGGTGGCGGTGCTGCTCTTCTTCATCCTGTTCTGCTTCCTCGGCCCGCTGCTCCACCCCACCGACCAGGTCGACACCGCGCTCCTGGCCACCAACCAGCCGCCCGGCGCCGTCCACCCGCTGGGCACGGACGCCTACGGCTTCGACGTACTGGGCCGGATCATGCTCGGCGGCCGGACCTCGCTGGAGATCGGGCTGCTGGCGGCCGTGCTGGCCACCGTCATCGGGACGCTGTGGGGGGCCGTCGCCGGACTCCTCGGCGGGCTGGCGGACGCGGCGATGATGCGGGTGGTCGACATCCTCCTCGCGCTGCCCTTCCTGCTGATCGTGCTGATCATCGCCCACCGGTACGGCTCCAACGTCTGGAACCTGGCGCTGATCCTGGGGGTCTTCTCCTGGCTGGTGCCGGCCCGGCTGGTGCGCGGGGAGGTGCTCACCCTGCGGGTGCGGGACTTCGTGTCGGCGGCGCGGGTGATGGGCGCCGGGCGGGCGTACCTGATCACCCGCCATCTGATCCCGAACGCCCTCGGGGTGGTGCTCGTCAACGTCACCTTCCAGATCGCGGACGCGATCCTGGCGCTGGCCGCCCTGGGCTTCCTCGGCTTCGGCGTCCACTACCCGCGGACCGACTGGGGATCGCAGATCTCGGACGCGGCGGAGAACCTCTCCAACGGCTACTGGTGGCTGGTCTTCCCGGTGGGGACGGCGCTGGTGCTGGTGGTGATGGCGTTCAACCTGATCGGCGACGGCCTGCGGGACGCGGTCGACGTACGGCTGCGGCGGAGGTGAGGGCAGGATGTCCGTGCTCCAGGTCGAGGACCTGACGGTCCGTCTGAACACCTCGCGGGGGGCGGTGCGGGCGGTGACCGGGGTCGGCCTGCGGCTGGCCGCCGGGGAGACGCTGGGCCTCGTCGGGGAGTCCGGCTGCGGGAAGTCGATGACCGGGCTCGCCCTGATGGGCCTGCTGCCCGGGAACGGCCGGACGGAGGCCGGCTCCTCGGTGCGGCTGGACGGGCGGGAGCTACTGGGCCTGCCGGAGCGGCAGCTGCGGTCGGTGCGCGGCAACGAGGTCGCGATGGTCTTCCAGGACCCGATGACCTCGCTGGACCCCACCAAGACCATCGGCTACCAGGTCGCCGAGCCCTACCGGCTGCACCGGGGCGCCTCCCGGCGGGAGGCGGCCGAGCGGGCGGCGGAGATGCTGGCGCTGGTCGGCCTGCCGCGGCCGGCGGAGCGGCTGGGCGACTACCCCCACCAGCTGTCCGGGGGGCTGCGGCAGCGGGTGATGATCGCCACCGCGCTGGTCTGCGAGCCCCGGGTGCTGATCGCGGACGAGCCGACGACGGCGCTGGACGTCACCGTGCAGGCGCAGATCCTGGAGCTGCTGGGCGAGTTGAGGGCGCGGCTGGGGATGGCCATGATCCTCATCACCCACGACATGGGCGTGGTCGCCGGCCACGCGGACCGGGTGCAGGTGATGTACGCGGGGCGGACGGTCGAGTCGGCCGCGACGGCCACCCTCTTCTCCGGCATGCGCCACCCGTACACGGCGGGGCTGCTGGCCTCCATCCCCCGTCTGGGAGCCCGGCGGGACGTCCCGCTGCCGACGATCCCGGGGATGCCGCCGGATCTCGTCTCGCCCCCGGCGGGCTGCGCCTTCGCGCCACGCTGTGCGCGCGCGAGCGCGACCTGCGCGGAGGCGCAGCCACCGCTGTCGGGCGAGCCGCGCCACCTCTTCGCCTGCTTCCACCCCGTGGGGGCGGAGCTCCCGGACGCCGGGCCGCAGCCGGACCGCCGTCCCCGCCCGCAGGCCTCTGCCGGGCTGGGCGCGCGGTTCCCCGCAGCCCTGATCTCCGCCCCGGAAGGGCAGGAGATCCAGGGGCCCGAAGGCCCTGGAGGCGGCACCGAAGGCGCCGATCAGCGGCGCGGGGAGCTGCGTGACCGGCCCGCTGCGGGGCCGCAACCCGCCGCCGCCGAGGTCCCGTTGGCGCCCCGGGGCCCGGAACCCCCGCCCCTGCTGGAGGTCGTGGACGTGGTCCGCGAGTTCGGGGCGGGCGGCCGGGGACGGAGGGTGCACGCCGTCTCAGGCGTCAGCCTGACCCTCCGACCCGGCGAGACCTTCGGCCTGGTAGGCGAGTCCGGCTGCGGAAAGAGCACCCTCGGCCGGGTGATCGTCGGCCTGGAACGCCCGGACGCCGGCGAGGTCCTCCTCCACGGCCGGCCGCTCAGCGCCCTCCGCCGCCGCGGCCCCCGCCGCGACCTCCAGATGATGTTCCAGGACCCCTACTCCTCCCTCGACCCGCGGATGCGGGTCGGCGCGATCCTCCGCGAGCCCCTCCGCATCCAGCGCGTCGGCTCCGCCCGAGAGCAGCTGGCCCGGGCCCGCGAGCTGCTGGACGAGGTGGGTCTGCCCGCCCAGGCCCTGGAGCGCTTCCCCCACGAGTTCTCCGGCGGGCAGCGCCAACGCATCGGCCTGGCCCGCGCCCTGACCCTCCGTCCGCGGATCGTCGTCGCGGACGAGCCGGTCTCCGCCCTGGACGTGTCGATCCGCGCCCAGGTGCTGAACCTGATGCAGCGCCTCCAGCGGTCGCACGGCCTCACCTACCTGGTGATCTCGCACGACCTGGCGGTGGTCCGCCACCTCGCCGACCGGATCGGCGTGATGTACCTGGGGCGGCTGGTCGAGGAGGGCACCGGCGAGGACATCTACCAGCGTCCCGCCCACCCGTACACGGCCGGCCTCCTCGCCGCCATCCCCGTCCCGGACCCGGACCCGGCGGCGCGCGCCGCCGGAAGCGCCCCCGCGGCCGCCGTCCGCGGCGAACTGCCCAGTCCCCTCGACCCGCCGTCCGGCTGCCGCTTCCGCACCCGCTGCGCCTTCGCGCAGGAGGTCTGCGCGGCGGAGCGGCCGCCGATGCGGGCCTTCGGCGACGCCGGCACCCACCGGGCGGCCTGCCACTTCCCGCTCCGGCCCCCTACGGGGGACACCGCTCCACCAAGCGCACCAACCCGGG
Organism: Phaeacidiphilus oryzae TH49; assembly: GCF_000744815.1. Lineage (NCBI taxonomy): Bacteria > Bacillati > Actinomycetota > Actinomycetes > Kitasatosporales > Streptomycetaceae > Phaeacidiphilus > Phaeacidiphilus oryzae. The sequence goes on from NZ_JQMQ01000005.1 coordinate 2,834,909, forward strand.
TGTGACCGGCCGCGCCGACCGTGCTCGTTTGGACGGGACGCCCAGCACGACAGCCAGGAGCCGCCATGTCCTCCGGTCCCGCGCCCTCCGGCGGCGCCAGCCCGCTCTCCGGCGGGCCCTCGCCGCGCTGGACGGCCACCGCGAAGGCGCTGGCCAGCAGCCTCTGGTTCCCGGCGCTCTTCTTCTTCGGCTTCCTCTTCTGCTATCTGCTGGCCTTCCACAACCCGACCCCGCAGAACATCCGGGTCGGCGCACCCGCCCAGGCGCGCGCGGAGCTCCAGGCCGGGCTGGACCACTCCGTCCCCGGCTGGTTCCGGATCGTGCCGATCGAGACCGGCGGCGACCCGGACGCCGCGCTGCGGCGGGCGGTGCTGGACCGCCATGTCTCCGGCGCCTACGACCCGGATCCGGCCCGGCCCACCCTCTACACCGCCAAGGCCGGCGGCTTCGAGATCGTGGCCGAACTCCAGCAGGTCTTCACCCCGATCGCGGAGCGGAGCGGCGGGGCCCGGCTCACCCAGGTCGAGCTGGCGCCGACCGCGCCCAACGACGGGATGGGCACCAGCCTCTTCTACCTCTGCCTGGGCCTGACCATCCCGTCCTACATCATGGTGATGATGATGCTGCGGGCCACCGCCCTCGGCCGGTCCAAGAAGATCGTCACCTTCCTGGTGGCCGGCGCGCTGATGTCGGTGCTGGGCTTCTACATCGCCTATGCGATGGGCGCGGTGGTGAACAAGCCGATCTGCATCGCCTACATGTTCCTGCTGACCGCCGCGGTCTCCCTGACCTGCTACGGACTGGTGCCGTTCGTCCGGCAGTTCTTCCCCGGCGTGGCGATCACCCTCTTCGTGCTGCTGTCCATGCCGGCCAGCGGCGGGGCGATCCCGATCCAGATGGTGCCGCCCTTCTTCCGCGCCCTCCACCCCTACCTGCCGCTGGGGAACCTGGTGGACGCGCTGCGCAGCGAGATGTACTTCGGCGGCCGGGAGCTCTTCCGGCCGCTGCTGGCCCTGAGCGTCTGGCTGGCCTCCGGGGTCGCGCTCCTCGTCCTCGGCTATCTGATCGAGCGTCACCGGGTCGCGGTGGCCCGCTCCGGCGGCGACGACGAACTGACCGCCCTCGACCTGGAGGCCTCCGTCCAGGACCCGGCGATCGAGATGCCGCAGCCGATGCCGGTCACCCAGCACCGGCACTACATCGGCGCCTCGGAACCCATGCTGGGCGGCCGCATCCAGGACACCCACTCGCAGCCGCTGCGGGGCGTGCTGATCACGGTGACCACCCCGGACGGCCGCCAGCTGACCCGGACCAGGACCGACGAGCACGGCGAGTACAAGCTGACCGGACTGCCCGAGGGGTATGTCAACGTGATCGCCGGCGGGCCGCGCCGGGTGCCGTCCATCAAGCGGGTCTACATTCAGGAAGGCCATGTGACCCATCAGGACTTCGCTCTCCGCCCGCGTCCCCAGGACCCGGAGGGCACCCCCTCCCCGCAGCCCCCGGGACAGAGCGCGTAAAATAAAATCGGCGGGTCGGCTCCGTTAAACGAGTGTGAATTCGTTACGCCCGAATAAGTCGGGATTCACCCCCTCCGCCAAGGGGTCGTCAAGCTCGTTTCAGGCACGGCTTGGACGATTTTCAGAGAACGATCTAGAAAGCCCACAACTTTCCTATCGCACCCCTTGACGTGGTGGCCCGGCTATTGCCACTCTCCGGTCAACCATTCCACGCAGTCCGCACACGGAGTCCCTGTCGCTCCGTGGGGATACGGGGGCCGCTACGTCATGAGCATGCCGGCACAGGCCATACCGGATCCGTCGGCGCAATCGACCGTCGCGCCCACCGCCGAGGTCGCCGCGGAGTTGATCGGCCGGACGCCCCGGCAGATCGCCTGGGCGAGATTCAAGCGCAACCGCACCGGCATCGTATGCGCCTGCATCGTGATCTTCTATTTCTTGATCGCCGCATTCGCGCCGCTGATCAGCAAGCTCTACGGCAAGGACCCGTACACCACCTACGGGCTCAACGAACCCGGCCTGCTGAATCCCGAGGGGCTGCCGATCAAGCCCAACGGCGGTATATCCGGCGAATTCTGGCTGGGCGTCGAACCGGGCCTCGGCCGGGACGTCTTCACCCTGCTGATCTACGGGATCAGGACCACCCTGGTGGTCTCCCTCTCGGTCGCCGTGCTGGTGATCGCCTTCGGGGTGGGGATCGGCCTGGCCCAGGGGTACCTGGGCGGCTGGTTCGACTACATCGTCGGCCGGATCACCGACCTGATGCTGGCCTTCCCCTCCCAGCTCTTCATGATCGCGTTCACTCCGGTCTTCGCCGCCGCACTGGTCAAGCCGGGGCAGACCGAACCCACCTGGGTGCGGGTCATCGTCCTCATCCTGGTGCAGTTCGTCCTCGGCTGGATGGCGGTCTCCCGGCTGATCCGCTCGCTGGCACTGAGCCTGCGGGAACGCGACTTCATCGACGCCGCACGGCTCTCCGGGGCCTCACCCCGCCGGATCATCCGGCGCGAACTGCTGCCCAACGTGTGGTCCACGGTGCTGGTGCAGTTCACCCTCTGGCTGCCGACCTTCGTCGGCGTCGAGGCCGGCCTCTCCTACCTCGGTGTCGGCATCGTCCTCCCCACCCCCGACTGGGGGCTGCTCTTCCAGGACGCCGCGCCGTACTACCAGACCGACCTCACCTACATGATGGTCCCCGGCATCTCACTGACGGTCTTCGTGCTCGCTTTCAACCTCCTCGGTGACGCCGTACGGGACGCCCTCGATCCGCGCACCATCCGCTGAAGCTGGAAGGCAGGTCGACAACGCGATGAGATCCACGACGGGGAGAGACCCCGGCAGCAGGGTGGCCAGAGCCCGCCGAGCGGGCCCCCACCGTGTGCGGCTGATGCTCGCGGTCGGCGCCACCGCCGCCCTCGCCCTCACCGCCTGCAGCAGCGGCCACAGTGCCGGCGGCAGCAGCGGCGGGGGCGGCACGTCGGACCAGGCCACCGTGCAGAACTGGAGCATGGGCACCGCCGACGACTCCAAGGGCCCGGCCCCGGCGATCTCCGGCGCCAAGGCCGGCGGCACCGCGTACGACCTGGAGCAGAACGGGTTCGACTACCTCGACCCCGGCCAGGTCTATGTGAACGTCTTCCAGCAGGTCGCGATGCTCTACAACCGCTCGCTGACCAACTACAAGATCCTGCCGAACGGCAAGGTGATCCTGGTCGGCGACCTGGCCACGGACACCGGCAAGTCCTCGGACGGCGGCAAGACCTGGACCTGGACCCTCAAATCCGGGCTGAAGTTCCAGGACGGCACACCGATCACCTCCGCCGACGTCAAGTACGGCATCGAGCGGCTGTACGCGCCCTTCGAGACCCAGGGGCCGACCTACTTCCAGAGCTGGCTCTCCGGCGACAACTTCCACAAGGTCTACCCGGGCCCGTACGGCGGCAAGTCGCTGCCCGACTCGGTGATCTCCACCCCGGACTCCAAGACCATCGTCTTCCACTTCCAGAAGGCGCACCCGGACGCCCCGTTCGCGGCCTCGATGGCCAACGTCGGCGCGATCGAGAAGTCCAAGGACACCAAGACCGCCTACAACAACAACCCGAACTCGGACGGCCCGTACCAGGTCCAGAGCTACTCCCCGGGCAAGTCGCTGGTGCTGGTGAAGAACCCCAACTGGGACGCCTCCACCGACCCGGTCCGGCACCAGTACCCGGACAAGTGGATCTTCCAGCTCGGCCTGCAGTCGCAGCCGCTGACGGCCCGTCTGATGGCCGAGCAGGGCAACGACAAGGACGCCCTGACGATGTCCACACCGCCGGACGCCTCCCAGGTGCCGCAGCTGATGAGCGCCCAGTACGCGAGCCGGCGGGTCTCCACGTACCAGCCGTTCGTCGAGGTCATGGACATCAACACGACCCGGATCACCAATGTGGACGTGCGCAAGGCGATCGCCTACGCGCTGCCGGTCGGCCAGATCCAGCAGCTCTACGGCGGCAGTTCGCAGCTGGCCGCGGGCAGCACGCTGATCAGCCCGACCATCAAGGACTGGCAGAAGTTCGACCCGTTCGGCAAGACCGGCAAGCCGATGGGCGATCCCGCGATGGCCAAGCAGCTGCTGGCCCAGGCCGGCCAGCCGCATCCGCACATCAACTACGCGTACGGGAACACCCCGCGCAACCAGAAGATCTCGGTGGCCGTCGCCAACGCGCTGAAGGCGGCCGGGTTCTCCGTCACCACCACCCCGCTGGACCCGACCAGCTACTACACCCTGATCGGGCACCCCAACAACCAGTTCGACCTCTACCGATCCGGCTGGGGCGCGGACTGGCCGGTGGCCAGCACGGTGATCCCGCCGACCCTGGACGGCCGCACCATCGGTGAGGGCTCGCCCAACTACTCGCACTACAACAGCTCCGCCACCAATGCCGAGATCGACCGGATCAACGCGGAGACCAATGAGGACCAGGCCGCCAAGGACTGGGTGAAGCTCTCGGAGCAGATCCTGCAGAACGACGTTCCGCAGGTGCCGTACGGCTACGACGTGCTGACCCAGATCTACGGCAGCGGCCTCGGCGGCGTCCGCGCCGACCAGGTGCTCGGCACCTTCGATCTGACCAGCGTCTACGTCAAGTAACCGGCGGTCCGCGCCGCCGGTCCGGTCCGGCCGCCCCGCACCGGGGCCGGACCGGGCCGGCGCCGCGCGACCCGGCGGAGGTATCTCACCCGATGACCCGCTTCCTCGTCCGACGGATACTCGGCGCCCTAGTCATCCTCTTCCTGATCCTCTTCATCACCTACACCGCCTTCTTCGTGCTGGCGCCCAACCCCGCGCTGCTGTCCTGCGGGAAGAACTGCACCCCGCAGAACATCGCGCTGATCAACCACAACCTGGGCTTCGACAAACCGGTCGCGGTGCAGTTCTGGGACTATCTGAAGGGGATCTTCGCCGGGCGGAACGACCTGAGCGTCGGCCCCTGCCCGGCGCCCTGCTTCGGCTACTCCTTCGCCCAGCAGCAGCCGATCTGGACGATGATCAAGTCCGCCTACCCGACCACCCTCTCGCTGGCCGTCGGCGGCGGCTTCTGCTTCTTCGTGATCGGCATGGGCCTCGGCCTGATCGCCGCCTGGCGGCAGGGCACCCTCACCGACAGCGCCGCCCGGGCGATCTCGCTGGTCGGCCTCTCCACCCAGATCTACTTCATCGGCCCGCTGGCCATCCTGGTCTTCGCGGACAAGCTCGGCTGGGTGAGCGCGGGCGCCGACCCCGACTGGACCCACGATCCGCTGGGCTCGCTGGACGGGCTGATCCTGCCCTGCCTGGTGCTGTCGGTGATCTTCTGGGGCAACTACACCCGGCAGATCCGCTCGCAGATGATCGAGCAGCTCCACGAGGACCACATCCGCACCGCCCGGGCCAAGGGGATGTCCCCCTCGTACGTCTTCTTCCGGTACGCGCTGCGCGGGACGATGGCGCCGATGCTCACCGTCTTCGGCATCGACCTGGGCCAGGTCTTCGGCGGCGCGATCATCACCGAGGTGACCTTCGGCCTCCACGGGCTCGGCCACCTCTCGGTCGAGGCCGTCCTCCAGGCCGACCTGCCGCTGGAGATGGGCGTCACCCTCTTCGCGGCCACCGCCATCATCACCGCCAACGTGATCGTGGACGCCTCGTACGCCCTGCTCGACCCGCGGGTCCGGCTCACCTGACGCCCCATCCGACCAGACGCCCCTGAGAGGACATCAGCGCGCATGGCCCCTTTCCTCTCCGTCCGCGACCTGCGGGTCCGGTTCGCCACCGAGGACGGAACGGTGCACGCCGTCAACGGCCTCAGCTTCGATCTGGAGCGCGGCCGCAGCCTCGGCATCGTCGGCGAGTCCGGCAGCGGGAAGTCCGTCACCAACCTGGCCATCCTCGGCCTCCACGATCCGCGGGCGGCGACCGTGGAGGGGCAGATCCTGCTGGACGGGAAGGACCTCGTCACCGCGGACGAGCACACCCTCAGCCGGCTGCGCGGGGGCAAGGTGGCGATGGTCTTCCAGGACTCGCTGACCGCCCTCTCCCCGTACTACACGGTGGGCCGGCAGATCGCCGAGCCGTACCGGAAGCACACCGGGGCGAGCAAGCGCGCGGCCCGGAACCGGGCGATCGAACTCCTCGGCCGGGTCGGCATCCCGCAGCCGCAGCGCAGGGTGGACGACTACCCCCACGAGTTCTCCGGCGGCATGCGGCAGCGGGCGATGATCGCCATGGCACTGGTCAACGACCCCGAGCTGCTGATCGCCGACGAGCCGACCACCGCGCTGGACGTCACCGTCCAGGCCCAGATCCTCGACCTCCTCAAGGACCTCCAGCGGGAGGCCGGCTCGGCCATCATCTTCATCACCCACGACCTCGGGGTGATCGCGGACATCGCGGAGGACGTCCTGGTGATGTACGCCGGGGAGTGCGTCGAGCGGGGGCCCATGCGGCAGATCCTCAGCCACTCCCAACACCCCTACGGCTGGGGGCTGCTGAGCTCGCTGCCGAGCATCGGCGGGGATCTGGACGCGCCGCTGCGGCCGATCCCCGGCTCGCCGCCGTCGATGCTCGCGCCGCCGGACGGCTGCCCGTTCCACCCCCGCTGCGCCTACCGCGAGCTCGTGGGGGGCACCCGCTGCGCCACCGAGCGGCCGGAGCTGGCGCCGGTCTTCGACGGGCCGGCCGCGAACGGCTCGGCGTCCGCGCCCGGCTCCGGGCATCCGCCGGCCGCCCATGTCTCCGCCTGCCACCTGCGCGCCGACCAGAAGCAGCGGATCTTCACCGAGAACGTCCAGCCCCTGCTGGGAGGCACCGCCCGATGACCGAGACGCTGCTCGAAGTGGCCGGACTGACCAAGCACTTCCCGGTCCGGCAGGGCTGGATCGTCCAGCGCCGGGTGGGGGCGGTGCGCGCGGTGGACGGCATCGACCTCACCATCGGGGAGGGCGAGGCGCTGGGCCTGGTCGGCGAGTCCGGCTGCGGGAAGTCCACCACCGGGCGGCTGGTCACCCGGCTGCTGGAGCCCACCGGGGGGTCGATCCGCTACCGGGGGCAGGACATCACCCACGCCTCCCGGCACCAGCTGCGGCCGATCCGCTCGCAGATCCAGATGGTCTTCCAGGACCCGTACGCCTCGCTCAACCCCCGGCACACGGTGGGGGTGATCCTCACCGGGCCGATGGAGGTGGCCGGGATCGACCCGCCGGGCGGGCGGGAGCGGCGGGCCAAGGAGCTGCTGGAGACGGTCGGCCTCAACCCCGAGCACTTCAACCGGTTCCCGCACGAGTTCTCCGGCGGGCAGCGGCAGCGGATCGGGGTGGCCAGGGCGCTCGCCCTGGACCCCCGGCTGATCATCGCCGACGAACCGGTCTCGGCGCTGGACGTGTCCATCCAGGCCCAGGTGGTCAACCTCCTCCAGCGGCTGCAGCGCGAGCTGGGGATCGCCTTCCTCTTCATCGCCCACGACCTGGCGATCGTGCAGCACTTCTCGCAGCGGGTCGCGGTGATGTACCTGGGGAAGATCGTGGAGACCGGGGACCGGATCTCCATCTACCGGCGCCCGCGCCACCCGTACACCCACGCGCTCCTCTCGGCGGCGCCGTCGGCCGACCCGGACCACCCCTCGGCGGAGCGCATCCGCCTCGCCGGCGACGTCCCCTCGCCGATCTCCCCGCCGTCCGGCTGCCGCTTCCGCACCCGCTGCTGGAAGGCGCAGGAGCTGTGCGCCCAGCAGGAGCCCCCGCTGGTGCAGATCGCGGGCAACGACGACGGCCACCTCACCGCCTGCCACTATCCGGAGGAGGGCACGATCACCGCCGAGAAGGAGGTCATCCTCGACCCCGCCCTCGCCGAGACCGACTCCGTGCCACCCCCGCGCACCCCCTGACCCGAAAACCCCTCCCCGGCCCACCCCGCTTTGGCATGATGCCGATCATGCCGAACCTGGTCCCGCCGGTCCTCCCCCCCGGCACCCTCGGCGCCACGCCCCAGCCCACGCTGCCCCTCGACGGCCTCCTCCTCCGCCCCTGGCGGGCGGCCGACGCCCCCGCCCTCGCGGAGGCCTTCCGGGATCCGGCGATCCAGCGCTGGCACCTCCGCACGGCCGACTCCCCGGCCGAGGCCGCCGGCTGGATCGAACGCTGGCGCGGGAGCTGGCAGGAGGAGTCGGGCGCGCATTGGGCCGTGTCGGACGCCGGGGGCGGGAGGCTGCTGGGGCGGGTGTCGTTGCAGGGGCTGGTGCCGATGGGGGGTCAGGCGGAGATCTCCTATTGGACGGTGCCGGAGGCACGGGGGCGGGGCGTCTGTTCCCGGGCCGTCGCGGGAATCTCTGAGTGGGCTCTGAGCCGGGCCGGATTCCACCGCGTGGAGCTGGGGCATTCGGTGGCGAACGCGGGGTCCTGCCGGGTCGCGGAGAAGTGCGGGTTCGGGCTGGAGGGGACGCGGCGCGCGGCGCTGCTGCACGCGGACGGGTGGCACGACATGCATCTGCACGCGCGAATTCGGGGCGACTGCGGGCCCTGATGCGGGAGGGAACCGCATCGCGCGGGCGGTAATTCGCCTCCGGCACGGGGAGAGAAAAATTCTCCCGCACGGAGAATTGTTATTCACGCCGTTATCCGCGCCCGGGATTCGATCAGCGCTTTCCCGATATCCCGTGATTCGCCCCATACGCGCAATTCGCCCTTTTTGTGAACCGAATAGCGGACGCCTGTCGCTCTCCCCATCCGGCAACGGTCACAAGCTGCCACCCCCGCACGTGGTGTCCTGTAACCCCCGATACGGCCGAGTGTCGATTACCGGTCACCAAAGGCGTTACCAAGCCTTGATCGGGGGGCTCTCGACACGTCTCGTTCATCCGGCCAAGATGAGCTCCAAGCGTTCCAGTCGGCATCTTCAGCCACAAGTCGATTCTTCAAAGGCGGTTGGCCGCACGGGAGATGACGCGTCGCCGCGTGCATCGCCGTGAACGTGGGCGTCGGAGCGCGGAACCGGTCGATCTGCGTCGGCCCGTCAAAAGGGGAGTGGAGTCACAGATGTTGAAGACCAAGCACAGGGTCGCTGCGGGGGTGGCCTTGGCTGCTGCCGGCGCGCTCACGCTGACGGCCTGCGGGAGCGGCGGCGGTTCCTCCAGCACCGGCTCCGCCATGAAGGGCGACTACTCGTACGGTGCCATCCCGGCCGCCGCGGGCAACCCGCAGAGCGGCGGGGTGCTGCACGTCGCCGAGGACGTCGGCGCCGACCCGAACTGGATATTCCCGATCACGCCCAGCGCCAACTCCTCGGTCTACACAAGCTTCCAGTTCCAGGCGCTGAGCTGGCGGTTCCTCTACTACCCGTACCAGGGGACCAACCAGGTCATCGACTACTCGCGCTCGCTGGCGAGCAAGCCGACCGTCTCGGCGGACGGCAAGACCTTCACGGTCAAGCTCAACGGCAAGTACTCCTGGTCCAACGGCGGCAAGGTCAGCGCGCAGGACGTCCTGTTCGACTACTACCTGCTGAAGGCGGCGCTCAAGGAGAGCCCGGCGAACTCCGGCAACTACACCCCCGGCCAGTTCCCGGACAACATCACCTCCGCCAAGGCGGTCGACGACCAGACCGTCCAGTTCACCTTCGACAAGAAGTACAACCCGGACTGGGTGCTCAACTCGCAGCTCCAGCCGGTGCTGACCCCGCTGCCCGCCAAGGCCTGGGCCAAGTCCTCGGCCAACGGCCCGGTGCTGGACTTCACCAAGCCGGCCAACGCCAAGGCGATCTACGACTTCCTGGCCGCCCAGTCGAAGTCGCTGAGCACCTACGGGACCAACCCGCTCTGGCAGGTCGTGGACGGCCCGTACAAGATCAAGACGTACAACTCGTCGACCGGCGCCGCCAACTTCGTGGCCAACACCAAGTACACCGGTGAGGGCACCCCGAAGATCTCCGAGGTGGACCTCCTCTCCTACACCTCGCCGACCGCCGAGTTCAACGACCTCCTCAGCGGCAAGCTCGACTTCGGCTACGTCAAGTCGGACAACTGGCCGCAGCTGAACCGCCTGAAGTCCAAGGGCAAGAACATCTACGGGTTCCCGGACGGCGGGTTCCACCACATGTTCTTCAACTTCAAGGACGGCGCGGGCAACTTCGGCAAGGCGATCAACCAGCTCTACGTCCGCCAGGCCTTCGCCCACCTCCAGGACGAGCAGGCGGAGATCAAGGGCGCGTTCCTCGGCCTGGCCGCCCCGCAGTACGGCCCGGTCGGCGTGGTGCCCAAGACCGCGTACACCCCGTCCAACGCCACCACCAACCCGTACCCGTTCTCGGTGGACGCCGCCAGCAAGCTGCTGAGCAGCCACGGCTGGAAGGTCGTCCCCGGCGGGACCACCACCTGCCAGAACCCGGGCACCGGGGCCAACCAGTGCGGCGCCGGGGTCACCAAGGGCCAGAACCTCAACTTCGTCTTCTACTACACCAGCACGCCGAAGTCGCTCGGCCAGGTGGTGACCGCGTTCGCGTCGAACCTGAAGAAGGTCGGCATCAACGCCACGCTGAAGACGGACACGTTCAACAACGTCATCCAGAACGAGAGCGTCGTCTCCTCGCCGAAGAACGACAACAACTGGGGCATGGCCTCGTTCGGCGGCTTCACCGCCAACGACTACCCGAGCACCAACAGCCTCTTCAACACCGGCGGCAGCTACAACCAGGGCGGGTACTCCAACCCGACCACGGACAAGCTGATCGCCGCCTCGATGACCTCGAGTGACCCGAAGGCCCTGCAGGCCGAGCTCTCGCAGGTGACCAACGACGTGCCGGCGCTGTTCCTCCCCTCCGAGGACTACATCTACTCCTGGAACCCGAAGCTCTCCGGTTCGCAGGACTCCTTCGCCGCCACCACCCAGTTCTTCCTGAACCCCGAGGACTGGTACTTCACCAAGTAAGTCGTCCGGGCGTCCGGGGCGGTGCCGCACAGCGCACCGCCCCGGACGCGTACCCCCACGTTCTCCCACGTTTCCACCCACGCCGACAGCACGAGGAGATCCCGGACATGGCGGGCTATCTCATACGGCGCCTGGGCACGGCCATCATCGTGATCCTGGGCATCATCCTGGTGACGTTCCTGATGCTGCACATCGTCGCCCCGTCGCCAGCGCAGACGGTTCTGGGCCCGAAGGCGAGCCCCGAGGCCATCAGAGCCTGGAACCACGCCAACGGGTTCGACCAACCGTGGATCAACCAGTTCGGCACCTATCTCGACCGCCTCTTCCACGGGAACCTGGGCTGGTCGTTCAAGCTCAACCAGACCGTGGACTCCCTCTTCAAGGAGAAGGCACCGCTCAGCGCGTTCCTCTCGGCCGCCTCGCTGGTGGTAGCGATCGCCGTCGCCCTGCCGCTCGGCATCTTCCAGGCGGTGAAGCGCAACACCATCGGCGACGTCACGGCCACCGCGCTGGCCTTCATCTTCTACTCGATGCCGGTCTTCCTGGTCGCGCTGCTGATGATCCAGGTCTTCGCCCTGTCGCTGGGCTGGGTGGACGCCAACGTGCCCCAGGACCAGTCGCTCAGCGGGGCCATGGGCCAGTTCAAGGACCTGATCCTGCCGATCGCCGCGCTCGCCACCACCGCCGTCGCCTCCTACTCCCGGTACCAGCGCTCGGCCTCGCTGGACGTGCTGGCGCAGGACTACATCAAGGTGGCCCGGGCCAAGGGCCTGGCCGAGCGGATGGTGTACTCGCGGCACCTGGTGCGCAACGCCTCGCTGCCGATGATCACCCTGATCGGCCTCTCGCTGCCGGTGCTGATCGGCGGCAACGTGCTGATCGAGTACGCGTTCAACATCAACGGGCTCGGCCTGATGTTCGTCAACGCCCTGCAGAACGACGACTACAACGTGCTGATGGCCTACACCCTGCTGACGGCGATCCTCACCGTCGTGGGCAACCTGGTCGCGGACGTCTGCCTGTCGCTCTCCGACCCGCGCATCAAGCTGGTCTGACCGCCCGAGGAGCCGAAGTGACCACGACCATTCCCTCCCCGGTGCCGGCCGAGCCCGGCAGCCCGCAGTCCACCGACGCGGGCGACCTCACCGCGCCCGTCGCCGCCGGCTGGAAGCTCAGCCTCCGCGAGTTCACCCGCAACAAGCTCGCCGTCACCGGCGTCGGGGTGCTCGTCTTCTTCATCCTGTTCTGCTTCATCGGCCCGCTGGTCTACCACACGGACCAGATCAACACGAACCTGCTGAACACCAATCAGGCCCCCGGCGGCGCCAACCCGTTCGGCACCGACTCCAACGGCTTCGACGTGCTGGGCCGGCTGATGCTCGGCGGGCAGACCTCGCTGGAGATCGGCCTGCTGGCGGCGATCATCGCCACCGTCATCGGCACCCTGTGGGGCGCCGTGGCCGGGCTGCTCGGCGGGATCGCGGACGCCGCCATGATGCGCGTCGTCGACATCCTGCTGTCGCTGCCCTTCCTGCTGGTGGTGCTGATCATCGCGCACCGCTACGGGTCCAACGTGTGGAACCTGAGCCTGATCCTCGGCGTCTTCTCCTGGCTGGTGCCGGCCCGGCTGGTGCGCGGCGAGGTGCTGACCCTGCGGGTGCGCGACTTCGTCGCCGCGGCCCGGGTGATGGGCGGCTCCCGGACGCACCTGATCTTCCGTCACCTGATTCCGAACGCCATGGGCACGGTGATCGTCAACATCACCTTCCAGATCGCCGACGCGATCCTCGCCCTGGCCGCCCTGGGCTTCCTCAACTTCGGCGTCCACTACCCGCACACCGACTGGGGATCGCAGATCGCCGACGCGGCGGACAACCTGTCCAACGGCTACTGGTGGCTGGTGTTCCCGGTCGGCATCGCCCTGGTCCTGGTCGTGATGGCCTTCAACCTGATCGGCGACGGCCTCCGCGACGCCGTCGACGTCCGACTGCGCAAGCGCTGAGAAGCCGAGAAGCGAGGAATCCACAATGACGACTTCAGCTGCTTCCACGGCGCCGCTGCTCGAGGTCAAGGACCTGACCACGCACATCCACCTGACCAGTTCGGTGGTCCAGGCGGTCTCCGAGGTGTCGTTCAGCCTGAAGCAGGGCGAGACCCTCGGCCTGGTCGGCGAGTCCGGCTGCGGGAAGTCCATGACCGGGCTCTCCCTGATGCGGCTGCTGCCGCCGGGCGGCCGGCTGGTGCAGGGCTCCTCGATCCGGCTCAACGGCGAGGAGCTCGCCGACGCCTCCGAGGACCGGATGCGGACGGTCCGCGGCAACGAGATCGCCATGGTCTTCCAGGACCCGATGACCTCCCTGGACCCCACCAAGACCATCGGCTACCAGGTGGCCGAGCCGGTCCGGCTGCACCGGGGGGTCTCCAAGAGGGAGGCCCTGGACCGGGCCGCCGAGGTGCTCGGACTGGTCGGCCTGCCGCGCCCCAAGGAGCGCCTGGGCGACTACCCCCACCAGCTCTCCGGCGGTCTGCGGCAGCGGGTGATGATCGCGATGGCGCTGGCCTGCGAGCCCAAGGTGCTGATCGCGGACGAGCCGACCACCGCGCTCGACGTGACCATCCAGGCCCAGATCCTCGACCTCCTCGCGGACCTCAAGGACCGCCTGGGGATGGCGATGATCCTGATCACCCACGACATGGGGGTGGTCGCCGGGCACGCCGACCGGATCAACGTGATGTACGCCGGCCGGATCGCCGAGACCACCGACACCCGCACCCTCTTCGCCGAGATGCGGCACCCGTACACCCAGGGCCTGCTGGGCTCCATCCCGCGGCTGGACCAGGACAACACCCAGCGCCTGTTCACCGTGCCCGGCCTGCCGCCGGACCTGTCCAACCCGCCGGCCGGCTGCCGCTTCGCGGCCCGCTGCTCCTACGCCACCGACCGGTGCCGGGAGGAGGAGCCCAGGCTGGACGGCCCCGGCAGCCACCAGTTCGCCTGCTGGCACCCGGTGCGCGGGCCCCTCGACCTCACCGGCCGCACCACCGCCCACGACCGTCCGGCCTCCGCCACCGCGGCCGCCGCGGCCCGGGCGAACGGCGCCGGCGAGGGCGAGGGCGGCGGCGCCGAGGGGAGCGGCTCCGGCCCCCGCCGGCTGCTCGAAGTCCGGGACCTGGTCAAGGAGTTCCCGGTCGGCGGCCGCGGCTTCCGGCGCGACTCCTCGACGGTGAAGGCGGTCTCGGGGGTCAGCCTGACCCTCGGCCCCGGCGAGACCTTCGGCCTGGTCGGCGAGTCCGGCTGCGGGAAGACCACCCTCGGGCGGCTGATCGTCGGCCTGGAGAAGCCGAACAGCGGCGAGGTGACGGTCAACGGCTCCCGGATCGGCGACCTCCGCGGCCGGGCGCTCCGCGAGCACCGCCGCGACCTGCAGATGATGTTCCAGGACCCGTACTCCTCGCTGGACCCCAGGATGCGGGTGGGCTCCATCCTCCGCGAGCCGCTGCGGGTGCAGGGCATCGGCAGCGCCAAGGAGCAGCTGGACCGGGCCAAGGAGCTGCTGGACGAGGTGGGCCTGCCGTCCAGCGCGCTGGAGCGGTTCCCGCACGAGTTCTCCGGCGGTCAGCGGCAGCGGATCGGCCTGGCCCGCGCCCTGACCCTGAACCCCAAGCTGATCGTGGCGGACGAGCCGGTCTCCGCGCTGGACGTCTCGATCCGCGCCCAGGTGCTCAACCTGATGAAGCGGCTGCAGGCCGCGCACGACCTGTCCTACGTGGTGATCTCGCACGACCTGGCGGTGGTCAAGTACCTCGCCGACCGGATCGGCGTGATGTACCTCGGCAAGCTGGTCGAGCTGGGCTCGGGCGAGGACATCTACCAGCGGCCCGCCCACCCGTACACCGCGGGGCTGCTGAAGGCGATCCCGATCCCCGAGCCGGAGGCCGAGCGGGAGAAGCGCGGCGAGGGCGTCGAGGGCGAACTGCCCTCGCCGATCAACCCGCCCTCCGGCTGCCGGTTCCGGACCCGCTGCCCGCTGGCCCAGGACCGGTGCGCCGAGGAGGTCCCGGAGCTCCGCCTGTTCTCCGACGGCCACCAGGCGGCCTGCCACTTCCCGCTGCAGACGCCCGCCCCCGAGTCGGTCGCCGCCGGGGAGGCCACCGCCGCCTCCTGACCCGCCTCCCCGTTCCACCGAGAACGCCGACGGCCGCCGGGCGACTCGCCCGGCGGCCGTCGGCGTGATCTGCCGTGATCTGCTGACGCGACGTCAGGAGGCGGCCGCCACCACGTCCTTGACCTCGGGGAAGTGGCAGGCCGAGGGGTGCGGACCGGGCACGTTCTCCGGCACGGCGAGCAGCGGGACCTCGCTCGCGCACTTCTCCGTCGCCTTCCAGCAGCGGGTGCGGAACGCGCAGCCGGACGGCGGGTTGGCCGGCGAGGGCACGTCGCCGGTGAGGAGGATCCGCTCCCGGCCCTCGCGCCCCTCCGGGTCCGGCACCGGCACCGCGGAGAGCAGCGCCTGGGTGTACGGGTGGGTCGGGCTCTCGTAGACCTGCTCGTCCGTGCCGATCTCGACCATCCGGCCCAGGTACATCACGCCGACCCGGTCCGAGATGTGCCGGACCACCGACAGGTCGTGGGCGATGAACATGTACGCCAGATCGAACTCGTCCTGCAGCTTCTCCAGCAGGTTGACCACCTGCGCCTGCACCGAGACGTCCAGCGCGGAGACCGGCTCGTCGCAGATGATCACCTCGGGCCTGAGGGCCAGGCCGCGGGCGATGCCGATCCGCTGCCGCTGCCCGCCGGAGAACTGGTGGGGGTACCGGTTGATGTACTCCGGGTTGAGCCCGACCACGTCCAGCAGGTCCTGAACGGCCTTCCGCCGGTCGCCCTTCGGCGCCACCTCGGGGTGGATGTCGAAGGGCTCGCCGATGATGTCGCCGACCGTCATCCGCGGGTTGAGCGAGGTGTACGGGTCCTGGAAGACCATCTGGATGTTGCGCCGGACGGCCTTCAGCGCCCGCCCGCTCAGCTTCGAGATGTCCTCGCCCTTGTAGAGGACCTGGCCCGCGGTCGCCCGCTCCAGGTTCATCAGCACCTTGGCCAGGGTGGACTTCCCGCAGCCGGACTCGCCGACGATGCCCAGCGTCTCGCCCCGGTAGAGGTCGAAGGAGACGCCGTCCACCGCCTTGACCGCGCCGACCTGGCGCTTGAAGAGGATCCCCTGGGTGAGCGGGAAGTGCTTCTTCAGGTCGCGCACCTGGAGGATCGGCTCACGCTCACGGGAGCTGAGGTCAGCCATGGAGGGTCTCCTTCCAGAAGTGGCAGGCGCTGCCGCGCCCGGCCAGCGGCGTCCCGTCCGCCTCCGTCACCTGGTGCAGCTCCGGCACCTCGGTACGGCAGCGGTCGGTCGCCATCGGGCAGCGCGGGTTGAAGGCGCAGCCCTGCGGGATGTGCAGCAGGTTGGGCGGCAGGCCCTTGATCGCGTAGAGCTCCTGCCCCTTCTGGTCCAGCCGCGGGATCGAGTCCAGCAGCCCGCGGGTGTAGGGGTGCGCCGGCCGCTTGTACAGCTGGTGCACCGGGGCGGTCTCGACGATCCGCCCGGCGTACATCACCGCGATCTTGTCGGCCACGTCCGCGACCACCCCCAGGTCGTGGGTGATCAGGATCAGGCCCATCCGGTACTCGCGCTGGAGATCCGCCAGCAGCTCCATCACCTGCGCCTGGACGGTGACGTCCAGGGCCGTGGTGGGCTCGTCCGCGATGATCAGGTCGGGCTCCAGGGCCAGCGCCATCGCGATCATGATGCGCTGCCGCATGCCGCCGGAGAACTGGTGCGGGTACTGGTCGACCCGCTCCTTCGCCGCCGGGATGCCGACCTTCTCCATCATCTCGATGGACGCCTTCCTGGCGTCCTTCCTGGACATCCCCTTGTGGACGCGGAACATCTCGCCCAGCTGGTAGCCCACGCTCAGCACCGGGTTGAGCGAGGAGAGGGCGTCCTGGAAGACCATGGCCATCTGCGAGCCGCGGACCTTCCGCCGCTCCTCGCGGCCCATCTTCAGCAGGTCCCGGCCCTTGAACATGATCTCGCCGCCGGTGACGAACCCGGGCGGGGAGTCCAGGATGCCCATCACCGCCTGCGAGCTCACCGACTTGCCGGAGCCCGACTCGCCGAGGATGGCCAGCGTCTCGCCGGCCCTGACGCTGTAGTTCACGCCGTTGACGGCCCTGGCCACGCCGTCCCGGGTCCGGAACTCCACCTGGAGGTCGCGGACCTCGAGCAGCGGAGCGTCCTCCTGCGGCCCGGACGGGCCCGGCGTCGGCGCCGTCATCGTCTCACTGGTACTCACTGTCGCCTCCCTCAGCGGAGCTTGGGGTCGAGGGCCTCACGCACGGCGTCGCCGAGCATGATGAACGCGAGCACCGTGATGCTCAGCGCGGCCGCCGGGTAGAAGAGCATGTGCGGCGCGTTGCGGAAGGTGTCCGCGGCGGCCGAGATGTCGATGCCCCAGGAGACCGTCGGCGGCTTGAGCCCGACGCCCAGGTAGCTCAGCGTCGCCTCAAGGGAGATGTACGAGCCCAGCGCGATGGTCGACACCACGATGATCGGGGCGATCGCGTTCGGCATGATGTGCCGCAGCATCAGCCGCGGGGTGCCGGCGCCGAGCGCCCGCGCCGCCGTGACGTAGTCCTGCTGCTTGGCGGTGATCACCGCGCCGCGGGCGATCCGCGCCACCTGCGGCCAGCCGAACAGCACCAGGAAGGCGACCACCAGCCAGATCGACTGGTCGGGGATGGCGGTGAGCACCACCATCGCACCCAGCAGCAGCGGGATGCCGAAGAAGATGTCGGTGATCCGGGAGAGGATCGAGTCCCACCAGCCGCCGAAGAACCCGGCAAGACCGCCCAGGATCGAGCCGACCACGGCCGAGCCGGCGGTGGCCACCACGCCCACGATGATCGAGTCTCGGGCGCCGTGGATGGTCCGCGAGTAGACGTCGCAGCCCTGGGTGTCGAAGCCGAACGGGTGCCCCGAGGTCGGCCCCATCTGGGAGTGCGCCAGGTTGCAGGAGAGCGGGTCGGTCCCGGTCAGCAGCGACGGGTCGGCCGCCACCACGATCAGGAACAGGATGACCAGGCCCGAGATGATGAAGACCGGGCTGCGCCGCAGGTCCCGCCAGGCGTCCTGCCAGAGGCTGCGCGGCTTCTCGCGCTCGGGCTGCGGCTCCGCCGGCACCTGCCGGTCGTCGGGGGTCAGGGTCGTGGTCGCCTCAGGCATACCGGATCCTCGGGTCCAGGACCGCGTAGAGCAGGTCGACGAGCAGGTTGGCCACCAGGTAGACGATCACCAGGATCGTCACGAAGCCGACCACCGTTGAGGTGTTCTGCTGCACGATGCCCTGGTAGAGGGAGTAGCCGACACCCTGGATGTTGAAGATCCGCTCGGTGACCAGGGCGCCGCCCATCAGCGCGCCCAGGTCGGTGCCGAGGAAGGTGACGACCGGGACCAGCGAGTTGCGCAGCAGGTGGTTGAAGACCACCCGGCGGCGCGGCAGGCCCTTGGCGGTGGCCGTGCGGATGTAGTCCGCGTGGAGGTTCTCGGCGATCGAGGTCCGGGTCAGCCGGGCCACGTACGCCAGCGAGACGGAGGCCAGCACCAGGCCGGGGACGAGGAGTTGGGACCACGGCGTCCCGTTGTCCACGGACGGGCTGATGATCTGCCACTTCACGCCGAGGAAGTACTGCAGCAGGTATCCGATGACGAACACCGGCACCGAGATCACCACCAGGGTGATGATCAGGACGATCGTGTCGGCGGTCTTTCCCCTCCGAAGGCCGCTGAGCACGCCGAGCGCGATGCCGATGATCATCTCGATCAGGAAGGCCACCACGGTCAGCTTGACGGTGTTGGGGAACGCGGTCCCCATCAGCTGGCTCACCGGCTGCCCGTTGTAGGCGTTGCCGAAGTTCCCCTGGAAGAGGTTGGCCATGTAGTGGAGGTACTGCTCCCACAGCGGCCGGTCGAGCCAGAGGTCGTGCCTGATCTGATGGGCCACGGCCGGGTCCATGGCCTTGCCCTGGAACATGGCCGCCACGGGGTCGCCGAGGCTGTAGACCATCACGAAGATCAGGAACGTGGTCCCGATGAAGACCGGGATCATCTGGAGCAGGCGTCGGATGACGTAGCGCCCCATGGTGCCTCCTGGGTGGTGCCGGTGGTGAAGGAAGGCGGGGACAGGCGCCGGGGGGCGCGGACCGCTCTCCGTCGAGCGGCCCGGCCCCCCGGCCTCCTGTCAGCCAGGTAGCGCTACTTCTTGACGGCCCACAGGACCGGGTTCGAGAAGCCGTCCATCTGAACGCCGGAGACGTTCTTGGAGTAGCCCGCGGTGGCGTTGGTGTACCACAGCGGGATCGCCGGCATGTCCCTCACCAGGAGCTGCTCGGCCTGCTGGAAGTACTTGTTCGCCTGCGCGGGGCTGGACGCCGCGTTGCCCTCGGCGATCAGCTTGTCGAACTGCGGGTTGTTGTAATGGGCGTCGTTCGCCGAGCCGTCGGAGGCGAACAGCGGCTGCAGGAAGTCCTCGGCCAGCGGGTAGTCCATCGACCACGAGGAGCGGAAGGCGCTGGTCATCTGCTTGTCGGTGATCTGGTTCCGCAGCGAGGCGAAGGTGGTCACCGGCTTGCCGACACAGGCGGTGTTGTTGCCCAGGACGGTGTTGATGGAGTTGCACACCGCGCTCACCCAGGTGGCGTTCGGGCCGTCCGAGTTGTACGTGATGGTCATCTTGCCGCCGGGGAGGCCGCCGGCCTCCTGGATCAGCTTCTTGGCCTCGGTCGGGTTGTAGGTCCCGTACTGGCCGAGGATCGAGGAGTCGTAGCCGCCCGCGGTGCCGAGCGCGGGCGAGGTGAAGTCCTTCGCCGGCGTGACGGTGTCGTGGAGGATCGTCTTGGCGATGCTGTTGCGGTCGATCGCCATCGACAGGCCCTGGCGCAGCTTGGCGGCCTTGGCAGTGCCCCACTGGCCGTTGTAGAGCGGGAAGGCGATCTCGGAGATGTAGCCCGCGGGAGTGTTGACCACGCGGCCGCCGAGGTCGGAGTTCATGTTCGCCCGGTCGGTCTCCGGGATGTTGTTGTCGAGGAGGTCCAGCTTGTTGGACTGGAGGTCCGAGTAGGCCGAGTTGGGGTCGGTGTAGACCACCAGCTCGACGCCCTTGTTCTGGACCTTCTGGGTGCCGGCGTACGCGGTGTTCGGCACCAGCTTGAGGTTGGACCCCGGGGTGTAGGAGCCGGACACCTTGTAGACGCCGTCGCCCACCGGGTTCTTCGACCAGGCGGCCGGGTCCTTGAAGAAGGACTGCGGCAGCGGGTCGTAGGCCAGGAAGCCGAGCTGCTGCGGCCAGGTGGAGTTCTTGGCGGTCAGCGACACGGTGAACTCGTCGTCGTTGACGACCTTCAGGCCGGACATGGTCTTCGCGGTCGGGCTGCCCGAGGTCGGGTTGACCTTGTCGAAGCCCTTGACCGTGGCGAAGTACGCCGAGTTCAGCTGCTTGTTCGTGGAGAGCGCGGCGTAGTTCCAGGCGTCCACGTACGAGTGGGCGGTGACGGGGGTGCCGTCGGTGAACTTCCAGCCGGGCTTCAGCTTGACGGTGAAGTTCTGCTGGTCGGTCGTGGTGATCGAGGCGGCGTTCTCGTTGATCGCCTTGTTGGTCTTGGGGTCGTAGGAGACCAGACCGGTCAGGATCGAGTCGATCACCTTCGAGCCGTTGACCTCGTTGGTGTTGCCCGGGGTCAGGGCGTTCTGCGGGGTGCCCCAGTAGTCGCTGACGACCCCGGCCCCGTAGGCGCCGCCGGCGCTGGACGAGCCGGACCCGCCGCCGCAAGCGGTCAGCGCGAGGGCGACAGCGGCCGCACCGGCGGCCAAGGTGATTCCACGCGTTGTCTTGCGCATGGAGGCGCCTCCTCAAAGACGTGCAGAGTGAGTTGTCGCTTCCCGCACCCCCCGAACCGGAGCGATGCCTTCCACTATCAGTGACCCCGGGTAGTGATGGGAACCAAATCCGATCTCGTTTTGGTCACGTTTATTCACGTAAATCTCAGTTTTCGGACACACCCATGTCGACCAACCCCGAAACAATCGGACATTGACGATGCATCAGCGAACGCGGTGTCACAAAGATCGGACACTCATCGGGCCTGCTGTATAGATATGCGACTACAGACTGTAGTAATGAATAGGGCAGAAAAACCGGCCGCCGACCTCCGAAAAGGAGGCCGGCGGCCGGTTTCGCCCCTAGAAGCCAAGGACCGGGGTCCTGCGCTCTGAGAGGAGAATCACCCCTTGGCGCGGGACCGGGCCCGCGCCCGGGTCGGCGCGTCCAGGATCACCTTGCGGATCCGTACGGTCTCCGGAGTCACCTCGACGCACTCGTCGTCGCGGCAGAACTCCAGCGACTGCTCCAGCGACAGCGTCCGCGGCGGAACGATCGACTCCGTCACATCCGCGGTCGAGGACCGCATGTTGGTGAGCTTCTTCTCCTTGGTGATGTTGACGTCCATGTCGTCCGCGCGGGAGTTCTCACCGACGATCATGCCCTCGTAGACCTCGGTGCCCGGGCCGACGAAGAGGACGCCGCGCTCCTGGAGGTTGGTCATCGCGAACGCGGTCACCGCGCCGGCCCGGTCGGAGACCAGGGAGCCGGAGTTGCGGGTGCGCAGCTCGCCGAACCACGGCTCGTGGCCCTCGAAGATGGAGTGGGCGATGCCGGTGCCGCGGGTCTGGGTGAGGAACTCGGTGCGGAACCCGATCAGGCCGCGGGACGGGACGATCCACTCCATCCGGATCCAGCCGGACCCGTGGTTGGTCATCGTCTCCATCCGGCCCTTGCGGGTGGCCATCAGCTGGGTGATGGCGCCCAGGTGCTCCTCGGGGGCGTCGATGGTCATCCGCTCGATCGGCTCGTGGAGCTTGCCGTCGATCTCCCGGGTGACCACCTCGGGCTTGCCGACGGTGAGCTCGAAGCCCTCCCGGCGCATGGTCTCCACCAGGATCGCCAGGGCCAGCTCGCCGCGGCCCTGCACCTCCCAGGCGTCCGGGCGCTCGGTCGGCAGCACCCGGAGGCTGACGTTGCCGACCAGCTCGCGGTCCAGACGGTCCTTCACCAGGCGGGCGGTCACCTTGTGGCCCTTGCCGCCCTTGCCGACCAGCGGCGAGGTGTTGGTGCCGATGGTCATCGAGATGGCCGGCTCGTCCACCGTGATCAGCGGCAGCGCGATCGGGTTCTCCGGGTCGGCGAGGGTCTCGCCGATCATGATGTCCGGGATGCCGGCGACGGCGCAGATGTCGCCGGGGCCGGCCTTCTCCGCGGGCTTGCGGGTGAGCGCCTCGGTCATCAGCAGCTCGCTGATCCGGACGTTCTGCACCGAGCCGTCGCGCTTGATCCAGGCGACGGTCTGCCCCTTCTTCAGGTTGCCCTGCTCCACGCGGAGCAGCGCGATCCGGCCGAGGAAGTTGTCCGCGTCCAGGTTGGTGACGTGCGCCTGGAGGGGGGCCTCCTCGTCGTAGGTCGGGGCCGGGACGGTGGAGAGGAGGGTGGAGAAGAACGGCTCCAGGCTGTCCGAGTCGGCCGGCACGGTGCCGTCCTCCGGCTTGGTCAGCGAGGCGATGCCGTCCCGGGCGCAGGCGTAGACGATCGGGAACTCGATCTGCTCCTCGTCCGCGTCCAGGTCGAGGAAGAGGTCGTAGGTCTCGTTGACCACGTCGTCGATCCGGGAGTCCGGCCGGTCCGTCTTGTTGATGCAGAGGATGACGGGGAGCCGGGCGGCGAGCGCCTTGCGCAGGACGAAGCGGGTCTGCGGGAGGGGGCCCTCCGAGGCGTCCACCAGGAGCACCACCGCGTCCACCATGGACAGTCCGCGCTCCACCTCGCCGCCGAAGTCGGCGTGGCCGGGGGTGTCGATGATGTTGATGGTGACCGGGTCGCCACCGCCCTTGGGGTGGTACTTGACGGCGGTGTTCTTCGCGAGAATGGTGATGCCCTTCTCGCGCTCCAGGTCGTTGGAGTCCATCATCCGGTCATCGAGATGCTGGTGCTCCGCGAACGCGCCGGCCTGCTTGAGCATGGCGTCGACGAGGGTCGTCTTGCCGTGGTCGACGTGGGCGACGATGGCGACGTTGCGGATGTCAGAGCGCGTGGGCAAGGGATCTCCCGATCGGGCGGTATGGCGTGCCGGGGCGGTCACGTTTACCACGGCGTGTCCAATGGTACGGGGGGTTGACGCGCGGCGAGTTTTCCCCCGAGCCGACCCCGGTCCCGGACACGGCCCCGCAGGCGCCGGTGCGGGGCGCCCGCGGGTCCCTGCGGAGCGCGGTCCGCGGCTAGCGGGTGAAGCCCAGCTTGGTGAAGTCCGGGGTCTCCAGGCCGAACGCACCGGCGCCGACCAGCCCCTTCCGTACGGAGACCAGCTGCGGCTTCTGGTAGAGCGGAACACTCGGGGCGATCGCCCAGATCCGCTGGTCGGCCTGGGTCGCCGCGTCCGCCGCCGCCTTCGCGTCCGTCGCGGAGAGCGACTTCGCCAGCAGCTGGTCGATCTGGTCGGTGCCGGCCCCGGAGAGGTTCAGTCCGCGCTGGACCGTCCCGTCCGGCCCCACGGCCGGCTTCTCGTACAGCGCCGCCTCGTCCGCGACCGGGTACTCCGACGCCGGCCAGCCGAAGAGGGCCAGGTCGTAGTCGCCGGCGGAGACGTTCTGGGACAGCAGCGCGCCCGCGTCGACCGCCTTCACCCTGGTGTCGATCCCCGCCGCCGCCAGCTGCGCCACGACCAGGTCGGCGACCTTCTTCGCGGTCGCGGAACCGGAGGGGATGACCATCGTCAGGGTGAGCGGGCGCCCGTCCTTGCTCCGCACCGCCGAGCCGGACCCCGCCGCGGAGGCCGAGGCCGCGACCTTCGAGACCGCTGACGCCGAGGCCGCTGCCCCCGAGGCCGCCGTGGACGCCGCCTTCGCGTCCCCCTTCGCCTCGGTGGTCCCGCCGGCGCCGGAACCGGCCCCTGACCCGTCCGTCCACCCGGCCGCCGCCAGCATCTGCGCGGCCCGCTCGGCGCCGCCCGCCAGCCGCGAGCTGTTGTCCGCGTAGCCCTCCTGGTCGGCCATCACCAGATGGTTGCCGAGGGTCGCCGCCGGCAGCCCGAGCGGGGCGAGGACCGCCTTGGCGATCGCCGGCCGGTCGATCGCGGTGGCCACCGCCCGGCGCAGCTCGGGGTCGGCCAGCGCCCCCGAGAAGCCGTTCAGCGTCACCTGCTCGTACGCCGGCGCCGCCGCCCGGTGGAGCGCGTAACCGGGGACCCCGGCCGCCTGGGCCGCGGTGGCCGTGCCGTCCTCGACCGCCGTGCTGAGGTCGGCCACGTCCAGCCGCCCGGCCCGCAGCCCGGCCAGTCGCCGGTCGTCCGGGACGGCCTGGAAGGACACCGCCGCGACATGCGGGCGGCTCCCCCACCAGTGGGGGTCGCGGGTCAGCCGGACCTCGCCGGTCTTCCGGTCCACCGAGGCGAGGGTGAACGGGCCGGCCGTCGCCGGCAGCCCGTTCCGCAGGCCGTCGGTGAAGGCCGTGGCGCTGCTCATCGCCGCCGCCGGGTAGAGCGGCGAGAAGAGGCCGCGCCAGGGGCCGAAGCTCCGGCCGTTCTGGAAGACCACCCGCACGGTGTGCGGGTCCGAGCCCTGCTCGACGGAGGCGATGGCGTCGTAGCCGTCCGCCCGCACCGCGCCGTAGCCCTGCTGCCGGCCGCTGAGCGCCTGCCACTGGGCCTTGAAGTCGGCGGCCGAGAGGGGCTTGCCGTCGCTCCACTTCGCGGCCGGGTTGAGGTGGTACTCGATGGTCTGCGGGGAGTCCGAGACCTGCTTGGCGGAGGCCAGGTAGGCGGGGTCGGCGCTGGACCTGCCGTGGGCGTCCTGGGTGAAGAGCCGCGGCAGCAGGGCGTCGTCGACGATCCCGGTGCCGGCGGTGGCCTCCGGCCGGAACGCGTTGAAGGTGGCGGGCACCGAGTCCAGCGCCCAGCGCACGGTTCCGCCGTCCCGCACCTGGTGGGAGGCCGCCGCGGCGACGTCCGCCGCGGCGGGCGGCACGGAGCCGCCGCCGGAGCAGCCGGCGGCGGCGAGGGACACCCCGAGCGCCAGGGCCGCCCCGAGCGCGGCCCTGGCGGGAGTGGTGTGCGGGTGTACCGACACGGTTGACCGACCTCCTCGTTCTTCCGCCCACCGCCGGATACCGACCGCTGGGCGACGCCGTTGATCGGATTATTCGTATGGAAAGATTTTTCGGTGGTGGCGGAGACCACTGAAAGGCATCCCACGCCCCGGACCGCGGAGACACGAGGCGACGCACCGCTCGCACCACTCGTAAGGAGTAGCGGGGGGCGCACGGATGACGGCCGTCGAGCCGCCATTACCGGTTGATCCGGCGCAAACCCCTTCCCTGCGGCAGTGATCCGCGCCACACTCGCAGCCATCGGCTGACAGTGGATCAGATCTTCCCGCTCCCCCGCCGAACCCGCTCCCCCGCCCGGAGGTGAACGAGCTCGTGGCAACGGAACTCACCAGCGTCACCCGGCAGTTGGACGATCTCGACCGCGCCGTGCTCGCCGCCCAGCAGCGGCACGGCAGCTGTCTGGAGGTCCGCCGCGCCCGCGCCGACCTGGAACATCTGCGGGAGAGCGTGGCTCTGCTGAGCGAACTGGACGGCCCGCAGAGGTCGGCCGAGCCGAAGGACCAGTACCGGCCGGGCGTCCTGCCCGGTGCTCGCGGAGCCGGGGTTCCGGCGACGGATCCGCCGTTCGTCCCCGTTCCGGACACGCCGTACGACCCGTCGTTCTGGGCGGGCGCGGAGGACGAGGGCATCGGAGGGGCTTCCGCGACCCGCTAGCCTGCCGGGCCCCAGAGGAGTATGACGGTGCGTCAGGAACATCACGTGCGATGTCCTCGACGGCCGTCGGAGCCCGCGGCCCGGCGAGGAGTTGGAGGATGAGGAGCAGGTGACCACCGACATCCGGCGCCCCGAGGGGCGAGGAGCAGAAGGCAGCGGGGGGCCCGGCCCCCACCGGGGGGTGCACACCCCGGGCCGGGCGAGCATCGCGGCCCGACATCTGCGGACCGACCGCTGGTGGGTCCCGCAGACAGCCACCCTGGTCGCTCTGCTGGCCTTCATCGGCTACTCGACCTGGCGGGCGTTCGACGGCGCGGACTACTACTCCGCGCCGTACGTGTCCCCGTTCTACTCCCCCTGCCTGGCGGCGAACTGCGCGCGGATCCCGGGCGGAGCCGACCTGGCGGTCTTCGGCGACTGGTGGCGGCTCTCGCCCGCCCTGATCGTGCTGATCTTCCCGCTGGGCTTCCGGCTGACCTGCTACTACTACCGGAAGGCCTACTACCGGGCGTTCTGGTCCTCGCCGCCGGCCTGCGCGGTCGCCGAGCCGCACGCCAGGTACAGCGGTGAGACCCGCTTCCCGCTGATCCTGCAGAACATCCACCGCTACTTCTTCTACATCGCGGTGATCTTCGCGGTGATCCTCACCTACGACGTGGCGCTGTCCTTCCGGGACAGCCACGGGCAGTGGGGGCACGCCGGCCTCGGCACCCTGATCCTCCTCGTCAATGTCGGCCTGATCTGGGCGTACACCGCGTCCTGCCACTCCTGCCGGCACATCATCGGCGGGCGGATGCGGCACTTCTCCAAGCACCCCGTCCGATACCGGATGTGGGGCTGGGTGTCCAAGCTGAACGCCCGTCACATGCTGCTCGCCTGGTGCTCCCTGGCCAGCATCGCGGTGTCGGACCTGTACGTGTACCTCCTCGCCAGCGGTGCCTTCAGCGACCCGCGGTTCTTCTGAAAGGGACGACACAGACATGACCGAGGTCGAACGCCACACCTACGACGTGGTGGTCGTGGGTGCCGGCGGCGCCGGGCTGCGGGCCGCCATCGAGGCCCGCGAGCAGGGCATGCGCACGGCGGTGATCTGCAAGTCGCTCTTCGGCAAGGCGCACACCGTGATGGCCGAGGGCGGCATCGCCGCCTCGATGGGCAACGCCAACTCGAACGACAACTGGCAGGTCCACTTCCGCGACACCATGCGCGGCGGAAAGTTCCTCAACCACTGGCGGATGGCCGAGCTCCACGCCAAGGAGGCCCCGGACCGGGTCTGGGAGCTGGAGACCTGGGGGGCGCTCTTCGACCGCACCAAGGACGGCCGGATCTCCCAGCGCAACTTCGGCGGCCACGAGTACCCGCGGCTGGCCCACGTCGGCGACCGCACCGGCCTGGAGCTGATCCGCACCCTCCAGCAGAAGGTGGTCTCCCTCCAGCAGGAGGACTACAAGGAGTTCGGCGACTACGAGGCCCGGATCAAGGTCTTCCAGGAGCGGACCGTCACCCGCATCCTCAAGACCCGCGACCCCAGCGGCTCCGCCGCGGGCGACCAGGTCAGCGGCGTCTTCGGCTACGACCGGGAGAGCGGGCGGTTCTTCACCGTCGAGGCCCCGGCCGTGGTGCTGGCCACCGGGGGCATCGGCAAGTCCTTCAAGGTCACGTCCAACTCCTGGGAGTACACGGGGGACGGCCACGCGCTGGCGCTGCTGGCCGGGGCGCGGCTGGTCAACATGGAGTTCGTCCAGTTCCATCCGACGGGGATGGTCTGGCCGCCCTCGGTGAAGGGGATCCTGGTCACCGAGTCGGTCCGGGGCGACGGCGGGGTGCTGCGCAACAGCGACGGCAAGCGGTTCATGTTCGACTACATCCCGGACGTCTTCAAGGAGAAGTACGCGCAGAGCGAGGAGGAGGCGGACGGCTGGTACACCGATCCGGACAACCACCGCCGCCCGCCCGAGCTGCTGCCCAGGGACGAGGTCGCCCGGGCGATCAACTCCGAGGTGAAGGCCGGCCGGGGCAGCCCGCACGGCGGCGTCTTCCTGGACGTCTCCTCCCGGATGTCCGCCGAGGAGATCAAGCGCCGGCTGCCGTCCATGCACCACCAGTTCCTCGAACTGGCCGACGTGGACATCACGGCCGAGCCGATGGAGGTCGGCCCGACCTGCCACTACGTGATGGGCGGCGTCGAGGTCGACCCCGATTCCGCGGCGGCGGTCGGCGTGACCGGCCTCTACGCGGCCGGCGAGGTGGCGGGCGGGATGCACGGCTCCAACCGCCTCGGCGGGAACTCCCTCTCCGACCTGCTGGTCTTCGGCCGCCGGGCCGGGCTGCACGCGGCTCGGTACGCCGCCGGACTGGGCGCCCAGCGTCCCGAGGTGGACGACGAGCAGCTGACCGCGGCCCGCCGGGAGGCGCTGGCCGCCTTCGGCGACCCGGCCGGCGAGCCGGCACCGGGCGCGGCGGCGGAGGGCGCGGCGGCGGAGGGCGCGGCGGCGGGGGCGGAAATCCCGGCCCCGGCCGTACCGGAGAACCCGTACGGGCTGCACCAGGAGCTCCAGCAGACGATGAACGACCTGGTCGGGATCATCCGGCGGCAGCCGGAGATGGCCGAGGCGCTGGAGCGGCTGAGCAGGCTGCGCGAGCGGGCGACCCGGGTGGCCGTGGAGGGCCACCGCCAGTTCAACCCGGGCTGGCATCTGGCGCTGGACCTGCGGAACATGCTGCTGGTCTCGGAGTGCGTGGCCAGGGCCGCGCTGGAGCGCCAGGAGTCCCGCGGCGGGCACACCCGGGACGACTACCCGGAGATGCTGCCCGAGTGGCGGAAGACGCTGCTGATCTGCGGCCTCGCCGAGAAGACCGAGCCGGGCGGCGGCCAGATCGAGCTGGTCAGGCAGGACTACCCCCGGTTCCGGGACGACCTGCTGGCGCTCTTCGAACTGAGCGAGCTTCAGAAGTACCTCACGGACGAGGAGTTGCCCCCGCCGGGAGCGGAACCGTCGGAAGCGGAGCCGTCGGCGCCGGTGCCGGGCGCGCGCGAGGCCGCACCGTCCGAGAACCCCGAGGAGAGCGCGAAGTGAGCAGCACACCGACCGAGGCGGCCGAGGAGAAGGCCGCCGGCGCGAAGTCCGAGCAGCAGCCGGCGCCGGGGACGGCCGCCGCAGCGGGCGGCACCCGGGTCTTCCGGGTCTGGCGCGGGGACGCCGACGGGGGACGGCTCACCGAGTTCGAGGTCGAGGTCAACGAGGGCGAGGTGGTCCTGGACATCGTCCACCGGCTGCAGGCCACCCAGGCCCCGGACCTCGCGGTGCGCTGGAACTGCAAGGCCGGCAAGTGCGGCTCCTGCTCGGCGGAGATCAACGGGCGGCCGCGGCTGATGTGCATGACCCGGATGTCCACCCTGCCGGAGGGCGAGCCGGTCACCATCACGCCGATGCGGACCTTCCCGGTGATCCGCGACCTGGTCACCGACGTGTCCTTCAACTACCGGAAGGCGCGCGAGGTCCAGGCCTTCGTACCGCCGCAGGGCCTCGGTCCCGGCGAGTACCGGATGCAGCAGGAGGACGTGAACCGGTCGCAGGAGTTCCGGAAGTGCATCGAGTGCTTCCTCTGCCAGAACACCTGCCATGTGGTCCGCGACCACGAGGAGAACAAGGAGGCCTTCGCCGGCCCGCGCTTCCTGATGCGGATCGCGGAGCTGGACATGCATCCGCTGGACGGCGCCGAGGAGTCCGGCCTCGACCGGAAGACGAACGCCCAGGAGGAGCACGGCCTCGGCTACTGCAACATCACCAAGTGCTGCACCGAGGTCTGCCCCGAGCACATCAAGATCACCGACAACGCGCTGATCCCCATGAAGGAGCGCGCGGTCGACCGCAAGTACGACCCCCTGGTCTGGCTCGGCTCCAAGATCTTCCGCCGCAGCGGAGACTGACGCAGCGGGGCCCGCGAGTTGCGCCGCAGGCGCAAGACGGGGGCGCGGGGAACTGCGCGGCCCGCCGCGAACGGCGCCGCACCCGGCAACGGAGAACGGGTTGCAACCCAGTGGCCGGGCGCAGCGCCGCAGGCGCAAGACAGGGGCGCGGGGAACTGCGCGGCCCGCCGCGAACGGCGCCGCACCCGGCAACGGAGAACGGGTTGCAACCCAGTGGCCAGTGGCCGTTGCCGAGTGCGGCCGGGTGCGGCGCGGGCCGCGCAGTTCCCCGCGCCCCTTACTTGCGACTTCGTCGCTGCGCCCGGGGCGGGCCGGTCAGCCGACCGGTATCGCTCGGCGTTCCGGCGCCGGGACCTCGAACCAGACGATCTTGCCGGTCGGCGTCCGGCGGGAGCCCCAGCGCTCGGCCAGCAGGGAGACGAGCTGGAGGCCGCGGCCCCCCTCGTCCGTCGCCCGCGCCCGCCGCCGCCGCGGCTGCGCGTACCCCTGGTCCCACACCTCGCAGGCCACCGTCCGGTCCCAGAGCATCCGCAGCCGGATGTCCCCGGTCCCATGCCGCAGCGCGTTCGTCACCAGCTCGCTGACCAGCAGCTCGACGGTGTCCACCGCCTCCCCGAGCCCCTGCTCGCGCAGCCACCCGCAGGCCAGCTCGCGCGCCTGGGCGACCGAGGTCGGCTCGGCCGGCAGCATCCAGTCCCCGACCGTGCCCTCCGGCAGCGCCCGCACCCGGGCCATCAGCAGCGCGATGTCGTCCTCGCCGTGGTGCGGGTCGAGCGAGGTCAGCACGTGGTCGCAGACGTCCTCCAGCTGCCGCACCGGACCCGACAGCACGTCGCGGAAGGCCTGCAGCCCCTCCTCCAGCTGGTGCTTGCGCGATTCGACCAGCCCGTCCGTGTAGAGGCCGAGCAGCGCCCCGTCCGGCAGCTCGACGGTGACCTCCTCGAACGGCTCGCCGCCGACACCCAGCGGGATCCCCGGCGGGACGTCCAGCATCAGCGCCTGCTCGCCGTCCTGCACCAGCACCGGCGGCAGATGCCCGGCGTTGGCGAAGGTGCAGCGCCGGGTGACCGCGTCGTAGACGGCGTAGATGCAGGTCGCGAGGTAGACCTCGATCAGGTCGTCGCGCTCGCCCTCGCCGTCGCCCTCCTTGGCGGGGGTCATCCCGACCGTCACCCCCGCGCCGGCGCCGGCGCTCGACCCGGTCGGCACCGGCTCGTCGCCGCTGCCGAGCCCGCGGGCGATCTCGTCCAGCGCGCCCAGCACCTCGGCCGGCTCCATGTCCAGCATGGCCAGCGTCCGTACCGCCGTGCGGAGTTGGCCCATCGCCACGGCCGCCCGCAGCCCGCGGCCCATCACGTCGCCGATGACCAGCGCGGTCCGGTTCCCCGGCAGCGGGATGACGTCGAACCAGTCCCCGCCGACCTCGGTCCCGGACGAGCCGGGCCGGTAGCGGCAGGCGATGTCGAGCCCGGAGGCCGCCGGGTTGCCCGGGGGGAGCAGCGAGCGCTGGAGTATCAGCGCCCGCTCGTGCTCCCGCCGGTAGAGGCGGGCGTTGTCGATGCAGACGGCCGCCCGGGAGACCAGCTCCTCGGCGACGGCCAGGTCCCGTACGTCGAACGGCTCGCTGCCCTTCGCCCGGGAGAGGTGGACCAGGCCGAGCACGGTGCCGCGGGCCGCCATCGGGACCACCACCGAGCTCTGGATCACCGGGTCCGGCTCCGGGGTGCCGGTGCCCCGCAGGTTGAGCGACCGGCCGGTGCGCAGCGCCTTGGCCTGCGGGCTGCCGGCCGAGTAGCAGAAGGTCCCGCCGACCTCGGCGATCCCCACCCCGAAGCCGCCGTCCCCGAAGGCGCCGGCCCCGGCCGTGCTGGCGGCGGCGACCCGGCGCAGCTCGCCGGTTCCGTCGGGCGCGCCCCCGCCGCCGCTCCCGCCGCTCCCGCCGCCCCCTGAGCCGTTCCCGCTGTCGATCGGCGCGGTGTCCGCCGCGAGCAGCCCGGAGTAGAGGTCGACGGTGGCCACGTCGCAGAAGTGCGGGACGGTGACGTCCAGCAGCTCGCGGGCGGTGGTCTCCAGGTCGAGGGTGGAGCCGATGTGCGCGCCGGCCTCGTTGAGCAGCGCCAGCGAGCGCCGGGCGCTGGCCGCCTCGCGCTCGACCCGCTGCTGGCCGGTGATGTCGGCGATGTGCCCGGCGACGCCCATCGACCGGCCGTTGGGGCTCTCCAGCCGGTAGAGCGAGACGGCCCAGCGGCGGCGGCCAGGACGGGTCGGCACGGTCCCGGTGAACTGCAGGTCGACCACGGCGTCGCCGGTCTCCAGCACCTGGGCCAGCGCCTGCTGCAACTGGTCGGCCTCGGGCCGGGGCAGCAGGTCGGTGGCGGTCAGCCCGTAGAGGTCGGCGGCGGCCAGTCCGAGCCCGCGGGCGAACGCCTCGTTCACCCGCTGGAGCCTCAACTCCCGATTGAACAGCACGAATCCGGTGGGCGCCTGGCCGAAGACGGCCTCCGAGGCGGCCAGGTCGGTCTCCACCCGGCGCAGCGCGCGCAGGTCGGCGGCCATGCAGACGGCACCGCGCCGGCCGTCGTCGGAGCGGGCCGGCATCAGATAGACCTCGGCGACGCCCTCCCGGCCGTCCCGGTCGGTGTACGGGCTGGAGCCAACCCATTCGCGGCCGTCCTCCAGCACCTCCTGGAGCCGCTGCCGACCGCGCCGCCAGAGTTCGCGGGGGATGAAGGTGGTCACCGGGTCGGCGCCGGCCGCCTCCTCGGCGGGGATGCCGAAGAACTCCGCGGCCCGGTCGCTCCACTGGCTGATCCGGCCGTCGGCGCCGATGGCGAAGGCGGCGACCCGGATGAAGTCGTAGACCGAGCCGGCGGCGCTGCTGCCCCACTCCTCGGGCGCGGGCGCCGCCCCCCAGCCGCCGATCGGGGCCCCGCCGCTACCGCCGCCTCCGGCGGCACCGGCCGCCCCGGCGACGTCACCAGGCACGGAACCCTGATGCGGCACGGCGTCCGCTGCTCCGTGCGACGTCGCCGATGACGTATCGCTCAACTGAACCGACCCCTCCAGCCTCGGCGTCCGGAATGGCCCCCGCGCTCCTGAGTATTCATCATCCGGCCGGTGGGACGCCTCCCCCCTGCGGATCACGAACCCACAATCCGGGGAGGTTTCGCCGAATCTCCCGATTACCGGGCTGATCTGCGCTTCTCCTCCGCCTCTCTCCCCACCTCTGCCCCAGGGGCGGCCACCCTACTCCCGCCGCCCATGATCCGTAAGGGACCGCGGCGGAGCTCGGCCGGGTAAGTCCGCGCAAACCCGGACGGTCCTGACGGTAGTGCGCCGGCGGTAGCGGACCGGCGGTGGAGCGCCGGCGGTAGCGGGCCGGCGGTGGTGCGCCGCCGGGGCCGCCCGCGGCCTCACCCGGGACGCTCGGCGTCCCCGTGCTGCTCGGCGGGCAGCGAGAGTTCGAACCAGACGACCTTGCCCGGCCCCTGCGCCCTGGTCCCCCACTGGTCGGCCAGCCGGCGCACCAGCTGGAGTCCGCGGCCGCCCTCGTCGGAGCGCCCGGCCCGGCGCTCCCGCGGCGGGTCCGGCAGCGGGTCGGCGACCTCCACCAGCAGCCGGTCCGGGCGGCGGATCAGCCGCAGCCCGATCGGCGCCACCGCGTACCGGACGGCGTTCGTCACCAGCTCGCTCACCAGCAGCTGCGCGGTCTCGGCCGAGGAGTCGTCAAGTCTCCACTCCTGCACGGTGCTTCGCAGCAGCCGCCGGGCGCGGCCGACCGCGCTCGGTTCGGCGGGCAGTGTCCAGCCCGCGGTCCGGTCCTGGGGCGCCCCGCCGAGGCGGGCCAACAGCACAGCCACGTCGTCCGGCTCCTGTCCTTGCTCGAGCGTGCCGATCACCGTCTCGCAGGCCTCCTCCACCGACGCGTGCGGGCGTTCGAGCACGCGGCGCACCCGGTCGATGCCGACGTCGATGTCGGCGGTCCGCGATTCCACGAGGCCGTCCGTGTAGAGCATCAGCAGGTCCCCTGGCGCGACGGTGAACTCGGTTGCGGTGAAAGGGACTCCGCCCACCCCGATCGGCGCGCCGGAGTCCGTGGAGAGCACCCGGGTCCGCCCGCCCGGCAGCGGGCCGTTGAGCGAACCGGGCTCGGTCGGCTCGACCAGCACCGGCGGGGTGTGCCCCGCCGAGGCGATGGTCAGCCTGCGCTGCTCCGGGTCGTAGACCGCGTAGACCACGGTCGCGATCAACGCCTCCTCCGGCCCCTGGGCGAGGTCGTCGGCGAGATCGTGGACATGCTGGAGCAGCTCCGCCGGCGGCAGGTCGAGTCCGGCGAGCGTGCGAACGGCCGTACGCAGCCGGCCCATGGTGGCGGCTGCCCGCAGGCTGTGCCCCATAACGTCGCCGACCACCAGGGCGGTCCGCTCGCGCGGCAGCGGCACCACGTCGAACCAGTCGCCGCCGACCTCGGTGCCGCTGGCCGCCGGCACATAGCGGTAGGCGACCTCGACGCCGGGTGGCTGCGGAACGGTCTGCGGCAGCAGCGAGCGCTGCAGCATCAGGGCCGCCGAGCGCTCCCGCGCGTACAGCCGGGCGTTCTCCAGGGAGGCGCCGGCCCGGTCGGCCACCTCGACGGCGAAGGCCTGCTCGTCCCGGTCGAAGGCCTCCCGGCGGCCGGCCCGGCCGAGCACCAGCAGGCCGAGCGCGATGCCGCGGGCGCGCAGCGGCACCACCAGGGTGGAGTGCACCCCGAGGTCGATGGCGGCCCGCACCCGCGGGTCGTCCTCCCCGCCGCCGGCCAACGAGAGCTGGATCGGCGTCTCCAGGTGCTCGGCCTGGCCGCCGGCCAGCACCCGGGCGAACGCCGAGCCCTCGGCGGCCTCGGAGAGCTCCACGGTCTCGCCGGGCTGCATCATGGTGTCCGCCCGCGAGCTGTCCCGGAAGGCCGAGGTGCCGAGCACCTCGAGCCGGGCCTCCCGGCCGCGCTGGTGCCGGGGCAGGTCCCCGCCCCGGGCGACGGAGTCCAGCAGCATCACGCCGGAGTAGTCAGCGAACCGGGGCACCAGCACGGCGGCCAGCTCCCGGGCGATCCTGGACACGTCCAGCAGGTCGCCGATCCGTGAACCGACCTCGTTGAGCAGAGAGAGCCGCTGCCGGGCCTGCTCGACCCGGGCCATCGCCCGGTACCGGTCCGTCACGTCCATGGTGATGCCGGTGAGGCCGAGCACCCGCCCGGCCCGGTCGGTCAGCCGGCTGTAGGACATCGACTGGAAGGACGCCCCGCGCGGGCCGGCCGCGGCCTGGCCGATGATCAGGTCGACCACCGGGGTCCCGGTGGCCAGCACCTGCCGCTGGATCGCCACCGCCTCGTCGGCGGCCCGCTCGGGGAGGACCTCGCCGCTGGTGCGGCCGATGTGCTCCTCCGGCTCGATGCCGTTCATCCGGGCGAGGGTGCCGTTGACCCGGACGTAGCGGAGGTTCCGGTCGAGGAGGCCGATGCCGAGCGGGGACTGCTCGAAGAGCGCGTCCCGCACGGCCAGGTCCTGCTCCAGCTCACGCAGCGCGCCGGCCTCGGCGAACGCGAACTGCAGGTACGGCACGCCGTCCCCGTCCACCAGTGAGGACACCCGCGCCTCCACCTTCACCGCATGGCCGTCCCGATGGTGCAGCCGCATCGAGCCGATCCAGACCTGACCGCGCATCACCTCCTCGCGAGCCGCGGCCGCCTCGTTCCTGGCGCCCTCGTCGAGCAGCTGCTCGGCGGCCGGGCGGCCGATCAGCGCCTGGCTCGGCCAGCCGAGCAGCCGCTCGGCCTCGGAGCTCCACAGCACCACCCGGCCGGAGGTGTCCAGCAGCGCGATCGCCAGGGACACCGCGTCCAGCAGCGTCCCGCCGCCACCGCCGGAACCCCCCGCCGGGGGCGGCTGGTTCGCCGGAGCGCCGCCGCCGGGGTACGGGCGGACGCCGGTGGCGCGGCGGCGGTGCGGCTGCCCGGGAGGCGGGCCCGACCTGGTCCGGTCGGCGAGGCGGCGCAGCTGCTCGGCGAGGACCCGCGGGGAGCGGACGGGGGCGCCGGGGCCGCCACCGTGCCGGCCCTGCCGCTTCCGGGCGCGGCGCAGCCGGAGGCGGGCGGCGGCGCGCCCCTGTGCGCGCGCGGCACCTGCCGCCCTGCTGCTGACGCGACCCTCCGGCCCCAACCTGAACCCCAGTCACCTAGGCGTGCGCCATTCCAGATACTGAAATACCCCTTCAAACATCCGCATACCGGTCCGTACGGGTCAACTTTCGCGAACGGCCCATCAGCGGGCCGCGCGGGCGAGCAGCTCCCGGACGGCGGGCAGCGCGAACCGGTCCTGTTCCAACCAGTCCACTTCGAGTAGTTCACGCCCCGTCAGCCAGCGCAGCTCGGAATGGTCCTGCAGCGGGCGTGGCGCGCCCTCGATCAGCCTGGCGCTCCAGATGTGCAGCTCCAGCCCCGGGCGGACGGCGGCCGCGCCGGGCAGCCGGCGGCCGGCCTCGGCGAGCACCCCGAGCTCCTCGCGCAGCTCCCGCGCGAGCGCCTGCTCCGAGGACTCGCCGTCCTCGACCTTTCCGCCCGGGAACTCCCACCGCCCGGCCAGCGCAGCGGGCGCGCTCCGCCGAGCGGCGAGCACCCGGGAGCCGTCCGCGCTGATGAGGGCTGCCCCCACGACGATCCTCGGCCTCGGCACCCGGGGATCCTAGCGCCGGGGCCGGCCGCCCGCGGCTGCGGACCCACCGCCTAGTCCACGCACGGGATGCCGCCCATCGTGACGGGGGTGCCGTAGAACTGGGAGGCGGTGGCCGGTGACGAGCCGGCCTCGTCCGGCGCCGCCGCCCGCGCCGAGCCGGCCGCCGTACCGCCGCCGGTGCCCAGGACGACCTGGACGTGTCCGGCCGGCACCGCGCCCGCCGGGGACGCCGTCACCCCGTACCGCCGGGCGATCGCCGTCGCCGCCGCCTCCGCGCCCGCGCCGTAGGTGACCTTCGTCCGCCACCTCGACGCCGCGTTGCCGACCCAGCCGCGCCCGTAGCCCAGCGCCGCCAGCGCCGACGACTCGTCAGCCGCCGCTCCCCGCCTGCCGCTTCCGTTGAGGACGTCGACGACCGCCTGCCCGCCCGAGGCGGACGCGGGAGCGGAAGCGGCGGCGGAGGGCGAGGGCGAGGGCGAGGGGGCCCCGCCGGTGTACTGCGCCACCAGCGCCCGCACCCGCTCCGGGTCGATCAGGTTGACCGCCTCGCCGCCGCGTGTCGCGAACCCCGCCACCGGCAGGGTGTGGAACTCCACGTTCCCGCCGCTCAGCTCCGGGTTCCGCTGCGCGAAGTCCAGCACGTCCCAGCCCGAGTCGACGACCACGTCCTTCTTCACCACGTCCAGCAGGGATTGCAGCTTGCCGATGTCCCCCAGCACCCCGTCCTGCTTGAGCTTGCGCTCGACCGCCGCCAGGAACGCCTGCTGCCGCCGGGTCCGGTCCAGGTCGCCGCCGGCCAGGTTGTGCCGCTGCCGGACGAAGGAGAGCGCCTGCGAGGCGTCCAGGGTGTTCAGCCCGGCCCGGAAGTCCGCCCCGGAGCCCTGCCCGTCGACGGCCGGGTCCCTGGTCGCGTGCTTGAGGCAGACCGTGATCGGCTGGAGGACCTTCGCCACGTCGTAGAAGCCCAGCAGGTTGACCTCGGCGAAGTGGTCGATCCGGACGTCCAGCAGCTTCTGCACGGTGGCCAGGGTCGCCTCCCGCCCCACCTCCCGGCTCCGCCGCTCCAGCTCGGCCGGGTCGGTCACGCCCTGCTGCCGCAGGCCCGGCAGCGCGGCCGCCTTGGCCCGGCCGTAGGCCTCCTTGATCTTGTGCATCCCCTGCTCGGAGCCGTCGGGACCATAGGTCTCGACGTAGTCGTCCCGGGGGATGGAGAAGGCCTGCGCCTTGCCGCCCCCGGCGGGGATGTGCAGCAGGATCAGGGTGTTGGTGTTGTAGCCGCCGATCTCGCTGGACCCGGCGTGGAGCTCGTCGGTGACGAACTGCTTGGGCAGGTCGGCGCCGTTCTGGTCCTTCCGGCTGTCCAGGCCGATCAGCAGGACGTTGACCGAGCCGTCGTCCCGGCTGGGCGGGCTCCCCGGCAGATGGAGGGCGCGCAGCGCGTTCGAGGTGTTCAGCCCGGCGGTGAGGGTGTGGTACGCGCAGGACGAGATCCCGCTGGTGGCCAGGACGGCGAGGGAGAGCCCGAGGGCGGTCAGCCGGAGGTTCCGCCGGATGCGCGCGGTCCGCGAGAGCTCCCGCCCGCTCCGGTCGCCTCGCCCGAATTGTCGGGCTTCACCCGAGAATCGTCCCACCACGGCCGCACTCTAGGGCAGCCCGGGCGTCAACTCCCGGACGCGCGGCCGTCGGCGTCCAGCCTGGCCAGGTGTTCGATGTTCTGCTGGTCGCCGAGCTCCTGGCTGGGCGAGCCGTCGAACCAGGCGTCCAGGATCTCCCGCAGCAGGGCCGGCGAGGTCAGCCGGAGGCTGAGGGCGAGGACGTTGGCGTCGTTCCAGCGCCGGGCGCCGCCGGCGGTGTACGCGTCGGTGCAGAGCGCCGCGCGGACCCCGGGCACCTTGTTGGCGGCGATGCTGGCGCCGGTGCCGGTCCAGCAGCAGACGACGGCCTGGTCGGCGCGGCCGTCCGCGACCTCCCGGGCGGCGGCCTCCGTGCAGTACGCCCAGTCGGGCGAGGCGCCGGGATCCAGCGCGCCGTGGGCACTGACCGTGTGGCCGCGGCGGCGGAGCTGCTCCACCACCTCGCGCGCGACGCCTTCGTCCATGTCCGCCGAGACTGCGATCCGCATACCGGCAGGGTAGCCGCCGGATCCCGGCGCAGGACGGACCCGCACCTCCCGAACGGCGCCCAGCGAACCCTCGCAGCCGGCGCTACGCCCCGACGTCGACGGTGTCGCCGTCCTCCGCGGCGATGCGCTTGGCCTCCAGCAGCGCCGGGTTCAGCCACCCGCTGTTGTAGCCCCAGTAGTAGAACGCGAGCCCGGAGATCACGACCACGGCGATGTCCACGCCGGCCGGCAGCCAGCCCAGCCCGCCGAACTCCTTGCCGCCGACGAGGGAGATGAACGCCATCCAGACCAGGTAGCAGACCAGCCAGGCCCCGGACTTGAGGTTCTGGCCCAGCTGGGTGCCGTTCTTCCACTCGTAGAAGGCGTACACCGGCAGCCCGACCGCCATGATCAGGATGACCTCGCCGGTCAGCGGCCACTTGGCCCAGTACAGCACCAGCGTGCCGAAGACGAAGCCGAGCGGAGCCAGCAGCGGCAGCGCCTTGATCCGCACCGGCCGGTGGAGCTCCGGCGCCAGCTTCCGCAGCACCGCGACCGCGACCGGGCCGGTGACATAGGAGATGACGGTGGCCACCGAGACGATGCTGGCCAGCGAGCCCCAGCCGCGG
The DNA here is from genome assembly GCF_000744815.1 of Phaeacidiphilus oryzae TH49. Classification (NCBI taxonomy): domain Bacteria; kingdom Bacillati; phylum Actinomycetota; class Actinomycetes; order Kitasatosporales; family Streptomycetaceae; genus Phaeacidiphilus; species Phaeacidiphilus oryzae. The sequence continues at coordinate 2,874,151 of NZ_JQMQ01000005.1, forward strand.
AAGACGGCCAGGAAGACGAAGGCCACCCCCAGGTTGAGCAGCAGCGCCGGGCGGGGCACGCCGGTCCGCGGGTCGACCTTGCCGAAGATGCCCGGCAGGTGCCCGTTCCGCTGCACGCCGTGGATCATGCGGGAGGTGGTCGCGGCATAGGTCATGCCGGTGCCGGACGGGGAGACGAAGGCGTCCGCGTAGAGGAGGATCGCCAGCCAGTTCAGCATCAGCGCGCTCGCCAGGTCGGCGAACGGCGAGGAGAAGTTCAGTGCGGACCAGCCGCCGTGCGCCAGCGTGGTCGGCGAGACGCCGAGCAGGAAGGCGAACTGCAGGCCGATGTAGATCACCAGCGCGATGGCGATCGAGCCGAGGACGGCGATCGGCAGCGAGCGCTTGGGGTTGCGGGCCTCGGCGGCCATGTTGATCGGCGACTGGAAGCCGTTGAAGGCCCAGACGATGCCGGAGGTGGCGACCGCGGTGAAGACCGCGGAGACGCCCTTCGGCGCGAAGCCGCCGGCCGAGGTCAGGTTCGAGGTGTGGTGCGAGGTGACCAGCAGGCCGACCACCGTCAGGGTCGGGATGACCAGCTTGAAGACGGTGATGGCGGTGTTGGTCTTGGCGAACAGCGACACCGCGAACCAGTTCAGCGCGAAGTACACCAGCATCAGCACGGTGGCCGCGGCCACGCCGGTGAAGGTGAGCTGGCCGCTGCCGGCGTTGTAGAGCCCGTGGGTCCAGCCGAAGCTCCAGGAGCTCATGTACTGGATCGAGGCGGTGGCCTCGCCGGGGATCACCGAGACGATCGCGATCCAGTTCGCCCAGGCCGCCAGGTAGCCGGTCAGCGACCCGTGCGAGTACTGCCCGAAGCGGACCATTCCGCCCGCCTCCGGGAACATCGAGCCGAGCTCGGTGTAGGACAGGGCGATGACGAGCGCGACGACCGCGCCGATGACCCACGCGAAGATCGCCGCCGGGCCGGCGATCACAGCCGCCTTCTGTGCTCCGAAGAGCCAGCCGGAGCCGATGATCGAGCCGAGACCTGTGGCGGTCAGGGCGATGGTGCCCAGTGACCTCCGATAGTTCGAACCGGACACTTCACTCCCAAACCTGCGTGGTGCGGACGTCAAGGCGATGTGGTGATGTATCAGTCTGACACTCCGCCAAGCGAGACAAACGCGAGGAGTCTGTCCGAATAGCGGCGAGCTTGGCAACCCTTCAACAAGAATTCGTGAATGTGGGGTATCCCACGCTTCGCCCGCTTCCGGGAACCGACACGGCCGCTGGAGCGTCACTTGGCGGACCCGATTGCGCCCGGTCGGGGGATGCGGCCGGGGCCCGGGCCGACGCCTCTGGCGCAGCGCCGCAGGCACGAGCAAGGGGCGCGGGGAACCGCGCGGCCAACCCGCTTCGGCGCCGCACTCGGCAACGTCCACCGGGTCGCAACCCGGACTCCGCTGCCGACCACAGACCGTAGACGGCTGGTCGCGCGGTTCCCCGCGCCCCTTACTCGGCCCTACGGGCCTGCGCTCGGGCGCGAATCCCGCAGCGTGTCACCCCCGCATCGCCGGCATCCCCATCAGCACCGGCTCCGCGGCCTCGCCGCGCTTGCAGGCCTCGCCGCACGCGGACTCCAGCGAGCAGCACAGCGAGCAGATGTCGCCCCCGTGGTGCGGGCAGTCGCCCGCCACGTCCGGGGACTCGTACCCGCCCGCGCAGACCACGCACTGCCGGGTCTCCGAACTGTCGTCCGCCGCAAGCGGGTTGGGCCGGGCGAGGTAGTACCGCCCGCGGGTCGCGAAGGCGATCAGCGGGTTCAGCAGCATCGCCAGCGCCAGCGCGACGAAGGGGCTGAACGCCTTGCCGTAGTCCCCGAAGGCGCCGAAGAAGCCGGCCAGCGACACCGCCGAGGCGACGATCATCGCCCCGAACCCGGCCGGGTTGACCGAGCGGAGGTACGCCCGCTTGAACTCGATGTACTTGGGGCTGAGCCCCAGCGGCTTACTGATCATCAGGTCGGCGGCGACGGCGCCGATCCAGGCGATGGCCACGTTGGAGTAGAAGCCGAGCAGCGTGCTGAGCGCGCTGAACATGTTCAGCTCCATCAGCAGCAGTGAGACCCCGCAGTTGAGGAAGATGTACCAGACCCGGCCCGGGTGCCGGTGGGTGAGCCGGGAGAAGAAGTTCGACCAGGACAGCGAGCCGCTGTAGGCGTTGGTCGAGTTGATCTTCACCTGCGAGACGATCACGAAGAGCGCCGCCAGCGGCAGCGCCACCCCGCCGAACCACGGCCGCAGGGCGTGGAGGATCTGGTCGATCGGCTCCAGTGCCCGCGCCTCGCCGACCGCGCCCAGCGCGGCCACCGCCAGCAGCCCGCCGCCGAGCTGCTTGATCGCCCCGATCACCACCCAGCCGGGCCCCGCGGCCAGCACCGCGAGGTTCCAGCGCCGCCGGTTCACCGCGGTCTTCCGCGGCATGAAGCGGAGGTAGTCGGCCTGCTCGCCGATCTGCGCGATGAGCGAAAGGGCGACTCCGGCGCCCATCCCGAAGCCGTACCAGCTGAAGCCCCCGGCCCCGCCGCCCGTCCCGCCGAAGTGCGCGAACCGGGAGTACGCCCCGGGGTCGGCGACGGCCAGCGCGACGAACGGCAGCACCAGCCCGAGCAGCCAGACCGGCTGGGTCCAGGCCTGCATCCGGGCCAGCCAGTTCATCCCCTTGAAGACGATCGGGATCACGATCAGCGTGGTGATCAGATACCCGACCGGCAGCGGCACGTGGAGGGCCCGCTGCAGCGCCTGGGCCATGATCGAGCCCTCGGTGGCGAAGAAGATGAAGGTGAAGCTGGCGTAGATGACGGAGGTCAGTGTCGAGCCCAGGTAGCCGAAGCCGCAGCCGCGGGTCAGCAGGTCCATGTCGATGCCGTTGGCGGCGCAGGCCCGGGCGATCGGTATCCCGGTCAGGAAGATCACCACGGCCGCGGCCAGCACCGAGGCGACCGCGTTGGTGAAGCCGTAGGAGAGGGCGATGGAGGCGCCGATCGCGTAGTCGGCCAGATAGGCGATGCCGCCGAGGGCGGTGGAGGCCACCGCGAGCGGGGTCCAGCGCCGGAAGGAGTGCGGGGCGTACCGCAGCGAGTAGTCCTCCAGGCTCTCGTCCGCGGCCGCCCTGGCGTACGAGCGGCGGCGGCCCTCGGCCTCCGGCGGGGTCCCGGGCTGGGTGGGGGTTCTCGGGATCGTCATGCCGTCGGACGGTAGGGAGGCCGGGTAACACGCTCCGTACCTGCGGCGTTTCGGAGAGGTAAGAGATCCCGCGGAGAAACGTGACATAGGCGCCGATATTCGGAATAGGGGTTACCGATTCCTGAACCGTCCACTAAGTTCTCGCCCCAACGTCTGCGCCGCGGCACCCCCGCGGCGCTGTTGGACGAAGGGAATCGACATGCACTCCCCCGTCACCGCCGGGTCCGCGGACGGCACCACAGCCGCCGGCGACGGCCTCAGGAGCGGGCTGAAGAGCCGCCATCTATCGATGATCTCGATCGGCGGCGTGATCGGTGCTGGCCTCTTCGTGGGCTCCGGCGCCGGGATCAATGCGGCCGGACCCGGAATCCTGATCTCCTACGCTCTCACCGGCCTGATGATCGTGCTGGTGATGCGGATGCTCGGCGAGATGGCCGCGGCGGACCCGCAGTCCGGCTCCTTCTCGGCCTACGCCGACCGCGGCCTCGGCCGCTGGGCGGGCTTCTCGATCGGCTGGCTCTACTGGTTCTTCTGGGTCGTCGTCCTCGCCGTGGAGTCCACCGCGGGCGGCGCGATCCTCCACGGCTGGGTGCCGGGGGTGCCGCAGTGGGGCTGGACGCTGGCCGTGATGCTGCTGCTGACCGGCAGCAACCTGGTGTCGGTGGGCTCCTACGGCGAGTTCGAGTTCTGGTTCGCCGGGATCAAGGTGGCCGCGATCGCGGTCTTCCTGGTGATCGGCGTACTGGCCGCGTTCGGCGTGCTGCCGGGCTCGGACGCCGGATCGCACGCGGTCGGGATGGCCAACCTCACCGGGCACGGAGGGTTCCTGCCGCACGGCTCGGGGGCGATCCTCTCCGGCATGCTGCTGGTCGCCTTCTCCTTCATGGGCAGCGAGATCGTGACGCTGGCGGCGGGCGAGTCCAAGAACCCGGAGAAGGCCGTCACCAAGGCCACCAACAGCGTGATCTGGCGGGTCGCCCTCTTCTACCTGGGCTCCATCCTGATCGTGGTCGCCCTGCTGCCGTGGGACTCCTCGGCCGTCAAGGCCAGCCCGTACGTGGCCGTCCTGAACCACCTGGGGATCCCCGGGGCCGGCCAGGTGATGAACGTGATCGTGCTGACCGCCGTGCTGTCCTGCTTCAACTCCGGCCTGTACACGGCCTCCCGGATGGCGTTCTCGCTCTCGCTGCGCGGGGACGCGCCCAAGTCCTTCGCCAGGACCGGGAAGTCGGGCGTGCCGTGGGTCGCGGTGCTCGCCTCGGTGGTGGTCGGCTTCGTCGCCGTCATCTTCAACTACACCTCGCCGGACACCGTCTTCCAGTTCCTGCTGAACTCCTCGGGCGCGGTGGCGCTCTTCGTCTGGCTGGCGATCTGCGTGACACAGCTGCGGATGCGCAAGGTGATGGAGCGCGAGCGGAACGGCGACCTGCCGGTCCGGATGTGGCTCTACCCGTGGCTGACCTGGATCACCATCGCCTTCATCCTCTTCATCGTCGGCTACATGCTGACCGACTCGACCGGCCGCCCGCAGATGCTTCTCTCCCTGCTGGCCCTGGCCATCACCCTGGCCGCGTCGCTGATCGTCTCCCACCGCGCAAAGTCCCGCGAGCCCAAATCGCTGGACACAGCGACCCCACCAAGGATCGACGCCTGACACCCGCCCCCACGCCCCGGAGGCAGCGCCACCAGGCGCGCCTCAGGGGCGCGGGCCGGGAACTACGGCCCGAAGGCAGTGCCGTCAGGCGCGCCTCAGGGGCGCGGGGAACTGCGCGCCCGGCCGACTACGGCGCCGCAACCGGCCAGCGGCGCTCGCGTGGCAACCCGGTGGCCGTCGCCGGCCGCGGCAGAAGCGCGGCGCCGACCGCAAAAGCTCCCCGCACCCCCTTGAGAGGCGCCTACGGCGCAGTCGCGTCGGTGCCGGCGCGGCCGGCGATCCAGACCGGGGCCGCCGCGGAGGCGCGCAGCGCCGGATCCGGCCGAGGCTCACCCCAGGTGCTCCGCAGCGGCAACACCCCCGCCCAGACCGGAAGTTCGCCGTCCGGCCCGTCCCCGTCCTCCGGCGGCCCGGAGCGCGACTTCACCGAGGCCTCGGCCACGTCCAGCGCCAGCAGCGCCGTCGCTGCCAGCTCCCTCCGGTTCGGCAGCCGGGCGTAGCCCCACTGGCCGGGAGCGGACTGCTCGGTCAGGCAGCGCAGCCCGGCGAGCAGCTCCTCCTCGTCCTCCACCGCCCGCGGGCGCCCGTACACCATCGCCGAGCGGTAGTTGACCCCGTGCTCGAAGACCGAGCGCGACAGCACGAGGCCGTCCACATGCGTCACGGTCACGCAGACCTCGCCGGCGCCCCCGTCGCGCAGCGACCGCGAGGCCACCGACCCGTGGAGGTAGAGGACCCGCCGCTCGCGGTCGTACCCGTACACCGTCGGCACCACCATCGGCGTGCCGTCCACCACCACCCCGAGATGGCAGAGGAAGCCGGCGCCGAGCACCGCGTCGACGTCCTCGGGGGCGTGGCTCCCCTGCTCCCGCAGCCGGCGCAGCCGGGTCCGCTCGCTGGGCGGTGCCGCGTGATTCCGTTCCACCATGGCGCACAAGCTACCGATTCCGCCGCCGAACGGCCATAGCGCAAGCGAATCCGTCGGCGAGGCGGCTGCGGCTGCGACTGCGACTGCGGCTCAGGACCTCAGCTCCATATAGCGCTCGGGCTGGTCCAGCGGACCGAAGCCGCCGATGTCCGCGTAGAGCGAGTGGGCGTCCGAGGTGGCGAGCATGACCCGCTTCAGGCCGAACGGCGCGAGCTCCTCCCGTACGGCCCGGACCAGGGCCTTGCCGACGCCCCGGCCGCGCGCCTGCTTCGCCACGAAGACGTCGGCGAGCCAGCCGAAGGTCGCCCGGTCGGTGACCACCCGGGCGTAGCCGAGCTGGTCCGCCGAAACGGCGTCGTAGGCACCGAAGTTGAGGGAGTTGCGGATGGCCGTCTCGAACGTCTCCCGGGTACGGCCGAGCGCCCAGTAGGACTCCTCGGAGAGCCAGCGGTGGACGCGGTCCACGTCCAGCAGTTCGGGGTCGGTGGAGATCCGGAGATTCGCGTCGGTCATTGGCGGTATCCCTCCAGGAAGCGGCCGATCCGGCTGATCGCCGCCTCCAGGTCGTCTGCCCGCGGCAGGGTGAGGATGCGGAAGTGGTCCGGGCTGGGCCAGTTGAAGCCGGTGCCCTGGACGATGTGGATCTTCTCCCGGAGCAGCAGGTCCAGGACGAAGCGCTCGTCGTCGACGATCCGGTGGACGGAGGGGTCGAGCCGCGGGAAGGCGTAGAGGGCACCCTTCGGCTTGACGCAGCTGACCCCGGGGATGGAGTTCAGGCACTCCCAGGCGCGGTCGCGCTGCTCGCGCAGCCGCCCGCCGGGCAGGACCAGGTCGTTGATCGACTGATGGCCGCTCAGCGCGGCCTGGATCGCGTGCTGGCCGGGGACGTTGGCGCAGAGCCGCATCCCGGCGAGCATGTTGAGGCCCTCCAGGTAGTCGGCGGCGTGCTGCCGCGGCCCGGTGACGACCAGCCAGCCGCTGCGGAAGCCGGCCACCCGGTAGGCCTTGGAGAGGCCGGAGAAGGTGAGCACCACCAGGTCCGGGGCCAGCGCGGCGGCGTGGTGGTGGACGGCCTCGTCGTAGAGGATCTGGTCGTAGATCTCGTCGGCCAGGACCATCAGCTGGTGCCGGCGGGCGAGGTCGAGCATCCCCTCCAGCAGCGGCTTCTGGTAGACCGCCCCGGTGGGGTTGTTGGGGTTGATGATGACCAGCGCCCGGGTGCGGTCGGTGATCTTCGACTCGATGTCGGCCAGGTCCGGCTGCCAGTCCGCCTGCTCGTCGCAGACGTAGTGCACGGCCTTGCCGCCGGCCAGCGTCACCGCGGCCGTCCAGAGCGGGAAGTCCGGTGCGGGGACGAGGACTTCGTCCCCGTCGTCGACCAGCGCGGTGACCGCCATGGAGATCAGCTCCGAGCAGCCGTTGCCCAGGTAGACGTCGTCCACCCCGACGCCCTCGACCCCGCGCTCCTGGTAGTGCCCGGCCACCGCCCGGCGCGCGCTGAGGATCCCGCGCGAATCGCTGTACCCGTGGGCGGCGGGCAGGGTCCGGATGATGTCCTGCAGGATCTCCGGCGGCGCCTCGAAGCCGAAGGCGGCCGGATTGCCCGTGTTCAGCCGGAGTACCGAATGCCCGGCCTCCTCAAGCGCGTTGGCGTGCTCGATGACCGGACCGCGGATCTCGTAGCAGACCTCGGTCAGCTTGCTCGACTGCTTGAACTCCATGCTTGGTTCTACCAAGCCGAAGCTTGGAAAGTCCAACTCTTTGCATAGACTGTTGCCCATGCCACGACGGAGCTACGACCAGTACTGCGCCCTGTCCCGCGCCCTCGACGTCCTCGGCGAGCGCTGGACCCTGCTGATCGTCCGCGAGCTGCTGGCGGGCCCGCGCCGGTACACGGACCTCCACGCGGACCTGCCCGGGGTGAGCACCGACGTCCTAGCCTCCCGGCTGCGCGAACTGGTCTCGGACGGCCTGGTCACCCGCGAGCGGGTGACCAGGCCGGCCACCGCCTCGGTCTACGAACTCACCGACCGGGGGCGGCGGTTGCTGCCCGTACTGACCGCGCTCTCCGGCTGGGGCGCCCCGCTGCTGACCGAGCCGCATCCGACGGACGCGGTCCGCGCCCACTGGTTCGCCCTGCCCATGCTGGACCTGCTGCTGCCGCCGGTGGCCGCGGCCGGCCTGGCCGGCACCGCCGACCTGGTACTGGACGAGGTGGTCTGCCTCCTCCGCCTGGATCCGGCCGACCCCGGCTACGCGGACGCCCCGGCTGAGCGACCGGACGCCCGGCTCCATCTCGACCTGGCCACCTGCCGGGCGCTCGCCGAGCGCCGGCTCACCCCGGCGGCGGCGATCGCCGAGGGCACTCTCCGGATCGAGGGCGACACCCCGCTGGCGAAGGCCCTGCGGGAGGCCTGAGGGGTCGAGCGGCGGGGAAAGCGAATGCCCCGGGACGGAGAACCGTTCCGGGGCATTTCATCTGCGCGCCGATAAGGCGTATATTCGAGGCTTCGTATGCCGGAGGAGACCAAAAGAGTCTCAACTCCCAAGAAACACGATACCGGAGCGGGGCAGAATTGTCAAACACCGAGTCAGGCAGGGATTCGCGGGAAATGCGGTCGGAGCAGGAATTCCTCGACCTGCTCCACGACCGGCTCGACGACCTGCGCGCGGAGGCCGAGGGCAGTCTGAGGTCGGCGCTGCCGGGCGAACCCGGCGGCACCATGCAGGCCCGGCTGGAGCGGGACATCCTGGTCGCGGAGCGGTCCGGCCTGCTGACCGCCCTCGAGTCCGGGGAGAACGGCCTGGTCTTCGGCCGGCTCTGGTTCGGCGCCGATGACGCCGATGACGCCGATGACACCGACGGGAACGCCGGCCGGCACTCCGGCGAGGACCGCCGGATCGGCCGGATCGGAATCCGCGCAGACGACGAGGAACGCACCCCGCTGGTCATCGACTGGCGCGCGGAGATCGCCCGCCCCTTCTATCTCGCCACCGCCCACACCCCGATGGGACTGCGCCGCCGCCGGCACATCGCCACCGAGGGCCGAAAGGTCACCGGCCTCCACGACGAGATCCTCGACCTGACCGACACCCGCCGCACCGGCCACGAGGGCGCCGACGCCGACGCCGTCCTCCTCTCCGCCCTGGACTCGGCCCGCACCGGCCGGATGCACGACATCGTGGAGACCATCCAGGCCGAGCAGGACCGGATCATCCGCGCCCCCGAACACGGCGCCCTGGTCGTCGAGGGCGGCCCGGGCACCGGCAAGACCGTGGTCGCCCTCCACCGCGCCGCCTACCTCCTCTACGCCCACCGCGAGCGGCTGGCCCGCCGGGCGGTACTGATCGTCGGCCCCAACCCGGCCTTTCTGGAGTACATCTCCGAGGTGCTGCCCTCGCTGGGCGAGACCGGGGTGCTGCTGGCCTCCCCCGGCGAGCTCTTCCCCGGGGTCAGGGCCACCGGCTCGGACACCGAGCGGGCCGCCGCGGTCAAGGGCCATCCCGCGATGGCCGAGGCGCTGGCCGCGTACGTCCGCGACCTCCAGCGGCTCCCCGACCCCGAGACGGTGATCGCCCACGAGGACGGCGAACTGGTGCTGGACGCCCACACCGTGCGCGCGGCCCGGGACGACGCCCGCGCCACCGGCCTCCCGCACAACCTGGCCCGCCCGCACTTCGCCTTCCGGATCATCGACGCCCTCACCGACCAGCTCGTGGACCGGATCGGCGCCGACCCTCTCGGCGGCCCCAACCTCCTCGGCCCGGACGACGCCGCCCAGCTCGGCAAGGCCGTCGCCACCAGCCGCGAGGTGCACGCGGCGATCGAGGAGCTGTGGCCGCAGCTCACCCCGGAGCAGCTGGTCGCCCGTTTCCTGGAGGAGCCGGGCCCGCTGCCCGCGCCGCTGACCGGGGCGGACGCCGAGGCGATCCGCCGCGACCCGGCGGATCTCCTCCGCCCCGGCGGCCCGGACGAACCCTGGACCCCCGCCGACGTCCCCCTGCTGGACGAGGCCGCCGAGCTGCTCGGCCGGGACGACTCCGCCGAGCAGGCCGCCGCCGAGGCCGAGCGGCAGCGGCAGATCGCCTACGCCCAGGGCGTGCTGGAACTCAGCTACGGCTCCCGTACCTACGAGTTCGAGGACCGGGACGACGAGGAGTCGGAGCTGCTGTCCGCGCACGACCTGATCGACGCCGAGCGGCTGGCCGAGCGCAGCGAGGAGGCCGACCACCGCACGGCCGCCGAGCGGGCCGCCGCCGACCGCGGCTGGGCCTTCGGCCACATCATCGTGGACGAGGCGCAGGAGCTGTCGCCGATGATGTGGCGGCTGCTGATGCGCCGCTGCCCGACCCGGTCGATGACCCTGGTCGGCGACCCCGCGCAGACCTCCGAGCCGGGCGGCACCGGGAGCTGGGAGGCGATCCTCTCGCCGTACCTCGGCGACCGCTGGAAGCTGGTCCGGCTGGGCGTCAACTACCGTACGCCGCAGGAGATCATGGACCTGGCGGCGGAGATCCCGCGGGCCCTCGACCCGGACTTCGAGCCGCCGCGCTCGATCCGCTCGACCGGCGTGCCGCCCTGGCGGAGGTCGGTGCCGGAGAGCTGGCTGCCGTGCGCGGTCGCCGAGGCGGCGCGCGCGGCCGCGAGCCCGGACCACCGCCACGCGGTGATCGCCCCCGAGCACCGGCTGGTCGCGCTCGCGGCCGCGCTGCCGGAGGCCTCGCACGGCCGGGCGCCCGACCTGACCAGGCCGATCGTGCTGCTGGGCGCACGCCAGGCGAAGGGCCTCGAGTTCGACACCGTGCTGGTCGCCGCGCCTGAGGAGCTGGCGCCGAGCGACCGCTATGTAGCCCTCACCCGCGCCACCCAGCGGCTGGGGCTGCTCGACCCGGAGCCTGCCGAGGGGTGATCGCCGGGGCGGCGGGAGCGGCGGGGGCGGCCGAGGGCCGGGGGCCGGGACGGCGTGACGCTCTCCGGCCGCCCCGCCCGCCCCTTGAGTTGGCACCCTTGACAGGAAACTGACACAGCCTCAGTTTGGTACAGACCAGTCGCTCGCCCCTCGCCCTCGCCCTCGTCCCTCGCCCCGGCCGAGCCAGGAGGCCGCCATGCGCGCTGCCCGGTACCGCACCCGTCTCCTGTCCCTCGCCGCCGCGGCGGCGCTCACCGCCGCCGCCGGCGCCCTCGCGCCCGCCGCCACTCCGGCGCGGGCCGCCACCGCGACCCCCCTCCAGGTCTACGGAGCCTGGCTGTGCGGCAACGACGCCTGCACCTGGGGGTCGGTCCGGGACATGACCGACTTCGACACCGCCAACCACTGGCTGATCGACCGCGGGGACGGCACCCCCTCGGTCAACCTGGTGGTGCTCAGCTTCGTCGACCCGCTGAAGCTGCTGGACGGCACCACCGACGCCACCGACACCGACGGCGTCCCCAACGGCATGACCAGCGCCGTCGTCGACTACTTCACCAGCCATCAGATCCGGGTGATGCTCTCCGTCGGCGGCATCACCTACACCTCCGACTGGGACAGCGCCCTCGCCCAGAACCCCGCCCTCCTGGGCCAGAAGGCCGCCGCCCTGGCGACCAAGCTCGGCACCGGCATCGAGATCGACTACGAGAACTCCTCCAGCCCGAACCTCACCGGACTGCAGAGCTTCGTCTCCGCCTACCGCGCCGCCCACCCCTACGACGCGACCGGCGCCGACCCGGCCGCCCGCCTCACCATCGACCTCGCGGCCGGCGACCGCTGGCTGATCGGCATCGACCAGTACGCCACCGCGAACTGGCTCACCCCCGGGAACCCGGTGCTCGACTACGCCAACGCGATGGTCCCCAGCAAGCAGCCCTCGACCTCCACCGCCGAGTCCAACTGGCAGGAGCACATCGACGGCAAGCCCAACTACAGCCCCGCGATCCCGCCGCTGGCCCCGGCCAAGTTCACCGGCTCGGTCTACATAGACGACGGCAACAACCAGCCGCTGCCGGAGTGCACCGACTTCGCCTCCTCGCTGGAGGACTCCACCGGCTCCTGGGTGGAGAGCGCCGCCCCGAACGGCGCGGGGACCACCCCGGGCCTCCTCGGCTACATGTTCTGGGCCGCGGAGAAGCCCTCCACCCGGGGCATCACCACCGACCCGCCCAACTCCTGCCAGGGCGGCGTGGGCGTGGGCTCCTCCACGTACTCCGTCCCCCTGCCGATGCCGCCGCTCAGGCAGCAGTGACGGACGGGCTCACCGCTCCCCGGCGGCGACGGCCAGCGGGCTGCGCTCGGTCCCGCCGCCGGGCACCGGCTCGGAGGGGTCCTCGCCGAGGGCGAGGATCCGGTTGTCCGCGTCCACATGCACCACCCGCGGCCGCAGCCGCCGGGCCAGCGAGTCCGGCACCTGGGCGTAGCTGATCAGGATGACCAGGTCGCCGGGGTGCACCAGATGCGCGGCGGCCCCGTTGATCCCGATCACCCCGGAGCCCCGCTCCCCCTCGATGACGTACGTCTCCAGCCGGGCACCGTTGCTGATGTCCACGATGTGCACCAGCTCGCCGGGCAGCAGGTCGGCGGCCTCCATCAGCTCGGCGTCGACCGTGACCGACCCGACGTAGTGGAGGTTCGCCTCGGTCACCGTGGCCCGGTGGATCTTCGACTTGAACATGGTGCGGACGATCTCGTCGCGAGACATGCGCGCTCCTCGGAACAGACGGGATGACTCGACTTGCGCCCCGGAACGGGTGCGCAGTGGCCACCACCTCGTCGAGGGTGCCACATCCCCCCGACGAGGTCACCGCCCGTCCGCCCTGCCCCTGCCGGCCCGGCGGAGGCGCTCGGCCCGTCCCAGCTGTCCCGGGCGCCCCGGAAATCGGGATGCCCGGGCGGGTGGGGGCTGGCTAGGGTCGCGGCATGCCGATCACCGACTCCGCTGCCGTCGGCGCTGCCGTCGGCGCTGCCGTCGGCGCTGCCGGCCGTCGTTCCGACGGTCCGTCCGCCGGTCCGAACGCCGGTCCTTCCGCCGTCCTCGCGCGGGCGGCCGAGGTACTGCTGGCGCTCGCCCATCCGCGTCGGCTGGCACTGCTGAACGCGGTGGCCGAAGCGGGGGCGGACGGATCGCCGGCGCGCCTCGCCGACCTCGCCGAGCGCAGCACCGGGCTGGACGCCAGGACGCTCTCCAAGGAGCTCGGCCGCCTGATCGAGGCCGGACCGGTCGTCCGCCAGGACGGCGGTTTCCGCGCCCGGTTCGACTCCCTCTCCGAACTCTCCTCGGAGCTGGGCGAGTTGACGGCCCTCGGCCGGATCGTCCCGCCGGGCTCGCCGCTCCGCCGGTACCTCACCCACGGCCGGCTGACCACCTATCCCCGGAACCCGGCCGACCTGCGGGCCGTCGCCGCCGCGGCCGCCGAACTGCTGCCGGACGACCGGTGCCTCACCGAGGCGGAGGTCAACGAGCTCCTCGCGCAGGCCGATCCGGACACCGCCCGGCTCCGGCGCCTCCTCGCCGACCTCGGCCTGGTGACCAGGACCGGTTCCGCCGAGTACCGCCGTACCGGCCCCGAAGGCCGCGGCGCTACTGGCGCTTGAGCGCCTCCACCGCGAACGCGCCCAACTGCTCGGCCGCCGCCACCGACGCCGGATCCCCGGCCCCGGCGGCCGAGCCGACCGGACCCGCGATGACGTAGTAGGTGAACCGCCCGTAGGCGCCGTGCCGCAGCGCGCAGGGGACCTGGTCCGGGCAGAAGCCCGGCACGCTGCCGCCGTGCAGCGGCTCGACGTGCCCGGCGTACACCGCGTCGGCCGCCTGCGCGGCCGCCGCGTCCGGCAGCACCCCCACCCCGACGGTGACCGCCCGGTCGCCGGAGACCCAGGTGGCGCGCAGCAGTTGGGTGCAGCCGTCGGGCGCCAGGATGTCCCCCAGCAGCCCGGTGGTGGCGAGCCAGCAGGGACTCTTCTCGGCGGCCAGCTCCCGGGTGTACGTCCGCCCGCCCACCTGGATCGTCGAGGCGTACAGCACGTCCTCGGCGCTGAGCGCCTCCGGCCCCGCGACGCGGGTGGGGGTGGCCCCCGGGCTGGGCGCCGAGCCTCCCGCGCCGCCTGTGCCCCCGGCGCCGCCCTGGCTGCCCGTACCACTCCCCGCCGAGCCGGCACCGGCCGTCGCCGAGGCGGGCGGCGAGCCCGCCGCTCCCGTGCCGCCCCCGGAGGAGGCGCCCGGCGAGCCCCCCTTCTCCGCGGCGGAGCCGGCCCCGGCCGCAGCCGCGGACCCCGCCCCCGCGCCGGCGTCCGCCGAGCCCGCGGCGGTGGTCCGCTCCTGGGCGGTCACCCGGCTCCCCGACCCGGACCCGGGCCCGTCCACCAGCTGGGCTATCGCGACCCCGGTCCCGGCCAGCACCATGGCCGCGGCCACCGCCCCGACCACGAAGGTCCGCCTGCGGTGCCGGTGGGCCGAGTCGCCCGTCTCCGCGAAGGCCTGCCGGCCGGACTCCGTACCGCGCGGATCACCCAGGTCACCCAGGCCACGCGGGTCGGGCCCGCGGCCCCCCGGCTGGTAGTACGACAACCCTCACACCTCCCCGGCACCGGACGGCATGCTAGCCGAGCCCGGTCCCCGCGCCCGCCGATCGGCGAAGACCGCGCTTTCCCCCGGCGCCCCTCCTCCTCCCGCCTTTCCACCCCCTCCTCGGCCAAGTCATCCGACGACTATTCCGGAATCCCTTCCTTTAGCCGGGAGCGAACTGCTAACTTGCCGCAACATTCGCCATGTCATCGGACAACCCGTGCACCCCCCACCGTCGAGGACCACCATGACGCGAAGAAAGTCGATCGCGGCGACCATCGCCGACGCCGATGCCGCGAGCACCCGGCTCACCCGGGCCCTGGGGCCGTTGCAGATGACGCTGATGGGCATCGGCGTGACCGTGGGAGCCGGCATCTTCGTGCTCACCGGCACCGCCGCGGCCCGCTACGCCGGGCCCAGCATCGTCCTCTCCTATCTGCTGGGCGCGGTGGCCACCTTCCTGGTCGCGCTCTGCTACACCGAGTTCGCCAGCACCGTCCCGGTGGCCGGCAGCGCGTACACCTACGCGTATGTGTCGCTCGGGGAGCTGGTGGCCTGGATCATCGGCTGGGACCTGATCCTGGACATGACGATGGGCGCCGGAGCGGTGGCCACCGGCTGGTCCCAGTACGTCACTGACTTCCTGGGCTCCTTCGGCGTCCACCTGCCCTCGGCGATCGCCGGCCCCACGGCCACCCTCAACGTCCCCGCGGTGCTGGTGGTCCTGGTGCTCACCGCCGTGCTGGCCGCGGGGATCCGCACCACCGCCCGGGCCAACCTGGTGATGACCTTCGTGAAGCTGGCCGCGGTGGCCCTCTTCCTGGTGATCGGCGTGCAGCACCTCCACAGCGCCAACTGGTCGCCCTTCGTCCCGGCGGGCAAGGCCGCCGCCGCGGGCGGCAGCCTCTGGCAGGAGCCGCTGCTGAGCAAGCTGGGCCTGGGGCTCAACGCCAGCTTCGGGGCGGCGGGCGTCCTCACCGGCGGGGCCATCGTCTTCGGCGCCTACTCCGGCTTCGACATCATGGCCTCCAGCGCGGAGGAGGCCCGCGACCCGCGCCGCACCATGCCCCGGGCGCTCAGCGCCACCGTCGCGGTCTGCGCCCTCCTCTACATGGCGGTCGCCGTCGTGGTCACCGGCATGGAGCACTACACCAGGCTCGACAACGCGGCGCCGATCACCGGTGCGCTGGAGGCGGTCGGCGCCCACTGGGCGAGCCGGGTCATCGGACTCGGCGCGATCTGCGGTCTCACCACCGTGGTGATGATCATGATGCTCGGGCAGTCCCGGGTCTTCCTGGCGATGAGCCGCGACCGGCTGATCCCGGAGTGGTTCTCGCACGTCCACCCGGTCACCCGCAGCCCGCGCCGGGTGGTCTGGCCGCTCGGCATCGCGGTCGCGCTGATGACCGCCCTGCTGCCGATCAACGACCTCGCCGAGCTCGGCAACATCGGCATGCTGATCTCGTTCGTGATCGTCTGCCTCGGCGTCATGCGGCTCCGGCGCACCCAGCCCGACCAGCCGCGGGCCTTCACCACCCCGTGGGTGCCGTTCGTCCCGGTGCTGGCCATCGTGCTCTGCGTGATCCTGGCGCTGAGCCTGCCCCTGGTCACCTGGGTCCGGTTCCTCGCCTGGATGGCCGCCGGACTGGTCCTCTACTACTTCTACGGCCGCCGGCACAGCCGCGTCGCGTCTGCCGAGAACGCAGAGACCGCCGAGAACGCAGAGACGACCGCGTCCGCCCCGCTGTCCGAGCCCCGCCCCTGACCCGGAAACGACAGGGCCCCGCCGCCGAACCTGCCGGCGACGGGGCCCTGTCGTTTCCGCAGGTCACTTCAGGACGACGATCCCGTCCGTCGTGATGGTGGGCCGGCCGCTGGTGCCGACGACCACGATCTTCAGGGTGTGGGTGCCGCTGCTCGACCAGGACTTGGTCCAGATCGCCTGGCGGTAGAGGGTGCTGGCGGACTTCAGGTCCACCGTGGACAGCTTCACCCCGTCCACGTAGACGTAGACCTGCCCGGAGGTGGAGGCCCGGGAGACCACCCAGGCCACCGACCGGCCGGTGAAGGTCCAGCTGATCGAGGCGCCCTTGCTGCCGCTGCTGTACGAGTAGCCGCCCAGGTAGCTGGAGCTCGACCGCTTGGTCCAGGTGCCGGTCCGGGTGGTCGAGGTCTCCTGGACGATCGAGGTGCTGCGGGCCACCGAGGCGGTGGCGTAGTTGCCCGCCCAGTCGGTCGCCTTGAACGCCCAGGTGGTGCTGGCGCCGACCTTGGCCCAGGCGTTCCAGTAGGTGGTGCTCAGCGCGAAGTTGCCGGTGCTCGGGCTGGTCGCGGCGAAGGTGCGCAGCGCGGTGTTGTCCGTCGCCTTCCAGTTCACGCCGACCGGGGCCGAGGTGCTGGAGACCGTGCCGGTGCGCAGGGCCGCGTTCGGCGCGGTGGTGAAGACCGGCTTGGTGGTGTCCGCGACGACGGTGGCCGCCGCCGAGGTGCTGGTCCCGCCGCGGGCGTGCACCGCGCGGACGGTGACCGAGTGGGTGCCGGCCGCCAGGCTGAGCGCCAGCGAGCGGGTGCTCGCGCTCGGGCTGGCCACCACCTTGCCGTCGACCAGCACGTCGAACCTCCGCAGCAGCGCGGACGGCCAGCTCTCCGACCAGGTGACGGTCGCCTTGCCGGTGGTGTACCAGGTGCTGCCGTTCTTGTTCGCCCCGGTCATCCCGGTGACCGCGGGCGCGGGCGCGGGGCCCTCGGCGTAGCTGCGGATGCTCGCCAGCTGCGCGTACAGGTCGTCGCCCGGGCACTCGGTGGCGTAGCCGTCGCGGTGGCCGGAGATCGCCGGGAAGTCGTAGACCTGGCCGGCGACGAAGTGCCGCGGCGTGGTGCTGGTGGACTTGTAGCCGTTGGTCGCGGCGTTCTGGGTGAAGCCGGCCGTCAGGTACGTCAGCTGCGCGGGGTCGATGCCGTACATGCCGAACTTCCAGTCGGCGAGCGCGGCGAGCGAGGTGAGGACGGCGGTCGGGGCGCTGGTGGTGGTGTAGGTGCCGAGGACGGCCACGCCCATCGTGTCGGTGTTCCACCCGTAGGTGTGGGCGCCGATCACCGGCAGGGCCTCACCGCCGCCGTTGTCCAGGCCTCCCCAGCGGCCCTCGAAGATGGTGCCGCACTTGTCGACCATGAAGTTGTAGCCCAGGTCCCGCCAGCCGTTGACCTGCACGTGGTACGTGTAGTCGGCCTGGATCAGGGCGGCCGATCCGTTGGCGTTGGTCGGGTCGGTGCTGCAGACGTAGCTGTTGGTCTGGTCGGTGTGGTGGACCCACATCTCCTTGACGCCGTCCGGCGAGTAGTCCGGCAGCGTCTGCTCGCGCAGGGTCTCGTCGGCGCCCCAGCCGGCCCGGTCCACGATGGGCGGCTTGGGCGCGGTGGAGGTGGGCGCGGGCGGGACGGTCGCGGTGGGGCTGGTGGTGGCGCTGGCGGAGGCGGAAGCGCTGGTGCTGGTGCTCGCGCTCGCCGAACCGGTGTCGCTCGCCGAGGCGCTCGCGCTGGCCGACGCGCTGTCCGTGGCGGTGGCCGAGTCGGTGGCGGAGGCCGAGTCAGTGGCGGTCGCGGTCGCGTCCATCGCGTACCCGGCCGCCTGCATCCCCGATCCGGAGGGCGAGCCGGCGGAGGACGAGTCGGTGCGGGTCACCGTCCCCAGGTCGCCGGAGGAGACCAGGTTGAGCCGCAGCCCCTTGGGCAGCGCCCGGCCCGGCTTGTCGGAGAGCACCCGCACCTCGACGCCGTCGGACGGCCCGGTCCACAGCGGCTCGGTGGAGCCGTGCTCGGTCCGGCCCTCGGCGGCGCCCGGGTCCGGCGCGGTGTCGCTCGCGTCCACGGACTGCCAGTCCGTCCAGGCGCCGGTGGACATGCTCTTGGTGCGGATCTGGACGGTGCCCGAGATCTGCGCGTGCGGGTCCGTCCAGGAGACCCCGACCAGGTTGAACGGCGAGGTCGAGCGCTGCCCGAGACCCGCCGCCGGAGCCCCGGCGTACCGGCCGCCGAGACGCAGCGAGGAGCCGGAGGGAAGATCCGCGAGCGTGGTGGCCGCCAGCTTGGCGGCGACTCGGGCGTGGCCGCGCAGCGCCGCGTTCGCGCCGCTCCCGTCGGTGCCGGCGTAGGCGACGGCGGCGATCCCGCCGCCGGCTACCAGGACCGTGCCGACCCCGATCCAGGCCTTCGCCTTGAGCGGTATGGACCGCCGACCATGTGCACTCCCCTTTGGCATGCCCGTCCTTCACTCCGGTTTCACCGCGTGACTGCGCGGAAACCTGCGCGTGCAGGTACCGCCGGAGCCTACGCACAAAAAAGCAGCCAGGTTCTGTCGTAAACCGTTCCACAGGCCACTGATACGAAAGCGATATCCAACAGCCCCATCCACCCCGTCCGCCGTCTCCGGCCACACCCGTCCCGCGACCCCAACTTCCGCTCCGCCGACCCGACTTGACTGGCCGTCGGGAAATCGCGCAAACCCCTTGCCAGGTGTCCGCCTCCCTCGCATACTCGTCGACAAGTACTCGTGAACAAATAAGAGCGAAGGAGCAGCGGCGATGGCCAAGCGGCGCCCAGTGGCAAACCTCCTCGCCCTCGCGGTGCTGGCCACGGTCGTCCAACGGCCCATGCACCCCTACGAGATGGCCTCCCTGCTGCGCGCCCGCGGCAAGGACGCGGACATGCCGATCAAGTGGGGATCGCTCTACACGGTCGTGCGGAACCTGACCAAGCACGGCTTCCTGGAGGTCGAGGACACCACCCGGGAGGGCGGCCGCCCGGAGCGGACCGTCTACCGGATCACCGAGGCCGGCCACGCCGAACTGGTGGACTGGGTACGCGAGTTGGTCTCCGTGCCGGAGACCGAGCACACCCGCTTCAAGGCCGGACTCTCCGTCCTGGCCACCCTGCCGCCGGACGAGGCGACGGAGCTGCTGCGCCGGCGGCTCGCCTCCCTGGAGCGGTCCACCGCCGAGGCCCGCGCCTCGATGGAGCGGTACGGCAGCACGGTCCCCCGCCTCTTCCTGATCGAGGACGAGTACCAACTCGCCGTCCTTCAGGCGGAGTCGGACTGGATCCGCGGACTGATCGAGGAGCTGGAGTCCGGCTCCTTCCCCCAGCTGGCCGTCTGGCGGACCTGGCACGAGACCGGCGAGCCCCCGGCCGAACTGGCCGAACCGGCAGAACCGGCGAAGCACGGCGGCACGGACTGAACCACCCGCAGACGAGAGAAGGCCCCGGCCAGGTGTTGCAGCACCGAGACCAGGGCCCCTACCCCGAACCGACCCCCGCGGTGAGCGGATCCCGGATCCGAAGTGGCACGGCAAGAATAACCGGGCTCCCTCCCCAGGACGGTTCCGAACCCACCGAAACCGAGTTCGCACCCTGGGAGCAGCAGTGTCCAACGCACCTTCCGTCCCCCCCTGCGTCCGCACCGCGCTGGTCGTCGGCGGCGGCATCGCCGGCCCCGTGACCGCCATGGCGCTGCGCCGCGCCGGCATCGAGGCGACGGTCCACGAGGCCTACCCGACCACCGCCGCGGGCGTCGGCGGGACCCTGGCGATCGCCCCCAACGGCCTGGCCGCGCTCGGCGTCGTCGGCGCCCGGGAGACCGTGGAGGGGATCGCCCTCCCGATCACCGAGACCGCGTTGGCCTTCGGCCGCCGCCGCGAGATGGTCCTCCCCCGGCTCGCCGACCTGCCGCCGCTGCAGCTGGTGTACCGGCACGAGCTGCACACGGCCCTCCACGACCGCGCGGCGGCCGAAGGCATCCGCTTCGAGTACGGCAAGCGGCTGGTCTCCGCCGAGGAGAAGGAGGACCGGGTCGTCGCCCACTTCGCCGACGGCAGCACCGCGACCGCCGACGTCCTGATCGGCGCCGACGGCGTCCACTCCACCGTCCGCACCCTGATCGACCCGGAGGCGCCCGGCCCGGACTACACCGGCACCCTCAGCTTCGAGGCCACTGTGGACCGCGAGGTCCCCACTCCGCCCTGCTCGATGCGGTTCACCTTCGGCAGGCAGGCCTACTACCTCTACTGGCGGCTCCCGGACGGCCGCACCCACTGGGGCGCCAACCTCCCGCAGCCCGAGCCGATGAGCCTCGCCGAGGCGCGGGCCGTCCCGGCCGAGGAGTGGCTGGCCCGGCTCCGCGAGGCCTACGGCGAGGACAGTCCCGCCGGCGACCTGGTCCGGAGCATCGAACCGGGGAAACTGCAGATCAACGGCTCGGCACAGATCATGCCGAAGGTGCCGCACTGGCACCGCGGCCGGATGGCGCTGGTCGGCGACGCCGTCCACGCCCCCTCCAACAGTTCCGGCCAGGGCGCCTCGCTGGCCGTCGAGAGCGCCGTCGAACTCGCCCGCTGCCTCCGCGACCTGCCCACCCCGGAGGCCGCCTTCGCCGCGTACGAGCACCACCGGCGCCCCCGGGTGGAGCGGATCGCCGCCTCCGCCGCCCGGATCAACCACGCCAAGGCCCCCGGCGCGGTGGCCACCGCGCTGATGCCCTTCCTGATGCGCCTGATGCTGGCCACCGCCATGCGTCCGGAACGCAGCCTCGGCCCGGTCCAGCGCCACCGGATCCCCTGGGACACCCCGGCCGAGCCCGCCCCGCGCTGAGCGGCGCGGGTCTGTCCCCCGCCCGGAGCCGGCTCCCGCCAGGGGGCCGGCTCCACCGCGTCGGCACCCGATCCGCACAGCGGAATCGCGGCGTGATCTCCTCAGCTCTCAACATCCCCGGTTAGCATCCTGCCGCCGGGCCACACTGCGGAGCCCGTACGACCCAAGCTCGGAGATCCCGTGTCACGATCCACCCGACAGGCGATACCCACCGCGCACGGGCGGCGCCAGCCGCCCCAGCCGGGCCTCCTCCCGCGCTTCGTGGTGCGCACCTGCCAGCTCGCCCTTCTCTGCGCGGTCTGCACGGTGATCCTCCTCGTCATCGGCGCGGCGGTCGCGGCCGTCGCCTTCGGCGTCTACTCGCTGACCCACTGACGCGCGGGCCGGGCCCGCCTTGACACCCCTCCGGCCCGGGATCACCATGGAAACCATGGAAACGCGATCAGTTTCTGGAGTTTCCTCCGCCGAGGGGGGCGAGCCCGGCGCCGAGCCCCGGGTCGAGCCCCGCGCCGAGGCCATCGTCTCGGCCGCCGACCGGCTCTTCCTCGCACCCGGCTCCGGCCGGGTGAGCATGGACGACCTCGCCCGCGAGCTCGGCATGAGCAAGAAGACGATCTACCGCCACTTCCCGGACAAGCGCAGCCTGCTGACCGCCGTCCTGGACCGCCGGTTCGCCGCCGTTGAGCGCACACTTGCGGCGGCGGAGAGGGAGGCCGAGGAGGGCCCCTTCGAGATCCGGGTGGAGCGCCTGCTGATCGCCGCGGGCGAGGAGATGGCGCGGATCGGCGCCCCCCAGCTCGCCACCGGCCGCGGCGAGACGGAGCTGCGCCGGTACGCGGAACAGCGCCTGGACGAGACCGTCTACCGGCGGCTGGACGAGCTGTTCCGCGAGGGCCACCGGCGGGGACTGCTGCCGGCCCCGCCGGAACTCCTCGGCGAGATCACCCGCGGGGCTCTGGAGCGGCTGCTCAACTCCCACCTGCCGCGCACCCTCGACCGCACCGCGGCCGACCTCCTCCGCGCGACCGTGGACACCGTGCTCCACGGGGCGCTCCGCCGCCCCCGGCCGGACCCCGGGGACGACGACCGGCGGGAGAAGCGCCGATGACCGGGACACTCCACAGCGACAGGGCGGCGCTGGACCCGCTCGCCCGCCACCACAGCCACGGTTTCGAGCAACAGCGGCGCGAGGAACAGCCGCGAGGAACAGCCGGCGTGGACGAGTAGCGCCGACCGACCCGAAAGAGGGAACCACCATGAAGTTCGCAGTCGTAGGCGGAACCGGACTGATCGGTTCGCAGGTCGTGAAGGACCTCGACGCCGCCGGCCACCAGGCCGTACCGCACTCCCTGTCCACAGGTGTGGACATCCTCTCCGGCGAAAGGCTGGACGCGGCGCTCGCCGGCGCCGACGTCGTCCTCAACCTGACCAACTCGCCGACCTTCGACGACGCCTCGCCCGCCTTCTTCCGTACCTCGATGGACAACCTGGTCGCGGCGAGCACGAAGGCCGGCGCCGGGCACTTCGTCATCCTCTCCATCGTCGGCGTGGACCAGGTGCCCGAGCTGGACTACTACCGGGCGAAGGTGCTCCAGGAGGACATCCTCAAGGCCGGCCCGATCCCCTACTCCATCGTCCGGGCCACGCAGTTCATGGAGTTCATGGACGCCACCCTGGCGATGACCACCGAGGGGGACACCGTCCGCCTGCCGCGCACCCCGATCCAGCCGATCGCGGCCGCCGAGGTCGCCGCCGCCGTCGCCGAGGTCGCGGCGGGCAGCCCGCTGAACGGCGTGCGCAACATCGCGGGCCCCGACGTCTACCCCCTCGACGAGCTCGGCCGGCTCACCGTGGCCGCCAAGGGCGACGGCCGCACCGTGGTCACCGACGACTCCGCGGGGATGTTCGCCGTCGTCCGCGGCGACGTCCTCACCGCCCCCGGCGACGCCCACATCGCCGCCACCCACTACACCGACTGGCTGTCCTGAGGCCGTGGACGTCTACCAGGCGGTGTCCACCCGGCGAGCGGTGCGCCGGTTGACCGACCGTGGCCGCGGACGGCGCCTGGGACGGCCCGGGTACGAGAGGTACCCGGGCCCGGCCGTCCTGGGCACCGCAGGATCCGCGCCGGCCGACCGGCCGGTCACTGATAGGCGAAGTTCTCGTCGAGGTGGCCGAGCCCGGTGTAGCCGCAGCTCTTCGAGCCCAGCCACGTCGTGCCGAGGTAACTTCCGGTCGCCGAGCCCGACTTGAAGAGGATGGCGAACTGCACCGTCCGGGACGCGTGGGCGGCCAGGTTGCCGATCCCCGAGTCGCCGCTGATCCAGTACGCGTCGCTGCCGCCCTTGACGGCGGCGTGCCAGGTCAGCGGCATGTAGTGCCAGGTGCCGCCCAGCACGTGCCACCAGATGTCCGGTGCCGTGGTGTGCCGGTTGGAGGGAGCGGCGATCTCGTAGTCGTAGAACACGCCGTTCTGCGCGTAGGCGGTCTCGTTCTTGATGGTCGCCTGCGTCCAGATCTTCTGGTTCAGCTTGCGGGCGACCGGGCTGCCCGAGAGGTTGCCCGTGCCGCCCAGGGTCTTGCCGGTACAGCTCACCGTCGCCGCCTCCGCGCTCTGCGCGGTAGCCAGCGGCACCATCCCGAGCAGGCCCGCCAACACGGCGGCCGTCGCGGAAACACGCACCGCAAGGCGCATCCCCACTCCCCTTCTGACGAATGCTCATGCGATTTCACGAGCCCGGGGAGTCTACGGCCACCCCGCCGGAGGCTGCCCGGCAGCCTCCGGCGGGCGCGGGATCAGCCGACCGGGGACAGTCCGGCGCCGCCGATCCGGTACTCCGGACCGCTGTCCGGCGTCCCGGCGAGCTCCACCACAGCCCTGCCGATCCGCTCCAGGGTGAGGATCGGCTGCCGGCCCTCGATGAAGGCCTCCCGGCTCACCCCCGTCCGGGCCGCGTAACCGGTGACACCGGCCTCGCCGACCCCGCCGGCCGGGGTCATGTCCGGCAGCAGGGTGACGAACCGGATGCCCAGCCCGGCCCGCCGCGCCTCCTCGTCGCCGTACTGGCGCAGGTACCGGATGGCCGCCTTGGCGCTGGCGTAGCCGCCGCTGAGCGGGGAACCCCCCAGAGCGGCTCCGCTGGACACCGAGAGCACCACGCTGCCCGGGGCCAGCGGCGCCCGCAGTGCGGCCCCGGTCCAGGCGAAGACATGGCGGGTGTCGACCTCCCAGTTGCGGCTGAAGGACTCCCAGGTCTGCTCCTGCACGGGAGCCATCGGGGGCGTGGCCCCGGCGTTGAGCACCAGCAGACCGGGCCGGCGGGTACGGATCACCTCCTCGGCGAGGGCGTCGCCGGTGGCGTCCCCGGCGACGGGGGTGAACGCCGGACCGAGCTCGCCGCGCACGGCGTCCAGCTCCGGTCCGTTGCGGGCGATGCCGACGACGTCGGTGCCACCGGCCACGAGCGCGGCGGCGATCGCCCGCCCGAAGCCGCGGCTGGCCCCGGTGACGACGGCGGTCCTGAGGTGGTTCTGCATTCGGGTCTCCACAGTGCCGGTCGGATTCGGCCGCCGAGCAGGGCCCCCGCACATCGGGGGTCTCAGCCGGCGGGGGCGGCTCCACGGCCCCGCGGTCGCCACGGTCCTTGTGTTCCGCGGCGGCCGCGAGTGATCGCCATGGATCGGGCCCGCAAGGAAGAACACCGGATCTCCCGCCGATTCACCGATGAGTTCGGGCCGCCGCCGGGGTTTCACTTCCAGAGGCGCAAGCCGCCGGGCCGGGCGGGCGTCCGCCGGCCGGTGAAAGGAGCGGTGCCATGACCGACACGGCCCTCGCCCGTGCCCGGGCCGGCGACGGCGAGGCGTTCAGCGAACTGGTCGGCCCCTACCGCGGCGAGTTGCAGGCGCACTGCTACCGGCTGCTCGGGTCCGTGCAGGACGCCGAGGACGTCCTCCAGGAGGCTCTGTTGACCGCATGGCGCTCACTCGGCCGGTTCGACGGCCGGGCGCTTCGGGCGTGGCTGTACCGGATCGCCACCACCCGTTGCCTGAACCACCTGCGCGGCGAGTCCCGCCGCCCGCAACGGGCCACTCCGCCGGGGCCGGTGCGGTCCGAGGAGCCGTGGTGGCTGGAGCCCTACCCGGACGATCCGGACGGCGAGACCCGAGGCCCCGAGGCCCGGTACGCGGCCCGGGAGTCGATCGCCCTCTCGTTCGTGGCGGGCCTGCAGCACCTTCCGCCGCAGCAGCGGGCCGTCCTGGTCCTCCGGGACGTCCTCGGCTTCCCCGCCGCGGAGACCGCCGAGATCCTCGGCACCACCCCGGCAGCCGTCAACAGCGCCCTCCTCCGCGCCCGGGGCAACCTGCCGCAGCCGCCCGACCCGCACGAGGTGCCGCTGCCGCGGTCCCCCGCCGAGGCCGCCGTCGTCGAGCGGTTCGTCACCGCCTTCGAACGGCTGGACCTGGACGCACTCGTCGCCACCCTCACCGAAGACGTGCGCCTCACCATGCCGCCGGAGCCCCTCGAACTGCGCGGCCCCGTGGCCGTCGCCGGCTTCCTCCGCCGGACCCACCGGGATCACGACCTCAAACTGCTGCCCACCCGGGCCAACGGCCAGCCCGCCCTGGTCCTCTACCTCCCCGACCCGGCCGCGCCCCTCTGGCGCGCCAACGGCCTGATCGTCCTCACCCTCCGAGGCGACCGCGTCCACGCCCTCACCCGCTTCGGAAACCTGGGACTCCTCCCCCGCTTCGGCTTCCCCCGCACCCTCGACCGGGACTGAGCCAGGCCCTGCCCCTCGCCCAGCCGCACACCCGAGGGACTCAGCCGCTCACCACACCCAGCAGCGCCCGCACCGTCTCCGCCATGGCGTCGCGGCCGGGGGCGAGGTAGCCGCGGGGGTCGGTCAGGTCGGGCTTCTCCGCCAGGGTCTCGCGGACCGCGCGGGTGAAGGCGATGTTGAGGGCCGTACCGACGTTGACCTTGGCGATGCCCGCCCGGACGGCCCGGCGCAGTTCGTCGTCCCCGACCCCGGACGAACCGTGGAGGACCAGCGGTACGGGGACCGCGTCCCGGAGCCGTCCGATCAGTTCGTGGTCCAGGGCGGCCGACCGCTCCGTCATCGCATGGCTGCTGCCGACGGCGACGGCCAGCGCGTCCACCCCGGTGTCGGCGACGTAGGCCGCCGCCTCCCGCGGGTCGGTGCGCACCCCGGCCGCATGGGCGCTCGCGGGGGCGTCGGGCTTGCCGCCCACGTAGCCGAGTTCGGCCTCCAGCCACACCCCGGCGCCGTGGGCCCACTGTGCGGCGGCACGGGTGGCGGCGAGGTTCTCGGCGTACGGCTGGGCCCCGGCGTCGAACATCGCGGAGGAGAAGCCCGCCTCGGCCGCCGTGTGCAGCAGCCGCAGGTCGGTCACGTGGTCCAGGTGGAGGGCGACGTCGACGTCGCAGCCGCGGGCGACCTCGGCCGCGGCCCGGGCGATCGGCGAGACCCGCCCGCCGTGGAAGCGCACGGCGTTCTCGCTGATCTGCAGGATCACCGCCGTCCCCGCCGCCGACGCGCCGGCGGTGATCGCCTCGGCGTGCTCCAGCGTGATCACGTTGAACGCCGCGGCGGCCCGGCCGGCCGCGGCCGCCTTCGAGACGAGATCACGGGTCGGTACCAGGGACATGGGGCGATCCCCTCGCTTTCCTGTCACTTTGACGGTCGGTGGGGTGCGGCCGGTGGGGCGCGGCCGGTGGGGCGCGGTCGCTGGGGCGCGGCCGGTGTCCGCCGGCCGCGCCCCGGGTCGGTCAGAGCCTCTGCGCGGTGGAAGCAGCGCCGGCCGGGGTGTCGTCGTCCAGCGCGCCCGGGGCCACGGGGTCCTCGCCGCTCTTCTCGTCGCTGTAGACCATCAACGTCGAGCCGCCGAGGGCGAGGACGATGCCGATGGCGCCCCAGACGCTGGGCAGCGTCTGGTAGACCGCCAGGGACAGCGCGATGGTCAGCACCGGGGCCAGCGCGTTGGTGATCGGGGCCACCACCGAGGCCTTGCCCCGGCTGAACGCCATCACCAGGAACAGCGCGCCGACCGCGTTGAGGACCTGGGTGACGGCGGTGAGGGTCGGCGCCTGCCAGGGGTAGTGGGTGGGGAACCCGCCCATCATGGCGACAGCCACCGGAACCAGCAGCAGACCGCTGATGGTCATCCAGCCGAAGGTCGTCGCGTCGTTGACGCCGACGAGTGCCGCCTTGCGCATGCAGAAGGCCTGCACTCCCCAGGCGACGCAGATCCCGATCGCCATCAGCAGCCACGGGCCGTGCGCGGTGGAGCCGCCGCCGCCGCCGGGGATGCTCAGCAGCACGATCGCCACCAGCGCCAGCACCACGCCCACGACCGCGAGTCGGGTGATCCGCTCGCGCAGCAGTACCGTCGCCATCAGGACGGTGATCACCGGGGAGAGCGAGACCAGCGGGAAGACCAGGTACGCCGGGCCGTCGGCGAGCGCCCGGAACAGCAGCAGCTGCCCTCCGGCTCCGGTCAGGCCGGCGATCAGCCCGTAGACGGCGGCGATCGGCCGCCGGTCGAATCTGTTGCCGCGCATCGCGAAGTACGCGGGGATGAGCATCGTGAACGCCCAGATGATGTAGATCATCTCGTTGGGGTAGCCGTACCTGCTGTTCGGCTCGCTGGAGAAGGCCCCCCACACGCCCCAGAACAGGACCAGCAGCGACGCGTACAGGATCCAGCTGTTCTTGCCGTTCTTCATCGGTCGTCCTCTCGGGAGGCGGGGGAGCCGGGGATCGCACGCAGCGCGTCGAGCGCGGCCGGCGGAAGCGGGGATCCGGCGAGTTTCGCCGCGTAGAGAGCGGCACCCACGACCGGCTCGTACAGAGGGTGACGCAGTTCGTAGGAGGAGAACCGATCCCGCAGCCCGGCGGTGAACGCCTCCAGGACCGGGCCGGCCCCGAACGTCCCGCCGGAGTAGGAGACCGGGACCGTCTCCTCCGGGCCGAACCCGAGCCGCTCGCGGGTGACGTCGACGAGCCGGGCGAGCTCCTGGCCGGCCTCGCGGAGGATCGCGGCGGCGACCTCGTCGCCCGCCTCGGCCGCCTCGGCCACCGAGCGGCTGAGCGCGGCGATCCGGCCGCGGTCGCCCTGCCACCTGTTGTGGACGACGTCGATCACGTCGAGGTCGGAGGCGAGCTCCAGCCGGCGCCTCAACACCCCGCTCAGGGGGCCCTCCGGCAGCCGTCCGTCGCTCATCCGGGAGAAGGCGTTGAGGCCGCGGATCGCGATCCAGTACGCGGACCCCTCGTCGCCGAAGATCTCGCCCCAGCCGCCGATCCGGACGCCCTCGCCCCGCCGCTCGCCGTACGTCATCGAGCCGGTGCCGCTGATGACGTTGACGCCGTCGACGGCGCCGAGCGATCCCGCCCAGCCGCAGACCATGTCGTTGTCGCACGCGTAGCGGTCGTGCCCGAGCACCTCTCGCGGGGTGGCGTCCAGCACGGGCAGGTCGCCCGCGGCCTCGCCGTAGCCCGGCAGACCGAAGAAGGCGTACTCGAAGTCGCCCGGTGTGAGCCCGGACGCCGCGCAGATCGCGCCCACGCCCTCCTTCAGCACCCGGCCTACGAGGTCGATGCCCTGCGAGAAGTAGTACGAGCCTGGTGCCTCGGCCCTGGCCACCACCTCTCCGGACCGGTCGATCAGGCAGAACGCGGTCTTCGTACCCCCGCCGTCGACGCCTAGGAACATCGTTGTACCTCCGTCCGGCGCACTCGTCTGCGCCGTCTGATCCGTCTGATCTGTCTGACCTGTCTCGGTCGGCCCTGCGGTTCAGTCCTGTGGTTCAGTCCTGTGGTCCAGTCCCGCGGTTCAGTCCCGCAGTTCGTGCAGTGTCACGCCCGCCACGACGCGGTTCACCTCACCCGCGGGGAAGGGGTTGTCCGGGCGCAGGCCCCGGGCCTGGGACGCGCGGAGCGCGATGAGCTGCGCGTACACCACCGCGGACAGCGCCAGGGCCACGTCCGGGACGCCGCCGAGGCCGGGGAGCAGCCAGGCGTCGTCGCCGCTGCCCTCCGTGCCGTCGCCGAGGTCCGCCGAGACGGTGACGACGCTCCGCGGGGGGAGGTTCCCGCGCAGCTCCGCGGCGATGTCCAGGTCGTACCGGCGGGTGTACGGATCGTTCGACAGGTACACGACCGCCACCGTGCGGTCGTTGAGCACCGCCTTGGGACCGTGCCGGAAGCCCATCGAGGAGTCCGCGACGGTCACCAGGGCTCCCCCGGTGAGCTCGACCACCTTCAGCGCCGACTCCTCGGCGAGCCCCTTCAGCGACCCGCTGCCCAGGAAGACGATGCGCTCGGGGGCGCGATCGACGAGGGCGCCCGCGGTGCGGTCGACGGCCTCCTTGCCGGTGATCGACTCGACCGCCGCCGCCAGGCGTTCGGCGACCCCGGTGTACGCCTCACCGCCGAGGGCGAGCAGCGCGGCCAGCGTCATGCAGGTGAAGCTCGACGTCATGGCGAAGCCGCGGTCGTTGGCTGCGGGCGGCATCAGCAGCACGTGGGACGACGGCCGCCCGGTGTGCTCCCGCGCCAGCCGGCCCTGCTCGTTGCAGGTGATCACGAGGTGGTGGACCTCGGACAGCATCCGGTCGGCGAGGACAGTGGCGGCCACGGACTCCGGGCTGTCGCCCGACCGCGCGAAGGAGACCAGCAGTGTGGGCACGTCCTCGGCGAGGCAGCCGCGGGGGTCCGCCACCAGGTCGGTGGTGGCGACAGCGTCCACCCGCCGCCCCAGGTCCCGGGCCAGCGCCGGCTGGAGAACCCGGCCGGCGAACGCGGAGGTACCGGCGCCGGTGAGGACCACGCGCAGGTCACCGCGGGCGGTGAGCGGGCGGAGAAAGGCGTCCAGCGTCTCCCGGGAGGCGGCGACGATCCGGTCGACCTCCCGCCACAGATCGGGCTGCTGGGTGATCTCGCGGACGGTGTGGGCAGCGCCGTCGTCGACGGACAGCGTGCCGGTGGACGTGGTCACACCTGCTCCTTCGGGTTCGGGGTCGGGTTCGAGGTCGGGGTCGGGTTCTGGGCCGGGATTGGGTCCGGGGCCGGGATCGGGTCCGGGGCCGGGATCGGGTTGGAGGCGCGGTCGTAGTCGCGCAGGACGTCGCGGACGTGATCCACGGCCAGTTCGCGCGGCCGGGCGGCGAGTTCGCCGCGGCGGACGCGGGCGTACTGGAGCGGAAGGTGGGCACTGAGCAGTGGCAGCGGGATGTCCACAGCAGAGAGGTTCCGCATCAACCGCCCCTGCGCCTCTTCGATCTCGGGGTCTGGCCAGTAGTAGCGCAGCCGGTCGCTGTAGCTGTAGCGGCGGGCCAGGCGCTGCTCCTCGGCGCTGCCGGGGTAGTAGCCCTGCCACTGGGCGGGCTCGGCGAGCATCCGCCGCTCGACGACCTCGGGAAGCCGGGACCGCTCGGCGACCGGCACCAGTTCGTCCTCGATCGCGGCCAGCGCGAACAGCGCCTCGCGCAGGGCGAAGGTCAGCCCCGGGCCCACCTTGAGGACCGCCCAGTGGTCCTCGACCAGTGCGGTGAGCGCCTCGGGGGTCTGGTAGTCGGTCGAGTGGGCCTCGTAGACCATGGCCGGCTCGCCGTCCAGCACCCGGCGCAGCTCCTCGGTCAGCTCCCGCCGGTAGTCGACGACCCGCAGGTGGTCGAACTCCACGGCCGGCTGGACCACGAGCGCCATGACGCGGGGCCATACCCCTTCGATCCCGTGCTCGGCGAACGCCTTGCGGTGCTGCTCCAGAGTCGCGCGCGCCGCCTCGGGCGCGGTCGGGCGGAGGGCGCCGAGCGTCTCGTGGGCGCCGCCGGGCGTGGGGACCTCGGTGCCGATCACATACCGGATCCGCTCCGCCCGGGCCGGACCCACCGCGTCCTCCACCGCCCGGATCAGCCGCGCGGCCCGGCCGGCGACGATCTCGTCGGTCAGCGGCACGGGGTCACCGGCGCAGGAGAAGCTGCAATCCAAGTGGATCTTCGTGAAGCCCGCCTCGGCGTAGCCGGTGACCAGACCGACGGCCTCCTCCATCGCCTTCTCGGGCGGGAGGGATCGCCACCGGTTCGGGCCGAGATGGTCGCCGCCGAGGATCACCCGGTCCAGTGGCAGACCACCCGCGGTCGCGATCCCGTGCACCAGCTCGCGGAAGTCCGCCGGCCGCATCCCCGTGTAACCGCCGTACTGGTCGACCTGGTTGGAGGTCGCCTCCACCAGCACGTGCCCGCCGGTCTCGCGGGCCTGGCGGACCGCCGCCTCGACGACCAGCGGGTGGGCCGAGCACACGGAGGTGATGCCTTGCGGCTGTCCGGCCTTCTGTCGCCGGACCACCTCGTCCAACGGGCTCTGCATGGTCAAACACCTTGCTTTCGTGCGTTTTGAGCCCTTCTGCCTCATTGGCCCCAAGCTCGCTGGAACCGTAACTGGTCTTTTTGGTGGTCGTCAATAGTCGTCTACTGGTATGCTTCTGGTATGCCCACCTCGGAAACCGTGCCCCCGCGCCTCCCGCAGAGCCTGCTCACCGACGACGCGCTGCCGCTCTACGCCCAGGTGGCGGCACGTCTGTGGGCCGACGTCGCGGCCGACGGCGCCCGCCCCGGGGACCGCCTGCCGTCCGAACGGGCCCTCGCCGCGCGGTACGAGGTCTCGCGCGTCACCATGCGCGCGGCGCTCACCGATCTGGCCGCCCGGGGCATGCTCACCTCGGCCGCGGCCCGGGGCTGGTTCGTGGCGGAGACGGCGGTCCTCCCGGAGGCGGAGGAGAAGCAGACCGGGGCCCCCGAGATCCCGGGCACCGGCACCGGCGTCGGCACCCACACCGTGGAGGGCTTCGCCGACTACGCCGCCAAGCACGGACTCGTCACCCGCGCCCGGGTGCTCCACTCCGTGGTCCGGCCGGCGACCGTCGCGGAGGCCGAGACGCTGCGCATCGGGCCCGGCGCCGCCCTCTTCGAGATGCGCCGGCTGCGGTTCCTCGACGGCCAGGTGGTGGTGCTGGAGCACAACCGGCTGCCGCTCGCGCTATGCCCTGTCCTGGCGGAGACCGACTTCACCGAGGCATCCCTCTTCGCGACCCTCCGGGGCGCCACTCCGGCGCAGAACCCCCAGGTCGCGGACTACTCCGTGGAGGCCCGGCAGCCGGACGCCACCGAGCGCGAGCTCCTGGAGATCACCGACGCCACCCCCGTCCTCGTCGCCTACCAGCTCGCCTACAACCAGGACAGCCGTCCCCTCGAACTGACCCTGGCCGCCTACCGCGGCGACCGCTACCACTTCCGCGCGTCCATCACCTCCTGAGCGGTCCGCTGACGAACCGTCAGACAAGGCGGGGCGACCACCACGCCGAGAACGCCGACCCCCGGGGGCGGGACGCGGCACGGCCCCGGCCGACCTGCGGGTCGGCCGGAGCTACTCGGTGCCGCCGCAATCCACGGGGGCGATCCACGCCGAGCCGACGAGTACGCCCCCACACCTTGCCCAGCGCCCATCAACCTGCGCCGGGAGTACACGAGTTGAGCTGGGTGGTGTCCCTTACGCGTTCGGGTCCCAGGCGAAGAGCCGCTCAAAGATTTCCCGGTCGCCGTCGATCTTCACCGACTCCAGCGGTGTGCGTCCGTAGAACCATAGGACCAGCTCACCGGCCGTGCCCCGGGCGGAGGCGTCGGCCGGGGCCTGGGCCTCGCCCTCACCGGCGGCCGGGAGGCGCACGACGCGGGCGCCGTCCGCCTCGACCGTAAAGCGCCAGGAGCGGCCCTCGGTGGCGTGGTAGTCGACGACGGCCGGCTCGTGCGGCCAGACGCCCGACCACGCGCAGCAGGTGAACAGGAACTCCTCGACGCCGTCCAGCGCCACCTCCGCCGGCAGCGGCTGCGCGGTGCCGACGGTGAGCTGGGCGTCATAGGTGTGCATCGCGACCTCCTGAAGCTGGTGCCGGGCGACGGCACCGCTGGTCCGCGGCGACTGCGAGGCGCCCCACCACGTCCAGCACTCCGCGTCCGGGCCGGCCTCCCGCAGGGTGTCCAGCAGCTCCTGCGTCGACGCGGCCAGCCAGGCCACCAGCGCCTCGCGCTCCCGGGGCGCCTGCGCCTCGTCGCGTGCCGCCACGGCCTCGGCCGGCGGGGCATCGGCCGGACCGGCCTTGACGACGGCGGCCCAGAACGGGCGGCCCGCGCCCAGATGCCGCGCCAGGTCGAACAGCGTCCACTCGGGACAGGTCGGCACCTGCACGTCCAGGCTGGGCGCGGCGGCGATCGCGGCCCGGAAGGCCGCCGCCCGCTCGTCGATCAGACGCAGCAGGTCAGGAAGTTCAAGATTCGTCTGCACTGCGGCTGTCTATCACCACACCCCGGCGCCCGAAAGCGAATTTCCCCTCTCCCGCCTGCCGACGCGGCTGTCCGAACCGGCCGCCGACACCGATCGGGCATCCCGGCCACGGTTAACGGCACCGTCGACGGTCACCTGGGCAAAACGCGGGCACGCACCCCTGGAAGGCCTTCGAAGCGGGCCTTCTCATCGGTCGTCACCACCGTCCGCCCGGTGGCGACCGCCGTAGCCGCGATCATCAGGTCATGGGCGCCACGTGGCTCGCCGCTGACCCGGCAGTGAGCCAGCAACCGGGCATGATGCCGAGCAACGGACAGATCGTAGGACTCGATCGGGATGTCGGACAGCACGCCCTCCACGAAAACCCGCCGCCGATCCCGGACCCTGCCCTCCCCCAGCTCGACCCCCTGCAGCAGCTCCGCCGCGGTCACCGCGGCAATCGCGGCATCGTCCTCCTCCCCGATCACCTGGCTCCACTCCAGCCGCCCCCGGTCCACCCCGGCGATGACCCCCGTATCGAGGATCACTCGCTCCACGGGTCGCCCCCCTCGGTCAGCAGCTCCCGGGTGGCCAACACGTCCTCGTACCAGTCGTCGCCCTCGCCGGCACGCGGCAACCGGGAGAGCGAATCCAGCAGAGCCCTGCCGTTCGGGCGGGCCGTGGGCGGCCCCAGCTCGGCGACGAGCTTGCCATTGCGGATGATCTCGATGTGCTCGCCGGCCGCGGCCCGGTCGACCACCGCGGAGAAGTTCCGCGACACCTCGGAAGCACTCATCACAGCCATGGATTCAGAATATCTGAATCGTGGTTCGCTGCCAATCGAACGGCCTCACCGCGAACGAAGCCCCCACGCCGACCGGGGCGGGAGCACGGCATCAACTGTGCCCAGCGGGACTCCGAGGTCTGCTTACCGGACGGTGCACCCTCGCGCCGCTGCCAGCCCGGCGCCACGGCCACAGCGTCCGCGGCATCGGATTGCGTCAATCCTGAGCCAGGAGGTTGCGGCCCTTGTCCATATCGTCACTCAGCCGCGCACACCGACGAGCACCACCTCGGACAGGAGGCCGATCCGGGCGAGGCGCTGGAGGTCGGTCGTTCGGAGGGACGAGCGGGGGCTGAACAAAAATGGCCGATGCCCGGCCGCGGAGCCCCCCTCCGCGAAGCCGGGCCCCCGCCGATGTTGCGCAGCGGGACGTATTACACGTTGAAGCGGAACTCCACCACGTCGCCGTCCTGCATGACGTAGTCCTTGCCTTCCATGCGGGCCTTGCCCTTGGCTCGGGCCTCGGGGACGGAGCCGAGTTCGACCAGGTCGGCGTAGGAGACGATCTCGGCCTTGATGAAGCCCTTCTGGAAGTCGGTGTGGATCACGCCGGCCGCCTCGGGCGCGGTGGCGCCCTTGCGGATGGTCCAGGCGCGGGCCTCCTTGGGGCCGGCCGTCAGGTAGGTCTGCAGGCCGAGGGTGTCGAAGCCGACCCGGGCCAGGGTGGCCAGGCCGGGCTCCTCCACGCCGACGGACTCGAGGAGCTCCATGGCCTCCGCCTCGTCCAGCTCGGCGAGGTCCGCCTCCAGCTTGGCGTTGAGGAAGATCGCCTCGGCCGGGGCGACCAGTGCCCGCTGCTCGTTCTTGAAGTCCTCGTCGACCAGCTCGTCCTCGTCCACGTTGAAGACGTAGAGGAACGGCTTGGTGGTGAGGAGGTGCAGGTCGTGGAGGAGCGGGCCGGTCTCGCTGTCGGCCGTGATCCCGGCGGAGAAGAGGGTGCGGCCCTCCTCCAGGATCGCCTTGGCCTCCTGGACGGCCTTCACCTTGGCCTGCTTGTCCTTCTGGATCCGGGACTCCTTCTCCAGACGGGGCAGCACCTTCTCGATGGTCTGGAGGTCGGCCAGGATCAGCTCGGTGTTGATGGTCTCGATGTCGTCCTTGGGCGAGACCTTTCCGTCCACGTGGACCACGTCCGGGTCCTCGAAGGCCCGGATGACCTGGCAGATCGCGTCCGATTCGCGGATGTTGGCGAGGAACTTGTTGCCCAGCCCCTCGCCCTCGCTGGCGCCGCGCACGATGCCCGCGATGTCCACGAAGTCGACGGTCGCCGGGACCTTCCGCTCGGAGGAGAAGATCTCCGCCAGCCGGTCCAGCCGCGGGTCCGGCACGCCGACCACGCCGACGTTCGGCTCGATGGTGGCGAAGGGGTAGTTGGCCGCCAGCACGTCGTTCTTGGTCAAGGCGTTGAAGAGCGTCGACTTGCCGACGTTCGGCAGACCGACGATTCCGATCGTGAGCGACACGAGGCGACTTCCCGGAAGGTGAAGAGGGACAACGGGCGATCCCCCAGTCTACGGGTCGCCGCGAGGCCTCCGATCCCGCCGGCCCGCGCCTCGAACACGACTAGCACGACTAGCACGGCTCGCGGAGATGCGGGGCGATTCGGGTGACGCGTTCGCCCCAAGGTGTGTCCGTGGCCCCGGGTGGCGTTCATCGGACCGTACGTTGGTCCCGTGGAACAGCGAGAGATGCCCGGCAGCGGTACCGGCGCGGCGGACGGTTCGCGGCGGGCCGGCCGTGTGCCGCCGCCCGCGCGAGCGTCGGAGCGTCCCGCGGCGCGCGGCTCGGCGGCGCGCGGCTCGGCGGCGCGGCCGCGCGCGGGAGCGGCGGCGTCCGCCGCCGCTGCCGTTTCCGCGTCCACCTCGGCGTCCGCCCCCGCGGCCGCGCCGGAGCGCGGGCAGCAGATGCGCGCTCCCGGCCGGCTCACCGCCTTCGGCATCGCGGTGCTGATGGTCGGCGGGACACTGCTCGGCGCGCTCGTCGACCGCTGGCTCTTCGGCGGGCCGGGGATCCTCTTCGGCCTGGTCTTCGTGGTGACCTGCTTCCAGGCCGCCATCCGGGTCCGCCCGATCGACCTGGCCGCCGCGCCGGTGGCGGGTCCGATCGCCTTCGCGTTGGCCCTGCTGATCTGCGGCCAGCACTCCGGCGGCGGCTTCGGGGCACGGGTGCTCGGCCTGGTCACCGACCTCGCCCTGCAGGCCATCTGGCTCTTCATCGGCACGGGCGTCGCCGCCGCCATCACCCTGGCCCGCCACTTCGCCCTCCGCCGGGCGCGGCGGGCGCGCGCGGCAGGCACGGCGGGCGCGGCGGGAAGGCGCTGAACAGAGCGCACCTGGACGGCTGCTGCGGTGCCGCAGACGCCGCCTGCCAGCGAGTCGCCGCCTGACAGCGAGTCGCCGCCTGCCAGCGAGTCACCACCCGGCAGGCCGCCACCGCCCCCCGCACCCCGGCGCCGCCCGCCTCACAGCGCCAGCGACCGCGCCGCCATCGCCGCCCCCACGATGCCCGCGTCGTTCTGCAGCTCCGCGGGAACGATCTCCGCCCGCAGCGGCTTCAGCAGCGGCAGGAACTTGTCGTGCTTCCGGCTGACCCCGCCCCCGACCACGATCAGCTGCGGCGAGAACAGCGCGTCCACCATCCCGAAGTAGTCGTCCAGATGCTCCGCCCAGTGCTTCCAGCTCCACTCGTGCCGCTCGCGGGCCCCGCTTGAGGCGTGCTTCTCGGCGTCCTTGCCGTGCAGTTCGAGGTGGCCCAGCTCGGTGTTGGGGACCAGCACGCCGTCCGTGAAGAGCGCGCTGCCGATCCCCGTGCCCAGGGTGAGCAGCAGGACGACACCCTTGCGGCCGCGCGCGGCGCCGAACGCCACCTCGGCGATGCCGGCCGCGTCCGCGTCGTTGACCACCGCGGTCTTGCAACCGGTCGCGGCGGCGAAGAGGGCCCGGGCGTCCTGGCCGATCCAGCCCTGGTCGACGTTGGCGGCGGTGAGGGTGCGTCCGTCCACCACCACCCCGGGGAAGGTGATCCCGATCGGGCCCTTCCACTGGAACTTGTCCACCACCTGGCGGACAGCGTCCACGACCGCCTCGGGCTCGGAGGGCTGCGGGGTCAGCACCTTGTAGCGCTCCTCGGCGAGAACGCCCCGATCGAGATCGACCGGGGCGCCCTTGATCCCGGAGCCGCCGATGTCCACGCCGAAGATTTCCATGACAACAGGACAACACGGAGGGCTCCGCTCCGGCTACCGCACACTCACCTTCCGTGGCACGCCGCCGGCCTGACGCCGCCTCACTTCGAGGCGGCCTCCGCGCGCAGATCGCGGCGCAGCTCCTTGGGCAGCGAGAACTGCAGGTGCTCCTCGGTGGAGGTGACGACCTCCGGCTCCCCGAAGCCCCGCTCGGCCAGCCACTCCAGCACGCCCCGGACCAGCACCTCGGGGACGGACGCCCCGCTGGTCACGCCGACCGTGCGGACGCCGTCCAGCCAGGCCTCGTCGACCTCGTCGGCGAAGTCCACCAGGTGGGCGTCCTTCGCCCCGGCGCCCAGCGCGACCTCGACAAGACGTACCGAGTTGGAGGAGTTCTTCGAGCCGACCACGATCACCAGGTCGGCCTCGGCGGCGATCTGCTTGATCGCGACCTGCCGGTTCTGGGTGGCGTAGCAGATGTCGTCGCTCGGCGGGGAGACCAGCGCCGGGAAGCGCTCCTTCAGCGCGTCCACAGTGGTCATGGTCTCGTCCACGGAGAGGGTGGTCTGGGAGAGCCAGACGACCTTGTTCTCGTCCCGCACCTTGACCTTGGCGACGTCCTCCGGGCCGTCCACCAGGTGGATCCGCTCGGGGGCCTCGCCCATCGTGCCGATGACCTCCTCGTGGCCCTCGTGGCCGATGAGGAGGATGTCGTAGTCCTCGTCCGCGAACCGGTTGGCCTCCCGGTGCACCTTGGTGACCAGCGGGCAGGTCGCGTCGATGGTGGCGAGGCGCCCGGCCTTCGCCTCGTCGTGGACGGAGGGGGCGACGCCGTGCGCCGAGAAGACCACGATGGCGCCCTCGGGCACCTCCTCCGTCTCGTCGACGAAGATCGCGCCCTTCTTCTCCAGGGTCTGCACCACGTACTTGTTGTGGACGATCTGCTTGCGGACGTAGATCGGCGCCCCGTACTGCTCCAGGGCCTTCTCCACGGTGATGACCGCGCGGTCCACCCCCGCGCAGTAGCCCCGGGGGGCGGCGAGCAGGACGCGGCGCTCGGCAGTTGCAGTCATGGCCCCATCGTAAGGGTGCGACCCGGGAAGATCGGGGGCGCGCCTCCCCCGTCCGCGCCCCCGGGGCGCGCGCAGGCGTGCGACACGCCAGTGCGCGGCCGAATCACCCGCCCCCGGCCGCGCCCGGCCCGATCATCCCGGCATGGACGCAACCCCGACGCCGCCGCCCACGCCACCCACGCCGCCGACCCCGCCGGCCCCGCCCGGCGCCGGGGCGGGCGGCCTGCCCCCCTCGGAGCTGCGCCGCACCCTCCGCTTCCGCGACCTGGTCGTCTACGGGCTGCTCTTCATCGCCCCGATGGCCCCGGTCGGCGTCTACGGCGTCCTCGACGCCAAGAGCCACGGCGCGGTGGCGCTGGTGTACGTGGTGGCCACCATCGCGATGGGGTTCACCGCGGTCTCGTACGCCCAGATGGTGCGGGTGGTCCCGCGCGCCGGCTCGGTGTTCGCGTACGCCCGGGTGGGCCTCGGCGAGGGCTTCGGCTTCATCGCCGGCTGGATGGCGCTGCTGGATTACCTGCTGATCCCGGCGGTGGCCTACGTCTTCTCCGGGATCGCCCTCAACGCGCTGGTGCCCTCGGTCAACCAGTGGATCTGGACCCTCCTCGCGGTGGTGGTGACCACCGCGCTCAACCTGGCCGGGGTCCGGCTCGCCGCCGTGGTCGGGCTGCTGGTGCTGGCCATGGAGATCGCGGTGCTGCTGGTCTTCGTGGTGGCGGCGGTCGTCGAACTGGCGCGGCACGGCGCGGTGCGGCCGCTGGGCTCGCCGTTCACCGGGATCGGCGCCTTCGACTTCGCGGCGGTGCTCTCCGCGGTCTCCGTGGCCGTGCTGTCCTTCCTCGGCTTCGACGCGATCGCCTCCTTCGCCGAGGAGCACCAGGGGCCGGCCGCCGGGGTGGGCCGGGCGGTGCTGTTCTGCCTGGTCCTGGCCGGTGTGCTGTTCGTGGCGCAGACCTATCTGGCGGGGGTGCTCGACCCGCACAGCCCGCAGTACCTGGTCGCCCATCCGGAGGCGCAGGGCTCCGCCTTCTACGACACCGCGGAGGCGGCGATCGGCGGCTGGATGCACACCACGGTCGCGGTCAGCAAGGCGATCGGCGCGGCCTTCGCGGCGCTGGCCGGGCAGGCGGCCGCGGGCCGGCTGGTCTTCGCGATGGCCCGGGAGCGGCGGCTGCCGCGCATCCTCGGCTCGGCGGACGGCGGGGTGCCGCGGCGGGCGCTGCTGCTCGCCGCGGTGATCACGATGGTGGCCGCGGTGTGGGGGGCGGAGGCCACCAACGGACTCGACCACCTCACCTCGATCGTGAACGTGGGCGCGCTCAGCGCGTTCATCCTGCTGCACGCCTCCGTCCTCGGCTGGTACGCGGTCCGCAACCGCAGCCGGGCCTGGCTTCCACACGTGGTCGTGCCGGTGCTGGGGATCGCCGTCATCGCCGCCGTGCTGTACGAGGCGACGGGGCAGGCGCTGCTGGTGGGCGCGGTGTGGCTGGGTCTGGGCGTGATCGCGCTGGGCGTGCAGCGCGGGACGCGCGGGACGGAGGGACAGCCCCGCTGAGCCGCCCCCGGCGCAGCGCCGCAGGCGCGAGACAGGGGGCGCGGGGAACTGCGCGGCCAGCCATCCACTCTGCCGCACGCGGCAGCGGAGTCCGGGTTGCAACCCGATAGCCGCTCCCGACTGCGGCGCCGTAGTCGCCTGGCCGCGCAGTTCCCCGCGCCCCGTCTCGCGCCTGCGGCGCTGCGCCGGGGGGGCGCGACCCTTCGGGCTCGCCGGGGCTCGCCGGTCCTCAGCGCGCCTCGCGTACCCGGGCGATCGCGCGGATCGGCGCCCCGTCGGCCCGGGGGCCGGCCAGGCGCAGCGGCAGCAGGGCGATCTCCAGGTCCGCCTCCGCCGGGAGCTCGCACAGCGCATCCAGGCCGCGGAGGTTCTCCGCGATCACCGCCCCCGCCCCGCACAGCACCCGATGCGCCGTCAACTCGCGGGCCGGAGTGGCGTCCACGCTCATCGCGTCCACCCCGACCGTCTGCACCCCGCGCTCGACCAGGTACTCGGCCGACGCCCGGGAGAGGTACGGGTGCGCCTGGTACCGCTCGCTCCCCCAGTGCTCGGACCAGCCCGTGACCACCAGCACCAGCACCCCCTTCCGCAGCCGCTCCCCGTACCGGACGAAGTACTCCCGGCCGATCGGCGTCCGCGGCGCGAGGCCGCGGGCGTCCACCACCACGCCCGGCCCGAGGAACCGCTCCAGCGGCAGCTCGTCCAGCCGCGGCCAGCGGTCGTCCACGTGGTAGGGGGCGTCCACATGGGTGCCGGACTGCGAGCCCATGGCCACATGCAGCAGGTTGACGCCGTCCCGGGCGGCGGTCAGGGCCGGTCGCAGGGCCACCTCCGGATCGCCGGGGTAGACGGGCATGCCGGTGCGGACGGGGTGGGTGAGGTCGAACAGCCGCATGCGCTCCAGTCTGCCGCGCGCCGGGCCGAGCTGTCGGCGGCTGGCCGTAGGCTCGTGGCATGCCATTGCAGACGAGCGCCGAGTCCCCGCTGCCCGTGAGCAAGGTGTCCGCGCTGATCGGCGGCTGGATCGACCGGCTCGGGGCGGTCTGGGTCGAGGGCCAGATCACCCAGCTCTCCCGGCGCCCCGGGGCGGGCGTGGTCTTCCTGACGCTCCGGGACGCCTCCGAGGACGTCTCGGTCTCGGTGACCTGCTACCGCCGGGTCTTCGACGCCGTCGCCGACGTGGTCGCCGAGGGGGCGCGGGTGGTCGTGCTGGCCAAGCCCGAGTGGTACGCCCCGCGCGGGACGCTCTCGCTGCGCGCCGCCGAGATCCGCCCGGTCGGCCTCGGCGAGCTGCTGGCCCGCCTGGAGCGGCTGAAGCGCGTCCTCGCCGCCGAGGGGCTCTTCGCGGCCGACCGCAAACGGCCCCTGCCCTTCCTCCCCTCCCGCATCGGCCTGGTCACCGGCCGCGCCTCGGCCGCCGAGCGGGACGTCCTGCAGAACGCCCGGCTGCGCTGGCCGGCGGTCGCCTTCGAGATCCGCAACGTCCCCGTCCAGGGCGTCCACGCGGTCCCCCAAGTCATCGCCGCCGTCCAGGAGTTGGACGCGGACCCAGAGGTGGACGTGATCATCGTCGCCCGCGGCGGCGGCAGCGTGGAGGACCTCCTGCCGTTCTCGGACGAGCAGCTCGTCCGCGCGGTCTCGGAGGCCCGCACCCCGGTGGTCAGCGCCATCGGCCACGAGCCCGACATGCCGCTGCTGGACTATGTGGCCGACCTCCGCGCCTCGACGCCGACGGACGCGGCGAAGCGGGTGGTCCCGGACGTCCGCGAGGAGCAGGCCCGGGTCCGCCAGGCCTGCGAGCGGGCCCGGTACGCGATCCGGTCCCGGATCGAGCGGGAGCAGGCCGGGCTGGACTCGGTGCGCAGCCGCCCGGCCCTCGCGGCCCCGTACCGGATGCTGAACGACCGCGAGGGCGAGCTGGAGCTCCTGCTGGACCGCGCCCGCCGCTGCCTCCACCACCGCCTGGACCGCGCCTCCGGCGAGCTGGAGCACACCCTCGCCCGGGTGGTGGCCCTCTCCCCCGCCGCCACCCTCCAGCGCGGCTACGCGGTCCTCCAGCGGGCGGACTACTCGGTGGTCCGCGATCCGGCCGCGGTGGGCCCCGGCGAAGCCCTCCGGGCCCGGGTCGCCGAGGGCGAGTTCACCGTGGAGGTGACCTCCGCCCCGCCCCGCGGCTAGCGCCGGGGCCTCGGCCGGAACGTCGGTGGGCGGCTCTAGGCTGGGCCCATGGCAGATGAGAAGCAGGATGCCGGCGCGGCCGACGACGCCCTGGGTTACGAGCAGGCCCGTGAGGCCCTGCTGGAGGTCGTCCGGAATCTGGAGGCCGGCGGCAGCTCCCTGGAGGAGTCGCTCGCCCTCTGGGAGCGCGGCGAGCGCCTCGCCAAGGTCTGCCAGCGCTGGCTGGACGGCGCCCGCGCCCGCCTGGACGCGGCCCTCGCCGAGGATTCCGGCGACCCGGAGGAGGCCGACCAGGCCGACCAGGCCGAGGAGAAGCAGGGCGGGGCCACGGCCGCCCGCTGAGCCGGGCCCGGCTCGACGGCCCGGCCCCCCGGCCCCGGCTCGACGTAGTTCAACTTTGTACTACCCTGATCGTCGTCCCACCGAACGATCAGCGAGGTAGCCCCATCATGTCCGACCCCGCCCTGGTACTCGACGAGGCCGCCCAGGACCTCCTCTTCCGCGAGGCGCACACCGCGAGCGCCTTCTCCCCGGAGCCCGTCTCGGACGAGCAGCTGCGCGCCGTCTACGACCTGGTGAAGTACGGCCCCACCGCCTTCAACCAGACCCCGCTGCGGATCGTCCTGGTCCGCTCCGCCGAGGCCCGCGAGCGCCTGGTGGCCCACATGGCGGACGGCAACAAGGCCAAGACCCTGGCCGCCCCGCTGACCGCGATCCTCGCCGCGGACTACGAGTTCCACGAGGAGCTCCCGCGCCTCGTCCCGCACTTCCCGGGCCTCAAGGACGCCTTCTTCGGCGCCCGCGAGGTCCGCGAGGGCTCCGCCGCCCTCAACGCCGCCCTGCAGATGGGCTACCTGATCGTCGGCATCCGCGCGGCCGGCCTCGCCGCCGGGCCGATGACCGGCTACGACGCCGCCGGGATCGACAAGGAGTTCTTCCCCGAGGGCGACCACTCGGTGATCTCCGTGATCAACATCGGCAGGCCCGGCGACGAGGCCTACAAGCCCCGCGCCCCGCGCCTGGACTACGACGAGGTCGTCACCACCGTCTGACGCACCTCGGAAGTACCTCGGAAGCACCGCCGAAGCACCCGGCCGGCCGGCTCGGGTGCTTCGGCTACTTCAGCGCCGCCGCGAACCTCGCCAGCTGCGCCCACGACTCGGTGCCCGTGACCACCACGGTGTCCTTGGCCTCCTGCCGTACCAGCGCCCGGTAACGGTCGCCCTGGTACCTGGCCCACTGCTGCCCGCCGACCGTCTGGGCGCCGCCCGACCTGGCCGCGTTCGTCGTCACGTCGGCGAACCAGCTCTGCCGGTCCGACCCGGCCGGGGCGCCGCTCTGCTCCAGCGCGACGTACTGGCCGCCCGGGTCGATGAAGCCGAGGTG
Source organism: Phaeacidiphilus oryzae TH49 (assembly GCF_000744815.1). Classification (NCBI taxonomy): domain Bacteria; kingdom Bacillati; phylum Actinomycetota; class Actinomycetes; order Kitasatosporales; family Streptomycetaceae; genus Phaeacidiphilus; species Phaeacidiphilus oryzae. The sequence goes on from NZ_JQMQ01000005.1 coordinate 2,917,701, forward strand.
CCAGGTGGAGGCGCTGGGGTCGTAGTCCACCGAGGTCGCCCGGTAGCCGGAGGACAGCCCGGCCGGCTCCAGGATCGGGTACGGCGCGGCCCGCTTCGCCGACAGGTACGAGTCCCGGTACGAGATCTCGTGGACGGCGCTCTTCCCGCTGTGCGGGATGAACGCGTAGATCACCGCGCCGAACGCCAGCACGGCGATCAGGGACAGCACCATGTCCCGCGATGACTTTGACAACATCCCCTTGCGCTTCGGCGGGGTCTGCTCCGACGGCGCCGCCGCCTGCGGGGACTGGATCGCTTCACTACTGGCCACGCCACCATGGTGGCCCATGCCCGGACGAATACCGCACACGGGGTTCGGGTACCGGCGCCGTACCGCCGCCCACCGGCCCGTAGCCGCCCGCGGGTGTGCGCGGCCACAGACGGTCCACGCAGGTCGGCGATACGATCGCAGGACCCTCATTCCGGCCGTCGTCGCTCAGAAGGGCATGAATCGATGACCGCGCAGAACCCGCACCACCTTCCCTCGTCGCTGGAGGTCGCCCCCGAGGCCCCCGACCGCAACCTCGCCCTCGAACTCGTCCGGGTCACCGAGGCCGCCGCGATGGCGGCCGGCCGCTGGGTCGGCCGGGGCGAGAAGAACGGCGCGGACGGCGCCGCCGTCAAGGCCATGCGCACCCTCGTCCACACCGTCTCGATGAACGGCGTCGTCGTCATCGGCGAGGGCGAGAAGGACGAGGCCCCGATGCTCTTCAACGGGGAGCGGATCGGGGACGGCACCGGCGCCGAGTGCGACGTCGCCGTGGACCCGATCGACGGGACCACCCTCACCGCCAAGGGGATGCCGAACGCGCTGTCCGTGCTGGCCGTCGCCGACCGCGGCACCATGTACGACCCGTCCGCCGTCTTCTACATGGAGAAGCTGGTGGCCGGCCCGGAGGCCGCCGAGTTCGTGGACATCACCGCCCCCGCAGCGGTGAACATCCGCCGGGTGGCCAAGGCCAAGGGCTGCGCCCCGGAGGACGTCACGGTCGTCCTGCTGGACCGGCCGCGGCACGAGCGGCTCGCCCAGGAGATCCGGGACGCCGGGGCCAGGATCAAGTTCATCTCGGACGGCGACGTGGCCGGCGCGATCATGGCCGTCCGCGACGGCACCGGCGTCGACCTGCTGCTCGGCATCGGCGGCACGCCCGAGGGGATCATCGCGGCCTGCGCGATCAAGTGCCTGGGCGGCACCATCCAGGGCCGGCTGTGGCCGAAGGACGACGCCGAGCGCGCGAAGGCGGTCGACGCGGGCCACGACCTGGACCGGGTGCTGATGACCGACGACCTGGTCAGCGGCGAGAACGTGTTCTTCGTGGCGACCGGGATCACCGACGGCGAGCTGCTGCCGGGCGTCCAGTACCGCGCCGAGACGGCCACCACCAGCTCGCTGGTGATGCGGTCCAAGAGCGGCACGATCCGGCAGATAGACAGCCGCCACAAGCTGTCCAAGCTCCGCGCCTACAGCCAGATCGACTTCGACCGCCCGGCGTAGCCGGTCGCCCGTGCGGTTCCCCGCGATTCGCCGAGGAGTTCAAGGGGCGCGGGGAACCGAACGGCAGGCCGCCCGCGGGCCGACGGCCGCCCCCGCGCGGCCGGCCCGGCTGGTGGACGCCCCCGTGGCCCCGGAGCGCTCAGCCCGCGGCGGCGATGTGCCGCGCCTCCCGGAGCTCCAGCTCGCGGCGGCGGCGCCGGGCCAGCACCACCCGCCGCTCCGCCGCGGTCAGCCCGCCCCACACCCCGTACGGCTCGGGCATCAGCAGCGCGTGCTCGCGGCACTCCAGCAGCACCGGGCAGCGCGCGCAGACCCGCTTCGCCGCCTCCTCACGGGCCAGCCGCGCCGCGGTCGGCTCCTTGGACGGGGCGAAGAAGAGACCCGCCTCGTCCCGCCGGCAGGCCGCGCCCGCGTGCCAGGGGTTGTCGTCGCCGGTTCGCCCTCCGCTGGGGGTCCCTCCTGCCCGAATGGCTTGGGGGACGGCTCCGTCTGCGGCGCCTCCGGGCCCCCGCTGACTCACCACTCGGGGGCGGGAAGCTTCCTGACGGGCTTCGATCGGATGCAGCACGGCGCACTCCTGACGACGGCTAGGCGAGGGCTGACGTCGCTCCACGGCCGGTTGCAGTCGGTCGAGCGGCTGGAGGGGTTCCGGGGTGCGCCACTCGGCCGCACAGCCTCGCGGACGATGTGCCCCAGAACTACCCCGGCGGAATCTGATTCATGCACACCGCACGGATTTCGATCATCCGGTCAAACGGCCCCGAACGAACACCGTCCGTTTCCCCGCCGGCGTCCGTCCGTTCCCCGCGAAGCCTCCGCCGGGTCGCCGTCCGGCCCCGGCCGGTCACCGCCCGATCGCCGTCCGGTCGCCGCCCAGCCGTCGTCCGCCCCGCGGGCCCCGTCGGCCCCGCGGGCAACCGCCCGCTACTCCTCCAGCTCCCCCCGGCGCTCCCGCCTCAGCTCCTGCTTGCGGCGCTTCCGCCGCTTCATCCGGCCCGCGACCCCGCCGAAGACCGCCGCCCCCTCGATCCGGACCACGGGTGCCGACGGCTCCGGCGCCTCCTCCTGCCGGATGTCGAAGCCGCCGAAGACGCCCGCGCCGCCGCCGTGGAGGGTGACGTCCTCCGGCACCACCACGTTGATCCCGCCGAAGACCGCCACGCACCGGATCACCGTCTCCGGGGCCTCGAACACCGCGTCCGTGAAGTCGAAGTCGATACCGCCGAAGACCGCGACCGCGTTGATGTGCCGCCGTACCCGCCAGCGGCCCTTGCGCTCGGCGCCGCCGAAGATCGCCACGATCTTGGTGGCGGGCCCGTCGCCGGCGTCCGGCCCATACGCCCGCTCGACCTCGGGGCGGGCGGCCGGCCGCGACGCCCCCTCGGTCTGCGCGACATGCTCCTGATGCACCGGCAGGTCCCGGGTCAGCGGCACCAGTTCGCCCTGGGTGCGGGCCGCGTAGGCGGCGTCCACCCGCTCTGCGTGCTCGTCCATGGTGAGCCGCCCCTCGGCGAAGGCGTCGCGCAGCCAGCCGACCACCCGCTCCCGGTCCGCGTCCGAGGCCCGCAGCTCGACCCGCTGCTCCACCGGCTTCGCCGGCCTGTTCGGCTCTTTCTCCGCCTGGTTGTCCACGGGCCCGAGAATAGAGCGATGTGACGTGCGCTACCACGCCCGCCCACCTGCCGCGACCGGAGGGCGTTCTACCCTGTTTTCTGCCCGCCGACGCAGACGGGACCCAGCGACCCCAGTGAGGAAGCGACCCATGCCCGAGTTCGCCTACACGGACCTGCTGCCCCAGGGAGCCGACGAGACTCCCTACCGCCTCGTCACCAGCGAGGGGGTCAGCACGTTCGAGGCCGACGGGCGCACGTTCCTCAAGGTCGAGCCGGAGGCGCTGCGCAAGCTGGCCGCCGAGGCCATGCACGACATCGCCCACTACCTGCGCCCGGCCCACCTCCAGCAGCTCCGCCGGATCCTGGACGACCCGGAGGCCAGCCCGAACGACAAGTTCGTCGCCCTGGACCTGCTGAAGAACGCCAACATCGCGGCGGCCGGCGTCCTCCCGATGTGCCAGGACACCGGCACCGCGATCGTGATGGGCAAGCGCGGCCAGAACGTCCTCACCGCGGGCGGCGACGAGGAGGCCCTCTCCCGGGGGATCTTCGACGCCTACACCAAGCTCAACCTGCGGTACTCGCAGATGGCCCCGCTGACCATGTGGGAGGAGAAGAACACCGGCTCCAACCTCCCCGCGCAGATCGAGCTCTACGCCACCGACGGGGACGCCTACAAGTTCCTCTTCATGGCCAAGGGCGGCGGCTCGGCCAACAAGTCCTTCCTCTTCCAGGAGACCAAGGCCGTCCTCAACGAGGCCTCGATGATGAAGTTCCTGGAGCAGAGGATCCGGGGCCTCGGCACGGCCGCCTGCCCGCCGTACCACCTGGCGATCGTGGTCGGCGGGACCAGCGCCGAGTACGCGCTGAAGACCGCGAAGTACGCCTCCGCCCACTACCTGGACACCCTGCCGACCGAGGGCTCCCCGGCCGGAAACGGCTTCCGCGACCTGGAGCTGGAGAAGAAGGTCTTCGAGCTGACGCAGAAGATCGGCATCGGCGCGCAGTTCGGCGGCAAGTACTTCTGCCACGACGTCCGGGTGGTCCGGCTGCCCCGGCACGGCGCCTCCTGCCCGGTGGCCATCGCGGTCTCCTGCTCGGCGGACCGCCAGGCGGTCGCCAAGATCACCGCCGACGGCGTCTTCCTGGAGCAGCTGGAGACCGACCCGGCCCAGTACCTGCCGGAGACCACCGACGAGCACCTCAACGATGACGTCGTCTCGATCGACCTCAACCGCCCGATGGACGAGGTCCTCGCCGAGCTGACGCAGCACCCGGTGAAGACCCGGCTCTCCCTCACCGGCACGCTGGTCGTCGCCCGCGACATCGCCCACGCGAAGATCAAGGAGCGGCTGGACGCGGGCGAGGAGATGCCGGAGTACCTGAAGAACCACCCGGTGTACTACGCCGGCCCGGCGAAGACCCCCGAGGGGTACGCCTCCGGCTCCTTCGGCCCGACGACGGCCGGGCGGATGGACTCCTACGTCGAGCAGTTCCAGGCGGCCGGCGGCTCCAAGGTGATGCTGGCCAAGGGCAACCGCTCGCAGCAGGTCACCGACGCCTGCGCCAAGCACGGCGGCTTCTACCTCGGCTCGATCGGCGGTCCGGCGGCGCGGCTGGCCCAGGACTGCATCAAGAAGGTCGAGGTCCTGGAGTACGCGGAGCTCGGCATGGAGGCCGTCTGGCGGATCGAGGTGGAGGACTTCCCGGCGTTCATCGTCGTCGACGACAAGGGCAACGACTTCTTCGCCGACCCGGCGCCGTCGACCCCGACGTTCACGACGATCCCCGTGCGCGGCTAGGCGCTGCCGGGCGGGTGCGGGTGCGGGTGAGTGGTGGGCTGGGCGCGCAGTTCCCCGCGCCCCTGATCTCGCGCCTTCGGCGCTGAAATCCGGGGCGCCCGGGATTTGCGGCCCGAAGGGCCAGGCACATCAGGGGCGCGGGGAACTGCGCGCCCGGCCGCTACGGCGCGACTCCCGCCGCGGGAACAAAACCCGCTGCCCACCCCGCTGTGCGAAGCATGAGCGAGTACCGCGTAGAGCATGACTCGATGGGCGAGATCCGCGTCCCGGCGGAAGCGAAATGGCGTGCGCAGACCCAGCGCGCCGTCGAGAACTTCCCGATCTCCGGGCGACCGCTCGACCCCGCCCACATCCAGGCCCTGGCCCGGATCAAGGCCGCCGCCGCCAAGGTGAACGCCGAGCTCGGCGTGGTGGACGCGGACACCGCCGAGGCCATCGCGGAGGCCGCCGGCGAGATCGTCGCCGGCCGCTGGCACGACCAGTTCCCGATCGACGTCTTCCAGACCGGCTCCGGCACCTCGTCCAACATGAACGCCAACGAGGTGATCGCCACCCTGGCCGCCGAGCGCCTCCACCGCCCGGTGCACCCGAACGACGAGGTCAACGCCAGCCAGTCGTCCAACGACGTCTTCCCGTCCTCGATCCACATCGCCGCGGCGACCGCCGTCACCGAGGACCTGATCCCCGCCCTGCGCCACCTCTCCGCCGCCTTCGACCGCAGGTCGGTGGTCTTCGCGGACGTGGTCAAGTCGGGCCGCACCCATCTGATGGACGCCACCCCGGTCACCCTCGGCCAGGAGTTCGGCGGGTACGCCGCGCAGGTCGCGCTCGGCATCGAGCGGCTGGAGTCCGCGCTGCCGCGGGTCGCCGAACTCCCGCTCGGCGGAACGGCGGTGGGCACCGGCATCAACACCCCGCCCGGCTTCGCCGCCAAGGTGATCGCCGAGGTCTCCCGGGCGACCGGGATCGAGTTCACCGAGGCCCGCAACCACTTCGAGGCGCAGGGCGCCCGGGACGCGCTGGTGGAGCTGAGCGGCCAGCTGCGTACCATCGCGGTCGGCTTCCTGAAGATCGCCAACGACCTCCGCTGGATGGGCTCGGGGCCGCGCACCGGCCTCGGCGAGATCAACCTGCCCGACCTCCAGCCCGGCTCCTCGATCATGCCGGGGAAGGTCAACCCGGTACTCCCGGAGGCGACCGCGATGGTCGCCGCGCAGGTGATCGGGAACGACGCGACCATCGCCACCGGCGGGGCCAGCGGCAGCTTCGAACTGAACGTGATGATGCCGGTGATCGCCCGCAACCTGCTGGAGTCGGTCCGGCTGCTGGCCAACGTGGCCAGGCTGCTGGCGGACCGGACGGTGGACGGGATCACCGCGAACGAGGAACGGCTGCGCGAGTACGCGGAGTCCTCGCCCTCGATCGTCACGCCGCTCAACCGCTACCTCGGCTACGAGGAGGCCGCGAAGATCGCCAAGCAGGCGCTGGCCGAGCGCAGGACGATCCGCGAGGTCGTGGTGGAGCGCGGTCACGTCGAGTCCGGCCGGATCTCCGAGGCGGACCTGGACCGGGTCCTGGACGTCCTGTCGATGACGTCCCCCTGAGCCGGGCCGTGGCCCGCCGCCGGCGGGCCGCGACCCCCGCTCAAGCGAGCCCACCCGGCGCGCGCGGAGGGTGAACGCGACCCCCGCGCCCTCACGCGCCCACCCCTGTCCCGCCCGGTGATCGCACGAACCGGGGAAAGCCGTCCCACCTCTCCTCCCTCCCCCCTATGCTCGAAACCGGTCGACATTCCAATCAGTCCCAGCCCACCACTGGCGAAAGGTGCGGCCAGGTCGTGACCACCGCAGACACCGCCCTCGCGGCCCCCGCTCGCGCCCCCGACGCGCCCTTCGACTCGATCGGGCCCCGCTACGACCGGGCGTACCCGGACCGCAAGGGCCAACTGGACGCTGGCGCCTGGCTGTTGGAGCGGCTCCCCGCGGGTTCCCGGGTGCTGGACCTCGGCTGCGGCAGCGGACTGCCGACCGCCCGGCAGCTCTCCGCCGGCGGACTGCGGGTCACCGGCGTCGACATCGCCGGCGGCATGCTCAGCCTGGCCCGCGAGCGCGTCCCCTCGGCCGGCTTCCACCGCCTGGACCTCCGCCAGGTCGGCACCGCCGAGGCGCTCGCCGCCGGCGCCCCGCCCGAGCTCGGCCCGGACGCCCGGCACGGCTTCGACGCGGTCGCCGCCTTCTTCAGCCTGATGCTGCTGCCCAGGGCCGAGATCCCGGCGGTGCTGCGGCGGATCCGCGGCCTGCTGGCGCCCGGCGGGCTGCTCGTCCTCGGCATGGTGGAGGCCGATGTGGACGACTACTCGCTGCCGTTCCTCGGCCGGGAGATCCGCGTCTCCGGCTATCTCCGGGAGGAGCTGGCGGCCCTCCTCACCGCCCACGGCTTCCGGGTCGAGCACCAGGCCGTCTACCCGTACGCCCCGGCGAGCACCGAGGTGCCCCCGGAGGAGCAGCTCTACTACCACTGCCGGACCTGACGACGCGCGCGGCCGCAGCGCGAGGACGGGCATCGCTGTGCACATCCACGAAGGACTGAGCGAGCGGAGCGACGGAACCCCCCTGCCCGGACCGCGTGCGGCCGCGGGCGCCCGGCAGTCCCCCGCCCGCACCCTGACGGAGCCTCAACTCCAGGACCGCATACGGTACTTGGACCGCGCGACCAGACGGATCCACAACGCCCTGGACCTGGACGACACCCTCCACGGGCTGTGCCGGGCCGCGGTCCCCTCGCTGTCCGACGGCATCCTGGTGCACCTCCGCGAGCCCACCCCGCTCCACGAGCCCCCCGCCGGCAGCACCGCTCCCCCCGTCCCGCTGCGGCTGCGCCGGGTGGACACCGCCCCCGGCGGTCCGCCCGGGGCCGGCCCCGCCGAGTGGGCCCCGCGGGAGTGCCGCCCCCGGCGCGGCGGCCCGCTGGACACCGCCCTCCGCCGCTCCCGCACCCTCGGCCCGGTGGTCATCGGCCGCTCCGGTTCGCCACCGGTGCTCGCCCTCCTCGACGAGCTGTACGGGGCGGAGAGCGCCGAGCGGCTGCCGGCCGGCACCTCGGTGGTGGCCGTCCCGCTGCGCGGGCGGTCGACCGTCCTCGGGCTGCTGGTCCTGCTGCGCTGGCCGGGCAGCCCGCCGTTCGAGCAGCTGGACCTGCTCACCGCCGGCCACCTGGCCACCGTGGCCGCGCTCGGCGTGGACACCGCCGTCCGGTACGGCGCCGAGGCGCAGATCGCCGACGAGCTGCAGCGGAACATGCTGCCGGCCGGCCTGCCCGAGCCGGCGGGCGTCCGGCTGGCGCACCGCTACCTGGCCGCCGGGCAGACCGCCCATGTCGGCGGCGACTGGTACGACGCGATCCCGCTGCCCGGCAACCGGGTGGCGCTGGTGATCGGCGACGTGATGGGGCACTCCATCACCTCGGCCGCGATCATGGGCCAGCTGCGCACCACCGTGCAGACCCTGGCCGGCCTCGACCTCCCTCCGCACGAGGTCCTCCACCACCTCGACGAGCAGGCCCAGCGCCTCGGCCACGAGCACATGGCGACCTGCGTCTACGCGGTCTACGACCCGATCGCCGGCCGGCTGGTGCTGGCCGAGGCGGGCCACGTGCCGCCGCTGCTGATCGCCCCGGACGGCCGGGCCGAGTACCTGGACCTGCCGCCGGGCGCGCCGATCGGCGTCGGCGGCGTCGCCTTCGAGTCGGTCGAGGTGCCGGCCCCGCCGGGGACCCGGCTCCTCCTCTACACCGACGGGCTGGTCGAGTCGCACACCCGGGACGTCCGGCTGGGCATGGAGCTGCTGGCGGAGGGGGTGGCCGCGGCCGACCCCGAGGCGGCCCCCGGCGAGGTCTGCGAGCGGGCCCTGTCCATCCTCGGCCCGGGCGACCGGGACGACGACATCGCGCTGCTGCTGGCCCACTGCGACGGCATACCGGCGGAGAACGTCGCCTACTGGTTCCTCGCCCCCGGCCCCGAGACGCCCGGCCGGGCCCGCCGGCTGGCCCGGCACGCGCTCCAGCGCTGGGGCCTCGACGAGCTGCGCGACTCCACCGAGCTGATGGTCTCCCTGGTGGTGACCAACGCCGTCCGGTACGCCACCCGCCCGCTGACGCTCCGCCTGGTGCGCACCGAGACCGGCGGCGCGGACTCCGCGTTCCAGCGCGGCGGCGGGGTGGTGCGCTGCGAGGTCGGCGACGACTCCCCGCAGCTGCCGCGGATGCGCAGGCCGGGGCCGGAGGACGAGGCCGGGCGCGGGCTCTACCTGGTGAGCCGGATGGCGCAGCGCTGGGGGGCGACCCGGCTGAGCACCGGCAAGGTCGTCTGGTTCGAACAGCGGGTGGGCTGATCCCGGGGCGCCGGGCCGCCAGGTCGCCGGGGCATTCGACGGTTCGTAACCTCCTCGTTCGTACCCGGACCTCCGGAGGCCTTACGGTGGGAGTCTCGCGCGGCAGCGTGGCCGTGGCGCACTCGCAATCCTCCGCCGCTGCACCAGACCTTCGGAGTCACCGCTCATGCCCGTGGCGCTCCTCGCGCTCGCCCTGACCTCCTTCGCCATCGGAACCACCGAATTCGCCGCGATGGGCCTGCTGCCGCAGATCGCGGGCGGTCTGCACGTCGGCATCCCGCAGGCCGGCTGGCTGATCTCGGCCTACGCCCTCGGCGTCGTCATCGGCGCCCCGCTGCTCACCGCGGCCGCCACCCGGCTGCCCCGGAAGACCGTGCTGATCGGGCTCTCCGCCCTCTTCGCCCTCGGCAACCTCCTCTGCGCGGTGTCGCCCAACTTCTGGTGCCTGGCCGGCGCCCGGCTGATCACCGGCCTGCCGCACGGCGCCTTCTTCGGCGCGGCCGCGGTGGCCGCCGCCGAACTGGCCGAGCCGCGGCTGCGCGCCCGCGCGGTGTCGGTCGTCTTCTCCGGCCTGACCGTGGCCAACATCGTCGGCGTACCGGCCGCCACGCTGCTCGGCCAGCACCTCGGCTGGCGGGCCACCATGCTGGTGGTCGTCGCGGTGGCCGTGCTCGGCACCCTTGCCATCGCCCGGCTGGTGCCCCAACTGCCGCACCACCACAGCGGATCCGGCGGTGGCCTGCGCCGCGAGCTGGCCGCCTTCCGCAGCGGGCAGCTGTGGCTCGCGCTGGCCACCGTGGTCTTCGGCTGCGGCGGCTTCTTCGCCTGCTACTCGTACATCACCCCGCTGCTGACCGACGTCTCCGGCTTCTCGGCCGGCTCGGTGACGCTGATCCTCGCGCTGTACGGGGTGGGGATGACGCTCGGCAACGTCCTCGGCGGCTACCTGGCCGACCGGGCGCTGCGGCCGGGGCTGGTCGCCATGTTCGTGCTGCTGACCGGCTGCCTGGCGCTGTTCGCGGTGACCGCCCACGCGCAGTGGTCGGCGGCGGTGACCGTGGTCGCCCTGGGCGCGTTCGGCTTCGCCGTGGTGCCGCTCCTCCAGACGGTCGTGATGCGCAACGCCGACAAGGCGCCGACGCTCGCCTCGGCGACCGTCCAGGGCGCGTTCAACCTGGCCAACGCGCAGGGCGCGTACCTGGGCGGCGCCGCGATCGGCGCCGGCCTCGGCTGGACCTCGCCTCCCCTGGTGGGCTCCGCGCTGGCCGCGATCGGCCTGGCCCTGGCGATCGCCGCCTGGACCACCGACCGCGGGGCGTCCTCCCCCTCCCGCATCGTCACCACCAACGAGCCGGCCCGCGACCCCGCGAACGTCTGACGCCCGCCTTGAGCCGAGCTGCGCCCCGGGGCGCAGCTCGGCAGGCGCATGTACGGGGCGCGGGGGGCTGCGCGGCCCGCGCGCAACGGCGACTGGGTGGCAAACCGGACTCCGCCGCCGCGTGCGGCGCCGCACGCGGCGGGCCGCGCAGTTCCCCGCGCCCGTTGTATTCGCCCTGCGGGCTCACGGCGTAGCCAGGTGGACCGGAAGGTCCGCCAGCGCGGCGCGGAGCGCGGTGGCGAACGCGTCGTACTCCGCCTCGCGCGCCGAGCCGCGGCGGTGCGCCAGGCCGACTCGGCGGCCCGGCGCCGGCGGCGCGAAGCGCGCGGCGGTCAGGCGGTCGCTGCGTCCCGCCTCCACCTCCAGCGCCGTGGCCGGCAGCAGCGTCACGCCCATCCCGCCGGCGACCAGCTGGACCAGCGTGGACAGCCCCGCGGCCGTGGTCGTCGAGGCGTCCGCGCCCACCTCGCGGCAGAGGTCGACGGCCTGGTCGCGCAGGCAGTGCCCCTCCTCGAGCAGCAGGACGTCGAGGTCCAGCAGGGCGTCCCTCGGCACGTCGGACCGCCCGGCGAGCGGATGGTCCGGCGGGGTGAGGAGGATGAAGTCCTCGTCGAAGAGCGGGATCTCCCGCGTCGGCGCCGATCCGCCGGAGGGCAGCGCGAGCAGCAGCAGGTCAAGCCGCCCCGCCCCGAGCCCGTCCAGAAGCGAGGAGGTCCGCTCCTCATGGACGTGGAGTTCGAGGTCCGGGTAGGTCCGCCGGACCATCCGCAGCACCGTCGGCAGCAGATACGGCGCCAGCGTCGGGATCACGCCGAGCTCCAGCGGCCCGGTGAACGGCCGGCGGGCGGCCTCCGCCTCCTCACCGATCGCCTGGAGCTCCCCCAGCACCCGGCGCGCGCGCTCGGCGACGCGTTCCCCCAGCGGCGTTATGACGACCCGTCGGGTGGTCCGCTCCACCAGTTGCGCCCCCAGCGACTCCTCCAGCGCCGAGACCGCTCCGGACAGCGCCGGCTGGCTGGTGCCGATGGCGGCCGCGGCGTCCCGGAAGTGCCGGTGCTCGGCGACCGCGGCCAGCGCCCTGAGCTGCGGGACGGTCGGCAGCCTGGGCGTACGGGAGGGGGTCCGGGCAGTCCGGGTGGTGCGGGCGGAGCGGGTGGTGCGGGCGGTACTGATAGCTGACTCCAATCAACGGACGCGATTCTAGCCAGCCGATCGATCAGGATCGGATGGCGGACTCCGTTCCCCCCGCCCGCCGGTCCGGATTACACTCCGTCGGCACCCCTCGACCCGGTTGATCCGTTCGCCTTATCAACTGGAGCACAAAGACCTATTTCCCCTATCACTGCCCGTCAGGCATGCTGCTTGGAGATCCACAAGCACAAGGAGCGTCACGCATGCTGACTGTTGGCGACCAGTTCCCCACCTGGAAGCTCATGGGCGTCGAGGGCCCCTCGGCGGACAAGCTGGAGCTCAAGGAGTTCTCCTCGGAGGACTACAAGGACAGCTGGAAGGTCGTCTTCTTCTGGCCGAAGGACTTCACCTTCGTCTGCCCGACCGAGATCGCTGCCTTCGGCCAGCTGAACGGCGAGTTCGAGGACCGCGACGCCAAGGTCCTGGGCGCCTCCGTCGACTCGGAGTTCGTCCACCACGCCTGGCGGCGGGACCACAAGGACCTGGCCGACCTGCCCTTCCCGATGCTGGCCGACTCGAAGCACGAGCTGGTCAAGGCCGCGGGCGTGGAGGGCGAGGACGGCTTCGCCCAGCGCGCGGTCTTCATCGTCGACCCGAACAACGAGATCCAGTTCACCATGGTGACCGCCGGCTCCGTCGGCCGTAACCCCAAGGAGGTCCTGCGGGTGCTGGACGCCCTGCAGACCGACGAGCTGTGCCCGTGCAACTGGAGCAAGGGCGAGGAAACCCTCGACCCGGTCAAGCTCCTCGCGGGCGAGTGAGCTGATCCGCGATGGCAGTCGATGAACTGAAGGCGGCCCTGCCGGACTTCGCCAAGGACCTCCGGCTCAACCTCAGCTCCGTGGTCGCCAACTCGGACCTCCCGGAGCAGCAGCTCTGGGGCACCGTGCTGGCCACCGCGATCGCCTCGCGCAGCGAGCGCGTCCTGGCGGAGCTGGAGCCGGAGGCGCGGAAGCACCTCTCGGACGAGGCGTACAACGCCGCCAAGAGCGCCGCCGCGATCATGGCGATGAACAACGTCTACTACCGCACCCTGCATCTCCTCTCCGACAAGGAGTACGGGAACCTGCGGGCCGGTCTGCGGATGAACGTCATCGGCAACCCGGGCGTGGAGAAGGTGGACTTCGAGCTGTGGTCGCTCGCCGTCTCCGCGATCAACGGCTGCGGCCAGTGCCTTGACTCCCACGAGCAGGTGCTCCGCAAGGCGGGCGTGGCCCGCGAGACCGTCCAGGCCGCGGTGAAGATCGCCGCGGTGATCCAGGCGGTCGGCGTCACCCTCGAGTCCGAGGCGCGCCTGGCGTAACGCCCGGAGCGCGACGGCGCCGCCCCCGGCAGCGGAGAACGGGTAGCAGCAGCAACCCTTCACCGCCGCCGGGGGCGGCGCCGTCTCAGTCGCGCCGGGAGCGGCGGACGGCGTCCGCCACCCGTCGGTGCGCGGCCTCGTCCTCGGCGGTCTCCTCCTCCGCCGCCGCGTCCTCCTGCGCCAGTTGCAGCGCCTCGCGGACCTCCTCGTCGACCCGGTTGCGGCTGCGGAGGTAGCCCACCACGGTGTTGGTCACGGCGACGATCGGCACCGCCACCACCGCGCCGCCGATCCCGGCCACCACCGAGCCGGTGGCCACCGAGAGCACCACCGCCAGCGGGTGCACCCGCACCGCCCGCCCGAGGATCAGCGGCTGCAGCACATGGCCCTCGATCTGCTGCACCGCGATCAGCACCACCAGCACCATCAGCGCGGTGAACACCCCGTGGGTGACCAGGCCGATCAGCACCGCGATCGTCCCGGTGACCAGCGCCCCGATCAGCGGGACGAAGGCGCCCAGGAAGATGATCACCGCGAGCGGCACCGCCAGCGGCACCCCCAGCAGGTAGATCCCTATCCCGATGCAGACCGAGTCGATGAAGGCGACCAGCACCGTCCCGCGGACGTAGCTGGTCAGCGTGTGCCAGGCGCGCGGGCCCGCGCCGGCCAGCGCCATCCGCGCCCCGGTCGGGAAGAGCCGCAGCACCCAGCCCCAGATCCGGGCCCCGTCGTAGATCAGGAAGAAGGTACAGAAGGCCGCCAGCACCACGCCGGTGAGCACCTCGACCACGATCGAGACGGTGGAGAAGCCGAACTGGGTGATCTGGTCGCTGTTGGTGCCGACCGCCTTGGACAGCTGGGAGGCGAACTGGTTGATCTGGGTGTCGGTCAGATGCAGCGGGCCGTGGATGAGCCAGCCGCGCACCTGGTTGATCCCGGTCTGGAGATGCCCGGTGACCTGGCCGAGGTTGGTGCTGACCTGCCAGCCGACGAACCAGCCGACCAGGCCGATGCCGCAGAGCCCGCCGAGGAAGACGGTCGCCGCGGCCACCGCCCGGGGCGCCCCGGCGTCCCTCAGCCGCACCACGGTGGGCTGCAGCAGCGCGCTGATCAGCAACGCCGCCATGAACGCCAGGGTGACCACCTTCAGGTCGGTGATCACCTTGAAGACGATGTACAGCCCGGCGGCGACCAGCAGCAGCCGCCAGGTGGTGGAGGCCGCGACCCGCAGCCCCCACGGCACCGCCTCGGCCGGGTCGTCCGGCCGGTCCGGGTAGCGGGTCTCGCCGCGGCCGGGCGCCCCGCGCCCCGCGTACGCCGGGCCGGCGTTCCCTGGGCCCGCGGGGGCGGGCCCTCCGGCGACGGGCGCCAGGACGCTCGCACCGCCCGCCGTTCCCCCGGAGGCGGCGGCGGGGGCATCGGCGGCCGCACCGGCACCCGCACCCGCAGCACCGGTGGTAGCGGAGGATTCCGGATGCGCCGGCGCCCGGGCCTCGCCGCGCGCCCGTCCATCGCCCGGGGCGCCCCGCTCCGCGTCCGCCCCGACGGCCTCGTGCTCCGTTCCCGCCGCCGCCCCCGCCTGATCGTTCCGTCCGACGCCGTGGTCCCCTGACCCGCCGTCAGCCCGCCCAGCGGTCCCGGCGGTCCCGGCGGGCCCGCCCGGCGCGGCGGCCGTGGCGCCGTTCTCCGTCCCGGCCGCCTCACCGCCCCCGCCCTCCGGATAGGGGTACGGGTACGGGTAGCCGGGCGGCGGCGTCGAGGGACGCGGCGGGAAGGCCGGTCTCGGCGGCACGGACGGCTTGGGCGGCAGCGGCGCGTGCGCGGCCCGCGCGGCCTCGTCGGCCCGCCGTTCCGCCTCGCGCAGCAGCTCGTCGGCGCGCCTGCGGCGGTTCTCGATGGCCTGCCGGGTGCGGGACACGGCGGAGGCCCCCCACTCGATCGGTCCCCAACGCCCCAGCCGCGCCATCCCCTGCCCTCCCCGTCCCGCCGCCGGCCGCGCCGGCAGTCGGACTGCTCCTGCCCACTAGCTTGCTTTCCCTCTTGCCTTCCCTGCGGGAACCGTACCCTCCCGGACCTCCGTTTCGGAGGTTTGACCGGGTGACGCCAAGGGAAGGCCCAGTTTTGACGGCGTCCGCACACAACGCCGTCCGTCCATCGCCGACCGGCTCCCCCGCTCCGGAAGACCCCTTCCAGCCTTCCGCCCCGGCTCGGAACGGCCCGGGCGATGGCTCTCAAAGGTGGTGGAGAGAACGCGGAAGCCCCCGACCGGACAGGGGTCGGGGGCTTCGGCGTGCCTAGGGCGGTACGCGCGGGTACTACCTCGGGATCAGTACCAGTTGTGCGCTTCCCAGAAGGACTGGGCGGAACAGGGGCTCCCGTAGCGGGAGTTCATGTAGGACAGACCCCACTTGATCTGGGTGGCGGGGTTGGTCTGCCAGTCGGAGCCGGCCGAGGCCATCTTGCTCCCCGGCAGGGCCTGCACCAGGCCGTACGCACCCGTCGAGGCGTTGGTCGCCTTGTAGTTCCAGCCGCTCTCGTGCGAGACGATCCACGAGAAGCACTGGTACTGGGTGCTGTCACCGATGATGGACTGCGCCATCGCCTGGATGCCGGAGACGCTGTAGTCCTGGGTGAGCGCCGCACGGGCCGCGGCCTTCGCCGCCGCCTCCTGCTTCGCCTTCTCCTCGGCAGCGGCCTTGGCTGCCGCGGCCTTCTCCGCGGCTACCTGCTTGGCCTTCGCAGCTTCAGCGGCCTTCTGGCGCGCGGCTTCCGCCGCCGCCTTCTGCGCCGCAGCCTCCGCGGCGGACTGCTGTGCATCCGCCTGCTTGGAGATGTTGTCGCTGACGGTCTGCGCCTGCGCTCCGGAGGGGATGTCGGCGAGGAGGGTGCTGCCTGCCACATCCGCCGTCGGCTGCTCGTTGACGTGCTGCGTCGTCTCGCTTCCCGAGGCGACGCCGACTACGGCGCCTACGGCGGTGACGGCGGTGGCCGAGGCCACTGCGACACCCCGGACCGAGATCCGGTTCACACGGTTTCCTTCCAGCATCGCCCGCATGGTGACCGCACGGACGAACCCCGCCCCTGACACGGGCCTCCCTAGATCTTTCGGGTCACAGGAGGCGCTGGCCCGGTGCGACTCGCCGGTGAGGGCGAAACGCGGTAACTGCTTCGGGCGGCGTACGGCTGGTCCATCTTCAGTTCTCGTTGCACACAAGTCACGCCGTACGCGGGGCCTGACAGAACCCACACACTGCCCGACCGAGACGCGTTCACGCAATTCTCAGTTGCGTGGCAAAGCTCACACGGCGTACAGCAGAGGAGTTTGTGCGATTAGCGGGCGGCGCCCCGGCGGCCGGATTACGATCGGGAAACTTTGCCCTCCACCCCTACCGCACAGGCGTTCTGACGCCTTTTCAGGTCGGCGGCGCGGCCGTGAGCTGCGGTCATCACGGAACGCCGACGCGCGGTCCCCCGAGGGTATCGGAGGACCGCGCGCCGGCCTGCGCGGGGGTCGCCCTTCCTGGGCTGACCCGGTATCAGATGTGCGGCTCCTCAAGCATCTCGGTGACGAGCGCGGCGATCGGCGAGCGCTCCGACCGGTTGAGGGTGATATGGGCGAAAAGCGGATGCCCCTTCAACTTCTCGACCACGGCGACGACTCCGTCGTACCGGCCGACCCTCAGGTTGTCCCGCTGGGCCACGTCGTGGGTGAGCACCACCCGCGAGCCGGTACCGATCCGGGAGAGCACGGTGAGCAGTACGTTGCGCTCCAGCGACTGGGCCTCGTCGACGATGACGAAGGCGTCGTGCAGCGAGCGCCCGCGGATGTGGGTGAGCGGCAGCACCTCCAGCATCCCGCGGGCCACGATCTCCTCGATCACCTCGGTGGCGGTGACCGCGCCCAGGGTGTCGAAGACCGCCTGCGCCCAGGGGCCCATCTTCTCCGCCTCGGTCCCCGGCAGGTAGCCGAGGTCCTGGCCGCCCACCGCGTAGAGCGGGCGGAAGACCATCACCTTCCGGTGCTGGCGCCGCTCCAGGACGGCCTCCAGGCCGGCGCAGAGCGCCATCGCGGACTTGCCGGTGCCGGCCCTGCCGCCCAGCGAGACGATCCCCACGTCCGGATCGAGGAGCAGATCGAGGGCGATCCGCTGCTCCGCGCTGCGCCCGCGCAGCCCGAACGCCTCCCGGTCCCCGCGGACCAGCCGGACCCTCCCGTCCGGGGCGACCCGCCCGAGCGCCTTGCCGCGCTCGGAGGTGAGGACCAGGCCGGTGTGCACCGGCAGGTCCTCGACGCCCGGGACGTCGAAGAGGTCGACCGACTCCTCGGCGAACAGGGTGTCGATCTGCTCGCCGGAGACGGTGAACTCGGACATCCCGGTCCAGCCGGAGGTGACCGCGAGTTCGGCCCGGTACTCCTCGGCCACCAGGCCGACCGAGCTCGCCTTCACCCGCAGCGGCAGGTCCTTGGAGACCACGGTGACGTCGAACCCCTCGGCCTGCAGGTTGCGGGCCACGGCGAGGATCCGGGTGTCGGAGTCCCCGAGCCGGTAGCCGCTCGGCAGGATCGAGGGGTCGGAGTGGTTGAGCTCGACACGCAGTGTTCCGCCGACCCCGCCCACCGGGATGGGCGCGTCCAGGCGCCCGTACTGCACCCGGAGGTCGTCCAGCAGGCGCAGGGCCTGCCGGGCGAAATAACCGAGTTCGGGGTGGTGGCGCTTGGCCTCCAGTTCGGTGACCACGACCACCGGGAGCACGACCTCGTGCTCCTCGAAGCGGGTCATGGCGACCGGATCGGCCAGAAGCACACTGGTGTCGAGAACGTACGTGCGCCGGTCGTTCGCCTTCCGGCGGCTCTTGGTGCTGGCCACAAAGCCTCCCGGGCGGACGGCCTCGTGCCGTCCGCTTTCTCACCGGCACCTGCGGCCCCGGTGGCCGAGGTCACGGTCTGCGCTGAGTATTCCCCTCAGGCGCAGAACGCATGCCCGGCAACGGGAACTGACGCCCCCTCGGTTTCTGGAGTTTGCCCAGGTGAACGGGCGGGCAATAGCTCTTTTCCGGGCAGTTCGCGGCTCGGCGGGCGGGCGGGGCCCGCCGCGCACCGCCCGGCGGGCGGCCGAGGGGGCGTCAACCCCCGTAGCGGCGGTGCCGGTTGGCGTAGTCGCGCAGCGCGCGCAGGAAGTCCACCTTGCGGAAGGCCGGCCAGTAAGCCTCGCAGAAGTAGAACTCGGAGTGGGCGCTCTGCCAGAGGAGGAAGCCGGAGACGCGCTGCTCGCCCGAGGTGCGGATGATCAGGTCCGGGTCGGGCTGCCCACTGGTGTAGAGATGGCGGGCGATGTCCTCCATCTCCAGGGACTCGGCCAGCTCCTCCAGGGTGCCGCCGTTGGCGGCCTGCTCGTGCACCAGGGCGCGCACGGCGTCCCGGATCTCGTAGCGCCCGCCGTAGCAGACGGCGACGTTCACGAGTATCCCGGTGGACTCGGCGGTGGCCTGGCCGGCCTCCTTGAGGACGGTCGCGGTGTGCTCCGGCAGCAGGTCGAGCGCGCCGACCGGGTTGACCCGCCAGCGCGGCGCCGCGGCGGCGAGGTCGCGCACGGCGTCCTCGATGATGCCGAGCAGCGGGCGGAGCTCCTCCTCCGGGCGGTTCAGGTTGTCGGTGGAGAGCAGCCACAGGGTGACCACCTCGACACCGGTCTCCTCGCACCAGCCCAGCAGGTCGCGGATGCGGTCGGCGCCCTTGCGGTGGCCGTCCGCGGTGGACATCCCGGCCTGCTTGGCCCAGCGGCGGTTGCCGTCCAGCATCACTCCGACGTGCCGGGGCACCTGGCGCGGATCGAGGTGCGCCTCGACCCGGCGCCCGTAGGTTCCGTACACGAGGGTCGAGAGACCCGGAGTGCGATAGACGAGATCCCGCAGGCCCATGGTTGCCAACCCCTCCTCAGGGCAGGGGATGCCCTTCGCACAGCGCGTATGTCGGTCAACGCGCACGCAGCATCCGACGAATCCCCGTCGCCCCCGGCGAAACACCATACCGTCCGTGGGGAAACGGTCCGAACGCTCCGCCTCCGGGACCGCGGCGGGCGGGAGCGCGCGGGTGCGCATAGTCTTCCGTGGCGGACCGCGATCAACTGGGAAAGGCGAGACCTCTTCATATGATCCCCACCCCGTACCGCCCGGCCGAGGACCGATACAGCGGCAGCATGGCCTACCGCAGGACCGGCCGGAGCGGTCTCAAGCTCCCCGAGATCTCCCTCGGGCTGTGGCACAACTTCGGCGACGACAAGCCGTTCGAGACGCAGCGGGCGATCCTCCGCCGCGCCTTCGACCTCGGCGTCACCCATTTCGACCTGGCCAACAACTACGGCCCGCCGTACGGCTCGGCGGAGACCAACTTCGGCCGGCACCTGCGGGACGACTTCCGCCCGTACCGGGACGAGCTGGTCCTCTCCACCAAGGCGGGCTACGACATGTGGCCGGGCCCGTACGGCGAGTGGGGCTCGCTGAAGTACCTCACCGCCTCGCTCGACCAGTCGCTGCGGCGGATGGGCCTGGAGTACGTCGACATCTTCTACTCCCACCGGCCGGACCCGAACACCCCGCTGGAGGAGACGATGGCCGCGCTGGCCCGCGCGGTCCAGCAGGGCAAGGCGCTGTACGTCGGCATCTCCTCCTACACCGCCTCGCAGACCCGGGAGGCGGCGCGGATCCTCCGCGAGATGGGCGTGCCGCTGCTGATCCACCAGCCCTCGTACTCGATCGTCAACCGGTGGGTCGAGGACGACGGCCTGCTGGACACGCTGGAGGCGGTCGGCGCCGGAATGATCGGCTTCGCGCCGCTGGCGCAGGGGCTGCTGACCGGCCGCTATCTGAAGGGGATCCCGGAGGACTCGCGGGCCGCGGCGGGCAAGTCGCTCGACCCCGGGCTGCTGTCGGAGGAGAACGTCACCCGGTTGCGCGGGCTGAACGCGATCGCCGAGCGGCGCGGGCAGACGCTCGCGCAGATGGCTCTGACCTGGGTGCTGCGTGACCCGCGGGTCACCTCCGCGCTGATCGGGGCGTCCTCGGTGGCCCAGCTGGAGCAGAACATCGCGGCGCTGAAGGCCGCGCCGCTGAGCCAGGAGGAACTCGCGGAGATCGACGGCTACGCCCTCTCCGGCAAGGTCAACATCTGGGGCTGACGCCCCGGGGGTCGCGCGTGAGCCCGAAGGGCGAAAAAGGGGCGCGGGGAACTGCGCGCCCGGCCACTTACGGTCCGCAGTCGGCAGCGGAGTCCGGGTTGCAACCCGGTGCCCGTTGCCGGGTGCGGCACCGTTCGCGGCGGGCCGCGCAGTTCCCCGCGCCCCTGGATCGCCCTTCGGGCTCACCGGGGCCCGGGGCGGGCAGCCCCGGAAGAAACGGCGAAAGGGCGGGGCCGGGGCTAATGAGAAGAGGCCAGCGCCACGGCCAGCGCCGTCCCCGCCACCAGGAACGGGCCGAAGGGGATGGGATCCCCCAGTCTCGCGCGGCCCGCCGCGACCAGTAGCAGGCCCGCCACCCCCGCCAGCAGGAAGCCCACGAAGACCCCCACCAGCACGGCCCCCCACCCGTACCAGCCCAGCGCGGCGCCCAGCGTCAGCGCCAGCTTCGCGTCGCCGAGGCCCATCGGCGCCACCAGCGCCACCGCCCAGAAGGCGATCCCCAGCACCCCCGCCGCGATCAGCGCCCGCACCGCGGACCCGCTGCGATCGCCGAGCGCCCCGGCCGCGCCCAGCAGCACCAGCGTTCCCAGCGCCCCCGGAAGGGTGAGCCGGTCCGGCAGCCGGCGCTCCCGCAGGTCGATCACGGCCGCCGGCAGCGCGAACCCCGCGCCCCACAGCAACCCCAGGTCATGCCAGGCCCACAGTCCCGACGCCATCGCCCACCCCCTGGTTCCGCCGCCCTCCCGTGGCGAAGAACACGGGGAGGATCCCTCAGCACTCAGTGTGACCAGCCCGTAAAGTACATACGCATGCAGGTGATCCAGTCGTCCAAACTCGCCAACGTCTGTTACGACATCCGCGGTCCGGTGCTGGACGAGGCGATGCGGCTCGAGGCGGCGGGCCACCAGATCCTCAAGCTGAACACCGGTAACCCGGCGCCGTTCGGCTTCGAGGCACCGCCCGAGGTCCTTCAGGACATCATGCGCAACCTCGCCTCGGCCCACGGCTACGGGGACTCCAAGGGGCTCCTCTCGGCCCGCCGCGCGGTGGTGATGCACTACGAGGAGCGCGGACTGCAGGGCCTGGACGTGGACGACGTCTACCTCGGCAACGGCGTCTCCGAGCTGATCCAGATGGCCATGCAGGCGCTGCTGGACGACGGCGACGAGGTGCTCGTCCCCGCGCCGGACTACCCGCTGTGGACCGCCTCGGTGTCGCTGGCCGGCGGCACCGCCGTGCACTACCGCTGCGACGAGCAGGCCGACTGGTACCCGGACCTGGCCGACATCGAGGCGAAGGTCACCGACCGCACCCGCGGCATCGTGGTGATCAACCCGAACAACCCGACCGGAGCGGTCTACCCGGAGGAGGTGCTGCGCGGGATCGTCGAGATCGCCCGCCGGCACGACCTGATCGTCTACTCCGACGAGATCTACGACAAGATCCTCTACGACGACGCGGTGCACGTCCCGACCGCCTCGCTCGCCCCCGACCTCCTCTGCGTCACCTTCAACGGCCTCTCCAAGGCCTACCGGGTGGCCGGCTTCCGCTCCGGCTGGATGACCCTCTCCGGCCGGAAGGACCACGCGTCCAGCTATATCGAAGGCCTGACGATCCTGGCCAACATGCGGCTCTGCGCCAACATGCCGGCCCAGCACGCGGTGGCGGCGGCGCTCGGCGGGCGGCAGTCGATCCGGGACCTGATCCTGCCGGGCGGCCGGCTGCGCGATCAGCGGGACACCACCTGGAAGCTGCTCAACGAGATCCCCGGGATCTCCTGCGTGAAGCCGAAGGGCGCGCTGTACGCGTTCCCGCGGATCGATCCGGCCGTCTACAAGATCAAGGACGACCAGCAGTTCGTCTTCGACCTGCTGCGCGCCGAGCGGATCCTGGTGGTGCAGGGCACCGGCTTCAACTGGCCGGAACCGGACCACTTCCGGATCGTCACCCTGCCGCGCGCGGAGGAGCTGGCGGACGCGGTCACCCGGATCGGCTCCTTCCTCCAGGGCTACACGCAGCCGTAGCGGCGGGCGCGGCCGGATCAACGGGCGCGGCCGGATCAGCGGGCGCAACGGGAGCAGCAGGCGCGAATCGCTTTAACTTTAGACGTCGTCTAAAGTAGGCTGGGCCGCACCGGATGACCCAAGGAGGTCAGCCATGTACGAGCCCATCCGCCACAAGTCCGTGCACAGCAGCACCCACGTCGTCGGTCCTGCGACCGTCGCCGTCGCCGAGCCGGGCCCGGACTCCCTCGGCCGGCAGCTGGCCGGCCACCTCAGCGCGCTGCTGTCCGCGACGCGCCGCCTCCAGGAGATCACCGGTGACCCCGAACTGACGGCTGCGATAGGGCGGTTGGAGTCGCGCCTGGCCGAGCTGGGGCCGGCCGGCCCGCCGGCCAGGGACAGCCGTCCCGCCGGTGGGGGTGCCTCGGCGCTGCACGGCCACGCCCACGACCTGGCCGCACGCGTCCTGGTCGTGGCCGCGGCCCGCCAGGACACCACCACCGCGAAGCTGGCCTGCGACCGCATGGACGCCCACGCGCGCGGCGCGCAGCGCGCGTGATCGCGCCCCACTCGGCAACGGAACCGGGGCGACCCGGTGACCGCTGCCGAGTGCGGCGCAGCGCGTAGTCCGCGTCAGCCCAGGCGCTCGACCAGGCGGTTGTACTCGTCCCACAGCTCGGCCGGGGTGTGCGCGCCGAACCTCTCCAGGTGCTCGGGGATGAGGGACGCCTCTTCCTTCCACACCTCGCGGTCCACGCTCAGCAGGAGTTCGAGGTCCGCGCGGGACAGCCCAAGCCCCTTGAGGTCCAGCGAGTCCTCCGCCGGGAGGATCCCGATCGGCGTCTTCTCACCCTGGGCGATGCCCTCGAGCCGCTCGACGATCCACTTCAGCACCCGGCTGTTCTCGCCGAAACCCGGCCAGACGAACTCGCCGTCGGCGTTCTTCCGGAACCAGTTGACGTAGTAGATCTTCGGCAGCTTGTCCGGGTCCGCCGACGCGCCCAGCCGCAGCCAGTGGGCGAAGTAGTCGCCCATGTTGTAGCCGCAGAACGGCAGCATCGCGAACGGGTCCCGGCGCAGCTCGCCGACCTTGCCCTCGGCCGCGGCCGTCTTCTCGCTGGCCACGTTGGCGCCCAGGAAGACCCCGTGCTGCCAGTCGAAGGACTCGGTGACCAGCGGCACCGCCGAGGCCCGCCGGCCGCCGAAGAGGATCGCCGAGATCGGCACACCCGCCGGGTCCTCCCACTCGGGGGCGATGGTCGGGCACTGGGCGGCCGGCACGGTGAAGCGCGCGTTCGGGTGGGCGGCCGGGGTCTCGGACTCCGGGGTCCACTCGTTGCCGCGCCAGTCGGTGAGCCGGGCCGGCTTCTCGTCGGTCATGCCCTCCCACCAGACGTCGCCGTCCTCGGTCAGCGCGACGTTGGTGAAGACGGCGTTGCCCCAGAGGGTCTCGATCGCGTTGGCGTTGGTGTCCCGGCCGGTGCCGGGCGCCACGCCGAAGAAGCCGGCCTCCGGGTTGATGGCGTAGAGCCGGCCGTCCTCGCCGAAGCGCATCCAGGCGATGTCGTCGCCGATCGTCTCGACCTTCCAGCCGGGGACGGTCGGCTGCAGCATGGCCAGGTTGGTCTTGCCGCAGGCGGACGGGAAGGCGGCGGCCACGTAGCGGGGCTCGGACCCCCCTGGCGGGGTCAGCTTGAGCACCAGCATGTGCTCGGCCAGCCAGCCCTCGTCGCGGGCCATGGTCGAGGCGATCCGCAGGGCGTAGCACTTCTTGCCGAGCAGGGCGTTGCCGCCGTAGCCGGAGCCGTAGGACCAGATCTCCCGGGACTCCGGGAAGTGCGAGATCCACTTGGTGGGGTTGCACGGCCACGGCACGTCGGCCTGGCCGGGCTCCAGCGGGGCGCCGACGCTGTGCACCGCCTTGACGAACTCCCCGTCCTCGCCGAGGTGGTCGAGGACCGCCCGGCCCATCCGGGTCATGGTGCGCATCGAGACCGCGACGTACGCGGAGTCGGTGATCTCGACGCCGCAGGCGGCCAGCGGGGAGCCGACGGGGCCCATGCTGAACGGGACGACGTACATCGTCCGGCCGCGCATGGAGCCCTGGAAGATCTCGCGGAAGATGCCGCGCATCTCCTCCGGGTGCTTCCAGTTGTTGGTCGGCCCGGCGTCCTCCTCGCGCTCCGAGCAGATGAAGGTCCGGTCCTCGACGCGGGCCACATCCGTCGGATCCGAGGCGGCGTAGTAGGAGTTGACGCGTTTCTCGGGGTTGAGCCTCTTGAAGGTGCCCTGCTGGACCAGCAGTTCGCACAGGCGCTGGTACTCGGCCTCCGAGCCGTCGCACCACTCGATCCGGTCGGGCTGGGTGAGCTCCGCGATCTCGTTCACCCAGGCCACCAGACGCGGGTGCGTCGTGGGAGGCGTAGCAAGCTCGGCCGTGGCGGGCACGGCGGCATGGGCAGAGTTCTCGTTCGGCACGACGATCGCTCCGTTTCACGCCGGATCGACTCTGATCCGGCGTCGGTGTTTGAGGGTTGCGCGGATCGTATCTCTCTCACCGCTAAAGCGACATACCGCCCCTGATGGACAGCGCGGTCGAGTGAACGGTTTGTCCGTCGGCACCCGGATCGCCAGGCCGCCCGGGTGAGCAGCACCACGTTGTACTTATGGGTAACCTACGATTCCGTAGGTAGGGTCGTGGGGTATGACCGTCCAGTCCCTTCCCGTGTCCGGCGCCTACCCGCCGGATCCGCCGCTGAAGCCGCATCTGCGCGGGTGGCTGCATGCCGGGATGTTCCCGGCCTCGCTCGCCGCCGGCATCGTGCTGATCGCCCTCGCGGACTCCGCGCGGGCCCGGCTCTCCTGCGCCGTCTACGTCCTGACGGCCTGTCTCCTCTTCGGCGTCAGCGCCGTCTACCACCGAGGCCACTGGGGCGCGCGAGCGGCGGCGGTGCTCCGCCGGCTCGACCACGCCAACATCTTCCTGATCATCGCCGGCACCTACACACCGTTCACGGTGCTGCTGCTGCACGGGACCTCGCGGGCCGTGCTGCTGTCGGTGGTGTGGTCCGGCGCGCTGCTCGGGATCGCCTTCCGGACGCTGTGGCTGGGCGCTCCGCGATGGCTCTACACGCCCTGCTATCTGGCGCTCGGCTGGGCCGCGGTGTTCTTCCTGCCGCAGTTCGCGCGGTACGGCGGGGCGGCGGTGGTGACCCTGATCGTCGTCGGCGGGCTGCTGTACAGCCTGGGCGGCGTGGTCTACGCGCTGAAGCGGCCGAACCCGTCCCCGAAGTGGTTCGGCTTCCACGAGGTCTTCCACCTCTGCACGCTGGGGGCGTTCGCCGCGCAGTTCGTGGGCGTCTCGCTGATCGCCATGTAGCGGGCGCCGACCACTGCGGACAGAACGTCAGTTCCCGCGCCGGACCAGTCTCCGCTGATCGGCGATCGGCCGGTAGCCGAGCCGCTGGTAGAGGGCGTTGCTGGTGGGGTTGGCCAGGTCGGTGAAGAGCAGCACCTCCTCCGCGCCGGCGTCCAGGGCGGAGCGGGAGGCCGCGGCGGTCGCCGCTCCGGCGTAGCCGCGGCCGCGCAGCCCGGCGGGCGTGTACACGGGGGCGATCCGCGCCTGCCCGGCGACGACCTGCGACCGCCCGGCGAAGCAGACCGGCTCCCCGTCGACCTGCCACACGGTCAGCAGGCCGGAGCCGATCCGCCTGCCGGCCCACCCCTCGGGGTCGGCCAGTGGGTCGCCGCCGTGCGCCTCGGCGGTGAACTCGGCCGCCCAGCGGGCCAGCAGCGGGGCGTCCGCCTCCGCGGCGAGCCGGGCGGAGCCCTTCGGGGCCGGCCGCTGGGGCGTCAACTCGCCCAGCCGGTACAGCCGCTGCTCCTGCCGCACCCTCCACTCACCGCCGCGGGCCTCCGCGTACGCCGCCGCGAGCTCCGGGGCTCCGGTCACGGTGTCGCACGGGCGCAGACCGGCCAGCTCCGCCGCTGCCTCGGCCGGTCCCGGGCCGAGGACCACCCCGTGCGGCGGCGTTCGCAGCGCGCCGCCCAGCACCCGGCCGCCGCCGTCCCGGTAGACGCCGAACCAGGCGGGCCGCGGGCCCCACGGGTTGGCCCCGCCGTTGCCGCGGACCGCCTCGCTGACCGTCAGGAGCAGGGTGCAGAGCGCCGGGCGGGCGTGGAGGTAGCCGGCCGCGGCGCCGCGGAAGCGTTCGGCGTCCTCAAGGATCTCCCAGGCCATGGTCGATTCTGGCCCGGCCCGGGGCCGCCGGGCACCTGCTTTTCGCCCCGCCCGGCGACCTGGCTGGCGGGCCGGGCTAGCCGGTCGGGCGGGCCGGGCGGGCGAGCAAGCCGGGCGGGCGGGCGAGCAAGCCGGGCCGGCCTGGCGTCGCGTCACTTCCCGGCGGCCAGCCGCTCCCGCAGCTCGTCCGGCGAGGTCACCGGCAGCTCGCAGGTGAAGCCCCGGCAGACGTACGCCGCCGCCCGGCCGTCCACCAGCGGCCGGCCGGCCAGCAGCGGCACCTCGGCCGCGTCCCCGTCCTCGTCCGCGTCCCCGTCCGCGCCCGCGTCGGCGGCCGGGAGGCCGACCGCGATCGCCGCTCCCGGCGCGCCCGCCGCCGCCAGCGCCACCGCGCGCAGCGCCTCCCGCCCGGCGTCGCCCTCCGCGCCGACGATCGCGACCTCGCGCGGGCCGTCCGCGTACGCGGCGGCCACCGCCAGCCCCCAGCCGATGAACCGGGGGGCGCGCCCGGCCAGCGCGGAGACCACGCCGAGCGCCCGCTCGGCGGCGGTCCGGTAGGCGGCGCCGCCGGTGTAGGCCGCGTAGGTCAGCAGCGCCCCGGCCGCGGCCGTCCAGCCGGACGGGGTCGCGTTGTCGGTCGGGTCCTGCGGGCGGCGGATCAGCTGCTCGGCGTCGTCGGCCGTGTCGTACAGGGCCCCTGACGCCTCGTCGACGAAATGGCCGAGGACCGTGTCGAGCAGCCGGCCGGCCAGCGTCAGCCAGGCGGTCTCGCCGGTCACCGAGTAGAGGGCGAGGAAGCCCTCGGCCACGTCGCCGTAGTCCTCCAGCACCCCGGCGTTCGCCCCGACCCGGCCGTCCCGGGAGGTGCGCAGCAGCCGGCCGTCCTCGGTGAAGTGCAGCGCCACCAGCAGGTCGGCGGCGGCCTTGGCGGCCTCCACGAAGTCCGGGCGGTCCAGCAGCGCGCCGGCCTCGGCCAGGGCGGCGATCGCCAGGCCGTTCCAGGCCGCGACCACCTTGTCGTCCCGCGCCGGGCGGGTACGCCGCTCCCGCGCGGCGCGCAGCCGCTCCCGCGTGCCCTCGAACCAGGACGGGTCCTCGGCGTCCCGCGGAAGCTGGAGGACCGAGGCGCCCTCCTCGAAGGTGCCCTCCGCCGTCACCCCGAAGAGCTCGGCGGCGCGTCGGCCGTCCTCCGCGCCGAGCACCTCGGCCAGCTGCTCCGGCGTCCAGACGTAGAACGCGCCCTCCCGGCCGTCGCTGTCCGCGTCCAGCGCGGAGGCGAACCCGCCCTGCTCGGTGCGGAGTTCGCGGATCAGGAAGTCCCCGGTCTCCTCGGCGACCCGGCAGGCCAGCCGGTCGCCGTCGGCCCGCCACAGGTGGAGGTAGGCCCGCAGCAGCAGCGCGTTGTCGTAGAGCATCTTCTCGAAGTGCGGCACCACCCAGCCGGCGTCCACGGAGTAGCGGGCGAAGCCGCCGCCCAGCTGGTCGTAGACGCCGCCGCGGGCCATCGCCGAGCAGGTGCCGCGCGCCATGTCCATCGCGGCCGGGCCGCCCTCGCGGAGGAGGAACTCCAGCACCATGGACGGCGGGAACTTCGGGGCGCCGCCGAACCCGCCCCAAGCGGTGTCGTACTCCTGGGAGAGGCCGCGCAGCGCGGCCCTCAACTCGACCTCGCCGGGCGGGGTCTGGCCCTCGGCGACCGCGCCGAGGCCGCGCCCGGCCAGGTCGGCGACGATCCGGCCGGCGACGTCGCCGACCTCCTCCCGGCGGTCCTGCCAGGCGGTGGACACCCCGAGCAGCACCTGCCGGAAGGACGGCATGCCGTGCCGGGGCTCCGGCGGGTAGTAGGTGCCGAAGTAGAACGGCTCCCGGTCCGGCGTCAGGAAGACCGTCATCGGCCAGCCGCCCTGCCCGGTCGCCGCCTGCACCGCCTCCATGTAGACGGCGTCCACGTCCGGCCGCTCCTCGCGGTCCACCTTCACCGCCACGAACCGCTCGTTGACCAGCTCCGCGGTCTCCGGGTCCTCGAAGGACTCGTGCGCCATCACATGGCACCAGTGGCAGGCGGCGTAGCCGACGCTGAGCAGCACCGGCACGTCCCTGCGCCGGGCCTCCTCGAACGCCTCCGGCGACCAGGGCCACCAGTCCACCGGGTTCTCGGCGTGCTGCAGCAGATAGGGCGAGGTCTCATCAGCCAACCGGTTCATGCCGTCCAAGCTCTCACACCGGAGCGCGGCGGCCGGTTCGCCCGCGCGGGTGAATCACCCGTTTCCGCGCATATCGCCCCCGCCGCTGGGGATCGTGACCCTGCACGGTGCGGTCACCGTGCGTCACCTTCGGAGGGCCCTGCCTTGAACAAGCGTCAACTCGCGATCGCTGCTGCCCTGTTCGGGCTGGCCCAGCCGGTCGTCGCCGCGGCCCAGCCGGCCGCCGCCCACAACACGGACCGGGTACGCAGCGTGCGGATGCCCTCCGTGCCGGCCGGACATGTGTACTTCTGGCCCAGGCCCGGCCAGATGGGCGCCGCCTGGGACTACTCCCCGCCCGGGTACAAGGAGGCCGACCCGCGGGTGAAGCGCTCCGCGGGGTCCTACGACTCGCACGCCTCCGTGACCGTCTACGCGATCAGCTACCAGCCGGGCGGACAGTGCCTGTACCGGGCGATCTACCCGGACGACTACTCCGACAACTGGGAGTGGGCGGGGAAGTTCGACGGGGTCAGCGACACCACGATGGGGTGCGCGGCGGGCTGAGTCGCACGCGATGTCTCCGCACAAGACGGCCACCGCCCTGCCGGTGCTGCTCCTGGTGGCGGCGCTGCTGAGCGGCTGCGCCCGGGCGCCCGTCCAGCGCCTCTCCCCCGACGACCTCATCAAGGCCGCCACCCAGGTCCTCACCGACGACTGCCTCAGCCGCCGGGGTCTTCCCGCGCCCCGGCCGGACCGCAGTCCGCCGCCCCCCGCCGAGCAACGGCGCGTCTCGGAAGCCCTGTTCGGGACCGGGCCGGCCCAGCTCTCCGTCCGGCTGCCCACCGGGTTCGTCGTCCGCACCCACAGCGACGGCTGCCTCGCCGAGGCCCAGCGGCGGTTGTACGGGGACCAGCGGCGCTGGTTCCGCACCTCCGTGGTCGTCGACAACCTCGGGCCCGAAGCCGTCCGGGCCCGACTCCCGATCGCCGCGGTACGCGCCCGGCACCGCGCGGATCTCGCCGACTGGCGCCGGATGCGCGCCCACGCCGTCACGGCCGCGGTCGACCTGCTCAGCACCTACCGTCCCACGAAAGGAACACCGTCCCGATGAACCTGAAGAAGCCGCCCTCGACCGCCGCCCGGCGGTTCGTCGCCCTCCTCACCGCCTCGCTCCTCTCGGCCGGCGCCGTCCTCGCCACCTCCACCTCCGCACCGGCGGCGGACTGCGGCAGCGGGAACTTCTGCGTCTGGACCGACGCGAACTTCACCGGCCTGAAGATCGAGCACAGCGGCGACGACCACTGGTGGGAGGGCGACATGGCGTGGCACGACTCGTCCTGGGCCGACCACGGGATCTCCGGCCCGGGGGTGAAGGACCACGTCAAGGTCTACTCCGGCCGGGAACTCCTCGGCCACGTCACCATCTGCCTCTCCCCGGGCGAGGAGGTCGGCTACAACGCGGCCGCCAACGACCAGGGCGCCTCCCACACCTGGACGATGAGCTGCTGAGGCCCACCGCCTGAGGCACGCCGCCTCAGGCCGCGGGAGCCGCGCCCGGCCGGGGAACCCCCTGGCCGGGCGCGGTTCGGCGCTCAGCACTCCCCGCCGGCCCCCGTCTCGTAGCGACTCAGCGCCGCCACCTTCGCCGCCGAGGAACTCCCCGGGTCGAAGCGGTGGTCCAGCCACTCGGCGGCGAGCTTGCGGGCCAGCTCCAGGCCGACCACCCGCTGGCCCATGCACAGCACCTGGGCGTCGTTGCTCTTCACCGAGCGCTCCACGGAGTACGCGTCGTGCGCGGTGACCGCGCGGATCCCGGGCACCTTGTTGGCGGAGATCGCCACCCCGAGGCCGGTGCCGCAGACCAGCAGGGCGCGGTCGGCCCGGCCCTCGGCGATCAGCCGGGCGGCGGCCACCCCGATGTGCGGGTAGGCGGTCGCCTCCTCCGCGCCGACGCCGACGTCCAGCACCGCGGCCACCCGGTCGTCGGCCTCGAAGTCCGCCTTGAGCCGCTCCTTGTACTCGAATCCGGCGTCGTCGCAGCCCACGACGATGCGCAGCCGGTCCGTCATGCCGTTCCCACCTCCTCCCTGCTCGGTTCGGACGGGCGGCCCGGTTCCAGCCGGCCGCCCGGCACGGCCCGCCCCGCCGGTGCGGCCAGCAGCTCGCCCACCGCCGTGGCGATCAGGGCCAGCGAGACCGCGCCCGCGTCGGGGGTGCCCAGGCTCCGGTCCGCGAGCGGCCGGGCCCGGCCGATGCGGGGCCGCAGCCCGCTGGTCGCCTCGGCGGCGAGGGTCGCCTCCTCGGCCGCCGAGCGCCAGGCCGCCCCGAGCCCGGTGCCGCCGTCGGTGGCCCGGCTCAGCGCGTCGGCGAACGGGAGCAGCGCGTCCAGCATCGTCTTGTCGCCCGGCGAGGCCTGCCCGAGACCGCTCACCGCGTCGGCGAACGCCCTTACCCCAGCGGCGACTTCGGCCGCCGTGTACGACTCGGCACGGTCGTCGAGGGCGCGCCCGAAGGACTCCAGCGCCGCGCCCCACAGCACACCGGAGGTGCCGCCGGCGTGCTCGGCCCAGGACTGGCCGGCCTGCTGGAGCAGCCAGCCGGCGCCGGCCCCGGCCGCGGCGACCTCCTCGGCCCGGGCGGCGGCGAACTGGGAGCCGCGGACCATCCCGCGCCCGTGGTCCCCGTCGCCGGCGACCGCGTCGATCCGGCCGAGCCGCTCCTCGTGCTCCAGCATGGTGCGGTGGACGGCGGCCAGCGCCTCCCGTACCCGCTGCGCCAACTGCCGTGCGGCCGCGGAGGCTTCGGGGACGGTGGCGGCGGCCGCGGCCCCCGCGGGCCCTTCGGCCGTACGCAGCCCGGCGAGCGGGGCGCGGGACTTGCGGAAGGCCGGGGTGTAGGCGTCGGCGCGCCAACGCGGCTCCAGCTCCTCGTCCAGCCAGATCAGGGTGAGCGAGCAGCCGCCCATGTCGAGGCTGGTCACCAGCTCCCCCACCTCCGGGTCCACCAGCTCGATCCCGCGCCGCCGCAGCTCGGCGGAGACCCGGCCCCAGAGGAGGAAGAGCTCCTCGTACTTGGTCGCGCCCAGGCCGTTGAGGATCGCGCCGACCCGGCGGCCGGCCCCCGCGGGCGCGGCCGCCAGGATCCGTTCCACCAGCAGTTCGGCCAGCCCGCCCGCGCTCGGCACCGGCACCTCCTCGATGCCGGGCTCGCCATGGATGCCGAGGCCGAGGCCCAGATGCCCCTCGGGCACCTCGAACAGCGGCTGTCCGGCGCCGGGCAGGGTGCAGCCCGCGAAGGCCACGCCCAGGCTGCGGGTGGCCGCGTTGGCGGCCCGGCCGAGGCGCTCCACCTCGTCCAGGCCGAGGCCCTCGGCCGCCGCCGCGCCCATCACCTTGAAGACGGTGAAGTCGCCGGCGATGCCGCGGCGCCGGTCCTCCTCCTCGGCGGAGGCCAGGTCGTCGGTGACGACCACGATCCGGCAGTCGATCCCCTCCGCGCGCAGCCGTTCCGCGGCGATCCGGAAGTTGAGGACGTCCCCGGCGTAGTTGCCGAAGCTGAGGACGACGCCCAGGCCCTGGTCGGCGGCCTTCGCCACCGAGTAGACCTGGGCCGCCGAGGGCGAGGTGAAGACGTTGCCCACCACCGCGCCGCTCGCCATCCCCGGCCCCACCGTGCCGCAGAAGGCCGGGTAGTGACCGGAGCCGCCGCCGATCACGACCGCCACCTGCGCCCGCTCGCCGCGGTGGGCGACCACGCCGCCCGGCGCCCCGCGGAGGCGGTCGGCGTACAGGTCGAGGAAGCCGGCGAGCTGGTCGTCGGCGAAGTCCGCCGGGTCGTCGAAGATTCTGGTCACGAGAGTCCCTCCCTACACCACACGACTACAGGACGTCCGCCACCGGGTCACCGGGCCGCCATAGCCCGGCCCCGCTCCCGCTCGGCAGCGCTCTCGCCCTGCCGCACTTCGAGGAAGGACACCATGACGAAGGCGGCGCCGTACAGCACGACGAACGCCCACACGACCCCCGCATTGCCCAGCCCGAGGCCGAGCACCACGGCGACCACCGCGGAGCCGAGGAACGAGGCGCCGCCGGCGGCGGTGGTGTACATCGCCATCGCCGCGCCCTTGGACTCCGGTGCCAGCGCCGGCATGATCGCGCCCATCGGCACGAACCCGGCCAGCAGGCAGCCGAAGACGCAGCCCGCCACCACCGACACCCAGAACCCCCAGGTGGACCCGGCCGGCACCAGTTGCGGCACGTACCACCAGGCCAGCAGTCCGACCGAGGAGCCGAAGACACCGAACCACTGCACCGTCCGCCGCCAGCCCCAGCGGTCGCCGACAGCGCCGAAGAGCGCGTTGACCAGGATGTTCGTCGCGTAGACCAGAACCGTCATGGTCAGCCAGCGGCTCTGGCCCCAACCGCGGTCGTCGGAGATCACTGCGGGCAGGATGATGAACATCCCGTACTGCGGGGCCGTGTTGATCAGCCGGACCAGGAAGCCCATCAGCACCTTCGGCTCGCGCACGGTGAGCCGGACGCCCGCGGAGAGCACCTCCAGCGTGGACCTGTCCGGCGCGGCCACCCGCCGGTCCCCGCGCGGGTCCCGCACCGCGAACTGGGCGATCAGGAAGCCGATCACCACCAGGGCGATGGACGCGCCCATCGCACCGGTCTCGCCTCCGGTCCCGCCGCCGAAGGCCGGGATCATGCCGAGGGCGAAGAGCGAGCCGAGGGTCGGCAGGCCGCCGGTGAACATCACGTAGAACCAGCCGACGGCCGCGCCGTTGCGCTCCTTCGGCGTCACCAGGTTCACCCAGACCAGGAAGGAGAAGGCGAAGAGCGGGTAGCCGAAGCCGCGCAGGAAGTAGGTGACCCAGACCATCGGCGTGCTGCCGGCGCCCAGCGCCAGCAGGAAGAGCACCTCGAAGACGACCCACACCGCGGCGCCCAGCTGCATCACCCGGCGCGGTCCCCAGAGGTCAGCCAGCGAGCCGGAGAGGTAGCTGCCGACCAGCACGGCCACCCCGTACATCGAGATGATGGTGCCGGCGGTGGCGGTGTCGCTGTGCAGGACGCTCTGGATGTGCGGGGCGATGAAGTTGGACTCGGTGCCGTTGCCGGTCATGAAGACCAGCACGGCGAGGAAGCCCCAGCGCAGGGAGTGCGGGATGCCCACCCGGTCGAGGGCGCTGCCGGCGGGGGCGGTTCTCTCGGTCGTCGCGCTCACCGGGCCACCGCCTCCGCCTGGCCGGACAGGCCGTTCGGCAGGATGGAGACCTTCACCGAGGCGCCCGAGGTGTCGCCGACCAGGTCCAGGGCCTTCTGGAAGTCGCTCAGCGGGAACTGGTGGGTGCAGATGTCCTCCACCGGCACCCGGCCGTTCTCCAGCAGCTGGATGGCCGCCGGCCAGCAGTGCGGGCCGAGGTGGGCGCCGCGGACGTCCAGCTCCTTGTCGTCGGAGATGATCGACCAGTCGACCGTCACCTCCGAGCCGAAGACCGAGTACTCGACGTAGCGGCCCAGCTTGCGCAGCAGGTTGAGGCCCTGGCCGACGGCGGCGGTGGCCCCGGTGCCCTCCAGGTAGACGTCGGCGCCGTAGCCGTCGGTGAGCTCCTTGACCCGGGCGACCACGTCCTCCTTGGCGGGGTTGAGGGTGAGGTCGGCGCCGGTCCTCCGGCCGAGTTCCAGCTTGTCGTCGTCCAGGTCGAGGGCGATCAGCCTGAGCGGGTTCTTCTGCCGGGCGCCGGCTATCAGCCCAAGACCGATCGGTCCGCAGCCGGCGACCACCACGACGTCCTCGAAAGTGATCTCGGCGCGCTCCACAGCGTGCAGCGCGCAGGACAGCGGCTCGGCGTACGCGGCGTGATGCGGCTTCAGGTCGTGCGAGACCCGGTGCGCCCGCGCGTTCGGCGGGACCAGCATGTACTGGGCCATCGCGCCGTGGTGGTTGCGGAAGCCGAACATGTCGTGCGGCCCGCACATCCAGTACTGGCCGCGCCGGCAGTAGCGGCACTCCTCGCAGGGCACGATCTGCTCGCAGACGATCCGGTCGCCGACCGCGACCCGGTGCGCGGCCAGCGCGGCCCCGTCGCCGCCGACCACCACCCCGACGAACTCGTGCCCGGGGATGATCCCGCGCTGCGCCCAGGCCGGGCGGTTCTCGTCGCCCCAGAACTTGGCGGCGCCGTGGTAGCACTTGAGGTCGCTGGCGCAGACGCCCACCGCCTCGGTCCGCAGCAGCAGTTCGCCGGGGCCGGGCGTCGGGACGTCCACCTCCTCCAGGCGGTAGTCCTCCGGCCCGTGGACGACCACGGCCTGCATTCTCCTCGGCACGTCGATCACTACTACCTCCGTTGGCAGTCGGGTCTTGCGCGGTGGGGTTCAGCACTCACTCAGGTCAGATCAGGTCAGCTCAGGTCAGGTCAGCTCAGTTCAGGGCGGCGAACCGCACGTTGACGCCGCCCTCGCGCAGCGCCTCCAGCTCCTTCTCCGGGATGCGGTCGTCGACGATCACCAGGTCGAACCCGTCCAGCGGCGCCACCTGGTAGAGCGCCCGCTTGCCGAACTTGGTGTGGTCGACCAGCAGGACGCGGCGCTGGGCGGCGGCCAGCATGGCGCGCTTGACCAGGATCGCCTCCTGCGACTGGTGGTAGCAGTGGCCGTCGGCGACCGCCGAGGTCGAGACGAAGACCGTGTCGGCACGCAGCGGCCTGATGTGGTCGCAGGTCGCCATCCCCTGGAAGGCGTCGTAGTGCGGGTCGTAGCTGCCCCCCGCCGAGATCAGCTCGATGCCCGGCTGCCCGGCCAGCGTGTTGACGACGGCGAGGAAGTTGGTGATGACGGTCAGCGGCCCGTGCCCCGGAAGCTCCCTGGCCAGGGCGAGCGAGGTGGTGCTGTCGTCCAGCAGGACCGCCTGCCCCCGCTCGATCTCCTCCAGGGCCGCACGGGCCAACGCCGCCTTGGCCTCCCGCTGCTGGGTGGTCCGGTAGCGGACGTTGCTCTCGAAGAGGACGGACTGCTGCGCGGTGGCCGCCCCGCGGGTCTTGCGCAGCCAGCCCTCCTCGGCCAGCCGGTCCAGGTCGCGGTGGATCGTCATCACACTGACCCCCAACTCGCGGGCCAGGTCCTCGATCCGGGCGGATCCCAGTTCGAGCACCCGGTCGCGGATGCGGTCCTTGCGCGCCTGCGGGTTCAGCGACTCGGTGGCACCGGGGGTGGGTTCATCGGGGGACACGGCGCTTCCTTCCTGACCATTGCCCGACAAACTAACAGCGGTCGCCTCAGAGTCAACACCCCTCGTGTTAGGAATGTGCCCTAGGCTGTGAGCATGGCGATCGACACCGGGCTCGTCGGCGTGAGCCTCAAACTCCACCTCGGGTACGCGGAGAGCCGCGACTGGCTGCACCGGGTGCGCGCGCTGACCGATGCCGCCGGGGAGACGGGCGGCGCCGAACTCTTCGTCCTCCCCGCCTTCCCCCTGCTGCCGCTGGCCGCCGAGCTCTTCGCCGGCACCCCCGTCCGCTACGGCGCGCAGAACGCCCACAGCGCCCAGCGCGGGGCGTACACCGGCGAGGTCTCCCCGGCCATGCTGGCCGAACTCGGCTGCCACTACCTGGAGATCGGCCACGCCGAGCGCCGAGCGCTCTTCGGCGAGACCGACGCCGTCATCGCCGCCAAGACCCGGGCCGCCGCCGAGGCCGGCCTGACCCCGGTGCTCTGCGTCGGCGAGGAGCGGCCCGGCCCCGCGGCCGCCGCGGCCGACCGGGTACGCGACCAACTGGACGCCGCCCTGGCCGAGTTCCCGGCCCACCGGCCGCTCGTGGTGGCCTACGAACCGGTCTGGGCGATCGGCGCGGCAGCCGCCGCCTCCCCCTCCCACATCACCGCCGTCACCGGCGCCGTCCGCGCCCACCTGACCGACCGCCCGACCCGCATCCTGTACGGCGGCAGCGCCGCCCCCGGGCTCTACCCCCACCTGGCGAAGACCGCCGACCACGCCGCCCACCTCCCGGACGGCCTCTTCCTGGGCCGCTCGGCGCACGACACCACCCACCTGGCGACCGTCCTCCAGGAGGTCGGAGCGCGGTGCGGCGCTGACGGAGGGTCCTGACCGAGAGTCAGACCCGCTCCTCCACCGCCGGGGTCGCGGCCGGGGCGGTGGACGGGCCCGCAGTGGCGGTGGCCGGGGTCCACTTCTCCTCGATGCGGGCGTAGCGCCAGATCAGGAGGGCGACCGCCCAGGTGGCGACGAAGAGGCCGACGATGACGAAGCCGACGTTGTTGAGGTCCAGGGAACCGATCCAACCGACCGCGCCCGTGGTCCAGTTCATCTTCTCGGAGAGGAGGGAGACCAGCTCGATACCGCCGATGATCACTGCCACCGCGACGCTGAGCGCGGTGATGGTGATGTTGTAGTAGACCTTCCGCACCGGGCGGGCGAAGGCCCAGTCGTAGGCGAAGTTCATGAACGAGCCGTCGACGGTGTCGAGGAGGCACATCCCGGCCGCGAAGAGCACCGGCAGGGTCAGGATCGCGTACCAGGGCAGGGCGAACGCGGAGGCGCCGCCGGCCAGGACGAGCAGCGAGACCTCGGTGGCGGTGTCGAAGCCGAGCCCGAAGAGGAACCCGATCGGGTACATGTGCCACGGCTTGGTGACGGCCTTGGTGAGCCGGCCGAGCAGCCGGTTCATGAAGCCGCGCTTGTTGAGCTGCTCCTCCAGCTCGGCCTCGTCGTACTCGCCGGACCGCATCCGCCGGAAGACCTTCACGATGCCGCGCAGCACGCCCAGGTTGATCGCCGCGATCAGCATCAGGAAGACGCCGGAGACCAGCGTGCCGATCAGACCGGTGGTGGCCTGCAGTGTGGAGTCCCCGTTCTCCACCTGTCCGGCCAGCGCCCGCACGCCGAAGGAGAGGAGCAGGCAGAGCGCGAAGACCACCGACGAGTGGCCGAGCGAGAACCAGAAGCCGACCGACAGCGGGCGCTGCCGCTCCCCCATCAGCTTCCTGGTGGTGTTGTCGATCGCCGCGATGTGGTCCGCGTCGAAGGCGTGCCGCATTCCCAGGGTGTAGGCGGTGACGCCCATCCCGGCGCCGAAGGCGGCCGTGCCGACCTTGTAGTGGGCCGGCTGCACGATCGCGAGGAGGGTGATCCAGCCGACCAGGTGGAGCAGCACGATGAACCCCGCCATGCCGCCGAGCCGGCTCCATTCGCGGCGGGTCAGCGCCGCGCGGATCCGACTCATCCTGGTCATGCCCATGGCAGTCCCCTCCTGGCCCGGTGACGGGGGGTCGTCCCCCTGGACCAAGGTAGGAGCCAGCCATATGTAATTGCAAGTCCTTCGCAATAAGCCGCCACCGCCGCGGCGACCTGCTGGTTCAGGCCTTCTTCTGCCGCTTCTCCTCGGCCGCGGGGGCCGAGGAGGCCGCCGGGCCGGACGAGGACGCCGGGGGCGACGAGGGCGCGGGGACGGTGGCCTTCGGGTCCGGCGCCTCCTCGAAGTCCACCTTGTGGAA
This sequence comes from Phaeacidiphilus oryzae TH49, assembly GCF_000744815.1. Classification (NCBI taxonomy): domain Bacteria; kingdom Bacillati; phylum Actinomycetota; class Actinomycetes; order Kitasatosporales; family Streptomycetaceae; genus Phaeacidiphilus; species Phaeacidiphilus oryzae. The sequence continues at coordinate 2,956,034 of NZ_JQMQ01000005.1, forward strand.
CTGGCGGTTCATGTTCTTGAAGAGCCACCAGCAGGCCAAAGCCAGCACGATGAACACGATGAAGCCGAGGATGCCCGGGGTGACCTTGTTGTCGTCCAGGGCGAGCTGGGTGAGCGCGAGGGCGTGCATGGAGGAGTTCACCTGTCCATGGTCCCCCCGCCGGGCGACGGCGAGGGGACCGGGGTCGGTACTTACCGGGGTGTGTCGGACACCCCGCGGGTCGACAGGCCGTCAGCCGACGACGGCGGTCTCGCGGACGCCCGCGAACAGGTCGTCCTCCGGCAGCGAGGTGTCCACCAGGGAGCGGGCGAGCTCGTAGTCCTCGGTGGGCCAGACCTCCTTCTGGAGCTCCATCGGGATCCGGAACCACGGCCCCTCCGGGTCGATCTGCGTCGCGTGGGCGATCAGCGCCCGGTCCCGCACCTCGAAGAAGTCGGCGCACGGGATGTGGGTGCTGATCGGCCGCTCCTCGCGGCCGGCCTTCTCCCAGCGCTCGATCCACTCCATGTACGGCGACTCCAGGCCGCGCTCCTTCATCGCCGCGTCCAGCGCGCGGATCCGGCCCATCGTGAAGCCGTGGTTGTAGTACAGCTTCTGCGGCTGCCAGGGCTCGCCGGCCTCCGGGTACGCCTCCGGATCGCCGGCCGCCTCCCAGGCCGCGATGGTGATCTTGTGGGTCATGATGTGGTCCGGGTGCGGGTACCCGCCGTTCTCGTCGTACGTGGTGATCACCTGCGGACGGAACGCGCGGATCAGCCGCACCAGCGGCTCCGCGGCCTTCTCCAGCGGCTGGAGGGCGAAGCACCCGTCCGGCAGCGGAGGCAGCGGGTCCCCCTCCGGCAGCCCGGAGTCGACGAAGCCCAACCAGGACTGCTTGACCCCGAGGATCTCGCGGGCCGCCGCCATCTCCTTGGCCCGCACCTCGTGGATGTTCTCCTCGATCCAGGGGTCGCCCTGGAGCTTCGGGTTGAGAATGGAGCCGCGCTCACCACCCGTGCAGGTGGCGACCATCACGTCCACGCCCTCGGCGACGTACTTCGCCATGGTCGCGGCGCCCTTGCTGGACTCGTCGTCCGGGTGCGCGTGCACCGCCATCAGTCGCAACTGCTCGCTCAACGGCCGGTTGCCCTTCGTGTCTTCGATCGGGAGGTTCGGGTCGGGGACGGATCGGTAGTTCCGCCCTCCTATAGTGACCGACTGGGAGTACTGGGAATTCCGCGGTGCCCCAGGAGGAGGCGAAAGTCCGATGAGCGCTACGGCTCGGGTCCCCGGTCCGTCGAACCCGGCGGGCAGGCCGGCCGGCCGGTACGGCGGCGGTCCGCGCGGCGACGCGACGGCCGACCGCAAGCTCAAGCGGATCGGGCTGGTCCTCGGCATCCTGGCGGTCTGCGGGCTGGTCGCGCTGGCGGTCAGCTATCTGCAGGGCGCGAAGGTGAGCGGCGAGGTGGTCGCCTTCCAGGTGACCGGGGACCACGCCGTCCAGGTGCACCTGGGCGTCGACAAGTCCAGCGGCTCCGCCGGCACCTGCACGCTGAGCGCCCTCGACACCGACCAGGCCGAGGTGGGCCGGATCACGGTGCCGATTCCGGCCAAGGGCGACAGCTACGACAGCATCGTGACCATTCGCACCATTCACCGCGCCACCGCCGCTCAGCTCGTCAGCTGCTCGGGCAAGTAGCGGCCGCCGGGCCCCGCGTTGCAGGCTCCGCCGGCCGGGCCTCGCCGACCCGACCTCGCCGACGGCAGCCGCTCCCCCTCCAGCGCGGAAATTGTTACGCTCGTGGTTTCGCCCCTTCCGGGACGCGGCACATCCGGAAGCGGGCGTTGATTTGTAGTACCACCACGTACCTACGAGGAGCACCTGTGACCCAGACCAGCGAGAACGTCACCTGGCTCACCCAGGAGGCGTACGACCAGCTCAAGAGCGAGCTGGAGTATCTGTCGGGTCCCGCACGCACCGAGATCGCCAAGAAGATCGAGGCGGCTCGTGAGGAGGGCGACCTCCGGGAGAACGGCGGGTACCACGCCGCGAAGGAAGAGCAGGGCAAGCAGGAACTGCGCATCCGCCAGCTCACCCAGCTGCTGGAGAAGGCGCAGGTCGGGGAGGCCGCCGCGGACAACGGCACGGTCGGCCCGGGCATGGTGGTGACCATCGCCTTCGACGGCGACCCGGACGACACCCTGACGTTCCTCCTCGGCTCCCGCGAGGTGGCCAACGACGACATCGAGATCTACTCGCCGCAGTCGCCGCTGGGCAAGGGCATCAACGGCCACAAGGTGGGCGACACGACCCACTACGAGCTCCCCAACGGCAAGAAGGCCAAGGTCAAGATCATCGAGGCCAAGCCGTACAAGGGCTGAGCGGTCGCAACACCACCCGACCGGGGGCGCCACGCCCCACCCGCCCCCGCCGGCCACGCTCACCCCGCTCGTCTCGATCACCCGGCCCGCCAGGCCCGGCGCATGCCACCCTGGCGGGCCGCGTCATGCCGCGCCCGGGCCGCTGTCGGCGTGAGCCCCCGGCCCTGAGCTAGGGGCGCCACCGCCACCCGGCCGCCGGCCCCCTGCCTCGATCACCCGGCCCCGGCCCACGCCACCCTGGCGGTCCGCATCGCGCTGCGGCCCCACCGCCCGGCCCGCCGCCGGCCCTGAGCCCCCGGCCTGAGTCCCCCGCCCTGAGCTAGGGGCGCCACCGCCACCGGGCCCCGGCCCCGCGCACCTCGATCACCCCCGGCCCGCCAGGCCCGGCGCATGCCACCCTGGCGGGCCGCGTCATGCCGCGGCCCGGCCGCCCGGTCCTGAGCCCGGTTCCGGCCCCGGTACTCCGCGGCCCGCGGGCGGCAACCCGCCCCGTCCCCCGCACGCCTCGGGTTTGGCGGCCGCTCGGGCCCTGCGCCACGCCCGCCTCAGCCGGTCGAGGAGCGGTACTTGCGGACCGAGAGGGTGGCGAAGACGGCCAGGATCAGCAGGGACCACAGGACCGAGGCGAGGACCGGGTGCTGCATCGGCCAGACGGCCGGAATCGGGCCGGTCGGGTTGCCGAAGAGCTGACGGCAGGCCAGCACGGTGGTGCTGAAGGGGTTCCACTCCGCCACCGGTTGCAGCCAGCCCGGCATGGTCGAGACCGGCACGAACGCGTTCGAGACGAAGGTCAGCGGGAAGAGCCAGACCAGCCCGCCCGAGGTGGCCGCCTCCGGGCTGCGCACGGAGAGGCCGATCAGCGCGCCGATCCAGGAGAAGGCGTAGCCCAGCAGCAGCAGGATCAGGAAGGCGGCCAGCGCCTGTGCCGCGCCGTTGTGGATCCGCCAGCCGATCGCGAAGGCGACCAAGCCCAGCACCACCAGGATCAGCGCGGTCTGCACCAGATCCGCGAAGGTCCGGCCGACCAGCACTGCGGAGCGGGCCATCGGCAGCGAGCGGAAGCGGTCCACCAGCCCCTTCGTCATGTCCTCCGCGATCCCGGCCGAGGAGCCGGCGGTGGCGAAGGTGACCGTCTGGGCGAAGATGCCGGCCATCAGGTACTGCTTGAACGACCCCGGCCCGGCACCGGGCACCTGGATCGCCCCGCCCATCACATAGGTGAACAGCAGCACGAACATCACCGGCTGCATCAGCCCGAAGACCATGATCTCCGGGATCCGGGTCATCCGGCGCAGGTTCCGCTTGCAGACCACCAGCGCGTCCCGCAGCGCGCCGAGCGGCCCGCGCGCCCCGCCGACCGGTGGGGCCATCCCCTGGGTGATCACGGACATCAGCGCGCACCCCTCTCCCGAACGTCCTCCACGTCCCGAAGGTTCTCCACGTCCCGCACCTTCTCGCCGTCGTCCCCGTCCCGCACGGCGGTCGCCCCGCCCTCCCCGCCGCCCCCGCCGTCGGGGTCGTCCGGATCCGCGGACGCCTCCGCCTCCTCCGCGACGTGGCCGGTGAGGGAGAGGAAGACGTCGTCCAGCGTCGGCCGGCGCAGCCCGATGTCGTCGATCACGATCTGCCGGGCGTCCAGCTCCCGGATGCAGTCCGCCAGCACCCGCGCCCCGCCGCTGACCGGCAAAGTGATCCGCCGGGTGTGCGGTTCGACGGCAGGCTCGCCCTTCGCGAACGGCGTCAGCGCCTCGACGGCGGTCGGGATCAGCGTCCGGTCGTGCACCACCACCTCGACCCGCTCGCCGCCGATCATCGCCTTGAGCTCGTCGGCCGTGCCCCGGGCGATCACCCGGCCGGCGTCCACCACGGCGATGTCGTGCGCCAGCCGGTCGGCCTCCTCCAGGTACTGGGTGGTGAGGAGGAGGGTGGTGCCCTCCTTGACCAGGTCCTCGATGACGCCCCAGAGGGCGATCCGGTTCCGCGGGTCGAGGCCGGTGGTCGGCTCGTCCAGGAAGATCACCGGCGGCCGGACGACCAGCGCGGCGGCCAGGTCGAGCCGCCGGCGCATGCCGCCGGAGTAGGTCTTCGCGGTCCGGCCGGCGGCCGCGGTGAGGTTGAACCACTCCAGCAGCTGGTCCGCCCGGGCCTTCGCCTGACGGGACGACATCTGGTAGAGCTCGCCGACCATCTGGAGGTTCTCCCGGCCGGTCAGGTACTCGTCCACGGCGGCGGACTGGCCGGACAGGCCGATCCGTCTGCGGACCTCGTCGGGTCTCTTCAGCACGTCGAGGCCGGCCACCGTGGCCCGGCCCTCGTCGGGGCGGAGGAGGGTGGTGAGGACACGGACGGTGGTGGTCTTCCCGGCGCCGTTCGGTCCGAGCAGCCCGAGGACGGTGCCCTCCGGCACGTCCAGATCCACCCCGTCCAGCGCGCGTACGTCGCCGAAGTTCTTGACCAGTCCTTCGGCGGTGATGGCTCCGGCCATCGGGTCTCCTCGGAGAGTGCGGACGGTTCCTGCTACCGCTGCCTGGTTTCGCTCTCCGCCAGCTTGCCCGAAGGCACTGACAATCGCCCTCCGATTACTCCCGCCCCTGACCGGCCGTCAGACCACCACGTACCCTGCCTCGCGCAGCGCCGCCAGCACCGCCTCGCAGTGCTCCGGCCCCTTGGACTCCAGCCGCAGGTCGACCTCCGCCTCGCCCAGGTTCAGCTTGGGGTCGGTCCGCACGTGCGCCACGTCCACCACGTTCGCGTCCGTCGCGGAGAGCGTCGCCAGCAGCGCGGCCAGCGCGCCCGGGCGGTCGGTGAGCCGCAGCCGCAGCGAGAGGTACCGGCCGGCCGCGGCCATCCCGTGCCGCAGCACCCGCTGCATCAGCAGCGGGTCGATGTTCCCGCCGGAGAGGACGGCCACCACCGGGCCGTCGAACCCCGGCTCCTCCGAGTCCGGGTCGGCGGCCTCCAGGAGGGCGGCCACCGGGCTCGCCCCCGCCGGTTCCACCACCATCTTGGCCCGCTCCAGGCAGACCAGCAGCGCCCGGGAGAGGGCGTCCTCGGAGACCGTCCGCACCCCGTCCGCCAGGTGCTCCACGATCCCGAAGGGGACGTCGCCCGGGCGGCCGACCATGATGCCGTCGGCCATGGTGGCGAAGGAGTCCAGGGTCACCGGATGCCCGGCGGCCAGCGAGGGCGGGTACGCCGCCGCGCCCGCGGCCTGCACCCCGATCACCCGCACGTCCGGCCGCAGCGGTTTGACCGCCGCGCTGATGCCGGCGATCAGCCCGCCGCCGCCCACGCCGACCAGGATGGTCCGCACCTCCGGGCACTGCTCCAGGATCTCCAGGCCGAGGGTGCCCTGCCCGGCCACGATGTCCGGGTGGTCGAACGGGTGGATGAAGACCGCGCCGGTCTCCTCCGCGTACTCCTTGGCGGCGGCCAGCGCCTCGTCCACGGTCTGCCCGTGCAGCCGCACGTCGGCGCCGTAGTCGCGGGTGGCGGCGACCTTCGGCAGGGGCGCCGGCACCGGCATGAAGACGGTGGACCGGACGCCGAGCAGCGAGGCCGCCAGCGCCACGCCCTGCGCGTGGTTGCCGGCGCTCGCGGCGACCACGCCGGCGGCCCGCTCGACGGGGTTGAGGCCGGCGATCCTGACGTACGCCCCGCGCAGCTTGAACGACCCCGTCCGCTGGAGGTTCTCGCACTTCAGGTGGACCGGGGAGCCGACCAGGCCGGAGAGATGGCGGCTGCCCTCCATCGGGCTGCACCGGGCCACGCCGGAGAGCATCTTGTGGGCGCCGCGGATGTCGTCCAGGGTCACCGGAGACTCGTACCGCTCGTTGCGCGCGGAGTGCTGCGTGGGGTGCTGCATGGGCGTCAGCCTATTGCTTCGCGACCGGCCCGCACCGAACGGGCACAGGTGGTACTCACCCTGCTCAACCCCCGATACCCTCAGTCGTTGAACCGGACGGAACGGCAGATCGTGACCAGGATGACGAACGAATCCACCCTCGGTGCCCGCGCCGGCGGCACAGCCGGCGTGTCCGGCGTGTCCGGCGCATCCGACGCGGACGCGGTGTACGACCAGCTCCAGTACCAGGTCGCGATCTTCGCGCGGCGGGTGGAGCAGGTGCGCTTCGGCGGCCTCGGCGCGGTGCGGAACTCGATGGACCGGGCGGCCTTCCTGGTGCTCACCCGGCTGTCCGGCGAGGGCCCGATGGGCGTCAAGGCGCTCGCCCAGTCGATGGGCGTGGACTCCTCCACGGTGACCCGGCAGGTGGCGCCGCTGGTGGAGAACGGCCTGGTGGAGCGGGTGCCCAACCCCTCGGACGGGCGGGCGGTGCTGCTCGACCTCTCCCCGCGCGGCCGCGACCGGCTGAACGAACTCCGGCGCTCCCGCGGCGACTTGATGCGCCAGATGCTCGCCGACTGGCCGGACGAGGAACGGGCGGCCTTCACCGAGCTGCTGACCAAGTTCAACCTCTCGATGCGGGCGTACCGCTCGGGGCGGGACGAGCCCGGCCAGGAGGCGGAGGCCGCGGACGAGGAGCCCGCGGCACGCGCGTAGCGAGGCCGGACCATCCGCTACCAGGCCGGAGCGTCCGCTACCCCAGGGCCTGGGTCAGGTCCGCCAGCAGGTCGTCGACGGACTCGATGCCGACCGACAGCCGCACCAGGTCGGCCGGCACCTCCAGCGGAGAACCCGCCGCCGAGGCATGGGTCATCCGGCCCGGGTGCTCGATCAGCGACTCGACCCCGCCCAGCGACTCGCCGAGGGTGAACAGCTTCGCCCGGTCGCAGACCGCGACCGCCGCCTCCTCCCCGCCCGCCACGCGGAAGGAGACCATCCCGCCGAAGGCGCGCATCTGCTTGACGGCGACCTCGTGCCCGGGGTGCTCCGGGAGACCCGGGTAGTGGACCGCGGTCACCCTCGGGTGCTCGGCCAGATAGTGGGCGATCCGCTCGGCGTTGGCGCAGTGCCGGTCCATCCGCACGCCCAGCGTCTTGATCCCGCGCAGCACCAGCCAGGAGTCGAAGGGACCGGCCACCGCGCCCATCGCGTTCTGGTGGAAGGCCAGCCGCTCGCCGAGCTCCGGGTCCGCGGCCACCAGCCCGCCGCCGACCACGTCCGAGTGGCCGCCCATGTACTTGGTGGTGGAGTGGACGACCACGTCCGCGCCCAGCACCAGCGGCTGCTGGAGGTACGGGCTGGCGAAGGTGTTGTCGACCACCAGCAGGGCGCCCGACTCCCGTGCCACGGAGGCGAGGGCGGCGATGTCGGCGATGCCGAGCAGCGGGTTGCTGGGGGTCTCCACCCACAGCACCCGGGTGTTGGGGCGGATCGAGGCGCGCACCGCGTCCAGGTCCGCCATGTCGACGGCGTCCCACTCCACGCCCCAGCCCGCGACCACCTTGGAGACCAGGCGGAAGGTCCCGCCGTACGCGTCGCCGGGCAGCAGCACGTGGTCGCCCGGCTTGCAGACGGTGCGCAGCAGGGCGTCCTCGGCCGCGAGCCCGGAGGCGAAGGCCAGCCCGCGCCGGCCGGCCTCCAGCGCGGCGAGGTTCTCCTCCAGCGCGGTGCGGGTCGGGTTGGCGGACCGGCTGTACTCGTAGCCGCCGCGGAGACCGCCGACGCCGTCCTGCTTGTAGGTGGAGACCTGGTAGATCGGCGGTACTACCGCCCCGGTCCGGGGGTCGGCCCCGTTCCCGGCATGAATCGCCAGGGTGTCGAAACCGAGCTGCTGCTGACTCTGCTCACTCATACGCCCCGAGCGTAGCCGGGACTCCGCCCCAGGGCGGCGACTCGATAGGGTGCGGGCGTGGCAGCCTCGGGTGGGTCGGCGGTACCGGCGGCGGAGGGCGGTTCCCGGGACTGGGGAGCGCTGAGCATCGCCGAACAGACGCTTCTGCGGCGGGCCTTCTCGGAGGCGCCGCTGGTCTCCTCGATTCAGCACTACGGGATAGCCCTGCGCTGGGAGCGGGTCGAGGGCGCCCCGGCCGCCCGCAGCCTCACCGAGGAGGAGCAGGTGCGGCTGCTGCCGCGGATGGCCGAGGCCGCGCTCGGCCTGTGCGAGGGCGGGTTCCTGCGAGTCGAGGCGCCCGGGGGCTCCCCCGTGGGAACGGACGCTCTTCGAGAGGTGCTGGCCGATCCCGTCAACTGGCTCTGGAGGCCGGTCCCCCCGCCCCGGTACGGGCTCGTCGCCGGCCAGGTCGCCAGGGAGCGCTGGTACGAGGACGCGCTGCCGATCGCGGACACGGGTGGGCTGCCCGGCTGGGCCGAACTGGACGTCCCCCAGCAAGAGGTGCTGGTCTGCGCCGCGGAGGCGAGCGGCATGCTGACGGGTCCGTACGGGATCTGGGACGAGCTGCCGCAGGGGCTGGACGACGAGCGGCGAACGTCCTGGGTGGAACGCCAACTCGCTCCGCTGGTCCCGTTCGTGCGCGCCGGGCTGATCGAGGTCCAGCACTATCCGGACGGCGCGAGCGACGAGTTCTCCGTGATACCGCTGGACGATCTGCACAGCGCCCTCGCCGATCCAGCGGTCCGCTACGAGGGCGCGGACGCGGGCGAGGACTGGGGGGTCGGCGTCGGCTGCGTCTTCACCCATGCCGGGCTGGCGGTCTGGCGGGGCGGCTGGGGGCGGGACTGGAGCGCACGGCTGACCTTCGGGTGAGGGAGACCGTCGCATCACGGTCGGATGGGTGAGGGGACGGGGATGGGGACCGAGGGTGGCTCCGGTTCGGAGGGGGCGGCGGCTGTGGACCTCGCTGCGCTGGGCGCGCTGGCCGTGGGGTATCACGCCCGAGGCGTTCGGCCGGCGGGGAGCAGGCTGGTCGCCGGGCACCTGGTCAAGGTGTACGTGATCGAGGCCCCAGGGCGGGACGTCGGGGACGCGTACCTGCGCCGGGCGGTGGGGGTCGCGGCGGATCATCTGGCGGCGGCGCGGCTGCGGGGCTCGCTGGGGCTCGCCGTGCTGATCGCGCATGCCGGCGGGGACGGCGACTATGTGCTGGTGCACACCTGGATCGAGGGGTACATGTCCGACCTCGCGGTCTTCAGCGGCCCGGCGGGCGAGGCGGATCAGCTGCGGCCGGGACGGGTCGGCCTCGCGCCGTGCGTGTGGGAGGCCGCGGTGCTGGCGCATGAGCGGACCGCCTTCACCACCCAGGTGCTGGACGGCCGCGGCCCGGTCGACGAGCGGCTGGCGGCGTGGCGCGGGGACGTGCTGGAGGGCCCGGCCCGCTGAGGGCCGACCCGACCGGCCGATCCGGCCGCGGCTGATCCTCAGGAGGCGGCCGACGGCCTGCCGGCCGGCGGAAGGACCTCACGGACGGTCGCGCTCATGGATTCCGCCGTGAGGAGGCAGAGGGTGACGCCGGTGAGGTCCAGCACCCGGCGGATGAAGCCCGGTGGGCGGACCAGGCGGATCGTGCCGCGGCGCTGCCAGACCCGGCGGCAGGCGTGGTCGAGGAGGCGCGCGCTGGACGCGTCGAGGAAGTCGACGTGGGTCAGGTCGATGATCAGACGCGGCTCGGGAGCCGCCGTCACCTCGTCCACCTGCGGCAGCAGGGCGAGCACGGCCACGAGGTCGATCTCGCCGTGCAGCTCCAGGACGGTGAAGTCCCCTACCTGGTAGCGGCGGACACGGTAGAGCGGCGACGAGTCGGGCGGCATGGGGTCGTTCTGGATCATGGAGTATCACCGCAGGCGCTGGCGTCGGCCGCCGGTGGGGCGGCGTCGGGAAAGCGGAGCCGACCAGGGTCCAGGGCGGCGGTGCGCAGAAGCCCACGCTAGGCGGGTGGACGCGGCCGCGGGGCGGGGGCCGGGTCCAGGACCCCGTTGGATCCACCACTTCGGGTGAATCAACCGCGAAGCGGCGTCGGCACACGCGTTCGCGGCATATCATCCCGCGCTTCCGAACCTGCCGCCCCGCCACGTCCCCTCGTCTCCCGGCCCGGTCCGCCCCCGATCCACCCCGTCTCACCATCCCCGATGGGGGGCGCTCGGTTCGCCGTCCACGTCCGTCGAGCGCTCCGGCAGCAGGCGTAGGCGATATGCGCATCGGTGAGGGGTCGGAGCACTTTCGATGTTCCCGGCCGATGTCTAGCTTGGTGAGCACGGTCCGCAGGCGGCGGGCCGTCCGGCGCGGGAGAGCGCCGGCAGCGGTGCCCTTGCCCCTGGCCCGCATGGCCCGGCCCGCCTGAACGGCACCGCCCGCACGGCACCGCCCGAACGGCCCGGCCGGCCACCTGCTTCCGTGCTCTGCACGTGTCCCCGGGGGGCTCGCGATGGCCCGCACCGTAAGCATCAACTCCGTTCCGCGTGTGGCCGGTTGGCATCCCCACACCGGATTCCGGCCCCCTCGGCTGGAGGTGCGGCTCGTCCTCGACCGGGCGACCACCTCGGGTGACCCGCTGGGCCCGGTGACCGTGGGCCTGCTCACCGGTCTGGGCGTCTCGTTCGAGGTGGCCCGCCGACTGGGCGACTCCCTGCGGGTGGCGCTGCACTACGTCACCGGACACAGCACGGCCGCCCGGGTGGTGGTCCACCTCCGCTCCGCGGACGAGGGGCTGACCTGCGCCGCGACCGACTACCCCGGCCCGCGGGACGGCGAGCGGGAACCCGTCTGGATGCGGATCCACCGCGACCACCCCCGCCCCGGTTCGGGCCCGGAGGGCGACTGCGAGCCGGCCTCGGAACGCCGGGCGAACCCGGGCTCGCTGCTGCTCTACCGCAGCCTCGACGGCCACATCGACATCGGTCTGCACATCCCGTGGCCGAGCGCGGAGGAGCACTCCGCGCCGGCCCCGCGCACCGGCGGCGCCGGGTGATGGGGGAGGGAGAGACGGCCGACCGGTGTCCAGGGGCATCCCGGCCGGCCGTCCGGTCCCCGCGCCGCCCGGGCCCGGGTCGGCGGCGGCGCTGAACCGCCGACCCGGGTGGCGGCCCGGCCCCGATCCGGGCGGGGCCGGGCCGGACCCCAGCTGATTCGTTCTCTATTTCTTCACTATTGATACACATCTCTTCCCCCGCTATGGCACAGTCTTCTCATCCATGGCTCGTGCTTGTCAGGGGAGGGACGCCATGCGTCGGGGAGTCATATCGGCCGTCGTCTCCATCGCCGCGATCGTGGCCTTCGGGGTCGGCTGCGATCCGGCGGCGCACCCCGCCGCGCAGTCGACCGGGGCGGCGTCCACGGCGGCCCCGGCGAGTACGGCCGCACCCACGCCCGCGGCCACCACCGCCGGGGCCGCGGCTTCGAACAGCCCCGCCCCCGCCCCGCACCGGACGGCCGTGCCGACGGCCCCCGCCACCCACGCCGGCCACACCGCCCGTTCCGCGCCGGTCGCCCCGGCGTCCCACCGGGCGGCCACCGCGCCGACCCACCGGTCCGCGCCGCCCGCGCCCGCCGCGCCGGCGCACAGCTGCGCCGCCCACACCACGGGCAGCTGCGGCTGGACCGCCGGGGTCACGCCGGACAGCCCTTCGGAGACCGCGCAGTGCGCGGACGGCACCGACAGCTTCTCGGCCCACTTCCGCGGCACCTGCTCGCACCACGGAGGAGTCCGATACTGGTTCAGGTGACCGGCCGTCGCACTCGGCCGGTCGGGTGGGGCGCGCGGCGGAATCGATCTTCTTGACCGCGGGCCTACCGCGGACCGGGTAGGCAGGTGGCATGAACGACGAGAGCCCCGAGGACCGTACCGACGCCGTCGGCTCCGGCGGAGACGGGGACGGGGACGGGGACGGAGGCGCGGGCGGAGGCGCGGACGGGGACTGGGACGACGTCGAGCTGGACGAGGTCTTCGTGCTGAGCGCGGAGCGGCACGAGCCGTCCGGCCGGGCCCGGATGCTCAGCGCCCGCTGGAAGCGGAACCCTCCGGAGCAGGAGCCCTGGCGGACCGACGAGCCCCCGGCGGGATGGATCTGGAGCCGGGGGCGCAAGCGCCGCCGGCGCTGACCGCCGGTCAGGTCGCGGCGCCGGCCTTCCAGTCCGCCCAGGACATGTTCCAGCCGTTCAGGCCGTTGTCCGGCTGGACGGTCCGGTCGCCGCTGTTGATGATCTCGACGATGTCGCCGACCATCGACGAGTTGTAGAACTTCGCCGCCGGGGTGGACGGGTCGCCCGCCCCCTGGACGTCATGCATGCCGACGCAGCCGTGGCTGGTGTTCTGGCTGCCGAAGACCGACTCGCCGCTCCAGTAGTTGCCGTGGATGAACGTCCCCGAGGTGGTCAGCCGCTGGGCGTGCGGCACGTCCGGGATGTCGTACTCCCCGCCGAGGTTCACGGTCTGCGAGTTCATCCGGGTCTTGAGGAACTTCTCGGCGATCACCATCTTCCCGGCCCAGGTGGTGTGGCCCGGTCCGCCGCCGCTGACCGGCCAGGTCTGGGTGGTTCTGCCGTCCCGGGTGACGGTGATCCTCTTGGCGGCGAGGTCGACCACGCTGGTCTGGCTGCGGCCGATGCCGAAGACGACGTCCTTCTGCTGGTACCCGTAGGTGTGCCGGGCCCCCTCGACGCCCTTGAGGCGGAGGCTGAGGGTCACCTTGGTGCCGGGCTTCCAGTACTCCTGGGGGCGGAAGTCGAGCCGCTGGTCGCCGAACCAGTGGCCGACCACCTCGACGGCGGGCTCGGCCCGGACGGTTATCCCGCGCTGCACGGCGGCCCGGTCGGTGACCGGGGTGTTGAAGGTGATCGAGACCGGCATGCCGACGCCGACGGTGGCCCCGTGGTCCGGGGTGAACTCGCCGAAGAACACGGCCCCGGTGGTGAAGGCGGAGCTCTTGCCGACGGTCCGCCCGGCGCTGTCGGCGGCGGTCGCGGCGACCTTGAAGCCGGTGCCGGCGGCCAGCCGGCCGGTCGAGGTCCAGCTGGTGCGGTCCTGGCTGAACCGGCCGGCCACGCTGCCGCCGGCCGCGGTGGCGACCTTGACGCTCTTCAGCGTGCCGTTGGTCGCGGTGACGGTGACGGGCCGGCTGGGATCGCCCTTGGCGGTCCCGTCGGCCGGGGATATGGAGATCTCGGCGGGGCGCGGCTTGGAGTGGCCGCAGGCGGCGGTGAGGAGCGCGGGCGCGAGCGCCAGGCCCCCGACCACCGCCCGCCGCGACCAGCGGGGCCCGGTGCCCGAGCCGGGACCGCCGCCGCTGCCGCTGCTGCCGCCACCGCTGCCGCCACCGCTGCCGCCGCTGCTGCCGACGGCGCCGCCGGCCGGTCCGCCGCTCATCTGATTCTGATTCTGATTCTCCGTCACCGTCACGACCGCCTTTCTCGTCGTCGTCACGTCTATCCGGAGCTATCAACATAAGACCAGACAATCCGAGGTGCCCGAGCGGAGCTGCTCAAACGGGTGGAGAGAGGCGCACCCGGTGGCGGTCAGCGCCCCTCGCCCCGGCCCTCTTCGGCGTCGTCCTCGGAGCCGTCGTCGTCCTCGTAGTCGTCGTCGGCTTCCGCGAAGTCGAGGAGGTCCCACTCCTCGTCGTCCGGGTCGTACTCGACCCGCTCGGTCTCCCACGCGGCCTGGGCGAGTTGGACCCCGGGAACGTCCCCGAGGAGCTCGACCGGGTCGACGAAGTGGGCGACGGCCCCGGTCGGGTCGAGCTCGACGGCCTGCAGCGCCTCGGCCCGCTCCTCCGGATCCATCGTCTCGTCGTCCCGCACCCGTTCGACCGCCGCCCGGGCCAGCGCCTCCTGGTCGGTGATCTCGGCGATGAGCTCGATCTGCAGCCGCACGTAGTGGCGGCCGGCCCCGTATTCCGCGTTCTCTGACATGTCGTCGGTCACGGTCCGAGCGTACAAAGCCTGATGGGGCCGGTCCCGTAGGACCGGCCCCATCATCTCCGCCGTGTTCCCCCACCCGGGAACGCGGAGCGCGGAGCGCTGAGCGCTGCGCGGCCGTGCCGCGAGGACCGCCGCACCCTGACGGCCCATCAGGGCCGCAGGGGCGGGACGACGGCGGTCCTCGCAGCCAACGGGACGCGGACACCCGGTCAGGCCCGGGCCTCGCGTCCGGACGGTGGTTCGCTCCGGGAGCCGCTCCGGATCTTCGCCACCGCCTCGCCGGCGTCTTGCCGATGACCAGAACTATGCCGGGGCCGTGTTAACCACGTGCTGCCGATACGTGTCGTGGGCGTACCAGCTGATGCCGTTTCGGATAACCGCTGCTCAGCCCGGGGATCCGGGTCAGCCGCTGCCCTCGGCCAGGAAGGCGAGGAGGTCCTGGCGGGTGATGATGCCGGCCGGCTTGCCGTCGAAGAGGACGACCGCCGCGTCCCGGCCGCCCAGCACCGTCATCAGCCGGGCCACCGGCTCGCCGGAGCCGATCACCGGGAGTGGGGGCGACATGTGCTTGTCCAGCGAGTCGCCCAGCTCGGCCCGGTGCTCGAAGAGGGCGTCCAGCAGGTCGCGCTCCACGATCGAGCCGATCACCTCGCCGGCCATCACGTCCGGGTGCCCGGCGCCGGGGGCGACCACCGGCATCTGCGAGACGCCGTACTCGCGCAGCACCTCGACCGCCTCGCCCACCGACTCGTTGGGGTGGACGTGGACGAACTGCGGGATCCCGGCGTGCTCCCGGGCGTCCTTGCGGGCCAGCACGTCCCGGACGCTGGCCTCGGCGCCGTGCGAGGGCTCCAGAAAGCCGTAGTCGGCCATCCACTCGTCGTTGAAGATCTTGGAGAGGTAGCCGCGTCCCGAGTCCGGCAGGAGGACGACGACCACGGCCTCCGGCGGCAGCTCGCGCGCCACCTTCAGCGCGGCGGCGACCGCCATCCCGCAGGACCCGCCGACCAGCAGCCCCTCCTCGCGGGCCAGCCGCCGGGTCATCTGGAAGGACTCCTTGTCCGAGACGGCCACGATCCGGTCCGCCACCCCGCGGTCGTAGGCGGTCGGCCAGAAGTCCTCGCCGACCCCCTCGACCAGGTACGGCCGCCCGCTGCCGCCGGAGTAGACGGAGCCCTCCGGGTCGGCGCCGATCACCTGGACCCGGCCCTCCGAGACGTCCTTGAGGTAGCGGCCGGTGCCGGAGATGGTGCCGCCGGTGCCGACGCCGGTCACGAAGTGGGTGATCCGGCCGTCCGTCTGCTGCCAGATCTCCGGGCCGGTGGAGTGGTAGTGGGAGGCCGGGTTCTCCGGGTTGGAGTACTGGTCCGGCTTCCAGGCCAGCGGGGTCTCCCGGACCAGCCGGTCGGAGACGTTGTAGTAGGAGTCCGGGTGCTCCGGCGCGACCGCGGTCGGGCAGACCACCACCTCGGCGCCGTACGCCCGCAGCACGTTGATCTTGTCCGTGGAGACCTTGTCCGGGCAGACGAAGATGCAGCGGTAGCCCTTCTGCTGGGCCACGATGGCGAGGCCGACGCCGGTGTTGCCCGAGGTCGGCTCGACGATCACGCCGCCGGGCTTCAGCTCGCCGGACTTCTCGGCGGCCTCGATCATCCGGACCGCGATCCGGTCCTTCACCGAGCCGCCCGGGTTGAAGTACTCCACCTTGGCCAGGACGGTCGCGGAGATGCCCTCCGTGACGCGGCCCAGCCGTACCAGGGGCGTGTCGCCGACCAGCTCGATGATCGAATCGTGGTACCGCACGGGATCCTCCGCGGTGAGTTCCAGGGCTGCCGCGGGGACTGCTCGGGTACGCCGCCCCCGCCGGCCCCAGTATGTACGGCCGCTATCCGCACTCAGCCGAACGGCCGTCCGCGGTTCCCGTGATAGTGGCATCTCGCGGAAGGGTAAGGACATATCGGTACTCGGCCGAACACGAACGGTCATCGAAGGACACCGAGGACGCCATCGGACCAGCTGGCGGGCTAGGGGGCATGCGAATGTCGAGGGCGAGAACGGCCCGGCGGATCGCCGCGGCGGCGGCGTACGGCGGCGGCGGGATCGGACTGGTCGGGGCGGGCGTCGCCGGCCTTCTGCTCACCGAGGCGAGAGTCGCCGCGAAGCGGCTGGCCCTGCTGACCGGCGAGGCGCCGCGCGCGGACGGCCTCTACGGCGCCGTCTTCGGCCACGCCCCGGAGCCGGCCGCCCCGCAGCCGGCGACCGCCCAGCCGGCGGCCGCCCAGCCGACCGCTCCGGTGTCGGCAGCCTCCGAGGCGGCTGCCCCTGAGGCGGCTGCCCCCGAGCCGGTCGCCGCGCCGCCCGCGGCGCCGGCCGCGACGCCGCCCGCTCCCCTGAAGCTCTGCGTGGTCGGCGACTCCACCGCGGCCGGCTTCGGCGTCGAGTACGCCAAGGACACCCCCGGCGCAGTCCTCTCCTCCGCGCTCGCCTTCCTCGCCGAGCGCCCGGTGCGGCTGGTCAACGTCGCCGTCAACGGCGCGCGCTCGGCCGACCTGGAGGCGCAGGTCACCGAGCTGCTGGAACGCGTCCCTGAGCCGGACGCCACACTGCTCTTCATCGGCGCCAACGACATCACCCACGCCGTCCGCCCGTCCGACTCGGTACGCCGGCTCTCCGACGCGGTGCGCCGGCTGCGCGCCACCGGCTCCCAGGTGATCGTCGGCACCTGTCCCGACCTGGGCACCATCGAGCCGGTGTGGCAGCCGCTGCGCTGGCTCGCGCAGCGCGCCAGCCGCCAACTCGCGGCCGCGCAGACGATCGTGACGATCGAACAGGGCGGCCGCACGGTCTCGCTGGGCGACCTGCTGGGCTCCGAGTTCCGGGGACGGCCGGAGATGTTCGCCCGCGACCGCTACCACCCCTCGGTGGAGGGGTACGCCACCGCGGCGATGGCGGTGCTGCCGGCGCTCGCCGCCTCGCTGGCGCTGTGGCCGGAGGACGAGCCGGACGTGTGGCGCGGGCCGACCGTCCTGCCGGTCGCCCAGGCGGCGGCGGAGGCCGCGGCGCACGGCGGTACGGAGGTCTCCGGCACGGCGGTGAGCGGGGCCGAGACGGGTCCGCGGGGGCGCTGGGCGGCCCTCCGCCAGCACCGGCTGCGTCTGCGCGAGTTCCCGCCCCTCCCGAAGCCGGCCATGCCGCACCTTCCGCCGTTCCCCAACCTGGCCCACCTGGGCCGCCGCCACGCCTCCCACGGCAGCACCCTCGCGCCCGAGGCGCCGGCACCGACCCCGGCCCCCGGCGAGGCCCCGGCGGGCGCCACCGCGGTCGGACAGGCGCCGCGGGGGCGGGCCCGCCCCGCGCCGGAACCGGTGGCGGAGAGCGACGCCCCCGGGTCCTCGCCCCTCGCGCCCCGAAGCGGCTGCGAAACCGGGAGGGGCTGCGAAACCGGGAGGGGCTGCGACTAGGGGCGGGGGGACCTGCGCGCCCACGCGCCGGAGCCGACTGTCCAGGTCTTGCAGCTCACACGACGAGACGGGTGACTCCCGCACTACCTGAAGGTAACTTCACTGGCAGTCTTGGCCGTAGTCCCGATTCAGAGAGCAGGGGTATCCATGCCCGAAGCCGTCATCGTCAGTGCTGCCCGCTCGCCGATCGGCCGGGCGTTCAAGGGCTCGCTGAAGGACGTCCGCCCGGACGACCTCTCCGCGCAGATCATCAAGGCCGCCCTGGACAAGGTCCCCGAGCTGGACCCGACGCAGATCGACGACCTGATGCTCGGCTGCGGCCTCCCCGGCGGCGAGCAGGGCCACAACCTGGCCCGGGTGATCGCCGTCCAGATGGGCATGGACCACCTGCCCGGCGCGACCATCACCCGCTACTGCTCCTCCTCGCTGCAGACCTCCCGGATGGCCCTCCACGCGATCAAGGCCGGCGAGGGCGACGTCTTCATCTCGGCCGGCGTCGAGTGCGTCTCGCGCCAGGTCAACGGCTCCTCGGACGGCATGCCCGGCACCCACAACCCGGTCTTCGCCGACGCCGAGGCCCGCACCCAGGCCCGCTCGGCCGAGGGCGCCGACGCCTGGCACGACCCGCGCCAGGACGGCCAGGTCCCCGACGTCTACATCGCGATGGGCCAGACCGCCGAGAACCTGGCCCAGCTCAAGGGCATCACCCGCCAGGAGATGGACGAGTTCGGCGTCCGCTCGCAGAACCTCGCCGAGAAGGCCATCGCGGACGGCTTCTGGGCCCGCGAGATCACCCCGGTGACGCTGCCGGACGGCACGGTGGTCGGCAAGGACGACGGCCCGCGCGCGGGCGTCACCCTGGAGGGCGTCTCCGGTCTGAAGCCGGTCTTCCGCCCGGACGGCACGGTCACCGCCGGCAACTGCTGCCCGCTGAACGACGGCGCCGCCGCCCTGGTGATCATGTCCGACACCAAGGCGCGCGAGCTGGGCCTGACCCCGCTGGCCCGGATCGTCTCCACCGGCGTCACCGGCCTCTCCCCCGAGATCATGGGCTACGGCCCGGTCGAGGCCAGCAAGCAGGCGCTGAAGCGGGCCGGCCTCTCGATCGGCGACATCGACCTGGTCGAGATCAACGAGGCCTTCGCGGCCCAGGTCATCCCGTCCTACCGGGACCTCGGCATCGACCTGGACCGGCTGAACGTCAACGGCGGCGCGATCGCCGTCGGCCACCCGTTCGGCATGACCGGCGCCCGGATCACCACCACCCTGATCAACTCCCTGCAGTGGCACGACAAGCAGTTCGGCCTGGAGACCATGTGCGTCGGCGGCGGGCAGGGCATGGCGATGGTCATCGAGCGCCTGAGCTGAGCCCTCAACCGAGGCCCAGCACCCCCGGGTTGAGGACGCCCTCCGGGTCGAGCGCCTGCTTGGCGGCCCGGAGGGCGAGCGCGTAGGGGGCCGGGATCTGCCGCCGGTAGCCCGGCAGATGGTCGCGGCCCACCGCGTGGTGGTGGGTGACGGTGGCCCCGCGCGCCGCGAGGATCTCCATCGCGGCGGCCTTGATCTCGTCCCAGACGGCGAGCTCGTCGCCGGGCCGGCCGGCCGCGATCACCGTGAAGTACGGCGCCGGACCGTCCGGATAGACGTGGGTGAAGCGGCAGTTGATCATCCCCGGGGAGCCGGTGGCCTTGCGGACCGCCGCGGCCAGCTCCGTGCGGACGGCGTCCAGCAGGCCCGGGAGCCGGTCCCAGGTGCAGGCGGTCTCGAAGGTCTCGCTGATCGCGCTCATCCGGGCCAGCCCGTCCCGGACGTAGGGCATCCGGAGGAAGGCCGAGCGCCAGGCCTCCGCGGCCGAGGCGCCGGAGCCGCCGCCGTCCGCCCCCGCGGGTGCGCGAAGTCGCCCCCCGTGGTCGGCCGCCAGCGCGGTCAGCTCGGCGAGCCGCCCGTCCACCGGGCCGTGCGCCGACTCCACGCCCAGCACCAGGACGCTGCGGCCGTCCCGCGCGGCCCCGGAGAGCGCCGCCTCCCCGGCGTCCAGCAGCCGGCAGTTCGCCGGGTTCAGCCCGGACTGGGCGATGGCCCGGACCGCCTCCGCCCCCGCCGCGAACCCGTCGAAGAGCACCGAGGCCGAGGCCTTGTAGCGGGGCCGGTCCTGCAGTCGCAGCCAGGCCTCGGTGATCACACCGAGGGCGCCCTCGGAGCCCAGGAAGAACCGGTCCGGCGAGGGGCCCGCGCCCGAGCCCGGTACCCGCAGCGACTCCGCCACGCCGGCCGGGGTGACCACCCGCAGCGACTCCACCAGGTCGTCGATGTGGGTCAGGACCGTGGCGTAGTGCCCCCCGGAGCGGGTGGCCAGCCAACCGCCGACGGTCGAGTACTCGAAGCTCTGCGGGAAGTGCCGGAGGGTGAGCCCGTGCGGGCGCAGCCGCTCCTCCAGGGCCGGGCCGAGGACGCCGGCCTGGATCCGGGCGGCCCGGCTGGTGCGGTCCACCTCCAGCACCCGGTCGAGCACGGAGAGGTCGAGCGAGACCACGCCCCGGTGGGCGTCCCCCCGGTACTCCACTCCCCCGACCACCGAGCTGCCGGCGCCGTAGGGGACGACGGCGATGTCGCTTCGCTCCGCCCAGTCCAGGACGTCCCGCACGTCGGCCTCGCCCCGGGGCCGGGCGACCAGGTCGGGGGCCGCCGCGAGATCTCCCCGCAGCGCCCGTACGACGTCCCGGTAGGCCTTTCCGTAGGTGTGGCCGGCGCGCTCCCGCGGGGAGTCGGTCATCGTCCCGGCGAGCGCCGCCGGCGGGCGGATCCGCACCGGGGGCAGCGCCAGGTCCGCGAGCCGCGGGACCGGCAGCGGCCGATCGGGCAGGCCCGGCAGCAGCGCGCCGAGCTCGGCACACTCCGTGTCCGAGAGCGCACGCTCCGGCGCGCCCCAGCCCCACCAGGAGCGCTCCCCCGCCATATGACCCCAACTCCCTTGCCGTAGTCGGGCGCAAGGTATCGCCCCGTTCTAACCCGATCGGGGCAGTCCGCCCCGAATGAGGCGGGGGTCACAGCCGGCGGCCCGGAAAACCCCTTTTTCTTACCCCGCCATTACGGATGATCGACGGTCCGCATCGGCTCGTGTGCGGTGCGTCGAACTTCCGTACCCCGGACCGGAACCGCAGGTTGAGCGTCACATGGGAAAAAGCCGGGCCGTACTGCGCAGACCGGGGCGGGTGGGGCACTGTTGTGGTTGTTCCCCCGTTCAACTCCGCGCAAGGAGTACGTCCCGTGAACGCCGTGCTGATGTGTCTGTCGGTTCTGCTGATCGCGCTGTGCTGCGCCGTGCTGGTCGGCCTGCGCCGCCTGTCCCGCCGCATCGACGCGCGTGCGGCATCCGTCGACGCCGCGGTCGCCGAGGCCCGCGGCCGCAACGCCGCCGTGCCGCAGCAGGCGATACGGGACGCCGTACGTGAGGCGCTGGCCGAGGACCGGGCCGCCGAGCTCGCCGAGGCCCGGGCCTTCTGGGCCGAGCAGGAGGCCCGCGAGGCCCAGCAGCTCGAGGACGGCTTCGCCCTGGAGAGCGCCTTCGACATGGAGCTGGACCCGCAGTTCGCGGAGACCCTGCGCACCGCGCTGGTCGAGGCGGAGCGGGTCGAGTCGGACCCGATGGACCCGCGCCGGCACCCCTCGCACCCGGAGTTCGTGCCGGTCCAGTCCCCCTCACAGGACTGGACGGAGCTGCGGCTGACCGAACTCGCCGAGCTCGCGGTGCCGTTGGCCGACGTCCGGCCGGGCCCGCTGGGCACCCTGGACGTGTACGCCTTCGCCGACGACACCACCCTGTGCGTGGTGCCGGGCGCGCCGGAGGCGGCGGCCCGGATCAAGTCCACCCTGGAGGCCGGCACCCCGGTCTGGCTGCTCGGCCAGGAGCGGTTCAGCGGCGGCCACACCCTGACCTTCGCGCTGGGCGAGGAGTCCGAGGCGGTCTTCATCCTCGCCGACAAGGTCGTCGCCAGCATCTGACGCGGTCTCGGACGCCCTTCGCTGCGGCTGATCCACCGGCTATGCCGGAGGGGTCAGCCGCAGATCCGTGTGGTGGCCCGGATCAGCTCGATCCCGCGGGCGATCGCCGCCGGGTGGTCGGCGCCGAGATCCTCGCAGGCGAGGTCGTGGCCGGCGACGGCGATCTGGTCGCCGACCGCGAACGGACCGGCGTCGGGGAGCTCGACAGGGGCGTGCGCGAGGCGTGCGAGCTCCCGGGCGAGGGCGAGTCCGGCCGCCGCCCGGCTGGGGTGGCCGGGGACCGCGCCGAGCAGCCTGCTCTGCGGCATCGAGCGGAAACGGTCTGCCAGCAGCTTTGCGGCGGCGCGGAGTTCGTCAGCGCCCCGGGCCTCGGCGGCCGGACCCGCCGGACCTGCCGGGCCCTCCGCCGCGCGTTCTGCGGAGTCGTTCATGACTTGAGCGTATACGCGGCGCCACGGCGGGGAAGAGGGCGGGCAAGACGGCCGACCGCGCCGCCGCTTGCAGGGCAGTTCGACGCGCCCCGGGGCTCCACCCCCGCTCCGGATCCTCGCGCCGCACCGGGCGAGGACTGTTGCCAAGCTCTGCAAGCTCAGGCACAGTCGGGTCACGGACCGCTCTACCGGAGGCGCCGATGTCCCTCATGTACTCCGCAGAGACCCACCAGAACCTGCTCGCCCGGATCCCCGCGGTCACCGGCCGCCCGATGGACGACTGGCTGCGAGCGGTGGACGACGGGCCAGGCCTCGTCCGCTGCGAGGAGATGGCCGACTGGCTGAGGCGGGAGTACGGAATCTCCGCCGGCTATGCCAAGGCGATCGTCCACGAACACGAACTCCGCCGCGCGGCAAGGAAGTTGCGCTGACCCGGCCGCCCAGCGGGCGGTCGGCCGGACACCGACGGGGACGCCCACCGGGCACGTCACCGGCTCGCACCTTTGTGAACATGCCAAAGGTTCAACGACTCTGGTGCCCGGAACCGGATTCGAACCGGTACGGCCTTGCGGCCAACGAGGTTTAAGCTCGCCGTGTCTGCATTCCACCATCCGGGCGCAGCCTCGGTGGAGGCATCCTGAGCCTATCTGCCCATCCCGGCCCTCAGTTGCACCAGTCGGCAGAAGTTGTCTTATTTCATTGGGAACTGACGGTCCGTCGGCTGAAGTTGACAGAAACTGATCGGTCGCCGAGGGCGGTCGATCGAACCGTCCGCACACGGGTGCGCCCCGGCCCCCTTTCGGGGACCGGGGCGCTGGAACCCTCCGTCGCGTCAGCGTGCTGCCGGTCTGAGCACCACGGGTCGTGGTCCGGCGACGCTGCCGGCTCCGGACGGCCCTGACTCACTCCACCCGTGATCAGCGGGCGGGGTCAGTCCGTTCTCAGGCGGAGACCTTCTTCGACTCCTCGGCGGGCTTGGCGTCGGCCGGCGCCTTGGCGGCGACCGGCTTCGGCGCCGGAGCCGAGGCCTCGATGAACGGCTCGCGCGGGTTCTCCATCTCCACCAGGGCGATGGTCTCCCGCTTGAGGAACATGGCCAGCGTCCAGTCGGCGAAGACCCGGACCTTGCGGTTGAAGGACGGGACCCGCGCGCCGTGGTACAGGCGGTGGAACCACCACGCCGGGCGGCCCTTCAGCTGGTACTTCCCGAACAGCAGGGCGACGCCCTTGTGGAGGCCCAGACCGGCCACCGCGCCCTGGTTCTTGTGCTTGTACTCGCGCAGCGGGAAGCCCCGCATCTGGGCGAGAACGTTGTCGGCGAGCACCGGCGCCTGGCGGACGGCGTGCTGGGCGTTCGGCGGGCACCAGGCGCCCTCCTTGCCCGCGGCCAGGTCCGGCACCTGGGCGGTGTCGCCCGCGGACCAGACGTAGTCGAAGCCCTGCACCTGCAGCGTCGGCGCGGTGTCCACGTGGCCGCGGGGGCCGAGCGGCAGGCCGAAGTTCGACAGGATCGGGTTGGGGCGCACGCCGGCGGTCCACACGATGGTGGAGGCGTCCACCTCGATGCCGTTCTTCAGCACCACGTGCTTGTCGACGCAGGAGTCCATGGAGGTCTCCAGGTAGACCTCTATGCCGCGCTCCTCGAGGCGCTGCTGGGTCCACTTGCCGAGCTCCGGGCCCACCTCGGGGAGGATCCGGTTGGCCGCCTCGACCAGGATGAAGCGCATGTCCTCGCGCTTCACGCTCGGGTAGTACTGGGCCGCGTCCCGCAGCATGTCCTCGGCCTCGGCCAGGGTCTCCGCGCCGGCGAAGCCGCCGCCGATGAAGACGAAGGTGAGGGCCTGCTTGCGGACCTTCTCGTCGGTGGTCGACTCGGCGCGGTCCAGCTGCGCCATCAGGTGGTTGCGAAGGCTGATCGCCTCCTCCACCGACTTGACGCCGATGCCGTGCTCGGCCAGACCCGGGATCGGGAAGGTCCGGGAGATCGAGCCGGTCGACACCACCAGGTGCTCGAAGGGCAGTTCGTAGGCCTCGCCCGCCGCGGGCTGGATGGTGGCCGTCTTGCGGTCGTGGTCGACCGAGGTCACCGAGCCCGTCAGCACCTCGGCCTGGTTCTTCAGGACCCGGCGCAGCGGCGCAACGAGGTTGCGAGGCGCGACGTTGCCGCCGACCGCCTCGGGCAGGAAGGGCAGGTACGTCATGTACGGCCGCGGGTCGACGACGGTGACGGTCGCCTCCCCGTAGCGCATCTTCTTGAGAAGACGCAGCGCGGTGTACAAGCCGACGTAGCCACCGCCGACGATGAGAATGCGAGGTCGCTCCGTGGTGCTCATATCCGAAAGTATCCAGCACGCCCGCGGGGCACCCGTGTGGGCCCGGTCACAAGATCCGGGGACCCTGGTGCTACACTATGCGGCCCGCAAAACCGCCCGCCGGGAAGCGATCAATCGATCAGCGGGGCGGGCGGATCGGGGAGCCTCCGCCCCTCCCCTGCGGTCACTCCGGCACCGCCTTCGTGAGCTGCAACGATCCCGCCACTCGCGGGGTTCCGGGCCCCGGAGGGAACTCCCGCCGAGGAACCTGACGGCGTCCACGGGGCTCCGCCTGCGATCGGTACGGCGGATCCGCCCGGCGGCCTTCGTCCCGCATTCCGGGACGAACCGGCCCCGGACGCGTCCGTACGCGCGGAACTTCATGTGAAGAAATTCACGAACTTTCTGACGCGCCGTTCCGGCCGGGGCCCCGCGGCCCGGCCGGAAGCGGTCAGCGAGCCGCCCGGGCGGCGCTGAAGGCGATGCCGTCGAGGATGTCGTGCTCGCTCGCCACCAGCTCCGCGGCGCCGGTCCGCTCCATGATCGAGAGCAGCACCAGGGAGCCGGCCGTGATCACGTCTACCCGGCCGGGGTGGATCACCGGGATGGCGGCGCGCTCCTCGTGGGTGGAGCGCAGCAGCCGCTCGGTGACCTCGCGGACCTGCTGGAGCGGGATTCTGGCGTGGTGGATCCGCTCCGAGTCGTACGCGGGCAGTCCGAGGGCGATCCCGGCGACCGTGGTGACGGTGCCGGCCAGGCCGACCAGGGTGGTCGCGGCGTCCAGCGGGACCGTCTCGGCGGCCTCGTCCAGGGCCTTGGCGATGTCCTCGCGGATGGCCGCGAAGTCCGTCCCGTGCCGCTCGGTCAACCGGACGCAGCCGATGTCCACCGAGCGGGCCGCCTGGACCTCGTCGGTGCCGAGGACGAACTCGGTGGAGCCGCCGCCGAGGTCGAACACCAGGTACGGGCCCGGGAGTTCGGGGACGCCGGCCCCGCCGGGGCCGTGCAGCTCGGCGGTGGCGCCGGTGAAGGAGAGCTGGGCCTCCTCCTCACCGGTGATCACCTGGGGCTCCACGGAGAGGATCTCGCGGACCCCGCGGACGAAGTCCTCGCGGTTCTCGGCGTCCCGGGAGGCACTGGTGGCCACGAAGCGGATCCGCTCCGGGCTGAGCGGGACGCCGTACGAGGCGATCGCCTCGGCGTACTCGCGGCAGGCCGCGAAGGTGCGCTCCAGCGCCTCGGGGGCGAGCCGGCCGGTGCGGTCCACGCCCTGGCCGAGCCGGACGATCCGCATCCGCCGGTCCAGGTCGGCCAGGGCCCCGGACTCCGGGTCGACGTCGGCGACGAGCAGGCGGATCGAGTTGGTGCCGCAGTCGATCGCGGCGACGCGCTTTGAGGTCACTCGGCTTCCTCGGGTTCGGGGGACTCGTCGGCACAGACGCAGGGGCCCTTGCGCCACCACTCCGGAAGCGCGGCCAGCGCCTCGTCGCCGAGCGGGTTGGCCCCCTCGCCGGCCGCCAGCGAGTGGGCGACCAGCACGTGGAGGCACTTCACCCGGTCCGGCATCCCGCCGGCGCTGGGGAACCCCTCCAGCACCTCGATCGCGTCCCGGCGCCGGAGGTAGTCCTCGTGGGCGGCGCGGTAGCCGGCGGCCAGCTCCTGGTCCTCGCCGAGCCGGGCCGTCATCTCCTTCATCATCCCGTCGGCCTCCAGGGTGCCGATGAGGGACGCGGCGCGCGGGCAGGTCAGGTAGTAGAGGGTCGGGAAGGGGGTGCCGTCCTCGAGTCGGGGGGCGGTCTCGACCACGTCGGGGAGGCCGCAGGGACAGCGGTGGGCGACGGCGCGGAGGCCGCGCGGGACGCGGCCCAGCTGGGCCTCGATCGCGCGGACGTCCTGCTCGGTGGGTCGCTCGGTGGGGGTTTCGCTGGTCATCGTTCCGGGGGGTGTGGGGGTTCAGCGGGCGGTGGTGCCGGGGGCGGTCGGGCTCGCGGTCGGCGCGGCGTCGGCGGCGTCCAGCGAGTCCCACAGGTTGGCGTACCAGGGCTGGCCGGGGGCGGCCGCCTGGTACGAGGTCCCGGAGGAGCCCGCGCCGGCGGAGGAACCGGACGAGCCGGGGACCACCGCGACGAAGGGGGTCTCGCCGGGGAAGGCGTAGTGCAGCCGCTCGCGCGCCTGGGCGGCCACGAAGGCCGGGTCCTGCCAGCGGGCCAGCTGGCGGCGCTCGGCCTCCAGTTGACGCTTCGCCAGGTCGGCGGCGGCGCGCTGCTGGGAGATCTGCTGGCGCTGGGCGACGAACTGGCGGGTCGGGTAGGCGAGGGCGGCGACGACCGCGCAGAGCACCAGCCCGAGGACGGCGGCGCGGCCGGTCATCCTGGGCCGGCGGGGGCGCCCGGAGCGGGCGACGTTGAAACGCAGCAAGTTCCCCTCCGGGTCGGTTGTCCGTTGGCCGCCAGCGTAGATGCTCGCGGACGACTTTTCCCCGACCCGCTGAGCGGCCCCGCCAAGTCGCGCAGCGACTTCAGGGGCGCGGGGAACTGCGCGGCCGGCCACTTACGGTCCACAGGTCGGCAACGGAGTCCGGGTTGCAACCGAGTGGCCGTTGCCGGGTGCGGCGCCGTAGTCAGCCGGGCGCGCAGTTCCCCGCGCCCCTTACTTGCCCCTTCGGGGCTGCGCTCGGGGCGAGGGCGTCAGCCCTTGAAGCGGGGGAAGGCGCCGCGGCCCGCGTACTCCGCGGCGTCGTCCAGGATCTCCTCGATCCGGAGGAGCTGGTTGTACTTCGCCACCCGCTCGGACCGGGCCGGCGCGCCGGTCTTGATCTGGCCGCAGTTGGTGGCAACGGCCAGGTCCGCGATGGTGGTGTCCTCGGTCTCGCCCGAGCGGTGCGACATCATGCAGCGGAAGCCGTTGCGCTGGGCCATCTCGACCGCGTCCAGCGTCTCGGTCAGCGAGCCGATCTGGTTCACCTTCACCAGCAGGGCGTTGGCCGCGCCGTCCTTGATGCCCCTGGCCAGGCGCTCCGGGTTGGTGACGAACAGGTCGTCGCCGACCAGCTGGACCTTGTCGCCGAGCTGCTCGGTGATGGTCTTCCAGCCGTCCCAGTCGTCCTCGAAGAGCGGGTCCTCGATGGAGACCAGCGGGTAGGCGTCGACCAGCTCGCCGTAGTACGCCGACATCTCGGCGGCGGTGCGCTCCTTGCCCTCGAAGGTGTACGTGCCGTCCTTGTAGAACTCGGAGGCGGCGACGTCCAGGGCGAGGGCGACGTCCTGGCCGGGGGTGTAGCCGGCCTTGCGGATGGCCTCCAGGATGAGGTCGAGGGCCTCGCGGTTGGAGTCCAGGTTGGGGGCGAAGCCGCCCTCGTCGCCCAGACCGGTGGCCAGGCCGCGCTCCTTCAGGACCGACTTGAGGGTGTGGTAGACCTCGACGCCCCAGCGGACGGCCTCGGAGAAGGACTCCGCGCCGATCGGGGCGATCATGAACTCCTGGATGTCCACGTTGGAGTCGGCGTGCGAGCCGCCGTTCAGGATGTTCATCATCGGGACCGGCAGCACATGGGCGTTCGGGCCGCCGACGTAGCGGAAGAGCGGGAGGTCGGAGGCCTCGGAGGCGGCGTGGGCCACGGCCAGCGAGACGCCGAGGATGGCGTTGGCGCCGAGCGAGGACTTGTCCGGGGTGGCGTCCAGGTCGAGCATCGCCTGGTCGATCAGCCGCTGCTCGGTCGCGTCGTAGCCGACCAGCTCCGGGCCGATCTGCTCGATGACGGCCAGCACGGCCTTCTCCACACCCTTGCCCCCGTAGCGCGACTTGTCGCCGTCACGGAGTTCGAGGGCCTCGAAGGCGCCGGTGGAGGCGCCGGACGGGACCGCGGCGCGGCCCGTGCTCCCGTCATCGAGGCCGACCTCGACCTCGACGGTGGGGTTGCCTCGCGAGTCGAGGATCTCGCGGGCTACGACGACGTCGATGGACGGCACGTTGTTCTCCTTCACGGGTACGGGGCCGTTACGACCTGAGCCTAACCGCAACGGCCGCCGCGGCCATCCGGGACATCGGACCCTATTCGGTCCGCGTTCGGTCCATCCTCGGTCCGTCCCGGGCCGCGGCGGCCGCCTACCCACGGGTAGGTCAGGGCCGGTGGACCCTCAGCCGACCTGGAGGCGCTGGCCCGGGTAGATCAGGTCCGGGTTCGAGCCGACCGTGGACCGGTTCTCCTGGTACAGGTGCCGCCAGCCGCCGGAGACGTGCGCCGCCGCGGCGATGCGGGACAGGGTGTCCCCGCTGCGCACGACGTAGTCACCGTGGCCGACGGTGTGCACGGCACTGCCGCCGCTCGCGCTGCTCGTGGTGGGTGTCGAGCCGCTCCTGGTGGCTGTGGAGCTGCTCGCCGGCTGCTCGACAGTCCGCGGGGCGGTGTGGCCCGCGACGCTGTCGGACGAGGCCGTGTGGGTGTGCGAGGCGCTGCTGTGACGGGTCGTGGTGCCGCCTGAACCGGTGCCGACCTGGGCCGGCGAGCCGCCGGCGGCGAGCCCGGCCTTCTGGCTGCAGACCGGCCAGGCGCCCGGCCCCTGCGCGGACAGCACCTTCTCGGCCACGGATATCTGCTGGCCCTTGCTGGCCCGGTCGGCAGTGGGGGCGTACTTGGTGCCCCCGTAGGCCGCCCAGGTGGACCGGGTGAACTGCAGTCCGCCGTAGAACCCGTTGCCGGTGTTGATGGACCAGTCGCCGCCGCTCTCGCACTGGGCGACACGGTCCCAGGTGGAGACGGTGGCGGCGTCGGCGGTGCTGGTGGCGGCGGTTCCGATCAGCGGGATGGCGATTCCGGCGCCGGCCACTCCGGCGGTGGCGACCAGCCGCCTGGTGTGGGAGCTGCGGGGTTTGCGATGACGGCCGGTGCCGCCGAAGACAGCGGTGGGATGCATCGGCTGCTTCCTCTCCGACGCCTGCGAGGTGAGCTGTCGGGTTCGGGCCGTGAGGTAGCCCGGCCGTCTCAGGTCCGCTGAGGCGGCTTCACCCCTAGCCGTGCGCCGGGCAGTTGCCGCGACTCCCTCGCGGCGGCGTGGTCGCTGCTGCCGGTGCTTCGGCGGTGTACGTGGGTCCCCCACTCCTGTCCGTTCGATCTGTCGACGACCCTCGCTCCGGTGGACAGGACTCGGCGTCCCGGGGCTCGGGGTTCGCAGACACGCGAACGTCGTGCAGGCTATGCAGATCGTACGAATGTCCTCAAGTCGCACAATCTCACACCCGAGGCGTACAACCTTTGGGCGGTTCTGAGCGTCGGTCAGTTCGCAAGTGGTGCTTCAGGAGTGGACGGGTGTGAACTCGACCGGGAGTTCGCGCAGGCCACGCATGATCAGCCCGCCGCGCCTGCGAAGCCCCGACGTCTCGGTAGCCAACGCCAGATCGGGTAGACGCGCCAGCAGGGTGGCCAGCGCCGTCCGGCCCTCCAGACGGGCGAGCGGGGCACCGATGCAGTAGTGGATGCCGTGCCCGAAGCCGAGATGCGGATTGTCCCGGCGGGCCAGATCGAGCGCGTCCGGTTCGGCGAAGCGGGCCGGGTCGCGGTCGGCGGCGGCGAGGACGACGAGCACCGGGTCGCCGAGGCCGATCCGCTCTCCACCGATCTCCACCGGCTCGGTGGCGAACCGCCAGGTGGCGAGCTCGACCGGGCCGTCGTAGCGGATGAACTCCTCGATCGCGGTGTCCCACAGGGACGGGTCGGCCCGCAACCGCTCGCGCTGCGCCGGGTTCTGAAAGAGGGCCAGCGCCCCGTTGCCGATCAGGTTGATGGTGGTCTCGAAGCCGGCGAAGAGCAGCACGAAGCACATCGCCGCGGCCTCGTTCTCGGTCAGATGCTCGCCGTGGTCGCTGGCCCTGATCAGGCCGGAGATCAGGTCGTCGCCGAGGTCCGCCCGCTTGCGGTGGATCAGCTCGGAGAGGTACGCCCGCATCCGCTTGACCGCGCGGCCGACGCCGCCGCGCGGGGCGCCGGGGTGGCGGATCATCATCGCCGCCCAGTCCCGGAACGCGTCCTGGTCCTCGGCCGGGACGCCGAGGAGGTCGCAGATGGCGTAGATGGGCAGCGGGAAGGCGAACTCGTGGATCAGCTCGGCGCTGCCGCGGGCGGCGAAGCCGTCGATCAGCCGATCCGTCAACTCCTGCACTCGGGGCGTGAATTCGGCCACCCGGCGGGGGGTGAAGGCCTTGGAGACCAGGCGGCGCAGGCGGGTGTGGTCCGGCGGGTCGATGTTCAGCAGGTGGGTCATCAGGTCGGCGCTGCGCTCGCCGGGGATGCCGATCCGGCCGCTGCGGTGGGCGCCCTCCTCGCCGTGGTGGGCCGGGTTCTTGCTCAGCCGGGGGTCGGCGAGCGCCGAGCGGGCGTCGGCGTAGCGGGTGACCAGCCAGGCCTCCACCCCGCTGGGGAGGGTGGTGCGGTGCACCGGGGAGTGCTCCCGCAGCCAGGCGTACGCCGGGTACGGGTCGGCGGCGAACTCCCAGTCGAAGAGGGCGGGGCCGTCGGAGAGGGCGGGCGCGGGCTGGTTCTCGGGCACGCACCGACGTTAACCGGTCCGGCGTATGGGCAGCATTCGGACGGCGTGCCGGCGGCAAGCGGGCGGCGGGCGGGCGCCACGCGGGCGGCGATCCGGCGGCGTTCCGGCAGGTGGTCAGGGTCTGTCCGCCGCTCGGCCGCCGCTCTACGATCAGCGCCAACCGCGGCGACACGGACGGGCCCGGTGCGGAGCGGCCCGGCGGCGGAGCGACAGAGGGGCGGACGACATGCGGATACGGGACTCCGTGGTGGTCATCACGGGAGCGGCCGGCGGCATCGGGAGCGCGCTGGCCCGCAGGTTCTGCGCGGAGGGCGCGCGCGGGCTGCTCCTCGCCGACCTCGACGGGGACGCCGTCGAGGACCTGGCGGAGGAGCTGGACCGGGAGGGCTGCCGGACCGTCGGCGTGGCCAGCGACGTCTCCCGGGAGAGCGACGTCCGCCTGCTGGTGGAGACCGCGGAGGCGCACCTCGGCCCGATCGACCTGTTCTGCAGCAACGCCGGGATCGGCTCCGGGGCGGGCCTGGAGGCGCCGGACGCGGTCTGGCAGGCCTGCTGGGACATCAACGTGATGGCCCATGTCTACGCGGCCCGCGCGGTCCTCCCCGGGATGCTGAAGCGGGGGCGCGGCTGGCTGCTGAACACCGCCTCGGCGGCGGGGCTGCTGCAGATGCCCGGCGACCTGGCGTACACCGTCACCAAGCACGGGGCGGTCGCCTTCGCCGAGTGGATCAGCACGGCGTATGGGCCGCAGGGCATCGGGGTCAGCGTGCTGTGCCCGCAGGGGGTGCGGACCGGGATGACGGAGAGCCGGGCCACCCAGGAGGTGCTCACCGCCTTCGGCGAGCTGATCGCGCCGGAGGCGGTGGCGGACTCCGTGGTGGCCGCGCTCGCGGAGGAGCGGTTCCTGGTGCTGCCGCATCCGGAGGTGGCCGGCTACGAGCAGGCCCGGGCGGCGGACCGGGACGCCTGGCTGGCGGGGATGCAGAAGGTCGTCGCCCGCCTGCCGAAGCTGTCCTGACCGCCCGCCGGCCGGGTCAGCGCGGGGCCACCGCGCGGATCGCGTCCGTCAGGGACACGTCGGCCGGCGTGGGCAGCAGGGCCGGGACGGGCACCGTCACGCCGTTGTCGGCGTAGCGCTGGACGCCCTCCCGGACCTGCTCCGGCGAACCGTGGACGATCAGCTGGTCCACCAGCTCGTCCGGGATGGAGGCGGCCGCGGTACGGCGGTCGCCGGCCGCCCAGTTCTCCCAGAGCGGCTTGAGGATCTCCTCGCGGCCGAGCCAGCGGTGGAACTCGGCGTACGCGGGGACGGTCAGATACGCCGCGATCATGCGCCGGCCCAGCGCGCGGACGTGCTCGGCGTCCTCCGTCGGGCAGACGAAGATCCGGGCCACCACGGTCTTCTCCGGGGCGGCGAACTCCCGCAGGACGGTCGGGACGTCGTCCGCGGACAGCCAGTTGATGATCGTCCCGTCCGCCTCGCGGCCGGCCAGCCGGAGCATGCCGGGGCGGAGCGCGGCGAGGAGCAGTTCGGGCTGCGTCTCGGGCACGAGTCCGAGGCGGAAGCGGCGGATGGCGAAGGTGTCGAACTCCCCGTCCACCATCTCCCCGCTGAGCGCCCGGCGGACGAAGCGCAGCACGTCGCGCGAGCGCTTGAACGGCTCCTCGTGCGGGATCGCGTTCCAGTCCCGGACGATGGCGGGGGACGAGGCCCCGATCCCGAGGCTGAACCGGCCGGGCGCGGCGGCGGCCAGCGTCGCCGCCTGCATCGCCATCAGCCCGGGGCCGCGGGTGTGCACCGGCACGATCGCGGTCCCGAGGTGCATGCCCGGCGCCCAGACGGAGGCCAGGGCCAGGGGCGTGAAGGCGTCGGCCCCGTTCGCCTCCGAGGACCAGAGGTCGGTGAAGCCCAGGTCCGGCAGCGACTCGACGATCGGCCGCTGCTCGGCGAGCGGCACCCCGTCCAGCGGAATGGTGAGCCCCCAGCGTGCGGGCGTAGCGGACGCGTTCATGATTGCGGCGAACCTCCATCTGCGACGACCCGGCCGATGCCATCACGCACCGGCCCGCGTGACAAGATCCCTGGCCGTACGGCCCGGCGCCCGCCCTCGGTTGGGCTCAGTGTCCGAAGACGACCCCCGGCCCGCCCAGCACCAGCGCGGAGCCGACGCAGAGCGCCAGCGCGGCGAGCCGCAGACGACCGCTCGGCACCGCGGCCTGGACCAGCAGGGTGGCCCAGAACCAGACCCAGCCGAGATGGTCCTCGATGAGATGACCGGCCAACAGAACCGCCAGGCAGAACCCGAATCGGTGGAGCGGGCGCACGGCGCCCCCCTTCCGGCCCCTGGCAGGCAGGAGCCCGGTGGTGGAGGGAGTCCTCGGGGGGCGGCATCGCCGGGCGCCATCGACCGGTGGCCGACCGAACCCCGAGCGCAGTCAAGGGGGGGCCAACGTTCGGATATGTCGGCAACTTGACCACAACTTGGCTACGGTCATGATGCCGACATGACTAGTCAGCCAAACTGACTGTCAGTCAAGTTCAGTACCGCCAGGGGAACATGGCCAGAAGTTGTAGGGTGAGAGGATGAACGGAGAAGCCTCCGTCGACGGAGTCGATCTGCCGCCCATGGAGCGCGTCCTCGCCGCGCTGCGGGCGCACATAGCCGAGCTGCCGCCGGGCACCCGGCTGCCCTCCCAGCACCGGCTCGCCGGCGTCCACGGCGTCGCCCGGACCACCGTGCAGAAGGCGCTGGCCGATCTGCGCTCGGAGGGCCTGATCGAGTCGCGGCAGGGCAAGGGCTCGTTCGTCGCGGAGCCCGGCGGTCCCCGCCCGGCCCCGGGCGGTGCGGCCGCCCCGGAGCCGGCCGGCCTGGTGCTCGGCAGTCATCTGGAACGCGCCTTCGACGCGGACGAGGTCACCATCGACTCGCTCAGCATGACCACCGAGACCCTCTCCATGGCGATGAGCCCGATCCTGGCCCGGCTGCAGACCCAGGGGGACGGCCCGCGCTCCATCCGGATGCGGCTGCTGCTGCCCGACACCGGGATCCGGCTGGGCATCCCCCGCCGGGTGGACGACCCCGAGGATCCCCGCCCGATGGAGCGCCTGGGCAGGCTGGTCGCCGCGAACGCCTTCGGCCTCCGCAACCGGCTGCTCACCCTGCAGAACCTCGGCATCACCAGGACGGTCGAGGTCGAGCTGCGCTCCCTGCCGATCACCCCGCTGCTGAAGCTGTACATCCTCAACGGCCGCACCCCGCTCTACAGCCTGTACGAGGTCGTCGAGCATCCCGCGGCGGTGCCGGACGGGCGCGGCGGCGAGGAACTGGTCGACATCTACGACTCGCTCGGCATGAACGTCGAGCTCTTCCAGCCCGGCGAGGCCTTCCTGACGACGAGTCAGCGGTGGTTCGAGTCACTCTGGAACACGGTTGCGCGCGACTTCACAATGTCGGAGTGAGCCGCTCTTTCGAAACCGGACCGCCTTTGACCGAAGCCGACGCCATCGCCGACCGCCTGCGCCGGGCCGTCTGCGTACTGTTCGACTTCGACGGACCGATCTGCCATCTGTACGCGGAACGACCGGCCTCGGAGGTCGCCCTCTCGATCTCCGAGGCGCTGGGGGTGCGCCCCCAGCGGGACCCGGACGACCCCCACGCGCTGCTGCGGGCACCGCGCAACGGCGACACCCGGGCGGGGAGGACCCCGCCGGCGCCGATGCACGAGATCGAACAGCTGATCACCAGGATGGAGGAGGAGGCCGCCCGCACGGCGGCACCGACCGCCGAGGTCGACGCGGTGATCGCGGTGCTCTCGCAGCACGCCGTCCGGCTGGCCATCACCAGCAACAACGCCCCCGGCCCGATCGCCGGGTACCTGCGGCGGGTGGGGCTGCACCCCCACTTCGAGGACCGGATATTCGGCCGAAGACCCGAGAACCCGGACCTGATGAAACCCGACCCCGACTGCATCGAACGCGCGCTGGCCGAGCTCGCCGTCCGGGAGTCGGACCGGTCGCGCTGCCTCTTCCTCGGCGACTCCGAGGCCGACGCGGCGGCGGCCCGGCAGGCCGGAGTGGTCTTCCTCGGCTTCGTGCCCGACCGCCATGCCGCCATCGCGAGCAGCAAGCGCGAACTTCTCCTCGACGCCGGCGCCGCCTACGTCTTCCAGGGCATGGCCGAACTGCTGGAGGCGTTCTCCCGAACGCCCCTGGACCCCACGTGAGCACCCGTCACACGTCCGGGGTAACAAGGCGGTTGCGTTCGGGCCGACACCCCGGTTCCCCCAGTAGGGTACGGCCAAACGCCGGTATACCCGGGAGCGCGCGCCATCGACAGCCACACTCCCCCATCGAAGACCTGGGAAGGCCTCCGCCGTCACGCCCAGGACAACGTGCTGCCCATGTCCGGCTTCAACAACCGCAACCACGCGGTGCTCCTGCCGGAGCGGCTGGCCCGGTTCGGACCGGTGGAGCCGGGCGCCAAGGTCAAGGTCAGGATCCCCACCGAGCACCGTTCGCTCCCCTTCGACCAGGCCATCTGGCCCGAGGAGGCGGCGGTACTCCGGACGGTCTCCCGGCATCTGCCCAACGTGCCGAAGGTGCTGGCCACCCGGCGGGGGTTCTCCGTCCAGACCTTCGCGGAGGGCACCGAACTGGCCGCGATCTGGGGCTCGAAGCCGAACGTCAAGGGCGGAGTGGTCGAGGGACTGGCCTCCCTCTTCGCCGCCCTCGCCAGGATCCCGGTCGACGAGCTGCCGAAGCCCCCCGCCGGCTGGCCCGCCTTCGGCGACAGCACCGGCTTCATCCACTGCCTGATCGACTACACCCGGACCCGGGTGGAGGCACCCGCCCACGCCCGGTACGGGCCGCTCTTCGGGGCGCTCGGCTTCCCCGCCGACGCCCTGCGGCGGTTCTCCGACGGCCTTCCCCGGGACGGGCTGACCCCGCGTCCGTTCGTCCTGCTGCACGCCGATCTCCACCCGCGGAACCTCATCTACAACGAGGAGGACGGGTCGCTGCACGCCATCGACTGGGAGCTGGCGATGGTGGGCGACCCGGTGCACGATCTCGCCATCCACCTCTGCCGGACCGAGTACCCCAACCGGGGCGAGCGGCAGCGGTTCATCTCCGCCTGGCACAGGGCGGTCCGGGCGGCCAACCTCCCCGCCGTCGCGGACTACCGGCGCGATCTGCCCTGGTACGTGGGCTATCAGCGGGTGCGGTCCGTCTACACCGACGTGATCCGCTCGGTGGAGCTGCTCGGGCCCGCCCCCACCGGGGAGGAGCTCGACGCGCGGGCCGCCGCCGTCTGCCGGGTGCTCGCCCGGGCCTGGGCACCGGTCGGCCTGCCCGGCTCGCCGTCGCTGGGCGGGGTCCGTGCCGCGCTGAGGGACTGGGCCGCCGAGCGGAGCGAACCGGGGCCGCCCCTCGCCGACCTACGGGCCCGGCTCCGGCGTCGGCTCGCGGAGGCCCGGACGGCCTTCTCCGGCTACTTCGCCGGGGCCCCCGCGCCGCTGCCGCCGGACGGCCCGCCGGCCTCCGCCTCGCGGATGCGGGCGCGGTAGCGGAGGGCGGCCGCGCGGAGGGCCTGTTCCGGGTCGATGGAGTGGGCGTCGGCCGTCTTGGCCAGGGCCAGGAGGAGTTCGCCGAGGTCTTCCTCGGCGGGCGGGGCCTGCGGGGTGAACTCGGTCTCCAGAGGCAGGTCGAGGCCGGCCTTGCGGGCGCGGGAGAGCAGCTTGGCGGCCAGGGCCAGCGACGGCTGGCCGAGGGGGACGCCGTCGGTGAGGGACTCGCGCTGCTTCTCGGCGGCCTTGAGCTTGTCCCAGGTGGCCTCCAGATGCTCGGAGGCGGGGACGCCGGCGTCGGCGAAGACGTGCGGGTGGCGGAAGACGAGCTTGTCGACGATGCCGCCGGCGACCTCGTCGATGCCGAACGGGTCCTCCGGGTGCTCCTGGGCGATCCGGGAGTGGAAGAGGACCTGGAGGAGGACGTCGCCGAGCTCCTCGCGGAGGGCCGGGCGGTCGCCCTCCTCGATCGCCTCGACCAGTTCGTAGGACTCCTCGACGAGGTACTTGACCAGGGACTCGTGGGTCTGCTGGGCGTCCCAGGGGCAGCCGCCGGGCGAGCGGAGCCGGTCCATCACCGAGACCAGGTCGAGGAGCCGGGCGCCGGGGACGTCGTACGAGCCGGGAAGGACCTCCAGCTCCGGCGCCGGGGACGGCAGCCCGCCCTCGACGGCGAGGGTGGCCAGCTGCTCGGCGAGCTCCGGCTCGCCGTCGGTGTCCAGGATCCACACGACCGTGCGGCCGCCGTCCGCGGCGGCCGACTCGGCCAGCTCGCGGGCCCGCGCGGGGGCGTCCACGACCTCCACCCGCACCCCCGCCTGGCGGATCGGCGCCAGCTGGGGATGCTCGGGGTCGCCGACCAGCACCCGGTCGGCCTCGCGCAGGGTCTCCCAGGCCGGCCAGGAGAGGAGGCCGGGGGCGATCCGGTGGGTGGTGGCCAGCAGGACCAGTCGGCCGGCCGGGGCGGGGGACGCGGGGTTGTCCACAGGGTCATCGATCTCGGGCACCTCTGAAACCTACCTCTCGTAGGCTCGGGACGAGGATTCCGAAGGGAGGCGGATCGGTTCCTCAGGAGGTGCTGGTCCTGATCCACGGCTGGGTGGCGGCGGCGACGGCCGCCTCCTTGGGGTTCCACCGGCCGTAGCGCGGGTTGACACTCACCGGGTGCTGCTTGGCGGCGGAGTCGAGCATCGCGGTGATCGCGGCGGAGGCGTTCTGGTCGGTCGGGGCGATGCCCTGGGCGGCCAGCAGCTTCTGCTCGCCGACGCTCATCCGGAAGTACTCGTCGATGTCGCCCGGCGCAAGGCCGATCTGCTGCAGGAAGACCTGCTCCAGGGCCTGCTCCG
The DNA here is from genome assembly GCF_000744815.1 of Phaeacidiphilus oryzae TH49. Taxonomy (NCBI): domain Bacteria; kingdom Bacillati; phylum Actinomycetota; class Actinomycetes; order Kitasatosporales; family Streptomycetaceae; genus Phaeacidiphilus; species Phaeacidiphilus oryzae. The sequence goes on from NZ_JQMQ01000005.1 coordinate 2,993,828, forward strand.
AGCCGGTCTGCTGGATCGCCGAGGCGCGGGCCCGCTCCACCTCCGCGGTGCTCACGGTCAGCCCCTGCGCCTGCAGCTGGTCGTCCACGAGGCGGGACTCGACGAGGAGCTGGAGGGTGTGCCGGACCAGCCCGGCCGCCTCGGTCCCGCCACCGCCGGTCTGCACGGCGGCCGAGCTGAGGGCGCTGCGGTACGCGGTGAGGTGCGAGTCCAGGGCGGCGGTGGTGATCCGCTGGTCGCCGACGATGGCCGCGGCGCCGGGGTGGGCGGTGGCCCCGCAGGCCGTCAGGGCGATCGCGGCCGCGATCCCGAGGGCTCCGAGCGCGGCACGGCGTCGCAGGGCGGATGCGGTCGCTGACGCGGACGCGGTGGGCGCGGGACGCATGGAGCCTCCTGGTGCTGACGAGGTGTCAACTGACGGCCGGTCAAGAGAATAGAGAGCCGCGGTCCGGCACGCCACCATGCGTACGTGGTGGCGCGCCGTGTCCGCGGGTCAGATCCCCTCCGGGGAGGCCTCGGCGGCGTCTCCGGAGACCTCGCCGAACCGGGCCAGGGCCAGCGCGCCGGCGATCGCGACGACGAACCCGAGTACGGCCAGCGGGACCATCCCGGGACGCGTCCGGTCGCCCAGCAGCAGCACGCCGAGGAGGGCCGGCGGCGCCGTCTCGGTGAGGACCATGGCCGCCGTGGCGGTGGTGACCTTGCCGCCGCGGACCGCCTCGGTCATGAAGACGAAGGCCACCGCCCCGCCCGCGAGCAGCGCGTACGAGGCGGGCTCGGTGAAGAGCGGGCCGATGTGCGGCCAGCCGACCGCGGGGAGCACCCGGACGGCGAGTCCGACGACCGCGAAGCCCAGGCCGCAGAGGGCGCCCATCACCAGCGCACGCGCCGGCTCGTGCAACCTCCAGACCGCCCCTCCGATCGCGGCGAGCAGCGCCACCGCGACCAGCAGACCCCAGTGGAAGGCGAAGGACGGCTGCCGGTGGCCCTCCGCCCCCGCCGTGACGCCCAGCACGGCGAGCCCGACGCAGACCGCGCCGACGCCCGCCCACTCCGCCCGGCCGAGCCGCAGCCTGAGGACGAACGCCCCGGCCACCGCGGTCACCGCGAGCGCCGCCGCCAGCGCGGCCTGCACCACGTAGAGCGGCAGCGAGCGCAGCGCGATCAGCTGGGCGATGAAGCCGAGGAGGTCGAGCCCGAGGCCGCAGATGTAGGGGATGTTGAGCATCGCCCGCGCGGTGCCCAGCAGCCCCCCGCCGGCCTCCTCGGAGGCGGGCGGGTGCCGACTGGCGCCGAGTGCCTGCAGCACCATGGCGCAGCCGAAGAAGACGGCGGCGCCCAGCGCCATCACGAGTCCAAGTGCCACCGGCGCAGACTACCGTCAGCGGGGGTGATCGCCCGCAGCGGCGGTCGGGGCCGCTCAGCGGGTGCCGAAGCGCAGGGGCTGGATCCAGTCGAGCAGGGTGCGGATCTCCCGCACCCTCGGGTGGACCGGGCCGAGCCTCGGCTCCAGCTCCATCAGCAGGGTGAGGAGGGTCTCCCAGGCGCCGGCCAGGTCGCGGGTGGTCATCAGCAGCTCGCCGATGTGCAGCCGGATCCGCTCGGCCCGCTCGGGGTCGGTGTCCAGGCCGCGCGCCAGCCGCTCCTGGTGGATGGCAAGCAGCCCGCGGTAGGCGGCGAGGGCGCCGGCGGCGTCGCCGATCCGGGCCTGGCAGCCGGCCGCCAGGTAGCCGCACTCCAGCGCCTCCGGATCGCTCGCGCCCCGCTCGGCCACCAGATCGGTGGCCAGGGCGGTGAACTCGGCCATCGCCGCCGCGAGTTGGCGGTCCCGCATGAGGAGCTCGGCGCGGTAGCGGCGGAGCGCCCGCGACTGGTCGGCGGAGAGCTCGCGGTGCGCGGCCGGGTCGTCGAGCACCGCGCTGAGCAGACCGGCCGCGTCCGCGCTGCGGCCGCTCTCGTAGAGCTCCGCGGCCCGCATCGCGGCGTCGGCGGGCCGGATCCCGCCGCCGGTCGCGGCCCGGGGCGCGCCGATGACGAAGTCGCCGCCGCCCGCGCGCTCGGCTGCGGGCCCGACGGCGGCGCCGGTGACGGCAGCGGGCCGCGCGAAGGCCGGTCCGAAACGCGGACCCGCCGCCGTCCCCCCTCCCCCGGTCACCCGGACGGGGCCGAGCGGAAAGCGATAGGGGACCGTCGGATCGGCCCCGGCGGCCCCGGTCCCGGCCCCGGGCCCGGCCCCCGCCGCCCGCAGCCCCTCCGGGCTCCGCTCCGAGGCCGGGAGGAACGGCAGCAGCCGCGCGTACACCTCCTCCGCGCAGGCCGGCCGCCCGGCGGGCTCCTTGGCGAGGAGGTCGAGGATCAGCCGCTCCAGCGGCGCCGGCACCTCCGGCCGCAGCTCCCGTACCGGCCTCGGCGCGCTGACCAGGTGCTCGTGCATGACGGCCAGCGCCGACCCGCCGGTGAACGGCGGATCGCCGAGCAGCAGCGCGTGGAGGACGCAGCCCAGCGCGTACAGGTCCCCGCGCGGCTCGATGGCCCCGGTGGCGGCCTGCTCGGGCGCCATGTAGGTCGGCGTCCCGACCGGGGTGCCGCTGCGGGTCAGCCGGCTCAGCTCGGGCTCGAAGGCGGCCGCGATGCCGAGGTCGAGGAGCACCGCCCGGCCGTCCGGGCGCAGGATGACGTTGTTGGGCTTGACGTCCCGGTGCACCACCCCGGCCGCGTGGACCGCGGAGAGGGCGCCGGCCAGCTGCGCGGCCAGCGCGGCCGCCCAGGCCACCGGCAGCGGACCGCGCTCGTCGATCAGATCGGCCAGCCCGATACCGTCCAGGCGCTGCATGACGAGGAAGAGCCGCTCGCCGTCCTGCCCGGCGTCGTAGACGGTGACGATCCCGGGGTGGTCGAGGGCGGCCGCGGTCCGGCACTCGCGGAGGAAGCGGGTCCGCAGGTCCGCGGTCTCGGCGGAGTCCGCGAGTACCGGCCCGGCGGGGGCGCCGGCCAGGGTGCCGGCCGAGGCGTCGAGGTCTCCGCGGAGCAGCTTCACCGCGACCGGGCGCCCGAGGCGCTCGTCGGTGGCCGCCCAGACCTGGCCCATTCCGCCGCGGCCGATCGGGCCGTCCAGCCGGTAGCGGCCGGCGACCACCCTCGGTCGTCCGCTCACCTGCCGCCCTCCAAGTCCCGCCCGAGCCTGCGGAGTTCCTCGCCCAGGTCGACGCTGCCGCCGTAGAGGGTGGCGGGCGGCGCGGCCGGGGCCGGGGGCGGGGGCGGCGGCATGACGGGGGCGACCTGCGCGACCGGACCGACCGGCGCCACCGGGCCGACCGGCGTCCACGGCGGCGGCAGCGCCGGCGGCCGGTACCCGGGCACCGGCCGCTGCCGCGCGGACTCCCGCTGCCAGTACAGGAATTCGGCGACGAAATGGGCCGGCGTCCCCAGCAGCGCGAGGAGGACCACCGGACCGAAGAGCCCGAGCGGCGGGGTGGCCCCGCCCGAGCTGCCGGCGACCACCCACTCGGCCACCGTCACGGCGAACGCGCCTGCCGCCCCCCACCAGGCCCGCCGGGTGCGGCGCAGAACGGCGAGCCACAGCGCGGGCACGAACCCGATCAGCCCGAGGGACCCCAGCGGTACCAGCACGAGCAGCAGGGGCAGGTACCGCCACCGGCCGGCCGGGGCGGGGCGTGAGGGGTACGGGTCCGCCATGCGGGGCTCCAGCGGAGTGAGTCGACAGCGGCCTGCATATTATCAACACACAGTGATCACAGGGAACTCATCCATCAACCCGTGACCTCGGCCGATCCCCTGCTCCGAAGGCGTTCTGACGCCCGTTCGACTACGGCAGCCGCAGCCGGCCCTCGGCGACCCCCTCGGTCAGCAGTCGCGCCAGCCGCGCGCCCCCCTCGGCGGCCGCCCGCAGCCGCTCCTCGAACTCCGCGATCCTGCGGAACTCCCGCCCGTAGCCGCGCTGCTGGTCGAGCGGCAGCCTCGGCACCCGGAGCCGGCGGACGTCCCGGCGCGAGAGGGTGGCGGTGGTGCCGGCGCTTCCGGCTGCCGCGGCGGCCGCCCTGAGGAAGCCGGCCAGGAACCAGGGGTCGAGCAACTCCGCCGCGGGCCGCAGCACTTGGCAGCCGCGCGCGGTGGCCTCGGCAGGCGCCGCCTCGCCCTCGCCGAGCACCCGCACCTCCTCGCCGCGGACCAGCAGGTCGCCGGGGCGGCAGCCGGCATCGGCGGGCAGCAGCTCCAGCCCCCCGCCGCGCAGCAGTTCGGCGACGGCGACGGTGGAGCGGGCGCGGTCCCCCGCTCCACCGCCGACCGGCGCCGGAGCCGGCAGCAACCGCTCCAGCGGCGCCAGCCCGGCCAGCTCCTCGGCGACCTTCCGATGCAGCCCCTCGACCGCGTCCAGCGCCTGGTCGACGGAGGGCGGGAGGTGCCGGCCCGGCGTCAGGTCGACCTCCTCGTCCAGCAGGTCGACCAGCGGAACGCTGCGGTACACGCCGGGGCGCGCGACCGGCTGCGAGCCGGAGCGCAGCCAGGCCGCCCAGGCCTCGCGGACCGCCGCGTACGCTCCCTCCGGCGCGCCGGCGTCCACCAGCAGTACCCGCTCCGGTGCGGCAGCCTGCGGCTCCGGACGGCGCAGGACCCAGATGTGCAGCGGCACCGAGGAGGGCGCGGCCAGGCCGGGGGGCAGCGCGACGACGGCCAGCACCGCTCCCCGGCGCAGCAGTTCGGCCCGGATCCGGCGCCCGGAGCGCCGGGCGGCGACCGCGCCGGGCAGCAGCAGCACCGCCCGGCCGCCGGGCCGCACCCGCGCCAACGCATCCTGCGCCCAGGCGAGTTCGGACTCCGCCCGGGGCGGCAGCCCGTACTCCCAGCGCGGGTCGTAGGCGGAGTCCTCGGCGCCCCAGTTGCGGTCGTTGTACGGCGGCCGGCTCAGCACGGCGTCCACGAGGGGCGCCCGGCCGTCCCCGGCCCCGCCGTCCCGCAGCGAGTCGGCCTGCCGGACGTCGATGACCTGGCCGCCGTCGGCCCGCGCCGGCTCGTGGACGGCCAGCCGGAGCCGGGCGAGCGCCGCCGCGGCCGGGTCCGCCTCCGCACCGGACAGCCGGACCGCGCCCGCGCGGCCCGCGGCCAGCAGCAGCGCGCCGGTCCCGCAGGCCGGATCGGCCACGGCGGGCGCGGCGGGCGCGGCGGCTTCGGTGCCGCCGGAGCGCCCCGCCCCCGATGACCCCGCCCCTGACGGCCCGGCCCCTGACGACCCGGTCCCGGCGTCCGCCGCAGCGTCCGCGAGTTCCGCGAGGAGGTCCGCCAGCTCCGCGGGCAGCACCGCGCCCTGCCGGAAGGCGGACTCCGGCGGCAGGGCGAGCAGTTCCTCGGCCGCCGCGTCCGGCCCGACCTCCTCGGCGAGCCGGGCCGCCAGGCGGGCCAGCGAGAGCTCGGTGCTGCCGTAGAGCGAGGGAAGCCCGAGGCCGCGGGCGCCCTGCGGGCCGAGGGCCGCGACCGCGGCCTCCCGCGCGAGGGTCGGCAGCGCGGTCGCGAGCTCCACCGCCGGGCGTCCGGCCAGCTCCCGCCACCGGCCGGGAGCCCGCTGCACCACCAGCACCTGGGCCAGGGCGAGGACGAGCGGGGAGCCGGCCGCGTCCCGCAGCAGGTCGAGATGGCGGCGGATCTCGTCGCGCAGCGGCAGTTCACGCAGCCTGCCGTGGGCCCGCAGCCAGGCGTCGACCTCGGTGAGCGAGAAGGCGGGGCTGGTCTCGCTGCCCCCGACCGGCCGCGGGAAGTCGGCGTGGCGCCGCCGCCAGTTGCTGACCGCGGCCCGGCCGACACCGGCGATACGGGCGATCTCGGCCGCGCTGACCTGGGGAATGGACTCCTGCTCCGGCATGGCGCCGAGCATACCCAGCGACGGCCTCGCGATGCGTACACAGCGTGAATCGCATCAACAATCCAAAGAGTGGTTGACACTATTCACAGCCCATGGTGTTCTTAAGCCGTCGCCGGGCCACGAAGCGGCTCCGGCACCTCAGTCGACCGTGTCTCATCAGGGGGGACAACCATGTCCAGCACTCTTCTGCGCACCGGCCTGGCCGCGTTCACAGGGCTGGCCCTCGCTCTCGGTTCCGCCGCCTGCTCGCCCACCAGTACCGTGAACACCTCGGCCGCGAACGGATCGAGCTCCGGCGCGAAGTCCGGCGGAAGCAAGTCGGGTTCGGGTTCGGGTTCCGGTTCGGGCTCGTCCGGCAAGTCCGGTAGCCACACCGCCGCCGTCGGCGACACCCTCCACCTCAGCGGCATGTCCACCGACGCCGACGTCACCGTCCTGAAGGTGGTGTCCAAGGCCCAGCCGACGGACGAGTTCAGCCAGCCGGACAACGGCAAGCGCTTCTACGCCGTGCAGTTCCGGATCAAGGACACCGGCACCGGCGCCTACGACGACTCACCGAGCAACGGCGCAGAGGTGGTGGACAGCGCGGGCCAGCACTACGAGGCGGACGTCAACGACACCAAGGCCGGCCAGAGCCTGCCGGCCGAGCTGAAGATCGCCCCCGGCGACAGCGCGGTCGGCTTCATCACCTTCCAGGTCCCGGTCGGCACCAGGATCACCAAGGTCCAGTTCGCCCTGGACAGCGGCTTCTCCGACCAGACCGGCCAGTGGAAGGTCGCCTGAGCCTCCCCCGGGGCGGCCGGGGGGACGCCCCGGGGGAGCCGGCCGGCGCCCCCTCCCCCGCCTCCCCGACTCCGCTGCTTCCCCTACTTCCTCGCCGCCGCCAGCTCGTCGAACATCGAGGTCAGGAACTCCGCGCACCAGGCGAGGAGTTCGCGGCCGACCACCGGCTTGCCGCCGATCCTGGCGGTGGTCGGCCGGGGTACCAGCACCTGCTTGACCGCCGGCTTGACCACGGCCCTCGGGTGCAGCCGCTTCAGCCGCAGCTCCTGCGACTCCCGCAGCTCGAACGGGGAGAACCGGATGTTGCTCCCCTGCAGGGTGATGTCGGTGATCCCGCAGCGCCGGGCGAACAGCCGCAGGCCGGCCACCATCAGCAGGTTCTCCACCGGCTCCGGCAGCTTGCCGTACCGGTCCGTCAGCTCCTCGCGGACCTGCTGGATGTCCTCCTCCGAGTTGACCGCGGCGATCGACCGGTAGGCCTGCAGCCGCAGCCGCTCGCCGGGCGCGTAGTCGTGCGGGACGTGGGCGTCCACCGGCAGCTCGATCTTGACCTCCAGCGGCTCCTCCTCCTGGATCTCGCCGCTGGCCAGCGCCTCCCGGTACTCGGCGACGGCCTCGCCGACCATCCGCATGTAGAGGTCGAAGCCGACCCCGGCGATGTGCCCGGACTGCTCCCCGCCGAGGAGGTTGCCGGCGCCGCGGATCTCCAGGTCCTTCATCGCCACGTACATCCCGGCGCCGATCTCGGTGTGCTGGGCGATGGTGGCGAGCCGCTCGTGGGCGGTCTCGGTGAGCGGCTTCTCCGGCGGGTAGAGGAAGTAGGCGTAGCCGCGCTCGCGGCCCCGGCCGACCCGGCCGCGCAGCTGGTGGAGCTGCGACAGGCCGAAGTTGTCCCCGCGCTCCACGATCAGCGTGTTGGCGTTGGCGATGTCGATCCCGGACTCCACGATCGTGGTCGAGACCAGCACGTCGAACTTCTTCTCCCAGAAGTCGACGACCACCTGCTCCAGGGCGGTCTCGCTCATCTGCCCGTGGGCGGTGGCGATCCGGGCCTCCGGCACCATCTCCCGGATCCGGGCGGCGGCCTTGTCGATCGACTCCACCCGGTTGTGGATGTAGAAGACCTGGCCCTCGCGCAGCAGTTCACGGCGGACCGCGGCGGCGATCTGCTTCTCGTCGTAGGGGCCGACGAAGGTCAGCACCGGGTGCCGCTCCTCCGGCGGGGTGGTGATGGTGGACATCTCCCGGATGCCGGTGACCGCCATCTCCAGGGTCCGCGGGATCGGGGTGGCGGACATGGTCAGCACGTCCACGTTGGCCCGCAGCTTCTTCAGCTGCTCCTTGTGCTCGACGCCGAACCGCTGCTCCTCGTCGACGATGACCAGGCCCAGGTCCTTGAACCTGGTCTCGGAGGAGAAGAGCCGGTGGGTGCCGATCACCACGTCCACCCCGCCGGTCCGCAGACCCTCCAGGACCTCCTTGGCCTCGGAGTCGGACTGGAACCGGGAGAGCGCCTTCACCGACACCGGGAAGTTGGCGTACCGCTCGGAGAAGGTCGAGAAGTGCTGCTGCACCAGCAGGGTGGTGGGCACCAGCACGGCGACCTGCTTGCCGTCCTGGACCGCCTTGAAGGCCGCCCGGACCGCGATCTCGGTCTTGCCGTAGCCCACGTCGCCGCAGATCAGCCGGTCCATCGGGACCGTCTTCTCCATGTCCTCCTTGACCTCGCCGATGGTGGTCAGCTGGTCCGGGGTCTCGGCGTACGGGAAGGCGTCCTCCAGCTCGCGCTGCCAGGGGGTGTCCGGCTGGAAGGCGTGGCCGGGGGCGGCCATCCGGGCCGAGTAGAGCTTGATCAGGTCGGCCGCGATCTCCTTGACCGCCTTCTTGGCCCGCGACTTGGTCTTCGCCCAGTCCGCGCCGCCGAGCCGGTGGAGGGACGGGGCCTCGCCGCCGACGTACTTGGTGATCTGCTCCAGCTGGTCGGTGGGCACGAAGAGCCGGTCGCCCGGCTGGCCGCGCTTGGCCGAGGCGTACTCGAGCACCAGGTACTCGCGGGTGGCGCCCTGCACCGTCCGCTGCACCATCTCGATGTACCTGCCGACGCCGTGCTGCTCGTGGACCACGAAGTCGCCGGCGGTCAGCGCCAGCGGGTCGATGGCGTTGCGGCGCCGGGACGGCATCCGGCGCATGTCCTTGGTGGTCGACTTCTGACCGGAGAGGTCGGTCTCGGTGAGGACGCAGAGCCGCAGCGCGTCCGAGATGAAGCCGTACTCGATCGAACCGGTGGAGACATGGGCGACGGCCGGCTCCGGCTCGGCGTCCAGGTCGGCGGAGAGCCGGACGCCGATGCCCTCCCCGCGCAGCACCTCGGCGATCCGGGCCGCCGGGCCGTGGCCCTCGGTCACCAGGACGACCTGCCAGCCCTCGGCGAGCCGGCCCTTGGCGTCGGCGATCGCCCGCGCGGTGTCCCCGCGGTAGGCCTCGACGGCGTGGAGGCTCAGCCGGAGGGTGTCCGGGTCCTCGTCCAGGGCCTCCTCGGGGTTGGACGCGAAGGGGCTGATCGACCACCACGGCAGGCCCTGCTCCTGGGCGTGCTCCCGGACGTCGGCCAGCGACCAGAGCGAGGCCGCCGAGACGTCCACCGGCGCCACGGCCGCCACGTCGATCGGGACGTCCCCGCCGGTCGCGGCCACCGCCCAGGAGGCGTTGAGGAACTCCTGGCTGGTCGCCACCAGGTCGGAGGCCCGGGAGCGGACCCGCTCCGGGTCGCAGACCACGGCGATCGAGCCCTCCGGGAACACGTCCTGGAGCAGCTCCATCTCGTCCACCAGCACCGGGGCCAGGGACTCCATCCCCTCCACCGCGATCCCCTCGGCGATCTTGCCGAGGATCTCGGTCAGCTCGGGGTGGTCGGCGGCGAGGGCGGCGGCCCGCTCCCGGACCTCCGGGGTGAGCAGCAGCTCGCGGCAGGGCGGCGCCCACAGCCCGTGCTCGCTGACCTCCAGCGAGCGCTGGTCGGCGACCTTGAAGTAGCGGATCTCCTCGACCTCGTCGCCCCAGAACTCGATCCGGAGCGGATGCTCCTCGGTCGGCGGGAAGACGTCCAGGATGCCGCCGCGGACGGCGAACTCGCCGCGCTTCTCGACCAGCTCGACGCGGGAGTAGGCGGCGGCCGCGAGCCTGTCGACGACCTCCTCCAGATCGCGCTCGTCACCACGGTGGAGCTCCACGGGCTCCAGCTCGGCCAGGCCCTTGACCTGCGGCTGCAGCACACTGCGGATCGGGGCCACGACCACCTGGAGGGGGCCGGCGGCGGTGTCGCCGCCCTCCTCGGCGGTGCCGGGAACGGCCGGGTGGGCGATCCGGCGGAGCACCGCGAGGCGGCGGCCGACGGTGTCCGAGCGCGGGGAGAGCCGCTCGTGCGGGAGGGTCTCCCAGGCCGGGTACTCCGCGACGGAGTCCGGCGGGAGGAGGGAGGCCAGGGCGGCGGTCAGGTCCTCGGCCTCGCGGCCGGTGGCGGTGACCGCCAGCACCGGGCGGCCGGTGGTCTGCTGCTCCTGGGCCGCCCGGTCGGCGAGGGCGCGGGCGAGGGCGCCGATCGCGAAGGGGCGGGCGGCGGGCGGCGCGATGAGGTCGAGGTGTTGCCGGGCGGCTCGCGGGGTGGCGGCCTCGGCCACCGCCTCGGCGAGCGCCGGGTCCTTGATTACCGCGTCCAGCAGGCCGGTCAGGCTCATGGATTTCTCTGCCCCTCGCGTGCGCGCGCAACGTGACGAGCCCGGACCGCTGCGCGGGCCGGGGGGTTCCAGCGTAACCCCAGCGCGCGCAGTGGCCCCGGAGGAGTCCGAAGGGCGACTCAGGGGCGCGGGGAACGGCGCGGCCAGGCCGCTACGGCGCCGCGTCCGGCGGCGGCGACCGCCGGGTCGCGACCGGAACGCCCCGGTCGGGTGCGGCGGGTCACCGGCTGAGCGCGCAGTTCCCCGCGCCCCTTACGCGCCGGCCCCGGGCGGGAAAGTCAGTCCGTAGGCTTCGCCGGCCGCGGGTAGGCGATCTCGACCGTGCGGTCGTCGACCGGCTCCGGCTGCGGTTCCGGCTGCGGCTGCGGCTGCGGTTCCGGCTGCGGTTCCTGCGCCTGCGGCGCAGGTCGGCGTACCCGCAGCGTCGTCTCCTGCGTCGCCTCGGAGTCGGAGTACCGCGGCAGCACCTCGGTCTCCGCCGCCGCGGGCGGCTGCGCCGGGGGCGCCGGGGGCAGTGCCGGCGTCGCGCCCACGCCGGCACCGGTCAGCGCGGTCAGCGTCTGCCGGATGTGGTCCAGGTGCGACTGGAGTTCGACCCGCCGCGCCTCGTACTCCTCGTACGCCCGCGCGCTCGCGTGGTTGATCCGCTCCGCCTCCCGCCGCGCCTCGTCCAGCAGGCGGTCGGCCTCGGCCCGCGCCCTGGTCTCCAGCTCCTTGGCGGCGGACTGCGCGTCGTCCCTGGCCCGCTCGCCCTCCTCGACGTGCCGGCGGGCGACGCCGAGCTGCTCGCGCTCCCAGGTCTCGAAGGCCTCCTCGCGGGAGGACAGCTCGCGTTCGGCGGCCTTCTGCTGGTGGTCGAGCCACTCATGGGCCTTGCGGGAGGCCTCCGCCGCGCGGTCGCGGATCTCCGCCGCGGTCGCGTCGCCGGCCTCGCGGGTGGCCCGGGCCTCCCGCTCGGCGTCCCGGCGGAGCTGGTCCGCGTACGCCTCGGCCTGCTCGATGGTCTGCTCGTGGTCGGCCTCGGCCGCCGTGCGGACGCGGTCGGCGTGGTCGCGGGCGTCCTCCTGGGCGCGGCGGCCGTCGGAGGCGGCCTCCGCACGGATCGCGTCGACCTCGTTGAGGGCGGCCGCGTGCACCGCCTTGGCCTCGGACTCGGCCATTGCGAGGATCATCGCCGCCTGCTCGCTCAGCTCGGCGTACTGCGGCGGCGGTGCGGCCGCGGCCGCCTCGGCGGCCTCCCGGGCCTGCGCCAGCCGGTGCTCCAGATCCCTCAGCAGGTTCCCGAGTTCGGACAGACGGTGCCAGGCCGCGTCGCGGTCCCGGCGCAGGCTGTGGAAGGCCTGGTCGACCTGGTCCACCGCGTAGCCGCGCCGCACGACCGCGATGCCGTTCGGAGAACCGGCGTCGCTCATGGATCTGTCCCTTTCGTCGGCAGAACGGTCAAACACGAGCAGGTGTATGCCAGTGCTTGTCCCATAGTGCAACGAACCATGCTACGGGCGGACAGACCGACGCTCGGCCACCCCCATCGGGCCCCGGCTCACAGCAGGCCGTCCCACATCTGCTCCAGTACAACGGACCACCAGGTCTCCGGAGTGCCCAGCGCCGCCGGATCGATCGCGATCAGTTGTGCCTGGAAGTCGCTCGTCCAGTGTCCGGCCTGCTCGGGGGTGAGCCCGTAGCGCAGCCGCCACATCCGGCCGAGCATCGCCATGCTGCGGATGAACTCCGGCAGGCCGCTGTTCACGAACCTCGGCTCGTGCTGCTCCGGTCCCGGCGGGATGGACGGCGTGCCCATGTCGACCGCGACGATCGCCGAGGTGCCGTACTGCACGCACAGCTGGCGGCCGAAGTCGTTGCCGATCACCAGGTAGGTGCCGAAGTCCGGGGCCGGCTGCACGCCCCGCTCCATCGCCAGCTCGGCGAGCGTCGGAATGGGCCGCTCCGGCGGCTGGGCCTGCGCCCAGAAGAACGGGCCGAAGTCCAGCGGCACGCCCGCCCAGGCCAGGCAGGTCGAGACCACCTCGGGCACGCCCTGCCGGGAGACCGCCTGCTGGGTGAAGCGGAACACCCCCTGCGGCCCGAAGGCCTGGGTCAGCTCCTCGGCCAGCGCCTGCGGCTGGGCCGGCGGCAGCGGAGGCACGCTGCCCGGCGCGGGCAGCGGCGCGCGCACCGGACGCGAACGCGGCGGCGCGGCGGCCACGGCCTGCATCTCGCCCTGGTGGTCCAGGAGGTGCCGGACGCCCTGCTGCCGGGCGGCCTGCTCCCGGCCGTACGGAGCGGTGTGGGTGATCCGCACGTTCGGCCAGGCCTCGCGGACCATCCGGGAGCAGTAGCCGCCCGGGTGGTCGCAGGACTCCAGCTCGGTGTGGAGCTCCAGCACCTGGTCCGGCGGTACGCCGAGGCGGCGCAGCTCGTTGAGGATCTGCCACTCCGGATGCGGCAGGCCCGGCGCGGAGCGCTGGATCACCTGCTGCTCCGAGCCGTCCCGGCCGCGGTAGCGCAGCACGGCCATGTAGCCGGAGCCGACGGTCGGCACGCCGGAGGGCGCCTCGGCGGCGGGGACCGGCGGCGGAGGCGGCGGCTGGTGCTGCTGCGGCGGCATCGGGGCCTGCTGCGGCATCGGGACCTGCTGCGGGGGCAGCTGCTGCGCCTGAGGCGCCGGCGGGGGCGGCGGAGGCGGCGGCACGGCGGGCCCGGGCGGCGCCTGCGGCGCCTGCGGGGGCTGGTATGGCGGCTGCTGCGGCCCGCCCTGCCGGCCGAGGAGTGACTGCGGCGGGGGCGGCGGCGGTCCGCCCGCGCGCTCCCCGCCGGGGACCCCGCCGGGGGCTCCGCCGGAGGCGAACGGGCGCTGGCCGCCGGAGCCGCTCTGCGAGAGGAGCTCGCTGGGCGGCGGGGGCGGCGGTCCGTCCGGGGCCGCGGCCGGGCCCGGCCGCGACGGGCGGGCCAGCTGCGTCGGCTCGTAGTCGAACCCGCCGCCGGACTCCCACGGACGCTCGCCGGAGGACGCGGCCGCACCGTCCGGACCCGCCTGCGGAGGCTGCGGAGGCTGCGGGGCCTGCGCGACCGGCGGGGGCGGAGGCGGGGTCGACTGCATCGGCGGCACGGGCGGCCCCGGCTGCGCCGCCTCCACGGGCTGCGAGGGCTGCGAGGGCTGCACGGGCTGCGGGGCCGGCGGCGGCTGCGGGGCCGGCGGCGGCTGGAGCGCCTCCGGCTCCGGCCAGCGCTCGGCCTCCGGCTCGCGCTCCGGCTGCCGGATCGACCACGGACGCTCGGCGGAGGAGTCCGACGCATCGTCAGGACCCGGCGCCTGCTGCGGAATCGATGGCGAAGCGGAGGCGGCGCGGCCCGAGGACGGGGGCTCGTCCGGCGGGGCGAGCATGGTCGGGATCTCGGTCGGCGGGCCGTCCGGGATCGGCGGGGCCGTCTGCACGGACGGCTGCTGCCCGCCCTCCCCGTCATCAACAGCGTTCACGGCGTTCGCAGCGTTCGCAGCGTTCACGGCCGCGCTCCCGCCGTCCGCCGCCCCGGAGCCGCCCTCCTCGGCGCCCTCCGCCGGGGCCGGTCCGGCCTCGCGGGCCGCGGCGGCCCGCTCCTGCTCCGCCGCGCGGGCCGCCTCGGCCTCGCGCTTGGCGGCCTCCTCCTCCAGCCACTGCGGCGGAGTGAGGAGGAAGGAGGTGGTCTCCATCGGGTCCATCTGCTCGCGCGGGCGCGCGCCCCCGACCGGGGTGGCCCCGGCCGGCCGGCCGTAGACCTCCTCGTACTGCCGGACCACGTCGGCGATCGGCAGCGCCGGCCACAGCGTGGTGGCCCCGCTGTCCCGGGCGATCACCATCCGGGCCGAGCCGACCGCCGCCGCGCCCGGGCCCGCGCCGGCCGCGCGGCCGCCACCGGGCGGCCCGTCCTCGCGGTCCACCGCCCAGGCCACGAAGCCCAGGTCGAACTCGCGCACCCGCACCTCCCGGCGCTGGTACGAGGGCACGCCCTCGTTCAGCCAGGCCACGGCCCGCTCCTGCGCCTCCGCGTACGTCACCATCTGCGCGTCTCCGCCCCTCACGCCTCGACCCTCATGCCTCGACGGGGACGGCCCGCGCGAAGCCGCCGTCCACCATCAGCTCGGCCACCGTCTCCAGCTCCGGCGGGCTGCCTACCAGTCGCAGCAGGAAGCCGTCGAAGTCGTCGCCGCAGGGCAGCAGCAGCCGCTCGCAGCGCTCGCCCGGGGAGAGCGAGGGGTCGCCGTCGTCCCGCGCGTCGTCGTACGGCATGAACCAGACGGTGCCGACCCGGTCGCCCCTGACCTTGAGCGCCAGCAGCCCGCCCTGGGCGAAGCCGACGCCCAGGTAGTCCTTGGTGAGGTGGTCGCGCAGGCACTTGTTGACGTAGACCAGGTCGTCCACCGCGTACTCCGGACGGATCGTCAGGAACGGCTGGTCGACCAGGATGCCGAGCTCGGTGTCCAGCCCGACGCCGCGCGGGGCGCGTCCGCCGGCGACCTTGAGGAAGGTGCGGTACGCCTCCGGCAGCCGGTAGCCGAACCGCTCCTCGACGGCCGCCACCCGCTCCTCGGTGACGGTCACCGGGTCGCCGCCGTCCAGGGCCAGCGGGAAGTGCACCGGCGGGCGCTCCTGCAGCGGGCGGGTGCCGCGCTTGCCGTGGTCGGCGCTGGAGAGGGCGAGTCCGGCATGGTGCCGCAGCAGCACCTTGACCTCGACCGGGATCAGCTCCATCCGGCGGCTGCCGGGCTGGGCGCCGCCGACCGCGTGGTGCCAGGTCCAGCCGGGCGGGGTGGCCACCGCGCTGTCCAGGTTCGCCCACAGCTCGTGGCCCTGGGTGTAGAGGGCGGCGTTGGCCGAGACGTAGTCGGTCAGCCGCAGTTCGTCGACGCCGAAGCCCTCGGGGGGGTCGGCGACCTCCGCGGCGGCGCGCACATAGGGGCCGAAGTCCGGGTGGCCCTCGGCGTCCATCCGGACGCCCTGCGGGTACCGCTCGGCCCGGATCGGGTCGGGGAAGTGCACGGTCTGCCCCGCGTACGCGCTGTTCGGCGCCTGCGACTGCGACACCGTGCCGCCGCCGGCGGCGGGCGCCCCGGACCGCCCTGTCGTCATCGAGTTGCCCCCATGCCTGCTGCCTGCCTGACTCTGCGATCTGCCTGACTCTGCGATCTGCGTGCTCCGCGGTCCGCGTGCTCGGCGCACGTCGCGCACTCTGCGGGACCAAGACTATGGGGTAGCGGGACGTGGTCGAGAGAGGCCGCAAGTGGTCGGCCGGGACCGGAATCCACCCCATCCACACCACCAACACACTTGCGCCACAGGGACATCATGCGATCCTCATCGCATCGCCATCCGCGCGCACAAGTTCTCACGACCCGTCACATCCGGTGCCGCACAGGCCCCGGACAGGGACTTTGGACCCTGGCGCGAGGGCCGTCACAGACTCGCACGCTCGGCGATCAGTACCCTTTCCCAGTCCGGGCTCGCCCGGAGGCCGGGCGCGAACGCCGCGCCCGGCACCCACGGGGGAACGTCAGGGAGGCTCGCAGCATCATGGAGACCGCTCAACGCAGGGCATCCGGCGAACCGGCAGCGACCGCCGGCTCGCCCGCCGATCCGCGCGGGGCGTACGGGACGTACGAGACGCACGAGGCCGCCTCGACCGTCGTGCCGGGTGCGGCGCAGCAGCCGCCCGCGGGGGTCACCGAGGCCGGGGCCCCGCCCCCGCCGCCGCTGCTGCGGCACCGCCGGGACAGCCTGCTGCCGGCGACCGCCGCCGCGCTCTCGGTCCGCGGCGAGACGTCCACCCACGCGGGCGACAAGCCGGACCGGCAGCCCCCGCTCCACCCGCTGGTCGACGAGTTCCTGGCGGCCCTGCCGGTCTCCCAGCGGGAGCGGTTCACCGGCCGCTGCCCGGAGACGGTGCTCCTCTCGCAGTTCCTCACCGAGGCCCAGGCCGCCCGGCCCAAGCGGCACGCGGACAAGCCGTTCCGCGAGCACGACGCCCGGAAGGCGCTGCGCGGCGCGCGGATGACCACCGTCCGGATACGCGAGGTCGGGGACCCGGAGCACGGCACCCACCAGCCGCCGTGCCGCTCCTGCGCCTCGCTGCTGGAACACTTCGGTGTGAAGGCGGTCACCGTGAAGCCCACGAAATCATCGCGGAAACAGCACGGCTGACCCGCCGCCGGACCGTCCCCCACCCGGCCCGCACACCCAATCTCCGTCATCCCCGCCATCCACGGCACAGCTCCTCCAGGAGGACCCGAACCTTGCAGCCCCGTTTTCCCGACGAGGTCGTGGCCGCTCTGCAGCGGGCCGGGTGGCATCCCGGCCGCCGGCAGCAGGAGCAGGCCGAGGAGTGGGCCCGGGTGCTCCTCGCACACCTCTCGCCCGAGGGGCACCGGCATGTGGTCTTCCCCGCGGCGGCCGACGCCTGGGCCGAGTTCGGCGGGCTCCAGGTGGACCTGGAGGGCCTGGACGAGGCCGGCCACCAGCTGGCGCGGACGCCGTTCACCGTCGACCCGCTGCTCGGGCTGCACCAGCCGAGGACGCTGGCCGATCTCGGCCGGGCCCTGGAGGTCCCGGTGGCGGCGCTCGGCGCCGAGCTGGACGGCCGGGCGCTGCTGGCGATCGACGCGCTGGGGCGGGTGTACAGCCTCGACCACACCGGCGAGTGGTACCTGGGCGAGAGCGTCGACGCGGCGATCACCACCCTGGTGACGGGCGCGCTACCGCGCCGGCTCAACGTCGGCTGACCGGATCCCGACCCGGTCCCGGTCCCGGACCCCGCACCTGGTCTCGGCGCCGGTCTCCACCGGGCCGCCCGGGCCGCCCGGGCCGCCCTGCGGCGCGGGTCAGCGCCTCACGCGCGGCCGGCCCGCCTGGTCACGCCCGGCCCGGCGGCGCACGCCCGGCTCGGCGGCTCACGCCCGGCTCGGCGGCTCACGCCCGGCTCGGCGGCTCACGCCCGGCTCGGCGGCTCACGCCCGGCTCGGCGGCTCACGCGCGGGCTCCACGGCTCACGCGCGGGCCCAGCGGCTCACGCGCGGGCCCAGCGGCTCACCCGCGGGCTCCACGGCTCACCCGCGGGCCCAGCGGCTCACCCGCGGGCTCCACGGCTCACGCGCGGGCCCGGCGGCTCACCCGCGGGCCCGGCGGCTCACGCGCGGGCGAGGAGGCGCGCCTCCACCCGGAAGCCGCCCTCGGCCGTAGGGCCGGCGTCGAACGCGCCGCCCAGCGCGGTCACCCGCTCCCGCATGCCGATCAGGCCGTTGCCGCCGCTCGGCAGCGCCTCCGGGCCGTCCTTCGCGGCCTCGCCGTCCGGGCATTCGTTGGAGACCGCCAGGGCCACCCCGTTCGGCACGTACGCCACGACCACCTCGGTGGCCGCGCCGGGGGCGTGCTTGAGGACGTTCGTCAGCGCCTCCTGGACCACCCGGTACGCGGTCCGCTCGGTCTCCTCGCTCAGCACCCGCCGGGCGCCGCCCACGGTGAGCCGGACGTTCAGCCCCGCCGCGCGCGACTCGTCCACCACCCGGGTCAGCCCGGCCAGCCCCGGCAGCAGCTGCCGTGCGGTGTCGGCGGGGGCCGTCGAGACGGCCGTCGCACCGGACCCGGCGGCCGCGGCCGGAGGCGTCGAACCGGCCCGCCCGGCCGCGCCGGCCTCCCCGTCCAGGCCGCCGGCCGCCGCGCCGTCCACCCGGCCGTCCCCCGCGGGCCCGCGCGCCGGCTCCTCGTCCGCCGAGGAGTCCACCGAGCGCAGCACGCCGAGGATCTGCCGCAGCTCGTCCAGCGCCTGCCGGCCCACGTCGCCCATCAGCCGGGCGCTCTGCGCCGCCTTCTCCGGATCCTTGGCGACGATCCGCTCGACCGCCGCCGCGTGCACCACCATCAGGCTCACCCGGTGCGCGACCACGTCGTGCATCTCGCGGGCGATCCGGGTGCGCTCCTCCATCCGGGCCCGCCGGGCCCGCTCCCGCGCCTGGTCG
The DNA here is from genome assembly GCF_000744815.1 of Phaeacidiphilus oryzae TH49. Taxonomy (NCBI): domain Bacteria; kingdom Bacillati; phylum Actinomycetota; class Actinomycetes; order Kitasatosporales; family Streptomycetaceae; genus Phaeacidiphilus; species Phaeacidiphilus oryzae. The sequence continues at coordinate 3,012,204 of NZ_JQMQ01000005.1, forward strand.
GCGAGGAGCGCGAGCTCCGTCTCCAGGCCCTCGGCGCGCTCCCGCAGGGACTCCCACAGCCGGCGCCGCGCCCCCACGTACATGCCGATCATCACCGGCGGCACGGTCAGCCCGACCGCGCCCAGACCCGAGATGATCACCAGCACGTACCAGGGCATCGCGTGCACCCGGGCGTTCATTCCGGGCGAGGTCCCGGCCAGCCGGACCACCGAGACGATCACCGTCTCGGCGATCGCCACCCCGCAGACCACCGTCATCAGCCGGCGCATCCCGAACCGGCTGCCCAGCCCGGTCGGCCGGTACGCGGCCAGCGTGTACAGGCCGATCACCAGCTGCATGTAGCCCATCTGGACCGGAATGCAGACCAGGGCCACCAGCACCGGCAGCAGCGGCCAGCGCCGCCGTACCAGCAGGGTCGCCCCGGACGCCGCGCCGAGCAGGAAGACGGGTATCAGCCAGCCGACGCCGCCCAGCCCGTGCCGGGTCGCGAAATCGGCCGACTCCACGCCGTTCTCCACGGCCGCGACCGCCGCGACAGCGATGTCGAACCACATGCTGCGGCGCCGCGACCACCACCGCCCGGTCCGTCCGCGGTCCCCCCGCGACCCCCGGGACTCCTCGTTGTTCCCCTCCGCTACGCCGCTTGGGCCCTCTGGGCCTTCCCCCGGCGACGACATGCTCATGGGTTCAGCGTAAGGGCTCCCCCGCGGGGCAGGTGAGGTCCGGGTCCCGTAACCCGAACGGAGGCCCGCCCTCCCCTCGCGGCACCGTCCCGGGGCCGCCCCCGGCACGCGCCGCGAGGTGTCCGCCATGTGGCCGGTACGTGAGACGGCGGGGGTCACCCACCTATCCTGTGGGCGTCGGACAACGCGGTCCGCGCCCGAGCCGATGCCTTACCCACCTGCAAGGGAGACGCCGTGCCCGTCCCGGTCCCCACCCCGAGCCAGCAGCCAGACGCCGAGGACAACTCCGCTCTGCGCGCCGACATCCGGCGCCTCGGCGACCTCCTCGGCGAGACCCTGGTCCGCCAGGAGGGGCAGGAGCTCCTCGACCTCGTCGAGCGGGTCCGCGCCCTCACCCGTACCGACGGCGCCGCCGCGGCGGAACTGCTGGAGCAGACCGATCTGGCCACCGCGGCCCGGCTGGTCCGCGCCTTCTCCACCTACTTCCAGCTCGCCAACATCACCGAGCAGGTGCACCGCGGGCGGGAGATGGCCGAGCGCCGCGCCCGCGAGGGCTCGCTGCTCTCCCGCACCGCCGACCAGCTGGCCGCCGCGGACACCGAGCACCTGGCCGAGTCGCTGCGGAACCTCTCCGTCCGGCCGGTCTTCACCGCCCACCCCACCGAGGCCGCCCGGCGCAGCGTCCTCGGCAAGCTCCGCCGGATCGCCGACCTGCTGGGCAAGGCGGAGACCGACCCGGGCGCCCGCCGGGCCGCCGACCGCCGGCTGGCCGAGGTGATCGACCTCCTCTGGCAGACCGACGAGCTGCGGATCGCCCGCCCGGAGCCCACCGACGAGGCCCGCAACGCCATCTACTACCTGGACCAGCTGTTCCGCTCCGCCGCCCCCGAGGTGCTGGAGGAGCTGAACGAGGAGCTGGCCCGGGTCGGCCTCACCCTGCCGGACGACGTGCGCCCGCTCACCTTCGGCACCTGGATCGGCGGCGACCGGGACGGCAACCCCAACGTCACCCCCGCCGTCACCTGGGACGTCCTGCTGCTCCAGCACGAGCACGGGATCAACGACGCGATCGCGCTGGTGGACGACCTCCGGGACGCCCTCTCCTCGTCGGTCCGGCTGGCCGGCGCCGGCCAGGAGCTGCTCGACTCGCTCGCCGCCGACCTGGAGAACCTCCCCGAGATCAGCCCCCGCTACAAGCGGATGAACGCCGAGGAGCCCTACCGGCTCAAGACCCTGGCGATCCGGCAGAAGCTGCTCAACACCAAGCAGCGGCTCGCCGAGGGCACCCCGCACGTCGAGGGCCGCGACTACCTCGGCACCCGGCCGCTCCTGGACGACCTGCGGCTGCTTCAGAACTCGCTGCGGGCCCACAAGGGGCAGCTGATCGCCGAGGGCCGGCTGGCCACCGCCCTCCGCACCCTCGCCGCCTTCGGCCTCCACCTGGCCACCATGGACGTCCGCGAGCACGCGGAGGCCCACCACCACGCCCTCGGCCAGCTCTTCGACCGGCTCGGCGAGGAGGCCTGGCGGTATGCGGACATGCCGCGCGAGTACCGGCAGCGGCTGCTCGCCAAGGAGCTCAAGTCCCGCCGCCCGCTGGCCCCCTCCCCCGCCCCGCTGGACGAGGCCGGGGCCAAGACCCTCGGCGTCTTCGCGACCGTCCGCAAGGCCATGGAGCGGTTCGGCCCGGAGATCGCCGAGAGCTACATCATCTCCATGTGCCAGGGCGCGGACGACGTCTTCGCCGCGGCCGTACTGGCCCGCGAGGCCGGTCTGATCGACCTCCACGCCGGGGTGGCCAGGATCGGCATCGTGCCGCTCCTGGAGACCACGGACGAGCTGCGGGCCGCGGACACCATCCTCGACGAGATGCTCCGCGACCCCTCCTACCGCCGGCTGGTCTCGCTCCGCGGCGACGTCCAGGAGGTCATGCTCGGCTACTCGGACTCGTCGAAGTTCGGCGGCATCACCACCTCGCAGTGGGAGATCCACCGCGCCCAGCGCCGGCTGCGCGACGTCGCCCACCGGTACGGCATCACCCTCCGCCTCTTCCACGGCCGCGGCGGCACCGTCGGGCGCGGCGGCGGCCCGAGCCACGACGCGATCCTCGCGCAGCCCTGGGGCACCCTGGACGGCGAGATCAAGGTGACCGAGCAGGGCGAGGTCATCTCGGACAAGTACCTGGTCCCCGAACTCGCCCGGGAGAACCTGGAGTTGACGCTCTCGGCGACCCTCCAGGCGTCCGCGCTGCACACCGCTCCGCGGCAGTCGGCGGAGGCCCTGGCCCGCTGGGACGCCACCATGGACACCGTCTCCGACGGCGCCCACGCGGCCTACCGCAAGCTGGTCGAGGACCCCGACCTGCCGGCGTACTTCTTCGCCGCGACGCCGGTCGACCAGCTGGCCTCGCTCCACCTGGGCTCGCGGCCGTCGCGGCGGCCGGACAGCGGCGCCGGGCTGGACGGGCTGCGGGCCATCCCGTGGGTGTTCGGCTGGACCCAGTCCCGGCAGATCGTGCCCGGCTGGTACGGCGTGGGCTCCGGTCTGGCGGCGGCGCGGGAGGCCGGGCTCGGCGACATCCTGGAGGAGATGCAGGCCGAGTGGCACTTCTTCCGCAACTTCCTCTCCAACGTCACCATGACGCTGGCCAAGACGGACCTGCGGATCGCCCGGCACTACGTGGAGCAGCTGGTGCCGGAGGAGCTGCGGCACGTCTTCGCCCGCATCGAGGAGGAGCACGCGCTGACCCTCAAGGAGGTGCTGCGGATCACCGGCGAGAACGAGCTGCTGGAGTCCAACCCGGTGCTGCGGCAGACGCTGGCCACGCGTGACGCGTACCTCGACCCGATCTCCTACCTCCAGGTCGCGCTGCTCCGCCGGCAGCGGGAGAACGCGGCGAACGGCGAGGAGGAGGACCCGCTGCGGGCCCGTGCGCTCCTCCTGACCGTCAACGGCATCGCCGCCGGCCTCCGCAACACCGGCTGACACCGGCTGACAGCGGCCGGCATCGGCTGACACCGGGGCGCCGCGGATTCGCCGGGCGAATCCGCGGCCCGCGGCTCAGCCGCGGCGGGCCTCAGCCGCGGCGGTACTCAGCCGCGGCGGGCCAGGCGGCGGACGGCGTACAGCGCGCCGCCGCCCGCGGCGACCATCACGCCGGCGAGGATCGCCAGGAAGCCCGCGGAGTCGCCGCCGCCGCTCTCCGCCAGCGCCGCCGGAGCCACCGGCGAGACGATGCCGCCCTTCGCCGCGGCCGCCGCCGCGGCCGACCTGGTCGCCCGCACGGCCGCGCAGCTCCGCCGGGGGATCATCACGGTCTTGACCACCTGGTCGGCGAACCCGCCGGCCAGCGAGACGTGGACGTCCCAGCCGGCTCCCTCGACCCACGGCACCTGGAAGGTGACCGTCCCGGCGGTGGTGGTGCGCGCGGGGACGTTGGTGGTGGGCGTGCCCGCGGGGAAGACCGCGATCCGCGCCAGGCTGCCGGAGGCGTCGGTGTCGGTGACGGTGATCGCTGCCTGGCCGCCGTGCGCCACGGCCGCGCAGGCGACCGTCGCCTGCTGGAAGTCGGCCGGCTGCCCGGCCGCCGCCGCGCTCGGCTCGGCCGCGAACGCACCGCCCGCGGCCGCCAGCACCGTACCGGCGCCCCCGATCGCCGCAGTGACCAGCGCACGCCTGCCTATCACTCTTCCTCCACAGGGGGTGACCGGGGGCTCATCCGTCCCGGAGACACCACGCATCGTCAACTGTGGGGCGCCCATTGTCAATTGACTGTCAATCGGACATCGTCGACGTATCCGGCGGCGTGTATCGGACCAAGAGCAGCAAAGCGGACGAAGCCAACAACTGACCCCGCAGTAACGTTTAAATCACCGCGCTCACTGTCCGCACACGAACGCGGTCACCACCACGCCCGCACCAAGCACGAGTTGACTCCACGCCAACTTCCGGAGACGCAGCACCCCGCCGGTGATCGCCCCGCCGAGGAGCAGCGCGCCGCCGAGCGGCAGCAGGGCCCAGAGCAGGCCGGCCGCGCCGTCCCGCAGCACCTCGTCGCCGCCCGGGCGCAGCACCGTCCCGACGGAGGCCCCGGGCCTGGTCTGGACGTCCGCCAGATCGGTCTGCCGGATCACCACCGACCGGGCGCCGGGGTTGAAGGTGCCCCGGCAGGTCGTCCCGTCGCAGGAGGCCACCGTCAGCGTGCCGCGCTGCCGCCCGCCCGCCAGCGCGTCCCGGCCGAGGCTCCAGCTCGCCCAGCCCGCCGCGACCAGCAGCAGCAGGACCACGCAGCCCACCAGGAGCTGCCGCCCGAGCAGCATCGTCCCGTACATCCGCTCCGCGGACCTGCGCACCGCTGTTCCCGGCACCGTCACTCGCTCCCTGGTCGCACACGTCAGCGGCGCACGGTACTACAAGCGGACGGGATGCCGGGAACGCGACGGCGGGCGGCGCCCGCTCAGGAGTTGAAGGCCGACTGCGCGCGCTCCAGACCCTGCCCGACCAGCGCCTCCACCGCGTCCGCCGCACGGTCCACGAACCAGTCCAGGTCCTTGCGCTCGGTCGCGGAGAAGTCCTTGAGGACGAAGGCCGCCACGTCCATCCGGCCCGGCGGGCGGCCGATCCCGGCCCGCACCCGGAGGTACTCCCGGCCCATCGACTTGGTGATGGACTTCAGCCCGTTGTGGCCGTTGTCACCACCGCCGAGCTTCAGCCGCAGCGTCCCGTAGTCGAGGTCCAGCTCGTCGTGGACCACCACGATCCGGTCCAGCGGCACCTTGTAGAAGTCCCGTAGCGCCGTCACCGGGCCGCCGGAGAGGTTCATGAAGGACATCGGCTTGGCCAGCACCACCCGCTGCTGCGCCAGCCGCCCCTCGACGACCTGGGAGCGCGACTTGTGCGCCTTGAACCGGCCGCTCATCCGCTCCGCCAGCAGGTCGACGACCATGAAGCCGATGTTGTGCCGGTTGCGCGCGTACTCCGGTCCGGGATTGCCCAACCCCACGACCAGCCAGGGGCCGTCCGGCCCGGCGTCCAGCGCCATCTCTCTCCTCGCAGGGGATCGGACAGCACGCTGCCCCGACCTGACGTTACCTCAGGTCGGGGCAGCGGCTGGGAAGTGATCGAACTCTGACGAGCTCGGACGATCAGCCCGGGGCTCAGGCCTCGGCGCCCTCGGCGGCCTCCTCGGCGGCCTCCTCCTCGGCGGCCGGCTCGGCCTGCGCGGTGACGACGTGCAGGACCACGGCGTCCTCCTCGACGTCCAGCTCGGTGCCGGACGGCAGGGCGATGTCCTTGGCCAGCACCGAGGCGCCGGCGTCCAGGCCCTCGATGGAGATGGTGACCGACTCCGGCACGTGGGTCGCCTCGGCCTTGACCGGCAGCGTGTTCAGCACGTGCTCCAGCAGGTTGGCGCCCGGGGCGAGGTCGCCCTCGGTGTGGATCGGGATCTCGACGGCGACCTTCTCGCCGCGGGAGACGATGATCAGGTCGATGTGGCGCAGGAAGCCCTTGATCGGGTCGCGCTGCACGGCCTTCGGCAGGACCAGCTGCTCCTTGCCGTCCACCGGCACGGAGAGCAGCGCGTTCGGGGTCTTCAGCGCCATCATCAGGTCGTAGCCCGAGACGGTCAGGTGGACCGGCGCGTGGCCGTGGCCGTAGACGACGGCGGGGACCTTGTCCTCGCGGCGGATGCGGCGGGCGGCGCCCTTGCCGAACTCGGTGCGGGGCTCGGCGGCGAGGCGGATCTCGGCCATGATCACTCCGTGGGTACGGGGGTGGGGCCGCGGAGCGCACAAGCGAAACCGCCGGGTCCCTCACCTGAATGGAACGGTGGGCTACTCGGCGGTCGAAGAATAGGTTCTGCGAACTGCGCGTCGATAACGGAGCGGAGAACTCCCTCGCCGAGCAACGTCCGCCAGACTACCACGGGATTCCCCCACGCCCTGACGGCGCGGGGGACCCGGCGGCGCTACCGGTCGCCCGGCAGCGGTGTCAGTGGACGCCCTCGAAGAGGCCGGTGACCGAGCCGTCCTCGAAGACCTCGCGGATCGCGGCGGCGATGGACGGGGCGATCGACAGCGTCGTCACCTTGTCCAGGTTCAGCGCGGCCGGCGTCGGCAGGGTGTTGGTGAAGACGAACTCGCTCACCCGGGAGTTCTTCAGCCGGTCCGCGGCCGGGCCGGAGAGGACGCCGTGGGTGGCGGCGACGATCACGTCCGCCGCGCCCGCCTCGAAGAGCGCGTCCGCGGCCGCGACGATCGTCCCGGCGGTGTCGATCATGTCGTCGACCAGCACGCAGGTGCGGTCCTTGACGTCGCCGACGACCTCGGCGGAGGCCACCTGGTTGGCCACGTTCGGGTCGCGGCGCTTGTGGATGATCGCCAGCGGGGCGCCCAGCCGGTCCGACCACTGGTCGGCGACCCGGACCCGGCCCGCGTCCGGGGAGACCACGGTCAGCCGCTCGCGGTCGACCTTGCCGCCGACGTAGTCGGCCAGCATCGGCAGCGCGAAGAGGTGGTCGACCGGGCCGTCGAAGAAGCCCTGGATCTGCGCGGTGTGGAGGTCGACCGACATCAGGCGGTCCGCGCCCGCGGTCTTCAGCAGGTCGGCGACCAGGCGGGCCGAGATCGGCTCACGGCCCAGGTGCTTCTTGTCCTGCCGGGCGTAGCCGTAGAACGGCATGATCACGGTGATGCTGCGGGCCGAGGCCCGCTTCAGGGCGTCGATCATGATCAGCTGTTCCATGATCCACTGATTGATCGGCGCCGTGTGGCTCTGCAGCACGAAGGCGTCCGAACCGCGTACCGAGTTGAGGTACCGCACATAGATCTCGCCGTTGGCGAAGTCCAGGGCCTTGGTGGGAACGAGTTCGACACCGAGCTGCTGGGCCACCTCCTCCGCGAGCTGGGGGTGGGCACGCCCGGAGAAGAGCATCAGCTTCTTCTCGCCGGTCGTTTTCATGCCGGTCGTGCCGGTCGTCCCGGTAGTCACTGAACCGTCTCCTCGTAGAGCTGCCGCCTGCGCTCACGGCTGGGCCTCGGGTCTGGGCCTCCGTGCCCCCCGCAAAGGACAACCGCGCACGGGCGGGCAGCCCGAGACGGTTGGATGACAACCAGGTTAAGGGGCGAGAAGCAGTGCCGTCTCCCCGCCCCTGAGCAGTCACTCCTCCGGAAGCTACGCCGACGGGGCGTCAGATTCCGCCGACCCGTCCCGCCGCCGGGCCTGCGCCGCCTCGGCGGCCCGCGCGGCCGCGGTCCCCGGGCGCTTCCGGGAGACCCAGCCCTCGACGTTGCGCTGCTGGGGCCTGGTCACGCCGAGGGCACCGGCCGGCACGTCCTGGTAGATCACCGATCCGGCCGCGGTGTAAGCCCCGTCCCCGACGTTGACGGGCGCCACGAACATGTTGTCCGAGCCGGTCCTGCAGTGGTCGCCGATGGTCGTGTGGTGCTTGTTCACACCGTCGTAGTTGACGAAGACCGAGGCCGCGCCGATGTTGCTGCCCTCGCCGATCGTGGCGTCGCCCACATAGGAGAGGTGCGGCACCTTGCTGCCCGGGCCGATCTCCGCCTTCTTGGTCTCCACGAAGGTCCCGATCTTGCCCTTGGCCCCGAGCTTGGTGCCCGGCCGCAGGTAGGCGTACGGGCCGACGGAGGCCCCCTCGGCGACCTCCGCCTCGAAGGCTGTGGTGTTGCTCACGCTCGCCCCGGCGCCCACCACGGTGTCGGTCAGCGTCGAGTTCGGGCCCACCTCGGCGCCCTCCCCGATCCGGGTGGCGCCCTTCAGCTGGGTGTTCGGCTGGACGACCGCGTCCTGCTCGTACTCCACGGTGACGTCGAACCAGGTGGTGGCCGGGTCGACGACGGTGACCCCGGCCCGCATGGCCCGCTCCAGCAGCCGGTCGTTGAGGATCCGGCGGGCCTGGGCCAGTTGCACCCGGTCGTTGATGCCGAGGATGTCCTGGTGGTCGGCGGCCACCACGGCGCCGACCCGGTGCCCGGCCTCGCGGAGGATCTGCAGGGTGTCGGTCAGGTACTCCTCGCCCTGCGAGTTGTCCGTGCGGACCTCGGAGAGCGCCTCGCCGAGCAGCTTGCCGTCGAAGGCGAAGACGCCGGAGTTGATCTCCCGGATCTCCCGCTGGGCCTCGGTGGCGTCCTTGTGCTCGACGATGGCCCGGACCCGGCCGTCCTCGCCGCGCAGGATCCGGCCGTATCCGGTGGCGTCCGGCACCTCGGCGGTGAGGACGGTGGCGGCGTTGCCGTCCTCGGCGTGCGCCTGGGCGAGGTGGCGGAGGGTCTCGCCGGTGAGCAGCGGGGTGTCGCCGGTGGTGACGATCACCGCGCCCTCGCCGAGGCGGCCGTCCCTGGCCAGGGCCTCCAGGGCGACCCGGACCGCGTGCCCGGTCCCGTTCTGCTCCTCCTGGACGACCGGCACCGCCTCGGGGAACTCCGCGGCCAGGTGCTCGACCACCTTCTCCCGCAGATGTCCGACGACGACGGCGAGCTGAGCCGGCGCCAGCTCCCGGGCGGCGGCCACCGCGTGCCCGACGAGGCTGCGTCCGGCGATCGGGTGCAGCACCTTGGGGAGGGCACGGGACTTCATACGGGTGCCCTCGCCCGCGGCGAGGACGATGACTGCGGCCGGAGGGGTGAGGCTCACGCGGGTGGCTCCTCGGCGTTATCGGGTAGGTCGGTCGGCCTCAGCGTAAGGCGTACCGCGGCCGGCAACGACCTCCCGTGGGCCCGGGCGCCGCCCGGCGGCCCGCCCCGGGGACCCGATCAGAATTGCTCCGCCGACAGGACTCGAACCTGTAATGAATGGACCAAAACCATTAGTGTTGCCAATTACACCACGGCGGAAAATGGTCAGAACCGGACAACAACTGCCTGGTGACAGCCGGGTCCGGCGCTGCGCACCCCCCTACTATGCCGTACCGCCCCGCCTCGACGCGACGATCTCGCCGCGCGGCCCGGACGGCCCGGCTCCGGATTCTGCCGCACCCGGACAGACCAGCGCAATCCGCCCTTTTCACACAGCTGGCCGATATAACCCCTTCAGTTCCCTTTGGCACGCGCGGGGTTCACAGGAGCGGGGAACCGAACCTACGATGCCGTAGGTTACGGATACGTAGGCGCGCGCTGCGCGACCCGAAACGTTTCCCTCATCTGCGAGGAATGCCCATGACGACTCAGTCCACCGAGGTGCGCGACGCCTCGGCGACAGCGACCGAAGCCGGCGCGCCGCTGCCATCGGCCACCCGCGGCGCAGAGACCAAGGGAACCGTCGAGCAGCTCGCCCTGGCGGGGTTCATCGGCGTGCCCTTCCTGGCCCTGATCGCGGCGATCCCGGTCGCCTGGGGTTGGGGCCTCGGCTGGCACGATCTGGTGATCATGGTGGTGATGTACTACATCGCCCTCCACGGCGTGACGATCGGCTTCCACCGCCTCTTCACCCACGGCTCCTTCAAGGCCAAGCCCTGGGTGCGGGTGGCCCTGGCGATCGCCGGCTCGATGGCGGTGGAGGGCCCGGTGGTCCGGTGGGTCGCCGACCACCGCAAGCACCACAAGTACTCGGACCGGGACGGCGACCCCCACTCGCCGTGGAAGTACGGCGACACCGTGCCGGCCCTCCTCAAGGGCCTGTGGTGGGCGCACATGGCGTGGATGTTCGACGAGGAGCAGACCCCGCAGCACATCTACGCCCCCGACCTCGTCAAGGACCCGGCGATCCGCCGCGTCTCCCGGCAGTTCGCGCTCTGGACCGCGGTGTCGCTGCTGATCCCGCCGCTGGTGGGCGGCCTCTGGTCGATGTCCTGGCAGGGCGCGCTGACGGCGTTCTTCTGGGGCTCGCTGGTCCGGGTGGCGCTGCTCCACCACACCACCTGGGCGATCAACTCGATCTGCCACGCGGTGGGCAGCCGTCCGTTCCGCTCCCGGGACAAGTCGGGCAACGTCTGGTGGCTGGCCGTCCTCTCCGGCGGCGAGTCCTGGCACAACCTCCACCACGCCGACCCGACCTCGGCCCGGCACGGGGTACTGCGCGGCCAGATCGACTCCTCGGCCCGGATCATCCGCTGGCTCGAACTCACCGGCCAGGCCTGGGACGTGCGCTGGCCGAGCCAGGAGCGGCTCGACTCGCGCCGCGCGGCATGATGAGCGTGTGACCCAGAGCAGCAGCGGAAGCGAGAGAACCACCGGCCCCTCGGGCCGTGCGGCGACCGGCAAGGCCCGGCCGGCGAAGGCGCGGCGGGCCGCGCCGCCCCGGGTCCGGATGTCCGGCAAGCAGCGGCGCGAGCAGCTGCTCACCATCGGCCGCGAGCTGTTCGCCGAACGCGGTTACGAGTCCACCTCGGTGGAGGAGATCGCGGCGAAGGCCGGGGTGTCCAAGCCGGTGGTGTACGAGCACTTCGGCGGCAAGGAGGGGCTGTACGCGGTCGTGGTCGACCGCGAGATGCAGCTCCTCCTGGACATGGTGACCGGCTCCCTGACGGGGGGTCACCCCCGGGAGCTGCTGGAGGAGGCGGCGCTCGCGCTGCTGGACTACATCGAGTCCTCCACGGCGGGTTTCCGGATCCTGGTCCGGGACTCGCCGGTGGCCCAGTCGACGGGCAACTTCGCCTCGCTGATCAGCGACATCGCGGTGCAGGTGGAGGACATCCTGGGGCTGGAGTTCAAGTCCCGCGGCTACGACCCGCGACTGGCCCCGATGTACGCGCAGATGCTGGTGGGGATGGTCGCCCAGACCGGCCAGTGGTGGCTGGAGACCCGCCGGCCGAAGAAGGCGGACGTGGCCGCCCACCTGGTCAACCTGGCCTGGAACGGCCTGGACGGCCTGGAGAAGAAGCCCCGGCTGATCAGCCGCCAGCAGCGCTGAGCGACGGCTCCCCCGCGCCGCCGCCGGATCAGTCGACCGGCTCCAGGAACTCCAGCCGGTTGCCGACCGGGTCGTGGCTGTAGAAGCGGAGGTGGCCGGGGAGGTTCTCGTCCCAGACCACCTCGGCGCCGCGCTCCGCGATCCGCTCGGCGAACGCGCGGATACCGGAGACCCGGAGCCCGGGGTGCGCCTTGCGGGCGGGGACGAACGGGTCCTCGACGCCGACGTGGATCTGCACCGCGTGGTCGGCCCCGGTGGCGAACCAGACCCCGCCGCGGGCGGCGAGCACCGGCGGCTTGGGCAGTTCGACCATGCCGAGGACGTCCCGGTAGAAGCCGCGCAGCAGCTCCTCCGAGCCGGCCGGGGCGGCGAGCTGGACGTGGTCGAGTGCGGTGATCATGCGCGGGTCTCCCCGTCGGTCGAGTCGGAGACGGTCGGCCCGGAGTCGGTCGGGCCGGAGGCGGTCGGGCCGGCCTTGACGGCGACCGCGAAGATCCGGCGGAACGGCAGCACCGTCCCGTGCGGTCCGGCCGGGTACGCCTCGGCGAGGCGGGCGGCGTACTCGTCCAGGAACTCCCGGGTGGCCGCGGGATCGTCCGCCAGCGCGGTCAGCACCGGCCGCAGCGCGGTGCCCTTCACCCAGTCCAGCACCGGGTCCTCGCCCTGCAGGAGGTGAAGGTAGGTGGTCTCCCAGACGTCCGCCTCGCAGCCGAGGTCGAGCAGCCGCTCCAGGTAGTCGGCGGGCTCCAGCACCGCGGAGACCCGGTCGGCGCCCTCCGCCAGCCGGTCCGCCCAGCGCGGCGAGGTGCGCAGCTCGCGGAGGATGGCGTGGCTGGGCGCGCCGAAGTTGCCGGGCACCTGGAAGGCGAGCACCCCGCCGGGCGGCAGCGCGGCCACCCAGCCGGGCAGCAGGTCGGCGTGGCCGGGCACCCACTGGAGGAGGGCGTTGGAGACCAGGACGTCGACCTCCCCGGCCTCCGGGACGTACTCGGCGGCGTCCGCGTAGTCGAACTCCAGCCCCGCCCCGGCGGTCTGACGGGCCTTCCGGAGCATCTCCGGGGAGTTGTCCAGGCCGAGGACGCGGGCCTCCGGCCAGCGGGCGCGGACCAGCTGGGTGGAGTTGCCCGGCCCGCAGCCGAGGTCGACCACCCGGCGGGGCTTCTCGGCCGGGATCCGGGCCAGGAGGTCGGCGAAGGGGCGGGTGCGGTGGCCGCCGTGCCGCAGGTACTGGTGAGGGTCCCAGGAGGCGGAGAGCGGTGAGGACATGGCGCCGCCTTTCAAAGTATCTCGACATCAAGATAACCAACGGCTCCACCCTGCTCCGGAACTTTCTTGATGTCAAGAGACTTCACATCGACACACCGCCTATTACACTGATCACCATGGAGGACGAGGTCGATCGGCTGGTGGCTGCGTGGCGCCGGGAGCGCCCGGACCTCGACGTCGAGCCACTGGAGGTGCTGAGCCGGGTGAGCCGGCTCGCCCGCCACCTCGACCGCGCCCGCCGCACCGCCTTCGCCCAGCACGGCCTGGAGCCCTGGGAGTTCGACGTCCTCACCGCGCTGCGCCGGGCCGGCGCCCCGTACCAGCTCTCCCCCGGGCAGTTGCTGACCCAGACCCTGGTCACCTCCGGCACCATGACCAACAGGATCGACCGGCTGGCCAAGAAGGACCTGGTGCAGCGCCTTCCCGACCCGGCCGACCGGCGCGGAGTGCTGGTCCGGCTGACCGAGACCGGGCAGGACCGGGCGGACTCCGCGCTCTCCGGGCTGCTGGAGCAGGAGCGCGCGATCCTCGGCGAACTCTCCCCCGCGCAGCGGGCCGAGCTGGCCGGGCTGCTCCGCCAACTGGTCGCCCCCTTCGACAATCTGAGCGACTGACGGCTCTCCCCCACCCCGCCTCCGGGCGGAACCCACCCCTCCGAACGGCGGGGTGGAGTTCGTGCGCCCGGCGTCCCGACCGGCGGCGATCCCGGTGCCAAGATGGAAGAAGTCACAGAAGGACCGGGATGGCGCGAAAGCGCGTGATGTCCGCGATGCTCCGGTATCGCGCGGTGTTCGCGGGCGCCCCCGGATACGGCGCGGGTGCCGGAGAGGTCGGAGATGCCGGAGAGTACGCGGGAATCGGCCGGTTCGGGCAGCGCGTGCCGGACGGCGAAGGCGCCCGAGCCCAGCAGGGCGTGGACCTACCGCACCGTCGTCTGGTACCTCCGGGTGGTCGCGGTGCTCGACCTGCTGGGGGCGGTCCTCTCGCCCCTCCGCCGGCAGCTGACGGCCCACAACACCGGTGACTTCTTCACCCCCTACCTGGTCACCGCCGGGTTCACGGCGGCCGGACTCGCGGCCTTCCTGTCCGTGATGATGCGCCGCAGGAAGCGCGCGGCCTGGATCTTCAACCTGGTGATGACCAGCCTCTACCTGGCTCTGGTGGTGGTCTCGCTGACCGCCCTGCCGGGCACCAGGCACCACTGGTTCGACTGGCTGTCGGCGGCGATCACGGCGGGCTTCTTCGCCGTGCTGCTGATCGGCCGCCGGCAGTTCCGCGCCCGCGGCGACCGGTCCAACCCGTGGCTGGCGCTCGGCACGCTGATCGTCGGCGGCGCCGCGGGCGCGGTGGTCGGCACCACGCTGGTCTCGCTGACCACCGCCGGCTCCGGCTCGCTGGCGCACCGCTTCCAGTACGCGCTGATGCGCATCTACACCCTGGCCCCCAGCAGCTCGGGTTACGCCGACGTCCTGCCGCCGCGCTGGGTGGACGTGGTGATCAACCTCCTCAGCCTCGGCGTCCTCCTGCTGGTGCTGTACGTCCTCTTCCGCGCCCCGCGCGGCAAGCGCTCCCTCAGCAGCGCGGACGAGGACCGGCTGCGGGAGCTGCTGGACAGGTACGGGGCCGCGGACTCGCTGGGCTACTTCGCGCTGCGGCGGGACAAGTCGGCGCTCTTCTCGCCCAGCGGCAAGGCCGCCGTCACCTACCGGGTGGAGGGCGGCGTCTGCCTGGCCTCAGGCGATCCGATCGGCGACGTCGAGGCCTGGCCGGGCGCAATCGAGGCCTGGCTGGCGCAGGCCCGGGAGCACGCCTGGATCCCGGCCGTGATGGGCGCGAGCGAGACGGCGGGGACGGTGTACGCGCGGCACGGCCTGGACGCGCTGGAACTCGGCGACGAGGCGATCGTCTACGCCGACGAGTTCACCCTGGAAGGGCGCGCGATGCGCACCGTGCGCCAGGCGCACAAGCGGATCGCGCGGGGCGGGCACACGGTGCGGGTGCGACGGCACCGGGACATCCCGGCGGACGAGCTGGCCGCCCTGGTGCGGCTGGCCGACCGGTGGCGGGACGGGGAGACCGAACGGGGCTTCTCGATGGCGCTCGGGCGGCTCGGGGACCCGGCGGACGGGGACTGCGTGATGGCCGAGTGCCTGGACGCCGACGGGGTGCCCAAGGCGCTGCTCTCCTTCGTGCCGTGGGGCACCGACGGGCTGTCGCTCGACCTGATGCGGCGGGATCGGGAGTCCGACAACGGGCTGATCGAGTACCTGGTCATCGAGCTGGTCCGGAACGGCGTGGAGGCGCTCGGGGTGCGGCGGGTCTCGCTGAACTTCGCGATGTTCCGGGCGGTCTTCGAGCGGGGCTCGCGGCTGGGCGCGGGTCCGGTGCTGCGGGCCTGGCGGGCGGTGCTGCTGTTCCTGTCGCGGTGGTGGCAGATCGAGTCGCTGTACCGCGCCAACGCCAAGTACCGGCCCGAGTGGGTGCCGCGCTACCTCCTCTTCGCGCGCAGCGCGGACCTCCCCCACATCGGCTTCGCCTCCATGCGGGCCGAGGGCTTCGTCCGGGTCCCCCGGCTGCGGCTGCCGGCCCGCTCCGGCTGAACGCGTCGCCGGGCTCCGCGCGCTTCGCGCGTCAGCCCGAGGCCGCGTTCGGCGGCGGGCCGAACTCCGCGGGGCCCACGCCGGCCCTTCGGGCCAGGGCCACGGCGGCGAGGGTGGAGTGGACGCCCAGCTTGCCCAGCACGTTCTGCATATGGGTGCGGACCGTGTGCGGGGAGAGGAACAGCCGGTCCGCCACGGCCTGCCGCCCCAGCCCCGCCACCATGCAGCGCAGCACCTGCTTCTCGCGCGGGGTCAGCGTCTCGACCAGCCGCTCGCTCTCCGTCCGGTCCCGCCGCGCGGCGGTCAACTCCCGCACCACGCCGGTGAGCAGCGCCGGCGGGATGTGGGTCTCGTCCCGCAGCACTCCGCGCACCACCGCCATCAGCCGGCCGAGCGAGCTCTCCTTGGCCACCCAGCCGCCCGCCCCGGCCTGCAGCGCGCGTACCGCCCGCCGCGGGTCGTCGTCGCCGGCCAGCACCACCACCCGCAGTCCCGGATGCGCCGCCCGGGCCCGCGCGACCAGCGCGATGCCGTCCGCGGACCCGCCCGGCGCCCGCCCCGGCGCGCCGCCGGGCGCGAGCCGCTGCGTCGGCACCCGGCCGGGGGCGGTGGCCGCCCCGGCCTGCGGCCCCGGCGGGCCGGCGCCGACGATCCGGCGGTACGGGCCCGGTGCGGCGGTGGCGGTCACCGCGCCCGGCGGACGCCGCGGCGCGGCCAGCGGGACGGCCCCACCGCCGGTCGGCACCTGCCTCAACGGCCGTGCCCTGCCCGGGAGTTGAGCCTGCGGCGACGGCGGGACCGGGGCCGGGGCCGGGTCGGCCGACTCCGGCCCGCCCGGGTTGCCACGCACCGGCCCGCCCTCCGCAGGCAGCGCGCCGAGGTCCGCGTCGACCAGCATCACCTGGAAGGCCCGGCCCTCGCCTGCGGCTCGTTCCAGCGCCCGTTCCGCCGCCTGCGCACTGCCCGCCGCGGACACGTCGACATCAGGCTCCGCGGCCAGCGCGGTGGCCAGGGCCTCGGCGAAGATCCGGTGGCCGTCGACCACCAGCACACGAATACGCCCCACGTCATTCCCCCCTGCTCGGGGTCCCCGCCGCCGTTTCCGACAGCCCTGCGACAGCGCCGACCCCCCTCAGGCACCGGCCCCCACCGGTACCGCCCTCAGCGTACGTTCGCCCGCCCCGACTTGACGATGTTTCGGCACGAAACCCCGCGTCCGGGGGCCTACTCAGCGGAACCTGTCCGAAATGCGACAGGCCCAGGCGCCCCGGAGCCCGCAGGCGACTCCGGGGCAGCAGGGGTGCGCCTCAGTCGAGCCGCCGGGCGCCCGCGCTCGGCTTGGCCGAGAAGGCCCGCGGGGCCGGCAGCCCGCGCTCGGCGAAGGCCGCCGCGACCGCGTCGGTGACCGCCTCCGCTCCGGCCTCCTCGACCAGGACGACGACGCAGCCGCCGAAGCCGCCGCCGGTCTGCCGGGCGCCCAGCGCACCGGCCGCCACGGCGGTCTCCACCACCAGGTCGGACTCCAGGCAGGAGATCCGGTAGTCGTCGCGGAGCGAGGCGTGCCCCTCGGTGAGCAGCGCGCCGGTCTCCCGCAGCCGCCCGGCGGCGACGAGTTCGGCTACCCGCTCGACCCGGTGGTCGTCGGTGACGATGTGCCGGACCAGCCGGCGCAGCCCTGGCTTGCCGTCCGGCTCGTCGCCCTCGGGCAGCCGCTCCAGGGCCGCGTCCAGCTCCTCGTAGCGGACGTCGCGCAGGGCGGGGACGCCGAGCAGCCCGGCGGCCCGCTCGCAGCCGGCCCGGCGGGCGGCGTACTCGTTGTCGCCGTGGGTGTGCTTCACCCGGGTGTCGACGACCAGCAGGGCGAGGCCCTCGGCCGCCGGGTCGAACGGCACCTGATGGACCGTCATGACGTCCCGGCAGTCCAGCACCAGCGCCGAGCCCTCGGCGCAGCACATCGCCGCCATCTGGTCGAGCACCCCGCAGGGCACCCCGACGTAGGCGTTCTCGGCGCGCTGGGCGAGCAGCGCCGCCTGCGGGTCGCTGTAGTCGAGGCCGTAGAGCTCGCGGCAGGCCGCGGCGACCGCGCACTCCAGGGCGGCGGAGGAGGAGAGCCCGGCCCCGGTCGGCACGTCGCTGTCCATGTGCACGTCCAGCCCGCCGGCCAGCGCATCGCCGTGGCCGTCCGCGCACAGCGCCCACAGCACGCCGAGGACGTAGGCCGCCCAGCCCTCGCCCTCCCGGCCGGGGGCGAGTTCGGCGACCCGCGCCTCGACGACGCCGTCGGCCTGGGCGCTGTGCACCCGCACCAGCCCGTCCTCCCGGCGGGCCACCGCCGCGCGGGCCGCGTACGGCAGGGCGACGGGGAGGCAGAGGCCCTCGTTGTAGTCGGTGTGCTCACCGATCACGTTGACCCGGCCCGGGGCCTGCCAGACGCCCTCCGGGTCGCGGCCGAAGACCGCCGCGAACTCCTTGCGGGCCCTGTCCTTGGGGGTGTTCTGGTCCTGCGTCACTGTTCGGGGGCTCCTTTGCCGGACACCGAAAGATGGGCGCGGGTGAACTCCCACGCGTCGGAGACGATCTCCTCCAGGCTGGTGCGGGCCGGCTGCCAGCCGAGCCGCTCCCTGGCCCGCTGGGCGGAGGCGACCAGCACCGCCGGGTCGCCGGGGCGGCGCGGACCGGCGTGCTCGGGTACGGCCCTGGCGGTGACCCGGCGGACCGTGTCGATCACCTCGCGGACCGAGAAGCCGCTGGCCGAGCCGAGGTTGCAGACCAGGTGCTCGCCGGGGGCGACGGTCTCCGGGCGCAGCGCCAGCAGATGCGCCTCGGCCAGGTCGGCGACGTGGATGTAGTCCCGGATGCAGGTGCCGTCCGGGGTGGGGTAGTCGGTGCCGTAGACGTCGATGTGGCCGCGGTGGCCGAGGGCGGTCTGCAGCACCAGCGGGATCAGATGGCTCTCCGGGTGGTGCCGCTCGCCCAGGTCCCCGTACGCCCCGGCCACGTTGAAGTAGCGCAGCGAGACGGCGGCCAGGCCGTGCGCCGCGCACTCCCCCGCCAGCATGTGGTCGACGGCGAGCTTGCTCGCGCCGTACGGGCTGGTGGGGGCGGTGCGGGCGTCCTCCGGGATGGGCGCCCGCTCGGGCTCGCCGTAGACGGCGGCGGTGGAGGAGAAGACCAGCCGGCGGACGTCCGCCTTGCGCATCGCGGCGAGCAGCTCGACGGTGCCGCCGACGTTGTTCCGCCAGTACTTCTCGGGGTCCGCGACGGACTCGGCGACCTGCGAGAAGGCGGCGAGGTGGACCACCCCGTCGAAGGACCCGTCCAGGTGCTCCGCGGCGTCCTGGACCCGGCCCGGCACGAACTCGGCCCCGGCCGGCACGGCGTCGCGGAGGCCGGTCGACAGGTCGTCGAGGACGACGACCCGGTGGCCGCTCTCCAGCAGCCGGGCCGCCACCACGCTGCCGACGTAGCCGGCTCCTCCGGTCACCAGGTACTTCACCGTTCACCGACCTCCCGCAGGCGGCGCGCCGCCTGCTCCGGCGACACGTCGTTGATGAAGACGTCCATGCCGGACTCGGACCCGGCCAGGTACTTGAGCTTCCCCACGGTACGCCGGATGGTGAACAGTTCGAGGTGGAGGGCCAGTTCGCCGCCGTCGGCCCCGCGCGCCCGGCCGGGCGTCTGGTGCCAGGCCGCGATGTACGGCGTGGGCGCGGGCCGGCCGGCGTCGGCGGCGGCCTCGTCGCCGGCCCCCTCGCCGGGCTCGAAGAGGCGGTCGAAGCGGCGCAGCAGGTCGAGGTAGACGCGGGGGAACTCGGCCCGCTCGGCCTCGTCCAGGGCGAGGAGGTCGGGCACCCGCCGGTTGGGGTAGAGGTGGACCTCGTACGGCCAGTGCGCGGCGAACGGCACGAACGCGGTCCAGTGCTCGCCCTTGACGACCACCCGGGCCGGGTCCCGCAGCTCGGCCGCGAGGAGGTCGTCGAAGAGGTTGCGGCCGGTACGGCGGCGGTGGGCGGCGGCGGACGCGATCATCCGCTCGGTGCGCGGGGTGATGAAGGGGTAGGCGTAGATCTGCCCGTGCGGGTGGCCGAGGGTGACGCCGATCTCGGCGCCGCGGTTCTCGAAGCAGAAGACCTGCTCGACGCCGGGGAGCGCGGAGAGTTCCGCGGTGCGGTCGGTCCAGGCGTCCAGCACCAGCCGGGCCTGCTCCTCGTCGAGGTCGGCGAAGGAGGCGTGGTGGTCCGAGGTGAAGCAGACCACCTCGCAGCGGCCGTTGCCGGGCAGCGCGCCCTCGACCGCCTCGGGGGCGCCCACGGGGCTCGGGGTGAGCGAGGGGAAGCGGTTCTCGAAGACGGCGACCTCGTAGTCGGTGTCCGGGATCTCGCTGTGCCGGCCGTCCCGGGAGGGGCAGAGCGGGCACTCGTCCGCCGGCGGGTGGTAGATCCGGCCCTGGCGGTGCGAGGCGACCACCACCCAGTCGTCCCGGACCGCGTCGTACCTGATCTCCGAGGAGGTGCGGGTGGCCTCCAGCGGCCGCTGGTCGACGGCGTCGCGCACCCGGTCGTCGCGGGAGTCGTAGTAGATCAACTCCCGTCCGTCGGCCAGGCGCGTGCTGGTCTTCTTCACTGCGTTCTCCTCGGCTCGCTCAATCCGCTGCTCGGTTCACCGCACACCAGCAACATAATCGAACATTACCAAGCACGGGTCAACAGCCAAGAGCATGGAGAAGCGCGTCACCCCTCCCCATCGCCGCGAAATCCCGCCCGGGACTGCGCATGTGTGATCTTGTTCGGAATTGTTGAGCGCTTGTCGCCCCGCTACTCCTCGCGGGACGCCCGCTCCAGCAACCCGGTACGGGCGGCCACCGCCGCCGCCTCCAGCCGGGTGCGCGCCCCCAGCTTCATCAGCACCCGCTGCACATGGGTGCGGGCGGTGCTCGGCGCGATCCCCATCCCGGCGGCGATCGCCCGGGTGTCCTCACCCTCGGCGATCCGCATCAGGACCTCGATCTCCCGCCGGGTCAGCATCCGCAGCAGCCGCAGCGCCTCGTCGTCCGGCTCCGGCGCCGGCTGCAGCAGGTGCTCGAACGCGGCCTGCAGCAGCTCCGGCCAGACCGCGGCCTCGCCCGCGCGCACCCGGTTGAGCGCGCGCTCCACCACCTCGATCCGCTCGTCGCTGCGGACATAGCCGAAGGCGCCCGCGCCGAAGGCCGCGGCCACCCCCTTGAGGTCGCTGACCGGGCCCATCACCACGACCGGCACATCGGGCCGCTCGGCGCGGATCCGCCGCACCGGCTCGCAGGCCCCCGGCTCCCCCGGATGCGCGAGACCCAGCAGGCAGACCTCCGGCCTGCGGTTGACCACCAGTTCCACCGCCGATCCGACCGGCGTCCCGACCGCGAGCACCCGGTGCCCGCGCAACTGGAGCGCCGCAGCGAGCGCCTCGGCCAGCAACCGGTGGTCGTCGACGACGACCAGCCGTACGCCCACGGTGCCTCCCCCCTCCGCCGCCGGCTCACGACGCCTCCGGACTCGGCGGTGACGCCCCATCAGAACGCACTTCGTATGCGGAGCGCCACGGTACCGGGGGGTAGAAGGTGAGAGAAGCACGAGAACGCGGGAGAGAACAGGGAGAAAACGTGCGGAAGACCTCCCGTCACTTGACGGGAGGCCTTCCTGCTGGAGCCCCAATACGGAATCGAACCGTAGACCTTCTCCTTACCATGGAGACGCTCTGCCGACTGAGCTATTGGGGCTGGGCGCGGGAAGAACACTACCCGGTCACCCCGCCGATCACGAAATCGGCCTCCGCCGGGCGTTAGCCCACCCGTTCGGCCAGCTCCAGCCAGTTCAGCTCCAGCGCCTCGCGCTCCGCGGTGGCCTCCCGCAGCTTGCCGTCCAGCTCGGCCACCTTCGCGAAGTCGGTGGCGTTCTCCGCCAGTTGGGCGTGCAGCTTGGCCTCGCGCTCCTCCAGCTTGGTCATCTGCCGCTCGATCCTGGCCATCTCCTTCTGCGCGGCCCGGATCTCCGCCGCGGAGGCCTGGGCCTTCGGCGCTCCCTCGGCGGCCCTGGCCGCCGCCCCCCGGGCCTTCGGCGCCTGCGCCGCCGCCGACTGCTCGGCCATCCGCTGCCGCCGCTCCAGGTACTCGTCGATGCCGCCCGGCAGCATCCGCAGCCGGCGGTCGCCGAGCAGCGCCTGGACGGTGTCGGTCACCCGCTCGATGAAGTAGCGGTCGTGCGAGACCACCACCATCGAGCCGGGCCAGCCGTCCAGCAGGTCCTCCAGCTGGGCCAGGGTCTCGATGTCCAGGTCGTTGGTCGGCTCGTCCAGGAACAGCACGTTGGGCTCGTCCATCAGCAGCCGCAGCAGCTGGAGCCGGCGGCGCTCGCCGCCGGAGAGGTCGCCGACCGGCGTCCACTGCTTGTCCTTGCCGAAGCCGAAGGTCTCGCAGAGCTGCCCGGCGCTGAGCTCGCGGCCCTTGCCGAGGTCCACCCGCCCGCGGACCCGCTCGACGGCCTCCAGCACCCGCAGCGCCGGGTCCAACTCGGTGACCTCCTGGGAGAGATAGGCCAGGCGGACGGTCTTGCCGACCTTGATCACCCCGCCGGCGGGCTGGACGTCGCCCTGGCTCTCCCAGGCCTGCTGCATCGCCCGCATCAGCGAGGTCTTGCCGGCGCCGTTCACGCCGACCAGGCCGATCCGGTCACCCGGGCCGAGCTGCCAGGTCAGCCGCTCCAGCAGGGTCTTCTCGCCGGCCTGGACGGTGACGTCCTCCAGGTCGAAGACCGTCCTGCCGAGCCGGCTGTTGGCGAACTTCAGCAGCTCCACCTTGTCCCGGGGCGGGGGGACGTCCGCGATCAGCTCGTTGGCGGCCTCGATCCGGAAGCGCGGCTTGGAGGTGCGGGCGGGCGCCCCCCGGCGCAGCCAGGCCAGCTCCTTGCGCATCAGGTTCTGCCGCTTCGCCTCCTCGGTGGCGGCCCGGCGCTCGCGCTCGGCGCGGGCGAAGACGTAGTCGGAGTAGCCGCCCTCGTACTCGTGGACGGCGCCGGACTGGACGTCCCACATCCGGGTGCAGACCTGGTCCAGGAACCAGCGGTCGTGGGTGACCACCACCAGGGCCGAGCGGCGCGCCCGGAGGTGCCCGGCCAGCCAGGAGATCCCCTCGACGTCCAGGTGGTTGGTCGGCTCGTCGAGGACCAGCACGTCGTGGTCGCCGATCAGCAGCTTGGCCAGCGCGATGCGGCGGCGCTCACCGCCGGAGAGCGGGCCGATCACGGTGTCCAGGCCGACCGGGAAGCCGGGCAGGTCGAGCCCGCCGAAGAGACCGGTGAGGACGTCCCGGATCCGGGCGTCGCCGGCCCACTCGTGGTCGGCGAGGTCGCCGATCACCTCGTGCCGGACGGTGGCCGCCGGATCGAGGGAGTCGCCCTGGTCGAGGACGCCGAGGCGGAGTCCGCCCTGGTGGGTGACCCGGCCGGAGTCCGGCTCCTCCATCTTGGCCAGGATGCGGGTGAGGGTGGTCTTGCCGTCGCCGTTGCGTCCGACGACACCGATCCGGTCCCCCTCACTGACGCCGACGGTCACCCCGTCGAGGACGGCACGCGTGCCGTACACCTTGCTCACGGACTCGACGGTCGCGAGGTTCACGGCCACTGGCGCTGCTCTCCCGGGGACGGTGGGAACGATCGGTTGGGTCCCCCCAGCGTAGCCCGGGGCCGGAGCGCGAAGAGCCCGGCGGCCTGGGGCCGCCGGGCTCCGCACCGGGCCTCGGACGGGGACGCGTCCGTCGAGCGCCCGGCCGGGGTCAGCGGCTGCGGGCGGTGATGTCGCCGTAGGAGGTGGTGGCGCGGATCCTCAGGCCCGCGTCGGCGCCCTCGGCGTTCCGCAGGGCGTTGTCGATCCGGCCGTAGGAGGTGCCGGCGTCCAGCGTTCCGGAGACCCCGCGGCCGGCCTCCACCGAGATGTCGCCCTTCTGCGTGCTCAGCAGGACCTCGCCGCCCAGCGCCTCGGTGATCCGGATGTCCCCCTGCTGGGTGCCGATCTCGGCGGCCCCGCCCAGCCGGCCGACCGTGACGCCGCCGTCGGCCAGGCTGATCCTGGCGCTCGCTGCCTCGTCGAGCTTCACCGGGCCCTGCGCGCTCCGGTAGGAGACGTCGCCGAGCCGTCCGACGCCGCGGAGTTCGGCGGCGGCGGCCTTCGCCTCGACCCGGGAGCCGGCCGGGAGCTGGACGGTCACCTCGACGGCCCCGGAGTGGCCGAGGACCTTGTGCCTGGCCGGCGGGACGCCGATCCGCAGCACCCCCTCCCCGTAGTCGACCAGGACCTGCTCGGCGGCCTTCACGTCCCGGTTCCTGGCGGGGTTCGCGGGCCGGATCTCCACCACCGTGTCGGCCCGGTCGGCGGCGATGAGCTGGATGCGGCCGGCGGGGATGTCCACGACGGCGGCGATCGGGCTGGTGGTCTCGAACGTGTGCATCGTCCGCTCCTTCGATCTGTTGTTTCCGATGATGGAAACGCTACGTTGCGTTCATTGAACTGGCAACACCTCCGTTGCTTCATGACTGCATAGCGCCAGTTAAACGCCATAAAATCGTTGCAATGGCTCGCGGTTCAACGCAACATACCGCTGTCAGTTCGTTGCAATGGACTGGAAGTGAAGGCTAGAGTCGTCCCGTCGCGGAGCACCGAGGAGGTCGTGATGCCTGGAGGCAGGCTCAGCCAGCAGGAACGTCAGCAGATCGCGCTGGGGCTGGCCGACGGCCTCGCCTACGCGGAGATCGCCCGGCGGATGGACCGGCCGACCTCGACCATCACCCGCGAGGTGATGCGCAACGGCGGCCCCACCTCCTACCGAGCCGACCTGGCACACCGGGCCACCGAGCGCCGCGCCCACCGACGCCGGCAGGGCGGCACCCCGGCGGCCAGGGGCGCGGAGGCGCCCCCCGCCGCCTACGGGCGCGACGCCGAGGCGGTACGCGAGTACGAGGAGCAGTTCACCACCGTCATGATGGCGTCCGGACTGCCCAAGATGATGTCCCGGGTGATGGCCGCCCTCACCCTGGCCGACTCCGGCAGCCTCACCGCGGCCGAGCTCGTCCAGCGCCTCCAGGTCAGCCCGGCGTCCATCTCCAAGGCGGTCACCTTCCTGGAGGACCAGGGCATGCTCAGCCGGGAGCGGGACGACCGCCGCCGCGAGCGCTACGTCCTCGACGACGACATCTGGTACCGCTCGATGGCCGCCAGCGCCCGGGCCACCGCCCGGATAGTCGACACCGCCCGGGAGGGGGTGGACGTCCTCGGCCCGGAGACCCCGGCCGGCGTCCGCCTGGAGAACGTGGCCCGCTTCCTGGACTTCGTCGCCGAGAACACCGCCCGCGCCGCCGAGCAGGCCCGCGCCCTCCTGTCCAAGCCGCCCAAGGCCGAGAACGACGAGAACGACGCGGACGACGAGATGGACTGAACGGAAGGGGCCGAGCGAGGCGATATTCCGGTCTCGCCGCCGAAAACAACAGTTCGTAGGCGGACCGCCGTCTTATGCCGCCTCGCCGAAAGGCCCGGCGGCGCGCCCGGCTCAGCCCGGGACGACGGTCGCGCCCGGGACCGGGCCGGTCGCCCGCCGCACCGAGCGGCAGGTGCCGGAGCGCAGCAGCCCCTCCGCGACGGCCTCCGCCGCCTCGGCGTCCTTGGCCAGGAAGGCGCAGGTCGGTCCGGAGCCGGAGACCAGCGACCCGAGCGCGCCGCCCTCGGTGCCGGCGCGCAGGGTGTCGGCCAGGTCGGGGCGCAGCTGGAGGGCGGCCGGCTGCAGGTCGTTGAAGAGCGCCGCGCCGAGCGCCACCGGATCCCCGTCGGCCAGGGCCTCCAGCAGCTCCTGCGAGGGCTCCGGGACCGGCACGGCGGCGGCGTGCGAGCCCCCGGCGGCGGCCGCCTCCCGCAGCCGGTCGCACTCCCGGTACACCTCCGGGGTGGAGAGGCCGCCCTCGGCGACCGCGAAGACCCAGTGGTACTCGCCGACGGTCTCCACCGGGGTCAGCAGCTCGCCCCGGCCGCGCCCCAGAGCCACCCCGCCGACCAGACCGAACGGCACATCGCTGCCCAACTCCCCAGCCAGGCCCAGGAGTTCGGGGCGCCCGGCGCCGATCCCCCAGAGGGCGTCGCAGCCGACCAGGGCCGCCGCCGCGTCCGCGCTGCCGCCGGCCATCCCGCCCGCCACCGGGATGTCCTTGGCGATGTGGAGATGGACGTTCGGCTCCAGGCCGTAGCGCTGGGCGAGGATCCTGGCGGCCTTGGCGGCCAGGTTGCTCCCGTCCAGCGGCACCTGGTGGGCGTCCGGCCCCGAGGCGGTGATCCGCAGGGTCTCCGCGGGGGTCACGGTGACCTCGTCGAAGAGGCCCACCGCGAAGAAGACGGTGGCCAGGCCGTGGAAGCCGTCGTCGCGCCGCCCGCCGACCGCGAGCTGCACGTTCACCTTCGCGGGCACGCGGACGGTGACGGGACCGGAACTCGGCATGGTCGGGAACTCCTGCTACTGGGGACTCTTGCGGTGCCTCGGGGCGGCGGCGGTCGCCGCGGCTGCCCGGGGCCGACCGGAGATCATACTTGCGCGGGCCGGGGGCGGTGCTCGGCGAGGGCGGCGAACTGCTCGACGGTGAGCGCCTCTCCGCGCAGCCGGTGGTCGATCCCGGCGGCGGCCAGCGCCTCCTCGGCGGCCTGCGGGGAGCCCGCCCAGCCGGCCAGCGCGGCCCGCAGGGTCTTGCGGCGCTGGGCGAAGGCCGCGTCCACGGCGGCGAAGACGTCCCGGCGGGCGGCGGTGGTGGACGGCGGGTCGCGGCGGACCAGCGAGACCAGTCCTGAGTCCACGTTCGGCGCCGGCCAGAAGACGTTCCGGCCGATCGCCCCGGCCCGCTTCACCTCGGCGTACCAGGCGGCCTTCACCGAGGGGACGCCGTACAGCTTGCCGCCGGGCTTGGCGGCGAGCCGGTCGGCGACCTCGGACTGCACCATCACCAGCACCCGCTCCAGCGAGGGGAACCGCTCCAGCATGTGCAGCAGCACCGGGACGGCGACGTTGTACGGGAGGTTGGCGACCAGCGCGGTGGGCGGCGGCCCGGGGAGGTCCTCCGGGGTGACGGTGAGGGCGTCCTGGTGCAGCAGCGCGAACCGGTCGGCGCGCTCGGGGAGCCGGGCGGCGACGGTGGTCGGCAGGTGGCGGGCGAGGATCTCGTCGATCTCGATCGCGGTGACCCGGTCCGCGACCTGGAGCAATCCGAGGGTGAGCGAGCCCAGGCCCGGGCCGACCTCCACCACCACGTCCTCCGGACGGACGTCCGCGGCGCGGACGATCCGCCGCACCGTGTTGGCGTCGATCACGAAGTTCTGTCCGCGCTGCTTGGTCGGCCGGACGCCGAGCGCCGACGCGAGCTCGCGGATGTCCGCGGGACCGAGAAGAGCGTCCTCGGCGGAGGGCGCGGAGGCGCCGGGGCTGGTACTCACGCTGCACAGGATACTTTCTCGAACCCCGCGGCCCCGGTTCCGCCCGCCGGGCTTCGTCCGGGACCCGGAGCGCTCAGAAGGCGAAGGCCCGGGCCGTGTTCGCCGCCACCGCCGCGCACAGCGCGTCCAGATCCTCGCCGCGCACCTCAGCGATCGCCCGCATCGTCACCGGCACCAGGTACGACGCGTTCGGCCGGCCCCGGAACGGCGCCGGGGTGAGGAACGGCGCGTCCGTCTCCACCAGCAGCAGCTCCCGCGGCACCACGGCCAGCGCGTCGCGCAGCGCCTGCGCGGAACCGAAGGTGACGTTGCCGGCGAAGGACATGAAGTACCCGTGCTCGGCGCAGACCTTGGCCATCTCGGCGTCGCCGGAGTAGCAGTGGAAGACGGTCCGCTCCGGCGCGCCCTCCTCGGCGAGGATCCGCAGCACGTCCTCGTGGGCCTCGCGGTCGTGGATGACCAGCGCCTTCCCGTGCCGCTTGGCGATCGCGACGTGCCGCCGGAAGGACTCCTGCTGCACCTCCACGCCCTCGGGCCCGGTCCGGAAGTAGTCGAGCCCGGTCTCCCCGACCCCGACCACCTGCGGCAGCCCCGCCAGCGCGTCGATCTCGGCGAGCGCCGCCTCCAGCGCCTCCGCGCCCCCCGGCTCCCGCGACCGCCCCGACCACTCGTCCGGGTCGCCCAGCACGATCCGCGGCGCCTCGTTCGGATGCAGCGACACGGTCGCGTGGACGTGGGCGAGGCGGCCGGCGACCTCCGCCGCCCACCGGGATCCGGCCAGGTCGCAGCCGACCTGGACCAGGTCCGTCACCCCGACCGCGGCCGCCTTCGCCACCGCCTCCTCGGGCCCGTGGAACTGCGACTGCATGTCCAGATGGGTGTGCGAGTCCGCGACCGGCACCGCCAGCGGCTCTGGGAGCGGAGGCGGAACCGCCTCCTGCTCCCGCGCCCTCTTCGACTTGCCCACGCGCCTGCTCAGCCCTTCGCTTCGTCCTTCTTGGGCTCCTCGAGCCGCGGGAAGAGGACGGCGCCCTTGGTCACCGTCGCCCCCGCCGGCAGCAGGCCCCACTCCGCGACCCGGCCGATCCGCTGCTCGGCGATCGGGCCGAGCCCGGCCGCCTCCGCGCCCAGCGACTCCCACAGCTTGGCCGAGCTCTCCGGCATCACCGGGTTGAGCAGCACGGCCGCCGCCCGCAGGGACTCGGCCGCGGTGTACAGGATGGTCGCCAGCCGGGCCTGCGCCTCGGGGGACTCGTCCTTCGCGACCTTCCAGGGCTGCTGCTCGGTGAGGTAGCCGTTGACGTCCTTGATGAAGTCGAAGACCGCCGAGATGCCGCCGGCGAAGTCCAGCCGCTCGCCGATCGCCTCGTCGGCGGTGGCCGCCGCCCTCTTGAGCCCCTCGGCCAGCGCCTCCTCGGCCTCCCCGGCCGCGGTGGCCGCCGGCAGGGCCCCGCCGAAGTACTTGCCGACCATCGCGGCCACCCGGGAGGCCAGGTTGCCGTAGTCGTTGGCGAGTTCGGAGGTGTAGCGGGCGGAGAAGTCCTCCCAGGAGAACGAGCCGTCCTGGCCGAACTGGATGGCCCGCAGGAAGTACCAGCGGTAGGCGTCCACGCCGAAGTGCTCGGTGAGGTCCTGCGGGGCGATGCCGGTCAGGTTCGACTTCGACATCTTCTCGCCGCCGACCATCAGCCAGCCGTTGGCGATGACGCGCCTGGGCAGCGGCAGCCCGTTGGCCATCAGCATGGCCGGCCAGATCACCGCGTGGAACCGCAGGATGTCCTTGCCCACCAGGTGGACGTCGGCCGGGAAGGTGGACTCGAAGCGCTCCTGGTCGGAGCCGTACCCGACCGCGGTCGCGTAGTTGAGGAGGGCGTCCACCCACACGTAGATGACGTGCGCCGGGTCCCACGGTACCCGCACGCCCCAGTCGAAGGTGGACCGGGAGATCGACAGGTCCTCAAGGCCCTGCTCGACGAAGCGGAGCACCTCGTTCCGCGCCGACTCCGGCTGGATGAACTCCGGGTGGGCGGCGTAGTGCTCGAGCAGCTTGGGGCCGTACTCGGAGAGCTTGAAGAAGTAGTTCTCCTCCTTGAGCATCTCCACCGGCCGCTTGTGCACCGCGCAGAGCTTCTCGCCGTTCTCGCCGTCGATCAGCTGGTCGCCGGTCTTGTACTCCTCGCAGGCGACGCAGTACGGGCCCTCGTAGCCGCCCTGGTAGATCTCGCCCTTGTCGTACAGGTCCTGGACGAACTCCTGCACCCGGTCGGTGTGCCGCTTCTCGGTGGTGCGGATGAAGTCGTCGTTCTGGATGTCCAGATGCCGCCAGAGCGGCTTCCAGGCCTCCTCGACGAGCTTGTCCGTCCACTCCTGCGGGCGCACGCCGTTCGCCTCGGCGGTGCGCATGATCTTCTGACCGTGCTCGTCCGTGCCGGTGAGGTACCACACCTTCTCGCCCCGCTGGCGGTGCCAGCGGGTGAGCACGTCGCCCGCGACGGTCGTATAGGCGTGGCCGAGGTGGGGCCGGTCGTTGACGTAGTAGATCGGCGTGGTGACGTAGTACCGCTTCGCCGCGGTGTCACTGCTTCCGCCGTCCGTCGCCGCCGTGGCCCCGGAGGTGCTGTCGTTCGTTGTGGCCGCCATGGGGAGATCCTAACGGCCGGGCGAAGCCCTCAAGAACCGAGTTCCGCGGCCCCCGGGACCGCTGGGGACCGGGGTGCCCGCACGGGCTCCCGCGACGCAGGTGGGCGGGGATCCGGCGCACTCCCCCGGGCGCGTTCCACCCCCGCACGCCCCTTGTTACGGGATTGGCTCACTACCGACATCCCCGGACGGGCGGCCGAGGTGTTCCCTGGGTAGAAGACGTCGGAGAATAGCGGGGACGGCACGGCGCATCCCGCCCCGCCGCACGAGGCTCAGCAGACTCACAGGGGGAGGGGCACGCCGTGGAGCCCTTGATCGAGCAGGACCCGCGCAAGGTCGCGGGCTACCGGGTGCTGGCCCGGCTCGGCGCCGGCGGGATGGGCCAGGTCTATCTGGGCAGATCGCCGGGCGGCCGGCGGGTGGCGCTGAAGGTGGTGCGGCCGGAGCTCGCCGACGACCCGGAGTTCCGGGCCAGGTTCGCCCGCGAGGTCACCTCGGCCCGGGCGGTCGGCGGCGCCTTCACGGCCGCCGTGGTGGACGCCGATCCGCTGGCCTCTCCGCCCTGGCTGGCCACCGAGTTCGTGCCCGGGCCCTCCCTCACCGAGTTCGTCCGCGAGCACGGCCCCCTGCCGCCGTGGTCGGTCTGGCGGCTGGCCGCGGGCCTGGCCGAGGCGCTGGCGGCGGTGCACGCGGCCGGCGTGGTCCACCGCGACCTCAAGCCGTCCAACGTCCTCCTCGACGTCGAGGGCCCGCGGCTGATCGACTTCGGCATCTCCAAGGCCGCCGAGGCCAGCCAGCTCACCAGGACCGGGATGGTGGTCGGCTCCCCCGGTTTCATGTCCCCCGAGCAGATCGAGGGGAACGCGGCGGACGAGCCGTCCGACGTCTTCTCCCTCGGCGCCGTGCTGGCGTACGCGGCGAGCGGCAGCGGCCCGTTCGGCGAGGGCGCCACCCCCGCGCTGCTCTACCGGGTGGTCCACCGGGAGCCCGAGCTCGACCGGATCCCGGCGGAGCTGCGCGAACTGGTCGCGGCCTGCCTGCGGAAGTCCCCGGAGAGCCGGCCCACCCCCAACGAGGTGCTGCGCAGCGCGACCGACGCGATCGGCGACGCCCCGCCGGACGCCGACTCCGAGCAGACCGGCTGGCTGCCGACCTCGCTGACGCTGGCCGTCGGCCGGCATCCGGCCGCCGACCCGCTGGACAGCCCGCCGCCGGGCTACCGCACCCCCTCCGACTGGCGCTCCACCGGCGCGGCCTGGGCGGACGCGGCGGACGCGAGCGCGACCCCGCCGGGCGCGCCCACCGGTGCGCCGGGGACCGGGGGCACGGGTTCCGGCGCCGGCCGGCGGAACGACGACACCCCGGCGACCGGCGACCCGCGGATCGCCGCGGCGGGGGCGCTCGGCGCGGCGGGCGCCGCAGGCGCCGCAGGTGCCGCGGCAGGCGCCGCGGCGGCCGCCGCGGCCGACGGAGAGGCCGCGACGCCGGTGGCGGGGACGCCCTCGCCGTGGGGCGCTCCCCTCGCCTTCGACCGACCGGCGCCCCGCGTCTCCTGGGGCACCGGCTCCTCCGAGGCCCCGGCCGCCGCCCCCGGCTCCGGCTCCTTGGACGGGCGGCAGCGGCCGTCCTGGGGCGCGGCGGGAACCGGTTTCGGCTCACCCACCGGCACCGGCACAGGTTCCGGCGCCCGTTCCGGCGCCGGGGAGTACCCGACCCCGCCCACCGGGGGCACGCCCGGCCCCACGCCGTTCGGCGTCGCGGGCCTGGCCGCCGCGGCGGCGGCCACCGAGCACGCGGCCTGGCCGACCTCCGCCGCCCCCGTCCCGGCGGGCGTGGGAGCCGGCGGTGGTGGATTCGGCGGTGGCGGCGCGGACGGCTCGGGGAACGGCCCCGGCGGGCGGCATGCCGCCCGCCCGTGGTGGCGCGGCCGGTTCGCCGCGGGCGGCGCGGCGGCGATCATCGCGGCCGGTATCGGGGTCGGCGCTGCGCTGGCCAGCACCGGCGGCCCGAGCACGCCCAGCCCCGGGACGGCGGCCAGCAGCAGCGCCGCCGCCGGCGACGCGAGCGCGACCAGCGCCGCGACCCACGGCAGCGGCCGTTCCGGCGGCTCCTCTGGCGGCTCCGGCGGCTACGGCGGGCCGAGCACCGTGGGCGGCGGCGTAGGCGGCGCCCTTCCCTCGACGGGCGGCGGCACGGCCCACACCCCGGGCGGCGGCTCCAGCCCGACCGTACGGCCGACGACCGGCGGCGGCGCGCCCACCACGCCGACCAGCACCAAGCCCACCACCACCAAGCCGACCACCGCTCCGCCGACCAGCAACCCGACGACCGGCAGCCCGACGACCGGCCCCAGTTCGCCGGCCTCGTCGAGCCCGCCGCCCTCGCCGTCCTCGCCGACGAGCGCCACCCCGACGGCCGTCACCCACAGCGCGTCCGCCCCGGGGACCACCCGCGGCGCCTCCTCCCCAGCGTCCGGCGGCGGAGGCAGCGGCGGGGCCACCGGCGGAGGCAGCGGCGGAACCACCTCGGCGTCGAGCGCCACCGCCTCGGCGACCTGAGCCGAGGGCGCCGGGCCCGTGCTCAGGCCTCCGGGGTGGTGTGGTGAC
Source organism: Phaeacidiphilus oryzae TH49 (assembly GCF_000744815.1). Classification (NCBI taxonomy): domain Bacteria; kingdom Bacillati; phylum Actinomycetota; class Actinomycetes; order Kitasatosporales; family Streptomycetaceae; genus Phaeacidiphilus; species Phaeacidiphilus oryzae. The sequence goes on from NZ_JQMQ01000005.1 coordinate 3,044,355, forward strand.
GCCGGAGGCGGAAGTGGAAGGGCAGGTGGAGGCGACGGCGGCGGGCCGGCCGGCGCGGCGCGTGGGCCGCCGATTCGCGCTCCCGCTCCGCACGGGCCCGGTCCGCCCGCTCCTGCCAGGCGCCGCTCGGCCGCACGGCGTGCGAGTAGCCGTCCAGGTTGGCGACCCGGCCGGCGCCCATGATCCGGACGTGGGTACCGCCGCAGCCCGGGCAGGAGGGCTGGCTCAGCGGGGACGGCACGCGGACGCCGTTGGCGTGGTAGTCGCAGACGACACGCCCGTCAGGAGTGGTCCGATGCTCGATCTCGTACGCCTGTTCCCAGCCGTGCCCGCAGTTGAGGCAGACGAACGCGTACGCCTCCTGTACGGCCTCGCTCATGGTGCTCTCCCGATATCCAGGGATTTTCCCTTACCGCTCAAGAAAATCCCCGACAGGGACCCCGGGAATTCCCGTTTCACCCAAGCTTGACTGGGACTTGGCGGGGTTTTGTTGAGGCTTGGCGCGCCTTGGTCTGCATTTGGCGTTCCCTGTACCCGGGTATTTCCCGGAAGGCGCGATCACCTCCGCCGCCCCGGCCGGCGCGCGCCCTTCGCGCGCCTTATGCGCCCCCGCCGCCTCCGTGCTTCGCCGCCACCACGGCGTCGAAGACCTCCCGCTTCGGCAGCCCCGCCGCCTGCGCCACGGCCGCGATCGCCTCCTTGCGCCGCTCCCCCGCCGCCTCCCGCTCGGCGACCCGGCGGGCCAGCTCGGCGGGGTCGGCCGGGGCCGCCTCGGCCGGCGGCGCGCCGTGGACCACCACGGTGATCTCGCCGCGCACCCCTTCCTTCGCCCACTCCGCGAGCTCGCCCAGCGGGCCGCGCCGGACCTCCTCGTAGGTCTTGGTGAGCTCCCGGCAGACCGCCGCCGGGCGGTCCGCGCCCAGCGCGTCGGCCATCGCCGCCAGGCACTCCGCGATCCGGTGGGTGGACTCGAAGAAGACCATCGTCCGCGGCTCGGCGGCCAGCTCGCGGAACCGGGCGGCACGCTCCCCGGACTTGCGCGGCGGGAATCCCTCGAAGCAGAAGCGGTCCACCGGCAGCCCGGAGAGGGCCAGCGCGGTGAGCACCGCGGAGGGGCCCGGCACGGCGGTGATCCGCACCCCCTCCTCGACCGCCGCGGCCACCAGCCGGTAGCCCGGGTCCGAGACGGACGGCATCCCGGCGTCGGTGACCAGCAGCACCCTGGCCCCGCCGGTGAGCTCGGCGACCAGCTCGGGGGTGCGGGCCGACTCGTTGCCCTCGAAGTAGGAGACCACCCGGCCGCGCGGGGTGACGCCGAGCGAGGTGGTGAGGCGGCGGAGCCGCCGGGTGTCCTCGGCGGCGACGATGTCCGCCGCGGCCAGCTCCTCGGCGAGGCGGGGCGGGGCGTCCGAGACGTCTCCGATGGGCGTTCCGGCGAGCACGAGCGTTCCAGTCACGCCCCAATCCTGACAGGCCGCCGGCCCGGCCCCGGACAACCGCCCGGCGGGCGGTCCGTCCCCGGTGGGGCATGTGGGCGGTCTGTGCGCAGAGCGCCCTGTGTAACGGTCTGTCCACAACTGCCGCAGACGACGCATCCGTAGCGCCCGGCCCGCAACTTCTCCGCGTACGATCCCGTTGCCCAGTCCGGCAAGGTGGGCGCTCTCGCGCCACGCCGCATCACCACGCATCCAGCGGAGAGATCATGCAGGACACGCCCGAGACCGGGCAGTACGGCCAGAACGGCCCGTACGGCCAAGGCGGCCCGTACGACCAGACTGGCTCACGCCCGCACAACCAAGCCGGGCAGTACGGCCAGGCCGGGCAGCAGTACGACGGCCAGGGGGCGCAGTACGGCCAGGCCGGCCAGCAGTACGGCGGCCAGCCCGGGCAGTACGGCGGCCAGCCTGGGCAGCAGTACGGCCAGGGCGCCCAGTACGGCCGGCCCGGCCCGTACCAGCAGGCGGGGCAGCAGTACGGCCAGGCAGGGCAGCAGTACGGCCAGGCGGGGCAGTACGACCCGAGCGGCGGCTACGGCCGGCCCGGGCCCGGCGCCGACCCCGGCCAGGACGACGGCGGCCACGGGCGGCCCCCCTCCCGGCGCTTCGGCCTCTCCGGGCTTCCCGGCGGTTCGCGCCCCTGGACGATCGGCGCCCTCTGCCTCGTGCTGGTCTGCGGCGGCGCGTACGGCGCGTACGCGCTGACCTCCGGCTCCGGCGGCGGATCGGGCTCGGACAAGTCCTCGGCGCGGAGCGCGCCCCCGCCGGTCACCACCACCCCCACCCGAGCCCAGGCGGCCGAGGCGGTGACCGCGTTCCTCAAGGACTGGCAGTCCGGGAACCTGGACTCGGCGGCCGGTCGGACGGACGACAAGTCCACCGCCCTCTCGGATCTGACGAACTATCGGAACGGCCTCCACCCCTCGGCGCTGACGCTGGGCTCGGCCACCGTCGGCGCGGCGGACCCCAAGGTGACCCACGCCCTGCGGAGCACCTTCCAGGTGACCGCGACGGTCGCCGGCCACCCCTGGTCCTACGCCGGCGCGGCGGACGTCCTGGACATCGGCGGGAAGCCGGTCGTCCACTGGGCCACCGACGTCCTCCACCCGGGCCTCGCCACCGGCGAGCGGCTGAAGACCGGTTCGACCCCGGCGACCACCGCGAACGTCGTGGACCGCAACGGCCGGGCGCTGACCGCCGCCGCGTACCCGTCCCTGGCCAACATGCTGGCCTCGCTGGACACCACCTACGCGGCCAAGGTGCAGAAGGCGCCCGGGACCGGGGTCGCGGTCACCGACGCCTCGGGCAAGACGCTGCGCAGCATGACCGCCTTCACCCCCGCCAAGCCCGGCACCGTCCACACCACCCTGGACGCCTCGGTGGAGGCCCGGGCCGAGAAGGCGATCAAGGACCCGCACAACAAGAAGATGCCGTCCTCGGTGGTCGCCCTCGACTACCGGACCGGCGAGATCCGGGCGCTCGCCGGGAACGCGGCGATCGGCGGTGCGGCGGCCCCCGGCTCGACGATGAAGATGATCACCGCCTCGGCGCTGATCGACAAGGCCGGGGCGAAGCCCTCGGACTCGGTGCCCTGCGTGGCGAAGACCGTGATCAACGGCCAGACCTTCCACAACATGGACAACGAGAAGGCCACCGGCAACAACCTGATGCAGGACTTCGCGATGTCCTGCAACACCGCCTTCATCAACGAGTCCACCCGGAAGCTGAAGTTCGGCGACCTCAAGGACGAGGCGGACAGCGTCTTCGGCCTGGGCAGCTGGTCGATCGGGGTGCCGAGCGCGGACCCGAGCGTCCCGGTCGAGGACAGCAAGAACATGCAGGCCGAACAGACCATCGGCCAGGGCCAGGTGACGATGAACCCGCTGGTGATCGCCTCCATCGCGGCGACCATCGCGGACAGCGGCTTCCACCAGCCGATCCTCGTCCCCGGACTGAAGCAGGTCACCGCGGCCCGGCCGATCTCGGCGAACACCGCCTCCCTGGTCCGCCAGATGATGGCGGCCACCGCGCAGTACGGCACCGCGGCCCCCCGGATGACCGGGATCAACGGCGGCGCCAAGACCGGCACGGCGGAGACGGCGAACGGCACCAACGGCTGGTTCGCCGCCTACGACCAGGGCAACGGCCTGGCCGTCGGCGCGCTGACGGTCGGCGGCAAGCAGGGCGTCCTCTCGGCGGGCTACGTCGCCCGGGACGTGCTGGTCGGCTAGTCGGCAACCACCGCGGCGCCGCACTCGACCCCGAGTGCGGCGCCGTTCCGCGTCCCGGGAACCCCCTCCGTGCCCGTGGGTAACGGTTTGCACACACCACTCCCACTCCCCGATCAGCCCGCTGGAACATGTGTTTAGGATGCGAACAAAGTCGGGGGGCCGACTGGACGTCTGGGGGGCGTGAAGCGCATGCGGCGTGGTGTGACAACGGGCATCGTGGGGGTCGTCGCAGCGGGGATCCTCGGCTTCGGCGGGTACGGCGCGTACAACATCCTCCACGCCCTGACCGACACCGGCGGAAGCTCCGGCACCAGCATCGGGACGGTCGGCGGCGCGCCCAGCACCTCGCAGGCGACCGACCTGGCCCACAAGTTCCTCGACGACTGGTCGGCCGGGCGGGACGACCAGGCGGGCAGCGAGACGGACAGCCCGCAGACCGCGCAGAGCGCCCTGGACGCCTACCGCTCGGACCTCGGCGTCCAGTCGCTGACGTTCGGTCAGGTCTCGGCGGAGGCCGGCGGCGACACCGACCACCCCTCCGACGTCCGGGTCTCCTTCCAGGCCTCGCTGAAGCTCGGCTCCGGCATCGGCGCCTGGTCGTACGACGGACGCCTCGACATCACCAACGACGCCGGGCAGGCCCGGGTGCGCTGGGACAACGACGTTCTCTACCCCGGGCTGAAGGACAGCGAGAAGCTCATCGCCGGCTCGATCCCGGCCAGCGGCACGGAGATCACCGACCGGCACGGGACCGTGCTGGACACCACCGCCGACCCGTCGCTGGGCCCGATCGTCTCCGCCCTCTCCGACAAGTACGCGGGCCAGCTGAACGGCACCCCGGGCAAGGGCATCGCCGTCGTCGCCGCGGAGAGCTCCAACGGGCAGGGCAGCGCGGTGACCAAGCGCGTCCTCAAGTCCGTGACCCAGCCCAAGCCGGCGACCCTCCGCACCACCCTGGACGCGAGCCTCCAGGCCGCCGCCGAGAAGGCGGTACGGCTCCCCGAACTCAAGGGCCTGCCCACCGCGCTGGTCGCCATCGACCCCTCGGACGGGCAGATCCGGGCGGTGGCGGACCCTAGCGGGACCACGGCGCTGACCGGTCACATCGCTCCCGGGTCCACCTTCAAGCTGATCACCTCGGCCGCACTGCTGGACAAGGGCGGGCTCTCCACCAGCAGTCCCGCCACCTGTACGCCCACCGTCATGGTGAACGGTGAGACCTTTCACAACGTCGACAACGAGTCCGCCAGCGGCTCCACCCTCGCCCGGGACTTCGAGATGTCCTGCAACACCGCCTTCATCCGGCTCGCCGACAACCATCTGGGCATGACCGACATCAAGGACGAGGCGGACGGCGTCTTCGGCCTGGACGGTAACTGGCAGGTCGGCGTCCCCACCCCGGACGGGGCGGTCCCCGACCCCGGCGGCAGCCGGAACGAGCGGGCCGGCGACGCCATCGGCCAGGGCCAGGTCGCGGTCAGCCCGCTCACCATGGCCTCGGTCACCGCCACCGTCGCCTCCGGGACCTTCCGCCAGCCCGTGCTGTTGCCGAGCCTGCCGCAGACCCCGGCCGCCCGCTCGCTCTCCCCCTCCGCCGCGGCCGCCATCCGCTCGATGATGCGCGGCACCGCCCAGTACGGCACCGCCGCCCCGCGGCTCTCCGGCTTCAGCGGGGTCGGCGCCAAGACCGGCACCGCCGAGGTCGGCGACGGCACCAACGGCTGGTTCGTCGCCTACGACAGCCGGATCGCGGTGGCCGCGGTCACCCTCGGCGGCCACACCGGCGCCGACTCGGCCGGCTACGCGGTCAAGTCCCTTCTGAGCTCGGACGGCTGACGGTACGTCAGGGCGGCGTCAAGGCGCGTCGAGGCGGCGGGGCGGCTAGGCGTAGACGCCCTTGAGGTTGTCCCGGGCCGGCCTGGTGTGCCCGGCCGGCCCGGCGGCGAAGGCGCGGAAGAGGTTCTCCGTGGTCCGGGTGACGAAGAGCCTGGTCCGGGCGTCCATCCCGTGGTCGCGGCCGTCGTCCCTGGTCCCGGCCATCAGGCCCTCCACCCAGCGCATGGTGCCGCTGCCGAAGACGCCGGCGCCGCTGCGGGTGCTGTAGTACGCGGAGTCCGAGAAGCTGTGCCGGCCGTTGCAGACCAGCGGCGAGTGGGCCAGCACCTCGATCGGCCGCGGGGTCGGCACCTCCGGGGTGACTCTGTCGTACTCGACACCGACCAGGTGGGCGAAGGAGTCCCCGCGGCGCACCCCGGTGCCCTCGTACAGCCAGTGGTCCGGGGTGTGGACGACGTAGGGGGCGTCCGTCGGGTAGCCCTCGTAGTAGACGCCGGTCATCGAGGACTCCGGGTCGGCGGCCGGGGGCTCGCGGAAGTCGGTGGAGACCAGTTTGCGGTCCCGGAAGTACTCCGGGTCGTTCTGCCAGTCGGTCTTGTAGCAGACGACCGAGCGGTTGGCGCCTCCGCCGCGGCCCTTCTCCAGGCGGACCCGGCGGAAGCAGGTGTTGGCGCCGAGGAAGGCCAGGTTGGTGCCGGCGTCCCGGGCCCGGGTGACGGAGGCCCGCTGCTCCGGCGTCCAGTACTCGTCGTGGCCCAGCGAGAAGAGCGCGGTGGCGCCGTGCAGCACGGTCGGGTCGAGGTGGACGTCGATGCCGGTGGTGTAGGCGAGCGGGATGCCGAGCCGCTCGGCGAGGACCACCGCGGCCCGCTCGTACACCATGAACTTCTCCGCGCCGCTCGAGTCGTACGGCCGGTCGAAGGTGACGGAGAGCGAGCGGGTCGCATATGAGCCGTTCTCGCCCTGGTAGAGGCTGTAGCCGCCCCACAGGTTGTACGCCTGCCAGGTGGCCGGGGCGTGCATCAGCAGGGTGCGGCCGTCGGCGGAGGCCGAGCGCACCACCATCGGCACGTACCGCTGGTGGCCGTGCTCGCCGTCGAGGCGGAGGAGGTAGGCGCCCTCGGGCCAGCCGTCCGTGCCGACGGTCAGGTCCTGGTCCCAGCCGGCGTGGACGGTGCGGGTGGCCGGGAGGAAGGCGGCGGGCGACTGGCGGCGGCCGGCCACCCGGTCGGAGCGCCAGACCAGGCGGGCCTGGTCGCCGTGGTACCAGCCGACCCGGTAGGCGGAGACCCGGAAGGCGTCGGCGGTGGTCGAGACGTGCAGCCCGAAGGGCTCGCCGGGCAGGACGCTGACCTTGTCGGTGTAGCCGAGGATCGCCTCGGCCGGGCCCTGGGAGGTGATCCGCCAGTCGGGGCTGCCGGGGCGGTCGTTCTCGGTCAGCACGGAGGGGCCGTGGCCGGTGCCGGCGGAGGCGTCGCCGGCGGCGGCCGGGCCCTTGTGCCCGCCCGAGTCGGCGGAGCAGGCGGCGATGCCGAGACCGACCGCGCCCGCGGCCACTCCGGCGGCCCCGGCGGCGAGGAACCGCCGCCGCCGAATGCCGCTGGGGCGCGCCGGCTCTTCGTTTCCGGGATTTCCGTCCTGGACCATCTGCCACTACCTCGCGGACCGCTCTCGACGCCGATGCTTTGTCCACCATCCTGCTGCAGGTCAGCGAGGCCCGGCGGCCCGAACTACGCTCACTTACCCAATGCTTGACTGGGAGTCGGGGCGGGAGCGGGCCGGCCTCAGGTCGCCGAGCCGGCGGCGGCGCCGGTGGCGAGTCCGCTGCCCCAGCGGCGGAGGGCGTCCTGGAGGTCCAGCGGGAGGACGCCCGCCCCGCCGTCCGCCGGCCAGTCCTCGCGCGGGACCCGCCACATCACCTCGAACTCGATCCCGTCCGGGTCCTGCGCGTACAGCGACTTGGACACGCCGTGGTCGGACTGGCCGACCAGGGCGTCGCGGCGGACCAGCTCCTCGCGGGCGGCGGTCAGCTCGCCGAGGGTGCCGACCTCCCACGCCAGGTGGTAGAGCCCGACGCTGCCGCGGGAGGGGGCCGGGGCGCCCCCGCCGAGGGCGAAAAGCCCGAGGTCGTGGTCGTTCAGGCTGTCCGGGGCGCGGAGGAAGGCGGCCCGGCCGGGGATCTCGGCGGCCACCCCGAAGCCGAGCACGGCGGAGTAGAACTCCACCGACCGGCGGACGTCCCTGATGTACAGCACGGCGTGGTTCAGTCGGCGCACGGCCATGGTGGCTGCTCTCCTCGGTTCGAAAATCCTCTTCCTAGCAAGATACCTCGTTCACGGGCGGAACGGAGCGGGGCGGAGCGGGCGGAACGGAGTGGCGGCGGCCCCGGAAACCGATTGCCCGGCGGGCGCCCCGCTCGCTACCGTCCCGGACCATGGCAACCTCCCGCACCAACGGCGGCGGTGGCGCCGCCCGCTTCCGGTCCGCCCTGGAGGCCACCGGCCTCAGCCCTGAGCAGCGCTCGTTCCCGGAGTCGACGAGGAGCGCGGTCGAGGCCGCGAACGCGATCGGCTGCGAGCTCGCCCAGATCACCAAGTCCCTCGTCTTCCAGGTGGACGGGGAGCCGGTGCTGGTGCTGATCGACGGGGCGTCCCGGGTGGACCCCCGCAAGGTGGCGGCGGCGCTCAGCGCCGAGCGGGTGGAACGCGCGGACGCGCGGCTGGTCCGCGAGGCGACGGGGTACGCGATCGGCGGGGTCGCGCCGTTCGGCCATGCGACCCGGCTGCGGGTGCTGGCGGACGAGGGGCTCACCCGCCACCAGATCCTGTGGGCGGCGGCGGGGACGCCGAACGCGGTCTTCTCCCTGACCCCCGCCGAACTCTTCGCCCACACGAAGGCCGTACTCGCGGACGTCTCAGCGCTGTGATCCCCCCGCCTCGGAGGCAGGCCCGAAGGGCCGCCTGAGGGCCGCGGGGAACCCCCGCCCAGCCCGCCACCGCAGGGTGGCGCCGCCGCGCGGGGCCACACCAGGAGGACGGCCGGGAGGCCGAGGTAGCCGAAGCGGCCGGCCGGGGCCAGCAGAAAGGCCGCGGCCAGGCCCACGGCGAGGCGGTCGGCCGCCTGCCTGGCGGTGTGCGGCGGCCGGGCCAGCACCCACCAGGTGACGGCCAGGGCGCAGGCGGCCAGCAGGCCCAGCGCCGCCGCGCGCCCGGAGGGCCCGAGTTCCGCCAGCACATGCCCCGGCATCGGGCTGGACGCCGGCGTCCGCACCCCCGCGAGTCCCAGCGGGAAGAGCACCACCTGCCGGTACATCGCCCGCGGCGCCCGCAGCGCCACCGGCACGATCAGCGCCGCCGTCCCCGCCGACGCCGCCAGCCCGCAGCGCAGCGGGTCCCCCCGCCGTCCCCGGAGCAGCAGCAGGGCGATCGGCACCGCCGGCCACGCCGTCCACTTCAGCCCGCAGGCCAGTGCCAGCACCAGCCCGGCCGGCACCGCCCGCCGCCGCGCCGCCAGCGCCGTCCCGAGGCAGCAGAGCCCGATGATCGGCAGGTCCACACCGCCGACTGCGGCCGGTAGCGCCACCAGCGGAGAGGCGACCAGCGCCCCCAGCGCCACCGCCAGCGCCCCGGCCCCGCGGTCGGCGTCCCGCGGCCGCAGCAGGTACCAGGACGCCGCCAGCGAGACCGCGAAGACCGCGAGGAACCACAGCCGCGGATCGCCCACCAGCCCGAACAACGCCATTGCCGGGAAGTAGGGGTGATAGTCCGTCACCCACAGCGGGTGCTCCAGGTACGGCGAGCCGGTGTGCAGCAACAGCCGCGCGGAGTCCCGCACCACCGGCACCTCGGACTGCGCCCAGCCGTTCTGCCGGATCAGCAGGTACGGCACCACCAGCGCCCCGGCCAGCCCGGTCGCCACCGCCGCGCCCGCCGCCCACCGCCGCGGCAGCAGCAGTGCCGCCGCCCCCGCGAGGGCGTACCCCGCGCCCGCCGCCGCCCCCCAGAGCCGCTGCGTGCCGAGGTGGGAGAGCAGCGGGAAGCCGGCCGCCCAGCCGGCCGCCACCGCGCAGCCGAGCACCCAGGGCCCGCGCCCGCGGATCTGCGGCTCCGCGCTCTCGACCCGTCGCCGGCCCGGGACCAAAACCGGAGTGATCGTCACATCTACCGACTCTAGGAAGGAAAGACTGACGAGTCGTCACACCACGGGGGCGTTTCGCCCTCCCTCTCAGGTCTCCTCTCCCGGCGAACCGGTGAGGCCGTTCTCGTAGGCGAAGACCACCGCCTGCGTGCGGTCCCGCAGTTCGAGCTTGGCGAGGATCCGGCCGACATGGGTCTTGATGGTCTGCTCGGAGAGGAAGAGGTGCTCGGCGATCTCGCCGTTGGAGAGTCCGCGGGCGACCAGCCGCAGCACGTCCAGCTCCCTGCCGGTGAGCGCCGAGACGGCCTCCGGCCGCAGGCTGCCGGAGCGGCGGCGGCGGGCCACGTCGGCGATCAGCCGGCGGGTCACGGAGGGCGCGAGCAGCGCCTCGCCCGAGGCCACCACCCGGACCGCGGTGACCAGGTCCCGCGCGGGGGCGTCCTTCAGCAGGAATCCGCTGGCGCCGAGCGCGAGCGCCTCGTAGACGTACTCGTCCAGGTCGAAGGTGGTGAGGATGAGCACCCGGGGGACGCCCTCCCCGGGTCTCGGGGGATCCGAGGCGCCGGCGGGGGCGGGGGCGCCGGCGGCCTGAGCGCCGTCCTTGCCGAGGATGCGGCCGGTGGCGGTGAGCCCGTCCATGCCGGGCATCCGGATGTCCATCACCACCACGTCCGGGCGCAGCCGTTCGGCCAGCGCCACCGCCTGGCGGCCGTCGCCGGCCTCGCCGACCATCTCGATGTCCGGCGCCGAGGAGAGCACCGCCCCCAGGCCGTCCCGCACCATCTCCTGATCGTCGACGAGCAGCACCCGGATCGGCCCGCCGGGCTCGCGTGAGGGCCGCTCAGCCACCGCTTCTTCCAAGTCGCACCTCCGGCAACTCCCCTGCCCCGCCTTCCCTCCGGTCACCGGTCGGCGCCTCGGCCGGGGCCGACTGCCGGGTCAGACGGCCGAGCGCGCCCAGCGCCGAGGTGCCCGCGGCCTCCGGTGACGGACCGTCCAGCGGCAGCACGGCGGTGACCTGGAACCCGCCGTGCTCGCGCCGTCCGGCCGCCAGCGTGCCGCCGAGCATCAGCGCCCGCTCCCGCATCCCGGTCAGCCCGTGGCCCCCGCCCGCGGCGGGGGGCGGCGGAGGCGAGGCCTCCAGGTCCGGGACGGCGGGCACCCCGTCGTCGCTCACCCGGACCAGCAGCTCTCCTGGACCGTGTACCACCTCGACCTCGACGGTCGCGCCGGGCGCGTGCCGGCCCGCGTTGCTCAGCGCCTCCTGGACGATCCGGTACGCGGAGACGTCGACCACCGCCGGCACCGGCTCGTGCCCCGCGGCCAGCGTCAGGTCGACCCGCATCCCGGCCGTCCTGGCCGCCCGCACCATGTCCGGGATCGAGCGGATGCCCGGTTGCGGGGCGCGCTGCACGTCCTGCCCGTCCTCCTCCCGGAGCAGGCCGATCACCCGGCGCATCTCGGTGAGCGCCGTGGTCGAGGCCTCCCGGATCGCCCCGAAGGTGCGCAGCGTCTTCTCCGGCAGCCCCGGCTGCTTGTACGGGGCCGCCTCGGCCTGGATGGCGATCATCGACATGTGGTGGGCGACCACGTCATGGAGCTCGCGGGCGATCCTGGCCCGCTCCTCCAGCACGGCCTGCCGGGCCAGGCCGAGACGGCGCTGCTCCTCGGCCCGTACGAGATGCCGCTCGGCCTCCTGGCGGGAGTGCACCGACTCGCCGACCACCAGCACCAGGGTGACCGCGACCGCGGCCACCGCCATCACCACCGGCGGCAGTCCGACCAGGAAGAACGCCGGGAGGAGCACCCCGCAGGCGGTGAGGAGGTCCATGCCGATGGCGATGTCCCGGCCGTGGGCGAGGGCGGCGCAGAAGACCATCAGGAGGTAGGCGACGCAGCCGCTGATGGTCCACGGCCAGAACGGCGAGGGGGCGTGGCCGACCTCGGCGAAGGTGGTGAGGACCATGCCCACCGAGGAGATCCGCCAGGCGGTCAGCGGCCGCGCCGCGGCCAGCGTCAGCGGGAAGACCTGGAGCGCGGCGAGCGCCCAGGCGAGCGGCCCGAGGGAGCCGAACACCAGGTCGTTGAGCTGGAGTTCGGCCGTCCAGGCGAGGGCGGCGACCCCGGCGATCCCGGCGGCGGCGAGCACCCGCCGGGCGCGCGGGTGCGCCGGGATCACCACCGTGAGCAGCCGCGGCGCCGGAACCGCGCGATCCGGTGCGTACCAGGCCGCGCGGCCCGCGTAGCCGAGGACCCGCCGGGTGCGCGCGGCGGCTCGACGCAGGACTCCTGACGCGGCGGCGGATCCGTCCATGGTGCGTCCAGAGTATGCCGGGAGCGCCCCCGGCGATTCCTCCTCGGGAAGGACACGCCTGCGGGCACCGGCTCAGGAGTGGAGCTTCGCATGGCGCACGCTGTAGCCGAAGTAGACCACCGCCGCCCCCGCGAGCCACGCGCCGAACGCGGCGTACGTCTGCCAGTGGAGGCCGTAGATCAGGTACGCGCAGAACGCGACGCTCAGCACCGGGACCACCGGGTACCCCGGGACCTTGAAGCCCCGCGGCAGGTTCGGCTGGGTCCGCCGCAGCACGATCACGCCGATCGAGACCACCGAGAACGCGACCAGGGTGCCCATGCTGGTGAGGTCCGCCAGCTCGTCCAGCGGGACGAAGCCGGCCAGCAGCGCCACGCCGATGCCGACCACCCAGGTGTTCCAGACCGGCGTACCGGTCCGCGGCGAGACCTCGGCGAAGCGGCGCGGCAGCACGCCGTCCCGGCCCATGGTGTAGAGGATGCGGGTCTGGCCGTAGATGACCACCAGCGTGACGCTGAAGATCGAGACGATCGCGCCCAGCGAGAACATGACGGCCGGCCAGCTCGAACCGGTGACGTTCTTGAGGATCTGCGCCAGCCCCGCGTCCTGCCCCTGGAAGATCGTCCACTTCTGGGCGCCGACCGCGGCCAGCGCGACCAGGATGTAGAAGAGGGTGACCACCCCCAGCGCGATGATGATCGCCAGCGGCATGGTCCGGCGCGGGTTGCGCACCTCCTCGCCCGCGGTGGAGACCGCGTCGAGGCCGATGAACGAGAAGAAGATGCTGGACGCGGCCGAGGTGATGCCGGCGAAACCGAGCGGGGCGAACGGGTGGAGGTTGCCGGAGTGGAACCCGGTGAAGCCGATGCAGACGAAGAGCACCAGCACCAGCAGCTTGATCGCCACCATCACCGCGTTGGCGGTCGCCGACTCCCGCGCCCCGCGCACCAGCAGCAGGCAGCAGAGGCCGACCAGCACCATCGCCGGGACGTTCACCACGCCGCCGTCCCCCGGCGGGGCGGCGATCGCCTCGGGGAGGCTGAAGCCGAAGGCGTCCGAGAAGAACTCGTTGAGGTACTGCCCCCAGCCGACCGCGACCGCCGAGGCGGAGACCCCGTACTCCAGCAGCAGGCAGGCGCCCACCCCGAAGCCGACCGCCTGGCCGAGGGTGGCGTACGCGTAGGAGTAGGAGGAGCCGGAGACCGGGATGGCGGAGGCCAGCTCGGCGTAGCAGAGCGCGGTCAGCCCGGCGGTGATCGCGGCCAGCACGAAGGAGACGATGACGGCCGGTCCGGCCTCGGGGACCGAGGTGTTGAGGACGAAGAAGATCCCGGTGCCGATGGTGGCGCCGATGCCGATCGCCGAGAGCTGGGCGAGGCCGATGGTCCGGCGGAGGTGGCCGTGGCCGGCCTCGCCGTGGGCGGCCTCCTGGGCGGCGGCCGCACCGCCCTCCTCGATGCTCTGGCCGCTCTCCGCGATCAGGGCGGAGATCGGCTTCCGGTGCAGCATCCGGGCGCCGATCCCGGGGGTGGGGACGGGGCTGGGGGCGCCGGGGGTTTCGGTGCTCACGTGCGATGGTCCTCTGAGCCGTGGCGCCGGTGTCGGCGCCGTTTGTGGTGCGTCGGCTCGCAGCCGAGCGCGTCGGGGTCTCCACACGCCGGGTCAAGCCGCCGCATAATATACGCATAGATGTATGAATATAAGAAACGCCGCAGGTCGGGGCGCTCCTGACACATCGTCATGCGGAACCCCGGCTGGTGATCCTCTCCACCTCCTCCCTGGTGGGGAGCGCGGACAGGCCCCGTACGCCGCCGTGGGCCACCAGCGCGCCCGCGGCGCAGGCGAACCTGGCCGCCTCGTGCAGCGGCTCCCGCTCGGCGACGGCGACCGCGAGGCCGGCGCAGAAGGCGTCCCCGGCCAGGGCACCCCAGCGCCCGCCGGCGTCCACCGCGCCGGCCCCCGCGCCGGCCCCCGCGCCTGCTTCCGCACCGGCCGCCGTCCCCGGCGTCGCGGTCGGCGTCCCGGCCAGCGTCGCGGACGGCATCGCGGCCGGCGGGGGGATCAGCAGCACCGCGCCGTCCTCCACCACCAGCGCCCCCTCCGGCCCGAGCCGGACCACCACCGAGGCGGGGCCGCGCAGCGAGCGGGCCGCGTCCGCCACGGCGTGGAGGTCCGGCAGGTCCTCCGGGGCGGCGCCGACCACCGCGGCCAGGCCGTCCCGGTCCGGGACCAGGACGTCGACCATCGCCAGCAGGTCGGCCGGCACCTCGCCGACCGGCCCGGGGATGAGGAGAACCGTTCCGCCGGCCAGCCGGGCGGCCGCGGCGGCGGCCTCGTCCGGAACGCCGGGGGCGCCGGGGTCCGCGAGGGCGCCCCTGGCACCGGCGCCGAACCGGTCGCCCGCGCCGCCGTGCTGAAGGAGCGTCACCTCGGCGTCCCGTAGCAGCGCCCCGGCGGCCGCGCAGTCCTCCGCGGAGAGCTCGGCGTTGGCGCCCGGCGACACCGCGGCGGCCTGCCCGCCGGCCGACTCGCCGTCCGGATGGAGGGTGATCCGCTGGCCCGTCATGACGTCCACCGAGCCCATCAGCCAGGCGACGTCCACGTCCTCCTCGGCCAGCGCCGAGCGGGCCAGCTCGCCGTCCGGGTCCGCGCCCACCCTGCCGAGGATCGCCACCCGTACGCCGCCCAGGCCCCCGGTGCTGCCGACGGCCAGCCGGGCCGCGGCGAGCGCCTGCCGCAGGCCCTGGCCGCCCGGCCGGCGCGCGGCGGGCCCGCCGACCACGGTCTCGCCGACGCCGGGCAGCCGGGGGACCGCCAGCGCGGTCTCCACGGCCACCCCGCCCACCACCGCGATCATGCCCGTCCCCCTTCGGCGCGCGGCAGCTCCGCGCGCGCCCGGGTCTCGGCATCCGCGTCGTTCATCGGCCGTCCTCCGCTGGTCGGTCTGCTGCTGCGATCGATCCTTCCCGAGCCGCTCGGCCGACCGCCAGCCGGTCAGCCGCTCGGGCGGTCAGCCACTGAGGACCGCCTGCATCACCGAGCGGGCGATCGGCGCGGCCAGGCCGCCGCCGCTGACGTCCGCCCGGGCCGCGTTGCTGTCCTCGATCACCACCGCGACCGCCACCGGCGAGCTGGACGCGCCGGACGGCCGCGCCCAGGAGATGAACCAGGCGTACGGCTTGCCGCTGTTGTCCACGCCGTTCTGCGCGGTACCGGTCTTGCCGCCGACCGTCACGCCGGGGATCTGGGCGCTGGTGCCGGTGCCCTTGGCGACCACGTTCACCATCATGTCCTGGAGTTCGCCGGCCACCGTGGAGTCGATCGGGTGGGAGTAGGTCTCCGGCGCGAACCTCTCGATCGCCGTGCCGTCCGACCGGTCCAGCTCGCTCACCAGATGCGGCTTCATCAGCGTCCCGCCGTTGGCGACGGCCGCCGCGACCATCGCCATCTGCAGGGGGGTGGCGGCCGTGTCGTACTGCCCGATCGAGGAGAGGGCGAGGAAGGCCTGGCTGGTCAGGCCGGTCGGGAAGACGCTCTTCGAGACGCCGACCGGGATGGTGAGACCGCCGTCGTCGAAGCCGTACGCCTGGGCCGTCCTCACCATGTCCTGCTCGCCGACCTCGTCGCCGAGCTTGGCGAAGACGGTGTTGCAGGAGACCTGGAGGGCGTACATCAGGGTGGCGTCGGTGCAGGCGTCCTGGGTGGACTCGTTGGTGATCGGGTGGTCGGTGTCCGGCGGGGTGTACGGGTTCGGGCTGGTGGTGGCCGCGTTGACGTCGGTGACCACGCCCTTGTCGAGAGCGGCCGAGGCCGTCACGATCTTGAAGGTGGAACCGGGCGGATAGGTCTGCCGCAGCGCGCGGTTGAGCATGGGGGTCGCCGGATCGTTGTTCAGCGACGTCCACTTCTGCTGGGCGGCGCGGTCGCTGCCGGCGATCAGGGACGGGTCGTAGGAGGGCGTCGAGGCGAGGGCGAGGATCGCGCCGGTGCTCGGGTCGATCGCGGCGACCGCACCGCGCGCGGAGCCGAGTCCGCTGAAGGCGGCCTGCTGGGCCTTGGGGTCGATGGTGGTCTTCACGTTCCCGGCGGCCACCTGCTGACGGGTGATCGCGTTCCACAGCGGGTAGCGGGCGAGCCGGGAGTCGGTGCCGTTGAGGATGGCGTCCTCGACGCCCTCGATCAGCGTGTTGCCGTAGATCTGCGAGGAGTAGCCGGTGACGGGGGCGTAGAGCGGGCCCTGGGTGTAGGTGCGCTGGTACCTGTAGGCGCCGGAGGTGGCCTTGCTGCCGGTGACGGGCTGGCCGGCGACGAGGATGTCGCCGCGCTTCTGGTTGAAGCGCTGGATCGCGTTCCGCTGGTTGGCCTGGTTGTTCTGGTAGTGGTTCGCCTGGACGAACATCACCCGGGTGAGGTTGGCGAGCAGGATCAGCACCAGCACCAGGCAGAAGGCCCCGACCCGCCGCCCGGTACGCGACAGCGACAACCGCCGGGCGCCGGCGGCAAGCCCTTGGCCTTCCGCCCCGTCACCCTTCCTACTCACCCCGCCCCCTCCCCTCGCCGTCCCCGGCAGCCGCCCCACCGGACGCGCCCCCGCCCCGCCGGAGCCGCCACCCGCCTGCGGCGAAGCGCCCGGGGCGGGGTCGCCGCCATCGGATCCGCCGGAACGGCCGCCCGACCGCGACGAGCCCGCCGAGTCCGGACCGCCGGCGCCGGGCGCGGCGGAGCCGCTACCCGCCTGCGGCGAGGCGTCCGGGGCAGGGTCGGTGGTGCCATCGGAATCGCCGGAACGGCCGGCCGGGGTGGGAGCGTCGGCGCCGGGCGCGCCCCCCGGCGGGGTGGGCTCGGTCGGGAGGGGTGGCGGGGTGGGGATCGGGTCGAGGGGGGTGAGGGGGCGGCGGGCGACGTCGCTGAGGCGGATCAGGAGGGCGATCAGGACCCAGTTGGTGACCAGCGAGGAGCCGCCCTGGGCGAGGAACGGCATCGTCATGCCGGTCAGCGGGATGAGGTCGCTCACCCCGCCCGCCACCACGAAGACCTGGAGCGCCAGCAGCGCCGCCAGCCCGATCGCCAGCAGCCGCCCGAAGGGGTCGCGGAGGGCGATCCCGCAGCGGACCCCGCGTCCCACCAGCACCGCGTAGACCAGGAGCAGCGCGGCCAGGCCGACCAGGCCCAGCTCCTCGCCGTAGGTGGCCAGGATCCAGTCCGCGTTGGCGGCGAAGCCGATCAGGTAGGAGTGCCCGAGCCCCAGCCCGGTGCCCAGCAGCCCGCCCGCCGCGAAGGCGAAGAGGGACTGGGCGAGCTGGCTGGTCCGCCCCTGCTCGGTGCCGGCCAGCGGATGCAGCCAGTCCTCCACCCTGCTGTGCACATGCGGCTCCAACCCGCCCACCACCACGGCGAGTACGGCGACCATCACCACCCCGACCGCGATCCACCCGCTGCGCCCGGTGGCCGCGTACAGCATCACCACGAAGAGCCCGAAGAAGATCAGCCCGGTGCCGAGGTCCTGCTCCACGAAGAGCACCAGCACGCAGGCCGCCCAGACGGCCAGCACCGGCCCGATCACCCGCGCCCTGGGCAGCTCGATCCGCCAGATCCGCCGCCCGGCCAGCGCCAGCGACTCGCGGTTCACCGCGAGGTACGCGGCGATGAAGATGGCCAGCAGCAGCTTGGCGATCTCCCCCGGCTGGAAGGAGAGCGGCCCGATCTTGATCCACACCTTGGCGCCGTACACCGCCGGCATCCCGATCGGGATGACCATCAGGATCAGCCCGACCAGGATCCCCACATACGCATAGCGCTGCAGCACCCGGTGGTCCCGCAGCAGCCACACCACCAGGATGAAGAAGAGGACCCCGATCGCGGACCAGACCAGCTGGGTCGGCGCGGCCGAGGTCCCGGCCGCGTGGTCCAGGCGGTAGATCACCACCAGTCCGAGCCCGTTGAGGAGCACCGCGCACGGCAGCAGCAGCGGATCGGCGTACGGCGCCCGCAGCCGCACCGCGAGGTGCGCCAGCAGCGCCAGGACGCCGAGCCCGGCCCCGTACTTGACGGTGTCCAGCGGGACCCGGCCGTTGAGGTTCGCCCCGACGTCGGCGTAGCCGAACGCGGCGACCAGCACCGCGGCGACGGTGAGCACCAGCTCGATCCAGCGCCGCTTCGGCACGGCGGCGGGAGCCGCGGGCTCGGCGGTCGCCGGGGCGGTCATCGGCGGTCCCTTCGTGGCGCGGGGTCTCGCATCCTGAAGGGGAATCTACCGACTGTGCGTCAGTTTGCAGGCGTTTGTCCGATATACACCGGACCGTGTCGCCAGGAGATCCCGGTCTCACACCTGACCCGGCGTCAGTTCCCTCACTCCCCCCGGTACGAGCCCGCCGGGCCGACCGAGAACCCGATCTCCGCCCCTCCGCCCGGCCGGTTGCGCGCGAAGACCCGGCCCCCGTGGAGCCGCGCCACGTCCTGGACGATCGACAGCCCGAGCCCCGAGCCCGGCAGCGAGCGGGCCGCCGTCGCCCGGTAGAAGCGGTCGAAGATCCGCTGCAGATCGTCCTCGTCGATCCCCGGCCCCCGGTCCAGGACGGTCAGCACGGGCCCGCGCACCACCACGGTGATCGGCTCGTCCATCGCCCGGCCGTCCGCCCGCCGCTGCTCCGGCCGGTCGAACTTGGAGGCGTTCTCCAGCAGGTTGGACAGCGCCCGCTGGATCGCCGCCGGCCGCGCGGTCACCGTGGCCTCCGGGTCGCCGGAGACCAGCACCCGGATCTCCCGGCCGTTCCGCCGCGAGGCCAGCGCGGCCACCCGCTCGGCCAGGTCCACCAGCAGGACCTCGACCGGCTCCTCCTCCTCCCGGCGGTCCGCCGCCAGCTCCACCAGCTCGTTGACCAGCGAGCTGAGCTCCCGGGTCTCGCTGGAGAGGTCCTCCAGGAGCGCCGCCCGCTGCTCCTCGGGCAGCCGGTCGTAGTGCTTGAGCGCGGCCAGGTTGGTGCGCAGCGAGGTGAGCGGGGTACGCAGCTCGTGGCCGGCGTCCTGGACCAGCCGCCGCTGGTCGTCCTTGGAGCGGGCCAGCCGGCCCAGCATGTGGTCGAAGGCCCGGCCGAGCCGGCCGACCTCGTCCCGGCCGGCCACCGGCACATCGGTGTCCAGCCGCCCGGTGGAGGCCACCTCCTCGGCCGAGCCGGTCAGCCGGACCAGCCGCCGGGTGATCCGCCCGGCCACCCACCAGCCGACCCCGCCGGCCGCGACCACCACGCAGAGCGCCAGCAGCGCGGTCCGCTCACGCAGGGTGTCCAGCAGGTCCTCGGTGGCGGACATCCGCTCGGCCAGCTGGACGGCGCCCCGGCCGCCACCGAGCGAGACCGTCACCACCTTCATGCTGTCCCCGGAGACCACCGCCCAGCGGTCGTGGATCAGCCCCCGCGAGGACGCCTCGGCGAGCCGCTTCTCCTGGACGCCGACCGGCAGCGGATCCGGCTTGGCCGGCACCGCGATCCGTCCCGCCCTGTCCAGCACCTGTATGGCCAGCCCGCCGTCCAGGGTCAGCCGGTCGTCGAGGCGCTCGCGCTTCTGGTCCGAGGCGGCGAAGTCGTCCGGCGAGAGGGTCTGCTCCTGGGTGGCCGCGACCAGGTTCTCCTGCGCCTGCTGGAACTCCTTCGCCCGGTCGTTCCGGATCAGGTTCGCCGCCGAGTCGTAGGTCAGGCCGCCGACCAGCAGCGCGACCAGGGCGGCCACGCAGGCGAAGGCGACCGCGAAGCGCATCCGCAGCCCGACCACGGGCGTGGCGTCCCGGAGGCGCAGCAGCCGGTCGCGCAGGCGGGCGCGGAGTTCGGTCATCGCGGATCGCTCTTCACAGGGGTTCTGTCAGTCTCCGGGCGGGGCCGCGGCGCACGGCCGCCTACCGCTCACGGCTCGCGCAGCGTGTAGCCGACGCCGCGGACCGTGTGGATCAGCTGCGGGGTGCCCGGCAGGTCGAGCTTCCGGCGCAGATAGCCGATGTAGACCGCGAGGTTCTTGGACCCGGGGCCGAAGTCGTAGCCCCAGATCCGGTCGTAGACCGTGGCGTGGTCGAGGACGATGCCGGCGTTCCTGGCCAGCAGTTCGAGGAGGTCGTACTCGGTGCGGGAGAGCTGCACCTCGGTGTCGCCGCGCCACACCCGGCGGGCCGTCGGGTCGACCCGCAGGTCGGCGACGGTGATCACGCTGTCCGGGACGGCGGAGACCGCGCTCGCACCGCCGTCGACCGCTCCGCCGTCCGAGCCGCCTTCGCCGCCCACCGCCACCGCCCGGCGCAGCAGCGCGCGCAGCCTGGCCAGCAGCTCCTCCGCCTCGAAGGGCTTGACCATGTAGTCGTCGGCGCCGGCGTCCAGCCCGGCCACCCGGTCGGAGGTCTCCACCCGGGCGGTCAGCATCAGGATCGGCGTGCGGTCGTTCTCCGCGCGGAGCACTCGGCAGACCGCCAGTCCGTCGATGCCGGGCATCATCACGTCCAGCACCAACACGTCCGGCTTGGCCTTGTGCACCGCGGCCAGGGCCTGGATCCCGTCGGCCACGCCGGTGACCTGGTATCCCTCCACCGTGAGAAGGCGTACCAGGGAATCGCGGATGGCTCGGTCGTCCTCGGCCAGCAGTACGGTCTGGGTCACGGCGGTGATTCTCTCCGGGGTCGGTGAGAGGGCGGTAAGGACGCCGCGCAGGACGTCCTCAGAGGGTCCACGTTAGAGCACCGGACTTCCCCCGGGACCCTCTCGCCGCCGGCCCGTCCCCGCCGTTCCCTGCGGGCGCCCGGCGCGGCCTACCGGTCGGCGTCCGGGCCCCGCCCGGACTGCGGATCGGGCTGCTCGGTGGCCCCGGCGGGGGCCTCCGCCGGGGACTGCCCGGCGGCGGTGGCCCCGGTGGCGGCCTCGCCCGCGGACTGCCCGGCGGCCGGGGCGTCGGCGTCTTCGCCGGGACGCCCGGCAGCGCCCTCGTCCGCCTGCTGCTCGGCCTGGCGCTCGGCCGCCTCGACGCCGGCCTTCACCTCGTCGGCGGGCCGCCGGGTGAGGGTCGCGCCGTACTTGGCGGCCAGTTGGTCGGCCGGGCCGCGGTCCTCCTCGCGGACCTCGGCCAGCACCGCCTGGGCGTGCTCCGGCAGGTCCACGGCCAGCACGGTGAGCGCCTCCGCGGCATGCCGGTAGGCGACGTCCTCGGCGTAGCCGGCGATCATGGTGCCGGCCACCCAGCCGATCAGCGCCCCCAGCGGGCCGCCGACCAGGCCGATCAGCCCGCCGGCGATGCCGACCCCCACCGTCGGCGCGCCGGCGTCGTGCACCCAGCCCTCCCTGAGCTGGAGCAGCCCCTCGGCGTCCCGCTCCACCCGGGCCGCCTGATGCGTCCCCGGCAGATGCTTGACCTCGGCGAACGCCTGGTCGGCGGTCTCCGCGTCGGGAAAGTCGAACGTCAGTATCAAGTGCTCTTTCGCCACGAGCGCCATCTTCCCCGCCCGCGCGCGCCGACACCTCCGCACCACGCCGAACGGCCGCCGGCCCGTCGACTACGGGCGGGTGGAGTCGAGCTGTTCGAGGAGCTTCTCCAGGTCGGCCGGGGTCACCGCGCCCCCGCCGAAGTTGAGGAGGCGGCCGACCGGAATGGACGCCATCATCCGGACGATGTCAACGCCGAGGGCGTCGGCGCTCCCCTCCTCCGCCTGGAGCGGCACCGGAGCGAGGCCGGCCAGCGCCTTGAGGCCGCCGGGCGCGGCCATCACCTCGCCCAGGGTGGAGTCCAGGGTCAGCGGCAGGTGGAACTCGTCGCCCTCGACCGGGACCACCGCGGTCGCCCGGACGTCCCGGCTGGAGGCGGCGGCCTCCACCCGGTACTCGCCGCCCTCGACGATCCAGCGGTCGAGCCGGACGTCCCAGTAGGCCAGGTCCTCGCGGTCGAGGAGGGCGCTGACCCGCTCGCTCGCCCCCGGCGCGAGGTCCACGCTCGCGTAGCCCTTGAGCTCGCGCGGCGGGCGGACCACCGCGGAGTCCGGCTTGGCCGTGTAGAACTGCACCACCTCCCGGCCGGGCCGGTCGCCGGTGTTGGTGACGGTGACGGACACCGTGACGCCCGCCGGGCCGGATTCGGCCGCCAGGCCGGAGTAGGCGAAGGAGGTGTAGGAGAGGCCGTGCCCGAACGGGAAGGCCACCTCCGCCTCGCGGGCGTCGTACCAGCGGTAGCCGACGAACAGCCCCTCGCCGTACCGGACATGGCCGTGCTCGCCGGGGAAGGACAGATACGCCGGGGTGTCCTGGAGGCGCACCGGCACGGTCTCGGTGAGCCGGCCGGAGGGGTTCACCCGCCCGAAGAGGACGTCCGCAAGCGCCCCGCCGCCGGCCTGGCCGAGCAGCGCCCCGTCCAGGATCGCCGGCGCCGCCGCGGCCACCGGCGCCAGCCGCAGCACCGCGCCGTGCGCGAGCACCACGGCGGTACGCGGCTGGACGCGGACCACCTCGGTGAGCAACTCCAGCTGCTCGGAGGGGAGTTCGATGTCCTCGCGGTCGAAGCCCTCGGACTCCTGGTCGGCCGCGAGGCCGAGGAAGAGCACGGCGGCGTCCGCGGCCGCGGCGGCCCGGACGGCCTCGGCGCGGAGGGCGGCGGCGGTGTCGTCGTCGGTGTCGGTGCCGCCCTCGGTGCTGAAGCCGGGGGCGTAGACGACGGCCGCGTCCCCGCCTCCCGCCTGCGCGCGGATCTCGTCCAGCGGGACGTCCACCGACAGCGGGTTGACGTGCGAGCTGCCGCCGCCCTGGTAGCGGGGGGAGCGCGCGAACTCGCCGATGACGGCCAGCGATCGGCCGCTCGCCAGCGGCAGCACGGGCTCACCGCCGGCCTCCCCGACCGGATCGTTCTTGAGGAGCACCACGCAGCGGGCGGCGGCCTCGCGGGCCAGGGCGTGGTGGGCGGCCGCCTCCTCGGCGGGCACCTCGCGGTCCGGCGACCCGCCGCCGGGAGCGCCCCCGCCGCCCGGCGGCCGGCCTCGGCCCGGGCGGCCAGGGCGGCGACCCTGGCCGCCGCCCGCTCCACCGCCTCGGCGTCCAGTTCCCCGCTGCGGACCGCCGCCACGACCCGCGCGTCGGAGGCACCGCCGGCGCCGGGCATCTCCAGGTCGAGTCCGGCGGCGACCGCCCTGACCCGGTCCTCGACCGCGCCCCAGTCGCTGACCACCACGCCGTCGAAGCCCCACTCCCCGCGCAGCACCGCCGTCAGCAGCCAGTGGTTCTGGTGGGCGTGGACCCCGTTGATCCGGTTGTAGGAGCACATCACGGTCCACGGCCGGGCCTGCCGCACCACCCGCTGGAAGGCCCGGAGGTAGATCTCCCGCAGCGGGCGCGGGTCGACGTCCGAGCTGGAGCGCATCCGGTCGTGCTCGGTGTTGTTGGCCGCGAAGTGCTTGAGCGAGGCGCCGACCCCGGTGCTCTGCAGACCCTCCACCCAGGCGGCAGCGACCGTCCCGGTCAGGTACGGGTCCTCGGAGAAGTACTCGAAGTTGCGGCCGCAGCGCGGATCCCGCTTGATGTTGACGCCCGGGCCGAGGAGTACGTCCACGCCGAGGGCGCGGCTCTCCCGGCCGAGCGCCTCGCCGATCCGGCGGGCCAGCTCCGGGTCCCAGCTCTGGCCGAGGCCGACGGCCGGCGGGAAGCAGGTCGCGGGGTGGCTGGCGGAGACACCGAGGTGGTCGGTCTCCCCGGCCTGGCGGCGGACGCCGTGCGGGCCGTCGGTGAGGGTGAGGGCCGGGACGTCGCCGACCGCCTTGGTGGTCCAGAAGTCGGCGCCGCTGCCGAGCGCGGCCCTGTCCTCGATCGACTGCGGTGTCCTCATCTGAGCTCCCCTTGGTCGGTGCGACGCAAAAACAGTATGCCATTCGGTATTCGTGGACAAGAGTCGCCGGGCGCCCGATAGGGTGCGACGCATGGCTCGACGAGGCTCGTATGCGAAGGGGATCGCCAAGCGCGAGGAGATCCTGACCACCGCGCTCGAGATCGTGGCCCGCGTCGGCTACAGCCGCACCACCGTCCGCGAACTCGCCGCCGCGGTCGGCCTCAGCCAGACCGGGCTGCTGCACTACTTCGGCACCAAGGAGCAGCTCTTCGCCGAGATCCTGCGCCGGCGCGACCAGGTCGACGTCCGGGCCGCCCGGGAGAGCCTGACCGAGTCCCCGGAGCCGGCCGACGACCGGGAGGGCTACACCTGGATCGTCCGGCACAACGCCGAGGTCCCCGGACTGGTCCAGCTCTACTCCCGGTTCTCCTCCGAGGCCGCCGAGGAGGGCCATCCGGCCCACGACTACTTCCGCGACCGCTATCTGACGTCCCGCCGGCGCGCGGGCGAGATGGTCCGCGCCCAGCAGGCGGCCGGCCGCCTCGCCGCCGACCTCGACCCCGACCGCCTCGCCGTCCTCCTGATCGCCCTGATGGACGGCCTCCAGGTGCAGTGGATGTACGACGGGGACGTCGACATGGCGGAGCACCTGGAGTACTTCTGGCGGCTGCTGGAACGCGGCGGGGCGGGCTAGCCGGCCTGCCCGGCCGCGGCGTCCGGAAGCCGCCAGCAATCGGGCCGGGCCGCGCCCACCCTGGAGTCATGACGCAGTTCATGACGAGCCATCAGCCCCTCCCCATCCCGCCCTCGACCCTCAAGGAGCTGCGGGACCTCGACGACTCCGGCCGCCCCTGCCGGCCGTACATCGCGGGCAGCGCCGACGACCCGAACGACAGCGTCGGCTCCCCGCTGCGCTGCTGCCTGCGCCCGGTGGAGGCGGGCGAGCGGATCGCGCTGGTCTCCTACGCCCCGCTGCGCCGCTGGGCGGCCGAGACCGGCGCCGACCCCGGGGCGTACGACGAGGCGGGCCCGGTCTTCGTCCACGCCGGGGACTGCGCCGGGCCGGAGCCGGGCCGCGCGGACTACCCCTTCGCCCGCCCCGGCGTCCGGCGCGCCCTCCGCCGCTACGACGCCCGCGGCCACATCGTCGGCGGCCGGCTCCTCGACTTCTCCGCGGACCCCGCCGACCCCGCCGAATCCGGCGACCCTGTGGCGACCATGGACGCCGCCCTGGCGGAGGCCTTCGCCTCCCCCGAGGTCGTCCTGGTGCACGCCCGGGCGGTCGAGTACGGCTGCTACCTCTACGCGGTGAGCCGCCCCTGAGGACCGGCCGGGCGGACCGTGCGAGCGTGCCGTGCGGGTGGGCCTTGCGGGTGGGCGTCCGAGTGGGCCGTGGTCCCCGATCGCTATCGTCGACTGACTCCGGGTTCCGTCAGCCGGCCCGAGCCCGCCGCCCCGCAGCGAGAGGAACCCGCGCCCGTGCCCGACCTACAGGAGCTGTGCAGGATCGCCGAGTTCCGGCTCGCTCCGGCGGACGCGGGGACGGCCGCCGAGCGGGCGGTCCGACGAGTGCGGGTGCGGGTGGGGGCGGAGGTGTCGACGCCCGCGCGGGCGGAAGAAGCGTCCGAAGGGCCGGGCGCTCTCACCGACACCCTCGTCGTCGCCGACGGCGGGGGGCCCGCCCGGGCGCTCACCGCCCTGCTGGCCGAACTGGCCGAGCGGCAGGCCGCCGGCCTCGCGCTGCACGTCCCGCGGCACGGGGCGGCCGCCGTCCCCGGCACCGTCCGGTCCGCGGCCGGCCGGCTGGGCGTCCCCCTGCTGACCACCACCGCGAGCCTGGCGGAGTGGGCCCGGCTGGCCCCCCGCCTGGCGGACCTCGTCGGCCGCGAGGACCGGCGCCGCGCCGGGGACCTGGCCGCCCTCCTCGACCGGCTGCCCACCCGGCCGTCCGACCCGGACGCCCTCCTCGGCGTCGCCGAGTGGCTGTCGCAGGCCCTGCCGGGCGGGCAGGTCATGGTCAGCGACCCGCTGCGGGGAGTCCTGGCGGCGTCCCCCGCCACCGCCCCGACCGCCCTCGCGCCGCTGCTCGTCCAGCAGGCCGTCGGGGGTGTGGCCGTCGGCAGTGGGCCCCTCCGGGGCGTGCCGGCCGCGGCCGGCTCCTCCGCACGCCTCCACACCCGGATCATCCAGCTGGCGCCGACCGGCGCGACCCTCTCCGCCGCCTCCTGCGAGGCGTTCGGCGAGCGCTCGCGCGAGCTGATGCGCCGCGCGGCCCAGGTCCTGGGCCTGATCGCGCAGTGCGTCGAGGACCGCGCGGAGCGCGCCGGCCCGGCCGGCCGTACGGCGCTGAACGCGGCCCGGCTGGCGGCCTTCCAGCTGCTGATGGTGGGCGACGCGGGCGCCGCCGAGCGCGTGATGGCGGGCATCTCACCGGGACTGCTCAGCCGCGAGGAGGCGTACTGCTATGTGGTCGAGTGCGGCGGCACCGACCGCGAGGAGACCGCGGGGCCGATCGAGAGGGCCGTGGACGACCGGGCGATGCTCGTCCGCTGCCCGGCGTTCGACCACCATCTGATCGTCGTCCACCCCTGCGCGAGCGAGCCCGAGGACCGGCGGCTCCGGGAGGCCCTGGCGGAGATCGTCCGCGCCCGGCCGGGCCACCGCCTGGGCGGCAGCCGACCCGGTCCGCTCGGCGAACTGGCCGCCGCCTACACCTCGGCGGTGACCGCGCTGGTCCTCGCCCGGCGGGCGCCGGACCGGGTCGTCTTCGCCGACGAGCAGCCGCGGCTGATCGACGTCCTCGACCCGGAGCCGGCCCGGCGGTGGGCGGGAACGCTGCTGCGCCCGCTGCTGCGGCAGCCCACCGGCCGGCGCGGGCGGCTGCTGGACACCCTCGCCCTCGGCCTGGAGTTCCGCGCCGCTCCGGCGGCCGCCATCATCGGCTGCCACCGCAACACCCTGGACGCCCGGCTCCGGACCGCGTTCAACCTGCTGGGGCTGGACCGCAATTCGGACTCGGCCCGGGTCCGGGTCTCGCTGGCCGTGCAGATCGCCGGCCAGTGGGGATACGACGAGTCGGACACCGACCCCGAGGCCGACTTCCGGGCGATGCTCTCCGGTCCCGCCGTACGGCAGTGGGCGGCGGGCGTCCTCGAACCCCTGGCCCCCGGCCCCGGCGACGGGCGCGACCTGCGGCGTACGGTACGCGCCTGGGTCACCGAGGCCGACTGCAACGCGGAGCGGGCGGCGGAGGCGCTCGGGGTGTCCACGGCCACCGTCCGCCGGCACCTCGCCGCGGTCGGCCCGCTGCTCCAGCGCGAGCTGTACATCCCCGGCGGCCAGGAGGACCTGGACCTCGCCGCCATCGACCCCCGCCAGGAGGACGAAACCCTCAGCGGCCTCCGCCCGCTGTGGTTCGCGGTCCAGGCCCTCGCCACCGAACAGCCGTCATCTGGGCACGGGTGAACACTCCGGCCCGCGAACTGTGCACGAGACGACAGCCGGCCCCCGCGTCCTGTGGGTGGCCGCGCACCCCGGCCGTCGATCCGTGCACCCCTGCCCTGGCACGGCCCCGGTGCCACGCCCTAACGTGCCGAACACGCCTGCCCGCCCTCGGCAGGGCCGGCGACGACGGGGGCAACGGGGGAACGGGGGCCGAGGCCGCTCCGAGAGCAGCAGCTCTCGGAGCGGCCTCGCACGACACCGACCTGGTGCGAAGGGACTGAGCCCATGACCGCAGACAGCGAATGGTCTCTGCTGGCATCCACCGACCCCCTCGATGCGCACTACCGGCGGGGCGGTCGCTGGAGGCTGCTGCGTGCTGCGGTGATGGTTTCCGGCAGCTGAGGTTGCCGCACTTCGCTGCCGTACCGCTCGCGGACGCCATTCAGGTCCGAGGCCCAGGATGCCAGGGCAGCGAAGTCCTCGGGACACAGACCGGTCCGCGGATCCACCCTGCGCAACAACGCCGGCCCCGGGTGGTGGACGGCCACCCAGGCGCGGTCCGCCTCGGTGATCTCGTCGTCCAGCCAGGCGAACGGCTGCCCGGCCACCCAGGCGACCACCTCCGGGGTCTTCCAGAACACCCCCTCCTCCGGCACCGACCGGGTCGGCTGCCAGGTGATCCACGGCAGCTCGGGCAGCCCCAGCGCGGGCGCCACAAAGGCGTTGGCCTCCTCCTCCCACGTCGTCGCCCACACCAGCTCGAACGGCAGAGCCGTCAGAGCGGGGCCGTGATCGGGGTTGAGCCAGACCCGCAGCGGCTTGGGCCTCTTGTGCGGCATCCCCCACGCGGACAGTCGTGCGCGCTCGGCCGCCACCCAGCGGGGAGTGAGGAAGCGGTGGGTCCGGTAGCCCGCCGGCCGACGGGACGGTGGGGCGGCGTAGGGGTTCAGAGGGCCGTCGACGTCCAGGAGAAGGAACGGCCCCGGGGCGCTCCGGGTCACGCGTGCAATGTACCGACGCGCCGGCGCGGAGATCCTTCGGCACAGCAGGATCGCGGTCTCCCCTCGGAGTCCACGCGGCGGGCGCTGAAGCGGCTCGGGAAGTACATCGAGGGGACGGCGTGGATCAAGGTCCGACGACGTAGTCGCTGCACATCACTGCTGTACAAAACACCAGAGGCCCGCTCGGAAGAACCGAACGGACCTCTGGCCTGGGTGGAGCTGAGGGGATTTGAACCCCTGACCCCCTCGATGCGAACGAGGATTCGACAGACCTGTGACCTGAGCCCTCTACACCGCGGCAGGTCAGAGCGTCGGTCTAAGTTGGTCTCGCCCGGTACGCCAAGGCGCCCCGAACAAGATCCACTCCCCTATCGCTCCCACGACATCGCACCGTGCCGGCCGGACACTCACTACTGCGTCACCATCACGAAGGTAGCACCGTGGCCGACCCCAATACACGCGCGCCGCCCGACGGCCGCTGCCTCCACGACTCCAAGGAACCACTAGAGAGAATCGCCATCTCCAGCTTTCAGCTCGGGATGAGACGCTATAGCCAATGCAAGACTTTCCAAAACCCTCTCGGGAGAGCGCTGAATTTCTGGAAACTTTTCCAAAGCACGGATCTCCATTTGAGAAAGGTTGCGGACAAAAATGGCCGTCTCGCCTTGGATGGGGAATTTGAGAACTAGAATGGAACCCGCGCGCACGGCTGCACGGGGCACCGATACCAGAGCGCCAATGATCCCTCCAACCGCCTGTGCCTCTTTAGAATCGGCTTCTGCCTGCCTCGATTCCACGTACGTGAGTTCGAGCGCACGCTCAACCTTTACCATACGAGTCGCCAGTTCTTCCCGGACCATCCTGGCGCGCCAGCTGCGCCATATTGAACCCGGCTCAGTGTCAACTTCTCCCGTCTGAACGTACCCCATAGATTCGACTAGTTTATCAACTTTTTCGACTATTCGTTCACTGACAGTAGTGTCGTCCGTGTCCAAGTAGATGGCGACAGAGATGCTGCTGGGAATCTCTGGTCCCGGCGGCTTCTCCTCCATCTTTTCCCCAAAAAGAAAATCAAAGTTTTCCTCTCGGTTTGCAATTGCCGCGATAAATCCATCGCCTGGCAGCGAATAGATACCGACGACATCATTTCCATTACGATCCGCGAATTGCTGCGCCCTAGCATCGTAGGCATCAAATTCCGACAGGTACTGTCGGAGCGATTCAAGTTCACGCGCCAACTTGACGGAAACAAGGTCGAGAGTTTCGCCGAGTTTGACCGTGGTTTCGGGGGGATATTGAGAACCTTTATCCATCTGAGCGAGCAGTGCTTGCATCTCATTCAGGAGATCGGAGAGGCGACTGACTCGGTCATACATGTTTTCGTCCATGCCAAGGACGGTAGCGCTGCGCATCCCAAATTCCCAGGCATCCAAGAAAATCTGTTGCCAACGAGAAACTTGAAAACTTCTGCTCGCAGGGTGAATTGCACAAAGGGTTCATTGTCGTACTGGCGCGCACTTCCGCCTATCGGCCTCAGTACATCAAAAATTTCACAATCACGCCAACAGTTGACTGAGTCATGCCTCTGGAATGGTGTGGAGGGCCACGCCAGCAGACGTGGCCCTGGACTGGATCGAGTGACAGGCGTCTTGAGCTTGCAGAACCCGGACAGACTGTCTGGGCTCTGCTTGTTATGCCCCGCAGGCTGGGTAGCACTAGGGAGCAGGTGACGTCTCGCGTCTTGATGCTCCGTCGGTACGGTGAGCACGCCCCTACACAACGGGAGGGCACGCGCATGCGTGGTCTGAGCGATCACATGAGCATCGGCGAGCGGATCGCGTTCTACCGGAAGCGTCGCGGCTACACGCAGGAAGTCTTGGCCGGCCTGGTGGGCCGGAGCACGGATTGGCTGGCCAAGGCCGAGTCCGGCCGGCGGCAGCCGCCCCGGATCGACATGCTCGGTGAGCTGGCCCGCATCCTGCGGGTGCCGCTCGGGGACCTGGTCGGGCAGCCCGTTCTGATGGAGGACGACCAGCAGCAGGACGACGTACCTGCCGTGCGGGAAGCGCTGATGAGCCCGCGTCGGCTCTCCCGCTTGCTGTTCGGGCCGGAGGCTGACGCCCAACTCCCGATGCCGGCCCCCGTCGCGACGACCGTGGAACAGCGGTGGGCGGACTACCAAGGCGGCCGGTTGGGGACGGTCATCGCGGCTCTGCCCGGACTGCTCCAGAGCGCGCAGGAACTGGAGGATCGCGCCTCGCGGTCGGCGACGGAGCGGCGGGACTGCTGGGCGGTCTCTGCGCGGACTCATCACCTGGCTGCGACGACGCTGGCCAAGGTGGGGGAATCCGACATTTCATGGCTGGCCGCCGAGCGCGCGATGCGGGCCGCGGACGAATCCGGGGACCCCTTGGTGCTGGCGTCCGCTGCTCGCTCCGGGACGCATGCGCTGCTCGCCAACGGTCGGTACGACGCCGCCATGGAGCTGGGAGACACCACGGCAGCGTGGCTGACGCAGCGGGTAGAGGACAGCGATCCGGAAGCGCTCAGCCTGCTCGGGATGATCCATCTTCGGGCAGCCATCGCGGCAGCCCGCCAACAGGACCGCGGGACGACGACGAGCCTGCTCAACCGCGCCGAGGAGCTGGCCGATCGGCTCGGCTCGGATGAGAACTACTGGCAGACCGGGTTCGGCCCGACGAACGTGATCCTGCATCGGATCTCCGCCGAGCTGGACTTGGACAACATCTCCTACGTGGTGGCTCATGGGGAGGTGGACGTCGACCACATGCCGCCGGAGCGCGGAGTGTCCCACCGGATCGACTACGCCCGTGCGCTCTCGCTGGCCGGCCGGAACGACGATGCGTTCGGTGAGCTGCGCAAAGCCGAGCGGACTTCGCCCCAGTTGGTGCGCAACAATCCCCGGGTACGCGAGACGCTGCGGGACCTGGTGAAGAACGCGCCGGTTACCGGTGGGGCCCGCTCGTCCGAGCTGTTCACGATGGCGCAACGATGCAGGGCGGTGCAGTGAGTTCAGCAAGTCGCGGTGTGTTGGGAGTCGTTGGCTCGGCGGCCGGCGGAGTTGAGCATTTGAGGACGGGGCTGGTTGAGCCGGCGCTGGCCGAGGGATGGCAGGTCGCGGTGACGCTGACGCCGACCGCTGGCCGATGGCTTCGGGAGTCCGGTGAGCTGGATCGTCTGGAGAAGGTCACTGGCCTACCGGTGAGGGATGCGCCCCGGATGCCGGGAGACGCACGGCCTCATCCACCCGTTGACTGCTACGTGGTGGCTCCGGCCAGCGCCAACATGGTGGCGAAGCTGGCCCTCGGCATCATGGACAACCAAGCGCTCACCCAGGTGGGCGAGGCTATTGGAACCCATGGTCTGCCTGTGGTGGTGTTTCCTCGGGTGAACGCTGCACACGCCCGCCATCCGGCTTGGAAGCAGCACCTCGCCGCCTTGCGCGAGGCAGGGGTGAGCCTGGTCTACGGGCCTGACGTGTGGCCGCTCTATGAGCCGCGGGAAGCCGCACCCGGGCGAGGGCTGCCGTGGAGTGCGATTCTCGCCGCAGCGAATCAGAGCACTATCTGAGGCGCCGTCAACTAGCTTGACCTGCAACGACGATGGACCCGGACATACTGTCCGGGTCCATCGCCTTGTGCGCCCCGAAGCTGGTTGTCATGACGGAGCAGACCAGTCCGGAAGCCATCTGGAGCGGGCTCAGCGCTGCCGAGGCGGCGCTGATCGAAGCGAGCCTGCGACGCCTCAACACCGAAGCTCAGAGCCTCCTCCGGCGAACAGGCGAAGTCAGCGAGAGGCTGTCTAGCCCTTGTCGTCGGCCGCGCGCTCAAGGCGCTCAAGGCGCTCTGACAGGTCGCCCAGTGTCCGGTGGATCGCTGCCAGCTCCTTAGACAGGGCAGCGAACGCGGGACTCCCGCCGTGCTCTTCCCCGACGGGAGAGGCGGGGTCGCGGACGAAGGTCCCCCGCCCCTGCTGGGAGACGACCAAGCCCTCATCCCGCAGCAAGCGGTAGGCGTTCTGAACGGTCATCAGGTGGACGCCCTCCCTCTCTGCGAGTTCGCGCCCGGTAGGCAACCGCTCTCCAGGGCTGAGGGCGCCCCGCTCGATGTCCTCACGGATCTTCGACGCGATGTCCTTGTACGTCGGCCGGGCGTCGGGGCTCTGTGTCATGCCTTCGAGGGTAACTGGCCTAGGTCATTTTCAAACTCCGTCACCGAGACCATTGACAGCTCACATTGACCTAGGTAACTTCATCATCACCCCGAAAGACCTAGGTCAATCGGTAGCTAGTCCGAGTGGCCCGGAGACCGGCGAGAGCCGGTCGAAGGAAGCCCTCGTTCCTTGAGAACTGAAGAGCGTTGCGTGGATCGAAGCCGGGAGTTCCGCATGGGCCCGGCTGGCCCCCAGGTAGGTCCCTGGCTAGGCCGCACGCCTCCGCATGGGGGCCTGTAGGTCCACGTCCGCGCCGCCGCGCCCCTGCCGGGGCGTCTAGGCGTGGCATCTCATCAGCGTTTTCGCAGCCCTCCGGGGCTGTCCGTCGTGCCCGCCCGCCTCGACTGGGGGCGGTCTCGGCGGACGATCCCGGATCGTCCCGTCCGCCTCGCTGCCGGAGGCAGCGACTGATTCGAGGACTCGCCCATGACTGACGTTGAGATCGTCTCGTTCGGCTACTTGCATGCTGACGAGCCGCCCGAGGCCCATCTGACCGTTGACCTCCGGGAGCACTTCCGTGACCCGCACTTCGACCCGCGGTTGCGGCACCTGACTGCGGACGACCCCCGGGTGTACGAGGCCGTCACCACCACTCCCGGGATCGTGGACCTGCTCAGCGGGCTGGCCGGCTCTGTGCTCGGCTTCGTGAACGGCCCGTCCGCAGTGCCCGTCGTGGTCGCGCTCGGCTGCGCTGGCGGTCGCCACCGCGCCCCCGCCATCGCCAAGGCCCTCGCGCTTCGGCTCACCGCGGCTGAGCTGACCGTGGCAGTCCACCACCGCGACGTTGGCCGCCCCGTAGTCAACCGTCCGCAGGAGCACGCCGGGGGACGTCAGGGCTGGCGGGTGCGCCTGCTCGGCGACCCGTCCGCGGTCGCGCGGCATCGGCAGGCCCGCCGGGAACCGGCGCGCGTGGATCGCCGCGACCGGGCGGAGACGCCCGCGTTCCTGGCCGCCAACGACCGCGTGATCCGCACCGAGAAGGTCATCCCCTGGTGGCGCCGCTAAGCGCCCCCACTTCTCTTGCTCGCAGTGGGGCGGCTGCCTCGCCCTGGAATGCACCGGCAGCCGCCCCACTGGAGCCCCACACCTTGGAAAGGCAGACCCGTGAAGAACATCGTTGCTGGCCAGCACGCGGTCACCGACACCGAGTTCAGCGAACTCGCACTCGGCATCGATCTCGGGATCGACCTGGAGCTGTTCACCGGCGTCCCCGGCGAGAGCGAACAGGAACGCGCCGCCCGCATGGACGCGGCCCACGACATCCTGACCGACCTGCGCACGACGGAACCGAAGCTGGCGGAGTTCGCCGAGCAGTTGCTGAGCCTTGCCGCTCTTCCACTGCGCCGCTCGCGTCCGTTCCGGAGGCGTCTCGTTCACGGGGCGGGGGTGGCCGCGTGAACGGTGTTCAGATCCGTTCAGCGGAGCGGGCGCTGTCGGTCGGCACATGGCTGATCGTCTCCGGCGCGATGCTGTATTCGATCCTCACCGTGACCCCGTTGATGGCCTCCCACAGTCCGCATCGGTGGGCGTGGACGGCACCGATTCTGCCCCTGGTCGTGGACGCCGCGGTGGTCATCGTGGTGCGCATGGACTCGGTGCTCGCCCGGCTGGGCGGGCGCGGAGGGCGCTGGCCGGTTGCGCTTCGGTGGATGACCGGCGCCATGACCCTGGCTCTGAATACCGCTGATTCGGCCCTGCGCCGGGACTTGGTGGGGGTGGCGGTCCACGCGGTGGCACCGCTGCTGCTCATCGTGACCGCGGAGACCGGACTCGCCTACCGCCGTGCCATCACCACCGCCCTGGTGGCGCTGGAGGAGCGGCAGCGGGCCGAGCGGGAACTGCGCGAGCTGGCCGAGGAGGAACGCGCGGAGCGGGCCGTTCGGCGGGCCCGGGAAGAGCGCGAGCACGCCGCACTCATGGCCCGTGAACAGCGCGACCACGAAGCCGCCTTGGCCCGCGAGACAGCCGAGCGCGAGGAACGCCGGCTGCGGGAGGAGCGCGAGCAGCAAGCCGCCCGCGAGGCGGCCGAGCGGGAGGCGCGTGAACAACGTGAGCGCGAGCGTGAACAGCGCGAGCGGGACCGTGAACGCGCGGAGCACGAGGCGGCCGAGCAGGCCGAGCGGGAGCGCCGAGCACGCGATCAGGCGCGCCTTCGTGAACAGGCCGAGCGCGAGCAGCGCGCCGAGCGTGAACGCGCCGCCCTACTGGAGCGCGGCCCGGCCGAGACCAAGCTGCCGGAGGAGGAGGCGCGCGCGATCGTGTCCGCCGCCTTCGGCGCAGGGCTACCGGTGAGGGCCGCCGCGGAGCTGTGCGGCTGGTCGGTGGGCTGGGTCTCCGGCCGCTACGCCGAGCACCGCGGTCCGGCGACCGACGGTGCCGAGCTGGCCATCGCCAGCCGTTGAGGGCCGCCGGCCGATGCGCCTTCCACAGTCTGTGGATTGACCGAACGGAGTGAGCGTCATGACCGAAGAGACGATGCATGCCGTGGCCACCCCGCTGGAACTGGTCCGAGCGCTCGCCATGGGCTACCGCGCCGCCTTGGAGCGGGAGCGCGCCGAGGCCGAGGAGGCCGCGGCCCAGCGCGAGCGCGACCGCCGCGAGGGCGAGATCGCCATGGCCGTCTACGAGGCTGACGAGCAGGTGGACATGTGGTTCCCCAACCTGCTCGCCGGGGCGCTGCTGCGCGAGGACTGGACCGGCTACCCCAGCATGGGGCCGCTTCCGCGGCCGGGGCAGGGGGCCGGCTGCGCGGTCGCCCACCTCGGCGAGGGCCTGTGGCTGCTCCGTGAGCAGGCCGGCGCCCGTGAGCTGCCCGGCCTGCGCCTGCTGGTGCCCTGCGCGTGCGAAGGCTTCTACGAGTGCGACCGGTATCACGAGATCGAGATCGGGGAGGACCGGGAGTTGCTGGCCGCCCTTACTCGGATCGAGTCCGGCGCGTGCCTGCGCTACTTCGCCCCGGACCCCCTGTAGTCCCCATCCCCCAGCGCCCGGAGCGGGCCGTGTGCTTGCCGGCTACCAGCCCGCCCCGGACTTCCTCCCCCGGAAGAGAGGCACCCCTCACGATGACAGACACCGTGACCGAGCGACCCGCCCAAGCGGTGGAGCCGGTCCAACCCGAGCCAACCGCTTCCCCGCAGGCCCCCAAGGGGCCGCCGGGCGGTCACACCCCTGGTGGGCTGCCCGCGATCCCGCTGGCAGTGGCCACCGCGAACACGACCATCGGGCTGGCCTCGGCCGGAGCGCTCGTCTCTGGGCCGGTCACCCTGGCAGCCGTCGCTGCCGGTGGCACCCTGGCGGGTGCTGCGCTGGCCCTGCGCCGCCGCGGCAACGCCCGCAGCGCTGGCCGGGCCCGAACCAGCCCTCGCCAGCGCGCTGCCGGCCCCGGCGGCGCGGGACGCGGAGCTGGTCACGGGCATTCCGGCCGCGGGTCTCGCGGTGGCTTCGGCCTGCCACGGCAGTCTCGTTCCGGGGCCGGTCGTAACGGCAATGGCCGCTCCGCGCTGGGCAATACCGGGCTCACGGCGCCCACTCGCGGTCGAACCCCGGCCGGGAGCGTGCGCGGCCTGGCCGGAGGGGCGAGGGGCCGAGGCGCCCATCGCGCCGAGACCACAGCCGCCCGCCGAGCAGGCGCTGCCGGCGGGATCGGACGCCTCGGCGCGGCCCGCGGAAGCGCGGGCGGCGGTCGGGGGCGCATGGGTGCGGTCCGGGACCTGCGCCGTTCCCGCGACCAGCAGGCGCCGACCCGGCAGCAACGCCGTCATCAGCAGCGCGACCAGCGCCGCTCGGTGGCCGATGCCCGCCGTGCGGCCAAGGCGCAGGCCCGCGAGCGGGCCCGCGCTCGCGCCGCCGTCCGCGGCCCGCTCTCCCGTACCGCCCGCGCCCTGGGTGGCAAGAGCGGTGGCCTGGCCCGACGGGCCGCCGCCCGCGCCCGCGGCGCCCTGCGCGGCGCCCGGGACGTGCGGACCGGGCAGAAGGTGCAGGACCGGCGCGCAAGCATCCGCAAGGCGGCCCACCGCCGCCGCGCCCGTATGCAGTTGCTGCGCTCGGCCCTGCGCTTCCACGGCCGGCGGCTGCTGGCCGCGGGTCTGGCCCTGCCGATCGGCGCGCTGGGCATCCCGGCCACCGCGCTGGGCCGGCGTCTGGGCTGGGAGCGCCTGATGTACCCCGGTCGCCGCCTGTACTGGCGGCTGACCGGCACCGCACGCGAGCACCGCATTGCCCGCGACCAGGCCATACGCGAGGCCCGGGACGTTGCCGATGCGCGTGCCGACGCCGACCCCGACAACCCCGAGATCCTGGCGACCGTCCCCCGCGGCCGTCGTTCCGCCCCGATAGGAGTCCCCGCCATGGCCGATGCCGCCCCCGCCGGGTCCGGGCCCGGCTTCCTCTTCGATGAGGCCGCCTCCGAGATGGAGGCCGCCGCCCAGTCCTTCGACCCCGACGGCATGATGCACGTCTTGTCCACCTGCGAGTCCTTCCCCGACGCGCTCAACTCGGTGGCCAACACCTTCCGCATCCTCGCCGAGCGCGCCGACGCCGAGTTCCCCCTTGAGAAGGAGGTGGCCGAGGCCCTGAACGACGTGTTCGTGCAGCTTCTGCGCGCGGTGGACGCCTCCGGCGAGGTGGCCAAGGTCTTCCGCGACGTCCACGAGCAGGACATCGCCCGCCACGAGGACCCGCGCAACGGCATCGAGGCCGAGCGCAAGTGGGACACCACCAACAACGAAACCTGACCCCGCCCCCCGCACCGCCGCGTCCCAGCGGGCCGCCCCGAACCCTCGGGGCGGCCCGCGCCCGTTTCCACCCCCGTCGTCCTCTTGGGAGTTGCCTGATGGCCCCGCAGCAACCCGCACTGAACCTCTCCAGCACCCGCCCCAAGTCCGAGACCCGCAAGAAGCGAGAGCGCGAGGCCAAGCCGACCGCGCTGCCCCCGCTGGACTGGGCCGCGGGCCACGGCCCCATCTCCGGGGCCCTGTCGGCCACCACCGGCGCGGGCGCCGTAGCCATGCTCGGTGCCGCCGCCGGCATGCCCGCGCCCTGGCCCCTCGCGGTCGGCGCGATCGGCGCCCTCGGCCACGGAGTCGGCCACAGCATCCACCGCCGGCTCACCCTGCGCTCGGCGGTCACCCGCGCCACCTCATGGTTGCTCGCCGGCGGCTGGACCAGTTGGGCTCTGGCCGAGGGGCCGCTGCACTGGCCCGTCCTGGGCTCCCTGGTCGCCCTGGGCGTAGGGGTCGGGGCGATGGCCTCGCACGCCGCGGTCCACGAGGAGGCCGCCGAGCAGGAGCAGTTGACTGCCGAGGCTCGCGCGCTGGCCGCCAAGCTCAACGCCGACCGCGAAGACCTCGCCCACCAGTGGCAGGACCGCATCTCCCGGGTCTGCCGGGTGCAGGCGACCGTGTTCGCAGTCGAGTTCTGGCCGAGCGGCGCCGGCTACTCCCTGGCGGTAGAGCTGCCCGGAGACGGCAGTACCTGGGACCGTATCCAGTCCGCCGCCCGCGCGCTGGCCGCGGACGCCAAGCTGCCGCTCGGCTGCACCGTGCATGTGGAGGAGGGCGACCGGCAGGGCCGGGCCGTGCTGGACGTGATGACCACCAACGTCCTGGACGCCGCCCACGACTACCCCGACGACCTCTCCCCGCTCTCGGTGCTGACCGGTATCCCCTGGGGACTGCTGCCCAACGCCAACCCCGTGGTCGTCTACCTGCGCGAGTCCTGCGCGCTGATCCTGGGCCCGCCCGGATCGGGCAAGTCCACCTTCCTGGACGCGGTCCTGTCCGGCTTCGCCCGCTGCACCGACGTACTCACCTGGGTCATCGACCTCAAGGCCGGCGCGGTCGGCCGGCCCTGGGTGCGGCCCTGGCTGGAGGCACAGGGCCACAAGCCCACCCGCGAGGGCACCACGCCCCCGCCCGCGGACACCCGGCCCGGCGTGGACTGGATCGCGTCCACCCCGGCCGAGGCCAAGCGCATGCTCCGCGCGGCCCTGGCCATCAACGCCATGCGGCAGGAGGCCTATCAGGACCTGATGGACGAGCACGACACCACCCTTCTGCCGGTCTCCGCGAAGCTCCCGCAGATTCAGATCGTCATCGACGAGGGCGCGGAGCTGCTGTCCGCCGGGAACTTCCGCAACCAGACGCTCAAGGACGTGCAGAGCATGGTGTGGAGGGTCATGCGCACCACCCGCGCCATGGGCATCCGGTTGGTCCTGACCGCCGTGGACGGCAACGTCTCCGCGATCGGCAACACCCAGGTCCGCAAGTTCTCCCCGGTCGGCGTCGCGCTGACCTCCGGCGAGGCCAACGGGGACAACGCCGGCAAGCTCTTCCGCCGGGTCAAGGTCGATGTCACCCAGCTCACCGCGAAGGGCTGCGGCGTCATCGGCGCCGCCGGCGAGGGCGGATTCGCCCCCACTGGGTTCAAGGGCTGGCGCACCGCCCCCAGCCTCGCCCGCCGGGTCACCCTCGCCACCAACGCCACCCGCCCCTACCTGGACGAGGTCTCCGCGCGCGCCGGCAGCGAGGACTACGCCGGACGCTGGGACGCCGACCGCGCCGGCTGGCTGTGGTCCGGCACGGAGACTGCCGGGCAGCCCACCGACGCCGCCCCGACCGAGCAGCCGGGCACCTCGCCGGATGAGCAGTCCGTCTACCTCACCGACGCCCCGCCCACCGGGGGCCTGAGCCTGCGCGCCCTGAACCCCGACCACCGGCCCGAGCCCGAGCAGGACGACGCGGGAGAGGCGGGAGAGGGGGCCGCCGACGCGTTGGCGGCCCGGTTCATGGCCGAGATCGATGAGGCATACGGCACCACCGACGAACCCGCCGAGCGCGCCGGCGGACTGAACCTGTCCTCGCTCCGCGACAACAGCGCCCCCGCGACCGAGCAGGCGGAAGCCGGGCCGGAACCGGCGGCAGGTCCCGACTGGCTTCCCCGGGCGATAGACGCGATCCGCGCGGCCGGCCCGGACGGCATGAAGCCCTCCGCGGTGGCAGAACTCGTGGGCCGCAGCCGCCTCGCCGTCCGCGCCGCGCTGCGCGCCGCCGTGCAGCGCGGAGAGCTGATCTACCGGGACAACGGCCCGCACTCCGCCTATGTCCACACCGACCACGCCTGAACGTCACACACGGCTACTGGTTAGTGGTTACTGGCCACCTTGCCACTAACCAGTAGAACCCCTCCCGCAGACCCGAACAGCCCCTAGGGAGGGGTTTCTGCGCTTGCCACTGACCACTAGCCACTAACCAGTAATCGCTACGTTGCGTCACAACCGAGCCCCGGGAGGAACCGTGTCCATCCCCATCGCGATAGCCCTGTTCATCGTCGTGTGCATCCTCGTCCGCACCCGCTACGTCGGCCTCGGCGTCGCGGTGGTGCTCACCCTGTTCGGGTTCTGCCTCGCCTCTACCGGACTCGACTCCGTGATCAACGGGCTGCTGCACAGCGCCACCGGCGTGGCCAACCACGTCGGCCACTGACCCGCCTCGCCGCCCGGACGGAGACCGCCATGCGCCGCTCACCACAGATCCAGCCGCTCTCGGCCGTGCACCTGCGCGAGGCCCTGGAAGCCGCCCGCGCCGGCGATGTACCCGCCTCGCTCTACCACGTGATGCGCATCGACAACGAGTCCTGGGACGGCATGCACCAACGCCTCAACGAACTCGGCGCACACCTCACCGCCCTGCTGGCCGACTCCATGAACGGGAGAACACCGTGAACGCCGATGCCCTCATTGCCGCCGGCCTGGCGACCCCGCCGCTTGCCCTAGCCGCCTTCGCCGTCCTGAGCGGTCCCCGGGACCGCCGCCGCGCCGCCATGATCCGCTCCGTCTTCGCCGAGCAGCGCGCCACCGGGGCCCCGACCGAGAGCCACGACACCCCGCCCCCGCCCGACGACGGACACCCCGCGCCGGCCGAAGACCTGGCCCCCGTCATCGACCTGCGCCGCCGCGTCGCCTGAGCAGGAAGGAACCCAGATGCTTCCGATACACGACCTGAACGCGCTGCTCGCCCAGGTCGCCCCGCACATGTACACCGACGCCTACGACCTGCTCCCGCCCCTGAACGGGGTGCTTCTGGAGACCGACGCGAGCCACTTGTACGCGGTCGCCACCGACCGCTACAGCTTCGCCATCGCCCGCACCCGCCCCGCCCGGGAGCGCGGCGCCATACCTGCGGCTCAGCGCTGGCGGGCCCTGCTCAGCCCAGCCGACCTGCGCGCCCTGCGCACCATGCGGCCCTTGGCCGCGGAGGAGCCCGCGGAGTTGGACTACCGCCCCGGCCGGCAGTTGGAGATCCGCATCGGCGAGCAGACGCTGCGCACTGCGGATCGCTCGGAGAAGGCCGAACGGTTCCCCAACTGGCGCTCCCTGCTCGCCCAGACGCTGGAGCGCGAGCCGGAGCTGCCCGACGACCTGGCCCTGAACCCGACCTACCTCGCCCGCTGGTCCAAGGGCATCCCCCGCCAGGACCGGTACGTGCCGCTGACCGTGTGGGCCACCGGCGCCGGCAAGCCCATCGTCTTCGCCCGCGGCGAAGACTTCATCGGCCTACAGATGCCCGTCACCCGGGAACCCTCCGACGACCAGCCCACCGGCCGCGAAGCCGTGCGCCACGCCTGGGCCGCCGACGCGACCGCCGCCGAGCCCCACCGAGCAGCCGCCTGACCACCGGAGAGTCCGCCGTGGACAACCTCAGCCGTGCCGATCTGCTCGCCCTGCTGGACGACATCCGCGCCCGCGTCGCCGCCGGCGACTCCTTCGAGGGCTGGCTCCACTACCTCATCCCCGACAACCCCGACGCCGCCCATCCCTTCGACGTTGCCGCCGCCTACCGCATCGGTAACCGCGACGGCCAAGGCGGCATGCGCCTGATCGGGCACCCCCAGCTCACCGAACAGGAGGCCCACCCGTGAACCACCCCCAGCCGACCATCGCCCCCACCATCCCCGCAGACCTGGCCGCCCTGCTGGAGCGCGCCGAGCAGGACATCGCCGCACAGTCCCACTCCTACCGCACCGAGTCCGACCCCGACCACGCCGACCGCTGCGCCTGGAACACCTGGCGCACCCTCCAAACCCTGGTCCCGGCCGTCCGCGCCCTGCTGGAGCAGCCGAACCCGGCTCCCATTGTTGCCACCCCTCGGCCGAACCTGCGGAGCGCAGCATGAGCGAGCCGTTGAGCCCTGAACTGCGATCGTTCTCCTTCGGCGGTGGTGTGCAGTCCACCGCCGCGCTGGTTCTGGCCGCGGCTGGCCGCTTGGACTACCGCACGTTCCTCTTCGCCAACGTCGGTGAGGACTCCGAGGACCCGGCCACCCTCGCCTACGTCCAGCGCTACGCCCGCCCGTACGCGGCTGACCACGGAATCGAGTTGACCACTCTGCGCCGGGTGATGGTCCGCTCGAAGGAGACCCGGACCTTGTACGGAGAGCTGACCCGGGAAGGCTCGAAGTCGCTGAAGATTCCGGTACGGATGAGCAACGGGGCCCCGGGAACGCGCTCGTGCACCGCGGACTACAAGATCCAGGTGATTGGGCGGGAGCTGAAGCGGCGCGGCGCCAGCGAGATCAACCCGGCCACGGTCGGCATCGGCATCTCCTTGGATGAGATCGAGCGGGCCAACAACCGGCGCTGCGAGAGGCACGAACGCATCGACTACCCGCTGCTCACCCTCGGCCTGCGGCGCATCGACTGCGCCCGCATTATCCGCGGCGCGGGGCTGCCGATCCCGCCGAAGTCCTCGTGCTGGTTCTGCCCGTTCCGCCGGCCGGAGTCCTGGCATGAGATGCGCCGCTCCCGACCGGCCCTGTTCGAGCGGGCCTGCCAGCTCGAAGACTTGCTCAACGCCCGGCGGGATGAGCTGGGCAAGGACCACGTCTACCTGACCCGCTTTGGTAAGCCCCTGCGCCAAGCCATCCCCGACGGTGTCGATGTCCTGTTCAACCTCAGCGACGACGGCGACGGGCAGTGCGACTCCGGGTGGTGCATGACGTAATGGCTCACCAACCGCTCGCTGCAACTCCCACCTGGAACATCGTCATGGAACGTGCCGGTCAGCGCTGCCAGTGCACCGGCCAATGCGGCGCTCGTCACAAAGACGGTGGGGGACGCTGCGAGCACCAGCACAGCAACCGCCCCGCCTACCGGCTGCTCGCTGCTCCGGCCGAGCCCGCCGCACTGCTGCTGCCCGTTCACCAGGTGGCCGCGCTGCCCGCCAGTCGATTGATCGCTTGGTGCCTGGCCTGCCGCGATCGCGCCCAGTGTCGCGCCGCCTCGGCCGCCCGCACATCCGCGACTGAGCAGGGCACCCCCGACGGCCTGTTCGACCTGTGACCCCTGACCGGCGCCTTACGCCCGGCCAAGCGTCGTGCTGCCGCTGAGCCAAGGCGGAACGGCCGAGCCGGCCACGCCTGGGCGCCGAGCGCCCGCCCGGCTCGGCGCCTCACCCAACACCCGCATCAGCTCCGTTCTGCACGCCCTCTCGGAGGCAATCTCATGTCCCTCGGCGAGACCACCATCACCCTGGTTGGCAACCTGACCAGCGACCCAGAATTGACCTTCACCCCGGCCGGCGCGGCGCTGGCCAAGTTCACCATCGCCAGCACTCCGCGGTCCTTCGACAAGAACACCAACGAGTGGAAGGACGGCACCACTCTCTTCCTGCGCTGCACCGCGTGGCGCGACCTGGCTGAGCACGTCACGGAGTCCCTGGCGAAGGGCGCCCGCGTCATCGCCACCGGCCGGCTGCGACAGTTCGACTGGACCACCGAGGAGAACGAGAACCGGTCCATGTTCGTACTGGACGTAGAGGACATCGGCCCGTCCCTACGGTGGGCCACTGCGAAAGTCGAGCGCACCACT
Organism: Phaeacidiphilus oryzae TH49; assembly: GCF_000744815.1. Taxonomy (NCBI): domain Bacteria; kingdom Bacillati; phylum Actinomycetota; class Actinomycetes; order Kitasatosporales; family Streptomycetaceae; genus Phaeacidiphilus; species Phaeacidiphilus oryzae. Next base: position 3,087,742 of record NZ_JQMQ01000005.1, read on the forward strand.
CGGTCCAATGCCAACCGCGCCGACGGCAACGGCGGCGCCAACCCGTGGGACACCCTCGGCAGCGTCCCCGCTACGTCGGGTACGGCTGACAGCGCGCCGTTCTGAGACGAACGTCTGTACCGGCCCGCCCCAACCCCCCGGGGCGGGCCGGGGTCTCAGGTCAAGGGGAGCCCCTCGAAGCCCTCCCCGTCCTGGTACACCAGGTGCACGCCAGCCTGATGGATCAGGTCCGTAAGGTCCTCGCTGGGCTCTTCGGGTAGCAGGATCGCGGTGCGCAGATCCTCGCCGGGGATGTGCCTGCGGTAGTCGAGCAACTGTCCCAGCGCCATCCGGATCTCGTTGCGCTTGCTCTTGCTCTTGATCTCGAACAAGACGTGATCAGTCGCGTCGTAGAGATCGACCGGAAAGGGCCGCGACTCGCCCGGGATAGTCAACTGAAAGCTGCCCACCTGATGCCCGAGCGCTTCCAAGTGCTGGGCAAACCGCGAGCGCAGACGCCCCTCGCGCCGATCCACCCTGCGGGGTCCGACGGCCGGGTGCATCTCCGTCTCATCTGCGCCATGGAACTCAACGGGCCCCAACCGGGGCGTCATATCGAAGTCCGGCATGAACAGGGCGTCGCTGGTCTGAGCAGGCTGCTGGGCATCGGACTCGCGCACATCGACCAGAGCCGGATCCTTCGGGCGCAACCGGAACACGTACACCCGACGAGGCAATCTGTCGGCATCACGCCCCAACAACTCCTCATACGGCTCGTCGGGGTCTACCACGAACTCGCCTACGTAGCGGTGCACAACGGCGTCGCGCCCTGGCGCCTTACCCGCGGCTACGAACAGAAAGACCCGACGGTCCTTCTCCCGGTGCTTCAGCAGCTTGGCGTTATCGCCCGACAACTGCTGAGGCCCCCGCGAGCCCGCCCCGGTGTACCAGTACAGCGAGCCGTGTTCATCCGGCTCGGTCCATCCGTCGAAGGTGTAACCGTGCCGTTCGCCCTTGGCAGGGTCAGAGAAGATGCACACCACCTTCGCTGCGACGTTGGCCACGATCCCGCCTTGCCAGGCGGTCGCCCCGGTCTCGAAGTAGGCGGCCAGATCCTCACGCATCGTCAACGTCCCCAGCGGCGGGGGGAACTCCGTGATCGGCATGCCGGGAATCTACGCCACCCCACCGACAACACGCAGAAGGTGAAGCCGTTGCCTGAAATTCTGTTCCTGGCCTTGGAGTTAGCGAGCGCTGGATTGCCAGTGCTGCCACTGGGAGCGCAAAAGCGGCCCGTGGCCAACTGCCCGGCCTGTGCCCACATGGCCTGCGGGGGCCGTCCGAACATGCGCGCCGCCGGGCCGTGCACCTGCCCTGCTCCCTGCCACGGCTGGGCAGCCGCCACCAAAGATCCCGTTGGGCTGACCCATCCGGCCTGGCGCGCAGCGTGGCGGCGGGCCGTGGCAGTCGGGTACTACCCCGGCGGAGCCGGGGTGACCGTGGTGGACCTGGACAGCCCCGCAGCCCTCGACTGGGCCCGCACGACCCTGCCGGCCACCCGCACGGTACCCACCACCCGCGGCCAGCACTGGATCTACCGCGGTACCTGCGACTCCGCCAACGCAGTACAGCCCGGGGTGGACATCAAATCCCATTCCCAGTACGCCCGCTGGCTCGGTCCCGGAACCGGCCCCCTGGCCGACCTACCGGCCGCCATCCCTGCCCTGCTCCATCAGGGCAGGAAAGAAGCCACCCCGCCGCCGGGCGCGGGGGTGGCCTCTTCACCGCGACCGGCCGGGAGTTGGGCTGCGGAAGCCGCCGCCGGTTGCCGTCACACCCCCGGCTACCTGCATACGGGGCTGGAGCGCGGCATGCGCAAGATCCGGGCCTGTGCCGAGTCCGGCGCCGGCTCGCAGACCTTCGGTGTCGCCCGATTCCTGGCCGCCCAACACACACGTTGCCCCGGCCCCTGCCCCCTGGACGAGATCGGGGCGCAGCTCGTGGCCGCCGCCGGCTCGGTCGGTGTCCCCACCGAGTACGCCGAGCGCGCCGTCGCCAACGGCTTCGCCCGCGCCCTGTCCGCGGCCATGCCCGCCTGAACCCCGCACCACCACGAGGAGGTCACCGGATGACACCACCCACCCTCCACAGGCCCCTTCCCCGAGCCGCCGAGCAGTACGGCCCGGCGGCGCCGAGTCGCAGTTCGCCCCGGCTCTTCCACATCAACATCCGCGCGACGGAAGGTGCAGCCGCATGAGCGACCAGACCCCCACTCCGCAGGGCCAGCCGCCCGGTACGGCCGAGGACGGCGCCGCCCTGCTGGACGAAGTCGAAGCCCACCACCGGCGGTTCAACGTCTTCCCCAGCGAAGCGGCCTACGTGGCCGTGACGCTGTGGGACGCCCACGCCCACCTCATGGACTGCTTCGAGGCCACCGCCCGACTGGCGTTCCTCTCGCCCGAGCCCGGGAGCGGCAAGACCCGAGCCCTGGAGATCGTGGACACGCTGGTGCCACGGTCGATGTTCACCGTGGGCATCAGCGCCTCGGCGCTGTTCCGCTCGGTCTCCGACGGGGAGACCCGGCCCACCGTGCTGTGGGACGAGATCGATACCGTCTTCGGCCCCCAGGCCCTCGGTAACGAGGATCTGCGCGGCCTGATCAACTCCGGCTACCGCCGAAGCGGAGGGATCTACCGCAGCGTGCGGGAAGGCGAGAACCACCGCGTCATCAAGTTCCCCGTCTACGCCGCCCTCGCCCTGGCCGGCCTCGGCGACCTGCCCGACACCATCATGAGCCGCGCCGTCATCATCCGTATGCGGCGTCGCGCCCCCAATGAGCAGGTGGAACCGTTCCGCCAGCGCATCCACGAGCCCGAAGGCCACGCCCTGCGCGACCGCCTCGCGGACTGGGCAGACAGCGTGCGCGAGAAGGTGAATGGAGCCTGGCCCGAGCTGCCCGAGGGGGTCAGCGACCGGCCCGCCGACGTCTGGGAGCCGCTGCTCGCCGTCGCCGAGGCCGCTGGCGGGCACTGGCCCGAGCGGGCCCGGGCCGCCTGCCTGGAGTTGGTCAACGCCGCCAAGGCCAACGACAAGGGCTCCCTCGGCATCCGGCTGCTCTCCGACCTGCGCGACGTGTTCGACGGCGCCGAGCGGATGACCAGCGTCGCCATCCTCGAACGCCTCTTGGCCATGGACGACGCCCCGTGGGCCGACATGGACGGACGACCGCTCAACTCCCGCTCTCTGGCGCGCATGCTCGGGGACTACGTCACCGAGGACAACCAACCGATCAAGCCCCGCAACATCAAGGTCGCCGGCTCGGTCCTCAAGGGCTACTACGCCGCCGATCTCGCGGACGCCTGGACGCGCTACTGTCCGCCCCACTCCGAAACGTCCGCTACCTCCGCTACCACCGCTACCGCGCAGGTCAGGCCCCTGTTTTCGGTAGCGGATGAGGTAGCGGTAGCGGATAGGAATCCCGAATCCGCCCCCGCGAGCGAACCCGACCTCACCCCCACCGGCTGAGCCGGGCCATCCGCTACCGCTACCTATCCGCTACCAAAAGACAGGCTCTGACCTGCGCCGTAGCGGGTAGCGCACGGTAGCGGACATCTGGAAGTACCCAACCCAACACCGCGAGCGAAGGCCGTCACGCACCTCTGCGTGACGGCCTTCGCTCGTTCTGCGCCCCGCCCATCGATCGGGAGGACGACGAGCAGTGACATCAGGATCCGTTACCCCCGCCCCCGCGCTGCCGCCCGTCTACAGCGCGGCCGAAGTCGCCGCCGCACTCCGTTGCTCGGAGTGGTGGGTAAAGGAGCAGGCCCGGAAAGGCTGCATCCCCTTCACGAAGCCCGGAGGCACGTACCGGTTCACCGCTGAGCACGTCGCCGAGATCCTGCGGATCTACGAGGGTGGCGCCCCGAGCCTCCCGGCAGCGCCCGAGAGCACACCGAGGGGCTGGCACAAGGCGAGGCCCGAAGCGATCGAGCCTGTACGCCGGTTGAAGGCCAGGCCGCCGCGCCGAACGCCCAAGAACCGAGCCCAGTCCGCAGCATGAATCGCTGCCCACCCGGCCTGCCGCCGGGCGGGCAGCAATAACTCAAGAGGGAGAGACAGTTGGGGTTCGCCGAGAAGCGCGGGGACTACTACCGGGCGCGGTTCTGGATCGCTCCCGGGAAGCTCCGCACAGTCGTTGACGAGTACGGACGGACCATCAAGTTCAAGCGCAAGGCGGAAGCTGCCAAGGTCGCCAACGACATTGAGGCGAAGGTTCGAGCAGGTACGTGGCGAGACCCTGCGGCCGGGCGGATCACCTTCGGTGCCTTCGTGGACCGCTGGTTCGGGATGCAGGATCTGGCCGTGTCCACGATGGAGAACTACAAGACGCACATCGAGTCGCACTTGCTCCCGGCCTTCGAAAACCAGGCGCTCGGCGACATCCAACCGAAGGATGTCGCAGCCTGGCGGAAGGCGAAGCGGGACGCCGGCTATGCCGAGGGGAGCATCAAGACCTGGCGCGGCACCCTGCATCTGATCTTCGAAGATGCCATGGACGAAGGACTCATCCCCTCGAACCCCGCCTCTGTGCGGAGGGGCAGGGGAAAGCGGGCCGGGCGGTCGCGCCACCGTGCACCGGAGAAGGCCGTAACGGACTCGCTCGGCATCCTGCACATTGCCGAGCGGGCCGCCCTGCTCTCCGGCCGGGATGACGAGTTCGTGCTGACGGTCCTCGCCGGGTACACCGGCATGCGCTGGGGCGAAGTCGTTGGGCTGGAACCCTTCTACACGCGCCGGGAGGCCGTCCGGATCGAGTGGCAGCTCTACGAACTCGACTCCGGCAAGCTGCACCGATGCCCGCCCAAGGAGGACTCCTACCGGGACATCGATCTGCCCGAATGGCTCGCCGAACTGCTGGCTGGACACATCGCTCGGACTCAGCCGAAGCCCTGCGCCTGCCATAGGCAGGCGTACGCGTTCCGCGGGCTCGGTACTCCGAAGGGCCCAGGCGCTGCCGCGGGCCCCCGAGTGGCCGACGTCGCCCGGCTGGCCGGGGTATCCGCCGGCACCGTCTCGAACCTGCTCAACCGGCCGGAGCAGGTGTCCGAGCGCAGCAGGGCCAAGGTCGCTCAAGCGATGGAGGAGCTGGGCTACCTCCCCGGCGGTCCGCCGGCCGCGAGCGCCGCGCACTGGCGCCGGAGCGGGTTCGCGCAGCAGGTGTTCCAACCTGCCGCCACGGGGTGGTTCCCGAGGAAGGCGCCACGGGAAGCCTGCCCCGTCCCGCTGAGGGCCGAGCCGTGGCCGGGGACGCCCCTCAGCGGACGGAACTCCCCGGGGAGGGCCAACGCATGCTGGCTGCCCATCGCTCGGGGGCTCACCCCGCACGGCCTTCGCCATACGCACAAGACGGTCATGCAGGAACTCGGCACGCCGCAGAAGCTCCAGGACGAGCGGATGGGACACTTGGACGGCTCAGTCCAGGGACGGTACTCCCACGTCACCACCAGCATGCGCCAACGGCTGCTGAGCGACCTGACAGGACTCTGGGAGGCCGCGTTGACGGCTCGCAAAGAGCTGTCTCCCCGGTCACCAGTCGGGATACTGGACACTCTGCTGACTATCCGTCAGTAGGGACGGCTCGGAAGCGCATTTCCATGATTCAGTTGCCGGCAACGCTCGGCAGACCCAAAAGAGTAGAGCTGAACGCGAGTCCACGTTCAGCTCCGCCGGGCTGACTACTGAGCGTGGCATGCAAGGATGTCCCGGACTACGCTCCGTCGCTACGCTGAACTACGTTCACGGAGCGTAGTCCGGGACATCGGCGCCCACCTGGACTTAACCAAATTGTTATGTGGTCAGTAGGGCCTACGATCGCGGCTTTCAACGAAGGCTGACGCACCCAAAGTCGTGTGCCAGATCTTGCGCCCGGGGACCCTGAGACGTCGGCCGCCTTCCCATCCAGCTGTTTCGATCTTGCAACGCCCCTTAGAGAGCGCCATCTCAAGCGCTGGTTCAAGATCCGTGTCGTGAGTCGCGCAAACCAAGACATCAGCTTCGTGATTCATGGCACGGCTCACTAGTTCCACCGCCAGGAGCACATCGATGCCCTTTTCGCGGGCAGGCTCAGCCGGCCACCTGGGTGGATACCGAAGGGAGCGATAGTGGACGCTCACCCGCGGGTCACGTGTCCACTCTGAGCGCTGACGTTGGCTCGCTGAGTAGAGATCTGGCTGATGCCGGTTGCTGGGAGTACCCCGGTAAACGCATACGCTGGTGAGGATCGCACTGGCAAGCCAAGGGTCGTTCGCCTTGCTTGCTCGGATCGTCAGCAGCTGCTCGGCGAAGCGCAGCGGGTGAACCAACGTATCGCGAGCGGATGTGCCTATGGGGGCATACAGATCGCGCGCGGTGAGATGTATGTTCTGGTAGTCGATCAAGACTCCCAGAGTTGGTTCTGAGGCAGTCAACGTCGACCCCCTGAAGTAAAAACCCCGCCAGTCCCGGAGGACGGCGGGGAGCAAGGACTTCAATGTACGTCGCACGACCAGGAGGGTCAAGCGCTTGGCGCCGCATCGCGCACCGATAGCAGAGCCAAGCCGTGAAGCCCCAGGCGGAGGCCACGGTCAGCCCGTGCAGCATTCCGCCGAGCCCCTGACGTACGGCCAGCGAGGCTCCTTCGCAGGGAAGCACCCTCGCGAGAGACCGCGCGCAAGGGGCCTCTTGCCCTCACGGGAAGCTGTTACTTGCCCCGCCAGCCAAGCCTGATGGGCTGCAAGCCGGCCGGATTTCCTTGATCCACTCCCAGGCGACTCCCAGCGGAACCCCGAAAGCAGCTCAGGGGCCGCTTCCCTGTTTGGGATACGGCCCCTGAGCTGCTCTTCGTTGGTGGAGCTGAGGGGATTTGAACCCCTGACCCCCTCGATGCGAACGAGGTGCGCTACCGGACTGCGCTACAGCCCCAACGAGAAGAAACTCTAGCAGGTCCGGTGGGGTGCTTTCGACCGCCCCCGGGCGGGGCCGGTCACTCGTTGGCGGCAGGGCGGTGGTCGTCGGCGTACTGGTCGAAGAGGGGGGTGCGGGGCGGGCGGCGGTGGTCCGCGCGGGGCTGGGGCTGCGGCTGTTCGGCGCGGGCGGCGCTCCAGGCGTCGGGGGCGCCGAGGTCCAGGGCGTCGGTGGTGCGCTTGGCGACCGGGGCCGTGACATAGGTCGGCAGCGGGACCGGGACGGGCTCCCAGCCGTCGGCGCTGTCGGCGGCCTCGGCGAAGTCGTCCCCGGTCTCGTCCGCGTCCGCGAACGCGTCCAGGTCCCGCGCGGAGGCGGAGGCAGAGGCGGAGGCGGGCTCGCGGGCGGCGGCCCGGGCGGAGGGCGCGTGGACGTGGTCGGACTCGGACTCGGACTCGCGCTCGGGCTCCGGCGCTGGCGCCGGCTGCGGGCGCTCGCGCCGCGGGGCGGAGCGTTCCGCGCGGGGGCGCGGGGCCGGTGCGGGCGCCGGTGCCGGCGCGGGGGCGGGCGCCCGGGCCGGGGCTGGGTCGCTGCGGCGGTCCATCCGGTCCGCGAGGCGGTGGCGCTCCTGGCGGCGGAGATGCGCGATGTACACGCTGAACAGCACCGCCGGGAGCGCCGGCGCCCAGAGGAACGCGGGACCCCACACCCCGGCGACGATCATCCCCAGGGTGAAGGCGACGAAGAGGAAGGTGACCATCCGCCGGCGTCGGGCGAGAAGGTCGGCACGGCGGCGCGCGGCCCCCGTGGCGGGATCGGCGCCGGAGGCGGACGCCCCGGCGTGCGCGCGGGGGCGCACGGGGGCGGGCGCGCGGTCCGGTGCGGCGGTACGGGCGGCGGGCGGCTCCGACGACGGGTCGTCGGGAGCCTCCTCCTCGCCGGTGTCCGCGTCGTCGTCCGCGGGGTCCTGGGCGGACAGCCCCTTGGCGACCTTGCGCTCCATCGCCGCCCGCCCGGAGAGCAGGCGGATCGCCGTGCTGAAGCGTTCCGTCGGACGGCTCTCGTTGAGCTCGTCCTGCCGGCGGAGCCACATGGGCACCAGATAGGCAGCCCAGGCCCCCACGATCACCGCGTAGATGAGGCCGCTACTGCTCACAGGTCACACGGTACGGGCGTCTCGGATCGGCTGGTAGCGATTTCGTCCGGTGTGTCGCCCCAACCTGCTCTTCCTGCCCGCTTCTTGTTACTGCTTCTGTCATATCCCAGCCGTTACCGGCTCCGTTTCAGCAGGAGTCGCGGCGGTTGCGTGGAGCCGCCGTGCCCCCGTCCCGCCACCGCTGGAGCATCCCGTCCGGGACCTCCTCGGCGGTGAGCGCGTACACCAGATGGTCGCGCCAGTCGCCGTCGATGTGGAGGTAGCGCGGGCGCAGGCCCTCCTCGCGGAAGCCGAGCTTCTCCACCACCCGCCGGCTGGGCAGGTTCTCCGGGCGGATGCAGACCTCGATCCGGTGGAGGCCCATCACCCGGAAGCAGTAGTCGGCGGCCATCGCCACCGCGGTCGGGATGATTCCGCGGCCGGCGACCGACTCGTCCACCCAGTAGCCGATGTTGGCCGCGCACATCGAGCCCCAGGTGATCCCGCCCACCGTCAGCTGCCCGACCAGGCGGCCCTGGTAGGTGACGACGAACGGCAGCATCCGGCCCGAGCCGCCCTCCCGCCGCAGGAAGCGCACCATCTGCCGGAAGGTCGGCCGCGGCGGCGCGCTGCGCCCGGGGGCGGGCGGCGGGACGGTGGCCTCCCAGCGGCTCAGCCAGTCCCGGTTGCGGGAGCTGACCTCCCGCCAGTCGCGCTGGTCCCGCTGCCTTATCGGACGCAGCCCGACCGGTCCCTCGGCGAGTTCGACCGGCCAGAACTCGTTCAGTGTGAGCTCCCGGAGGACGCGGAACCGGGGGCGGGCGCGGCCGACGACGACGGGTGGTCCCCGCCGTGGATCTGGTCGACGGCGTGCCGCAGCAGCGGCCCGAGGACGGCGAGCCCGTCCCGGACCCCGCCGGTGGACCCGGGGAGGTTGACGATCAGCGTGCCGCCGGCGACCCCCGCGAGCCCGCGGGAGAGCACGGCGGTCGGCACCTTGGCGCGGCCGTCGGCGCGGATCGCCTCGGCGATGCCCGGAATCTGACGGTCGATCACCCGTTCGGTCATCTCCGGGGTGCGGTCGGTCGGCGAGATCCCGGTGCCGCCCGTGGTGACCACCACGTCGTAGCCCTCGGTCACGGCCTCCCGCAGCACCGCCTCCACCGGCTCCCCGTCCGGCACGACCCGGGGGCCGTCCACCGAGAAGCCCAGCTCCGCAAGACCGGTGACGATCAGCGGCCCGCCGCGGTCCTCGTAGACCCCGGCCGAGGCGCGGTTGGAGACGGTGACGGCCAGCGCGGTGGGGTCGCCGGACGGACGGTCCTGACGCGGCGTCATCGCTGCTCTCCCGCTCGCTCGTGCCCGGCGTCCCGCCGGTGCCAGTCGCCGCTCTTGCCGCCGGTCTTCTCCTCCACCCGGACGTCGGTCAGCTCGGCGGCCTTGTCCACCGCCTTCACCATGTCGATGACGGCGAGGCCGGCCACCGCGACGGCGGTCAGCGCCTCCATCTCGACGCCGGTGCGGTCGGTGGTCCGCACGGTGGCCGCGATCTCGACGGCCTCGTCGGCGACCGCGAGGTCCAGCTTCACCCCCGAGATGGCGATGGGATGGCAGAGCGGGATCAGCTCGGGGGTGCGTTTGGCGCCCATGATCCCGGCGATCCGGGCCACCGACAGGGCGTCGCCCTTCGGCACCCCCTCGCCGCGCAGGAGTTCCACCACGGCGGGGGCGACCTTGACCCGCCCGGTGGCGCGGGCGGTCCTGGCGGTGACCGTCTTCTCCGAGACGTCCACCATCCTGGCCGCGCCGCTCGCGTCGACGTGGGTCAGCCTGTCCACCGCTGCAGCTCCCTCTCACCTGGTGTGCGGTGACACAACCTACCGCTGATCAGTCCTCGGTGAGCAGGACGACGTCGACCTCCGCGCCGGGTTCGAGCCGGGTGGCCGCCTCCGGGACGACGATCAGGGCGTCCGCCCGGGACAGCGGGCCGACCAGGTGGGAGCCTGATCCGCCGACCGGCTCGACGGTGCCGTCCGCCCGGAGGTAGCGGCCGCGGGCGAACTGCCGGCGGCCCTCGGGCGAGCGCAGCCCCTCCGTCAGCTGGGCCCGTACGACGGGACGCCGGACGTTCTCCACGCCGAGCATGGTGCGGATCGCCGGCCGGACGAAGAGCTCGAAGGAGATGTAGGCGCTCACCGGGTTGCCGGGCAGGCCGAAGAACGGGACCCGGCCGTCCAGCAGGCCGAACGCCTGCGGCTTGCCGGGCTGCATCCGCAGCTTGCGGAAGGCCACCTCGCCGCCGCCGGAGAGGGCCTCCTTCACCACGTCGTACGCGCCCACGCTGACGCCGCCGCTGGTCACCACCACGTCCGCGCGGCCCAGCTGGTCGGCGAGCACCTCGCGGAGGGCGCCCGCGTCGTCCGGGACGCCGCCCACCCGGTACGCCTCGGCGCCGGCCTCCCGGGCGGCGGCGGTGAGGGCGAAGCTGTTGGAGTCGGTGATCTGGCCAGGCCCGACCGGGGTGCCGGGGGCGACCAGCTCGCTGCCGGTGGAGAGGACGACGACGCGGGGGCGCGGGCGGACCCGCAGCCGGTCCCGGCCGACCGAGGCGGCCAGGCCGATCTGCGCCGGGCCGAGCCGCACACCGGGCTTCAGGACGACGGTCCCTGACGCCACGTCACCGCCGCGGCGGCGGACGAAGCCGCCGGGCCGGGCGGCCGGGCGGAAGACCTTCACCTCGGCGGGGGCCCCGGCTGCGGCGTCGGCGGAGGCCCCGGCTGCGGCGTCGGAGCCGGCTCGGGCGCGGGACGCGGCGGGGGTCATCCGGTCGACCGGGGTGTCCGAGCCGGTGCCGCCGTCGGTCCACTCGACCGGGACGACCGCCTCGGCGCCGGGGGGCATCGGGGCGCCGGTCATGATCCTGGCGCATTCGCCCGGGCCGACCCGCGGCAACTCGCCCGCGCCGGCGGCGATCTCGCCCACCACGGTCAGCACCGAGGGGTACTCGGCGGTGGCGCCGGCCAGGTCGGCGACGCGGACCGCGTAGCCGTCCATCGAGCTGTTGTCGAACGGCGGAAGGTCGGTGCCGGCCACGACCTCCTCGGTGAGGAGGAGGCCCTGCGCGTCGAGGAGCGGAAGGTCGATGGGTGGCAGGGGGGCGACCCCGCGGAGGATGTCCGCGAGGTGCTCGTCGACCGTCCACAGCCGGTCGCCGCTGCCCGCGCCCGGGTTCTCCTGCATCTCCTGCTGCGCCTGCTCGGTCAACACGACCCCCTGTCGTCGGACGACTCCCCGTCGAGCCTAGCGGCTGCGCCGCGGGCGGCAGCGGGGTTCACCGGCTGGTGCGGCGGCGTCAGTAGCCCATCTCGGGGAGCTCGGTGGTGACGAAGGCGCGGAGCCAGTCGCGGAACTCGGGGCCGAGGTCCTCGCGCTCGGAGGCCAGGCGGACGATCGCGCGGAGGTAGTCCGCCTTGGCGCCGGTGTCGTAGCGGCGGCCCTTGAAGACGACGCCGTGCACCGGGCCGCCCCGGCCCGGGGTCCGCTTCGCCAGCTCCACCAGTGCGTCGGTCAGCTGGATCTCGCCGCCCCGGCCCGGCTTGGTCTCGTGGAGCACCTCGAAGACCGCCGGGTCCAGCACGTACCGGCCGATGATGGCGAGGTTGCTCGGCGCGGCCTCCCGGTCCGGCTTCTCCACCAGGTCGGTGATCCGCACGACCTCGCCCTGGTCCACGCCCCGCCCGCCGGGCCACTCGGCCGGCTTCACCTCGGCGCAGCCGTAGAGGTGGATGTCCTCGGGGTCGACCTCCATCAGCGCCACGACGCTGCCGCCGAGTTCGCCCTGCACCTCGATCATCTTGGCCAGCAGGGGGTCCCGCGGGTCGATCAGGTCGTCGCCGAGGAGGACCGCGAACGGCTGGTCGGCGACGTGCGGCTCGGCGCAGAGCACCGCGTGGCCGAGGCCCTTGGGGTCGCCCTGGCGGACGTAGTGCATGGTGGCCAGCTCGCTGGACTCGCGGACCTTGGCCAGCTTGTCCTGGTCGCCCTTGCCCGCGAGCAGCTCCTCCAGCTCGTAGGCGCGGTCGAAGTGGTCCTCGAGCGGGCGCTTGTTGCGGCCGGTGACCATCAGTATGTCGGTGAGGCCGGCCGAGGTGGCCTCCTCCACGACGTACTGGATCGCCGGCTTGTCGACGACAGGCAGCATCTCCTTGGGCGTGGCCTTGGTCGCCGGGAGGAATCGGGTCCCCAGGCCCGCGGCGGGGATGACGGCCTTGGTCACGGATGGGCGGTGCGCGATCGTCATGGCCCTGACTCTACTGGTGCGCGCTATGTGCTCCGACCGGTCCTCCACAGGCATTCACAGCCCGCACCGAACCGCCGGAGGCCCGGTTGAGGGGCGTGGCGCCCGGCTTGTCCGGTTACGTCATCCGGATTGCAACCCGATAACCCTTTGACCCGACAACCCGACGGCTCGGCGCCGCGGCAGCCCGGCGATCCCTCAGGCGGCGCCCGCCCCGGCGTCCTGCGCCTCCTGGCCGCCGCGGTCCGCGGTCAGCGCCCGGTCCGCCGCGCGCAGCAGTACGGCCGGATGCCGCCCGTCCTCCGGAAGCACCGCGCAGCCGATGGACGCGGTGATCCGGGCGCCCGCCACCTCGGCGTCGACCGCGGCCCCGGCGCGCGGCCGGTGCCGCCGCACCGTCCACCGCAGCCGGGCGGCCACCCGCTCCGCACCCTCGGCGTCCGCGCCCGGCAGCAGCAGCGCGAACTCCGCGCCGACCTGCCGGGCGACGGTGTCCCCGCGCCGGACCTCGACGGCGATCCGGTGGGCGTACTCCCGCAGCAGGGCGTCCGCCTGCTGCCGGCCGTGCGCGCGGCGGACCTCGGCGAAGCCGTCGAGGGAGAGCAGCAGCACGGCCAGCGGCCGGTCCTCGCGCAGCGCCCCGGCCACCTCGCGCCGCAGGGCGAGCCGCAGGGTGCGCTGGTTGCCGACCCCGGTGAGGTCGTCGGTGGCGGCCGTCCGCTCCAGGTCGGACCGGTCGAGTTCGAGCGCGGTGACCCGCTCGCGGAGCTGCTCGGCCTGCGCCTCGGCGGCCCGCCCGCGCCGGCGGAGCAGCACGCCCAGGGCCGCGGTCGCGGCCAGCGCCGCCGGGCAGAGCAGCGCGAGCGACTCGGTGAGCAGGCTGAGCACCATCGGGATCCCTCCGCGGATCGTGGCCGGCCATGGCCCATCATGTCCGCTGGACCGACCGCGTCCCCGCAGGACACACGGCGCGGCCCGACGGCGCATTTGACGGCACAGGGAGTCTGCGATGGGCAACGACAAGACGGCGCTGAGGTCACGCCTCCTCGCCGCACGTGCCGGCTCGATGCCGGAGCGGCGGGCGGCGGCGGCCGCGGCGCTGGCCCGCCGGGGCCTCGGGCTGGCCGCCGAACTGGGCGCCCGCACCGTCGCCGGCTATGTGTCGATCGGCGGCGAGCCGGGGACCCGGGAGCTCCTCGAGTCGCTGCGCCGGGCCGGGATCCGGGTGCTCCTCCCGGTGCTCCTGCCGGACAACGACCTGGACTGGGCCGAGTACACCGGCCCGGACCGCCTGGCCCCGGCCGGCCGCGGGCTGCTGGAGCCGGACGGCCCCGCCTCGGCCCGGACGCGGTGCTCGGCGCCGACCTGGTGCTGCTGCCCGGCCTCGCCGTGGACCGCGCGACCGGCCTGCGGCTGGGCCGCGGCGGCGGCTCCTACGACCGGGTGCTGGCCAGGATCGAGACGGGCGCCCCCGCCGGGCGGGCCCGCCGCCCGTTGCTGGCCACCCTCCTCTACCCGGACGAGCTGCTGGACGGCGTCCCGGCCGAGCCGCACGACCGGCCGGTGGACGCCGTCCTCACCCCGGACGGGCTCACCCGGTGGGGGTGAGCACCAGCTCGTCCCGGGTCGCGGCCTTCACCGCGGCCGAACCGTAGGGCCAGGACAGGTACTTGCCGTCGGCCCACTTCTGGGTCTGGTCGTCGTAGTGGCCCGCGAAGGCGTGCCCGGAGGAGCCGCCCACCTGGATCCACTGCGAGGCGTCCAGGTCGGAGAGGTCCACGACCATCCGCGCGGAGGGCACCCAGTCCACCCCGTAGCCGGTGGCCGCGTCCCAGCCGGAGGCGTCGACCGCCGCGCTGCCGCCGTCCACCTGGTAGGGGCCGCGGTTGAGCACCTTGTGGAAGACGCCGGAGAGGAACGCCTTCTGGTCGTTGCCCAGCATCGGCTCGTTCAGCCGCAGCATGTGCACCTTGCCCCAGGACCAGCCGGAGATCGACTTGCCCATCAGCGAGGTGAGCTCGTACCTGGCGTCCTTCATGGCCTGGGCGAGGAGCTTGTCCCGGTCGGTGGTCTCGCCCTTCTTGGAGCTGAAGTTCCACCAGCTGCTGTTCGGCTGCCCGAGGAGGTCGGTGACCACGGTCATCCACTGCTCGCCGCCGTCCGGCTGCGCCTGGTCGGGCTCCATCAGCCCGCAGACCTTGACCTGCTGCGGCTTCTCGCCGACGTCGTCGCCGGGCAGCACCGCGCTGCTGTTCTGGTCGACCAGCCGGCAGTCGCCCTTGGCCCGCAGGGTCTCCGGGAACTTGTCGCCGAAGGCCAGCTTGAGGAGGTTCCGCCAGACCGCGTTGTAGTAGGCGGCGGCCGCCGACTCGGCGTCCTGCTGGTAGTTCCAGTCCTTGAGGAGGTCCTGCGCCTCGCCGACGTAGCCGACGTCGGAGCCGGACATGTAGTCCTTGAGGTTCACCTTGAGCAGGTACGGCACCAGCGTCTTGGCCATCGTGCTGGTGTCGTCCAGCTGGATCTTCTCCATGTCGTCGGTGGAGATCCGGCCGCCGTCCGCGAACTTGGACTTGATCAGCGCGGTGATCCGGGCCGCCCGCATCCCGTAGTCGGTGTCCGGGGCGAGCCGGTAGGAGGTGCCGTCCGGGCCGGCCGCCTGGTCGGCGGAGACGAGGTAGCCGGAGCTCGGGTTGAGCGCGCTGGGCAGCTCGGACGACGGGACGGTGCCCTTCCAGCCGTAGGCGGAGTCCCAGCCCGGCATCGGGTAGGTGCCGTTGCCGCCGGCCGTCCGTACCGAGGCCGAGCGCTCCGGCACCTCGCCGCTCGCCTGGTAGCCGATGTTGCCCGCGGTGTCCGCGTACACCAGGCCCTGCGCGGGCGAGGTGAACTCGCGGGCGGCGGCCCGGAAGGCGCTGAAGTCGGTGGCCTTGTCCAGGTCGAGGACCGCGTCCATGGACCTGCCGGGGGTGAGCGCGGACCACTTCAGCGCGACCCCGTAACCACCCTTGCGGTCGGGGGCGTTGGTGGTCGGGGCGGGGGCGTACTGGCCGACCGTCTGCAGGGCCGTGCTGTGGTCGGAGAGGAGGGGGCCGTCCACGGTGGTGCGGACGGTGATGTGGCGGTCGCTGCCGCCGGCCACCTTGATCGTCTCCTGCCGGACGGTGAACCTCCGGTCCCTGCCGTCGTAGAGGTAGGTGTCGGAGCCGGTGACGTCCTCCAGGTAGAGGTCCTGGTCGTCGGCGCCGAGCGGGTTGAGGCCCCAGGCGATCGACTGGTTGTGGCCGATCACCACGCCGGGCATCCCGGGCGCGGTGTACCCGGTGACGTCGTACGGGCAGGAGGAGTCGACGCTGTTGCAGTGCAGCCCCATCTGGTACCAGGGCGACGGCATGTTGACCGAGGTGTGCGGGTCGTTGGCCAGCAGCGGCTTGCCGGTGGTGGTGTGCGAGCCGGAGACCGCCCAGGCGTTGGCGCCGATCCCGGAGCCGGGCGAGCCGAGGAGGGCGGGGAGGTCGGTGAGCGCGGTGGAGAGGTCGGGGCTGGTGTTCTGCCCGCCGGTGGGCCCGCCGTTGGAGGTGTCCGCCGTCGACCCGGAGGTGCCCGAGCCCGACCCCGAGCCCGAACTCCCGGACGAGGAGGCCGGCTTGACGACGCTGCCGGCGCTGCCGGCCGAGTCCGGGAAGAGCTGGGCGATCTGCTGCTTGCTGAAGTCCTCGGAGAGCAGCGCCCGTTCGATCTCCTGCTGCATGTTGCCGCTCTGCGTCCAGGCCAGCGCCTTGAGCCAGGCGACCGAGTCCACCGGCGTCCACTTCGCGGGCTGGTAGCCGCCGTGGACGGTGCCCAGCAGGGGGTACTCGACGGAGGCCCCGGAACCGCCCGGGTGGTCGGCCAGCCAGGCGTTCACCCCGTCCGTGAAGGACCGCAGATAGCGCTTGGTCGAGGCGGAGAGCTCGTGGTCGTACTCCTGCTGGGCCACCTGGCGCCAGCCCATGGAGCGGACGAAGGCGTCGGTCTCGATCTCGCGGCTGCCGAACATCTCGGAGAGGGTGCCGGCGGTGATGTGCCGGTCCACGTCCATCTGCCAGAAGCGGTCCTGGGCCTGCACGTACCCCTGCGCCTGGAAGAGGTCCGCGGCGCTGTCCGCGTAGATCTGCGGGATGCCGTTCCCGTCCCGCCGTACGTCCACCGGGCCGGAGAGACCGGACAGATGGATCTGCCCCGAGGTCTGCGGGAAGGACGCGCGCACGGTACGGACACTCAGGTAACCCCCGGCCACCACGCCGAGGACTACCAGGACGGCCACCACGACGACGAGGAGTCGGGTGCGCCGGGACTTCTTGGAGCGGGGCATCAGGGTCCTTGTGGGGCGAGGGCACTTCACCGCCGTGCGCTGCGGAGCGCGGTGGCGGGCCGACGGTAACACTACGGCGCCCGGGCCCCTCCGGACGATCCGCCGGCCGCCCGCGGCGGCCTCCCTCCCCGCCCCCTCCTCGCCGTCCCCGCCTTCGCGGTCGAATGATCAAGAGATGGTAAAATCTTGAACCCGTGACGACTTGAGAGCCGCGAGGTGCCGCTGCGTGTCGATAGACCGTCTCAACGTCCTGCTGCTCGCCGCCTCCGCCGTGCTGCTCGTGGCCGTCGCCGCCGTGCGCGTCTCCACCCGGAGCGGGCTGCCCACGCTGCTCATCTACCTGGGGCTCGGGGTCGCACTCGGGCAGGACGGTCTCGGTCTCCACTTCGACGACGCGCTGCTCACCCAAGTCCTCGGCTACACCGCCCTGGTGGTGATCCTCGCCGAGGGCGGCCTCGGCACGAAGTGGCAGTCCATCAGGCCGGCCGTGCCGGCGGCCGCCGTGCTGGCCACGGTCGGGGTCGGGATCAGCGTCGGGGTCACCGCCCTCGGCGCCCGCTACCTGGTCGGCCTGGACTGGCGGACGGCGCTGCTGCTCGGCGCGATCGTCTCCTCCACGGACGCGGCCGCGGTGTTCTCGGTGCTGCGCCGGGTCCCGCTGCCGGGACGGCTCTCCGGACTGCTGGAGGCCGAGTCCGGTTTCAACGACGCCCCCACGGTGATCCTGGTGGTCGCCTTCGCCGCCACCGGGCACTCGGTGGAGAGCTGGTACGTGCTGGTCGGTGAGGTGGCCCTGGAGCTGGCGATCGGACTCGCGGTGGGCCTGGTGGTCGGCCGGCTCGGCGAGCTGGGACTGCGCAAGATCGCCCTGCCGTCCTCCGGCCTCTACCCGATCGCGGTGATAGCGCTGATCTTCCTGGCGTACGCGGGCGGGGCGATGGGGCACGGCTCGGGATTCCTGGCGGTGTACGTCTGCGCGCTGGTCCTGGGCAACTCCAAGCTGCCGCACGGCCAGGCCACCCGGGGCTTCGCCGAGGGACTGGCCTGGGTGGCGCAGATCGGCATGTTCGTGATGCTCGGCCTGCTGGTCGATCCGCACACCCTGGGCGGGGCGGTGCTGCCGGCGGTGGTGGTCGGACTGGTGCTGGTGCTGGTCGCCCGCCCGCTCTCGGTGGGGCTCAGCCTGCTGCCGTTCCGGCTGCCCTGGGCGGACCAGGGGCTGCTCTCCTGGGCGGGGCTGCGCGGGGCGGTGCCGATCGTGCTGGCCACCATCCCGCTGGTGCGCGGGGCCGCGGGCGCGCAGCGGCTGTTCGACACCGTCTTCGTCCTGGTCGTGGTCTTCACCCTGGTCCAGGGCCCGACGCTGCCCTGGGTGGCCCGGCGGCTGCGGATCTCCGAGCAGGCCCACGCGGACGACCTGGGCGTGGAGTCCGCTCCGCTGGAGCGGCTGCACGGGCACCTCCTCTCGGTCGCGCTGGCGCCGGGCAGCCGGCTGGCCGGTGTCGAGGTCCGCGAACTGCGCCTGCCGCCCGGGGCGGCGGTGACCCTGGTGGTGCGGAACGGCAGCAGCTTCGTGCCCGGCCTGGACACCGTGCTCAGCCCCGGCGACGAGTTGCTGGTGGTGGCGACCGACGAGGTCCGGGACAGGGCCGAGCGCCGGCTGCGGGCGGTGGACCGCGGCGGGAAGCTGGCCGGCTGGCTGGGCACCCGGGAGCGTTACTGAGGGGGCCGGCGGGGTTCCGCGTGAAGTCGCGGCGGGCTGCGGTGGACTAAGGGGCGGGGAATGCCGCATCATGGATCGTCGTTAGCACTCACCAAGGACGAGTGCCAGGAGGATCACGTGCCCACCTACCAGTACCAGTGCACCGAGTGCGGGAACGGCCTCGAGGCGGTGCAGAAGTTCACGGACGACGCGCTGACCGAGTGCCCGGAGTGCAGCGGCCGCCTGCGCAAGGTGTTCTCCGCGGTGGGCGTGGTCTTCAAGGGCTCCGGCTTCTACCGCACGGACAGCCGCAGCTCCAGCTCTTCCAGCTCCACCGGCTCCAGCAAGAAGTCCGACTCCTCTTCGTCCTCGTCGTCGGCGAACTCGTCGTCCTCGTCGAAGTCCTCGGACTCCTCTTCCTCGTCCTCGTCGGGCTCCTCCTCGACCTCCTCCTCGTCGGGGTCCTCGGCCTCCTCCTCGACCTCCGCCGCCTGAGCGGCCTCCGCGAGGCTCTAAGCTGCTCGCCATGGCGAGCAGCAGCACCGCGGCGGAGATCGGCGTCATCGGCGGATCGGGGTTCTACGCGTTCCTGGACGACGTGACCGAGGTCACCGTCGACACCCCGTACGGACCGCCGAGCGACTCGCTCTTCGTCGGCGAGGCGGCCGGGCGGCGGATCGCCTTCCTCCCCCGGCACGGCCGCCACCACCAGCTGCCGCCGCACCGGATCAACTACCGGGCCAACCTGTGGGCGCTGCGCTCGCTCGGCGTGCGCCAGGTGCTGGGCCCGTGCGCGGTCGGCGGCCTGCGGCCCGACCACGGGCCGGGCACCCTGGTCGTCCCCGACCAGCTGGTGGACCGCACCTCGGGCCGGGTGCAGACCTTCTACGACGGGCTGCCGCTGCCGACCGGCGAGGTGCCGAGGGTGGTGCACGTCTCCACCGCGGACCCGTACTGCCCCGCCGGGCGGGACGCCGCGCTGCGCGCCTCCCGGGGCTCCGGCTGGGAGCCGGTGGACGGCGGGACGCTGGTGGTCATCGAGGGCCCCCGCTTCTCCACCCGCGCCGAATCGCGCTGGTACTCCGCGCAGGGCTGGTCGATCGTCGGGATGACCGGGCACCCGGAGGCCGTCCTCGCTCGTGAACTGGGGCTCTGCTACACCTCGCTGGCGCTGGTGACCGACCTGGACGCCGGGGTGGAGACCGGCGACGGCGTCACCCACGAGGAGGTCCTCGCGGTCTTCGCGCAGAACATCGACCGGCTGCGGACCACCCTCTTCGACGTGGTCAAGGAGCTGCCGGCGGCCGCGGACCGGGACTGCCTGTGCGCCCACGCGCTGGACGGGCTGACCACCGGTCTCGAAGGCCTGCTGGAGGACTGAGGCCGAAGGCCGCGACTCCCCAACCTGCCTTGCGGGTGAGGCAGTTATCCACATCTGCGGACTTGTCCACAGGCCGGAGCTGTGCAGCCCCGTACCGCCCGCGCCGCCGGGAGGCTGGTTCCCACGACCAGCTCTCCCCCACCAAGGCGGTGCCCCGATGCGACTCCCCGCCCCCTCCTGGCCCCACCCGGCCTCGCCCACCACGGCGACCCAGTCCCCGGCCGGCTTCCCCGCCCGCCGGGTAATCCTGCCGGCCGGGCCTCCGCCCTCCCCCGCCGAGGTGCCGCCGCCGCCCGCGCCGGGAGCCGGCCGAGGGCCCGACCCGGGGCCCGACGTGGGTCAGTACGGCGGCGACCCCGCCGCGGCGGCCGAGGCCGAGGACTGGGGGTACGGGGACCCCTGCCTACCGTCGCCGGCCGTGAGCGGCGCGCCGGTCGCCGAGGGCTGCTCCGCGGAGTACACCCGGCCGGAAGGCGCGGGCGGCGGATGGGAACTCGACGGAGGAGGCGCCGGCCCACACCCGTGGGGGCGACCGGAGGGCTCCACCGAGCCTCCGCGATACGGCGGCCACGGCCGGACGGAGGGCCCCGGCGCGGGGGGCTGGGCCTTCGCAGGCGGAGAGGCCGCAGCGTTCGCGGCGACCCCTCGGCGCGACACCGGGGGCCAGGCATGGGCCGGGGATGACGACGGCAACGACGGCGGCGCCCCCGGAGCGGACGGAGTGGAGGTCGGCGGCGGTTGGCAGGCCAGCAGGGGGGACGGCAGCGGCGTCGGGGGCCCTGCCGGAGGCGGCACCGAGGGGGCGGCCGGCGGGCCGGAACCGAGCGCGCGCCGGTGCCGGAGGCGCGCATCGTGCCGGGGTTTCCGGCGATCCGCGCCGGCGGGGGGCGGCATCGGATGCCCGCGGCGCTGCGCCGGCGGCCGGGGCCCGTGGCCGCGGGACTGCTGGTCGCGGCGGCCACCCTCAGCGCCGGAGCGCTCCGCTCCGCGAGCTCCCCCGCGTCACATCTGTCCGCCGCGCCACTCGCCACTCAATGTCCCCGCGTTCACTCTCCCGAGTGAGCCGATGATCAGGGAATTCACCAGGACCTTCGGTCAATTGGTACGGTCCTGCCCGACTCGTACCCATCTATTCCTCTGAAGGCGGGGCCATGAACGGCTTCAAGAAGTTCCTGATGCGCGGCAACGTCCTCGACCTCGCGGTCGCGGTCGTCATCGGCGCGGCATTCACCAACATCGTCAACGCGCTGGTGAAGGGCGTGATCAACCCGATCGTCGGGGCCTTCGGCACCACGGACCTGACGAACTACAAGTCCTGCCTGTCGGGTTCCTGCACCCAGGCCAAGGACGGCACCGTCACCCACGGCATCTACATCCTGTGGGGCGACGTGGTCAGCGCCGCGCTGTCGTTCCTGATCACCGCCGCGGTGGTGTACTTCCTCTTCGTGCTGCCGATGAACCGGCTGATGGCCCGCTACATGAAGCCCGCCGAGGTGGTGGAGGAGAAGCCGGTCGAGGCGGAGATCCCGGCCCAGGCCACCGCGGACTCGCGGGAGATCGCCCTGCTGGCGGAGATCCGCGACCTGCTGGAGGCGCAGCGCAACGGTCAGCGCTGAGGCGCGGGGCACCCGTGGCCGTATCGCCCGTGACACCGGTCACACCGGCGACGCCGCTGACGCCGTGCCGGCTCAGTCGCCGTGGTGCGGGGGCCGCTCCCGCAGATACCAGTCCAGCGAGTCGTCCCGCCCCGCCGAGGACGGCCGCTCGCCCCAGCCGCGGTCGGTGTCGTCGGCCGAGACGGCGCTGAGCGGATCGTCGAAGACGATCCGCTCAGCGCGTCGGCCGTCGCCGCTCTGCGGCTTCCTGCCCTTGTTTTCGTTTTCGTCGTTGCCGTCGTTCTTGTCGTTCGTCTGATCCACGAGACCACCTCCAGCGCCGCACCCCGTCGGGCGGCTCAAGGGTACGTCCGACCGGTCAGGCCGCTTCGAAGCCGGCGTGGTCGGCGATCTTGCGGAGCTCCGCCAGGGCGTGCTTCTCGATCTGGCGGATCCGCTCGCGGGTCAGGCCGTGCTGCTTGCCGACCTCGGTCAGGGTGCGCTCGCGGCCGTCCTCCATCCCGTAGCGGGAGCGGATGATGGACGCGGTCCGCTCGTCGAGCCGGTCGATCAGCGTCTCCAGCTCCTGGCGGCGCATCATCACCATCACCGCGTCCTCGGGGGACTCGGCTCCGGTGTCCTCGACCAGGTCGCCGAACTGGGTCTCGCCCTCGTCGTCCACGGTCATGTTGAGGCTGACCGGGTCGCGGGCCCAGTCCAGGACGTCCTTCACGCGCTCCGGCGTGGAGTTGAGCTCGGCGGCCACCTCCGCCGGCTCCGGGTCCCGGCCCAGCTGCTTGTTCAGCTCACGCTGCACCTTGCGGATCCGTCCCAGCTCCTCGACCAGGTGGACGGGGAGGCGGATGGTGCGGGACTGGTCCGCTATGGAGCGGGTGATGGCCTGGCGGATCCACCAGGTCGCGTAGGTCGAGAACTTGAACCCCTTGCGGTAGTCGAACTTCTCGACCGCCCGCACCAGGCCCGCGTTGCCCTCCTGGATGAGGTCGAGCAGCGGCAGACCGCTGCGCGGGTACCGGCGGGCGACCGCGACGACCAGCCGGAGGTTGGAGCGGATGAAGACGTCCTTCGCCCGCTCGGCGTCCTCCGCCAGAGCCCGCAGTTCATCCTCCGTGACCCCGCCGGGCAGGCCGGCCGCCTTCTCGCTGCCCTCGGCCAGCCCGTCCAGCAGGTGCTGGGCGAACACGCCGGCCTCTATCCGCAGCGACAGCTCGACCTCTTCGGCGGCGTCCAGCAGAGGGGTACGGGCGATCTCGTCGAGGTACATGCCGACGAGGTCGCGGTCTGCATCGGCGTTGGTCGGCCTGGCGGTGCTGGCCCGGTCCGCCCTCTCACGAACGACTGCACGGGTCGCCATACGTACTCCCTCGCTCGAAAACCGGATCTTCCAAGAAGTGGGTGCTTCCGGAGCGGCCCGGGGGGCGGAGCCCTCCAGCCCGTTCATAACGATCCAACGAGCAGATTCCGGACATCATTCCCAAGGCGATCACATTTATCTTCGACTTGGTGTACGCTGCGCGCTTTCGCCCCGGCTCCGCACCGAACGTGATCAAACGCACTCAGGGGGAGACGGGGCGGGCCCGCCGCGTTCCACGCGGTCCGGTACGCCTGCCCTGTCTCCCCCTGAGAACACAGCCGGGGGGCTTTTGGTTCCCTCTGGGTCGGTGTGTCCTACACCACCAGGCCGAGCAGCAGGATGATCACGATCGCGACCACCGAGATGATCGTCTCCATCACCGACCAGGTCTTCAGGGTGTCCTTCACGGACATTCCGAAGTACCCCTTCACCAGCCAGAAGCCGGCGTCGTTGACGTGCGAGAAGAAGAGCGATCCGGCGCCGACGGCGAGCACCAGCAGGGCCGTGTGGGGACCGCTCATCCCGGCCGCCAGCGGCGAGACGATACCGGCGGCGGTGATGGTGGCCACGGTGGCGGAGCCGGTGGTGATCCGGATCAGCACGGCGACCAGCCAGGCCAGCAGCAGGGCGGAGAAGTGGAGGTGGACCGCCCAGTCCGAGATCATCTTGCTGATCCCGATGTCGACCAGGGCCTGCTTGAAGCCGCCGCCCGCGCCGACGATGAGGACGATGCCGGCGATCGGGCCGAGGGAGTGCTCCACCACCTCGCTGATCCGGCCGCGGGTGAAGCCCGCCGGGCGGCCGAGGGTGAACATCGCCAGCAGGACCGCGAGCAGCAGCGCGGTCAGCGGCGCACCAAGGAAGTCGAAGGTGCTGCGGAAGGCGTTGTGGCCGTTGCTGTCGAGGACGTCGGCGAGCGCCTTGCCCAGCATCAGGACGACCGGGAGCAGCACGGTGCAGATGGTGGCGCCGAAGCTGGGGCGCCTGGCCGGGGCGTCGCCCTCCTCGGCACGCTCGTCGGCGGTGGTGGCCAGCGCGGCCGGCGGGGTGGCGACGGCCCAGCGGTCGGCGAACCGGCTGAAGACCGGCCCGGCGATGATCACGGTCGGGATGGCGACGACCAGGCCGAGGGCGATGGTGGTGCCGAGGTCGGCGTGGATCGAGGAGATCGCGGCCAGCGGGCCGGGGTGCGGCGGGATGAGGCCGTGCAGCACGGAGAGGCCGGCCAGGGCCGGGATGCCGACCCGCAGCATCGAGTAGTTGCCGCGGCGGACCACCAGCACGACCACCGGGATCAGCATGACGATGCCGATCTCGAAGAAGAGCGGCAGCCCGATCAGGGCCGCGATCAGCGCCATCGCCCACGGGATGGTCCGCTTCGAGGAGCGGGCCAGGATGGTGTCGACGATCTGGTCGGCGCCGCCGGAGTCGGCGAGCAGCCGGCCGAGTATCGCGCCCAGCGCGATCAGCACGCCGGTGGAGGCGACGGTCGCGCCCAGTCCGCTGGCGAAGCTGTCGAAGACGTTGGCCAGCGGGACGCCTGCGACCAGGGTCATCACGCCGGTGCCGACGGTCAGGGCCAGGAACGGGTGCAGCTTCAGCCAGCCGATGACGGCGATGATCACTGCGAAGCCGGCCAGCGCGGCGATGATCAGCTGGGTGTGGTTGTGGGAAGCGGGCGGCGCCGTGGCCGCGTCCGCCAGCAACCTCATGCTGCTAGCTCTCACGTCAACTCTCCGTTGAGTCTCCCGGCCCGATGCGCCGGCGGGGTCTGTGCGGGCCCTGTGGTTCACGAGGGCCGCATGCACTATACGGTCGATAAGTAGTACGTATTCAAGTGTTTAGGGCGTGAACGTAGTATGTAGCCCGTCACAGCGGTGTGGATGCGTGAGTGCGAAGAGGCGGTCACCTGAGATGAGCGGCAGCGGCAGCGGCGGCAACGGCGGCGTCGGCGCGGGCCCCCAGGGCCTGCACGGCAAGGTGCTCTCCACCCTCGGCCCGGCGATAGTCGGCGGGGAGATCCCGGCCGGCACGGTGCTGCGCGCGGAGGAGCTGGCCGAGCGCTACGGGGTCTCCCGGACGGTGGTCCGGGAGGCCGTGCGGGTGCTGGAGTCAATGCGGCTGGTCGGCATCCGGCGCCGGGTCGGGATCACCGTCGCGGCGCGCGAGGAGTGGGACGTCTTCGCCCCCGAGGTGATCGCCTGGCGGCTGGAGGGGGCCGACCGGCCGCGGCAGTTGAGATCGCTGACGGTGCTGCGCTCGGCGGTGGAGCCGATGGCGGCGGAGCTGGCGGCGCGGCATGCGAGCGCGGAGCAGGCGGGGCGGCTGACCGGGCTCGCGATCGACCTGGCGTCCACGGCCAAGGCCGGGGACCTCCGCGCCTTCCTCGGCCACGACATGGAGTTCCACCGGCTGCTCCTGACCGCCTCCGGCAATGAGATGTTCGCCCGGCTGGGAGATGTGGTGGCGGCGGTGCTGACCGGGCGCACCGAACACCATCTGATGCCGGCGCATCCGGCGCCGGAGGCGGTGACCTGGCATATCGCGGTGGCGGAGGCGGTCCGCTGCGGGGAGCCCGCGGCCGCCCGCGAGGCGATGAGCTCGATCGTCTCCCGCGCGATGGACGAGCTCGCCGAGCTGGACGAGCCCAGCTGACCGGCGGCGGCCTGGGGCGGACGGCGCAGTTCCCCGCGCCCCTGGGGCGGCCCTTCGGGCCTGCCTTCGGGCCGCCGGGGCGGCCACCGGGGCGGTCGGCGGGGCGGGCTACTGGCGCGGGGGGAGGTTGCGCGGGCGGGCGAAGCGGACGGTCTCGGAGAAGGGGTCGTCGGTGGTGGGGGCGGGGTCCTCGCGGAGGGGGGTGAGGTCCTCGTCGTCGTCACCGGCCTCGGGGTACCGCACCGCGCGGGCGGTGACCGCCACCGCGAGGCCGGTCACGACGCCGAGGACGACCGTCGCGGGGATCGCCGACCCGGCGGCGGCCGGCAGCGCGGTGGCCGGCTGCTTGGTGCTCTGGGCGAGAGCGGTGAGGACCGCCACCACCAGGTTGGCCACCAGGACCGCCGCGACCGCGAGGTAACACGCCCGCCAGGCGCCGCGGCGTACCTGCCGGGTCGCCAGCAGCCGGAGGAGGATCCAGACCAGGGCGGACTGGACGAGGAGCCACAGCGCCAGGCTCACCCAGTCCCGCCAGGAGGCGCCGCTCAGGTGCCAGGTCCAGGTCCCGGGGAAGGCGACGTGCTGGACCAGCGGCGCCCAGCTGCTGTCCGGCAGCTTCCGCTCGACGGTCTGGTTGCCTGCGGCCAGGCAGGCGAGGGCGACCAGGGCGCCGACCCAGGCGATCCAGCGGGCCTGCCGTGGGTGGTAGCCGACCCCCTCCTCGGGGTCGGGGTCCGGGGCCACGTACTCCTCGGGTTCGGAGGAGAGCGCGAAGAGCCGGCCGAGCACGGCGAAGACCACCGCGGCGACCAGGGCGAGGACCGCGGCCACCGGGCTGCCCACGCCGATCTGGTCGGCGAGGGCGGTCAGGGTCTGGCCGGTGTGGCCGCCGTAGGCCAGCAGCACCGCCGAGCCCGCCAGCGCGAGGACGCCCGTGCCCAGGGCGACGCCCCACGCGGCGAGGAAGGAGGTGAACCAGCGCCCACGGGTCGGCGGAACGATTCTGCCGAGCAGCAGCAGTCCCAGCAGCAGGAGGAGGACGGCTCCCCCGTAGCGCGACCACTCGCCGAGGCTCAGCAGGCCGGTCCGGGCCTGCGCCGACACCAGTGCGTTGTACGGGAGTTGGGAGCTGTGGGTGCCGGCGTGGAACCACACGGTGACCCATAGCGAGGACTGTCGCGGCAGGCCGTGGTAGCCGCCGGCGAGCTTCGCCGCCATCGAGGGTGTGCAGATGGTCCAGAGAAGTCCGGCGTAGACCGCTGTCGCGGCAAATACCGGTATCCAAAGGCGTTTCCAGGACATTGCGGTTCCCCTTTCGGCGGGCACGCCGCCCGAGCGTAGAGGGGAACCGTGATTCAGGAAACCTCGGCGGCCTTTCCGCCGCCTGCTCCGGCCCGCTGCGCACTCCTCCTCGGATGGAAGATCCATACCCGCATGAGGAGGAAACGCACCACGGTGGAAAGGGCGTTGGCGCCGAAGAGGGTCCCCAGGTCGACCAGCCGGCCCGGCCGATGGACGCTCGCGTGCACGACGGCCAGCGCGGCCTCGGAGACCACCAGGCCGATCAGAAAGGCGATCAGGCCTTCCAGTTGGTGGCGTAGCGCGTCCTTGGTGCCGGTGATACCGAAGGTGAATCGGCGATTCGCGGCGGTGTTGGCAATCGCGCACAGGAAGAGCGAGACGGCGTTCGCCAGCCAGGCCGGGGAAATCTGGCGGAGCAGTAGATAGAGGACGAGATAGGCGAGGGTGGACAGCACGCCGACCGCGACGAAGGCCGGTAGTTGGCGGCGGAGGCCGGTGGTGGCGGAGGCCGGTGTGCGGGCGGCCACCGGGACGGTGGGACCGCCGGTGCCCCGGAGGACGCGGCCGGCGACCCGGACCATCCCCTTGAGGTCGTCGAGGACGGTGCGGACGATGTCGACCCGGGAGTCCGGGTCGTCCACCCAGTCGACCGGGACCTCGTGGATGCGGAGCCCGGTGCGCTCGGCGAGGAGCAGGAGTTCGGTGTCGAAGAACCAGGCCTCGTCCTCCACGCCGGTCAGCAGCGCCTTGGCCACCTCGGTGCGGGCGGCCTTGAACCCGCACTGGGCGTCGGTGAACCTGGCCGCCATGGTGGTGCGCAGCAGGAGGTTGTAGGTGCGGGAGATGAACTCCCGCTTGGGGCCCCGGACCACCGCCGAACCGCGGTGGAGGCGGGAGCCGATGGCCAGGTCGCTGTGGCCGGAGAGCAGCGGGGCGACCAGCGGCAGGAAGGCGTCGAGCCCGGTGGAGAGGTCGACGTCCATATAGGAGACGACGTCGGCGTCGGACTCGCTCCACACCTTGCGCAGCGCGCGGCCGCGGCCCTTGAGGTCGAGGTGGACCGCGCGGACCTCGGGCAGCTCGTCGGCGAGCCGGCAGGCGGCCTTCCAGGTGCCGTCCACCGAGGCGTTGTCGGCGACGGTGATCCGGAAGCGGTACGGGAAGGTCTGCTTGAGGTAGGTGTGCAGCCGCCGGACGCTGGCGTCGAGGACGTGCTCCTCGTTGTAGACCGGCACGACGATCTCGACCAGGTGGTCGCCGGCGGGGGGCCCGGGGACCGCCGCCGGGGAGCCGGCCAGGAGTGTGGGGTTGCTGCTCATGACGACAAACGTGGCCACTGAGGCTGTGGCTGACCTGTGCTGGGCGTAGGGCGGGACTGAGACTGCGGGCCGACCGCCGGCGGCGGGGAACCCTTCCCAGGGATGACCTGGACTCCCCCTTCGGCAGGTGGGGGCACCGCCCGGCGGATGCGTACCCTGGATCGGCGGCGGGCGCCCGCGGGGCGCGGGGGGCCGAAGGGGGATCGCGGGTCATGAGTCTGACGGGGACGCCGTTCTTCGCGTTGACCGTACTGTTCGCCGTGGTGTCCACGGTGCTGCTGCTGGTGCTGTGGAACCGGCTGCGCGGGCCGTTGGCGGTCCGGCTGGCCGGGCGGGTGGGGCTCGCGCTGCTGAGCCAGGCGGCCGCGGTGCTCTGCGTGATGGTGTGGGTGAACAACACCCAGGGGCCGTTCTACGAGTCCTGGAGCGACCTGTTCGGGACGGGCGGTTCGGCGCAGGTGGCGCTGCCGGGAGGCGTCCAGGCGCGCGGCATCGGGGGGACCCGGCCGACCGCGGCGGAGCGGCTCTCCTTCACCCGGCAGGCCGGGGGCGTGCTGAAGACGGTCGCGGTGGGGCCGCGCTCCGGGATCAAGGCCGAGCTGCTGGTGTGGCTGCCGCCGGAGTACCGGGAGCCCGGCTACGCCCACCGCTCCTTCCCGGTGGTGGAGCTGCTGCCGGGGTTCCCGGGCGCCCCCTCCACCTGGTTCGGCTCGATGCACGGGCCGCAGGTGCTGGAGCGGCTGGTGGCGGAGCGGAAGGCGGGGCCGGCGATCCTGGTGGCGCCGCAGATGAACGTGCTGGGGCACACCGACCCCGGCTGCGCGGACGTCCCCGGCACGGCGGCCACCGCGACCTGGCTGGGGCGGGACGTGCCGGCGCTGGTGAAGGCCAACTTCCGGGCCCAGCACCCGGCGCGGGACTGGGGCGTGATGGGGTACTCGGCCGGCGGGTACTGCGCGGTCAATCTGGCGGTGCACTATCCGGGGACGTTCCACTCGGCGGTCAGCCTCTCCGGGTACAACGCCCCGATCGCGGGACCGGTGCTCGCGGACCCGGTGCTGGCCGCCGAGAACAACCCGCTGCTGGTGCTGCGCCGGGCGCGGCGGCAGCCCGATGTGACGCTGCTGATGACCGGGACCGACCAGGACGGCGGGACGGTCCGGGACGCGTACGCGATCATGCGGGCGGCGCGGCCGCCGGCCAGGGTGCTGCCGCTGATCGCCCCGAAGGGCGGGCACAACACCGGGGTGTGGCACAGCATGCTCCCGGCGGCCTTCACCTGGCTCGCGCGGCAGACCTGACAGGATGGTGTGCGTGAACGGTGGTGCAGCTTCCCTGAACGGACCCGTCTCGGTCGTGGTGATCGCGTACAACGACGCCGAGCACCTGGGGCAGGCGGTGACGTCCGCGCTGGCCCAGGGGGAGGCGGTCGGCGAGGTGGTGGTCGTCGACGACTGCTCGACGGACGCCACCGGCGCGGTCGCCGACCGGCTGGCGGCGGCCAACCCGCGGGTGCGGGTGGTGCACCGGGCAGAGAACAGCGGCGGCTGCGGGACCCCGCGCAACGACGGGGTGGCGGCCGCGCGCGGCTCCTGGATCGCCTTCCTGGACAGCGACGACGTGCTGCCGACGGGCGCGGTGGACGCGCTGCTGCGGGCCGCCGAGAAGAACGGTGCGGACGTCGCGGCCGGGCTCTGCACCAGGCTGGAGCTGCCGGACCGCCGCGAGATGCCCTGGCAGCCGCAGCTGTTCGAGACCGCCGGGGTCTTCGACGGCCTCGGCGGGCGGCCGGAGACGGTCTGGGACACCCTCTCCGTCAACAAGCTGTACCGGCGCGACTTCCTGCTGGGGAAGGGCATCCGGTTCCCGGACGGCTCCCAGCACTACGAGGACTTCACCTTCTCCGCGCGGGTGTACGCGGCCGCCCCCCGGTTCGCGGTGGTGCCGCGCTCCGTCTACGTCTGGCACACCCGGCCGGGCGCCGCCAACCCGTCGATCTCGCTGCGCCGGGACCGGGTCACCAACTGGACCGACCGGATCGCCGCCCACCGGGGCGCCCTGGAGGCGCTGCGCCGGGGCGGCGAGGAGGGCCTCGCCCGGGCCGCCGAGCTGAAGTTCGCGGCCTACGACGTCCCCATGTACCTCCGCGACCTCCACCGGCGGCCGGCCGAGTACCGGAACGAGTGGTGGCGGACCGCGCGGGAACTGCTGGGCTCCTTCACCGAGGGCTGGCTGGACGGCGCCGACCCGGCCACCCGCTGGCGGACCGCCGTGCTCCTCGGCCGGGAGGACCCGGCGGAGGCCGACCTCGGCCGGCTGGCCGAACTCTCCGCCGTGCCACCGCGCCTGGCCCCGCCGGCCGGCGGCGGCTTCCCCGGCGCGGACGCGGCCTCGGCGCGCTGGGACGAGCGGGAGCCGGCCGTGCCGCTGGCCGGGCTCGCCGAGGTGCCTGCCGCCGAACTGCCGCTCTGCGTCACGGCGGACGTCCGTCCGGGGCGGCGGCTGGGGATCACCCTGCGGCTGGCCGAGCTGTACGGCCGGGTCCGGGAGGCCGGGCCGGAGACCGTGACGCTGACGCTGCGCCACCGGCGTACCGGGGCCGAGCTGCGGCAGAGCGGCGCCTGGCGGCCGGCCGCCGGGCCGGGCCGGCGGGCGCGGGCGGCGCGGGCGCAGGAGGCGCGGCGGGCGCCGGGGCGCGGCGGGCGCAGGAGGCGCCGGGTCCGGCTGGACGGCGGAGTTCTCGCTGCCGGCCTGGGATCTGCGCGATCCCGCGGTGGAGTTGGCGGCCTGGGACGTCTTCGCCGAACTGGACTTCAGCGGCGGTGAGAGCGTCGAGGTCAAACCGCGGGCCGGGGCGGGGCTCGGCCGGACGGTGGTGCTCGGCGTCCACGGCGCGCTGCTGCTCGGTCCGTACGCGACCACCGACCGCTCGCTCGCGCTGCGGGCCGCGGACGGGGTGGCGGGCGGGCGCCGGGTCGCGTCGGGGCGGCTGGCGCGGCTTCGCCGTGGCCACTGAAGGCTTGCGGGGCAAGGCTTCTGACGTTGCGTCAGCTCTTTCGAACGGGTCGGTGGGAAAAACCTCTTTCCTACCCGCGGACGGAGACTCCCCCCAGGGCCGAACACCCCTGGGACACTAATGTGATTCTTCTGTGATATTCGCGCCCCTAAAGTATGGCTACGTCACAGTTGGTTGACGGATCACCGGAAGCACCGCCAGGCGTTGCGCGTCGCAGCGAGAGGACCCCACCCTGTCCACGGCCCCGACGGCGTCGTATCCACCGCCGCGCCGACACCGTACCCGGCGCCGCGCCGACATGCCTCTCCTCGGGGGTGTCCGACCGCCGCTCGCCGCGCTGCTGGTCCTGCTTCTCGTGGTCGCCCTGATCACCCTGTTCGGCCTCGGCCGCATCCACACCGCGGACGTGCCGCAGGCCGTCCAGGACAGCGAGCGGCAGATAGCCGCGGACGCCGCGGACGCCCTCCGCACCTCCATCGACGACCAGGCCGTCTCCCTCCGCCGCAGCGCCCACGCCTGGGCGGCGGCCCCCGGATCCACCACCCAGGCCCCGGCCGCCGCGCTCAAGACCCTGGCCCCCGGCACCGCGGTCAGCAAGGGCGCCGCCCTGGTCGACGCGCACAGCGGCAAGCTGCTCGCGGCCAGCGGGGAGTCGGTGCCGCTGTCCGCCGTGGAGGGGATGGCCGGGCTGCGCGGCGGCACCGCGGACATCGCCCCCCGGCTCGTCTCCGACGGCAGAAACGGTTCGCGGCTGCTGTACTTCGCCCGCGCGATCGTCACCGTGAAGGCCAGTCAGGACCCGAACGCGGACCAGAGCCAGGACCTCAACACCACCGGCACCCGGACCGTGCGGGACTGGCTGCTGGTGGTCTCCGAGCCGGTCACCGCGCCGGCCGTGCACGGCACCGGGCGCGGGGTCCAACTCGTCGACCGGAACGGCGCGGTGCTCTCCGGCGCGATCGCCGCCGAGGGCACCGGAGGGCCCAGCGCGGCCCCGGACGCCAGCGACAACGCCTCCGCGATCACCCAGCAGGACGGCGCGAGCCCCGGCGCGACCCCGACCGGGATCCAGCGGTCGCACGCCACCCCCTCGGCCACCGGCGCTCCCCAACTCGGCCCCGGCGACCGGGCGCTGTCCACCGAGGCCGCCTCCGCCGCGGCGGCCGTGCCGCACACCACCGACGCCACCGGCAGCCTTCTCGGCGACGCCTCCGGCGGGCGGCGTACCGTGGCCGGCTGGGCCTCGGTGGCCGGCGCCGCCCAGGGCAGCAGCGGCTCCGCCACCTCGACCAAGGCCGACACCGGCGACACCGACGCCCTCGGCCTCACCGTGGTCACCTATCGGATCGTCCAGCGCTCCGAGCTGATCGGCGGCGGACCCCAGGACGACTCCCGGTTCGCCCTGGAGGCCGCCGGCATCCTGCTGGTGCTGGCCCTCCTGGTCTGGCTGGCCCTCCTCGCCGTGCTGCAGCGGCCGCTGCTGCGGATGCACCTGGCCGCCGCCCGGCTGACCGGCGCCGTCGCGGAGGAGCCCGCGGGACCGGAGGAGCGCAGGGCCCGCGAGGAGGTGCTGGCCCGCCCGATCGCGGTGCCCCGGTTCGGGGAGCCGCGCCGGGTCGGGCGCGCCCTGGAGTCCATCCGGCGCCAGCTCGCCGAGGGCGGCGAGAAGGAGGGCGGCCGCCCGGTCCCCGGGGTACGGGTCGGCGTCCGGGCCGCGGTGGTCTGCTGCGGCCTGGTGCTCGCCGTCTGGGCCGTGCCGCTGCTCCTCCTGGTCAACCGGGTGGACGCGAGCAGCGCGGTGCCCAAGGACGTCGTCGCCGACCAGCAGGCCCGTACCCAGGCCGCCGCCGACCGGCTCAACTCCTCGCTCCAGCAGGCCGATCTGGAACTCGCCACGGCCGCCAAGACGCTGGGCTCCGGGACCAGGCCGGCGCAGCGGACCGCGCTGCGCAAGCTCCTCGCCCGGCACCACAGGTTCCGCTCGGTCTACCTCCTCGACCAGCACGGCCGCGAGGTGCTGAGGGCCGGCAAGGACCCGCTGCGCACCGTCGCCACCCTGCCCTCGGGCACCGGGATCACCCGGGTGAACACCAGCGGCCGGGTGCCCGGCATCGCCGCCTACACCCCGATCCCGGCCACCGCGGGCGGCGACGGCCGGGCGGTGACGCTGGTCGGCGAGCTCGAACCGACCGTGCTTGACGGCATCCTGACCCGGCCCGAGCTGGGCTCGGTCTACCTCTCGGACGGCGACTTCCGGGTGCTCGCGGCCAGCGTCGGCTTCCGCGCCTTCGAGCAGCTGCCGCAGCCCGGGCTGACCACGCTGGCCAAGCGGGCCCAGGGCGGGGCCGGCACCAAGGGCACCGCGGCCTCCGCGATCATCAGGACCAGTTCCAGCCGGCGGCTCAGCTCAGCCTCCGGGGTGGCCGCGGCGGCGCCGCTGTCCACCGCGGGCACCACCGGGACGCTCAACTGGCAGGTGGTCTCGGTGGAGCCGGCCCAGTCGCTGAAGCTGGCGGCCTACCAGCAGCAGTGGCGGACCATGCTCGCCGGTCTGCTGGCCCTGACCGTCGGCATCGCCTGCCTCGGCTGGCTGTACATCGTCGTGGTGCGGCCGCTGCGCTCGCTGGCCGAGCTGGCGGCGCGGCTCGCCGAGGGCGACCGGCGGACCGTCCTCTACCCCGTCCACCACGACGAGATCGGCTCCGTCACCCGCAGCCTCGAACTGCTCCGCCAGGCGCTCGCCCGGCAGGCCTCGGCCCACCGAGCCGAGCGCGCGACCGGCGCGCTGGCCGGGGTCGGCGGCGGCCCCGGCGGCAGCGATCACCACGAGCCCGCGCTGCGGGACGACTAGCAGAAGGTCATCGGAGTGCTGTTCCTCTACTTCGTCCTGCTGGCCGCATGTGCCGTGCTGCTCGTCGCGGGCGTGCTCGAGCAGCGGCGGCACTACGCCTCGCTGGAGCAGATACCCAGCCGGGTGCTGGTCAACGGCATCCGCGGGAAGAGCTCGATCACCCGGCTGTGCGCCGGGGCGCTGCGCGGCGGCGGGCTGGTCACGGTCGCCAAGACGACCGGCACCGCCGCCCGGTTCATCCACCCGGACGCCACCGAGGAGCCGGTCTACCGCAAGTTCGGCATCGCCAACGTGGTGGAGCAGATCGGCATCGTCCGCCGGGCCGCCGCCTACCGCCCGGATGCGCTGGTGATGGAGTGCATGGCGGTGATGCCGGCGCTCCAGGAGATCAACCAGGAGAAGCTGATCCGCAGCACCATCGGCGTGCTGTGCAACGTCCGCGAGGACCACCTCGCCGAGATGGGCCCGACGCTGGACGACGTGGCCCGCTCGCTCTCCCGCTCGATGCCGGTCGGCGGGATCTGCGTGACCGCCGAGCGGGACCGGCTGCACATCCTCCAGGAGGAGGCGGACGCCCGGGACTGCCGGCTGATCGCGGTGGACCCGGAGAGCGTCACCGACGCCGAGCTGCGCGGCTTCTCCTGGTTCACCTTCAAGGAGAACGTGGCGATCGCCCTCGCGGTGGCCGAA
Source organism: Phaeacidiphilus oryzae TH49 (assembly GCF_000744815.1). Taxonomy (NCBI): domain Bacteria; kingdom Bacillati; phylum Actinomycetota; class Actinomycetes; order Kitasatosporales; family Streptomycetaceae; genus Phaeacidiphilus; species Phaeacidiphilus oryzae. The sequence goes on from NZ_JQMQ01000005.1 coordinate 3,122,332, forward strand.
CTCCTCGGCGTGGAACGGGACGTCGCCCTGCAGGGGATGTACGACGCGCCGCCGGACCCCGGCGTCCTCTCCGTCGAGCGGTACACCACCCCGAACGGCAAGCGGATCCGCTTCGCCAACGTCTTCGCGGCCAACGACCCCGAGTCGACCCTGATGAACGTCCGCCAGCTGGAGACCCTGGGGGCGATCAAGCGCCCGCTGAACGTGGTCATCAACTGCCGCCCGGACCGGGTGGAGCGGAACGGCCAGATGGGCCAGATCATCCCGCAGCTCGCCCCGGAGAAGGTCTTCCTGATCGGCCACCCGACCAAGAGCGCCAAGGACTTCATCCCCGCCGAGTTCACCGGCGAGATCGTCGACCTGGGCGGCGACAGGCGGGACCCGGTGGAGCTCACCGAGGGCATCATCGACGGCCTGGCCAGGGAGGCGTCCCTGATCGCCATCGGCAACATCCACGGCCAGGGCGAGCTCTTCCTGGAATGCCTGGCAGAACTCCCGCTGGACGAGAGCGAGGAGCCCTGGCCGGCGGCCGAGGAGGCGGCGGGCACCGCGCCGAACCCCGAGCGGGACGCGATCACCGTGCCGATCTCGGTGGCCCGCCCGCCCGAGCCCGAGCCGTACAGCTGGGTCGCGGCGCTGGAGACGACCGGCCCGCTGCGCCAGCTGAACGAGCGGCTGCTCGCCGACCTGCAGGCGCGCGGCGGGGCCGACGGCCTCCCGGACGGGTACGGATACCCGCCGGAGCAGCGCACCGCGTCCTCCGGGCACCGCCCCGGCGACGGGGACGGTACGCCGCCGCGTCCGGAGACCCCGCGGACCAGCTGGGCGCGGACCGAGGAGGACCTCCGGCAGGAACTCGCCGCCGGCGTCTACGACCCGGTCGAGGAGGCCCTGGTGGAGCAGACCCTCGGCGGCGGCGACCGGCAGACCATGGGCCTGCGCATCCCCGGCCGCCGCGAGCTGGCCGCCCGGGCCGCCGCCAGACGCGCGGCCACCCACTACTCCGGCGGCACCCCCCAGCAGCGCGGGCCGTACGAGCCGTACGAGCGGTACCCGTCCGACCCGACCACCGAATCCGAGCCGCGACCGCAGACGAGGAACGACCAGTGATCCCCGCCGCCATCACGCCCACGGTAGCCACCCTGGGCATCGCCCTCGGACTGGTCTTCTCGCTGGTCTGCTACCTCACCACCAACCTCTCCCCGGGCGGCATGATCACCCCCGGCTGGCTGGCGCTGACCATGGTGACGGACCTTCAGCGGGCCGGGCTGATGCTGGCCATCACGGTGCTGACCTACCTCGCCACCCGGGTGCTCCAGCGCAATGTGATCCTCTACGGCAAGCGGCTCTTCGCGGCCGTGGTGCTCTGCGCGGTGCTGCTGCAGTGCACCGTGATGCTGCTGCTCCAGCAGGAGTTCCCGCTGCTGTACACCACGCAGACGCTGGGCTTCATCGTCCCCGGCCTGATCGCCTACCAGCTGGTGCGGCAGCCCGTCGCGGCCACCGCGATCTCCACCACGGCGGTCACCCTGGCCACCTACGTGGTGCTGATCGCCGGCCTGCTGATGGGCGTCATGCCGACCGGCTGAGCCGGCCCCACCCGCTGAGAGAGTCAGAGAGGAGCAGCCCGTGTACTCGCGTCCACCCGAGGCCCCCGAGGCCGCCCCGACCACCGGTGTCGGCGACGGAACGGGCGATCCGGCCGACGCCGCGAACGGTTCGCCGGGCGCGGCCCGGCCGGCGTCCCCCGCGGGCGCGGCGGCGCTCTCGTCCCTGCTCCCCCGCGGGGTGAGCCGGCGGGCGCTGCTCGGCGGCGCCGCGGGCCTCGCCGTGGCGGCGGCCGGCGGCGGCTACCTGTGGACCCGGGAGCGCGGCGGCGGGACGACGGCGGCGGCGGCGCCGACCGGGGCTCCCGTCGGCACCGACGACCTGGCCGGTCCTTACACCTACGAGCGGCTGAGCTCGCCGCCCCGGACGGTGGCCCGCTCGGCCAACGGGACGGTGGTCGGGACCTTCACCGACGGGGCGCGCTCCTGCGTCCTGGAGGGCGTCTCGCGGACCTTCAGCGAACCCCGCACCACCAGCGCCACGGTGACCAGTTCGGCGCACATCCGGCTGATGCCGACCACCTGGTCGCAGGGCCGGGAGAAGACCGCCTGGTTCGCCGAGTGGTTCCCCAGGACCCTCCGGGACACCTCGCCTGACGTCCTCGACATCGCCGCCCAGTACGGCGACAAGGCCCCGTCGAAGTACAACAGGAACGGGCTGCGGTACGCCGGGGACGCCCAGTTCGGCCCGGTGGTGCCCGGCCAGTCCGAGCTCTCCTTCCACTACCACGACGAGAAGTCGGACTTCTACGACTACCTCGGCATCCCGTGGCGGTTCTCGGACGGCACGGTCAAGCAGCCGGAGAAGGACCGGCTGGGCGACGTCGACTGCTCCGGCTTCATGCGGCTGGTGTGGGGCTACCGGATGGGCTATCCGATGCACGCCACCAACACCTCCGGCATCGGCCTGCCCCGCCGGGCGTACGCGATCGCCGCGTACGCCCCCGGGGTGCTGCTGATCCCGGACACCCACCAGCGGCCGACCGACCTCTCCCTGCTGCAACCCGGGGACCTGGTCTTCTTCGCCATCAACATCGGAAAGCCGATCTTCCTGGACCACTGCGGGATGTACATGGGCCTGGACGACGGCGGCCATCCGCGGTTCTTCTCCAGCCGCTCGCAGGCGAACGGGCCCACCATGGGCGACCTCGCCGGCCGGGCCACGCTGGACGGGAACGGCTTCTACGCGGCCGGACTGAGGACGGCGCGACGCCTGTGACTCCTCGCACCCCCCCGCCCCCGCCGCCGCGCAGGCGCGCCAACTCCGGTCCGCAGGACCGGTCCTCGACCCACCCCGACAAGGACTCCGCCACCTCCATGCCAGCCACCGACGCGGACGGCGCACCCGCCGAGCGGGCGAAGGCCGTCGTCTCGACCGGCCCGGTCCGGGTCGCCTGGGGCTCGGAAGGAAAGAGCGGCAGGTCGGCCGGCTCCGGCGGCGGCTCCGACCCGACCGGCGCCGCCGGCGGTTCCGGCCGGACGGACGAGGAGGACCCCGCCGAGCGGACCGCCCGGCTGACCGCCCCCCGCCGGTTCGACGAGACCACGGTGCTGCGCGTCCTGAAGGACCTCCCCAAGCCGGTGACCGGCGGGCGCGCCGCCGCCCGGCGGGCCCGCACCCAGCGTGCCGGGGCCGCGTCCGGCGGCTACCAGCACCCCTGGCAGCGCTGGGAGTCCGGGGCGCTCGCCGGCGTCCTCGCGCTGGCCGCGCTCCTCTACGGCTGGGGCATGGACCACGCCCAGCTCCACCCGTACTACACGGCGGCCGTCCGCTCGATGGCCGCCAGCTGGCACGCCTTCGTCTACGGCGGGGTGGACGTGTCCGGCTCGGTGAGCGTGGACAAGCTGCCCGGCGGGCTCTGGCCGCAGGCGCTCTCGGTCCGGATCTTCGGCCCGCACTCCTGGGCGGCGGCCCTGCCGCAGGTCGTCGAGGGCGTGCTGACGGTCTACCTGACCCACCGCTACGTCCGCGCCTGGGCCGGTCCGGTGGCCGCGGCGATCGCCGCGCTGGTGCTGACCCTGACGCCGGTGGCCGTCGTGCTGGACCGGCACAACATCCCGGACACCCTCCTCACCCTGCTGCTGGTGCTGGCCGCCGGGGCCTGCCAGAAGGCCCTCCACAACGGCCGGTTCGGCCCCCTGCTGTGGTGCGGGGTGTGGGTCGGGCTGGCCTTCCAGGCCAAGATGCTCCAGGCCTGGCTGGTGCTGCCGGCCTTCGCCGCGGTCTACCTCTTCGCCGGGCCCGGCGGGCTCGGCAGACGGGCCCTCCGGCTGCTGCCGGCCGGGCTGCTGTCGCTGCTGGTCTCCTGCTTCTGGATCATCCTGGTGCAGCTGACCCCGGCCGGGAGCCGCCCGTACCTCGACGGCACCTCCAACAACAACCCGTTCACCCTGGTCTTCGGCTACAACGGGCTCAGCCGCTTCGGCTCCGACCCGACCGCGCTGGGCGCGGTGGCCGGCACCAGCGCCAGCCGCACCACCGGCAACACCGGCCTGGGGATGCTGGTCAACCACGTCGTCGGACCGCAGATCTCCTGGTTCCTGCCGCTGGCCCTGATGGCCCTGGTGCTGGCCGTGGTCTGGGGCCGCGGCGAGGAGCGCACCGAGCCGTTCCGCGCCGGATTCCTGATGTGGGGCGGCTGGCTGCTGGTGCAGGCCCTGATCTTCTCGGCGTCCAACGGCAACCACGGCTACTACATGGTCGTGCTGGCCCCGGCGATCGCCGCGCTGGCCGGCGGCGGGCTCAAGCTCTGCTGGAACGAGTACCACTGGGGCGAGGGCCGGGCCAGGCGCTGGGCGCTGCCGGCCGGCCTCGGGTTCACCCTGGTCTGGGCGCTCTGGCTGCAGTCCCCGCACCACGGGTTCACCGACTGGATGCCGCCGCTGGCCGTGATGCTCGGCTTCTGCGGCGTGCTGGGACTGGCCGCCCGCGGGCCGCGCACCCGGCCGCGCACGCTGCGCTGGGCGTTCGCCGCCGGGGTGGCGGCGACCCTGGTCGCCCCCGCGGTCTGGGGCTTCTCCGCGCTCAACCCGGTCTACGCGGGCGCCGACGTCTCGCCGCTGGCGGGCCCGGTGGGCAGCGAGTTCACCGACCTCAAGCACCACGAGGCCTCGGTGAGCACGGTCTCCATGAACAACCCGACCACCCGCGACCGGGCGCTGCTCGGCTATCTGACGGCGCATCGGGGCGGGGCGAAGTACCTGCTGGCGGCGCAGGCGGCGTACTCGGCGGAGCCGCTGCTGCGGGACACCCCCGAGCCGATCCTGGTCCTCGGCGGCTTCACCGGCCTCACGCCGTTCCCCTCGCAGACGGAGTTCGCCTCGTACGTCACCTCCAAGCAGGTCCGGTACGCGCTGCTGACCACCCGGCGGCCGGACACCCCGGCCACCCGGTGGGTGAAGCAGAACTGCGCGATCGTCCCCTCGGAGGCCTACGGCCGGCAGAACCCCGGCTCGTTCACCCTCCACGACTGCGCGACCAAGCCCGCGAAGCCCGCCAAGCCGGCGAAGCGGACCGGGAAGAAGTGACCCCGGGTCAGGTCAGGGAGCGGTCCCAGCTCGGCGACCGCTCCTGGCTGACCACCGGGATCGACCAGGAGACCCGCGCGGCGGCGATCGGCCGCTGCGAGACCGGGTACGCGCGGGCGTCGTTGACGCTCCAGCGGAAGCCGGCGAAGCCGCCGTCCCCGCCGCCCGCGCCGTCCGAACCGGAGTAGAGGACCATGTGGCCGCGGCCCGCGCCGGTGTGCGGGACGGCGTCCACCGCCCGGCCGCCCCGCCTGCCGTAGGACCAGCGGGTGTCCGGGTACTTCTCGTAGAGGTCGAGCGAGCCGTGCTCGGGGTCGCCGTGCGGGGCGTCCGTGCAGTCCAGCACCTCGATGACATGGCCGACCGCGTCCGGTCCCAACTGGCGGTCCACCGGGGCGACCAGGGTGCCCTTGGCCTGCCGGACCATCGCGATATGGCCGGTGTACCAGGCGCGCGGGTCGCGGTAGTCGATGGCGACCAGGTCGCCGGGGCGCAGGTCGGCCGGCCCGCGGACCGCGGTGAACTGGGGGGCGCCGGAGGCGGCGGCGAAGCCGGCCCGGAACTCGGCGGCGTTGGGGTAGCGCTTGCTGCGGTCCCGCAGGCCCTCGGCGGAGAAGAAGTGCTGCCGGAAGTAGGCGTCGGTGGCCCAGCCGTAGGCCGTGCCGGCGCCGTAGACGTGCTGGAGGACGAGGGTCTGGAAGGAGGCGCACTGGGCCAGGACGCGGCTGTCGCTCCCCCAGGAGACCTCGGTCAGGCGGCCGTCGTCGTCCGGCACGGACTTGTAGGAGTTGCGGTCGGCGTCCCAGGGAAGCGCGCTCAGCGCGTCCACGAGCTGCTCGGCGGCGGCCAGGTGGGGGGCCGTCCTCGGCTGCGGGGGCGGGGCGCTGCCGCCCTTCCGGCCGGTCCCGGACGAGCAGGCGGCGAGGCCGAGCCCGAGCCCGGCGCCCGCGGCGGCCAGCAACACCCGCCGACGGCTGAGCTCCACCGGTGCGGCCCTCCCCCTCCACCAACCCACCCTTGCGCCAGGAAGATTACCGCCTGGGCTCGCGGGGCCGACGCCCCGCGCCCCCTCCTCGCGCCGACGGTGCCGCCGCCGCGGCCTGGTTCAGGCCGTGGGGAACACCCGGCGGGCCACCCGCTCGGCCGCCGCGCCGTCGTCGTACGGGCAGAAGCGGGCGCGGAAGGCGGCGCGGAGGCTGGTCGCGGCCGGGGCCTTCGCCGTGCCCGAGCGGAGGGCGTCCGTCAGCTCGTCCTGGGTCGTCGTCACGCTGCCCGGCGGCTCCGCGAAGAGGTCGAAGGTGACCCCACGGATCCGCCGGTAGTCGTCCCAGTCCGGCGCGTACACCACGATCGGCCGGTCCAGCGCCGCATAGTCGAACATCAGCGAGGAGTAGTCCGTCACCAGCACGTCGGAGGCCAGGCAGAGGTCCTCGACCGAGCCGTGGGCGGAGACGTCAAGCACCCGCGCCGCCCCCGGCTCGTCCGCCAGCTCGTCCAGCGCGCCGGAGTAGAAGTAGTGGGTGCGCACCAGCAGCGTGTGCCCGGCCCCCAGCTTCCGCGCCAGCTCGGCGACGTCCAGCAGCGGGACGTAACCCCCGTGCTGCTCGCGGAAGGTGGGTGCGTAGAGGATCGAGGTGTCGGCCTCGGGGATCCCCAACTCGCCCCGGATCTTGGCCACTTCGACCGGGTCGGGGTCGACCAGCCGGTCGTTGCGCGGATATCCGGTCTCCAGCACCTCGTAGTCGCCGGGGTAGACCCGGCTGAACACCTCGGTGGAGTGGGGGTTCGGCGAGACCAGGAAGTCCCACCGCGCCACATGCTCCAGCAGCCGCTGGAAGTCCATCCCGTCCGCCGCCTCGGGGTGCTCGGCGAGGTCGAGGCCCAGCGTCTTCAACGGAGTCCCGTGCTGGGTCTGCACATGCACCGAGCCCGGCCGCTTGGTCATGGTGTGCGGGAAGTTGACGTTGTTCACCAGGTACTTGGCGGTGGCCATGGTCCGGAAGTACGCCGGGGTGCCCTCGACGACGTAGGGGGTGCCCGGCGGCAGCGCGGCCGCCTTCGCCCGGTCCGCGACCACCCACACGCCCTTGATCTGGGGGGCCAGCCGCCGCTGCGCCTCGTAGATCGCGGCGGGGTTGCAGGCGTAGCCGCGGTACCAGTAGGCCGCGTACACCGCGAGGTTCTCGTCCATCGGCAGCCGCAGGCAGGCCTGGTAGTAGCCGAAGCGCGCGGCCGAGCGGCCGAGCCGCCTGACCTTGGGTGTCGCCCGGCGGGCCTGCCGGCGCAGTCCGCCCGCGGCCGGCAGCAGCCGCTCGTGGGCGGCGAAGGCGTCCCGCTCGACCAGCCGGTACTGGGCGCCGCGCATCCCCTTGGGGAAGCGGTAGCCCTCCGGCCGGTGCCGCCGGAAGTGCGCGGAGATCCGGGCGAAGAACTCCCGGCGGAGGTGGTCCGGGACCAGCCCGGGGGTGCCGAGGAGGGTGACCGCCTGCTTGACCGTGCGGTCGAAGACCAGGGTGCGGAGGTCGTCCAGCTCCGGGCGGCCGTCCAGGAAGCGGAAGATCGCCTCGTACTGGCCGAAGGCGTCCAGGTGCTTGGGGGAGGCGGTGTTGGTGATCGCGCCCTCGCGCTGCCGGCGGTAGTGGTAGACGGGCAGGTCGAGGTAGGAGATCCGCTCGGCGGCGAGCAGCAGCGGATAGGTGACCGAGATGTCCTCGTAGAAGCCGCGGCCGAAGGAGACGTTCAGGGACTCCAGGAAGCCGCGCCGGACGATCTTGTTCCAGGCCGACATGATCATCGTCAGCATGGCCGGCCGGTCCCGCAGGGTGAAGACCTCGGGCAGCGGGGGCTCGGTCATCAGCGAGCGCCAGGTGTTGGGCTCGCTGCTGCCGTCGGGGTAGGAGCGGACGTAGTCGGTGACCAGCACGTCCGGCGCCAGACCGGAGGAGTGGAGGGCGGCCAGCCGCTGGAGCACCGCGTCGACGGCGCCGTCGGACAGCCAGTCGTCGCTGTCCACGAACCAGAGGTAGTCGCCCTCGGCCTCGGCGATCCCGGCCTCCCGGGCCCCGCCCAGGCCCTGGTTCTCGGCGAGATGGAGGACCCGCAGCCGGGGGTCGCGGTGGGCGTACTCGTCCAGGATCTCGCCCGAGGCGTCCGGGGAGCGGTCGTCCACCGCCACGATCTCGATGTCCTGCGCGGCCGTGGAGAGCAGCGAGTCCAGGCAGCTCGGCAGGTACGACTCCACCCCGTACACGGGCAGGACGATGCTGAGTCGGGTCGCCACGCGGGTCATCTCTCCAGGGTCGGGGCCGTTCGGTCGGACCCGACTCTACTTCCACGCGATCGGCTCAGGCCGACAGCCGCTCCGCCGCCGGGTCCGGTCCGGGATCCTGCCCGGGGACGGCGCCGAGCGGGAGGGCGGCGTCCGCCTCCGGGTCCGGCTCGCGCCCCGGTTCGCCGACGATCGCGGAGTCCACGTCCGGGTGGATGTCGAAGAGCCGGCGCACCCCCAGCGCCGTGAAGACGCGGTGGACGTGCGCGCTGACCGGCGGCCGCCCGCCGTCCGGCGGCACGTCGGGCAGCACCAGCCGCAGCAGCCCGCCGCAGGAGCGCAGCAGTCTGCGGGCGGCGATCAGTACCCCGACGCCGCTGGAGTCGCAGAACCGCACCCCGGTGAGGTCGAGCACCAGCAGATGGCACCCGTCGGCGACCTGCTCGTGGACGCGCTCGCGAATGACAGCGCCGGAGAACAGGTCGATGTCCCCCGCGACCCGCAGCAGGATCCAGTCGCCCGATCTCTCCGTCGCCACACTCAGAGTCACGTCCGACGCACTCCCGACCACTCCCGAATGCCCTCGAAAACTACCCAACCAGGGAAACTGACTCCTCCTCAGCGTAGTGGGTCGCCCTGTGCGGCGACACCCCGTGACCACCGCACCCGGCACCGGGTGCCGGACCCGGCGTCTACCCGGTGACGGGTTCCGGCAACCCGTCCCCCCGCGGGCAGATGTACGGATAGATTGCCGACAGGTTGAGAACACCCACCTAGCCGTGCGGAGTAGCGAGGAGCGGTGGTACGCATGGCGACACCGGAGAGCCCTGTCCGGTGGGACCGCCAGATCCAGCGGCGGCTGGCCCGGGGGGAGGAGTCCGCTCTGGGCGAACTGTACGACCAGTTCGCCCCGCTGGTGCACGGCCTGGCGCACAGGGTCCTGGACGACCCGGACGCGGCCGAGCAGATCACCCGCGAGGTCTTCGGCTACATCTGGGAGAACCCGGACGCGTACGACCCCGGCCTCGGCTCGATGCGCTCCTGGATCGGCAACCTCACCCACCGCCGGGCCGTCGACCGACTCCGCCAGGAGCACGGGCTGCGGCCGAGCGGCCTGCCCGCGGCGGCCGGCGCCGCTCCGGACGAGGACCGGGCGATCCCGGCCCGCCTCGCCGAGCAGGTGCACGCCGCGGCCACCGCGGCCCGGGTCCAGCTGATCGTGGGCTCGCTGCCGCGCGGGGTGCGGGAGGCGGTGCTCCTCGCCTACTTCCGCGGCCACACCTACGAGCAGGCCGCCGCCGAGCTCGGGGTCTCCCCCGCCACCGCCAAGCACCGGATGCGGCTGGGACTGCAGCTCCTCTCCACCGCGCTGTCCTCCGCGGAGGCCTCATGAGGTTCAGGGGCCGCGGCCTCCCCGGACGCGGGGCCGGCTCCGACTCCGGCAGGACGGGCGGCGGCGCGGGCGGTGCCGAAGGCGCGGGCGGTGTCACCGGCGCGGGCGGCCCGGGATCGGGGGCCCGGCCGAGCGCGGGCGACGAGCACGAGGAGCTGCGCTCCCTCCTCGGCGCCTGGGCGCTGGACGCCTGCCCGCCGGCCGAGACCGCCCGTCTGGAGGCCCACCTCGCCTACTGCCAGACCTGCGCCGAGGAGGCCCGCAGGCTGCGGGACGCGGCCGGCTGGCTCTCCGCCGACGACCCGCTGGACCCGGCCCCGGCCCTCCGCAACCGGGTGCTGGACGGCTGCCTGGGGCTGCGCGATCCCGCCGTGCGGGTGCCCGGCTGGGCCGCCCCGTTCGCCGCCGAGACGGCCAAACTCGACGCCCTCCTCAAGGACCTGGAGTCGGCGGAGTGGCAGGAGCGCGCCGAGGCGCCCTGGCAGGGCGGCAGCCTGATCCTGCGGCCCGCCGAACTGCTCTGCCACCTCGCGGCCGTGGACGGCTGCGCGGCGAAGGTCCTCGGCCTGCCGGACCCGGTGGAGGAGGCCGAGGGCGGTCCCGGCCCGGGGACGGTGATGCGCGGCCCGGACGGGCCGATCGGCGGGGATCCGCTGATGGAGCGGACCCGGCGGCTGATCCAGCACTGGCGGGAGCGCTCCCCGGAGGGCGTCCGGGCGCTCTGGCGGGAGCAGACCCGCGCGCTGGTCGAGGCCGCCGGCCGGGCGGGGGATCCACCGGAGGGCCCGGAGGCCCCTCCGGCCCGGGAGGCACCGGAGGTCGACTACGGCCGGTTCCGGCTGCCGCTGGCGGACGCCTTCCTGGACCGGGCCTTCGAGTGCTGGATCCACGGCGAGGACATCGCGCGGGCGGTGGACTACCCCTACCCGCCGCCCTCCTCCGCGCATCTGCAACGGCTGGTGGACCTCGGCGCCCGGCTGCTGCCGTCCGTGCTGCCGGCCTGGCTCGGGCCGATCCGGCTGGTGCTGGAGGGCGCGGGGGGCGGCATCTGGACCATCGGCGAGGAGGAGCCGGGCGAGGAGCCGGTGGCGGACGTCGTCCTGGACGCGCTGGAGTTCTGCTACCTGGCCGCGGGCCGCCGGCACGCCGACCGCCTGCCCTGCGGCATCCGCGGGGACGAGGAGGCGGCGCAGGCGCTGCTGGCCGCCGTCCCCCGGCTGTCCCGGCCGTAGGCCGCCGCCGAGGCGGGCCCGGGGCTCTACCTACCTACCTACGCGAAGACGACCGTGCGGGAGCCGTCCAGGAGGACCCGGTGGTCGGCGTGCCAGCGGACCGCGCGGGCCAGCGCCACGCACTCGGCGTCCCGGCCGAGGGCGACCAGCTGCTCGGGGGTCACGTCGTGGCGGACGCGGACCACCTCCTGCTCGATGATGGGGCCCTCGTCCAGCTCCGCGGTGACGTAGTGGGCGGTGGCCCCGATCAGCTTCACCCCGCGCGCATGCGCCTGGTGGTACGGCTTCGCGCCCTTGAAGCTCGGCAGGAAGGAGTGGTGGATGTTGATCGCCCGCCCCGAGAGCCGCTTGCACAGGTCGTCGCTGAGCACCTGCATGTAGCGGGCCAGCACGACGAGTTCCACGCCCTCCCGCTCCACCAGGTCCAGCAGCCGCGCCTCCGCCTCGGCCTTGGTGTCCTTGGTGACGGGGATGTGCTCGAACGGGATTCCGTACGGCTCGACCAGCCCCCGCAGGTCGGTGTGGTTGGAGACGACCGCGGCGATCTCCACCGGCAGCGCGCCGCTTCGGGCGCGGAACAGCAGGTCGTTCAGGCAGTGGCCGAACTTGCTGACCATCAGCACGATCCGCATCCGCTCGCCCGCCAGGTGGATCGCCCAGTCCATCCGGAAGGACTCGCCGATCGCCGCGAAGCTGGCCCGCAGCTTCTCGGCGTTGACGGTCCCGTCGGCCGCGAAGTGCACCCGCATGAAGAACAGCCCGGTGCCCGGGTCGCCGTACTGCTGGCTGTCCAGGATGTTGCAGCCGGTCATGAAGAGGTAGCTGGACACCGCGTGGACGATGCCCTGCTTGTCCGGGCAGGAGAGGGTCAGCACATAGCCGGCCTCACCGCCGCCGCCACCGCTTCCGCTACCGCCGCCGACGCCGGACGCGTCGCGCCGCTGCTTCTGCTGCTCCTCGGGCTGCTCGGCCATGCTCTCCGCTGCCTTCCTCACCTGGTGCCAGAGGGACAGCGTCCCACATCAGCCGATGCGGGTGAGTATCGCCAGGGACTCCAGGGAGCGGGGCGGGGCGTCCGGATCGTCCCCGTCGTCCACGGCCAGCCGGATGTGCGCCTCGCGGCAGCTGCGGAGGACCTCCGGCCAGCCCTCGTGGGCGAGGTAGGCGTCGGCGGGCGCGTCCGCGCCCACCGCGTGGAGCACCTGGAGGACGGCGAGGACGGCGGCGTCCACCGCCGCCGCCTCGGCCTGGTCGCGGAGGATGGTGCCGACGTACTTCTCCGCGGACCAGCGGTCCAGCCAGGTGTCCTCGACGAGGCGGTAGACGGCGTCGGTGACGTCGCCGTACCCCTCCTGTCGGGCGACCCAGCAGTTCTGCTGGAACGCGGGGTCGCCGAGCATGTGCAGGGCCGAGCGGACACGGGCCCGCCAGCGCCACCAGGACACGTCAGAGAGCGGCATGCCGCCCATGGTGCTGGAGCGATGGCGCCCGCGGGAAGACTTCACCGAACCTGACATGGGCCCGATCGTACGCGGAAGTCGACATTCCACATCGGTCCGGCCCTACAGCTGGGTGGCCGAGCGCTGCGGCAGCCCGTACGAGGTCGCCAGCGCGTTCCACAGCTGGGCGGCGCGCCGCTTGTCCGCCGTGGCGTGGTAGCTCGCCACGTCGCCCTTGGTCAACTCGCCGCCGGCGCGCGGATGGTGCTTCTTGCCGCACTCGCCCTTCGACTGGGCGCCCCAGTTCGCGTAGTGGGAGTCCGCGTCCGCGGAGGCCTGCCAGCCGCTGCGCAGCGCGGAGACCAGCGCCTGGCCGTTGCTCAGCTGCCCGACCGAGAGGCCGTTCAGCTTGGCGATCAGCCCGCGGCGCTGACCGGCCGCGTCCTTGAGGTCGGCCGAGGCCTGGTCCAGGTTCTGGCAGCCCTTGATCGAGGCCACCGCGTTGACCACCTCGGTACGGCTGTCCGCGGCCGTGCCCAGCAGATCGGAGAGGGCCTGGGCCTGCGACTTGCCGGCCGGGTCGGCGCCGGCCGGGCTGGAGCTCTGGCCGGAGGCCCCGGCGGAGGCCCCGGCCGAGGCGGACGAGGCCGCGTCGGCCTTGCCGCCGCCGCCGTTCAGCAGCGCGGCGGCGCCCACACCGACCACCGCGCAGGCCACCACGACGATGGCGCCGATGGCGAGCGGGGAGGGCCGGCGCCGCCGCGGCGGGAGGTCCTCCTCCATCTGCAGCCCCGCACCGGGGCCGGGGGGCTGGGCGCCGTACCCGGGGGGCTGGGCGCCGTAGCCCGGGGGCTGGGCGCCGTAGCCCGGCGGCTGGCCGCCGTAGCCGTAGCCGGGGTGCTGGCCGGGGGCCTGGCCGAAGGCCTGGGTGGGCGCCTGGTGCGGCGGCTGCGCGGGGCCCGGGCGCGGGCCTCCGGCGCGGCCGAAGCCCTGCCGGCCGAGGAAGCTGCTGTCCGCCGGGGTGTCCCAGCCCGGCTGGCTCTGCGGGGGCATCAGCTGGGTCGGCCGGCTCTCCGGGTCGGCCGGTCCCGGGGCACCGAACGGCGAGCCCTGCTGCGGTGCGCCCGGCTGCGGTGCGCCCGGCTGCGGCGGGAAGGCCTGGGTGGGCGCGCCCGGGTCCGGAAGGGCGCCCTGCGCCGGGTTCGGCGGCTGCCCGGGGCCCTGCTGGTACGACTGCGGGGGGAGCGCCTGGGTGGGCGCGGCGGCGAAGCCGGACGGGGCGCCGAAGCCCTGTCCGGGGCCACCGGGACCGCCGGAGCCACCAGGCCCCGGGCCGGCGTCCGGTTGCTGGGCGCGGGGTATCGCCTGAGTGGCCTCCTCGCCGTCGTGCGCCTGGTACCCGCCGTGCATCGGGAGCTGACCCGCCGTCCGCCCCTGGTCCGGCCCCTGCTGCGGGGACTGGAGGGTGAAGTCGTCGCCTCCCTCTCCCGGGAGGCTCTGCGGGCCGGAGGCGTACGGGTCGCCGGGGCGGGGGGTCAAGTGGCCTCCAGGGAGGGCGTTCTGGGGCGCGGCGCTCTGCCCGCCCGGGTACCGGGTACCGCCCGGCGGCTGCGACGCGGCGCCGTACCCGCCGCCGCCGGCGCCCTGACCGGGCGTCAACTCGCCCTGGGCCGGGGGCGGACCGGCGATCGGCTGGTACCCGTACGGGTCCGGGCCGACCGCCTCCACCGCTTCCTGAGGACCGGGGCCCCACGGCCGTCCGGTCTGCGGGAGCCGGGCGTCGACGCCTGACCCGCCGTCAGTCGACTGTGGCGAACGCCACACCTGCGGCGAGCTCCGCTGGACCACCTCGCCCTGGATCGTCGAGCCCGCTCCGCCGGGGGCGGGAGGCCCGTAGGGCGCGTCGGGGCGCGGCTCTTCCTCGGGGTCGGGGCTGCCGTGGTTCAAGGCGTTTCCTCACTTCGCCCCGCGTCTCCCCCGGCTCGGCCGGGTCCGCCGCGGGACCCTTCTCGGGATCGCGCGCACGGCGACACGACCCCCTCTTCGGAACGACGCCACACGCTACCCGCTCACCCCATGGGGTGACCACGTCCCGGTCACACCTGGTGAGCCAGGACACTTACCTGTGCGTCAGGCATGACCGGGCGGACCGCGGCCCTTTGGCGGGCGCCCCTCAGGCCGCCTCGGCCGCCGCCATCGCCTGGAAGTCGCGGACCGAGCGCTGCCCCTGGAACGGCTCCAGACTCCGCTGGAAGTCGTCCAGGTACTCGGCGCCCCGGTTGGAGCGCAGCCCGGAGAGGAGCTCGACGGCGCGGGCGCCGGTGTCGCAGGCCTCCTCGACCTCGCGCTGCCGCAACTGCGCGGTGGCCAGCAGCACCAGGTCGACCGCCCGCCGCCGGACCCGCCCCTCGGGATGCCCGGCGAGCGCCTCCTCGGCGTACCGGGCGGACTCCCGGGGCCGGTCCAGGTCGCGGTAGCAGTGCGCCAACTCGTCGGCCAGATAGGCCTGGTCGAAGTGGGCGATCCACGGCGGGTCCTCGTCCGGGCGGGAGTGCTCCATCGCGGCGGCGGCCCGGCCGCAGGCGGCTTCGCAGGCCCGGGCGTCGCCCTGCAGCGCGTGTCCGCGGGCCTCGGCCGCGTGGAACATGGCCATCGCGGTCGGCGTCGCGGCGTTCCGGGCGCCCTCCTGGGCGGCTCTCGCCAACTGGGCGATCTCACGCGGGTTTCCGAGCGAGGCGGCGAGATGGCTCATCGAGGCGGCCAGCACATAGCCGCCGTACCCGCGGTCGCCCGCCGCCTGGGCCAGCCGCAGGGCCTGGATGTAGTAGCGCTGGGCCAGGCCCGGCTGCCCGGTGTCCACCGCCATGTAGCCGGCCAGCTCGGTCAGCCGGGAGACGGCGGCGAAGAGCCGGCGCCCGGTCTCCTCGGTGTAGACGCCGGTGAGCATCCCGGAGACCACGCTGTTCAGGTAGTGCACCACCACCGGCCGGACGTGGCCGCTGCCGAACCGGTGGTCCAGCTCGACCAGCATCTCGGTGGTGGCCTGCACCGCGGCCACGTCCGCCCGGCCGACCCGGCCGCGGGCGCCCGCCGACTGCGCGGTGATCCCGCCGCCGCGGGCGACCTGCTCGTCCGGCGGGGTGATCAGCCAGTCCCGGCTGGGCTCCACCAGGGCTGAGGCGGCGACGGCGGCCCCGGTGAGGAAGTCCCGCCGGCCGACGTCGCTCCGCCACAGCTCACAGGCCTGCTCCACCGCGGTGCCGAGGCCGGCGGCGAACTGCAGGCCCACATGGGAGGAGAGGTTCTTGCCGTCGGCCATGCCGATCTCGTCCAGCGAGACCCCGCGGCCCAGCTTGCGGCCGATCGCCTCGGCGATCACCGCCGGCGCCTGCCCGCGCGGCTGCTGTCCGCGCAGCCAGCGGGCCACCGAGGTCTTGTCGTAACGGAGGTCGAGGCCGTGTTCGGCGCCGCAGAGGTTGACCCGCCGGGCGAGGCCGGCGTTGGAGCAGCCGGCCTCCTGGATCAGCGCCTGCAGGCGCTCGTTCGGCTGTCGCGCCACGAGCGGTCTGGCCGCCATGCGTTCCGCCTCCCCCTCTGTTCCGCGCCGTCCGGTCCGTACTACGGTCCGCCGTAGGGCCGTTGACGGCCCGGGTCGGCGCCTGTCGACATATCGAGCATGTCCCGGAGGAGGGAATCGGCACCCGTGCGCCCCCCGCATTGCACCGGTGCGCTCCCGCTCGCGCCGGTACCGAGGGTGGTGCCCGCCATGGCCCGCGAGGGTGCCTGATCCGCCCCTTCCTCACCGGAAAGGGTGAGATCGGGTACTTGCCCCCGGAATTGCCCGACCGACCGTAACCCCCGTGGGCGGCCGGAGTTGGGTACGGCGTGGAAGACACCCTCGGATCCACCCGGTCGGCCCCCGCCTCGGCTCCGGGCCTGCGTGAACCCCTCCTGCAAACCGCCCTCCGGTACGTCGAGGACCGGCACTGGGAGGTCGCCCCCGGCACCTGGCTGGTCGAGGACGACGGCCCCCTCCGCTGCTCCTGCGGGGACCTCGGCTGCCCCGCCCCCGGCGCCCACCCGGCCGGCGCCGGGGCCGCGGCCGGCGCCGGCCGCAAGGGCAGCGCCTCCCCCGCCTCGGTGCGCCGCTGGTGGACCGAGCACCCGGAGGCCGCGATCCTGCTGCCGACCGGCCGCACCTTCGACGTGATCGACGTCCCCGAGGTGGCCGGCTGCCTCGCCCTGGCCCGGATGGAGCGGATGGGCGTCCAGCTCGGCCCGGTGGTCGCGATGCCCGGCCTGGGCACCGCCGGGCGCCGGCTGCTCTTCCTGGTGCTGACCGGTTCACTGGCCCAACTCCCGGAGATGCTGCGGCACTCGGGCTGGCCGCCCGGCCGGCTCGACCTGATCGGGCGCGGCGAGGGCGGCTGGATCGTGGCCCCGCCGAGCCGGGTCGGCCAGTACTCCTTCGCCCAGTGGGCGCGGGAGCCCACGGCGCTCAACCGCTGGCTGCCCGAGGCCGCCGAACTGATCAGCCCGCTCGCGTACGCCTGCGGCCGGGAGGCGCCCGCGCTGCGGCGCGCGCCGCACTGAGCGTTGAGCGCCCCGCACTGAGCACGCCGCACTGAGCGCGCCGCCGGGAGCGCTGGTCAGCGCGGTGACCGCGTATCCGCGAGGACTACCCGTCGCACGCCGCCGGAACGCCCCACCTTCGGGTGACAGGGCTCAAGGATTGCCGGCACGTGCCGAGGAAAGACATCTCGGCGTGACGGACCCGCGGCAGAAGCACAGAGAGAGGGGAGGCGGAACGGGGGCGGCCCGGAGGGGAAGCCGGACCGCAGGCGGGGGGCCGCGGAACGGGGAAGCTCGATGATCGGGAGATCGGGTCCGCGGGCCGGGAAAGTCACAGGTCCCCGCGAGGGGAGCGCCACCCCCGAGGGCTCGGGGTTCGGGGAGGCGCGGGGGTGGCCGGAAGGCCTCGGCGGCTCGGGGAGCGTCCCGCCGGGGCCTTCCGGCCTCAGCTCTTCGCGCCGAAGACGTGGGCGGCGATGTCCTTGTCCAGCTCGGCGGCCTCGCCGCCGGAGGTGACCAGCACGCCGCCGGCGCCCTCGGAGACGCTGATCACCGCGCCCGGCTGCACCCCCGCCCGCCGCAGGGTGTACATCAGCTGGGCGTCGGTCTGCACCGGCTCGCCGATCCGGCGGACCACCACCGAACGGCCCTCCGGCTCGGTCACCCCGGAGGCCAGCTGCTCCAGGCTGACCAGCGAGTCGTCGCCCACCGTCCCGCCCAGCGCGGACGGGGTCTCGCCCAGCTCCTCCAGGCCCGGGATGGGGTTGCCGTACGGCGACTCGGTCGGGTGCCGGAGCAGCTCCAGCACCCTGCGCTCGACCGCCTCGCTCATCACGTGCTCCCAGCGGCAGGCCTCGGCGTGCACCTGCTCCCACTCCAGGCCGATCACGTCGACCAGCAGGCACTCGGCGATCCGGTGCTTCCGCATCACCCGGGTGGCGAGCCGGCGGCCCTCCTCGGTCAGTTCCAGATGGCGGTCGTCCGCGACCCGGAGCAGGCCGTCGCGCTCCATCCGGCCCACGGTCTGGCTCACCGTGGGGCCGCTCTGCTCGAGGCGTTCCGCGATGCGGGCGCGCATCGGGACCACGCCCTCCTCCTCGAGCTCCAGGATGGTGCGCAGGTACATCTCTGTCGTATCGATCAGACCGCTCACAGCCGTCGGCTCCGTTCCTCGTGGTCCTGCTCCCAATTCTTGCGCATGCCGCCGACAACCACGGGACAACGGCGAGCCACCCCCTCCGCCACCGTGTTGACAGCCGTGCCGCCAAGGCCGCAACGTGCCTCCATGACCGATCTCGCCGGCCGGTACTTCGACGCCGCCATCGCCGTCCTGGAACGCGCCCGCCGGGAGGAGGCGAAGAGCATCGAGCGCGCCGCCGAGACGCTGGCCGACGCGGTGGCGGACGGCGGCCGGGTGTTCGCCTTCGGCGCCGGCCACTCCTCGCTGCCGGCCCAGGACGTGGTCTACCGGGCGGGCGGCCTGGCGGTGATGAACCTGCTGGCGGTCCCCGGGGTGATCGGGGTGAACGTGATGCCGGCGACGCTGGGCAGCGCGCTGGAACGGGTCTCCGGCCTGGCCACCGCGACCTTGGACGCCAGTCCCGCGCGCTCCGGCGACGTCCTCTTCGTCGTCTCGCTGTCCGGCCGCAACGTGATGCCGATCGAGCTGGCCGCCCACGCCCGCGGGCGCGGGCTCACCGTGATCGGGCTGACCTCGCTGGACTACCCGGGGAAGGTGGAGTCCCGGCATCCCTCCGGGGGCTTCCTCAAGGACCACTGCGACATCGTGCTGGACTCCAAGATCGGCGTCGGCGACGGCGAGCTGCGCGCGGACGGCGTCCCGACCGGCTTCGGGTCCGTCTCCAGCGTGGTGACGGTGGCCCTGATGCAGGCCGTGGTCGCCGAGGCGATCGGCCGTCTCGCGGAACGCGGCCTGGAGCCCCCCGTCTTCCGCTCCGGCAACGTCGACGGCGGCCGGGAGTGGAACGCCCAACTGATCGCCGACCACCACGACCGGGTCTTCTACGCCTTCTGACGGAGTCGGGCCCGCCGGTCCGGGCGCGCGATGGCGCGGGGACGCCGAGGCGCGGGGACGCCGAGGCGTCGAGCGCCGAGGCGCCGGGCGAGATCACCGCAGGCAGCGGCCGCTCAGCAGGGCGAGGTCCACCGCGGCCGCCGCCCGCGAGGCGACGTCCTCCGCGAAGGCGATGTCCGCCCGATCGAACCGCTGCCGCCCCGGGCCCCGCAGGAAGGTGAGCACCCCCACCGTCCGCCCCCGGCTGCGCAGCGGGGCGCACAGCCCGTGCGCCGTCCCCTCCGGCCACCGGCGGCCCGCCGCCCAGCCCGCGCCCGGGGCCGACGCCTCCGCGCTGATCGCGATCGCCCCGCCGCGCTCCAGCGCCAGCAGCGCGGGGTGCTGCTCCCCGTAGCGGACGGGGATCCCGCCGGGCTCCGGCAGCGCGCCCTGCGCCGCCGCACCGGACGGCGCCGAGGCGGCCCGCAGCAGGCGGCCCCCGCCGGCGCCCTCTTCGCCCCCGGCGCCCTCTCCGCCCTCCGGCTCCCCCGGTGCGGCCAGCACGTCGAGCAGCGCATGGTCGGCGAACCCCGCCAGCACGTAGTCGAGGTAACCGGCCGCCGCCTCCATCGGGTCCTCGCACTCCGCCGCCGCCTGCCCCGCCCGGCGCAGCTGCGTCGAGCGGAAGCGGAGTACGGAGCCCTCCCGCTCGGCCTGCTCCTCGCCCGTGACATCGGTGAAGAGCCAGGCGACGCCGAGCGGCACCGGCTCCTCGCCGAGCGGCGAGCCCAGCCGCACGAACTCGCTGCGCCAGCAGCGGCGCCGGCGCTCCGGATCGGCCCGCGGCACCGCCCACAGCCGTACGCCGGACAGCGGCCTGCCGGTCGCCAGCACCCGCTGCAGCGCGGACTCCAGCTCCTCGACGCCCTCGGCGAGGAGCTCCCCGAGGGGCGCGCCCAGGGCGCCGTCCCGCCCGGTCTCCAGCAGGTCGGCCGCGGAGCGCCCGAGCGCCGCCGGCCGCAGGTCCGCGTCCACCAGCACGACGCCGCTGGGCGCATGGTCGAGCAGCGCCTCGGACAGCCCGAGCGAGCGCTCCAGATCGATCTGCGCCCCCGCCTCCGAGAACGCGAAGTACAGCCCGGGGCCCGCGGCCGCGTCGAGCGGTCCGACCTGGGCGCGGACCAGCATCCGCCGTCCGTCCCTGGTCAGCATCGCGAACTCGTGGAGGCGCCGGCTGCCGGGCGCGAGCGCCCCGCGCAGCTGCTGGCGCACGTATGCCGCGTCCGCCGGGCGCACGGCCCAGCCTTCGAGCCCCGGGCGGCCGACGGCCTCCGCCGCGGTCCACCCGAGCAGCCGCTCGGCCTCCCGGTTCCAGTGGGTCAGCGCCCCGGAGGGGTCCATCGCGGCGAGGCCGACCTCCATGCTGTCCAGCAGCGCGGTGAGCAGCGCCGCGTCCGCATCGCCCCCGTCCGCGCCGGGGCCGCCCCCGCTGCGCTCACCGGACTCGTGCAGAGGCGACCTCGCGCCTCGACCACCGCTCATCGCGTGGGACACCTCCCCCGACAACCAGGGGCCATTCAACCCGCCCCGCCTGGGCCGTACAGCGGTTTCGGGCAATTGCCACCCGATCGTTGGGCGGGGGCGCCGACCGGCAGCGGAAAAAAACCGTTGCCTCCTCCGACCCGGCTGCCTACCGTGGACAGCACACGGAAAGGAGGTGATCCAGAGTTGAGTACTTCTGGGACGCGTGAGGTGGCTGTTTCCTAGCCACTCCGCCCGCTGAGTGACCGCTCGCGGTCGCCTCCTGGACGGAGCAGCGGGAGTAATCCAAGCAGTCACCCGGCCCCCGGGCCCGCCGGACAGTCCTTCCGGCAGCCGCCTTCGGCGGCTAGCGGCCCGGGGGTCGTCCCATGCCCGCACGCGGACCGGCCGGACCGGACGCCGCCGCGGGCACTCTTTTGCTGTCAGGGCGCGTTCGCCACACTTGGCGGTGGACGGGCGACTGGGTGGGGGGCCGATGGTGCGTCAGGATCCGCCGCGACAGCGGGAGCAGACGCTGCTGCCGGACTTCTTCGACTACGCGGACCGGGCCGCGCTGACCGGCCAGCGGCAGGCGATCCGCTGGTACGTCGGGCAGATCATCATGCTGCTGCTCGCCTCCGTGGTGGCGATCCCGGACATCCACGCCAAGGGGCTCAACCTCTCGCCCGCGCTGTCGCTGCTGGCCTTCGTGGGCGCGTACTACTTCTGGGAGCGGCTGCGCGAGGAGCGCCCGCAGGCCGTCTGGTACGCCGGGCGGGCGGCCGCCGAGCTGATGAAGACCCTGGTGTGGAAGTACTCGGTGCGGGCCAAGCCCTTCGACGGGCCGCCCGAGTCCGCCGAGGCGGACGCCGGGTTCGCGGTGCAGATGGGCGAGGTCTTCCAGACCTTCCAGGACACCAAGGCGCTGCGCACCCGCTCCCGCCCGGACATCACCGAGGAGATGCGCCGGCGCCGGGCCTCCCCGCTCTCCGCCCGCCGGGACGTCTACCTCAACGAGCGGGTGCGCGGCCAGCGCACCTGGTACCGCTCGCGGGCCGACGAGTGCGACAGCGAGGCCGCCAAGTGGCAGGCGGTGTCGATCGTGGCGATCATCATCGGCGCCTCCTTCGCGGTCCTGCAGATCTTCCAGATCGTCCCCTGGCACGTGCTGGGCACCTTCACCACCGTCGCCGCCTCGGTCACCGCGTGGACCCAGCTCAAGCAGTACGGCCCGCTCTCCGCGGCCTACCGCCTCGCGGCCACCGAGCTCGACATGCTGGAGGTCCAGCTGGAGCGCCTCGACATCAACGCCCCCGAGGCGGAGGAGAACTGGTCCCGGCTGGCCGCGGACGCCGAGGACGCCATCACCCGCGAGCACACCGTGTGGCGGGCCCGGCGGGACCGTGCGGCGTAGCCACGCCGCGCCCCGGCGGGGGCGGCCGGCTACGGCCCCACCCGCACCGCCGTGTCCACCAGGTCGCGGACGCCGACCAGCAGCGCCCGGGCCGAGGCGACCCGGCCGGGGCGGAGGGTGCGCAGATGGGGGGTGATCCGGGAGGCCCATTCCGGGAAGTGGAGGTCGTCCAGGGCGGCGTCGGTGAAGGAGACCCAGCGGGGCCGGCCGTCCGGGCCGAGGACCTTGCAGGAGTACATCTGCTGGCGGAGGCCGCCGCGCCGGTACTCGGCCAGGTGGAGGGCGGTGGCGACCTCCAGGCCGACGCCCACCAGCAGGTTCTGCGCGTCGAGTTCGTACAGGCGGGCGAGCGGGGAGCGTTCGCCGAGGTGGCTGGTGAGGGCGTGGCCCTCGGTGATCCGGCGGGCCTGCGGGCCGATCGCCGCGAAGGAGGTCTGCGGGTGGGCGCTGCGCAGCGCCCCCGGCAGCCGGCGCACCCGTTCGGAGAGCACCCCCAGGGTGGGCGAGGCGGGGGTGCGCTCCGGATCGTAGGGCGGCATCCGGTCCCACAGCACGGAGGCCTGACGCTCCGTCAGGTGCCGAATGCGGCTACGATGCGCGCGCGAGGTCGTGGAGTTCTCGTCGGTAGCCGTGTAGACCACAAGGGTGCCCTCGGGGCCGAGCACCGCGCGGAGCGCCGCTATCGCGGAGTCGACGCCACCGCTGACCACACCGAGCGCGCGCATCGAGGACTGAACCAGCAGCACCCCGCCCGGCCGGACACCCAACTCGGCGAGTTCGGCGGCCAGTTCGCGCTCCCCCGGCAGCCGTCCGAATTCTGTTCGCATGTCGATGTTCTGTCCCGATCTTGGCAGAAAATCGCGACAGGACCCATCGGATGCTGCGGAACACCCGGTCGCAGACCGTACACTCCACAGCGGAGTGGTATGCCCTGGAACCTGCCGACCTGACTACCTACCCATCCTGAGAGGGTCCGATTCCCATGGAGTTCACGGTTTCCGTCGACCTCCCTGGCAGCGAACCCAGACGCCTCCGGTACATGGACTCGGGCGACCCCGACGGCCGGCCCGTGGTGCTGCTGCACGGCACGCCGGGCAGCCGGCTGGGCCCCTTCCCCAACGAGGCGATGCTGTACCGCAACAGCATCCGGTTGATCACCTACGACCGCCCCGGCTACGGCGGCTCGGACCGGATGGTGAAACGGCAGGTGGGCGACGCGGCCGCGGACGTGGAGAGGATCGCGGACGCTCTCGGGCTCGAACGCTTTGGAGTGGCCGGGCGGTCCGGCGGCGGACCCCACGCCCTCGCCTGCGCGGCCGCGCTGCCCGGCCGGGTGACCCGCTGCGCCTCCCTGGTCTCCCTCGCCCCGTACCGGGCGGAGGGCCTGGACTGGACCGCGGGGATGGTGGAGTCCAACCGCAGGGCGTACGCCGAGGCCGCGGAGTACGGGCTGAGCGAGGTCGAGGCGAGCCTCTGCCAGAAGCGCAGCGCGATAGCCGGCGAGGACCGGAGCGGCGGCGCCACCGCCGTGGCCGAGCGGCCGAGCGCGCAAGCGGCAGCGGCAGCGGCAGAGCGGCCGACCACGGCAGAGCGGCCGGCGGAGCAGCCGCAGGCGGCCGAGCGCTCCACCGTGGACGGCGGCCGGATGCTGCGCCGGATGGACTCCGAATGGCACTCCACCGACCGGGCGGTGGCCATGAACCCGGAGCTGAGCCGACAGCTTCAGGCCACCTTCCAGGAGGCGCTGCGCACCGACACGGCCGGCTGGGCGGACGACGTGATGTCCTTCGTCAGCGACTGGGGCTTCGACCCCGCCGAGATCGACACCGACCGGGTGGACGTGCTCCTCTACCACGGCTCGGAGGACATCTACTCCCCCGCCTCGCACAGCCGCTGGCTGAGCTCCCGGATCAGGGGCTCGCGGCTGTGGATAGAGCCGGGCGTCTCGCACTTCGACAACCTCCGCCGGCTTCCCGAACTCCTGGTCTGGGTCGCCAACGGGGACGCCTGACCCTCCCGGATCCGGCGTCCCCGTACCGCGGCTACCAGGGCTGGAGCTCCAGGATCCGGCTGAGCCGCTTGCGCTTCTGGGCCCGGGTGTACTCGGGGTGGTCGGCGTCCCCGAGCAGTGAGAAGAGCAGGGTCATCGCCTCCTCCCGGGTCCGCTCCGCCCGGTCGGCCTCGCCCAGCTCGGCGAGGACCAGGGAGAGGTTGGCGGCGCAGACCGCCCGGTCCAGGTGGCTCTCGCCGAACCAGGCGGTGGCCCGGTCGAGGGCCAGCTCGCCGATCCCCCGGGCCTCCTCCCAGCGCCCGTGCCCGGCCAGGGTGTTGGCCCAGTTGATGGTCGAGCAGATGGTGAACGGGTGCTGGTCGCCGAGCCGCTCCTCGAGCTGCCGGACGGTGGCGGCGTGGAGGTCGAGGGCCTCCAGCCGGCTCTCCCGGTCCAGGCTCTCGCTGGAGAGGAAGACGGCCAGGTTGTCCGCGCTGCCGAGGGTGTTGGGGTGCTCCGGGCCGAGCTGGGCGGCGAAGAAGGCGTGCACCTCCCGGGCCAGGTCCACGGCCTCCCGGTGGCGGCCGGCCATCCACTCCTCGGCGGCCAGGGTGAGCTGGCTGGTACGGGTGTCCGGGTTGTTCTCGCCGTACTGCTCGCGGCAGCGCTCCGCGGTGTCCCGGATCAGGGTGAGGGCGTTCTCCGACTGGCCCGCCAACCGGTAGGAGACGGCGAGGTTCCGGCAGATCACCAGGGTCCGCAGGTTGTTCGGCCCCTGGGCGTTCGCCATCCGCTCGCGGATCCGCTCCAGCCTGCGGACGGCCTCGGCGATCTGGCCGGCGTCGCGGAGGTCGCGGACCAGGTGGGATTCGGAGATCAGGGTCTCCGGGGCGTCCGCGCCGAGCACCCGGACCCGGCGCTCCCAGGTCTGCTGGTCGAGGCCGCGGGCGCGCTGGTAGTCGCCGAGCAGCCGGTGGTCGAGCGCGACGTTGTTGGCCATCCGCAGGGTGCGGACGTGGTCCGGGCCGAGCCGGTTGGTCAGCGACTGGAGGGTCTGCTCGTCCTGGGTCAGGGCCTCCTGGTAGCGGCCGAG
Organism: Phaeacidiphilus oryzae TH49; assembly: GCF_000744815.1. Classification (NCBI taxonomy): domain Bacteria; kingdom Bacillati; phylum Actinomycetota; class Actinomycetes; order Kitasatosporales; family Streptomycetaceae; genus Phaeacidiphilus; species Phaeacidiphilus oryzae. The sequence continues at coordinate 3,147,403 of NZ_JQMQ01000005.1, forward strand.
GGCCCGCAGGTCGCCGCCGACGTTGCCGGCCGAGATCAGCGCGTGGACGTGCTCGGGTCCGCTCACCCGGCGCTGCCTGCCCAGGGTCTCCTGGTCCATCTCCAGCGCCTCGCGGTAGCGCCCGGTGCTGCGCAGCACGTTGCCCAGCTCCCGGCGCAGGGCCAGGGTCACCCGGTCGTTCTCGCCGAACTGCTCGCCCCAGGTCCTCAGCAGGTCGCTGCCGATCGTGTTGGCGCGGTCGAACTCACCGCGCAGCCAGAGGTAGCGCACCCAGTCGACCATCAGCTCGCGGGCGTCGTCGTCCCGGCTGGTGCGGGCCTGCGAGGGGGTGAGGTGGGGCCAGATACGGTCCAGCTCCGGCCAGTTGGCCTCGTTGTCCACGTCGCCCTCGATCCGGGCGCGGCCGGCCGTGAGCACCTGGTGGACGCGGCGGCGGCGCTCCTCCTGGGCGTCCTCCTCAAGGCTGGAGCGGACCACCACCTGGACGAGCCGGTGCAGCTGCACGGTGGAGTGCTGGTTGTCGATCCTGGCCAGGGAGTACTTGCCGAGCTGCTCGAAGACCGTGCCCAGGGTCGCCCGGTCGCTGATCGCGTCGTCCACCTGGCTCAGCTCGCGGCGCAGCTCACGGTCGTAGAGGAGGTCCATAGCGATCGGCTCGGGGGCGAAGAAGGCGCACAGCTCCAGCATCCGGGCCGCCGCCGGGGCCTCCTGCCGGAGCGTCTCCACCGAGATGTTCCAGGTGCGGGCGACGGCGTTCGGGTACTCGTTGGCCTTGCCTGCCGCCAGCAGCGGCGGCAGCTCCCGGTGCAGCATGTCCAGGTACTCCGGGACGGGCGTGCCGGTGGTGTCCAGCCAGGCGGCGGACTGCTCGATGGCCAGCGGAAGGTCGCCCAGCTGCTCGGCCACGTCGTTGGCCTGCTCCCGGGTCAGCCGCGGGACGCGGAAGAGGAGGTGGCGGATGGACTCCTCGCGCGGGAAGACGTCCAGGTTGATCGGGTCGGCCACGCCGGACCAGGCCGGGTTGCGGGAGGTGATGATCACGTGGCCGCTGCCGCCGGGCAGGAAGCCGGTCAGGTCCTCCGGCTCGCCCGCGTTGTCGAAGATCAGCAACCAGTGCTTGCTGGGGTAGCCGCGGCGCAGCGCGTCCAGCGCGTAGGCGGCGTTGGGCGCGGCGACCGGGGAGGCGCCGGGCCCCTCCTCGGCCATCCGGTGGGCGTCGATCCGCTGGGCCAGGTTGCCCAGTTCGACCGGGATCAGGTCGCGCTGGTCGGCGGCCACCCACCAGATCACGTCGTACTCGAAGCGGTACCGCCAGGCGTACTCCTTGGCCAGCTGCGTCTTGCCGACGCCGCCCATGCCGTGCAGCGCCTGGGTGGACTGGGACGGGGTGGCCTGGAGGAGGGCGGTCGCCTCGCCGCCCCGCAGCTGGGCGCGGAGCCGGGCGAACTCCTCGGCCCGGCCGGTGAAGGTGCGGTTGCGCACCGGCAGGTTGGTGATCTCCGGTTCCGCGCCCGGGTAGCGGGCGGTGACCCGGGCGGCCTCGTTGCCGGTGAAGTTGTGCCGCGGGTTCATCGCCTGCAGCAGGGCCCGGACCGCGTCCCGCTGGTTCAGCTGGGTGAGGTCGAGGCGCTCGGCGGCCCGCCCGGACTCCAGCCGGGCGCCGCCGACCAGGACCGAGAGCTCCCGGGGGAGCTCGCCGGTGGCGGGCAGCCCGGCCACCCGGGCGCGGAAGCCCTCGGCGGCCGCGGAGTCCTGGAAGGCCCGGGAGACCACGCTGACCACCCGAGGGGCGGACTTCAACTGCTCGTCCGGCTGCACGGTCTCGCCGCCGTTCGCGGCCGGCCGGGCGGCGGCCCCGCCCGGCTGCGCCGGCGTGTCGGGCTGCGGCACCTGGTCGACGATCGGGAGGGTGCTGACCTGGTACTCGCTCTCCTCCAGCACCTCGCGCAGCCACAGCGCCCAGTGCTGGTCCTCGGGCAGATGGGCGAGGACCACGGAGGCGGGCTCGGCGAGCCGCCGGGTGTACCGGCCCCGCCAGGTCAGCCGGAGGTCCTCGTCCATCTCGGGCAGCCGGACCACCTCGCCCTCGGTGATCTCGCCGGTCAGCCGCTCGCAGGCGGCCAGCAGGGAACGGGGGTCGCCGGGCCGGTCGCCGAAGACCGCCGGCATCTCCTCGTAGGCGTAGAACGGCTGGTACGGGAACGGGATGCGGCTCCAGTAGGCGTCCCGTTCGACCGCGCTGCGGCCGGAGGGCAGGCCGTCGAAGCGGTTGCGGGCCAGCGCCTTGCCCGCCTCGGCCTTGTCGTGCTCGCCCTCGTCGATCCGCATCGGCACCGGCAGCACCCGGCGGGTCCGGCTGAGGTCGCGCCGGACGTCGCGGGCCACCTCGGCGGCGCCGTCGATGCCCTGGCCGCTCAGGGTGAAGCAGACCACCAGGGTGTCCGGCAGGTCGAGGGTGCAGATCCCGGCGACGTCGCTGAGCCCGGTCCTGCTGTCGATCAGCACGTAGTCGTACTCGCGGGTCATCGCCTCCCGCATGGCCAGCAGGAACCGCTTGCCGTACTCCCTGGTGTAGAAGACGGTCCAGTTGATCTCGGAGAGCTCCCGGGAGTAGTCCCAGCCCACATGGCCTGCGGGGAGATAGGAGAGCCGGCCGCCGGCCGGGAAGTGGTCCCAGTTGAGGTCGATGACGTGCGGTCCCAGCGCGGTGGACCGCTCGATCAGCTCGTCGGGCGCGCCGGGGCGGCGGCCCTCGGGGGTGACCCCCTTGAGCGCCTCGCGGTAGGCGCTGATCATGTGGATGACACCGCAGCCGGTGCGGGCGGACTCCGGCGGTAGGAAGGGCTCCAGGAACCGGTCGAGACCGGGCGCCTCCAGGTCCCAGTCCACCACCAGCACGCTCTTGCCGCTGGCGGCGAGGATCCAGGCGACGTTGGCCAGCGCCATGGTGCGGCCGGTGCCGCCCTTGTACGAGTAGAACGTGACCACCTGGCCGTTGTGGTCGATGGACTGCGGCGTCATTGCGGGTCCCTCGGGAGCGGTGGAGCGGAACGGAGTGCGGACTCGGCCGGCTTCTGACGGTACGTCACCAGCGGGATGCCTGGCCCGGGTCGGGCCCGAACAGTCGCGGGGGCGGATCGTCCTGCTGCTCGGCCGCGGGGTCGTACGCGGGCTCGAGTTCGGGGTCGGACCGCCGCCTGCCACGGGCGCTGTGCTCCAGCTGGTCCGCCGCCCGGCGCAGCTCCTGGGCCAGGGTCTGCCGGAGCGCGCCGGGATCTGTGACAACGATCGGCAGGCTGCGCAGTTGCGGTTTTCGGCGGCTGAGGAAGGGTTCCAGGGTCTGGTAGAGCCTTCGCCGCCGGTCCTCCTCAGCGTCGGCGTCCCCGCCGTCCACGCCGTCCTCGCCGCCGGACCAGGGCACCAGCACCGCCAGCGGCCCGCCGACCTCGCGGGCCACGAACTCCCGTACGAGGTCGGCGAGTCGGGGGTCGTCCAGCGCCCACGGGTCGATCAGCAGGACGGTCACCGCGTCGGGATGCGGCGGCGGGGGGAGGCCGCCGCCGACGAAGGGGTCGACGAAGGGGTCGACCACGGATCCGTAGCCCTGCCCCTCCAGCATCCGGCGGACCTGGTGGATCAGCGAGTCCGGCGGCTCGGCGTCGCCCTGCGGCGGACGCAGCCCCCAGAGCCGCGCCGACGGCCCGTCCGGCAGCGCCGCCACCAGCAGGCGCACCATCCCGGACGGGTCGAACGCGCTCTCGGTGTTCTCCAGATCGACCACCCCCGTCCTGGCGCCCGGTGCGGACCGGGCGGAGGCCACCACCAGGTCGGCCAGCCGGCGGACCGCCTGCCGGTACTCGGCCCGCCGCAGCGGCGAGCGGCCGAGCGCCAGCATTCCGTCGGAGGCGTACCCGGCGCCTATCCGCGCGTGCTCGAACTCCAGCTCCTCGGCGGCCCTGGGCAGCAGCACGGCCGGCACCGGCCGCCACAGCACCGGGACGATCGGGGGCTTCCACCCGCGGTCCCCGGGCCGGACGAAGCTCTGCGCGAAGGCCTGCCACTCCTTCCCGCAGAAGTCGTTGCGGAAGTACTCCTCGCAGAACAGCGGCACCAGCACCCGGCTGTTCAGCAGGGCGTGGTCGAGCAGCTTGTAGGCGTACGCAGGATCGTCGGAGTCCGCGGGGTCCGCCGCCGCCGGGCCGGCGCCGGCAGCGGAGACGGCGTCCTCGCCGCCGGCGCGGAGGTTGAGCCGGCCGGCCGCCGCCGGCCTGGGCAGTCTGGCGATCTCGGCCACGTCGGCGGAGAGGAGGCGGTGGAAGCCGTCGACGGCCGGGTCCACGCCGGGCGTCGGGGCGAGCGGATAGGGCGCGCTCAGGAAGTAGCTGACCGGCGTCTCCGGTCGGGTGCTCACGGGCGCCATCCGTCACCCGTCCTCTTCCGGGCCGGGGCCGGACAGGGAGCCGGGGCCGGGTTCGCCTTCGGGGCGCCGCTCCCGCCGCTCGGCACGCGGCCCGCGGGCGGCGCCCGCCGTGCCGCTCTTGCCGGCGGGCCGGCGGGCCCGGGTCGAGGCCGCACGCGGGGCCGGCGGACCGGCGGGTCCGGGCGGACCGGGTGGGCCGGGTGGCTCCGGCGGACCGGCGGGCGCCCGGTGCTCCTCCTGACGGGTCTTGAGGACGGTGACGTTCTCCTCCGGGACACCGCTCGGGCCGGCTAACGCCACCGGCCCCTCCACGGCCGCGGAGGCCGCCGCGGACGCGAACGCCGGTGGCGGCACCGCCTCCCCGGCCGCCCCTCCCCGGGCCTCGCCCGCCCCCAGCCGCGGCCCGCGGCCTCGTCCCCGTCGACCTCCTCGGCACGCCCGGCACGCCCGCCGGGGGGCCGCCCGACGTGGAGGAGGGGCGGGCCCGACTCCTCGCCGAAGGCGCTCGGCACGTCGTCCAGGTTCTGCCGCGGCTTCCCCCGGTTGATGCAGTTGCGGTAGGCGACGTCCCGGATCCGCTCGGCCAGCAGGTAGATCGTCTCCTCCCGGTCCTCGCGCATCTTCGGCCTGGCCATCAGGCCGTACAGTCCGGTCCGCTGGTAGCTGGGCGGGAACTCCCCGCTGATGTGCTGGATCTTGGCCGCGATCGCCGGCATCTCCCCCGGCAGCGGCGCCCAGCAGATCGGCACGATCGACTCGGTGTGCTCCCAGCCCGGCCACCGGGGCTCGGTCCTGCGCTCGGAGAAGGCCTTCCACTCCCGGCCGCACATGTCGCTCTTGAAGTACGCCGGGGAGAGCAGCGGCACGAAGACCCGGCAGGTCGCCAGCTGGTCGGCGAGCCAGCGCCCCCAGTCCGTGCCGACCTGGATCTCGCTGTCCACCCAGCCCATCCGGACGTTGTCGCCGGTGACCTCGATCGGGTCGCAGATCTCCCGCAGGTGCCAGCAGAGTTCGGTGTAGAGCTGGTGGACCAGCCGGCGCGGGGTGCTCTCCGGCGGGTCGTCCTCACGCGCGCCCTTGGGGTGCGCGTGGCTCATGAAGAAGTACGGCCAGGAACGCTCTTCGCCGGTCGGCCCCTGAGGCACCATGCCGTGGCCCCCTCACCCCGTGGCCCGCGCGGTCGCCACCGCCATCGGGAAATCACTCTACAGTCGTGATGTGCACGGAGGTTGACGTTTCATCAGCTGAATTCCACTGAAACCGATCGTCCGCTTCCCGCCCCCTCGCCCCCGGCTCCGGGCTCCCCGCACGGCGGCTCACGGAGCCACCCGACCGCGAAGGACCGGCCGAGCCGGCTGAGCGCCCCGCCGGTCAGCAGCGACTCCGTCGCCTCGGCGAGCGCCGCGCGCCAGCGCAGCAGCTGCCCGCGGGCGGCCTCGGCCTGCCCGAGCTCGGCCGGCGACGCCCCGGGCCGCCGGGCCCGCCGCTCCAGGACGCGCAGCCGCGCGGCCCAGAAGTCGACCACGGCGAGATGGGCGTAGATCCCCTGGAGGACGCCCTCCGGGGGCCGCGGGTCCGGCCGCCAGCCGACCTCGACCGGTTCCCCCGCCCGCGCGGGGTCGACCAGTTCGCGGAAGTCCAGCACCGCACCGAGCTTGCTGTGCTGGAACTCGTGGACCAGCTCCCGGGCCAGCGACTCGTGGACGGCCAGCTCCTGCCCCTCGGCCGGCAGGGCGACCGCCGCCGCGCCGGGGGCGGCCCGGGAGGTGGCGCTGAGCCCGTGCCCGGCCGGGTCCGGCTCCAGCGGGGTGAGCACCCGCAGGCCGGCGGCCAGCCCCTCGGCGTAGCCGGTGAGCTCGCGGTCGATCAACCGCCGCGCCTCGGCGGCGGTCTCGGTCCAGCGGCGGAAGGCCGCCCGGTCCAGCCGGGCGGCCGGGCGCAGCAGCGGATCGCCGCCCAGTGCCTCGCCCCGGCAGGGGTCGACGTCGTCCAGCCACAGCGTGCCCGCGTCGCCGCTCCAGAGCGCCCGGACGGGCAGCCAGCCGGGGGTCTCCGGGCCCAGCGCCAACGGCGTCCGGCCGGGGCCGGGGAGGATCACCCGTCCGCCCCCGCTGCCGGTGACCCGCAGCACGGCGCCCCCGGCGGCGTCCCCGGCGGTCTCCTCGCCCCCGGGGATCCGCAGGACGCCCAGCGAGGGCAGCCGCAGCAGTCCACCGGGCCGGGTCCGCACGGCCACCTCGGCCGGGCTGCCCGCTCGTACCACGGCCGCCGCGGTCACCTCGGCCGCCGCGGCGGCCGCGGCGGCCGCGGCGATCGCCGACGCACCCGCCTCGCCGGAGGCCGGCCCGGCCGGAGCGGCGAACCCCAGCCGGCTGTACGGGTAGTCGAAGACCTCGTCGAGCGCCCGCGCGCCGGCCTCGTCCGCCTCCAGCTCCAGCAGCACCTCGCGCAGCGCCTGGTCGGCGGTCCTGAGCAGGCGGACCTTGAACCGCTGGGTGCCGGCCCCGGCCAGCGCGCGGACGGCCGCCGCGCTGCCCCGGCCGGCGGCCAGGCCGCGCCACTCCTCCGGACCGAGCTCCAGCCGCAGCCGGGAGCGCAGCTCCACCCCGTTGATCAGCGCCTTGAGGTCCTCGCAGTACACCGAGGGGTGGTCGAAGCCGCCGGGCGAGCCCGCGCCGTCCGCTCCCGCGCCCTCCGCTCCCGCGCCGTCCGCGCTCCGGTAGCGGTGGGCGTAGAGGCCGCCGCCGCAGCTGCCCACCACCGGGCAGTCGCGGCAGGTCTCGCACAGCCCGGCCAGGCCGAGCTGACGGGCCGTCACCCCCGGGTGCCGGGCGGCCCGTTCGAAGGCCTCCGGGTCGAAGACGTCCAGCCCGGTCCCGGGAGCGCCGTCGTACGCGGTCTTCAGCGAGTCCGCCTGCTCCAGGCTGCCGTCGGTCTCGATGACCAGCAGGTCGACCGGGTCCAGGCCGAGCGCCTCGGTCTCGCTCGGGCCGCCCTCGGCCATGTTCAGCAGCGAGTCGAAGAGCCGCACCGGCATCGGCCGCCCGGTCCGCTCCCACAGGTCGTACACCCTGAGCAGCCAGTCGGCGTACGGCACCGGTCCGGCGCCGGGCGGGCGCAGCGGGGGATGGTCCCAGGTGGCGTGCGGCAGCAGGAAGTCGACCCGCGGCGGCTCGGCGTCGAGCAGCGCCCGGTACACCGCCTCCGGATCGCTGCGGACGTCCACGGTGCAGAGCAGCCCGGCGTAGAGGTGGCGCCAGCGCGGGGAGGCGAGCAGCCGCAGCGCCCGCCTGACCCGGTCGTAGCTGCTGCGTCCGTTGGCGTACCTGCGGTGGAGGTCGTTGGCGGCCCGGTCGCCGTCCAGGGAGACACCGACCTTGATCCGGTGCCGGCTGAAGACCTCGCAGAACCGCTCGTCCAGGGTCAGCCCGTTGGTGTGGATCCGGAGGTCGAGGAGGTCCGGGTCGTCCAGCGCGCCGCGAAGCGCCTCCGCGGCCTCGGCGATCCTCTGCGGTCCGGCCAGCAGCGGTTCACCGCCGTGCAGCACCACCTGGACCTGGGAGAGCCGGTGGACGCGCGCGTGCTCGGCGATCCGCAGCGCGGTCTGCCGCAGGACGTCGGGGCCGGCGGCCCACGGCCGGCCGGCCCAGCTCTGATCCTCGTGCTCGTAGACGTAGCAGTGGTCGCAGGCCAGATCGCACCGGCTGTGCAGCTTCAGCACGAACTGCCGGAAGGGGACGACCGGCGGCCCCAGGGCCGGCCCCGGATGCGGCACCGGCCAGATCAGATCGAGGAGTTGAAGCGGGAGACGGGCGCGGAGGCCGCCGTCGCGCCGCCGTCCTCGGCGGACCCGACGACGGGCGCCGGGGCGCCGGAGAGTCCGGTGAGACGGGCGAGTTCAGTCAGTGAGCCGCGGCGCGCGGCCGGCGCTGCCGACGGCGCCGGGCCGGCTGACCCGGTGGTGGTGGCGGTGGAGCCCGGAGTAATCATCGACCGTCCAGCCTTCGGGGGTTGAGTCAATGCCTACCTGTGCTGTGCGCTGTGCCACCTCATTGTCCGCATGCGGGACGGGGTGCCCGCAAGTAGGTATTCCGTCCATGACCGTCTCCGCCCCGCCCTCCGGACAAGAGGTCCTGAAACACCCGCCTCATTCCCGCCACCCGCCCGCGCGGCGGCTCAGGGGTTGAGCCGCTCGATCCGCCATCCGGTCCCCGAGGCCGCGTCCGCGCGGTACCGCAGCCGGTCGTGGAGGCGGTTCTCCCGGCCCTGCCAGAACTCCAGCTCGTCCGGGACGACCAGGAAGCCGCCCCAGAACGGCGGCACCGGGACCCCCTCGCCCTCCGGGTACCGATCGGCCAACTCCCGGTAGCGGCCCTCCAGTTCGGCGCGGTCCCGGACCACCTGGGACTGCTCGCTGGCCCAGGCGCCGAGCTGCGAGCCGTGCGGCCGGGTGCGGAAGTAGGCCGCGGTCTCGTCCCTTCCGATCCGCTCGGCCCGCCCGCCGACGATCACCTGGCGGCCCAGCGGATGCCAGGGGAAGAGCAGCGAGACCTGCGGGTTCTCCGCCAGCTGCGAGCCCTTGCGGGAGCGGTAGTTGGTGTAGAAGACGAAGCCCCGCGCGTCGAACCCCTTGAGCAGCACGGTCCGTGAGCTCGGCCGCCCGTCCGCGCCGACCGTGGAGACGACCATCGCGTTGGGCTCGGGCAGCCCGCCCGTGCGGGCGTCGTCGAACCAGGCGCCGAACTGCCGTATGGGGTCGGCCGCCAGCTCGCTCTCGTCGAGTCCCGCCGAACGGTACTGGCGGCGCATCCGTGCCGGATCGGCCGGCGCCGCGGGGGTGGTCGCTGACGTCACCCGGACATCATGGCGCATCCCACCGACAGGTCCGCGGCTGCCCGGGGCGCGCCGGGGGCGTGCGGACGATCGCCCACCCCTTGGTTCGCTACGGTCCGCCCACCCCGCCGAGGGGGTGTGCGGAACTTCACGCGAACGAGTAAGGCACTGAGTGCCGCGTCCCCCTGTGCCTTTGCCCCATGGAGTACTAGGGTGTCGCGACACAGTGGTGCGCAGGGATCTGACACTCCGTGCCACCCCAGAAACCGAGGCCTCGGCCACCCGCCGGAGCCCCACTCAGCCGAGAAGCCGCCGCGAGTCGCGGAACGCCCCGCGGAGGCCACCCGACGCAACTCAATGAGGAGCCGCCTGATGTCCGACTTCGTCCCCGGACTCGAGGGAGTCGTCGCGTTCGAGACCGAGATCGCCGAGCCCGACAAGGAGGGCGGCTCGCTCCGGTACCGCGGCGTCGACATCGAGGACCTGGTGGGCCACGTCTCCTTCGGGCACACCTGGGGCCTCCTGGTCGACGGCAGGTTCAACCCGGGGCTGCCGCCCGCCGAGCCCTTCCCGATCCCGGTCCACTCCGGCGACATCCGGGTCGACGTCCAGTCCGCGCTGGCCATGCTCGCCCCCGTCTGGGGCCTGAAACCGCTGCTGGACATCGACGCCGAGCAGGCCCGCGACGACCTCGCCCGGGCCGCCGTGATGGCCCTGTCGTACGTCGCCCAGTCGGCGCGCGGCCAGGGTCTGCCGATGGTCCCGCAGAGCGAGATCGACAAGGCCGAGACCATCGTCGAGCGGTTCATGATCCGCTGGCGCGGCGAGCCGGACCCCAAGCACGTCAAGGCCGTCGACGCCTACTGGACCTCGGCCGCCGAGCACGGCATGAACGCCTCCACCTTCACCGCCAGGGTCATCGCCTCCACCGGCGCCGACGTGGCCGCCGCCCTCTCCGGCGCGGTCGGCGCGATGTCCGGACCGCTGCACGGCGGCGCGCCCTCCCGCGTCCTCGGCATGATCGAGGAGATCGAGCGCACCGGCGACGCCGGCGCGTACGTCCGCGGGGTGCTGGACCGCGGCGAGCGGCTGATGGGCTTCGGCCACCGGGTCTACCGCGCCGAGGACCCGCGGGCCCGCGTCCTCCGCCGGACGGCCAAGGAGCTCGGCGCCCCGCGCTACGAGGTGGCCGAGGCGCTGGAGAAGGCCGCCCTGGAGGAGCTGCGCGCCCGCCGCCCGGACCGGGTGCTGGAGACCAACGTCGAGTTCTGGGCGGCCATCGTCCTGGACTTCGCCGAGGTCCCTGCGCACATGTTCACCTCGATGTTCACCTGCGCCCGCACCGCCGGGTGGAGCGCCCACATCCTGGAGCAGAAGCGGACCGGCCGACTGGTCCGCCCGTCCGCCCGGTACATCGGGCCGGGCACCCGCAAGCCGGAGGAGATCGACGGCTACTCCGAGATCGCCCACTGATCTCCGATCACGCCTCTGACCTGCGATTACACCCGAACACACCAGGGGTGGCCGAGCATCGGGACGCTACGGATCGGCCACCCTGCCGGGTAACTTTTCGCCAGAACGGCGAAATGCCAGCGCGGACCACCCTCTACGCTGCTCGCGTGGCTCAGATCGAAATCCCCAGTGACCTCAAGCCCGCCGACGGCCGCTTCGGGGCCGGCCCCTCCAAGGTCCGCCCGGAGGCCCTCAACGCCCTTGCTGCTACCGGGACTTCGCTCCTCGGCACCTCGCACCGGCAGGCGCCGGTGAAGAACCTGGTCCGCCGGGTCCGGGAAGGCGTCGCGCAGCTGTTCTCCCTGCCCGAGGGGTACCAGGTGGTCCTCGGCAACGGCGGCTCCACCGCGTTCTGGGACGTGGCCGCGCACGGCCTGGTGCGCCGGAAGTCCCAGCATCTCTCCTTCGGCGAGTTCTCGTCCAAGTTCGCCAAGGCGACCAAGACCGCGCCCTGGCTCGCCGACCCGACGATCATCACCTCCGACCCGGGCACCCACCCGGAGGCGGCGGCCGAGGCCGGGGTGGACGTCTACGCGTTCACCCACAACGAGACCTCGACCGGCGTGGCCATGCCGATCAACCGGGTGGCCGGGGCCGACGAGGACGCGCTCGTCCTGGTCGACGCCACCTCCGGCGCCGGCGGCCTGCCGGTGGACATCACCCAGACCGACGTCTACTACTTCGCCCCGCAGAAGAACTTCGCCTCCGACGGCGGACTGTGGATCGGCGCCTTCTCCCCGGCCGCGCTGGACCGCGCCGCCGAGATCGCCGCGGGCGACCGCTACATCCCGGCCTTCTTCGACCTGCCGACGGCGATCGACAACTCGGCCAAGGACCAGACGTACAACACCCCGTCGGTGGCCACCCTGTTCCTGCTGGCCGACCAGCTGGACTGGCTGAACGGCAACGGCGGCCTGGACTGGGCCACCGCCCGCACCGCCGACTCCTCCTCCCGCCTCTACGGCTGGGCGGAGAAGACCGCGTACACCACCCCGTTCGTGACCGATCCGGCGAAGCGCTCCCAGGTCATCGGCACCATCGACTTCGCCGACTCGGTCGACGCGGCCGCGGTCGCCAAGGTGCTCCGGGCCAACGGAATCGTGGACACCGAGCCGTACCGCAAGCTGGGCCGCAACCAGCTGCGGGTGGCGATGTTCGCGGCGATCGACCCGGCCGACGTCGAGGCGCTCACCGCCTGCATCGACCACGTCGTCGAGCGCCTCTGACCAGCTAGCGCCCGACCAGCGCGCCCACCACGACGACGATCAGCAGCACGACGAACGCGCCGGTGACGATACGGGTACGGGTCTTCGGGTCCACGCCCGAAGCTTACCCGCGCCCCAGCGGCCAGCTGCCGACGGCCCGGTACCGCGCCGGGCCGTCGCCCAGCCGGCTGCTCATCAGCACCATCTCGTCGGCGAGCCACGGCCCGCTCTCGAATCCGGCCAGCGCGTCCGCGTAAGGGCGCAGGTCCGTACCCGCGCGGGGGCGGGTACGGGCCAGCGTCAGATGCGCCCGGAACCGTTTCGTGTCCGCCGGGATCCCCGCGCGCCCGGCCCCGGCCCGCACGCTCTGCGCGAGCCGGGCGAGGGCGCGGGTCTCGCCGCGTACGCCCACCCACAGCGCGCGGTCGCCGAACCGCCCGCCGCCGCCGAGCGCCAGCGTCATCGGCGGATGCCGCCGCGCGGCACGCGCGAACCGCTCGCCCAGCTCCGGGAGGAGTTCCTCCCCCACCTCACCGAGGAACGCGAGGGTCAGATGCCGGCCGGCCGCCTCCGTCCACCGCAACTCCCCGTCCCGCAGCGGCGCGACGGCCTCCTCCAGCCGCGCCAGCACCTTCTCCGGCGGCACCACCGCCACGAACAGCCGCACGCCCCCATGATGCCCGGCGGGAGCGCCCCCGCATCCGCGCGTCGGGCCTCGGACCGGGTCCGGCCCTAGGCGGCGGCCACCGGCACCAGCTGGACCCCCCGCCGCGTCACCCGCAGCCGCAGCCGCGCCGTCCGCGCCAGGACGACGCCGACCACCAGCGCCGCCGCCGCCGACACCGCACCGCAGGCGAAGAGCCCGATCCGGGGCCCCCACTGCTCGGTGACCCAGCCCACCACCGGCCCGCCGATCGGCGTCCCACCGGTGAAGACCATCATGTACAGCGACATCACCCGGCCCCGCATCTGCGGATCCGTCGCCAGCTGCACGGTCGAGTTGCTGGAGGTGTTGAAGGTCAGCCCCAGCAGCCCGACCACCGTCAGCATCGCCGCGAACAGCCAGTACCCCGGCGCCCACGCGGTCAGCGCCTCCAGCACGCCGAACGCCAGCGCCGCGACGACCAGCATCCGCAGCCGCACCCGCGACCGCCGCGCCGCCAGCAGCGCGCCCGCCAGCGAGCCGACCGCCATCGCCGTGTTGAGCAGACCGTACTGCCCCGCACCGACATGGAAGACGCTGTAGGCGAACCCGGAGAGGACGGTCGGGAAGTTGAACCCGAAGGTGCCGATGAAGCCGACCATCACGATCGGCCAGATCAGCACCGGATGCTGCCGGACGTACTGCAGCCCCTCCCGCAGCTGGCCCTGCTCCCGCGGCACCCGCGGCAGCGGGGTCAGCTCGGAGGACCGCATCGCCATCAGCCCGGTGATCACCGCCGCGAAGGACATCGCGTTGATCGCGAACGCCCACCCCGAGCCGACCGCGGCGATCACCGCACCGGCGACGGCCGGCCCGATCAGCCGGGCGGTCTGGAAGTTGGCCGCGTTCAGGCTGACCGCGTTCCGCAGCTGCCGCTTGCCGACCATCTCGGCGACGAAGGTCTGCCGGGTCGGGTTGTCCACGACGGTGATCAGGCCGAGGCAGAAGGCCAGCAGGTACACATGCCAGACGTGCACCGCGCCGGTCAGCGTCAGGGTCGCCAGCACCGCGGCGAGCAGGCCCATCCCGCCCTGAGTGAACATCAGCAGCCGCCGCTTGCCGAAGCGGTCGGCGATCACCCCGCCGAAGAGGCCGAAGAGCAGCATCGGCAGGAACTGCATCGCGGTGGTGATCCCCACCGCGAAGGAGCTGCCGGTGAGGCTCAGCACCAGCCAGTCCTGGGCTATTCGCTGCATCCAGGTGCCGGTGTTGGACACCACCTGGCCGGCGAAGTAGTAGCGGTAGTTGCGGACTCCGAGCGAGGCGAACATCCCCACCCGGCGGGACTTCCGCGCCTGCAGGGCCGTGGTGGTGACGGCGGCGGTCGCGGTCTCCGGGACCGGGGTGTTCTCGGTGGTGGATTCGGGTACGGCGGTTCGGTCGACGTCGTCGTTCGCCGAAGTCAAGACGGTCTCCCCTGGATGGTCAGCGCGCTGCGTGATGTTCTCCCCGGTTCGGCGGTGTGCTGTGGTCTCTGTGCTTCCGACTGCCGTCACAACTGCGCGAGGCGCTCCAGCACCGGAGCGGCCGCGCGCAGCTGCGCCCACTCCTCGTCCTCCAGGCCCTTGGCGAGCTCGGCGAGCCACGCGTCGCGCTTCCGCTTGCTCTCCTTCATGATCTCGGCGGCCGGCTCGGTGGCGCTGACCACCACCTGCCGCCGGTCCTCGGGATGCGGCTCCCGGCGGACCAGGCCCTTGTCCTCGAGCATCGCGATGATCCGGGTCATCGAGGGCGGCTGGACGTGCTCCTTCCGCGCGAGTTCGCCGGGGGTGGCCCGGCCGCATCGCGCGAGGGTGCCGAGCACCTGCATCTCGGTGGGACTCAGCGAGCTCTCGATCTGCTGGTGCCGGAGCCGGCGGGAGAGACGCATGACCGCCGCACGCAGGGTGGTGACGGCGGCCAGGTCTTCCTCGGCAGTCAGTTCGGCCATGTTCTTAGCCTATCTCATTAGCCTGTCTAAAGGAAACCCGGGGGTCGACGGCGCGCCGTTCTCGTCGGGGTCTGTGCGTAGACCCCCTACTGGGGTTATCTAGGGGGTATAACCCCGAACGCACCCCAAGGGGGGCTCACAGCCCATGCCGAAGATCAACGTCTATCTGCCGGACGAGCTCGCCGAGGCGGTCAAGGAGACCGGCGTCCCGGTCTCCGCGATCTGCCAGCGGGCGCTGGAGCAGGCGGTCCGGCGGGTCAGCTCGATCCGCACGGTGGTCCAGAGCGACCTCGGCGCCCCCGGCGCGGGCGACCCCGCCCCCCGGCTCTCCCGCTTCACCCGGCGCGCGGGCGAGGCCGTCCGGCTGGGCGTCCAGCGGGCGCGGAAGCGCGGCTCCGGGCTGGTGGAGACCGCGGACCTGCTCTCCGGACTGCTGCTGGAGGGCGGCAACCTGGCGGTCCAGCTGCTGCCGTCCATGGAGGTCGAGCCCGACGAGCTCCGCCACCGCCTGGACGCCCTGCCGCCGCGCTCGGACGGCGAGGCCTCCGGGGAGACCGGGGGCAGCGAGGACGCCGGGAACGCCGGGGAGACCGCCGCCCCGCCCCAGGAGGCCCGCTTCTCCCCCGAGACCGCCGCGGCCCTCGAACTGGCCGCCCACGAGGCCCTCAGCCTGGGGCACAACTTCGTCGGCGGCGAGCACGTCCTCCTCGGCCTGATCGCCGAGCCGGACGGCGCCGCCGGCCGGATCCTGCGCGAGCTGGGCGCCGAGCTGCGGCTCACCCGCCGCACCACCTCCGCCGCCATCGCCGGCTACGCCTACCAGCAGGCGCAGGCCGCCGCCCGCAGCTCCGCCGACCCCGCCGCCGGGGCGGCCGCCGACTCCGTACGGCAGCTGCTGGCGCGGCTGGACCGGCTCGAACAGCGGCTGGACGAGCACCTCGGCGGCGCCCCGAACGCCCAGGGCTGAGCCCGAAGGACCCCGCCCCGGACACCGCCCCGGACGCCGAACGGCGCCGCGGCCGACTGCGCGAGGCAGCCGGCCGCGGCGCCGAAGCGGGGTGGACGCGGGCGGTGGACCGAGCCGGCGTCAGCCGACGCCCAGCGCCTGCTCGATGGGGCCGAGCGCGAAGTAGACCACGAAGATCACGCTGACGATCCACATCATCCACGGGATCTCGCGGACCCGGCCGGTCGCCGCCTTCAGCACGGTGAAGGCGATGAAGCCGGCGCCGATGCCGCTGGTGATCGAGTACGTCAGCGGCATCACCAGCATGGTGAAGAAGACCGGGACGCCGATCGTGTAGTCGCTCCAGTCGATCGACCGGACGTGCGCGGAGAGGATCAGGAAGCCCACCGCGACCAGCGCGGGCGCCGCCGCCTGCTGCGGGACGACCAGGGCGATCGGCGAGAGGAAGAGCGCCAGGGCGAAGAGGACGCCGGTGAAGACGCTGGCCAGACCGGTCCGGGCGCCCTCGCCGACGCCGGTGGTCGACTCCACGAAGGCGGTCGACCCGGAGGAGGAGCTGACGCCGCCGAGCGCGGTGGCCACACCGTCGATCATCAGGACCTTGCTCATCCCCGGCAGGTCGCCGTTCTCGTCCAGCAGCCCGGCCTCCTCGGTGACGCCCATGATCGTTCCCATGGCGTCGAAGAAGGTGGAGAGGAGGATCGAGAAGACGAAGAGGATGCCGGGCAGGATCCCGACCTCCTTGAACCCGCCGAACAGGCTGAGCTTGCCCATCAGCCCGAAGTCGGGCGCGGCGACCACCTTGTGCGGCCAGGACGGGATGGTCAGGCCCCAGGAGTCGGCCGGGATGGTGGCGATGGTGTTGATGATGATCGCGACCACGGTGACCACCGCGATGCTGATCAGCACCGCGCCGGGGACCTTACGGGCCATCAGGACCAGCATCAGCAGCACGCCGAGGACGAAGCAGAGCACCGGCCAGCCGTTGAGGTGGCCGTCCGAGCCGAGCTGGACCGGGGTGGTGGTGTGCGCGGCGTCCGGCACCCGGGAGATGAACCCGCCGTCGACCATCCCGACCATCAGGATGAACAGCCCGATGCCCATCGTGATGCCCTTGCGCAGGCCGTCCGGGATCATCGCCATGACCCGCTGCCGCAGACCGGTGGCGACCAGGATCATGATGCAGATACCGGCCAGCGTGACCATCCCCATGGCCTCGGGCCAGGTGGTCTTGGGGGCGATCTGCAGGGAGACCATGCTGTTGACGCCGAGCCCGGCGGCGAGGGCGATCGGCACCCGGCCGATCACGCCCATCAGCAGGGTGGTGAAGGCGGCGGTGATGCAGGTGGCGGTGACCAGCTGACCGCTGCTCAGGTGGTGGCCGTACTTGTCGACCCCGCTGGAGAGGATGATCGGGTTCAGAACGATGATGTACGCCATCGCAAAGAACGTGACCACGCCACCGCGGAGCTCGCGGCCGACGGTGGATCCGCGCTGGGTGATCTCAAAGTACCGATCGATCCAGTGGCGTGGTGGCGCGTCCTTGGGGGACAACTCCTGGGCGGCTGCCGGCGAAGACATTGGGCTGCTTCCTCTGCAACAGGGTGGCGGGGAGAGGTGCACGGTGGTGCGAAGGGGTGGTGCGGGAACGGGCGCCGGCGCTTGCGTCGACCGGGCGACGCTGGCCGGACCGTGGGCAGCCGACCGCTTCCCGAGGAGTCAGTATGAATAGTTGTCCAGGATTGTGCTATCTGCGCGCGTAGAGATTCACCGGACCGTGCGAGATAAGCTTGCGACGTGAAGGACCGGAAGAGCAGCCTGCGCCCAGCCCCGCCGCCGATCGAGGCCAACGAGGTGGCGATCACCACCGGGGGCACGATCCTCTGGCTGGTCGCCTTCGTCGTGCTGCTGCCGTTCCACAGCGCGCTGTCCGCGCATCACGCTACCTGGTGGCTCTGGACCTGCCTCTGCGGGGCCGCGCTGGGCGCCTACGGCATCCACTACACCCGAGCCCGCCGCGCCGCGCTCGCGCGCAAGCGCGCAGCAAGCGACTCCTAGCCCGAGCGCAGCGCCGCAGGCGCAAGCAAGGGGCGCGGGGGACCGCGCGCCCAGCCCCCTACGGCGCCGCACCGGGCAACGGCATGGGGGGTCCCCCGCGCCCTTAAGGCGTGGGGAGGGTGGCAACCCGGACTCCGCCCCCGCCTGCGGCGGACTGCGCCGCCGGCCGCGCAGTTCCCCGCGCCCCTGGAATCGCCCTTCGGGCTCACGCGGGGCTCGGGGCGGCCGGCCCCGGGAAACGGTGAGAGGTCGGGCCGGGGCAGGATCCCTGGCCGACCCAGCGCGCGAGGCGCCTCCCCGCCGCATAGATTGCCCCCATGGAAGCCACGTCTGACGAACCGTCGGCTCCCACGGCGGGGCCCGAGGCCACCGGACTGTCCGCTCAGGACGTCGCCGACCGCGTCGCCCGCGGTCAGGTCAACGACGTGCCCGCACGCTCCAGCCGCTCCCTCGGCGAGATCCTCCGGGCCAACATCCTGACCCGGTTCAACGCCATCATCGGCTTCCTCTTCGTGGTCATCCTGATCGTCGGCCCGATCCAGGACGGCCTCTTCGGCTTCATCATCGTGGCCAACACGGGCATCGGCATCGTCCAGGAGCTGCGCGCCAAGCGGACCCTGGACAGCCTGGCCGTGATCGGCGAGGCCCGCCCCCGGGTCCGCCGCGACGGCCGCACCCAGGAGGTGCCCACCGGCCGGCTGGTGCTCGGCGACCTGATCGAGCTCTCCCCCGGCGACAAGGTCCCGGTGGACGGCGACACCGTCTGGGCGGACGGACTCGAGGTGGACGAGTCCCTCCTCACCGGCGAGGCCGACCCCGTGCTCAAGCGCCCCGGCGCCCCGGTGCTCTCCGGCTCCTTCGTCGTCGCCGGCGCCGGCCTCTTCACCGCGACCAGGGTCGGCCGCGAGGCGTACGCCGCGCAGCTGGCCGAGGAGGCCTCACGGTTCACCCTGGTCCGCTCCGAGCTGCGCAGCGGGATCGACGCCATCCTCCGCTACATCACCTGGGTGCTGGTGCCGGTCGGGATCGGCCTGGTGCTCAGTCAGTTCTACGTGGACCGCAGCGATCTGCCGGAGGCGATCCGGCGGATGGTGGCCGGGATCGTGCCCATGGTGCCGGAGGGCCTGGTGCTGCTGACCTCGATGGCGTTCGCCATCGGGGTGGTCCGGCTGGGCCGCCGGCAGTGCCTGGTGCAGGAGCTGCCCGCGATCGAGGGCCTGGCCCGGGTGGACACCGTCTGCCTGGACAAGACCGGCACCCTCACCGAGGGCGGGATGGACCTCTCCGAGGTCCGGCCCCTCGGCACCGGGGCAGACCTGACCGGGCCCCGGATCCGCGAGGTGCTCGGCGAGCTCGGCGTCGCCGAGCCACGGCCCAACCCCAGCCTGCGGGCGATCGCCGAGGCCTGCCCGGCCCCGGAGGGCTGGCGGGTGCTGGCCGACGCCCCCTTCTCCTCGGCCCGCAAGTGGTCGGGGGCGCGGCTCGCGGCCCCGGACGGCGCGGAGTCCACCTGGCTGCTGGGCGCCCCGGACGTGCTGCTGCCGGCCGGCCACCCGATCCTCGGCGAGGTGGACGAGCTGGGCGCGCAGGGCCTGCGGGTGCTGCTGCTCGGCCGGACGGACCGTCCGCTGGACGCGCCGGAGCCGGCGGCGGGCCTGCGCCCGGCGGCGCTGGTCGTCCTGCGGCAGCGGATGCGGCCGGACGCCGGGGACACCCTGGAGTACTTCCGCCGGCAGGAGGTCGCCGCCAAGGTGATCTCCGGGGACAACGCGGTCTCGGTCGGCGCGGTCGCCCGGGCGCTGGGCCTGCCGGGTGCGGAGAGCCCGGTGGACGCCCGGCGGCTGCCCGCCGAGCGGGCCGAGATGGCCCCGACCGTGGACGGCCACAGCGTCTTCGGCCGGGTCACCCCGCAGCAGAAGCGGGAGATGGTGGGCGCGCTCCAGTTGCGCGGCCGGCATGTGGCGATGACCGGCGACGGCGTCAACGACGTGCTGGCGCTGAAGGACGCGGACATCGGGGTGGCGATGGGCTCCGGCAGCGAGGCCACCCGGGCGGTGGCCCAGATCGTGCTGCTCGACGACCGGTTCGCGACGCTGCCCGACGTGGTCGCGGAGGGCCGCCGGGTGATCGGCAACATCACCCGGGTGGCCAACCTCTTCCTGGTCAAGACGGTGTACTCGGTGCTTCTCGCCGTGCTGGTGGCGGGCTTCCGGGTGCCGTACCCGTTCCTCCCCCGGCACTCGACGGTGCTGTCCGGGCTGACCATCGGCATCCCGGGGTTCTTCCTGGCGCTCGCGCCGAACACCGAGCGGGCCCGGCCGGGGTTCGTCCGCCGGGTGCTGCGGTTCGCCGTCCCCTGCGGTCTGATCGCGGGGGCGGCGACCTTCGCCTCCTATCTGCTGGCCCGTGCGGACCACAGGACCGGGCGGGTCGCCGACACCAGCGTGGCCACCCTGGTGCTCTTCCTGCTGGCGCTCTGGGTGCTGGTGATCATCGCGCGGCCGTACACCTGGTGGCGGGTGCTGCTGGTGGTGGGGATGGCGGTGCTGTTCGGCCTGGTCCTGGTGGTGCCGCCGGCCAAGGACTTCTTCCAGCTGGACCTGGAGGGCTGGCGGGACCCGTGGGAGGGGGTCGCCATCGCGGCGGCCGGCTGCGCGGCGATGGAGTTCGCCTGGCGCGCGGTCGCCCGCCTCGGCGAGCGCCGCGACGCCGAGCGCGCCCGGCGGGACGGCCGGCGGAGCTCCTCAGAGGACGGCTCGCGAGACGCCTCGCGGGAAACCGAACGTGAGACCGGTCACGAGGTCGAACGCGAGGGCCGCCGCGACGGCTGACGCGGCCCGGGTCCGGCGGCTACGGTGGGGCGCGAACGCCGCCCGGGAGGCCGTAGGCTGCGGATTCCCGAGCGACCCGCTCAGCAGAGCGATCCAGGATTCATGGGGGGATGGTGGGCGCGGTGGCCCGAACGCTGCCGGAGGCCGAGGGCGCCGAGGAGCGCATCGCGGGCCCGCTCCAACGCACCCGGCGGCTGCCCGCCGTGACGCCCCATCTCGCGCTCGCCGCACTGGCCTTCGCCGCGTACGCGACCCTGGAGATCGCCCGCTATCTGCGCTTCGCCCAGATGTCCTGGGACCTGGCGATATTCGTCCAGGAGGTACGCGGCTACGCCGGGCTGCACGCGCCGATCGCGGACATCAAGGGCCCCGGCTTCGACATCCTGGGCGATCACTTCAGCCCGATCGTCGCCCTCCTCGCCCCCTTCTACCGCGCCTTCCCGACCCCGGTGACGCTGCTGGTCGGCCAGTCGCTGCTGTTCGCGGTCTCGGTGGGGATCGTCTCGGCCACCGCGGCGCGCTTCCTCGGCCGCGCCCGCGGGCTCGCCCTCGGGCTGGCCTACGGGGCCTCCTGGGGGCTGCTGAACGCGGTCGACTTCGACTTCCACGAGATCTGCTTCGCCCTCCCGCTGCTCGCCCTGGTGCTGCGGGCGCTGCTGCTGGAGCGCTGGACGGCGGCAGCGCTGTGGTCGCTGCCGCTGCTGCTGGTCAAGGAGGACCTGGGGCTGACCGTGGCCGCGGTCGGCGTGCTGATCGCGGCCCGCGGCCGGGACGACGCCCGGGCCAGGACCACCGGCGCCGGGCTCGCCCTGGTCGGCGCGGGCGCGCTGCTGCTGACCGTCTACGTGCTGATCCCGCACTTCAACGCGGAGGGCAGCTACCCGTACTGGAACAAGCTGCCCGGCGGGGGGCTCTCCGGCACCGGGCCGCTGACGCTGCTGCGCCATCTGTTCTGGCCCGGGGTCAAACTCACCACCCTGGCCTGGACGGTGGGGATCACCGGCTTCCTCGCCCTGCGCTCGCCGCTGCTGCTGCTCGCCGTGCCCACCCTGCTCTGGCGGTTCGCCTCGGACAACGCCATGTACTGGGGCCGGAGCTGGCACTACAGCGCGGTGCTGATGCCGATCGTCTTCCTCGCCCTGGTGGACGGGGTGCTTCGGGCCGAGGGCTCGCGCCTCCCCGCGCTGCGCGGCTACGCGCGGGCGGCGGTGCCGCTCGCCGCCGGGATCGCGGCGGCGCTCTCCCTCACCTCGCCGCTGCACAGTCTGGTCGACCCGGCCACCTACCGCCCCGGGGCGCACGGCGAGGCGGCGAACCGGGCGGTGGCGGCGGTGCCGCGGGGGGTGACGGTGGAGAGCGACATCACGCTGCTCTCGCACCTGGCCGCGCGGGACGACGCCTACTGGGTCGGCGGCAGCACCCGCACCCCGCCGCAGTACCTGGCCCTGGACCTGTCCAGCGGCTGGTCGCCGGGGCCGCCGGACGACCTCCCCGGGTACGCCCGCCAGCTCCACCCGGGCACCCAGTGGTCGGTGGTCTTCCGCGAGGGCGGGCTGGCCGTCCTCAAGCGGACCTCCTGACGGAGCGTCAGCCGGCGGCCCGGTTGGCCTCGTCGACCTCGTCCTCGGCCGCGTTCTGGGCGGCGATCCGCTGCGCCATGGTCATCTTCCCGGGGCGGGACTCCCGCCGCTCCTTCACCCGCTGCACGCCCGTGGTGATCTGCTCGGACATCGCGTTCCGCTGCCGGTTCAGCGCCACATAGCTGATCGGCGCCGAGACCACGGCCGCGATCAGCAGCAGGAAGATGGCCCCGCTCGCCCCGGCCACCGGGATGATGTGCGCCAGCGCCAGCAGCCAGCACACCAGGAAGCAGGCCAGGAAGATCGTCACTCGCATGGACGTGTAGCGGAGGGTGGCATGCCTGGCGCTCACCGGCGCGGCGGCCTGTGCGGTCTCCGTGGCTGCGTCCTTGGTCGTCACTCGCGTCCCCTTCTCAAGGTGTGGCCCTACCAGTCAAGCACGGACGGAACACCCGATCTTGCGGGGGGCCTCAGTCCAGGGCGAGCCACATGTGAACGTCGTCGCGGTCGTCGCCGGGGGCGACGCGTATCGCGCCGGGTATCCGCCCGACCTCCTTGTAGCCGCCCCGGGCGTAGAACCGCTCCAGGCCCAGGCCGCCGCGCAGGGTCAGCTTCATCCCGGCGAGCCCCATCCGGCGGCCGACCCGCTCGACCTCGGCCAGCAGCTGGAGGCCGTAGCCGCGGCCCTGGAAGTCCGGGTGCACCATCAGCCGCTTGAGCAGCCGCCAGTGCGACATCAGCTCGAAGCGCAGATCGGTGACGAAGACCACCGCGGCCAGCCGGCCGGTGCCCGGCTCGCGGCCGATCAGCAGCCGGTCCGGGCCCTCGCCGGCCGCACCGAGCCCGGCGAACTGCCACTCGGCGGTGGGCCGCACCTCCTCCGCCGTGACGGGGGGCACGAAGCCGACCGCCCCGCCCGCGTTGGTCACGTCCGCCCAGAGGGCGGTGACCTCCGCGCGCAGGGCGGGGGTGAGCTCGGGGTCGAGGGTGAAGTCCAGGGGCTGCTGCGACATGCTGCGAGCCTAACCGCCGGCACCCGCGGGCCCTCCGGGACCTCGGTCCCCGATCGATCGGCCCCGCAGCGGTCGGCTCCGCAACGGTCAGACCGGCATCGGTCAGACCGGCAGCGGTCAGACCCGCATCGGCTGCGGGGACTCCCGGCGCGCCGGGTCCGGGCCCTCGTACTCGTTGAGGATCTCGTAGCGGGTGTTGCGCTCCACCGGGCGGAAGCCGGCGTCCCGGATGAGGTCGAGGAGGTCCTCGCGGGACATCTTGTTGGGCGTGCCGAAGCCGTCCGCGTCGTGGGTGATCTTGTACTCGACGACCGAGCCGTCCATGTCGTCCGCGCCGTGGTTGAGCATCACCTGCGCGCCGGCCAGGCCGTGCATCACCCAGAAGACCTTGACGTGCCGGATGTTGTCGAAGAGCAGCCGGGAGACCGCGAAGGTGCGGATCATCTCGGCCCCGGAGGCCATCGTGGTCCGCGCCTGCAGCTGGTTGCGGATCTTGCCGTCCTTGGAGTCCACGAAGTCGTGCTGGTAGCGCAGCGGGATGAAGACCTGGAAGCCGCCGGTCTCGTCCTGCAGCTCGCGCAGCCGCAGCACGTGGTCCACCCGGTGCCGGCGCTCCTCGATGTGGCCGTAGAGCATGGTGGCCGGGGTCTTGAGCCCCTTCTCGTGCGCCAGGCGGTGGATCCGCGACCAGTCCTCCCAGTGGGTGTCGTGGTCGACGATGTGCTGCCGGACCTCCCAGTCGAAGATCTCCGCCCCGCCGCCGGTCAGCGACTCCAGGCCGGCGTCGATCAGCTCGTCCAGGATCTCGCTCGCGCCCAGTCCGGAGATCTTCTCGAAGTGGTGGATCTCGGTGGCGGTGAAGGCCTTCAGGGCGACGCCGGGCAGCGCCTCCTTCAGCGCCCGCAGCGAGCGCGGGTAGTACCGCCAGGGCAGCGTCGGGTGGAGGCCGTTGACGATGTGGAGCTCGGTGAGCCGGTCGTTCTCCATCGCCTTGGCCAGCCGCACGGCCTCCTCGATGCGCATGGTGTACGCGTCCTTCTCGCCCGGCTTCCGCTGGAACGAGCAGTACGCGCACGAGGCCGTGCACACGTTGGTCATGTTGAGGTGCCGGTTGACGTTGAAGAAGACGGCGTCGCCGTTCTTCTCGGTCCGCACATGGTGGGCGAGTTCGCCCAGCCAGGCGAGGTCGTCGGTCTCGTAGAGGGCGATGCCGTCCTCGCGGGTCAGCCGCTCACCGGCGCGGACCTTCTCCTCCAGCTCCCTCTTGAGTCCCGCGTCCATACGACCAGCGCCTCCGCACGTCCGATTCATCAGATACCGCAAACCGCTACGAGGCTACAGCCACCAGCTCCGCCAGCAGCGCCGGGTCGATGTTGCCGCCGCTGACGACGGCCGCGAAGCGGGCGCCGGGCAGCTCGGCGGCGTGGTGGAGGTAGGCCGCGGTGGTGACCGCGCCGGAGGGCTCGGCGACCAGCCGGCCGCGCCGGGCCAGCACCCCGACCGCGTTCCGGATCTCGTCCTCCGTGACGGTGACGAAGTCGTCCACGTACTCCTTGATGTGCGGCCAGTTGAGGAGGCCGACGGCGCTGGTGCGCAGGCCGTCCGCGATGGTCCTGCGGGTCCTGGCGAACTCCCAGACCGCCCGCTCCCCGGCGCGGAAGCCCTCGGTGGCGTCCGAGGCCAGCTCCGGTTCGACGCCGATCACCCGGACCCCCGGCAGCAGCGCCTTCACCGCCGTCGCGACCCCGGAGATCAGGCCGCCGCCGCTCACCGGCACCAGCACCGCGTCCAGCTCCTTGCCACGGGCGTCCTCGGCGAGCTCGAGCCCGGCCGTGCCCTGCCCCGCGATGATGTACGGATCGTCGTACGGCGGGACCCAGACGTAGCCGTGACGCTCCATCAGGTCGCGCGGGGTGGTGTCGCGCTCCTCCAGCGGCACCAGCACCACCTCGGCGCCGAAGGAGCGGGTGTTCTCCACCTTCACGGCGGGCGAGTCGTCCGGCATGACGATGACCGCCTTGATGCCGAGCTCGCGCGCCGCGTACGCGACCGCCTGGGCGTGGTTGCCGCTGGACTGCGCGACCACACCGCGGGCGCGCTCCTCCTCGGTGAGAGCGGAGAGCCGGTTGTACGCCCCCCGGATCTTGAACGCGCCGGTGGGCTGGAGGGTCTCCGGCTTGAGGAAGAGGCGGCGCTCGCCGTCGTCCGCCCACGGGCAGGTCATCAGCGGGGTGCGGACCGCCACCGGCGCGATCCGCTCGGCGGCGGCGCGCAGCTCGTCCAGGCCTATCAGCACGGGCGGTCAGTCCTCCTCGGGAAGTTCGTTGACGCGGTTCTCCCACTTGGTGGAGAGCACCACGGTGGTCCTGGTCCGGGAGACGCCCTTGGTCAGCGACAGGCTCCGCACCACCGCTTCCAGCCCGTCCACGTCGGCCACCCGGGCCTTGAGCATGTACGAGTCCTCGCCGGCGATGAACCAGCAGTCCTCGATCTCGCGGAGATCGCTCAGCCGGACCGCGACCTCCTCGTGGTCGGCGGCGTCCGAGAGCTGCAGTCCGATCAGCGCGGTGACGCCGAAGCCGAGCGAGGCCGGGTCGACCTCGGCCCGGTAGCCGGTGATCACCCCGGCCTGCTCCAGGCGGTTGATCCGATCGGTGACGCTCGGCCCGGACAGCCCGACCAGCCGGCCCAGCTCCGCGTAGGAGGCCCGGCCGTTCTCCCGGAGAGCCTGGATGAGCTGCCTGTCCACCGCGTCCATGTACCTGTGCGCCTTCCGATCGTCGGGCAATCCGGCCGAAGATATCCGGAATCGAAGACTCCCAGCAGAAACGTGCCCTGGTATCGAGGAAAGATACCGCGAGCGGCGGCCCCACGAGTGACCGGGGTCACTCCGCCCGGGCTACCCGGGCCTCGCCGAGCTCCCCGCTCCAGCGCCGGTAGAGGCCGTGCGGGACGCCGGCCGCGTCCAGCACCCGGCCGGCCACGAAGTCCACCAGCTCCTGTGCGGTCGAGCCGCCGGCGTAGAAGCCGGGCGAGGCGGGCAGCACGACGGCGCCCTCGTCGTGGAGCGCGACGAGCTGCCGCAGGGTCACCCCGCTGAGCGGGGTCTCGCGGAGGCAGACCACCAGGCGGCGGCGCTCCTTGAGGGTGACGCTGGCCGCGCGCTGGAGCAGGTCCTTCGACAGGCCGAGGGCGATGCCGGCGACGGCGGCGGTGCTGGCCGGGACCACGATCATGCCCTTGGCCGGGTACGAGCCGGAGGACGGGCCGGCGGCGAGGTCGCCCGCCGGGTGGTAGCGGACGGCGTCGTCCAGCGCGTCCTCCTTCCGGCCCAGCCAGGCGGCGAGGTCCTCGCGCCAGTGGGCGTCGCGGAAGGGGCGTCCCGTCTCGTCGATGAGGGTGAGCCGGGCGGCGCGGCTGACGACGAGGTCGACGCTCTCGCCGGCGTCCAGCAGCCCGTTGATCGTCGCCGCGGCGTAGGGCGTCCCGGACGCGCCGGACACCCCGACGACCCAGGGTTCTCGCTGCTCTTCTCCCACCCACCCACCCTATGCGCTCCCACGCGGGGGGCTACCGCCCCGGCCCCGGCGCCGCAGGCGCAGCTAGGGGCGCGGGGAACTGCGCGGCCGACCCGCAACGGCCCCGCACCCGGCAGCGGAGTCCGGGCTGCAACCCGGTAGCCGCTCCCGGCTGCAGCGCCGTAGACGCCCGGGCGCGCAGTTCCCCGCGCCCCCGACGCGGCCCTTCGGGCCTACTGCCGAGGCGGCCCGGGAAAGGCCGAAGGCGGCCCCCCGCCCAGGGGGACCGCCTTCGGACTGGTGGAACCGTCCGGTCCTTCGCGGAAGCGAGGGATCAGAAGTCCATGTCACCGCCCGGCATCCCGCCGCCGGCCGGCGCAGCGGCCTTCTCCGGCTTGTCGGCGATGACGGCCTCGGTGGTGAGGAACAGCGCGGCGATCGAAGCCGCGTTCTGCAGCGCGGAGCGGGTCACCTTGGCGGGGTCGATGACGCCCTGCTTGACCAGGTCCTCGTAGTCGCCCGTGGCGGCGTTGAGGCCGTGGCCGGCCGGCAGGTTGCGCACCTTCTCCACCACGACGCCGCCCTCGAGGCCGGCGTTGGTGGCGATCTGCTTGATCGGCGCCTCGAGGGCGACCTTCACGATGTTCGCGCCGGTCGCCTCGTCGCCGTCCAGCTCCAGCTTCTCGAAGGCGGAGCCGGCCTGCAGCAGGGCCACGCCGCCACCGGCGACGATGCCCTCCTCGACGGCGGCCTTCGCGTTGCGGACGGCGTCCTCGATGCGGTGCTTGCGCTCCTTGAGCTCGACCTCGGTCGCCGCACCGGCCTTGATGACCGCCACGCCGCCGGCCAGCTTGGCCAGGCGCTCCTGCAGCTTCTCGCGGTCGTAGTCGGAGTCGCTGTTCTCGATCTCGGCGCGGATCTGGTTCACCCGGCCCGCGACCTGCTCGCTGTCACCGGCACCGTCGACGATGGTGGTCTCGTCCTTGGTGATGACGACCTTGCGGGCGCGGCCGAGCAGCTCGATGCCCGCGTTCTCCAGCTTGAGGCCGACCTCCTCGGAGATGACCTGGCCACCGGTGAGGATGGCGATGTCGCCGAGCATGGCCTTGCGGCGGTCGCCGAAGCCCGGGGCCTTGACGGCGACGGACTTGAAGGTGCCGCGGATCTTGTTGACCACCAGGGTGGACAGGGCCTCGCCCTCGACGTCCTCGGCGATGATCAGCAGCGGCTTGCCGGACTGCATGACCTTCTCGAGGAGCGGCAGCAGGTCCTTGATCGCGGAGATCTTGGAGTTGGCGATGAGGATGTAGGGGTCCTCGAGCGAGGCCTCCATCCGCTCCATGTCGGTGGCGAAGTAGGCCGAGATGTAGCCCTTGTCGAAGCGCATGCCCTCGGTGAGCTCGAGCTCGAGCCCGAAGGTCTGCGACTCCTCGACGGTGATGACGCCTTCCTTGCCGACCTTGTCCATCGCCTCGGCGATGAGCTCGCCGATCTGGGTGTCGGCGGCGGAGATCGAGGCGGTGGAGGCGATCTGCTCCTTGGTCTCGACGTCCTTGGCCTGCTCCAGCAGGGCGGCGGAGACGGCCTCGACGGCCTTCTCGATGCCGCGCTTGAGGGCCATCGGGTTGGCGCCGGCGGCGACGTTGCGCAGACCCTCGCGGACGAGAGCCTGGGCGAGGACGGTGGCGGTGGTGGTGCCGTCACCCGCGACGTCGTCGGTCTTCTTGGCGACCTCCTTGACGAGCTCCGCGCCGATCTTCTCGTAGGGGTCCTCGAGCTCGATCTCCTTGGCGATGGAGACACCGTCGTTGGTGATCGTGGGGGCGCCCCACTTCTTCTCAAGGACGACGTTGCGGCCCTTGGGGCCCAGCGTCACCTTGACAGCGTCGGCGAGCTGGTTCATCCCGCGCTCGAGGCCGCGCCGCGCTTCCTCGTCAAACGCGATGGTCTTGGCCATGTGAAGTGGTCCCTCCGGGACTGTCGGATGCTGCTGGACCGCGCTGGCGCCCGCGACGGACGGCCGAACGGACCGAGGCGTCCCTTGCCCGCCTCGACCGCGGCCTCACCTTCCCGGCCCTTTGTCACTCTCACTGCGTGAGTGCTAACGCCAATGATTAGCACTCGCCCCCACTGAGTGCAAGCGTCTACGAAGAAGTTGAGCCCCGGGGGCTCAGGGCACCCCGTCGGCGACCCCCCCCCCGGCCGAGCGCCGGTCCACCCCGGCCGAGCGCCGCCCGAGCGCCGGACGACCGCGCGCCCCCGAGCATGTCCGAGGCCCGCCGCCTCCGGGTGGGAGACGGCGGGCCTCGGAAAGACCACATAGAGCTGCACCAGGCCCCGCGACGCGGGGATCGGCTGAGCAGCGGGTCCTGCTAATCAGCGTTCGCCGACTGAAGAGGTGATTTCGGCCGACTTACGAACCGAACCTCAGGCGAGCACGCGGACCATGTCCGCCTGCGGCCCCTTCTGACCCTGCGAGATCTCGAACTCGACCCGCTGGCCCTCGTCGAGCGAACGGTAGCCGTCCATCTGGATCGCGCTGTAGTGGACGAACACGTCCGCCCCACCGTCGACCGCGATGAAGCCGTACCCCTTCTCCGCGTTGAACCACTTGACGGTGCCCTGAGCCATTCCGAACTCCCCTAGTGCTGGCCCTTTCACGGATCCGCACTGCACGGACCCGGGCTGGCTCGCCGATCAACCGGCTCGTCCGGAAGGGCTCCGAACTACGCACGGTTCCCGCGATGCACCGCGCGAACCGGGCCGCCGCAGCGGAGACCGGAGTGCGCCGAGCGCGCCAACCGCCGCCGAATGTATCCGCATCGATGCCCTGTGCAACAGGCCATAACGGCGAGAAATTATGAGAGCGCAAAAAGGGTCAGCCGACAGCAGAAGACGACAAACCGCCACATATCAGGCCGGGCAAAAGGGATCAGCGGGGCGATTTTGAGCTCGCCTCGCGACGAAATCTGTCGGGGTTCCGTCAGCAGCACCCGCGGGCGCCGGGGAAGGGACTCTCACCGGTCTCAGCTCGTGGGATCCGTGGGGCTGAAACGCATTCCGGTGACTTCCGGCGACCTCGTTGACTCTACAACGAAAGACCCGGCCCACTCGGACCGGGTCCTTCGCTGGGAAAAGCCGTAATCAGCAGCCGCCGGCGACCGCGGGGATGATCGAGACGTTGCCGCCGTCGGCGACCGCGGTGTCCAGCCCCTCCGCGAAGCGCACGTCGTCGTCGTTGACGTAGACGTTCACGAAGCGGCGCAGCTTGCCCTGGTCGTCCAGGATCCGGGCGCGGATGCCGGTGTGGTCGGCCTCCAGCGCGTCGAGGACCTCGGCGAGGGTCTTGCCCTCGGCGGCCACCTCGGCCGCGCCCCCGGTGTAGGTGCGCAGGATGGTCGGGATGCGGACGGTGACGCTCATGCGAGGCCTGCCTCTCGGAACGAGTCAAGGGTGGGGCGGATGATCGCGGTCGGACGGGCCTTGTCCGCGACCGCGTCGAGGGTCTTGAGGCCGTCGCCGGTGTTGAGCACCACGGTCTCGGCGGCGGGGTCCAGCTGACCGCTCTTCAGCAGCTTGCGCAGGACGCCGACGGTGACGCCACCGGCGGTCTCGGCGAAGATGCCCTCGGTGCGGGCCAGCAGCCGGATGGCGTCCACCACCTCGTCGTCGTTCACGTCCTCCACCGCGCCGCCGGTGCGGCGGGCGATGTCCAGGACGTACGGGCCGTCGGCCGGGTTGCCGATGGCCAGCGACTTGGCGATGGTGTCCGGCTTCTGCGGGCGGACCACGTCGTGGCCCGCCTTGAAGGCGACCGAGACCGGGGAGCAGCCGGTGGCCTGGGCGCCGAAGATCTTGTACGGCTTGTCCTCCACCAGGCCGACCTCGATGAGCTCCTTGAGCCCCTTGTCGATCTTGGTGAGCTGGGAGCCGGAGGCGATCGGGATGACGATCTGGTCCGGCAGCCGCCAGCCGAGCTGCTCGCAGATCTCGTAGGCCAGGGTCTTGGAGCCCTCGCCGTAGTAAGGGCGGAGGTTGACGTTGACGAAGCCCCAGCCCTCGCCGGCCGGGTCGCCGATCAGCTCCGAGCAGAAGCGGTTCACATCGTCGTAGTTGCCCTCGATGCCGACCAGCTCGCCGCCGTAGACCGCGGCCATCACGACCTTGCCGGCCTCCAGGTCGTGCGGGATGAAGACGCAGGAGCGCAGCCCGGTGCGGGCCGCGGCGGCGCCCACCGCGCCGGCCAGGTTGCCGGTGGAGGAGCAGGAGAGGGTGGTGAAGCCGAAGGTGCGGGCGGCCTGCACGGCGATCGCCACCACCCGGTCCTTGAAGGAGTGGGTGGGGTTCCCGGAGTCGTCCTTGACGTGCAGCCCGCCGGTGATGCCCAGCTCGCGGGCCAGGTTGTCGGCCTTGACCAGCTTGGTCCAGCCGGGGTTGAGGCTGGGCTGCCCGGCGACGTCCGCCGGGACCGGCAGCAGCGGGGCGTACCGCCAGATGTTGGTGGGGCCGGCCTCGATCCGGGCGCGCAGCGCCTCGGGGTCGCCGGTCGGCAGCTCGTAGGCGATCTCCAGCGGGCCGAAGCACTCCAGGCACGCGAAGGAGGGGCCGAGCGGGAAGCGGGCTCCGCACTCGCGACAGGAGAGCGCGACGGCGGGACCGAAGTCGGGGGTGTCGGTGGAAGTGTTGGCGTCAGCAGTCTGCGCAGCCATGAACGGCGAGGCCCTCTCTCCTCATCTTCCCTGCGACGGCTTTCGCCGCAGGACGGACTTGGCACCTTCCCCGCCGGGGGCCGCGCCGTGGCTGGGCGGACCGGCTGGAGGGTTGCCGGGGCTTCAACGGGCCGTTCCCTCTGCCCCTCTGGATGAGCTCTATGGCGTTGAATCTCCCCTGCCGCGGAAGTACCGCGGCGGGTCAACGCGTTTGTCACAGGAGGACCGTCCCGGTCACGGGCCGGATGCCTCCCTCGTCCATGACTGTAACGGACGTCCCGCATCCTGTTCATAGACGTCCGGAACGCGAGATCGATCACACGCGGGAGTGGAGCAGTGCTAATCGAGGTGACGGAGTGGCTACGCAAGCGGTCCTGGTCCGCAGCCGACCGGCCGCTGCACGAGCTGATCTCCGCCAAGCGCCGGGCCGGCTCGGCCGGCACGGTGAGCGTGGTGCTCCCCGCGCTGAACGAGGAGGCGACGGTCGGCCCGATCGTGGCCGCGATCCGGCGCGAGCTGATGGAGGCCGTGCCGCTGGTCGACGAGCTGGTGGTGGTCGACTCCGGATCGACCGACCGCACGGCGGCGGTCGCGGCGGCGGCCGGCGCCCGGGTGGTGCACCGGGACGCGATACTCCCCCGGATACCGGCCGCACCCGGCAAGGGCGAGGTGCTGTGGCGCTCGCTGCTGGTGACCTCGGGCGAGATCGTCTGCTTCGTCGACTCCGACCTGCGCGAGTTCGACTCCGCCTTCGTCTCCGGGATCGTCGGCCCGCTGCTCACCGAGCCCGGCGTGGACTTCGTCAAGGCGATGTACGACCGGCCGCTGGAGACCGCGGCGGGGGTGGTGCCGGGCGGCGGCGGGCGGGTCACCGAGCTGGTCGCCCGGCCGCTGCTGAACCTCCACTGGCCGCGCCTGGCCGGCTTCGTCCAGCCGCTCGGCGGGGAGTACGCGGCCCGCAGGTCGCTGCTGGAGCGGCTGCCCTTCCCGACCGGCTACGGGGTGGAGATCGGGCTGCTGGTGGACGCGCTGGAGTCGGCGGGCCTGGACGCGCTGGCCCAGGTGGACGTGGGCGTGCGGCACCACCGGCACCAGGACGGGGCGGCGCTCGGCCGGATGGCCGCGACGATCTACGCGACCGCGCTGAGCCGGCTGGGCGGCGGGGAGTTCGACGCCCGGCCGCGGCTGACCCAGTTCCAGCGGGACGCCGAGGGCTTCGCCCCCTACACCACCGACGTGGCCGCGGAGGAACGCCCGCCGATGCGGGACGTCCCCGAGTACGCGGCGAGGTGGGCGCGCACCGCCTGACCGGGCGGGCGGGCGCGGCCTGACCGGGGGCGGGCGCGGCGGGGACCCGCACAGACCAACGGACGTTTGACGCGCCCGGCTCGCGGCTAAGGGGGAACCATGTCTGCACGTCGTGATCAGTCCGCGCCGTCCGAGCAGGAGCGGCCCCAGGCGACCGTACTCGTCGCGTCGAACCGCGGACCCGCCTCGTACTCGCTGTCGGACGACGGGTCGTTGTCGATCAAGCGCGGGGGCGGCGGCCTGGTCTCCGGGCTCTCGGCGATCGGCGGGGCGGACGGGACCGTCTGGGTCTGCGCCGCCCTCGGAGAGGGCGACCGGGAGGCCGCCCGGCGGGCCCCCGGGGGCAGGCTGGACCACCTCGCCGAGGAGTCCGCCCGGACCGACCAGCCGGTGCGGATGCTGGACATCGACGCCGGGACCTTCACCCGGGCGTACAACGGCATCGCCAACTCCACCCTCTGGTTCGTCCACCACCTCCTCTACGACACCCCGGTCAAGCCGGTCTTCGACGACCGCTTCCGCAAGGAGTGGGACTCCTACCAGGCGTACAACCGGGCCTTCGCCGAGGCGCTAGCCGCCGAGGCCGCGCCCGGGGCGACCGTGCTGATCCAGGACTACCACCTGACGCTGACCCCCCATCAACTGCGGGAACTGCGGCCGGATCTGAGGATCGGCCACTTCTCCCACACCCCCTGGGCGCCGCCGGACTACTACCGGCTGCTGCCGGACCGGGTCGCCGCGCAGGTGCTCGAGGGCGTGCTGGGCGCGGACCGGGCGGCCTTCCTCACCCGGCGCTGGGCGCGCACCTTCGCGGACTGCTGCGAGGCGGTGCTCGGCGCCGAGGTCGTCGACCCCGGCCCGGACGGCGGCGACCTGACGATCCGCCACCAGGGCCGCGAGGTGCGGATCGGGGTGCACGGGCTGGGCGCGGACGCCGAGTTCCTGCGCGACCGGGCCCACCAGCCCGACGTGGACTCCCGGCTGGCCGGGCTGCGCACCTCGGTCGGCACCGGGCCGGACGGCCGGCCGCGCCGGACGATCGTCCGGGTGGACCGGACCGAGCTGTCCAAGAACATCGTCCGCGGGCTGCTCGCCTACCGGCATCTGCTGCGTACCCGGGAGGAGTGGCGGGGGCGGGTGGTGCACATCGCCTTCGCCTACCCCTCGCGGCACGACCTGCCGGAGTACCGGGAGTACACGGCGGCCGTCCAGCGGCTGGCCGCCGAGATCAACGACGAGTTCGGGACGGCCGACTGGCAGCCGCTGCTGCTGCACGTCGACGACGACTTCCCGCGTTCGCTGGCCGCCTACCGGCTGGCCGACGTGGCGCTGGTGAACCCGATCCGGGACGGGATGAACCTGGTCGCCAAGGAGGTGCCGGTGGTCTCCGACGAGGGCTGCGCGCTGGTGCTCTCCCGGGAGGCCGGGGCGGCCGCCGAACTCGCCGAGGACTCGGTGATGGTCAACCCGTACGACGTGATCGCCACCGCGGACGCGCTGGACGCGGCGCTGAACATGCCGGCCGGCGAGCGCGCGGAACGCTGCAAGCGGCTGGCCGCGGCGGCGACCGCGCTGCCCCCGCAGCGGTGGTTCCTGGACCAGCTGGAGGCGCTGCGTTGACCGCGGGGACAGGACAGGGCGCCGACGGGACCGCCTGCGCCGCCGGCGCGCTGACCGAGCTGCTCGGCACCCCCGGGCTGCGGGGACTGCTGGCCGAGCCCGAACGCGCCCTGGTGGCACTGGACTTCGACGGGACGCTCTCGCCGATCGT
Organism: Phaeacidiphilus oryzae TH49; assembly: GCF_000744815.1. Taxonomy (NCBI): domain Bacteria; kingdom Bacillati; phylum Actinomycetota; class Actinomycetes; order Kitasatosporales; family Streptomycetaceae; genus Phaeacidiphilus; species Phaeacidiphilus oryzae. Next base: position 3,181,761 of record NZ_JQMQ01000005.1, read on the forward strand.
GGCCGATCCGGAGGCCGCCCGGGCACATCCGGCGGTGCTGCCGGCGCTGCGCCGGCTGGCGCCCCGGGTGGGCACGGTGGCGATCCTCACCGGGCGGCCGGCCGAGGTGGCGGTGCGCAACGGCGGCTTCGCCGGCGCGGAGGGCCTGGACGGGCTGATCGTCCTCGGCCACTACGGCGCCGAGCGCTGGGACGCGTCCACCGGCCGGGTGACCGCCGACCCGCCGCCGCCCGGGGTGGCGGCGGTCCGCGCCGAACTTCCGGGGCTGCTGAAGGACCTAGCGGCGCCGGAGGGGACCTGGATCGAGGACAAGGACCGCTCACTGGCCGTCCACACCCGCCGTGCGGCCGACCCGGACGGGGCGCTGGACCTCCTGCGGGCGCCGCTGGCGGCCCTCGCCGAGCGCACCGGGCTGCAGGTGGAGCCCGGCCACTACGTCCTGGAGCTGCGCCCGCCGGGTGTGGACAAGGGGGCCGCGCTGCGTGGGCTGGCCCGCGAGCGCAGAGCGCGCGGAGTGCTGTACGCCGGGGACGACCTGGGCGACCTGCCGGCCTTCCGGGCCGCCCGCGGGCTCGGCGGCTGCACGGTCGTGGTGGGCGATCCGCCCCGCCCCGAACTGGAGGCGCTGGCCGACACGGCGGTCCCGTCGCCCGCCGAACTGGCGCAGCTGCTGGGGGGCCTGGCGGCCGCCCTGGGATGAGGCGGAGGGCCAGCGGCCCTCGGCGGCCCTCGGTGGCCCGAAGGGTCGGTGGTCGCGGGGTCTCAGCGGCCCGCGCGGCGGGTGTCCCGGAGCCTGCGCAGGCGGTTGACCAGGACCGGGGAGTGGGCGAGCGCCTCCTCGCGGTCCAGCAGGGCGTTCAGCAGCTGGTAGTAGCGGACGGGGGCGAGGCCGAGCCGCTCGCGGATGGCGGCCTCCTTGGCGCCCGGCGAGCGCCAGCTCCTCGCCTCCAGGGCGAGGATCGCGCGGTCCCGGTCGCTCAGTTCCCGCTCCACCCGCGCCACCCCCTCCGGGTCTTCGTGGCCGCCTTCCCCGGTCCGACCATACGACCTGTCATTCTGCCCCGTCGGATCCAGCCAGTGTGCGACTGTCCGGCCCGCTGCCCGGGCGGCTAGCGTCCCGCCCATGGACGCCACCGACGCCCCCAGCTCCCCGACCGCCCCGGCGGGACCGAGCGGCCCGAGCGGACCGACCGGCCCCAGCTTCGCCCTCCACGTCGCCGACGTGGAGTTGACGGAGGATCAGCTGGATCCGGAGCAGATCGTCTCCGGCCGTCCGGTGGTCTCCTCCGCGGTCCTGTGGACCTCCGCGGACGGCTCGCAGGAGCGCGGTGTGTGGCAGATCACCCCGGGGGTGGTCACCGACACCGAGGCGGACGAGCTCTTCGTGGTCCTCTCCGGCCGGGCGACCGTCGAGGTGGAGGGCGGCCCGGTGCTGACGGTCGGCCCCGGCGACGCAGCGGTGCTGCGTGCCGGGGACCGTACCCGCTGGACCGTCCACGAGACCCTGCGCAAGGTCTACTCGATCACCGGGCCGGCCGCCGCCGGCTGACGGCGGCCGGTGCGGCGGGCGCGCAGGCCGAGCAGCACCAGCAGCCCGCCGACCAGCACCACCCCGGCGTCCAGCAGCAGCGCGGTGTGGACGCCCGCCAGCACCGAGCCGGTGGCGGCGGTCCTGGCCGCGGCCACCGCGGAGAGCACCGGGATGCCGAGGGTGGTGCCCACCTGCTGGGTCATCGAGGCCAGTCCGGTGGCCAGGCCCTGCTCGCCGGCCGGCAGCCCGGAGGTCGCGGTCACCAGGTAGCCGACGATCGCCGAGACATGGCCGAGGGCGCCGGCCGAGGTGAGGGCCACCAGCAGGGTGACCGCGGCGGCGTCGCCGTGGCCGCCGAGGAGGAAGAGCAGCCCGGTGGCCGCCGCCTGCACCAGCAGGCCGCCGCCGAGCACCGCCCGGTTGCCGAACCGGCCGATCAGCCGGGGCGCGATCAGGCCGCCGGTGAACGCCGTCCCGCCGAGGCCGCAGAAGGCCAGCCCGGTGGCCATCGGGCCGAACCCGCCGACCTTCTGCAGGTAGAGGGTGAGGAGGAAGACGACCGAGCTCTCCATCGCGAAGGTGACCAGACCGCCGAGGTTGCCCCACTTCACGCTGGGCCGGCGGAGCACCTGGACCGGGGCGAGCGGCGCGGCGGCCCGGGACTCGATCCGCCAGAAGGCGGCCAGCAGCACCACCGCGGCACCGAGCGCGCCCAGCGCGGCGGGACTGCCCCAGCCCTGCTGCCCGGCCAGCGTCACCCCGAAGACCAGGGCGAGCAGCCCGGCGGTGACGGCGGACGCGCCGGGGACGTCCAGCGCGGTACGGCGGCCCCGGCTCTCCGGGACGATCCGCGGGGCGAGGAGCAGGATCGCGGCCGCGACCGGGACGTTCACCAGGAAGGCCCACCGCCAGCTGAGCGTCGAGGTGAGGACGCCGCCGAAGACCGCGCCGACGGTGAAGCCGGCCGAGAGGAGGGTGCCGTTCAGGCCCAGCGCGCGGTCCCGCAGGGGCCCTTCGGGCAGCGCGGAGGTGAGGAGGGAGAGCGCCGCCGGGGTGGCCATCGCGGCGGCGAGGCCCTGCAGCACCCGGGCCGCCAGCAGTACGGCAGGGCTGCCGGCCAGCCCGCCGATCAGCGAGCCGGCGGCCAGCAGGGCCATCCCGGCCAGCAGCATCCGGCGCCGCCCGGCGAGGTCGGCCAGCCGCCCGAAGAGGAGGGTGAGCCCGGCCGAGGGCAGCATCATCGCGGTCGAGATCCACTGCAGGTTCCCCAGCGAGAAGCCGAGGCCGCGGCCGATCTCGGGCAGCGCGATGTTCAGGATCGAGAAGTCGATCGCCAGCATGAACTGCGAGCCGAGCAGCAGCACCAGCAGCATCCGCTGACGCGGGGTCATCCGGTCCGCGGTGGGGGTGCGTTCGGAAATTGGCATGTCTATGACAGGCGTGCTCATATGCGTATCCGTTCCTGATCGCCGAGAGGGGCTGGGGGAGGAAGGCGCCGGGGGCTACTTGTCGGCGGTGAGGCGGCCGCCGATCGCCCAGCTCTCGGCGGGGGTCTCCTGGATCCAGACCTGGACGCTGTCGGCCGGGATCTTGTAGGTGTCCACGAAGGCGTCGGTGATCCGCTCGACCAGCTCGCGCTTCAGCTCGACGGTGCGCGGGCCCTGCTGCACGGTGACGATCGGCATGGTGGTCGACTCCCTTGTTCCGGCGGGTACTTCGGCTTCCCCGCTGACAAGGACAAGTTCACTCCGGTCGGCCGCCCGGAACCAGAAGCAGGCCGCGCACCCACCGATCACGAATCGAGATCGCGCCGCTGGGCCGCCACCACCCGCCGGCAGGCGTCCAGCAGCGCCCGGACCGGCCGGGCCGGCCGCCCCTGCCGCACCGCCAGCGCGGCCGGCAGCGCCAGCCCCTCTCCCCGCACCGGCAGGAAGGCCACCCGCCCGGAGTGCGCCAGCTGCTCGGCGTGCGAGGCGTAGACCACGGTCCAGCCGGGCAGCCCGGCGCCCAGCGCGGCCAGGGTGTTCTGCAGCGAGCTGCTCGCCGGGCCCGGCACCGGCTCGAACCCGGCGTCCCGGCAGGCCGACACCACCAGGTCCACCAGCGGCGGATTGCTCCGCCGCCCGGTGAGGTAGAGCGGCATGGCGGCCACCGCGCGCAGATCGACGTCCACGGCGTCCCGCGCGGCCTCGGACCGCGCCGGCAGGGCGACCAGCAGCGGATCACGCCAGACCGGGACCAGCCGCACGCCCTCCGGAGCCTCCTCGATCCCGCGGACGAAGGCGGCGTCCAACTCCCCTGCCGCCACCAGTTCGAGGCGCTCCCGGGTGGGCGCGGTGGACAGCTCGACGGCGATCCCGGGCTCGGCCGCGGCCAGGGCTTCCAGCACCCGCTCCAGATGGACGCCCAGCCCCGTGCTGGTGCCGAGACGCAGCCGGGACGAGCGGTCGGCGGCGTACTCCCGGACCGCGGCCAGCGCCTGCGCCTCCGCGTCCAGCACCCCGCGGGCGCGCGGCAGGAACGCCGTACCGGCCTCGGTGAGCCGGACCGTACGGCCGGAGCGGTCGAAGAGCTCCACGCCCAGCTCCCGCTCCAGCCGCCGTACCTGCTGGCTCACCGCGGACTGGACGATGACCAGCCGCTCGGCCGCCCGGCCGAAGTGCAGCTCCTCGGCGACCGCCACGAAGTACCTGAGTTGACGAAGCTCCACGGCGAGAGCCAACCACAGCCGGCCGGGGGCTACTTCACCGAGCCCGCGGTGAGGCCGGAGACCACCCGGCGCTCGATGAAGGCGAAGAGGATGATCACCGGGATGATCGCGATCACCGATCCGGCGAACATCTGGTTCCAGGCCACCCCGTAGGCGCCGATGAAGCTGTCGATGCCGACGGTCAGCGGCTGGTGGGAGGGGGTGGTGGTGAGGGTCAGCCCCATGATGAACTCGTTCCAGGCCGAGATGAAAGTGAAGATCATCGCGGTCACCACGCCGGGCATGGCCAGCGGCAGGGTCACCCGGAACATCGCGCCCAGCCGGCCGGTGCCGTCGATCATCGCCGCCTCCTCCAGCTCCGCCGGGATGGAGCCGATGTAGGCGGTGAGGATCCAGATCGCGAAGGCCAGGTTGAAGGCGGCGTTGACCAGGATCAGCACCCAGATCGTGTCCAGCAGGTTGAACTGGCTGAACTCCCGGTACAGGCCGACCACCAGGGAGGCCGGCTGGAACATCTGGGTGACCAGCACCAGCAGCAGGAAGAGCCGCCGGCCGCGGTACCGGTTCCGGGCGGTGTAGTACGCCGCCGGCAGCGAGACGAGCAGCACAAGCACCGTCGCGCAGGCCGCCACGATCAGCGTCACCCGCAGGTTGTCGCCGAGCGGCACCTGCTGGTTCTTCCAGACGTCGACGAAGGTGCTCCACTGGAAGTGGTGCGGCAGGAAGGTGTTGTCGCGCAGCTCGTTGGAGGGCCGCAGCGAGGTGATCACCATGTCCAGGTACGGGAAGATGAAGATCACCGCGAGCACCCAGGCCACCACGGTGACGACCAGCGTGCGGAAGCGGAACGGCGGGCGGACCGGAGCCTTCCGGCCGGTGCCGCCCGTGGCGGCGGCGGGGCCCCCCTCGGGGCCGTGAGCCTTGGCGGCGGCGGTGGTTGAGGCCACGTCAGCTCTCCTCGTTCCAGCGGCTGACCTTCAGGAAGACCAGCACCATCAGCAGCACGAGCACGAAGTTGACCACCGACATGGCGGCCGACTCGCCGATGCTCTGCGACTTCAGTCCGTACATGAAGACCGTGGTGGTCGCGTTGGCGTAGTTGACCCCGCCCTCGTTCATCCCCCAGATCACCGGGAACGAGTTGAAGACGTTGATCAGGTTGATCACCAGGCCGACCAGGAAGGCCGGGCGGAGCAACGGCAGGGTGATCCGCAGATACGACTGCCGGCCGGAGGCGCCGTCGATCCGCGCCGCCTCGTAGACCTCGTCCGGGATCGTCTGCAGCCCTGCGAGCAGGGTGTAGGTGGTGAACGGCAGCGAGACGAAGACCGCCACGAAGATCAGCCACGGCCAGGCGGTGGCGGGGTCGCCCAGCCAGTCCTTGGGCGAGTGGATCAGCCCCAGGTCGACCATCCAGCCGTTGAGGACGCCGGAGGTCCGGTCGAGCATCCAGCGGAAGCCGATCGAGGTCATCAGCACCGAGGCCGCCCAGGGCGCGATCAGCGCCCAGCGGGTGACCGTGCGGCCGGGGAAGCGCTGGTTGAAGAGGGCGGCCAGGCCGAGCGAGATCAGCATGGTCAGGCCGACCACGCTGACCGTCCAGATCACCGTCCACAGCATGACGTGGCCGAAGACCGTCTCACCGAAGAGGCGGGTGAAGTTCTTCCAGCCGGCGCTGCCGCGGACGAAGCCGTCCAGGCCGAGGCGCTCGCGCGAGGTGATCACCATCGTGACCACCGGCCAGATGACGACCACCGCGATCAGCGCGATGGCGGGGAGGATCCAGGGCAGGGGGCCGACGGTGAATCTCCGCCGGGTCCTCGGCGACGGAGCCGGCGGGACGGTCGGGGAGGCGGCGCCCGGGGGCGCGGCGGCGGTGTCGGACACGATCGAGAACCCCCTGTTTCGGGACTCGGGGCGATGGTTCAGGTGGTTCGGAGGGGCTCGCTCCGGGGAGCGCGGCGGGCAACGCGCCCGAACCGCCCCGGGCGGGGCGGAGTCCCGCCCGCCCGCAGGCGGTTGTGTCGCAGCGTCGGGGAGCCGGCGTCAGCCGGTGACGTTCTGCTCGTCGGTCTGCGCCTTCTTCTGCAGGTCACCCAGCACCTGCGCCGGGTTGCCCGTGGCCGCCTGGCCGATCTCGGTCTTGATCTGCGCGGAGACGGTGTCCCAGGCCTGGTTGCTCAGCGGGTAGAACTTCGCGCTCGGCAGCTGGGCGATCCACGGCTTGAGGTCGGCGTACTTGGCGTCGGTGGACATCGTCTTGTAGTCGGTCTGGGTGACCGGCATCAGGTTGTACTCGTCGAGGAACTTCATGGTGTTCGCGTCCGAGTACAGGAAGTCGATCCACTTCTTGATCTGGTCCGCGTGGCCGTTGTTCTTGAAGCCCATCATCCAGTCGGCGACGCCCAGCGTGCCGGTCAGCGGGCCGGTCTTGCCGGGGATCGGGGTGACCGCGAACGGCACCTTGGCCGCCTTGAGCTGGGTGACCAGCGTCGGGTGGGCGTTGACCATCGCGGCCTTGCCGGCCTGGAAGTCGGCCCAGGCGCCGGCCGTGCGGTCCACGGTGCCGGGGTTGGGGTAGGTCAGGCCCTTGTCCACCAGGTTGGACTTGATCCACTGGAAGGTCTGCACGTTGGCGGCGCTGTTCAGGGCGAACTTGCCGCTGGTGTCCACCGGCCCGCCGCCGTTGCCCAGCTCCCAGAGGTAGCTCTCGGCCTGCGCCTCCTCCTTGCCCAGGGGGAGCGCGTACGGGGTGGAGGCGAGGCCCTTGGACTTGATGATCTGGGCGTCCTTGGCGATGTCGTCCCAGGTCTTGGGGGCGCTGGTGATCCCGGCCTTCTTGAAGATGTCCGTGTTGTAGACCATCATCCGGGTGCTGGAGTCGAACGGGATGCCGTACTGGGTCCCGCCGACCTTCCCGTTGTTCAGGAACGACGGGATGAAGTTGTCCAGCGTCGACTGGGAGGCGATCTGGTCCGCCTTGTAGAGCAGGCCGTCCGGGACGAAGTTGGCGTAGCCACCGGTCTGCAGCACGTCCGGGTAGTCGTGGTTCTGGATCATCGTCTGGACTTTGGAGTCGATGTCGTTCCAGTTGATGATCGTGGCCTGGATCTTGATCTTCGGGTTCTGCTTCTCGAAGGCCGCGGCCACCTGGTCCCAGTACTGCTGGGAGCTGTTGCCCTTGGTCGGGTCGCCGTAGTCGGCGGCGATGAACTTCAGGGTGACAGTGCCGTCGGCAGAGCTGCCGCTGCCGCCGCCGCTGCTGCACGCCGACAGGGCGAAGACGCCGACGACGCCGATGGCCGAGAGACTGAGCAAACGCCGATTCACCGGTTACCGCCTTTTCACCTGGGGGACCTGAAGGATCGATAGGGCTCCGCCGACGACCCGCTGCTGCGCCGGTCAGTCTTCAACGAGGGGCGGCAAGAGGTCTACACCATTTACCGAATCGCTCGAATTCATTGCAAGGAGTGCAACGGCCAATCGGACATTCACTGCTGATACGCCGTCAAACACCTCAGCCGGCCACGTATGGACGCAGGCGGGTCATACCGTCATCACGCGCACCCCGGCCTCGGTGATCCGCTCCGCCGCCGCGGGCTCCAGTCCCTCGTCCGTGACCAGCACGTCCACCGCGTCCAGCGAGCAGATCCGGGCGAACGCCACGCTGCCCACCTTGGACGAGTCGGCGGCCACCACCACCCGGCGGGCCCGCTCGGCCAGTGCGCGGTTGATCGAGGCCTCGCCCTCGTGGTGGGCCGTGAGCCCGCCCTCCACGTCCACCCCGTTCACCCCGAGGACCGCGACGTCCAGCGCGACCTCGTTGAGGACGCCCATGGCGAGCGGGCCGATCAGCTCGAAGGACTGCGGGCGGGCGACCCCGCCGGTGAGGACGATCTTCACCTGCGGCCGTACGGCCAGCTCGTTGGCGATGTTGAGGGCGTTGGTGACCACCGTGAACGGCTCGTCCCGCAGGGCCAGCGCGCGGGCGGTCTCGGTGGTGGTGGTGCCGCCGGTGAAGCCCACCACCTCGCCGGGGGCGAGGAGTTCGGCCACCGCTTTGGCGATCCGCTGTTTCTCCGGCGCGCGCCGGGCAGTCTTGTACCGGAGCGGGAGCTCGTACGAGACGCCGTGCGCGACCGCGCCACCACGGGTGCGCAGCAGCAGCTGCCGGCCGGCCAGCTGGTCGAGGTCCCGGCGGATGGTGGCGGCGGAGACGTCCAGCGCCTCGGCGGCCTCCTCGACCTCCAGCCGCCCGTCCCTGGCCAGCAGTTCCAGCAGTGCGTTCCAACGATCGTGCCTGGTCACGGAGTTGACCTTCCTCGATGCGCGATGCCTAGTCACTATTGCACGCAGATGCGTGAAACTGCTATCCATCAAACAGAATCGCTCAGACCGAGGAGTCGCCGGATGGCTGCCACCCGCACCGAGACCGAGATCGCCTCCCAGCCGGAGTGCTGGCGCCAAGCAGTCGAGACGGGCGGCGGCCCGGACGCGGCCGCCGCACTGCCGCGGAAGGGTGAGCGGGTGGCCGTGGCCGGCTGCGGCACCTCGTGGTTCGTCGCGCAGTCCTACGCCGCCCTGCGGGAGGCCGCCGGGCACGGCGAGACGGACGCCTTCGCGGCCTCCGAGTTCCCGCGCGGCCGGGCCTCCGGCTACGACCGGATCATCGCGCTGAGCCGCTCGGGGACCACGTCCGAGGTGCTCGCCCTCCTCTCCGAGCTGCGCGAACTCCCCGCCGGGACGGTGGAGCTGTCCGCGATCACGGCCGATCCCCGGACGCCGGTGATGGAGCTCGCGGACCACGGCGGCCGGGTGCTGGTGCTGGACTTCGCCGACGAGGAGTCGGTGGTGCAGACCCGGTTCGCGACCAGCGCGCTGGCGCTGCTGCGGGCCTCCGTGGAGGGCGCCGAGCCGGTGCTGGCGGCCGCCGCGCAGGCCGAGCGGGCGATCGCCGAGGAGCTGCCGGCCGGGACGGTGGACGCCGAGCAGTGGACCTTCCTCGGCGCGGGCTGGTCCTGCGGTCTCGCGCAGGAGGCCGCGCTGAAGATGCGCGAGGCGTCCGGCGCGTGGACCGAGGCGTACCCGGCGATGGAGTACCGGCACGGGCCGATCAGCGTCACCGCGCCGGGGCGGGTGGCCTGGATGCTGGGCTCGCTGCCGGCGGGGCTGTCCGAGCAGATCGCGGCGACCGGCGGGCTGGCGGTCGACGACGCCCTGGACCCGATGGCGGACCTGGTCCGCGTCCAGCGCCTGGCCGTCGCGGTGGCGGAGCGGCGGGGCCTCGACCCCGACCACCCGCGAGCGCTGACCCGCTCGGTGATCCTGCCGTAGCTCGCGCCACGGGCGGTGACTGACGGTCCGTCGGCGACCGCGGGCGGGTGGGTGGTGCCATGCGACCACGTACCCGCCCGCGGCCGCCCGGCGATCGGAAAACCAGCCCTCGAATGGACTAGACCTCTTGGCCCCCGGCAAGGGAGACTGCTGCGCGTGAAGCACGTGATCGCACTGGACGTGGGCGGCACCGTGATGAAAGCCGCGCTGCTCGCCCCCGACGGCGAGGCGCTCCACCAGGAGCGCCGGGCCACCGTCCGGCCGGACGGCGACGGCTCCGACGCCGTCGTCGAGGGGATACTCGGCTTCGCCGAGCACCTCCGCGACGAGGGGCTCCGCCGGTTCGGCGAGGCACCCCTCGCCGCCGGGGTGACCGTCCCGGGCACCATCGACGAGCAGCGCGGGGTGGCGCTCTTCTCGGCCAATCTCGGCTGGCGGGACGTCCCCATGCGGCGCCTCCTCAGCGAGCGGCTGGCCCTGGCCGGCGGCGACGCCGTCGCCCTGGGACACGACGTCCGCGCCGGCGCCCTCGCCGAGGGCCGGCTCGGGGCCGGGCAGGGCGTGGACCGCTTCCTCTTCGTCGCCCTCGGCACCGGCATCGCCGGCGGCTACGGGATCGACGGGCGGATCGAGTCCGGCGCGCACGGCCAGTCCGGGGAGATCGGCCACGTCGTGGTCCGCCCCGGCGGCCCCCGCTGCGGATGCGGGCAACGCGGCTGCCTGGAGACGCTGGCCTCGGCCGGCGCCGTCGGCCGCGCCTGGGCGGAGGCCTCCGGACGGCCCGGTGACGCCGCCGCGGACGCCGCGGACTGCGCCCGTGCGGTCGAGGCGGGCGACCCGCGCGCCCTCGCCGTCTGGCAGGAGGCGGTCGACGCCCTCGCCGACGGCATCGTGATGGCGCACACCCTCCTCGATCCGGCGACCGTGATCCTCGGCGGCGGGCTCGCCGAGGCCGGCGACACGCTCTTCACTCCCCTGCGCGCCGCGGTGCTTGAACGGCTGACGTTCCAGGTGCCGCCCGCGCTCGTACCGGCGATGCTCAAAGACACCGCCGGCTGCCTGGGCGCGGGGCTGCTCGCTTGGGACCTGCTGGAGTCGCGAGCCGAATGAGGAGAACACCGGGAATGCCGGGAATGCTGACAACCGCGGAGCGCACCGTCCTGACCGGGGCCGCTCTCGTCCTGCCCGAGTCGACGCTGGCCGGCGGCCGGCTGGCCGTCGACGGCCGGGGCCGGATCGAGGAGATCGGCCAGGCCCCCGGCCCGGACTCGGCCGACGCCGGCGCCGAGGCCGGCGCCACCGTCCTCGACCTCACCGGGTACACCGTCGTCCCGGGCTTCGTGGACATCCATGTCCACGGCGGCGGCGGCGCCTCGTACGCCTCCGGGGACCCGGAGGAGGCCCTGACCGCCGCCCGCACCCACCGGGAGCACGGCACCACCACCACCGTCGCCTCCACCGTCACCGGGCAGATCGACGAGGTCTGCCGGCAGGCCGCCGTCCTCAGCGAACTGGTCGAGCAGGGCGAGCTCGCCGGGGTGCACTTCGAGGGCCCGTTCATCAGCCGGCACCGCTGCGGCGCCCACGACCCGGACCTCCTCCGCGACCCCGACCCGGCCCTGGTCCGCAAGCTGGTGGACGCGGCCCGCGGCACCGCGCGGATGGTCACCCTCGCGCCCGAGCTGGACGGCGGCCTGGAGTCGGTGCGGATGCTCGCCGACCTCGGGGTGATCGCCGCCGTCGGGCACACCGACTCGGACTACGACCGGACCCTGGCCGCGGTCGACGCCGGCGCCACCGTCGCCACCCACCTGTTCAACGCCATGCCCGGCGTCAACCACCGCGCCCCCGGCCCGGTGGTGGCCCTGCTGGAGGACGAGCGGGTGACCGTCGAGCTGGTCGGCGACGGGGTGCACCTCCACCCCTCGGTGGTCGACCTGGCGCTGCGGGCGGCCGGCCCGGAGCGGGTGGCGCTGATCACCGACGCGATGGGCGCGGCTGGGATGGGCGACGGCCTCTACCCGCTCGGCCCGCTCCAGGTGCGGGTCGAGGACGGGGTGGCCCGGCTGGTCCAGGGCGGCTCGATCGCGGGCTCCACCCTCACCCTGGACGTGGCCTACCGGCGGGCGGTGACCCTCAACGGGCTGGCCCCGCACACGGCCTCCCGGATGATCTCGCTCAACCCCGCCCGGCTGCTGGGCCTCGGCGACCGGGTCGGCTCCCTGGAGCCCGGCAAGGACGCCGACCTGGTGGTGCTGGACGCCGACTGGAACGTGTCCGCCGTGATGCGGAAGGGCGCCTGGGTCACCGGTCGGGACCGGCTCCCCGTCGCGAAGTAGAACCGACTGCTCGTCACGACCCTTGGGGGGAACGACAGATGACGCTGGCCACCACCGGGGAGCTGGTCGCGGCGGCACGTGCGGACGGGCGCGGGCTGCCCGCGTTCAACGTGATCACCCTGGAGCACGCGGAGGCGATCGCCGCCGGCGCCGAGGCGGCCGGCTCTCCGGCGGTCCTGCAGATCAGCCAGAACGCGGTCCGCTTCCACGGCGACCGGCTGCTGCCGCTGGCCCGTGCGGCGGCAGCGGTCGCCGAGTCGGCGGAGGTGCCGCTGGCGCTCCATCTGGACCATGTCGAGGACGCCGGGCTGCTGCGGTCCTCCGCGGAGGCCGGCTTCTCCTCGGCGATGTTCGACGCCTCGGCGCTGCTGTACGACGGGAACGTCGCCGCCACCCGGGAGGCGGCGGACTGGGCGCACCGTCAGGGACTGTGGCTGGAGGCCGAGTTGGGCCGGGTCGGCGGCAAGCCCGGGGACGCCCACACCCCCGGCGTGCGGACCGATCCGGCCGAGGCCGCCGCGTATGTCGCGGCCACCGGGGTGGACGCGCTGGCGGTGGCGGTGGGCAGCTCGCACGCGATGACCGAGCGGACCGCCGTGCTGGACCGCGAGCTGATCGGCCGGCTGCGCGCGGCCGTCCCGGTCCCGCTGGTGCTCCACGGCTCCTCGGGCGTCCCGGACGAGGAGCTGACCGGGGCGGTGGCCGCCGGGATGACGAAGATCAACATCGGCACGGCGCTGAACACGGCCTTCAGCGCCGAGGTCCGCGCCTACCTGGCCGAGCATCCCTCGGTGGTGGACCCGCGGCGGTACCTCGCGCCCGGGCGGGACGCGATGGCGGACACCGTCCGCCGGCTCAGCTCCGTGGTGGCCTCGGTGCCGTCCCCGCGGGAGCCGGCCGACTGATCACCAGCCCCAGCCGCCGTCCGGGGAGCCGCTGGTGTTCAGCGCGAACTGGTCCAGGTTGACGTTGCCCTGGCCGGCGCCGGAGGAGAGGACGATGGTGTTCTGGCCGCTGTTCAGCTGGACCCCGGCCCAGGAGCGGTACCAGGCCTGCGCCCAGTCGCTGGAGTGGGACCAGTTGCTGAGGTCGATCGGCTTGGAGTTGGCCTTGCCGTTCACCGTCACCGTCAGCCCGCTGTCCTTGCCGGCGTTCGCGTAGCGCACCCACAGGTGGTAGAAGCCGGCCTTGGGGACGTTGACCTGCCAGCTCACCGAGGAGCCCGCGGGCATGGTCTCGACGAACTTGCCGTCCTTGGACTTGGCTCCGGCGTGATCGTTGTTGGTGGTCAGCCCAGGGCTGAGGACCAGGGTGTCGGCGTCCACCACGCCCGGCAGCGGGGCGTTGGCCGGGGCGCTCGGCGAGGCGGTGTCGTTGGACTGCCCCGTGGTCGCGCTGCTGCTGGAACCCGCGCCGGCGTTGCCGTGGGAGTCGCCGTTGTTGTTGAAGACCGCGATACCGATGCCGATCACGATCGCGGCGACCACCGCGGCCGCGCCGATCATCACCCCGCGCCCGCCGCCCGGCCCGCGCCGCCCGCTGCCGCGCCCGGCCGAGCGGCCGTGGCCGCCGCCGGGCGGCTGCTGCGCCTGCTGCTGCGGGACCTGGCCGCCGTACGGGCCGGCCGGAGGCTGCTGCTGGTACCCGGGGGCCTGCTGCTGATAGCCGGGGGCCTGCTGCTGGTAAGGAGCGGCCCCGTACGGCGCCGAGGCTCCGTAGGTGGTGCGTCCGACCTGCGCCGTGCCCGCGAAGGAACGCCTCGGGACGCCCTGCTGGCGGGTGGGCGCCTCGGAGCCGTCGCCCGAGGCACCGGATTCGCCGTCCGGACGGTAGAGGTAGCCGAACGGGTCGTCATCCTCGGGCAGACCGTTGTGATCGGCTGTCATCGAGATGTCACTCCCCAAATCTGGCACGGGTACCCCGCGTACCCTACCTCCTACGGGTGAGCGCTCAGGCGCGCCCAGCGCGAGGGCACCCTATCCCGCGCGCCGGTGGGAGCGGCCGCCCGAACGCGAGCGCTTCTCGACGTACATGAGTTCGTCGGCGGTGTGCAGCACCTCGTCGATGCTCATTCCGCAGCCCGCCCAGCCGATGCCCATCGACACCCCGACCCGGACCGTGCGGCCCTCGATCCGGATCGGCGGCACCACGGCGGTGCGCAGCCGGCCCGCGAGGTCCTTGGCCTGCTCCTGGTCCAGGCCGTCCGCGAGGACCACGAACTCGTCGCCGCCCAGCCGGGCGACCGTGTCGTGCTCGCGCACCGCGTGCTGGAGCCGGCGGGCCACCTCGATCAGCACGATGTCGCCGGCGTTGTGGCCGAAGCGGTCGTTGATCGACTTGAAGCCGTCCAGATCGCAGAAGAGGACGGCGAGGCCGCGGCCCCGGCCGCCGGGGTTCCGCGGGTCCTGCTGGTTCGGCGGGACGGCGTGGACGTGGTCGTAGCCGACGCTGGAGTCGAAGTCGAAGGCGTTGAGGTCGTAGCCGTGGCCGCGGGGCGGGGTGTCGCCGGCGATCCAGGCCTCCAGCCCCTCGTGGCGGGCGCTGGAGGAGGCGCCGGCGATGCCCGGCGTCCCGCCGAGTCCGGGGCCGCCGGCCGCGAAGTCGCGCATGGCCGGGCCGGTCGGGGCGTCCGGGCGGGCGCACAGCCGCAGGCTGAGCCGGTTGCGCAGCTCGGCGCCGTTCGGCAGCCCGGTGAGCGCGTCATGGCTGGCCCGGTGGGCGAGCTGGAGCTCGTGGCGCTTGCGCTCCTCGATGTCCTCGACGTGGGTGAGCAGGAAGCGCGGGCCCTCGGAGGCGTCCGCGACGACCGAGTTGCGCAAAGAGACCCAGAGGTAGGCGCCGTCCCGGCGGGCCAGCCGGAGCTCGGCCCGGCCGCCCTCGGCGGAGGTGCGCTCCAGCAGGGCGCGGTCCTCCGGGTGCACCAGGTCGGCGAAGGACTGCCGGCGGAGGGAGGAGCGGGAGCGGCCCAGCAGCCGGCACAGGGCGTCGTTGACGCGGGTCAGCATGGACCGCTGGTCGCCGTGGAGCTCGGTGATCGCCATCCCGCTGGGCGCGTACTCGAAGGCCTGGCGGAAGCTTTCCTCACTGGCCCGGAGCGCCTGCTGCTCCTGCTCCAGGCGGGCCAGGGCGCGCTGCATCTCGGCGCGCAGGCGGGCGTTGTTGATGGCTATCGACGCCTGGAGGGAGAACATCTCCAGCGCCTCGCGCACCCAGGTGCCGGGGCGCCTGCCGTTGCGCGGGCGGTCCACGGAGAGGACGCCGAGGAGCTCCCGGCCGGGGCTGAACATCGGGGCGAAGAGGCTGTCCTCGGGATGCCAGGCGTGCTCGTCGCCGCTCCAGGACTGGCCGCCGACCACCTTGGGGATGTCGGGCTCCCAGGCCCAGGACCGCTCGTGCGGGACGAAGATCAGGTCGCCCCACTGCTCGCCGATGCTCAGCAGCCGCTCCCAGGAGGCGCGGGTGCCGGTCTGGCCGAGGATCGAGCCGATGCCGATCGACGAGTCGGCGGGGACCGAGGAGGATCCGGAGGCGTCGCCGTAGTCGGCGAGCGGCCCGCTGGTCCGCTCGAAGACGGCGGAGACCACCAGATCGCCGTCCGGCCGCACCAGATTGACCGCGGCGGCGTCGAAACCCAGCCCGTTCACCGCCCCCTCGACCACCGCCTGCAGCGTGTCGGCCAGGCTGCGGGCCGCGTTCAGTTCGGCGATGATCCGGTGAAGGGTGCGCAGGGTGGCGAGGCGGACGTACGGCTCCGACTCCGTCTCCATGTACGCACTCCCCTCCCTGCCCGGGCGGCGGAACCACCGCGGCCGGTTGTTGAATGCTCGCCTAAAAATGCTCCCCCCGCTGGCACAACCCACTGAATCACAGCGAGCACATCGCCCGGCACGCTGGGTCAGCAGAAGTTGTACCCTTGTGAGTCAAATCACACCACCGGCAACACGGGACGACCCGAGCATCTCCTCGATTCCCGGACAGAGTACGGCATATGACGCCAACTCAGGTCCTGTTCCGGGCGTTACACGGGACCGTGGTCCCGGTCGGAGATCGGTCCGAGGGCCGATGCGCGCTCCGCGGTGGCGAAGATACGGTTCATCACGTGTACGACGCCGCGCAGACCCAGCCCCAGACCCAGCCCCGGACCGAGAGCGAGCCGGAAGCCGAAGTCTCCCCCGAGGACTTCCGGGCCGCTCTCGGACGGCTCGCCTCGGGAGTGGTGCTGGTCACCGCCCACGACGAGGAGGACGGGCCGCGCGGCGAGGACATCGGGATGACCGCGACCGCGTTCATGTCGGTCTCCCTGGAGCCCCCGCTGGTGCTGATCTCGCTGCGGCAGGACTCCCGGATGGACGAGGCGCTCAGCCGGATCGACCACTGGGCGGTCTCCATCCTCTCCGAGAGCCAGCGCCATATCGCCGGGCGCTTCGCCATGAAGGGGCGGGTCAGCGACCGCCTCCTCTTCGAGGACATCCCGTACCGCCGGGGCGAGGCGAGCGGCGCGCCGCTGGTGGGCGGTGCCCTGGCCACCATCGAATGCCGCACCCACGAGCGGATGCCGGCAGGCGACCACAACCTCCTGGTAGGCCGCGTCCTCCACGCCACCATCCCCAGCCCCGAGGGCACCCCCCTCCTCCACTTCCGCTCCCGCTACCGCGGCCTCGGCTGAACAGCGCCGAAGGCGCAAAAAGGGGGCCTGGGGAACTGCGCGGCCCGCCGACCGCCCAGCACAGCGCCGAAGGCGCAAAAAAGGGGCGCGGGGAACTGCGCGGCCCGCCCACCACAGCGCCGCACACGGCAACGGCCACCCAGCTGCAACCCAGACGCCGCAGCGCCGAAGGCGCAAAAAGGGGGCGCGGGGAACTGCGCGGCCCGCCCGCCGCAGCGCCGCACACGGCAACGGCCACCCAGCTGCAACCCAGACCCCGAATCGGCGCGCCCGCCGACACCGCGGGCTCAGTCCGGATAGCGGCCGGACCGGGAGCGCTTCACGTCGCTGCGGTGCCGCTTCGCGGCCAAGCGGCGCTCCTTCGCCCCGCGGGACGGCCGCGTCGCGCGCCGCGCGCGCGGCGGCGGGGCCACCGCCTCCGTCAGCAGCGCGCCCAGCCGCACCGCCGCGGCCTCCCGGTTCCGCCACTGCGACCGATGCTCGGAGGCCCGGACCGCGACCACGCCCCCGTCGATCAGCCGATCGGCCAGCCGCTCCAGCGCCCGCTCCCGCCACACCGGCGGCAGCGCCGCCGACGCCGCCAGGTCGTACCGCAGCTCCACCGCCGAGTCGGAGGTGTTGACATGCTGCCCGCCCGGCCCCGACGCGCGCGAGAACCGCCAGGCCAGCTCGGCCTCGGGGATGACGACGGTGCCGCGTACGCGCACGGCCATGGGATCGGGCATACCCCCAATGATCCCCGTACGGCCCGGCGAAATCCACGGCGTTTCCGGGGGCCGATCCGCGGCTGGTCTAATGATCGGGTGCTGGAAATCGGCTACTCGCTCTCGCTCCGCTTCCCGGATCCTCCGCAGACGGACTACCGCTCGGCGGACGTCCGCTCGCTGCGGCACGACCTCTTCTCCGGGGACGTCTACCTCGCCGTGGACGAGGACGAGCTCGCCACCTCCTGGCGCTGGGTCCCGGTGCTGGACTTCGCCTGGGCGCTCTGCGACACCGTCGAACTGCTGGACCGCGACCCCGCCGGCGCCCGCGCCGCCCGCGAGCAGTACGCCGAGATCGACTTCACCGAGTCCGCCGACCGGCTGCGCTTCTCCCGCCGGTTCGGCCACGTCGAGATCTCCGCGGACTGGCTTCCGGACGCCCGCCCCCTCGTCGTCCGGCACGCCGAACTCCGGCGCGAGGCCCGGGACTTCCTCCACGACCTGATCGCCGACCTGGTCGACCTCCACGAGGACCTCGCGGACAACCCGGCGATCTGGACCCTCCGCTCCCGCTTCCCCCGGAGCTGAACCGATCCGGCCCCCCGGGCCGGATGTGACCCCCGGCACACGCCACCCTCGTTCGACCCCGTACAGAATGTCCGCATGATGAGGACGTCTGCCCCGGGAAGGTCCGCCGGTATCGCGGTGGCGCTGGTGTCGGCGGTGGCCTTCGGCGGCTCGGGGGTCGCCGCGAAGCCGCTGCTGGACGCCGGAGTCCCGCCGTTCGACATGGTGTGGCTGCGGGTGGCGGGGGCGGCCCTGGTGCTGCTGCCGGTGGCGGCCCGGCACGCCTGGGTGGTGCGGCGGCGCCCCAGGGTGCTGGTCGGCTTCGGACTGCTGGGCATCGCCGGCGTCCAGACCTGCTACTTCTCGGCCATCTCGGACATCCCGGTGGGGGTGGCCCTGCTGCTGGAGTACCTGGCGCCGCCGCTGATCCTCGGCTGGGTGCGGTTCGTCCAGCGCAAGCCGGTGACCCGGGCGGCGGCCCTGGGCGCGGTGGTCGCGGTGGCCGGGCTGGCCTGCGTGGTGGAGGTCTGGGCGGGGCTGGGCGGGCTGCGGCCGGTCGGGGTGCTGCTCGGCCTCGGCGCGGCCTGCTGCCAGGTCGGGTACTTCCTCTTCTCCGAGGCGGCCTCGGACCCCGGGGCGGACGGCCGGACGGTGCCGCCGCTGGCGCTGACCGCGTGGGGGATGATTTTCGGTGCCGTGGTGATGACCGCGCTGGCCAGGCCGTGGGGGTTGCACTGGGCGGTGCTCGGCCGGACGGTGCCGATGGGCGGGCTGCACGCGCCCGCGTGGCTGCTGCTGGCCTGGGTGGTGCTGATCGCCACCGTGCTGGCGTACCTGACCGGGATCGCCGCGATCGGGATGCTCTCCCCCGCCGTGGCCGGGGTGGTGGCCTGCCTGGAGGCGGTGGTGGCCGCGGTCGGCTCGTGGATCATGCTGGACCAGCGGCTGGCCCTGCCGCAGGTGGTCGGCGGGCTGCTGGTGCTCACCGGCGCGCTGATCGCCCAGAGCGGCCCCAACTCCGGTACGCGTCAAGGGGATTGGGCGAACGCCGAGGCGGTGGACCGATTCGGAAGCGGAATACCCGATTCGATTGACAGCGCCCCCGCTCCTCGTCACCATCGTTAGCCGCCGAGGCCAGTCGGCGCGCCTCCGGGAGAGCAGGGACATGACGACCGATCACCTCACCGCCGCCCAGCCCGCCGGGCACGAGTCCCGGCTGCGGCTCTACGGCGTGGGTGACGGGCGTACCGAACTCGTCGTACTGGAAGGCGAGTTGGACATGGGCTCGACCGAGGCGGCGGACCGCGCGGTGGATGCCGCGCTGAGCCGGCGGCCCGAGGCGCTGGTGCTCGACCTCCAGCTCCTCGAGTTCTGCGACTGCTCGGGGCTGAGGTCGCTGCTGCGGGCCGAGGAGCTGGCCCGGGAGGCGGGCGTCCGGCTGCGGCTGCTGACGCCGACGGTCCAGGTCGCGCGGCTCTTACGGCTGGCCGACTGCGGGGAGCTGCTCGCCTCCTTCGACGCGCCTGCCGACGAGCCCCTCGAAGGGCCTCCCGGGGAGCCCCCCGGCGCCCCGCTCGAACGGCCTCCCGGGGAACTCCCCGACAGCCCGCTCGAAGGGCCTCCCGGGGAGCCCCCCGGCGCCTCGCCCCAAGCGCCTCCCGAGGAGCCCCCCGGCGGGCCTCCGACTCCGGGGACGGCGCGGGAGGAGCGCCCCCCGCGCCGCTGAGCGCCCCTGCGCCGCCGAGCCGGGCTCCCGCGCACCGCTGCGCTGAGCGCCCCCGCGCCGCCGAGCCGGGCTCCCCCGCGCCGCTGGGCCGAGCGCCCCGCGCCGCCGAGCCGAGCGCCTCAGTCGCCGGCCACCCGGGCGGCAACCGCCGCCGCCGTGTACCCCAGGGTGAAGGAGCCGCCCATCGCGTCGACCGCCTCGCCCACGGCCGCCAGCAGCGCGTCCAGCTGCTCGGGCGGGAAGCGGTTGAAGCCGCCGAAGGTCGGCACCTGGTCCAGCCACTCGTCGCGGGTGTACTCCCGCTCCCAGTCGTGCCGCCACTCCTGCGGCTCCTCGAAGGCACCGGACTCGCGGATGCCGTTCGCCGCGATGTCCACCATCCGCTGGTAGACGTCGGCGCCGGGCAGCGCCTGGAACCCCTCGGGGAGCCCGGTCAGCGTCCGGCGGTAGGCCGCGGTGAAGGCCTGCTGCACCTCCTCCGAGGCCCGGAAGACGTTCCAGAACACCACCAGCCGGCCGGCCGGCCGCCGCAGCGCCTCCGCGGCGCGTGCCGCCCCGGCCACCGGGTCCACCCAGTGCCAGGCCTGTCCGGCGACCACCGCGTCGAACCGCCGGCCGGCCGGGTCCCACTCCTCGATGGTGGAGACCTCCACCTCGGTGCCCCGCGCCCGGGCGAACTCGGCCATCCGGGCGTCGGGTTCGACCCCGAGCACCCGGCAACCGGCGGACTGCAGCAGCCTTGAGGCGATCCCGGTCCCGCAGCCGACGTCGAGCACGGTGGGCCGCCCGCCGTCCGCGCTGGTGTCGGCCGCCGCGGTGATCCGGGCGATCAGCCGCTGCGGGTATCCGGGCCGGGTCCGGTCGTACCGGGCCGCGTTGGCCCCGAAGCCCTCGGCCGTCTCGCGGGCCTTGTGCGGCTCGGCCCCTGACGGATACTTGCCTGTCGAACCTTCCGAAGATGTAGTGGGCATGCGCCCACTCTAGACCCCGACGCCCCCCAGGAGGTCGTGGAGTGCCCACCGGGACAGCCCTGCGGGACCCCCGCACGCAGCTCTTCGCCGCGGCCGAGCGGATCCTGCTCGACTCCGGACCCAACGCCCTGACCAGCCGTGCCGTCACCACCGAGGCCGGCTGCGCCAAAGGCGTGCTGCACCGGCACTTCGCGGATTTCGACGACTTCCTCGCCGCCCTGGTCCGGGACCGGATCGGCTGGCTGGAGGCGCGGGGACGCACCCTGAGCGGGCGGATCGGCCTCGGCGGGATCGCGGAGAACCTCGCGGACACCCTCGACGAGGTCTTCACCCCGCTGGTGGCGGCCGAGGTCGGCCTGGTGATCGCTCGGGACGGCCTGCGCGCCCGGCTGCGCGAGCTAGTGCCGCGCGGGCTGCCGCTGCTCGCCGAGGCGACCCGGATCGTCCGGCACTACCTCGCGGCCGAGCAGGAGACCGGCCGGCTCGCCCCGGAGGCCGATCCGGCCGTGCTGGCCCCCACCCTGATCGGCGCCGCGCACCTCCTCTACGCCGACCGCGAGTCGCCGCGGCCGGACGCGGCGGCCCTCCGCCGCACCGTGGACGCGGTGCTGGCGGGGGCCGGCGCCGCCGCTACACCCAGTTCCTGACCTGCTCGACGACCTTCGCCGGCTCCGGGCCGACCGGGTTGATGTTCAGCGTGGTCACCCCGGCCGCGCGGTAGGCCTCGATCCGGTCGCGGACGTAGCCGGCCGGGCCGACCATCGTCATCTGCTCCACGAACTCGGCCGGGACCGCCGCCTCGGCCTCCTTCTTCCGGCCGGAGAGGTAGAGGTCCTGGATCAGCGCGGCCTCCTTCTCGTAGCCGTAGGCCCGGGCGATGTTGTTGTAGAAGTTCTTGCCGCGGGCGCCCATCCCGCCCACGTACAGGGCGATCTGAGGCCGCGCCAGGTCACGGGTGCGGCGGATCTCGTCCTCGTCCTCGAGGACCGCGACCAGTCCGCCCGCGGTGATCCGCAGCGGTCCGAGCTCGGCGGGGCGCTTGGCCCTCCCCTCGGCGAGCGCCTCGCCCCAGACCCGGTCCGCCTTCTCCGGCAGGAAGAGGGTGGGGATCCAGCCGTCCGCGATCTCCGCGGTCATCCGGACGTTCGCCGGGCCGAGGGCGGCGATCCAGATCGGCACCGCGTCCCGGACCGGATGAGTGAGGATCTTCAGCGGCTTGCCGAGGCTGCCGCCCTTCTCGGGCGGCAGCGGCATGTCGTAGAGGCCGTGGTGCTCGATGACCTCGCGCCGGAGTATCCGCCGGACCAGGTCCACCACCTCGCGGGTCCGCCCCAGCGGCCGGTCGTACGGGAGGCCGTGCCAGCCCTCGATGACCTGCGGCCCCGAGGTGCCGAGGCCGAGGATGAAGCGGCCGCCGGAGATCGCGTCCAGGCCGGCTGCGGTCTGCCCGAGCAGCGCGGGGGTGCGGGAGTAGATGTTGACGATCGCCGAGCCGAGCTTGACCCGGGAGGTGCGGGCGGCCAGGTAGCCGAGGACGCTGACCGCGTCGAAGCCGTAGGCCTCGGCGACCCAGATGGTGTCCAGACCGGCCTTCTCCAGGTCGGCCGCCTGGTCCGCGGCGGTCCTGGCGTCGGCTGCGTACGGCAGGTTCGCGGCGAGTTCGAGGGCGGCCATCAGGCGTCCTTCCCGGAGTCGGTGGAGTCGGTGGATGCGGCGGAGCCGGCGGAGTCGGTTGATGCGGCGGCCCCGGCGGTCCCGCCGGATGCGGCGGAGCCGGAGGAGCCGGCGGTGAGGCCCGGCACGCCCCAGTCCCGGGCGACCTCCGCGCCGTGCTCGCCGGGGGCGGCGGGCGGCAGCCGGAGGGCGCCGGGGGTCTCGGAGAAGCGGGGGGCGGGCGCCGGCTGGAGGACGCCGTCCTCGGGGGTGAGATAGGTGCCCCGGGCGGCCATATGCGGATGCCCGGCGGCCTGACGGAGTCTCAGCACCGGTGCGACGCAGGCGTCCGTCCCCTCGAAGACGGCGGACCACTCCTCACGGGTACGGGTGCCGAAGCGGGCGGCGATCCGCTCGCGCAGCTCGGGCCAGCGGGAGTGGTCGTGCTGCCCGGGGGCGTCCGGGCCGAGGCCGAGCAGCTCGGCGAACTCGGCGTAGAACTGCGGCTCCAGGGCGCCGACCGCCATGTACTCGCCGTCCGCGGTGCGGTAGACGCCGTAGTAGGGGGCGCCTCCGTCCAGGAGGTTGACGCCGCGCCGGTCCTGCCAGGCGCCGGAGCCCAGGAGGCCCATCAGCATCGAGGTGAGGTGGACCGAGCCGTCCACGATGGCCGCGTCGACGACCTGGCCCCGCCCGGTGGAGCGGGCGTGCACCAGCCCGGCCAGCAGGCCGACCACCAGGTAGAGCGAACCGCCCGCGTAGTCGCCGAGGAGGTTGGCGGGGATCGCGGGCGGACCGTCCTCCTGGCCGATCATGCCGAGGACGCCGGCGGTGGCGAGGTAGCCGATGTCGTGCCCGGCGCGGTCGGCGAGCGGGCCCTCCTGGCCCCAGCCGGTCATCCGGCCGTAGACCAGGGCGGGGTTGCGGGCCAGGCAGTCGGCCGGGCCGACGCCGAGCCGCTCGGTCACCCCGGGGCGGTAGCCCTCGATCAGCAGGTCCGCGCGCTCGACCAGGTCGAGGACGAGACCGGGGCCCTCGGGGGACTTGAGGTCGATCACCACCGAGCGCTTGTTCCGGTTGCTGACGTCGGCCCCCGGCTTCGCCGTGCCGACCGGCGAGGGTCTCGGCCGGTCGACCCGGACCACGTCGGCGCCGAGGTCGCCGAGCAGCATGGCGGCGAACGGGCCGGGCCCGATGCCGGCGAGCTCCACGACCCGCACGCCGGAGAGTGGGCCCTGCTGTGCCGAGGACGGTGTCACATCTGCCTCCCGCGCTGCACGCTGCGTCGGCTCGGACGCTAGCTGAACGAACGTCCGATCGACAAGAGCCACCCGGCCGGCGCGCCCTCATCGACAAGAGCGAACCGGCCCGCGCGCCCCTCAGCCGCCGTCCCGCCCGGCGGGCCGGTACCGCTCCGGAACGTAGTGGGTCGGCTCGCCCCGGCGCGCCCGCGGCGGCAGGTACTTCTCCGGCGTCTCCGGGGGCGGCACCGCCTCCCCCCGCGCCCGCGCCCAACCGGCCCGCGCCCGCGGGTGGTAGCGCAGCCGGAACGGCACCAGCCGCCACACCCCCGCGACCACCCGCCCCAGCAGCCACAGCAGCACCGCGTCCCGCCGCGTCCACCGGTACCCGAGCCGCTGCCGCACCGGCTCCGGCCACAGCCCCACCGCGAGCCAGGCCATCGGCGCCGTCGCCGGCCGCCGCAGCACCGCCCACACCGCGTCCGGCAGCCGGCGGAGCGACGGCGGCGGGCCGAGCCGGCTGACGTCCAGGACCGCCCGGGTCGCCCGGTTGTCCTCCAGCACCTCCCGGCACATCCGGTCGAAGTACTCCTCGAACCCGGCCCAGGTCCGCGGCGCCGCCCGGTCGCTGACGCCGTACAGCCGGTACCAGCGCAGCGCCTCCTGGTAGTAGGCCTCCTTCTGCTCCGGCGTCAGCGGCCGGTCGAAGTGGTCGGTGATCAGCACCGGCAGCATCACGAAGGTGGCGTGCGCCCAGAACCAGGTCTCCGGCTCCAGCGCGCTGTAGCGGCGGCCCTCGGCGTCGACGCCCTTCACCGTCCGGTGGTAGTCCCGCACCTGATGCGCCGTCCGCCGGGCGCCTGGCCCGTCGTACACCACGCCGCCGATCGGGTACAGCGAGCGGAACAGCCGCTCCCAGCGCTCCTCGAAGAACCGCGAGTGCTGCTCGACCCCGGCGCCGAGACCGGGGTGCATGTTCTGCATCGAGCCGGCCCACAGCGCCAGCGGCAGCGACCTCCAGTCCCCGAAGTACCGCCAGGTGATGGTCTCCGGGCCGAGCGGCTCGGGTCCGCGCTCCTCCGACGGCACAACGGCCTCCCTGGATGGGCATACTGTTACAGAAAGTGTTCTTCTGTATCGCGGCCGAGTCAACAGCGCATCACTCGCCGAGTACCGGGTCCGTGGTGGATCATTGGCGGATGTTGTCGCAAGCCGGCTCGGTGAGCGAGCCCTTCGGTCAGGGATGGTCGCAGGTAGCGGAGTTCGCGATCGCCTTCGTCCTCTCCTCGGCGATCGGCCTGGAGAGGGAGATCCGGCAGAAGGCCGCCGGCCTGCGCACCTACACCGTCGTCGGGATCGGCTCCGCGCTCTTCACCCTGATCAGCAAGTACGGCTGGACCGACGTCCTCCACGAGGGGATGATCGTCGCCGACCCCTCCCGGATGGCCGCGCAGATCGTCTCCGGGCTGGGCTTCATCGGCGGCGGCGTGATCTTCGTCCAGCGCGGCTCGGTACGCGGGATCACCACCGCGGCCGCCATCTGGCTCACCGCGGCCGTCGGCTCCGCGGCCGCCGCCGGCCTGCCCCTCCTCGCGCTGACCGCCACCCTCGCCTACTTCGCCCTCGGCTACGTGATCCGGCCGCTGGCCGGCCGCCTCCCGGCGCTGCGCAACCGCGGGATCGGCCTCCGCATCACCTATATCCAGGGGCAGGGCCTGATGCGCGAACTGGTCAACCAGTGCGTGCAGTTCGGCTTCGCCCTCACCGAGCTGTCCACCGTGTCGGAGCGCACCGACAGGTCGTCCCGGCGCCGCATCACCCACCGCAGCCAGGACGGCGAGAACGGGGAGGAGCGCCGCGACGAGGACGAGGACGACGGCGTCGAGGAGCGCACCATCGAGGTGGAGATGACCGTGCAGGGCCGCGGCGACGTGGACGGCCTGGTCGCCCGGCTGGCCGAGATCTCCGGCGTCCTCGCCTGCAACCGCACCGACCTCGGCGACGAGTAATCCACCGTTCGCCGCACCGCACCGCCCCGGCATCCCCCGCCCCGCGTGGAAGGATCTACCCGAACCCGTACCGGGTGGAGGGAGCAGCGATGCGTTCGTCCGTCGATCAGGTACGCCGCCTCGTGGCGACTCCGTTGCCCGGCCCGCCCGGCAAGGAACTGGGCGAACTCCGCCTGCCGCTGCCCTCGGCGCTGTCCCGGCTCGACTGGTGCCCGGCCGCCCAGCAGCCCCCCTGGCCGGACCCCGAGGCCCTGCATGAGGTGCGGAGCGAACTCGCCGGACTTCCCCCGCTGGTCTTCGCCGGCGAATGCGACCAGCTGCGGGAACGCCTCGCCGCGGTCTCCCGGGGACAGGCCTTCCTGCTGATGGGCGGGGACTGCGCGGAGGCCTTCGACGCCGTCACCGCGGACCGGGTCCAGGCCAAGCTGAAGACACTGCTGCAGATGGCCGCGGTCCTCACCTACGCGGCCAAGATGCCGGTGGTGAAGGTCGGCAGGATCGCCGGCCAGTACGCCAAGCCGCGCTCCCGGCCCACCGAGACCAGGAACGGCACCACCCTCCCCGCCTACCGCGGGGACGCGGTCAACGGCCCGGCCTTCACGGCGGCCGACCGCACCCCCGACCCGCGCCGGCTGCTGCGGGCGTACCAGTCCTCCGCCGCCACCCTGAACCTGATCCGCGCCTACACCGAGGGCGGCTACACCGACCTCCGCCGGCTCGACGCCTGGAACCGGGACTTCGTCCGCGACTCGCCGGCCGGCCGGCGCTACCGGCGGCTCGCCCGGGAGATCACCGCCGCCCTGGACTTCGTCCAGGCCTGCGGCGCCGACCCCCGCGAGTTCCGCACCGCCGAGTTCTACTCCTCCCACGAGGCCCTGCTGCTGGACTACGAGTCGGCGCTGACCCGCACCGACTCCCGTACCGGCGAGCTCTACGACGTCTCCGCCCATCTGCTCTGG
The DNA here is from genome assembly GCF_000744815.1 of Phaeacidiphilus oryzae TH49. Taxonomy (NCBI): domain Bacteria; kingdom Bacillati; phylum Actinomycetota; class Actinomycetes; order Kitasatosporales; family Streptomycetaceae; genus Phaeacidiphilus; species Phaeacidiphilus oryzae. The sequence continues at coordinate 3,208,171 of NZ_JQMQ01000005.1, forward strand.
ATCGGCGAGCGCACCCGCCAACTCGACCACGCCCACGTCGAGTTCGCGTCCAGGATCGGCAACCCGGTCGGCGTGAAGCTGGGGCCCTCGACGACCCCGGAGGAGGCCCTCGCCCTGATCGCCCGGCTCGATCCGGAGCACGAGCCGGGCCGGCTGGTGCTGATCACCCGGATGGGCGCGGCCCGGATCCGCGAGGTGCTGCCGCCGCTGGTGGAACGGGTGGCGGCGACGGGCTCGCCCGCGGTGTGGATCTGCGACCCGATGCACGGCAACACCTTCACCGCCGAGAGCGGCCACAAGACCCGCCGCTTCGACGACGTGCTGGCCGAGGTGGCCGGCTTCTTCGAGGTCCACCGGATGCTCGGCACCCATCCCGGCGGCATCCACGTCGAGCTGACCGGGGACGACGTCACCGAATGCGTGGGCGGCGGCCGGGAGGTCGCCCTCGGCGACCTCTCCCGGCGCTACGAGACCCTCTGCGACCCCCGCCTCAACCGCAGCCAGTCCCTCGACCTGGCCTTCCGGCTGGCCGAGCTCCTCGACTCCCCGCCGCCCGCACCCCGGCGGTAGCGCGGACGGCACCGCCGAGCGGCCGACTACCCCGCCGGCTCCGCCGCGAGCTCGCGGAGGGCGTACTTCTGGACCTTGCCGGCCGCGTTGCGCGGCAGCCGGTCGAGCGTCTCCAGCCGTTCCGGCCAGTACTGCTTGGCCATCCGCCGGCCGTCCAGGAAGGTGCGGAGCTGATCCAGCGTCAGCGTCCCCGCGCCCGGCCGCAGGGCGACGAACGCGCAGGCCCGCTCGCCCAGCCGGGGATCCGGCATGGCGACCACCGCCGCCTCCGCCACCGAGGGGTGCTCGTGGAGCAGCTGCTCGATCTCCGCGACCGGGAGCTTCTCCCCGCCCCGGTTGATGACGTCCTTGACCCGTCCGGTGATCCGCAGGAAGCCGCTCTCGTCGACGGCCGCCAGATCCCCGGTGCGGTACCAACCGTCCTTGGTGAAGGCCTCCGCGGTGAGGTCCGGCCGCTCCAGGTAGCCCTGGAAGACCGTCGGCCCGCGGAGCTCGAAGTTGCCCTCCTGGCCGGCCGGCAGCTCCCGCCCCTCGTCGTCGGTGATCCGCAGCCGTACGCCGTCCAGCGCCCTGCCGTCCGTGCCCCAGCGCAGCGCCGGGTCGTCGGCGGGCGAGGCCAGCGCGCCGAGGCAGGTCTCGGTGGTGCCGAAGGCCCCGCAGACCGCGGCGCCGAGCACCCGGGTGGCGCGCTCGGCGAGCCCGCGCGGGACGGCGGCCCCGGTGGCCACGAAGATCCGCAGCGAGCGCACCGACTCCGGCCCGTCCGGCTGCTCCTCCACGGCCCGCACCAGATCGGCCAGGAACGGCGTGGCCGCCTGGACGAAGCTCACCCGGTGCTCGCGGACCGCCCGCAGCCCGGCCGCCGGATCCCACTCCGGCTGCACCACCATCGGGACGCCCAACTCCAGCGCCAGCCACATCCCGTAGAGGAAACCGGTCTGGTGGGCCAGCGGGGAGGGCACCCAGACCACGTCCGAGCGGTCCAGGCCGAGGTGCCGGATCTCCATCGCGGCCGCCCGGCTGAGGGTGCCGGCGGTGTGCAGCACGCCCTTGGGCCGGCCCGAGGTGCCGGAGGTGAAGAGCAGCTGGGCGGGCGCGTCCGGCGCCGGCCGCAGCGCGTCCAGTTCCTCGCGGGTCCGCTGATCGACCGTCACCTCGGCCAGCGCCTCGTCCCAGTGCCGCCAGATCAGGCCGCCGCCGGAGGGCAGCGCGCCCGGCCGGCCGCCGGGTCCCGACGGCAGCACCAGTACCTGCTCAAGGCCGGCCAGTTCGTCCGCCGGCAGCCCGGCGACCTCCTCGGCCGGCCGCCGGCCCCGGTACCCGTCGGCCACCACCAGCACCCGCGCCTGCGAGCGCCGTAGGATGTCCCCGACCTCCCGCTCCCGGAAGATCGGCATGATCGGGCAGCAGACCGCCCCGATCCGCAGCACGGCCAGCGACAGCACGGCGAACTCCAGCCGGTTCGGCAGCTGGTACGCCACCCGCTCCCCCGGCCGCACCCCGAGCCGGCGCAGCAGCTCGGCCGCCCGGTCGCTGCGCTCGGCCAGCTCCCGCCAGGTCAGCCGACCCTCCTCGGCGCCCGCCAGGTCCGCGCGGTCCGCCCGGTCCGCGCGGTCGGCGTGGTCGACGCGGTCGACGCGGTCGGCGCGGACCTCCACCACCGCGGTCTCGTCCGGGCGCGAGCGGGCACGCCGGGCCACCCACTCCGGCAGCCCGATCCCGGCGGCCCTGCCTGGACGCAGCAGCTCCGGCTCCAGTCCGCCGCCGGCGCCGGACGGCCGCTTCCCGGACTCCACCGACATCGGCAGCCCGAGGGCGTTCATCGCCTCCAGGAACCGCGGGTACGAGATCCGGTAGGCGTTGGGGTAGGTCAGGGTGGACGGCCCCTCGGCCCGGGACGCGGCCACCGCGAGGGACATCAGCACCCGGTGGTCGTTGAAGGAGGAGAGCGGCGCCCCCCGCAGCCGGCGCCTCCGCCCGACCCCGGCCACCCGCAGCGCGTCCCCGTCCAGGCGGAGCTCCCCGCCCATGGCGTTCAGCTGGAGCATCGCGGCGGCCCGGTCGGACTCCTTGAGGCGGGTGTGGGCGACATGCCGGAAGACGGTCTCGCCCTCGGCGAAGCAGGCCATCGCGGAGAGCACCGGCAGCATGTCCGGGACGTCCCGGCAGTCCACGTCGGTGCCCTTGAGCGGCGTCCCGTCGTGCCGGATCCGGACCGCCCGCTCCCCCGCCCGGCCCTGGCCGGCGGGCAGGTCGACCAGCTCCATCGGGACGCCCATCCCGGCGGCGAGCTCCAGGAAGTGCACCTCGGGGTGGTCGGCGGGCCCGCCGGTCAGCCGGTCCAGGCCGCGCAGCAGCACGTCCGCCGGGTGGACGGCGGCGGCGGCGATGCCGAAGGCGGCCGAGCCGATGTCCGGCGGCAGGGTCAGCTCGGTGGGCCGGGCGCGCTGGTCCGGCTCGATCTCGAACCGCCGCCAGTCCGCGGACACCCCGACCTCCAGGCCGAACCGGCGCATCATGGCGACCGTCAGCTCCAGGTAGGTCCGCTCGTTGAGCACCCCCTCCACCTCGACCACGGTCGGCCCGGTGGCGAAGGGCGCCAGCAGGATCAGCCCGGAGATCCACTGCGAGAGGGTCCCGGCGATCCGCACCCGGCCGCCCTTCGGCCGCCCGGCCGACACCAGCACCGGCGGGCAGTCGTCCGGCGACTCGACGCCGACGCCCATCTGCCGCAGCCCGGCCAGCAGCGGCCCCACCGGCCGGCGGCGGAAGTACTTCTGCCCGGTGACCGAGACCGGCCGATCGGAGAGCGCGGCCAGGCCCAGCATGAAGTACAGCGTGGTGCCGGAACTGCCGGCCGAGACCTCGGACCTGCGGGGGTGGTAGGTGCCGCCCAGCCCCTCCACCACGAAGGTGTCGCCCTCCACCCGGACCCCCACCCCGAGCCCGCGCAGCAGCCTCACGGTGTACTGCACATGGCGGGCGTCGGAGAGCCCGCGGATCCGGCTGGTGCCGTCGGCGAGCGAGGCCAGGATCAGTGCCCGGTGGGCGTGGTACTTGGAGTTGGGGACCAGGACCTCTCCGGTGACGCGGCGCTCACTGCCGCCGTTGACCAGCAGGTGCATAGACGCTGATGCTCCCTTCACTGATGACTCGGGTACCGGTCAGTTGCCGCCCAGCCGGCTGCTCGCCACTGCCGCGCAGAGCATCAGCGTCCCGCTCGCCAGAGTGGCGGCGAGGCACCGCGCCCGCAGCTGCCGGTAGCGGTCGCCGTACTCCTGGCGCAGTTCCTCGGCCCGGCGCAGCACACCGGAGTTGGCGTCCCGGTAGACCTCGATCCGGTCTCGGACGTAGACCCGCTGCACGTCCTCCCGCTGGCCGGTGGTCAGCCAGGGCAGCTGGGCGGTGAACCGGTCGGCGCCCCGCTTGGCCTCCTCATGGTGGGCGGCGAAGAGGAGATAGCCCTCCAGCTCGACCATCCCCCGCTCGGTGAGGCCCTCGGCGGGCGCCGGCCGCCGGCGCTCCGGTTCGGCCGCCACGGCTCAGGCCTTCGGGCTCTCGCCAGGGCCGCCGGGCCGCTCCGGGCCGCCGTGCGGACCGCCCTCAGGATCGGTGGCTCCGCCGCGAGTGGTGCCGCGGGGAGCGGTGCCGCCGGGAGTGGTGCCACGGGCAGTGGTGCCGCGGGGGCCGGGAGTGGCCTCGCCGGCCGACGCCCCGGCACCCGTGCCCATGCTCGCGCCCGCCCCCGCGTTCGCGCCCGACAGCGCCGGCTCGCCGAGCCCGCGCTCCAGCATGGCGATCTCCGGGTGGTGGAGGTCGAAGGCCGGGGATTCGGAGCGGATCCGGGGCAGCGAGGTGAAGTTGTGCCGCGGCGGCGGGCAGGAGGTCGCCCACTCCAGCGAGCGGCCGAACCCCCAGGGGTCGTCCTCGGTGACCCGCTTGCCGTACTTGGCGGTCTTCCAGACGTTGTAGAGGAACGGCAGCATCGAGATGCCGAGGAGGAAGGACCCGAGGGTGGAGACGGTGTTCAGGGTGGTGAAGCCGTCCGCCGCGAGGTAGTCCGCGTACCGCCGGGGCATGCCGACCACGCCGAGCCAGTGCTGCACCAGGAAGGTGGTGTGGAAGCCGATGAAGAGGGTCCAGAAGGTGATCTTGCCGAGCCGCTCGTCCAGCATCTTCCCGGTCATCTTCGGCCACCAGAAGTGGAAGCCGGCGAACATCGCGAAGACCACGGTGCCGAAGACCACGTAGTGGAAGTGCGCCACCACGAAGTAGGAGTCCGAGACGTGGAAGTCCAGCGGCGGGCAGGCCAGCAGAACGCCCGTCAGACCGCCGAAGAGGAAGGTCATCAGGAAGCCCCAGGTCCACAGCATCGGTGTCTCGAAACTGAGTGACCCCTTCCACATCGTGCCGACCCAGTTGAAGAACTTCACCCCGGTGGGCACCGCGATCAGGAAGGTCATGAAGGAGAAGAACGGCAGCAGCACCGCGCCCGTGACGTACATGTGGTGCGCCCACACCGTCACCGACAGCCCGGCGATGGCGATCGTCGCGGCCACCAGCCCCGAGTAGCCGAAGATCGGCTTGCGGGCGAAGACCGGGATCACCTCGGTGACGATGCCGAAGAACGGCAGGGCGATGATGTAGACCTCGGGATGGCCGAAGAACCAGAAGAGGTGCTGCCAGAGGATCGGGCCGCCGTTGGCCGGATCGAAGACGTGCGCCCCGAACTTCCGGTCCGCCTCCAGCGCCAGCAGGATCCCGGCCAGCGGCGGGAAGGCGAAGAGCACCAGGATCGACGTGATGAAGACGTTCCAGCTGAAGATCGGCATCCGGAACATCGTCATCCCGGGGGCGCGCATGCAGATGACGGTCGTGATGAAGTTGACCGCGCCCATGATGGTGCCGAAGCCGGACATCCCGAGGCCCAGGATCCACATGTCCGGTCCGACCCCGGTCGAGTGCTGGGCGTCGGAGAGCGGGGAGTAGGCGAACCAGCCGAAGTCGGCCGCGCCCTGCGGGGTGAGGAAGCCCCCGACGGCGATCAGCGAGCCGAACAGGTACAGCCAGTAGGCCAGCATGTTCAACCGCGGGAAGGCCACGTCCGGAGCGCCGATCTGCAGCGGCATGATCCAGTTCGTGAACCCGGAGAAGAGCGGGGTGGCGAACATCAGCAGCATGATCGTGCCATGCATGGTGAAGGCCTGGTTGAACTGCTCGTCCGTGAGGAACTGCAGCCCCGGACGGGCCAGTTCGGCCCGCATCAGCAGCGCGAGCACACCGCCGACGAGGAAGAAGCCGAAGGAGGTGATGAGATAGAGCGAGCCGATGGTCTTGTGGTCGGTGGTGGTCAGCCACTTCACCAGGACCGTTCCCAGCTTGTCCCGGGCCGGCGGATGGCCGCCGCCGTCCCCGGCCGGGGCGCGGACAGTCTGATCAAAGGTTGTCATCAATCTCTCCCACCGACACCGACACCGCCGCGCCGGTCCTCAAGTCGCCGACGGCCCTCCGTTGGCCGTCCGTTCCCGGCCGCTTTCGCATCTCGGTGCCACCATCACGTTTCCGACCCGTCCGGCGCACTCCGGCACGGCGTCCCACCCCCCTTGCGGTGGTACGTGTTCACCCGCTCGGCCCTGACCCCGGCGTGCCGTGCTGACAGGCCATCAGCCTTCCGCTGACGCGCCGCCAGTTTCGTTGCCTGACACGTTCGAACGACCCGGTGTCGGATCCAGGAACACCCGGGCGATGGACGGGTGGCGCTCGCGCAGCATCCGCTCCGCCTCGTCGCACAGCCGCTCGATCTCGGCGGCCGTCTCCGCGTCCCGGAAGTCCACCTTGGCCGCGACCAGCACCTCGTGCCGCCCCTGCACCGCCGTGACCAGCTCCAGGACCTCCTCCACCCCCGGGAGGGCCGCCAACTCCCCGGCGAGCGCCCGCTCCATCCGGTCCGGGAGGGCGCGCCCGATCAGCATGGACGCGTTGCTGCGGCCCAGTTCGACGGCGACCGCGGTGAGGAGGACGCCGATGCAGATCGAGGCCACCCCGTCCCAGACCCCCGAGCCGGTCAGCTGACCGGCCAGCAGGCCCCCCGCCGCCAGCACCAGCCCGATCAGAGCGGCCGTGTCCTCCAGCACCACCGCCTTCACCGTGGTGTCGGGGGTACGGCGCAGATGGCGGAGGGCGGGCACGTCGAGGCCGGCGGCCTCGCCGCGCACCTGGCGCACCCCGCGCAGCAGCGAGGTCCCCTCCAGCACGAAGGAGACGGCGAGGACGATGTACGAGACCAGCGGCGAGCCCAGTTCCTCGCCCTGGACCAGGGTGTGGATCCCGTCGTAGAAGGAGAAGACGGCGCCGCCGACGAAGGTGGCGACGGAGGCCAGCATCGCCCAGACGTAGAGCGCCTGCCCGTAGCCCAGCGGATGGGCGTCGTCGGGCGGGCGCTCGCTGGTCTTCAGCGCGGTGAAGAGGAGCACCTCGGTCACCGTGTCGGCGACCGAGTGCGCCGCCTCGGAGAGCATCGCGCTCGATCCGCTGACGATCCCCCCGATCGCCTTCGCGACGGCGATCCCCAGATTCATCGTCCCGGCGAGCAGGACGGTCCCCACACTCTCGGTCTCTTCGGCCACTCCCGCAGTATCCCCGCGCCGGGCGGTTCCCGCCGAGTGGGCCGCGCCCGGAAGCCGGGCCGGGAACCGGACTTGGGGCCGGAACCGGGCTTGGGCCTGGGCCCGGAACCGGGCTTGGGCCCGGAACCGGGCTTGGGCCCGGAACCGCAACCGGCCCGGGCCCTGCGTTCACCGGCCGTACGGCTCACGCCGCCCCGAGGGCCTCCGCGTCCGGCCCGAAGACCTCGTAGTGGATGTCCGCCGGCGAGACCCCCGCCTCCAGCAGCTGCCCGCGCACGGCCCGCATGAACGGCACCGGCCCGCACAGGTACACCACACTGTCCGACGGCACCGCCACCTGGGAGAGGTCCACAAAGCCGGACCGGGCCCCCACTCCCTCGGCGCCGGCCCGGTACCAGACCTCAAGACGGCCGTCCGCCAGCTTCTCGACCAGCCGCGCGACCTCCTCGCGGAAGGCGTGGCTCTCCGGGTCCTCGTCACCGTGGACGACCAGCACCGGACGCCGGGTGCCGGTACCGGCGAGCTGCTCCAGCATCCCCACCATCGGGGTGCACCCGATGCCCGCAGAGGCCAGCACCACCGGCCGCCCCACAGCCCCGGCGGCATCCGCGCCACCGGTCCCGTTCTCGTCCAGCACGATGTCGCCGAACGGGGCACTCAGCTCGATCTCCTGACCGGCCGTCAGCCGGTCCTGCAGCCAGGCGGAGACCTCGCCGTCCCGCTTCACCGTGAACTGCAGCCCGCCCTCGGGCCACCCCGAGAGGCTGTACTGCCGGATCTGCCGCGCCCCGTCCTCCAGCGGCACCCGCACCGAGACGTACTGCCCGGCCCGGGCCGCCGGCACCGGCCCGCCGTCCGCCGGACGCACCACGAAGGTCGTCACGGACGGCGTCTCCGACTGCCGCGCGGCCACCCGCCAGCGCCGCCACACCTCGCCGTCGGCGACCCCGGCCTGCCGGTAGAGCCCCTGCTCGATGGCGATCAGCGCGTTGGCCATCAGCCAGTACACCTCGTCCCAGGCCGCGGCGACCTCCGGGGTGACGGCGTCGCCGAGCACCTCGACTATCGCGGCGAAGAGGTGCTCGTGGACGATCGGGTACTGGTCGGCGGTGATGCCGAGCGAGGCGTGCTTGTGGGCGATCCGCGCCAGCATGGTGTCCGGCCGCCGCTCGGGGTCGGCCACCAGCGCGCTCGCGAACGCCGCGATCGAGGCGGCGAGCGCCTGCCGCTGGCTGCCGTTGGCCTGGTTGCCGCGGTTGAAGAGGTCGCGCAGCAGCTCCGGGTGGGCGGCGAAGAGCCGTCCGTAGAACCGCCCGGTGATCTCCTCGATGGCACCGCCCACCACCGGCAGGGTGGCACGTACGACCTCGGTCGACTTCTCCGACAGCATCCTGTTCCTCCAAATTGTCATTTCAGATGCCGATTTTCCGGCGTTCCGGGCTCCCCCAGAAGGGCCGGCCGGCCCCGCGGGCCCCGCCCGACCGGGCCCTCAGACGCGCACCGGCAGCCCCAGCAGCACGGGGCCGGCCGGCCCCTCCACCAGGTCCGCCAGCGTCACCGCGTCCAGCGAGGCGTAGAAGGCCTCCTGCGCCTTGCGGAGCTCGGCTCTCAGCCGGCAGGCGGCGCGAAGCGGGCACGGGTCCTCGCCCTCGCAGCCGACCACGTCCCCCTCCCCCTCCAACTCCCTCACCAGCGAGCCGATCGCGACGGTCCGCCCGGCCCTGGTGAGGACGAGGCCCCCGCCGCGCCCGCGCGTCGCCTCGACCACGCCGAGCCGCCGCAGTCGCGCGACCACCTTCGCCGCATGCGAGTACGGCACTCCGACCGCCTCGGCCACCTGCTCGGTGGTGACGGTCTCCGGCGCGTCGAGCACCGCCAGGCGCATGGCGATGCGCAGGGCGATGTCGGTTCCCTTCGTCAACCTCACACAGAACATCCTAGATATTCGTCATTTCAGACTCCGATTTGCCCCCCTCGTCCACCCAACCTTCGTAACAGAAGTCCGCCCTATGTCCGTAACCGCTGTTACACTCCCCACGTGAACGCTCATTCCACCGACCCGACCCAGTGGAAGCTGCTCATCCTGCGGCTCCCCGCCCAGCCGTCCCGCCACCGCGTCGCGGTCTGGCGCGAGCTGCGCCGGGTCGGCGCCCTCTCGCTCGGCCAGGGCGTCTGGGCGGTGCCCGAGGTGCCGGTCTTCGAGGCGGGCGTCCACCGGGCGCTCGCCCTCGCCGCGCAGGCCCCGGACGGGGAGGCGCTGACCCTCCGCGCCACCGGCGGCTCCGCGCGGGACGGCGCCCGCCTCGCCGAGCTGTTCTCGGCAGCCCGCGAGGAGGAATGGGCCGAGTTCCTCGCCGACTGCGGCAAGTACCAGGAGGAGCTGGAGAAGGAGATCCGCACCCGGAAGTTCACCCTCGCCGAGCTCGAGGAGGAGGAGCAGAGCCTGGAGCGGCTGCGCCGCTGGCACCGCGACATCCGCTCCCGAGACGTCTTCGGTGCCCCCTCCGCGGAGGTGGCGACCAGCAGGCTCGACCACTGCGCGGACTCCCTCCAGGAGTACAGCGAGCTCGTCCTGGCCCACCTCCACGCCTTCGACCACCCCGCGGACGGACCGTCATGAGCCGCCCCGCGCAGGAGTCCTCCGTCCAGGAGAGGCCGGCCGAGGCGAGGCCGGCCAGGCGGATGTGGCCGCTCTACGCGGCCGGCTTCACCACCGCCTTCGGGGCCCACTCCGTCGCGGCCAACCTCGCCCAGGGCGGCGAGGGGCTGGCCCGGTCCGTCCTCTACCTGGGCGTGCTGCTCGCCCTCTACGACGGCGCCGAGATCGTCCTCAAGCCGGTCTTCGGCACGCTGGCCGACCGGGTCGGCGCCCGGCCCGTGCTCCTCGGCGGACTGCTGGCGTTCGCCGCCGCCTCCGGCCTCTTCCTCGCGGTGCGCGACCCGCAGTGGCTGTGGGCGGCCCGGCTCGGCCAGGGCGCGGCGGCCTCCGCGTTCTCCCCGGCCGCGTCCGCGCTGGTCGCCCGGCTCAACCCGGCGGCCAGGCACGGGCGGGCCTTCGGCTCGTACGGCTTCTGGAAATCCCTCGGCTACGCGGGCGGCCCGCTGCTGGGCAGCGCGCTGGTGTGGGCGGGCGGTCTGCCGCTGCTCTTCGCCGTGCTGACCGCGCTGCCGCTGGCGGTGGCCGGGTGGGTGGCGGCGGCGGTGCCGTCCCTTCCGCCGCTGCCCCGTACCCGTCAGACCCTGCTCGACCTGGCCCACCGGCTCGGCGACGGCGCCTTCCTGCGGCAGGTCGCCGCGCTGGCCGCGTCGACCGCGGCGCTCTCGGTCGGGGTCGGCTTCCTGCCGGCGACCGGCCGCGCGGACGGGCTTCCACCGCTCGCCACCGGCGCGGCGGTCTCCGTGCTCGCGCTGTGCGCGGCGCTGGTGCAGCCGCGGGTGGGGCGGGCGCACGACTCCGGCCGCCTCTCGGCCCGGCAGGGTCTGCTGGGCGGCCTCCTGGCCACCGCGGCCGGACTCGCCGTCGCGGCGGCCGTGCCGGGAGTCGCCGGCCTCTTGTCGGCCGCCGTCCTCACCGGCGCGGGCACCGGCGCCCTCACCCCCATCGGCTTCGCCCGTCTCGCCGCGACCTCCCCGCCGGAGCGACTGGGCCAGACCATGGGCGCCGCCGAGCTCGGCCGCGAGGCCGGCGACGCCGCCGGGCCCCTTCTGGTGGGCGCGGTCGCCTCCACCGCCGGCCTCCCCTGGGGCTACGCCGCCCTGGCGGCAGCGACAGCCCTGTTGATCCCGGTCCTCCGCCGCTGACCCCGGTCCTCCGCCGCCGACCCCGCCGGCGGCGAGCGCCCCGAGCGCGGCGGCGCCCCCTCAGCCCACCGCCGACGCCGTCATCGCCAGCGTCACCGCCACCAGCAACCCGAGATACGTCCACGCGTACACCCGGTCCGGAATCTCCGGCGGCCGCCGCCGCAGGGCGACGATCACCGGCAGCGCCCCCACCAGCAACGCCGCCCCCGCCCCCACGTCCACGGCCCCCAGCAGCAGTACTCCCCCGGCCCCCGCGGCGGCCCCGCCGCCACCCCCGCCCACCAGGAACACCGCCAACGCCGGTGCGCTGATCGCCAGCGTCAGCGGATTCGCCAGCGACGTGGCCGTCCGCATCGCCAACCCCGACCGCCGCAGCATCGGCACGGTCAGCACGCTCCCGCCCAGCCCGAGAAACGAGGCCACCGCCCCGATCGGCACCCCGAACCCGCCGGCGATCCGCCCGCTCCCCCGGCCGGCCGGCACGCCGCCCTCCGCAGCGGGCGCGTCCCGCCCCTCGCGCCAGCGCCCGCGCCCGCTCCCTCGCCCCGCGAAGAACCCCGGTCGCAGCAGCAGATCCACGATCGTCCCCACCAGGTACGCCACGAACCCCCACTGGGTCACCGCCCCCGGCGCCCACCGCGCCGCCACCGCGCCCAGCACTCCCCCGAGGCCCAGCAGCACCAGCAGCGCACGGCTCCGCCGCAGCTCTCCCAGCACGCCACGATCGGTCGCCGCCGTCGCCACCGCCGCGTTCACCACCATCACCACCGAGGAGGTGGCCACCGCCGTATGCGCGGCCTCCGCCCCCAGCCCGGCGTCCATCCACACGATCACCGGCACCGCGACGAAGCCCCCGCCGAACCCGAACAACACCGTGGTCAGCCCGGTGACCACACCGATCGCGACCAGCAACAGAACACTCACTCAGCAGAGTCCAGCAGCCGCCCCGCCCGGCGGGCAATCGATGCACGGCCCGCTACCTTCGATTCTCGGCCATCCCCCAGCCCGGCCGCCCGCCACGGCCGCTCCGCCGCCGCCCCGCCACTCGCCACCACTGCCTCACGCTCCCACCACGCCCCCGACCACCCGCGGCACTAGCCTCAGCCCCGTGCGCAACGTCTCCCTCGACGACTACGACCGGATCGCCCGCCCGGTCCTCGCCATCGGCACCGACTACACCCCCGGCCACGTCCTCGACTGGCACCGCCACCGCCGGGCGCAGCTCCTCTACGGCGCCACCGGGGTGATGATCGTCGAGACCGTGGACGGCGCCTGGACCGTCCCCACCGACCGCGCCATCCTCATCCCGCCGGCCACCCGCCACCGGGTCACCATGCTCGGCGTCAGCACCCGCAGCCTCTATCTCGAACCCTCGGCGGTCGCACCCTGGTGGCCGGCCTCCTGCCGGATCGCCGACGTCCCCCCGCTGGTACGCGAACTCCTGCTGGCCGCAGTGGAGTTGGACCCCGCCTACGACGAGGGCGGACGGGACGGCGCACTCGCCGCCCTGCTGCTCCACGAACTCGCGGCCCTCTCCACCCGCCCCTCCCTGCCGCTCCACATCGACCTGCCGGCCTCCCCCGAACTGGCCGCCCTCTGCCGCGGCTATCTGACCGCCCCCGACGTCCGGCTCCGCAACGAGGACTGGGCCCGCCGCCTGGCCACCAGCGAGCGGGCCTTCACCCGCCGCTTCCGGCGCGAGCTCGGCACAAGCCCGGCGGCCTGGCGGGCCCGCGCCCGCCTGGTCGCCGCCGTCCCCCTGCTCCGCGAGCACAGCGTCACCGGTACGGCGGCCCGCCTCGGCTACTCCTCGCCCGCCGCCTTCACCGCGGCCTTCAGCCGCGCCTTCGGCCTGCCGCCCTCGGTCTTCAACCGACCGGCCCCGTAACCGCCGCCGCGGGCTCCCGGGGCTGGGCTCCCCGGGCCACCCTTTGCATGATGCAAAAGCACGGGAGTACCATGCAGAACCCGGGCCTTTCGGGCCCGGTGACCCGCACGGTCGACGACCGCCCGGCAGGCGGCCGCCACCCTCCGCCACGGGAGGAGCGCGATCACCATGACCGCTGCCACCAGCCGCCCCCGGCCCCGCCCCGCGGACCGGCCGCAGGACCCGGTACGCCCCGAGGCCGAAGAGCTCCACCACCGCCGCATCCTGCTCCTCGGCCAGATCTCCACCGACGGCCTCGCCGGACTGGCCCGGGTGCTCCGCGCCGCCCGTGACGGGGACCCCGCGGCGGCCTCGATGAACGTCGGCTCCGTGCTCCGCGCCCTCCCCGGGATGGGCTGGTTCGGCGCCCACGACCTGCTGCGCTCCGCCGGCCTGCGCGAGCGCGACCTGCTGCGCGACCTCACCGCCGCCCAGCGCGGCGAACTCTGCCTGACCGTCTCCCACCTCCCCCCGCCGCCGAGCTGAGACCCCGGCCGCCCGGCCCTCCCACCAGCCGCCGTCCCCACATGTCGGTCGGATGCGCTTTACTCGTCTCTCACACGGCCTTGACGACATCTCACGATCCGCGGCCCACGGTCCGCGGCTCGGGGAGCGCCGGAGGAGGAGCCGGGAGAGGGAGGGGTGGCGGGGGGCATGGTGCGAACCGCGGCGAGACGCGCGCTCTGCGCGGTGGCGCTGCTGCTCGGCTTCTACGCGGTGGCGGTCGGCACCCTCGCCGCGCTGGCCGCCCTCGACGTCTCACTGCTCCTTCACCCCCGGCCGGGCACCCCGCTGCTCGCCGACGGCAAGGTGATCGCCGGCACCGCGGTGATCGCCGCCCCGCTGGTACGGGGGCTGGCCGCCAGCCGGGTCCGCCGCGGCCGTCCGCCCGGCGGCATCGCGGTGACCCCGGAGGAGCAGCCCGAACTGTGGGCCCGGATCCGGCGGATCGCCGACCAGGTCGGCACCCGACCGCCGTCCGAGGTACGGCTGATACCCGAGGTGAACGCGGCGATCAGCGAGTCCACCCGGCTTCTCGGCCTCCTCCCCGGCCGCCGACGGCTGTATCTGGGGATACCGCTCCAGCTCGGGCTGACCTCCCGTCAGCTGGACTCGGTGCTGGCCCACGAGCTGGGCCACTGCGCCCACCACGACGTCCGGTTCGCCGCCGCCACGGTCCGCGGCCGGACCGGACTCCTCGCCCTGGCCCGCTCCTACCAGGACCGGCAGGCCGGCATCCACCGGCCGCTGCGGGCCTTCTTCTCCTGGTACGCGCAGCTGTACCTGCGCCTCACCCAGTCGGTCAGCCGCAGCCAGGAGCTCGCCGCCGACCGCACCGCCGCGCGGATCGCCGGGACGGAGGCGACCGTCGCCGCTCTGCGCCGGCTGCCGGAGCTGGACGCCGCCTTCGACTACTACGTCAGCCGCTATGCCACCGTCGGCTGGAACGCCGGGGTGCTGCCGCCGGCCGAGGAGCTCTTCGCGGGCTTCCGCGCGCTGCTCGCCGAACCGTCCCGGCAGGCCGAGCTGGCCGCGGTCGGCGAACGCGCCGCGACCGACGCCGAAGCCCTGGACCCCTACGACTCCCACCCGCCGGTCCGCCGGCGGATCGCCGCCCTGAACCGGGCCGCCGCGGAGCGGCCTCCGGCCAGGCCGGACGCCGGCGCCCACCCCGCCGCCCACCCCGGCGTCCCGCGGACCCCGGCGCCGCCGAGGACCCCGACACCCCCGCCATCGCCCTCCTCCGGGACGCCGACCGGATCTGCGCCGCCGTCGCCGAGCACGCCCTGCCCGCCGAGGCGGCCGGGAAGCGCCGGGTCGGCTGGGCCGAACTCGCCCACGAGGCCGGGCGCGAGCGCCTGGCCCGCGAGTCCGGCCCGCTGCTGGCGGCCGCCTCCGCGGTCGCTGGCCGCCCGGTCGCCGGGCTCGCCGAGCTGCTCGACGTCATCGACTCCGCCGGCCTGGACGCGGTGGCCGAGGCGGTCGCCGAGCCGGTCGCCGACGCCCTGCCGCACCCCGCCGGCGGGCGGGCGCCCCGGCCGTCCGCCCGTACCGCCCGTACCGCCCGTACCGCCCGTACCGCCTTCCAGCAGGCGCTGGTGCCGGTGGTCTGCGCGGCCCTGGTGGAGAGCGGGGGCGCGCGCTGGACCCACACCTGGGCGCACGCCCTCCACCTCGCGTACGCGCCCGGGATCGAGGAGCCGACCGAGGCCGCGATGTCCGCGCTGACCGGCGACGCCCCGACCACCGTCCCGCTGCGCGCCCTCTTCGCGCCCCCCGCACACCCCCCGCTGCCCGCCGCGAAGGGCCGAGCTTGACGTAGGACGGCGGAGAGGTCCACCATTCCACTACGCGAATAGTGGAATGAAGGGTGGACAGCTGCCTTGTTCGCCTTCCGGATAGACCGGCGAAGCGGTGTCGCCAGCTATCTCCAGATCGTCCAGCAGGTGCAGCAGGCACTCCGCCTGGGCCTGCTGGAGCCGGGCGACCGGCTGCCCACCGCCCGCGAGGTGGTCGAGGCCACCGCCCTCAACCCCAACACCGTGCTCAAGGCCTACCGCGAGCTCGAGTCCCAGGGCCTGGCCGAGACCCGGCGCAGGCACGGGACGTTCATTGTCGGCACCCTCGGCACCACCTCCGCCGAATCGCCCTGGCGGACAGAGCTGGAGGACGTGGCCGCCCGCGCCCGCGCCGCCGGGCTGGAACGGGACGACCTCGCCGCGCTGTTCACCGCCGTACTCGATGCCCTCTACCCGCCGAAGGACCCCCGATGACGCCATCCGCCAGCGGCTCTGCCCCGGTGCTCGCAGCCCGCGGCCTCAGCCGGAGATACCGCCGCCGGGGCCCCGACGCCCTCAGCGACTGCACCTTCCGGCTGCCCGCCGGGGTGATCTGCGCGCTGGTCGGCCCCAACGGCTCCGGCAAGTCCACGCTGCTGGACACCGTCGCCGGGCTGGACCGCCCGAGCGCCGGCTCGCTGGAGGTGCTCGGCGGACCACCCCGCGCGGGCCACCCGCGGATCTCCCATCTGGCCCAGGGCCGCCCGCTCTTCCCCTGGCTCACCGTCCGCGAGACCCTCCGCTACGGCGCCCGCGCCAACCAGGGCGGATGGAACGCCGAGCTGGCCGAACGGGTCGTCGCCGCGGGCGGGTTCGGCGCCGGCACCCGCATCCGCGAGCTCTCCGGGGGCCAGCGCACCCGGGTCGCCCTGGCCCTGGCCCTCGGCAAGCGCGCCGACCTCCTCCTCCTCGACGAGCCGATGGCGGATCTGGACGTGCTGGCCCGCCAGGAGCTGATGGGCCTGCTGATGGCGGATGTCGCGGAGAACGGCAGCACTGTGGTGATGTCCTCGCACATCATCACCGAGCTCGCCGACGTCTGCGACCATCTGCTGCTGCTCGACAGAGGCCGCGCCCGGGTCTGCGGCGACATCGACGAACTCACCGCCGCGCACGCGGTGGTGACTGTGGCCGGCGGTGCCGAGCAGCTCTCCGGGCACACCGTGGTGGAGTCCCGCGCAGCCGGCCGCGGAACCAGCGCCCTCCTCCGCCCGTCCGCACCGCTGCCGGAGGCCTGGGAGCCCCGCACCCCCTCCCTGGAGGAGCTGGTGCTCGCCTACCTCTCCGCCCCCCAGGCCCTGGACCTCGACCTTTCCCAGCCGCAGTCCGCCGAGGAGACCGCCGCATGAGCACCGCCGCCACCCGCACCGCGACCGCCGGCGACCGCTCCGGCCGCTCCGGCCGCGCCGACCGCGGCGACCTCCCCTCGGCCGCCGGCACCTGGGCCCTGACCAGGACCGCACTGCGGCTGGTGCGCCCGCTCGCCGCCGGCCTGCTCCTGGTCGCGATCGTGCTGGCCGGTGTGCTGGTGCACCGCTACCTGAGCTGGTCGGACGCCGAGCGCCTCCGGGCCCGGGTCGGCGGCTACGCGTACCACTGGGAGTACCTCAGCCACGGCGCGAACGCCATGAACGACGCCCTCCTCCAGGACGGCGGGCGGATCTCCTTCTGGCCGGCCATGTTCGCCGCGGTGGTCGCCGCCCTGATGACCGGGCGCGAGTGGCAGTCCGGCCGCACCGCCCTGACGCTCGGTCAGTCGGTCACCCCGCAGCGCTGGTTCACCATCCGCTGGGCGGTGCTGGCCGGTCTGTTCGCCGTCCTCTTCACCCCCGTGGTGGCGCTGTACCAGGCGAACGCGGCGCACGCCCGCCACCTGGACCTCCTCGCCTACGGATGGTCCCGCAGCGTGGCGTACTACTCGCTCGGTCCGGTGACCGTGGCCTACGTCCTCCTCGGTGTGGCGGCCGGCGCGCTGGCCGGCACGGTGCTGCGCGACCCGCTGCGAGCGGCCGTCGGCGCCCCCGCGCTGACCTGGCTGCTGGCCGCCCTGCTGGTGCGCTCCCGGGCGGCGGCGCTCCTCGACTTCCCGGTCCTCGCCGAGACCCACGGCATCCACCCCGGCGGCATCCTGGGCCTCCAGTTCTACGGCGCCCTGCCGCAGGACACCTACCTCCTCAACTCCCTCCGCCCGGGCGACTACTGGCCCTACCAACTAGCCTCCACCGCGCTGGTGCTGGCGCTGACCGCACTGCTCGGCCACACCGCCCTCCGCGTCCTCCGCCGCCGCACCGGCCACTCCTGACCGCTGACCGCGAAGACCGTTCGCCGGCCGCCAAGTGCGGCCGCAGGCCCCGTACGAACGGCCCGCCGACCGCCTCTGCCGACGGGCCGACCGCCTCTTCCGTCGGGCTACTTCAGCGTCAAGGCGAGGACGATCCCGGCGATCACCGCGGCCACCACCAGCACCATCGCGGTGATCTTCGCCGGACTGTACGGGCGGTCGCCGATCACCTCGCCGGTCCTGGCGTTCACCATCACCTGCCAGCTCTTCCCGGCGTGGAGGTAGGTGAGGAACCACACCGGCAGCAGCATCAGCTTGAACGTGACGTCCGCGTACCGGGTGTCCACCGAGGTGACCCGCTGCTCGTCGCCCCCGATGTCCGACCGGCAGTCCGAGCGGATCTCCCGGTCCATCTCGCCCTTGGCGGTCTCCAGGCCCTGCTCCGGCTCGACGTCGTACCGGACGGTCTGGAAGCCGGCCAGGTACTCCGCCTGGTACGGCACCGCCTCCGCCAGCGGCCACGGCGTGAGCTTCGCCAGCTGCTTGCCGCTCACCCGCCCGGTCGCGGGCACCAGCACGTCGTCGAAGTCCCGCCGGACCGTCCCGGACACATGGTGCCAACTGGTGTGCTGCACCTGCCGGGTCTGCTGTCGGCCGTCGCCGTCCGTGTAGGTCTCGGTGGTGTAGTAGTGGGTGCCGCGCTGCCCCTCGTAGTACGAGGTGGTGGCCGCGTCGAAGGTCCAGTGCGGCAGATAGCTGCCCTTGAACGTCTCCGCCTCGGTGACCTTCTTCAGACCGCCCGGCGCGAACCACCGCGAGGAGGTCCACTTCCGCAGCCGCTCCCGCGCCTCGGCCCGGTTCAGGGCGAACGGGACCACCGCCTCGGGCGCGATCCGCTCGGTCGCCCCCGCGTCGGCGACCAGCGGGGTCGCGCAGAACTGGCAGCGCGCCGAGAGGTCGCCGGTCTCGGTGCGGGCCCCGCAGCCGGGGCAGACGAAGGCCCGCCCGACCACCGCCGAGAGCGGCTTCACCGGCAGCGCCGCCAGCTCCTCGATCTGATGCTCGCGCACCGCGCGCTGCTGCGGCACGACGGCCTGCTCGCTGCCGCAGTACGGACACTTGAGGACGCCCGCCTCCGGGGCGAACTCGACCACCGCCCCGCACGCCCCGCAGGGGTACGACTGCCCGTCGGCGCCCGCCCCGCGCTCCACCATCCTCATCCGCTGCCTCCCCCGGTCAGGACTGCGGCGGCTGCGGCGGCAGCGGCGGCGGCACCGAGCCGAACAGCGCCGCCAGCTCCGGCACCCGCGCGGCCGCCAGCCAGCCGGCCATCCCGTCCTTCCACACCAGCGTCTCCCGGGTGAACCGGCCGGAGCCGATCAGACCCGGCAGCGTCTCCTCCTCGTACGGCCCGTACTGCCGGCCGCCCACGGCCACGAACCACTGCGCGGCCGGCTGCGGCAGCGGCGGCGGCACGGCCCCCTGCGGGGACGGCGGCTGCGGCGGCACGGCCTGCCGCTGCGGGGGCTGCTGCGACGCGGCCTGCGGCTGCGGGGGCTGCGCGGCCTGCTGTCCGGGCGCCGCCGGCTGCGGCCCTGCCGCCGGCTGCGGCCCGAGGGCGTTCGCCAGCCGCTGCCCCATCGCCAGCCCGGCCCCGAGCCCGATGCCCTCGCCCGCGCCGCCCGGGTTGCGGGCCGCCTCGCCGATCGCGTCCGCCGCCTGGAACCGGGTGTACCGGTCGAGGTCGCCGGCGATCCCCATCCGCGAGCGGGTGTCGATCGCCGCCTCGACCTCCGGCGGCAGGGAGATGTTCTCGATGGAGAACCGCGGCAGCTCGATGCCGACCGACCGCAGGTCCTCGCTGAGGATCCCGGCCAGCCGGGAGGCCAGCGAGTCCTGCTGGGTGGCCAGGTCGAGGATGGGCACACCCGCCGTCGCCAGCGCCTGCGAGAGGTGGCTGACGATCAGCGCGCGCAGGTACTCCGCGACCTCCTCGGTCCTGAACTGCGGGTCGGTACCGGCCAGTTCGCGCAGCAGCGCGGCCGCGTCCACCACCCGGGCGGCGCAGGTGCCGAAGGCCCGCAGCCGCACCATGCCGAACTCGGCGTCCCGGACGATCACCGGGTTCGCCGTCCCCCACTTCAGGTCGGTGAACTGCCGGGTGGTGACGAAGTAGACCTCCGCCTTGAACGGCGAGTCGAACCCGTACTTCCAGCCCTTGAGGGTGGACAGCAGCGGCAGGTTCTGGGTCCGCAGGGTGTAGGTGCCGGGCGCGAAGACGTCGGCGATCCGGCCCTCGTTCACGAAGACCGCGACCTGCGACTCCCGGACCACCAGCCGGGCGCCCATCTTGATCTCGTTGTCGTGCCGGGGGAACCGCCACACCAGCGTGTCCCGGCTGTCGTCCGTCCACTCGACGATGTCGATGAACTCGCCGCGGATGGCATCCATGAAGCCCACGGCAGACCCCCCATGGTCGGCCCGCCACCCCACCCGCCTGCCCGGGGCGCCCCCGGACCGGCCAGCCGTCGGCGGATTGCGATCCACTGAGCAGAGCCCCCTGTCGGGTTCGAACCGACGACCTACGCTTTACAAGAGCGTTGCTCTGGCCAGCTGAGCTAAGGAGGCGTGGTACCGGTCCGCGGCTCGCCGCCACGGCCGGACCGTCGGGCAGTCTACCCGTCCGGCCTCGGCCATGGGGAAACTCACTCGCACACAGGTACTGACAAACTCCGGGCCTCCCCGTACAGTCACGGCAGGTCCGCCGCCCGGGTGGACTACACCTTTACTCGGATCGTCCGGCACGTTCCTGCCGGTGAAGGGGAGGGCCAACGATGGCCACGGTCACTTATGACAAGGCGACGCGGATCTACCCCGGGGGCGACAAGCCCGCGGTGGACGCGCTGGACCTGGAGATCGCCGACGGGGAGTTCCTCGTCCTGGTCGGTCCGTCCGGCTGCGGGAAGTCCACCAGCCTGCGGATGCTGGCGGGCCTGGAGGACGTGAACAACGGTGCCATCCGGATCGGCGAGCGGGACGTGACCCACCTGCCGCCCAAGGACCGCGACATCGCGATGGTCTTCCAGAACTACGCGCTGTACCCGCACATGACGGTCGCCGACAACATGGGCTTCGCCCTGAAGATCGCCGGCGTCAACAAGGCGGAGATCCGCAGCAAGGTCGAGGAGGCCGCGAAGATCCTCGACCTGACCGAGTTCCTGGACCGCAAGCCCAAGGCCCTCTCCGGCGGCCAGCGCCAGCGCGTCGCGATGGGCCGCGCGATCGTCCGCGAGCCCCAGGTCTTCCTGATGGACGAGCCGCTGTCCAACCTGGACGCCAAGCTCCGCGTCTCCACCCGCACCCAGATCGCCGGCCTGCAGCGCCGCCTGGGGATCACCACCGTCTACGTCACCCACGACCAGGTCGAGGCCATGACCATGGGCGACCGGGTGGCGGTCCTCAAGGACGGCCTGCTGCAGCAGGTGGACACCCCGCGCAACATGTACGACCGCCCGGCCAACCTCTTCGTCGCCGGCTTCATCGGCTCCCCCGCGATGAACCTGGTCGAGGTGCCCATCACCGACGGCGGCGTGAAGTTCGGCGAGTCGGTCGTCCAGGTCTCCCGCGACGCGGTCGGCGAGGCCGCCAACGCCGGCGACAAGACCGTCACCGTGGGCGTGCGCCCCGAGCACCTGGACATCGTCGGCGGCACCGAGGGCGGAGGCGAGGACAAGGGCCTGGCCGTCACCGTCAACGTGGTGGAGGAGCTGGGCGCCGACGGCTACGTCTACGGCTCGGCCAAGGTCGGCACCGAGACCATCGACCTGGTGGTGCGCGTCGGCGGCCGGGACATCCCGATGAAGGGCGACCAGCTCCGCGTCGTCCCCCGCGCCGGCGAGACCCACGTCTTCTCCACCTCCACCGGCAAGCGCCTCAGCGACTGACCCTGGGCCGCCGGCCGCCGGCGACCGACGCCCCGCTGCCCCCCGACCGGACCGCCGGACGGGGGGCAGCGGGCGTTTCGTCAACTTCCGTCCAAGGAAAAACGGTTCAACGTCACCCATCAGGGTGACTAAATGTCGCCATATCACTACCTATCGCTAGCATCTCGGGCGTGAAGCAGCTTGCCCGCCGTATCGGCCGAACCCTCGCGCTCATGCTCCCGCTGGTCCTGGTGACCACCGGCACCCTGGCGGTGACCAGGGTCCCCTGGGCACCACCGTCCAGCCACGACGAGCAGGTGCTCGCCACCACCTCGGACTCCGGGGCGATCGGCGGCACCGGCACGCCCGCCGGGAGCCCCGCCACCAAGCCGCAGGCCCCCCAGGACCTGCTGCGCAACCGCCTGCTGACGGTCCTTCAGCGGCAGAACCCGGGCGTCGCCCTGGACGAGCTGTCCGCCGCGATGCAGCAGCAGCCCTCGCTGACCCGGTACTGCACCGGCATCGCCCGCGACCTCGGCCGCGCCGCGGTGCGGAAGTACGACGGCAACGTCCGCCGCGCCCTGGGCTACGCCCGCCCGGTCTGCGACGGCTCGTTCGCCGCCGGCAGCATCGGCGGGTGACGCCGCCGCCGGTCCGGTGACGCCACCGCCGGTCCACCGGCTGTGAACCCGGAGCTCATTCGGCACTCACCGCACAGTCGCCACGGTCCTTCCCCAGCACTCACCCCCGAGCCTTAGGGTTTGTGCATGACCACCGCTGACCTCCAGTCGCAGCCGCCTGTGACCCAGGCCGTCATCCTGGCCGGCGGCCAGGGCTCCCGGCTCCGGCCCTACACCGACACCATGCCGAAGCCGATGATCGAGGTCCCCGGCACCGGGGTGCCCATCATCGGCCACCAGCTGGAGTGGCTGGCCGAGGAGGGCGTCACCGATGTCGTGATCTCCTGCGGCCACCTCGCCGAGGTGCTCCAGGACTGGCTGGACCAGACCGACCTGCCGCTCAAGGTGGTCACGGTCGTGGAGAAGGAGCCGCTCGGCCGCGGTGGCGGCCTGCGCTACGCCGCGGCCTCGCTGCCCCGCGCCGACGAGCCCTGGTACGCGACCAACGGGGACATCTGGACCCGCTTCCAGCTGCGCGACATGGCCGCCTTCCACCTGGCCAGGGACGCCCACGCCACCCTGGCGCTGGCCCGCCCCCGCCTGCCCTGGGGCACGGTCGAGACCGACCGCTTCGGCAACGTCCTGGACTTCATCGAGGCCCCGCCCTCCCCGTACCTGATCAACGCGGGGGTGTATGTGTTCTCCGCCGAGTTCACCGGGATGCTGCCGGCCCTCGGCGACCACGAGCGCACCACCTTCCCGCGCCTCGCCCGCGAACGCCGGCTCTCCGGCTACGAGCTGCCGCAGGGCGTCTACTGGCGGGCCATCGACACCGCCAAGGACCTCTCCGAGGCCGCCAAGGAACTCGCCGAACTCCGCTCCCGCGCAGGCAGCTGACCCCCGACGCCCCCGCAGCCCGCGACCCCCGGCCTCCGGCGGACGGCCCGCGACGGACGGAACATCTCCCCTCGCGAGAACGAGACGGGCCCTCCCGCCGATCGCTCGGCGGGAGGGCCCGTTGACGTCCGTACGGCAGGCGGTCAGGCCGTAGCCCGGTCCGGCGGGGCGGGCCGGTCAGGCGGCCGGTCAGGCGGCCCGCCGCTAGCCCAGCAGCCCGCCCAGGGCGCCCCCGGAGGGCGGCGCCGAGCCGCCACCGCCGCCGCCCCCGCCGGACTGCGTGGGCGCCCCCGAGGAGCGGGCCGTCCCGCTGTGGTGGTGGGTGGGCGAGGAGGTGCCGGTCGCCCCGGCGCCCGAACTCGCGGTCCCGGTACCGCTGCCGGAGCCGGTCACCGTCCCGGAGGGCGAGGCGTGCCGGCCGGCGGTCGCGGCCGCCGAGGTCGGCGCACCGGCGCTGGGCCGCGCCGAGGGCCGGTGGACGATCCCGTGCTTCCCGGCCCCCGGCGAGGGCAGCGCGCTCGGCCACACCGGGCTCGGGTACTGCGTCGGCACCGAAGGCTGCTGCGGGTCGACCGAGTTCCGCACCTGGGTGCTGCGCACGGCGGCGCCGAACAGCGCCCCCGCCACCAGCGTGGCGCCGATGACCAGGCTGGAGAGGACGGCCCCGCGACGCAGCACCCGCCGCCGCTGCACGCTCACCGGAGCCGAATTGCCGTACCGCCGCCAGGCGTTCAGCGCCAGCCGGCCGTCCAGGGAGAAGAACGGCGCCCCGGCGATCAGCAGCGGGCTCCACGCGGCCAGGTAGATGATCTGCGGCGCGTCGTACACCGGCACCGAGCGCCAGCTGACCGTCAGCAGCAGCGCGAGGGCCAGCAGCATCGCCACCGCGGAGGCGATCCGGGTCCACAGCCCCAGCATCGCCAGCACGCCGACCACGACCTGGGTGAAGGCCACCCCGAGCCCGGCCCCGACCGGATGGCTCTCGGCCCAGGTGACCAGCGGCTGGGCGAACTCCCAGGGATGCAGCGACTGCAGCCAGTGCATCATCGAGCCGCGCACCCCGCCGTCGAAGTAGACGGGGTCGCAGAGCTTGCTGAACCCGGCGTAGATCGAGATCCCGCCGAGGAAGACCCGCAGCGGCAGCAGCACCAGCCCGAGGTCCACCCGGCGCCCGGGGTACCAGGCGTGCCGCTGCTCGCCTGAGGCCGCGTCCCGGCCGTGGGTGCGGGCGTACTCGGCGTACTCCTCGGCCCCCTCCGGGACGAAGGCCCGCAGCCGGACCGTGTCCAGGTCGGTCTCGGTCGTCTCGTCCCCGCTGCGCGCCCCGGCGCCGGAGCCGTACCAGCCGCGGTCCGGGCCGGGCTGGTGGGTGAGTCCCGCGATCCGGGCCATCGCCCGGGTGTCGTCGTCCGCGCCGACGGGCGCCGCGCCCTGCCCCGGCACTCCCCCGCGCACCGCGTCGACGAGCCCGGAGTCCGGGCTGCCGGTCCAGGTGATCGGGGAGACCCGGCCGGGCCGCCGCGGCGCCTCCGTCTCGACCGGGCCGGCCGCCGCCGCGCCCACCAGCGCCTCGCCCCGGGAGGTCCTGATCATGGTCGGCAGCAGCGTCGGCTGCGCGTCGACCACCAGACGCCGCCCCGTGCGGCCGCCGGTCACCACCGGTCCGACCTGCCAGGGCCGCGCTCCCGCGGCGGCCCCGGCGGCCGCCCCGGCGAAGAGCTCGGGCGGCACCGAGATCCGCGGCTGCACCGGATCGGCCAACCGCAGGCGGAAGCTGGCCGTGGTCGTGTTCAGCCGCGCGGGATCCGACGGCACCTTGACCCGGGCGAGCTCCGGCTCCTCCGTACCCTGCGCGCGCGTTCTGGTGTCCACATACCACTAACCGAGTGACCCGCCCGAAGGACACGGTCACCCGGGCCAGGGAGATCTTCCTTCCGGAAGGCCGGGCGGCCGCCGCGCTACCCGCGCTTGCCGGCCCGCCGGGACGCCGCCTCGTAGAGGACGATCCCCGCCGCGACCCCCGCGTTCAGCGACTCGGCCTGCCCCGGCATCGGGATCCGGACCGTCAGGTCGCAGGTCTCGGAGACCAGCCGGGAGAGCCCCTTGCCCTCCGACCCGGCCACCACGACCACCGGGCCGTCCAGCGCGTCCAGGTCCCGCAGTTCGGCCTCGCCGTCGGCGGCCAGACCCACCACGAAGCAGCCGGCCTTCTGGTACGCCTCCAGTGCCCGGGTCAGGTTGGTGGCCTTGGCCACCGGGATCCGGGCCGCCGCGCCGGCCGAGGTCTTCCAGGCGCCCGCGGTCATCCCGGCCGCCCTGCGCTCCGGCACCACGACCCCGTGGCCGCCGAAGGCCGCCGCCGAGCGCACCACGGCGCCCAGGTTGCGCGGGTCGGTGACCCCGTCCAGGGCCACGATCAGCGGGTCCTCGCCGGCGTCCGCCGCCAGCCCCAGCAGGTCCTCGGGGTGGGCGTACTCGTAGGGAGGCACCTGGAGCACCAGGCCCTGGTGGTTGAGCCCGTTGGTCATCTGCTCCAGCTGCGGGCGCGGGGCCTCCATCAGCGGCACCCCGCGCTCGTTGGCCTGCTGCAGCGCCTCGCGCACCCGCTCGTCGTTGTCGATGAACTGCTGGACGTACAGCGCCGTCGCCGGCACGCCCTCCCGCAGCGCCTCGACCACCGGGTTGCGCCCGACCACCAGCTCGGCCGTGCCCCGCCCGCCGCGGCCGCCCGGACGGCGGCTGCCGGCGCCGGAGCGCGCGGCCGCGCGCTTGGCGCGGGCCTCGGCGGCCCGCTTCTTGGGGTGCCCGGTACGGGCCTCGGCGGGCGGGGTCGGACCCTTGCCCTCCAGGCCCTTGCGGCGGTGGCCGCCGGTACCGACCTGCATCCCCTTCTTGGAACCCGGGTTGCGGCGGTTCCTCCGCTGGCTGTTGCCGGCCATCGCTCAGTCCTGCTTCCTGCTTGCTGCTGCCTGCGTGCGTACGCGTGTGTCTGCCGGTCGTGCCGGGCTCACTCCGAGCGGAGTGTCCAGCGGCTGCCGTTGGGGGTGTCCTCGACGCTGAGGCCGGCCTCGGCGAGCCGGTCCCGGATGGCGTCGGCGGTGGCGTAGTCCTTGCGGCCCCGGGCCGCCTGGCGCTGCTCCAGCACCAGCTGGACCAGGCTGTCCGCGACCTCGAACGGCACTCCGCCGGCCCCGCCCCGCGCTCCGGCGCCGGCCCCGGCCCCGGTCCAGAAGTCGTCCAGCGGATCGAGGCCGAGCACCCCGAGCATCGCACGGACGTCGGCCAGCCGCGCGACCGCGTTCTCCTTGTCGTCCGCGGCGAGCGCCGCGTTGCCCTGCCGTACCGCGGTGTGCACCACGGCCAGCGCCTGCGGCACCCCGAGGTCGTCGTCCATCGCCTCGGCGAAGGCCGGCGGCACCTCGGCCGCGGGCTCCACCACCCCGGCCTGCTCCACCACCCGCTGCGCGAAGCCCTCGATCCGCCCGAAGGCGGACTCGGCCTCGCGCAGCGCCTCCTCGCTGTACTCGATGGTGGAGCGGTAGTGCGGGGCGGCCAGGTAGTACCGCAGCACGATCGGCCGCCAGCGCTGCACCATCTCGCTGACCAGCACCGAGTTGCCGAGCGACTTGCTCATCTTCTCGCCGCTCATGGTCACCCAGGCGTTGTGCACCCAGTACTGCGCGAAGCGGTCGCCGTAGGCCTTGGACTGGGCGATCTCGTTCTCGTGGTGCGGGAAGATCAGGTCGATCCCGCCGCCGTGGACGTCGAAGGCCTCGCCGAGGTACTTGTGCGCCATCGCCGAGCACTCCAGGTGCCAGCCGGGCCGACCGCGGCCCCAGGGGGTCTCCCAGCTGGGCTCCCCCTCCTTGGCCGCCTTCCAGAGGGCGAAGTCGCGCGGGTCGCGCTTGCCGGTCTCGCCCTCGCCCGAGGGCTGCCGCAGGTTCTCCAGCTCCTGGTTGGAGAGCGCCAGGTAGTCCGGGTAGGAGGTGACGGAGAAGTAGACGTTGCCGTCGGCGGCGTAGGCGTTGCCCCGCTCGATCAGGCCCCGCATCATCTCGACCATCTCGGGGACGTGCCCGGTCGCCCGCGGCTCACCGGTCGGCGGCAGGCAGCCGAGCGCGGTGTACGCGTCGTCGAAGGCCCGCTCGTTGGCATAGCCGATCTGCCACCAGGGCGTGCCGAGCTCGCGCTCCTTGGCGATGATCTTGTCGTCGATGTCGGTGACGTTCCGGACGAAGGTGACCTGGTAGCCGCGGTACGCGAACCACCGGCGCAGCACGTCGAAGTCCAGGCCGGACCGGATGTGCCCGATGTGCGGGGCGGCCTGCACGGTGGCACCGCACAGGTAGATCGAGACGCACCCCGGCACGAGCGGGACGAAGTCGCGGACCTGGCGCGTGCTGGTGTCGTACAGGCGAATAGTCACGCGTCAAGACTAGTGGGCGCGGCGGGGTGCCCAGCCCCGTTCCGGGCCCGGAACACCCGTCGGAGGCGGTCGAACGCCCTGGCCGTTTCGACCACCGCGACCCGCGCGCCGGCGGCTAGCCGACCGGGTAGACCAGCGCCGTGGCCAGCGCGGCCAGGCCCTCCGCCCGCCCGGTGAAGCCGAGCGAGTCGCTGGTCGTCCCGGCGACCGAGACGGGGGCTCCGGCGGCCTCGGAGAGCACCCGCTGGGCCTCCTCCCGCCGCTTCCCCACCTTCGGCCGGACGCCGATCACCTGGACGGCGATGTTGCCGATCTCGAACCCGGCCGCCCGGACCAGCCGGGCCGCCTCACCGAGCAGCTTCACCCCGGCGGCCCCGGCCCACTCCGGGCGCGAGGTCCCGAAGTGCGCCCCCAGGTCGCCGATCCCGGCCGCCGAGAAGAGGGCGTCGCAGGCCGCGTGGGCGGCCACGTCCCCGTCCGAGTGGCCGGCCAGGCCGTAGCCGCCGGAGGCCGCCTCGTCCCAGAGCAGCCCGGCGACCCACAACTCCCGCCCGGCCTCGAAGGCGTGGACGTCCGTCCCGATCCCGGTACGCGGCAGCACCGGCCGGGGATCCGTCATCCGGTCAGAAGCCATCGACGGCCCTCCTTCGCGCCAGAACCGCCTCGGCCAGCACCAGGTCCAGCGGGCGGGTCACCTTGAACGCCTCCTCGTGGCCGGGCACCACGACCACCCGGCCGCCGAACCGCTCCACGAGTCCGGCGTCGTCCGTCACCGGCGCCTCGTCCGAAGTCCCCTCCGCGGCAAGGGCCTTGGCGTGGACGTCGACCAGCAGCCGGTGCCGGAAGCCCTGCGGGGTCTGCACGGCACGCAGCCGCGCCCGCTCCGGGGTGCCGACCACCGGCTCGGGCCCGCCCGGCCGGGCGGCCGGCTCGACCTGCTTGACGGTGTCGGCCAGCGGCACGGCAGGCACCACCGCGTCGGAGCCCGCGGCCACCGCGCCGGCCACCGCCTCGATCACCTCGACCGGCACCAGCGGCCGGGCGGCGTCGTGCACCAGCACGACCTCGGTCTCCTCGGGCAGCGCCGCCAGCGCCAGCCGCACGGACTCCTGCCGGGTCTCCCCGCCGGCCACCACCCGTACGTCCTTGCCGAGTTGACCGGGCAGCCCGTGCTCGTCCAGCAGCGCGCGGACACCCGGCACGCCGTCGGCCGGGGCCGCCACCACGACGGTGCGCACGGAACGCGCGCCCAGCAGCGCGCGGACGGCGTGCACCAGGATCGGCACACCACCGAGTTCTCGCAGGGCCTTCGGGGCTCCGGGCCCCAGTCGTTCGCCCCGGCCTGCGGCGGGGACCACTGCTGCGGCGTTCAGGTTTCGTTCCTTCGGGGATGTGGGTATGGCCTTCGTCGTGCGGGGGCGGGACCCTTCCGTGGAGCACCAACCGCCTGCCCCGGCACAGCACCTGAGGGACGGTCGGCACATCACGACGGACGGACCCCGGACAGGGTCCGGAGCTGCGGCTCCGGGTTGCCGGGTGCCACCGGGCAACACCTTGGCACACACCACAGCGCCCGGCGGCATCGCAGTGGGTCGGACTGCGAATCACCGGGCGCTGTACGGCTCAGGCTCTGTGGATGGTTCAGGACCGGAGGCCACCGGAAGGCCTCAGCCTGTCGGGGGGCGGCCCGTCAGGAGGCGAGCACCTCGTCCAGGAGGGTCTCGGCCTTGTCCTCGTTGGTGTTCTCGGCGAGCGCCAGTTCGCTCACCAGGATCTGACGGGCCTTGGCGAGCATCCGCTTCTCACCGGCCGAGAGGCCGCGCTCGCGCTCGCGCCGCCACAGGTCGCGCACGACCTCCGCGACCTTGATAACGTCGCCCGAAGCGAGCTTCTCGAGGTTCGCCTTGTAGCGTCGGGACCAGTTGGTGGGCTCCTCGGTGTACGGTGCACGCAGCACCTCGAAGACCCGGTCCAGTCCGTCCTGGCCGACCACGTCGCGCACGCCGACGAACTCTGCGTTCTCCGCGGGCACGCGCAGTGTCAGGTCACCCTGCTGCACCTTCAGCACCAGGTAGGTCTTGTCCACGCCTTTGATCTGGCGAGTCTCGATGGCCTCGATCAGCGCGGCCCCGTGATGGGGGTAGACCACGGTGTCGCCAACCTTGAACGTCATGTGACAGGTACCCCTTCCGTGGTTTTCCAGAATAACACGACCGCCGCCGTATCCGAAGGGCGTTTCCGCAGGTCAGAGCCAGTCTCAGGGCTTGACAACTGCCCCCGCCGCATGCTGCGACCCCAGTTCGAGGGGCATTTCCCGCAGGTCGGAGCGTTGATCGCGAGTTCTGAAACATGACCGGAACAAGCCACAGATCTTGGATTTCCGCCACGCTCGGGAACTGAAATGATCTTCATCCGTCCGAGCGGAGCCGAGGTGTGGACGGGCGCGCGAGGCGATGCGCACGCACCTCCCAGCGCGCGAGGAACGCCACGCGCCCCCTGGACACCTCACTACGCCCCAAGCCGACCCCAAGGCGCCACGCGCGCCCATGGGGCCCCCTTCTGACGTGCCGTTCGATCCCCCGCGCGGCCCGCCGCCGCCAGGCGACCCGCCGCGACGACCGCGCGACCTGCGCGGAAAGGGCCGGGAACGCGCAGTTCGCGACACGGACCCCTCCCGGTGAGGAGCGGATAAAGAGGCTCGGTAACCTAAGCCCGGCCAGAGGTCCAGGTCTGTACGACGGACCGCCCGAGAATCGTCCAAGGAGAAGCCGCCGCCGTGAGCAGCCGCAGCCTTCGACGCGGCGTAGTCGCCGCCCTCATCATCGCGAGCGCGCCCGTCCTCGCCGCCTGCTCGGCCGGCGGTACCGCCGCTTCCCTGCAGGTGAAGCCGAACAACGTGGCCACCGCGGTCAGCGACAACCTGAAGCTGAACAACGTGGTCGTGATCGCCGACGCGGCCGGTGACACCAACCGCCCGGCCAACCTCAGCGTCGCGATCAGCAACACCGGCGCCTCGGCCGAGACCCTGAACTCGGTCATGGTCAACGGTGCCCCGGCCGATCTGACCAAGGGCGGCAAGAAGGTGGCCGACGTCACCATCCCGGCCGGCGGCTCGGTCGCGCTCAGCGCCCCCGGCCAGGTGCGGGCCCAGGTGCCCAACCTCACCGGCGTCCAGCTGGGCTCCTACACCCCCGTGGTGTTCCAGTTCGCCCAGGCCGGCCAGGTCTCGGTGAACGCCTCCACCACGACCGGCACCGGGTACTACGCCCCGTACGCGCCCACCGCCGCGCCGGCCTCGGCCCCGGCCAAGGCGTCCGCCCCGGCCTCCGCGCCGGCCTCGCCCGGCGGCACCGCCAAGCCCACCGGCAAGGCCACCGCCGGCGCCAAGGCGACCACCACCGCGAAGGCCACGGCCAGCCCCACCCACTGACCGGTGGAACGCGAACAGGCCCCGGAGCGCTCGGCGAGCGCTGCGGGGCCTGCGGCTTCCGGGATCCGGCGGTCGGCGCCGGTCCGGGATCAGGGCTCGAACTTGTAGCCCAGGCCGCGGACCGTCACCAGGTAGCGCGGGGCCCCCGGGTCGGGCTCGATCTTCGCCCGGAGCCGCTTGACGTGGACGTCCAGGGTCTTGGTGTCGCCGACGTAGTCGGCGCCCCAGACGCGGTCTATCAGCTGCATCCGGGTGAGCACCCGGCCGGCGTTCCTGAGCAGCATCTCCAGCAGGTCGAACTCCTTGAGCGGGAGGTCGACCTTGGCGCCGTCGACGGTGACCACATGCCGGTCGACGTCCATCCGGACCGGACCGGCCTCCAGGGCGCCGGGGGCGGCGGTCTCCTCCCCCTCGCCACGTCTGCGGAGCACCGCGCGGATCCGGGCGACCAGCTCCCGCGAGGAGTACGGCTTGGTGACGTAGTCGTCGGCTCCTATCTCCAGGCCGACCACCTTGTCGATCTCGGTGTCCTTGGCGGTGACCATGATCACCGGGACGTTGGAGCGGACCCTGAGCTGGCGGCACACCTCGGTGCCGGGCAGCCCCGGCAGCATCAGGTCGAGCAGTACAAGATCGGCGCCATTGCGTTCGAATTGGTCGAGGGCGTCGGGTCCGGTGGCCGACACGGCCACCTCGAATCCCTCCTTGCGCAGCATGTACGACAGCGCGTCGCTGAACGATTCCTCGTCCTCGACGACGAGCACGCGAGTCACGATCGGGCCTCCGGGGCAGGGACGGGTTCCACGGCCTCGCCGGACTGCGGATCCGGCGCGGCCTCAGGGCCAGTGGGTTCGAGTGGGGACGAGTCGACCGGGGAGCCGGCGGGAAGCCGGAGGGTGAAGGTGGAGCCCTGGCCCTCGACGCTCCACACCGCCACGGTGCCGCCGTGCGAGGCGGCCACGTGCTTGACGATGGAGAGCCCGAGGCCGGTGCCGCCGGTCGCCCGCGAGCGGGCCGGGTCCACCCGGTAGAAGCGCTCGAAGATGCGCTCCCGGTCGGCCGGGGAGATGCCGATGCCCTGGTCGGTCACCGAGATCTCCACCGTCTCCCCCGCACCCCGCTTTCCGGTCGCGGGGGCCTTGCGGGCGGCGATCGCCACCCTGGTGCGGGCGGGGCTGTAGTTCACCGCGTTCTCGACCAGGTTGCCGAGGGCGGCGGCGAGCTGGCCGCGGTTGCCGTGCAGGAAGAGCCCGGACATCCCGCCGGCCGCGATGGTGATCTGCTTGGCCCCGGCCTGGTGCCGGCAGCGGTCCATCGCCTCGGCGACCAGCTCGTCCACCGCGACCGGCTCGGGGTCGATCAGGCGGTCGTCGTTCTGGACCCGGGAGAGGTCGATGATCTCCTGGACCAGGCTGGTCAGCCGGGTGGACTCGATCTGCATCCGGCCGGCGAACCGGCGGACCGCCTCCGGGTCGTCGCTGGCGTCCAGCACCGCCTCGGAGAGCAGGGAGAGCGCGCCCACCGGCGTCTTGAGCTCATGGCTGACGTTGGCCACGAAATCCCGGCGGACCGCCTCGATCCGCCGGGACTCGGTGAGGTCCTCGACCAGCACCAGCACCAGGCGGGAACCCAGGGGGGCGACCCGGACCGAGACGGCCAGCTGGTCGGAGGCCGCGCCGGCCCGGGTGCCGGAGCCGCGCGGTACGTCCAGCTCGGCCTGTCTTATCTCGCCGTCCCGCCGGGTCATGCGGGCCATCAGCAGGATGTCCTCGACGGCCAGGGTGCCGCCGCGGACCAGGCCCAGGGCGTACGCGGCGGAGCTGGCCTTGGCCACCCCGTCGCTCTCGTCCAGCACCACCGCGCAGGAGCGCAGCACGGAGAGGACCGTGTCCACGCCCGGTGGGAGGGCGGGCTCGGTGGGCCGGCCGCCCCCGTCGCCGCCGTCGGTGCGCCGACGGCGGGCGGGGGTCTCCCGGTGCTGCTCGCGTTCGCTCCAGCGGAAGGCGAACGCGGCCGTGAGACCGACCCCGAGGCCGACCAGGGCGCTCGAGGCGGCAGCCGCCACGTCCATGTCCATGCGTTCAGCGTAAGCGCACGCCGGTGACCGGCAGTCGGCCCGAGAGCGAGGCATCCGCCGCCGGTCGCCGAGAATTCACCTTGAGGTCGGTGCCGGTTCACTCCCACTGGGCTCCCGGGACGTTCGGGCCGCCGATCCTGTGGTGGACGGAGGCAGCCGAGGAATCGAGGAGCAGCGATGCGGGACGCCTACCACGAGGAGTTGGACTCGATCGGGGACGGGCTGGTCGAGATGGCCCGCCAGGTCGGGTCGGCGATCGGGCGGGCCACCACCGCCCTGCTGGACGCGGACCTGGAGCTGGCGGAGAGTGTGATCGCCGCCGACGAGAAGGTGGACCGGCTCCACCACGACCTGGAGAACCGGGCGATAGACCTGCTGGCCCGGCAGCAGCCGGTGGCGACCGATCTGCGGATCGTGGTCACCTCGCTGCGGATGAGCGCCGATCTGGAGCGGGCCGGCGACCTGGCCCGGCATGTGGCCAAGCTGGCCCGGCTGCGGTACCCGGAGTCGGCGGTGCCGACCGACCTCCACCCGATCGTCCTGGAGATGGGGCAGCTGGCCCAGCGGCTGGTGGCCAAGGCCGGCCTGGTGATCTCCACCAAGGACGTGGACGCCGCGCTGGAGCTGGAGCGGGACGACGACGCGATCGACGAGCTCCACCGCGAGCTGTTCTCGCATCTGCTGGACGACCGCTGGCACCACGGCATCGAGACCGCGGTGGACGTCACTCTCTGCGGCCGGTACTACGAGCGCTTCGCCGACCACGCGGTCTCGGTGGCGAAGCGGGTGGTGTACCTGGTCACCGGGGAGCACGCGGACGACTTCGTGCCGGACGCCTGAGCGATCGGAGCGGCGGGGGGCGCATGGGGCCCGAGCGGTGGTGCCACCGCGCGCCCGTTGACGCTCCGTCACCGCCCGGGCTTCACTCGACGGGAAGCCACGCCTCGCTGAGGAGGGTCCGCATGACGCACGCCTCGACCCCGCCCGACCCGACGACGTCCGCATGCGGCTGCGGCGCCGGATGCGGCTGCGGCTGCCAGTCCGGCGGCCCGTGCCAGTGCGGCGGGAACTGCGGCTGCAAGCACTGACCGGCCGGCCCGGTCCGGGCAGACCCGACGAGAAGGTGCCGGCGGCTCCCCTGGAGAGGGGGGCCGCCGGCACCTCTTCGTCACCGCCGTCGCGGTGTCAGCTCTTCTTCTTGCCCTGGTTCTTGACCGCCTCGATGGCGGCGGCCGCGGCCGCCGGGTCGAGGTAGCGGCCGCCCTTGGTGACCGGCTTGAAGTCGGCGTCCAGCTCGTAGAGGAGCGGGATGCCGGTGGGGATGTTGAGGCCGGCGATGTCCTCGTCGGAGATCCCGTCCAGGTGCTTGACCAGCGCGCGCAGGCTGTTGCCGTGCGCGGTGACCAGCACCGTCCGGCCCGCGGCCAGATCCGGCACGATCGCGTCGTACCAGTACGGCAGCATCCGGACCACGACGTCCTTCAGGCACTCGGTGCGGGGCATCAGCTCGCTGGGGAGCTCCCCGTAGCGGGCGTCGCCGACCTGCGAGTACTCGGAGTCGTCGGCCAGCGGCGGCGGGGGCGTGTCGTAGGAGCGGCGCCACAGCTGGAACTGCTCGGCGCCGAACTCCTCCAGCGTGGCGGCCTTGTCCTTGCCCTGGAGGGCGCCGTAGTGCCGCTCGTTCAGCCGCCAGCTGCGGCGGACCGGGATCCAGTGCCGGTCGGCGCGTTCCAGGGCGATCTGCGAGGTGCGGATCGCGCGGCGGAGGACGGAGGTGTGGAGGACGTCGGGCAGGAGGCCCTCGGCGGTGAGGAGCTCGCCACCGCGCGCGGCCTCCTTCTCGCCCTTCTCGTTCAGGTCGACGTCGACCCAACCGGTGAAGAGGTTCTTCTGGTTCCACTCGCTCTCACCATGACGGAGGAGCACGAGCCGGTAGGGAGCTTCAGCCATGGCCAGCAGCCTAATCGACGGCCCCGGCGGCGGAGGCGCGGGGCGCGGAACCGCCCGCGGATAACGGTTGGCCGACGGTCCGGACGCCCGCGTAATCTGCGTCTACCGATTTCGCCGATTACCGCCGGTGCCCGACGGCCCGCTGCCCACCTCGCAGCGGCGGCCGCTCCCGCACCGCGCCTCAGGGGGAGCCACCGCCATGCCCGACGCCGCGACCGCGCCCGCGCCGAACTCAGCGGTCTCGGCCCTGCGGCAGACCGTCGGCGGGCTGCCCCCCGCGTACTGGTGGCTGTGGACCTCGACGCTGATCAACCGGCTCGGCGGCTTCGTCGTCCCCTTCCTGGCCCTCTATCTGACCGCCGACCGGGGGTACTCGGCCGGCTACGCGGGACTGGTGGCCGCGCTCTTCGGGCTCGGCGGAGCCGTCGCCTCGGTGGTCGGCGGGGTGCTCGCGGACCGGATCGGCCGCCGCCCGACGCTGCTCGCGGCCCAGCTCGGCACGGCGGCCGCCACCCTGTGGCTGGGCTTCGCGGACGGCCGGACGGCGATCGCCGCGGTGGCCTTCCTGGTCGGGCTGACCAGCTCGGCGGGGCGGCCGGCGACCTCGGCGATCATGGCCGACCTGGTACCGGCGGCCGACCGGGTGCGGGCCTTCTCGCTCAACTACTGGGCGATCAACATCGGCTTCGGCGTCTCGGCGGCGGTGGCCGGGGTGGTCGCCGCGCACGGCTATCTGACCCTCTTCCTGGTGGACGCGGCGAGCACGCTGCTCTGCGCGGTGGTGGTCTTCCTCCGAGTCCCGGAGACCCGGCCGGAGGCGGCGGGGGCCGCCGGGGCCGGCGGCAGGACCGCCCCGGCTTCCGGCGCCGAGTCCGCCGGACTCCGCGCCGTCCTCCGCGACCTCCGCTTCATGGCGCTGGTCGGCCTGACCTTCCTGACCGCGCTGATCTACCAGCAGTGCAACTCGACGCTGCCGGTCAGCATGGGCCAGGACCACATCTCCAGCACCGTGTACGGGCTGGTGGCCGGGCTGAACGGGCTGTTGATCGTCCTCCTGCAGATCCCGCTGACCAGACTGCTCTCCGGCCACGGGCGCGGCGGCCTGCTGTGCGCCGGAGCGCTGGTGACCGGCCTGGGCTTCGGCCTCTCCGCCTTCGCCCACACCGCCTGGGGGTACGCGGCCAGCGTCGCGGTCTGGACGGTCGGCGAGATCGTCAACGCGCCGACCTCGATGGCGCTCACCGCCGAGCTCTCCCCGGACCACGCCCGCGGCCGCTACCAGGGGATGAACAACCTGGCCTGGTCGGCGGCCGCGTTCGCCGGCCCGCTGGGCGGCGGCCTGCTGCTGGAGCAGCTGGGCAGCCGGGGGCTGTGGTTCTCCTGCGCCGGACTCGGCGGGCTGATCGCGGCCGGCTATCTGCTGCTCGCCCGGCGGCTGCCGGCGGCCGGGGCCGGAAGGCGGCCTCAGGTGGTGGACGGCCCGGCCAGGTGGCGGAAGGCCTCCAGGTTGCGGGTGGACTCGCCGCGCTTGGTCCGCCACGCCCACTCGCGCCGGATCGCCGAGGCGAAGCCCAGTTCCAGAAGGCTGTTGAAGGGCTCGTCCGCGTTCTCCAGGACCACCCCGAGCAGCCGGTCCACCTCCTCCTCGGTCACCGAGGAGAGCGGGATCCGGCCGGAGAGGTAGACGTCGCCGAGCCGGTCCAGCGCGTAGGCGACCCCGTAGAGCCGCAGGTTGTGCTCCAGCAGCCAGCGGTAGAAGGCCTCGTGGTTCTCGTCCGGGCGGCGGATGACGAACGCCCGGACGGCCAGCGTGTGGTCGCCGACGGTCAGCGCGCAGGTGGTGGAGAGCTTGCGGGTGCCGGGCAGCTTGGCGACGAAGGTGTCCTGGTCGTCCGCCGGCTGCTCCCATTCGACGCCCGCGGCGTCGAGCGCGGAGCGGACGGTCGCCCGCGCGGACTCGCGGGATTCGGGGTTCTTCAGGCTGGCCATGGGGACGACGTTACGCGGTGGCCCCGCCGCGCCCTCGGTCAGGCGACCGAGACCGGGCCCATCCTGAGCGGGTCGCCCGCCTTGGCGGCCAGGGCCTCGGCGTACACGTCGGCGGTGGCCGCGGCGGAGACCGCCCAGCCGAAGGAGAGGGCGTGCCGCCCGGCCGCCTCGCCGAGCCGCTCGGCGTAGCCGTCGTCCCGGCAGACCTTGAGCAGCGCCTCGGCCCAGTCCCGCGGGTCGTGGCCGTTCACCAGCAGCCCGGTCGCACCGTCCCGGACGGCGACCGGGAGGCCGCCGACCGCGGCGGCGACCACCGGGGTGCCGCAGGCCTGCGCCTCCAGGGCGACCAGGCCGAAGGACTCGTTGTAGGAGGGCATCGCCAGGGCGGTCGCCGCGCGGTACCAGTCCGTCAGCTCGGTCTGCCCGACCGCGGGCTGGAAGCGCACCACGTCCGCTATGCCGAGCCGGCAGGCGAGCTTGTGCAGCCGCTCGGGGGCGGCCAGCCCGGTCCCGGAGAGGCCGCCGACGATCGGGACGATCAGCCGCTCGCGCAGCGAGGGCTGCCGGGTGAGCAGCGCGGCCACCGCGCGGAGCAGCACGTCGGGGCCCTTGAGCGGCTGTATCCGGCCGGCGAAGAGGAGGACGACGGCGTCCCGGGGCAGGCCGAGGCGGGCCCGGACGGCGGCGCGGGACTCCCGGGCCGGATGGAAGATCTCCAGGTTCACGCCGGGGTGGACGACGGCGAGCTGCTCGGGCGAGGCCTCGTAGTGGCGGCGGAGCTCGTCGGCCTCGCCCGCGGTGTTGGCGATCAGCCGGTCCGCGGCCTCGACGACCTGGGTCTCGCCGATCACCCGGGCCTGCGGCTCGGGGGTGTCCCCGGCGGCCAGCCGGGCGTTCTTCACCTTGGCCATGGTGTGCATGGTGTGCACCAGGGGGACGCCCCAGCGCTCCGCGGCCAGCCAGCCGACCTGTCCGGAGAGCCAGTAGTGGGAGTGCACCAGGTCGTAGTGGCCGGGGCGGTGGCCGGCCTCGGTGCGGAGCACCCCGTGGGTGAAGGCGCAGAGCTGCGCCGGCAGGTCCTCCTTGACCAGGCCCTCGTAGGGCCCCGCGGTGACATGGCGGACCAGGACGCCGGGGGCCAGTTCGACCTCCGGGGGCAGGTCGGAGGAGGTCGCCCGGGTGAAGACCTCGACCTCGATGCCGAGCTCGGCCAGGCAGCGGGAGAGCTCGACGATGTAGACGTTCATCCCGCCGGCGTCGCCGGTGCCCGGTTGGTGGAGTGGGGAGGTGTGCACGCTCAGCATCGCGACCCGCTGCGGGCGGATACGGCGGGCGGTGTGCGCGTGCTGGGTCACCGGGGCTCCTCCTCGTGGGCGCAGCTCTTCCGGTAAGTGAACCCGATCAGGCCGCGGTCGATTCCCGGCGCGGCCCGCGTAGGCTCCCTGGCATGTCGGCACGCGGTTCGCAGGGCTCCCCACCTGCTGTGGAGGGGACCGTCACCAGGGGTACCACCAACCCCAACCGGCTGCGCCGGATGGACCGCTGGATCGCCGCGGAACTGGCTCCCGCGCTGCGCCGCTCGGGCCCGGAGCCGGTGGTGGTGGACCTCGGCTACGGGGCCGCGCCGTGGACGGCGGTGGAGCTGCGGGCGCGGCTGGCGGCGGTGCGGCCGGACGTGCGGATGGTGGGGATCGAGATCGAGCCGGAGCGGGTGGCGGCGGCGCAGCGCTACGCCGAGCCGCCGGGGCTGGTCTTCCGGCGGGGCGGCTTCGAGGTCCCGCTGGCCGGCGGCGGTCCTCCGCTGCTGATCCGGGCGGCGAACGTGCTGCGGCAGTACGCGGAGCGGGAGGTGCCGGCGGCCTGGGCCCGGCTGTGCGGGCGGCTGGCGCCGGACGGGCTGCTGGTCGAGGGCACTTGCGACGAGATCGGCCGGCGCCAGGTGTGGGTGGCGCTCGGCCCGGAGGGGCCGCGGACGGTGACCTTCGCGGCCCGGCTGGCCGGCCTGGAGCGCCCGGGTGAGCTGGCGGAACGGCTGCCGAAGGCGCTGATCCACCGGAACGTGCCGGGCGAGCGGGTGCACGCGTTCCTCACCGACTTCGACCGCGCCTGGGCGGCGGCCGCCCCGTACGGGGCCTTCGGCGCCCGCCAGCGCTGGGTGGCGGCGGCGGCCGCGCTCTCCGCCGACTGGCCGCTGGCGGGCGCGCCCTCGCGCCGGCGGCTGGGCGAGCTGACGGTGCCGTGGGCCGCGCTGGCCCCGCGGGGCTGGTGAGCCGAGGCCGGGAGGCCGGGAGGCCGAGGGGGCGACGGGGAACTCGACACGCCCTGTGTCTGTCTCTTTCGCAGTCGCGATGGCACTATGCGTGATCATATGACAGGCCGTCAGATTTCGTGAGGTGTCCGATGACCGTGTCACAAGGGGAGAGCGCCCGACCGCGTCGGCGCGCGTTCCGCGCCGCAGCCCTGGTCCTCGCCCTGGCGGCCGCCACCTCCGGCACGGCCGGGACGGCGGACGGCGCGGGCGCCGAGCCGGCGGCCCCGCCGAGGACGTCGAGCCTCCCCCAGCTGGAGATCCGGGTCCAGCAGCTCTACCAGCGGGCCGAGGCGGCGGGCGGGGAGGCGGTCCAGGCCGGGCAGGCCGTCCGCGCCCAGGAGGGGGAGATCGTCCGGATCGCCCGGCGGATCGTCGCGGCGCAGAACCGCACCGCACAGCTCAAACTGCGGATCGGCAGCTTTCTCGCGGCCCAGTACCGCGGCGCCACCGCGCTGCCGCCCGCACTGCAACTGCTGCTCACCAAGGACCCGCAGCGGTATCTGGAGGCGGCACCGCTGGCCCAGGAGGCCGGCGCCTCGGCGGCCGGGCTCTACAGCGCGCTGAAGTCCGCCCAGCAGCAGGCGCAGTCGCTGGGACAGCAGGCCACGGACCGGCTGCAACGGCTCCAGCAGACCCAGACGCGGGCCCAGCGGGCGGCCGCGCAGGCGCGGTCGGAACTGGCACAGGCGAAGGCGCTGCTCTCGGCACTGAAGGCCACGCAGCTGAGCCGGCTGCGGACGATCGAGAGCGACGACGAGTTCACCGCCCAGGTGAGCTGGCTGCGGTCACTGACGCCGGCCGAGCTCTCCCGGCCGGCGAGCAGGGCGGCGCGGATCGCCATCGGCTACGCCCAGGCGCAGATCGGCAAGCCGTACGTCTGGGGCGGGACCGGGCCGAACGGCTTCGACTGCTCAGGACTGGTGATGCGGGCCTGGCAGGCCGCCGGGCGTTCGATTCCGCGCACCTCGGAACAGGACTGGGCGCGGCTGCCGCACGTACCGGTGAGCCGGCTCCGCCCTGGCGACCTGGTGGTGTACTTCCAGGACGCCAGCCATGTGGCGCTCTACGTGGGGAACGGGGCGATCATCGAGGCCCCGCACCCGGGAGCGGACGTCAAGCTGGCCGGGGCCGGGAGCATGCCGGTACTCGGCGTGGTCCGGCCGGAGTGATCACTCGGCGCTTGATCATTCCTCGCACGCACTCGATTCACTCGAACGAGTTATCGAATTGTAGTGGCGAGTTGACGCCTCATCAGTCCAGCATGGACGCATGCGCAAGCACCTGACGCACCATGCGCCCCTATCGCCCCTTCCGCAGCGCTTCGTCCACTCTCGTCCGCACCGCGGTGAAGGTTCGATAGGCCTCGGCCCCGAAGAGGACGAACCGCACCGCGTCCACCTTCGCCCCCGAGGGCTCGCCGCCGACCTCCGCGACGGTGCTCAGCGCGATCCGCGCGGCATCCTCCATCGGCCAGCCGAAGATCCCGGTGGAGATGGCCGGGAAGGCCACCGAACGCGCCCCCAACTCCGCCGCCACCCGCAGCGATTCCCGATAGCAGGAGGCCAGCTCCCGCGAGCGGCCGGCGAGTTGGGCCTCGCCGCCGTGCGCCCGGCCGCCCGGATACACCGGGCCGACGGTGTGGACGACCCAGCGGGCGGGCAGCCGGCCGGCGGTGGTGGCCACCGCCTCCCCGGCCGGAAGACCGTCCGGATACCGGCCCGCGCGCAGTTCCCGGCACGCGGCCAGGATCTCCGGGCCGCCCGCGCGGTGGATCGCCCCGTCCACCCCTCCCCCGCCCAGCAGCGAGGAGTTGGCGGCGTTCACCACGGCGTCCACCCGCTGCCGGGTGATGTCACCCTCCACCAGCGTGATCTCCATCACCGGTCTCCTTTCCCGCGGTTGCCGGCCCCCTGGCCCCTCCAGGCCCAGGGAAGCCTCCTGACCACCCGCTCGGACCCCTGGCGAACGAGCGGACCAACACAGCTTTTCCACCACGTCAGCGATCATTCTCGACGTCGCCCGCACGTGGAACGCACGTTAGGGTCTGCGGGATGTTCCGGGCGGCGGGTCGGGGACGGGCACTGCCCGGCGTCCTCGGCCGTTGCACTGCCTGGGAGAGGGAGGTTCCTGTGATGGCCGGTGCCGAGCACGCCCGCGAGGCCGAGCCCTCCCCCGCCTATGGCGGGGGGACTGCCACTCCTGCCCACGGTGGGGAGGAGTCGGCGCGGTCCGCCGTGCCCGCGTCCGGCGGGATACCGCGACCGCGCGGAGTCCCGGCGGACGGCACCGCCGCGGCCGGCCGCGAGCGGCCGGGCGGCGGCGGCTCCGGCGGGGCCCCGCTCACCCTTCTCGTGGTCGAGGCGGACCCGGGCACCGCCGCGCTGGTCAAGCAGCTCCTCGCGGCCGCCGGCACGGAGGTGGAGCTGCGCTGGGCGCGCGGCGTCTCGGAGGCCGCCCACTCGATCAGCCGGAACACCTCCTGCGTGCTGCTGGACCTCGAACTCGACCGGGCGCCGACCCAGGGCTCCCCGGAGACCGACCCCCTGGACGGTCTCCGTCGCCTGCTGCGCCGCGCCCCCGGCACGGCCGTCCTGGTGCTGACCGACACCGCCGACGCCCATCTGGGCGCCGCCGCCGTCGCCGCCGGCGCCCAGGACTTCCTGGTCAAACAGGAGCTGGACGGCCATCTGCTGACCAGGGCGCTCCGCTACGCGGTGGAGCGGAAACGCGCAGACGAGTCGCAGCGGCGGCTGGTGGAGTCCGAGCTGCGCGGGCAGGAGAACGCCCGCATCCAGCGGCATCTGCTGCCCACCCCGCTGCTGGACGGGGCCGGCCTCGACTTCCACACCCGCTACCGCCCCGGCCGGCGCCGCTCGCTCCTCGGCGGCGACTTCTACGACGCCGTCCGCACCGGCGACGGCACGGTCCATGTGGTGATCGGCGACGTCTGCGGCCACGGGCCGGACGAGGCCGCCCTCGGCGTCGCCCTGCGGATAGCCTGGCGGACCCTGGTCTTCGCCGGGCTCACCGGCGAGGCCCTCCTCACCACCCTGCAGCGGGTGCTGGAACACGAGCGGCGCAGCGAGGAGATCTTCGCCACCCTCTGCATGCTGGCCATCCATCCCGGCCGGGAGACCGCCGACCTCCATCTCGCCGGCCATCCCGCGCCGCTGCTGCTGCGCGGGGCCGATCCGGTGCCCGAGCTGCTTCCGCACGAGGAGGGCGGGCCCGCGCTCGGCCTCCTCAGCGGGGCCGGCTACTGGCCCGGGCGCACGGTGCGGCTGGGCGCGGCGGACGGCCCGGGCGAGGAGTGGAGCCTGATGCTCTACACCGACGGGCTGATCGAGGGCCGGATAGGCGCGGGCAGCCGGCGCCTCGGGCAGGAGGGGCTGATCAACCTGGTCGGCGACCACCGGGAGGCCGGACTCCGCGACGAGCGTCTGATCGACACCGCGCTGTCCGAGGTCGAGGAGCTGAACGGCGGGGCACTCGCCGACGACGTGGCCGTCCTGCTGCTCACCCGGGGCTGATCCGGGGCTGATCCGGGGCCGCCCCGGCCCCGGATCACCAGGGGCCGTAGGGGCCCATGTGGTTGTCCCCCTTGCCGCGCCCGCCGCCCCGGCGCGGCGGGGTGGCGGCCCGGACCGCGGGACGGACGTCGACCACGTAGGTGGTGGTCGCGACCAGTCCGAGGATCACGATGAAGCTGAAGACGCTGCGCGCGAAGAAGTAGTCCAGGGCCAGCGGGACGGCCAGGATCACCACCCAGAACGGCTTGGTCTGCTTGCCCGCGGCGGGGAACGCGTCGCCGCGCCGGAAGGCGCAGTCGACCAGCGCGAAGAGGTTGAACAGCACGATCACCGCCCACAGGGCGAACAGCACCCAGTTGAAGGCGTCGATCAAGGCGCCGTGCAGCGCCAGTTGGGTCACCATCCCGTTCCTC
The DNA here is from genome assembly GCF_000744815.1 of Phaeacidiphilus oryzae TH49. NCBI lineage: Bacteria > Bacillati > Actinomycetota > Actinomycetes > Kitasatosporales > Streptomycetaceae > Phaeacidiphilus > Phaeacidiphilus oryzae. The sequence goes on from NZ_JQMQ01000005.1 coordinate 3,251,281, forward strand.
CTCCTCACCGGCGGTGCGGTTCCCCATCCTGACACGCCGCGCCCGCCCTACGGGCTCCCCGGTACAACGCGTGGCGCCCACGGCTGGTGCCCCGGGCCCGCCAGGGCACCGGGGCACCGGATCGGCGAAGGCCCGCCCGGTCAGCTCTCGGACGAGGGCTTGGCCTGGTTCTGCGCGGGCTTCCGCGGGGTGGTGCGCTTGGCCGCGGGCCGGCTCTGGGCGCCGGGCTGGGCGGCCGGCTTGCCGGGCTGCGTGTCGGAGGCGGCCTTGGGGCCGGCCGCCGAGTCGGCCTCCTTGCCGGGGATCTCGCCGGCCGGGGCGGACTCGCGGTGGCCGCGCTCCCGCTCGACCACGGTCCGGCCGCGCTCGGCCAGCTCGTCGTAGACCTCGCGGGCCTTGACCGCGAGCTCGGCGGCCCGCCCGACCTGCTGCAGGGCGAAGCCCTGAGCGCGCTCCTGGAGCTGCTTGAAGTCGGTGGGCAGAGCGCCGACCTGCTCGGTGACCTTGGCCTGCGCCTCGGTCAGCCGGGCCTGCGCCTGATGCAGCCGCTCGGTGGCCTTCTCCTGCGCGGCCTTGCGGTCGGCCGCCAGGGACGCGGCCAGCTCCGGGACCTCGCGGAGCTTCTCCACGGCGAGGTCGCCGACGCCCGCCAGGGCGTACAGCGGAGTCGCATCGGTCAGCGTCTTGCGCACGTCATCGGTGATGGCCATGGGGTTCCTCCCCCTGTTGGGACGGATCGTGCCGGTTCTTCCCTTCGGCTCCACCCTCCGCACCGACGCCGTTCTCCTTGAGGAAGGAGTCGTAGACGGCGAGCAGCACCTCTTTCTGCCGCTCGTTGATCAGCGGATCGGCGAGGATCGACGCCCGGAGTTCGAGACTGCTCTTCGCCGTCTCCTCCGTCCGCTCGTCGAGGATCCCCGCCTGGACGTACAGCGTCTCGGCCGAGACCCGCAGCGCCTTGGCGATCTGCTGCAGGATCTCCGCACTGGGTTTCCGCAGCCCGCGCTCGATCTGGCTGAGGTACGGGTTGGAAACCCCGGCGGCATCCGCGAGTTGGCGCAGCGAGTACTGCATGTTGCGCCGTTGCTCACGGATGTACTCGCCGAGCGAGCCGACGTTCAGTGAGCCCATGCCGCTATCGTGCACCCTTCTGCTAACTATTGCAAGCACGCTGCTAGCGGGAGCTAGCACCGGGTCTGTGACTGGAAGCCGTAGTTTGCGGTTGGCAGCCGTACCTTGCGGTTTTGGTGCGCGGGTCGGTCACATCACGATGAGTAACGGTCAAGAGCGGTGAAGCGGCCCGATGGGGCGGGTGTCCGTGGTGCTGTGGACAAGTGAGCACTTCGGCGGGGGCCGTGATCCGGTCGGACTTGTGCGGGCTGGACGAGTTGCTGGCCGGGTTCGATGCGTCTGCGGCACGTGACCGCCTGGTACTGGGTGACGGTTGGCTGCGGCGGTGGGTCGGGTCGTGGCGGTTCGACGACGGCGTGGTGTCCTGGCCGCTGCGAGACATGACCTCGGTGCCGTTGGACTTGTCGCGGCCGGTACGGCGGTTCACCTGGCGGGCCCGGCAGCGGCACCGGCCAGGGCTCCAGTTCATGGTCTCCACGGGCCGGCATCACGGCTTCGAGTCGCTGGAGGAACAGCGGCTGCTGCTCGCGCTCGACTTCATGGGCGCGGTGGAGGTACTGCCGCAGCCCTTCGAGTTGGACTTCGAGCATGTCGAGGGCCGCGCCCGGCACGTTCCCGACTTCCTCGGCGGTGATGCCGGGCGGCGGGTTCTGGCTGTTCGACGTCCGCCCGGGGCACCTGGTCGGCGACGTTGACGCGGTGAAGTTCGCCGCCGCACAGGAGGCGGCGTCGGCTTGCGGATGGCGCTACTCGGTGGCCACGGGATGGTGCCCGCACGTGTGGACCTGCCTTGATCACCTCTCGTCCCAGCGTCGTCCGCTGGAGGACCATCTCGGGTTCGAGCGCGAGCTGATGGAGGCGGCGGCCGACGGTCCCCGACCGTTCGCGGACCTGGTCGGGGCGACCCGGCTGCCCGTGCTTGCCCGGGCCCACGCCACGCACCTGCTCTGGCACCGGCGGCTCGGCGTCGACCTGGCCCGCCCGCTGAGCGACGGCTCGATGGTCTGGCCGGCTCCGGCCAAGGGCGCGTGATGGCAGGTCGCGCGCGGCTGCTGGACGTGATTGCCGGGGCGGCGGTGCTGGTGGGCGGGGTCGAGTGGACGATCCAGGCGATCGAGCCGCAGTGGGGCCGCCTGACGCTGGTCGGCCCGGACGGGGTGACAGAGGTCCGTTCGATCAGCTGGCTGATCAACCACCCCGACGTCCGCGCGGCGGCACCGAAGCGGACCGCGAGCACCGCGATCCAGCCCCCGGGTCTGACGGACCTGACCCCGGACCAGTTGCGACGGGCGAGGAACCGGGCCGCGCACGTGCTGGAGGCGGAGACCGGTTTTCGCGGCGGGGACGCATCCCGGGCCAGGCCGGGAGAGCCTCGGCCCGCCTACGATCCAGCCTGCACGACGCTGACCGAGCGGCGCCGGGCGAAGGCGGCCGAGATCAAGGCGATGCCGCCGGAAGAGGCCCACGCCCTGGGCCTGACCGGGCTGGGTTTCCGCACGCTGGAGGGCTTGGCCAAAGTCGCGCGCGAGGACCTGACGCAGGCCTGCGCGGACGGCAGGTGGACCCGCCGCCGCGTCGGGCATCCGAGCGTCACCGAAGAGATCAGGGAGGCGATCTTCGCGGTCCGTAAGGAGTGCGGGCCCCGTTCGAAGATCGGAATGAGCGCGAAGCACCGCCTGCTACATCAGTACGTCCGGGAGCGGTTCCCCGACTACCCGACAGAGAAGGTGCCCGGCAGACGCACCCTGGCGGTGGTCTGGCGGGAGTGGTTCGGGACCGGCGGCGGCCGGCAGCGCTACGAGCGCTCCGCAGCAGCAGCGGCGGAGGCCGGGGTCGGTGCCCGGGTCGTGGTCCACCGGCCGGGCCAGGTGCTGGCGCTGGACTCGACCCCGCTGCCGGTCAAGCTGCGGGAGACCGTGTTCGGTGAGCCGACCGAGGCGACGCTGACGATCGCGCTGGACGTGTTCACCCACTCTGTTCCCGCCTTCCGGCTCACTCCGAAGGCGGACCAGTCCATCGACATCGCGATGCTGCTGCGGGACGTTATGCTGCCGCTGCCGATGCGGCCGGACTGGGGCGAGGAGATGGCCTGGCCCTACCCCGGCGTCCCGGCCGAGATCGTCGCCGGGTTCACCGGGCACCCGGTCGCGGGCCTGCCGTTCTTCGTGCCGGAGACGGTCACCACCGATCACGGCTCCTCCTACAAGAACCACGAACTCGTGGCAGCCCAACGCGAGCTGGGCTGCAACATCCTGCCCGCGCGGGTCTTGCGGCCATCGGACAAGTTCGCGGTCGAGCGGGCCTTCGGCGCGTTCAACACGCTGCTGTTCCAGCAACTGCCCGGGTTCACCGGAGTCGACGTCGCCGACCGCGGGGCGGACGTCGAGGGCGACGCGGTGCTGACCTTCGCGCAGATGGAACACCTGATCGCGACCTGGATCGTCGCGGTCTGGCAGCAGCGCAAACTGGGCGAATACGCGCCGAGCTGGGGGCCAGGCGAGGACCACAGCCCCAACTCGCTGTTCGCCGCCGCCATGCAGCAGGGCGGCTTCTGCCTGAGGGTCCCGGAACCGGAGCTCTACTACCGGCTGCTTCGCCGCCACCACGTGAAGATCCAGCCCCATCGCGGGGTGAAGGTCCTCGGGCTTTGGTATCACGGTGACGTCCTGGACCAGCCTCACTGCCAACTGCCGTCCAACCGGGGCGGGAAGCACGCGGGCAAGTGGGTGGTCGCCAGTGACCGGCGAGACCGCCGCACTGTGTTCTTCCAGGACCCGGACGATCACGACAGCTGGCACACGCTGCGCTGGAACGGGCTGCCGCCCGAGGGCGAGGTCCCGGCCTTCTCCGACAAAACCGCCTCTACGCTGCTCGCGCAGGCCCGCCAGAGCGGGCTCAGCCCCCGCTCGGACGACAAGCTGCTTCCGGTCCTGCTCGACCTGCTGGGCACCGTCGCCCCGGTCGACCAGTGGTCCACCCAGACGACGAAGAAGGACCGCGTCGCCCGTTCCCGCGAGCAGACCAGAGCCCGCGCGGCGGCGGCTGACCGCCCCCGGCCCGGCGAAGCGTCCCGCCAGCCGGCGGCGATGTTTCCGGCCTGGCGCGAGCACGCTGACAGCGTCGACCGCGAGGTCGACGCCGACCGGCGCCGCCGCCGCGAGGCTTCGCTTACCCAGGCCGAGCTGGTCGCCCCGCCGCTGCTGGACGAGTCCTTGGGAGCCAACTTGTTCCTGCTGCCCACCGCATCCAAGACAGCGGACGACGAATCACGGGAGAACGCGTGAGTGCACCCAAGGCAGGCGATCCGCTGGTCGGCTGGCTCTCCAGGGAACGGATCGCCGAGATCGTGCTGAGGCCCAAGCCGCACCGCGACACCTTCGACGGCTGGCAGCACTACCGGCTCACGCGCGGCGAGCTCGTCCCGCCCCCATTGCTGACACCCCGGCAGTGGGCAACCTTGAGCGAGGACCGCCGCTTCGATTACGACATCTTCCGCCGACTGACCAACGTGAACCTGCCGCTCCAGCAGACCCCGATGGCGGCGAAGGTGACCCGGCTGATCAAACGCCGTCTACTCGGCAACGCACTCAAGCAGGACGACCCGACACTGGCCGGCGTCATGGTCAGCGGCTTCGGCCACTACGGCAAGACCGCCACGGTCAGCGCCGTCTGCGCGGCCTTCGAGGACTCCTGGCTGCAACTGCACGACTACCTCAACCCCACCGCCGTCCCCGGGACCGCCGACCTGCACGCACCGGTCGTCTATGTCTCCACCCCGGTCACCGCGACCCCGAAGAGCGTCTGCCAGGCCATCTTGCGGTTCTTCCGAGCCGACATGCGCACGTCGGCGACCCTGCCCCGCCTGGTCCAGCTCGTCGCGGACTCGCTGCGGGACCACGGCGTCCGCGCGCTGGTGCTCGACGACATCAGCCGCCTGCGCATGCACCGCGCGGACGACCAGGACGTCCTCGACCTGATCCGCGCGTTCATGAGCCTGAACGTCACCTTGATCCTGACCGGAGTGAACATCCCCGGCACCGGGCTGCTGCGCGAGGCGAAGTGGAACGCGAAGCAACGGCACTGGGTATTGCCGCCACTGGAATCCGCACGCGTCCACGGACTGGAGGTCACGCAGACCGAGCACCGCTTCGAGCTGGTCGAGATGGACCGCTTCCGCTACTCCACCAGCGAGCAGATCAATGACTTCTTGCGGCACCTGCACGGCATCGAGGTCCACCTGCGACTGCTGAAGGCCAAGTCCGGGATGCTGACCGGCGGGACGATGCCGGAGTATCTGATGCGCCGCACGAACGGCGTCGTCGGCCTGCTCGGCAGGCTAATCGAGGACGGCTGCCAGGAGGCCATGGACAGCGGCCGCGAACGCCTCGATGAGAAGCTGCTGGACGAGATCGTGATCCGACGAGACGACCCGGACCTGACCCAGGACGAGATCGAGCCGCAGACCCCGCCCACGTCCACCCCGCGTCCCGCCCGCGGTCGCAGGCACCGCAACACCGTCTTCGACGACCACGGGCCCGCTGCGGCCGACGCGGCGGGATGACCCATGGCCCGTCCAGACCACCGCATGGCACGATGTCTGGTCCCGCTGCCGGACGAGTCCCTGCCCGGCTTCGCGCTGCGGCTCGGGCACCGCCTCGGCCTGCCGCCCGGTCACGTCATCTGGCGGCTCGGTCTCATCGGCACCAACCCCACCACGTCCCTGGCCACCGCCAGCCACCTGGTGGTCCTCGACCGCGACAGGCGCGAACGACTGGCCCGGAACATCGGCACCACCGCGCGCACGGCCGACGAGCTGACCCTGCGACCGCTGGGCGACCGATTTCCCCCACTGGTCCACGCATTGACCAAGACAGTCGCCGGCCAACCGGTTGTCCGGCGTCTCCTGCCGCCCTGGATCCTGGGTTCCCACAGCCGCTACTGCCCTCGCTGCCTAGCCGGAGACGGCTCACCCATCCAGCAACTTCACGGAGGCCCCTGGCGTCGTCGCTGGCGACTGGCCACCAGCTTCGCCTGCGTCACGCACCGCGTCTTCCTGCAGCACCAGTGCCCCGCCTGCCACAACCCTGCGAGCTTCACCGGGCCGAACACGATCACCTTGCTGGCCTCCCCCGAACTGAAGGATCTCCACCCCGCCTGCTGCCGCACGCGCGTGGCGTTCCGGACGGCCTGCCGCCACAGGCTCGACCCGGTCGAGAGCACCGCCCTGCCTGGCGACCTCGCGGACTTGCAGGCCCGCCTCGACCGACTCCTCGACCCCGACACAGACCCCGGCCATGCCTACCAGACCTTCGCCAGCCTCCAGGTCGTCACCGCGATGATCCTCGCTACCTGGCCGGCCATGGCAGAACTGGTCACCTCCGACCAGGAAGCCGCTATCGACGAACACCTGGCCGCCCAACAGCAACTGCTCGCTACGTTCCGCCCCAACCGCGCTTACCACGACGAGGGCGTGTTCTGGACCCATCTGCCCCGCCACCCCGTCGGCGCGGCAGGAGTCCTGTCCGCCGCGGACCAACTGCTAGCCCTGACTTCCACGGACCGCCGGCGCGAACTGCACCGACTCGTCCAGACTATGCCCGACCGCGAGGAAAAGCGCTGGGGAAAGACCTGGGAGGCCTCGTTCCGCGAGCTCTCATCCGATCTTCGCGCGCTGATCAGCGAGGCGCTGCCGAAGCCGCCGCCCAAGCCACGGCTGCCTCCTGGGACCTGGCACGGCAAGCACCTGGTCCCCTCCGTCCTGCCCCAAAGGATCCTCAAGCTGGACGGATACTCAGCTCGGAACATCCCCCAGGAACTACCCGAACCCTGGTTCCGGATCTGCGAACCAGAAATCACCGACCCCCTTCCGCCCATCACGCGCAGATTCCGCCGCGTGATCTCCATCCAACTCGTCCAAGCGGTCTCCGGAATGGACCCGCAGCAAGCCGCCGAATACCTCGGCCTCCCGATCGGCTCCAACTTGCTCAACGCCGAAGGGCCCACGCGGCCTCCGCTACGGCGCCTCCTGCCCTACATCCGCGAACAGGACGGCAAACTCGCCCGGCTGGCAGAGCACCTGGCCACGCTCCCGCAGACCGGGCACGTCGACTACCAGCAACGTCGCAACCGCTTCGAACTCTGGCACCTGCCCACAGACGACTTCGAGGGCCTCCTTGACCGCCTCGTCACGGGCACCGGCCGCCCCTCGCCCGCACCCCTCGACCGTCTCCACGAAGCTCTCTCCGCGATCATCTGGCATCGGATCACCGGCAGCGAACTGGTCCTGGCGCCCTGCTTCCGCCCGCCGCTTTCCCCAGCAGGACGGACCATCGACCAGCACAGCCCAGCGGTCAGCCTTGCCAGACGGATCCAGCAAGCGACCCACCGCTCGCCCTACCGGACGCTGCTGCCCGCCCTGGACCAGATCACCAACTGCCTCCTGAACGGGCCTGCACCAGCATGCCCATCGCAATCCGTGACCACTGAACGACCGTCAACCGCAAACTAGCGTTGCCAATCTGCCGCAAACAACGTCTGCCAACTGCCCCGGCACAGCAGAGGGGCGCCAGCATGGCTGACGCCCCTCGAAGCCTTAACCCCGGAAGCATGCAGGTCGGCAGGGGCCGCACGGGGTCTTCCCCACCAGACTACCGACGACAGGGACGCGGCGGCTCAGCACTGCCACAGGAACTTCGCACGCCCACACGGCTCACAGGCGAACGCATAGGCGCCGCCGCACCCCCCGAAGTTCATGGCGGTGCTGTGATCCGGGCCTTCCTCCAGCTGGACTACCAGCGGCATGGGAGCGGCGCACGACGGACAGGACGGGGTCTCGTCGTTCTGGATCCAGGCGGGGATCCCGCCGAGCTGACCGAGCACGGCGGACGCGGGACGGTCGTTGCTCGCCGCCCATGCTTCGCGGGCGTCGTCGTAATCGGGCTCGTCCACCTGCTCCAAACTGACCGCCCGAACCGATCCGAGCAGAAGCACGGCCTCGTCGACGTCCCCGTCCGGCAGGGGCAACGGCTCAAGGCCGTCCGAGGAGAAGAGCAGAGCCTGGTTCCCGCCGGAGTCCGGCGCCCAGTCGTCGCACATCCCTGGATCGTTCTGGCACGCGAACAGGGCCAGGACTCCCCAGTCCTTAACTTCCTTCCCGAGATCGTCCAAGACCACTTGGGCCAGGAACTGCATCGGGCCGCTGCACGAGGCACAGCAGGGCCACGGTGTTCCGGCCGGCGCCAGAGGCACGCCGCCGGTCCGCGTCACTGGAGCAGTCGGCACAACCGGACCTGCATCGATCATCAGAGTCGTCACGGCCAGGACTCTAGAACAGAGCAACGACACAACCCGCAGGGCCGAGCAGCAGCGAGGCCGGCGAAAATCGCCTGGCGATGGACACGTTCCCTGGCAGGCTGGGGGCATGGCACCCCTCGATGATCAAGAACTGAGCGCGGCGATTGAGAACGCATCCTCGCCAGCCTGGTCTGTCCGCGGGGAGGCGGGTCGGCAGCTCGCGAGTTCGGACAAGATCGAAGAAGTTGCGGATGTCCTTCACCGCCTTCTCCTGGACGCCCAGGACACCTGGGTCATCCAGGAAACCGCGGATGCTCTGCTCGAACGCAAGGACACCGTCGGCCTGCGCTACGTCCTGCTGGCCTACAGCCAGGCGGGCACGTACGACGCGGTGGATCATCTCGGCGCTGCCCTGGACTGCAACCCCGAATGGATGACCACTGAAGGCGCGGACCGGCTGATCAAGCAGTTGCGCACGCTGGCCACGGACGAAGATGCCGGAGTCCGTGATGAAGCCCAACAGATCCTGGCGAAGCTGCGACCGCGAGAGGAATGGGCGAGCGAATCAGAGGCCGACTCCTGATTCCCGATTGATCAGGGCCGTCTGGGGCCCACATCAGACCGTTAACGCCACTATGGCACCGTCACAGGCGATCACTAAGCTCCCCGCATGACCACCGATCTGGGATACACGTGCTCCTGCTGCGGAGAGCTCCATGCAGAGCTGCCCATGAGTTACTCCACCATGGCGCCCGACGTCTGGGACGAGGGGTTCGCGAACGCGTCCGACAGCATGCTCTCCTCGGACCAGTGCGTCATCGAGGCTCAGCACTTCTTCGTCAAGGGCATGATCGAGATCCCAGTCATCGGCAGCGACCAGGTGTTCTCCTGGGGAGTCTGGGTTTCCCTGAGCCGGGACAACTTCGCCCGAGCCCTGAATGTGTGGGAGACCCCAGGCCGGGAGTCCGAGCCGCCCTACTTCGGCTGGCTCACTACCTCTCTCTCCATCTACTCGCCGAGCACCCTCAACCTGAAGACCAACCTCCACACCCGGAAGGTCGGACAGCGGCCCTTCGTCGAGCTTGAGCCCACCGACCACCCGCTTGCCGTCGAGCAGCGGACTGGCATCACCCTCGACCGGGTCCGCGAAATCGCAGAGTCCGTCCTCCACCCCGGCGCTGCGTGATGAACCCCACCGGAGAAGGCTCGGTCAGGACGCTCTGGGAGATGAGCGAGCGCGAATACCTGGCCAGCGTGGGACGCCGGCCAGGCATGTTCGTGGGCATAGCGTCCTTCCACGCGGTGACCGCGTTCCTGACCGGTTACGACCAGCACGCCAAGCGCCATGGCGGCCCCGGACTCACAGGCTGGCCCGAGTGGGTCGTCCGTCGTCGCGGGCGCAGCTGCAACCACGGCTGGCCCGGACAAGTCCTCCACATCGCTCTCCCCGACGGCTGGGACAACATCTGGAAGCTCCCGCCAGACGACGAGAAGCACGCGATCGAGATGCTCTTTCAGCTACTCGACGAGTTCGTCGCCGAGCGTGAGGCGTCATCGACCGGTGAGATCCCCGATGACTGAGGTTCCGTCCGCTCCGCCTGCGGCGCCCAGCCGCACCCGGTGACGTTGGAGGTCGACCTCGGTGACCTTCACCGTGATCAGCTCGCCCTCTTCGACAAGCTGGCTCGGGCACGATGGGGAGCCTAGTCCGCACTGACCGGTCACGCTTCTCCCTTCACCACGAGCAGTTCAGGCAGAACGGCCTAACCTGCAACGATTGTCGGCGTCACCATAGGTGCAAGAAGCTCCGGACGTCGTCATAGCCGTCAAGGGCCAGACCGTCCACGTCCGATGGGTCCGCCTCGGCACGCACCGCCAGCGATTCTGACAAGGCAAGGGCTTCATCGCCGAGACGCCCGAAGCGCCGAGCAGTGTGACCCAGGCACAGCCCAGCCAGGCCAAGCAGCGGACTGCCCTGCACGGCCCGCGTCCCAACCTGCACGCACCAGTGCTCGACGAAGTCCCCGTCGTCGTCGTTCAATGCGCTCCCGACCAGGACAGTCGCTGCCTCGGCCTCGTGCGATCGGTCACGCAGAGCCCGCTCCAACGTCTCGACCACCACCTCGTGGCCCAGTGCGGGAGGGTTCTCGAAGCTCGGGTGGGAATGCATCCCGTGACACTACGCGTCCCGCGCCAATCGCACTCGGCCTGCAAGATCGCGGCGAACGCTCCGGTTCCGACTCACGTGACCCGGTTCCAACTACCGTGTCGCGGCCCAGCAGAGCCGGTGGCTTTGGATGGCTCACCTTCAGAGAAGCAGGACGCCAACCGCAAACTACAGCTTCCAGTCACAGGTCGTGATCAGGCCTTCGGCTGGCAGGTCGGGCACCAGAAGAGGTTGCGGCCGGAGAGGTCCGCGTGGGCCACCGGCGTGCCGCAGACCAGGCAGGGGTCGCCGGCCCGGCGGTAGACGTAGACCTCGCCGCCGTGGTCGTCCTGGCGCGGCGGGCGGTTCATCGCCTCGGGGGTGTGCTCGGGCCGGACGGTGTCGATCCGGTTGAGCTCGACCCCCTCGTGCATCAGCGCCACCAGATCGGCCCACAGGGACTGCCAGGTCTCGTAGGGCAGTTGACGCCCCGGCAGGTACGGGTCGAGGCCGTGCCGGAAGAGCACCTCGGCGCGGTAGACGTTGCCCACCCCGGCCAGCACCTTCTGGTCCAGGAGGAGGGCGGCCACCGGGAGCCGGCTGCGGGAGATCCGCCGGTAGGCGCGGTCCGGATCGTTGGCCGGATCCTGCGCCAGGTCCGCGGGACGCAGCGGGTCGGGCCCGAGCCGCTGCTGGACGGCCTGCTTCTCGGCGTCGGTGATCAGCGTGCAGAGGGCGGGGCCGCGCAGGTCAGAGTGGCCGGCCAGGGGGTGCTCCAGCCGGAGCCGGACGGTGTCGGCCGGCGGGGGCGGCTGTTCGCCGGGGGCGGGCGGATCGCCGAAGTCGTACCGGCCGATCAGTCCGAGGTGGACGTGCACCCAGCCGGCGCCGGTGGCGGGCTCGTCGAGCTCGGCGCCCTCGGCGGGCCCGGCGCCCTCGGCGCCGAGGAAGCCCAGGAAGAGGTGCTTGCCGTGGGCCTCGGTGGCGGTGAGCTCGCGGCCGTCGATCAGCGCGGCGCCCTCCTGGAACCTGCCCTGGGGACTGGACGCCCGCAGCCGGCGCCCGGCGAACCGCCGTTCGTGCTCGGCGGCGAGCCGGTGGATGGTGTGGCCCTCGGGCAAGGCGCTGCTCCCTTCGCGTGACGGACGGACCGGGCCTCAGTTCTACCCCAGGGGGGTGTGACCCAGAGAACACGGCCCCGCCCCGGAAGCCCGGCATAAGAACCAGGCCCTTGCCCGTTACACCTACCGTCTCCGGTTATGAATCGGAGGCAAGCGAGCCGCCCCGGCGTCATACAGTCGCCCCGATACGACTCACTTCCTTTGAATCTATGGGAGGTGCTTCTCCAATGGCTCTCAGTTCGCGTTTCGCGCTCGACACGGCCGCCGTCGTCGCCGGTGGCTTCCTCGCGGTCTCCGCGATGGCCTTCTCCGCCCCCGTGGCGGGCTGGATCGCGTTCGGTGTCTCCACCGCCGCAGCCGTGACCGGCGCGACCGGCACGGTCTTCGCGCGGCGCGACTCCGCCAGGGCCGGGCACGCCGCACTGGGCGTGGTGGGCCTCTGGTCGCTGATCGCGGCGCTGGTCTTCGCCGGCCCCGTCCTCCACTGGCTGGTCTTCGCGGACGCGCTGGCGCTCGCCGTGGCCGGTCTGGCGGATCTGGTCGCCCACGAGACGAGCACCGAGCGAGTGGTCCACTCGCTGGAGGTCCGGCACACCGGCGGCGCCTCGGCGCTGAGCGAGCCGGCGTCGGAGCGGCACGAGGTCGCCGCCTGACGAGGAACGGAACCACCCAGACCCCGGCCCCATCGCGTGTCCCCCCGTCGCGATGGGGCCGGTCCATGTCCGCCTCCGGCGCCCGCGGGGCCGTCGCCGGCCCGAGGGGCCCTCAGCCGCCCTCCCCGGACCTCTGCCACAGGCCGTGGAAACCGAACGGCACCGCGGCCGGCGCCTCCGCCCGGGCCAGCTCGGTGAACTCGACCGCGTCCAGCGCCAGCAGGAACGACCGCTCCGTCCGCGAGTCGAGCACCACGGAGAGCAGCACCCCCTCCCCCGCCCGGGCCACCGCCTCCGCGTCGGCCGACTCGCCGCCCGGCGCGGGCACGAAGACCGGCTCACCGGGGTAGCAGCCGTCCTCCCGCCACAGCTTGTAGGTGCCGCTCTCGGTGTCCAGCCGCACCAGCTGGTCCAGGAAGTCCCCCGCCGACGCCCCGGAGCGCTCCTGCGAGCCGGCCCCGAAGACCGTCCGGTACGCGCGGCCGTTGTGCCGCCGGTAGTCGATCGCGGGCAGTTCCAGCGGCTCGTCGGAGAGCTCGGCCACGTCCACCCGGCCGCTGTCCAGATCGATCCGGATCCTGGTCGGCAGCGCCGCGGGGACCGGGGCGCCCGAGCGCAGCCGGTCCAGGTAGAGGGCCTCGACCACCCCGGCGTCCGGGTAGGCGCACAGGTCGAGGACGAGCTCCCGCTCGCCGTCCTCGTAGGCGTTGATCTGGTGGAAGGCGAAGAGCGGCCGGGTCGGGTACACCCCGCGCACCGAGCCGTCCCGCAGGTTGAGCACCACCAGGTCGGTGCCCGCCTCCGGCTCCCAGCGGAAGTTCTCCGCGAACGGCCGCCCGCCGAGCAGCAGGGCGAGCGGGTTCACCCGGAACGGGAAGAGGGCGAGGACGGCGTAGTGCGGGGTGACCGCGAAGCTGTGGAGGTAGCTGGGGCGGGCCGTGCGGTACGCCGCCACCTGCTCCCTGGCCGGCGAGCCGGGCCGCTGCCGGTAGACCCGGTAGGTGCTCCGCATCCCGAAGTCCAGCAGCACGTTCACCAGGTCCCCGGTGGCCGGATCGGCGTGCGGGTGGGCGGTGGTGACCTGGCCGCGCAGGTCGTCCCGGTAGCCGGCGACGCCGAGGGTGGCCAGGGTCTCCGGGTCGAAGCGGACCGGTAGCGGGACCTCGGTCAGGGCGGCGTACTCCTCGCCCATCCGCACCACGTTCACCAGCGGATTGGCCGTGGTCGCGGCGCCCGAGCGGAAGATCGTGCGGACCCGCTGGAAGACGCTCGCGCACGGGTCGGTGGCGAACTCCCGCGCGGTGATCCGGCCCTCCTCGCGGATCGCCCGCGAGCCGGGGGTGTCCACATAGCGGCTGGTGTAGTGCACCCGCCCGCCGTGGACGGCGAAGCGGTGGAGCATCGCCTGGCCGTCGAACCAGTGCCGCAGCGGCGTACGGGTCCCGTCCGGGGCCACCGCCTCGAACTTGGCGGGGCCGTTGCGCAGGAGGGCGCCGTCCAGCCAGGGCGGCAGGGCGCCGCGTACCGGCAGTTCGACCGCGGCGGGCGTCTCCTGGTCCAGGCTCTCGAAGCCCCGGGCGTACCGGGGGCGGCCGGCCGGAAGCTCCGGCGAATCGCCGGCCTGCCCGGTATCCGTCAACTCGGCCATGGGCGTCCTCCCCCTGCTCGCCTGGACCGCGGGCGACGACCCCCGACCGCGGCGCAGCCAAGGTGGCGCGACCAGCGTCATGCCGTCAAGCCCCGTTCGCGTCAGCGGTGGTGACGCCGACTCAGGCGGGGCGGCGGGGCGGACGGGGCGCTGCTCAGAAGCCGTCCGGGCACCACGGCCTGGCGTCGGTGCGCAGCAGCCGGTCGGCACGGGCGGCGGCGCCCGGGCGCTCCTCGCGGACCAGGCCCGCGGCGGCCAGCCGGTGGGCGGTCTGGGCTCCCAGATAGAGGGTGCCCAGCTGGGAGACGTCCAGCGCGAGGTCGGCCGGCTCGCCCTCCGCGGCCGGAGAGACCAAACCCCGTACCTCCGCGCCGTCCTGACGGGTCTCCAGCACATACCGGCCGGCCGTGTACCCCATCCGGTCCGCGACGTCCAGGACCAGCCGGCCGGGGGCGTCGTAGGTGCGGGCGGAGAGCGCCGCCGGGACGTCGAGGACGCGCAGCCAGATCCAGTCCGCGACGGTGTCCTCGTGCGGGACGCAGGCCCGCGGGTTGCGGAGGAGCAGCGGCAGCGGGTCGTCCGGGGCGACGTTGGCCGCCTTCACCGTGCTGATCCAGTCCACCGAGAAGAGGTAGCGCCACAGCTCGGTGCGGGCGGTGTCGCCGACGGCGAAGAGGTCCTGGACGGTGAGGGTGTCGTGGGACTCGCCGTGCCGCCAGACGTCGTCCACCGAGTAGAGGGCGAGGCCGTCCGGGGTGCCGTCGGGGGCGCGGTGGAGCACGGCGGCCGGCTCCTTCCAGTCCGGGTGGGCGGGGTGCCGAAGCTCACCGGTGATCTGCCGCCAGACCTCGGACGGGCGGTCGATCGCGCCGACCTGGCCGCGCCGGAACCGCTCGTGGAGCTCGGGCCCGTACTTGCGGACCTCGGCCATCCCGATCAGCTCCAGGCTCCCGGTCGGGGCCGGCAGGTCGGGGCGGAGGCCGCCGGAGCGGCGGACGTCGATGGTGTAGGCGGTCATCCCGGTGCACGGGCCGAAGCCGAAGCGCCCGTAGATGCCGTACTCGGCGGCGTCCAGGATGGCCAGCGCCTCGCCGCGGCCGACCGCGGCGTCCAGATCGGCCCGCATCATCGCGGTGAGCAGCCCGCGGCGGCGGTGGGTGGCGGTCACCGTGACGTTGGTCAAGCACTTTTCACGTGGCATGTCGAAGGCTGGTGAGACTTGCCTAGACTCCCATTGAGCTGCTCACAGGGGTAACACGGCCTCCTGCGCAAGAGGGGGCCGGGCACCCCTCGTCAGGCTGGTCCATTAGGCGCACGATGATCAAAGAGGGCACCCCCAGGTTTCGGGGGCGATCGTCGCCACTTTGCGGCTAAGCTGATTGCGTGAACCTACAAGCACAGATCGAGTTGATCACCAATCCCCAAGATTTCTCCCGCCTCTGTGATGCCGTCCTCCAGGCGGAGTACGGCTCCGAC
This sequence comes from Phaeacidiphilus oryzae TH49, assembly GCF_000744815.1. NCBI lineage: Bacteria > Bacillati > Actinomycetota > Actinomycetes > Kitasatosporales > Streptomycetaceae > Phaeacidiphilus > Phaeacidiphilus oryzae. The sequence continues at coordinate 3,266,749 of NZ_JQMQ01000005.1, forward strand.
TTTTTGCCCATAGACGACGATCGCCCCGACAAAGGCAACGACGGGTTTCTCAAATCCGAGAAGCGCATATTCGCCGCACACTGTTTCAAGAGAGTTCAAAATAAGGGAATTGATAAGGATATACGTGAAAAAATGTTGGGCGACCTCGCAAAGGCGATCACCCTGAAAGAAAATAGTGATTGGGAAATCGAAGCATGGACATTTTTATCCAACTACCCAATACCAGAACACATCGGCGTGCAAGCTATTTCCCTGGGTCGAGACGCAGGGATCGACGTAAGTTGGCGGGGCCCCAGTTATTTTGCCGAGGTGCTTCAGAAATTTCAGAGCGTTAGGGAGCTATTTCCAAATCTCCTGAGCAACGACCTACTCCGCAAATTGGATGTTATCGCCAATCATATAGGCGCCCTGAAACCACAAGACCCCCTGATCAATTGGCCTCCGAGAAACACTTACGAGCAGCACCTACTTATTTCCCAGAAGCCGCAAGCGTGGGAATACCTACTTTTCGCCGGAGTACTGCTCCAGGGAAAAGAACGGCTAGAGCCAAAGTGGCGTGACTTTCTCAGTGGACACGGGCGACGAACAGGATCGTACCTAAGCGATTCCTCCGCAAAAGACTACCTCCGAGCAGCATTGTCGGACATTCAGCGAATACCTGGAGGGATCCATGGGGTGCTCGAAAGTGACTGGCAGGAAGCGGCATTCGGGCCCCCTGGGACGCCGGGAGACGCGCGGGCAATAGAGCATATTGGTGCCCGCATAATCGAGGCCTATGAAGACCTTCTTGACTGGGCTGCGGAAATGCGGGGAGCCATCTGCCCCGACAGCATGACGAAAGCCTTCGACCTGGGCGCACGAGTTGCCGAAAGGCCCGCGCAGGATTTTCGTAGATTCATAGACCACGCGATTCTTGAGTTCAGTAGTATTCCTGACAAATTGGCCAACGGAGAAAGAGTCGCAATCAGTTTGACACTAAAAGTGGATGCGGACAATGCGGCTCTCGCAAAATTCGTCGAAGAATGCAAGCGATGCTGGTGAGATCGAAGCGGTGGCTGCGCCAACCAATATAGAGCAGGAGCGCCAGAGTAAATTTGTGATCTTTTCCGAATCCCAACTCCGAAAAATCCCTGGCCGCGCAGCCAGGGCCCCTCTCTCGCTCCGAGATGATCCCTCCACCTCAATCCTGTCTGCCCGTTAATCAGGTAGCCCGCGAAGCCACTCTTCAGGGTGAAGGTTAGCTGGCCGGCCCCAGACCCGTTCCTCTGCGGGTTCGAACGCACCTACTACGGCACGGCCGACTCAGCTTCGGCTGCTGATGGGACCGCCCTGGCGAGCGCCTGATGCCGCTGGAGGAAGAGGGAGGCGCCTACGTCTCCCCGAACCAGATCGATAACGAGCTGCGCAGGCTTAGGGACGGGGTGGTCCGGCTCCAGACCCCCGAGTACGACGACCGACTCCGCGCGCTTGAGCGCCGGGGCTGGCGGTCCCCCGGCGGAGCCGCCGCGTTCGGCGCGGTTGCCAGCCACATCATCCAGCTAGCGGCATCCCTCACTGGGCAAAATCAGCCTTGCTGCGTAAACTAGCTTTTATCAAGCGCTCTGACTGAACCGCTTGACAAGCGAGGGTGACCCAGGACCGCTAAGCCCCAGGTCACCCCCTCTTGAATGATGATCTTCGCGCTACTTGCTTGCCGGCTTGCGAGCGAAGATCACGCTCAGCACGTGCTGGGCGCGTGTACGTAGTCGCTCGCCGCCGAATACGGCGGCGAGCACTACGACCCCGACTGAGCCCCCAACGGCTCCCCCCGCTGCGGTCATAAAGTCCACCATCTCTCACCCCCTCCCTTCGAGGAGACAAAATTTTAGTGCACGATCGCATGCGGTGCTAAACACCCGGTGACCTGCAAACTCCTTGATCGTAAAGCGGTTTTTTTGCATCTAGTCACAAATAGTTCGGGGCTCACGTGGTTGTGACTATCCCTCGCCTTGCACAGACGACCATTTTGCGTCCTTTGCCCTGCTATGCGGGTGACCAACATCACTATCTGGGTTGGCGGGGAGTCTCTCGTTAGCTGCGCTCACCTGCAATAACTCTGCTTTGCCATTTTGCCATCTAGTCACTTTGAATGGACTGAGGCGTCGGCTCACTGGGCCATCCCGACCTCCAGCGTCGGGGGTGCCCACCTGCACACGCCAGGGCGCTCACAAAGGACATCAGAGCGCGGCACCGCCGGCCACGGTCAGACCGGCGCCCCAGTTCGCGTGGAATCGATGCCGAGGCTGTCAGCACGCGTACGCGCGCGAGCGGAGTCCGCGAGTACCTCGCCACCGGGATACAGGCAGTGCGACTACACGCCCCTTACGTACCGTCCAGTTCGGCGCCGGTCGCGTGGTCGATGAGCCGGTCATCGAGCGAACGGGCCCAGATCTCCGGACGCACGGCCGAGCGGCACTCAGCCTCGACGCAGTACCCGAACAGACACCCGAGATATTCGTTCCGGGTGCTCAGTAGATCTCGTACGGGTCTCTGCCGAGTACGTCCTTGATGTGAGACAGCGCATCGCGAAGGGAGGCTGGAGCCTTGTCGTAGTTGTCCTCACGCTGCAAGGTCTCGCGCAAGACGTTGAGTGAGCGGGCAGAGCCCGTCTCCCGAACCATTGGCATGATCTCGGCAGCGACTGATGCCGCCTCGCTCCACGCTTGGGCCCGCAAACTGGCGTCGAGTAGACGCACGAGGAAAATTAGTTGATATCCGGTCTCGGACTGATCATGAGCCGAACTCTCCAGCAGTGGGACAGCCTGTTGCATCTCGCCGTGGCGGACCAGGCTCCAGCCGTGGTGCCCGCCAATTTCGCCCCGCGTGACCCACCATGACCAAGCGGGGTCGTCGGCACGCAAGCTCTCCTGCGTCAGAGACTCAGCCCTGCTGAACGACTTTTCTGCCGCGCGCAAATCTCCCAGGTGAGCGAGTCCGCGGGCCTCTCGTACGCGGAACATCGACTCGACTCGCGGCGACAACTTTCCCTGTTCCAGCACAGATCGAGCGACCGCGAGTTCTTCGCTGTACCGGCCGTTCCAGCCGGCCTGCATGGCCATGTTCTGCAAGATCAGCAGCTCCATGGCTCGATCACCCGAGAGCCGCGCCAGGTACAGCGCCTCCTGGTTGAAGCGGCGCGCGGGGCCGTGCTTCTCGGCATCGAAGAGGACCCAGCCGGCGACTTCGGCAAGTTCGCTCGCTGCGGCAAGGGTGTCGCTCCCGAGGTCATCCGGCGCGCTCTGACCTATCCGGTCATGGACCTTCTTGAACGCCCGGACGGCTGCGTCGGCGACGCTCATACCACCGAGCTGGACATCCAGATCCAACAGCTGACGGGACATTCCACGTATCGACTGGGCGAAGTCCTCGCCACCATGTGCCCCGGGATGTGTGCCGTTCGGGAGCGATAGCTGCTTGATGCCTTCGTTTTCCCAAGGGCGTGGGAGCAGTCCTACCATCATCCCGGGTATCCGGAGGCCGTCGCAGATCTCCTTGATCTTGTCGATTGTCGGGATCCTGCCTTTGCCCTTGGCCACGACTCCGACGCGGCTAGGGGTCATGCCACAGGCTTCGGCGATCTGGTTGAAGCTGATCCCGCCCCATTTGCGGGCGAGCTGGAAGAACTCGCCGAAGTCGTGCGCTGCCAGCGCGGACCGGACATCCTCCCGCTCCAATACGTCGGCGGGCAGGGGCCTCGGTGGCGTGTAGCCGGTCATTGCTGCTCTCCCCGTGAGCGCCGACGACCTGACGGAGCGTCAAACTCCCTCGTCACAAGTGTACCCATGCTGCCTATGCCCATCGTGGGGATGGGAACGGCGCGACATCGGAGGACCTTGGTTGCTGTCCGAGGAACGAGCCTCGGCCGGCTGGCAAGGACGGTGGGTCGTGTCATGGAAACAGGAAGGGTCGTGGGCGGTGCGCTCCCGGCGGCGGCGGGCGGCAAAGTCTGGGGTGACGGGTTGGCGGCTGAGGGCCGCTTCCGAGCGCTCTCGCTCCTTGCTGACGCGCGGGACACCCCGCACGCCGCGCGGCAAATGGCGGTCGGCACGCTGATCGCCTGGGACCTGCCCGGGATCGCCGACGAAGTGGAGTTGTGCGTCTCGGAGCTGGTCACCAACGCGGTCCTGCACGCGATCGTGGGGCGGCACCTGTGCGAGCCGGGCTACCGGCCGACCATCACGCTCACGTTGCGGGCCTGGCCGCGCTGGCTGTTCATCGACGTGATGGACGAGGACCCCTCACCCCCCACCCTGCCGATAGGGGATGGGTTCGGCCCGGAGCTGGCCGAGGGCGTGCCGGAAGCCTTGATCCTGGATCACGGGCGGGGCCTGGGGATCGTGCGGGAGCTTGCGGATCAGGTGTGGTGGATGCCGGACGGGGATGGCGGCAAGTCGGTGTTCTGCCGCTTCGATCTGGAGCCGGTGAGGTCATGAGCCGCCGATGGGCCGCGCTGCGGCGGGCGGCGGGCGATGCCGCGTGGTGGTGGCTTCTTCATCGCGACCTGTATCGGCTGCTGAACGCCTACAACACCCAGTTCGGGCGGCGCCACGCCCCCTCGAACCCCTGGGACCTGACGGCCCGTCGGCTGCGCAGGTACTGGACCCAGGTTCGCACGGAGCGCTTCCGCTCCGACCGTTGACCACTGCGCGCCGGAGGGCAAACCGCGCGCGGTGCGGATCCCCCGGCCCTTGGTCCCCGTCCTCGGGGCGGGGGATCACAGACCGACAACCGAAGAGATGAGAACCGGACCACCCCGTCCAGCTTGGCGGCAGAGAAGGGGTGGTCCGGGGGGCGAACCCCGGTGCTGATGGTACCGGGGCCGTCGCCATGTGCATATGCGGCTCTCGGAACAGGAGTTGACGGATCGTCAGCCTTGGGAGGGCTGTTCCTGATGTGCAGCAACGAGAACATGGGCCATGAGCTTCCGGCCGACCTGGACCCCGCCTCGTGGGCCTGGCTGCCGGGCGTGGACTGCCTCACCGGTTGGAAGGGTGCGCGGGAGATCGCTTGGCGGCTCAACGCGGCCTTGTCGGGGGTCGGTCTCCCGGCAGAGCAGATGGACGCGTGCGCCGGGAGCCTCGCGGACGGTCGGGGCGTGGTCAAGCTCGCGGGCACCCCGCAGGCGGCTATGTGGCTGGCCGTGCTCCTGGAGAGCATCGCCACGGAGCACGCGGAGGAGAGCCCCGGGGAGGGCGCGGCGTGAACCGGCTCGGACCGCGCGCGGCCACCTGGGCGCCACTGGTGAGGGGCCGCCCGATAGCTCGCCGCACAAGGAGGCGGGGCGGGCTGTCAAGGGTGACCGGAGGTCATCGGCTTGCCGACGCCGCAGGCGCCCTTGACCGCTCGGCACGGCTCCCATCCTCACGAAGCGGGCGGCCCCGCCCCGTCCCCACTTGCGGACACCCGGGGCCGACCGGGGCCCGCCGGCACTTTCGGGTCGCTCACCTGGGCGGACCTGGTGCGGCCCGGGTGGGCTGTGCGGCTCGGCCTCCGCCGCTCGGGCCGCTCGCACTGGCGCGGGGCGGTGTGCCGTCCGGCCGGGATCGGCGCCCACGCCGCACGCCCGGCCGGGGCGGCAAAGCCGCCCCGCGCGGCGGCGCGCAGCGCCGCCCTTGAGACAGTAAAGAAGAGTTTCGACACCCGGCCCGGAGTGGGCGTCAGCCATTCGGGGGCCGCAGTGGTTCTGGATGCTGTGCTGGACAACCGGGACGATAGGCCCGTTGCGGTGGTGGGCAGCCAGGTACCGCTTCAGCACCAGTCATGATCCCCAATGGACCTGGCACTGGACTCGCGGATGATCTTCGACCCCGCATGCCGTTTGCAGGCAGTCGACACACTGACTTGTCGCCGGGCGCTATCCTGATTCTTCAGGCAGGATTGGGGATGGGGAAACGGTCGATCATGGCAGCCAATGGTGAGCGCAAAGTAAGGGGCCAAATTACCAGCAGGTCGAAGAACCTGGCCCAGATTGACGGAAAATTGGAGGAACTTCGTTCGAGACTGATTATTGATAACCGTACCGGGCACCTTTCTGCTGAGGCTCGCAGTGCGCTTATACGTGAGTTGTCCAGAACCTCAAAGCGCCGTGAAATTCTGCTCAAACAGTTGGAAGTGCGTAGTCCACCTATCATCGTCACGGGTGGCAGTAACGTTATCAATACTGGCCAGACTATCCGCGGTCCTCAAACTAACAGCCCGTCGTCTGCATCTGCTATAAAGATCCAGGGCCAATCATCAGCAGTGCATCGGAAGTCGTCGGACCGACGCGTGGAATTTGTCTATGGGTCGCTTCAGGATGAGCGTACCGAGGCGAAGGTGGCTTTCTGGCTGAGCCTGACTGTCGCCAGTCTGGCGGCGATCATCGCACTGAGTGCAGCCGGTATCGCGCTTTTTCATGACGGAGATCAGAGCACGAAGTGGGTCACAAGTTTCGTCTCAGCGGTCGTCGCCATCGCAGGAGGCGTGTGGCACAAGCAAGCTCGTCAAGCTCGCGACAAAGTCTCTGCACACGTTGAGCGCGTAGAGAAACAGGTTGAGGCGGACGAACGCTACGAGAAAACGAAGGCGTGGATTGATCGCGTCCGTGATCCTGCAATGCGGGACAGGCTCAATGCAGGAGCTATTATCGCCGAATTGGGTTACCAAGCAGATCCGAACATTCTGACTGATCGTCTTCTTGGCAGGCTCGTGGGGGAACCTGAGGCTCTTCCGGGCGACAAGGACACTGGTGGGACCCGAAATCCCGACGCCCGGACATGAATCACTTGGACCGCGTGAGAAATAACGATGCTTACTGGGCTAACCCACGTTGTTGATTCCCGATGGCGTGCGTGGCATCGACGCAGGGGTCACACGCTGCGCGGGCCGTTTCTGGGTGTCTCAGCGGTGATCAAATAGTGCAGAGCGGTGCCGTCGGCGCGGGCGCGCAGTTCTTCCAGAATGAGCGGCCGGCCGTTGGCGGCGTCCCGCGTGACACGGTAGGAGAGCAGCAGCGGCACGGCTTCGGGCAATCCCAGCGCGGTGCGCTCGTCGGGGTGGGGCATGCGGGCGCGGACGGTCTCTGACCACTCCAGCTTCCGCCCACCCTCGGCGAGGATGCTGTACAGCTCGGCGACGGGGCGCGCGGGGTCGTCGATTAGCGCGGTGCCCTCGGCGGTCGCCAGAGGGATGATCACCCGGTGCAGGATGCGGTCGCCGTGCTGGGGGTGGATGAGGGTGCGGTCCACGGTGATGACGGCCTCCTCCTCGACCAGGCCGAGCAGCGGGGCGGTAACGCTGTCCGTGTCGGCGCGGTAGACCGCGGGGGCTTCAGCCTCGGGCCAATCATCCTGCGGGGTGGCGTACTTGGCCCCCGCCTTGGTCACCCGGCGCTTGATGCCGACCGCGTGCGCCGGCGCGGTGGCGCGGACGAAGGAGCCCTTGCCCATCACCACGTCGACCAGGCCCTCCGAGCGCAGTGAAGCGATGGCCTGCCGAACCGTCGGTCGGGAAATCTTGTAGCGCCTGCTGAGTTCGGCTTCGGAGGGGAGCATGCCGCCGGGCGGGTACTCGCCGTCGGCGATGGCCTGCCGAAGGACCTTCGCGGCCTGCTGGTACAGGGGTTCATTGCGGACGATCTCCATGGCGCTCGATGCCTCCTGGAACGGGCCCGACCCAACCGGTGGGCGTCACCTGTCAGCATAGGCACGCGTAGGTAGACGTCAAGACAGGGCAGCATGCCACCTGTCCTGACAACTGATGTCCGCTAACCCCTTGCGCACCCATCTCCGAGGGCGCATACTGCCAATCCCAGCCTGTAATGACAGGTGACGGCCGACCGAGGATGACTGGTCGGCCGGGGAGATCATCCAACGACCAAGGAGTACACCCGTGTTGCGGTCCATCCCCGTGGACATCACCCGACTCGGCCACCTGCGCTGCGTCGGGATCGAGCAGAAGATCGGCGACTACGAGACCAAGGAGCCCAAGTACGACCGCGAGGGCAACCCCCTCTACGTCGTCTCGCTGGCCGCGAAGACGCCCGGTCGGCGGGCCGAGTTGATCGACGTGGTGATCACCGGCAGGCCGGACGTGGAGGAGGGCGCCGCCGTCCACGTCAGTGGCCTGGTCGCCGCGCCGTGGGAGATCGAGGGGCGCTCGGGGGTCAGCTTCCGGGCCGAGGCGATCACCTCCGCCGTCCCGGCCCGGCCGGTCAAGGGCGGTGACGCCGGATGACCAACCATCCCGACTGGCGCGATCTGCGCCGGCTGCTGTGGGAGATAGGCGACCTGGGCGAGGAGGTCGCCCCCGGCATCGCCTGGCCGGAGGTCCAACTCCTGTACCCCTACGTCGCCACCACCTGCGAGCGCGCCGCCGGCATCGCCCGCGACCTGCTCACCGAACACACCAACACCCGGGCCGAGAACGAGCCGACCCCTGCCGCGAGCGCCGCCGAGGTCATCGCCCGAACGGACACCGACACCCCCAAGGAGGACGCGTGAGCACCCATCCCGCCCCCTCGCCCCGGCCGGGGATCATCGGCTCCGGGGCCTACCTCCACCCCGTCCAGCACCCCGCCGGCCCCAGCACGGCCAGCCCGGTCCTACTGGCCCTGGCGGTGCTGTTACTGGCGCTGGCGATCGCCTCGCCGATCCTGCGCTCCCGCGCCCCGCACGCCTGGTGGTACCTGATCGGCTTTCCGCTCACCTGCGTGCGGATGCGGGTCACCTGGCGGCGACTGACGACCCTGACCGACCTGGCCGTCCCCAAGCGCCCCGACCGCCGCATCCTGGGCGATGTGGAGGTCCGCGGCCGGGCCCTGCGGCCCATCCCGCCCACCCTCGGGCTTCCGCGACCCCGGCGCGGCGGTCTGGTGGTCACCGTGCGGCTGCACCCGGGACAGACCCCCGAGCAGTACGCGGCGGTCGCGGACGCCTTGGCGCACGCCTGGCGGGTGCACGCGGTGCGGGTCACCTCACCCGGGCGCGGACTGGTGGAGCTGAGCGCGCTCGGCTGGGACCCCCTCACCGAGACCCGCCCACCCCACGCCACAGGCCGACTGCTGGCCGCGACCGTGGGCAACCGGGAGGACGGACGCGCCTGGATGCTGGATCTGCGAGCGATGCCGCACTGGCTGATCGTCGGCGCCACCCAGTCCGGGAAATCCACCCTGCTGGCCGGGGCGGTCTCCCAGTGGGCCCGGCAAGCCGTCGCCCTGGTCGGCATCGACCTGAAAGGCGGCATGGAACTCTCCCTCTTCCAAGCGCGCCTGTCGGCGCTGGCCACCACCCGCAGTGAGGCGGCCGGACTGCTGGCCCACCTGGTGCAGACGGCCATGGAACGGATGGCGACCTGCCGCGCACACGGGGCCCGCTCAATCTGGGAGCTGCCCGGCAAGCTGCGCCCAGTGCCGATCATCGTGCTAATAGACGAGCTGGCAGAGCTGTTCCTGATGGCCACCCGGGACGAGCGCGATGAGGTCGCCCGCACCTCCACCGCGCTCATCCGCCTCGCCCAGCTCGGCGCCGCCCTGGGCATCCACCTGGTCATCGCCGGACAGCGGGTCGGCTCCGACCTGGGCCCCGGAGCGACCGCGCTGCGCGCCCAGCTCGCCGGCCGCATCTGCCACCGCGTGAACGACCCCGGCACTGCGGAGATGGCCCTCGGTGACCTGAACAAGGACGCGTTGGCGGCGGCGCAGCAGATCACCGAGGAAGAGAAGGGCGTCGCGATCACCTTCGAGGAGGGCGGCGGCTGGATGCGCACCCGCTCCACCCTCACCACCCCCGAGCGCGCACGCGCCATCGCGCAGAAGTACGCCCACCTCACCCCCGCCCTCGGGGACCTGGGGCCGAACGACCACCCGGGGGTGTACGCGTGATGGTCACCCTCCCCGCGTTCGTCCTTCTCGGCATCGTGGTGTTCCTGCTGATCCGCTCCGGCGAACTGCCCGTGTGGATCGCCCTGGTGTGCACCCTGCTCGGTGCCGTGATGTCCGTGCCGCTGCTGGCCGCGCTGCACTGGCTCGTTCACAGCCTCGGCTGACCACCCCACCGAAGAAAGGAAACCCGCCCGTGTTCCGCCGTGTGATCTGCCCGCAGTGCAAGGGCATCCGCCGCACCCGCCCGCACGCCAGCCGGCCGCGCCGCTGCCGCTGCTGCCGGGGCAACGGCACCATCCGCTGACCCGCCCGCTCGCCCTCGTCCACAGGCCGTGGATGAGCGGTCCATCCGATGAACGGAGTGATCCCCATGGAGATCCGCGCCACCGCCCGCACCACCACTCTTGCTGCCGCGTCCGGCCCGCTCGCCTCCTCGGCGGCCGGGCCGGGCCCGGCCCCCACCCCCCGCCCCTGGAGGATGCTTGACCGCGCACTGTGCGCACCCCAACCCCTACGACAGCCCTGCGGCCCGCCGCGCCTTCCTCGACCTGGACGACCGCCTCAAGGCCCTCGACGAGGAAGACCGAGACCTATACCGCATCGCCCACATGCCGGGCCGTGACCGCTGGATCCAGCAGATCCAAGCAACCGGCGGCTGCGCCCACCCGATCTATCTCGCCGGGCAGAGCACCACCTACGACACCGCAACCGGGCTCGTCCTGCGGCACTACACCACCGCCGAGGAACCCGGGGGACGCCTCGCCGTGCGCTGCCGCAACCGCCGCGAGAGCCGCTGCGCCCCCTGCTCCCGCGAATACCAAGGCGACACCTTCCACCTGATCCGCGCCGGCCTGCTCGGCGGCAAGAACGTCCCGGAGAGCGTGAAGGCCAGACCCCGACTCTTCGTCACCCTGACCGCCCCCGGTTTCGGCACCGTCCACCAGGCCGGCGACTGCCACCCCGATCGCGGCGGCCGGTGCCCGCACGGGCAGCGCCGGGCCTGCCACCGGACCCACCACGACGGGGACGCCCTGATCGGCCAACCACTGTGCGCACGCTGCTACGACTACACCGGCCACGTGCTGTGGAACGCCCACGCCCCCGCCCTGTGGAAGGCCTTCACCGACAACCTCTACCACCACTTCGCCGCCGCCACCGGGACCGGCCGGACCAAGATCCGCCGACAGGTCCGCATCTCCGCCGCCAAGGTCGCCGAATACCAGGCACGCGGCGCCGTCCACTTCCACGCCGTGCTACGCCTCGACGGACCCGACGGGCCGGCCACGGAACCTCCCCCGTGGGCCAGTGCCGAACTGCTGGCGCGATGCGTCCCGACCGCCGCCGCGGCCGTCGCCCTGGCCCTCCCACCCTCCGACGCAGTCGGAGACCTGGTGCTGCGCTTCGGCGAACAACTCGACGTCCACCCCATCGACGCAACCGGCCTGCGAGATGATCAGGTGGCGGGGTACGTGGCGAAGTACACGACCAAGAGCGTGGAAGCGGCCGGCGCCCTCGACCGGCGCATTACCGACGGCGACCAGATCCCCCGCCTACGCACCACCGAGCACGTCCGGGCGCTGATCGGAACCGCCTGGCGACTCGGTGAGGCCCCGGAGTTCGCGCACCTACGGCTGCGCGCCTGGGCACACATGCTCGGCTTCCGGGGCCACTGCCTCACCAAGACCCGCGCCTACTCCACCACCCTCGGTCAACTCCGCGCCGCCCGCGCCGAACACGCCCGCTCCGCCAACAGCCCAGACCTGTACCTCATGACGGACGACGGCACCGACACCGTGTCCACCTGGCACTACGTCGGCTCCGGCCACACCCCCGGCGAAGCCCTCATAGCCGCAGGCATCGCCGAAGACCTCGCCCTCATGCGGGAGGTAATCCGAGAAGTCCTCGCCGACGAGCGGGCGGGGGTGAGCTCCTGACGACGCGCGATGAACGCAGATCGCGAGAGGCGGACGCGCGGGAACGGGCCCTCGATCGGGTCTCGGCCCGTTTCCCGACACGCATCTCCGAACGAAGCGCACGGCGCCTGGCGCGCATGCTGAACGCATCGTAATCACAAAGGATTTGGATCGATATCGATGCGGTCATAGTCGAACTCGCCGACAGGCATGGACGACTCGTCGATGATCACGGCGTTGAACAGGAATCGCAGGACCGCGTTCTTGCGCTCGTCGGTGAGCTTCTCGAAGTTCACCTTGGCGTTCGGCCCTGCGATTCCGTCCAAGATGGTCACGGGACGGACCACGGACTTCGACTGCGCCTTGGCCAGCCGCTCCTGGATCACCTTCTTCATCTCCAGGTACTCGCTGGTGAGGAGCTGCTTTCGGGCCCACATCATGTTGAGCTCTCGAAGCTGCTGTTCGTCTTCGGCGATCGCGGTCTGCTCGGCCTCGCGGTTGACTGCGGCGGACGTGTCGTACGTCGAGAGATCGAGCTCCTGGAGCAAGCGGATCGCTGCGCGCTGGACGAAGTCCTCAAGCTTCTCAGCATCGATCCGGCGGTGACACACCTTGTTGTCGAGCCGGACGCTGCGGTTGCACTGGTAGGAGTACGAGCGGAAGTGAGCCCCCTTTCGGTTCCCTCCCTCCGAGCGTCGGCAGCCGCTCATGTGCACTTCGCAGCGCTTGCAGAGGACCAGGCCCCGCAGCAGATAGAAGCGCTTCCCCGGCCTGTTCTCGGCGGCGGCGAGTTGGGCCGCGCGGTACTTGCGGCGCTCGCGCACCTCCTGCCAAGTACCCAGGTCGACTATGGCGGGCCACCTTCCGGCACCGATCTCCTCGCCCCGGAACACATGGATGCCGGCTACGTGCCGAGAGTCGAGGATGCGCAGAACGGTTGAGTTGTTCCAGGTCCCGGCGGACGCGGTGGGGATCTCGCGCTCGTTTAGGTTGACGGCGATCGCCCGAGCTGACTCACCGTCAAGGAAACGCTCGAAGATCTCGCGTATGATCTCCGCCTCTTGGGGGATCAGCGTCATGCGGTCCTTCTGGTAGCCGAAGATTCGCTTGCCCCCGTGCGGGGTGCCGTCCTCGGCCTTCTGGTCGAACTTGTCGCGGATGCGCCGGGAAGCGTCGTCCGAGGAACGGCATGCGTGGGCTACCTCGATGCGGAGGATGAACCGATCGTCGGGGTCGCTGAGATCGCGTCGGTTGACCTGGCCGTGTAGGACAATCTTCTTCTCGTCCGAGATCTGAAGCAGATCTTCGAGATCCCTCGGCTGCCGCATCAGGCGGTCCGGGTGATAGGCGATCACATGGCGGAACTCGGACGCCTGCATCGCGATCAACATGGAGTCCCAGTAAGGGCGCTGTCGATCACGCTTCCACGCTGAGCGATTGTTGTCGATGTACACGTGCTTGGGGTCCACCGTGACCCCCAGCCGGTCAGCGATCTCCCGGCAGATCTCCTCCTGCCGATCAACGCCGGTCTGGTCGTCATCCGCAGCATGCGAGATGCGGCAGTAGATCGCGGCACTCTCGCCTCTGACGCTCTCCTCGGTCCGTCGCCTGCCCCTGCGCCGGGGCTTCTCCGAGGTGGGCTCGCTACCCGACTCCTTGCTCTGGCGCTCCGTCATGTTCCGTACCATACGAGCGTCGTATGACATTGGTGACGGCATCGGCGACCACGGCGGCGCCGCCGGGGACGGTGATGTCCCGGCGCATGCTGCGGAAGGTGCCGACCACCCGGTCCCGGTCGAAGGCGCCCAGGGAGCGGCCCGGTTCGAAGAACTCCCGGCGGAAGGCGAGGTCGAGGTCGCCCTCGGGATGGGACCGCAGGAAGCCGGTGTTGACGGCCCGGCCCCACTCCTCGAGTTCGTCGGCGGTGATGGGACGGATGATCGGGTCGGCGCTCATGATCCGACCGTAAGGGGGCCGGAGGGCGGAGTTCACCTTGTTTTCGGCCGATCGCCCGGCCGACCGGCCCGCTCAGCCGGACGTACCGCCCCCGGCGGCGAGCAGGGTGAGCTCGTCGGCGACCGCGTGGGCGGCCAGGGTGTCCGGGTCGATCAGCGGGTAGTGGCCGGCCTCCGGCAGCAGCGAGAGCCGGACCCGCTGCCCCACGGTGCCGGCCGCGGCGACATAGGTCCTGGCCACCCGCGGCGGCACCTCGATGTCGGTGGCGCCGTGGAGGATGGTGGTCGGGATCCCCGTCGGCACCAGCGCGGCCGGGTCCAGCTGCGGGGAGCGGGCGCGGATGTCGGGCCCCTCGCCGAGCAGTTGGTCCACCGCGTCGTTGCAGACCCGCATGGTGCGGGCGGTCGCGAAGTCGGCTATCGGCGCGAGCGCCAGCACCCCCGCCAGGGCCGGGTCGGCGGCGTCCCGGCGCCAGCGGGAGCCGCGCGGCAGCCGGTGCCGGGCGGCGGTCCACAGGGCGGCGTGGCCGCCGGCCGAATGCCCGCACAGGATGACCCGGCCGGAGTCGACGCAGTCGCTCCACTCCTGCTCGCGGACCAGCGCCGGCAGCAGGTCGGCGGCGGCCGAGAGGTCGTCGAAGGTGTCCGGCCAGCGCCCGGCCCTGGTACGGCCGTTGCCGCGCCGGTACTCCACCGACGCGACGGCGAAGCCGCGGCCGGAGAGGAAGGAGGCCAGCGGGGAGGCGTGCGCCCGGTCGTACGGGGCGCGCCAGGCCCCGCCGTGGAAGAAGAGCACCAGCGGGGCCGACCCGCCGCCCCGGGCGGACTCCGGCGGCAGATAGAAGTCGGCGATCTGCTCCGCGAGTTGGCCGTAGGCGAGGACGGTGTCCGGCGGGACCGCCGGGTGGCTGAAGCAGGCCTCCTCCTCGGCGGCGTTCCGGGCCTCCGCGACCTCGCGCCGGCCGCGCTGCTGATCGCGCTGCGGATCGGGCTGCGGCAGAGGCGGCTGGCCCGCTCGCGTGGTCGGCTCCATCGCTGTTTCTTTCCTCCTCGGCCCCCTGCTGGGGAACCCTACGCGACTAGGCCTCCCCCAGGGCCTCGGCCAGCGTCTTCGCTGCTCGCTCGGCGTCCGCGAAGCGGGTGTAGAGGGGGGTGAAGCCGAAGCGGAGGACGTCCGGCGGGCGGTGGTCGACGACGACCCCGCGGCGCTGCAACTCGGCGGTGAGGGCGAGGGCGTCGGGGCAGCGGAGGGCGATCTGGCTGCCCCGCCGGTCGTGCCGCTCCGGAGTCAGGTTCCGCACGCTGCCGTCGGCGAGGGCCTTCGGCAGGTACTCCCGCACGCAGTGGACGAAGAAGTCGGTGAGGGCCAGGGACTTCTCGCGGATCGCGGTGATCTCCGCGGCCGGCTCGTCCCAGACGTCCAGCGCGGCGTCCAGGGCGAGGAGGGAGAGGATGTCCGGGGTCCCGACCCGGCCCCGCAGGGCGCCCTCGGCGGGGGTGAACTCCGGGGCCATCCCGAAGGGGTCGCGGTGCGAGTTCCAGCCGGGCAGCGGGGAGCGGAAGTCCGCCTGGTGCTCGGGCGCGACATACAGGTAGGCGGGCGCGCCCGGGCCGCCGTTCAGGTACTTGTAGGTGCAGCCGACGGCGAGGTCCACGCCGTGCTCGGCGAGGCCGACGGGGAGGGCGCCGCCGCTGTGGCAGAGGTCCCAGAGCGAGAGGGCGCCGGCGGCGCGGACGGCCGCCGTGATGCCCGGCAGGTCGCGGAGCTCGCCGGAGCGGTAGTCCACGTGGTTGACCAGGGCCACGGCGGTGCGCGGGGTCAGCGCGTCCGGGATCTCCCCGGCGGGCAGCACGCGGAGGGCGCAACCGGTCAACTCGGCGGCGGACTGGGCGATGTAGCCGTCCGTCGGGAAGGTGGACTCGTCGACCAGCACCTCGTTCCGCCGCGGGTCGCGGGCGGCGGCCAGGCGGACGCCGCCGACCACGGCCTTGAAGACGTTGACGCTGGTGGAGTCGGCGACGACGGTGGTGCCGGGGGCCGCGCCGAGGAGCGGGGCGATCCGGTCGCCGACCCGCTGGGGCGCCTCCCACCAGCCGCTCTCGGTCCAGGAGCGGATGCGGAGGCGGCCCCACTCGTGGCCGACCACCTCGGCGAGGCGGTCGGGGACGGAGCGGGGCAGGGCGCCCAGGGAGTTCCCATCGAGGTAGACCTCCCCGTCGTCGACGTGGAAGCGGTCCCGCAGGGGGGCGAGGGGGTCCGCGGCGTCTTTCGCGGTGGCGGCGGTGCGCAGGCTGCTCATGGGGGAATCCTTTCCCCCGCCCCGGCTCACCCGGAAACCGGGGCCGCTGCCGGGGCCGCCGCCGGGGCCGCCGCGGGAGTCACGGCCGGCGCCGCCGGGGTCACCTCCGGGACGCCCGGCTACGTCGCGAAGTCCGCGGGCGGCGGCGTCGGGGCGCCCGGCAGCACGACGGCGGCCAGCGCGCCCGGTTCCGCGCGGTCCATGGTGACCTCCCCGCCGATGTCGCGGACGGTCTGCGCCACGATGGCCAGCCCGAGTCCGGAGCCCGGCATCTGACGGGCCGACGGGGAGCGCCAGAAACGCTCGAAGACATACGGGAGTTCGTCCTGCGGGATGCCGGGGCCGCGGTCCCGCACGGTCAGCCGGCCATCCCGCAGGACGACGTCGATCCGCCCGTCGGACGGGCTGAACTTCACCGCGTTGTCCAGCAGGTTCATCACCGCCCGTTCCAGCGTGTGCGGATCGGCGCGGACGTACCACGGCTGGAGGTCGGTCTCGAAGGTGATCGCCGGTCCGCGCAGCTTCGCCCGGTCCAGCGCCCGCGCGACCAGGTCGTGCCAGGGCACCACCTGCAGCGGGGCGGACCCCTGCGGCCGGCTCGGCCGGGCCAGTTGGAGGAGGTCGCCGATGAGCGTGGACAGCTCCACCATCTGCGCCTTCATGTTCCGGATCAGCCTGGACCTGGTCTCCACGGGGAGGTCCCGGCCGCTCTCCTCGGAGCGCACCAGCAGGTCCACGTTGGTGCGCAGCGAGGTCAGCGGGGTACGCAGCTCGTGCCCGGCGTCCGCGATCAGCTGCGACTGCCGCTCCCGGGAGCTGGCCAGCGCGGTGCTCATGGAGTTGAAGGACTCGCTGAGCCGGGCGATCTCGTCCTCGCCCTCCACCGGGATGGTGGTGCCCACCTCCTCGGTGCGGGCGATGTGCTCGACCGCCTCGGTCAGCCGGTCCACGGGCTTGAGCGCGGTCCGGGCGACGAAGAGGCCGGCCGCCCAGGCGCCCATGATCACCAGGGCGGCGACCGCGATCAGGATCACCGCGAGCCTTCGCAGCTCGGCGGTCACCGGCCCGAGGTCCTGGGTGTAGGCGACGGCGGCGTTCCCGATGTCCTGGCCGGTGGTCCTGTCCACCAGGTCGCCGACGCTCTGTACGTAGACCCGCACCTTGGTGCCGGCCCGGGTGACCCCGTCGTGGTAGCTGGAGACGGCGCCCGGTCCGCGGGTCCCGGAGGCGGCGGCGGCGATCTCGTGGCTGCCCGGCTGGAGGGCGCGGTCGTCCGCGGCCGACGGACAGGCCACCGTGCCGTCCGCCAGGATCAGGGTGGGGGTGGTGGTCGGCGCACCGAAGATCCCCTGGCCGCCGCCCGCGCCGATGGTGCAGGCCTGCTGGATCTTGTGTTCCAGGTCCTGGGTGTTGTTGAGTCCGCTGGCGCTCTGCCGCAGCGTCTGGTCGACCTCTCCGATCATGGCCGATCGTGCGGCGAAGAAGCTGGCGAAGGCGCAGAGCGCCACCGCGATGGTCACCGCGACCGCGGTCAGTATCGACAGCCGGGTGCGCAGCGGGCGCCGGGTGAACCACCCCTGCCGGGGGCGGCCCTCCTCCCGGTCCGCGAGGACCTCGTCCTGCTCCTCCTCCGCAGGCTGCCCGGCCCCCGGCTCCCGCTCCTCCCCCGTGCCCCCGGTCACGCCGACCGCTCGGGCGCGCGCAGGGCGTAGCCGACGCCGCGCACGGTGTGGACGAGGCGCGGCATGCCGCCGGCCTCGGTCTTGCGGCGGAGGTACATCACGTACACGTCGAGGGAGTTGGAGGACGGCTCGAAGTCGAAGCCCCACACCGCCTTGAGGATCTGCTCCCGGGTCAGCACCTGGCGCGGATGCGCGAGGAACATCTCCAGCAGCATGTACTCGGTGCGGGTCAGCTCGATCGACCGGCCCGCCCGGGTCACCTCCCGGGTGGCGGTGTTCATCCGCAGGTCGTGGAAGGCCAGCACCTGCTGGTCGACCGGGTCGGCCTCCGCGGCCGTGGCGCCGACCAGCGCGTTGCGCCGCAGCAGCGCCCGCACCCGGGCCAGCAGCTCGTCCAGCTCGAACGGCTTGGGGAGGTAGTCGTCCGCGCCGACGTCGAGCCCGGTGACCCTGTCCCCCACGGCGTCCCGCGCGGTGAGCATCAGCACCGGCACATGGTCGCCGCGGCCCCGCAGCCGGCGGACCGCGGTGAGTCCGTCGAGCCGCGGCATCATGATGTCCAGCAGCACCAGGTCCGGCTGCCGCTCGGCGATCGCGTCCAGCGCCTCGATCCCGTCCGAGGCGGTGCTGACCTGGTAGCCCTCGAAGGCGAGGCTGCTCTCCAGGGCATCACGCAGGGCCGGCTCGTCGTCCACCACCAGGATGTGGGAACGCCTCTCCGCGTCGCCGTCGCCGGCCTCGGAGAACTCAGGCCCGTAGGGCGCCGTCATCGTGGGACTTCCTTCGTGGGCTTCGTCGGATTCCGGTGCGGCCCGCCGAAGCGTCGCAGGGATCTGCGCCGTCCGGCGGGCTGCCACCATTCTTACTGCGCGGGGCGGGCCGATGCGGTCAGGACGTGATCGAGTGACCGGCCTGGAGTTGCCCGAGCACGGCCTTCACGGAGTCGATCGGGATGGCGAACCCGAGCCCCACGCTGCCCGCCTCGCTGCTGGAGCCGCCGGAGCCGCCCGAGCCGGAACCGGACGAGGAGGAGCTGTACATCGCCGAGTTCAGGCCGATCACCTCGCCGTTGGAGTTGAGCAGCGGACCGCCGGAGTTGCCGGGGTTGAGCGAGGCGTCGGTCTGGATCGCGCTGTAGGTGGCGGTGGTGCCGGCGTCCGAGGAGCCGGAGCCGGAGGACCCGCCGAAGCCGCCGAAGCCGCTGCCGCCGCTGCCCTCGCCCTCGCTCTGCCCGGGCCAGGTCGGCCAGCCGAAGCCGCCGTTGTTCTGCGTGGTCCCCTCGTCCACCTGGACGGTGACCTTGCGGTTCAGCGCGCTGACGATGCCGCTGGTGACGGTGCCGGTCAGGCCGTCCGGGTTGCCGATGGCGACCACCTGGTCGCCGACCTGGACCTTGCCGGAGTCGCCGAGCGATGCCGCCTTGAGGCCGCTGACCCCCTCGGCCTGGATCACCGCGACGTCCAGCTTGGGGTCGGTCCCGACGATCTTGCCGGTGGCGGTCTTGTTGTCGCTGAACGTTATCTTGATCGTCCCGCCGTTGTTCACCGCGGACGAGATGACGTGGTAGTTCGTCAGGATCTGCCCGCCGGAGGTGAGGACCACGCCGGTGCCGGTGTCCTCCTCGCTGCTGGAGGTGACGTCGATCTGCACCACGCTCGGGGTGACGGCGGCGGCGATCGCCGCGGTGGTGTTGGTGGACTTGCTGTCGGAGGTGACCACCGCTCCGGTGGTGTAGGTGCCGCCGCCCGAGTTGTGCGAGGTGATCAGGCCGCCCGCGGCCCCGCCGGCCAGCGCGGCCACCACGGCGACCGCGGCCACCAGCAGCGCGGGCTTGCGCAGCCGGGCGCGCCTGCGCGGGGCGGGCGCCGCGCCCGCGGAGCCGTCCGGCCCCTCGGCGCCGAAACCGGCCCAGCCGCCGCCACCTGGCGTTCCCGGGCCGCCCGCGCCGCCCTGCGGGGCCCCGCCGCCGGCGGCGTTCCCGGCCGCGCCCCAGCCGGCCGCCGCCGAGGCGTAGGGGGCTCCGGCGTCGGAGGAGGCGGGCGCGCCCTCGTGGCCGTCCGCCGCGCGGCTGCCCGGCGCGGGCGGCGGGAAGGCCGCCAGCCGGGCGGTCTCGTCCTCGCCCGCGGCGGACGCCGCCGCGCCGCCGCCGAAGTCCTCGCGGTAGGTGTACGGGCGAGGGGCCTCCGGGGCGCCCTGGTACTCGACGTACCCGGAGCCCGGCCGCTGGTCGGCCTGCGGCCGGCCGGAGTGCTGGTGGCCGGAGTGCTGGTGGTCGGCCGCACGGGAGTCACCGGCGGCGGATGCGAAGTCGTTCGCGCCCGGTTCGGGGGCGCCTGCGGAGTTCCGGTACGGCTCGGTCATGGGACCAAGGTCCCCAGTGAACATGAGAGGTCCCTGAGAGCCTGCTCAGAAGCCCGCGAGAAGCCGGGACGCCGGGTGAGAGCGGCCTGAGCGGCGGTCAGGTCCGCCGCCCGGGGGCCCGGCGGTCAGTCGCCGCAGCCGCAGGAGCGGCGGACCACCAGCCGGCTCGGGAAGCGCCGCACCCGCGGGGTGTCCGACCCGGGCACCAGCAGGGAGTCGTCCAGCACCAGGTCGACGGCGGTGCGCGCCATCGCGTCCCGGTCGGTGGCCACCGTGGTCAGCGGCGGATCGGTGAAGGCCGCCTCGGCGATGTCGTCGAAGCCGGCCACCGCCAGGTCCTCCGGCACCCGCAGCCCCACTTCGCGGGCCGCCCGCAGCACGCCGACCGCCTGGTCGTCGGTGGAGCAGAAGAGCGCCGGCGGCCGCTGCGGCGAGCGCAGCAGGTCGACGGCGAAGCGGTAGGCGCCGTAGCGGTCGAAGGGCGCGTCCAGCAGCCGGCCCTCGGTCGGTATGCCGGCTCCCCGCAGCGCCCGGGCCCAGCCCTCGATGTGGTCCACCACCGGGTCCCCGGGGGCGGGGGACGCGACCGGGCCGCCGAAGCAGGCCACGTACGGGTGGCCGTGGCCGAGGAGGTGGCGGGTGGCCTGCTCGGCCCCGCCGATGTCGTCGGTGACCACCGCCGCGTCGTCGCGCTCGCCGCCGGGCTGCGGGGCCCTGTGCAGCAGCACCACCCGGGCGTCGCCGTGCGCCCTGAACTCCTCCGCGGCCGACTCCGAGGGGCCCTGGCTGACCAGGATCAGCCCGGACACCCGCATGCCGAGGAAGGCCCGGATGTAGTGCAGCTCGCGCTCGCCGGTGTAGTCGGAGTTGCCGATCAGCACGAGCTTCCCGCGCTCGGAGGCAACCCGCTCCACGGCGTGCGAGAGCTCGGCGAAGAACGGCTGCCGGGCGTCCGGCACCACCATGCCGATCAGGTTGGTGCGCCGGCTGGCCATCGCCTGGGCCACGCTGTTGGGCCGGTAGCCGAGCTGGGCGATGGCGGCGAGGACACGCTCGCGCGTGGCCGGGGCGACCGGACGCGGGCCGTTGTTGATCACGTAGCTGACGACCGCGGTGGAGGTCCCGGCCAGTTTCGCCACATCATCCCGCGTCACCCTGGCCACACGCCGAGTCTACGCGGGTCGCGTCGCCCCGGCGCGGGCATGGCGGGCAAGCGGGTGGGGGCTCCCCTGGGGGCTCCCCTGGCGGCTCAGCGCGACTTGCTCGGCTGCCGCCGCGCGGTCGCCGCGGCCCGCGTCTCCTGGTCCGACGCACCGCCGGAGTCCGGCTGCCCGGCCTCCGCCTCGACGGCCTCCGTCCCGACGGTCTCGGCCTCGGCGTCCGGCTTGCCGTCCGCCTTCTCCTTGTCCATCACCACGAAGCGGTAGCCGACGTTGCGGACCGTGCCGATCAGCTGCTCGTGCTCGGGGCCGAGCTTGGCGCGCAGCCGCCGGACGTGGACGTCCACCGTCCTGGTGCCGCCGAAGTAGTCGTAGCCCCACACCTCCTGGAGCAGCTGGGCCCGGGTGAAGACCCGGCCCGGGTGCTGCGCCAGGTACTTGAGCAGCTCGAACTCCTTGAAGGTGAGGTCCAGGACCCGGCCCTTCAGCTTGGCGCTGTACGTGGCCTCGTCCACCGACAGATCGCCGTTGCGGATCTCCATCGGGCTGTCGTCCTGCGTGATCTGCGCCCGCCCCATGGCCAGCCGCAGCCGGGCCTCGACCTCGGCCGGACCCGCGCTGTCCAGCAGCACGTCGTCCACGCCCCATTCGGCGGTCACCGCGGCCAGACCGCCCTCGGTGACCACGAGCAGGACGGGGGCGCCGGGGCCGGTGGAGCGCAGCAGCTGGCAGAGGCTCCGTACATGCGGCAGGTCGCGGCGGCCGTCGACCAGGATGACGTCCGCGCTGGGCGCGTCCATCAGGGCCGAGCCTTCGGCCGGGGCCACCCGCACGTTGTGGAGGAGGAGGCCGAGGGCGGGCAGCACCTCGGCGGACGGTTGGAGGGCGTTGGTGAGCAGCAGCAGAGAACTCATACCCGGTTAGTCCCCTTTCCGGGCGGTCGCGTACGCCGCGGCACGGCCGCCGCCGGCCGGGCGAGAGGAGGGTCGGACCGGCCGACGCCCAGGCTGCGCGGGCAGTCGCCCCCGGTGCCGGGTCGAGGTCCCGCAACCTCGTCCTCTGCAGCGGTGGCGTGCTTCATCGACGGCTGGCTGGTGACGCCGGCGAGTCTGCCCATGCGGTGCCTTCCGGTCGGGGCGCAGCGGGCGGCGGCCCGCGGCTGTCCGGCTAGTGCGCACGGCTGTCCGTTTCCGGTCACCGAAAGCACAAAGGGACCCGGGGGCGACTCTGCCCGGATCCCTTAGCCGGAGAGAATAGCCCACATGAACCCCGCAGCGAAGGCCTCGACCGGCCAAGGAACGCCTGCGCACGGCGCCGATCCGGTCGCCGGGCGCCCCCTCGGGAGCGATTCCGCGGGAGCGCCCGCGCCCTCCCCAGCGCCCTGGCGGACGGCCGCGGAAGCGCTGCTGACCACGGCGGACGGCGTCCGCATCCACGCCGAGCACCGGCCGTACGCGCCGGACCCGGACCCGGACTCCGCGCCGGATTCCGCGCCGGACCCCGCCCCGGAAGGCGGGGAGCCGGAGCGAGCGGCCGCGGACGCAGCCGCGGCGGCGGCCGGTAGCACGGCGATCGTGGTCGTCCACGGCTTCACCGGAGCCGTGGAGCGCCCGGCGGTGCGCCGCGCGGTCGCCGAGTTCCGCCGGCACGCGGGCGTGGTCACCTTCTCGATGCGCGGACACGGCCGCTCCGGCGGGCGCTCCACGGTGGGCGCCCGCGAGGTGCTGGACCTGGACGCGGCGGTCGGCTGGGCGCGCTCGCTCGGCTACCGGCGGATCGTCACCGTCGGCTTCTCGCTCGGCGGCGCGGTCGCGGTGCGGCACGCGGCGGTCTGCGGGGAGCCCGGGCGGGTGTCGGCGGTGGCCGCGGTGAGCGCCCCGGCCCGCTGGTACTACCGGGGAACGCTGCCGATGCGGCGGCTCCACTGGGTGGTGATGCGGCCGCTCGGCCGCGTCGTCGGCCGGCTCGGGCTGAAGACCAGGATCGACGCGGTGCCGTGGCCGGACTCCACCGGCGGCGGCCGGCCCCTGGACTACGAGCCCTCCGTGCGGCGGTACGGCGAGCCGCTGCCGCCCACCGGCGCGGCCGCCCTGCTGCCCGCCCGGGGCGTGCGCCTGCTGGTGGTGCACGGGGACGCGGACCCGTACTTCCCGCTCGACCACCCGCGCTCGCTGGTCGACGCCTACGACCGGCAGGCGGCCGGAGGACCGGCCGCCGAGCTGTGGATCGAGCACGGCTTCGGGCACGCCGAGAACGCCGCCCCGGGGCCGCTCCTGGAGCGGATCGGACGCTGGCTGGCGGGCCCTCCGACGGGCGCGGCGTGACGGGGCCGGGCCCGGACCGCCATGATGGCGGACCGACCGGTGTGCCCGCCGGGCCAGGAGGAGAGGGGCTGAGATGACGGCAGTTCTGCCGACCGGGACGATCCGGTACTGGGCGGCCGCCAAGGCCGAGGCCGGCACGGCCGAGGAGCCGTACCGGGCGGCGACGCTCGCCGAGGCGCTGGACGCGGCCCGGGCGGCGCGGGCCGACCGGCCGGGCTTCGCCTCGGTGCTCAGGCGCTGCTCGTTCCTGGTCGACGGGGTGGCCGTCGGCAGCCGGGAGCATTCGAACGTCGAACTGACCGAGGGCGGCACCGTCGAGGTGCTGCCGCCCTTCGCGGGCGGGTGAGAGATCCAGTGAGCACCGACGACGCCTACCCCCAGCAGCGCGCGTGGGGCGCGCCCCAGGAGTGGCCGCAGGAGCCGCGCCCGGCGGCGCCCGGGGAGGGCTACTGGGGGGCGCCCCAGACCCCGCACGGCCAGCAGGCCCAGGACCCGTACGCGCCCGCGGCCGGCGGCCAGTGGCCGGCGCCGCCGCAGGGCGGGGCGCCGGTCGGCGGGGTGCCGTGGGGCGAGGGGACGCCGTTCTCGCAGGTCGTGCCGGAGCAGCCGGGGCACGCCGGCCCGGGGGTGACGGTGCCCCCGAGGCCGCCGCCGCGCCCGGCGGCCCCCAGGTCGGCCTGCCCTGGGGCGAGGAGGCGGCGGCCGCGGTCGGCGCGGAGCTGGACGAGGCCGGGTACGTCTGGGGGCTCCCCCAGCACCCGCGACAGCAGCAGCACCCACAGCAGCCGCAGCAGTACTCGCAGCAGCAGCACCACCCGTACTCCCAGCAGCAGTACTCGCAGCAGCCGCCGCAGCAGCAGCCGTACCCCGGAGGCCCCGCGGCCGTGGCCGCGCCCACGGCCGGTGCGGGGTACGCCGGGTACGCCGAGAGCCCCGCGGGCGCGGGGTACCGGGAGCAGCCGGCGTACCCGGGCAGCCCGGCGGCCGGACCGGCGGAGTCCGGCGCCGGCTTCGCCTGGGGCCAGGCGCCCACCGCGGCCGGCGGCGGCGCCCCCTCGCCCCGACGGCGGGCCCCGCGACGCCTGCGCAGCCCCCGGCGGCCGGTGGCCGGCGTACCGGTTCGCCGATCATCGACCCGGGGCTGGAGTCCGCCGCCGGAACCCTCCTCCTCGCGGTGGTGCTCTCCGGCACGGCCGCGCTCGGCAGGCCGGCGCTGGCCGTGGGCGTGGTGCTGCTGCAGGCGGTGACCGCGGCCGGCTGGTTCCGGCTGAACGGGATGTGGCCGGCCCGGCAGGGCATCCTGCTGGCCTTCCTCGGCGGCCTGGTCGCGGACGCCGGGGCGCTCTTCGCGGCCGGCGGCGGGGCCGCCCCCGGCGCGCTGCTCGGCGCTCTCGGGGCGTTCTTCCTGCTGGTCCTGGTGCTCCAGGTGTTCCGGCCCTCCGACCCGGACGAGCGCTTCTACGCGCTGACGGTCTGCGCCTCCGCGACCGTGGTGACGGTGCTCGCGGGCGGCTTCCTGGCCGCGCTTGGCACCGCGCACGGAAAGGACACCGTGGTGGTCGGCGCGCTGGCGGCCGCCTTCTCCGCGATGTTCGCCGCGCTGGCCGCGCGGGCGCTGCCGGCCAAGGCCGCCTTCGCGATCGGCTGGGTGGTGGCGCTGGCCGCCGGGATCGCGCTCGCCTCGGCGGCCGGACTCGGCGCGGGCCCCGGCTCGGCGCTGGGCGCGGTGGCCGGCGCCTGCGGACTGCTCGGGCGGCGGGTGGCGGCGTTCGACTTCCCCTCGCGGTTCGTCCACCGCACCGCCGGGGTCGCGCTGCCGCTCGCCTGCGCCGGCCCGCTGGTGCTCCTCCTGGGCGTTCTCGGCTGACCGCCGGGGGTCGCCCGCCGGGTCTGACGGGCCGTCAGCCGCACCGTGGCCTCTCATGGCCATGGTGCATGATGTCGGTCACGCAACCGTCGAGCGTCCGTTCGCCCTCTCTTGACTCAAGAGAACGCACCAGGAACCGAGGAGTCCAGTCCCATGCGGGCCTTGCGCCGTTTGATCATCACCCTGGTCGTGCTCTGCGCGCTGTTCGTGGCGGCGGACCGGATCAGCGTGGCGGTCGTCCAGGGGAAGATGGCGAGCAGGATCCAGGCCGCCGGAAACCTCAGCAGCAAGCCCGACCTCAGCATCAGGGGCTTTCCGTTCCTGACCCAGCTGGTCGCCAAGAAGCTGGACGACGTGAAGGTCTCCGCGAACGACCTGACGCTCAGCGACGGCTCGGGCGCCCAGGTCACGATCCGCTCGATCGACGCGGACCTGCGCGGCGTGCTGCTCCAGAACGGCTACAGCTCGGCGACCGTGCAGAACGGCACCGGGAGCATCCTCCTCTCCTACGCGGACGTCTCCAAGGCGATGGGCCACGGGCTGAGCTTCGCCTACGGCGGCGACGACCGGGTGCGGATCTCCGGGCAGGTCACCTGGCTGGGCATCCAGATCAAGGGCTCCGGCCGGGCCGGCCTCAAGGTGCTCAGCGGGGACTCGGTGGCGCCGACCGACATAAGCGTGGACAAGCTGACCGGCGCGGGGGTCTCGCTGCTGCCCGGCGACCCCAAGTCGGTGGTGAAGCAGCTCTTCGACACCTCCTTCAAGATCCCGAACATCCCCGCCGGGCTGAGCCTGGAGTCGGTGGAGGCCCGGCCGGACGGAGTGCTGGTGAGCCTCTCCGGATCGAACCTGAAGCTCAATCAGTGAGACCGGAATCCTGATTCCGTCCGCATTCCGAGACGCGGCCCGCGCGCCCACCGATCGGCCCCCGTTCCACCCCCGTATGTCCGGGTCCGGCCGCGGATGCCGCGACCTGGGGCGATGCCCGTGAGAGCAGCGTCGGCCCCACTCGTTCCCACATAGTGGATGATTTTGTCTCACCCATCGAACTACCGATGACAGACCGGGCGTTGCTTCCCTAGCATCGGGGTCATGACGCGACAGGCGGATCTGACGAAGCGGCGGGCGGTGGACCTGTGCCGCGTCTCCGCCTGCCTGTGTCGCAGCTTCTGAGTTCCCTCGCGCGGTAGAGCGTCCCGCTGGGACGGGTCCGCTCCCGCAACTCCTTGATCATCCATTGTGCGTTCCGGCATTCGGACCGTCCGGCCCCTGCGGTCGGCCGTTGGCCGCGGACACAGCACCTTCCGCTACTGCCCCGGAGGAGAAGCACCATGAGCCGCAGTGACGTCCTGGTGGACGCCGACTGGGTCCAGGCCCACCTGGACGACCCGAAGGTCGTCCTCGTCGAGGTCGACGAGGACACCGCCGCCTACGACAAGAACCACATCCGCAACGCCGTCCGGATCGACTGGAAGAAGGACCTCCAGGACCCGGTCCGCCGCGACTTCGTCGACCAGGCCGGCTTCGAGAAGCTGCTGTCCGCCAAGGGCATCGCCAACGACGACACCGTCGTCCTCTACGGCGGCAACAACAACTGGTTCGCGTCCTACGCCTACTGGTACTTCAAGCTGTACGGCCACGGCGACGTCAAGCTCCTCGACGGCGGCCGCAAGAAGTGGGAGCTGGACTCCCGCGACCTGGTCGACGGCTCCGAGGTGCCGAACCGTCCGGCCACCGAGTACAAGGCCAAGGCCCAGGACACCTCGATCCGGGCCTTCCGGGACGACGTGGTGGCCGCCATCGGCTCGCTGAACCTGGTGGACGTCCGCTCCCCCGACGAGTTCTCCGGCAAGCTGCTGGCCCCGGCCCACCTGCCGCAGGAGCAGTCGCAGCGCCCCGGCCACGTGCCGAGCGCCCGCAACATCCCGTGGTCCAAGTCGGCCAACGACGACGGCACCTTCAAGTCGGACGACGAGCTCCGCGAGCTGTACACGGAGGAGGGCGTCGACCTGGCCAAGGACACCATCGCGTACTGCCGGATCGGCGAGCGCTCCGCGCACACCTGGTTCGTGCTCCACGAGCTGCTCGGCCAGCCCAACGTGAAGAACTACGACGGTTCCTGGACCGAGTACGGCAGCCTCGTCGGCGTGCCGATCGAGCTCGGCGCCAACAAGTAAGGGAGAACACCACCATGTGCGGTGCGAAGGCCGGAGGCCCCGACCTGGCAGGAGTCGACGTGGCCGGTGAGACCATCATCCAGGGCTCGGTCACCAAGGACGGTCAGCCGGTGAACGGCTACGTCCGGCTCCTCGACGCGGGCGGCGAGTTCACGGCCGAGGTCCCGACCTCGGCGACCGGGCAGTTCCGCTTCTTCGCCGCGCCGGGCCAGTGGACCCTGCGGGCGCTGGTGCCGGGCGCGACGGTCGACCGTGCGGTCGTGGCCCAGCAGGGCGCGCTCGCGGAGATCGAGATCGCGGTCTGAGAGGCGTCCACCGCGCCCCCGAACGGCTCGCCCCCCCGGGCGGCGGTTCGGGGGCGCGGTGCTGTGTTCCGCCAACCGGCCTCCTTCCCACGGGTGTTCCCACCGGCGTGCGCGGCGGCGGTGTTCTCAGGTGGGTGTCTCAGGTGGGTGTCTCAGGGGTGGTGTCATACCGCAGGAGGAGACGCGAGGTGCGGGCGTACCTCTGACGGCTGCCCGGTGAACCAGCACCCCGGCGCATGGATTCGCCGCCGGCGTCCCAGAGGATGGTGACGGTCGAAGTGAACCCTCACCACCGGACTGGAGTGCCGAGTGTCAACGACTCAGCAGCAGGCTTACGCCTCGGGAGCCGCCCGCACAGAGGTCGCCGCCCGCGCCGAAGGACTCACCAAGGTGTACGGCGAGGGCGAGACCCGTGTGGTCGCGCTGGACGGCGTCTCCGTCGAGTTCCGCCGCGGCGAGTTCACCGCGATCATGGGGCCCTCGGGCTCCGGGAAGTCCACCCTGATGCACTGCATGGCGGGCCTGGACTCGATATCGGGCGGCTCCGCCACCATCGGCGACGTCGAGCTCAGCAGGCTCAAGGACAAGAAGCTCACCAAGCTCAGGCGGGACCGGATCGGCTTCGTCTTCCAGGCCTTCAACCTGGTGCCGACGCTCACCGCGCTGGAGAACATCACCCTCACCCTGGACATCGCCGGCCGTAAGCCGGACATGGAGTGGCTGGAGCGGATCGTCGCCACCGTCGGCCTCGCCGACCGGCTGAAGCACCGCCCCGGCCAGCTCTCCGGCGGACAGCAGCAGCGCGTGGCCTGCGCCCGCGCGCTGGCCGGCCGGCCCGAGATCGTCTTCGCCGACGAGCCCACCGGCAACCTGGACTCCCGTTCCGGCTCGGAGATCCTCTCCTTCCTGCGCGCCTCCACCCGCGACTTCGGCCAGACCATCGTGATGGTCACCCACGACGCCGGCGCCGCCGCCTACGCGGACCGGGTGCTCTTCCTGGCCGACGGCCGGATCGTGGACGAGCTGGCGAACCCCACCGCGGACAGCGTCCTCGAGCGGATGAAGCAGTTCGACGCCAAGGGCCGCACCAGCTGACGCTGCTGACGATCCGTCACCCGTCCACCCACCGCTTCCCGC
This sequence comes from Phaeacidiphilus oryzae TH49, assembly GCF_000744815.1. NCBI lineage: Bacteria > Bacillati > Actinomycetota > Actinomycetes > Kitasatosporales > Streptomycetaceae > Phaeacidiphilus > Phaeacidiphilus oryzae. Next base: position 3,295,828 of record NZ_JQMQ01000005.1, read on the forward strand.
AGAAGGACACCCACCGATGTTCCGCACAGCGCTGCGCAATGTGATGGCGCACAAGCTGCGGCTGCTGATGACGATGCTGGCCGTGCTGCTCGGCGTCGCCTTCGTCGGCGGCACCCTCGTCTTCACCTCGACCCTGGACCAGGGCCTGAGGGACTCGTACGCCAAGAACTACACCGGTCTGGCCGTCTCGGTCTCCGCCGACTCGACCGGCACCAAGGCCGGCCCGGGCGGCGGCCGCGACGCCGGCAACCCGCTCACCACCAAGGCCACCGGCATCGACCAGGCCACCTACCGCAAGCTGGCGGCGCTGCCCGGGGTGGGCTCGGCCGAGCCCACCGTCAGCGGCTTCACCGCGGTGGCGGACGCCAAGCACGACGCGATCGGCAGCGGCTGGGGCACCAAGGGCGCCAACTGGTCACCCGGCGCGGACGGCCAGGACTCCCGCTACGCCTTCACCTCCGGCCACGGCCCGAGCGGCCCGGGCGAGATCGCCCTCGACAGCAAGACCGCGGCGAAGGGCGGCTACCACGTCGGCGACACCGTCGACGTCTCCGTCGACGGCCCGGTCCTCCACGAGAAGCTGGCCGGGATCTTCACCACCTCCGACGGGGCGGTGAAGGCCGGCGGGACGCTGACCCTCTTCGACGACGCCACCGCGCAGAAGCTCTTCCTCGCCCCCGGCCTCTACGACCGGGTCGACCTGAAGAGCTCGGCGGGCCAGCAGCAGCTGCTCTCCGAGGTGGACCCTGTGATCGCGGGCAAGCCGGGGCTGAGCGCCGAGACCGGGCAGAAGCTCGTCGACGACCAGGCGAAGGCGATCTCGTCCAGCATGTCGACGATGAACACCGTCTTCCTCTGCTTCGCCGGGGTGGCGCTGTTCGTCGGGATCTTCCTGATCGCCAACACCTTCACCATGCTGGTCGCCCAGCGCACCCGGGAGCTGGCGCTGCTGCGGGCGGTCGGCGCCTCGCGCCGGCAGGTCACCCGCTCGGTGCTGTTCGAGGCGGTCCTGGTCGGCCTCCTCTCCTCGGTGGCCGGTTACGCGGTCGGCATCGGCCTCGCGATCGGCATGCGGTCGGTGATCAACGCCACCAGCGGCGGCAGCCTGCCGGACAACGCCCCGGTGATCACCGTCGGCTCGGCCGCGGTCTCGCTGGTGATCGGCGTGCTGATCACCGTGCTCTCGGCCTGGCTGCCGGCCCGGCGGGCGGCGAAGATCCCGCCGGTGGCGGCGATGAGCAGCGTGGACGCCCCGCCGAAGCAGCGTTCGCTGATCGTCCGGAACACCCTCGGCCTGGTCGTGGCCTGCGGCGGCGGCGCGCTGATCGCGCTGGGCCTGGCCTCGCACAGCTGGTCCACCAACCGCCAGGCCGCGACGGTCGGCGCCGGGGCGGCGCTGCTGCTGGTCGGGCTGATCGTGCTGACCCCCCTGGTCTCCCGGCCGGTGATCGGCTTCTTCACCCCGCTGCTGGCCGCCTTCGGCGTCTCCGGCCGGCTGGCGAAGCGGAACTCGCTGCGCAACCCGCGGCGTACCGCGGCCACGGCCACCGCGCTGATGATCGGGCTCACCCTGATGAGCGCGATGGGGGTGGTCACCACCTCGCTGAAGAGCGGCATCGCCAGCGCGGCGACCGACGGGATCCGGGCCGACTACGAGATCTCCAACGGCAACTTCCGGCCGCTGGACGGCTCCGTGGTGGCCGCCGTGAAGAAGGTGCCGGGCGTGCAGGCGGCCACCGGGCAGAGCTCGGTGCCGGCCGCGATCGGCGGGCACACCGTGCGGACCACGGCGATGGACACCTCGGTCTTCACCCAGCTGTTCAACGTGACCACGGTGAGCGGGTCGATCTCCGGCCTGAGGTCCGATCAGATCGCCGTGGACCAGAAGGTCGCCACCCGGAACCACTGGACCCAGGGCGAGCGGCTGCCGATCACCCTGCCGGACAAGACGGTGAAGGCCGTGGAGGTCGCCGGGGTCTATCCGCATCAGACCATGTCCCCGGACGTCTACGCGGACAACTCGCTGTTCAAGGGGCATGTGTTCCGGAACACCGTGGACTCGGTGACGGTCAGGGCCGCGCCGGGCAAGGCGGGCTCGCAGCTGCAGAGCGCGATCAAGGCGGCGCTGGGCGACAGTCCGGTGATCCAGGTGCAGACCAAGAGCGACCTGCTGAACAGCTTCGACGCGACCATCGACCGGATCCTGTACATGGTCTACGGGCTGCTCGGGATGTCGGTGATCGTCGCGGTGATCGGCGTGGTCAACACCATGGCGATGTCGGTCTTCGAGCGGGCCCGGGAGATCGGGATGCTGCGGGCGATCGGCCTCGACCGGCGGCGGGTCAAGCGGATGGTGCGGCTGGAGTCGCTGGTCATCGCGGTCTTCGGGGCGCTGCTCGGGCTGTCCGCCGGGACGTTCCTGGCCTGGGCCTGCGGCCGGATGATCACTCCGCACTTCTCGACGTACCAGATGGTGCTGCCGTGGTCGCAGTACGCGGTCTTCGGGGTCGCCGCGCTGGTGGTCGGCGTGGTCGCGGCGATGTGGCCGGCCCGGCGGGCGGCCCGGCTGAACGCCTTGCAGGCGATCAAGACCGACTGACGCGCGGGCGCTCGCGGGGGCGGGGCTCGGGGTTCTCTGTCCCGGCCCCGCCCTCTCGCCGTGTCCCCGCGCCCCTGGATCGCCCTTCGGGCTCACCGGGGCCCGCGGCGTACGGTGAAGGTATGGCCACCAGGAAGCAGGCGTACTTCGGGCTGATGGGCACGTGCATTCTGCTGATCGTGCTCGCGTGGAACGTCGTCCGGTTGTGGTCGGTCACCGCGGCGGTGGTGATGAGCGCGGTCGCCCTGGTCATTCCGCCGGTCGCGGCGATCGTCGCCAACCGGCGCGGGCCGGACGACAAGTGGTGGGACGAGAAGTAGCCGGCGTCAGTAGACGAGCGCCTGGACCTCGTCCGCCATGATCTCGCTGACGAAGACCTGCGCTCCGGCGATGCGGACGCCCGCCAGGACGTCGTCCTGGACGATGCCCCGCCGCGCGGCGCACTGGGTGCAGAGGGTGACCGTGCCGCCGCCGGCCAGGACGGCGTCCAGCAGGTCCGGCAGCGGAGCGGAGTGCGGGAGCTCGAACTCCGCCGCGCGCCCCGGCAGTGCGAACCACGCGGACTCGCCGGTCAGCCAGAGCGACACGGGCACCCCGCTCGCCGCGGCCACCGAGGCCACGGTGAACGCCTGGGAGCAGCGCTCGGGAGCGTCCGCTCCGGCGGTGACCTTCACGACCAGCTTCTTCTGCATGGGCGTCACCCTAGGCCCTGTCCGCCGTGGGCGATCAACCGGCGGCTAGACTTCCGCTGAACCGAGAGCCTGATGACCTCGACGAGGAGTCCGCGCACCATGCCTCTGTCCTACTACTACGACATCCTCCTGGCGATCATGGCCGTGGCGATCATCTGGTTCGCGGTCTACGCCGTCGCCAAGCTCTTCCAGGGCCAGCGCTGACCTTGCCTTCGCGGGCTCGCCCGATCCGCCGGTACGGTTGAGACATGCAGATCGAGATCCCCGACGGCCTCCACAAGGACGTCGTTCCGCTGGCCTTCCTGCTCGGCACCTGGCAGGGCGCCGGCGTTTTCGACTTCCCTGGGTCGGAGAAGTGCAACTTCGGCCAGGAGGTCGTGTTCCGCCACGACGGCCGGCCGTTCCTGGAGTACCGCTCCCGCAGCTGGGTCCTGGACGACCAGGGTGAGCGGGTCCGCCCGCTGGAGTCCGAGGCCGGCTTCTGGCGGATCACCAAGAACGCCGACGGCACCTCCGGCGCCCGGGAGATCGAGTTCTCCTCCGTCCGCGACGACGGCACGGTGGAGATCTGGTACGGCGAACTCGCCGACGGCAAGCCGCAGATCGACCTGGCCACCGACGCGGTCGCGCGGATCGAGGGCGCGCCGGGGTACAGCGGCGGCAAGCGGCTGTACGGTCTGGTGGGCAACGGCGACGAGGCGGACCTGGCCTGGGTCGGCGAGAAGGCCGCCCCCGAGGTGCCGCTGCGCCCGTACATGTCGGCGCAGCTGAAGAAGGTGCTCAACCCGGCGCAGCTGGTGAAGGACGTCGCGGACCTGCCGGACGACGGGATCGCCTTCTTCCGCTGAGGCGGCGCTCGCTGAAGTGCTGGAGTGAGGAGGGGGTGCGCGTGGCAGCCACCGACTGGAAGTCCGACCTGCGCCGGCGCGGATACCGGCTGACCCCCCAGCGGCAGCTGGTGCTGGAGGCGGTCGACGTCCTCGGGCACGCCACCCCCGACGACATCCTCAACGAGGTCCGCAGAACCGCCTCCGGGATCAACATCTCCACCGTCTACCGGACGCTGGAGCTGCTGGAGGAGCTGGGCCTGGTCTCGCACGCCCACCTCGGCCACGGCGCCCCGACCTACCACCTCGCGGACCGGCACCACCACATCCACCTGGTCTGCCGGGAGTGCGGAAAGGTGACCGAGACCGACGTCTCGGTCGCCGACCCGCTGATCCGGGCGCTGCGCGAGCAGCAGGGCTTCGAGACGGACATGAAGCACTTCGCCATCTTCGGCCTCTGCGCCGACTGCGCCGCGAAGGCGGAGGCCGAGGCGAAGGCCGAGGCCGAGGCGGAGGCGCCGGGCGGCTCTGACTGAGCGCCCGCGGGGAACGTACGCTGGGCGCATGAGTGCGCAGAGGAACCCGCAGAGCCCGCTGCTCGGCACGCCCGGTGCGGTACCCGCCGAGGGCCAGGACGACGGGGTCGCCGCCCACTACGGCGACTTCTTCCGCGAGCAGCGCGATCTGGCCGCCGGCAACGCCTTCGTCGACCTGTCGCACCGCGGGGTGCTGACGGTCTCCGGGCCCGACCGGCTCCCCTGGCTGCATCTGCTGCTCACCCAGCACGTCAGCGAGCTGCCGCCGAACCAGGCCGCGGAGGCCCTGGTGCTCTCCCCGCACGGGCACGTCGAGCACGCCCTCTACCTGGTGGACGACGGCGAGACGACCTGGATCCACGTCGAGCCGGGGACGCAGCAGGAGCTGCTGGCGTACCTGGAGAAGATGCGGTTCATGTACCGGGTGGAGGCCGTCGACGCGACGGACGCGTACGCGGTGGTCTTCCTGCCCGCCGGCTCCACCGCCGACCTCGGCCCGGCCGCCGCGGTGCGCGAACTCCCCTACGGGCGCGACCTGTTCGTCCCGCGCGAGCGGCTCGCCGAGGCGGTCCGCGGCTACGGCGGCCCGGCCGGGATCTGGGCCTACGAGGCGCTGCGGATCGAGGCCCACCGGCCGCGGCTGGGCTTCGAGACCGACCACCGCACCATCCCCCACGAGGTCGGCTGGCTGGAGACCGCGGTGCACCTGAACAAGGGGTGCTACCGCGGGCAGGAGACGGTGGCCCGGGTGCACAACCTCGGGCGCCCGCCGCGCCGGCTGGTCTTCCTGCATCTGGACGGCACCGAGGAGAAGCTGCCGCCGCACGGGGCGGAGGTGCGGCTGGACGACCGGACGGTCGGGTTCGTCACCTCCTCCGCCCGGCACCACGAGCTGGGGCCGGTGGCGCTGGCGCTGGTGAAGCGGAACACGCCGGTGGACGCCACGCTGCTGGCCGGGTCCGTACCGGCGGGCCAGGAGGTCGTCGTCGCGCCGTGACGGCGGGGCGGGGCGGGACGCCGGGGGGTGGATCCACCTCCCCTAGAACTCCAGGAGCACCGTGAACGGGCCGTCGTTGGTCAGCGAGACCTTCATGGCGGCCCCGAAGCGCCCGGTCTCGACGGTGGCGCCCAGGCCGCGCAGCTGCGCCACCACCTCGTCGACCAGCGGTTCGGCCACCGGGCCCGGGGCGGCCGCGTTCCAGGTCGGGCGGCGGCCCTTGCGGGCGTCGCCGTACAGCGTGAACTGGCTGACCACCAGCAGCGGGGCGTTCAGGTCGGAGCAGGACTTCTCGCCGTCGAGCACCCGCAGGCTCCACAGCTTGCGGGCCATCAGGGCGGCCTTCTCCGGGGTGTCGTCGTGGGTCACCCCGACCAGGACGCAGAGCCCCGGGCCGAGGATCTGCCCGACGGTCTCCCCGTCCACGGTCACCTGAGCTTCCGTCACCACCTGAGCCACTGCGCGCATGCGGGGTATTCTCCCCGACCGGCCGAGGATCGCCGGACCAGGGTGGCCGCCCGGACGACGGGAGGGGCTTGCGGCGATCCGGTCGCGCCGCAGAGTGCGCCATGCCGCGCCCGCTACCTCCCCGCACGCCGCCGCCCCACCTCGGACGTTGGCCGTACGCAGGGAATATGCGCCGGTCGTATGAAGCGCCCGTTATTCGCCACGGGACCGTTCGGGTGCCGGTGCGGCTGGAGAAACGTGGCGGGGGTGGCACCATGCAGTCGTGGACTACCCGAGCCGAATCGGCGCCGACCTCAGCCTCCTCGGCCTCGAAGAGCTGCGCGCCATGCGCCGCACCGCGGGCGAGGAGGAGGCCGACCTCTCCTATCTGCGCCGACTGCTCCAGGGCAGGCTGGACATCCTGCGCGCCGAACTGGACCGCCGGGCCGGCACCGCCCCCTCCCCCGCCCCCGGCGGGGAGGCCCCGCTGCTCCTCGACCAGCTGCCGCGGATCCTCGCCGACCTGCCCTCCCGGGTGCGCTCCTCCGCCCGGCACGTGACCCTCGGCACCCCGCGCGGGCAGCGCTACCGCGCGCTCGCCGACGCTCTGATGGGGGAGGTCGAGCTGGCCGATCTGGACGGCAGGGACGACGGCGAGCTGCGGGCCGCCTGTGCCCGGCTGAGCGCCTACGAGCGGGAGGTCTCCGGGCAGCGGCAGCAGCTCCAGGGGATGGCGGACGAGTGCGGCGCGGAGATCACCCGCAGGTACCGTGAAGGGGAGGCGCACGTCGACGACCTGCTGTCGGACGGGTGACCTCGCTCCACGTCCACGCTCGTCCGGAAGGCCCCGCGCGCCATGGCACTCGCCCACGCCTACATCTCCGACCTCCCCGCGGCGCCGATACTCGCCGAGGTCGTCCGCTCAGGTTTCGTCGAGGGCTGCCACCGCGGCTCGCTGGTGGCCCTCGCCGCCGACGGCTCGGTCGAGTTCGCCCTCGGCACACCGGAGGCCCCGGTCTACCCGCGGTCCAGCAACAAGCCGGTGCAGGCGGTCGCGGTCCTGCGGACGGGGCTGCGGCTGGCCGGCGAGCAGCTGGCGCTGGCGGCCGCCAGCCACTCTGGAGAAACGTTTCACCTGGAGGGCGTGCGAAAGGTGCTCGCCGACCACGGGCTGACCGAGGACGACCTGCGCAACCCCGTCGACCTGCCGATGGACCCGGTCGAGGCGGAGGCCTGGATGCGTGCCGGGCGGGAGCGCGACCGGCTGGCGATGAACTGCTCCGGGAAGCACGCGGCCATGCTGGCGGCCTGCCGGGGGCGCGGGTGGGACCTGGAGTCGTACCTGGCGCCCGAGCACCCGCTCCAGGTCGAGGTGCGGGCGGCGCTGGAGGAGCTCAGCGGGGAGACGGTGGCCTCGGTGGGCGTCGACGGCTGCGGAGCGCCGCTGATGGCGGTCTCGCTGATCGGGCTGGCGCGGGCCTTCCGGGCCATGGCGCTGGGGGCCGAGGGGTCGGCCGAGCGCCGGGTCGCGGACGCGATGCGGGCCCACCCGGAGTACGTGGCCGGGACGCGGCGGACGGACACCTGGCTGATGCGGGGGCTCCCCGGGGCGGTCGCCAAGATCGGCGCCGAGGGGGTGCAGGCGCTGGCGCTGGCGGACGGGCGGGCGCTGGCCTTCAAGCTGGACGACGGCGCGGAGCGGGCCCGGGGGCCCGTGCTGGCCGCCGCGCTGCGGCGGATGGGGGCCGCCGCCGAGGACGGCCTGCTCGATCGGCTGGGCGCGGCGCCGCTGCTGGGCGCGGGCGCGGTGGTGGGCGCGGTGCGGGCGACGTTCTAGTCCTCCGTCCCGGGCCCTGAGCTGCGCCTGTGGCGCTACCTCCGGGGCGCGGGGGCTGCGTACGCTCGGGGCATGGTTACCGGGATCAGTGAGATCGAGAGCCTCGGCGGGGACGACGTGGCGGGCGTGGAAGCGCTGCTGGCGCGGGCCGCTCGGGAGGATGGGCGGCCCGCCGTCTCCGAGCAGGGGCGGCTGCGGCTGCGGCGGGAGACCGCCGGCGTACGGCATCTGCTGCGGCGGGACGAGGCCGCCGAGCTCGTCGGATACGCGCAGGTCGACGGGGGGACCGGGGAGCTCGTCGTGGATCCGGGGGCCCGCCGGCGCGGGCATGGGCGGGCGCTGCTGGACGCCGCGCTCCAGGCCGGCGGCGAGGAGTTCTGGGCGCACGGCGGCCACCCCGGCGCCCGCCGGCTGGCCGAGGAGCACGGGCTGGCGCTGGTCCGCGAGCTGCGGCAGATGCGGCGGCCGCTGGCCGGCCTGGCGGACCTGCCGGAACCGGTGTTCCCGGAGGGTGTGCGGGTCCGTACCTTCGTGCCCGGTGAGGACGACGCGGCCTGGCTGGCGCTGAACGCCGCCGCCTTCGCCCACCACCCCGAGCAGGGCTCCTGGACCGAGGAGGACCTGAAGGACCGGCTCGCGGAGCCGTGGTTCGACCCCAAGGGCTTCTTCCTCGCCGAGCGGGCGGAGGACGGGCGGCTGATCGGGTTCCACTGGACGAAGGTCCACGAGGAGCCCGGCGAGCCGCCGATCGGCGAGGTGTACGTGGTGGGCGTGGACCCGAACGCCCAGGGCGGCGGGCTCGGCCGGGCGCTGACCGCCGTCGGGCTGCGGCATCTCGCCGGGGACCGCGGCCTCTCCGCCGTTCTCCTCTATGTGGACGCGGACAACACGCCCGCCGTCCGGGTCTACGAGAGAATGGGGTTCACCGTCCACGAGGTGGATCTGATGTACGGACGGCAGTGAGTCGGTAGGCGCGCGGAGCACCCTGTCGCGACCATCCCGGCTTTCCTGTTGGCCACGCCGTATTTACCGTGGATTCAACCGCCGTTGCGAAGATCACGGAATGAGTCTCACCGTGACAGGGAGTCTCCCGCGCCGAACCCATCCGCTGGAGGAAGCCATGGCCGCTCCCGTGCACCCCCCGGCGCATCCGCAGCCGGCCGCGGTCGGGCCGGGGTCCGACGCCGAGCCGCTGCCCGACGACCGCTTCCTGGACCGGGAGCGCAGCTGGCTGGCGTTCAACGAGCGGGTGCTCGAACTCGCCGAGGACGCCGCCACGCCGCTGCTGGAGCGCGCCAAGTTCCTGGCCATCTTCGCGAGCAACCTGGACGAGTTCTTCATGGTCCGGGTCGCCGGGCTGAAGCGCCGGATCGCCACCGGGGTCGCCCAGCGCTCCGCCTCCGGCCTCCAGCCGCGCGAGGTGCTGGACCTGATCTGGACCCGCTCGCGCGAGTTGATGGCCCGTCACGCCGCCTGCTTCCAGCAGGACGTGCAGCCGGAGCTGGCCGCCCAGGGCATCGAACTGGTGCGCTGGGGCGAGCTGACCGACAAGGAGCAGGGGCGGCTGCTCACCCTGTTCCGGCAGCAGATCTTCCCGGTGCTCACCCCGCTCGCGGTCGACCCGGCGCACCCCTTCCCTTACATCTCGGGCCTCAGCCTCAACCTGGCCGTGGTGGTGCGGAACCCGGTCTCCGGGCACAAGCACTTCGCCCGGGTGAAGGTGCCGCAGTCGCTCTCCCGCTTCCTGGAGGCCTCGCCCCAGCGGTACGTGCCGCTGGAGGACGTGATGGGGGCCCATCTGGAGGAGCTCTTCCCGGGCATGGAGGTGCTCGCCCACCACGCCTTCCGGGTCACCCGCAACGAGGACCTGGAGGTGGAGGAGGACGACGCGGAGAACCTCCTCAAGGCGCTGGAGAAGGAGCTGATGCGGCGCCGGTTCGGCCCGCCGGTCCGGCTGGAGGTCGAGGAGTCCATCGACCCGTACGTCCTGGACCTCCTGGTGCGGGAGCTGAACATCAGTCAGGCCGAGGTCTATCCGCTGCCCGGACCGCTGGACCTGACCGGTCTGTTCGCGGTGGCCGGCCTGGACCGGCCGGAGCTGAAGTACCCGAAGTTCGTGGCCGGCACCGCCCGCGGGCTGACCGACGTGGAGTCGGCGTCCGCGCCGGACATCTTCGCGGCGGTGCGCGAGCGGGACGTCCTGCTCCACCACCCCTACGACTCCTTCTCCACCTCCGTGCAGGCCTTCCTGGAGCAGGCCGCCGCGGACCCGGACGTGCTGGCCATCAAGCAGACGCTGTACCGGACGTCCGGTGACTCGCCGATCGTGGACGCGCTGATAGACGCGGCCGAGGCGGGCAAGCAGGTGCTGGTGCTGGTCGAGATCAAGGCGCGGTTCGACGAGCAGGCCAACATCAAGTGGGCACGGAAGCTGGAGGAGTCCGGCTGCCACGTGGTCTACGGGCTGGTCGGCCTGAAGACCCACAGCAAGCTGTCGCTGGTGGTCCGTCAGGAGGGCGACGTGCTGCGGCGGTACGCCCACGTCGGCACCGGCAACTACCACCCGAAGACGGCCCGGCTGTACGAGGACCTCGGCCTGCTGACCTGCGATCCGCAGGTGGGCGCGGACCTCAGCGACCTCTTCAACCGGCTTTCCGGCTACTCCCGGCGGGAGTCGTACCGGCGGCTGCTGGTGGCTCCGCGCTCGCTGCGGCAGGGCCTGGTCTCCCGGATCCACGACGAGATCGACCACCATCTGGCCGGGCGCCCGGCGCGGGTCCAGATGAAGCTCAACTCGGTGGTCGACGAGGCGGTCATCGACGCCCTCTACCGGGCCTCCCAGGCGGGGGTGCCGGTGGACGTGTGGGTGCGCGGCATCTGCGCGATCCGGCCCGGGGTCCCCGGGCTCAGCGAGAACATCAGGGTGCGCAGCGTGCTGGGGCGCTTCCTGGAGCACTCCCGGGTGTTCGTCTTCGCCAACGGCGGCGACCCGGAGGTCTGGATCGGCAGCGCCGACATGATGCACCGCAACCTGGACCGGCGGATCGAGGCCCTGGTGCGGGTCACCGACCCGGCCCACCGGGCCGAGCTGGCCGGGCTTCTGGAGCTGGGGACGGCCGACGACACCGAGTCCTGGCATCTGGGACCGGACGGCAGCTGGCAGCGGCACTCGGTGGACGAGGAGGGGCGCCCGCTGCGCAACGTGCAGGAGCTGCTGATCGAGTCCCGGCAGCGGAGCCGGCGAGTGGCCGAATGGGGCCCGCGTGGCCGCTCGGTCTGAGCGGGCGGTGCGGTACCGCGAGGGGGCGGGCGGGACGACGGACGTGTCGGGCGGGGCGGAAACGGGCGGGACGGAGCGGATGAAGGATGCCAGGCCGGGCGCTGCGGGCGCGCGGATGACCCAGGGGGGCGGCGCCGGAGGGGACGGCGGCACCGTGGGCGAGCTGCTCGGGGGGCGGCTCGCGGAGGCGGCGGAGGCGTTCCTCCGGGCGGCCAGCGCGATGGGCGGGAGCGGGCCCGACGCGATGGCGCTGCGCGCCGCGGTGCGGGGGCTGTCGCCGCTGCTCACGGTCTTCGGGCCGCTGCTCAACCGGTCGGTGGCCGATCCACTCCGCTCCGAGCTGGGCTGGCTCGCCGCCGTCCTCGCGCCGGAGCCCGCGTACACCCGGAAGGCGGTGCGGCTGGCCGCGGCGCTGGACGTGCTGGCGCCGGTGAGCGCGGGCGAGAGGGGCGAGAACGGGCCGGGCGGCCAGGGCGGCGCGGAGAGCACGATCAGGCCGGGGGTGCTGGCCGGTCATCCGGGGGTGCCGAAGGCGCGGGCGCTGCTGGAGCGGCAGCTCACCCTGGCCCGCGCCCGGGCCCACACGGCCGCGCTGCAGGAGCTGCGCTCCTCCCGCTTCCACGCGCTGGCCGACCGGCTCAGCCTGCTGGCCTCCGACCCGCCGCTCGCGCTGCCCGAGAACGCGCCCGGGGACGCCGCGCTGCTGCCCTGCCTGGGCGCGGCCTACCGCTCGCTGGCGGCGGCGGTGCGCGAACTGCCGCTGGCCCGGATCACCGTGCCGTACCACGGGGACGCGCTGCGTACCGCGCCGGAGGACCCGGACGAGCCGCGGTGGCGGCGCACCCGCGACCGGGCGCGGGCCGCGCTGCGGGCCCGGGCGGTGTGCGCCCCGCTGCTGGACGAGCTGAGCAACCGTCACCCCACCGGTCTGGACGAGCTGACCGAGCTGCTGGCGATGGCGCGGGAGGCCGCCGAGGCCGCGGCCGGCGCGGCGGCGGCCGCCACCACTCCGCGGATCACCCCCGCGACCGGCTACGTTCTGGGGGTGCTCCACGCCGACCAGCGGATGGCGGTGGAGGCCGCGCGGTACGCGTTCAGCCGCCGCTGGTCCCACCTGGCGCCGGAGTACGACCGGGCGGACACGGAGATGGCGCAGGGGTAGCGATGACGGACGACGGCGGACCGGAGCTGATCCGGGCGGCGGGGGTGCTGCTGTGGCGGCCCGGCGCCGACGGCTCGCGGGAGATCGCGCTGGTCCACCGGCCGAAGTACGACGACTGGTCGTTCCCCAAGGGGAAGCTCGACCCCGGCGAGGACTGGGCCGCGGCGGCGCTGCGGGAGACCTGGGAGGAGACGGGCCTGACGGTGCGGCTGGGCGCGCGGCTGCCGAGCACCCACTACCTCTCGCGGGGGCGGCCGAAGGAGGTCCGGTACTGGGCGGCGGAGCCGGCCGACGGCGCGTTCCAGCCGAACCCGGAGGTCGACGAGCTGGTGTGGGTGTCCCCCGGCGAGGCGCTGACCCGTCTGACCTACCCGTACGACCGCGCGCTGCTGATCGCGTTCCTGCGGGCCTGAGCGCCGAGCGCCGGTACGCGGGGGGCGGGGCGCGGTCAGGTGCGCAGGAGCCTGGCGATCGCGGCGGTGGCCTCCTCGATCTTGGCCTGGGCGGCGGGGCCGCCCTCCTCCATCGCCTCGGCGACGCAGTGCTGGAGGTGCTCCTCCAGCAGGCTGAGGGCGAAGGCCTGGAGGGCCTTGGTGCCCGCCGAGACCTGGGTGAGGATGTCGATGCAGTAGGTGTCGTCCTCGACCATCCGCTGCAGCCCGCGGACCTGGCCCTCGATCCGGCGCAGCCGGCGGATGTGCTCGTCCTTGCGGGCGGTGTAGCCGAACGGCGGCTTCGGCTCCCCGGGGTCGGGCGCGTGGCACGCCCGGCGGCTCTCGTCGGTCGCCTGCGGCTCGGTCGTCGCCATGGCGCGGCCTCCTCGGGTGTTCGGTTCGGGTTCATGGTAGGCCGAGCCGGGCGTGCGCCGTTCACCGTGCGCTAGTGCGGTTTCGGTCACACTCCGATTGCTGTTACTCCTCTTGCGCGTCGGAAACCTCCACGCGCGCGGGGCGTACGCGAGGATACGAGCGGGTACCACCCGACCGCGTCAACACCCCGGTTTGCGCGATTACTGCACGCAGCGCCTAGCATCGCTTCGACCGCACCCTGTACACCGGAGACCTCTGTGCGCATTCGTCTGACCCCTCGGGAGACGAGCTTCTACGACATGTTCGCCGCATCGGCGGACAACCTCGTGACCGGATCGAAACTCCTGCTGGAACTCCTGGGCGCCGACATCGCCGCGAGGCCGGAAATCGCCGACCGGATGCGGGCCGCCGAACACGCGGGCGACGACTGCACCCACGCGATCTTCCACCAGCTGAACTCGTCCTTCATCACGCCGTTCGACCGGGAGGACATCTACTCACTGGCCTCGTCGCTCGACGACATCATGGACTTCATGGAGGAGGCCGTCGACCTGGTCGTCCTCTACGACATCCAGCAGCTGCCCAAGGGCATCGAGCAGCAGATCGAGGTGCTGGCCAGGGCCGCCGAGCTGACCGCGAGCGCGATGCCGCAGCTGCGCACGATGGAGAACCTCACCGAGTACTGGATCGAGGTCAACCGCCTGGAGAACCAGGCCGACCAGATCCACCGCAAGCTGCTGGCGCACCTCTTCAGCGGTGAGTACGAGGCCATCGAGGTCATGAAGCTCAAGCAGATCGTGGACATCCTGGAAGAGGCGGCGGACGCCTTCGAGCACGTGGCGAACACGGTGGAGACCATCGCCGTCAAGGAGTCCTGACCGCGGTGGAGATCTTCGGACTCGTCCTGACCGTCCTGGTCGCCTTCACCTTCGCCTATACCAACGGGTTCCACGACTCGGCGAACGCGATCGCGACCTCGGTGTCGACCCGGGCGCTGACCCCCCGGGCGGCGCTGGCGATGGCGGCGGTGATGAACCTGGCCGGCGCCTTCCTCGGCGAGGGCGTCGCACAGACCGTCAGCAAGGGCATCATCGACACGCCCTCCGGCAGCCAGGGGATGGTGATCCTCTTCTCCTCGCTGGTCGGGGCGATCGCCTGGAACCTCCTCACCTGGTACTTCGGCCTCCCCTCGTCCTCCTCCCACGCCCTCTTCGGCGGCATGGTGGGGGCCGCGCTGGCCGGTGGAACAGGGGTGATCTGGAAGGGCGTCTGGGAGAAGATCGTCCTGCCGATGGTGCTCTCGCCGGTGGTGGGGCTGATCGTCGGATTCCTGCTGATGCTGGCCATCCTGTGGGTCTTCCGGCGGGCCAACCCGCACCGGGCCAAGCGCAACTTCCGGGTCGCGCAGACGGTTTCGGCGGCGGCGATGGCGCTCGGCCACGGCCTCCAGGACACCCAGAAGACGATGGGCGTCGTGGTGATGGCGCTCACCATCTCCGGGCACTACGGCGGCCACTCGATCCCGGCCTGGGTGAAGGTGACGACCGCGCTGGTGATGGCGCTCGGCACGTACGCCGGCGGGTGGCGGATCATGCGCACGCTGGGCCGGCGGATCATCGAGCTGGATCCGCCGCAGGGGTTCGCGGCGGAGGCGACGGCCTCGTCGATCCTGTACTTCACCGCGTATGTGTTCAAGGCGCCGATCTCCACCACCCATGTGATCACCTCGGCGATCATGGGTGTGGGGGCGACCAAGCGGATCCGCGCGGTGCGGTGGAACGTGGGCAAGAACATCGTGCTGGGCTGGGTGATCACGATGCCGGCGGCGGGGGTCGTCGCCGCGCTGATCTACTGGATCGCCAGCGCGATCGTCCTCTGACGGACCGACACCGACGCGAGGAAGCCCGGGGGCGGCACCGCCAATGCGCCCCCGGGCAGCTTGCGTCCCCGCCCCGGACGAGCCCGAAGGGCGAATCAGGGGCGCGGCGAACGGCTGTTGAGTTGCGGTCCGGTCGCCGTTGCCGGGTGCGGCGTGGCGGCCGACCGGGCAGTTCCCCGCGCCCCTTACCCACCCCGCGCCAGCGGCGCGGCCGGTCAGCCGAAGCGGCCGGAGATGTAGTCCTCGGTGGCCGGGACGGACGGGTTGGAGAAGATCTTCTCGGTGGAGTCGATCTCGACCAGGCGGCCCGGCTGGCCGACGGCGGCCAGGTTGAAGAAGGCGGTGCGGTCGCTGACCCGCGCCGCCTGCTGCATGTTGTGGGTCACGATGACGATCGTGAACCGCTCCTTGAGCTGGTCGATCAGGTCCTCGATGGCGAGGGTGGAGATCGGGTCCAGCGCGGAGCAGGGCTCGTCCATGAGGAGGACGGCCGGCTCCACCGCGATCGCCCGGGCGATGCAGAGACGCTGCTGCTGGCCGCCGGAGAGGCCGGCGCCCGGCTTGTCCAGGCGGTCCTTGACCTCGTTCCAGAGGTTCGCGCCGCGCAGCGAGCGCTCGACCGCCTCGTCGATCATCTTCCGGTTGCGGACGCCGTTGAGGCGCAGACCGGCGGCGACGTTGTCGCGGATGGACATGGTGGGGAACGGGTTCGGCCGCTGGAAGACCATGCCGACCGTCCGCCGGACGGCGACCGGGTCGACCCCGCTGGCGTAGAGGTCCTCGTCGTCCAGGAGGACCTTGCCCTCCACCCGGGCCCCGGGGATGACCTCGTGCATCCGGTTCAGGGTGCGGAGGAAGGTGGACTTGCCGCAGCCCGAGGGGCCGATGAAGGCGGTGACCGAACGGGGCTCGACGGTCATCGAGATGTCCTCGACGGCGAGGGTGCCGCCGTAGTAGGCGTTCAGGCCGCTGACGTCGATGCGCTTGGCCATGGTGGTGACACTTCCTGTGAGTTGACGAGCTGTCTGCGATCGGCGATCGGCGATCATCGGCCGGCGGCCTTGGGGGCCTTCCAGCGGGCGATCCCGCGGGCGACCAGGTTGAGGATCATCACCACCGCGATCAGCACCAGCGCTCCGGCCCAGGCCTTGGCCTCGGACTGGGTGGTCCCCAGGGCGTACTCCTGGTAGACGAAGAGCGGCAGGTTCTGCTGCGGGTTGTTGAACGGGTCGGTGTTGATCACCTGGCTGCCGAAGACCAGCAGCAGCACCGGGGCGGTCTCGCCGGTGATCCGGGCGATGGCGAGCATCACACCGGTGACGATTCCGCCGAGCGCGGTCGGGATGACCACGCGAATGATCATCTTCCAGCGGGGCACGCCCAGGGCGAGGCCCGCCTCGCGCAGCTCGTTGGGGACCAGCCGCAGCATCTCCTCGGTCGACCGGACGACCACCGGCATCATCAGGATGGCCAGCGCGATCGAACCGGCGAAGCCGGAGTACGGCAGGTTGAGCAGGATGATCCAGAAGGAGAGGACGAAGAGGCCGGCGACGATCGACGGCACGCCGGTCATCACGTCCACGAAGAAGGTCACGGCCTTCGCCAGCCGGCTGCCGTTCCCGTACTCGACCAGGTAGACCGCGGTCAGCACGCCGATCGGCGCGGCGATCACGGTGGACAGGGCGATCTGCTCCAGCGAGCCGATCAGCGCGTGGTAGAGGCCGCCGGTGGTGTCGGTGGCCAGCACCCCGTTCATCGAGTGGGTGAGGAAGTCCGCGTTGATGTGCGAGGCGCCCTGCTGGATCGTGTACCAGAGCAGCGCGATCAGCGGGATGACGGCGAGGATGAAGGCCGACCAGACCAGGTTGGTGGCCAGCCGGTCGCGGGCCTGCCGGCGGCCCTCGACGGCGGCGGAGAGCACCCACTGCCCGCCGAGGAAGATCACGACGGCGATCAGGCCCCACTGGATCTTGCTGTGGAGACCGGCGCCGGCGCCGACGGCGATGCCGAGGGCGATCGAGGCGACCGCGGAGAGCCACGGGGTCCAGCGCGGCAGCCTGCGCTGACGGAGCGACAGGCGCCCTTCGGGGGCGAGGGTCTGGGCAACCATCAGGCGTTCGCCCCCGAGTAATCCTTGCGGCGCGCGATGATCAGCCGTGCGGCGCCGTTGACCAGCAGGGTGATGACGAAGAGGACCATGCCGGAGGCGATCAGCGCGTCCCGGCCCATCGGCCCGGCCTCGTTGAACTGCGAGGCGATGTTCTGCGCGATGGTGCCGCCGCCCGGGTCGGTGAGGTGGCCGGACAGCACGAAACTGGGCGACAGGACCACGGCCACCGCCATGGTCTCGCCCAGCGCGCGGCCGAGGCCGAGCATCGAGGCGCTGATCACTCCGGACCGGCCGAAGGGCAGCACCGCCGTGCGGACGACCTCCCAGCGGGTGGCGCCGAGGGCCAGCGCGGCCTCCTCGTGGGCCCTCGGCACCTGGCGGAAGACCTCGCGGCTGACCGCGGTGACGATCGGCAGGATCATGATCGCCAGCACGATGGACACGGTGAAGAGCGAGCGCGGGGCCGAGCCGGGCGACTGCTGGCGGAAGATGTACGTCCAGCCGAAGTACTGGTTCAGCCAGGTGTTCACGCCGAGCATGTGCGGCGCCAGGAAGAGCGCGCCCCACAGGCCGAAGACGATGCTGGGCACGGCGGCCAGCAGGTCGATCAGGTAGCCGAGCGGCTGGGCCAGCCGGCGCGGGGCGTAGTGCGAGATGAACAGCGCGATGCCGAGCGCGATCGGCACCGCGATGACCATCGCGATGGCCGAGCTGACCAGCGTGCCGAAGGCCAGGACCGCGATGCCGAAGTGCGGCGGCGTGAGGTCCGGGCTCCACTCGAAGGTGGTGATGAAGTTGCCGTGGTCGGCCGAGATGGCGTTGACCGCGCGGTAGATCAGGAAGACCGCGATCGCGGCCATGATCACCAGCAGCAGGATGCCGGAGCCGCGGGAGGCGTTGAAGAACAGGGTGTCGCCGAGGCGGACACCGCGCCGGCGGGGGCGGGTGTCGACGGCGAGCGGGGGGACGGCGTCCGGGGCGGCGCCGACGCCGGCGTCCGGGGCGGCGGGCTGCGGCGATGCCGCGGGCGCCGGGGCGGGGGTCGGGGCGGACGGCGAATCGGCCGGCTGCTGCCCGCTGGGCTGCGGGGCCTGCGGGGACTGGGGCCGGTTACCGGTCAGGTCGGCTCCCGGCGCCGGTCCGTGGCGCGAGGGAGTGCGGGGAATCTCCATGGCTTCTCCGGTCGGGTGGGCGCCGGCCGCGCTCCCGCCCCGGGTGGGGGCGGGGGGCGGCGGCCGGCACCGTGGCGGCGGTGCACCGGAACTGGGGAGTGGTGCTGGGTGCTGCTTGCTGCTTGCTGCGGTGCCGCCGGCGGCCGGGCGGCCGGCGGCGGCACCGGCGTCACTTCAGGCTGCTGATGGCGGTCTTGAGCTTGTCGGTGATGGAGGCCGGCAGCTGCATGTAGCCGGCCGAGGTGACGGCCTGCTGGCCGGCGTCGCTGGCGGCGTAGTTCAGGAAGCCCTTCAGCGCGGGCAGCGTCGAGGACTTGTTGCCCTTGTCGCAGACGATCTCGTAGGTCACCAGCGACAGCGGGTACGCGCCCGGGGTCTTGTCGGCGTAGTCGAGCTGCAGGGCCAGGTCGCCGTTGGTGCCGATGACCTTGGCGTTCGCCAGGGACTTCGCGGCGGCCGCGGTGGAGATCGCCACCGGGCTGCCGGAGCCGTTGTCGAGCGAGGCGGTGGTGATGCCGCTGGCGGTGGCGTAGGACATCTCGAAGTAGGAGATGGAGCCGGCGACCTGCTTCACCTGGGCGGCGAGGCCCGAGGAGCCCTGGGCGGCCTGGCCGCCGGGGGCCGGCCAGTTGGAGTTGGCGCCGTAGCTCCAGTCGCTGCCGGCGGCGGCCTTCAGGTACGCGGTGAAGTTGGCGCTGGTGCCGGAGCCGTCCGAGCGGTGGAAGGTCTGGATGGCCGTCGACGGCAGCGAGGCGCTGGGGTTCAGCTTCTTGATCGCCGGGTCGTTCCAGGTCTTGATCTTGCCGCTGAAGATCTTGGCCAGGGTGGGGGCGTCCAGCACGAGGTTCTTCACGCCGGGCAGGTTGTAGCCGATCGCGATCGGGCCGCCGACCATCGGCAGGTTGATCGCCTGGCCCTGGCCGCCGCAGGCGGACTTGGACTTGGCGATCTCGTCGGCCTTCATGGCGGCGTCCGAGCCGGCGAAGGAGAGCTTGCCGGAGAGGAAGCTGGCGCGGCCGGCGCTGGATCCGGTGCCCTGGTAGTTGATGGTGGTGCCGGAGCACTGCTGCTGGTAGTCCCGCGACCAGATGTCCATCGCATTCTTCTGGGCGGTAGAGCCGGCGGCGAGGAGCTGACCGCTTCCACAAGAGGCGCTGGCGGCGCTGCCGGAGGCTGCCGAGGACGACCCGCTGGAGGCGTTGGAGTTGTTGTCAGAACCGCACGCCGCGAGCGTCAGCGAGCCGACGACCGCCAGGGTTCCGATGGCGAGGGCCTTGGTCCGGCCGTTCCGCTGGAGCTTCACCTGGTGTCCCTTTCTGGGTGCCCCGGGTTCGGCTTGGATACGCAGGCCGGGGCGGGGCTGATTGCCGTGGTCGGGCGGCCCCAGGGGCCACCAACACCGGTGACCGTAGGCCGGGCAGGTGAAGCGTCAGGCGGGCACGTATGAACGGAGAGTGAACCTCGATCGGACGACAGGCGTACGCGTCCGGTAGTAACGGTTTCAACACGGCGACGGCACAAACCGGTCAAGACAACCGGCGCGGGGCGCGGGCGCGGGGCGATCGCCCCCGGCCGCGCGGGCCTCGCCGGCGCGGCGGCGCGGCGGCGCGGATGCGCGGTTGCGCAGCGGCGGCGCACAGGGCCCGGCGGAACGGCCCGGCAGCAGCCGAAGGCGGGGCAGCGCAGCGCGCGATCGGCCCCGCGGCAGCCGAAGGCGGGGCAGCGCACCGCGCGGTCGGCCCGGCAGTCGCCGGAAGCGGGGCAGCGCAGCGCGCGATCGGCCCCGCGGCCGCCGGAAGCGAGGAAGCGCACCGCGCGGTCGGCCCGGCAGCCGCCGAAGGCGGGGCAGCGCACCGCGCGATCGGCCCGGCAGCCGCCGGAAGCGGGGCAGCGCACCGCGCAGGCAGCGGCAATTCGGTGTGCGCCGACGCGGGGAGGTGGGGGTCAGGCCGCGGGGTCTCGCGGGGTGGGGACTCTGGCCTCGGGTGGGGATGACGGGGGTTTCGCGTCCCCCACCCGTAGCACCTCGTCGATGCGGTCCTTCGGCAGCCGCTCCTCACCGGTCGCCGCCGCCGCGATCATCAGCTCGCCGTACAGCTCGATCTCGTCGAGGGCCACGGGGTCATGCGCCCCGCCGCGCGGAGAAGCCACGCGCACCGCCTCCTCGTACTCGCCCCCGGGGCGCCTGCACATCCTGGGAAGATCGCCGGTCGGGCAAGACTGGAACGTTGGGTAGCCGACCCCTTACAGCCTAGGGCGCGGCGCGCGACGCGACATGACACATCAGGACCATTTCCGGACTAGCCAAGCGCGTTGGCGAACTCGTCCTGGGCGGGTCCTCCGGCCGCGGCTACTTCTTGGCCGGGCCGGTGTAGATCTCCGAAGCCGAGGGCACGCTCGGGCGCACGGCCTCGCCGAAGCCGGAGAAATCGCTCTGCGAGGTGACCCGCACCTGGTCGGCCGGCTTGCTGGAGCCCGCCGTCCTGGCGAAGGTGAACACCTCGACCACCCGCAGGATCCGCCCGTGCGGATCCAGCCAGACCTGGTACGGCACCTGCTTGTCGGTGAACGCCCGCGCGCCGGAGGACAGGCCGTAGCCCGAGGGCCCGCCGGTCGCCTGGGCGGCCCTCGCCAGGTCCAGGGTGCCGGTGTAGTGGGTCGCGGCGACCCCGCCGATCCGCTCGGTGCCGACCTTGGTCGCGCTGGTCGCCCCGCGCAGCGCGGAGGCCGCGTCCACCGGGTTGGTGGCGCCGCTGCTCACCAGGTTGCCGTCGGAGAGCTCGCGGACGTCCAGCTTCACCCACTTCCCAGCCGGCACGGCGTTGCTGCGGTTGAGCATGTAGACCGTGCCGGGGGTGACCACCTCGGTGAGCTTGCCGCCGGCGGGCAGGTCGACCACCAGCTGCCCGGTGCGGCTGGTGTAGTCGTAGCCGCCGGTGCCCTTCAGGGTGACGTGCTTGTCGGCGGAGACCGTGCGGAGGGTCGTGGCGTCCTGCACCGAGCCGCTGTGGCCGGTGTTGTCGGCGGCGTTGCGGACCGCCGTCAGCGGGTCGGCGGCCAGATGGTCCGAGCTGACCAGCGCGCTGTCGCCGCCGGCGGACCCGCCGGTCCCGCCCGGGCCGGTGCCCGTGGCGCCGGCGCCGCTGCCGCCGCTGCCGCCCTGCCCGGCCGAGCAGCCGGCCAGCAGGCCGACCGCGGCCAGCACGGCGGCTGCGGCGGCCGCTGCGGTCCCGGCGGTCCCGGCCGCCCGGTGTCGGTATGCCCTGTTCTGCTGATGTCCCTCGGCCACTGCCTACAGCTCCCTCGGCCAGATCCGAACCGTCCGTCCCCCGGCGGACTGCTAACGAGGCCTCACGCGGGCCGGTTACGCCGCGAGGGTTACGGTGGAGCCGTGCACAGCCTGCGCGAAGAGCGTGACGAGAACGGGCCGGCCGGGGCCGATGACCCGCCCGGCCACCAGGTCACCGTCACCGAGCGGGGCTCCTTCGCGGTGGCCCGCTGCTCCTGCGGGTGGTCCGCCCCGGCGCGGCGGTCCCGCGACCGGGCGCGCTCGGACGCGGCCGAGCACGGCCGCTGACGTATGGCTGAGGTGTAGCTGACGTGTAGCCGACAACCATGCAGGCCACTTTCGGCGTCCCAGGTGTGGGAACTCATTCTCGAACCTCGGAAGAATGATCCCCAGGACGATCTGAAAGGTGGTCAGTTCATGCCGGTGGAGCCCGCTGAACCCGCGACCGACACCGCCGCGGCGGCCGAACGGCCGAGCCGGCGCGCGGCGCTCCGCTGGGGCACCGGCCTGGGGCTGGCCGTCGCGGGCGCGGGCCCGGCGCTCGCGGGCTGCTCGTCCGCGCACGCCCGCGGCAGCGCGGCCGGCGCCTCCGCCCCCTCCTCCGCGGACGGCACGCCGGGGGCGGGGCCGGGCGGGGCCGCGAGCACCCGCGGCACCGCGGCCGCCGCCGCCTCGGGCCCGAGCACCGCCGACTGGAACGCGCTCGCCCGCGAACTGCCCTCCGGCGCACTGGTCCGCCCCGGCGACCGGCGGTACTCCAGCGCCTCGCATCTCTTCCAGCCGCAGTTCGACGGCATCCACCCGTCCGGTGTCGCCTACGTCCGCAGCACTCACGACGTCGCCGCCTGCATCGGCTTCGCCCGCCGCTTCCGGCTGCCGATCGCCGCCCGCTGCGGCGGCCACAGCTACGCCGGCTGGTCCGGCAGCACCGGTCTGGTGGTGGACGTCAGCGCCCTCAACGGCATCTCGGCGCGCAGCGGGGAGGCGGTGATCGGGGCCGGCGCCCGGCTGATCGACGTCTACACCGGGCTGGCCGCGCACGGCGCCACCATCCCGGCGGGCTCCTGCCCGACCGTCGGCGTCACCGGTCTGACCCTGGGCGGCGGCGTCGGGGTCACCGGGCGGGCGTACGGGCTGACCTGCGACAGCCTGACCTCGGCTGAGATCGTCACGGCGGACGGGAGGGTGCGGACGGCGAGCGCCTCCGCCGAGCCCGACCTGTTCTGGGCGCTGCGCGGCGGCGGGGGCGGCAACTTCGGAATCGTCACCTCGCTCGGTTTCCGCACCCACCCGGCCGAGTCCTGCTCCTACGCCTTCCTGAACTGGCCGTGGTCGCGGGCGGCGGCGGTGGTCGAGGGCTGGCAGCGCTGGGCGCCCTCGGCACCGGACGCGCTGTGGGCCAACCTCCATCTGGCCTGCTCGGAGAAGGGCGTGCTGTCGGTCAGCGTGGGGGCCAACCTCCTCGGCGGGTCGACCACCGAGCTGGAGAACCACCTCACCTCGCTGGTCCGGGACGTCGGCGCGGAGCCCTCCTCACGGGTCGTCAACTCGCGGCCGTACCTGGCGACCATGCAGGTGATGGGCGGGGTGCTGGGCTGGTCGGAGGCGCAGGCCCATCTGCCGGGCGGCCTGCCCGGACAGAATCCGGCGGGCAGGGTGGTCCGGCAGTCGTACGCGGCCCGCTCGGACGTCTTCACCCGCACCCTGCCGACCGCGGGCGCGAAGGCGCTGGCGGCGGCGGTCGAGCGGTACGCGCGCTCCGGCGCGGTGGCGGCGGGCGGGAGCGCGGCGGTCGCGTTCGACGTGCTGGGCGGGGCGATCGGCCGGGTCCGCGCGCAGGACACCGCGTTCGTCCACCGCAACGGCCTCTTCATCGCCCAGTACATCGCCAACTACCCGTCCCGGCTCAACGGTTCCGTGGTCTCCCGCTCGCATGCCTGGCTGGACGGGACCTGGTCCGCGATGCGTCCTTACGCCAGCGGCCAGGCGTACCAGAACTACCTCGACCCCCGGCTGGCGAAGTGGCGCCAGGCGTACTACGGCGCGAACGCCGCCCGCCTGGCGACGGTGAAGCACCAGTACGACCCGGGACGGCTGTTCACCTTCCCGCAGGCGATCTGAGCCGGGTTGCTGGTGCACCCCCTGTTCCCTGTCGATACTGAGAACCGACAGCGGTGACAGCGGAGTTGACGGGGTGAGCGTTGTGGCACTGGACCCACCGTCCGAGGTCGTGCAGTTCCTGCAGTTCATCGGGATCGACTGGCCGTCGATCAACGAGGACTCGGTGCGCGAGGTGGCGAAGCTGGTCGACGAGTTCGCCGACAACCTGAAGAACACCCACGCGGACGCCACCCAGGCGATGCAGCGCGCCAACGAGGCCTACCAGGCGGCCTCGTACGAGCAGATGATGCAGCGCTGGGTGGACATGTCGAACAACCACCTCAACGAGCTCACCGAGGCCTGCCACGTGGCCTCGACCGCGCTGCACGCCGCCGCAGACTACATAGTCGCCCAGAAGGGCGTGGCGATAGCCGAGTTGGTGGCCCTCGCGGCCTCGTTCATCGCCGACCAGGCCGCCGCGGTCGCCACCTTCGGCCTCGCCGAGGCCGCCGAGGCGGCCATCGTGTACGCCGGCAAGAAGGCCATCAAGTTCCTTGAGCAGCAGGTCGAGCAGTACATCATGGGCGAGCTGCTGGAGGCCGGCATCAAGCAGCTGGAGCCGGTGATAGAGCGGGCCGTCGAGGGCTTCGTCTTCAAGGCCGTGGGCTCCGCGCTGGGCGTCCCGACCGCGCCGGGCGGGGCCGGCGGCGGCGCGGCGGGCTCCGGCTACCGAATCCACCCGGAGCAGCTGCGCCAGCACGCGGCCATCGTCCACTCCCACGCCGACGCCTTCAGCCAGCACGCGGAGGCCTTCTCGACGAAGATGTCAGCCCTCGACTTCGGCTGAGCGGGTGGGGCGGGGGGCGGGGCCGGTTCGGGATCGGCTCGGGATCGGCTCGGGTTCGGGATCGGCTCGGGCGGGCTCGCGTTCGCTCAGTAGTACATCTGGTACTCGTCGAGGAAGCGCGACCAGAAGCCGTCCGCGTCGGAGAACGGCACCGGGTCCCAGCGCCTGGTGTCCTCGCGGATCAGGTTCTCGGCCCCCTCCCAGTCCTCCGGGGAGGGCAGCTCCTCGGTGCGCGTCGGCGCCTCCGCCATCACCTTGTAGAGCACGTAGGCCAGCGAGGACAGATCGCTGTTGACCAGCTCGTGGTCCACGCCCAGGTCCGGGGCGCTCCGCCAGATCGTGCCGTCGTCGAGACTGACGAAGGTACGCCCGCCCATCATCCAACCGAGCTGC
The DNA here is from genome assembly GCF_000744815.1 of Phaeacidiphilus oryzae TH49. Classification (NCBI taxonomy): domain Bacteria; kingdom Bacillati; phylum Actinomycetota; class Actinomycetes; order Kitasatosporales; family Streptomycetaceae; genus Phaeacidiphilus; species Phaeacidiphilus oryzae. The sequence continues at coordinate 3,320,804 of NZ_JQMQ01000005.1, forward strand.
TGCAACCGGCCCTTGGGGGTGTCCACGGGCTCCGGGACCTCGTCCGCCTCGGTGACGCAGCTGTCGTCGGTCTCGGGATCGCGGTCGATCACCGAGGTGAAGGCCTGGAACAGCCCGTCGGAGTGGCAGACCCCGATCTCGGTGGCGAACCGGACGTCCTCCGGATCGCTCCACACCCGCTCGGCGAACTCCCGACGAAACCTGACCAGCGCACCCCGCGGCTCGGTGTCGACCACCCGCTGCCACTCGACCGCTGTCAGCACGTCCGCCACCCCGTCTGCCCTGGCCTGGCCCGGCCCGGCCCGGCTAGTAGTACTCGATGTACGAATCCATGAACTCCGACCAGAACCCCTTCTTGGACGCGAAGGGGATCCGGTCCCAGTTGTCCGTGTGCTCGCGGATGACCTCCATCGCCGCCTGCCAGTCCGCGACGCCCGGAATCTCCATGTCGCGGGTGGGGGACTCGGCCTCCAGTTTGTACAGCACATAGGCCAGCGAGGAGAGATCGCCGTTGATCAGCTCGTATTCGCCCTCGTCGTGCCGGTCCGGATGGCTGATCCAGATCCCGCCGTCACCCAGGTCGACGTACAGGTCTCCGCCGTACAGCTCACCGAGCTGCTGGAAACGGCCGTGAGGGGTCGCTACCGGATCCGGGACGTCCTCGCGCGGGGTGAAGGCGATGTCCGGCGTCGCCGGATCGCGGTCGATCAGCGAGGTGAACGGACAGAACAACCCCTTGGCATAGGAAACGCCCACTTCCGTCGCGAACCGCAGATCCCCGGGGTCCATCCACACCCGCCGCGCGAACTCCGGTCGGAATCGCAGGAGCGCTCCTCGCGGAAGGTTCTCCACAACCCGCTGCCACGCAGCCGTCACCAGCACGTTCGCCCTCCCTCGGTCGGGTTCCGGCGGCCCGGGCGGAGGGCTCAGATCGTGGCCCAGTGCTCCAGGAACCGTTCCCAGTAACCGTCCTTGTCGGCGAAGGGGATCGGGTCCCAGCGTGTGGTGTCCTCCCGGATGAAGCCCTCGGCGTCCAGCCAGTCCCGGGGGGTCGGATTCGCCTCGGCGGGGCGCTCCACGTCGAGCTTGTAGAGCAGGTACGCCAGCGAGGACAGATCGCCGTGGATCAGTTCGTGGTCCTCGTAGCCGTCCGGGTCCTTCACCCAGATCCTGCCGTCCTCCAGGCCGACGTACAGCCGTGCGCCGAACACCGATCCCAGCCGTTGGAGACGGCCCTGCTCCGTGTCCACCTGCAAGGAGGCCCCGTCCGGCAGCGGTGGCAGGAAGGCCATCCGGGGACTGTCCGGATCGTTCACCGCGAGCTCGGGCTGGATGCGGAACAGGCCCCGGCAGTACGGCAGTCCGACCTCGCTGGCGAATCGAGCGTCCTCGGCCGCCGGCCACACCTCGGCCGCGAACTCCGGCCGGAACCTCAACAGGTGGCCACGGGGCAGTTGCCCTTGAACGATCCGCCAGTCCACAGCTACCAGCACGGTCCCGGTTCCCTCCAGGCTGAGTTCACTTGCTTGCCCGGCGATGCTATCCGGGCCCTCCGGTCGAAGGCGTCAGATGCCCTGACGTTGCCTGCCGCCCCCGGCCTGCGCCTGGGCCTGCGCCTGGGCGTACTGCTGGGCTCCCCTGGCGTCGAAGTCGGCGGTGCCCATGGTGCCGCCGTAGTTTCCGGCCTTGTGGTCCTGGGTGAGCTGGTCGACGTAGGCCGAGTGACCGAGGTCGCGTGTCTCCTTCGGCGTCGCACTGGTGTAGTCCACTCCGTGGGAGACCTGGAGATCAGGGTTCTCCCTCTTGAAGTAGCGGCCGAGCCACAGGTCGCAGTTGGACCCGATCTTCCCGTCGTCGCAGGGCGCCCGCTCCGTGTACACCTCCCGGACGCCGGAGGCCTTTCCGGCGCGCAGGAAGGGTTTGCCTATGGAGCGCTCCGAGTGGTTGCGCGCGTAGCTGCTCCGGCCCACGACGGCGAACTCGTTCCCGCTCTCGTCCCGGTACTTGAGCGCGGCGTAGTTGCCGTGGCCGTAGTCCCCGGTGGCGCGCCTGGCCTCCTCGGTGGCGTTCGAGAGCTCGGTGGGGCCCTTGATCTTGTTGCTCTTCACCCTCAGCGCGTTCGGGTCGTCCGGGGCGAACCGCTCCCGGTCCTTCTTCCGCGTCATCCTCCGGGCGTTGAAGAGCTCGTCCATCTCCTCGTCGGTGGGGTCCCTGACCTGGTCGTGCTTGTCGATCAGATTGCCCAGCGCCTTGCGGTCGTCGTTCGACAGGGCGTGGAGGGCGCCGTTGTCCAGCCTTTCGACCTTGCCGTCGTCGTGGATGAAGTACTTGCGGAGGCCGCCGGTGACCTCCTTCTCGTTGGCCTCGGTGTTCTCGGCGACCCGTTCGAAGCCGTGGCCGACCGAGCGGACGGCGCCCTCGGTGGTCTTCGCGATCTTGCGGACGGCGGGCTTGAGACCGTCTTCGAGAGCCCCCCGGACCCGTTTCCCCAACGTCATCGCGACCGCACCGCCCCCGTGCCGGTTATAGGACAATCGTCACAGGATGCTCGCACGGCCTCTGACGGAGCGTCAACGCATTGGCTCTCAGGGCCAGTTGGAATTCCCGGAGGTCCCTGTCGCCGCAGCGGCTGCCCCCTGTCGCAGGGGGCCGGTACGCTCGGCGACGTGAGCACACAGCAGGTGGAGAAGGCGCTGCTGGCCCGGTTCGGAGAGGCCGGGCTCCAGCGGTTCCCGTACGCCCCCGGCGGGGAGTTGAGTACCCGTATCGGCCTGCCGCGCGAGGTCGATCCCTACTTCGAGGCCGAGGAGGACGCCCAGTCCCCCGACGAGCAGCACCCGCTCGTCCTCGGCCACGATCCGGCCGCACCCATCCAGCTGGCCGGCGACGGCTCGGTGGTCCTGGACTACGGCCGGATCAGCCTGCCGCCCCGCGCCGTCAACGCCGCCCTCCCGGCCTTCGCCGCCGGTCTTGTGGCCCTCGACGAGGCGCTTCCACGGATCCGCGAGGCCTTCCAACAGCACGGCCAGGACGCCGCCTTCGACGAGTACCGCCTGCTGCGCGACCAGTTGACGGCCGACGACCCCAGTGCCTTCGCCGAGCGGGAGAACTGGTGGCCGCTGGTGCTGGACGACATCCGCCACCAGCTGCTGGCCCCCTTCTCGGCGGCCGTCGAGTACATCGACCGGGAGACGGGCGAGAAGAGGATCCTCACCGCGCAGACCGCGCCGGGCCTTCCGCATCCGGAGGAGATGCTGGCCGACCAGCTCATCGAGGCCGGCGTCAGCGGCCAGGACGTGGTCCGGGTCTACTCCGAGCTGGAACCCTGCCTGATGCCCGGCCACTACTGCGCGCTGTGGATGGCGAACGGCTTCCCCAACGCCGAGTTCACCCACCGCTTCGACTACGGGACCACCGCGGAGTCACGCGAGGAGGGCGTCAAGGAGCTCATCCAGTACCTCGTCGACCAGGCCGAGTCCGAGTCCAGGCGATAGGCGGGCCGCCCAAGTGAACGCCGACGACGGCATACCCCGCCGGCTTCCTCCCCTCGGCGCGGGGCGGCGGCCCGCTGGACTGGCGCTGCTCCGCTGGCTGGAGGACCCCGCAGCGCCCCGCCTCTGCCTCCTCGCCGGGTCGCCCGGGAGCGGGCGCACCCACCTGCTCTCCTGGCTGGCCACCGCGGGGCTCGACCCGGCCGCGCCCACGCCGCACAGGCCCCATGCGATCCTCCCGGCGGCCGGGCACACCGTGCGATCGGCCTCGTGGCTGCTGGCCGAGCAGCTCAACCTGACGGGCGGCAGCGCGGGCGCCGAGGCGGAGACGCTGGTCGCGGAGATCGCCGAGGACACCCGGCCGGCCGTATTGCTGGTCGCCGAAGTGGATCGCTCCGCCCGTCCTGCGGAGCTGATGTCCCGTCTGCTGCTGCCGCTTGCCGGGCTGCCCCAGGTGCGGATGGTCGTGGACGGAGTCGGACCGCAGGCCTTCGACGGCGCCGGCGGCGTCCTCGCACCGGCGGTGCTGGACCTGGACGACGAGCGCTGGACGGACCGGGACGCCTTCGCCCGCTGGTACGCGGCCCTCCCGGGGAGCCCGGAGAGCGGCGAGCCCGCTTTCGGCCCGGAGGAGACGTATCCGAACCCCGGGCTGGCGCAGCTGACGCGGCTGGCAAGACGCTCGGCGAGCGTGAGTGCGGGCGCGGGTGCGGGCGGGGGTGCAGGTGCGGGTGCGGCTGCGCTGGACGCCTGGTGGGCTTCGATCCCCGGGGAACTGCGGCCGACGATCCTGGCGTTGGGGGCGATCGCGCCCGAGGGGGCCTCGGCCGACCTGGAGGAGTGGGCGCTGCTGCCGGGCAGCGGAGGCGCCGAACTCGTCCACCGGGCGGCCGCTCTGCTGCCGCCGGACACCCCGAGCCGGGACGCCTGGCGCCTGCCGCACGGACTGCCGGCGGCCCAGGCCGCCTCGTGGTCGGCCGGAGCCGGCGACCACGAAGCCGCGCTGCTCGCCCTGGCCCGGTCGGTACCGCGGACGGCGGACGGCGGGCTCGACTTCGCCGCCGCCGGCCCGCAGCGTCTGGGACGTCTCCTCGCCCACGCGGTACGTGCGGGGCGCAGCCGGGAACTGCTGGGGGACGTGGTCTTCCTGGCCCATTCCGATCCGCTCGCCGTCACGGCGGCCTTCGAAGCGGATGGCGCTGACGAGCCGTCCGTCGAGGCCGCGGCCGGCCTCGTGACCCACCTGCGGCGGGCCTGGGCGGATGCCGGCCGTGCGCTGCTGGCGGCCCCTTCGGCGGGAGAACGTGCGGCGATACTGCGCCTCCGGGTGCTCGGCGGGACGGCCCAACCGGCAGCGGACCCGTTGCTCGCCGTCTCGGACGAGTCGGGCGGCCCCGGATGGCACGCCGAGTGGGCACGCTGGGACTTCGGCGCGGCGACCGCCCTCACCCTCGGGCGGCACCGGCACTCCGGTCAGCTGCTGGTCTCCGACGAGGAGGGCGCCGTACGCGGACTCGACCCCGAGACCGGAGCGACCCTCGCCGAGCACGGCCGACTGGCCGACTTCGCCCCCGCCGCTCTGCTCTGCGCCCCGGACGGCGAGATCGTCCCGCTCGACTCACCGCTCGCGGATCCGGACGAGGGCGCCAAGGGAGTGGTCCGCTGGGGCGAGCACGCCGAGCGGCTGCACACCGGCCCGGTCAACTGCCTGGCGGCGGTTCTGCTCCGGCCCGATCCGGAGGCCGATCGGGGGATCCCCCTGCTGCTCTCCGGGGGTGCGGACGGCACCGTCCGGCTCTGGTCACCGGGCTCGGCGCCGGCGCCCGCAGGAACCGCGGACTCCCGCCCCTCGCCGGTGACCGCGGTCGCCCTCGCGGACCCGACCGGCGCCACCGCCGTGGCCTGGGCGGACGGAACCATCCGGGTCGGCACCCTGGAACTTCGCGTCGGCGCTCCCGCCGTGGCCCTGACCTTCACGTCTCCCACGACCCTGGTGGCGGGACTACCCGACGGCTTGGTCGCCATCAGACTCCACGCCTGAGCCTGCGTTGCCACGCGGACTCCGCCGCCGGATGCGGACCGCGAACAATCTCGGCGGCTACGCCGCCAGGTGCTGGTTCGCCTCCGGGTCGTGATCACGACCGCGCCCGCCGCCGGCGCGCCCGCGCGATCCCCGCCCCCGGCGCCCGCCGCGACGTTGCCGGGGCAGCTCCCCGGCCGGGCCGGCCGGGCCGGCCGCCGGCACCGCCGCCGCCAGCGCCGGTCCGATCCGCGTCGCGGAGAGCCGATGGGCCGACGGCACCAGCAGGGCCATCGCGAGCGGCGCCAGCAGCAGCACGGTCGCCGCCGCGAGGGCGTACCCGCCGATGATGTCGGACGGGTAGTGGACGCCCATGAAGACCCGCAGGAACCCCTCGGCCAGCGCGATCCCGCCGGCGATCAGCCCGTACTTGCGGTGCACCAGGAGCAGCCCGACGGCCACGGCCATGGTGAACGTCGCGTGGTCGCTGGCGAAGGAGCCGTTGGCGGCGTGCTCGACCAGCGGCTTCACCTGGTCCGGATACTCGACGAACGGCCGCGGCCGGGCGACCAGCGCCCGTACCGGCACGTTCAGCATCAGCGCGACGACGCCGCCCAGCAGTGCCCAGGAGACCCCGGCCACCGTGTTCAGCGGGCGGGCCTGGCGCCGGGCCCACATCCAGGTGACGACGACCATCGCCACCGAGGCCAGCGGCAGCCCGTACTCGCCGCAGAAGCTGAGGAAGCTGTCCAGGAACCCCGGAAGATGCCCGGAGATCCCGTTGATCCCCTCGACCAGGGCGGCGTCGGGACTACCGTCCGCCATCAGGACCTGCACACCGCACCTCCACGTTCGTCCTCGGTAGTCGGCCCGGCTGCCACGTCGGGGTGGCGCCCGGCTTTCGTCCGGACCAAGTGTCCTCCTCCGCCGACGGACACAACGGCGCGAATGGCACATAGGGTTCCGGAAGCCCCGGAAGTTACCAGAACGTGACGCTCAGCTCACCGCACCGCCACAGCTGTGCGCTGCGCCGCGCTTCGCCGCCCGCCAGGGGCGCCCCGGCTCACCCGGTCGCCGGCGAGGCGCCGTTCGCGATCGAGCCGTCCGGCTGGAGGGCCGGCAGCGCCGACGCCCCGCTGGCGGTGACCCGGGTGGCCCCGATGTAGTCCGGCTGGAAGACGGGGTCGTACCGCACCGAGGCCCCGGTGTGCGGGGCGTCGATCATGTAGCCGCCGCCCACGTAGATCCCGACGTGGTGGATGCTCCGCGGATCGTTGAGGTCGGTGGCGTAGAAGACCAGGTCCCCCGGCTGGAGCTGGCTGCGCGAGGGGTGCGGCCCGGCGTACCACTGGTCGTTGGCCACCCGGGGCAGCTTGATCCCGACGCTGGCGTACGCCGCCTGGGTGAGGCCCGAGCAGTCGAAGCGGTAGCCCTGCGAGGCCAGCCCCTCCCCGCCCCACAGGTACGGGGTGCCCAGCTTGCTCTGCGCGTAGTAGATCGCCCCGGCGGCCTGGCCGGAGTAGGAGACCGTGGTGGTCGCGGTGAAGCTCTGCGCGAGCGACTTGATCCGCGTCACGTAGTTCTGGGTCTGGCTGATTCCCGGCACCCCGTCCGAGCTGATCACGGCGTACGGCCCGGCGTTGTACGCGGCGAGCATGTTGGACACGGGGTCGCCGGCCTCCTTGGCCACCTCCTTGGCCAGCTCGCAGTCGTATTCGGCGGCGGAGGGGATGGCGTCCTGCGGGTCCCAGACGTTCGCCGTCCCGTCGCCGTTGGCGTCGATGCCGTGGGTGGCCCAGGTGCCCGGCATGAACTGGGCGATGCCCTCGGCGCCGGCGCCGCTGACGGCCCGCGGGTTGAAGCCGCTCTCCTGGTAGAGCTGGGCGGCGAGCAGCGGGGGCGTCAACTGCGAGCAGCTCCTGCCCCATTGCTGGATCAGCCCGGCGTAGGCGGAGGGGACCGTTCCGGTGGCGAGGTTGCTCGCCCCGTTGGCCGTGGAGAGCGAGCCCGCCGCCGTGTAGGTGCCCACGACCAGCAGCGCGAGGAAGGCCCCGAGCATGGCCGCTCCCGCTCCGGCGGCAAGCCAGGCGCGGCGGAGTACCATCAGCAACGCCCCGAAGGGGCGTACGCCGGACCGGGAGATGACTGTCCGTCAAAGGGGGCGCGCAGTACGGCAGATCGCACAAGCATATGCCCCCTGTACACGCCGGGCGGAGGTGCTGGAATCATCGCATAGTCTGACCCAGTACGTTGCTGAGCGCAATCAGCGGTGATACACACAGTAAACGGTAGGCTCCTCCGTGCGGCCGCGGTCCCCATGCGGGCCATCCTGGCCCACACGCCGCAGACCTCACAGAACATCCTGCGAGAAGCAGCCAAGTCGACATCAGTTTTGGCCGACAATAGGGCAGTCCCTTCTCCGGGCCGCGGTGAAGGGCCTTGAATGCGTGATCGGGCGGGTGATCAACACATGTATCTGAGCGCGAGCAAGGGCGACATCAACACCATCATCGGTGGCATCGCCCCCAACTGGGGACCCTTCGCCAGCCTGGGCTCCGAGGCCCGGACCATGGTCGAGGTCGTGATGGCCGTGGCCATCCTGGCCTGCCTCGCGATCGCCATCTGGGGCGCGGCGAAGCAGCGGATCGGTGCCACCGCGCTGCGTGACACCTTCAGCGCCGAGCAGGGGAAAGGCCTGATCATCGCGGGCCTCACCGGCGTGTTCATCATCGGATCGCTGGGAACACTGTTCACCATTGTGTATGGGATGGCGATCTGACGAACTGTTAAGCCGACAATCCATCAGATCACCGGTGTCCCATGGCACTCTCCCACCAGGGGAGCGCACCGTAGCCGGGCGCGCTGCCCGTCCCTCAGCGCAACCGTCCCGTCCCCCGAGTGACAGCACCAGATCTGCCGGAGCCGCCCGACACCAGTGACACCGCCCACCGCTGACAATGCCTACGCCCGCTTCCCTCAGCTCCCGTTAGCCAGCGGGACCCGTCCTTCCCTCGTCCCAGGAGGGCCGCCGCAGATGTCGTCCTTGCCGCCCGACGAACAGCCGCAGACCCGTACCCGGCTACCTGTCGGCGACCCGGCGGCCGGCGGTGCGCCCGTGCACCGGCGGCTCCGCACGCTCGCCGTGGTGCTGGGCGTGGTGGTCGTGCTGGTGGTGATCGTGGCGGTGGTCAACCGCGGCAACGGTCCCGGCAGCGGCGCGACCGCCGCGAGCGGAGGCTCCGCCGACGGCGCGTCATCGGCGCCGACGGCCCCGACCGGGACCAACCCGGTCAGCACCACGAGCAACGGGATCGCCACGGGCTTCCCCCAGACGGAGGAGGGGGCGCAGAGCGCGGCGGCGAACTACTCGGTCGCGCTGGGGTCCTCCGACATGTACGTCACGAACACGCGGCACACGATCCTGAGCACGATCGGCGACCCCGCGGTGACAGCCGGTCTGCAGGCCCAGTCGGACCAGGCTTACGAACGCCAGGCGAAGAGCTTCGGCCTGCAGAACGGTCTGCCGCCCACCGGAATGACCTTCGTGTCCCGCACCATTCCGGTCGGCACCAAGGTGGACTCGTACGACGGCGGAAAGGCCACCGTCGAGATCTGGGCGAACTCACTCGGCGGTCTGGCCGGACAGGGCTCCACCAACCCGGTGACTGAGTACTGGTTCACGGACGTCTTGCAGCTGCACTGGGTGAACGGCGACTGGAAGATGTCCGGCTACTCCCAGAAGGACGGCCCAGTGCCGGTGACCGGCAGCCAGACCGTCTCCAACCCGGACTCCATCGCCGGCGCGGTCAACCAGTTCGGGGGGTTCCGCTATGCGCGGTGATCGCAAGCTGCTGCGTGCGGGAACGCTCGGGTCCGCTCTGGCGGTGCTCCAACTGACCGTGCTCACCATCGCCAACGCGGCGACCGCGGCCCCCAGCCCGTCGGCCACCCCCTCGGCAACGCCCTCCGCCGGCAATTGCGGTGACCTGATCGGGTTGGGCAAGTCCCTCTGCGATCAGCAACACGGCACCGGCGGCAGCATCGCCCCCTCCAGCAACCCCCTCGACCCCCTGCAGTCCCTGGCCCAAGGCTGCGCGACCGCCGCCGCCTGGCTGGTCCGGAAGCTCTCCGGGGCGATCGACTCGACCACCCAGATCGACTTCACCAACACCCAGTTCCTCCGCCAGTACGCCGTCGTCTTCGCCGCCTCGACCTTCCTGACCCTGATCCTCTGGCTGCTGGCCGTGGCCAAGCGGGCGGTCCGGGGCGTGCCGCTCTCGACCGCCTTCGGCGAGGCGATCGGCTTCCTCTGGCTCACCGTGATGGCCTCGGCCTTCACCCCGCTGGTCCTGTACACCGTCGTCACCGCCACCGACGGGCTGACCTCGGCGATCGCCGCCGGCACCCGGGCGGACACCAGCACCTACCTCGGCACCTTCGCGGACACCCTGCAGAAGGGGAACCTGGGCGGCGGCCCGATCATCCTGATCGTGGTCTCGCTGGTGGCCGTGCTGGCCGCCGCCGTGGTCTGGATCGAACTGCTGATCCGGGCGGCCATGATGTACGTCGGCGCGCTCCTCGGCACCGCCGTCTACGCCGGGCTGGTCGACCGCGAGCTCTGGCGGCACGTCAAGCGCTGGGCCGGGATCATGATCGCGGTCGACCTGATCAAGCCGGTCATCGTGATCGTCCTGGGCCTCGCCGGGGCGGTCGCGTCCAACGCCGGGGCGAACGACGCCCTGTCCACCGTCCTCTCCGGGCTGGCGATCCTCTTCCTCTCGATCTTCGCGTCCGCTGCGATCTACCGCTTCATCCCCGGCTTCGGCGACGACATGATGGCCCTCCGCCGCGCCCGCTCGCACGCGGTCAGCGCGGGACAGGCCGTGGTCAACGGGCCGGCCAACTTCATGAAGCAGGGCATCAGCACCCACGGCGGCCGCTCCGATCAGAACGGCGACGGCGGGTCGTCCGGAGGCGCGAGCGGCGGCTCGGGCGGCTCCGGCGGGATCTCCCCCGGCGTCGCCGCCCACAGCACCCGTACGGGCGGCGGCCCGGGTGCCTCCGGCGCCACCGGCCCCTCCGCCCGCTCCGGCCCCCGCCGCAGGCGAGCCCGCCTCCCGCGCCCCGAAGCACGATCGCAGGCAGCACCACCGGCAAGTCCGATAAGGGGGGCACCCGCTGATGAGCGCTCAATCCGCCGAGATCCCGTATCAGCATGTCCGGCGCACCTATCTGATCGGCCGGGCCCGGCCGAACGCGATGATCGGCCGCAACCGCGAGCCGGGCGAGGTGCTGCTGATCGTCATCGGCGCCTTCATCGGCATGATGTGGGGCATCCTGGTCCCGATCCTGCCGGTGCGGATCATCGGCCTGGTCGGTTTCCCGCTGCTCGCCTTCGCCATCGTGTACGTCCCCTACCGGCGCCGGACCTTCTACAAGTGGGCGGAGATCGACCGCACCTTCCGCCGGCTCAACCGCTCCGGCGGCGCGGTCTGGCGCTCCTCGGCGATGGAGGCCGGCACCCGCTTCGACGGGCGCGAGGTCGAGGTCGGCCCGCCCCCCGGGATCGGCCGGATCCGCTGGCTGTCGGCCCCCTTCGGCCCGGACGAGATCGCCGTCCTCCTCCATCTGGAACGGCGGACCGTCACCTCGGTGATCGAGATCGAGGGCCCCGGCGTCGGCCTGCGCGACTCCGAGGACCAGGAGGCGCTGGTCGAGCGGTTCGGCACGCTGCTGAAGCATGTGGCCAACGGCGACGGCTTCGTGACGCGCCTTCAGATGCTCGCCCGGACCCTCCCCGCCGACCCCGACGCCCACGCCAAGGACGTCGAGCGGCGCGGCGACCCCAAGTCGCCGCCGTGGCTGCAGAACTCCTACGACCAGCTGCAGAACATGGTCTCCACCTCCTCCGAGCAGCACCGCGCCTACCTGGTCGCCTGCATGCACTACAACCGGGACCTCGCCGCCGAGGCCCAGGCCATGGGCCGGGCCGGCGGCCGCCGCTCGCGCGGGGACGAGGGCCTGGCCGCGGTGATGGCCCGCGAGATGACCGACATCTGCGCCCGCCTCGCCGAGGCCGACATCCGCGTCCGGCAGCCGCTCGGGCAGGCTCGCCTGGCCTCCCTGCTGCACTCGATGTACGACCCGGACCACCCGATCGACCACGTCCAGGCGATGTCCCAGCGCAACGCCTGGCCGGCCGAGCTGGACGCCACCGAGGCCAACTACCTCCAGGCCAAGACCCGCGAGTCGGCCACCCGCGAGCCGTGGTGCCACGCCACCTCCTGGATCAAGGAGTGGCCGCTGACCCCCGTCGGCGTCAACTTCCTGGCCCCCCTGCTGGTGCACACCCCGGACGTGATCCGCACGGTCGCCGTCACCATGGACCTGGAGCCGACCGACATCGCCATCGAGCGGATGCTCACCGAGAAGACCAACGACGAGGCCGAGGCCAGCCGCGCCGCCAAGATGAACCGCACCGTCGACCCCCGCGACCTGGCCCACACCGGCCGCGTCGACCAGCGCGGCCAGGACCTGGCCTCCGGCGCCGCCGGCGTCAACCTGGTCGGCTACATCACCGTCAGCTCCCGTACGCCGGAGGGCCTGGCCCGCGACAAGCGGACGATCAGGGCCTCCGCCGGCAAGAGCTTCCTGAAGCTCGAATGGTGCGACCGCGAGCACCACCGGGCCTTCGTCAACACCCTTCCGTTCGCCACCGGAATCCGCCGCTGAAGGAGGCACCGCCATGTCAGCCCCGCTCAGCGGTCTCGGCAGTCTGACCGAGGCGTTCACCAGCTTCCTCTTCGGGAAGGTGGAGACCACCCGGCTCCCCGTACGCACCTCCACCGGGCAGGCCCAGGCCATCTACCTGCCCACCGCCGCCCCCGGGCTCGGCGACTCCGGCGTGATCATCGGCCGCGAGGTGTACAGCGGCAAGGGCTACGTCTACGACCCGTTCCAGCTCTACGGCCAGCAGCTGCCGGCCCCGCACTGGCTGGTCCTCGGCGAGTCCGGAAACGGCAAGTCCGCGCTGGAGAAGACCTACGTCCTGCGCCAGCTGCGGTTCCGCGACCGGCAGGTCGTGGTGCTGGACGCGCAGGGCGAGGACGGCGTCGGTGAGTGGAACCTGATCGCGGAGGCGCTGGGCATAACCCCCATCCGGCTGGACCCGATGTCCGCCCTGGAGGGCGGGATCAAGCTCAACCCGCTGGACCCGGCGATCACCTCCACCGGACAGCTGGCCCTGCTGCGCACCATCATCGAGGTGGCCATGGGCCGCCCGCTGGACGAGCGGGCCGGCTTCGCCCTCAAGGTCGCCCACGCCCATGTGCTGGCGGCGGTGACGGAACGTCAGCCGATCCTGGCCGACGTCATCGACAGCCTGCGGTCGCCGGCCCCCGAGTCCGCCGAGCCGCTCGGCGTCTCGGTCGAGGAGATCCAGACCTGGGGCCTGGACGTCGCCCTGGTCCTGGACCGGCTCGTCGACGGCGACCTCCGCGGGATGTTCGACGGACCGACGGCCACCGACATCGACCTGGACGCGCCGCTGATCGTCTTCGACCTCTCGCACATCGACCGCAACTCGATCGCCATGCCGATCCTGATGGCGATCGTCGGCGTCTGGCTGGAGCACACCTGGATCCGCCCGGACCGCAAGAAGCGGATCTTCCTGGTGGAAGAGGCCTGGCACATCATCAACTCACCGTTCGTGGCGCAGCTCTTCCAGCGGCTGCTCAAGTTCGGGCGGCGGCTCGGCCTCTCCTTCGTGGCGGTGGTCCACCACCTCTCCGACGTGATCGACGGGGCGGCCGCGCGGGAGGCAGCGGCCATCCTCAAGATGGCCTCCACCAGGACCATCTATATGCAGAAGGCGGACGAGGCGCGGGCCACCGGCCGGGTGCTCGGCCTTCCCCGCTGGGCGGTCGAGATCATCCCGACCCTCTCCCCCGGCATCGCCGTCTGGGACGTCAACGGCAACGTGCAGGTCGTCAAGCACATCATCACCGAGCACGAGCGCCCGCTCGTCTTCACCGACCGCGCCATGACCGAGGAGGCCATCATCGAACGCGATATGGCCGCCAAGAAACTGGCCGACGACCCAGCGGCATGAGGCGCGACATGCGCGGAGAACGGGGCAGGCCCGAGGTCGGCCAGGGCACCGGAGCCGACCCCGGCCTCGCCCCCGGCCGCTTCGGGCCGCCGCCCGGTGGGCCGAGCCGGCGGCCCGGTGGGTCGGTCCCGGACGGGCTGATCGTCGGCGGGCTCGCCTTCCTCCTCGGCGCGGTGACGCTGTTCTGGCTGGCCACCGAGGTCGCCGGGCTGCTGGCGCACGGCGGATTCCCGCGCCCGCTGCCGTTCCTGGACACCCCGGCCGCGATCCGCTCGCTGGCTACCCGTCCCAACAGCCTGGCCGCCGCCTGGCCGGCCACCCCGGCCTCCCGGCTGCCCGGCCCGGCCGTCTTCTGGACGACCTTCTTCGTCCTCCTCGCCCTGCTCGTCACGCTGGTCCTCTCGATCGCCATCTCGCTGTCCCGGAGCCGCGCCCGGCGCCGGGCCCACGCGGTCGCCGCGGCGGCGGCTGCGGCGGCCGCCGCAGGCCGGGCCGGAGCGGGCTCGGCGACCCGCCCGCTGCGCGCTCCGACGGGCGGGGGGAAGAACGGGGAGACCGGCGAGAACAGCGACAACGGGGCGAAGGGGGGGCGACCCGTTCGTCCTGCACCCGAGGAAACGTCAATTCACCTGTCGCATCCCCTTTCTGACGAGGGGACGGGCATTGCCGCCGCCGCGCCTGCCGTCCCCGCGACCCCCGCCACACCTACGCCGCCGACCGCGCCACCGCCCGGGGCCAGGCCCACGCCCCGGCCCACCCCGACCCCCGGCGTCCCCAACGGCGCCTCCGCCTCCGGCGCCGGTCGCTCCCCCCGCATCACGCCCCTCCCGGACCTCACCGGCCGATCGGCCTGCGTCTTCGTCCCGACGCCCACCCCCGCCAAACACGCCCTGCTGGACGCCGTGCGGGCCGGGCATCCCGGGCCGGTCCTCGTCCTCACCTCGTCCCGCGAGGCCGAGATCCCACCCGGGGCCCAGCTCTTCGACCCCCAGCGACTCGTCGAATCCGACGGCCCCGACACCGGGGTCTCCCGCGTCCGCTGGTCGCCGCTGGCCGGCTGCACCGACCCCGCCACGGCCACCGCACGTGCCAGGGCGCTCCTCTCGCTGGCCCGCCCCCTCCGCGAGCCGGCGCTGTCGCCGCTGGCCCGGGCCCGCCTCAACGACGGCGCCCACCGAACGACCGGAGCGTACGACACGGCACTGACACTGCTGCGCTGCTGGCTGCACGCCGCCGCGCTGGCCGACCGTCCGGTGCGCCAACTCCACCGCTGGGCCGGCGGCAGCAACTCGCACGAGGCGGTCCGGACCCTCCGTACCTCATCGCACCGCGAGCTCGCCGAGGGCTGGGGCGGCGAACTCGAGTCCCTGCTGTCCGCCCCGCATCCCGAACTCCGGGACTCCGCCGTGTCGTTGGTCGCCACCGCCCTCGACGCGCTGTCGGAACTGCATGTGCAGCAGTCCTGCACACCGACTTCGCCAAATGACCGCCTGGAAGTGGAATCTCTGCTGGGCGAAGCGGGCAGCCTGTATCTAGCGGGCCCGGCATCCGAGCAGCGCACCCCGCGGAGAAGCGTGATGCCACTGCTCACGGCGCTCGTCGAAGACGTGGTCGAGCACGGCCGGCGCATGGCCGCACGGTCACCCTCCGGTCGGCTCGACCCACCACTTCTCCTGCTGCTCGACGACGTGGCGGCGGTCGCCCCCACGCCGAGCCTTCCGGAACTCCTCGCCCGCGGCGGCACCCTCGGCATGCCCACGGTCGCGGTCCTCCGCTCCCCCGAACAGGCCCGTGCGCGGTGGGGTTCGGACGTTGTCCACACCCTGTGGAAGAAATCCGACGTGCGCCTGATCCTCGGCGGAACCGACCCGATAGCGGCCCGACCGGTGCTGGAGGAGCTGGCCCCGAAGGCCCCGGTGCCCGGCCCTGACCAGGCCATCCTTCTTGAGGGTGAACTTCCCGGCGCATCTTTGACGGAGATCCCGCATCCGCGCACCGCCGGCTGAGTTATCCACAGGAGGGGAACGAAAGCACGACTCTCCTGCCGCCCTGTGCCGGTTCCGTGCCACCATGTGACCCCACCGTCCACACCAGCACGCCCGCACGGGATGACCCCACGGGAAGGAAGCAGGAAGTTCCGCATGGCCACCCCTCCGGGTTGGGGCAACCCCGAGCACAACCAGTCGCAGTACGCGCAGTACCCGCCCCCGTACCCGCCGCCCTACTCCCCCTTCGGGTACCAGCACTTCCAGTACCCCGAGCCGGGACTGATCCCGCTCCGCCCGCTCACCTTCGGCGAGCTGATCCGCGCGGGCGTCAACGCCATCCGCCGCTACCCCGGCGCCCTCCTCGGCCCCATAGCGCTGGCCGTCCTGGCCGAACTGGTACTCCTCGGCGCCTACGTACTCTGCGCCTACCTGGTCTCGGGACAGGCGTTCCACGACGTCCTCCACTACGCCGAGCCCGCGAGCTACTCCGGTGACGGACGGCCGACCCCGCCGGACGGCGAGGTGGTGGCGTTCGCCGTCTGGATCTGCGGCGGGCTGGCGCTGGCCCTGCTCTGCCAACTCGCGCTGAGCGCCTGCGCCCAGGTCGTCAGCGCCACGGCGGCCGGCCGCGGTGCGGTCGGCCGGGCGTTCACCTTCACCGAGGCGCTGCGCGAGCTCCGCGCCCACGGCGGGCGGGCGCTCCGCCTCTACCTCTTCCTGCTGCTCCTCGGCCTGGCCGTGATGGTGGTCGCCTTCGGCCCCGGCATCGGGCTGGCGGCGGCCACCGGAGAGCCGGGATTCCTCGCCCTGCTGCTCCTCGCGTTCCCGGCGGTGGCACTCATCCTCTTCGTGGGCGTCCGCTGGCAGCTGGCCGCGCCGGCGCTGGTGCTGGAGCGCCAGCCGGTCCGCGAGGCCCTGCGCCGCTCCTGGCGGCTGACCAACGGCACTTGGTGGCGCACCCTCGGCCTCTCCGCGGTCTGCTCCCTCCTCGCGGGAGTGGTGGTCCAGATCGTGCAGATCCCGGCGAGCATCGTCGGCAGCGCCCTCGGCATCGGCGTCTCCGGCCTGCCGAACGGCCATATGGACGGGGCCGGCCTCGTCCTCGTCTATGCGGTCCCGATGGCCGCCTCCCTAATCCTCCAGCCGGTCACGGTGGCCTTCCAGCTCCTCCCGAACGCCTTCCTCTACATCGACCAGCGGATCAGGCGGGAGAGCCTGGACACCGCGCTCGCCGCGGAGGCCGGCATCACCTGGCCCCCGACCGCGCCAGTCCCCCCGCAGTACGTCCCCCCGCAGCCGGGGCCGCCGACGACGACGGAGACGGAGACCCAGAGCTCTCAGGACCCTCAGGACTCCCGGAACGCCCAGGAGCCGACCGCGACGGACACCCCCACGCCCGGCACCACGTCCGGCACTACGGTTGCCGAGCCTCCCGCGACCCGGGAATCTCCGGAGCAGGCCCCCGATGAGCCGAAGGACTCGCCGCCGCCAGCTCCTCCGACAGAGAGTTGAGCCGACCCAGCATCCGCGCCAGGGTGCGGACCTCGTCCGCACCCCACGCGCCCAGCAGCCGACGCATCTGCGCCTGCCTGCCGTCCCGTACCCGCTCCAGCCGCTCCCGCCCCTCCGCGGTGAGCCTCAGCAGCTGTGCCCGGCCGTCGGCCGGGTCCGGCTCGCGAGCGATCAGCCCCAGGTCCTCCAGGCTCCTCAGCTGCCGACTGGCCGTGGGCTTCCCGATGTTGAAGTAGCAGGCCAGATCGCTGGAACGGGCCTCCCCCACCTCGTCCAGCCGGACCAGCAAGGCATACCCCCCGGGCTCGAGGCCCGGATGAACCTGGCGCGCGATGGTGGCACCCAGCGTCCTCAGCCGCCGGAAGAAGACGCCCAGCTCGTACTCCACCGCCTGATAGTCGCCGTCGTCGGCACCGCCCCCACGGCCCTCCGGTCCCGTCGTCCCCCCTGCACTCGCGGTCGCAGAACCCTCCTGAGCCATGTACGGGCTGCCTCTCCATCGGTGCGGGCTGGTGGTCAGCGGTACTCCTGCCCCGCTGACCCGCCATTAGGCCGTTTCATGCGCCCACTGAAGAGTGATTCCCCACCACGCGTCCGCCCCGTCCGGCCACCCCGCCAAGTGACCCGGGCCTCGGCGGTTGACGCAGCGTCGGCGGCCGGCTTGCGGGTGAACGCAGAAAAGCCCGTGGCCCCGGTATCTCTACCGGGGCCACGGGCCCATTCTCAATATTTGTTCGGCGGCGTCCTACTCTCCCACACCCTCCCGAGTGCAGTACCATCGGCGCTGGCCAGCTTAGCTTCCGGGTTCGGAATGTAACCGGGCGTACCCTGACCGCCATGACCACCGAAACACTATGAAGAAATCTGCCTGTGGCAGGCCGTTTCTTCAGAACAACACAGTGGACGCGGAGCAACTATGGACAAGCCCTCGGCCTATTAGTACCGGTCACCTCCACCCCTCACAGGGCTTCCAGACCCGGCCTATCAACCCAGTCGTCTACTGGGAGCCTTACCCCAACACGTGGGTGGGAGTCCTCATCTCGAAGCAGGCTTCCCGCTTAGATGCCTTCAGCGGTTATCCCTCCCGAACGTAGCCAACCAGCCATGCCCTTGGCAGAACAACTGGCACACCAGAGGTTCGTCCGTCCCGGTCCTCTCGTACTAGGGACAGCCCTTCTCAAGACTCCAACGCGCACAGCGGATAGGGACCGAACTGTCTCACGACGTTCTAAACCCAGCTCGCGTACCGCTTTAATGGGCGAACAGCCCAACCCTTGGGACCTACTCCAGCCCCAGGATGCGACGAGCCGACATCGAGGTGCCAAACCATCCCGTCGATATGGACTCTTGGGGAAGATCAGCCTGTTATCCCCGGGGTACCTTTTATCCGTTGAGCGACGGCGCTTCCACAAGCCACCGCCGGATCACTAGTCCCTACTTTCGTACCTGCTCGACCCGTCAGTCTCACAGTCAAGCTCCCTTGTGCACTTACACTCACCACCTGATTGCCAACCAGGCTGAGGGAACCTTTGGGCGCCTCCGTTACCCTTTAGGAGGCAACCGCCCCAGTTAAACTACCCACCAGACACTGTCCCTGATCCGGATCACGGACCCAGGTTAGACATCCAGCACGACCAGACTGGTATTTCAAGATTGACTCCACCACCACTGGCGTGGCGACTTCACCGTCTCCCAGCTATCCTACACAAGCCGAACCGAACACCAATATCAAGCTATAGTAAAGGTCCCGGGGTCTTTCCGTCCTGCTGCGCGAAACGAGCATCTTTACTCGTAGTGCAATTTCACCGGGCCTGTGGTCGAGACAGTCAGGAAGTCGTTACGCCATTCGTGCAGGTCGGAACTTACCCGACAAGGAATTTCGCTACCTTAGGATGGTTATAGTTACCACCGCCGTTTACTGGCGCTTAAGTTCTCAGCCTCGCCCAGACGAATCCAGGCTAACCGGTCCCCTTAACGTTCCAGCACCGGGCAGGCGTCAGTCCGTATACCTCGCCTTACGGCTTCGCACGGACCTGTGTTTTTAGTAAACAGTCGCTTCCCGCTGGTCTCTGCGGCCACCACCAGCTCAGGGAGCACGTCCCCTCACCAGCAATGGCCCCCCTTCTCCCGAAGTTACGGGGGCATTTTGCCGAGTTCCTTAACCACAGTTCACCCGAACGCCTCGGTATTCTCTACCAGACCACCTGAGTCGGTTTAGGGTACGGGCCGCAACAGCACTCGCTAGAGGCTTTTCTCGACAGCATAGGATCATCCACTTCACCACAACGGCTCGGCATCAGGTCTCAGACTATTGCCAGGCGGATTTGCCTACCTGACGTCCTACACCCTTACCCCGGGACAACCACCGCCCGGGCTGGACTACCTTCCTGCGTCACCCCATCGCTCACCTACTACAAGCTTGGTCCGCCGGCTCCACCACTCCCCCTCACTCCGAAGAGATCAGGGGCGGCTTCACGGGCTTAGCATCACCTGGTTCAGCGCTGGCGCACTGCCACGGGTACCGGAATATCAACCGGTTGTCCATCGACTACGCCTGTCGGCCTCGCCTTAGGTCCCGACTTACCCTGGGCAGATCAGCTTGACCCAGGAACCCTTGGTCAATCGGCGCAGGAGTTTCCCACTCCTGAATCGCTACTCATGCCTGCATTCTCACTCGTGAACCGTCCACCCCTCGCTTCCGCGGAGGCTTCACCCGGCACACGACGCTCCCCTACCCATCCCAGCGGGCGTTGGCCCTCATGCTGGAACGACACGACTTCGGCGGTGCGCTTGAGCCCCGCTACATTGTCGGCGCGGAATCACTTGACCAGTGAGCTATTACGCACTCTTTCAAGGGTGGCTGCTTCTAAGCCAACCTCCTGGTTGTCTCTGCGACTCCACATCCTTTCCCACTTAGCACACGCTTAGGGGCCTTAGTCGATGCTCTGGGCTGTTTCCCTCTCGACCATGGAGCTTATCCCCCACAGTCTCACTGCCGCGCTTCACTTACCGGCATTCGGAGTTTGGCTAAGGTCAGTAACCCGGTCAGGCCCATCGCCTATCCAGTGCTCTACCTCCGGCAAGAAACACACGACGCTGCACCTAAATGCATTTCGGGGAGAACCAGCTATCACGGAGTTTGATTGGCCTTTCACCCCTAACCACAGGTCATCCCCCAGGTTTTCAACCCTGGTGGGTTCGGGCCTCCACACGGTCTTACCCGCGCTTCACCCTGCCCATGGCTAGATCACTCCGCTTCGGGTCTTGAGCGTGCTACTCCGGCGCCCTCTTCGGACTCGCTTTCGCTACGGCTACCCCACCCGGGTTAACCTCGCAACACACCGCAAACTCGCAGGCTCATTCTTCAAAAGGCACGCAGTCACGAGGATGTGCAAGCACACCCCGACGCTCCCACGGCTTGTAGGCACACGGTTTCAGGTACTATTTCACTCCGCTCCCGCGGTACTTTTCACCATTCCCTCACGGTACTATCCGCTATCGGTCACCAGGGAATATTTAGGCTTAGCGGGTGGTCCCGCCAGATTCACACCAGATTCCTCGAGCCCGGTGCTACTTGGGAAACAAGCAAGCAAGTCGCTGACGTTTCAGCTACGGGGGTCTTACCCTCTACGCCGGGCCTTTCACATGCCCTTCGCCTACACCAACGATTTCTGACTCACCCAGCCTCCGGCAGAAGACTGAAGCTCGCTCCCACAACCCCGCCTGCGCAACCCCTGCCGGGTCTCACACACAAACGGTTTAGCCTCATCCGGTTTCGCTCGCCACTACTCCCGGAATCACGGTTGTTTTCTCTTCCTGCGGGTACTGAGATGTTTCACTTCCCCGCGTTCCCTCCACACTGCCTATGCGTTCAGCAGCGGGTGACGACCCATGACGATCGCCGGGTTTCCCCATTCGGACACCCCCGGATCAAAGCTCGGTTGACAGCTCCCCGGGGCCTATCGCGGCCTCCCACGTCCTTCATCGGTTCCTGGTGCCAAGGCATCCACCGTGCGCCCTTAAATACTTGGCCACAGATGCTCGCGTCCACTGTGCAGTTCTCAAGCAACAACCAACCACCCGTCACACACCCACCAACTGGATGCTTCACCGGGGTCGGCACTGAAGACACATCCGTGCCCTCAGGACCCAACAGCGCGCCCGTCACACCCCGTCCCGGCCACCACGTTCCACGCCCCGAAGAGCAGTACTAGCGGTGCCAGGCACGCGGCCTGACGAATAGTCAACGTTCCACCCATGAGCTACCACCGCCGGACGTGTGCCGACGTAGTGGCCTCTGCACCCGCAGACGCGGATGAGAAGTGCTCCTTAGAAAGGAGGTGATCCAGCCGCACCTTCCGGTACGGCTACCTTGTTACGACTTCGTCCCAATCGCTGGTCCCACCTTCGACGGCTCCCCCCACAAGGGTTGGGCCACCGGCTTCGGGTGTTACCGACTTTCGTGACGTGACGGGCGGTGTGTACAAGGCCCGGGAACGTATTCACCGCAGCATGCTGATCTGCGATTACTAGCGACTCCGACTTCATGGGGTCGAGTTGCAGACCCCAATCCGAACTGAGGCCGGTTTTTTGAGATTCGCTCCACCTTGCGGTATCGCAGCTCATTGTGCCGGCCATTGTAGCACGTGTGCAGCCCAAGACATAAGGGGCATGATGATTTGACGTCGTCCCCACCTTCCTCCGAGTTGACCCCGGCAGTCTCCCGTGAGTCCCCGGCATAACCCGCTGGCAACACAGGACAAGGGTTGCGCTCGTTGCGGGACTTAACCCAACATCTCACGACACGAGCTGACGACAACCATGCACCACCTGTACACCGACCACAAGGGGGCGCCCATCTCTGGACGTTTCCGGTGTATGTCAAGCCTTGGTAAGGTTCTTCGCGTTGCGTCGAATTAAGCCACATGCTCCGCCGCTTGTGCGGGCCCCCGTCAATTCCTTTGAGTTTTAGCCTTGCGGCCGTACTCCCCAGGCGGGGAACTTAATGCGTTAGCTGCGGCACCGACGACGTGGAATGTCGCCAACACCTAGTTCCCAACGTTTACGGCGTGGACTACCAGGGTATCTAATCCTGTTCGCTCCCCACGCTTTCGCTCCTCAGCGTCAGTAATGGCCCAGAGATCCGCCTTCGCCACCGGTGTTCCTCCTGATATCTGCGCATTTCACCGCTACACCAGGAATTCCGATCTCCCCTACCACACTCCAGCCTGCCCGTATCGAATGCAGACCCGGGGTTAAGCCCCGGGCTTTCACATCCGACGCGACAGGCCGCCTACGAGCTCTTTACGCCCAATAATTCCGGACAACGCTCGCACCCTACGTATTACCGCGGCTGCTGGCACGTAGTTAGCCGGTGCTTCTTCTGCAGGTACCGTCACTTGCGCTTCTTCCCTGCTGAAAGAGGTTTACAACCCGAAGGCCGTCATCCCCCACGCGGCGTCGCTGCATCAGGCTTGCGCCCATTGTGCAATATTCCCCACTGCTGCCTCCCGTAGGAGTCTGGGCCGTGTCTCAGTCCCAGTGTGGCCGGTCGCCCTCTCAGGCCGGCTACCCGTCGTCGCCTTGGTAGGCCATCACCCCACCAACAAGCTGATAGGCCGCGGGCTCATCCTGGATCGCCGGAGCTTTCCACCCCCCACCATGCGGAGGAGGGTCATATCCGGTATTAGCACCGGTTTCCCGGTGTTATCCCAGAATCCAGGGCAGATTGCCCACGTGTTACTCACCCGTTCGCCACTGATCCACCCCGAAGGGCTTCACCGTTCGACTTGCATGTGTTAAGCACGCCGCCAGCGTTCGTCCTGAGCCAGGATCAAACTCTCCGTGAATGCTTTAAAAAAGAGCATCACGCAGAGGATGTGAATCCTCGCTGTGATTCTTCAAAGGAACCTCGCCGCCTCGGAAACCGAGACAGACGGGGTGTTTTATAGTCTGGCGTTGACTTTTGGCACGCTGTTGAGTTCTCAAGGAACGGACGCTTCCTTCGGGCCGGTATCCCTCCGGCGCCTCCGGGCGCTTCGTTCGTTTTCGGTTCGATCTGAGCTTATCAGATCTTTCCGGCCCGGTCCGACCCGGTCGCTTTCGCTTCCCGGCCTTTCCGTTTCGGTCCGTTCTGACTTTATCAGATCGTCCCAGCGGGCTTCCCCGCGGTGTTCGTCTTCGTTTCGGCCTTTCGGCCGCCGTTCCGACGAGTGAAACTCTAGCGGATACTTCCGTCGGAAGTGAAATCCGGTCGAACTTCGCTGCCAATTCCGGAATTGGGCAACCCAAAACAGACCTTGCGGTCGAGTTGTGTTGGCACTTCCAGAGGTGGCTGCCGACGAACCGTCCGGGGCGATGGCACGCCTCCGTCGGTCAGACAGCTCGAAGAACATTAGGCGTCTGGGCTGGTGCCGTCAAGTCGGGCCCTGGCCCGGCCCGGGGCGGTCCCCCGTACGAGTGACGGGCCGTCAGTTGTTCGCCCTGGTCAGCCCGCTGGTGGCGCCGCTCGGCCGGCCTGGTCGGCCTGGTCGGCCTGGCCGCCCCGACCGCCCTGCGCCGCCTGCACCGCCTGCACCGCCTGCGCAGCCTGAGCGCTATGGGACGAGTGTTCCGCCGCCGGCCCCTCCTGCTCCGGCAGGAAGAACTCGCACCAGACCGCCTTCCCTCCGTCGGGGGTGCGCCGGGTGCCCCAGCCGGAGGCGATGGTGGCGACGATGGCGATACCGCGACCCGACTCGTCCGCCGGCTCCGCGCGCCGGCGTCGCGGCAGATGGTCGTCGGCGTCGGTGACCTCGACGATCAGTCGCCTGTCCGTTCGCCTCAAACGCAGCCGCATCGGCGGATGGCCATGGGTGAGCGAATTGGAGACCAGCTCGCTCACCGCGAGGACGCCCAGATCGCGCAGCTCGTCCGCGACCCGCCAACTGGCCAGCACTCCCGTGGTGAAGGCCCGGGCGCGGGACGCCGCCTCGGCACCGCCCAGCAGGTCGAGGGAGGCGCTGCGGAACAGCTCGGCCGAGTCCTCCTCCCGGTCGGGCAGCTGGAACACCAGGACGGCGACGTCGTCGTCGTGGTCGGGGGTGACGCCCATGGTGCGGAGCAACCGGGCGCAGACGACCTCGGGCGGGCCCGCGGCGCCGCCGAGGGTCTCGGCCAGCGTCTCCAGCCCCTGGTCGATGTCCTGGTCACGCCGTTCGACCAGGCCGTCCGTGTAGAGGACGCCGGTGGAGCCGTCGACCAGGGGGACGGAGGCGGACGTGTAGAGCCAGCCGCCGGTGCCCAGGGGCGGTCCGGTCAGCTCGGCGGCGGCCGTGACGATGCCGTCCCGGTCCCGGATCATCGGCGGGAGGTGGCCGGCCGACGAGTAGGTGAGGCGCTGCTCGCTGGGGTCGAAGACGGCGTAGACACAGGTCGCGATCTGGGTGGGGTCGATCTCGGTGGCCAGGCCGTCGAGGAGTTGCAGGACCTCGTGCGGCGGGAGGTCGAGCCGGGCGTATGCGCGGACGGCCGTGCGGAGCTGGCCCATCACGGCGGCCGCGCGCATGCCGCGCCCCATCACGTCGCCGATGACGAGGGCGGTCCGGCCCCCGCCAAGGGTGATGACGTCGTACCAGTCCCCGCCGACCGCCGCGTCGGCGCCGCCGGGCTGGTAGGTGGCGGCGACGTGCAGGTCGTCGGGCTGTTCGAGTTTCTGCGGGAGCAGCGATCGCTGGAGGGTGACGGCCGCCTCGCGGTGCCGGCGCTCACTCTCGCGAAGCCGCTCCGCCGCCTGGATCTGGTCGGTGACCTCGGCGCCGAAGACCAGCACGCCTCGGACGGCCGGCTCCGGCGGATGCGCGGCGGCGCGCCGGCGGGCGGCGAAGGCGAAGGGGGCGAGGGCGGAGCGGATCCCCGAGGCACCCGAGGAACTCGGGGAGCCCGCGCCCGATGCGGATCCCGCCGTCGGCAGACCGGGCGGGCCGCCCGCGGCCGGTACGCCCGCGCTGCCCGAAGCCTCGGTCGCTCCCGGCGAATCGCCCGGCTGGGCGGCCAGGGCGGCGAGCTGGCTGCCCAGGTGCTCCTCGTCGCGGACGGGAGCGCAGACGAAGGTGTAGTAGCGAGCGCGCTCGCTACCGGGGTGGGCGACCTTGCGCGCCTTGACGGTACGCGGCCGGCCGCTGCGGAAGACCTGGTCCATCAGCGGGAGGAGACCCAGCTCCTCGAGTTCCGGCATGACCTGGTGGGCCGGCGCGCCCGGCGTGCGCGGTCCGAAGACCTCGGCGTACGAGCGGTTGTGGTAGCCGACCCGGTGGCCGGGGCCGTAGGTGACGGCGACCAGGGCGGGCACATGGCCGAGGACGTCCTGGACGGAGAGCGCGGCCAGCTCGGCCGGGTCCGCGGCGGCCGTGGGGTCGCCGGGAGGGGCGGTGCTGACGCGCTCCGCTCGCCCGGCGGGGCCGGACAGGCCGGTCGTACCTGTCGTTCCGATAGGGCCGCCCGGGTCGGCGGGGTCGGCAGGGTCGGCCGGGTCGCTGCGGGTGGTCGGCTCGATGGGGTGGGTGGCTGCGGTGCTCGTCATGGTCGGGCCGGCCGGGGGGTGGGAGGGCGCCGTGGTGGCCGGAGTCGGCGGAGTGGCAGGACTGTTCCGGTCGTGCGCCGGAGGTGCGGGAGGCGCCGACGGATCGGCGGTCTCCTGCGGCGGCGCGTCGGCGGCGCCTTCTTCGTCGGGTGGCGCGGAGCGGGTCCGCGCCGGGGTGGCACGTGCCGGGGGGACCGTGCCCGTCGCCTCCTCCTGAGGGTGCCCCCCGCCGCCGGAGGGCGACGGCCGGGCGGCGGCGCGTCGTTGCACTCCGGGCAGGCGGGCACTCCAGCGGGTGAGATTCAAACGTCCGAGTCCTTGGGTTCCTACACGTGCCGGACCAGTCTGGCCGATCACCCGTCATGGGGGAACCACCGAGTGGTGCGGGCAGGTGATACGTCCAGGCCGGTGGCCTGCGGGCGGCGGGTCTGTCAGGGCGCGCGAGAAGTCTGCGCCCGCTCGCTCGAAAGGATGAACAAAGAACACGAGTACGTCACCGGATCGGCACGACACACTACGGTCGCATACGCACCGGCTGACGCAGGCTCAACACGGCCGAGCACCCACCGATCCGGTCCCGGACCAGCGGCGACTCCCGACGCCCGGCCGGGCGCGTCCCGCTCCGCCGCCGGCTCTGCGGCCGGCTTCGCACCCCGGCCTCTCGGCCCGGGTCCGCCGATCGACGCAGTGCGGGTACGACCGGTGTGGGGCGCCTGGGTGGGCGACGGAGGCGGAGCTACCGAATCCTGGCCGGTTCCCCTGTTCCATCTGATCCGGGCTCAACTATCGTCGATGAATCGGTGGGTTCGGTGAATCTTGGCTCCCGTGGGGACCGGAGGCCGGGGATTCGCCGACTCGTTACGCGCGTAGGGGGAACTGTCGCGCGAAAACGGGCGGACCGTCCGTCGGTCGGTCCGCGGGGGAGGAAAAATCGTATGGGTACCAGTGCAGCCAGTGCACAGGAACGCGTACTGCAACGCCGAACAGCGGCGACGGACAGCGGTTCCGGGAGCCCCGCCAGGGGCGCGGGCGGATCGGCGGACCCGGGGCGCTCGGGGCATTCCGGGGGGCCGCGGAATTCGGGCAGCCGCCTGCGGGTGGACGCCCGCAGGAATCTGGAGAGCGTGCTGCGCGCGGCGCGCGAGGTGTTCGGCGAACTCGGTTACGGGGCGCCGATGGAGGAGGTGGCGCGGCGCGCCGGAGTCGGCGTGGGCACGGTTTACCGGCGCTTCCCCAGCAAGGAGGTGCTGGTGCAGCGGATCGCGGCCGAGGAGGTCGCGTGGCTGACCGGGCAGGCCAGGGACGCGCTGGCGGCCGGCGGGCAGGGGCCGTGGGACGCGCTGGCGGGGTACCTGTCCCGGGCGGTGTCCTCGGGCGCCGGCCGGCTGCTGCCGCCTGAGGCGTTCCGCTACGCCGAGGCGATCTCCCGGGGTCAGACGCCCGGGAGGCCGGGGTGGCCAGGGGCACCGGGGACTCCGACGACGCCGGCCACGGCAAGGACGGCGGGGACGGCGGCGAGCCCGAACAGCGCCGGCCAGAGCGGTGCAGCGCAGGGTGGTGCCGGTCAGGGCGGTGCGGGCCAGGCCGCGTCGGCCCAGCTCGGTGGGCCGGAGGCGGCCGCCGGGCCGGGCCGGGACGAGGCGGACGCCGACCCGACCGAGCTCCTCGGTCTCCTCGGCCGGCTGGTCGAACGGGCGCGCGAGGCGGGCGAGTTGCGGAGTGGGGTGACGGTCGCGGACGTGGTGCTGGTGCTGACCGCCTCGGTGCCCGCCTACGCGACCGGCGAGCCGCGGGTCGGCGAGCGCCCGGGGGCTCAGATGCCCCAGGCACCCCAGGCGCCCCAGGCGCCGCGGGTCGGCCTCGGCCCCGACAACGGGTTCCGCTATCCGACGCCGGACAGCGCCGTCCACCGGACGGCGTCCGTACCGCCGCAGGGGAACGGGCAGGTGACGGGGCCGGGTGGGCAGCTGCCGCCGCAGGGTGCCGCGCCCGGGGTGACCGGGGCCTCGTCCCGGCTGCTGCGGATCCTGCTGGACGGCCTGCGTACCGGCTGAATCCGTTTCACCTTCCGGGGGAGCGCGCGTCTTTGATGCGCGCTCCCCCACGTCCGAGTGGTCTCCCCAGACTCTCCACGCCGCCTCGATCACACGTGTGGGATTCTGTCCGCAGTCTGGACTCGGCAAGGACTTCGGGGGCGGCAGGCCATGGGCGCGGAAGAGCGGGACGAGCAGGCGAAGATCCCGCCGCAGGGCCAGCAGGGCGGGGCGAGATCGGAGGAGGCGTCCGGCAGCCCCGGCCAGGTGCCGGGGCAGAGCAGCACGCCGCTGGACGCCCTGCTGGACGGGTCCAGCCGGTTCGCGGTTCCCGAACCGGCCCGGCCGATGGACGCCGAGCCCGGCGGCGCCGCAGCCGCCGGTCTCGCCTCCGACGCCGCCCCGGCCGCCGGCGGCGTGGGCGTGGCGGAGCCGAGGGACTCGGTGGGCGGGGTGGCCCCGGGCGGCGCGGAAGGCGCGGGAAGCGCGGAAGGCGCAGAGACCGCCGAGGACACCGAGAACGTCCAAGCCGCCGAAGGCACCGCCCGTTCCGACGGCGCCGCCCGTTCCGACGGCGCCGCCCGTTCCGACGGCGCGCTCGGCGACGAGGAGCCCCTTCCGGGCTCCGACGCCGCGCTGACCGCCGCCGTCCGGGCGGGGGACGACGCCGCCTTCGAGGAGCTCTACCGGCGGCACGCCGAGTCGGTGCGCCGCTACGCCCGTACCTGCTGCCGCGACTCCCACACCGCGGAGGACCTGGCCGGGGAGGTCTTCGCGCGCACCCTCCAGGCCCTCCGCGCGGGCCGCGGGCCGAACATCGCGGTCCGGGCCTATCTGCTGACCGCGGTCCGGAACATCGCCGCGACCTGGGCGAAGACCAGCCAGCGCGAGCAGCTGGTGGACGACTTCACGGTGTTCGCCGCCCACTCGCCCGCTGTCGCCCAGGTCGACATCACCGACCCCGGGGCCGACGACCACGCGATGGCGCTGGCCGACCGGTCGATGGTGGTGGAGGCCTTTCTCGGGCTGGACGAGACCGACCAGATGGTGATCTGGCAGACCGCGGTCGAGGAGGACAAGCCCCAGCGGCTCGGGGTGCTGCTGGGCAAGACCGCCAACGCGGCGGCCGTCCAGGCGCACCGGGCGCGGGACAGGCTGGCCGCCGCCTTCCTCCAGGCGCACATCTCCTCGGTGACGGACGACGAGTGCGAGCGCCACGCCAACCGCCTCGGCCAGTTCGCCCGCGGCGGGCTGCGCAAGCGGGCCTCCGCGGACCTTCGGGAGCACCTCAAGGAGTGCGACCGCTGCTCGGCGGCCTATCTGGAACTGGTCGAGCTGAACAGCAGCCTCCGGCAGCTGCTGCCCGGGGGTGTACTGGTCTGGGTCGGCATCGGGTACTTCAGCGCGGCGGCAGCGGCGGTCGGCGGCGCGGCGGTGGCCGCGACCGGTGCCGCCGCGACCGGTGCCGCCGCGGGCGCGGGCGCGGCGGGCGGGAGCTCCGGCGGCGCCGGGGCGGCCGGCGGCGCGGCGGCGGAGGGCCTCGGCACTCCGGCGAAGGCCGCCATCGTCGCGGGAGTGGTCGTCGCGGCCGGCGCGGGCCTGGCCTTCGCGCTGGCCGGTGGCTCGCACCCGAAGGCGCAGGCGGCCCGCCCGGTTCCGCCGCGCGCCTCGGCGCCCGCGGCGCCGCACAGCCCCGCGCCGTCCCCGAAGCCCAGGCCCACCCCGCATCCCGCCCCGCCGCCCGCCCCGCGGCCGACGCCGAAGCCCACCCCCAAGCCCACCCCGCCGCCGTCTCCCCGGCCCACGCCGAAGCCGACCCCCCGGCCCTCCCCCAAGCCGACGCCGACGCCTCCGCCGAAGCCGACTCCCCCGCCGGCCGACTACTACGTCGACTCGCTGCAGTACTCGGGGATCCCGTTGCAGAGCGGCGGCTCCGGCCCGGAGATCAACACCTGGAACAGCTCGCCGGTCTGGCAGCGCAAGGGCGCGGTGCGCATCGGCGGCACCACGTACCAGCGCGGGATCACCGTCCACGCGCCCGCTTCGACCGAGATCGACCTCAACCGCGGCTGCCGTTCCTTCGACGCGATGGCCGGGCTGGACGACATGACCCTCGGCCTCGGCGAGGCCCGGTTCTCCGTGCTGGACGCGCAGAGCGGACGGGTCCTGTGGGCCTCGGGCACGGTGAAGTCGGGACAGGCGGCCGTGCCGGTGCACGCCTCGCTCTCCGGGGTGCGCTCGATCCGGCTGGTGGTGGCGCCCGCGGGGAACGGCGCCCTCTCCCAGTTCGTGGACGTCGCCGACTGGGCGGACGCCCGGTTCAGCTGCTGAGCGGCGGCCGATCCGCCGCCTGCGCACCCGGGGCGGCGGACGCGGCAGGTGCCGGCGGGGCCGGCACCACCAGCACCGGGCAGTCGGCGTGGTGCACCAGCGCGGTGCTGACCGAGCCCAGCAGCAGGCGGATGAAGCCGCCGTTGCCCCGGGTGCCCACCACCAGGGTGTGCTGCCCGGTGCAGCAGGACAGCAGGGTCTCGATGACGCTGCCCTGGAGGACGTGGAGGGAGATCGGCGGCTCGGCCTCCTCCCCGCGCCCGGCGCGGTTGGCCCGCACCTGCGCGATGCCGCGCAGGGCCACCTCCCGCATCCCGGCGAGCAGCCGGTCCACGCTCTCCTGCACGATCTCCGCCATCCCCGGGACGAAGCCGTCCGGGGCGGGATCGACGGCCGAGACCACATAGAGCGGGCGGCCGTACGCCACGGCCTCGGAGAAGGCTCGGTCCAGCGCCCACAGCGAGCCGTCCGAGCCGTCGAGGGCGCAGACCACGCCGGACGGGTGGTCCGCGCCGACCGGCGGCAGCGCGGAGACCGGCAACGCGGTCTCCGCGCTGCCGCCGGTCGGCGCCGAGGCGGGATCGCTGCTCTGCGGATCGCTCATGACGCCTCATCATCCGCGATCGGCACCGCGCGGCCCGGCAGCCCGCAGCCCGTGTCGCGTCGTCTCGTCGTCGTCGCGTCGTCGCGTCCCCGCCTCGCCGCCTCGTCGCGTCGCCGCGCGTCCGCCGGCCGGGCTCAGCCCCGGGCCGGAGCCGCGGCGATCGCCCGGCGGCGGGACGGCGGCATCCCGGTCCAGCAGGAGCCGCGCCGGTTGTGGTGCCGGCGCAGCCACAGCTCGGTGGCGACCACCTCGGCCAGGCCGTCCAGCGGCACCGGCCCGCCCTCCATCGCCTGCCGCAGCGCGTCCCGCACGGCCGCGGCGTCGATCAGGCCGACCTCGCCGAGCAGCGGGGAGGTGAACATCTCGGCCAGCGCGGGGGCCGCCTGCCGCAGCCCGTCCCGTACCGACTCGGCCGCGCCGTACGGGCCCGGCGGGGCGCCGGCGCCCCAGTCCGGCGGGAGTTCGGCGACCCCGGCGCCGGTGAGGACCGCCCGCAGCACCGCGTGCCGGGCGCCGGGCCGGAGCCTGGCCGGATCGGGGATCTGCCGGGCGGCCCGCACCACCTGGTTGTCCAGGAACGGGGCGTGCAGCCGGGCCCCCGAGTCCTCGACGGTCTGCGCCAGCACCCGGAAGTCGGCGGCCTGGCGGTGCAGCGCCAGGCGGGCGCGATAGCCGCCGGGGCGCTCGTCCCGCGGCGGGCGCCGGGCGGCGATCCGCAGCTGGACGGCGACGGCCGAGAGGGCGTCCTCGGTCAGCCAGCCGGCCGCCGGGCCCGGCACGCACCAGGCCAGCGCGTCCACCGAGGCCGGTCCCGCGCCGCCGGCGCCCGGCCCGGCACCGCCGCGGTGCGCGCCGAGGCGCCGGGCGAGGAGCCGGGTCGCGGTGTCCGCCATCCCCTCGGCGTAGCCGGTGCGGGCGAGCCTGCGGGCCGCGCGCACCACCGACACCGAGCTGTGCCCGCGGCCGTCGGTACGGGCCAGCGCGGCGACCGGGCGGACCATGCCGCGCCGTCTGCGGTCCATCAGCAGGTCGGCCAGCCGGGCCGGATGGCCGTCCAGCACCTGCCGGGCGCCGTAGCCGGTGAGGTGGTCCGAGGCGGCGGTGTCCAGCCGGGCGCGCAGCCGGGCGGAGCCGACCAGGCCCGGCCCCGGCTCGTCGGTGAGCGGGCCCTCCAGCAGGTCGCCGGAGAGTTCCGCGTACGGGAGGGTCTCAGGTCCCGCGGCCACGATCCGGTGCTCGACGCGGGGGCTGGCGCCGGCGAGGGCCACCGCCCGGCGCAGTTCGGCCTCCCGGACCGGGGTCGGCTGGAACCCGTCGGTCGAGGTGACCGCGACCACCGTCGCGCGCGGCTCCTCGCCCTCGCCCGGCGCCGCCGGCCCGCCTGCGCCCGCAGCAGCACCGGCAGCGGCAGCCCCGGCACCCGCCAACTCGCCGCCGGGGACGGCGACTCCGCGCACCACCGGCCGTTCCGCGGCGCTCTCACCGGCCGGACGGAAGGCGAAGCCGAGCGGCCCGTCGGCTCCCCGTTCGACCCCGGGCTCGCCGCCGGGCACCTCGCCCGCCAGCGCGCCCGGCTCGGGCCCGCGCTCACCGCCGTGCGGCCCGCCCCAGGCCTGCGGCTCCCCGCCGGCGGCGGTCTGGCCGCCGCCGCGCGCGGCACCGGCCCCCTTGCGGGCCCAGGAGCCGCGTACGGCGCCCGTGCGCGGCCGGTCGTCGCCCTGCCCGTCCGCGCCGAGCGGCGGCCCGTGGTGGACGGTGCGCCAGGTTCGGGGGTCGCCCCAGCGCTGTTCGCTGAAGATCGGCGGCCGGGCCTGCTGTGCGGACGGGGCCGGCGGCCCGGCCGGGGGGGCCGACGGTATGGCCGCCACCCGGCGTCCGCCCACCCGCGCCGCCGGGCCCTCGGCGTTGGCCGGGATCCGGGCCGCCAGCAGGGCCAGCGCGGTGGACGCGCTACCGCCGGTCAGGTCGGTGCTGATCCGGCCGCCCGCGGCGCCGGGCCGGCGGACCCGGAGGCGTACCGACTCCAGCAGGCTGCGGGTGACCTCGGCGATCGCCGCCGCCTCGCTGCCCTCCACCGGGCCGCCGACCGTCGCCGGCTCCGCCTCGTACGGACTGACCAGCGGGCGGCCGGAGTTGATGGACAGGGCATGGCCCGGTGGCACCCGGAGCACCCCCGCGTACACGCTGCTGCCGCCCCCGGCCGCCCACTCCGGGCAGGCCAGCCGGACGGCCAGCTGCACCGGGTCCGGGCGGGCTCCGACCAGGTCGGCGAGCGGCAGGGCGGCGGTCGCGTAGGCGGTGCCGCCCGCCCAGGGGGTGTGGAAGACCGGGCAGGCGCCGGCCAGATCGCCGAGCACCACCGTGCGCGCGCCGATGGTCAGCACCACCGTGTAACTGCCCGGCCAAGAGCTGAGATGGCGCAGCGCCCCGCCGTACGCGGCCTGCAGGCCGCCGCGCAGCTGGGCGTCGGTCGCCCCGCAGCGGCCGAGGACGGCGAGCCGGGCGGGGCTGCGTTCTGGCCGGTGGTCCGGGTCCGTGGTGCCGCCCTCGCGGCGGCGCTCCGTGCCCACGCTGACCACCCGGATCTCGTCGGGGCGCCAATCCCCCACCGCCCAGGCGGGGTTGGGGCCGCCCCAGAGCGGCCGCCCGCCGACCGGGGCCAGCGCCTCGCCCCCTTCTCCGGTGGGCAGGGTGCTGCCGCTCCAGCCCACCAACCACCGCATCGAGGCCTCCGGGGGTGCGGGTACCAGGGGCGACTGACAGAGTCCGGCTGACAGTCCAACCGACATCGTGCCATTCCCTGGCGCGCGACGCGCCCCCCTCCGGGCGTGAACCCGCCCGCGGTACGAGCCCGGGGGGTGTCCGCACACCCCCCGGACCGCTCCCGTCGCCGCGCGGGGAATGACGGCGACGGCGACCCCCGGCCCACCGGGTCCTCGGCGGTGGGCCGACCCACAGCGCTCATGCAACCCCCGGGCCCGGCCGACCGGCAGGGGGCACACGGAGGCGCACGGGCACACGGTTCGGTAGCACGGCCCCCCACGACCGGCTCCGGCCGCGGCGACCAGCGGAATCCCGCCATCCGACAGCGAACCGCTTAACCGTCAGCATGCGGCGAACTACGCTTGGTTGAGCCCGGACCCGACCCCGACCGATCCCCACCTCATCCGCGAACCACCCGCAGACCGCAGACCGCAGACCGGCCTCGGATCATCCGCGAGCGACCCGCGGGACCAGAGCGCTCCCAGCCTGCCCGGCGACTCCGGCCCGTACCGGTGCCGCGGCCGGCGCGCGGGAGGCGCGCAACGGCGCGCGCCGGGAGCCGCAACCGCCCGGCGGCACGCGGACCGCCGCTCAGTCGGGTGTTCCACCGGGTAGGCATGGTTATGCATCCACCGCGATGACCGCACGGCGCAGCAGGACGAACCCGACGAGCACGAGGGGGTGGCAGAGCCGATGACCGGCTCAAGCAACCCGCGAGGACCGAACGAGAAACTCGGCAGCCTGCTCTCCCTGGCCGGCATGAGCAACGCCGGCCTGGCCCGCAGGGTCAACGACCTGGGCGCGGCACGCGGGCTGACGCTCCGTTACGACAAGACCTCGGTCGCCCGCTGGGTCACCAAGGGGATGGTCCCGCAGGGCGCGGTACCGCACCTGATCGCCAGCGCGATCGGCGGAAAGCTGGGCCGCAACGTCCAGTTGGAGGAGATCGGCCTCGGCGACACCGACCCGGCCCCGGAGATCGGCCTGGCCTTCCCCCGGGAGGTCCCGGAGGCCGTCCGGGCCGCGACCGACCTGTGGCAGCTGGACGTCAGCCGCCGCGCCTCGGGCTCAGGCAACTGGTGGGACACCCTGGCCGGAACCTTCTCCACCTCGGCCTACGCGACCTCGGTCTCGCGCTGGCTGATCACCCCCGTGGACAGCTCGGTGGCCCGCGAGATCGCCGAGCCGGCACCGGAGTTGCACCCGTCCGCGCCGGCCCCCGCGTCGCCGGCGGCGACGTCCGCCGTCGCCCGGGACGCCGCCCGCGGCCTCGACCCGCTGGCCGAACTCCACCGGCGCGGCCGGGCGGCGGCCCGCTCGGAGGCCCCGTACCAGGTGGGTCACGCGGACGCGGCCAAGCTGCGCGAGGCCGCCGAGGAGGCCCGCCGCTGGGACTCCAAGTACGGCGGCGGGGACTGGCGCTCCTCACTGGTGCCGGAGTGCCTGCGCCGGGACGCCGCCCCCCTCCTCCTCGGCTCGTACAGCGACGAGGTGGGCCGGACCCTCTTCGGCGCGACCGCCGAACTCACCAGGCTGGCCGGCTGGATGGCCTTCGACACTGGGCAGCACGAGGCGGCCCAGCGCTACTACATCCAGGCGCTGCGGCTCTCCCGGGCGGCGGCCGACGTCCCGCTCGGCGGATACGTGCTGGCCTCGATGAGCCTGCAGGCCACCTACCGGGACTTCGCCGACGACGGCGTGGACCTGGCGCAGGCCGCCATCGAGCGCAACCGCGGGGTGGCCACCGCCCGCACGATGTCCTTCTTCCACACCGTCGAGGCCCGGGCGCACGCCAGGGCCCGCAGCGCCGGCGCCTGCGCGACCGCGCTGACCGCCGCCGAGACCTGGCTGGACCGGGCCCGCCCGGGCGACGAGGACCCGCCGTGGATCGACTTCTACTCCCGGGACCGGCTGGCCGCCGACGCCGCCGAGTGCTACCGGGACCTCGGAGTCCCAGGCAAGGTACGGCAGTTCACCGCGGCCGCGCTGGCCCGCCCGACCGAGGAGTTCGTCCGCTCGCACGGGCTGCGCCTGATCGTCTCGGCCATCGCGGAACTGGACGCCGGGGAGCTGGACGCGGCGGTGGACGCGGGCAGCAGGGCGATCGAGGTGGCCGGCCGGATCTCCTCGCAGCGCACCGACGAGTACGTCCACGCGATGCTGCGCCGGATGGAGCCGCACCGCGCCGAGCGCTCGGTGGCCGAACTCACCGAGCGCGCCCGGCTGGTGCTCGCCACCCCCGCCTGAACCGGGTGGGAGCGGTTCAGTGGTCGCGCCGACCGTCCCGGCGTAGCGCGAAACGCCTCTCACGTGGGACGATCACCGCCGTTCCGGGGGGAGTCGGAGCGAGCGCGGTGCGGGCGCTGTGGGCGCGCGAGCGCGCGCGAGTGCGGAGGTGCGGCCAGGGTGGGTGTGGACTGCGAGGTCGCGGTCGTCGGCGGAGGGATCGTGGGCCTCGCCACGGCGTACGCCATCGGCCGCCGGTCGCCCGGCACCCGGGTGGTGGTCCTGGAGAAGGAGCCGCGGCCGGCGGCCCACCAGACCGGCCGCAACAGCGGGGTGATCCACAGCGGCCTCTACTACCGGCCGGGTTCGCTCAAGGCCAGGTACGCCGTGCGGGGCGCGCGCGAGATGGTCGCCTTCTGCCGGGAGTACGGGGTTCCGCACGAGGTCACCGGAAAGCTCGTGGTCGCGGTGGACCGCGCCGAACTGCCCCGGCTGCACGCGCTGGCCCAGCGCGGGCGGGACAACGGGATCCCGCTGCGCGAGCTGGGCGCCACCCAGATCGCCGACTACGAGCCGCGGGTGGCCGGCGTCGGCGCGCTGCATGTGGAGACCACAGGCATCTGCGACTACGCGGCGGCGGCCGAGCGGATGGCCGAGCTGGCGGGCGAGCGGTACGGGATGCGGCTGCGCACCGGCAGCGCGGTGGAGGCGGTAGCCGTCCGCCCGGACGGGGTGACGGTGGTGACGGGCCTCGCCGAGCTGCGGGCCCGGGTGCTGGTCAACTGCGCCGGGCTGCAGAGCGACCGGGTGGCCCTGATGGCCGGATACCGCCCGCCGGTGCGGATCCTGCCGTTCCGCGGCGAGTTCTTCGAACTGGCCAAGGAGCGCAGGGAGCTGGTCCGCGGGCTGGTCTACCCGGTGCCCGATCCGGCGCTGCCCTTCCTCGGCGTCCACCTCACCCGGGACGTCCACGGCGGCGTCCACGTCGGCCCGAACGCGGTCCCCGCGCTGGCCCGCGAGGGGTACGGCTGGACCACCGCCCGGCCGCGCGACCTCGCGGAGGAGGCCGCCTGGCCGGGCACCTGGCGGCTGGCCCGCCGGCACTGGCGGGCCGAACTGGCCGAGCTCCACCACTCGCTGTCCAAGCGGGCCTTCACCCGGGCCGTGCGCAGGCTGCTGCCGGAGATCGCGGCGGAGGACCTGGTGCCGGCCCCGGCCGGGGTGCGGGCGCAGGCGGTGACCCGGGACGGCGCCCTGCTGGACGACTTCGCCTTCGGCGAGCAGGAGCGCGCGGTGCACGTGCTGAACGCGCCCTCGCCCGCGGCGACCGCCTCGCTGCCGATCGGCCGCGAGGTGGCGGACCGGGCCCTGGCCGCGCTCGCCGCGCTGGAGGGGCGCTGACGGGCCGCCCGCGGCCGGGGCTGCGGGCCCGGACCGGCCGCGCCGACGCCCTCCCAGCTGCGCTGACCCGCTCGGGCCCGCACCGCCCCCCGCCCGGCGCCCTTACACTTGTGTCATTGTGACCAGCGCCTTCCCCTCCACGCCCACGCCCGCCGCCCCGGACGTCCCGGATCACCAGCGGGTGCGCAGCTACCACCCGCGCCGCGGCCGGATGACGGACGCCCAGCGCACCGCCATGGAGGCGCTCTGGCCGGTCTACGGCCGGGACATCGACGGCGAGCCGCTCGACCTCGCCGAGTTCTTCGGCTCGCCCCGCCCGGTGGTGCTGGAGATCGGCTTCGGGATGGGCGACGCGACCGCGGCGATGGCCGAGGCCGACCCCGGGACCGGGATCCTCGGCGTGGACATCCACACCCCGGGACACGGCAACCTCCTCCGGCTGGTCGCCGCCAAGGGCCTGGAGAACGTGCGGGTGGCCCAGGGCGACGCGGTGATCCTCCTCCGCGACATGCTCGAACCCGCCTCGCTGGCCGGCCTCCGGGTCTACTTCCCGGACCCGTGGCCGAAGAAGCGGCACCACAAGCGGCGGCTGATCCAGCCGGAGTTCCTGCGGCTCGCCGTCTCCCGACTGGCCCCCGGCGCGCTGGTGCACTGCGCCACCGACTGGGAGCCGTACGCCGAGCAGATGCTCGAGGTGCTCTCGGCCGAGCCGGGCCTGGTGAACGCGTACCCGGAGGGCGACGGCTGGGCGCCGCGCCCCGACTGGCGCCCGATGACCAAGTTCGAGCGCCAGGGCCTGGCCCGCGGCCATGTCGTCCGCGACCTGCTCTTCCGCCGGGCCGGGGGGCCGGCGCCGTCCGCTCCGCGGCGGCCGTCCGCCTGATTGTCCGGCTTATCGGTCCATCTGCCCGCTGAGGCACGCGAACGCTAGAGTCATACGGTGAGCAGCCCGCCACCCGGAGCACAGCCGGGTCCACTCGCGGAACAGCCGCAGCAGCCGTCGCCGTACCCGGTGCCCGCGCTGACCGCCGAGCAGCCCAAGTTCACGCTGCCCGCGCGGCTCAGGTACAAGGCGCGGCCGCGAGCCTGGCTGGAGAGCAGGGCGCTGCGGATCGGCGCGGTCTTCACCGTCCTGGCCATCTGCGGAGCGGTGATCCTGGCCATCGTCCACCGCCAGACCGGCACCGAGGGCTTCCTGGTCGGGCTGGTGGTCGCGGTGCTGCCGGTGCCGCTGGTGCTCGGGGTGTTCCTGTGGATCGACCGGGTCGATCCGGAGCCGGTGCCCAACCTCCTCTTCTGCTTCGCCTGGGGGGCCTGCGCCGCCACCCTGATCGCGATCATCGCCAACAGCTGGACCACCGGGCTGCTGGTCAGTCATCAGGGCGCGGGCGGCCAGCAGGTCGGCGCGAGCTTCGTGGCCCCGCTGGTCGAGGAGACCTGCAAGGGCACCGCGATCCTGCTGCTCTTCCTGGTCCGCCGGCGGGACTTCGACGGGATCGTGGACGGCATCGTCTACGCCGGGTTCACCGCCACCGGCTTCGCCTTCACCGAGAACGTGCTGTACATCGGCCGCACGGTGCTGGAGGAGCACGCGGACGGCGGCGGGATAGGCATCACCGTCTTCACCTTCCTCCTCCGCGAGGTGATGTCGCCGTTCGCCCACCCGCTCTTCACCGCGATGACCGGGGTCGGCTTCGGCCTGGCCGCGATAGCCCGCAGGCGGGCGCTGCGGATCCTGGCGCCGATCGGCGGCTGGGTGTGCGCGATGGTGATGCACGGCGCCTGGAACGGCTCCTCCGGCTTCGGCATCCTCGGCTTCCTCCTCGTCTACCTCTGCTTCATGCTGCCGGTCTTCTGCCTGATGGTCTGGCTGGTGCTGTGGGCGCGGAAGGACGAGCTGAAGGTGATCTCCCAGCAGCTCCCGGTGTACGCGTGGGCCGGCTGGCTGACCGCCCCCGAGCCGCTGGTCCTCTCCTCGATGGCGACCCGGCGGCACGCCCGCGACCTGGCCCGCTACACCCAGGGGCCGGTGGGCGAGCGGATCATGCGGGAGTACCAGGCCTTCGCCACCTCGCTGGCCTTCCTCCGGCAGAAGGCCGAGCGCGGCACCACCCGCGGCACCGAGTTCACCGAGCGCGAGCAGGAGCTGCTGCACCATCTGTGGAGCCGCAAGGACCAGCTCTCGGAGGTCTTCGCGCAGGTCGGGGCGCGGGAGTGGTACCGCAGGCAGAACCGTGCCGCCTGGCCGCCGCCGATGCCGTACAACGCGCCGGTGCCGTACCCGGGCGGGCCGGGGCCGTACCCGGGCGGGCCGGGGCAGGCCGCCTTCCAGGCGATACAGGCGCAGCCGCCGTACTCTCAGCCGCAGCCGCACGGCGGGCCACCGCCCTACCGGCAGGCCGGCCACCCCGCCGGCTACCCGGCGGGCCCCGCCGAGCGCCGCCCGTGGTCCCCGCCGCACTCCGGCGGCCCGTACCCGCCGGCGCAGGCGTACGGCTACCCGCTGCCGCAGGCCCAGCCGCAGGCGCATCCGCAGCCGCTGCCGCTGCCGCAGGCCCAGCCGCAGCCGCCGACCCAGCCCGCCGACGCCTGGCCCCCGCCGCAGCAGGCCGAGCGCAGGGACGGCCGCCCGCCCGCGGCTGACGCTCCGTCAGCCGCCACCGCGCAGCCGGCCCGGCAGCGCGAGCCGGAGCCGGAGCCGGAGCACGAGCACGAGCAGAAGCAGGACCGCCCCGCGCCGCCCCGCACCGGCGACCCCTTCGCCCCTCCGGCCCGCTGAACTCCCCGGAGCCGACCCGGAATCAGGCCTTCGCACCCCCCTGACCTGCCCGATTCCCGACTCTTCGGCATCTTCTCGCCGACCCTCCGCCGCGGTGGAACCTTTGCCACCGTTCGGCACGTTGACTCTCGTAACCCGAGCGTTATCCGGGAGACGTTGACGCCGACCGCGCCAGGAGGGTCCGCCCATGCCTGACGGCACCTATCGCATGGTGGTCTGCACCGGCCACGGCCACGCCGAGAGCATCGCCGTGGCCGAACAGCAGGTCAGGGACTGGCTCAAGGCCCAGCACTACGACTCCTGCCCGGAGTTCGCGGACGCGGACGACGGCCCGGCCCGCTACCGGGTCGGCGAGCAGGCCGTGCTGGACCGCGACGTGGGGGGCGGCCCGGGCACCGGCATACCCGCCTATGCCCGCTGGCGACTCCGCGAATACACCCCCCAGGGCATCTGGCAGACCCTCCTCGTGCTGTGCACTCCGCCGGGCCGCAAGGGCCGCAGTTGGATCCGCCTGGACTCCGAACTGCTGCCCGCGCAGCGCGGCGGATCGCAGCCGGCGCCCGGCAAGGCCCCCGTACCGCGCCTGGCCCGCGGCCTGCTGGACCGCTTCCCCGCCGTCGACGGGCCGCACCGCGGGGCCGCCCGCGTCCATGCGATGTCCACCGTCATAGAGCCGGACGACGTCGACGAGGTGCTGGACGAGCTCTGCGACCCCGAGCGGCGGCTCCCGATCATCGTCGCCTCCACGCCCTCCCGCACCGACTTCGACGAGTGGCTCTCCGGCACCGTCGACCCCGTCCTGCGCGGCTGCGCCGGCCTCGCCGTCCTCTACGCCCTCTCCCCGCGCGCCGAACGGGAGTTCAACCGCTCCCTGGAGCACCACCGGGTGTACGGCGGTGCGATACGCACCTATCTGCCGGGCATCGACCCGGCCTGGCCGGCCGAGGCGCAGCGCCACCGGGTGCTGGCCCGCCGCACCATCGACGAGGACATCAGGCGGGCCGCCGGGCTCGTCGCCTGGGTGCCGAGACGGCACGCCCTCGACCAGCCTCTGCCGGACGTCCACCTCGAACTCCCCGCCCTGGCCGTGCCGCCCTGCGCGGACTCCCCCGAGCTGCCGGACCTCCCGCCGGGCGCCCTCTTCGACAACGGGGAGGACCGGGCGGACGCCGGGGAGCGCCGCTCCCGCAACTCCGAACTCCAGGACATGCGGCGGCGGTTGCGCGAGGCGGAGCGGCAGGAGCAGCTGCTCGCCGCCGACTACGACGACCAGTACAGCGAGCTCAGCGACTCCCGCCGGGCGGTGCGCACGCTGCGCCGCCGGCTGCTCGCGGCCGGCCAGTCCGGCGACCCCTTCGCGCCCCCGTACGCGGACGAGGAGAGCACGGACGCGGCCGACCGCCCGCCCTCCTCCTTCGCCGAACTCCTGCCCAGGCTGGACGAGTTCGGCCTCCTCCAGTTCACCGGCGACGCCAAGGAGGCGCTGGACCTGGACGGCCAGACGGACCACCCCACCTGGGTGCGGATGACCTGGGACGCACTGCTCGCCCTCCAGGACTACGCGGAGGCGGCCGTGGCCGGCACCAGCGGCGGCGACTTCCGCTGGTGGTGCGAGAACACCCCGGGGGACTGCCATCCGTTCCCACCGCGCAAGGTCATCCGGGACGAGTCGCGGACGGTGAGCACCAACGCCAAGTGGAAGCGCGAGCGCCTCTTCCCGGTGCCGAGCGACGTGGACCCCACCGGCAGGGTCTTCATGGGCGCCCACCTCCGCATCGGCGGCGGCGGTACGGCGCCCCGGCTCCACTACCGGGACGACTGCTCCGGGACCGGGCGGATCTACCTCGGCTATATCGGCCTCCACCTGCACAACACCCGGACCAACTGAGCTCGGGGGCCGGAGTTAGGGTCATCAGCGGATCACTCGCACTGGAGGTACCGTCATGGCCCGTATCCCCTCGTCCCTGATCGCCGCAGGCGGCCTGCTCGGCGGCTACACCGTGGCCCGTACCACGAAGAAGCGCCAGCTCGGCGGGCTGGCCTTCGGCGCCGCGCTGGCCGCGGCGACCCCGCAGTGGCGCAAGGCCGCGGGCAACGCGGGCGCGGCGGCACTGGCCGGCCTCTCCGTCGGCGCCCTCGCCGTCTCCCACCCCCTGGCCAAGAAGATCGGCCCCTGGCCCGCGGTGGCCGCGGTCTCCACCGCCACCGCCGCCGCCT
The DNA here is from genome assembly GCF_000744815.1 of Phaeacidiphilus oryzae TH49. Taxonomy (NCBI): domain Bacteria; kingdom Bacillati; phylum Actinomycetota; class Actinomycetes; order Kitasatosporales; family Streptomycetaceae; genus Phaeacidiphilus; species Phaeacidiphilus oryzae. The sequence continues at coordinate 3,362,839 of NZ_JQMQ01000005.1, forward strand.
CCTGGCTCATCGCCGACCGCAGGGCCTGACCCAGCGGCAGGAAACAGACCGACGGCCCCGGTGTCGGGGGGTTTCCACCGGGGCCGTCGGGATCGTGGGGGCGCGGGTCACCGCAGACGGGATCGCGCCCGGAGAAAGAGAAGGAAGAACGAGCCGGCGAGAGCGGTCAGATCGACAGGCCGTGCCGGGCCAGCCACGCCGACGCGTCCTGCGGCTCCCCGCCGCCCGTCCGCACCTCGAGATGGAGGCGTGAGGACGCCAGCCCGCCGGTCGCCCCGACCCGCCCCACCGGCTGCCCCGCACTGACCGACCCGGTCCCGGCGACCGCGGCCAGGTGGCAGTACCAGATCTGCGTCCCGTCCCGGAGCGTCTGCACCACGCGGTACCCGTGCGAACCGGCCCAGGCCGCCGAGGTGATCTCCCCGTCGCCGATGGCCCGGACGACCGTCCCCGACTTCGCCGCGATGTCCTTGCCCGGGTTGAGGTGCGACCAGTAGCCGGCGCGCGTGGCGACGGCCCGCCCCTCGCTCTTCTCGACCGGCGCCACCAGCTCTCCGACCTCGGAGGCCTCCGTCCCGGCCTCGGCCGCAGCCGCAGCCGCCACCGCGGTCCCGGATGCGGAGTCGGCCGCCGCCGCGGACGCGGCCGCCCGCGCCCTCGCCTCCTCGGCCGCCCGCAGCCGCGCCTCCTGCGCACCGCGGTTCGCGGCCTCCGCGTGCCCGCTCAGCCGGGCGGCGAGCGCCAGCCCCGGATCCTGCCGATCCTCCTGCTGGGCAAGGGGGTTGGAGGCGGTGTCCTCCGCCGCGACGCCGGCCCGGCCGCCACCGGCGGCCGCCGAGGGCTCCGCCGCGTACGCGCTGGAGGCGGTCGCACCGCCCACCGCGGCCATCGCCGCCAGTCCGAGCATGGCCGCCGATCCCGGCCGCGAGGCCCACCGCCGCCCCTGCGCGGGCACCTGGGCGCCCGGCGCGGAGTCCGGCGCGAAGCCCGGCCCGGTTCCGATTCCGATGCCGTCGAGGGCGTTGCGGGCGTCGAGGGCGGGATCGTGGTCCACCACGGGCAGCGCCTGCGTCGGCAGCGCCGCTCCTGCGGGGCCGGCCATCGCGGGGTCCTGGACCATCAGCATCGGCCGGGTCGACGACCAGTCGCCCGACCCGTCGCCCGGCTCGTCAAAGCCCGTGGGACCCTCGGGAAGCACCTCGGTTCCGGCTGTCGCCGAATCGGCACCCCAGGTCACGCGGTACGACGCCATGACGGCGTACTCCTCTCCTTCCGTTCGCCGACCGGGTTAGCTGACGGGTTCGGAGCGGGAAGGTCTCCTACCGCCTCCACCGTGCCCGCGGGCACGGCTTCCGCGGATTCACCCCAAGGACGTGGGTCCCCGGCTCTTCCGGACGCCGTCGACGGTTCGTCAACTGCGCCCGGGCGATTAGGCGATGCGGCACGGCGCCGTTCGTCGAACGGCCTGGCGACCGCGCTGCGTTATCAGAAGGTAATACTTCGCCGCCCCGATTCCAAGCGGTTCAAGGGGACTGATGTTCCGGATGTGGCGCGTCGTCCACCCCAGATGCCCCCAGAACCGGTCCGGTGTCACTCGCCGCACCCACCCTGACCAGCAACGAACTCCTGGCCCCCGGCCTCAAACCCGGGCTGCGAAATCCTTCACGCCCCGCTCGCGCGACCGCGCGCCCACCGCACCCAGAAGCACGGGCCGACTACTCACCGTGGCCGCCCGACGCCTCGGCGGCGCTTCGACAGCACCCCGACAGCCCCCCACAAAAACGCGCACGGCCTCGCCAGGCCCGGGCAGCGCCACGGCGAGGACGTACGCGAGGACCATGATCCACAGAAACCGCCGCCACGGCAACGGCCATACGTGCGAACGTTATCGGCCAGTCCCGTTCGGTACGCAGGGGTTCAGAGCAACCACGGAAGCGTCCGCGCCGGTTCCGCCACCGCGATTCCGGCCATCCGGTACGGGCGATTGCCTTGCCGGACACCGGAGCTGACGCTCCCTCGCAATCCAGCCCAAGCCCCGTCGCGAACGCGCAAGCCCCGCAACCGGCCGGCGGCCCGCAACGCCGCTCGCACGGCCTCGGCCGCCCCGCACGGCCCGGCCGCCCCCGCCGCTCCGGCCGTCCGCTCAGCCCGAACTCCGTTGCCAGGCCTCCGCGTCCTCGTCCGGCGCCTCCCGCTGCGGTATCACCAGGCCACCGCCACCCGCTCCGGCAGCGCCGAGACCACCGAGACCGCCGCGGCCACCGGGGCCGTCCCCCGCCGCTCGTCCGAGCCCCGAGACACCGCCGCGCCCGCTGTTGCCGTCCGAGTCCTCCGCCTCCTCGACCTCGTCGTCCTCCTCGGCGATCTCCGCCAGCCGCCCCAGCGCCCGGGAGAGTCCGCTCGGCCCGGCGCCGACCTTCCGGTGGGCCGCCGCCAGCAGCTGCACGGCGTCCCGCACCTCGACCCCGAGCCGGTCGGCGATCTGCGCCGCCGGCATCCCCGAGGAGGCCATCCCGGCCACCTCGCGCTCCAGCTCGGTGAGCGGCTCGGCGCTGACCGGCCGCCGCCGGAACGCCCCGAGTCCGGCCGCCGCCAGCTCGGACCTGGCCCGCCTGGCCAGCCCGTCGGCCCCGCACTCCATCGCCAGCTCCAGCCCCATGTACAGGGGTTCGCCGGCCTCCTGGGGCCGCCCGGCCCGGCGCAGCGCACCGCCCTGGTCGACCAGCGCCAGCGCGTACTCGTACCCCGTCGGGGACTGGCCCAGCGACTCCACCGCCTGCTCCAGCAGGACCAGCTGGTCCTCCGTCCGGTCGGCCATCTCCGCGCACTGCCGCAGCGCGCCGCCGACCGCCGAGCGGGTGCCGAACCGCTCAGCCCGCTTGAGCAGTTGGGCGGTCAGCGCCCGCGCCCGGTCCGGCTGCTGCTTGCGGATGGCCCGCGCCAGGTGGCCCGGCCAGGGCGCCCAGACGGGGTTGTGCTGCCCGCGGGCGTCCAGCCGCTCACCCGCCTGGAGGAGGACCTCGGCGGCCTCCTTGGGCCGGTTGCGGAGCAGCAGCATGCGGCCGTACAGGGTGGGCGCGTCCGGCAGCACCATGGACGCCGGGTACGGCGGCCCGAACTGGTACTCCTCGGCGACCTCCAACGCGGCCTTGGTCTTGCCCCGGGCCAGCAGGTGTCGATCAGGAGGCCTACGGTGTCCCACTGCAGCGGCGTGCCGCGCCCGAGCCGGTCGGACTTCCGCAGCGCCTCGCGCAGCAGCTGCTCGGCCGCCCTGAGGTGGCCCCAGCGGCGCGCGACCAGGCCCTGCGACATGGTGGCGAAGGCCAGATGGGCGCCGGACCAGCCGAGCAGCTCGAACTCCGCCGCGGCTCCGTTGAACAGCTCGGAGGCGATGTCCAGCCGGTCGTTGTAGATGTAGCTGAAGCCCAGCACGGTGGGGATCTCGAAGCCCCAGAAATCGTTGCTCCAGCCGATCCCCGGCGCGGGCCGGCCGTCCTGGAGCCCGAGTTCGGCGTGGGCGAGCGCCTCGGTGGTGTGCTCCCCGCGCAGGGTGAGGTCCCAGGCGCGCATGGCCATCACCGCGCGCTCCCAGGCGTCCCGCCCGGTGCGCCCCCGGGCCAGCTCGGCCAGCCGGCGGGAACGTTCCCTCGCGTCGTCCTCGTCGCCCGAGAAGACCCGCCACATGGCGTGGGCGGCGAGCAGCCGCATCCGCTGCGGGCCCGGCGGGGTGCGGTCGGCCTCCTCGGCCACCACCCGGGCCGCCTCGCCCAATTGATTGGTATGACTCAGCGCCTGAGCCAAGCGCTGAGTGGCGTACACCCGGCGTTCCTGGTCCAGCCCCGGCGTGGCGGCCAGGGCGGCCCGCAGGTGGTTGACGGTCACCGGCGGGTTGGTCAGCAGGGTCGCGCAGCCGAGTTCGTACAGCACCCCGGCCCGGTCCTCCGGCGCCGGCGGCTCGGCCAGGGCCCGCTCCAGGCAGCGCCTGGCCGCCTCCGGGGCGCCGACCGCGAGATGCTCCGCCGCCGCCTCGCGCAGCTGGCGGACGAGCTCCAGATCGTCGTCCGGGTGGACCTCCAGCAGATGCCGGGAGGCCGCCGCCACGCCCTTACCCGCGTCCAGCACCGCCTGGGCCGCGATGCCGTGCATCCCCGTCCTGGTGGCCGGCGGAATGGCCTGGTAGACGGTGGTGGCGATGGTCGGGTGGACGAACTCCAGGGTCCGGCCGCCGCTCAGGATGCGCTCCTCGCGCAGCTGGTCGATGGCGGCCGCTGCGTCCGCCGGGCCGAGCGCGGCGATGTTGGCGCACAGCTGCGGATCGATCTCGGTGCCGAGGACGGCGGCGGCCCAGGCGAACCGGAAGGCGGCGGGACCGAACTTCTCCAGCCGCCGGATCAGCGCCGGGCCCTTGCCGGAGGCCACCAGATCGCGCAGCCGCGGCGCCGAGTCCTCGACCGGGGCGATCCCGCGGTCCCGCACCTTGGCCAGCAACTCGACGACCTCGTACGGGTTTCCGGCGGTGACCGCCCACACCTCGCGGCAGAAGGCGTCGTCCGGCGCGCCCACCGAGTCCGCCAGTTCGCGGCGGGCCAGCGCGGCCACCGCGTCCGGGCTGAGGTCGCGCAGCGGGATGGGACGGGTGAGATGCCCGTCCACCAGGTGCACCGCCGGCTCCGGCGCGTCGGCCAGCTCCTCCGGCCGGTAGGCGAGGACGACCAGGGCCGGCAGCTCCCTTATCCGCACCAGGAAGGAGTCGAGCCAGCGCAGCGACTCCGCGTCCGCCCAGTGGAGGTCGTCGACTATCAGCGTCAACGGGGCGTTGCGGACGGCGAGTTGGGTGACCACCCAGTCCAGCCCGTCCAGCACGCCGGTGGGGTCGGAGGGCATCTGGGTGGACGGCGGGGCCATCCCGACCGCGGGCGCGGCGACGTCGTACCAGTTGCCGAAGAGCTCGCGCCGTTCCTGGTCGGTGAGCCGGGCCAGCGGCGGCTGCAGCAATTGCCGGATCACCCCGAACGGGACCGTCCCCTGCTGTTCCGCGCCACGGGCGAACAGCACCGTGCAGCCGTGCTGCCCGGCGGAGCGCCGGACCTCGGCCAGCAGACTGGTCTTCCCGCTGCCCGCCCGGCCGTTGTAGAGCAGCAGGTCACCCAGCTCGGTGCCGCCGGACTCGAAACGCCGGCAGACCCCGCGGATCGACTCCTCGGCGTGCGTCAGCTCTTGATCGCGTTCGTACAGGCCCCGCGTCACAGCCGGCCCCTCCTGCCTGTCCTGCCCGGACCTTCCCGGCGCCGCCCCACCCGCTACCCCGTCGCCACCCAGGCTATCCGCGCCGGGGGCCGCAGGTGTCCCGCCCGAGGGAAGAGCCGCAAGTAGGGGTCCGCTGCCACAATGGCTGGAATACGATGGCTGAGTCATCGTCAAACACTTGGCCGGTGATCGGCTCACATTACGTTGATCTCTTCCGGTAGCGTCGATTGCCCGCGAGTCGAGCCGGACTCCGGACCCCCTTGGATCAGCGACAACCGGGTCCGGGTCCCGCAGGGAGGGGAAAGGCAGATGGTCACGTCCGCGCTGCCGCAGCCGCCGCGCCACAGCCTCGAAGTGCCGTATCCGCCCCGCAGCAACAAACACCTGGACGCCGCAGCCGCCCGGCACATCGACTGGCTCACGGGGCACGGCATGCTCGGCGGCCAGGACGCGGTCGACCTCTACGAGGCCTGGGGCGTAGAGGACCTGACGGCCCGTCTGTTCCCGGAGACGGACGAGGACGGCCTGACCCTGGCCTTCGACCTCTTCGGCTTCTACTTCCTCTTCGACGACCAGTTCGACGGCGAGGTCGGCATCCGCCCCCGGCTGGCCGCCGAGGTCTGCCAGCCGCTGATCGAGATCACCCACGGGGACTACACCGGGGCCGGCCGCTCCCCGGTCACCGCCTCCTTCGCCGACCTCTGGCAGCGCCTCACCCGCGGGATGTCCCCGCGCTGGAGCGCCCGGGCGGCCGCCAACTGGGAGTGGTATCTGGCCAGTCACGCCAACGAGGCGGCGGGCCGCTCGCTCGCCGCGGAGCAGCGCGCGGCCGGCAAGCGGGTGGTCTTCCCGGACCGTTCGAGCTTCATGATCGTGCGTCATGGCGCCTCCGGGGCGGAGACGGTGATGGACGCGATCGAGCGGATCAACCGGATAGAGGTCCCGCCGGCCGCGTTCCACAGCCCCCAGCTGCGCCTGCTCCGCCAACTGGCCGGCGACATCCCCGGCATCTGCAACGACGTCTGCTCGTACGCCAAGGAGCTGCCGCGCGGCGACGTCTACAACATGGTCGCCGTGGTCCAGCACCAGCAGCAGTGCACGCTGGAGGAGGCGTACAAGATCGTGCTGGCCGAGTGCCAGTGGATGATCGACCAGTGCTGGCGGCTCTCCCGCCAGGTCCCCGCGCTCTGCCGGCGCCTCGGCCTCAACGAGGAGGAGACCGACGCCGTCGTCCGCTACGCCGACGGCATGGGCGACTGGATCCGCGGCTACCTCGACTGGGAGCCGAGCACGCCCCGCTACCAGCTCGACGGCATGCTCCCGGTCGACCGCCCCAACTACCTGGAAGACCTTCTGGGGGCGTAGCCGGCAGCGGCGCCGCGGCAGGCGCGCGTAAGGGGCGTGGGGCCTTCCCCGCGCCCCTTACGCGCGCCTACGGCGGCGGCGTTGCGGCGCTGGGGCGCTGGGGCAGGCGCTGAGGCAGGCGCTGTGGCAGAAAAAAACGACCCCTCGCCCAAACCCCACCGTTCGTGTTACCTTGCAAGCGGCCGCGTCGAGGCAGCAGAACTCCGCAGCCGAATCCCCGGACTCATCCGATGAGTCCCCACCCCGCGCTCCGCGCGGACCCGCTTCACGACCCGCCTCCGGCATCCGTATGCGCCCACCTGTCGCAGCGCCCGCCGTCGAGGCCCACTCTCCAGTCCGGAAGGACGGTGGACCACCATGTCCGCACCCACCCTCGAACGCCCCACCCGCACCGAACCCGAGCCCACGCCGGTGGCCGGCGTCCTCGACCTGAGGAGCACCAACCCGAAGCCGAACCCGAACGCGAACCCGAACAAGCACGGCAACGGCAGACGCCCCGCCCCCGCCGGCGGCACCCTCCGCACCTCGGCCCGGGAGAGCTACCTCCCGAGCCGGCAGGACCTCCGCGTCCCGCCCGAGCTGATCCGCCGCCACCGCCTCCGCCCCGGCGACACCCTGAACGGCACCACCACCGACGGCCGCACCCTGGCCACCGTCGAGCTGATCAACCACCTCCCCCCGGCCGCCTCCGCCGCCCGCCCGGCGTTCGCGGACCTGACCCCCCTCCACCCCCACCGCCGCCTCCGTCTGGAGACCGCCCCCGACCGGCTCACGACCCGGGCCATCGACCTCCTCACCCCCCTCGGCAAGGGCCAGCGCGGCCTGATCGTGGCCCCGCCCAAGACCGGCAAGACGGTCATCCTCCAGCAGCTGGCGCAGGCGATCTCGACCAACCACCCCGAGTGCCGCCTGCTGGTCGTCCTGCTGGACGAGCGCCCCGAGGAGGTCACCGACTTCCGCCGCCGCGTCGACCCCTCCGCCGAGGTCCTGGCGTCCACCTTCGACCACCCCGCCGAGCAGCACACCGCCCTCGCCGAACTGGCCGTCGAGCGGGCCAAGCGCCTCGCCGAGACCGGCACAGACGTGGTGATCCTGCTGGACTCCCTGACCCGGCTCTGCCGGGCGTACAACACCCAGGCGCCGGCCGGCGGCAAGACCCTCAGCGGCGGCGTCGACGCCCACGCCGTACTGGGCCCGAAGCGCTTCTTCGGCGCCGCCCGGGAGACCGAGGAGGCCGGCTCGATCACCATCCTGGCGTCCGCCCTGGTGGACACCGGCTCCCGCGGCGACGACTACTGGTTCGAGGAGCTGAAGAGCACCGGCAACATGGAGCTGCGGCTGGACCGCCTCCTCGCCGACCGCCGCGTCCACCCGGCCCTCGACATCGCCGCCTCCGGCACCCGCCGCGAGGAGCTGCTGACCACCCCGGACGAGCTGGCCGCGATCCACCGCCTGCGCCGCGCCCTCGCCGGGCAGAACCCCCAGCAGGCCGGTGAGCTGCTGGTCGAGCACCTCCGCCGGACCGGCAGTAACGCAGAGTTGCTGCTTCAGGTGACCCGTACCACGCCGGCATGATCGTTCCCGCCGCGGCCCCCCGTTCCCACATCCGGGTGACTTAGACTCCGCAGCATGGACTCCGCCCTCCCGTTCAGGGTCGTACGCGCCGCGGTCTTCGCCGCGCTCGCGCTCGCCCTGTCCGCAGGCGGCCAGATCCTGGTCACCGGAGCGCCCCTGCCGCTGGCCACCGTCGCCCTGGCCGGCGTGGCGATCATCGCCGTCGCCTCCGTGCTGACCGCCCGCGAGCGCGGCTTCCTGCCGATCGCGGCCCTCCTCGTCCCGCTCGAACTGGGGCTGAACGCGACCTACAACGTCAGCCAGACGGACTGCCCGGCCGACCACCATGCGGCGGCCGGCCTGCCGAGCCTGCTGCTCTGCGGCGACGGCCCGGTACGCGGAGCCGTTCTCGGCTTCATCGGCCCGGAGGCACCGCATCCGGCCATCGGCGTCCTGCCGTCCGCGCTGACCACCGCCCAGCTCCTCTTCCTCCTCGGCGCCCACCTGGGCGCGGGCCTCCTCGGCGCGGCCTGGCTGCGGCTCGGCGAGGACGCGGTCTTCCGCGCCCTGCGCTCCCTCAGCACGCTGGCCGCGTCGGTGGCCGAGGCGGCGGGGGCGGCGCTGCGGCTGTTCGCCGTCCTGCGGGCGGCGCTGCTCGGCGACGACCTCCGCGATGCCCTCCGGCCCCCGGAGCCGCCCGAGCCCTGGCGCCCGGCCCCTCGCGACGTCCTGCTCCGCACCGCCCGCCGGCGCGGCCCCCCGGCCCGGACCGCGGCCGTCCCCGCCTGCGCCTGACCTCGGCACACCCGGACGGCCCTCTCCCCCTCAGCCGTCCAACCGTTGTCACGCCCAGCCGGGAGCATCAGCATCATGTCCGGAATGTCCGATAACCAGATCAGCAACAACCAGAACAAGAACGCCAAGAAGCGCGCCGCCCGCGAGCGGATGATGGCCGAGCGCGCGGCCCAGGAGCGCAGGTCCCGCCGCAACAAGATCATCGCGATCACGGTCGCCGCCGTGGTCGTGGTCGGCGGCGGCGTCGGCGCCGCGGTCGGCCTGGCCGGCGGCTCGGGCTCCGGCTCGGGCTCCTCCGCCTCCTCCGGGAAGCTGGTCGTCCCGAAGAACGCCACCGGCACCGACGGCACCGTGATCGTCTACGGCAGGGCGACCGCCAAGAACACCCTGCAGATGTACGAGGACTTCCGCTGCCCGGTCTGCGACGGCCTGGAGAAGTCCGCCGGCACCACCATCCAGTCGATGGCGGACAACGGCACGTACAAGATCGAGTACCACATGGGGACGTTCCTGGACAACAACAACGGCGGCAACGGCTCGATGAACGCGCTGGCCGCCGCCGGTGCCGCGCTCAACGAGAGCCCGACGATGTTCAAGAAGTTCCACGACGTCCTCTACGCCAACCAGCCGGAGGAGACCGTCGACAAGTTCGGCGACACCAACTACCTGCTGGAGCTGGCCGGCAAGGTGCCGGGCCTGAAGACCACGGCCTTCGTCGACGAGGTCAAGAGCGGCACCTTCAAGCCCTGGGCCCAGAAGGTCTCCGACGCCTTCAACTCCAGCGGCGTCAGCGCCACCCCGACCGCCATCCTCAACGGCACCAAGCTGAACGTCGGCGGCACCACCACCTCCGCGCAGTGGACCTCCGCGGTGAACCAGGCGCTGGGGACCAAGAAGTGACCGCGACCGGCGCCGAGGGCACCGGGAGGCAGGACGCCCCGGGCGCGACCGCGCCCGCGGCCTCCGCCACGGCCTCCGCCACGCCCACGGCCTCCGCCCGGACCGGCTGGGCCGCCCGCCTGGCCGGCCCGGTGGACACCGGCCGCGCCTACCGCTGGCTGCTGCTGATCGCCGGCGTGGTGGGCCTGATCGGCTCGACCGTCCTCACCCTGGACGAGATCAAGCTGCTGAAGAACCCGAACTACGTGCCGAGTTGCAGCATCAACCCGGTGATCAGCTGCGGTTCGGTGATGAAGAGCGCCCAGGCGCACGTCTTCGGGTTCCCCAATCCGCTGCTCGGCCTGGCCTGCTTCGCGGTCGTGGCCACCGTCGCCGTGGTGGTGCTGTCCGGGGCCGAGCTGCCCGGCTGGATCTGGCTCGGCCTGCAGGCGGGGACGCTCTTCGGCGCCGGCTTCATCACCTGGCTGATGGACCAGACGCTGTACTCGATCGGCGCCCTCTGCCCGTACTGCATCGCGGTGTGGCTCGCCACCATCGCGCTCTTCTGGTACACGCTGCTGCACAACATCCGGCACGGCGTCCTCCCGGCCCCCGCCTGGGCCAGGGCCTTCGCCGGCTCCTGGTACCACTGGGTGGTCCCGGCCCTGTGGTACTTCGTGATCGCGATGCTGATCCTCAACCGCTTCTGGTATTACTGGCGGACCCTGATCTGAGCAGCACGAGCCAGACCCCTGCCGGGGAAGCTTCCGGCAGGGGTCTGTCTGCTGCCAGGAAGGGTCCGCAAGGCCCTAGGTCCGACCCCGGCACGGCGTCAGCATGGAGCGCACAGCCCGGTTGGCGCGCAGCCAGGCGGCCGCAGACGGAGGGGGCATGTGATGGACCAGATCGTCGTGACAGCAGGGAACGCCCTGGTCACAGCGATGTCCACGGATGCGTGGCGTCAAGCCCAGGCCGCGGTGAAGCGGATGTGGTCACGTGTACGCCCAGCACAGCAGGCCAAGGTGGTGAGTGGAGAACTGGAGTCCTTGCGGACCGACCTCCTGGACGCCCGCGATGCGGGCGACGCTGACGTCGCTCCAGTTCTCCGCGGTGTCTGGAGCCGACGTCTGCAGCGGTTGGTGGACGAGGATGGCCCATCAATCCACGAACTCTTGGTGGATCTGGTTGAGCAGCTCAACGCGCTGCTGCCTGCGGACGCCCGGAACGGCGTCGTTGCGCAGGTACAGGTTGCCAAGGCCGACGACCACAGCGTCGCCATCACCGCAGGCCAAGACGCCGTCTACCGTGAATCTGGAAGATCGAGCAAACGATGAGCGCGGTCCCACAGGACACACGATGCGTACAGTCTCAGTATGCAACTGCTGAACAGAACAGCACGAACTTGTTGAGCGGCAAGAAGGCCACGTACAAGCCACAGACAAACATCTATCTCTTTGGCCCCATGGGCCCCCCTCAAGTGCCGGCGGAGCCCTCCGGACGCCGCCGTTTCCAGTCTGCAGACATCCCAAGAGCGGCCATGCACTACCAGCGTCGCCGCGTGGCTATTGAGCTCGCCGACGCCTTAGCGGCCACGAATGCGGCATGGCAGATCCTCACCGGCACGAGCGGCGTCGGAAAGACGCAGATCGCAGCAGAATACGCCCGCACCCAGTGGGACGAGAGGGCTGTGGAGATCTTGATGTGGGTCACTGCTAGGAGGGATCAGGTGATCACCGCCTATGCGAGGCTCGCGGATCAAGTACTGCATACCGGCGGTGACAGCCACGAGGAGAATGCCCAGAGGTTCCGCGACTGGTTGGGGGCACAGGGCGCAGACTGGCGCTGGCTGATGGTGCTGGACGACCTGGTGGACATGGATGAGCTAGCCGGCCTCTGGCCCCCCTCGTCGCCGTACGGCAAGGTCATCATCACCACCAAGCGCCGCGATGCCGCTCTGATCGGCCAGGGCGACCTGCTGCCCGTGGGCCTGTTCGAGGAGGAGCAAGCCGGGAAATATCTGGACCAGATCCTGCTGGACGGGAGTCTGACCGTCCACCAGTGCGAGCACCATGCGACTGAAGTGCTCGAACTCGTCAAGGATTTGGGATGCCTGCCCTTGGCACTGTGGCAAGCGGCAGGCTTCCTGATCAACCACCACGGCTTGGACTGCCGTGCCTACCGCGAGCGTCTCGCCCAACGCCGCATGAGTGACGCAGTCGAGTCCCGGGAGGACCCGCACGGCCCGCTCGCCGGCGTCTGGCACCTGTCCATCGAACAGGCTGACATGATCCCTCCGGCTGGGTTGGCCCGCCCAATGCTGGAGCTAATCAGCATGCTCGCTCCCGAAGGCATCCCGACTCCGGTCCTGACCAGTTCCTCTGCGCGCGTGTATCTCGGCGACAGCCTTGCCCGAAACCGGGCCGAGAACGCACTGGTCCAGGTTGAAGACGCCCTCGATGCCCTGCATTGCCTGCACCGCTGGAACCTGATCGATTTCGCTCCTCAGGACACGACTGATCGCAACGTCCGGGTCCACCTGCTGACCCAGCGTGCGACCCGCGAGGAACTCTCCCCTGAGACAGTGCGGCGCCTGGCCCGCGCCGCAGCTGACGCGTTGTTCGACATCTGGCCAAAGGGCGACCGGGCCACACCGTTGACCAGCGTTCTCCGCGCCAACTGCACGGCTCTCCAACTCGTCGCAGAGAAACTTCTGATCGAGCCCGGAGTACACCCCGTGCTCCTGCGCGCGGGAGGAAGTCTGGAGGCGACCGGACGCGCCGCCGACGCTGTCGAGTACTGGCGGAACCTCCGAGCCGCTGTTGAACGGGATCTGACGCCAGATCATCTGGATGTGCTCTCCGTGCGTAAACGGCTCGGTGAGGCACTCATGGAGGCCGACCAACTCAAGGAGGCGGAAACCGAGCTCAAGGAGGTGTTCGCCGCACGACTGCGTCTGCTGGGCGCCTTCCATAGGGACACTCTCGACGCCCAAGGGGAGATCGCTGTCCTCCGCTGGGCTCAAGGCCGGACCGCCGAGGCTGAGGCTCAGTACCGGGCACTCCTCGAGCTCGAGCGCGTAGTACTGCCGATGGACGATCCATTGGTTCTGATCACCCGCTACAACCTCGCCAGCCGCGCTGAGGACAATGGCAAGCTGGAGGAGGCGGAGAGCCAATTTCAGGAGGTATTCGCGGTCGAAACCGTGGTGAGCGGGCCCGATGCACCCGAGACTTTGGGTACCCGTGGCCGCCTGGCCTTCGTGAGATACCGACTCGGGCGCCTCGACGAGGAACAGACCATCGACGAGTTGAGAGCGATCCTCACCGCCCAACTGCACGTGCTCAAACGTCCGCACCGGGACGTGATCTCTACCGAGTCCTACCTCGCGAACGCCTTGCACGGCCGCGGATGGCGGCTCAGCGAAACTGCCCAGAATCTGCTCCACCGCACGGAGACAGGGGGATCCAACATGTCCGAAAACACGGGCACCGAGCGCGCCAAGACGCTGTTGGAGCAGGCCGTTGCCGCTTTCGAGGAAGCACGCGATCTGATCGACGGCGAAGCCAAGCCCGGGTACTACGGCGTCATCCTGCACGACCTGGCCGACTCGCAGCAGGCCATGGGCCGCCTTGAGGATGCTGTCACCAACTTCCGGGAAGCGGTCGAGTACAAGCGCAAGGCCAACCGCAGCCATGACCTCACTGTGAGCCTGATCGCACTCGGCGGATGCCTCATCGAGTCTGGCGATCAGGAGGAGGCTGGCACCACTCTGCACGAGGTCGGGGATCGGCTGTCGCTGGAGAATGAACAGCACCCGCAGTCGGCGGCCTCGCGGGCGGTCCTGTACCACGAGTTGGGGCAGAACTGGGAGCAGCTCGGAGACAAAGGCCGCTCGGAGGCGTACCAGGACGCTTTGGCCGCGTATCGGCACGCCCTCGAACTGGTCGATGCAGACACAGATCCCGGCTCCTACGGTGCGGTGCTGAACTCGATGGGAGACGTCTACAAGGCCACTGGTGATCTGGACGAGTCGGCCTCGGCGTACGCAAGAGCAGTGGAGTACATGCGCCGCTTGGGCGAAGCGGAGCAAGCACTACCCTCCTACCTCGTGGACCTCGGGCGAACGCTCCGCCGGCTGGCGGACAAGACCGGCTGACCGGCGTTGTCTGCGCCAGGTCCACCCGTCACCCACCCTGCGTCTCGGGGGAGCTTCAAGCTGGCGATCCACCAGCCCTCTACGGGAACCTGAAGCCCCCCGACAGGACGCGTGAGACACCACCGCCGTCCCACCGCCTTCGCCGTGTGGACAAAGGCGGCGGCACAAGCGGCGCCGGTTTTCCCGCGTATCAGTCCGTGCCGGACTCGATCGCCGCGCTGTCCAGCAGCTCCTCGTTGGCCGGGGCCTCCCCGCGGGAGGCGATCGTCTCCGCGCCGCCGGCCGTCAGCTCGCCGATCAGCCCGGCCGGCGCGCCCGCGGCCACCGCGGCCGCCGACTCGGTGCCGGAGCCCTCGCCGCCGATCAGGCCGAGCGCGGTGTACTGCTCCAGCCGCGAGCGGGAGTCGGCGATGTCCAGGTTCCGCATGGTCAGCTGGCCGATCCGGTCGGTCGGGCCGAACGCCGAGTCCTCGGTCCGCTCCATCGACAGCTTGTCCGGGTGGTAGCTGAAGGCCGGTCCGGTGGTGTTGATGACCGAGTAGTCCTCGCCCCGCCGCAGCCGCAGCGTCACCTCGCCGGTGACCGCCGAGCCGACCCAGCGCTGCAGCGACTCGCGGATCATCAGCGCCTGCGGGTCCAGCCACCGGCCCTCGTAGAGCAGCCGGCCGAGCCGCCGGCCCTCGTTGTGGTACGCGGCGACGGTGTCCTCGTTGTGGATCGCGTTGACCAGCCGCTCGTACGCCGCGAAGAGCAGCGCCATGCCGGGGGCCTCGTAGATCCCCCGGGACTTGGCCTCGATGATCCGGTTCTCGATCTGGTCGGACATCCCGAGCCCGTGCCGGCCGCCGATCGCGTTGGCCTCCAGCACCAGGTCGACGGCGGAGGGGAACTCCTTGCCGTTGATCGCCACCGGCCGGCCCTGCTGGAAGGCGATGGTGACGTCCTCGGCGGCGATCTCCACCTCGGGGTCCCAGAACCGGACGCCCATGATCGGCTCGACCAGCTCGACCCCGTTGTCCAGGTGCTCCAGCGCCTTGGCCTCGTGGGTCGCGCCCCAGATGTTGGCGTCCGTGGAGTACGCCTTCTCGGTGCTGGCCCGGTACGGCAGGTCGCGGGCGAGGAGCCACTCGGACATCTCGGTCCGGCCGCCCAGCTCGCCGACGAACTCCGCGTCCAGCCACGGCTTGTAGATCCGCAGGGCGGGGTTGGCCAGCAGGCCGTAGCGGTAGAACCGCTCGATGTCGTTGCCCTTGTAGGTGGAGCCGTCGCCCCAGATCTGGACGTCGTCCTCGAGCATGGCGCGGACCAGCATGGTGCCGGTCACCGCCCGGCCCAGCGGGGTGGTGTTGAAGTACGGCCGCCCGCCGGAGCGGATGTGGAACGCACCGCAGGTCAGAGCGGCCAGGCCCTCTTCGACCAGGGCGGCCCTGCAGTCCACGAGACGGGAGAGCTCGGCGCCGTAGGCACCGGCGCGGCCGGGCACCGAGGCGATGTCGGGCTCGTCGTACTGGCCGAGATCGGCCGTGAAGGTGCAGGGCACAGCGCCCTTCTCACGCATCCACGCGACCGCTACCGAGGTGTCGAGGCCACCGGAGAAGGCGATACCGACCCGCTCGCCGACAGGGAGGGAGGAGAGCACTTTGGACATGCTAGAAGTATGCACTCCTACGCATGGTCATGCAAGGCGGTTCCGGAGCCGTCCCTACCGGTCGCGGATTCCGGCAGGCCGACTCGCCATCAGATGAGGGATGAGGAAGGTACGACAGGGGAGGCAGCGAGGAACTCGCCGGGGGGCCGCGGCGGCAGGGGACGTCCCCACCCTGCCCGCGCGGCTGCTGTCCGTTCTGTGGGCCGCCAGGGGCTCGAACCCTGAACCTACGGATTAAAAGTCCGCAGCTCTGCCAATTGAGCTAGCGGCCCGCGGCCGACCGGTCCCCTGGAGTGGTGCCAGCGGTTCCGGGTGGCCGAACCGTAGCCTACCTGCTGTGTCGCACAGGTGTGAGGGGCTTCGGCTTCCGGCGATCACCGCGGGCGGCGGACCGGAACGCGAAACGGCCGGAGCCGCCCCCCGAAGCAGGGGGACGGCTCCGGCCGTTCGGCCGTCACGCTGACGCGGCGTCAGCCGTTGCGCTTCCAGCGGGGCTTGCGGTCGCCGTCCGGGCGGTCGAAGCCGCGCGGGCCGCGGTCGTCGCGCCGCTCGAAGCCGCGCCCGCCCCGGTCGTCCCGACGCCCGTACGGACGGTTGCTGCTGCGGTCCCGGTCACCGAAGGCCGGACGCGCGCCGCGCTCGCGGTCGCCGCCGTAGGGGCGGGACTGGGAGTGCGGGCGGGCCGGACGGTCGTCCCGGCGGTCGAAGGAGCGCCCGCCGCGGTCGTCGCGGTTGTAGGAACGGTCCCGGTCGAACGGACGCCCGCCGCGGTCGTCCCGGCGGTCGAACGAACGGCCGCCGCGGTCCTCGCGGTTGAAGGAGCGGTCCCGGTCGAAGGAACGCCCGCCGCGGTCGTCCCGCCGGTCGTCCCGACGGTCGAAGGAACGGCCACCGCGGTCGTCCCGGCGGTCGAACGAGCGCCCGCCGCGGTCCTCGCGGTTGTACGAGCGGTCACGGTCGAACGGACGCCCGCCACGGTCGTCCCGCCGGTCGTCCCGACGGTCGAAGGAACGGCCACCGCGGTCGTCCCGACGGTCGAACGAACGGCCGCCGCGGTCCTCGCGGTTGAAGGAGCGGTCCCGATCGAAGGAACGCCCACCACGGTCGTCCCGCCGGTCATCCCGACGGTCACGGTCACGGTCCCGGTCGCGGTCGAAGGTGCGGGACTGCCCGCGCATCTCGCGCACGGACTGCCCGGCCGACTCCGGACGCTCGCCCCGCGACGCCTCCGGCGCCGAGCCCTCGACGGCCTCCGCGGACCCGGCGGGGGCAGCCGCGGCAGCGGCGACCGGCCCGGTCGAAGCCTCGACCTGGCCCTGGCCCTCCACCTGCTCAGCGGTCGAGGCCCCGGTGTCCGCCTCGTCCTCGATCCCCATCTCGGCCCGGTCCCGGGCGGCCCGCGCGGAGAGCCGGTCGGCCTCCTCGCGCAGCTCGACCGCGCGCCGCTGCAGCTTCTCCAGGTCCCGCTGCAGCCGGACCACGTCCTGCTCCGCCTGCTGGGCGGCGGACGCGGCCGACTCGGCCTGGATCTCGCTCAGCGAGCGGGCGCCGGTGATCCGTGCCACGTCCGCGTCGAAGGCGTTGCCGACGATGTGCCGCGAGGCGTCCACGCCCGCGTCCTCCATCAGCCGGAAGATGCCGCGGCGCTGGTGCGGCAGCGCCAGGGTGACGACGGTGCCGGAGCGGCCGGCCCGCGCGGTGCGGCCGGAGCGGTGGAGGTAGTCCTTGTGGTCGCCGGCCGGGTCCACGTTCAGCACCAGGTCGATGTCGTCCACGTGGATGCCGCGGGCCGCGACGTCCGTCGCGACCAGGGCGTTGACGTAGCCGTCCTTGAAGTCCGCGAGGGTGCGGGTACGCGCGCCCTGGGTCATCCCGCCGTGCAGCGCGTCGGCCTTGATCCCGGCGTCGCGCAGCTGGTCGGCGACCCGGTCGGCGCCCAGCTGGGTGCGGACGAAGATGATCGTGCGGCCCTTGCGGGCGGCGATCGCGTTGGTGACCGGCGCCTTGTCCTTGGGCTTCACGACCAGGATGTGGTGGGTCATGGTGGTGACCGCACCGGCCGAGGGGTCGACCTCGTGGGTGACCGGCTTGTTCAGGTACCGCTTCACCAGGGTGTCGATCTCGTTCTCCAGCGTGGCGGAGAAGAGCATCCGCTGGCCGCCGGCCGGCACCAGGTCGAGGATCTCGGTGACCTCGGGCAGGAAGCCCATGTCGGCCATCTGGTCCGCCTCGTCCAGCACCGCGACCTCGACCTCGTCGAGCACGGCGGCGCCGCGGTCGATCAGGTCCCGCAGCCGGCCGGGGGTGGCGACCAGGACGTCGACCCCGCGCTCCAGCGCGTAGATCTGGCGGGGCATCGAGGTGCCGCCGCAGACCACCTTGAGGTTGAGGCCGAGCACCGAGCCGTACGGCTCCAGCGCGTCGGAGACCTGCATGGCGAGCTCGCGGGTGGGGGTGAGGATGAGGCCGCGCGGGCGCTTCGGCTTGGTGCGGCCCTCGGCGAGCCGGGTCAGCAGCGGCAGGCCGAAGCTCAGGGTCTTGCCGGAGCCGGTGCGGCCACGGCCCAGGACGTCCCGTCCGGCGAGCGCGTCCGGGATGGTCGCGGCCTGGATCGGGAACGGGGTGGAGACCCCGCGCTTCTGCAGGGCGCGGACGATGTCGTCCGGCAGCCCCAGGTCGCCGAAGGTGGGCTCGGCGGGAGCGGCGGCCTCGGGAGCCTCGGCGGCGTCCTCGTCGGCGGCGACGCCGGTCTCGGTGTGGACGTCGGTGTCGGTGTCGTTCTCGGCGATCTCGGTGCTCTGCTGAGCGCTCTCCGCGTGGTCGGCCTGGTGGGCCTTGTCGGCGCTCTCGGTGATCTCAGCGATCTCGGTGATCCGGGCGAGCTCGATGGGCTCGGCGCCCGTGGCAGCCAGCTCCGCCTCCCCGTTTTCGGGCAGGGTGATGCGGCCGTCGTCAACCATGGACATGAAGAACCTTCCGGGTGTGGCACGCGCCAAAGTCCGCAGGTTCAGTAACGACCGCCTCTGTGCGGTCGGCCGACGGATCACCGGAACGCGCCAAGGGCGCCGCGTGGAGTCGTATCGCGAGGGCGCCGGGCAGATGTAGTCAAGCGATCTGCCAAGATAGCCCATTCGGCGATCACGGGGCAAACGCCCCACTCCAGACAGGGTGCCGGTCAGCCGAACAGGGTGCCGCTCAGCCGGCGACGGGGCTCGAACCGGTGGTGCCGCCCGCGGCGCCCGAGTCCGTCGCGGTGTCCCGGCTCGCCATCCGGGTCGAGGTGCCGGTACCCGGCGAGGAACCGCCGGAGGGGGACGGGCTCGCGGCGGTCGGCGAGGAGGAGGGCGAGGGGCTGGACGGCGGCGGGGTGGTCGGCGGCTGGGCGGGCGCACTCGGCCCCCCGGCGCCGCCGCCCCGCCGGACCCCCCGGCGGAACCGGACGTCCCCGAGGAGCCGGACGAGGAGGACCCGCCGCCGGCCCCCGAGGAGCCCCCGGCGCCGGAGCCCGAGGCGCCCGCGGCCCCGCCGGACCCGCCCGCGGCGCCGGCCGCCCCGCCGCCCGCGCCGCCGCCGGCCGCACCGGTGGCCCCGGCCGCCGCGCCGGCCCGGCCGGTGCCGACCACGGTGTCCGACGACCCGTCATGCCGCCCGCCGGCCCTGCCGATCGAGCCGAAGGCCCCGCTGCTTCCGCCGTGCCCGCCGTCGCCGCCGGAGACCGCGTCCCCGGAGCCCGGCGTGGGCGAGCTGTGGGACACCGGACTCGCGTCCCCCGACACGTCCATGCACCCGGCCACCGACCCGAGCAGCACCGTCCCCAGCACTACCGCCGTCGCGGCCCGTGCGACGGCCCCCTTGCTTCCCGTAACCACCAGGCATCCTCACTGTGTCAGCACCGTGCCGGCCGCCTCCCGGCCGCTTGCGCGCCCCGGTCTGCTCAACGGGCACGCCCCAGTGAGGACACGGCCAAGAACGCCGGAGAACGGTCCGGCCGGTGCCCGGCGGCGCCTCCTCGGCCCCCGGCCGGGTCAGCCGTAGCCCAGTTCGTGCAGCCTGCCCTCGTCCATCCCGAAGTGGTGGCCGATCTCGTGGACCACGGTGATCTCCACCTCGCGGACCAGGTCCTCCTCGCTTCCGCACATCCGCAGCAGCGGGTTCCGGAAGACGGTGACGCGGTCCGGCAACACGCCCGCGTAGTCGCCCCAGCGCTCGGTGAGCGGCGTCCCCTCGTAGAGTCCGAGGAGCCCCGGATCCCCCTGCTCCTCCGGGACCTCGTCCTCGACCAGCACCACCACGTTGTCCATCAGCCGGGCGAGCTCGGCCGGGATCCGGTCCAGCGCGTCGCCGACCAGTTCCTCGAAGCGCTCCCTGGACACCTTCAGCACTCACGCTCCCGCAGGTCGGGCGGTAACCGTTTTGGCGTTCCCGCCCACCATCCCATATGCTTCTCGACGTCCCCGACGGGCCATGGAAGTCTCCGCGCAAGCAGAGGGTTCCGCCGGTTGGGCCATCAGCCCTCATCGTCTAGTGGCCCAGGACGCCGCCCTTTCAAGGCGGTAGCACGGGTTCGAATCCCGTTGGGGGCACGGCAGTTGACAGTTCTCGGACTGTGCGGCTGCAAGCAAGGCCTCGTGGAGCAGTTGGTTAGCTCGCCACCCTGTCAAGGTGGAGGTCGCGGGTTCAAGTCCCGTCGAGGTCGCTGGACCCGCCGTTCGCGGCGGGCCCGGCCAGGTAGCTCAGTTGGTACGAGCGTCCGCCTGAAAAGCGGAAGGTCGCCGGTTCGACCCCGGCCCTGGCCACAACGCCTGAGCAGCGCAAAGCCCCCGGAGGGATCTTCCCCGGGGGCTTTCGTACGCCCACGTGACGGCAGTGCGACGGCGATAGGCCCTACTCCAGCAGCCCGGAAGCCAAGGATGGTCTGTCCTCCCGCTCAGTAGGCTCACCGACATGAGCGCACCCCGGATCAAGGTGTACGGCTCCGGTCAGGAGATCACCGTCACGGCCGACGCTCCCGGTCTACGGCTTCTCGGCGAGTTGCTGATGGATCTTGCAAGCACGGGGCATGACGGTGGCCACCACGTGCACTTCGAGCCGGGGATCAACGGTTTCCTGACGACGGTCTGATGACGAGGAGGCGTTCTTGGCGTTGCCGTACGCCGACGCGTACGCCGACTCCTCCTTGCGAGCCGCGCCGAAGACCGCCTGCCCCGACGCCGGCCGGCCACAGGGACGGCTCAACGGCCGTACAAGTGCCTCCGCACGAGCGGATCGTTCTCCAGGATGAAGTCGCTGACCTCCCAGAACTCGGCAAGCCGTGGGTGCCGCAGAGCTTCCTCGCGGGCGAGCTTGGTACCGAACAACGGACTGTCCGGGCCGGCCAGGCCACCGGTCACCAAGGTCGAGGCAGGAGCAGGAGAACCCATCACCGGTCCGACACGACAGCCGAACGTGACGTGGTCATCCCATGCAGCCGGAGACACACCCCAGGTGCCGAAGACGACATCTATCCACGCGTCGTGATCACGGTCCTGGTGGTGGTAGCAGTTGGCGTAGTACACAGCATGCGGAGACCCATCCACCAAGATGACGTTCCACGCCCTCTCGATCGGGGCGTTGCAGCAGTCACACGCGTACTCACGGGTCTGGCGTTCATCACCGAAAGAGAGCTTCACGCGGTCATCATGCCGGGCCCGCCGGCACCTCTGCCGAGGAGCCCGCGCCGTCGGAGAGCGGCCCCGGGCGCCGAAAAGCGGGTGCGGGTATGGGGGTCGAGCCGGACACTTGCGGGTGTGAGCCAAGTGGACGGAGCGGAGCGGCGGGTCTTTCCTGACCCCCGGAGCGTGCGGCGGGCCGCCGGGGGCGCCGGGTCGCCGGTCGCCGCCGCGCTGGCCGACGAGCTCGCGGCCGGGCCCAGCCCGCGCACCGTCGTCCTGGTCGAGGGGATCAGCGACCAGGTGGCCGTGCGGACCCTGGCCGCCCGGCAGGGCCGCGACCTCCGGGCGGAGGGCACCGCCGTGCTCCCGATGGGCGGGGCCACCAGCATCGCCAGATTCCTCGAGGTGCTCGGCCCCGCGCCCGGCGTCGCGCTGGCGGGCCTGTGCGACGCCGCCGAGGAGGACTACTTCCGGCGCGGTCTGGAACGGGCCGGCCTCCTCGCGGCCGGCCTGCCGCCAACCCGCGCGACCCTGGCCGGCCTCGGCTTCTTCGTCTGCGAGGCGGACCTGGAAGAGGAGTTGATCCGCGCACTCGGCGCCGACCGCGTCGTCCGGGTGGTGGAGGCCGAGGGCGACCTGCCCCCGCTGCGCACCTTCCGCAAGCAGCCCGCCCAGCAGGGCCGCACGCTGGAGCAGCAACTGCGCCGATTCCTCGGCACCACCAGCGGTCGCAAGATCCACTACGCCCGGGTCCTGGTCGAGCAGCTCGACCCGGCCGACCCGCCCCCGCCGCTGCGCGGACTCCTGGCGCACCTCTGAGGCCCCGCCGACAGGCCCCCAGCTCCCCCGGCCGCCCCCGCGCCCACGTCCGTCCACCCATCTGCCCGTCCGCCTCACCGGTTCCGCGCGTCGCCGCCGCAACCGGCGCGGGATTCCGGGCAGACTCAGCGCGTGAGCGACACGCCGGAAACCCCGCACGGCTCCTTTCCGGAGCCCGAGCACTTCGAGCCCCATCACAACGGCCTCGGCTCGCGGCTGAACTGGCTGCGGGCCGGCGTCCTCGGCGCCAACGACGGCGTGGTCTCCACGGCCGGCCTGGTGGTCGGCGTCGCCGGCGCCTCCGCCGACTCCCAGGCCCTGCTGGTCGCGGGCCTGGCCGGACTCCTCTCCGGCTCCATCTCGATGGCGGCGGGCGAGTACGTCTCGGTCTCCACCCAGCGCGACTCGGAGCGCGCCGCCCTCGCCCAGGAGCGCCGCGAACTCGCCGAGACCCCGGAGTACGAGCTGCGGGAGCTGACCGCCCTCTACCGGGACAAGGGCCTCACCCCGGAGCTCGCCACCGAGGTCGCCCGGCAGCTCACCGCACACGACGCCCTCGCCGCCCATGCCGAGACCGAACTCGGCATCGACCCCGACGAGTTGACCAGCCCCTGGCAGGCCGCCGTGGCCAGCTTCATCTCCTTCACGGTCGGCGCCCTGCTGCCGCTGCTCGCCATCACCCTGCCGCCCGCCTCGGTACGGGTCTGGATCACCGTCGGCTCGGTCCTGGTCGCTTTGGTGGCGACCGGCTGGTCCAGCGCGCGCCTGGGCGACGCGCCGCCCGGCCGGGCCGTACTGCGCAACGTGGCCGGCGGGGCGATCGCGATGGCCGTCACCTATGCCGCGGGCGCCCTGCTGCACACCATGGGCGCCTGACGCCTGAGGCCTGACGCGGCGTCAACCCCCGTGCGCCGCCCGGAAAGCACCGGGCCGTCGCCCCGAGGCGGGGTTGACCGGCCCGAAAAGCCCGTGTTTCACTCCGATCCATGGCCAAGCAGGGCAAGCACTGGGCGCTCACGCGCCGCCGCCACGTCGATCTCGCGCGGGTCACCACCGCCGCGTGTCCGACCTCGCGCTGAGCGCATCCCGCCGCAGTAGCCAGCAGCGGGCCGTCCGCCCCTCCCCCCGCAGCCGCGCCGTACGCGCGACCGGGGACGCCATCCGGCCGGGGCCCGGCCGTATGCGCTGGTCCAGCCGCCCGCACGCCATCGCCCAGAGGTGCCCGCCCATGTCCCAGATCGTGTCCGTCTCCGGCAGTCCCTCCGCCACCTCGCGCACCGCCCGCCTGCTCCGGCACGTGGACGCGCGGCTCACCGCCCACGGCCACGTGGTCACCCCGCTCGCCGTCCGCGAGCTCCCGGCCGGCCCCCTGCTGGCCGGCGACACCTCCGATCCGGAGATAGCCGCCGCGGCCGAACTCGTCTCGCGCGCCGACGGCCTGGTCATCGGCACCCCGATCTACAAGGCCTCCTACTCGGGCCTGCTGAAGACCCTCCTCGACCTGCTGCCGCAGTACGCCCTGGCGGAGAAGACGGTGCTGCCGCTCGCCACCGGCGGCTCCACGGCCCACGTGCTGGCCATCGACTATGCGCTGCGCCCGGTCCTCACCTCGATGGGCGCCGGCCACGTCCTCCCCGGCTGGTTCGTCCTGGACCGGGAGATCGCCCACGCCCCGGCCCTGCCGGTGGTGACCGCTTCGGAGACCGAACGGCAGCTGCACGGGGTGGTGGACCGGTTCTCGGCGGCCCTCCCCGGGGCCCCGCTGCTGGCCGCCAGCGCCTGACCACCGGCTGACCGCCGCCTGACCACCGCCCGCACCCGAGGGGCTGCCCCGAGGCGGTTCGACCAGGACGCCTCGTATGCAGTAGAGTTCCGGTGTCGCCGTCGGCCGGGCCCCGCCCGAAACCGTTCGGCGCACCGTCAAGGCCTCGTGGAGCAGTTGGTTAGCTCGCCACCCTGTCAAGGTGGAGGTCGCGGGTTCAAGTCCCGTCGAGGTCGCCGGATACGGCCCGGATCCTGAAGGATCCGGGCCGTTTCGCGTGTGCGCGCCCCCCGATGAATGTGGCGGGCATCACAGTCCTATTCTTGAGACGCCCGGGTCCGCTGGGACCGGTGGGGCTCACGCATTTTAAATATTGTCTTCAATCGAAGATCCGCAGGTTCTGGATCAATGCCCTGAACAGCGAAAAGGGGCCGCACTGGACCCGGCGGAGTCCAGTGCAGCCCCTTCGGCTACACCTGAGAAATAAGCGGAATGCGTGATTCAGGCCTCGCCGCGCTGCTGCGGAATACCGGCGAGCAGGGCGCGAACCTCGGCCTCGCGGTACCGGCGGTGCCCGCCGAGCGTTCGAATAGACGTCAGCTTGCCCGCCTTGGCCCAGCGCGTCACGGTCTTGGGGTCGACCCTGAACATGGTGGCGACCTCAGCCGGGGTCAGCAGCGGCTCGGCATCAGGGGTGCGAGCGGTCATGAGCGGCCTCCTCGGGAGAACCGAACAGCACGGTTCTTTCCTTCAAATTCTGCACCTTGGCCCGCGATGCCCGAAATGGCGCACCCGGACCGAGTCGGTAATAGGACGAACGGCTTGTCCTCGGCACTACAACTACACCATCCGTCCAGCCCCATCGGCCAAACCGCCGGAATTGGTTCCGCAGGGGACCAACTTCGCCGGATGGCGATGGAACGTGTCATAGCGGACAGTCACCCGCAGATGACGATCAGTCACGACATAACCAGGCCCCCCGCTCCCCCGCGAAGACTCTCATCCCCCGCAGATCCTTCTCCGAGGAGATGATCCGCAGTGGGGCTGGTTGTCCTATTTTGGCCCACAGAGGGGGGTTCGCGTCAACGGTGAGGAGCATCACCTTTGTTGGGTATTGACCCGGTTCGGGACGTTCATCCCGGCTAGGCGGGAGAAGGTCCCTCCGGATGCCTGAGGGAAGGATGCCACGGCTGTCCGCCAACGCCCGTGTTCGGCCTTGGCGTAAATCCGTCCTGGCGGAACTCCGCCAGTCATATGACAAGCCTACGGACAGTCACCACAGGGGGCCTGAACAGGCCTCATCGACACCGCATCGACACGCGGCGGCCGCAGGGGCAGCACGGGACGCCAGAAGACCCGTCTCCAAGGTTTGAAGCCACCGAGGCCACCCGCGGGGCCCGGAAGCCCCCGCAGAGGCGCCAGGACCCGACCAGAGCCCCTGCCGAACGCGGCCACGCCTCCGCCGGCGGCCGGCCCATCCGCAACCGCTTCCGGGGCGCCGGCGCCCCGGACCGGACCGGGTCTTCCCTCAGGCTTTCCCCCGAAGCCCCGCTCCCCTTGGCTCCTCCCGATGCTTCCCGGGCACCGTCTGGCTCGTCGCGGCGCCTGCCACGCGCCTCCCGCTACCCTCCGCGCGCCTTCGAGGGCTCCCCGACGCCCCCTGGCGTTTTTCCAGCGCCCGCCGCCCCTTGCGCTTCCGAGCCCTTCCCGCCACCCCGTGGTCCACCCGAAGCCCCGCGACGCCCCCTGCGCCTCCGAGGCTCCCCGACGCCCGATGGCCTTGCCCACGCTCCCCGGCCCCTGCACCTCCGGGCGCTCCCTCCGACCGCTGCGCCCTCCGAGGGCTCCCCGGAAGCCCGAGGCCACCCCCAACGCTCCCCGGCCCCTGCGCCTCCGAGGCTCCCCGGCGCCCGTCGCTTCTCGAAGCTCCCCGATTGCCTCTGCGTCTCCGAGGGCTCCCCGGCAGCCCGAGGCGTCCCCCAACGCTCCCCGGCCCCCTGTGGCTCCCAGCGATCCGCCGCCCCGTGGCTTCCCCCGAGCCCCCCGACGCCCCCGAGCGTCCGAGCACTCCCGGCACCCCGTGGCTTCTCCCGAAGCTCCCCGACCGCCTCTGCGCCTGTCTGCGGTCTCCGCGCGCGCTTCCGCGCGCCCCGGGCGTGGGCGCCCGCCAGGCGGCTGCGGTCCCGCGCGGGGACGCAGGGCCGGCGTCTTCACGGACGTTCCGAGCGCCGCGTGCGCCGCCCGTCCCGGCGGCTCAGTTCGCGTAGAGGAGTTCCTGGACTCGGCGCCAGCGTTCGGTGAGCCGGCGGTACGTGGCTCCCGCCCGGGCACCGTCGCCCTCCCGGAGGGCGGCCACCCCGTCGGCCACCTCGGCGGCCGAGCGGTCGGCCGCCAGGCGGCTCTCCGGCACCACGTGCACCAGGCCGCCGTAGTCCAGCTCCACCACCGAGCGCGGGTGGAACTCCTCCAGCCAGCGGCCGATCTCCTCGACCCCGGAGACGAGGTCCCCCTCGTCGAGGTTCTCCCGCAGCACGCGGTAGCCCCTGGCCACCCTCCGGCGGGCCTGCGCCATCGGCGTCCGGTAGCGCAGGGAGGGCGCGCTGCGCCGCTTCACTCCGTCACCGCGCTCCCCTGCTTCGACCGACTCACGCGCCTCACGGGCCCCGGGCGTCGACTTCCCCGTCTCGGCCCGCCCATTCCCGTCGGCACCCTCGGCACCTTCAGGTCCCTCGCCGGCCTCGCCACCCTCGACGCCGTCGCCACGCTCAGCGCCGTCCGCCGTCCCCTGCTCGCCCTCGGT
Organism: Phaeacidiphilus oryzae TH49; assembly: GCF_000744815.1. NCBI lineage: Bacteria > Bacillati > Actinomycetota > Actinomycetes > Kitasatosporales > Streptomycetaceae > Phaeacidiphilus > Phaeacidiphilus oryzae. The sequence goes on from NZ_JQMQ01000005.1 coordinate 3,389,515, forward strand.
CTCCCGCTCCAGCCACTCGGAGGGCTCGAACTCCCGGTCCTCCTCGCCGAAGAGCAGGAACCAGCGGACCGGGATGTTCCAGGTGCTGGTCAGGATCCACGGCCGGGCGTCCGGATGCTCCGACCGCCAGCGCTGCCAGTCGGTCTCGACCTGACCGCGCACCACCGGCGGCACCACGGCGTTCAGCAGCGACTCCGGCAGCTCCTTCGTGAGCTCGCCCATCGCCAGCCAGCTGCGCAGCCTGGTCCGCCACGGGCACAGATAGACGACCCCGTCCTGCTCGTGGACGAACGCCTCCCCGCTCTCCTCCTCGGGAACCGCCTTGGGCGGCACGGCGATCAGGTCGGCGAGGCGGCTGCGCCGTTCGTCGACCGCGGCGGGGGCCTCCTCCGGGCCGGCCTGCCGCACCTGGGCGGCGTACCCGGTCCAGTAGGCGCGCTCGCGCTCGGGGAAGGCGGCCAGCGGCTCGTACACCCGCAGGTAGGCGGCGTAGGGGGGCAGCACCGAAGTCCGAAGGATAGGCACCTCGGCATCGTCGCACGCCCGCCCCCGCGCGCGGGCGGGAACCCGTCCGTCGACCGACGCCGGCCGCGCCACGGCCGCGCCACGATTGCCACCCCGGCCTCGCCCCGGCCGCGATCGCAGAACGCTGCCTTCCGGAGGAGCGCACGGCATACGCTTCGTACGCCCCCGGCCCCGGACAAGGCGGGGGCCAAGAGATCCTGCCGATCCACGCGACACAGGACTGGAGTCACCACCGTGACCGACGTCAGTGAGCAGTCCAGCAGCTCCGGCACCGATGGCACCCGAGACGTGCTCCGCCGGATCTTCTCCACGGACTCAGACACCGCCCCGGGCGACAGCCACGAGCAGGTCGTCCTCTGCCGAGACCGCGACAGCGGCCTCCAGGCCGTCATCGCCATCCACTCCACCGCTCTCGGCCCCGCCCTGGGCGGGACCCGCTTCCACCCCTACGCCACCCCCGACGAGGCCGTCCAGGACGCCCTGAACCTCGCCCGCGGCATGTCCTACAAGAACGCCCTGGCCGGGCTCGACCACGGCGGCGGCAAGGCCGTGATCATCGGGGACCCGGCCCGCGACAAGAGCGAGCCGCTGCTCCGCGCCTACGGCCGCTTCGTGCAGTCCCTGGCCGGCCGCTACATCACGGCCTGCGACGTCGGCACCTACGTCGCCGACATGGACGTGATCGCCCGCGAGTGCTCCTTCGTCACCGGCCGCTCCCCCGCCCACGGCGGCGCCGGGGACTCCTCGGTCCTCACCGCCTTCGGCGTCTACCAGGGGATGCGTGCCTCCGCGCAGCACCTCTGGGGCAGCCCGGAGCTCGGCGGCCGGACCGTCGGCATCGCCGGCGTCGGCAAGGTCGGCCACCATCTGACGCGCCATCTGGTCGAGGAGGGCGCCCGGGTGGTGATCACCGACGTCCGGGACGAGGCGGTGCAGCGGGTGCTGGCCGCCCACCGGGACGATCACCCGGGGTCGGTCACCGCCGTCCCGGACGCCGACGCGCTGATCCGCGCCGGCCTGGACGTCTACGCCCCCTGCGCGCTCGGCGGAGCGCTGAACGACACGACCGTCCCCGCGCTGACCGCGCAGGTGGTCTGCGGTGCGGCCAACAACCAACTGGCCCACCCGGGTGTCGAGAAGGACCTCGCCGACCGCGGGATCCTCTACGCGCCGGACTACGTCGTCAACGCCGGCGGGGTCATCCAGGTGGCCGAGGAGATCGAGGGCTTCGACTTCGACCGGGCCAGGGCCAAGGCCGAGCGGATCTACGACACCACGCTGGCGATCTTCGAGCAGGCCGCGGCGGACGGCGTCCCGCCCGCCGCCGCCGCCGACCGGCTCGCCGAGAAGCGGATGGCGGGGGTCGGGCGGCTGCGCTCGATCCTGCTCCCCCGACCGCGCGGCTGACACGCTGTCAGCCGCGCCGGCCGCGCCCCGCCGGAACCCCGGCCCGAATCAAGAACCGGATTCTCAATCCGGCCCGCCGATTCGGGCCGACCGGGGGATCGGCACGGCTCTTACGAGGGATAATCGACGGCGGGCGGGCCCGGCGCCAGCGCCTCCGCCCGCCGCGAACAGGGCATCCGCTACCCTGGTGACCTGCAACGACAAGGTCACGAGCCGGGGTATCCTGCGCCACGTCGTACGGGCGGCGTACCGTATGGCGCTGGAAGCAGGTACCGTTGATGCTCTACGGAGCGGTCCTCTCAAACGAGAGAGGCCGGTCTTCAACATGAACGCGTGTCAGACTCGGGGCCGTGAGCCCCGTCGTTGAGGGGGTCGAGCCATGGGGCGCGGCCGGGCCAAGGCCAAGCAGACGAAGGTCGCCCGCCAGCTGAAGTACAGCAGCGGCGGGACGGACCTCTCACGTCTGGCCGAAGAGCTGGGCGCATCGTCAGAGCAGAGTTCGGTGAACACCGAGCCCTTCGAGGACGATGACGAAGAGGATGACCCTTACGCGCGGTACGCCGAACTCTACGACGTCGATGACGACGAAGAGGACGAGGAGAACGGTGGCGGCCAGGCCCGTCGCCGGGCCTGATACTCGTCGCGACCGCGACCCGGGTGCACGACCGAATCACCGGTTCGAGAGCTGATCTCGGACCGGTCTTCGGCGTATCCGGGCGGCGGCCGCCACTGAGCCTCTGACCGCCGCCGAGCCCCAGGCAAGCCGCTGCCGCAGCGACGCGGACGCCCCCGCAGAGGCGCGGCGCCCCCGCAGCGGCGACGCCGCTCCGAGCGGACCCGAACGGGGATCAGGCGTACTCGCCGTACAGCGCCGCGCCCTCGTCGCTCTCCGCCGTGGCGGCGTCGACGACGTCGCCCAGCAGCCAGGACTCGACGTCCCGGTCCTCCAGCACCGCGAGCACCGCGTCCACCGACTCCTGCGGCACCACGGCGACCATCCCCACGCCCATGTTGAGGGTCTTCTCCAGCTCGATCCCGGCCACCTGGCCGACCTCGCCGACGGTGGAGAAGACCGGCAGCGGCGTCCAGGTGCCGCGGTCGAGCCGGGCGTGGAGGCCGTCCGGGATGACCCGGGCCAGGTTGGCCGCGAGTCCGCCGCCGGTGATGTGGGAGAAGGCGTGCACCTCGGCCGCCCGGGCCACCGCGAGGCAGTCCAGCGAGTAGATCCGGGTCGGCTCCAGCAGTTCCTCGCCGAGGGTGCGGCCGAACTCCGGGACCTCCCGGTCGAGCTTCCAGCCGGCCCGCTCCAGCAGCACGTGGCGGACCAGCGAGTAGCCGTTGGAGTGCAGGCCGGAGGCGGCCATCGCGATCACCGCGTCGCCGGCCCGCACCCGGTCCGCGCCGAGGAGGGCGTCCGCCTCGACCACGCCGGTGCCGGCGCCGGCCACGTCGTACTCGTCGGCGGCCAGCAGGCCCGGGTGCTCGGCGGTCTCGCCGCCGACCAGGGCGCAGCCGGCCAGCACGCAGCCCTCCGCGATGCCCTTGACGATGTCCGCGATCCGCTCCGGCACGACCTTGCCGGTGGCGATGTAGTCGGTCATGAAGAGCGGCTCGGCTCCGCACACCACCAGGTCGTCGACGACCATGCCGACCAGGTCGCGGCCGATGGTGTCGTGCTTGTCCATGGCCTGGGCGACGGCGACCTTGGTGCCCACGCCGTCGGTGGAGGTGGCCAGCATCGGGCGCTCGTAGCGCTTGAAAGCGCTGGCGTCGAAGAGGCCCGCGAAGCCGCCGAGGCCGCCGACCACCTCGGGCCGCTTGGCCTTGCCGACCCAGCTCTTCATCAGCTCGACGGCGCGGTCGCCCGCGTCGATGTCGACGCCGGCGGCCGCGTAGGTCGCTCCGGTGGAATCGTGGTCAGTCACGGGGACGGCCCTCTCGGGTCAGGGGATCGGGTGGCGCACCCCGGGGCCCCGCTGGTTCGCAGGGGGCCTCGGGGGGACTTCTGGGGGACTTCTGTGGGGGGCGGGGCGCTCTGGGGGTGCCGGACCGCCGCCTCTAGGGGATCACGCGGTCAGGGGCGGCGCAGCGCGTCCGACCCGCCGACGCCGCCGAAGAGCGAGCGGACGCCGTCCAGGTCGGCCGGGGAGCCGGCCCGGGGGGTGCGCTCGGCGTTGCCTGAGGCGGCGGAGCCGGAGGCGATCTCGGCCTCAAGCAGGTGCTTGCCCAGCAGCCCGGGGTCCGGCAGCTCCATCGGGTACTCGCCGTCGAAGCAGGCCCGGCAGAGCCGCTCCTTGGGCTGGTCGGTGGCCTCCACCATGCCCTCGATGGAGATGTACGCCAGCGAGTCGGCGCCCAGCGACTTGCCGATCTCCTCGACCGAGAGGCCGTTGGCGATCAGCTCGGCGCGGGTGGCGAAGTCGATGCCGAAGAAGCAGGGCCACTTGATCGGCGGCGAGGAGATCCGGATGTGCACCTCGGCGGCGCCCGCCTCGCGGAGCATCCGGACCAGCGCCCGCTGGGTGTTGCCCCGGACGATCGAGTCGTCCACGACGACCAGCCGCTTGCCCTGGATGACCTCGCGCAGCGGGTTGAGCTTGAGCCGGATGCCGAGCTGGCGGATGGTCTGGCTGGGCTGGATGAAGGTGCGGCCCACATAGGCGTTCTTCACCAGGCCGGAGCCGTACGGGATCCCGCTGGCCTCGGCGTAGCCGATGGCGGCCGGGGTGCCGGACTCCGGGGTCGCTATCACCAGGTCGGCCTCGGCCGGGGCCTCGGCGGCGAGCTTGCGGCCCATCTCCACCCGGGCGAGGTGGACGTTGCGGCCGTTGATGCTGGTGTCCGGACGGGCCAGGTAGACGTACTCGAAGACGCAGCCCTTGGGGCGGGCCTCGGCGAACCGGGAGGCGCGGAGGCCCTCCTGGTCGATGGCGACCATCTCGCCGGGCTCGACCTCGCGGATGAAGCTGGCGCCGACGATGTCCAGCGCCGCCGTCTCGGAGGCGACCACCCAGCCGCGCTCCAGGCGGCCGAGGACCAGCGGGCGGATGCCCTGCGGGTCGCGGGCCGCGTAGAGGGTGTTCTCGTCCATGAAGACGAGGGAGAAGGCGCCCTTGACCGAGGGCAGGATCTGCCGGGCGGTCTCCTCCACGGTCCACTCGGGGTGGCCCGCGAGGAGGGCGGTGACCAGGTCGGAGTCGTTGGTGGCCGAGCCCCGGCCGTCGCGGGAGACGTGCTCCTCGCCGGGGAGTTCGGCCACCAGCCGGGCCAGCTCGGCGGTGTTGACCAGGTTTCCGTTGTGGCCCAGGGCGAGCGAGCCGTGGGCGGTCGCCCGGAAGGTGGGCTGGGCGTTCTCCCAGACCGAGGAGCCGGTCGTGGAGTAGCGCGCGTGGCCGATCGCGATATGGCCGGTGAGCGCACCGAGCGAGGTCTCGTCGAAGACCTGCGAGACCAGACCCATGTCCTTGTAGACGAGGATCTGGGAGCCGTTGCTCACTGCGATGCCCGCGGACTCCTGTCCCCGGTGCTGCAGCGCGTACAGCCCGTAGTAGGTGAGTTTGGCGACCTCTTCACCCGGGGCCCAGACGCCGAAGACGCCGCAGGCGTCCTGGGGGCCCTTCTCACCCGGGAGGAGGTCGTGGCTGAGTCGTCCGTCACCACGTGGCACGCCACCGAGTCTAGGGCAGGCGATCCGGGTGGTTCGAACGAGATGGCAACGGTCGTGCGCGGTCCGGAAGCTGACGCCGCCTCGGACGCGCGTAGACCGCCCTCAGGCCATTACAGGGAGTAGCGCGGAGAGATCGCTGCGCTCCCCACTGGCCGTGAGTTCCGCCACTTCCACCGCGTCTTCCCAGGTCAGACGCCCGGTGGCGAGCCGGACCCAGACCAGCGGAGAGGTCTCCACCACATTCGGCGGGGTGCCGCGGGTGTGCCGGGGGCCCTCGACGCACTGGACGACCGCGAACGGGGGGATCCGCAGTTCGACGGAGCCGCCCGGGGCCTGTTCCGCGAGGGTGTCGGCGAGCAGCCGGACCACGGCGGCCAGGGCCTGCCGGTCGTGCGGGAAGTCCGGCCTCTCGGGGTCGGCGGCCTGGAGGGCGGCGGTGAGGTCGTCGGCGTGGACCACGGACTCGACGAGGCGGGTGACCAGGAAGTCGGCCAGCCGGAGGGTGCCGAGCCGGGTCGGGACGAGGAGGGACTCCTGTCCGGCCAGGTCGGGGAGTTGGCCCAGGAGGTGGTCGATCGCGGCGACCGGGTCGTAGGCGCCGCCCGCGGCCCGCTCCCGGACCGTCTCGTCGATGGCCTGGGCGGCCTCGGCGGCGCCGCGGACCCAGCCCGTCAGGTCGAGCGGGCGGGCGGCGGCGCCGGCCGGCGGGGTGTCCCGGGCGGCGGTGAGGGCGCGCTCCACCGCGTCCGCGGCGAAGCCGAGGTGGACGGCGAGCTCGCGGACGGTCCAGTCGCCGAGGCGGGTGGGGAGGAGGAGTTGATCCTCCGTCAGCCCGGCGAGCTGTTCGCGGATCGCGGTGAACTCGGCGGCGAGCGCCGAGCGCACCGCGGCGGGGTGGTAGGTCCTGGCGCGGCGACTGGTCTGCGGCATGCCGGAAGCGTAACCGGGCCTCAGAAGGTGCCGAGGGCGATGTTCCCGGTGACGGTGTGGACGGTCAGGGTGTCGGCGGCGGCGGAGTCGTTCGGCAGGCCGCTGGTGACCGAGCCGGTCACCGTGTGGGCGTCCACCCGGTAGGCGTGGCGGGGCAGGGTGAGCCGGATGCCGCCCGCGGCGGCGGTGGCCGAGATCCGGTGCGGGGCGGACGAGAAGACCACCTGCTGGCTGCCGGCGCCGGAGGCCAGGTCGGCGGTGGCGGAGGAGACGTCCCGGCCGGTGATGGTGCCGGAGAGGGCGGTCACGATCAGCGGTCCGCCGATCCCGTCCAGATCGACGTCGCCCGAGCCGACGTTGACGGTCACCGCCCCGGCCGCCCGGTTCACCCGCACCGTCCCGGCGCCGCCGCGGACCTGGACGGTGTCGGCGCCGGTCACACTGACCGGACCGGCGGCGGAGTCCACGGTGACGGCGGGGCCCGGCGGGGTGGTGATCCGGTAGTCGATCGAGCAGTCGCAGCCGGAGCCGAGGGTCAGCGAGCCGCCTGAGGTGCTGCCGGGGACGGCCGCCGGCTTGTCGCCGTGGTACTCGATGTCGCGGTGCACGGTGGTGGCCGAGGTGCCGGACGGGCCCGCGGTGATCTCCACCGAGCCGGCCCCGCCGCGCACGGTGATCTTGTTCAGCTGACCGTGGACGGTGGTGTCGTCCGAGGCGTGCGCGGCCGAGCCGCCGACGTCCACCGAGATGGACGGCGTGGAGCTGGAGCACCCGCTCAGCGCGAGCGCGACGGAGGCGAGGACGGCGGCGGCCGCGGCACCGAGCGCGGTACGCCGCCGATGGATCGGAGCCGGCATGTCTCCCCCTGGATGCAGCTTCTGCGCGGTTCGTCCCCCGCCCTCTTCCTGCCCCCGGCGGGAGGACTACTCACAGCTTGTCACCCTCGGGTGACGGTGCGCGTCAACTCCCGGTGCAGGGGCCGCGCGGTGGCCAGGACGAAGCAGCCGAAGAGGGTGATGACCGGCAGTCCGTAGGGGCGGAGGAGGACGCCCGCCGGGTCGCCGGCGAGGAGCGGCGCGTCGGCCCACCAGTTGGCCGCCACGTCCAGCGCCATCACCGCGGCCCCGATCGGGGCGGCGGACGGGCGGCGGCGCAGGAGGAGGACGACCACCAGCGGGTCGAGCAGCAGCAGGGCGTGGAAGAGGAGCTGCGCGGGCAGCGGCGCCGAGCGGTAGGCGTGGAGGCCGCCGGTGCCGACGTCCCACAGGTGGGCGCCGAGGCCCTCGGCGAAGCCGATCACCCAGATCCAGCGGGCCCAGCGGATCCAGCGGGGCGCGGGGAGCTCGGTCGGAAGGGGTGCGGCGGGCTGAGTCTTGGCTGTCATGGCGCTTCGAAGGTAACCGGCGCCGAACGCCGTGGCACTCGTTCGGGTGATCGCGGCGGCTTCCGGACGGTTCGTCCGCGTACCGGGCCTACGCTGCCGATTCCTGCAGGCCGTACTGGGGTGGGGGTGCCGGATGGGGCAGCGGACGACAGGGCGGATGGGACGGCGGGCCGAGGTGTTCGGCCTGGCGGACCGACTCCGGGCGCTGGCCGCGGAGTTGGAGGGGCACGCCGGGCAGCTCCGGCTGCGGACCGGCGCGATGCGGTGGGAGGGCGAGGCGGCGAACGCGTTCCGGCGGCGGATCCGGCGCCGGGTCGGCGAGGCGCTGCTCGGCGCGGACGGCCTGAGAGCGGCGGCGGCCGCGCTGGAGCGCTACGCACGCGGCCTCGCGCTCCCGGCCGGCGAGGGGATCGCCCGGTGAGCGCCCCCGACCTGCGGGTGGACGCCGAAGAACTGGCAGGGCTGCGCGCCGAGTTGGCGACCGCCGCGGAACGGGTCCAGCGGACGCTGAGCGCCGCGCGCCGGCTGCTCGCGGCCGTCGGCGCGGAACCGGACGCGGCCCCGGAGGCCCGGGCGCTGCTGGCCGGGACGCTGGACGGGCTGCACCTCCTCGGCCCCGACCTGGAGCGGGACGCTGCCGCCCTGGCGGGGGTGGCGGAGGCGTATCGGCGTACGGAGGAGGAGACGACGGCGGCGCTGCGCGCGCTGGCGGTGCGGCTCGGAGGGCGCGCGGCCCACGCGGGGCACGCAGGGCTCGCGAGTCGCGCGAGGCGCGCGGAAAGATATCCACAGGTTGTGGACGAACCGTCCGCGTACGGCCCGCTCGCCCCCTCCGGTCGTCCGGCGTCGGCCGGGGGCCGGCCGCAGGGCCGGGGCGAGGCGCCGAGGCAGCGGTCGCACACCGCGCATCGGATGCCTGCCGCCCGCGCGGCGCATCTGACCCACCTCGCCTATCTGGCGCACTGCGCCCACCACGCCCACGGCGTTCATCTCGCCCACCGGGCGCACGCCGAGCGGTCGGCCCGGCACGGCAGGCGGTGGTCCGGCCCGCACGGCGGGGCGGGCGCCACGGGGCTGGCGCACTGGCACGCGCCGGGCGCCGGAGCCCACGGCGCGGGGCAGCCGCGCCCGTGCGCGACCGCGCGCCCCACGGCGCCGGCCGGTCCCGGCGGATCCTCCGGACTGCCGCCGCTGCTCGGGCCCTGGCCGCTGGGGCCCTGTCGGCAGACCAGCGGCAGCGGATGGCCGGCGGCCGGGCGGCCGCATCAGCCGGGTCGGCCGCACCAGCCCGGGCGCCCTCGCCGCCCGGGCCATCCGCATCGGCCGCGACCGACCCGTCCGCAGGGCCACGCTCCGGGCCGTCCGCACGGCCATGCCCCCGGCCGGGGATCGCTCGGCTCCCCCGCTCGCGAGACCATCCTCCGCCGCGCCGCGCGCTGGGCCGCGCACCCGGTGCCGTACAGCATGGCGGCCCGCCACCATGGGTGGCGGGCCGACTGCTCGGGGTTCCTCTCGATGGCCTGGGGTCTCGACCGCTCATACACCACGGTGACCCTGCCGCGCGTCGCCCATCGCATCCGCAAAGCCGAACTCCGGCCCGGGGACGCGCTGTTGAACAGATCCCCGGGCCGATACGGCCATGTGGTGCTCTTCGAGCGCTGGGCGGACTCCGCACACACCGCGTACTACGGGTACGAACAGTCCCCTGGCGGGACGAAGCACCGGCGCATCCCGTACCCGTACTTCCCGGGGCACGGGCGCTTCGTCCCCTACCGCCTCAACCGGCTGGGGCGGTGACTCAGCCGAAGAGCCCCTCCAGAACGCCGGTGCTCGCCTCGCGCAGCTCCGCCAGCGGCAGCGTGAACTGCCCCTGGACCTCCAGCGCGTCGCCGTCCAGCACGCCGATCCGCGCCGCCGGGAGGCCGCGCGCCGAGCACATCTCGCTGAACCGCAGCTCCTCGCTGCGCGGGACGGAGACGATCGCCCGGCCCGCCGACTCGGAGAAGAGGAAGACGAACGGGTCCACGTCCGCCGGCGGAACGATCCGCGCGCCCTGGCCGCCCTTGACCAGGCTCTCCACCAGGGCCTGGGCCAGGCCGCCGTCGGAGAGGTCGTGGGCCGCGTCGATCATCCCGTCCCGGGAGGCGGCGATCAGGATGTCGGCGAGCAGCCGCTCCCGCTCCAGGTCCACCTTGGGCGGCAGGCCGCCCAGGTGGCCGTGGGCGACCTGGGTCCAGACCGAGCCGCCGAACTCGTCCTCGGTGTCCCCGAGGAGGTAGACCAGCTGGCCCTCCTGGGCGAAGGCCATCGGCGTCCGGCGGGACACGTCGTCGATGACGCCGAGGACGCCGACCACCGGGGTCGGGTGGATGGCCACGTCCCCGGTCTGGTTGTAGAGCGAGACGTTGCCGCCGGTCACCGGGGTGCCCAGGATCTGGCAGGCGTCCGCGAGCCCGCGGGTCGCCTCGGCGAACTGCCACATCACGTCCGGGTCCTCGGGGGAGCCGAAGTTGAGGCAGTCGGTGACCGCCAGCGGCTTGGCCCCGGTCGCGGCGACGTTGCGGTACGCCTCGGCCAGCGCCAGCTGGGCACCGGCGTACGGGTCGAGCTTGGCGTAGCGGCCGTTGCCGTCGGTGGCGATGGCCACGCCGAGCCCGGTCTCCTCGTCGACCCGGATCATCCCGGAGTCCTCCGGCTGGGCCAGCACGGTGTTGCCCAGCACGAAGCGGTCGTACTGGTCGGTGACCCAGCTCTTGGACGCCTGGTTCGGCGAGGAGGCGACCTCCAGCACGACGGCCCGGAGTTCGTCACCGCTGGCCGGGCGCTTGAGCCGCTCGGCGGTCGGCGCGTCGGCCTGCAGCCCGTCCTGCCACTCCGGCCGGGCGAACGGCCGCTGGTAGGTGGGGCCCTCGTGGGCGACGGTCCGCGGCGGGACGTCGACGATCTGCTCGCCGTGCCAGAAGATCTCCAGCCGCTCGCCCTCCGTCACCTCGCCGATGACGGTGGCGATGACGTCCCACTTCTCGCAGATCTCCAGGAAGCGGTCGACATTCTCGGGCGTGACGACCGCGCACATCCGCTCCTGCGACTCGCTCATCAGGATCTCCTCGGGGGAGAGCGAGGAGTCGCGGAGCGGCACGGTGTCCAGCTCGACCCGCATGCCGCCGGAGCCGGCCGAGGCCAACTCGCTGGTGGCGCAGGAGAGTCCGGCGCCGCCGAGGTCCTGGATGCCGACCACGAGGTCCTCCTTGAAGACCTCGAGGGTGCACTCGATCAGCAGCTTCTCCTGGAAGGGGTCGCCGACCTGGACCGCGGGGCGCTTGGTCGGACCGCCGTCCGCGAAGGTCTCCGAGGCGAGCACGGAGACGCCGCCGATGCCGTCGCCGCCGGTGCGGGCGCCGTAGAGGATCACCTTGTTGCCGGCCCCCGAGGCCTTGGCGAGGTGGATGTCCTCGTGCTTCATCACGCCCACACACAGCGCGTTGACCAGCGGGTTGCCCTGGTAGCAGTCGTCGAAGACGATCTCGCCGCCGATGTTCGGCAGGCCCAGGCAGTTGCCGTAGCCGCCGATCCCGGAGACCACGCCGGGCAGCACCCGCCTGGTGTCCGGGTGGTCCGCCGCGCCGAAGCGCAGCGGGTCCATCACGGCGACCGGGCGGGCGCCCATCGCCAGGATGTCCCGGACGATGCCGCCGATCCCGGTGGCCGCGCCCTGGTAGGGCTCGATGTACGAGGGGTGGTTGTGCGACTCGACCTTGAAGGTCACCGCGTAGCCCTGGCCGACGTCGACCACGCCGGCGTTCTCGCCGATGCCGACCAGCATCGCGTCGTTGGCCGGGGCCTTCTCGCCGAACTGCTTGAGGTGGACCTTGCTGCTCTTGTACGAGCAGTGCTCGGACCACATCACCGAGTACATCGCCAGCTCGGCGCCGGTGGGGCGGCGGCCGAGGATGTCGCGGATCCGCTGGTACTCGTCCGGCTTGAGGCCGAGCTCGGCCCAGGGCTGCTCGTCCTCGGGCGTCCCGGCGGCCCGCGCCACGGTGTCCAGCTGCTTGTGAGTGCTCATCGGATACTCGCTCATCGGACGCTGACCAGACGCTTCAGTACGGAGGTGAAGAAGCCGAGGCCGTCGGTGCCGCCGGTACCGATGCCGGGCTCCACGGCGTGCTCGGGGTGCGGCATCAGGCCGACCACGTTGCCCGCCTCGTTGGTGATGCCGGCGATGTCGTTCACCGAGCCGTTGGGGTTGACGTCGAGGTAGCGGAAGACCACCCGGCCCTCGGCCTCCAGCTGCTCCACGGTGCGGCGGTCCGCGGTGTACCGGCCGTCCATGTTCTTCAGCGGGACCGAGATCTCCTGGCCGGCGTCGTAGTCCGCGGTCCAGGCGGTGTCCCCGTTCTCCACCCGCAGCTTCTGGTCGCGGCAGATGAAGTGGAGGTGGTTGTTGCGGAGCATGGCGCCGGGCAGCAGGTGCGACTCGGTCAGCACCTGGAAGCCGTTGCAGATGCCGAGCACCGGCATCCCGGCCCGGGCCTGCTCGATGACCGTCTCCATCACCGGGGAGAACCGGGAGATGGCGCCGGCCCGCAGATAGTCGCCGTAGGAGAAGCCGCCGGGCAGCACCACCGCGTCGACCCCGTGGACGTCCTTCTCGCGGTGCCAGAGGGCGACCGGCTCGGCGCCCGCCCGCTGCACCGCGCGCTGGGCGTCGCGGTCGTCGAGGGATCCGGGGAAGGTGACGACGCCGATCCGCGCGGTCACACCGCACCGCCAGCGGAGTCGGACTCCACCCGGACGGTGAAGTCCTCGATCACGGTGTTGGCGAGGAAGGTCTCGGCGGCCTTCCTGATCATGGAAAGGGCGGCTTCGTCGACCGGCCCGTCCAGTTCGAGTTCAAAGCGCTTGCCCTGGCGGACATCCGCGATCCCGTCGAATCCCAGACGAGGCAGTGCGCGCTGCACCGCCTGTCCCTGGGGGTCGAGGATCTCCGGCTTGAGCATGACGTCGACCACGACGCGTGCCACGGGTACTCCCGGTGATGTTGGTGCGGTGGAGATGCCCAGAATACCGGGGCCCGGAGGGGCTCGGACCCGCCGCTCCCGGCGACGCGCGTAGACGCTCCGCGTAGACGGGGAGCGGCCGGCGCGGCCCCTCCGCCCGGCTTCCCGAACTCCGGGGAACGGGAGGTAATTCACCGCTTTCCGCATATTAGGCACCGAGTTCCCGGCGGGACCGCAATACCAGCCCGAAGCGCTGCCGTCCAGTCCTCGCAGAGGTGCACAGAAGCCCTCGCGGAAGCGACACGGAAAATGTTTTGGAAATGGTCTTAGTTATATGGCCTACCCGGGTGCAGAATGGCAGCATCGACCCGTTGCGCCAACCCGGGCAGGGGCCATGGCGGGGGTCGGTGTTCGTCCCGCCCCGAGAGGATTGACGCCCATGGCTCAGCGCGTAGTGGTCACGCTCTTCGACGATCTGGACGGCGGAGAAGCGGCCGAGACGATCTCCTTCGCTCTGGACGGGAAGTCCTACGAGATCGACCTGTCCGGCGGCAACGCGCAGAAGCTGCGCGACGTCCTCGCGCCGTACATCCAGGCCGGCCGCAAGCAGAGCCGATCCGGCAAGACGTTCCGGCGCACGGCGGTCGCCCCCGATCCGGCGACGGTCCGGGCCTGGGCGCAGTCCCGCGGAATGGACCTGCCGGCCCGCGGCCGGATCCCCAAGCACGTCTACGAGGCCTTCGCCGAGGCGAGCTGAAGAATTTTCCCGATCTTCGTGATGAATCGGACAAAACACCCCCCGGCGGTGATCACAGCCGCCGGGATCGGGTAATGTTCTTCTCGTCGCCGGGACGGAGCGCCGAAACCGGAGGTCGCAAGACCGAAGGGGCAGGCACGAAGGACCGAACGCGCGGGTGTAGCTCAGTAGTAGAGCGCCCCCTTTCCAAGGGGGAGGCGCAGTGTGCGATTCCTGTCACCCGCTCCACTCCACCTCGACTCGCCGAGGGTGGCACGACCACCCCGAGGGATCAGGTAGAGTAGAGCCCGCCGGAAGGGACCGACGGCCGAGAGGCCGGAAGAACCGGACGGTGGACACCATGCGGACGTGGCTCAGCTGGTAGAGCATCACCTTGCCAAGGTGAGGGTCGCGGGTTCGAATCCCGTCGTCCGCTCCACAACCGAAGGGCCCGCTCATCGAGCGGGCCCTTCGGCGTTTTCGCCTGCCGGTTCTTTGACACACCGTTGACAGGCAGTCCTTCCCTCCCTACGTTCCTCCTGCTGATCACATCCATCGCCAGGGGGCGCTGATGCTCAAGGTCATAAGAGATCAGGCCGGCGGCCTGACGAAGGATCAACGGAACGCCTTCGTGGCGGCCTATCTGGGCTGGGCGATGGACGCGTTCGACTACTTCCTGGTCGTGCTGGTCTACGCGGACATCGCCCAGGACTTCCACAAGTCGCTGACCGACATGGCCTTCCTCACCACGGTGACGCTGGCGATGCGGCCGGTCGGCGCCTTCATCTTCGGCTGGTGGGCGGACCGCAAGGGCCGCCGGCTTCCGCTGATGGTCGACGTGGTCTTCTACTCGATCGTCGGTTTCGCCTGCGCCTTCGCGCCCAACTACGCGGTGCTGATGGTGCTTCGGCTGCTCTACGGCATCGGCATGGGCGGCGAGTGGGGCCTCGGCGCGGCGCTCGCCATGGAGAAGATCCCCAGCCAGAAGCGCGGATTCTGGTCCGGGGTGCTCCAGGGCGGCTACTCCATGGGTTATTTGGTCGCGGCCCTGGCCTATCTCTTCATCAAGCCGGAGTTCGGCTGGCGCGGGCTCTTCGCCTTCTCGATCCTGCCGGCGCTGATCTCGCTGCTGGTCCGGTCCCGGGTGCGGGAGTCCGAGGTCTGGGAACGGAACGTCAAGCTCACCAGGACCTCGCCGGGCCAGGTCTTCCGGGACCCGAAGGTGCTCCGACGGTTCGTGTACCTGGTACTGCTGATGACGGCCTTCAACCTGATGTCGCACGGCACCCAGGACGTGTATCCGACGTTCATCAAGAAGGGCCTCGGCTTCTCGCCGGACACCGCGACCCTGATCGCCATCGTCTACAACCTCGGGGCCATCCTCGGCGGAATGGTCCTCGGGGCGTACTCCGAGCGGCTGGGGCGGCGGCGGACCATCATGTGGGTGGCCGGGCTCGGCATTCTGGTGGTGCCGTTCTTCGCGCTCTCCACCACGGCCGGGCTGCTCGCGGTCAGCTCGTTCCTCATGCAGTTCTGCGTCCAGGGCGCCTGGGGCGTCATCCCGGCGCATCTCACCGAGCTGAGCCCGGACGCGATCCGCGGCTTCTACCCGGGCGTCACCTACCAGTTGGGCAACCTGATCGCGGCGCTGAACCTGCCGCTGCAGGAGACCATCGCCAAGGGGCACGGCTATCCGGCGGCCCTGATGTGGACGGTCTTCCCGACGCTGGCGCTGACCATCCTGCTGACGGCGATCGGCAAGGAGGCCAAGGGCGTCGAGTTCGGCACGGCGGCGACCACGACGGCGCCGGCCACCTCGACCGCGAGCTGACCGCGAGCCGCTGACGCCGAACCGACGGCGAACTGACGGCCCGCAGAACGGAGAACGGGGGCGCCGGCCTCGCCGCGCCCCCGTTGCGGCTCAGGGCTCAGGACCAGGCGGTGCCGGTCAGCCGCTCGTACGCCTCGATGTAGCGGGCGCGGGTGCGCTCCACCACGGCCGCGGGGAGCTCCGGCGGCGGCTGCTCGGACTCCCGGTCCCAGCCGGACTCCGGAGACACCAGCCAGTTCCGGATGATCTGCTTGTCGAAGGAGTCCTGCGGGTGCCCGGGCTCCCAGCGCTCCAGATCCCAGTAGCGGGAGGAGTCGGGGGTCAGCACCTCGTCCGCCAGCACCAGTTCGTCCTCCCCCGACTCGGAGGTGGCGAAGCCGAACTCGAACTTGGTGTCGGCCAGGATCAGGCCGCGCTCCCGCGCGACGTCCCGGGCCCGGCCGTAGACGGCCAGGGTCAGCTGGCGCAGCTGCGCCGCCGTCTCGGCGCCGACCCGGCGGGCGACCTCCTCGTAGGAGACGTTCTCGTCGTGCTCCCCCACCTCGGCCTTGGTGGCCGGGGTGAAGATCGGAGCCGGCAGCTCGGAGCCGTCCTCCAGGCCCTCGGGAAGCGCGATCCCGCAGACCGTCCGGTCCTGGCGGTACTCGGCCAGGCCCGAGCCGGTGAGGTAGCCGCGGGCCACGCACTCCACCGGGACCATCCGCAGGCCGCGGCAGACCAGCGTCCGCCCCGCCCAGTCCTCCGGCGCACCGGCCGGCACCTCGGCCGACAGCGCGTGGTTGGGGACCTGGTCCACGAGCTGGTCGAACCACCAGAGGGACAGCTGGGTGAGGATCCGGCCCTTGTCCGGGATCTCGGTCGGCAGCACCCAGTCGAACGCGGACGTCCGGTCGCTGGCGACCATCACCATGTCGCCCTTCTCATCCCGGTACAGGTCACGGACCTTGCCGGTGTGGAGGTGGGTGAGGCCGGGCACCTGGACCGGCTCGGGCTTCTCGACGAATCCGCTCAAGGCTCTGCCCTTTTTCTGGAGGCCATCGTTGGGCCCGAGTCTTTCACGCACTCCGGCCGCGGGCCCGGCCGGGACCGTTGCCGGGGGCGAGGAGGCTCAGGCCAGCTTGCAGATCCGGTCCAGGAGGTTGGCCGTCGCCCGCTGGACCCGGGCGTCCGTGTGTCCCGGCCGGTCCAGCGCCGGCGACCAGGCGAAGGTCCCCGAGGCGAAGACCCAGGCCCCGCTGGGGGCCCGGTAGAGGGAGGTCTCCTGGTGCCGGGTCGCCCCCCGGACGTCCTGGTACGGCGAGTGGGCGAGCAGCAGCCGCTCGCTGCTCTCCGGCAGCGGGGCCCGCGGGTGGTACCGGTCGGCCTCGCCGGCGACCAGGCCCTCCAGCGGCTCGTGCTCGCGGACCCCGGTGCCCTCCCACAGCCAGTGGTCGGCGTTACGGACCACCAGCGGGGCCGGCTCCGGCACCCGGCCGGCGTACTGGATGCCGAGCAGCCGCTGCTCGGCCCCGGAGGCGGACGCGGTCTCGCCGCCCGGGCCGGCGCCCGCTCCCCCGGCGCCCGCTCCCCCGGCTGCCGCGCTGCCGGACCCGCCGGAGTCCCGCCACAGCGAGGTGCGGGGGCTGCCCGGGGGGAGCGGGATCGGCCGCTGCCGCTTGCGGCAGCTGATCAGCCGGTCCGGGTCGCCGGACGGTCCCGGCTCCAGCTCGACCTTCCAGTACATGGTGTTGGCGCTGAGGAAGACCAGCGAGGTGCCGGCGTCCCGGGCGGTCTCCACGGACCGCCGCATCGGCTCGGACCAGTACTCGTCGTGGCCGGGGAAGATCAGCCCGCGGTGCCGGGACGGGTCCACCCGGCCGGCGTGGAGGTCGGTGGCGTTGGCGTAGGCCAGGTCGTAGCCGTAGCGCTCGGCCCAGCGGATCACGTCGTAGGCGTGGCCGACGTGCAGCGGCAGGCCGGCCCCCGCGTACGGGCGGTCGAAGGAGACGGTGATCGCGGCCTCGGACTCGCCGAGCAGCCGGCCCTTCTCGTCCCAGGCGTGGTAGAGGCTCGCGCCGTTCCGCCCGTCCTCCGGGAACATGTTGTAGGCCTGCCAGGTGACGTCCGGCAGCAGCAGCATCAGATCGGCGGCCCGGGCGGGGCTACGCACGGTGAACGGGATGTGGCTGCGGTAGCGGTTGTCCGCCGTGGTGAGCACCGCGACATAGGCCCCCGGCGGCCAGTGGCCGGGGATCTGCAGCCGCCAGGACATCCACCAGTGGTGGCAGCTGACCGTGCGCCCGGCCACCATCGGGGCCGGCTGGCGAAGGCCGGAGACCTGGGGGCTGGCCGCCATGTGGCGGGCGCCGGCGCCGCCGTAGTGGCCGATCCGGTAGACGTCGACGGTGAACTCCTGCGGCGGGTTCACCGAGACCCTGAGGTCGAGGGCACCGCCGGGGAGGACGCCGGAGGCCGCCGCGAAGCCCTTGATCTGTCCGGTGACGTCGTCCGCCGTGCTCGGCCGGTCCAGGCCGGAGCGGAGCTGCTCGGTGCCCGGAGCGGTCCGCGCGTTCGGGACCCGGCCCTGGTTGCCCTGGCCTTCGGTCAGATCCACGTACCACGGCACCTTCAGCCCGGTGTCGTCGAAGTAGAGGTCCGCCCCGCGCAGCCACGGGAGCGGCCCCTGGCCGAAGGGGTCGGTCACGCCGTGAGCGAGCGCTCCGGACTCCCAGCGGTGGATCTGCCCGGTACCCACGCCGTCCTCGCTCCCCTCGCACGCTCCCTGGAACCGACCCGGGTCGCCCGCCGGACGAGGCGTCCGCGGGCGGCCGGATACGCACTGTCCGATGCCCTGCGGCTACCCGGTGTGCTGCATCGTATGTGCTGATCCGCCGAACGGCCCCGGAGTTGGCGCGGTTGGTGTCGCCGGGGCTGCGGCAGCCGTGGCTCAGGCCGGTCGGAGGGGCGCGTCGGCCCGTATCCCCGCCCCGGCGAGCCAGCCGCGGAGCGCCTTGGTGTCGCCGTGCTCCACCGCCCGGGCGACCGCCGGGGCCAGGTCGCTCCGGCGCACCCCGTCCACCAGCAGCACCGGTCCGTCCAGCCAGTCCAGTCCGGGGCGGGCCGCTCCGGCCTCCATGGCGGCGCAGCAGACCAGGGCGGCGAGGTGCTCGCCGAGGGGCTCAGGGGCCTGCTCGGGGCCTGGCCGGTGGGGGCCTGGCCGGCGCCGGCGGCGCGGCCGTCGGGCAGCGGCAGGCTCCGGACCAGCAGCTCTCCCCGGCCGCCGGCCAGCAGGTCGAGCACCCGGCCGACGGCGGGCGCGAAGGGCCCCTCGAAGGGCTCCTCCCCCGAGTCGGGGGCGCCAGGGCCGGCACTCGCGCCGTCGGCGGCGACCGGGCCGCCGGAGCCGGCGTTCGCGGACCGCGCGGCGGAGCGCCGTACGTGGTCCACGTGGTCGGTGCGGCCGGCCGGCCCGGTCGGATCGGCCCGGTCGGCCGGACCGGTGTGCCGGCCGGCCTGTGCGGAGAGGCCGGAGAGCCCGCCGGAGCCGGCCGCGGGCCGCCGCTCCGCCGCGGCGTCCAGCGCCCGCAGCGCCGAGAGCAGGACCGCGGCCCTGGTCCGCCAGGTCCGGGCGACGACCTCCTCCGGGTACTTCTCCCAGCTGACCGGGGCCAGCTCGGACGGGGGGCCGTAGAAGAGGCCGGCGGCGAGGTCGGAGATCCGCCGGTCCACCTCACCCGGATCCTCCAGCAGATCGCAGGCGGGGCGTTCGCTGAGCCGGCTCTCGTAGCCGTCGGCCAGCCGGTCCCGGCGGGAGAGCTCGGTGAGGGCGGAGACCGCGCCGGCGTTCAGCCGCTCCGGGCTGCGGCCGATCCGCCAGGCGGGGAGGGCCACCCGGTCGAGCATCCGATCCCAGCCCGCGTAGGCCAGGCCGACCTGCTCCTGGGCGGCGATCCGCCGGCCGTAGTCGACCAGCTGGGCCCGTTCGGCGGCCCCGGCGGCGACCGCCCGCTCCAGGGCGGCGGCGGGCTGCCGGGCCCGGCGGAGGAGCGCCCGGGCGGGCCTGGCCAGGATCCGGTCCAGGCGGCTGCCGGCGGGGGCGGCAGGCGCGGGGGCGGCAGGGCCCTCGGCGGACCCGCCGAGGGCTCCGTCGGGGCGGCCGAGGGCCAGCGCGTCCAGGCCGCGGACGAAGCGGCGGGCCGCGGTGATCTCCCGGTCGGCGGTGGCGGCGCCGCCCGCGACCACCGGGGCGAGCAGCGCGCGCAGCTCGTCCACCCGCATCCACCACAGGAACGGGGAGCCGATCACCAGCGCGGGCGGCCCGCCCGCCGTGGCGTCGTCCTCCAGCCAGCTGTCGCAGTCCGGGGCCAGCGCGATCCGGGACGGGGCCGGCACCTCCAGGCGCTCGGCCAGCTCCCTGACCAGCCGGTAGAGCTCGGGGGCCGCCCGTTCGGCGATCGGCGCGGAGAGCGGGGCGGGCGGGGGCACCCGGCGGACCCGCAGCGCGAAGAGGCCGGCGGCGAGCAGCATCAGCAGCGCGATCCCGGTGACCGCCCAGCGGGCCGCCCCCCAGGCGCCGGCGTCGGGCGCGCCGGCCGCTCCCATCCGGCCGGTCAGCCGGCCCGCCCAGAGCACCACGGCGACGGCGGCCGGCAGCACCGCCAGGCCGAGCGCCGTGCCGCGCACGCGCAGCACGGCCTGGGCTCGGGCCCGTGCTTGTGCCATCTCGGTACCAGCCACTGCTCGCATCACCCCTGTTCGCCTGCGCGTCTGGCTCCGGCGCGGGTCGTACGGCTCAGCTTTCCGCTGCGTCGGGTCGGTCGGTCGGGTGGGTCTTGCGGTCGGAATCCGCCAGAAACCGCCACGGGCTTCGCCGGGTTCCGATGGGAACCGGCTGCGCTCCGATCCGGGTGCGGTCTCCAAGTGGACTGACGAACCGTCGGACGAGCGTCGTTCCACGGCATCCGCCGATTCACCCGGACCGGTGGTTCCCGAGGGAATCCGGACGCGGACCTCCGGTGAACGAACAGAATGCCCACCCCCAGACTGCCCCGGCCGGCCTCCCCTGGCTGGTCGGCGCGCGTTTCGGAACCCGCGACCGGCTTCCCCGCACGCCCGTACGGGATGCGGTTCTGGGCACCATAAGACGCCGGTCCGACAATCGTCAGCCGGATCCGCCCGGAGTCACCCGAAGGAATGTGCGGTTGGCTCGATTCGCCCATCGCACCCGCCGCGACCTTTCCGTTCGCCGCGCGTAGCGGATTCGCCGCAGCACGCCCGGGATCCCCCCGAACAGCCGTCCCCCGCGCGGCCGTTGCTCTCCTGCGCCCCTCGGGCGCGGCAAGCGCCGACGGGCGTCCGCGCCCCGCGTCCGGCCGGAGGCGCGGACGGGGGCGCGGACGCCCGTCGGTAGGTAGGGGTGCCGTCAGCCCGCCTCGGCGGCCGCGCGCTCGGCGATGTCGCCCCGGTGGTGGGAGCCGCGCAGCCGGATCGCGCCGACCCCGCGGTACGCCCGCTCCCGGGCCGCCGCCAGGGTCTCGCCGAGGGCCGTCACCGAGAGGACCCGCCCGCCGGCGCTGAGCACCGTCTCGCCGTCCTCGGCCAGCCTGGTGCCGGCGTGGAGGACGTAGCTGCTGCCGTCGGCCGCCTCGGCCTCGGCCAGGCCCTCGATCGGGTCGCCGGTGCGCGGCGAGACCGGGTAGCCCTCGGAGGCGATCACCACGGTCACCGCGGCGCCGTCCGCCCAGCGCAGCGGCTCGATCTCGGCCAGCCGCCCGGTGGCCGCCGCGTGCAGCAGGCCGGCCAGCGGGGTGCGCAGCCGGGCCAGCACGACCTGGGTCTCCGGGTCGCCGAAGCGGGCGTTGAACTCGATCACCCGGATCCCGCGCGAGGTGACCGCGAGGCCGGCGTAGAGGAGGCCGGAGAACGGGGTGCCGCGGCGGCGCAGCTCGTCCACGGTCGGCTGGAGGACGCTCTCCATGACCTCGTCGACCAGCTTGGGGTCCGCCCAGGGCAGCGGCGAGTAGGCGCCCATCCCCCCGGTGTTGGGCCCGGTGTCCCCGTCGCCCGCCCGCTTGAAGTCCTGCGCGGGCTGCAGCGGGACCACGGTGGTGCCGTCGGTGACGGCGAAGAGGGAGACCTCCGGGCCGTCCAGGAACTCCTCGATCACCACGCGGTCGCAGCCGCGGGCGTGTGCCCGGGCCGCCGCCACGTCCTCGGTGACCACCACGCCCTTGCCGGCCGCCAGGCCGTCGTCCTTCACCACGTACGGCGGGCCGAAGGCGTCCAGCGCGCGGTCCACCTCCTCGGCGGTGGTGCAGACGTAGGAGCGGGCGGTGGGGACGTTGGCCGCGGCCATCACCTCCTTGGCGAAGGCCTTGGAGCCCTCCAGCCGGGCCGCCTCCGCGCCCGGGCCGAAGACCGGGACGCCGCGCTCGCGGACGGCGTCCGCGACGCCCGCCACCAGCGGGGCCTCCGGGCCGACCACCACCAGCTCGGCGCCCAGCCGCTCGGCCAGCCCGGCGACGGCGGAGCCGTCCAGCTGGTCGACGGGGTGCAGCCGGGCCACAGCCGCGATCCCGGCGTTGCCCGGGGCGCAGTGCAGTTCGGTGACGTCGGGGTCGAGCGAGAGCGCACGGCACAGAGCGTGCTCGCGGGCGCCGTTTCCGATGACGAGGACCTTCACGCACCCGAGCCTACTGGTCCGCCCGGCCGCCCCCGCCCGACGGGGCGGGGGTACCGCGGATGCGGCGGTCCACCGGCCGGGTGAGAGGGTGGGCCGCCGAGACCACCCCCGGGGGGCGGCGGAGCCCCGTGCGGGGTGTGCCTCGTACGGGTGATTCCCCGGCGGGCCGGGGGGAGCCGCCGCGGGGCCTCGCGAGGGCGGTGACCTCGGGCGGCGCTCCCGTACCGGCTCACACTCGGGCAACATCCGTGGGGAAACCGTAAGGAACCGCCCCCGCAGTCAGCCATTTGGCGGTAAGAAGTGGTGATTGGCCAGTCGTCCGACAGGGAGCCCCGCGAGTGAGCCAGCCCGACATGCAGCCCGAAGAGCCCTCATGGGCGCAGGAGGGCGGTGGTCCCGAGGAGGATCCGGCGCCGGCCATGGCCGCCGCCCGGGCCCGGCATCCGTCCGGTCGTGCCGGGGGCGGCGAGCGCGAGCGCGCCGAGCGGGACCTGTCGGCCCGCCAGTTCCCGCTGGGTGACTGGGGCGAGCCGGCCGAGCGCCTGGAAGAGCTGTACCGCTGGTCCGAGGAGCGGGCCGTGGAGGCCATCACCTGGTACCAGCGGGACCGCAGGTGGAAACGGTTCGGCGCGCGGGCGCTGCGGCTGGCCGCGGCGCTGCTGGCGGCGGCCGGCGCGGCGATGCCGCTGGTCTCGCTGGCGGACGCGGCCGCGGCGGGCTCCTGGGCGCACCAGCTGGCGCCCTGGGGGTACGTGGCCCTGCTGCTGGCCGCGGCCTGCCTGGCCGCGGACCGGGTGTTCGGGCTCACCAGCGGGTGGATGCGGGACGTCTCCACCGCGCATGCGCTGCAGCGGCGGCTGGAGGCCTTCCAGTTCGACTGGGCCTCGGAGTGCGTGCGCGAGGTGCTCGGGCCGACCGAGGGCACGGCGGGCGAGGCCGCGGAGCGCTGCCTCGGGGTGCTGCGGCGGTTCTGCGAGGACGTCTCGGAGATGGTCCGGGCCGAGACCTCGCAGTGGATGCTGGAGTTCCGCGCGGCGATGACGGCCCTGCCGACGCAGGCCGCCGGGGCATGGGGCGAGCGCCGCGAGCCCGGCGGCGGGGCGGGCTCCGCCGCGCAGGTCCGCATCCTCCCCCCGGCGAGCGGCCGCGCGACGATGCCGAGGCAGCGCCCTCCGGAGCGCTGAGGGCCGCCGCCCGCCCGCGCCGCCCCGGACGGGAGCGGGCGGGGCGGGGCGGACGGAGCGGGCCGGGCCGGAGCGCGCGGCGGCAGGCGAGCCCGAGGCGCACGTCCGCGGGGGACGACGCGTCAGGCGAAGACCACCATCGAGCCCTGCCCCAGGGCCTGGACCGCCGCGGCATGGAGACCGGTCCAGGCGTGGCGCTCCTTCGCGAAGGGACCGTCTTCGGCGGGCGGCGGGTAGGCGGGCCCCTCCAGGGAGGTCGGCGCCACCGGGCGCACCGGGCGGGGAGCCTGCCGGGGGTCGATGCCGATCGCCGGGGCGACCTTCTCCAACTCGCGCAGCAGGCCCTGGACGGAGCCCAGCGGGCCGCCGGCCGACAGCAGCTCGTCGGTGACGATCGGCCGCTCGAAGTCGATCGGCACATACGCCCCGGCGTGGTCGAAGTGCCAGACCAGATGCGAGAGTTCGGCGCTGCTCTCGAACATCTCCAGCAACTGCTCGTAGTCCCCGCCGAGTTCGTCCACCGGCGTGATCTCGAGACCGGTGAGCTGCAGCAGGTAGACCCGTCGCAGGAAGTGCAGCGAGTCGTAGTCGAAGGCGGCTATCGGCTCGACGTCCCCGCTCAGTCCCGGCATGTAGTGGTAGACCGGCACCTCGGGCAGCCCGTGCTCGGCGAGCGCGGCGTTGTACACATCCAAGTCGTCCCGGAACGGGTTCTCCGGGCTGTGGCAGAGCACGTCGACGAGCGGGACGAGCCAGATGTCACAGGCCACTGACGAATCCTCCTGGTGGGTGCGCGGACCGACGGACCAGCAACCCTAGCGCCCACCGGGCGTTCAGGAACGGGGATCGCGCTGCCCGGGCACGCGGGACGGCCCGTCACCCGGATACCCCGGCGCGGAGACCACGACGCCCTCGGCGCTCTCCCCGCACAGCTCGGCCATCAGCCCCGCCGACCGCCGGTGGTAGTCGCCCAGCAGTTCCCGCACCCCGGCCAGGTCGGCGGCCGCCACCCGGTCCACCAGTGCCAGGTGGCCGGTCCACAGCCGCTCGGCCAGATCGTCCCGGCCGCGAAGGTACGGGGCGGAGAACATCCAGGCCTGCACCCGCAGCCAGTCCAGGTAGTCCACCACCCGGGGGCTGCCGACCAGCCCGCCCAGCTCGGCCCAGAACCGCCGGTCGCAGCCGACCACCAGATGGAGCTCGCCCGCCTCGGCGGACCGCTGGGCCGCCTCGGCCCGGCGGCGGACGGAGGCCAGCCGTTCCTGGTCGGGCAGCCGCAGCCGGCGCCGGAGGTGGCGGAAGATCCCGTCGATGACCAGCACCCGGGTCTCGACGATCTCGACGAAGTCCTCCCAGGTGAGGGCGGGGACGGTGAAGCCGCGGTGGTGCTCGATCCGGAGGAGGCCCTGGGCGGTGAGGTCGACCAGCGCCTCCCGGACCGGGGTGGCGGAGACGCCGTACTGCTCGGCGACCTCCTTGACCGTGAGGTCCTGGCCGGCGGGCAGCCGTCCGGTCATCATCTCCTCGCGCAGCGCGTTGGCGATCTGCTCGCGGAGGCTGCTGCGGCGCACTTTCGGGGAGGAGGCAGGGGCGTCGGCACCCACCATGTCCGTTCTCCTCCCGCACGGGGCGTTCCGGGGCTCCTGCCGGATACACCCGCTTCATCGGTTCTGCCGAGAATGCCGGTGTTGTCCCGGTTCTCGGCAGGATCCTAGTCCATCGGGCGAGCTGACATACCGTACGCGAAATGGCCCGTGCGCAGGGACTTTTCACTTTTCCCGTGCCCCGGGGAACGCGAACGGGCGCGGTCCGCACCCTCTCCGGTGCGGGCCGCGCCCGTTGCCGCGGTGGTCAGCCGGCGGTCACCCGGTGTACCGGTCGGCGACGGCGAGTGCCTCGTCCAGGATCGCCAGGCCCTCCTTGGCCTCCGCCTCCGAGGTGGTGCACGGCGGGACCACGTGGAGCCGGTTCATGTTGGTCATCGGCCACAGCCCGCGCTGCTTGCAGGCCGCCGCCAGCTCGGCGATCGGCTTGTTCTGCTCCCCGCTCGGGTTGTACGGGACCAGCGCCTCGCGGGTCTCCTTGCTCTTGACCAGGTCCAGCGCCCAGAAGACGCCGAGGCCGCGGACCTCGCCGACGGACGGGTGGCGCTCCGCCAGCTCGCGCAGCCCGGGCCCGAGGACGTTCTCGCCGAGCGCCCTGGCGTGCTCGACGATGCCCTCCTCGGCCATGGCGTTGATCGTCGCCACGGCGGAGGCGCAGGCCAGCGGGTGACCGGAGTAGGTCAGGCCGCCGGGGAAGGGCCGCTCGTCGAAGATCGCCGCGATCCTCTCGCTGATCGCCACGCCGCCGAGCGGCACATAGCCGGAGTTGACGCCCTTGGCGAAGGTCAGCAGGTCCGGGGTGACACCCCAGTGGTCGGCGGCGAACCACTCGCCGGTGCGGCCGAAGCCGGCCATCACCTCGTCCAGGATGAAGACGATCCCGTAGCGGTCGCAGATCTCCCGGACGCCGGCCAGGTAGCCCGGCGGCGGGACCAGGACGCCGGCGGTGCCGACGATCGTCTCCAGGATCACCGCGGCGACCGTTCCTGGGCCCTCGAAGGCGATGGTCTCCTCCAGGTGCTGGAGGGCGCGCTCGCACTCCTGCTGCTCGGAGGTGGAGTGGAACGGCGAGCGGTAGGGGTAGGGGCCCCAGAAGTGGCTGACGCCGCCCACCCCGATCTCGTTCTGCCAGCGGCGGGGGTCCCCGGTGAGCATGATCGCGTTGGCGGTGGCGCCGTGGTACGAGCGGTAGGTGGAGAGCACCTTGTGCCGGCCGGTGTACTGCCGGGCCAGGCGGATGGCGTTCTCGTTGGCCTCGGCGCCGCCGTTGGTGAAGAAGATCTTGTTGAGGTCGCCGGGGGTGCGCTCGGCGATCAGCCGGGCCGCCTCGCTGCGCGACTCCAGCGCGAAGGCCGGCGCGAAGGTCACCAGCTTTCCGGCCTGCTCCTGGATCGCGGCGACCACCTTCGGGTGCTGGTAGCCGATGTTGGCGTTGACCAGGCCCGAGGTGAAGTCGAGGTAGCGGTTGCCGTCGAAGTCCCAGAAGTACGAACCCTCCGCGCCGGCCACGGGCAGCGGGTCGATCAGGGCCTGGGCGGACCAGGAGTGGAAGACGTGGGCTCGGTCCGCTGCTTTCACGGCTGCGCCGAGGGTGGGATCCGGGGTGGGCGAGCTGCTCATGGGTTGATCGTAGGCTTGCCCGCCTGCGTACCGGGACTTCCACCTTGGCAGGGGGTTGGCGGCTGCGCCGACAGGCTGTCAGGGCCTGCTATCCCCGTGGCCCTTCCCGCACCGGGGGGTCGCACACCGGGGAGGGCGGACCGGGCCGTCGGCGGGCGCGGGTGGGGGTCGGCTGATCGCGCAGTTCCCCGCGCCCCTGATTCGCTGCGCGAATCCTGGGGCGCGGGGGCCTACTCAGGACAGGAAGGAGTTGACCTGGATGGTCTCGTCGCGGCCGGGGCCGACGCCGATCGCGGAGATCTGGGCGCCGGACATCTCCTCCAGGGCCTTCACATAGGCCTGGGCGTTCTTCGGGAGGTCGGCGAAGGTCTTCGCCTTGGTGATGTCCTCGGACCAGCCGGGCAGGTTCTCGTAGATCGGCTTGGCGTGGTGGAAATCGGTCTGCGAGAAGGGGAGTTCGTCCACCCGCTTGCCGTCGATCTCGTAGGCGACGCAGACCGGGATCTGCTCCCAGCCGGTGAGGACGTCCAGCTTGGTGAGGAAGAAGTCGGTGAGGCCGTTGACCCGGGTCGCGTAGCGCGCGATCACCGCGTCGAACCAGCCGCAGCGCCGGTCGCGGCCGGTGGTGACGCCGCGCTCGCCGCCGATCCGGCGCAGCGCCTCGCCGTCCTCGTCGAGGAGCTCGGTCGGGAACGGGCCCGCGCCGACCCGGGTGGTGTAGGCCTTCAGGATGCCGATGACCCGGTCGATCTTGGTCGGCCCGATGCCGGAGCCCGTGCAGGCGCCGCCGGCGGTCGGGTTGGAGGAGGTGACGAACGGATAGGTGCCGTGGTCCACGTCCAGCAGCGTGCCCTGGCCGCCCTCAAGCAGCACGACCTCGTCGCGCTCCAGCGCCTGGTTGAGCACCAGCGTGGTGTCGGCCAGGTAGGGCCGGATCCGCTCGGCGTAGCCCAGGTACTCCTCGACCACCAGGTCGGCCGGGACCGCGCGGCGGTTGTAGAGCTTGACCAGGATCTGGTTCTTGTCGTGGAGGGCCGCCTCCACCTTCTGCTGGAGGATCCCGGGGTCGAAGAGGTCCTGGACCCGGATGCCCACCCGGTTGATCTTGTCCGCGTAGGTCGGGCCGATCCCGCGCCCGGTGGTGCCGATCCGCCGCTTGCCCAGGAAGCGCTCGGTGACCTTGTCGAGGGTCCGGTGGTACGGCGTGATCAGGTGGGCGTTGCCCGAGATCAGCAGCTTGGAGGTGTCGACTCCGCGCTCCTCCAGGCCCTCCAGCTCGGAGAGCAGCACAGCGGGGTCGATGACGACGCCGTTCCCGATGACCGGGGTGCAGTTCGGGCTCAGAATGCCGGACGGCAGCAGATGCAGCGCGTACTTCTGATCACCGACGACCACCGTGTGGCCGGCGTTGTTGCCGCCCTGGTAGCGAACCACGTAGTCGACCGAACCACCGAGGAGGTCGGTCGCCTTTCCCTTGCCCTCGTCGCCCCACTGAGCGCCGACCAGCACGAGTGCGGGCACAGGCGTACACCCCTTCCGGGCGGGGCACAACACACGGCGGGAAGGCCGCCGTTCCGGCCCCGGATAGACGAAGCCCCTGGCGCAACAGCGCAAGGGGCTCTTGCACCGAGAGATTACCTGAGAAAGGACCGAGGTGTCGGCTGTGCGATCGGCCGCGGAGCCCGGGACACCGCTGCTCCTGGTGGTCGCCCCGACGGCTCGAAGGGTGGATGCGGAGGCGGTCCGGGTGGCCCGGGACGTCCTGTCCGCCGCCACCTCGGTGAAGCTGGCCCTGCCGGAGGACCTGCCGGAACTGGACCGGATGCTGACCCACCGCGGCCGGCGACGACCGGTCGTGATCGGGGACGACCGGGCCCTCCACCATGTGGTCCGCCTGCTGCACCGTCAATCCGCCCTGGGAACAGGGCCGATCGGGTTGGTTCCGGTGGGCGAGGGCACCGCACTGGCGACCTCCCGGGCGCTCGGCATACCCGCCCGTCCGGAGGAGGCCGCGCGGGCCGTGCTGAGGGGCGCGGACCGGCAGCTGGACCTGCTGGTGGACGAGGACGGCGGGGTGGTGCTGGGGGCGGTCCGCATCCCCGGCCGGGAGGGCGGGGGCCGGGCCGCGCGCGGTGGCCCGGGGGCCGCCGGGCGTCCTCCGATCGGAGCAGACCGTTCGCCGGGGGCGAACACGATTGCGTCCTCATCGTGGACATCGGGCGGTCCGGGGGCCTCTCGAGCGCCCGGAGCCGCCGCCGAGCCGGAGCTGCCTGGCCCCGCAGGACGGCTGGCCCGGCTCGGCGGGGCCGTCGGAGAGGCGGTCAGCGGCGCCGTCCGCGGGGCGCTTCCGGGCGGGCTGCCGGGCGGGGCCCGACGGCGGCTGCGGATCGAGGCGGACGGCCGGGTGCTCGCGGAGCCGGGGCAGCCGATCCGGTCGGTGGCGGTGGAGGTGCGGGGCGGGGGGCGGATGGAGATCCGCATCCAGGCGCATCATCCGCTGTACGCGCGGGCGCGCCAACTGGTGATCAGCGGGGCGGAGTTCGAGTATCTGGCGGACAGTGCGCCGGGCGGGCCGGTGGAACGGCGGATCTGGACGGTGCAGCCGGGGGCCTGGCGCCTCCATGTTCCGCTGCCGCGCGGCTAGCGCCGGGGGCCGGCCGGCAGCGACAGGGCCGACGGCTCGGCCGGGGCGGTTTCTCCGCGGCCCCCGCGGCCCCCGGGGCTCGCACGCCCGGGGGCGCCTCCCCAGGGGCCGCGGGGGGACCGTCAGCTCAGCGTCGAGGCCGCGGTCGGAGAGCTCTCCTTGAGGAAGGTGGCGCAGCGCTCGGCCTCGTCCTTCTCGCCGATGGCCCCCGCCGCCCGCCCGAGGGCGTGCAGCGAGCGGAGGAAGCCGCGGTTGGGCTCGTGCTCCCACGGCACCGGGCCGTGGCCCTTCCAGCCGTTGCGGCGGAGGGCGTCCAGACCGCGGTGGTAGCCGGTGCGGGCGTAGGCGTAGGAGGCGATCACGTCGCCGGCGGTGTACGCGTCGTCCGCGAGCTGGGCCCAGGCCAGCGAGGAGGCCGGGAACTTGGCCGCGACCTCGGCCGGGGAGGCGCCGCCGGCGAGGAGCTCCAGCGGCTCCGACTCGATGGGCAGCTGGGTCGGGGGCGGGTCCCCCAACAGGTTCTGGTGGGTACTCATCCCACCAGTGTGCCGGGTGGCCGCCGCCGTTCCACCAGCGCGGAGGCGGCGGAACGGCGGCGGGACCGCGGGAGCGGCGGGACCGCGGGAGCGGCGCGACTACTTGGTGTGCGAGCCGGCGGAGCGCAGCATCTCGGTGGCCTCGACCACCCGGGCGGCCATCCCGGCCTCGGCCAGCTTGCCGTAGGTCCGCGGGTCGTAGGCCTTCTTGTTGCCCACCTCGCCGTCGACCTTGAGGACGCCGTCGTAGTTCTTGAAGAAGTGGTCCACCTGCGGGCGGGTGAACGCGTACTGGGTGTCGGTGTCCAGGTTCATCTTCACCACGCCGTGCTCCAGCGCGGTGCGGATCTCCTCCAGGGTGGAGCCGGAGCCGCCGTGGAAGACGAAGTCGAAGGGGTCGGTCTTGCCGTACTTGGCGCCGACCGCCTCCTGGAGGTCCTTCAGCAGCTCCGGGCGGAGCTGGACGTTGCCCGGCTTGTAGACGCCGTGGACGTTGCCGAAGGAGGCGGCCAGCAGGTACCGGCCCTTGTCGCCGAGGCCGACCGCCTCGGCGGTGCGCAGCGCGTCCTCGGTGGTGGTGTAGAGGTTGTCGTTGATCTCGTGGGAGACGCCGTCCTCCTCGCCGCCGGTCGGCGTGATCTCCATTTCGAGGATGATGTGCGCCTTGACCGCCTCGGCGAGCAGCTCCTGGGCGATCGCCAGGTTGTCGGCGAGGTTCTCGGCCGAGCCGTCCCACATGTGCGACTGGAAGAGCGGGTTCTGGCCCTTCGCGACGCGCTCCTGAGAGACCTTCAGCAGCGGGCGGACATAGCCGTCCAGCTTGTCCTTGGGGCAGTGGTCGGTGTGCAGCGCGATGTTCACCGGGTACTTCTCGGCGATGATGTGCGCGAACTCGGCCAGCGCGACCGCGCCCGTGACCATGTCCTTCTTGTACTGGCCGCCCAGAAACTCGGCACCGCCGGTCGAGATCTGGACGATGCCGTCGCTCTCCGCCTCGGCGAAGCCGCGCAGAGCGGCGTTCAGGGTCTGCGACGAGGTGACGTTGATGGCCGGGTAGGCGAACTTGCCCGCCTTGGCCTTGTCCAGCATCGCTGCGTAGACCTCGGGAGTTGCGATGGGCATGCGGATCGGCTCCTAGGGTGGACTGCGGCTACAACACGTGGTGTCGGCGACGCCGGTCGACGCTGAGCGGCCGCCGGGCGTCATTCTCCCATCAAAGGGTTTTCGGTTCACCCCGCCGTGACCAGCACCACGCGGGGCAGGGGTGGCGCACAGGGTTCGGCCAGCCGGTGCCGAAGGGCGGCGGCTAGTCTGCCCGGGTGAACACCATGCTCGCGTTGAACCTCCTCGACGCCAAGGCGCTCATCGGTCAGGCTGGGACGATCGGCGTACTCGCCATCGTCTTCGCCGAGACCGGACTGCTGATCGGCTTCTTCTTCCCCGGCGACTCGATGCTGATCCTCGCCGGGGTGGCGGCGTCCTCGGCGGCGCCGAAGGTCTTCGGGCCGGGGGTGCAGATGCCGATCGGGGCCCTGGCGGTGGGGGCGCCGGTGTGCGCGGTCCTCGGGGCGCAGCTGGGGCATCTGCTGGGGGCGCGGGCCGGGCGGCGGATGTTCGAGCGGCCGAACTCGCGGTTGTTCAAGCGCGAGTACGTGGACAAGGCCGAGCTGTACTTCGACAAGTTCGGGCCGGCCAAGGCGGTGGTGCTGGCCCGGTTCATCCCGGTGGTGCGGACGTTCCTCAACCCGGTGGCCGGGATGCTGGAGATGCCGGGGCGGCGGTTCCTGGCCTGGAACGTGGTCGGCGGGGTGATCTGGACCGAGGCGATGCTGATGGTCGGCTACGTCTTCGGGGGGTCGCTGGCCGATGTGATCGACAAGTACATGATCCCGGCGGTGCTGCTGATCGCCGTGCTCTCGGCGCTGCCGATCTTCATCGAGATGCTGCGGGGGCGGCGGGAGAAGGGGGCGGGGGTCCCCGCCTCCGGGGCCCCCGGGTTCCCCGGGCAGGAGCAGCCGCGTCCGCGACCGGCGGCCCGCTCCGGCAGCGGCGGACGCCACCGGAAGCGCTGAGGTCTCCTTCCCCGCGCCCGCCCTGATGGAGCTCCGCGGACGCGAGTCAGGGGCGCGGGGAACCGCGCGCCCCTGAAGCCGCTCCGCGACTCGGCGCGGCCGCCGGCTAGGCCAGGCCGAGGTCGTCGGCGGTGAAGACCTGGTAGTACGGGAGTCCGGTCTCGGCGATGGCCGGGGCCGCGCCGCGCTCCACGATCACGGCTACCCCGACCACCTCGGCGCCCGCCTCGCGGAGGGCCTCCACCGCGGTGAGGACGGAGCCTCCGGTGGTGGAGGTGTCCTCGACGGCCAGCACCCGGCGGCCCTTGACGTCGGGGCCCTCGATCCGGCGCTGGAGGCCGTGCGCCTTGCCCTGCTTGCGCACCACGAAGGCGTCCAGCCTCCGGCCCCGCGCCGCCGCGGCGTGCAGCATCGCGGTGGCGA
Source organism: Phaeacidiphilus oryzae TH49 (assembly GCF_000744815.1). Classification (NCBI taxonomy): domain Bacteria; kingdom Bacillati; phylum Actinomycetota; class Actinomycetes; order Kitasatosporales; family Streptomycetaceae; genus Phaeacidiphilus; species Phaeacidiphilus oryzae. The sequence goes on from NZ_JQMQ01000005.1 coordinate 3,421,739, forward strand.
CCGGGTCGGCGCCCAGGGTGAGGCCGCCGACGGCGTCGTAGTCCAGGTCCGCGGTGGCGTCCAGCAGGACGCGGCCGACCAGCGGGGCGGCCTCGCCGTCCAGCGTGATCCGGCGCAGGTCCACGTAGTAGTCGGCCTCGCGGCCGGAGGAGAGGATGACCTTGCCGTGGACCACGGCCTTGTCCTTGATCTGGGCCAGCAGGGCGTCCCGGTCGTTGCTCATGGGCAAGAAGGTTAGCTAACGCCGCCGCAGCCGGCGGACCAGCAGCACGGCTCCGCCGACCAGGGCGACCCCGCCGACCACCCAGGGCGCCCGGTTGTGCTCCGGCTCCGCGATCGGCGGCTCGCCCATCCGCTGGTCGAAGCCGGCCCCGCCGGTCCACCGGCCGGCCGCCCGGGCGCGGGCGCTGCGGGTCGGAGTGGTGGGCGCGTACCGGCCGCGCGGCGGGGCGTGGTCGACCTCCTCCGCGGAGGGACCGATGATGCTGCGCCGGTACGGGGCCGCCTCGGCCGCCGAAGCGGCCTCCTCCTCGATGGACTCGCGGTCGGTGTCCGACCACTGCTCGGGGTCGAGGGCGGCGTCGATCTGCTCGACCAGCGCGCCGAAGTCGGCATCGTCCTCGGGGGCCCCGTCCGGGGCGTCCGGAGTCTCGGCCGCGGCCTCCTCGGGGGTGTCGACGTCCGCGGCGGTCTCCGCCCCGGTGTCGGGGCCCGTGGACTGCTCGCCGATCAGGGAGCGGGCACCGGGGTCGGCGGCGAGGGTCGCGCAGAAACGGTCCAGCAGACGGCGGGCGGCGTTGGCGACGGCCGTACCGCCGAGTTCCTCGATCCGGCCCTTGGCCTCCCCGGAGAGGCGGAAGAGCACCCGGCAGGACTCCGCCGAGCCCTCGACCGGCAGCACCTCGACCCGGACGGTCCCGGCCACCGAGCCGACGCCGACGGCCTGTTCGGCCTCGATCACGCCGGTGCCGGTCTCCGCGTCGAGGCGCAGCGTGCCGCGGTAGGTGATCGACGTGCTGCCCACCCGCAGCTTCAGCCGACCGGCGACGGCGCCGCCGGCGACCGGCCCGTCGGCGGCCTCCTCCGCGCGCCCGTCAGCGGGTCCGTCAGCGGGTCCGTCGGCGGGCCCGTCGGTGGGCCCGTCGGCGACGAAGGCCGGCAGACAGCGGACGAGCACCGCGGGGTCGCGCAGCGCCCGGCGGGCGATGTGTTCCGGAAGGGGGACTGCGACCTCATGCTCCATACTTGGCGAGCGTACCCACCGGGCCTGGGACGTGTGCCGGTTGGGGCGGACACGCCGACCGAGGCGCCCCGATCGTCCCACTATTCGCTTTTTGTCCCACCGGCGCCCGCGCCGCCCCCACTGCCCGCCGCGCCCGATGCGGCTGCCCCGTCACTCCTGGGGGTGGAGCAGGGTCGCCGGCGGCGGCAGCACGGGGGGCGGCGGAAGGATTCCGCTGCCGGGAGCGCCCGGCCCCGCGACCAGCGCCCGCAGCTGCTCACCGCCGCAGCCGCTCGGCAGCCGGTACGCGCGGGCGCTCTCGCCGACCGCGGCCAGGGTGGCGGCCGCGGACCAGAGCCCGTCCACCCCGGTGCGGACGGCCAGCCGCCCGCCCGGTCGGAGTCCGCGGGCCAGGAGGCCGTAGAACTCCTCGGAGCCGAGCTTGCGGCGGTCGTCGTCGGAGGTGGGCTCGGCCGGGTCGACCAGGACGGTGTCGAAGCCGGCCGGGGCGATTCCCGGCTCCCGCCACCCACCGGCACCGGGCAGTCCGCGCAGCCAGGCGAAGGCGTCGGCGCTGATCGCGCGGACCCTCGGATCGGCCAGTGCGTGGCCGTTCAGCGCGCTCAGACCCGGGTCGCGGCGGGCCAGCCGGAGGAGGTCCGGGTCGCGTTCGACCACCACCACCCGGCGGACCGCCGGCTGCCGCAGCAGGTCGCCCACCAGGATCCCGTCCCCGCCGCCGACCACCAGGACGGTGCCGAACGGCCGGGCCAGCCGGGCGTACCGGGCCTCGGTGGCCAGCTTCCTCCGGCAGGCCACCAGGGTGCCGCCCAGGTAGAGCCGGGGCTGCGGCCCGGTGAGGACGATCTGCTGGTAGCGGGACTGCTCGGCGGCGCGTACCGGGGCCCCGTACAGGGCCTGCCTGGCGTGCTCCTCGAAGGCGCCGGTGCCGGCCGCGGCCAGGCCGAGGAGGGCCAGCACCGCTCCGCAGCCCGCCCAGAGCGCGGCCCGCATCCGGGGCGGCAGGCGCTCGGGGTCGAGCCAGAGGACGACGGCCGCGCCGGCCATCGCGTTGACGGCGCCGGTGAGCAGCGCCCCCGCGGCCTCGCCGAGCAGCGGGAGGAGGAGGAAGGGGAAGGCCAGCCCGCCGACCAGGGCGCCCACGTAGTCGGCGGCGAAGAGGTCGGCCACGGTCCGGCCGGGCTCGGTGCCGTCCGATCGGCGGAAACGTTCGATCAGGCTGACCAGCAGGGGGATCTCGGCGCCCATCAACACGCCGATGAGGAGGGCGAATCCGACCAGGACGGCCCGGTACCAGTGGCCTATCCAGACGAAGCTGCCGTAGAGGGCGAGCACCGAGAGGCCGCCGGTCAGGGCGAGGCAGCACTCCAGGGTGGCGAAGGAGATCGCCGGGCTGCCGGTGAAGCGCTTGGCGAGCAGCGAGCCGAGCCCCATGGCGAAGACCATCACGGAGAGGACCACGGAGGCCTGCGTCACCGAGTCCCCCAGCAGGTAGCTGGCGAGGGCGACCAGCTCCAGTTCGTACACCAGGCCGCAGGCGGCGCAGACGAACGCCGCCAGGAGGACCAGCGTGCGGGCGGCCCGGGGCCCGGGCCGGCAGCTCCGCGTCCGGCGCTGCGCCCCGCTGGTGACGTGCTGGTTGATCACGAAGAAACGCTAGGCGACATATGCCAGGGCATCCTCCCCCGGATGGCGTCAACTCCCCTGCACGGCAGTTGACTTGTCGAGCGGATTTCCGATTCCGGAGGCCGGCCGCACCAGCGAGGAACGGGTGCAGACCAGCCGCCCCTCCTGCGGATAGGCGTGCCAGGTGCGCCAATACACCTGCCGCCCGCGGCCTCCGGCGAGCAATGCGGTGAACGCGCTGGGATCGCCGGGGAACACGCCGGCAAGTCCGTGCGGGTGGTTCTCCACCAGGGCGAGGAGCTCCTGCGCGCGAGCGGCGAAGGTATGCGGGGGAAGCGACTCGATGCGGGCGGCGAATTCGTACTCCCAGTCGCCGCAGTGCTCGGCGACCCGGGCCGGCAGCGGGGTCCGGCGACCGGGCAGGCAGGCCACCGTCTCGGACCACCGCCGCTCCGCCCGCGACTCCTCGCCCGGCCCGGGGGAACCCAGCATGACCTGGTGGGAAGCGCCCAGGAGCCGGAGCTGGAGGTGGATCCGGTCGAAGTGGAGATCGAGCTCGGCGAGGGCCGGCAGCTCCCGACCGCCGAGGCACCAGGCCAGGTCACCGGCGCGGGTATCGGTATAGGAGGTGGTGAGTGTGGTGAGCATTCTCGGCTCCGCGTACTCGGATTAATCGAGGGCAGCGGGCAGCGGCCGGTCCACCCCTGGGGGCGAAACTCCCTGCGGAGCCGAAAGGCCCGGCGCGGCCGACCGTGCAGAGTCTGAACGGGGGACTCACGGAGCAGCGAAGCACGATTTCCCCGTGTCCGTAGTTGATTTACCCATGTTCGACGGCCACTCACCTTTCCACGTGCGTTTCATTCGTTCGGTGTTCAACTCCCCACCTGGACCCACGCGTTGACCGGGGCTTTTCGCGGACTGTGCAGGTAGAAGGAACGTTCCGGCGGGTTCGGCCGCGCGGCGCCGCGGATCGGCCGGGAATGCGGTCACTTGCCGAAGGCACGGGAGTTCGGCACAGACCAGCCGTCGACTTCACCCGCGAGTGTGTCGCCTGAATGGATGACCAAGGAAACGGGACGAGAAGGCAATCCCAGCCGATCGGGTGACAATCCCTGGTTTATGCGCGCGTCAGCGCCGTCTTGTGGGCTGGGGCGGGCCGTTACTGACTCACCGTCAGATCAGCCGCGGAGGTGCTGCGCTGAGCGGGCACGCGGCTGCCGCACCCGGCCCCTCCGCAGCGCACCCGCGCGGGTACGGATGCCGAGGAGCGGGGCGGGCGACGCCGTGGTGCTGCGATCCCGGCCGCGGCCGGGGCCGTCGGTCAGGCTTCGTCGGCGGGGCCGGCGGAGTCGCCGTCCGGGCCGCCGGCGGCGCCCTCCAGGCCCAGCCGGTCGGCCAGCCACTGGTCGAACTGCACGGCGGCCTGGGTCCAGTTGGCGGTGGTGGCCACGAAGAAGTCCAGGTTCACGCCCATGCCGACGATCATCTGGGACTCACCGATGAGCCGGACCACGCCGTCGTCGTGGGTGTGGGTGTAGATCTTGGGCCACAGGGTGTCCCGGTTCCACTCGTCGATGGCCTCAAGCAGCTCGGCCTTGCGCTCGATCGGGTGCGCCCGGTCGTAGAAGGCGCGGACCGAGAACAGCTCCTGCTGCTCGCCGCGGAACATGTAGTAGACGCGGAAGCCGTCCCAGGGGGCGGTCAGGTCGCCCTCGTCGTCGGTGAAGTGCTTGAGCTGCATCTGGTCGAGCAGCTGCTCGACCAGCTCCTTGTCGGGCACCACGACGGGCGGGGGGCCGGACTGGCCCTCGGGCTGGCCGCCTCCCGGCTGGCCGCCCTGGGGGCCGAAGTTCGGAATGGCGGATGGGTCGATGGTCACCGCGGTACTTCCCTTCATAGCGTGTACCGGGCCCATCCTGCCGTATCGGTTCGGCGGCGGCGCGGGGCGGGCGCGGGCGGTTTCCCCATGGACCTGCCCGCACCGGAGGGCGGCGGTCCGGGCGGCAGCCGCGGGTCCGCCGAAGGACCCACCGCTGCCGCCAGGTGGGCGTGGCCGGCGTTACCGCGCCGGCGTCACGACCAGGTGGTCGGCCGCCGCGTCGAGATCGACGCGGACGGTGTCGCCGTCCTTGATCTCGCCGGCCAGCAGTTCGCGGGCGAGCTGGTCGCCGATCGCGGACTGGACGAGGCGGCGCAGCGGCCGGGCCCCGTACGCGGGGTCGTAACCGGTGACGCCGAGCCATTCGCGGGCCGCGTCGGTGACGTCCAGGGTCAGCCTGCGGTCCTTGAGCCGGGCCGCGAGCCGGTCGATCTGGAGGTCGGCGATCCGGGCCAGCTCCTCGGTGCCGAGCGCGTCGAAGACCACGATGTCGTCGAGGCGGTTGAGGAACTCCGGCTTGAAGGCCGCCCGGACGGCGCCGAGCACCTGCTCCTTCTTGACCTCGTCGGCCGTGTCCGGCTCCACCAGGTACTGGCTGCCGAGGTTGGAGGTCAGCACCAGGATGGTGTTGCGGAAGTCCACCGTGCGGCCCTGGCCGTCCGTCAGCCGGCCGTCGTCCAGCACCTGGAGGAGGACGTCGAAGACCTCCGGATGGGCCTTCTCCACCTCGTCCAGCAGCACCACGCTGTACGGTCGGCGGCGGATCGGCTCGGTCAGCTGGCCGCCCTCCTCGTAGCCGACGTACCCGGGGGGCGCTCCGACCAGCCGCGAGACGGTGTGCTTCTCGCCGTACTCGCTCATGTCGATGCGGATCATCGCCCGCTCGTCGTCGAAGAGGAAGTCGGCCAGCGCCTTGGCGAGCTCGGTCTTGCCGACGCCGGTCGGGCCGAGGAAGAGGAAGGAGCCGGTCGGCCGGTCCGGGTCGGCCACGCCGGAGCGCGAGCGGCGTACCGCGTCGGAGACCGCGCGGACCGCCTCGCTCTGCCCGATCAGCCGCTTGCCGAGCTCCTCCTCCATCCGCAGCAGCTTCTGCGACTCGCCCTCCAGCAGGCGGCCGGCCGGGATGCCGGTCCAGGAGGAGACCACGTCGGCCACGTCGTCCGGGCCGACCTCCTCCTTGACCATGGGCTCGGCGGAGCCCGGGCCGGAGTCCGCGCCCTCGGCCTTCTCGGTGGCCTCCGCCAGCTCCCGCTCGGCGGCCGGGATGTCGGCGTACATCAGCCGGGAGGCGGTCTCGAAGTCGCCGTCCCGCTGGGCGCGCTCGGCCTGGCCGCGCAGGTCGTCCAGGCGCTCCTTGAGCTCACCGACCCGGTTCAGACCGGACTTCTCCTGCTGCCAGCGGGCGGTGAGGCCGGAGAGCTGTTCCTGGCGGTCGGCCAGGTCGCGGCGGAGGTTCTCCAGGCGGGCGACGGAGGCCGGGTCGGTCTCCTTGGAGAGCGCCAGCTCCTCCATCCGCATCCGGTCCACGGTGCGCTGGAGTTCGTCGATCTCCACCGGGGAGGAGTCGATCTCCATCCGCAGCCGGGAGGCGGACTCGTCGACCAGGTCGATCGCCTTGTCCGGCAGGAAGCGGGAGGTGATGTAGCGGTTGGAGAGGGTGGCCGCGGCCACCAGCGCGGCGTCCGCGATCTGCACCTTGTGGTGGGCCTCGTAGCGGCCCTTCAGACCGCGGAGGATCGCGATGGTGTCCTCCACGCTCGGCTCGCCGACGAAGACCTGCTGGAAGCGGCGCTCCAGGGCCGGGTCCTTCTCGATCCGCTCCCGGTACTCGTCCAGCGTGGTGGCGCCGACCATCCGCAGCTCACCGCGGGCCAGCATCGGCTTCAGCATGTTGCCGGCGTCCATCGAGGAGTCGCCGCCGGCGCCCGCGCCGACCACCGTGTGGAGCTCGTCGATGAAGGTGATGACCTGGCCGTCGCTCTGCTTGATGTCGTTCAGTACGGCCTTGAGGCGCTCCTCGAACTCGCCGCGGTACTTGGCGCCCGCCACCATCGCGCCCAGGTCGAGGGCGACCAGGCGCTTCCCGCGCAGCGACTCGGGGACGTCGCCGCCGATGATCCGCTGGGCCAGCCCCTCGACGACGGCCGTCTTGCCGACGCCGGGCTCGCCGATCAGCACCGGGTTGTTCTTGGTACGGCGGGACAGCACCTGGATGACCCGGCGGATCTCCTGGTCCCGGCCGATCACCGGGTCCAGCTTGCCGTCCTGGGCCGCCTTGGTGAGGTCGGTGCCGTACTTCTCCAGCGCCTGGTAGGTGCCCTCCGGGTCCGGGGAGGTGACCCGCGAGCTGCCGCGGATCTGCTGGAAGGCGTCGAGCAGCTGGTCCGGCCCGGCGCCGTGCTGCTTCAGCAGGTCGGCGACCTGGCCGCCCTCGGCGGCGAGGCCGACCAGCAGGTGCTCGGTCGACACGTACTCGTCCTGGAGCTTCTCGGCGCGGCGGCCGGCGTCGGCGAGGACATTGCGGGTGAGCGGGGCCACCTCCGGGTTCGACACGGTGGGGCCGCTGGCGCTGGGCAGTCCCTGCCGCATCCGCTCGGCCGCCGTGCGCACCGCGTCGGCGTCCGCCCCCACCGCCTGGAGGAGCGGCCGCGCCGTCCCGTCCGGGATCTCCAGCAGGGCGACCAGCAGATGTACCGGTTCGACGGCCGGGTTGCCGCCGTTCGAGGCCTGACGGATCGCGACCGAGAGCGCTTCCTGGCTCTTGGTGGTCAGCTTGTCCACAACTCACACTCCCTGGGGCCCGGGGACACCGGGACACTCATCGACTCACCAAAGTTGAGTGTACGACGCTCAAGATGATGCGTTAAGCGGATTCCACGGGGAGTCGCGCGGCTACCCGCACCGCCAGCCTATGAACACAAACGAGCGGGGCCCGGGATCGGCTGAGATCCCGGGCCCCGCTGGGGGGTGGCGGATGGCGTTGTGGCGGGTGGCGCTGTGCGTGCGACGGCCGGCGCGTGCGACGGCCCGCGGCCGGCGGCCGGCTATGCGCTCTCGGCGTAACCGAGGGAGACGTCGGCCCAGTCGAGCGCGGTGACCACCGCGTGCTTGAGCGCGGTGGCGCTCCAGGTCGAGTCGAACTCCAGGGGAAGGACGGAGGTGACCGACTCGAGGGTGGAGATCATCGGGGTGTGCGCGACCGCGCGGTCGACCAGCAGGACCACCGGCTTCCGCATCGCCGAGACCCAGCCGAGCTCCAGGCCGACCCCGGCCGAGAGCGGCGAACCGACGTAGGCGAAGGCCAGGTCGGCGGACTGCATGGCGCGGAAGGGGGACGGCGCCCGGCGCTCCGGGGCCACGCCGCGGGTGACCCAGGCCTCGTCGTGGTGGGTGCTGTAGACCGCCACGCCGGCGTCCAGCAGGGCGTCCCGCAGGGCGGTGATCCGGCTCCGCAGCGGGAGGGTGAAGACGGTGTCGGCGGGTCCGGTAAGCCGCAGTGAGGGGGCGGCCAGGAAGACCCGCAACCGCCGCGGATCGACCGACGGTTCAGTGGTGAGCAGGGCCTCAGGGCCGAGCAACTGCTTCTCGGTCATGTTGACTCCCGGGGGAAGGAGAGACGCCGGCGCCGGCGACCCGTGGGGGGATGCGCCGAGCCTGCCCCGGGATGTCCAGCTCCGTCCACGGCGCACCGGTGGCAGCAAACTGCCGGGTAGTGGCCTGAGGCGGTAAGTCCGTCAAGTCGTGAATGCGTCAAGTCGCATACACGTCAAACGGGTTACGCGGAGCTCTCGCCCCCCAGCAGCCCCAGCTGCGCCGCCTTCACCCCGGCCTCGAAGCGGCTCTCCGCACCCAACTCCCGCATCAGCGAGGCGATGTGCCGACGGCAGGTGCGGACGGACATCCCGAGCCGCTTGGCCACGACCTCGTCCTTGAGCCCCTGCGCCAGCAGTCCGACGATCGACCGCTGGAGGTCGTCGGAGGCGTCCTGGTAGCCCGGTCCGTCCGGGACGAAAGGTATCGCGTTCAACCAGAACTGCTCGAAGAGCGCGCAGAGGAACGAGACGAGCACGGGTTCCCGGACGACGACGGCGCCGGGTGTCTCGTCCGGTTTGGTGCGCTTGGGGATGAAGGCGATCTCCCGGTCGAAGATGAACAACTGGTCGGCGACCTGGTCGGTCGTCCGGATCTCCGCCCCCACCTCGATCATGGTGGACACATACGCGCGGTAGGAGAGCTCGGTACGGGTGGTGTGCTGGTAGAGCATCCGCATCTTGACGCCGCGCCGGGCCGCGTCGGGATCCCTGGCCATGGCGCTCGCGAGCGCGGTCGCCGAGCGCCGTTTGACCGGCTGCACGGTCAGCATCTCCCGGGAGGCTTTCTCCAGCGTCCGGTTGATCAGCAGCTGGACGTCCTGCGGATCCGTGATCACCTCGACCCCGCCGTCGACCTGCCCCGAGGCCGTGTGTTCGAGATAGACCGGAAGTAGTTGGTGGAGTCGCTCTCTGATCTCGTCGACGGACCGCCGGTAGTTGCGGATGGCCTCTTCGGCCGGTTCCACCAGCCGGGCGGCGGCGATCTCGGGGTTGACCGGAAGCAAGCGGTCCGGGTCGTCGATGGCCGGCGTCAGCAAGTGGTGGGCCACGAGTTCGTCACGACAGCGCTTGAGATCGGCGTCCCCCAGGTCCGAGACCTCGACGGCCGAACCCCAGCGGAACTCGCCGTCCGCGACGGCCCGCATGTAGATCGCGGTAGCGGTGGAGTCGAGCGTCGGGAGCTGCCCCATAGCCCGCTCAGACGACGATTCAGTCACGCTTGCCCCGAATTCTTCTCTGGCCGCTTCCAGTACGGCCACTTGTTGCCACCATCGAACACTGTGTGGGTTCGCTCGTACCAGTCATTGTGATGGAGTCGGACCAAGGGGGAGGTCCATCCCAGCCACGCGCATCGCACCACAGAAGGGACGCCGCATGGGTACCAACCGACGTCTTCTCCGGACTGCCGTCGCCGTCCTGATCGCCGGGATCACCGTACTCGCCGGTGCAGGTGTCGCTTCCGCTGACAGCATCTGGGGAAGCACCACCCAAGCTCACTCGACCGCGGTCGCACCGGCCGACAGCATCTGGTAGGCACCCGAGAGCTCATCCGGGCCGAAACTCCTCGGCGGCCCGGATGTGAGATGGCTGAGGGGCCGTGCTCCCGTGAGCACGGCCCCTCGGTCGGCTTGCCCAGGCCCTATTCGGCGCGGCGCTTCGGCCGCCAGACCACCAGCGCGCTGGTCTGCTGCACCTGCTGGTAGGGCACCAGGTCCCTCCGGTAGGACGCGTGCACCGCCGCCTCGCGCTGGGTGGCCGCCTCTACGGCGTCCTCGACCGCGCCCTGCAGTTCGGCCACCCGCGCCTGCAGCGCGGCCACCTGGTTCTCCAGCTCGATGATCCGCTTGATGCCGGCCAGGTTGATGCCCTCCTCCTGGGAGAGCCGCTGCACCTCGCGGAGCAGCTGGATGTCGCGAGCCGAGTAGCGCCGTCCGCGCCCCGCCGTACGGTCCGGGGAGACCAGCCCCAACCGGTCGTACTGCCGCAGGGTCTGCGGATGCAGCCCGCTGAGCTGCGCGGCCACCGAGATGACGTAGACCGCGCTCTCCTCGGTGAGTTCGTACGGGTTGCGGGGCATGCCGCCGCCCATACCGCCGCCGCCTCCGACGCCTCTCATCTCACGTCACGCTCCCTCCGCGAGCTTGAACAGCTCCGCCCGCGGGTCCTCCGCGGCCGTCGCCTGCCGGTACTGCTCCAGCGCCTCCTGCGCCTTGCCGGACACCTGCGGTGGCACCGCCACCTCGACGGTCACCAGCAGGTCCCCGCGGGTCCCGTCCTTGCGGACGGCGCCCTTGCCGCGGGCCCGCATGGTCCGGCCGTTGGCCGTCCCCGGCGGGAGTTTGAGGGTCACCGGCGGACCGCCCAGCGTCGGCACCTTGATCGTGCCGCCGAGTGCCGCCTCCGGGAAGCTCACCGGAACCGAGATGGTCAGGTTGTCGCCCTTTCGGCCGAACACCGGATGGGCCTCCACATGCACCGTCACGTACAGGTCACCGGGCTGGCCGCCGCGCTCGCCCTGCGCGCCCTTGCCCTTGAGCCGGATCCGCTGGGCGTCCGAGACCCCGGCGGGGATCCGCACCTGCATGGTCCGGGACGAGGTGGCCCGGCCGCTGCCGTGGCAGACCGGGCAGGGGTCGTCCACGATCAGCCCGCGGCCCTTGCAGTCCCGGCAGGGGTCGGAGAGGGCGAACCCGCCCTGGCCGCGGCTGACATGGCCGGTACCGACGCAGGTCGGGCAGACCCGCGGGGTGGTGCCGGCCTTGGCGCCGGTGCCCGAGCAGCTCTTGCAGGCCGCCTGGCTGGTCATCCGGAGCGGGACGGTGGCGCCGTTCACCGCCTCCAGGAAGCTCAGCGTCACCTCGGACTCGACGTCGGCCCCGCGCCGGGGGCCGGCCGTCCTGGTCCCACCGCGGTTGAACAGCCCGCCGAAGATGTCGCCCAGGCCGCCGCCGCCCGGCGTGCCGAAGCCGCCGCCCGGGCCGCCCGTGGTGGGGCCGGTGCCGCCGCCGAAGAGGTCGCCGAAGTCGAAGCCGAAGCCGCCCGCCCCGCCGCCCCCGGTGCGGAAGCCGCCGTTGGCGAAGAGCGTCCGGGCGTCGTCGTACTCCTTGCGCCGCTTGGGGTCGGAGAGGACGTCGTTCGCCTCGCCGATCTCCTTGAAGCGCTCCTCGGCCTTGGCGTCGCCCTTGTTGGCGTCCGGGTGGAACTCGCGGGCGAGCTTCCGGTACGCCTTCTTGATCTCCGCCGTGGAGGCGTCCTTGGGCACGCCGAGGACCTTGTAGTAGTCCTTCTCCACATAGTCCTTGGTGCTCACCGCGGGACCCTCCTCCTCTCCGCACTACCGCCGGTGGTGCCGGAGGCCGTGCGGCCCCCGACACCACCGATACCCGGCTCAGTCCTCGTCGGCACCGTCGCCCTTGCCCGAGTCCGCGGACTCGCCCGAGTCCGCCGACGACGAGTCGGCCGAGGAGGCCTCCCCGTCCGCCGACGCACCCGGCTGCGGCTCCGCGACCGCGACCATGGCGACCCGGATCGTGCGATCACCGATGCGGTACCCCGGCTGCAGGATCTGCACGCACGTGGTCTCGGTGACGTCCGAGGAGTAGCTGTGCATCAGGGCCTCGTGCAGCTGCGGGTCGAAGGGCTCGCCCTCCTTGCCGAACTGCTGCAGGCCCAGCTTGGCCACCACGGTCTCCAGCGACTCGGAGACGGACTTGAATCCGCCGGTGAGCTCGCCGTGGTCGCGGGCCCGGCCGATGTCGTCCAGCACCGGGAGCAGCTTCTCCAGCAGGTTCGCGATGGCGATCTCCCGGACCGCCACCCGGTCCCGCTCCACCCGCTTGCGGTAGTTCTGGTACTCCGCCTGCAGACGCTGCAGGTCCTTGGTCCGCTCGTTCAGCTGCTCACGCAGCTGGTCGGCCGAACCGCCCTGGCCGCCGCCGGACTTGGCGTTCCGGCCCGCACCCTTGTCGTCGTCATTTCCCCCGGCACCGCCCCCGGCCGGGGCGCCGGGGCCGGCCGCCTTTCCGGCGGCGGCCCCGGCGTCCTCTCCGGCTCCGGAGGAAGCGGCGCCGGGCTTCTCGTCAAAGCCCTGCGTCTCTTCCTTCGTCACGCGGCACCGCCCTCACGCTTCTCGTCGTCGACGATCTCGGCGTCCACGACGTCCTCGTCGGCCTTGGCCTCGGAGGCGCCCTCACCGGCGGCACCGGCCTGCGCGCCCTCGGCGCCCGCCGCCGCGCCCTCGGCACCGCCCTGCGCGTACAGCGCCTGGCCGAGCTTCTGCGCGGTGGTGGAGACCTTCTCGGTGGCCTCGCGGATCTTCTCGCTGTCGTCGCCCTTGAGGGCTTCCTTCAGCTCGGAGACGGCGGCCTCGACCTCGGTCTTCACATCGCCCGGCACCTTGTCCTCGTTGTCCTTGAGGAACTTCTCGGTGGTGTAGACGAGCTGCTCGGCCTGGTTGCGGGTCTCGGCGGCCTCGCGGCGCTTGTGGTCCTCCTCCGCGTACTGCTCGGCGTCCCGCATCATCCGCTCGATGTCGTCCTTCGGCAGCGCGGAGCCGCCGGTGACGGTCATCCGCTGCTCCTTGCCGGTGCCGAGGTCCTTGGCGGAGACGTGCATGATGCCGTTGGCGTCGATGTCGAAGGTGACCTCGATCTGCGGGACGCCGCGGGGCGCCGGCGGCAGACCGGTCAGCTCGAACATCCCGAGCTTCTTGTTGTACGCCGCGATCTCGCGCTCGCCCTGGTAGACCTGGATCTGCACGGACGGCTGGTTGTCCTCGGCCGTGGTGAAGATCTCGGAGCGCTTGGTCGGGATCGTGGTGTTGCGCTCGATGAGCTTGGTCATGATGCCGCCCTTGGTCTCGATGCCGAGGGACAGCGGGGTGACGTCCAGCAGGAGGACGTCCTTGACCTCGCCCTTGAGGACACCGGCCTGGAGGGACGCGCCGATGGCGACGACCTCGTCCGGGTTCACGCCCTTGTTCGGCTCCTTGCCGCCGGTCAGCTCCTTGACGAGCTCCGCGACGGCGGGCATCCGGGTGGAGCCGCCGACCATCACAATGTGGTCGATGTCGGACAGGCTGATGCCGGCGTCCTTGATGACGTTGTGGAACGGGGTCTTGCAGCGGTCCAGCAGGTCCGCGGTCAGCTGCTGGAACTGAGAGCGGGTCAGCTTCTCGTCCAGGTGCAGCGGGCCCTCGGCGGAGGCCGTGATGTACGGCAGGTTGATGGTGCTCTCGGAGGACGAGGAGAGCTCGATCTTCGCCTTCTCCGCGGCCTCGCGCAGACGCTGCAGCGCCATCTTGTCCTTGGACAGGTCGACGCCGTGGCCGTTCTGGAACTGCTTGACCAGGTGGTCGACGACCCGCTGGTCCCAGTCGTCACCACCGAGGTGGTTGTCGCCGTTGGTCGCCTTGACCTCGACCACCCCGTCGCCGATCTCCAGCAGCGAGACGTCGAAGGTACCGCCGCCGAGGTCGAAGACCAGGATCGTCTGGTCCTCCTTCTCCAGCCCGTAGGCGAGGGCGGCCGCGGTCGGCTCGTTGACGATGCGGAGCACGTTCAGCCCCGCGATCTCGCCGGCCTCCTTGGTGGCCTGCCGCTCGGCGTCGTTGAAGTACGCCGGGACGGTGATCACCGCGTCGGTGACCTTCTCACCCAGGTAGGACTCGGCGTCCCGCTTCAGCTTCTGCAGCACGAAGGCCGAGATCTGCTGCGGGTTGAAGTCCTTGTCGTCGATCCGGATCTTCCAGTCGGTGCCCATGTGGCGCTTCACCGAGCGGATGGTCCGGTCCACGTTGGTCACAGCCTGGCGCTTGGCGACCTCGCCGACCAGCACCTCGCCGTTCTTCGCGAAGGCGACGACGGACGGCGTGGTCCGGGCGCCCTCGGCGTTGGCGATGACGGTGGGCTCACCGCCCTCCAGAACACTGACGACAGAGTTCGTCGTACCGAGGTCGATACCGACCGCACGAGCCATCGTTCAAACCCTCCATAAGGAGTCGAGCAGAGGTCAACAGCCCGAGTTGAGCTGACGAGACTCAAGGGTGCGGCACGGCTCCGGGATTGTCAACAGAACTGAGTCCAGGCGACTCAACTTCCGCGTCGCCCCTGCTCGGGGGCGCGTTGCCGAGGCGCCTTCCCATAAGGGCGGGCCCGACTCGGGTACTGTGACCGGCCGCATATACGGAACCTCGCACACCGGGCGATAGCTTGCCTTCCGTCAAGTCTGGGCAGGAGCTAAGTTACCGATCGGTACACTCGTTGCCGAAGCCCATCGACGACCGGGAGACGGAGCAGCACCGATGCAGCTAGCCGCGATCGTGATCGCACTGGTGGTGACACTGGTCGGTCTGGCCCTCGCCGTGCGCGCGGGCATGTACATCTTCAAGACCGTCGCCATCGGCGCCCCGGTTCCCAAGGGGACCCGTACCGACCGGCCCGCCGAGCGGGTCAAGACGGTCGCCCGGGAGTTCATCGGGCACACCAGGATGACCGCCTGGAAGTCCATCGGCGTCGCCCACTGGTTCGTCGCGGTCGGCTTCTACTGCCTGGTGCTCACCCTGGTGACCGCCTTCGGGCAGCTCTTCAACGCCGACTTCGCGCTGCCGGTCATCGGGCACTGGGCTCCGTACCTGGTCTTCGAGGAGCTCATCGGGGTCCTCACCACCATCGGCATCATCGTGCTGATGGTGGTCCGGGTGATGTCGGTGGCGACCAGGCCGGGGCGGAAGTCCCGGTTCGCCGGCTCGATCGCCTGGCAGGCCTACTTCGTCGAGTACGTGGTGCTCAGCATCGGCATCTGCATCCTGGTGCTGCGCGGCCTCGAAGGCGCGATGGAGGGCGTGAACCACTACGAGGTCTCGTACTTCGCGACCTACCCGCTGGTGAGCGCGTTCTCCGGGCTGTCCGTCGGGACCCTGCAGAACCTGGTCTACCTGGTCGCGATGCTGAAGATCGTCATCTCCTTCACCTGGGCGATCACCATCGGCCTCAACCCCTCGATGGGCGTGGCCTGGCACCGCTTCCTGGCCTTCTTCAACATCTACTTCAAGCGGAACGCGGACGGCGCGGTGGCGCTGGGCGAGCTGAAGCCGATGACCTCGCGGGGCGAGGAGATCGACTTCGAGACGGTCTTCGACGAGTCCGAGGACGAGGACGCCCAGGAGCCGGTCTTCGGCGTCTCCCAGGTCGAGCACTTCTCCTGGAAGGGCATCCTCGACTTCTCCACCTGCACCGAGTGCGGCCGCTGCCAGTCCCAGTGCCCGGCCTGGAACACCGGCAAGCCACTCTCCCCCAAGCTGCTGATCATGTCGCTGCGCGAACACGCGTACGCCAAGGCGCCGTACCTGATGGCCGGCGGCGGCAAGAACGCCGAGGGCGAGGAGAAGGCGAGCGCCGAGCAGCTGGCCGGCGTCCCGGCGGAGGCGCTGGCCGAGGCCGAGCGGCCGCTGATCGGCACCGCCGAGGAGAACGGGGTCATCGACCCGGACGTGCTGTGGTCCTGCACCACCTGCGGCGCCTGCGTCGAGCAGTG
Source organism: Phaeacidiphilus oryzae TH49 (assembly GCF_000744815.1). NCBI lineage: Bacteria > Bacillati > Actinomycetota > Actinomycetes > Kitasatosporales > Streptomycetaceae > Phaeacidiphilus > Phaeacidiphilus oryzae. The sequence continues at coordinate 3,437,613 of NZ_JQMQ01000005.1, forward strand.
CCCGGTGGACATCGAGCACATCGACCACATCGTCGACATGCGCCGCTACCAGGTGATGATCGAGTCCAACTTCCCGACCGAGGCCGGGACGATGCTCAAGAACCTGGAGAACAAGGGCAACCCCTGGGGCATGGCCACCAAGGCCCGGCTGGACTGGGTCAAGGAGCTCAAGAAGGAGACCGGCATCGAGGTGCCGGTGGTCGGCCAGGACATCGAGCCGGAGGAGGTCGAGTACCTCTACTGGGTCGGCTGCGCAGGCGCCCTGGAGGACCGGGCCAAGAAGACCACCAAGGCCTTCGCGGAGCTGCTGCACACGGCCGGGGTCAAGTTCGCCATCCTCGGCAAGGAGGAGTCCTGCACCGGTGACTCGGCGCGGCGGCTCGGCAACGAGTTCCTCTTCCAGACCCTCGGCCAGCAGAACGTCGAGACGCTGAACGCGGCCCTGGAGGACGCTCCCAAGAAGCGGATCGTGGCCACCTGCCCGCACTGCTTCAACACCATCGCCAACGAGTACCCGCAGCTCGGCGGCCAGTACGAGGTCATCCACCACACCCAGCTGCTGCAGCACCTGATCGACGAGGGCCGGCTCGTCCCGGTCAACCCGGTCGAGGGCCTGATCACCTACCACGACCCGTGCTACCTGGGCCGGCACAACAAGGTCTACACGCCGCCGCGCGAGATCATCGGCAAGGTGCCCGGGCTCCGCAACGAGGAGATGCACCGGCACAAGGAGCGCGGCTTCTGCTGCGGCGCCGGCGGCGCCCGGATGTGGATGGAGGAGCGGATCGGCAAGCGGATCAACAACGAGCGGGTCGACGAGGCGCTGTCGCTCAACCCCGACATCGTCTCCACCGCCTGCCCGTTCTGCCTGGTGATGCTCTCCGACTCGGTCAACGGCAAGAAGAACGAGGGCAAGGCCAAGGAGGAGCTGCGCGTCGTGGACGTCGCCCAGCTGCTGCTCGACTCCGTCAAGGCGGAGCCGGAGGCCCCGGCCGAGGCCGAGGAGGCCACGGCCAGCAGCTGACGGCGGGCGGCGGCTGGCGGCTGGCGGCCGGCGGCTGACCGGTTGGCGGCTGACGGTTGGCGGCTGGCGGCTCGCGGCTGGCGGTTGGACTCGAGGCCCGGTGTCGCCCCTTCCCGGGGGCGGCGCCGGGCCTTCTCGCCGCTCGGGGCTGCCTGGGGTGGACGGCCTGGGTGCACAGCCCGGGGACGGCCCGGGGACGGGGTTCCGATGGTTCCGGCGCCAGGGCGGGCGTTCCCCGGGGGGCCTGTGGGGCCTGGGTTCGGATGACTTAACATCGCGGTCATGACCGACGGCGAGGAGATGACCGACCGGGCCCAGCCGGCCGAGCGGCCCGCGCAGCCGGTGGATCCCCGTACCCTCGGCCCCGGGAGGCGGGCCGCCGCCGCGAGCCCGTGGGGGGCGCCGAGCCCGCGCGGGGCGCAGAGCCCGCAGGGGCCGCAGGCGCAGACCGGTGGGGCTTCGACGCCGCCGCGACCGGGGTCGGTGGGCGACCTGCCGCGGGTCCCGGGGGCGATGCCTGCGGCGATGCCGCCGGGCGCGCCTGCGTCTTCCGTACCTTTTGTTCCCTCTGCGCCTCCGGCGCCTTCGACGCCTTCGACGCCTTCGGTGCCCTCTGTCGGGCCTGCGAGCGGCGCCCCCGGTCTGCCACCGCAGGGCGCTTCGCCGCAGGGTCTGCCGCCGCAGGGCACCCCGCCGCAGGGAGTGCCGCTGGGGGCCGGCGGTCCGGAGTGGCGGCCGGCTCCGGTCGCCGGTCCCGGGCAGGGGTTCACCCCGCCCGGTGGTCCCGGAGGGCCTTTCGGGCCGCTGCCCGGCGGCGGCTTCGGCAGCAGCTCCGAGCCGGACTGGGCGGCCCTCGCCGAGGCCAACGAGTCCTCGCAGCGCCGCCGCCGCAAGCTCAAGATCGGCGGCGCGGTGCTCGGCGTCGTGGTCGTCTGCGGGCTGGTCGTCGGCGCCTTCACCATGAAGCCGTGGGCCAGGAAGAGCGTGACGGCCGACCCGATCGCCTCGCCGACCGCCTCCGTCCCCGTTCCGGGCTCGGGGTCGGGTTCGGGATCCGGTTCCTCCGGTTCCGAGGCCCCCTCGGCCGACGCCTCCCCCGTCGTGATGGCGCCCAACGACGGCCGCGCCACCATGGAGCTCCACGACGCCCCCGTGGTGCGGGCGCACAACGGTCGGGCGATCCAGATGTACGGCCGCAACGGCTCGTACGGCCGCGGCTCCACCCAGGTGGTCGACGTCCGCAAGAGCTTCAGCGTCTCGGCCTGGGTCTACAACACGGCCGGCGTCGAGTCCCGGTCCGCGGTCAGCCAGGGCGACCAGAAGGACTTCTCCTGGGACCTCGGCCGCGAGGGCTGGGGCGGCCACGACAACTGGGCCTTCAAGGTGCAGACGAAGCCGGGCGGCTCGGCCAAGAACGTGGTCGAGCTGATGTCGAAGAGCCGCACCGCGCTCAACCGGTGGACGCTGCTCACCGGCACGTACGACGCCAAGGCCCGCAGGATCTCGCTGTACGTCGACGGGCAGCTGCAGAGCTCGGCGAAGGTGAGCGGGGTGTGGGACGCGCCCGGTCGCACCGAGCTCGGGCGGGTCCGCTACAACTCCACCTGGACGGACCGCTGGGAGGGCCAGCTCTCCCAGATCCAGATCTGGGACCGCGCGCTGCTGCCCACCCAGGCCGCCGCGCTGACCACCAACGGGAACGGGGCCGGGGTGGCGCCGGCCGCCTCCTGGCTGGTGGGCTGAACGCCCGACCGGCCGCCCGGCCGCCCGGCTGCCCGGCCGCCCGGCTGCCCGGCCGAGTGCCGGGGGTGGGGGCGACGGTGACCGTGGCGGTGCCGGTGACGGTGCGTCAACCGGCGCGCCGAGTCCGGAGTCTGCCGTTCCACGGCGGTTCGGCGGCAGTTCGGCGGAGATGTCACAGTAGCGCTGCAATACCCCCGGTCGATCATGGGCTGCGCGGCGGCGGGCGGCGGACCGGGTACCGTCGGAGCGTGGGTGCCAATGGATTCCGCTTCGGTCGCGGCAGGACCTCCCGGCAGGCGGGACAGCCTGGTCGGGAGCAGCACGCCGCCTCCCAGGCGCAGCAGCAGGGGCGGCCGCGGCAGCAGCCGCCGGCGGGCGGCCAGTACCAGAACGGCCAGTCGCAGAACGGCCAGTACCAGCGCGGCCAGTACCCGTACGACCCCTACCAGGGCGGGGGCGGGTACGACGGCTACGACGACCAGCCGGGGCACACCCGGGCGTTCAACGTCGCCGACGCGGGCGGCGGTCGGCAAGGCCCTACGCCGCCGGCCTCGGCGCCGTCCCCGGCCGACGGCGGATACGGCCAGGGTCCGTACGCCGCCGCCTCCTCCCCCCGCCCCTACGGCGAGCCGCCGGAGAGCCCGCCCGCGCCCCCGCGGGGGTTCGAAGAGGGCAACGTCACCGTCTACCGGGCCGGCAGCACCCATCCTCCGGTCAGCGGACGCCGGCTGGGCTGGCGCGAGCTGCTGCCGGAGATCTACCGGCACCCGACCCGCACCTTCGCGGAGATGCGCGGCTATCCGGTGTGGGGTCCCGCGCTGGTGGTCTCGGCGGTCTACGGCCTGCTGGCCGTGCTCGGCTTCGGGACCACCCGGGACCAGATATTCCACTCGACCCTCACCATCGCGCTGAGCAGCCTCCTCTTCAGCGCCGCGGGGATCGTGCTGGCCGGGCTCATGTTCGGTGCGGTGACCAGCGCGCTGGCCCGGCAGTTCGGCGGGGACGGCGCCTGGGCGCCGACCATCGGGCTGTCCATGATCATCGCATGGACGACCGATGCGCCGAGGCTGGTCTTCGCGCTCTTCCTGGACCCCGGCGGCGGCTTCGTGCAGTTCCTGGGGTGGATCACCTGGATCCTGTGCTGCTGGCTGCTGACCGTCATGGTCCGCCAGGTGCACGACCTCCCCTGGGGGAAGGCCGCGGGGGCAGCGGCCATCCAGCTGCTGGCCCTGCTGATCCTCATCAAGCTGCCCACCCTCAGCTGACCGGCGGGCGCCCGCCCGCCCGCTCTGCGCCCACCTGCTCTGCGTCACTACACTCTCCCCCTGCCTGCCTTCCTTCCTCCTTCCCTCCTCCTCCCCTCCTGCCCTCCTTCCCTTCGAACCGTCCGGAGCCGCGAACATGGTCGTTTCGGTGCTGCCCACCGCCTCCACCCTGGTGAGTTTCCCGGCGGGCGAGACCGCGGGCCGGTCCCGGGTACTCTCCATCGCCGCGCTGCCGGACGGCCGGTACGGGGTGATCACCGAGGCGACCCCGTTCCACCCGCTCGACCACACCTGGCCGGACCAGCCGGCCGACATCGGCGTCCTCCGGCTGGCCGGCGCCGATGCCGCCGCCTCCGCCTCTGCCTCCGCCTCTGCCGAACTCGCGGTCGTGGACTGCCTCACCGGCGCGGTCGGCCCGGAGGACCCGTCGACGCTGCTGCTCGGCGCGGACATTCCGGTCCGCCGCGGCGAGGAGGGCTGGGCCTGGCTGGTGGTGCACGCCGTGGAGGCCTCGGACGGCCAGGCGGAGGCTCTGCGGGAGGCCGTCGGCACGGAGGCCGAGCTCCGCGTGGACGCCGAGCGGCGGGCCGCGCTGAGCGCCGCGCACACCGGCTGCCACCTCTTCGCGCTGGCGCTCAACTCCGCGCTCGCGCCCCGCTGGCGCAAGGACCCGGGCCGCACCGACGCCCTGGGCAGCCCCGACTTCGACTCGCTGGCCCTGGACACCTCGCGGATGGACACCGACGCCAGCACGGACGTCTACCGGCTCGGCAAGTCGCTGCGGAAGAAGGGCTTCACCGCCGAGGGTCTCGCCGAGGACCTCCCGGCGATCACCGAGGAGATCAACTCCCGCCTGGCGACCTGGATCGAGGCCGACTCACCGGTACGGATCGAGGTCCCGGGCCCCGAACTCACCGCCCGCCGCCGCTGGACCTGCGAACTGCCGGAGGGCCCCGCGGGCATCCCCTGCGGCGGCACCCACCTCCACCACCTCGGCCAACTCGCCGGCCTGCGCACGGAGTTGACCCTCTCGGCCGACAACTCCCGACTCACGGCCGTCACCAGCCCCAAGCGGGCCTGAGGGGGCGGCCGGCCGGGAGCGCTCCTGGATCGGCGCGCGCAGGACGGCTTCAGCCGTGGTGGCCGCCGCCGCCCATGTTCCCGTCGAAGCCGCCGTGATGCCCCATCCCGAGCGAAGAGCCGTCGTGGTGTCCATGGCCGTGGTGGTTCGCGTGGTGCTGCGCGTGGTGGGTCTGACCGGAGTCCGCCAGGAACGTCATCGCCGAGTCGTCCCCTCGAACACCGCACAGTCCGCCGCCCCGGACCAGGTACACCGCGCCCCCCGCGAGGACGAGGACGATGACCGCCGCGCCGATCAGTACCACCATCGAATCCCCCGCAAAGTCCGGCCAGCCGAGCGCTGTACCCCTGCTCCGCATCCTGCCTCGCCCGGATCCCGAATGAACATCATCTGAGCAAGACCTGAGGGACACCCGGTGGGCAGCTGCCCGAGGCCGTGCCGCTGCTGATCTCCCACCGCACTACCCAGGACGAAGCCGAAGGCCGCGCCCTGATCCTGGAGGAGCTCCGCGCCCGCGCCGACGGCACCACCCTGCACTACCCGATCACCGCCGAGACACCCAAGCGCGCGTACCGCGACCGCTGACACCCTCTGCCTCAATGACGGAATCACTCGGCACATGAACTCACCGACACGCTGCCGACTGGTTCGCGTCGTCACTCATCGCGCTTTTTGTGCTCCCGGCGCCAAAGCCAGGCCTGAGCGGAAGTCACACCGAGGAGAATCCACGGACCCGGGCGCACCACGTCCAAGAGCGCTTGAGTGAGGGGAGTCCCCGCCAGCACGCTGCTCAGAGTCACGATCATGCCGCCGACCAACAGACCGGCCCCTCTGACCGCCCATCTGGCGGCACGACGCCCGCTCCTGCGCCTCAAGTCCTCGCCCGCCAGGTAGAGGGCAGCCAGCCAACACCAGATCTCCCCGATGACCAACAAAACGCTGTTCATGAGCGCCCCCCTCGCATGCTGCCGCCAGTCGAGCGCATGCGGAAGCCCCCACGCGCTGAGATCCGGGGCCGTCACCACTCCGGATCGCTCCCATGGGCAAGTGCTCCCGCCTCGGCGACCCGACTGCGCACCACGCTGCGGCACGTCAGTCCTCCCTGTCCGGGCAGGAGTCGAGCGGACGCAGAGCTAGGCTCTCGTCGTGGACATCATCAAGGGCGCGGGCGTGTGGATGCCCGAACAGGCCGCTCAACACCGAGGCCTTCCGAAGAGAAAGAGTTAGATCCTTCCGGGGTGGTACGCGCGTGGGCTACCGGCGGCGCGCCTGACCTGTACGTCCCGCCGCCACATTCGTCACGGCTGTCTGTGTGAAAGCGCGGCGAACCAGCACCCCGATTGCGAGGAGACAGGCCAGCCAGCACGCGTTGACCGTGAAGAGGAGCCGGTATCCGGCAGCGCTCACGATGGCGCCGCCCGCACTACTGCCGAGTGAGCCGGCGAGCAGGCTGACGCTGACCATGAGGGTGTAGGACCGGGTCAGCGCCGTCCGAGGTGCGACCGTATCCAGCAGCGCGGACACGGTGATAGCGAACGGGCCGGAACATGTTCCCGCGAAAAGCGCAGCTGGGAACAGCCAGGTGATGTGGTCTGAAACGCAGGCGACAAGCCCTGCGGCAATCGTCGAACCCGTCAGGGCAACCAGCAGGTGCCGGGTCGTCGAGCCGCGCCGGCGCCGGGCACCGAACGCGGTGGCGCCGACTATCTCGCCGGCAGCCGACATCGCGATGAGCGGGCCGCTCTCGGCCGCAGCGCCATGCGCGAGAGCGGCGGCGGGCACAGCGACCGTGAACAATCCGGCGGAGAGCCCCCCGCCGGCTGCCACCAGAAGCAATGCAACAAGGCCACGGCGCATGCGGTATCCGGATTCCGCAGGGTGTGCGCGGTGGGGTCGCCAGGCTCGGGACGCTCCGGTCACGGCGAAGAGCACGCCCGCCACGCCAGCCAGAGCGCCAGCTGTCACGACCGCCCCGCCCGGTCCTACCGGCGCCAAAAGCGCTGCGGTGACCAACGGTCCAGTAAGCAGCGCCAGCTGAAAGGCAACAGCCAGCAGCGCGTAACCCGCGATGCGGGTTTCAGGCTCGGCGATCGTCTCTCCGAGCAGAACCCGCATACTTCCGGTGGTGGCCGGAATGGCGCACCCGAGACCGCCCGTCACGACCAGCCTGAATGCCATCGAGCCGGCCGCCGACGCCGCCGTGACCAGCAGCACGCTTCCAGCCGCGCACACCAACCCGGCAGGCGCCAATACCGCACTCTGCCCGATTCGGTCTATCAACCGGCCCTGAAGAATCAATCCCACCGCATTGCCCACGCCGAACACGCCGACCGCCAGCCCCGCTTCAGCCAGCGAGCCAGTCCTGTCCCGCACGAACAACAGGATGGCGAGGCTGAACATCCCCAACGGAAAGGCGCCGACCACGGTGGCGATCAACGGCGTACGCAGACCCGGCGTCCGTAGGACGCCCGCATAAGGGCGCATCGAGGGCAAGCCTCCTCAGGCATGCCCACCCACCCGGGAGCCGGACTCCCAACGATCCATCGCCAACCACACGACGGCTTGTGAGTCGGGATCGTAAGGCTGATCACAGGCCAGCCGCAATAGTCGAGTACCGACACCACTCAAGCCTTGATGTGGGCCGTGCCGCCCGGCCGGCTGGACCACGGCGAACCGGGTGCAGCTACAAGGGTGCTGATATGCGGGGAATCGCCACATGAATGACAAGCTCAAAACCCCGGTGTGCAGGTCGGAGACCGGCGCTTGCCAGACGTTTAGATCCTGCGCTTTGCCGCGAGGGACATGTGTTCCACGTCGACCAGGTGGAGGTGCCTGACCCCGAGCGCGTACCCCGGCGAGCCGGCGACGAAGAGGCCGCCGCGGGCGATGGTCAGGATGACGTCCGGCCGGGCCGGTAGCCGTCCTCGGCGACCGTCTGGGCCGGCTCGCGGCCGGCCGAGCCGAAGAGGTCCCCGGTGAGGACCTCGCGATCGGCGGCGGCCGGGTCGGTGCTTACACCTTGCTCCGGTGGAAGTTGAGGTAGGAGCGGGACGGGGTCGGCCCACGCTGGCCCTGGTAGCGGGAGCCGTACCGGGCGGAGCCGTAGGGGTGCTCGGCCGGCGAGGTCAGCCGGAACATGCAGAGCTGGCCGATCTTCATCCCCGGGTAGAGCTTTATCGGCAGCGTGGCGACGTTCGACAGCTCCAGGGTGACGTGGCCGCTGAAGCCGGGGTCGATGAAACCGGCCGTCGAGTGGGTCAGCAGGCCGAGGCGGCCGAGGCTGGACTTGCCCTCCAGGCGGGAGGCGACGTCATCCGGAAGCGTGATCACCTCGTAGGTGGAGGCGAGGACGAACTCACCCGGGTGGAGGATGAACGGCTCGTCCCCCTCCGGTTCGACGAGCCGGGTGAGGTCCGGCTGCTCGACCGAGGGATCGATATGCGGGTACTTGTGGTTCTCGAACACCCGGAAGTAGCGGTCCAGTCGGACGTCGACGCTGGACGGCTGGACCATCTCGGGGTCGTACGGTTCCAGCACGACCCGCCCGGAGTCGAGTTCGGCCCGGATGTCCTTGTCAGAGAGCAGCACGGGACGAGGTTACGCGGCGGGGCGGGCCCGGGCCCAATCCGCACCGGACGCCCACTCCGCCACACGGCGCCATCCGGCGCCACACGGCCCCCGCGGAACCGGTCCAGGCCCCGCGGCGGCGGCTGGCTCAGGCCGGCCTCAGGCCGAACTCAGGCCGAACTCAGGCCAGGAACTCGGCGGCCGGCCGCCGCATCGCCAGCTCGATCTCCGCGCCCGAGAGCTTGTCGAGATCGGCCGGCACCGAATGCCGCAGCCGCGTACAGACCGGACAGCGGATCAGCCGGCCGGGACCGAGCCGGTCCTGGCCGAGATTCTGCAGCGGGAACGTGGCGGTGCTGAACAGGTGCCCCTCGGCACAACGGACGACGGTGCGCTCCATTGATTCCTTCCCCATGACGGCCCCCTGGCTCCCCTCCGCTCGACCCGCCACCCACTCGCCCACGACCGGCCCGCAGAACGAGCAAGTACGGTGCAGCGGTGTCACATTAGGGGATCTTCCGGACATAACGCCTAGGACGCGCCGAGACTGGACCCGTCGAACCGTCCGCTCCGCATCGGCCCCCGCCTCAGCCGCCCTCAGGCGAACCGCCCGCCACAGTACGCCGCGCCACGCACACGGACCACCGCCGAGGGGCGGTGCAACCGACAGGGGAGATGCGGTAGAGTAACCGCGTCAGCCGGACGGCTCCCAGGCCATCTGACAGCTGATCACGCGGGCGTAGTTTAATGGTAGAACATGAGCTTCCCAAGCTCAGAGCGCGAGTTCGATTCTCGTCGCCCGCTCCATAGCGAAGGGCCAGGTCAACGACCTGGCCCTTATTGCTTGTCTAGACCGCGCTAAGCGTCTTGCACCAGATCCGCACCAGATGCTTCGTCGGCCGCCGCCCGCTCGGCCTTGACGCGCGAACCCGTTCATCCAGCGCTCCCGCGATCTCCTGCTGACGCTCCAGCGTCGAATGCTGGTAGATCAGCGCGGCCCGCTCGGTCGACCGGCCGGCCCGAACCATCGTGTCCTTGAGCGTGGCGCCGGACTGGGTGGCCAAGGTGTGCCCGGTGCGCCGTAGGTCATAGAAACGGAACCCTTCCGGCAGACCCACCTTCGTCCGCGCGGCACGCCACTTCCGGCCGAAAGTCGAACGCCGAAACGGCTTCCCGCGCTCGCCGACGAACAGCAACCCGTTCGGCTTCATCTGCCCGTCAACGTCCTTCTCGGCGAACCACGCCAGGTGGCGTTCCACGTCCTTCCGCATGAACTCCGGCAACGCCATGAACCGGCGCCCGGCGTCCGACTTGGTGTCGTCGACCACTCGCCGCCCGGTGGTGAGCTCCGGGGCCGCACGTCGAACCCAGATCCCCAGCGGATCAAGGCTGACATCCGGCCGCCGGAACTCCGCCTGCTCCTCCGGACGAGCAGGCCCGTAGGCAGCCACGTACACCATCAACCGCCAACGCGGGCCCAGCAGATCAGCCAGCGCATCCACCTGCGTGACGGTCGCGATCGGACGCTCAGCAGCGGACTCCTGTCCCGCGCCCCGGATACGGCACGGGTTCCGGCGGATCAGCTCGTCTTCGACCGCCGTCTCAAGGACCGCCTTCAACAGCCGATAGGACTTGGCCACCGTGGTGGCACCCGTGGCCTCCAGCCGCTCCGCCCGCCAGCTACGCACGCGCGGCGGAGTGATCTCATCCAGGTCCCGGCCCCCGAACTCCGGCAGGATGTGCAGCCGCAGCAGACGGCGGTACAGCTCCTGCGTGGTCGCCGAGAGCCCCCGTTCCCCGACCCACCGCGAGGCGTACTCACCGAAGTTGACCGCGCCCGCATCCGGGTCCTGCCAGTCGCCGCGCGACAGGTCCGCTTCGATCTGCGACAGCCAGATCTCCGCGTCCTTCTTGGTCTCGAAGGTCCCCGGAGCACGCCGCTCGATGCCCTCCGGGTCGAGGTAGCTCGCCGTCCAGCGGCCCGAACGGTACTGGCGCACCGCGCCGAAGCGGCGACGCTTGCCCTTCTTGTTACCCATCAGGCAACCCCCCTCAGTCGGCTGCGCCGGACGGCGACCGGTCGCACGGTGTGCGCTATGACGTAGGCGTTCAGCGCCTCTTCCGGGATGCGGACATGCCGCCCCATTTTCACGAACGTGATGCGCCGCTCAGCGATCAGCCGCCGGGGGAAGCGCTCCCCGCTGGTCGCCCAGGTAGCGAGCCGTTCGGCGACCTCACGGACCGTTAGGAGACGTTCAGCCATGGCGCTGCTCCCTCTCCGGAGTCGGCCGGGGTCCCGACAAAGGGAGCACGCTCCGGATGTCCGGGGGCGTTCCGCTCACGCACCTTCTTCGAGTGACGAGCGATCAACATGGTCGCCCCCTCACACTCGAAGATCTTCGTCTCCCCGGTGACGATCTCGAAGTCAGCTCTGGGTACAGGCCGCAGAGGCAGTACTTGACTTCAGGGTCGTCACGACGACTAATTTCCTTCGTGCCAGCGGCCCCCTCAGCCAGAGCTGATCAAGAGTTCATACCGACCGCGACTTCTCGTCGGCGTATCCGAAGCCTCACAGTCACCGTCGTCGCCGCCCTACTCATCCTGATGGTGGTTCCGGCCCTTATCGCGGCACCACTCGCAGATCCCAGTCCCGTCATGGTGACCGCCGGCGCACTCTCCGGCTTCGGCTGGGCATGTGTGCCCCACCTCTGCGTTGCCCGCAGACCGCGGTACCGGCATGGTCCACGCTCACGGTTCCTGACGGCCCGTACCTGGACGGGGTACCGCACCCTCGACTTGCACTCCCTGGTGAGTGTCCGGACTTGGAAAGAGGTCTATCGGGGCGGGGCCACGGTGTACATCATCGTCACCGACGCGGCTGGAACCCGTTTGAGCTTCTCGGACGGGGAATCCCAACGTCTCATTCGCCGCTACGTCACGGCCCAGGCCAATCAAGCGGACAGCGCCAGGCTCGTGCACTGTTCTCGCTTGGCCCTTGCAGATCTCGGCATCAAACCGCTTCCTAAGGGCCTCTCGCCGTTCCGCTCCCTCTTTGCACTCGAAAAGACCGTCCTGTTGATCATCTTGCCGATGATGATCACAACTCTCATCGTCACCAGCTGATTCGCTGAGCAGCATCAGCTTCCGCACCTGGTCCTCTGCGGCCCTTGACCCAGGCTCCTCCCGGCCCAAAATCTGGCAGCCATCGGGAGGGAGGCCCCGGAGTGGTCAGGGCCCCAAGCGGGTCCTGCGCGACTGGGGCAGCCGCTTCAGCAGTTGCCCAGCGTCTTCTCGTAGGCAGCCAGCTCCTCCGCGTTGCCGATGAAGGCCGGCCCGCATCGTGCCGGTCGGCGATCGATGACCATCGCCACTGCCGCTTGCGCGCTGTCCGTCTCAGCGATCCGCGGGCTGGACCGGCTCGGCCCTTCGACGTAGTACCGGCTGTCCCGCAGTGTGCCGATGTAGGGGACGTCCCAGGTGTAGCGGCTCTCCGTGCACCGGCTGAAGTGCAGCTCCCACATGCCAGTCCAGGGGTAGAGCTGGCGGAGCAACGGCTCGGCATTCGCTGCGCGCACCAGTCCCGCAAACGGAGCGGAGAGCGGGGAGTCTGCCGGTCCGTGAGGTTCAGCCAGAATCCTGTGCCAGGCTCCTTCGACGGTGTTGCGCATCCCGTCATTGTGCACGTCCCAATCCGCATGTCAGGGCCGAGGTCACGCGGCTGCGGGTTCGCCGCCTTCTCGTTCCAGTTCGGCGCACAGGCCGCGGGCGAGGAGGTCAGCCAAACGCTGGACCACATCCGCCGGAACAGTCCCGAGGCAGACCATGCCGTCGCCGTGGACGCTCACGTCGGAGCGGAGCCCGGCGAAGCCGACGTCGAGGCCGACCGAGCGGATCGACTCCGCCAGCGAGCGGGTTGCCCTGTCGGCCGCAGCCCAGCCAGCCACGTACGGGATGCCGTCTTCCAGGATCTCCGCCCGAGGCGCGCAGACCGTCCGCTCGCCGCGGTAGGTACGCATCTCCGTTGCCTGCATGGTCCGCCCCTCGTTGTGAGTTGCTTCCGCCCGCCGGTGCCGTCAGTTGTCGTGGTGCCCGCGTACGCCACGCCCGTCAGCCTGTGTCGCGGCTGCCTGCCCGAGGGCCAGCAGCTCCGCAATCCGCTCGACCGCTTCCGGAGTGGTGCGGCCCAGGTCGACGATGCCGTGACCGAAGGCGTTCAACTCCGCCCGCAGGAAGGGGAACACTTCCGCCAGCCCGGCCGCGATCAGCACGTCCCGCAGCGCCGCCGTGGCGTTGCGCGCCTCGTACCAGGCCGCCGAGGAAATCGGGTTCCAGCGCACCGAGTCCGGCCCGCACTCCTCATCCATGGACACGAGCCGCCTCCTCCCTGCGCCCAAGCGCGCTGTCCACCGCGTCCATGAACGCCGCCCCGTCCGCCTGCGTCAGTACCGGCGGTCCGGCCGGGAAGAGGTTGCCGAACCGATCGGCCCGCGCGCGAGTTCGATTCTCGTCGCCCGCTCCATAGCGAAGGGCCAGGTCAGCGACCTGGCCCTTGTTGGTTGTTCAGAGGATTCTTGGCGCCGCGCGCCAGACCCCCACGCCAGAAGGCACGTTCACACGGACTGGACGCGGGACACCAGGATCGTGTCGTCGCGATAGTCCTCCTGGTACACGAGCATTAGGCCGCCTTCGGCGTACGTGTGCATGCTGGAGACCGCGTTGGCCGGATCGAACGACTCCCCGATACGGCGCACTGCCACAGCATCGGCGATCCGCTGCGCCAGCGCCTCGACTTCGGCGCGCCGCTCCACATCGAGTCCACCGACGACGGACTGAGCGTCTGGCATGTACTCCCAGGTCCAGTCACTCATCCCCGGGCCTCGGCCTCCGCCTCGTCGGCGGAGCCGTTGAGGATACGGGCGGTCTCTGCCTGGAATGCCCGGCGCCCTGAGCGGTCATCGCAACGAGACGCCATCCGCTCGCACTCACGGAACCGGGCCAGGCGCTCCGGGTAACGCGCGACCGCCACCCAGATCCACCAGTGCTCGACGAACCCGCGCAGCGGGGTGAGGTCGTAGTGATCGCGGCTGTCCGCGATGGCCCGCTCCCATTCGCCGTCGAATCCGCTGATCGACTCCGGGTCCAGGCGGGCAACCGCTGCGCGCAGCGCGGCCGGCGTCTTGGGCGGCATGGGGATCAGCGGGCCAGGGCCATCATCGACAGACAGGGCGGTCACGGCTTAGGCCTCCTCACCGGCTTCGTGGTTCCACCACACTACCGAGTCTGGAGGGAAGCAGGGGAGAAGCCGGAAGAATCGGGCATCCATGGAATCAGCGCTACGCTATCCAGCGACACTGCGACCTCAGCGAGCCCGCCTCCGGGCCGCCGTTGGCGACCGACGCACAGGAGCGCACCAGATGCGCACCAGAACTCGCGGTAAGTAGAGGCGAACCGCGAGCACGAGTGCACCCGCCGTCGACAGCCTACCGATCGTTCCCGCAGGTCGGGTCGCTCAGGCAGGCCCAAGCCTCGGTGATTCCCAAGATCGGAGCGCGAGTTCGATTCTCGTCGCCCGCTCCACGCGTAGGGCCCAGGTCAACGACCTGGGCCCTGTTGGTTGTCTGGACCGATTTCGGTCCGCGTGCCCCTCGCGTGCCGGAAAGCGTGCCCAAGTGGGCAGCTGCTGGCCCCGGTTGACCGTTTGTCGCCATGCCCGGCCAGTCGGCTTGACCCAGTCGCCAAGGGCACCTCTGGTGGCCCAATGATCGCCCAACCTCTGGACGTTCAATGGAACAACCCCTGCACCCGTGGAATCAGCGCACGCGCCCCGCGGTCAGACTTTGCGAACCAGGAGGTTCCTTCCGCTGCGCAGTTCTTGATCGTCTGCGTCGCGCAGCATTTCGATGTCCTCGACATCGCTGGTCAAGACGGTGGCGTCACCTCGCTGAGCGAGCGCGAGGGCCGTGACTGCTGCATCGATGGCGTACTTGTGGCCGTGCAGTCCGGCTGCGCGTAGCAGCCGAGTGGCATGCGAGGCCATATCGGCGTCGACCGGCACGATCTGCAGTCGGGACAGGACGTAGGCAGCGCGGGCCGGGTGAATCTTGTGATCGTCGGCCTCGATGATCGTCATGGCGCTGACCAGCACAGGCACCCGCTCCTGGCGAGCTGCCTTGATTCTTGCCACCATCGCGCGATCGTCGCGGAGTAGCAGCGACAACGCCTCGCTGTCCAGGATCAGAGCGACTGGCTTCACGCCGCGTCAGCCGGGGGGCGAACAGCGTCGGGGTTGCCGAACAGCTCCGAGCGGGCGGCCTCGACCTCGGCATCGCTGATGACGCCGTGTCGAGATTCGTAATCGGAGACGATCTCATCGAGGTCGATCATGGCCAGCTCATGCTCAACGGCCTCTTGCACGAAGCCGGATACTCCGCGCGGGCCAGCGACTGCGCGGATCCTGTCGAGAGCTTCAGCGCTGAGGCTGACGCTGGTAGTACGAGTCTTCCCCGGTCGCGTGGCGTCCATGGGACGACTTTAACACATTATGTACTACAGGGCGCCGCGCCTCTCACCGACGGGGCTTCTCCCTCGGGGCGTCCCACGCGATCGCCGGCGTTCCGCTGAACTCCGGTACAGGCGATACAGCGGTCAAGGCATTCGGAGAGAAACACCATGTAGACCCAGCCATCGGCGCCATCCACCCTCCCCAGTCGGACCCGTCTCTGCCATGCCGCCCGCAGACGGCCCACGGCTTCGGCCAAGCCCGCGGTAAGCGTTCCCGCCGAACGAGTCGTTCTGAGCCGCCGAGCGTAGATCCCGGCGTAGTGATCGCCAGACTCCGGCCGGGCGTCGCCGATCCAGACTTGGCAGTCGGCGCCGGCGTCCAGAGCGGTCCTCGCAGAGCACTCAGCCCCCCGTGTCAGCAGCTCCGCCAGCTCTTCGCGAGTCACCCGGCCATTCTCTCGCCTGCACCAGATACGCATTAGAACGAGCGGACAACTGCGGTGACCGACGAGGAGATATCCGGCCGGGACACCGCTTTCCTGCCTGGCGTCCACGCAGGTCGGAGCCCCATCGGACGCCCGCCCAGCCGTGATTCCCCAGCCCAGACCGCGAGTTCGATCCTCGTCGCCCGCTCCAACGCAGGGCCACAGGTCACAGCCCCGGGGCTTCTCGCTCGTCCAGGGTGACTCTCTCGGATCCGGCTCCGTCGAACCGGCGTGTGATGGGCTGTCCCAGCCGTTGCCTGCCGGCGGCGGCGACCGACACTATGCGGTCATGGACACAGGTGACGTACCTACCGGCGGCCGGCGGTATGGGCCGTGGGACATAAGCGATGTCCCGGGCTGGAGCAATGAGTTCGGCAGGCTTGATCTCGGCTCCCTCATCGTCTCGCCGGCCATCGGCACGCAGGTCCGCCTGGAAGCGGCGGATGACCAGCTCATCGCAGCGACCTTCGTACTGGACGGAAGCCAGATCCAGCTACAGGCGTTCGCAAGCACGGTCGCGAACCTCTGGGATGACGTACGAAGAGAGATCAAGGATGGCCTGCGGCAGTGGGAGAACCGCGAAGCGGTGGAAGCGATGGGCAGCCTTGGGCCTGAACTGATCGTGCCGCCCGCCGGAGACGGGAAGGGGGCTGAGAAGGGGGACGAAGCGCTCAGTTTCGTCGGCAGCGACGGTCCAGGCTGGCTCCTCAGGGGAGTCTTCAGCGGCCCCGCCGTCGCCCCGGGCCCAATCCGAGACAAGTTCGAGCGCCTATTCCGCAGCACCATCGTCGTACGAGGCGATCAGGCTCTACCTGAGCGGGCACCGCTGCCACTCCGCCCTCCGCTCGACGCCCAGAACCAGCGCCGATGAGAGCTGTCCTGCCGCGACCGGAGCGCCTCCGGGCCCATCAACACTGGCCAGACGGTCGAACCGGCCGCTGAACTCCCGTGGAGGCAACGCATCGGTCTAGCGCTTCAGTCAGGAACACCATGTACGTCCAGCCCCCCGAAGCCTCCACCCGGCCCAGATGGACGCGGTCTGTCCCGGCGATGCGAAGACGATCGACTGCTTCAGCCAGGTCAACGGTGGAGGTGCCCCTCGAACGAGCCTCGAACGAGCAGTCTTGAGTCGCCGACGGTAGATCGCCGCGTACTGAGCGGCGGGCGTACCCGAGCCGTCCGTGACCCAGACCTCATAGGGGGCACCATCCAAGAGAGCGGCCTTCGCCGAGAGCGCAGCCTGACCATCGGTCAGCAGCATTGCCAACTGCTCGCGAGTCACCCGGCCATCTTCTCGCCCCGTGCCAGACGCGTGCCAGAGCGCACGGACAGCGGCGGTAACCGACGAGGAAACCCCGGCCTCGTCCTCACGTTCCTGCGAAAAACGAGGAGACCACCCGGCCGCCGGTATGACCAGAATGGGGAATGGAGACTTCCCAGGTCACGCGGGCGCTGGCGGCTGCGACCTCGGTCGCCGCGTCGCTGGGCCTTCCGGTCGGCGACGCGATGGTGCTCCAGAACTCGAACAAGCTGGCGCTTCGGCTGACCCCCTGCGACGTCTTCGCCCGGGTCGCCTCCGGTGGAGAGGAGGCCGCGCGGTTCGAGGTCGAGCTCGCCCAGCGGCTCGCCGAGGCCGGATGCCCTGTCTGCCCCTTGGAGCCCCGGGCGGACCCGCGGGTGTACACCCGCGACGGCTTCGCGGTGACGTTCTGGACCTACTACGAACCCGTGGCACCCGACGTCCCACCGGCCGAGTACGCCGAGGCGCTGGAACTGCTCCACGCCGGCATGCGCATGGTCGATGTGCCCGGCCGACGGTTCACGGGCCGGATCTCCGAGGCGCAGGCAGTCGTCACCGACCCGGGCCGCTCGCCGGAACTCGCCGAGCCGGAGCGCGAGTTCCTCGCCGGCAGACTGGCAGGCCTGCGACGAACAATCGAGGACCGCGGCGTCGAGGAGCAGCTGCTCCACGGCGAGCCGCATCCCGGCAATCTGCTCAGCACGAAGAACGGCCCGTTGTTCATCGACTTGGAGACGTGCTGCCGCGGCCCCGTCGAGTTCGACCTGGCCCATGTCTCCGAGGCGGTCTGCGCCCACTACCCGAACATCGACCGGGGACTGCTGGACGAGTGCCGGCAGCTGGTCCTGGCGATGGTCGCAGCGTGGCGTTGGGACCGTGGCGACCAGTTCCCGGGTGGGAGGCGATTCGGGGAGGAACTCCTGCGCGCGCTGCACGACGGTCCTCCGTGGCCGACGCTCGACTCGGTGAAGCAGCGAGCGGACGGGTAAGCCCGCCGGCCAGACCGTCCCGCGGCCCCCGCACCACATCGAACGCTCGACGAGCGCTCACCGACCCCCCGGCAGGTTCGCCGTCACCCGAGGGAGATGCCGGTCTTGGCGCTGCGTCGGGCCAAGCTGCGCCCGGGCCCTTCCCTGGAGCGGACGGCACGGCCGCCGTCCCCCTGCCATCCTCGATCCCATGACCATGGTGATCGCACCCGCCGACGTGGCCGACTTCCACCGCGTGCTGGCCGACCACTCCCGCTACTGGGGCGAGCGCGACCTCAGGTCGCTTCATCTCCTCGCGATGGTGCGGGAGTTCGGGTCCACCTGCCTGGTGGCTCGGGACGCGGAGGGGATACGGGGGTATCTGTTCGGGTTCGTCACGCCGGACGGGACGGGGTACGTGCATCTCGTCGCCACCCGGGACGACTCCCGGGGCGAGGGGCTCGGGCGGCGGCTGTACGCGGCGTTCGCCGAGGCCGCGCAGCGTCAGGGCGCGCGGCAGCTGAAGGCGATCACCTCGCCCGGCAACGCCGGCTCGATCGCCTTCCACCGCAGCCTCGGCTTCGAGGTCCGGACCGTCCCGGACTACAACGGGCCCGGCCGGACGATGGCCGTCTTCCACCGCGTACTGCCGCTCGGCGTCCGGTCGGCGGCCGGGGAGGGAATCTCCTAGGCGTCGAAGGAGAAGGAGGTGGCCCGGGACCGCGTCTGCCACGCCTCGACCTGCCCGCGCACCGCGTCGAGGTGGCCGAGTACCGCATCGACGCCGTCCTCGCCGAGCGGCAGATGGAGTGGGGTGTCCTCGGCGTCCAGGGCGGCGAGGACGAGGGCGGCGGCCTTGGCCGGGTCGCCGGGTTCCCGGCCGCCGTTGTCCAGGGCCATCCGCCGGGTGGCGCCCACGGTCGGCTCGTAGTCGTCGATCTCGCCGCTGAGGGAGCGGTTGCTCATCAGGGAGGTGCGGAAGGCGCCGGGCTCGACGATCAGTGTCTTGATCCCCAGGGGGTTCACCTCCCCGGCGAGCGCCTCCGTCATCCCCTCCAGCGCGAACTTCGTTCCGCTGTACGCCGAGAAGCCGGCGAAGGACATCTGGCCGCCCATGCTGCTCATCTGGACGATGGCGCCCGACCGGCGGCTCCGCATGTGCGGCAGCACCGCGCGCACCAGCGCCGCCGGGCCGAAGAGGTGCACCTCGAAGAGGTCCCGCAGCTCCTTGTCGGAGGTCTCCTCGAAGGCGCCGATGTGGGTGCGCCCGGCGTTGTTCACCAGGACGTCGATCCGGCCGTGCCGGTCGACGACGTCCCTGACGGCGAGGTCGATGCCGGGGATGTCGGTGACGTCCAGACGGAGCGCCTCGACCTGGTCGGGGTGGGCGGCGACCAGGTCGTCCAGCGTCTCGACGCGACGGGCCGCGGCGACCACCACGTCGCCCGCCGCCACCGCCGCCTCCGCGATGGCCCGTCCGAAGCCGCTGTTCGCACCGGTGACCAGCCAGACCTTGTTCATGTCCCTCTCCCTCTTCTCCCTCTCCGGTTCCGCTGGGACAAGCCTGCGCGCGGCACCCCTTGCCGTCCAAGACCGGGCGTGATAGCCGATGGTTATGGACGTCCATGGACGGGATCTGCGCTACTTCGCCGCCGTGGCGGAGGAGTTGCACTTCACCCGGGCCGCCGACCGGCTCTTCGTCTCGCAGCCGGCGCTGAGCAAGCAGATCAGGGCGCTGGAGAAGCAGCTCGGCGCCGCGCTCTTCGTCCGCGACCGGCAGGGCGTCGCGCTCACCCCGGTCGGCGAGGCGCTGCTGCCGCACGCCCGCCGGATGCTGGC
Organism: Phaeacidiphilus oryzae TH49; assembly: GCF_000744815.1. Taxonomy (NCBI): domain Bacteria; kingdom Bacillati; phylum Actinomycetota; class Actinomycetes; order Kitasatosporales; family Streptomycetaceae; genus Phaeacidiphilus; species Phaeacidiphilus oryzae. Next base: position 3,457,386 of record NZ_JQMQ01000005.1, read on the forward strand.
CGCCTGGGAGGAGGCCTGGTCGGCCGTGCAGCGGGCGAAGGCGGCCCAGCGCAGCACGCTGGTGGTCGGCATGAGCACCAGCCCGGGCCGCGGCGGGCTGCTGCCGGCCATCCGCTCCCGCTTCGGCGCGGTCAACCCGGAGGCCGTGCTGAGGGTGCGTCAGGTCTCCTGGGAGGACCCGACCGCCGGGCTCGCCGACGGGTCGAGCGATGTCGCCTTCGTCTGGCTGCCGCTGCCCGACCAGCAGCGCTATCAGCATCTCGTGGTGGCGGAGGAGCCGCGGCTGGTCGCCTTTCCGGACGGGCATCCGCTGGCCGCCAAGTCGCCCGAGGGCGAGGCCGTCGACTTCGCCGACTTCGCCGACGAGCCCTTCCTCGCGCTGCCGCCGGCGGCGGGCCCGCTGCGCGACTACTGGCTGGCGCTGGACGCCCGGGCCGGCCGCCCGCCGCGGATCGGCGCCGAGGTGGCCAGCACCGAGGAGACGTACGAGGCGCTGACGGCCGGGCTCGGGGTGGTGCTTCTCGCCGCCGGGAACGCCCCGCTGATCACCCTCGGCGGGGTGCGGACCCGCCCGGTGCGCGGCATCTCGCCGAGCCGCTTCGCCCTCGCCTGGCCGCGCGATACGGCGGGCGCCGCGGGCAACCGCTCGGCGGATACCGCCCAACCCCTGGTCCGGGCCTACGTCGAGGCCTGCCGCCAGGCCCAAGCCGCCAAGGGGCGGCCGCCCGCCCCCGCGAAGCCCTGAACGTCCGATCGTCCGATCGCCCGATCGCCCGCCGTGCCCGCACCCTCAACACCACCCGCGCCCCCCGCACCACCCCAACCGCCCCGGCACGCACCCCCGTCAGGTCGTGGACGGACGACTGGGCCCTGCGGCGGCCGGAAGGGCCCTACCGGGTGGTTGGGGGAACCAGGACTCCGTGGTGCGCTGGAGGTGGCGACAGGACCGCCGGTGGCCGCAAGGAACGGAGGCCGTCATGTGTCCGGCACCCAATCGCCTGATCGTCGGGGTCGACGGTTCCGAGGACTCGGAGGAGGCCCTGCGGTGGGCGAACACGGAGGCCGCGGAGTGGGGGAAGGAACTTCTGGTGGTGCAGTTCGCGGCCGCGGACAGCACGGACACCGCCCTGCGGACCTCCCTGGAGGCGCGACTTCAGCACGAGCCGAGACAGGCGCGGACCAGCTGGGAGTCCCCCGTGATCAGCCGGAAGGCCGGTGCGCGCGCCGATTACCTGCTGCTCCTCGGCCGGGCGGGCGACTGGCTGGTCCTGGGCGCGGGCGGGCACGGGATCAGCTCCCCGCACGGCCCACGCCGGTTGCCGGCGAAGGTGGTGCGGCGCTGCGTCGAGCGGACGCGGTGCCCGGTCGTGATCGTCCGGGCCGGCAGCGTCGAGGAGGAGCCCACCGGGCGGATCGTCGTGGGCTTCGACGACACCCCCAACTCCCGCGCGGCCCTGGCCTGGGCCTTCGACGAGACCGTCCGTTCCGGTGGCGAACTGGTCGCGATCCATGTGCTGGAGCTGAAGGACTGGCCGCCGCACTGGAGTGAGCCGGACATGATGCGCGCCGCCCACCGGATGCTGCGGAGGAACTACGCGGTGCTCCAGTCCGGGCTCCCCCGCGAGCCGAAGCGGGCGACCGGCCTGGTGCTGCCGCCGAGCGATCCGGTCGGGGAACTCATCGCCCACGGCAGGAACGCCGATCTGCTGGTCTGCGGAAAGGACGGCCCCTACGACGTGGCCGCCGACCTGGTCCGCTACGCCTCCGCCCGCGACTCGGTGGCCGACCGCTGGACGGCCCGCGAGCGCCAGTACAGCACGCCGCTCGCGGACCGCGGCCGGTCTCCGACCGAACTGGTCATCGTCCCCGCCGACGGCGACGACCCGCGCTTCGCGGCCGTCGAGACCGACGCGGAGAACCACTACACGTCCTTCGACCTCCGCGACCAGCCCTTCGACCTGAAGGTGGACGGCTATCCGCCGCAGCAGCCCTGACCGGCCCGGCGGCCACCCGTCCCGGACCCCCGCCGCTGCCGCCCCCTCACTGGAAGGCGACCTCGTCGAAGCTGCGCAGCTTGCGGCTGTGCAGTCGGCGCAGCCCCTGGTCGCGGAGGAGCTCGATGGCCCGCATCCCGATCCGCAGGTGCTGGTCGACGCGCTCGCGGTAGAAGGTGTTGGCCATCCCGGGCAGCTTGATCTCGCCGTGCAGCGGCTTGTCGCTGACGCACAGCAGGGTCCCGTAGGGCACGCGGAAGCGGAAGCCGTTGGCGGCGATGGCCGCGCTCTCCATGTCCATCGCCACCGCGCGGCTCTGCGAGAAGCGGCGCTGCGGCTCGTTGCCCGGCAGCAGCTCCCAGTTGCGGTTGTCGGTGCTGGCCACCGTGCCGGTACGCATGATCAGCTTCAGGTCGGCGCCCTGGTACTTGGTCACGTCGGCGACCGCGTGCTCCAGCGCCTGCTGGATCTCGGCCAGCGCCGGGATCGGGATCCACAGCGGCAGCTCCTCGTCCAGCACGTGGTCCTCGCGGACGTAGCCGTGGGCGAGGACGTAGTCGCCGAGCTGCTGGCTGTCGCGGAGGCCCGCGCAGTGGCCGAGCATCAGCCAGGCGTGCGGGCGGAGGACGGCGATCTGGTCCGTGATGTTCTTCGCGTTGGACGGCCCGACACCGATGTTGATCATCGTGATGCCGCTGTGGTCGGGCCGGATCAGGTGGTACGCGGGCATCTGCGGCAGCCGCGGCAGCGGCTCTCCGAGGGCGTCCACCGCCTCGGCGGCCAGCCCCTTCCGCCGGGTGACCACGTTCCCCGGCTCGACGAAGGCCGTGTACTCGCTGTCCGGGTCGGCCATCTCGCGGTGGCCCAGCTTGATGAACTCGTCGATGTAGAACTGGTAGTTGGTGAAGAGGACGTAGTTCTGCGACCAGTCCGGAGCGCTGCCGGTGTAGTGCCGCAGCCGGTGGAGCGAGTAGTCCACCCGCGAGGCGGTGAAGAGCGCCAGCGGGCGCGGCTGGCCCGGCTCGAAGCGCAGGGCGCCGTTGGCGATGCCGTCGTCCATGGTGGACAGGTCCGGCAGGTCGAAGAGGTCGCGCATGAGCAGCCGTCGGTCCGGGGACAGGCTGCCGTCGAAGTGGTCGTCGTCCAGGAACGAGAAGTGGATCGGGATGGGCTCGCTGCTGGTGCCCACCTCCAGCGGTACGCCGTGGTTGCGCAGCAGCAGCGAGAACTGCTCCAGGTAGTAGGCGGCGTACAGGTCGGGGCGGGTCAGCGTGGTCTCGTACCGGCCGGGGTTGGCCACGAAACCGTAGGAGAGGCCCACGTCCGACAGCCCGGCGTCCTCGCGGGGGACCCGCGCGACGGAGTGGTCGGTCCGGATCGCGACGTACGGGTAGCAGCCACGCACCCGCTCGGTCGGGGTCTCCCCGGCCACGAAGCGGCGCATCGCCGAGCGGAGGTGGTCGATCTGCCGGGTGTAGATCCGCCGCACCTCTTCGAGGGCGCTCTCGGCGTCCTGGTGGAATGTGGGCCCGGCGATCGGCGGCTGTGATGGCATCCACCCATTGTGCAAGGTGAAGGCCGTCGAGGCGCACGCCTTTCGGCCCGGCCGGCGAGGCCGCTCCTCCCGCGGCCGGTGGCAGCCGGCAGGCCTGCCGGCTGCCACCGGCGGAGGACGAGTGCCCTCTACTGCTTCTGCGGGGCGAAGACGCGGCGGGCGTCGTTGGCACTGCCGGACCTGGTGCCGAGGACGAGGACCTTGTCCCCGCTCTTCAGCGCGGACTCCGCGATCTTCTTGCCGTCCCTGGTCACCTTGGTGGCCGAGGTCCCGACCCAGGTCCAGGTGGTGCCGTCGGCGCTCCGCACGGTGAGGTCCGAGCCGTTGACCGCGGTGACCTGGCCGCGCTGCCACTCGTGGTCGACGTACTTCCCGGTCTTCGCGTTGCGGGTGGTGGCCTCGCCGTGGAGGCCCATCGCCCGGATCACCCGGCGGGCCCACCACTTGCGGTGATGCCCGGCCTTGCCGCCGTGCGCCGACGCGGACGTGGAAGTGGAAGTGGACGTGGACGTGGACGTGGACGCCGCCGCGAGGGCGGACACCCCGCCGGACGAGGCGCCCGCGGCGGACGGCCCGTCGGTGGCCGCGTACGCCGAGGCTCCCCCGGCCACCGCGGCGGCGGCCAGCACGCCCACCGACACGACCTTCACCCGCCGGCTCAACGACCTTGTGCGCATGAGGACTTCCTCCCGTTTTCCATTTCGGTCAGCGGTCGATTCCCCCTGAACGTAGGTCGACTCCTTGTGGGTTTCTTGTGGTCGGAGACGAGCGGGCGCAGCTCAGCGCGCCAGGGAAAACTGATGACCACTGGTAATCGCGTGGTAACGCTCAGGTGATGTTCGCCTGTTAACTTCGCCGGGTGCCGTGCGCATCCTGCGCGCCTCGGGGGCACTCGAGAACGACCTGACACGACCCTCCGGAACCAAGGAGTCGCCATGCCGGTCATCGAAGAGTTCGCCGAATCCGCCCCGGACGAGGACGAGGTCTTCCTCGCCCATCTCGGCGGGAAGTTGAGCATCCAGCCCCCGGCCGAGCTGCTGAACGCCCGCCGCCTCTCCATGATCTCCACCCCCGGCGTGGCCCGGGTCTCCAGCGCCATCGCCGGCGATCCCGCCCTCGCCGCCCGCTACACCTGGGCCCATCGGATGGTCGCGGTGGTCAGCGACGGCACCGCCGTCCTCGGCCTGGGCGACGTCGGCCCGGCCGCCGCCCTCCCGGTGATGGAGGCCAAGTCGGCGCTCTTCAAGGCGCTCGGCGAGCTCGACTCGGTGCCCCTCGTCCTGGCCACCACGGACGTGGACGAGATCGTCGAGACCCTGGTCCGGCTCCGCCCCTCCTTCGGCGCGGTGAACCTGGAGGACGTCTCGGCCCCGCGCTGCTTCGAGCTGGAGGCGCGGCTGAGCCGGGTGCTGGACTGCCCGGTGATGCACAACGACCAGCACGGCACGGCGATCGCCGTCCTGGCCGCGCTGAACTCGGCCGCCGCCCTCCTCGGCCGCGACCTCGCCTCGCTCCGCACGGTGGTCGCCGGCGCGGGCGCCGCCGGGGCCGCCTGCGCCCGGATGCTGGTCTCGGCCGGCGTCGGCGAGGTGGTGGCGCTGGACTCGCGGGGCGCGATCCACCCCGGCCGCCCGGACCTGACCCCGGCCAAGGCGGAGCTCGCCGCGCTCACCAACCCGCACCGCAGGACCGGGCCGCCGGCCGAAGTGCTGCCCGGAGCGGACGTGCTGATCGGGCTCTCCTCGACCACCGTGCCGCCGGAGCTGATCGCCTCGATGGCGCCGGACCCGATCGTCTTCGCCCTCTCCAACCCCACCCCGGAGATCACCCCGGAGGCCGCGTACGCGGCGGGGGCGGCGGTGGTGGCGACCGGTCGCAGCTGCTGGCCGAACCAGATCAGCAACCTGCTGGCCTGCCCCGGCGTCTTCCGCGGGGCGCTGGACTCCGGCGCCGGGCGGATCACCGAGCGGATGAAGCTCGCGGCGGCCCAGGCCCTCACCCTGCTGGCCGCGGACGACCTCGCCCGCGACCACATCGTCCCGGACGTCCTCGACCCACGCGTCGCCCCGGAGGTCGCGGCGGCGGTGGCGGCGGCCGCCCCGGCGGCAACCGCAGCACCCACCGCTCCGACCCCGCCCACCGCTCCAGCGACCATGGCCGACTGAGGCGAGCGCCCCCGGCCGCCCCGTGTCCGCCTCCGGCCGCGCGGACACGGGAAGCCCGGCGCGGCCGTCCCCCTTACGCTCGGCACATGAGGGAGACGATCAACGCGGTGGAGATCTCGCTGGCAACCGCCCCCGGGCGGCCGGACCGGGAGAACGAGGACTTCGCCGCCGCGACGTCCCGCGCCTTCGTCGTACTGGACGGGGTCACCCCGGGCCCGGAGGACGACGGCTGCCGCCACGGCGTGCCCTGGTTCGTCAACCGCCTGGGCCTCTCCCTGGTCGCCGCGCTCTCCGCGACGGAGACCGCCCCCGCCCTCTGCCTGGCGGCGGCCATCGCGGAGGTCGCCGCCTCCCACGCGGACACCTGCGACCTGACCCGGCAGACCACCCCGCAGGCGACCGTCGCCGCCGGCCGGATCGGCCGGGACTCGGTCGAGTACCTGGTGCTCTCCGACTGCAGCCTGGTCATCGACCGCAGCAGCACCGGGGACGGCATCGAGGTGGTGACCGACGACCGGGTGGAGCACACCGCCGCCCACCTCCGCCGGAGGGCCCTCGCCCTCCCCGAGGGCTCCCCCGAGCGCGAGGCGGCCCGCCGCCGCTACGCCGCCGAGGTGGGCGCCCTGCGCAACCGGCCGGGCGGCTTCTGGACCGCCGCCGCCGATCCCGAGGTGGCCGCCGAGGCGCTGGTGGGGACGATCCCCCGGGACGGCCGCGGCAGCGTCGCCGCGATGACCGACGGCGCCGCCCGCTTCGTCGACGTCCTGGACATCGGCGACTGGCCGGATCTGATGAAGGTGCTGGCCGACCCGGGCCCGGAGGCGCTGATCGACCAGATCAGGGCCGCCGAGCTCGCGGACCCGGACCGCCGCAGGCACCGCCGCGGAAAGATCAGCGACGACGCAACCGTCCTGCACATCCGGAGCGTCTAGTTCCGAGTAGGCCGTACGTGCGAGCGAATCGGCCCGCGCTCACGCGGACAGGTCACTGCCTGGGCAGCTTCGCCGTCGGCGCCATACGGTATGTCTGAATCATCGCCTTCATTCAGGAATGCGAACTTCAAGGCATATCATCGGGCCGGACCGGACGGGCTAACCCGGGTAGGACGACCGAGGGGCATGGATGGGCAGCGAAAAGGACCCTGTCGACGCCGAGACGGCGGCGGCAGAGACGTCCGCCGGCGCTCCCGCGCCCGTCGCCGCCTCCACCCTGCGCGACGCCGGCGTCGGCCTCTGGCGCACCGACGACTCCGGCGGCCGCGTGATCGCCCTGGACGACCGCTGCGCCGAGCTCCTCGGCCTCCCCGCCGAACCCACCGAGCTGGCCCCGGATCGGCTCCGCGGCCTGCTGCACCGCGCCGACGCCGCCCGGCTCCGCCCCGCCGCCCGCCTCGCCGCCGTCCAGCACCGCCCCGTCGACCTGCGGGTACGCGTGGTGGACGCGGCCGGGACGCTGGTCCGGGTGCTCCGGCTGCGGATCGCCCCCGGCCCGCCGGACGACCCCGGCCAGCCGCTGGTCGGCACTCTCACCGAGGAGAACTGGGTCGACACGGTCGACGAGTTCTCGGTGCCGCCGACCACCGGCCCCGGCACCGATCAGCGCGAGCTCGAACAGCGCCAGGTCGAGGCGCTCAACCGCACCCCCGGCCCCGGCACGGCCCGCCGCGGCCGAGGCACCCCGGCCTCCGGCGGGGCCACGGCGGCCACCGGCGGCTCGGCGGAGGACCGCGAGGACCACGAGGGCCGGAGCGGCGCGGGCGGCCCGGCCGGGGCGGGTGCCCGGGACGGCGACGGCCGAGAGCCCGCCGACCGGGCCGCGTCGGCCGACGCCGCCGCCGAGGCGCAGCGCTCCCGCGCCGCCCGCCTGCTGGACGCCGGGCGCGCCCTCACCGAGGCCGAGAACACCGAGGACGTGCTGCGCGTGATCGCCGGCCTCGACCTGCCCGGCCTCGACACCTCCGGGCAGCTGGTCTCGGTCGTCGAGAAGGGCCGGCTGACCGCCGTCGCCAGCGTCGGCTACCCCGCCGAGGACGCCCCCTTCCAGGTCACCCTGGACAGCTCCTATCCCGGCGTGGAGGCGGTGCGCACCGCCGAGCCGGTCTTCGTGGAGTCCCCGGAGGAGTACCGCCGCCGCTACCCGGCGATCTGGCCGCTGGTGGCCGCCCACGGCCGGCGGTCCTGGGTGTACTTCCCGCTCTCCTCCGGCGGCCGGACGATCGGCACCTGGATGCTGGCCTTCCGCACCCCCACCGCGTTCACCGCCGACCGCCGGGCGCTGCTCGGCATCCTGGCCCGGATGGTCACCCACGCCGTGGAGCGGACCCGGACCACCGAGTCCGAGCGGGCCCTCTCCCTCGGCCTGCTGCGCAGCATGCAGCCGCGCTCGCACGGCGTCCCCGGGATGGCCGCCGCCGCCCGCTACGTCCCCACCGGGGGCGGGCTGCTGGTCGGCGGCGACTGGTGCGACGTGGTGGACCTGCCGGACGGCCGGCTCGCGGTGGTCATCGGGGACGTGGAGGGCCACGACGTCCACGCCGCGACGATCATGTCCCAGCTGCGCACCGCCGTCCTGGCCTACGCCCTGGAGGGCCACCACCCGGACGCGGTGCTGGCCCGCGCCTCCCGCTTCCTCTCCGGGCTGGGCCACGACCGCTACGCGACCTGCATCTACCTCCTCGCCGACCCGGCCCGCGGCACCCTGGACGTCGCCCGGGCCGGCCACCCCCACCCGGTCGTCCGGATGCCCGACGGCACCTGCCTGCTGCGCCACCTGGACGGCGGGCTGCCGCTCGGCATGAGCGAGTTCGGCGAGGAGGACTACCCGGTCAACCGGCTGCAGCTGCAGCTCGGCGAGATCCTGATGCTCTGCACCGACGGCCTGGTGGAGAACGGCGGCCACGACTACTACACCGGCTGGCTCCGGGTCCGGGACGCCCTCAGCCCCGGCCCGACGGAGGACCTGGAGGGGATCGCCGACCGGCTGATCGAGGCGGTGCACGGCCCCGAGTCGCACCGCGCCCCCGGCCATCTCGCCGACCGCCGCGAGGACGACATCGCGCTGATCCTGCTCCGCCGGGACCAGGTCGACCGCCCGCACGGCTCCACCTCGCGCCGCACGGTGCTGACGATCAACCAGGACGAGCAGGACCGGATCGCCGGCGCCCGCCAGGAGCTGCGCGAGATCCTCCACGACTGGGCGGTGGAGGACCACGTCGACGCGGCCGTGCTCCTCGCCTCCGAGCTGCTGGCCAACGTCCTGGTGCACACCGAGTTCGAGGCCGCGCTGGAGGCGCACCTCTCCGGCCCGCCCGGCGCCCGCACCCTCCATGTCGAGGTCAGCGACCGCAGCGACGAGCTGCCGCACCGCCGCTCGCCCGGCGAGATGGCCTCCTCCGGACGCGGCCTGGTGCTGCTGGAGATGCTCTCCGACCGCTGGGGCGTACAACCGCGCGGAGAGGGCAAGGCCATCTGGTTCGAACTGGACGAGGTTCGCCCTGAAGGGTCCGACTCCGCAGCGGGGCAGCCGAACTGACGCCCCGTCGGGCAGACTGAGCTGATGCGTGTGGACATCGCGGGCGAGGGGGTCCGCGCGGAGGGGACCGGCGGGGGCGGCGGCCACGGCGCCGGCTCCACCGGCTATACCGCGGCCACCCCGGAGGCACTGGTACTGGTGGACGGCACGCCCAGTCCACCCGGAATGGACACCGGCTGCCGGCACGGCACCGCCTGGTTCGCCCGACGGCTCGGCGTCCATCTGCTGGCCCGGCTGGTCGACCGGGAGGACCGGGCCATCGCGCAGTGCCTCTCCGACGCCATCGCGGAGACGGCCGCGCTGCACGGGGCGCGCTGCGACCTGGCCCATCCCAACACCCCGGCGGCGGCGGTCTGCGCGGCCCGGATGCGGGGATCTTCGGTGGAGTACCTGGCGCTGGGCGACGCCCTGCTGGTGGTGGACACCGGGGCGCACGGCGGCATCCGGGTGCACGGCGACAACCAGCCGTTCCCGGCCGGGGAGGAGCTCCACCGGCAGGTCTGGGCGGCGCCCTGGGGCTCGCCCCAGCGGGCCACCCTGGGCCAGAAGTACGCCATGGCGCTGTGCGCGGTCCGCAACACCGGCCACGGGCCGTGGGCGGCGGCGGCGCTGCCGAGGGCGGCGGAGGAGGCGGAGACCGGCTCGGTGCGGCGGGGGGATCTGCGCGCGCTGACGGCGCTGAGCGCGGGCGCGGGGGCGTATGTCACCCGGTTCACGCTGGGCGACTGGCCGCAGGCGCTGGGGTTGATGGACCGCTCCGGCCCGCAGGAGCTGCTGCGCAAGCTGCGGGCGGTGGAGGCGACGGATCCCCAGTGCGAGCGGTGGCCGCGGGATTCCGTCCATACGGACGCGGCGGCGGTGTACTCGACCGGCTGGTGAGCCGCGGGGGCGTGCCGGGATGCGGGTCCGCGTGGCTGGGCGCGCAGCCCCCCGCGCCCCTGATGCGGCCCTTCGAGCCGTCCATCAGGGGCGCGGGGGGCGCGGCGGGTCAGCCCTGCTCCGCCGGAATACGGCCCAAGCGGCCCGCGCGGAAGTCGTCGAAGGCCTGCTCCAGCTCGGTGTGGCTGTTCATGACGAACGGGCCGTACCACGCCACCGGCTCGCGGATCGGCGCGCCGCCGAGGATGACCACGTCCAGGTTGGGCGAGCGGCTCTCCTGGCTCTCCGCGGCCTGGACGGTGAGGGAGCCGCCGGCCTCGCCGAAGAGCACCGCCTGGCCCATGCCGAACGGCCGCTGCTCCTCGCCGGCCGTGCCCTTGCCGTTGAGCCCGTAGACGAGGGCGTTGAAGTCCTCGCGCCACGGGAGGGTCAGCTTGGCGCCGGGGCTGAGGGTGGCGTGCACCATCGTGATCGGGGTGTGGGTGGAGCCGGGACCCCGGTGGCCGTCGACCTCGCCGGCGATCAGCCGCACGATCGCGCCGCCGTCCGGGCTGGCCAGCAGCTTGACGTTGCCGCCGTGGATGTCCTGGTAGCGCGGCGGGACCATCTTGTCCGCCTTCGGCAGGTTGACCCACAGCTGGAGCCCGTGGAAGAGGCCGCCGGAAATCACCAGCGACTCCGGCGGGGCCTCGATGTGCAGCAGGCCGGAGCCGGCGGTCATCCACTGGGTGTCGCCGTCGTTGATGGTTCCGCCGCCGCCCGCGGAGTCCTGGTGGACGAAGGTGCCGTCGATCAGGTAGGTGACGGTCTCGAAGCCGCGGTGGGGGTGCCACGGGGTGCCCTTGGGCTCGCCCGGCGCGTACTCCACCTCGCCCATCTGGTCCATCATGATGAACGGGTCGAGGTGGCGCTGGTGGATCCCGGCGAAGGCGCGGCGCACCGGGAAGCCCTCGCCCTCGAAGCCCTGCGGGGCGGTCGCGACCTGGCGCACCCTGCGCGGCTGGACGGTGGCGGGGTCGGGGGTGGAGACCCTCGGCAGCACCAACGGGTTCTCTACGGTGACGGCGGGCATGGTGGGCCTCCTTCTGGCTGTGCCTCCAGGCTAGCAGAAGGTTGAACCTTCAACCATGGGGTCGGCATTCCCGGCTGCCCGACCCGGTCTCGCGATCCGGCCGCCTAGCCGTACATCCGGCGCATGGTGAAGTCGACCAGCTGCTCGACCGCCTTGGCGTCGAAGACCATCCGGTGGTCGCCCTCCATGTCGAGGACGAAGCCGTAGCCGGTCGGCAGCAGGTCGATCACCTCGGCGCCGGTGACGGCGAAGTACTTGGACTCCTTGCCGGCGTACCGGCGGAGCTCCTTGAGCGAGGTGAACATCGGGATCACCGGCTGCTGGGTGTCGTGCAGCGCCAGGAAGCCGGGCCGGTCGCCGCGCGGGCAGTACACCTTCGACGTGATGAAGACGGACTGGAAGTCGTCCACCGTCATCGCGCCGCCGGCGAACGCCCGCACCGCGTCCGCCAGGGACGGCGGGGAGGGCTCGGGGTACGCCGGCTGCTGCGGCTGCCCCGGGTAGCCGGGGCCCGGTCCGGGATGGGGGGCGGTCTGCTCGTAGCCGTACACGGAGCCAAGGCTAGCGAGTCCCCGCGCGCCCCATCGGCCCCCAGGGGTTGAAATAAGTTACCCCCGGGTAGCATCATGGGGAGCTACTGAGTGGTAGTAGGCATCCGCAGCGGCGGCCGATACGCGGCGCGGAATACGCAGCGAACGCAGAACCGGAGAGCGTGATGGGTCACTACAAGTCCAACCTCCGCGACGTGGAGTTCAACCTCTTCGAGGTCCTGGGCCGCGACGAGGTGTACGGGAACGGTCCGTACGCCGAGCTGGATGTCGACACCGCCCGCAGCATCCTCGGCGAGATGGCCCGGCTGGCCGAGAACGAGCTGGCCGAGTCCTTCGCGGACATCGACCGCAACCCGCCGGTCTTCGACCCGGCGACCAACACCGCGCCGATCCCGGACACCTTCAAGAAGAGCTACCAGGCCTACATGGACGCCGAGTACTGGCGCCTGGGCCTGCCCGAGTCGATCGGCGGCACGGTCTCCCCGCGCTCGCTGCACTGGGCGCTGGCCGAGCTGATCCTCGGCGCCAACCCCGCCGTCTGGATGTACGCCTCCGGCCCCGGCTTCGCGCAGGTCATCGCCGAGGAGGGCACCGAGGAGCAGCTCAAGGTCGCCCAGCTGATGGTCGACAAGCGCTGGGGCTCCACCATGGTGCTCACCGAGCCGGACGCCGGCTCGGACGTCGGCGCCGGCCGCACCAAGGCGATCCAGCAGGCCGACGGCACCTGGCACATCGAGGGCGTGAAGCGTTTCATCACCTCGGGTGAGCACGACATGGCCGACAACATCGTCCACTTCGTGCTGGCCCGCCCCGAGGGCGCCAAGCCGGGCACCAAGGGCCTCTCCCTGTTCCTGGTCCCGAAGTACGACTTCGACTGGGAGACCGGCGAGCTGGGCGAGCGCAACGGGGTCTACGCCACCAACGTCGAGCACAAGATGGGCCTCAAGGCGTCCAACACCTGCGAGATGACCTTCGGCGCCGAGCACCCGGCCAAGGGCTGGCTGCTGGGCGAGAAGCACGACGGCATCCGGCAGATGTTCCGGGTCATCGAGTTCGCCCGGATGATGGTCGGCACCAAGGCCATCGCCACCCTCTCCACCGGCTACCTGAACGCCCTGGAGTACGCCAAGGAGCGGGTGCAGGGCCCGGACCTGGCCGAGTTCATGGACAAGGCCGCCCCGCGGGTGACCATCACCCACCACCCGGACGTCCGCCGCTCGCTGCTCACCCAGAAGGCGTACGCCGAGGGGATGCGTGCCCTGGTGCTGTTCACTGCCTCGGTGCAGGACGACATCGAGTCGGCCGCGCTGCGCGGCGAGCGGGACGAGGCCGCCGAGCGGCTGAACGACCTGCTGCTGCCGATCGTCAAGGGCTACGGCTCGGAGAAGTCCTACGAGCAGCTGGCCCAGTCGCTGCAGACCTTCGGCGGCTCCGGGTACCTCCAGGAGTACCCGATCGAGCAGTACATCCGGGACGCCAAGATCGACACCCTCTACGAGGGCACCACCGCGATCCAGGGCCAGGACTTCTTCTTCCGGAAGATCGTCCGGGACCAGGGCCAGGCGCTGACCGCGCTCAGCGAGCGGATCCAGAAGTTCCTCGGCGAGGCCGCCGGCGGCGAGGCGCTGGCCCCCGAGCGGGAGCTGCTGGCCAAGGCCGCGGGCGACCTGGAGGCGATCGTCGGCGCGATGCTGAACGACCTCTCCGCGGTCGAGAAGGACCCCAAGAACATGTACAAGGTCGGGCAGAACACCACCCGGCTGCTGCTCGCCTCCGGCGACGTGGTGGTCGGCTGGCTGCTGCTCCGCCAGGCCGCGGTCGCCCAGGAGAAGCTGGACGCCGGGACCTCCCCCAAGGACAAGTCCTTCTACCTCGGCAAGGTCGCCGCGGCCAAGCACTTCGCGCGGACCGTGCTGCCGGCCGTCCGGCCGCAGCGGCTGATCGCCGAGCGGGTGGACAACGAGCTGATGGAGCTCCCGGAGGAGTCCTTCTGATCCCACGCGCCCAGCGCTGGACCAGGCGGCCCCGCGTCCCGGCTCACGCCGGGCGCGGGGCCGTGCGCGTAGGATCGGTGCCCCGCTCGGCCTAGAACTGGAGTTGCCTTGAGCCCCGCCTTCGACCGCGGCCACACCGACGATCTGATCGCCTACCTGGCCGCCAGCCCGTCCCCGTACCACGCGGTCGCCTCGGCGGCGGACCGGCTGGAGAAGGCCGGCTTCCGGCGCGCCGAGGAGACCGCGGCCTGGGGCGGCGGCAGCGGCGGGCGGTACGTGGTCCGCGGCGGCGCGCTGATCGCCTGGTACGTCCCGGCGAACCTGGCGGACCGGGCGGAGGCGCCGTTCCGAGTCGTCGGCGCGCACACCGACTCGCCCAACCTGCGGGTCAAGCCCAAGCCGGACTCCGGCGCGGCCGGCTGGCGGCAGATCGCCGTGGAGATCTACGGCGGGGTGCCGCTCAACACCTGGCTGGACCGGGACCTCGGGCTCTCCGGCCGGCTGGCCCTGCGGGACAGCTCGACCCGGCTCGTCCAGATCGACGAACCCCTGCTGCGGGTACCGCAGTTGGCGATCCACCTGGACCGCGGGGTGAACGACGGGATGACGCTGGACCGGCAGCGGCACGTGAAGCCGATCTGGGGCCTCGGCAAGCCCGAGGAGGGCGAGCTGGTCCGGTACGTGGCCGAGCGGGCCGGGGTCGAGGCCGGCGACGTCCTCGGCTGGGACCTGATGGTGCACGACCTCCAGCCGCCGGCCTACCTCGGGCGGGACCGCGAGCTGCTGGCCGCTCCGCGGCTGGACAACCTGCTGTCGGTGCACGCCGCCACGGCGGCGCTGGCGCGGGTCTCCGACCAGGGCGAGCGGGGCGACGAGGGCGGCCAGGAGCTTCCGCACATCCCGGTGCTGGCCGCCTTCGACCACGAGGAGAACGGCTCGACCTCGGACACCGGGGCGCAGGGGCCGCTGCTCGGCAACGTGCTGGACCGGGTGGTCTTCGGGCGGGGCGGCTCGCCGGAGGACCGGGCGCGGGCGCTGGCCGGGACGGTGTGCCTGTCGTCCGACATGGGGCACGCCGTCCACCCCAACTACGCCGAGCGGCACGACCCGGACCACCACCCGCTGCCGAACGGGGGGCCGATCCTGAAGGTCAACGTCAACCAGCGGTACTCGACGGACGGCGTCGGGCGGGCGGTCTTCGCGGAGGCCTGCGAGCGGGCCGGCGTGCCGTGGCAGACCTTCGTCTCCAACAACGCGATGCCCTGCGGGACGACGATCGGCCCTCTGACCGCCGCGCGGCTGGGCGTCTCCACGGTGGACTGCGGGATCGCGGCGCTGAGCATGCATTCCGCGCGCGAGCTGTGCGGGGCGGAGGACCCGGCGTATCTGGCCTCGGCGGTCAAGGCGTTCCTGGAGGGCTAGCGCCGGCTGCCCCGAGCGCAGCGCCGCAGGCGCAGTAAGGGGCGCGGGGAACTGCGCGCCCAGCCGTCGACTGCCCGCGGTCGGCAGCGGAGTCCGGGTTGCAACCCAGTGGCCGTCGCCGAGTGCGGCAGGCTGCGCCGCTGGGCGCGCAGTTCCCCGCGCCCCTTACTCGCGCCTGCGGCGCTGCGCTCGGGGCGGGAAGACTCAGGCCGTAGCGTCCATTCCGGCCAGGACCAGCGGGAGGCGGGTCGCGCCCGCAGGGGTGACGTGGACGGGGACGCCCCAGTCCTGCTGGTGGACGTGGCAGGCCGGGAACTCGACGTCCTCCGCGTCGTCGCAGCTCGCGGCCATCGCGGAGACGTGGAGGACGCCCTCGGTGACGCCGTCCGCCAGGACGATCTCGCGGCGGAGCGCGGAGTCCGCCCCCGCGCCGGAGGCGATCAGCTCCGGCGGCGTGGAGGAGATCAGCAGCCGCGTCGAGGGCCCGTAGCGCTCGTCCAGCTTCTGGCCGGTCGGTGCCGTGAAGACCACGTCCACGGTGAACGCCCCGGCCGCGACCTCGGTGGCGGGACGCTGGGTCCGGTGCGCGGCGGACTCGACCTGGACGGCCTCCTCCGGGAGGCGCATCCGGGTCAGCCGGTGCCGGGCGGACTCGATCACCACGATGTCCTCGCCGGCCAGCACCGCGCCCGACGGCTCGCGCAGATCCGTGGCCAGGGTGGTGACCTGCCCGGTCGCCGGGTCGTAGCGGCGGAGCGCGTGGTTGTAGGTGTCGGCGACGGCGACCGAGCCGTCCGGCAGCGCGGTGACGCCCAACGGGTGCTGGAAGAGGGCCTGTTCGGCGTCCCCGTCCCGGAGGCCGAAGTCGAAGAGGCCGGTGCCCACCGCGGTGTGGATCTCGTGGGTGCCCGCGTCCACCCAGCGCAGCGCGGAGGTCTCGGCGTCGGCCAGCCACAGCCGGTCCCCGGTCGCGTCCGCGGCGAGACCGGAGGGCTGGGCGAACCAGGACTGCTCGGGGGCGCCGTCGACCAGGCCCTCGTTGGTGGTGCCGGCCGCGGCCGCGACCGTGCCCGCCTCGGGGTCGTAGGTCCACAGCTGGTGGACGCCGGCCATGGCGATCCAGACCCGGCCGTCGAACCAGGCCACGTCCCAGGGCGAGGAGAGGTCGATCTCGCGGGCCGGGCCGGAGGTCGGGGAGCCCTGCCACCACTGGCGGCCGGTGCCGGCCACCGTGCTGACCCGACCGGTCGTCAGGTCCAGTCGGCGCAGGGCGTGGTTGACGGTGTCCGCGACGATCACGTCGCCGTCCGGGAGCAGTGCGAGACCCTGCGGCTCGCTGAACCTGGCCTCCTCGGCCGGGCCGTCGGCGAGCCCGCGCTCGCCGTCGCCGAAGCGGCGGAGCACCGTCTCGCCGTCCTCGGCGAGCTCGGTGACCGAGTGGTGGCCGGTGTCGGCGACCAGGTAGCGGCCGTCGTCCAGGCGGAGCGCCTTGCCGGGGAAGCGCAGCGCGCCGGGCTGCGGCTCCGGCGGCACGTAGGGGGAGTCGCCGCGGCGGAGGGTGCCCTTGGCGGCGTGCTCCTCCTCCAACTCCTCGACCAGGGTGGCGAGGGCGTGGGCGTGCCCCTCGCCGGCGTGCTGGGCGACGACGTAGCCCTCGGGGTCGATGACGACCAGGGTCGGCCAGGCGCGGACCGCGTACTGCTTCCAGGTGGCCAGGTCCGGGTCGTCCAGCACGGGGTGGTGGACCTCGTACCGGTCGACGGCGTCGACCACGGCCTGGTGCTCGGCCTCGTGGACGAACTTGGGCGAATGGACGCCGACGATCACCAGGGTGTCCCGGTGCTTCTCCTCCAGCTCGCGGAGCTCGTCCAGGACGTGGAGGCAGTTGATGCAGCAGCTGGTCCAGAAGTCCAGCACCAGGATCCTGCCGCGGAAGTCGGCGAGGGCGAGCTCCGCTCCGCCGGTGTTCAGCCAGCCGCCGCGGCCGGCGAGTTCGGGTGCCCGGACGCGGGCGCGGCGGGGGGAGGGAGCGGAAGCGTTCATACCCACAAGGGTGCCAGTTCCCGGATACCGGACGGTGGGGGCGGGGGGCCGGTCAGGGCGACTGTGACGTCCGTCACCGGCATCCGGCTGCTTTCGGCCAGTTGTCCGCTCTTTGCTCGACTTTGCCGCTGTCCTGGCTGGTCACGGGACGGATACGACCGATTGAGCAAGGTCCTGTGAAAATCCTATGACCCCTATCATCAGGGCACTCGCCGTATCGCGCCGGTGACGCGACGGCGTCTCTCCTCTCTTTCTGACCCAGAACGAGGTCTTCATGAAGCTTCGCCGTGCCCTGGTGACGGTGGCATCCACTGCCGCCCTCCTTCCCGCGGCGCTGGCGGCGGCCCCCGCGGCCTTCGCCGATGACTCCGGCAGCACGCCGACGGTGTCCGCCACAGCGACGGACACCCCCACCGCGTCCGCCACCACCCCGCCGGCCGAGACCGCCACCACGCCGGCCGCCTCGGCCTCCGCCGACCCGACCGGCGCCGCCTCCCCGTCCGCGAGCGCCACCGGCACCCCCGGCGGCACCGGCCCCACGGCCACCGGCTCGCCGACCGCCGGCGGCACCCCCACCGCCCCGGCCTCGGCGACGGGCACCCCGACCGCCGACCCGACCGCGTACTGCACCGACCAGAACCAGGCGTACCAGGCCGCGCTGAAGATCTCGGTGGCCGGTCTGCCGGGCCGGATCGCCCGCGGCAGCGGCTGGCACGTCTTCAAGCTCACCCTGGACAACCCCACCAAGAAGTCGATCACCGGGGTCGACCTGGTCGCGGGCGTCTTCAACCCGAACAGCGGCGACCCCTTCGCGGACAAGCAGCTCAAGCTGCAGGCCTACGACTGGGACGCCAAGCAGTGGTTCGACGTGGGCGACAGCTCCTCGAGCATCGGCTACCTCGGCCCGGGCGACCTGCCGGCGAACACCTCCGCGGACGTCAGGCTGCGGCTGAACGTCGAGTCCGCCGCTCCGCTCGGGCTGACCGTGGCCCTCGGCTACGGGGCCTACCCGGACAAGGCCGACGACTGCATCGCCGAGGCCTCCGGCATCGAGAAGTTCAAGGTCGTCTCCGCGGGCAGCGGGACCGGCGGCACCGCCACCAGTGAGCCCGGCGGCCAGGTGCCGCCCCCGGCCCGCCAGGCCTCGGACGACAGGACCAAGAACCACGCCATCCCGGCCAGGACCACGCAGGCGGCCCTCACCGGCTCGCTCGCCCACACCGGTTCGCCCTCCCAGCTGCCACTGATCGGCGGGATCGGCGGGGCCGCGATCGTGGCCGGCGCCGGCGCGCTCCTCGTGGTGCGCCGCCGGAAGGCCGGCTCGGCCGTCTGACGGTAGGTCAAACGGCGCTGAGGCCGATCGCGTAGGGTCGGCCCCTTTCGAGGGGCCGGCCCTGCGCCGTTCGGGGACACCACCGGATCGAACCGCGGAGCGCGGGGAAGGCGTCTCTCACCTTGAAGCCACCAGAAGGGCAGGGCGAGACGTGAAGTACCTGATGCGGGAGCGGATCTTCGGGATCGGCGACGACCACTGGATCACCACCGAGCACGGGGACAAGGCCTTCCTGGTCGACGGCAAGGCCCTGCGCATCCGGGAGACCTTCGAGCTCAAGGACCCGTCGGGCGAGAAGGTCGCGGTGATCAAGAAGAAGCTGGTCTCGGTCCGGGACGCGATGGTGATCGAACGGGACGGGGAGACCCTGGCCACCGTCAAGAAGAAGCTCTTCACCCCCTTCCGGGACGTCTACGAGGCGAAGCTCGCGGACGGCCGCGAGCTGGAGGTGCACGGCGACTTCCTCGACCACGAGTTCGACATCGAGGACGACGGCCGCCGGGTGGCCCGGGTCTCCCGGAAGTGGTTCTCCATCCGCGACACCTACGCCATCGACATCCCGGACGAGATCGCCTACGAGGACGTGGCCGTGCTGCTGAGCGTCGCGGTCTGCGTGGACCACCTCAACGGCGAGGAGCACGGGCGGAACGACTGAGGCGGCGGGATCCGACCGGTTTCAGGATTCTCCGGTCCGCGGCTTACCCCCGCGTGCTAGAACCCCGGCCATGACTGCCCGGGTACTGGTGGCCGACGACGATCCCGCGATCCTGCGTTCGCTGGACCGCGGCCTGCGGCTGAACGGCTTCGCCGTATCGCTGGCCGAGGACGGGCGTTCCGCGCTGACGCAGATGCGGACGGACCCGTCCGCGTCCGGCGCGGAGCCCCGGCCGGGGGCCCGTCCGGACGTCCTGGTGCTGGACGTCTCCCTGCCCGACATCCGGGGTACCGACGTCTGCCGGCGGCTGCGCGCCGACGGCGACGACACCCCCGTCCTGATGCTCTCCGCCCTGGACGAGCTGGACGACCGGATCGCCGGACTCCAGGCCGGGGCCGACGACTACCTGGTGAAGCCGTTCGCCCTGCAGGAGCTGGTGCTCCGGCTGCGGGCGCTGCTGCGCCGCCGCCCGGAGCCAGAGGACCGGCTGCGGGTGGGCCCGCTGGAGGTGGACCCGGCCACCCGGACCGTGCGCTACCTGGAGGCCGAGGTACCGCTCACCCGGCGGGAGTTCGAGCTGCTGGAGGTGCTGGCCAGGAACGCCGGCCTGGTGCTGAGCCGGGACCAGCTGCTGGACCGCGTCTGGGGCTACGACTTCGACGTCCGCAGCGACGTGGTGGACACCTTCGTCAGCTATCTGCGCCGCAAGCTGGAGGCGGACGGCAGGCCCCGGATCGTCCACACCGTGCGCGGGGTGGGTTTCAGCCTCCGGGACCCCTCGTGAGGGCGCGCGGACGCGGGGGCGGCGGGACGCGGCTCTCCACCCGGGTCGCGCTGGGCACCACCGCGGTGGTGGCGCTGGTGATGCTCTTCGCCGGGACGCTGCTGCTCGGCCTGGTCGGCCGCGCCCTCCACGACGACCAGGACGCCCAGCTGCGGGACCGGGCCGCCGCCGTGCTGCCCTACGCGCGCAACGCGATCCGGGCCGCCGAGACCGGCCGTACCCGGGCCGAGGCCGGTCAGCAGCGCCGGGTGGCGGCCTCCGCGCTGGACGTCGGGGTACGGCTGATCGGCCCCGACGGCACCGTCCTCCTCGCCGAGGGACCGCAGCCGGACAACGGGTTCGCCGTCCCCGCCGGCAACCTGGGCAGCGCGGTGACCGAGCGGGCCGACGGAAACTCCTGGCGGCTGCTCGGCTCGCGGGTGACCGGGACCGGCGGCGGCGCCCTGTGGCTCTTCTCGCCCTCCGCCCAGGTGCGGGACCAACTCGCCATGGTCCGCGAGCGGCTGATCCTGGCCGGGCTGATCGTCGCCCCGCTGGCCGGACTCCTCTCGCTGCTGGTGACCGAGCGGGTGGTCCGCCCGCTGCGGCTGCTCCAGCAGCGCACCAGCGGACTCGACCCGCGTACCGGCGACACCACCAGGCTGCAGCTGGACCCGACCCGGATCGCCGAGGTCGACGACCTGGCCCGCACCCTGCAGACCGTCCTCACCCGCTACCACGAGCAGGCCGCCCGCACCGGCGAGGCGCTGGAGACCGCCCGGGCGTTCGCCGCCTCGGCCTCCCACGAACTGCGCACCCCGCTGATGAGCATGCGGACCAACCTGGACATCCTGGCCGAGCATCCGGAGCTCGGCCAGACCGACCGCGCCGAGGTGCTCACCGACCTCCGGGCGGAGCACGCCCGGCTGCTCGACCTGCTGGTGGCGCTGCGCGCGCTGGCCCAGGGCGACCTGGTCGAGGAGGACGCCTTCGCCCCGGTCGACCTGGTCGAACTCGCCGACGCGGCGGTGCGGGAGGCCAGGCGGCGCTGCCCGCCGGCCCGGATCGAGCTGCTGGTCGCCCCGGGGCCCGAGGGCGCGGGCGCGAACGCGGCCGCCGGCCTGGCCGGCTGGGCGCCGGGGCTGCGGATGGCGCTGGACAACCTGCTGGCCAACACCATCGCCCACGGCCACGTCCCGGGGCTGCCGCCCGAGGTGGTGATGACGGTCGGTCAGGACGCGGTGGCCGGAGAGGTCGTGGTGACCGTCGACGACGCCGGGCCCGGGATCCCGGAGGCCGAGCGGGCAGCCGTCTTCCAGCGCTTCCACCGGCGCAGCGGCAGCGGCGGCTCGGGACTCGGGCTGACCCTGGTCGCCCAGCAGGTGGCCCTGCACGGCGGCACCGTCCGGATCGGGGTGCCGCCGGAGGAGTTCGCCGGCGGGCGCGGAACCAGGATCGAGGTCCGGCTGCCGGTCGCGTACGGTACCGGACTTCCGCATGCCCGCGCCTGGTTGACCGGAACACAGGAAAACCACAAGGTGCGTTCCTAGCTTCCCGGCCTCGAACTCCCCACCAGTACCGGGGGGAGTCGACGTTGGAGGAGGCACTTCATGCTTCGTCGCAACATCCGACTGGCCAGCGGAATGGCCGGGCTCGTGCTGACCGGCTCCCTGCTGGGCGGTACGGCCACCGCGTGGGCGGACGCCGTCCCCGGCGCCACCCCGAGTGCGATGGCCGGCTCCACGGCCACCGCGATGCCGACGATGTCGGCGTCGGCGCCGATGTCCTCGATGCCGGCGAGCGCGTCGCCGACGGCCACCGCCACCACCGCCCGGCCGCACTGGTGCGCCGGGGTCACCGCGCTGGAGCGCCGCATCGGCCGGGAGATCCGCCGGCTGGAGGCGGGTTCGTCCACCCGGGGTTCGATGGCCTGGACGCGGCACCACTGGCAGCTCAGCGTCCACGGCCACCACGCCATGCGGGCGCAGGAGTTGGCGCGGCGGATGGCCTGGCGCCGGCAACTGCTCGGCGTCCTGCTGACGGTCCAGCGCGAGCTGCGCTGGGTCGCGAACTGGTGCGGCGGCGGCACGATGCCGACGGCCATGCCGACCGGCACGATGCCGACCGGTACGACCGCCTCGCCGGGCATGGGGATGAGCGCGAGCCCTTCGCGCAGCGGCATGCCGGCCCCGATGCCCAGCGCCGGCGGCATGAACGGGGGCACGAGCGGCGGCATGAGCAGCGGCATGAACGGGGGCCAGAGCGGGGGGACGAACGGGGGCCAGAACGGCGCCATAAACGGCGGTGGCATGAACGGCGGTGGCATGAACGGCGGCTCCCCCGGCGGCGGCTCCATGGCGCACGGCCCGATGTCCGGCGGCGGCGCGGTCGCGCCCACGGACCCGTCCATGATGACCGGCCGCACCGGGAGCCACTCATGACCTCGCGTCAGTACCGCCTCCGGGTGACGGCCGCCGCGCTGGCCACCGTCCCCGTGCTCGCCCTCACCGGCTGCATGCCGCACACCGCCAAGGCCGGCTCCAGCCGCCCGGCCGGTACGGTCTCGTCGCCGTCCGCCCCGATGTCCGCCCCGGCGGCCGCCGGAGCCGGGATGCCGGGCGGCGGGGCCGCGCCCAGCGATCCGGCCGCGATCGTCCGCCAGGCCAGGAGCGCGGCGGCCGCGGCCGAGTCGGACGCCGCCAACGCCCAGGGCTGACGGGCCGACCGGCGGACCTCCCGCCGTCGGCTCACCGACCCCCGCCGAGCCGGATCGCGCCGCCTCAGCGCCGGCTCGGCGGGACCACTCCCAGGACCCGGTCGCGCAGCACCGGGAAGGCCTCGCGGGCCTTGGCGACCGCGGCCGGGTCCAGGTCCACGGTGAGGACCTCCTCACCGTCCCCGGCCTCGGCCAGCACCTCGCCCCACGGCCCCACGACGATGCTGTGCCCGCCCTGCGGGACACCGCCGTTGCTGCCGGTGTCGTTGCAGCCGAGGACGAAGACCTGCTCCTCGACGGCCCGCGCGCGGGCCAGCAGCGTCCAGTGGTCGATCCGGCGGGCCGGCCAGGCGGCCGGGACCACCAGCAGCTCGGCCCCGGCGTCCAGCAGGCCCCGGAAGAGCTCGGGGAAGCGCAGGTCGTAGCAGGTGGCCAGGCCGAGGGTGCCGTGCTCGGTGGAGGCGGTCACCAGCTCCTCGCCGGCCGCCATCCGGATCGCCTCGCCGCGGTCGAAGCCGAAGCGGTGGATCTTCCGGTAGGTGTGGGTCAACTCCCCGTCGGGGGCGAAGAAGAGGGAGGTGTTGTAGATCGGGCCGTCGGGATCGCGTTCCACGATCGAACCGGCGTGCAACCAGACCCCGGCCTCCCGGGCGGCGGCCGACATGGCGTCCGCGGTGGGTCCGTCCAGCGGCTCGGCGGCGTCCGACCAGGCGTCCGCGGCGAACCCGCCGACCGGCCACAGTTCCGGCAGGACCACCAGGTCCGAGCCCCGCTGCTGACGGATCAGCGCCACCGCGCGCTCCCGCCGGGAGTCCGCCGGCTCCCCGTCGGAGACGTCCATCTGGACAAGTGAGGCGCGCACGGTACCACCCTCCACGTCAACCCGGACCACAGTTTCCGCTGATAGATCACCCGAAAGCGCCGCCCGGGCGACCGCTGACAGCGTAACCTGCCGTACGCGCTGAGGACCGTAGTCGAGGGGTCGTAACCGTGACCGACAAGCTCACCGTCCAGAGCTATATCGATGCCTGGACCCACACCATAGAGTCGATCTCCGAACTGGTCGCACCGCTTGCCGAGGGGGAATGGAACCGCCCCACGGAGTGCCCGTTCTGGTCGGTGCGAGACGTGGTCTCCCATGTGATCGGCATGGAGCTGGAGCTGCTCGGCGATCCGCGCCCCATCCACACCCTCCCCCGTGATCTCTTCCATGTGGACAGCGAGTTCGCCCGCTACACGGAGATACCGGTGGACACCCGGCGCTGCCACACCGCTCCGGAGATGACCTCCGAGCTGGAGTACACCATCATCCGCCGCTCGCGGTCGCTGCGGAACGCGACCACCGGCCCGGACGACCAGGTGCGCTGGCCGATGGGCCCGCTGAGCCGGGAGGTGCCGTACCACCAGCTGCTGCGCACCCGGGTGTTCGACGTGTGGATGCACGAGCAGGATCTGCGCCGGGCGCTGCGCAGCCCCGGCAATCTGGACTCGCCGGCCGCGTTCGTCTCCCGCGAGGTGCTGGTGGAGGCGCTGCCGAAGGTGGTCGCCCGCAGGGCGGGCGCGCCGGCCGGTACGACGGTGGTGCTGGACGTCCACGGGCCGATGGAGTTCATGCTGACGGTGCGGGTCGACCACGACGGCCGCGGCTCGGTCAACGAGCATGTGCCGCTGGCGCCGACGGCGCGGATCGCGATGGACTGGGAGACCTACATCCGCCTCGCGGGCGGCCGGATGCCGGCGGCGCAGGCGCAGGTGAAGACGGATGGCGACGAGGAGCTGGCCGAACGCATCCTGGAGCGGTTCGCGATCACGCCGTAGCGGCATCGGCGCTTCGCCGGCGGCGGCTGCGGTGCGGGCGCGGGCGGCCCGCAGCCGGGCGGCCCGCAGCCGCCGACCGGCCGTCCGTCGACCGGCCCGTCAGGCGTCCGCGAGTCCCTCGCGCTGACGCGGGATCGACACCGCCACGGCGTGGCCGACGCGGAACTCCGCCTCCCGCGCCGCCGCGCGCCGGCGCAGGCGGAGGATCTGCGAGAGCCCCAGCGCCATCGGCAGGTACAGCACCCAGAACGCCAGATGGAACGCGTGCGCCGGGTAGTGGCCGCCGCCCCCGCCGGAGGCGTCCAGCAGGACGCCGATCGTCAGCAGACAGAACATCGTCGCGATGAATCCGCCCATGTTGACGATCCCCGAGGCCGTCCCGATCCGCTCGGGCGGGTTCACCGGCCGCGCGAAGTCGAGGCCGACGATGGACGCCGACCCGTTGCTGCCCATCCAGGCGCACAGCACGGTCAGCAGCCACACCGGAGCATGCGGCCCCGGCCAGGTCAGCACCACCGCCCACAGCACGCCGGTGACCGAGACGACGGTGAGCACCAGCGGCAGCCGCAGCGAGTGCCGCCGCGAGAGCAGCTGCCCGAAGAGCAGCCCGCAGGCCATGTTCGAGACCACCACCAGGCTCAGCAGCGTGCCGGCGGTGCCGGCCGGCAGCCCCTGCCCGTCCTCCAGGAACGGCTCACCCCACAGCAGCAGGAAAGTCATCGCCGGGAACTGCGAGGTGAAGTGGGTCCACAGCCCGATCCGCGTCCCGGGCTCCGCCCAGGCCGCGCGGATCAGCGGCAGCACCGGCGGCCGCGGCTCGGTGACCGCCTGCGCGGCGGCCCGGTCGCGGCCCCGCCCGCGCCCCCGCCGGAACCCGTGATGGTCCGGCGAGTCCCGGAGGAAGAGCAGCACGACAGCGAGCAGCCCGACACCGATCACCCCCGTGACACCGAAGGTCGCGGTCCATCCCGCGCTGTGCAGCACCCGGGACAGCACCGCGGTGCTGACCAGGTTGCCGCCCATCCCCACCAGAGCCGTGAGCTGGGCCATCAGCGGGTTCCGCCGCGGCGGGAACCACAGTGCGCCCAGCCGCAGCACGCTGACGAAGGTCATCGCGTCCCCGCAGCCCAGCACCGCCCGGGAGATCAGTGCCGGGGCGAAGCCGGACGAGAAGGCGAAGCCGAGCTGCCCGGCGGTGAGGAGGACCAGCCCGAGGCTGAGCACCCGGCGCGGCCCGATCCGGTCCACCAGGAGGCCCGCCGGTATCTGCATGGCCGCGTAGACCAGCACCTGGAGCAGCGAGAAGGTGGAGAGCTGGGAGGCGCCGATGTGGAAGCGGACGGCGGCGTCGAGCCCGGCCACGCCCAGGCTGGTGCGGTGGACGACGGCCAGGACGTAGACCGCGACGCCGATCCCCCAGGCCGTCCAGGCTGCCGGGCCGCCCAGCCGGTCGGCGAACCCGCCGGGGCCGGCCGCCGGGCCCGCCGGGCCGTGGCTCCCCCCGGTGGTCGGTACGGCGGCCGTGCCGCCGGTGGGATCCGGTATGCCGGGTACGCCCGGCTGCTTGCCGGGCACGCTCGCGGACACGGAGTCAGCTCCTCAGCAGGGTGTCGACGCGTCCGACGTGCTCGCGGACGCGGTGGTCGGCCAGGTCGCGGTCCCCGGCGCGGAGCGCCTCCAGGATCGCGGAGTGGTCGGTGAGATTGGACCGGACCCGCTCCGGCCGGGCGCGCATCACCTCGACGCCCATGCGCAGCTGGCGGTCCCTCAGCTGGTCGTAGAGGTGCTCGATGATCTGGTTGCCGGCCTCGGCGACGATGGCGTGGTGGAACGCCCGGTCGGCGGTGGAGGCGCCGAGGAGGTCCCCCCGGGCCACGCAGTCCCGCTGCTCGTCGAGCAGCTCCTGGAGCCGCTGGAGCAGCGCGGCCGGCGCCGGGATGGCCTTCTGCACGGCATGCCGCTCGACCAGCAGCCGGGCCTCCACCACGTCGGCGATCTCCTGCGCGGAGACCGGCAGCACCAGGGCGCCCTTCTTCGGGTAGAGCTTGATCAGCCCCTCGGCCTCCAGCCGGAGCAGGGCCTCGCGTACCGGCGTGCGTGAGACGCCGACGACGTCCGCCAGCTCGCCTTCCACGAGGAGGGTGCCCCCGGCGTAGCTCCGGTCCAGTACGGCTTGCTTGACATGGGTGTAGACCCGATCGGCTGCGGCCATGATGCATCGATCATAGATGCAACACGTATACCCCTGGTGGGCGGGGTCCGGGCCGGCTCAGCCGGCCAGCGTCCAGCGGAGGGTGCGGGTCATGTAGCGGGCGCGGAAGCCCTCGTCGCGGACCCACGGAGTGGTGTCCCGGACGGTCGCGGTGACCGTGCCGCCACGGGGCAGGCGCCCGGTCGGCAGCAGGTCGCCGGTCCCCGCCCAGCGGCCGTCGACCCGCCACACCACCCGGGCGTCCGGCACCGCGGGCCGGACCCGCAGCAGCGGCCGCCCGGTCACCGTCCCCTCCGCCGGCCAGGCCGCGTCCACCGGGGACACCTGGCGGTAGAGGCGCTCGATGATCGCCTCGCGGGAGGGGAGGTTGTAGGGGTGGCCGAGGTCGCGCATCACCGAGTCCCGGGTCGGCCGGTAGAGGCCGTTGCCGCTGCGGTAGGCGCCGACCCGGCCGCCGCTGGGGTCGGCGGCGCCCAGCCAGCGCCACCACTTGACGTGCTCCCGGCGCATCTGGCCGGCGTTCGCGGTGGAGACGTTGGGGTAGTCGTCCTCGGCGGGCGCGGTGTCGTACTCGTCGCCCAGGCCGCCGAGGGTGTGCCCGAACTCGTGCTGGACCACCTGGAGCGCCTGCGGGCCGCCGGCCGAGAGGGTGGTGATCCCGTCGTCGCCGCCCTCTCCCCCGTAGATCCGGGAGTTGGCGAGGGCGATCACATAGCGCGGGCCGGGGACCGTGTCGGCGTACCGGTCCACGGCGTCCGTGTCGGCGCAGAGCAGCCGGGCCATCCCCTCGCAGCCGAAGCGCATGCCGAGGGGGGAGCCGGAGCGCAGGCCGGGACGCGGGGAGACCACGTCGATCCGGCGGATCCGGAAGAGCCTGCGATAGCGGTGGAAGGGTTCGATGGAGCTGAGCGCGGCCCAGACCGCCCTCACCTGCCGCCGGTAGAGCGGCAGTTCGGAGCGGGTATAGCCGTCGCCGACGAAGACCAGGGAGATCCTGTTGCCCGCGCGCTCGGCCCCGCCGGCCGAGGCCGGCACCAGGCAGCCGAGCAGCAGGCCGAGGACCAGGGCGACCGCGGCCGACCCGAGCGTCCTGCGCAAGAGAGACCCCTTCCTACGGCCGAAACCGAGGAAGGGGTACCCCTATTATCTGACGATCTGTCAGCGCTTTGCGTTTATCACTGGACCGGCGTAGCCGCCCGGCCGCGGTTCCCTCACGACCAGGTGAGCAGCCGCTTCGGCCGCTCCAGGATCGCCGCCGTGTCGGCCAGCACCTTGGAGCCCAGCTCGCCGTCGACCAGCCGGTGGTCGAAGGAGAGCGCCAGCGTGGTGACCTGACGCGGCACCACCTTGCCCTTGTGCACCCAGGGCAGCTCGCGCACCTGGCCGACGGCCAGGATCGCGGCCTCCCCCGGGTTGAGGATCGGCGTCCCCGAGTCCACTCCGAAGACCCCGACGTTGGTGATGGTGATCGTGCCGCCCTGCATGTCCGCCGGCGCGGTACGGCCCTCCCGCGCGGTGGAGATCAGCGAGCCGAGCGCCTCCGCCAGTTCGGGCAGGGTCTTCGCCCCGGCGTCCTTGATGTTCGGGACGAGCAGCCCGCGCGGGGTGGCCGCGGCGATGCCGAGGTTCACCGCGCGGCGGTGGACGATCTCCTGGTTGGCCTCGTCCCAGCGGGCGTTGATCTCCGGGTTCCGGCGCACGGCGACCAGCAGGGCGCGGGCGATCAGCAGCATCGGGCTGACCCGCAGCCCCGCGCCGAGCTCGCCGGTCTCCTTGAGCTTCCGCACCAGCTTCATGGTGCGGGTGACGTCCACCTGGACCCACTCGGTGACATGCGGTGCGGTGAACGCGGAGGCCACCATCGCCTGCGCGGTCGCCCGCCGCACCCCCCGGATCGGGACCCGGACCTCGTCCTCCACCGCGGCCCCGAGCGCCGGAGCGGCGGACTGCCCGGCAGGCGCCGCCTCCTCCACCGGGGTGCCGGGAGCCGCAGCCGAGGCGTTCGCCGCCGCGAAGGCCCGCAGGTCGTCACGGGTGACGGTGCCCTCGGGGCCGGTCGGGGGCACCACGGAGAGGTCGATCCCCATGTCCTTGGCCATCTTCCGCACCGGCGGCTTGGCCAGCGCCCGGCCGCCGCCCACGGGCGACGGCGCGGCCGGGGCGGCCGCGGCGGCCGCGGCGGCCGGAGCCGGGGTCTCGGCACCGGACGGCACCTGGGCCGGAGCCGGGGCCTCCTGCGCCTGCCCGGGCGGCGTCAGCTGGACCTTCCGCGGACGCCTCCGCGCCGAACCGCTCCGCGGTCCGTAGCCGACCAGCACGGCCTGGCGCTCCTCGGCCTCCGGCTCGGCGGCGGCCGCCGCGCCGTCGGCGGCGGGGGCCTGCGCCTCCTCGGCCGGGGCGGCGGCGCCGGCCCCGGCGGGACCGTCCACCTCCACGGCGATGATCGACGTCCCGACGTCGACCATGGTGCCCTCGGGGAAGTGGAGCTCGCGCACCACCCCGTCGAACGGGATCGGCAGCTCGACCGCGGCCTTGGCGGTCTCCACCTCGCAGACGACCTGGCCGTCGTGCACCCGGTCGCCGGGGGCCACCATCCACTTGAGGATCTCGGCCTCGGTCAGCCCCTCGCCCACGTCGGGCATCCGGAACTCGCGCACACCCGCGGCGGCGCCGGCAACAGCAGTCGTAGTCATGGCGTCTCCTCCGAAGCCCACTCAGAAGGCCATGGCGCGGTCGACGGCGTCGAGCACCCGGTCCAGATCCGGCAGGAAGGTGTCCTCCACCCGCGACGGCGGGTACGGCGCGAAGAACCCGCCGACCCGCAGCACCGGGGCCTCCAGCGCGTAGAAGCACCGCTCGGTGAGCCGCGCGGCCAGTTCCGACCCCATACCCAGGAAGACCGGTGCCTCATGCACCACCACGGCCCGGCCGGTGCGCCGGACCGAGGCCTCCAGGGTGTCGAAGTCCACCGGGGAGAGCGAGCGGAGGTCGACCACCTCGATGCTGCGGCCGTCCTCCGCGGCCGCGGCCGCGGCCTCCAGGCAGACCTTCACCATCGGCCCGTAGGCGAGGAGGGTCAGGTCGGTCCCGGAGCGGACCACCCGGGCGTCGTGGAGGCCCGCGGGGGCCTCGCCGTCCGGGTCGACCTCGGCCTTGTCCCAGTACCGGCGCTTCGGCTCCAGGAAGATCACCGGGTCGTCCGAGGCGATGGCCTGCCGGAGCATCCAGTGGGCGTCCGCCGGGCTCGCCGGGGCGACCACCTTGAGGCCCGCGGTGTGGGCGAAGTACGCCTCGTGCGACTCGCTGTGGTGCTCGACCGCACCGATGCCGCCGGCCCAGGGGATCCGGATGGTGACGGGCAGCCTGACCTTGCCCAGCGAGCGGGCGTGCATCTTGGCCAGCTGGCTGACGATCTGGTCGAAGGCCGGGTAGACGAAGCCGTCGAACTGGATCTCCAGCACCGGGCGGTAGCCGCGCAGGCAGAGCCCGATCGCGGTGCCCACGATGCCGGACTCGGCGAGCGGGGTGTCGATCACCCGGTCCTCGCCGAAGTCCTTGTAGAGGCCGTCGGTCACCCGGAAGACGCCGCCGAGCCGGCCCACGTCCTCGCCCATGACCAGGGTCTTCGGGTCGGCGTCCAGCGAGCGCCGCAGCGCCTCGTTGAGCGCCTTCACCATCGTGTACTTCTCGGCCATCGTCAGTTCCCCTCCCCGGCGGGCGCGTCCGCGAAGGATGCGGCGTACGCCGCGTACGCCTCGCGCTCCTCGTCGACCAGGGCGTGGCCCTCGGCGTACACGTTCTCGAAGATCGACATCGGCGAGGGGTCGGGCATGTTGCGCACCCCGTCCCGGACCCGCCGGGCCAGCGCCTCCGCCTCGGAGTCCACGCCGTCCAGGAACGCCTGGTCGGCCCAGCCCTGGCGGACCAGGTAGGCCTTCACCCGCTCGATCGGGTCCTTCAGCTTCCAGGACTCCAGCTCCTCGGCCACCCGGTAGCGGGTCGGGTCGTCGGAGGTGGTGTGCGCGCCCATCCGGTAGGTGAACGCCTCGATCAGCACCGGGCCCTGGCCGCTGCGCGCGTGGTCCAGCGCCCACCGGGTCACGGCGAGGCAGGCCAGCACGTCGTTGCCGTCCACCCGGACGCCCGGGAAGCCGTAGCCGGAGGCGCGCTGGTAGAGCGGCACCCGGGACTGCTTCTCGGTCGGCTCGGAGATCGCCCACTGGTTGTTCTGGCAGAAGAACACCACCGGCGCGTTGTACACCGAGGCGAAGGTGAAGGCCTCGTTGACGTCGCCCTGGCTGGAGGCCCCGTCGCCGAAGTAGCCGATCACCGCGTCGTCCGCGCCGTCCTTGGCGATGCCCATCGCGTAGCCGGTGGCGTGGAGGGTCTGGGCCCCGATGACGATCGTGTAGAGGTTGAAGTTCTTCTCGTCCGGGTCCCAGCCGCCGTTGTTGACCCCCCGGAACATCCCCAGCAGGTTCAGCGGATCCACCCCGCGGCACCAGGCGACGCCGTGCTCGCGGTAGGTGGGGAAGGCGTAGTCGCCGGGGCGGAGCGCCCGGCCCGAGCCGACCTGCGCGGCCTCCTGGCCGAGCAGCGAGGCCCACAGCCCCAGCTCGCCCTGCCGCTGCAGGGCGGTGGCCTCGGCGTCGAAGCGCCGGACCAGGATCAGATCGCGGTAGATCGCCCGCAGCTCCTCGGGATCGACCTCCAGCGCGAACCGCGGATGCTCGACCCGCTCCCCCTCGGGGGTCAGCAGCTGTACGAGCTCGGTGTGCTGCCCGGACTCGGGTTCCCCCCCGGTCGGGGCGGCGGACTCCTCCGGCCTGGTGCTCCTGCGGGAGGCGGGCTTGGCGGGCTCGGAGCCCGCCGGCCTGCGCTTCTTGGAGCGGGCGGCCGAGGGTACCCCGGTCGTGCCGTCGACGGTCACGTTCACTCCTTGGTCTGTCCGGCCCCGGGGTCGCCGGTCGCCGGTCCGACTGACCCTCCAGTGACTTCTTTCGAGTCTTCCGCCTTCGGCGGGGAGGGCCGTTCCGTTCGCCGCGCCGGGTTGTGCACGGCTTCGCGGAACAGGCGGGTGGGGGGTGCTGCCCGACGCCTCCGCCGTGCACGTTACCCAGCAGGCGCGATCGGCGCCTCTGCGCTAGGACGTCCAACTTTCCGCTAGGACGTCCTACGAGCTGCGGCGGGTCGGATTCCATCCCCTACCCCTTGCATGCCCGATGGGGGCACCCGCGCACCGTATATCGGTGCCGGGCTGTGCGGTAGGCCGCCGGAACCACCGGGTTGTGGGAATCTTGACCCATGGCAGAAATCGGACAAAACGCCACGGGTGAGCAGTCCGCGCCGCACCCGGTGAAGGTCTTCCTCCTCGACGACCACGAGGTGGTCCGGCGCGGTGTCTACGAGATGCTCAGCGCCGAGGACGACATCGAGGTGGTCGGCGAGGCCGGCACCGCCGCCGAGGCGCTGGCCCGGGTCCCGGCCACCCGGCCGGACGTCGCCGTCCTCGACGTCCGGCTGCCGGACGGCTCCGGCGTCGAGGTCTGCCGGGAGATCCGCTCCCGACTGCCCGAGGTCAGGTGCCTGATGCTCACCTCCTTCTCGGACGACGAGGCGCTCTTCGACGCGATCATGGCCGGGGCGGCGGGCTACGTCCTCAAGGACATCCGCGGCAACGACCTCCTCTCCGCGATCCGCGACGTGGCCGCCGGCCGCTCGCTCCTCGACCCGTCCGCCACCAGCCGGGTGCTGGCCCGGCTGCGGGACGGCGGGGACAGGCCGGAGGACGCCGAGCTCGCCGCGCTCACCTCGCAGGAGCGGAAGATCCTGGAGCTGATCGGCGAGGGGATGACCAACCGGCAGATCGGCGGCCGCCTCCATCTGGCCGAGAAGACGGTGAAGAACTACGTCTCCAGCCTGCTGGCGAAGATGGGCATGGAGCGCCGCACCCAGGCCGCGGCCTACGTGGCCCGCCGCCAGGCCGGCGGCGGCCGCCCACTGCGCTGAGCCGGTGGGTCGGCGCCCCCCTCCCGGCCCCGTACAGCGGCCCGGACCCGCTGTCCAGCCGGAACAGAACACACGCGCAACGGCAGTACCATCTGCCCCGTGACGCACGGTCAGACGCGCGACCGCCGGGGCCGGTGGACGACCGGCGGACGGACCGCCCCCGGCACCGAGCGCGGGGACCCGGCCGTGCCGCCCAACCCGCCGCCGCCCGAGCCGCCCCCCGCCCCGCTGCCGCTGGAGGCCGTGCTCCGGCACTTCCGCGCCGGCGCGCCGCATCGCGCCACCCGGGTGGCGGAGGGGCTCCTCAACCGCGGCCACCGGGTCGAGACCAGCACCGGCCGCTGGTTCCTCAAGCAGTACGTGGACCCGCGCACCGCCGCCGCCACCACCGTCCTGGCCCAGCACCGGGCCACCGTCCGGCTGCACCGGCTGGGCCTGCCGGTCCCGCCGCCGGTCCGCTCCCCGCAGGGCGGGACCCTCCTCCAGCTGGACGGCTGCTGCTACGCCCTCTACCCCTGGATCGACGGCCGGCACCGGCACGGCACCGAGCTGACCCACGGTCAGTGCGAGGCGCTGGGTGCCCTGCTGGCCCGGGTGCACGCCGAGCTGGACCGGATGAAGCCGCCGGTCCCCCAGCCTGCGGCGCTGCCCTGCGCCGATCCCGCACGCACCGACCGCCTGATCCGCGACCTCCTCGAACAGGCCCGCGGCCGGAGCCGGACCCGTACCCGGAACAGCCCCGAACTCCCCTCGGAGCAAAGCGATTTCGACCGGCTGGCGGTCGAGCACCTGGCCCTCCGCCGTGAGCTCCTCGCCGCCCACGCCCACCGCCGCCCACCGGCCGGCCGGGCCCCCCGCACCGGCTGGGTGCACGGCGACTTCCACCCGCTCAACACCCTGTACGCGGCGGACGGGGTGAACGGGGCGGACCCGGCGGCCATCCTGGACTGGGACCGTCTCACCCTCGGGCCGCAGGCCGAGGAGGCGGTCAGGTCCGCCGCGCAGTTCTTCCACGACCGCCGCACCGGGGCGCTCGACCTCTCCCGGCTGCGCCGCTTCTCCCGCGCCTACCGGCAGGCCTCCGGCAGCACAGCCGAGTCGGTGGCGACCGCCGTCCACCGGGTGTGGTGGGAGCGGCTCAACGACTTCTGGATCCTGGAGTGGCACTACGCCCACGGCGACCGCCGGGCCGACCCGCTCTTCCCGGCCGCGGCCGCGCAGATCCTGTGGTGGTGCGAGGAGTACGAGCAGGTGCTGGACGCGTACACCAACTGAGGCGGCGGCCGGGCTCTGACGAGGACGCCCCCGGCCCTGGCACCAGGGTCGGGGGCGTCCTCATCGGAACTACCGGGTCAGGGGTTCGTGGCCGTGGCAGTCGGCGGCGGCGGGGTCGTCGGCGCCGCCGTCGTCGGAGCGGCGGTCGTCGGCGCCGCCGTCGTCGGAGCGGCCGTGGTCGGCGCCGCGGTCGTCGGAGCCGCCGTGGTCGGCGCCGCCGTGGTCGGCGCGGCCGTCGTCGGGTTGGACGTCGGCTGCTGGTAGGTCGGCTGCGCGGAGTGGGTCTGGGTCTCCGTCGGGCCGGAGGTCGGCGGCTGGGACGTGGCCGTGGTCGGCGCGGTGGTCGCGGTCCGCGTGGTCTGCTGGGTCGGCGACTTGCCGCCGCTGTGGGAGGTCAGCGCGAGGGCGATGCCGACGCCCGCCAGCACCACCAGCACGGCGACCACAGCCGCGATGATCTTGCCGCGGTTGCGTCCGCCGCCCCCGTCCCGCCCGTAGCCGTCCTCGTCCCCGCCCGCTCCCCCGGCGCCCTGGTAGGCGCCGAGCACCTGGGTGCCCTCGACCGGGGTGGTCGGGGACATCCCCGGGCGGAGCGCCATGGTCGGCGCGGCCGCGGCGCCAAGCACCGTGGTGGGGACGCCGTTCTGGCCGAGCATCATGGTGCCGGTGCCGTCGTCCTGGCCGTGCATCACGCGCAGGGCGTGCTGGAGGTGGGCGCGGAACTCGTCGGCGGTCTGGTACCGGTCGTCCGGCTCCTTGGCCAGCGAGCGCAGCACCAGGTCGTCCAGCATCGCCGGCACCCGCGGGTTCGCCTGCGAGGGCGGCATCGGCGGGTCCTGGACGTGCTGGTAGACCACCGAGAGAGGGGTGTCGCCGGTGAACGGCGGGCGCAGCGTCAGCAGCTCGTAGAGCATGCAGCCGGTGGCGTACAGGTCGGACCGGTGGTCGACGGCCTTGCCGAGCGCCTGCTCGGGGGAGAGGTACTGCGGGGTGCCCATCACCATGCCGGTCTGCGTCATGGTGGAGGACGCCCCGGTGAGCGCCCGGGCGATGCCGAAGTCCATCACCTTGACCGCGCCCTGGGTGGTGATGATGACGTTGGCCGGCTTGATGTCGCGGTGGACGATGCCGTGCTGGTGCGAGTAGCCCAGCGCCTCCAGCACCCCGGCGATGATGATCAGCGCCTGGTCGACCGGCGGCGGCTCCTCGTCCACCAGCAGCTGGCGGACGGTCCGGCCCTCGACCAGCTCCATGACGATGTACGGCACGGTGTCGCCGCCCATCGCCTCCTCGCCGGTGTCGTAGACCGCGACGATGGCGTGGTGGTTGAGGGAGGCGACCGCGTGCGCCTCGCGCTGGAAGCGCTCGCGGGCGACGGTGTCCTCGGCGAGGTCCGCGCGGAGCAGCTTCACCGCGACCGTGCGGCCGAGCCGCAGGTCCTGGGCGGCGAAGACCTCCGCCATCCCGCCTCGGCCGAGGCGGTGGGTGATCTGGTAGCGGCCGTCGCCGACGGTCTGCGGGACCTGGGTGGGCGCGGAACGCGGATCGGCGCCTCCGGTGCTGCCCAGTCCGCTGCCCGGGGTGTCCGGACCGGCGGCCGTGGCGCCGCCGCCGGGGCCGTTGCCGCCCGACGGGGTGGGCGGGCCGGAGGGAGAGGCCGGCGGCCGGCCGTACTGCGGCTGCGGCCCCGAACCACCACCTCCGTACTGCGGCCCGGGCGTTCCGCCCTGGGGCGTGGAGGCATCCAAGGGGCGCCCGGCGGCTCCACCGCCGAGGCTGTCCCGGTTGCCGTCGCCTCCGGCGTGCTGCGTCTGTGCCATCACTCTCCGCCGTCGGTTCTCGACTCGGTCACATATACCCCAGTGAACGCTACCGCCTTCCCGGAGGGCGCGGAAACGCCCCTGGGGCCGGGGAAGACGGGACCTGAACCATTTCTTCCGGTTTCCTTCTCCATGGTGTGCAGCCTGCGGAGCCGCCGGATCACGGCGTTCCCGACGCGTTCGCGGCGACCACCGCGCCGATGATCACCAGGACCACTCCGATCAGGACGATCACCCCGACCACCACCCCGACCACGATCAACGCCGTGGAGCAGCCGTCCCTCCGCCGGGGAGTGGGCATCACCGGTCCGGCGCCCGGTACGGGGGTGGCCGGCCCGCCCGCCCAGGGCGGAGGCGTCGGAGCCGCGGACGGCGGGACGTAGGGCCCGGGCGCGCTCTTCGCCGCCGGCGCCGGACTCCAACCGGCCCGCGCACCGCCCGACGCTACCGGCGCCTGCGCCCCGGGCACCCCGAAACCGGGCGGCGGGGTGTGCGGGAAGCCGGGGGGCGGGGTGTGCTGGCCCGGGGGCGGGGTGTGCGGGAAACCGGCGGATGGAGCGCCCTGGCCCGGCGGCGGGGTGTGCTGACCTGGCAGCGGGGTGCCCTGCCCAGGGGGCATCGAGAAGCCCGGCGGCGGGGTGTGCTGACCAGTGAGTATCGAGAAGCCAGGCGGCGGGGTCTGCTGACCACCGGGTATCGAGAAGCCCGGCGGCGGGGTGCCCTGACCTGGCAGCGGGGTGGCCTGGCCTACGGGTGTGGAGAATCCCGGAGGCGGGGTGTGCCGGCCTGGTGGCGGTGTGGCCTGGCCGGGGGGCGTGGAGAAACCGGGCGGCGGGGTGTGGGTGCCGGGCGGCGGGGTGTAGGCGCCCGGTGGTGGGGTGTGGGAGCCCGGGGACGGGGTGTGGGCGGGCGGGGGTGGGGGTGGGAACTGCGTCCCTCCGGACAGCGGCTGGGGGCCCGGCGGGAGGGCGGCCGCCTCGCAGGCCGCTCGCATCTCCGCCGCGTTCTGGAAGCGCCGCTCCGGGTCCTTCTCCAGGGCCCGGGCGACCAGCGCGTCCACCGCCTGCGGAAGCCCGGACGCGTACCGGGAGACTGCCGGGGGCTGCTCCTGGACGTGGGCGTAGACGATGCCCAGCGCCGAGTCGCCCTCGAACGGCAGTCGCCCGGTGAGCAGTTCGAAGAGCAGGCAGCCCACCGAGTAGAGGTCGGACCGCCCGTCCACCGGCCTGCCGAGTCCCTGCTCGGGCGAGAGGTACTGCGGGGTGCCGACCACCATCCCGGTGCGGGTCATCGAGCCGGCCGCGGACTGCAGCGCCCGGGCTATGCCGAAGTCCATCACCTTGACCGAGCCGCGCTGGTCCAGCATCACGTTGCCCGGCTTGATGTCCCGGTGGACGAGGCCGTGCTCGTGCGCCTCGCCCAGCGCGGAGAGCACCTCGGCGGTGATCCGCAGCGCCCGGTCCACCGGCACCACCGGCCCGCCCGCCGGTCCCGCGGCCACCCCGCCCCGCGCCGCCAGCTCCCGGTCCAGCAGGTCGCGCAGCACCTCGCCGGAGACGTACTCCATCACGATGTACGGGATGTGTAGCCGCTCACCGGTCGCGTCGTCGACCACGACGTCCTCGCCGGTGTCGTGGACGTCCACGATGTTCGGGTGGTCGAGCCGGGCCACCCCGGTCGCCTCGCGCCGGAACCGCTCCCGGAAGCCGTCCTCCCGGCCCAGCTCGCTGTGGAGGACCTTCACCGCGACGTCGCGCTCCAGCACGGTGTCGTACGCGAGGTGGACGGAGGCCATGCCGCCCTGCCCCAGCAGCCGGCGGAACCGGTAGCGCCCCGCTCCCACGGTGCGCGCGGACCCGGGGGGTCTCGCTTCCTCAGCCCTGTCGGCGCCGTCCGTTCCGTCGGCCAGCATCGTGCCCCGTCCCCCTGTTGGCGATGTGACAGGGGGTCAAGGCTAGCGGTCGCGGGCAGAGTTGATTGCGGGACGTCCGATCCTGCACGGACGCCCCGCAATCGCGGCCGGACGGGCGGCTGTCAGAGGTAGGGGCCCGAGCGGGCGCCCCCGTGCCGGCCGTCTTGGTCCTCGCCCGGCATCCCCTGCATCCCCTGGACGCCGGGCGGCAGCGCCCGGCGCATCTGCTCCAGCTGCGCCCGGGCCGCCATCTGCTGGGCGAACAGGGCCGTCTGGATACCGTGGAAGAGACCCTCCAGCCAGCCGACCAACTGCGCCTGGGCGATGCGCAGTTCCGCCTCGCTCGGCACGCTGTCGTCGGTGAACGGCAGCGAGAGCCGCTCCAGCTCCTCGACCAGCTCGGGGGCGAGACCCTGCTCCAGCTCCTTCACCGAGCTGGCGTGGATCTCCTTCAACCGGGCCCGGCTGGCCTCGTCCAGAGGCGCCGCCCGGACCTCCTCGAGCAGCTGCTTGATCATGCTCCCGATCCGCATGACCTTGGCGGGCTGCTCGACCATCTCGGTGATCGGCGTCTCGCGGGGCTCGTCGCCCTCGTTGTCTCCGTCGCCCCTGTCGCCGGTCAGGCCGCCGACGGCCATCCCGTCCGGGCCGACGATCAGGACCTGGGGGCCGTCATCAGGCCGTTCGTTCATCGGCGTGTTCATGTGTTTCATTCTCTCCCACTGGGTGGTTCTCCATGAGGCATACCCCCGGAGGCCGGGTGGTCCTACCAGTTCCTGCGCAGCCGTACTCCGATCAAAGCGGCCCCGGCGCCGATCAGCGCCAGGCCGACGCCGAGCGGGAGCAGATCGCGGGCCCGAGCCGGCGCCGCCGAGCGGTGCGGCGGCGGGTCGGCGAGTTCGCGGCCGGGAGTATAGGGGCCGAGATCCGGCCGGGGCAGCGGCTTGACCGGCCCGCTCGGCGCGCCGAGCGCGAGCGGCCGGGGGCCGGGCCGGCGAACGACCGCACGGGCCGGCCGGGGGGCGTGGGCCGCGCTGCGGGCTCCCCCGCGGGCTCCCCCGGACCTCCGCCCGGCGGCCCCGCCGGCCCCGCCGGCCCCGCCGGCCGCGATCCGACCGAGGCCAGCGGGCCCCGGTCGGGTCGCACCGCGCTCTGCTGCTTCTGGGGCATCGGAGGTCTCTCGGCAGGCCGGCTCGCGGTGGTGGCCGCCGAAGGCTCCGCCGCCGGCGAGACGGCCGACGCCACCGGCAGCAGGCGCGGGAGCCCCGCCGACACCGCGGAAACGGCCGCACCGGCGGCGGCGTACGAGATCGAGGAGATCGACGGCACGGACGGCGGCGCCCCGGCCGGCCGGCCACCGATCGGCAGCCGCAGCGGCGACGGCAGCGACGGCGACGGCGACGGCGACGGCGACGACCCGATCAGCTGACCGGGCGCGACGACCGCCGCCGCGGCCGCACCGGATCCGGGGTGCTCGGCGAAGGCCGAATCGAGGGGAACGAACACGAGGGGGTCCTCCCGGCGTGCTGGGGGGTACCCGGCCACCGTCGCATACCAGTGGATCGACGGCATATCGGATTCTCCCGGCGCACCGGCGTCCGCCCGGCGCGGACGCTCAGACCTCGAGGAGGATCTTCCCCACGTGGCCGCTCGCCTCCATCACCCTCTGCGCCTCCCCCGCCTCGGCCAGCGGCAGCACCCTGTCCACCACCGGCTTCACCCGGCCGTCCTCGATCAGCGGCCAGACGTGCTCCCGCACCGCCGCCACGATCGCCGCCTTCTCGGAGAGCGGCCGGTTGCGCAGATTGGTCGCGGCCACCGCGGCCCGCTTGGCGAGGAGCTTGCCGAGGTCCAGTTCGCCCTTGGTGCCGCCCTGCAGGCCGATGATCACCAACCGCCCGCTGGTGGCCAGCGCGTCCACGTTCCGCTGGAGGTACTTGGCGCCCATGATGTCGAGGACGACGTCGACGCCCTTGCCGCCGGTCTCCTCCCGTACGGCCTCGACGAAGTCCTGCTCGCGGTAGTTGATCCCGGCGTCGGCGCCGAAGGCCCGGCAGCGGGCGAGCTTCTCGTCCGTGCCGGCGGTGACGATCACCTTCGCGCCCACCGACTTGGCCAGCTGGATGGCCATCGTGCCGATGCCGCTGCTGCCGCCGTGCACCAGAAGGGTCTCGCCGGGCCGGAGGTTGCCCACCATGAAGACGTTCGACCAGACCGTGCACACCACCTCGGGCAGCGCGGCCGCGTCCACCAGGCCGACGCTCTTCGGCAGCGGCAGCAGCTGGCCGGCCGGGACGGCCACCTTCTCGGCGTAGCCGCCGCCGGCGAGGAGGCCGCAGACCTCGTCGCCGACCGCCCAGCCGCTGACCCCCGGGCCGAGCTCGGAGATCCGGCCCGCGACCTCGAGGCCGGGATACGGCGGGGTACCGGCGGGCGGGTTGTAGAAGCCCTGGCGCTGGAGGACGTCGGCCCGGTTGACGCCGGCCGCCGTCACCTCCACCAGGACCTCGCCCTCGGCGGGCTGCGGGTCGGGCACCTCGGACAGGACGAGCTTCTCGGGCCCACCGGGCTCGGAAATCGTGATCGCACGCATGGTGCGCACGCTACTCGCCCGAGGCCCGCCACGGACGCAGCGTCAGTTCCCTTGCTGGTGCGGGATGCAGGGGGCGGGCCGATGATGAGCGCGTGGGCGTCAATTCCGGCGAGACGGATGTAGCGGATGTATGGGACGAGAAGGGCGAGTCCGCTCGGTACATCCGGCTGCCGCACGGTCCGCGGACGACCCCGCTCCGCCAGGTCCTGCGGCGGATGCTGCTGGCCAACGCGGTGCTCTTCCTCACCACCTTCGCCGTCTATCTCGGCCGGGCCGGCTACCGCGACAGCGCCCGCGCCCACCTGGACTTCCTGGGCTCCTTCTACTACGCGACGGTCACCCTCTCCACCACCGGCTACGGCGACATCACACCGGCCAGCGACACCGCGCGGCTGGTGAACGCCCTGCTGATCACCCCGATGCGGGTGATCTTCCTGATCATCCTGGTCGGCACCACCCTGGAGGTGCTGACCACCCGGACCCGCCGGCAGTGGCGGCTGGACCGTTGGAGGTCTCGGGTGGAGGACCACACCGTGGTCGTCGGCTACGGAACGAAGGGCAGGCACGCCGTGGAGAGCCTGCTGGGCCAGGGGGTGCCCAGGGAGAGGATCGTGGTGGTCGACCCGGTCCGCCGGGTGGTCGACGCCGCCTGCCACGACGGGCTGGCCGGCGTCCTCGGCGAGGGGACGCGGAGCTCGACGCTGCGGCGGGCGATGGTGGAGCAGGCCGCGAAGGTGGTGGTGGCGGTGCAGCGGGACGACGCCGCGGTGCTCACCACGCTGACCGTGCGTCAGCTCAACCAGCGGGCGACGGTGGTGGCGTCGGCACGGGAGGACGAGAACGCGCCGTTGCTGCGGCAGAGCGGGGCGGACGTGGTGATCACCAGCTCCAGCTCGGCGGGCCGGCTGCTGGGGCTGGCCGCGCTGAGCCCGTTCACC
Organism: Phaeacidiphilus oryzae TH49; assembly: GCF_000744815.1. NCBI lineage: Bacteria > Bacillati > Actinomycetota > Actinomycetes > Kitasatosporales > Streptomycetaceae > Phaeacidiphilus > Phaeacidiphilus oryzae. The sequence goes on from NZ_JQMQ01000005.1 coordinate 3,498,636, forward strand.
GGCGAGATGCTGGAGGATCTGCTGACCTACGGCAACGGGCTGGACGTCGTCGACCGGGAGATCACCCCGGCGGAGGTCGGGCGGCCGCCGACGGACTGCCGCGATCTGGTCGTGGGCGTGGTCCGGGACGGCCGGCTGTTCCGCCACGGCGACCCCGAGCTGGCGACCTTGCAGTCGGGCGACCGCATCATCGCGATCAAACGGGTCGCGACGCCTCCCGGGGCGGCGCCCCGGACCTGACCCGGTCGCCACGAGGGCAGCGCCGCGAGGACAGCGCCGCGGGCGCAGCGCCGCAGGCGCGGGCGAGGGCGCGGGGAACCACCCGGCCGGCCGACGCCCCCGCCGCACCCGGCAGCCGGAGTCCGGGCCGCCGCCCGGTGGCCGATGCCGGGGCGGCGCCGTGGATGCCTCGCCGCAGTCCCCGTGCCCCGAAGTGCGGCTAGAAGAAGAGGAGCTGGACGGGCTCGCCGGGTGACGACCCCGTCGGAGGCACCGCCGCCAGCGCGTCGGATTCGGCGAGGCCGCGCAGCATCGCGGGGCCGTCGAACGGCACCGGCTCCACCCCCCGCTCCCCCATCCGCACCGGCAGCAGCCGGGTGTCGCGCGGATGCCCCGGCAGTCCCACCGCGGCCACCCCCGCCGCCCGTCGGCGAAGCCGTCCCGCTCCCCCGCAGGACCCGCGAGCCCCGTCAGCCCGGCCAGTCCCGCCAGCAGCGGCTGAAGCAGCGTCACCACCCCGGCCACCGCCGCCAGCGGGTTGCCCGGCAGTCCCACCAGCCACCGGCCGCCCGGCAGCTCGGCCAGCAGCATCGGATGTCCCGGCCGCACCCGCACGCCGTCCACCACCAGCCGGCCGCCCGCCTCGGCGAGGGCGTCGTGGACGAAGTCCACCGGCCCGGCCGCCGTTCCCCCGGTGGTCACCACGATCCGAGCCGGGCTCAGCCGCAGGGCGTCCCGCAGCAGCCCGAAGTCGTCGCCGATCCGGCGCACGCCGAGCGGCTCGGCGCCGGCGCCGCGCAGCCAGTGCGGCAGCATCGGGCTGAGCGCGTCCCGCACCCGCCCGTCACCGGGCGGCCCGGAGTCCAGCAGTTCGTCGCCGAGCACCAGGAGTTCGACGGTCGGCCGGGGCCGCACGGCGAGCGCGTCGTGGCCGGCCGCGGCGGCCAGCCCGAGCACCGCCGGGGTGACCCGGGCGCCGGCCGGGAGGAGGCGGTCGCCGCTCCGGCACTCCTGTCCGCGCGGCCGGATGTCCCGGCCGAGCTCGACCGGGTCGGCCGGGGCCGGCCGGTCGTGGAGGACAGGCCCGCCGTGCCCGTCCGCCCGCACGGTGCCGTACTCCCGGCGCAGCACGGCCGTCGCCCCGGACGGCAGCTGCGCCCCGGTGGCGATGCGGACGGCGGTTCCGTCGGCCAGCGGCTGCGGCCGGGCGCCCCCGGCGAGGCCCTGTACGGGGCCGCGGTCCAGCAGCCGCCAGGGCCCGGGGCCGGAGACCGCCCAGCCGTCCATCGCCGAGGTGTCGAAGGCGGGGAGGTCCGCGAGCGCCTCCAGCGGCTCGGCCAGGACGCGTCCCAGCGCCTGGTCGAGGCCGACCGTCTCGGCGTCCGCCGACCCGCCCGCCCCGGCGCGCCGGGCCGCGGCCCGGGCCTCCGGCCAGCCCATCGGGCCGGACTCGGGAGCCCGGGTGGTCGGCACCTCGGCCTCCTCGGACGGCCGGCGGGAGGACTCGTCGGCCTCCCGGGCCAGGTCGTAGACGTCGTCGGCGCGGCGGCTCATCCGCCCTCGCCCGTTTGGCCGTCGCCTCCGCGGCGCTCGGCCCAGGCCGCGGCCAGCGCTTCGATCTTGGCGTTCGCCCGGGCCACCTGATCGGCCCCGCCCCCCGCCCGGGCGGCGGCGTAGCCCACCAGGAAGGCGGTCAGCGGCGCCGCCGGCCGGGCGACTCCGTGCGCGACCTCCTTCGTCATATCGAGCAGACCGGGCACGTCCACATCGAGATCGATGCCCAGTTCCTTCTTCGCTGCGGCGATCCAGTCATCCAGCACCCCACCATGTTCGCGGATGGCCCCCCGCGATTCGTAGCGGGCGCGCGCGTTCCGGATGTCGGGCCAGGTGTCGCAGTCGTAGGCGGCGCCGGATTCGTCCGCCAACCGGCCGATCCGGTCCGCGTCCAGCCGCCGCAGCAGGGCCCGCAGCGGGAGCCCCGCGCCGGAGGCCGGCGCCCCGCCTCCACCGCTCCCCTTCGCCGCCGCGTCGGCCACCGCACCGGCCAGCGCGCTGCGCAGCGCCGTCACCCGGTAGGCCGCGACCAGCGGCTGCTCCCGGCCCTCGCCGTCGACCAGCAGCACGGCGTCGCGGCCCCGGCCGAGCCCGCCGAGGAGGGCGTCCGCGGTACGCGGTTCGAGGAAGGGCAGGTCGGCGGCGAGCAGCAGCACCGCCTCGGCCTCCGCGCGGACCAGCGGCAACCCGGCCGCCAGCGCGGCCACCGGCCCGCCGCCGGGCGGCCGCTCCCTGGTCCACTCCACCGGCCGTACGGTCGGCCGGGGCGGGCCGACCACCACGGTGCGGACGGCCGCCTCGGTCGCCCGCAGCACCCGGTCGAGGAGGGGGCTGCCGCCGACCCGGACGGCGGGCTTGTCCACCCCGGCGCCGAGCCGGCGCGCGGCACCGCCGGCGAGGATCAACGCATCGAAGTCCACACCGGCCAGTATCCAACGGCCTCATCCAACGGCCTCCGCGGGCCGTCTCAGCCCCGCCGTGCGTCCTTCGCCAGCACGTCGCCCAGCTCCTCCTCGTACGCCGCCGCCGGGCCGAGGAGCAGCTCCAGGTGCTTGGCCCAGGCGTGGTAGCGGTGGAGGGGGTTGTCCAGGTCGGCGCCCATGCCGCCGTGGAGGTGCTGGGCGCTCGCGGTGACCGCGCGGACCCCCTCGGCGGCCCAGATCTTCGCCGTGGCCAGGTCCGCCTCGATCGGCAGCGCGCTGCCCGAGGGGGCCTCGCCGCGCAGCTCCAGGTCCATCCGCCAGGCCGCCTGCCACAGCGTGGCCGCCATCGCCCGCAGGTCGATGAACCGGTCGGCGGCCTGCACCGCGACCGCCTGGAAGGTGGCCAGCGGATGCCCGAACTGCTCGCGCTGCGAGGTGTACGCGGCGGTCCGGCGGAGGACGTCCTCGCCGAGGCCGAGGCAGAGCGCGGCGACGCCGACCTCCAGCAGCCCGCGGACCCTCCGCCAGGTGTCGGCGGCGCCGTCCTCCTCCGGCTCGCCGAGCTGCCAGGCCCGCTCGACGGGGGCCGCGGCGAACTCCAGCTCGCCCGAGACCTCCCCGTGGGTGCCGACCTGCCTCCGGGTGGTCACCCCGCTGCCGCGCGGATCGACGAGCAGCAGCACCACCCCGCCGCCGGGGGTCCGCGCAGGCACCAGCACCCGGTCCACCAGGGGCGCGTACGGCACCGCGGTCTGCAGTCCGTCGAGCGTCCAGCCGCCGTCGCCCGCCGGAGCCGCGGTGACGCCGTCCGGCGCCGGCTCGTGGGCGACGCGGCCGTGCGGGGCGACGCTCAGCAGCAGCCGTCCGGCGGCGACCTCCGGCAGCACCCGCCGGCGCAGCTCGGCCGATCCGTAGTGCTGCACGGCCAGCGCGGCCGCCCCGGTCTCCAGCAGCGGCACCCGGGCCAGCACCCGGCCGGCCTCCCGCAGCACCAGGGCCCAGGCCAGCACGGACTGACCGCCGCCGCCGTACTCCTCGGCCAGGGCTATCCCGGTCAGATCGGACTTGCAGAGCCGCTGCCACAGCTCCCGGTCCAGGTCCTCGGCGATCGGCTCGCCGCCGACCGCGGGACTCGGGAGGCTGCCGCCGTCGGGCGCTGCGTCGGAGAGAGCGGCCCGGGCCGCCTCCACGGCTGCCTGCTGCTCCTCGCTGAAGGTGAAGTCCACGACCCTCGGCCCCTTCCTGGTTTCTGACGGACAGTCAGAATAGAACAGGTTCTACCGGCGGACCAGAGTCCCGCACTCCCCGTATCCCCGTAACCGCCGCTCCGCGAAGCATCCACCGAGCGATCCACCGAGCAGAGGAGTTGCGAGTACGGTGCGGGCCTGAGCGAGCGAGCGCGGGAGGGGCGCATGACCACCGAACGGACCGACCCCGCCACCCGGGCGGAGCCGCCCGGCCGGCCCCGGCCGGCCTGGGTGCGCGGGACGCTGGCGCTGGCGGCGGTGGTGCTGGTCGGAGCGGTCGCTTACCACCTGGGCACGGTCTTCCTCTCGATCGCGCCCGGCAACCCGATCTCCGAGCGCTACCAGAACGGCATATCCGACCACGTCCTCCCCGAGTTCGAGCAGAACTGGCAGCTCTTCGCGCCCGACCCGCTGCAGGCCGACATCTCGGTCGAAGCCCGGGTGCAGACCCTCTCCCCCGCCGGCGTCCGCGCCGACTCCGGCTGGATCGACCTCACCGCCCGGGACTTCGCCCGCATCCGGCACAACCCGGCGCCCAGCCACGTCGACCAGAACCAGCTCCGCCGCGCCTGGGACTTCTACACCTCCTGGCACAGCACGAGCGAGGCCCCGATCGGCGACCGCGGCGGCCTCTCCACCGAGTACCTCAAGCGGATCGCCCTCCAGCGGATCGGCCGCGACCTGGGCGGGCGGCCGATCGTCCAACTCCAGGTCCGCGCGGTCACCGTGCCGCTGCGCGGCCCGGCCTGGGTCGGCGTCCACGCCTCGGCCGGCTCCGCCACCCGGACCCTGCCGTGGTGGCCGGTGGCCGACGCGGACTACCAGGACCTGGGGGTGGCTGCCCGATGACCGTCTCCGGCCCGCCCGCGACCGATCCCGGACCCGAACCCGAACGCGAACGCGAACGCGAGCCCGAACGCGAGCCCGAGGACGGCCGCACCCCGGGCCGGGCGGACGCCGTTCCCGCGGACGGCGTCCCCGCGAGCGGCGTCCGCGCGGACGGCGTCCCCGCACGCGCGGCCGACCGGCTGCGACGGCACTGGGCGGCCTGGAGCGGCGGGGTGCTCTTCCCCCGCCAGGCGGCGGTGGCCCGGATCGGCTTCTCCCTCACCTTCGCCGCCTTCCTCCTCCGCGAGTGGCCGAACCGGCTGCTGCTGTACGGCGACCGCTCGCCGTTCAGCGGCCCGATGGCCCGCCTGCTGCTCTCCGACAACGGCGCGTTCACCGTGCTGGCCTGGTCGGACGGCCGGTTCTGGTTCGAGCTGGTCTACACCCTGGCGTTCGCCGTCTCGCTGGCCCTCGCGCTGGGCTGGCGGACCAGGGCGATGTCGGTGCTCTTCATGGTCGCCGTCCTCTCGCTGCAGAACCGCGCGGTGTTGGTCGGCGACGGCAGCGACAACGTGCTCCACATCATGGCGATCTACCTGGCCTTCACCCGTTGCGGGGAGGCCTGGTCGCTGGACGCGCGCCGCCGGCGCCGCCGGAGTGGTGACGGCGCCGCCACCACCTCCACCGTCTCCGCCGGCGCCGTCTACGCCACCCCGGCGGACCTCGTCGACGTCCTCCTCTGGGCCCTCCTCGGCCTGGCCCTGCTGCTGGCCCAGCTCACCGGCTTCGCCAAGCTGGGAATGCTCGCCATGTCCGGCTGGGGGGCCGTCTTCTGGGCCTTCTGGGCGCTCTCCGGCCTCCGCCGGCTCTCCGGCCTGCGTCGGCTCCCCCGCCTCCGCCGGCTCACCGCCCGGCAGCCGAGCGCGCCGGCCGGTCTCGACCAGCTCCTGGACGGCCTCGGCAATCTGCTGCACGGCTGCGCGCTCTTCGTGATGGCCGCCGAGGCCTGCCTGATCTACGGCACGGCCGGCTGGTACAAGATCCAGGGCGACCTCTGGCAGCGCGGCACCGCCCTCTGGTTCCCCCTCCACCTGGACTACTTCTCGCCCTGGCCGGCGCTCTCCCACGCGCTGGCCGCGCACCCGCTGCCGGTCTTCCTCCTCAGCTACGGCACGGTCGCCGTCCAGGTCGGCTTCCCGTTCCTGGTCTTCCACCGCCGGATCAAGAACCTGCTGCTGGTCGCGCTGATCGCCGAGCACCTGGGGATAGCCGTACTGCTCGGACTGCCGCTCTTCTCCGCCGCGATGATCGCGGCCGACCTCCTCTTCCTCCCCACGACCTTCCTGCTCCGAGTCGAGCGGGCCACTGATTCCGGGGTCCTGCGTTATCGGCATTGGAGGGCTCATACCAATCATTCCAATCAAAGGTATTAGAGGTATCAGCCCTCTCAAACCGACCTCAGCGGAATCGCTACCCTCGCACCGTGAACACCACCCCCCAGCACGGCGAGCAGTACGACGAGGGCTTCGACGAGGAGCAGCGGGCAGCCGTCGGCGTCGGACCCCACCCCCTCCCCTGGCCGGAGGGCGACCAGTACGACCCGGCGCTGCTGGCCGCCGGCGACCGCCGGAACGTCGTCGACCGCTACCGCTACTGGACCCGGGAGGCGATCGTCGCCGACCTGGACACCCGCCGGCACGGTTTCCACGTCGCCGTGGAGAACTGGCAGCACGACTTCAACATCGGCAGCGTGGTGCGCACCGCGAACGCCTTCCTCGCCGCCGGGGTGCACATCGTCGGACGCCGCCGCTGGAACCGGCGGGGGGCCATGGTCACCGACCGCTACCAGCACGTCCTCCACCACGCCGAGGTCGCCGATCTGGCCGCCTACGCCGCCGAGCGGGGACTGCCGGTGATCGGCATCGACAACCTCCCGGGCTCGGTCCCGCTGGAGAAGACCGACCTGCCCGAGCGCTGCGTACTCCTGTTCGGCCAGGAGGGCCCGGGGCTGACCGAGGCCGCCCGCGAGCACGCCTCCCTGGTCTGCTCCATCGCCCAGTTCGGCTCCACCCGGTCGATCAACGCCGGGGCCGCCGCCGCGATCGCCATCCACGACTGGATCCGCACCCACGCGCTGGGTGAGATCGGCTGAACGGATGACCCGGACGATCACCTGACGGGCAGTCAGGGCTAACCGTCGGTCGGCGTTCGAACGGTGTTCACCTTCGGATGACAACCGATCAGATGCCGTGCGCCGGTTGACTCCCCGGCGAAACCGGGTCGTACGCTGCCGAACATGACCGCTCCCGATCCCCGCCCGCTGACCGGCGAGCCGCTCGCGCTGGACCTCCTCAACACCCGTTGGGACGACGGCGACCGGATCCCCTGCGATCTCCTCACGGACACGGCAGGCCTGGCGGTCTGGCTCTCCGCCGCCGCTCTCCCCGAGGAGGCGGCGGGCCGCTGGACGGCCGACCAGTACACCCTGCTGGCGCTCCGCGAGACCCGGGACGCCCTCGCGGCCGCGGCCCGCGCCCCGCTGAAGCCGTCCGCGCTGGCCGTACGGGCCGTCAACTCGCAGCTGGCGTACGGGCGGAGGCGCCTGCAACTGGGCACCGACGGCCGGCCGACGTCCACCGTGGCGGTCGACGACCCGTCCCGGCTGGTCGGCTGGCTGGCCGCGGAGAACTACCTAGCCCTGCTGGAGCGGGCGCCGACGCGGATCCGCGCCTGCGCGGCGGAGCGCTGCCCGCTGTTCTTCTTCGACGTCTCCCTCAACGGCCGCCGCCGCTGGTGCTCCATGTCCACCTGTGGCAACCGCAACAAGGCCGCCCGCTTCTCCGCCGCCCGGCGCGGCGGCAGCCGGGTCTGAGGGGCAGGGCCGGCTTCAGGCGCGCAGCAGACGCGCCAGGTAGCCGTCCAGCAGAGCCAGTTCGGACTCCGAGAAGCTGGCCAGCGCCACCGGCGGCCGGCCGAGGATCTCCAGCGCCCGCTCCGCCTCCACGCGGCCCGCCTCCGTCAGCGCGACCATCCGCCGCCGCCGGTCCTCCGGATGCGGCGTCCGGGCCACCAGGCCCCGCTCCTCCAGTCCGTCCACCAGCACCGTGGTGTACGGCTTGTCGGTGGCCAGCTCAAGGCTCAGCTGGCTCATCGTCAGCGGGCCCCGCGCCGCCAGCCGCCGCAGCGCCTTGACCCGCAGGAAGCTGCTCATCCCGAGCTCCTCCGCGGCCTCGCGCCGGCGGTCCTCCTTCTCCAGGACCAGCGTCCGCATCGCGTCCCAGACCCGGCGCTCGGTCTGCTCCCGCTCGGCCTGCTCCCGCTCGGCGAGCTGCCGGGCGGCCTGCTCCCGCGCGGCCCGCCACTCCGCCTTCCGTCCGGCCGCCCGCTCGGCGACCGCGCCCCGCTCCGCCGCGTCCGTCACGCCCGCACCGCCGTCCTGTCCTGGCCCCGACCATCGGCCGCGTCCGAGCCGCCGCCCAGCAGCTCGGCCGTCCGCGCGGCGGTCTGCCGCGCCCACGGCCCGGTGGTGAGGATACCGAGGGCGAAGACGGCCACCGCGCAGCCCACGGTGATCCACCAACCGATGTGGCTGGCCTCCGGGAACCCGGTCCGCAGCGGCCCGACGACCGCCGAGGTGACCAGCGAACCGATCACGGCGACGCCCAGCGAGCTGCCGATCTGCCGGCTGGTCGAGGCCACCGCCGCGGCCACCCCGGCCTGGCTGCGCGGCATCCCGGAGACCGCCGTGTTGGTGATCGGCGCGTTGACGAAGCCGAAGCCGATGCCGAAGAGGACGTACGCCACGATCAGCACCGCCAGCGGCGTGGTCGCGCTCACCGTGGTGAGGATCAGCGCGCTGACGCCGATCGCCGCCGCCGCGAGCAGCAGCGGCAGCCGCGGACCGCGCCCGCCCACCAGCCGCCCGGAGAGCGGCGCGAAGAAGAGGGTCATCAGCGCCATCGGCAGGGTGACCAGGCCGGCGTGCACCGCCGAGTACCCGCGGACGTCCTGCAGGTAGATGGTGTTGACGAAGAGGAAGCCGGCCAGCGACCCGAAGGAGCAGACCGCGATCACCGCCGCACCCGAGAACGGCGCGCTGCGGAAGAACCGCACGTCGATCAGGGGCTCCCGGCGCCGCACCTCGTAGCGGCAGAGGACGGCCACCGCGACCGCGCAGACCGCGAAGAGGCCCAGCGTCTGGGCGGAGGCCCACCCGGCGTGCGGCGCCTCGATGATGGCGTAGGTGACGCTGGCCAGGGCCACGATCACCAGCACCTGGCCGACCGGGTCGATCCGGCGCGCCCGGGGAGCGCGGGACTCGGGGACGAAGATCCCGGCGAGCACCATCGCGGCCACCCCGATCGGGATGTTGATCCAGAAGATCGACTGCCAGCCGACCGAGTCCACCAGCAGCCCGCCGAGCACCGGTCCGAGCGCCATGCTGACGCCCATGGTCGCGCCCCACACCCCGATCGCCCTGGCGCGTTCCCGGGGGTCGGTGAAGGTGTTGGTGACGATGGACATCGCCACCGGGTTCAGCATCGAGCCACCGACCGCCTGCACCGCCCGCGCGGCCACCAGCCAGCCGAGCCCGGGGGCCAGGCTGCAGGCCAGCGAGCCGGCGGTGAAGAGGACTAGGCCGGTCTGGAAGGTGCGCCGGCGGCCGAGCCGGTCCGCCGTGGAGCCGGAGAACATCAGCAGGCTGGCCAGCACCAGGGTGTAGGCGTCGATGGTCCACTGCAGCCCGGAGACGGAGGCGTGGAGGTCGCGCTGGATGGAGGGCAGCGCGATGTTCACGATGGTGTTGTCGAGTCCGACGATGAACAGACTCATGCAGCAGATGGCGAGTACCAGCATCCGCCGCCGCGGCGAGAGATCGGTCACCGGTCTTCCCCGGCCTTCCTTGGTATGTGGGCTATGGATCGTTCGGATTGGTGAGAGACGTACAACTATTACTACTGTACAACTAATCCGCGCGGCTTCTGCCCACGGGTGCTGGATACTCGTCTGCATGGTCGACCAGATCCGATCCACCGGGAGCCCTCGCCGGGACGCGTACACCGCCGACTCGCTGCTCGCCGTGACCGTGCGGGTCTTCAACGAGCGCGGCTACGACGGCACCTCGATGGAGGACCTCTCCCGCGCCGCCGGGATCTCCAAGTCGTCGATCTACCACCACGTCCGCGGCAAGGAGGAGCTGCTCCGGCGGGCCGTCGGCCGCGCCCTGGACGGGCTCTTCGGCATCCTGGAGGAGCCCGGGGCCGTCAGCGGCCCGGCGGTCGCCCGCCTGGAGCACGTGGTGCGCCGGATGACCCAGGTGCTGGTCGCCGAACTCCCGTACGTGACCCTGCTGCTGCGGGTGCGCGGGAACACCGGCACCGAGCAGTGGGCGCTGGCCCGCCGCCGCGAGTTCGACCACCGGGTGGCTGGCCTCTTCGCGGCCGCGGCCGCCGAAGGGGACCTGCGGGCCGACGTGGAGCCCCGGCTCGGCACCCGGCTGCTCTTCGGGATGATCAACTCGATCGTCGAGTGGTACCACCCTGGCCAGGGCGCCGACGGTGAGCGCGCGCTGGCCGACGCCGTGGTCCGGATCGCCTTCGACGGCCTGCGCGCCTGACCGCCCCCGGCGCAGCGCCGCAGGCGCACGTAGGGGGCGCGGGGAACTGCGCGGCCCGCCGCTTACGGTCTGCAGTCGGCAGCGGAGTTCGGGTTGCAACCCAGGAGCCGTTGCCGGTTGCGGCGCCGTGGTCGGCTGGGCGCGCAGTTCCCCGCGCCCCTGGGTTTGCGGCTGCGCCGCGACACCCCAGGGGCCCGACGCGACATCACACCTCACACCGTGAAGCCCCGTCGGCCCTCAGGTCCTCACTCCGGAAGTACCGGGATCCGGTCTGTCTCGTCGAAGACCAGCAGCGTGTGGGTGCTCAGCACGGCCGGCAGCCCCTGGATCCGGTTGAGCACCAGGTCCCGCAGCGCCCGGTTGTCCGCGGTGTGCACCAGCAGCAGGACGTCGAACTCCCCGCTGACCAGCGCGATGTGCTCGACTCCCGGCAGGTCGAGGAGCTGCCCCCGCACGGTCCGCCAGGAGTTCTGCACGATCTTCAGCGTGACGTACGCCGAGGCGCCCTGCCCGGCCCGCTCGTGGTCCACCCGCGCGGTGAACCCGCGGATCACCCCGTCCTCCATCATCCGCGCGATCCGCGCGTAGGCGTTGGCCCGGGAGACGTGCACCCGCTCGGCGACCGAGCGGATCGAGGCCCGTCCGTCCTGCTGCAGCAGCCGGAGAATGGCCCGATCTATCCGGTCCAGCGGCCGGTGCCCGGGCCCCGAACCCCCGCCGCCGGCGCCGCCGTTGCCGAACGGGTTGCCTGCGGGCGAGCCGGGAGCCGCCGGGCCCCCACCGCCACCGGAGGCTCCGGCGGAGGCGGATCCACCGCCCGGGCCCGCCGCGTACCCGGCCGACTGGGCCGCTCCGCCCGGCGGTCCTCCCGCCGGGCCGCCGCTCCCCGACTGCCCGGGCGCCCCCGCGGCGCCCGGCCCGCGCTCGGCTCCTCTGCCGCCGCCTCGGGCGCGCTCCGCCGCCTGATCGGCCGAACGGACCCGCTCGGACCGGGCGGCCGGTCTGGGCGCGGGTGTCTGCGGTCGATGAGCGGTCCTGCGTCCCCTGTCCCCGGCCATGTGTTCAGCGGGCATGTCCCCCTGCCCTCCCGAGATGGACGTCCGGTTATCAGCAGACCGCGCCCTCAGCCGTTTGTCCACCACTCGGCAGCCTCTGTGGCCAATCCGCACCGTCGACCGAACAATCGGTAGGGAAGGCACGGCAGGGAAGGCGCCGGCGTCGCCGCCCACCCCGGAGGTGTTCAGATGACTCTGCTGGACCGCGCCCAAGGGTCCGCCCCGTGGACCCCGCAGAGCACGGGCCCGCGTACCGAGCCGGGCCCGCTGCTGCCGGACGCGGCACCTGTCCGGCTGCTCGGCGAGGACGCCGCCGGCTCGGCGGGGACGGCCGCAGGGCTCGCCCCGGAACTGCTGCGCACTCTCCACCGCCGACTGGTCACCGGGCGCCGGTTCAACGAGCAGGCCACCGCCCTGGCCAAGCAGGGCAGGCTCGCCGTCTACCCGTCCTCCACCGGCCAGGAGGCCTGCCAGATCGCCGCGGCCGGGGTGCTCCAGCCCACCGACTGGCTCTTCCCCAGCTACCGGGACAGCCTGGCCGCGGTGGCCCGCGGCATCGACCCGGTCGAGGTCCTCACCCTGCTGCGCGGAGACGCCCACAGCGGCTGGGACCCGCGGCGGAACCGCACCGCCCCGCTGGCCACGCCCCTGGCCACCCAGGCGCCGCACGCGGTCGGCCTGGCCCGGGCGGCGGCGTTGCGCGGCGAGCGGCTGGTCGCCCTGGTGCTGATGGGCGACGGCGCCACCAGCGAGGGGGACTTCCACGAGGCGCTCAACTTCGCCGCCGTGCTCCGCGCCCCCGTGGTCTTCCTGGTGCAGAACAACGGCTACGCCATCTCCGTACCGCTGGCCAAGCAGTCCGCCGCGCCCTCGCTGGCGCACAAGGCGGTCGGCTACGGGTTGCCCGGGCGGCTGGTGGACGGCAACGACGCGGCCGCCGTCCACCAGGTGGTCGGCGAGGCCGTGGAGTACGCCCGGGACACCGGTGGGCCGGTGCTGGTCGAGGCGATCACCTACCGGGTGGACCCGCACACCAACGCCGACGACCCCCGCCGCTACCGCTCCCCGGAGGAGGCGGCGGCCTGGCGTGACCACGACCCGCTGGTCCTGATGGAACGTCATCTGCGGGCCGCCGGCCTGCTGGACGAGGAGCAGCGGTCGGCCGCCGCGGCCGAGGCCGAGGCGCTGGCCGAACGGATGCGGGCGGCCTTCAGGACCGACCCGCGGCCCGATCCGCTGGACCTCTTCGCCCACGTCTACGCCGAGCCGACCCCGCAGCTGCGCGAACAGGAGGCGCTGCTGCGCGCCGAGTTGGCCGCGGAGGCCGAGTCCTCGGGGGAGGAGCACCGATGAGCACCACGGGCACCACCGGCACCACCGGCACCACCGGCACCACCGGCACCACCGACACCACCGGCACCGCAGCGGCCCCTGCGCCCGCCGGCCGCGCGGCCGGGACCACCATGGCGCAGGCCCTCAACCGCGCCCTGCGCGACGCCCTGCGCGCGGACCCGAGCGTCCACCTCCTCGGCGAGGACGTCGGCGCCCTCGGCGGCGTCTTCCGGGTCACCGACGGGCTGACCGCCGAGTTCGGCGAGGACCGCTGCACGGACACCCCGCTCGCCGAGGCCGGCATCGTCGGCACGGCGGTGGGGATGGCGATGTACGGGCTGCGCCCGGTCGTCGAGCTGCAGTTCGACGCCTTCGCCTACCCCGCCTTCGAGCAGCTCGCCTCGCATGTGGCCAAGATGCGCAACCGCACGGCCGGCCGGCTGCCGCTGCCGCTCACCGTGCGGATCCCCTACGGCGGCGGGATCGGCGGGGTCGAGCACCACGGCGACTCCTCCGAGGCGTACTACGTCCACACCCCCGGGCTCCATGTGATGGCGCCGGCCACGGTGGAGGACGCCTACGGGATGCTGCGCGCGGCCATCGCCTCCGACGACCCGGTCGTCTTCCTGGAACCCAAGCGGCTCTACTGGTCCAAGGCCGAGTGGGATCCGGAGGCGCCCGCGGCCACCGCTCCCCCCGGGCGCGCGGTGCTGCGCCGGGAGGGCCGCTCGGCGGTGCTGATCGCCTACGGCCCCTCAGTCCCGGTCTGCCTGGAGGCGGCGGAGGCCGCCCGGGCGGACGGCTGGGACCTGGCCGTACTGGACCTCCGCTCGCTGGTCCCGTTCGACGACGAGACGGTCTGCGCGGCGGTCCGCAGGACCGGGCGGGCGGTGGTCGTCCACGAGTCCTCGGGGTTCGCCGGAGTCGGCGCGGAGATCGCGGCCCGGGTCACCGAGCGCTGCTTCCACCACCTGGAGGCGCCGGTGCTGCGGGTCGCCGGCTTCGACATCCCCTATCCGCCGCCGATGCTGGAACGGCACCATCTCCCGGGCGTGGACCGGATCCTGGACGCGGTCGCCCGGCTGCAGTGGGAGTCGTCCCCGTCGGGCGACCCGGACGAAGGGGCGGGACGGCGATGACCGCGGCGACCGGAGTGCACGAGTTCCTGCTGCCCGACCTGGGGGAGGGGCTGACCTCCGCGGAGATCGTCCGCTGGCTGGTCGAGGTCGGCGAGGTGGTCGCCGTCGACCAGCCGGTGGTCGAGGTGGAGACGGCGAAGGCCGCCGTCGAGATCCCCTGCCCGTACGGGGGAGTGGTGACCGCGCGGTTCGGCGAGCCGGGGGAGGAGCGGCCGGTCGGCGCCCCGCTGATCACGGTGGCCGCGGACGGCGCCGAGCGGGAGGGATCGGGCAGCGTCCTGGTCGGCTACGGCACCACCGAGGGCCCGCGCACCCGCCGGCGCCGGGTGAGCCAGGCTCCCCCCTCGGCGCCGGCCGCCGACGGCCCCGTCCCGGTCATCTCGCCCCTAGTCCGCAGAATGGCCCGGACCCACGGCCTCGACCTGCGGAGCATCCGCGGCAGCGGCCCGGACGGTCTGATCACCCGCGCCGACGTCCAGCGCGCGCTGGACGGGGAGCGGGCCCGGCCGGCCGAGCAGCAGCCCGCCGCCGCCGCTGAGGTGACCCCGCTGCGGGGCCTCGCCCGCGCGGCCGCCGAGACCTTCACCCGCAGCCACCGCGAGATCCCGGACGCCACCTGCTGGGTGGACGCCGACGCCACCGAACTGCTGGCCGCGCGCGAGGCGTTGAACGCCTCGGCCGGCTCCCCGCGGATCGGCCTCCTCGCCCTGCTGGCCCGCATCTGCGTCCTCGCCCTGGTCCGCCACCCGGAGCTCAACTCCACCGTGGTGGACGGCCCTTCAGGTCCGGGACTGCGCCGGAACCCGCGGGTCCACCTGGGGGTGGCCGCGCAGACCGACCGCGGGCTGCTGGTCCCCGTGATCCGGGACGCCGACCGCCTCAGCACCGAGCGCCTGGCCGCCGCCCTGACCGGCACCGCGGCGGCCGCCCGGGAGGGCCGCCTCGCCCCCGCCGATCTCACCGGGGGCACCTTCACCCTGAACAACTACGGCGTCTACGGAGTGGACGGCTCCACCCCGATCATCAACCACCCCGAGGCGGCGATGCTCGGCATCGGCCGGATCGCCGCCAAACCCTGGGTCCACCAGGGGGAACTGGCGGTCCGCCAGGTGGTCCAGCTCTCCCTGACCTTCGACCACCGCACCTGCGACGGCGCCACCGCGGGCAACTTCCTCCGCGAGGTCGCCGACGCCGTCGAGTCCCCCGTCACCCTCCTCCGCGACCTCTGAACGCCCCTGACGCGGCGCCGAAGGCACGAGACATCAGGGGCGGCGCGGGGAACCAACTGCGCGCCCAGCCGACCGCCGCCCACCCGCAGCCGCCCAACCGCCCCGCACCCCGATCAGGCGTACTCGCCGGTGCGGGAAGGGCCACGGGGAACTCAGCGCCCGTGCTCGGCGAACAGCGCCCGCACCGCCTCGCGGTCGGCGGACGTCAGCTCCCGGTACCCCCCGTCCCCCCGGTCCCCGTAGGGACGCCATAGCACCCGCTCCGGCACGTCCCACCCCTCCGCCCGCAATCGCGCCCGGGCGACCTTCAGCGTCGCCGTCACCGGCAGTTCGACCATCAGGCGGACGAACCGCGGCGCCATCTTCGTCCCCAGATCCGGCTGCCCGGCCAGGAACCGCCCCAGCCTCTCGCCGAGTTCCGCGACGGCGGCCTCGCCGGGCGCTCCCTCCCCCCACGCCCCCTCCGCCCACGCCCCCTCCGCCCACGCTCCCTCCGCCGGCTGGACGGCGGCCATCACCTGGTCCCCGGCCACCGGGTCCGG
Source organism: Phaeacidiphilus oryzae TH49 (assembly GCF_000744815.1). NCBI lineage: Bacteria > Bacillati > Actinomycetota > Actinomycetes > Kitasatosporales > Streptomycetaceae > Phaeacidiphilus > Phaeacidiphilus oryzae. Next base: position 3,514,321 of record NZ_JQMQ01000005.1, read on the forward strand.
CACCGCGTAGACCGCCACCGACCGCGCCTCCGGCCACCGCGCCAGGATGTTCTCGATGTCCGCGACCGCCAGGTTCTCGCTGTCCACCCGCAGCCAGTCCGCCGACCGCCCGGCGAAGCGGAACCAGCCGTCCTCGTCCCGGTGGAAGAGGTCCCCCGTCCAGTACCAGCCGTTACGGACGCGGCGCCGCTCCGCCTCGGCGTTCCGCCAGTACCCCTCGAAGCCGGTCCGGGCCCGCCGGTTGACCAGCTCCCCTATCGCCTCGTCCCCGTTGAGCAGCCGGCCGTGCTCGTCGAAGCGCGAGCGGGGGCATTCCTCGCCGGTCTCCGGGTCGACCACCGCGAGGTCGTCCCCGGGCGCCGATCCCGTCCGGCCCAGCGCCCCGGCCGGCGCGTCCGGTTCCCGGCGGAGGTTGCAGCCGCCCTCCGAGGAGCCGTAGCCCTCGATCAGCCGGCAGCCGAAGCGCCGCTCGAAGCGCTCGGCGTCGACCTTTCCGGCCTCGGTGCCGAAGCCGAGCCGCAGCGCGGTCTCCCGCTCGCCCTCCGCCTCGGGGACGGCCAGCAGATAGGAGATGGTCCGCCCGACATAGGTGAAGTAGCTGATCCCGTACCGGCGGACGTCCGGCAGGAAGCCGGAGGCGGAGAACCTGCGCCGGAGCACCACCGCGCCGCCGGCCAGCAGCATCGGCGACCACAGCCCCATCAGGGCGTTGCCGTGGAAGAACGGCATGCAGCCGTACCCGGTGTCGGCGGCGGTGAGCCGGAGGTCGCCGCGCAGCTTCTCCCCGGCCCGGACCAGCCGGCCCTGACCGCAGACCACGGCCTTGGGCGCGCCGGTGGAGCCGGAGGTGAAGGTCAGCAGCATCCGGGTGTCCGGCCCCGGCAGCGCGGAGGCCGGCGGGGGGTCGGCCCCGCGGTAGCCGGAGAGGAGCCGCTCGTACTCGGGGGAGTCGGTGACCAGCACTCGCTCGCCCCGCGGCCCGAACCGCCCGCCGAGCCCGTCCGCCCCGGCACCGCCCGGCAGCGGCAGCAGCGGTAGCAGCCGGCGCTCCGTCACCAGCACCGCGCCGTCCGTGTGGTGGAGGTCCCGGACCAGGTCGGGGCCGCGCCGCGTGGGGTTGACGCCGATCAGTGCGGCCCCGGCCAGCGCGCAGGCCTGGAGCCAGTGGACGTACTCGGGCCCGTTGTCGAGCAGCACGGCGACATGCGGCTCGGCCCCCGGGGGCAGCAGTTCGCGCAGCAGCGCGGCCCGCGCGCAGGCGGCCGCGAGCAGTTCCTCCGGCTCGATCCTGCGGCCCTCGAAGAGGACGGGGCCGCGCTGGGCGAGGACGGCTTCGGCGACGGTCTTCGGGGTCTCCTCCGGCATCCGGACTCCCGCGGCAGCGTTTTCTGACGGCCCGTCAGATATTGCTGCGGCCGGGAACCCGGACGCAAGACCGCGTCCGGGAAAGGCCCGGGCGCCGGACTCAGAGCACGTGCGCGGGGCTGCCGTCGCTGCTGGCCATCGGCCGGCCCGCGGCCTCCCAGGCGTACATCCCGCCGTCCACGTTCACCGCGTCCCTGCCCTGCGCCACCAGGTACTGCACGACCTGGGCCGAACGGCCGCCGACCCGGCAGAGGACGTACAGCCGGCCGTCCTCGGGCAGCTCGCCCATCCGCTCGACCACCTCGCCGATCGGAATGTGCAGCGCGCCCTCGACATGGCCGGCGTCCCACTCGTCCTGCTCTCGGACGTCCAGCAGGGCGGCGTCGGCCGGTACGGAGGCCGCGTCCACGGTCGGCACGGAAGCCTGGAACATCTTTCGTCTTCTCCCTCTTCGGGCCGGTCTCGCGCAGAGGTGCCGCGCGGGTGTCGCCCGGGCGAGCCTACGCGCCGACCAGGCCGTCCAGCTGCCGCTGCTTCTGCTCGACCTCCGCGAGCAGCTGCTCGGCCAGCTGTTCGAGGACGGCCTCCGGGTCCTCCGGGGACAGCTCCAGGAGCTGCCCGATCGGGTTCCTGCGGAGCTCGTCCCGCTCCTCGGCGAGGCCCTCGATCCGCGACGCCAGCCACTCCAGCCGGGCCCGCAGCCAGGCGATCCGGTCGGGCGTGCCGGCCCCGGGGGCGGTCACCGGATCGGCGTGCCACTCGGCGGCCAGCTCCTCCAGCGCGGCCAGGTCGCCCTCCGCGTAGGCGGCGTTGACCCGGGTGATGAAGGCGCTCCGGCGCTCCTGGTCCCCGGCGTCCCTGGCCAGGTCGGGGTGGGCCCGGCGGGCCAGCTCGCGGTAGAGGCGCTGGGCCTCCTTGCTGGGGCGGACCCGGCGCATCGGCTCGCTCAGCCGGGGCGGCGGCATGTCCTCGCCGGCGCCCCCGGCGGCGGCCGCCGCGTCCCGGGCGGCGAAGAGCTCGTCCAGGTCCGGCATCGGCTCGACCTTGCTGCGCGCCTCGTAGGCCCGCCGGATGTCCTCGGGCCGGCCGGAGCGCGCCGCCACCGCCTCCGCGATCAGCGCGTCCAGCTCGTCGAGCCGGCCGTACATCGGGCCGAGCCGCTGGTGGTGGACGAGGGCGAAGTTGTCCATCTCGACCCGCAGGGTCTCCAGCGCCACCGAGGCGTCGGTCCAGGCGGACTCGATGATCGCCACCCGCTCGGTGAGCCACTGCTCCTCGGGGTCCGTGGGCCCCGGATCGACCGCATCGGCCAGGCCGTCTGCCATCAGCTGCACAACTCCTCATCAGTCCCGGCGGTCCCGGCTCCCGCGCCACCCTACTCATGCCCGTGGAACCGCGGGCGGCGCTCCATCGTCTCCCCCTGGGGCGTACACGGGGCGCTCGCGCGCCTCCCCCTGGGGGAAACTGCGGGATTCCGCCGCATCGCTGGGGATTCCGTGCTTGCCTGAGAGCGCGCGTGCCGCTCTACGGAACGTCACGCTCCTCCCTGCCCGCCACCGAAATCCAGCCGCTGCGGTCGTCAGAGAACACGCTTCACACCCGGAGCCCCCTGAAGATCCGCTGAAGATCCGCCCACAAACCGCTACCCCTGGCGGAAACGCCAGGTCCTCGGGGGAGACTGGTAGCCATGTCGGAGGACACCCTGCTTCCGCCCCGCCCCGAATCCGGCTCCGGATTCAGGGCGCCGGGCGGTTCGGCGGCCCGCGGGACCACCCCGCCGGCCGGTGCCCCGGCGGCCGGTCAGGCCGTCGGGGACGTCATGGTGTCCGCGCTCGTCCGGCTCGCCTCGGTGTGGGTGGGCCCGGACGGCCGGATCGGCCACTGGGCCGGGACCGCCGACCAGCTCTTCGGCCGCACCGCCGCGGAGGCGGTCGGCCGGCCCCCGGCCGAGGCGCTGCCCCGCGAGGTGTGCGGGGCCCTGGCCGGCGAGCCGACCTGCGGCGGCCGGTACCTGGTGTGGAGCTATCCGGCCCGCCCGGGCGTGCTGCCGGGCCCGCGACCCGGCTCGGCGGCCTCCTCCGCCGTCGCGGCCGCGACCGGAGACGTCCTGCTGATGATCGCCGACGGCGAGGAGCTCTCGGCCACCGGCCCGCGGCTGGCCGTCGGACCCCAACGGCTGACCTACGCCCCGCCCGCCCCGGCGGCCGGAGGACCCGCGGAGGCCGGGGAGGCCGCCGCGCTCCACGGCGAGCCCGGCTCCGTACCGCCCGCCGGGCTGGGGCTCGCCGCGCTGCTGCCGGAGGGCGAGCGGGAGCGGCTGCTGGAGCGGATCGCCGCGCTCGGCGCTCCGCTGCTCCAGGTCGGTAAGGACTTCGCGGTCCCGGTGACGCCGGCCGGCGCGGAGAACCCCGAGGTCCCCGCCGCCCGGACGGCCTCGGAGACCGACGGCTCGGTGCCCTCGCCGGTGATCCGGATCACCCCCGGCGGGATCACCGAGATACTGGTCACCGACTGGCAGCTGGGCCGGCTGCACGGCTTCGGCGTCCAGGTCGGCACCACCCTCGACCTGGACACCACCGTCCAGGAGCTGGCCAGCGCGGTCGTCCCGGAGGCCGCCGACCTGGCCGTGGTCGACCTCAGGGCCGACCTCCTCGGCGACCCCGACCTGGCCGTCTCCGGCCCCGAGGACGGCACCCGGCTGCGCCGGCTCGCGGCGGCCCGCGCCCCGCGCGCCCCGCGTGCCACGACGGCCGACGCGACAGACGCGACCGACGCCTCCGATGCCTTCGACGCGTCCGACGCGTCCGACGCGACAGACGCGACGGACGCGACCGGCCGGGAGGCCCTCCCGACCTCCGCCGGGCGGCTGCTGATGCCCCGGCACACCCCGCCCGGCCTCGCCCTGCAGACCGCCCGCCCGGTGCTGGTGCCGGAGCTGGACGCGCCGCTGGCCGAGCTGCTGGCCCAGGCGCTCGGCGGCCCCGAGCCGGACGCCGGCAGCGCCGCCGAGCTGGTCGGCCACTCGCTGCTGGTGCTGCCGCTGGTCGCGCGCGGCACGGTGCTCGGCTGCATCTCGCTGATCCGGCGCCCGGACCGGCCCGCCTTCGACGAGACCGGCACCGCCTACCTCCGCGAGTTCGCCGCCCGGGCGGCGCTCAGCATCGACAACGCCCGGCTGCACGGCAAGGAGGCCCGCGCGGCCTCCCTCCTCCAGCGCTCGATGCTGCCGGACAGCCCGCCGATGATCCCCGGCGTGCAGATCGCCCATCGCTACCTCCCGGGCGATCCGGACGCCGAGGTCGGCGGCGACTGGTTCGACGCCATACGGCTCCCCGGCAGCCGGGTCGCCCTGGTGGTCGGGGACGTGATGGGCCACGGGCTGGAGTCGGCCGCCGCCATGGGCCGGTTCCGCACCGCCATGCAGACCCTGGCCGAACTGGACCTGCCGCCCGCCCAGATCCTCCGCCACCTGGACAACATCTCCCAGCGCCTCGGCCCCGAGCAGCTGGCCACCTGCCTGTACGCGGTCTACGACCCGATCGCCCGGACCTGCACCCTGGCCAGCGCGGGCCATGTGCCGCCGGTGCTGGTGCACCCGGACGGCCGCGGCGAGCTGCTGACCATCCCCAGCGGCGCCCCGATCGGCGTCGGCGGCGTGCCCTTCGAGACCACCGAGATCCCGGTCACCGACGGCAGCATGCTGGTGCTCTGCACGGACGGCCTGGTGGAGGTGCGCGGCGGGGACATAGGCGACGGCCTGGCCGCCCTCTGCGGCGACGTGGTGGATCCCACCCGGCCTCCGGAGGAGGTCTGCGACTCGGTGCTGGAGCGGCTGGACAGCGGCGACCGCAAGGACGACCTGGCGCTGCTGGTCGCCCGGTTCGACGGGATCGAACCGGTGGACGTGGCCGGCTGGCCGCTGCACCTGGACACCGCGGAGGTGCCGAGGGCCCGCCGGCTGGTCGCCGACCGGCTCGCCGACTGGGGTCTCCACGAGCTCTCGGAGACCGCGGAGCTGCTGGTCAGTGAGCTGGTGACGAACGCCATGCGGGTGGCGCGGCAGAGTGTGTGGCTGCAGCTCACCCGGGTGGACCGGCTGCTGGTCGAGGTCAGCGACGACGACCACAACCTGCCCTCGCTGGTGCCCTCCCTGCCGACCGACGTGTCCGGCCGCGGCCTCGGCCTGGTCAGCCAGCTCTCCGCACGCTGGGGGACCAGCCGGCGGGCGGTGGGCAAGGTGGTCTGGTTCGAGCTCCCGCTCCCCGGATAGGCTTCCGCTCCGTGAATGAAGTTGTAAACTGCAACGAATTGCGGGCCTAGACTGCGATCCGCTGGATCCGAGGAGGGGAAGCGTGTCCGACCGCGATCGGGACATCGACACCATCCAGCGGGAGCTCACCGCCTTCGCCCGGCGGGCCCGGGCCCAGGCCGGCCGGATGCACCCGGAGCTGAGCCTGGTCACCTACACCATCCTCAACCACCTCCGCGAGGAGGGCGGTTGCCGGGGCACCGACCTCGCCATCCACTTCATGCTGGACAAGTCCACCGTCAGCCGGCAGGTGGCCGCGCTCGACCGGCTCGGCCTGATCGAGCGCACCCCCGACCCGGACGACCAGCGGGGACAGATCATCCGCCCCTCGGAGGCCGGCGAGCGGCTGCTCAACTCGGTGCTGGCGCAGCGCAGGCAGATCTTCCGCTCCCGGCTGGAGTCCTGGACCGAGGAGGACCTGGCCGACTTCGCCGTCTTCCTCCACCGCTTCAACGCGGGCGCCTGAACCGCCACTCAGCTCCTCCGCTCCTCCGCTCCTCCGCTCCTCCGGACATCGCGTCACCCGATGCCCCGCGGGGCCGCCGCCCGCCGGGCCAGCCCGGCGAACTCCTTGGCCGCCCTGGCCCCCCGGTACGTGGAGAGGAGGGTCTTCGCCAGCTGAGCGGCCCGGACGTTGATCGCCTCGGCCGGCCGGGGGCTCCGCAGCGCCTCCCGGCCGGCTTCCACCGCCCCCTCCAACTCCCCCTCCGCGGCCCGGGCTCCGGCGAGGTCGAGCAGCGCGATGGCCAGCCGGGTGGGCGAGCCGGCCGCGCCCCCCGGCGCCCCGACCCCCGCCTCCCGGTACTGCCGCAGCGCCTCCTCGGCCGCCCGCCGGGCCCGGTCCGGCCGGCCCAGCATCCGCTGCCCGCTCGCCTCGAACGAGGAGATCCGGGCCGCGTCCGCGCTGAACAGCCCGACCGCATGGGCCGGCAGCCGGTCCTGGAACCCCCGCGCCTCCGCCATCACCACCCGGAACTCGTCCGCCCGGCCGGAGCGTGCGCAGGCCCGGGCCACCTGCCCGACCAGCCTCACCTCCGCCCTCGTCCCCGCCGGGGCGTAGGCGCGTCCGCGCAGCGCGGCGGAGAGCGCGATCTCCGGCCGCTCGGCGTAGAGCGCCACCGTGGAGCGGCAGTCCTCCGCCCAGGCGCAGACCTCCGGCAGCTCGGCGTGCTCCCCGTGCAGCCGCGCGTCCAGGCAGTACGCCTCGGCCGCCACCGTCTCGCCCAGGTCGTGCGCCAGCCAGCCGAGTACCACCGAGAGGAGGCCGGCGCAGCGCGCCAACTCCCTGGCCTCGCGCATGGTGTGACGGCCGCTCATCAGCGCCGCCACCTGCCGCCGGTAGAGGAGGGCGAGCTGGCTGGCCTCGTCCGGCGGCAGCTCCGCGTAGCCGTGGCAGAGCCGGTCCACCGCCGCCTCCAGATGGGCCAGGGTGCCCGGACCGACGTCCGTGCGCTCCAGTTCACGGCTCCAGGAGAGCGCCTCGGCGGTGCACTGCCCGGACGAGACCGCCCGGCCCAGCGCCCCGGCGGCGGCCGGACCGGCCTCCAGCAGGGGCGCCATCGCACCGCCGCCGATCAGCCGCAGCGCGGAGCGGCGGGGCCGCCGGGCGCCGTACTCGCCGCCGCCGGCGCCGGGGCCCTGAAGGCCCACGGCGCCCCGGCCGGGCCGCCGTCCGGCGGAGAGGGGTCCGGGTGGCACCCGCGGCCCGGACGGACCGGGCGGGTCCGCCGCCGTCGGGGGCGGCGCGTACGCGATGCCGATCACATCCACCGGCTGGGCGCCCCCGGTGACGGTGCCCTCGATGGCCGCCACCGGTTCCGGCCCGGCCCCGGGACCCGGAAAAGGGCCCGCGCAAGGATCCGCGGCCTCGCCCATGGACTCGCCCGCGGCCTCGTCCGCCGCCGCCCCGGCCGGCCTGGAGCGGGGTGGCGCCAGCAGCTCCGGCGCCGCCTGCCCGAACAGCTCCTCCAGCACCTCGCAGGCCGCCGAGCGCGGCCGCTCGACCCGGCCCGACCGCCACCGCTTCAACTGCCGCTCCTCCGGCGGGTGAGCGGGCACCCCGAGCCGCTCGGCGGCCTTGCGGTACTCGCGGGCGAACCGGGCGTAGCCCCACATCCGGCGCCGCATCAACTCGTCCAGCAGGGTGGGGGAGTGACCATCCGTCATGACGTGCTCCCGGAGGTCTTAGTGGTCGGTCTCCGTCTGAATGCGATCACCGTAGAGCGGCCGCCGCCGACCGGCCGGTACCCGCCCCGGCTACCCACCGGACGGGTGATCCGAGGGCGGAATCCTTGCGCGGCGAGGGCGAGTTGTGCCTTTCCCCGGCCCCGCCCCATGACGGCTCTGACCGGCCGGAAGTCCCCTCTCGCGCGGAAAAGTCCCCGCAGCCCCACTGGCGCGGTCGGCCTGAACGGACAACGCTCCGATACCAGCCAGGCTGCTGCCGTAGGTCCGCCGGAGATGGACGAGACCGTGCTCCCGCCCCACTTCACCGGACCGCTGCCCGCATCGGCGCCGTCCCGACCACCGTCCGCCCCCGCCGGGCCGACCGCCGCGGCCCCGCAGCCGCCGCCGAGGCCGCCTGCCCGGCCGGCCGGCTGCCGCAGATGGAGCTGCCGGGCGGGCGGATCGCCTCCTCCCCGGCCCGGCCCTCGCTCCAGTTGCTGCTGTCTCTGCCGGCCGTGCTGTCCTCCGTGCCCTACGCCCGCACGCAGCTCCGCCGCGCGGTGCGGCTGCGCTGCCCGGACGCCGATCCCGAACTGCTCCTCCAGGCGGCCCTGGTGGTGGACGAGCTGATGGCCAACGCGGTCACCCACGGCAGCGCCCACGCCCTCGGCGCCGAGGCCCCCTCGGTCACCCTCGGGCTGTCCCTGATCCCGGTCCGCCGCCTGCGGATCGCGGTACGCGACCAGGGCGGCGGCTGGCCGCTGCCGCTCGGGGCGCCCCCGCGGCGCTCGACCGCGCCCGACCCGCCGCTGGAACGCGAGGACGGCCGGGGCCTGATGCTGGTGCAGGAGTTCGCCGAGCGCTGGGGCACCTTCCCGGCCGGCGGCGGCACCCCGCACGGCTGTGCCCCGCCCGCCCCGGAGTCGCAGGACGCCGCCCTCCCCGACCGGGGGACCGTGGTCTGGGCGGTCGTCCCGCTCTGACCTCTTCCGGGCCCCGGGCCCCGGCTCCAGGCGCCGGAGGGCCGAAGAGGCCGGAGAGGTGAGACGCGTCACACAGCGGGCTCAGAAGTCACGACAATCCATCAGGAAGCGGTCAAAGCAGCGGAGTCGGCCGACGCCGAGGGGAATGCGAGCCCCCGCCAGATCATTCCTGCTCTCGCGGCGCCGGCACCGGCGCCCCCGACCGACCCGGCCGGGCCCGGCCGTCCGGCCGCCCGGCCGCCCGCCGACGAACCGTCGCACACCGCGTCACGACGCCGTGCCGCCGCGCGCCGCCGCACCGGCGCGCGCCCGCGAGACCGACGCACGGTGTCGCCCTGCCAGCCCGCTGTCGCCACCGGAGGCCGCACGTATGACCACTCACGCCCGGACCGCCGATCGCTCCCCCGGAGCCGCGGGACCGCCCGCGGCAGCCTCCGGCCGCCCCGATCCGGTCGCCCACCAGGCGGCCAGGGGTGCCTCGGCCGCCCCGGGGGAGCCGGGAGCCGTGCGGCCGGCCCAGGGCGGCGGGATGATCGCCGTCCTCGCCTTCGCCGGCATCGTGGTGGCGATCATGCAGACCCTGCTGGTGCCGGTGGTGGCCCAGCTCCCGGTGCTGCTCTCCACCAGCGCTTCCAACGCGACCTGGGTGATGACCGCGACCCTGCTGGCCGGCGCCGTCGCCACGCCGATCATGGGGCGCCTCGGCGACCTCTTCGGCAAGCGCCGGATGATGCTGGTCAGCCTGGCGCTGATGGTGGTCGGCTCGCTGGTCTGCGCCTTCACCTCGCAGCTGACCGTGATGGTGGCCGGCCGGGCGCTGCAGGGCTTCGCCATGGGCGCCATCCCGCTCGGCATCAGCATCATGCGGGACGAGCTGCCGCGGGAGCGGCTCGGCTCCGCGATGGCGCTGATGAGCTCCTCCATCGGGATCGGCGGCGCCATCGGCCTGCCGCTGGCCGCGGTGATCGCCGAGCACGCGAACTGGCACGTCCTCTTCTACAGCTCGGCCGGCGTCGGCGTGGTCTCCATCGCGCTGATCCTGCTGGTGGTCCCGGAGTCCGCGTACCGGGCGCCGGGCCGGTTCGACGTCCTCGGCACGATCGGCCTCACCGCCGGTCTGGTCGCCCTGCTGCTGCCGATCACCAAGGGCAGCGACTGGGGCTGGGGCAGCCCCACCACCCTCGGCCTCTTCGGCGCCGCCGTGCTGATCCTCCTCCTCTGGGGAGTGCTTGAGCTGCGCCTGCGGGACCCGCTGGTGGACCTGCGGACGACGGCCCGCCGCCAGGTGCTGCTCACCAACCTCGCCTCGATCATGGTCGGCGTCGCCTTCTACGCGATGTCCCTGGTCCTGCCCCAGCTGCTGGAGCTGCCCACCGGGACCGGCTACGGCCTGGGCAAGTCGCTGGTGGTGGCCGGGCTCACGGTGATGCCGATGGGCCTCGCGATGATGCTGGTCTCGCCGCTCTCCGCGCGCCTGACGGCCGCCCGCGGCGCCAAGACCTCGCTGATCCTCGGCCTGGTCATCATCGCCGCCGGGTACGGGGCCGGGCTCGGCCTGATGAACGCGGTCTGGCAGGTGGCGCTGATCACGATCATCGTGGGCGCGGGCATCGGCTTCGCCTACTCCTCGCTGCCGACGCTGATCATCGGTGCCGTCGACGCCTCCGAGACGGGCGCCGCCAACGGGCTCAACACCCTGATGCGCTCCATCGGCACCTCGGTGTCCAGCGCGATCGTCGGCATGGTGCTGGCGCACAACACCACGGTCTTCGCCGGCCGGCCGCAGCCGAACCTCCACGGCTTCCGGCTCTCGTTCCTGATCGCCACGGCGGCGGTCGCGGTGGGCGTGCTGATCGCCGCCTTCCTCCCCCGCCGCTCGCCCCGCCCAGCAGCGAACCCGGCCGGGACGGAGACGTCCCCCCTGCCGGCCGCCGCCGCACCGGCCGCTCCGGCCACCCTCGCGGCCCCGGTGGCCTCCGCGACCGCGGGCGGCCATGGCGGCCAGGGCAGTCCGGCCGGCCCGGGCGTCTACGGCAGGGTGCTCGGCACCGGCGGCGCCCCCGTGCCCCACGCCTCGGTCACCGCGATCGACCCGACGGGCCGCCAACTCGGCCTCGCCACCGCCGACTCCACCGGCTTCTACCGGCTCCCCCTGCCGGCCGCCGGGCCGGGCACCGGCTGCGTGCTGATCGCCTCCTCCCCGGGCCACCAGCCCGAGGCGGCGACCGTCTCCCTGGCCGCCGAAGCGCCGATCGCCGTCGACCTCTCGCTGGCGGGCGTGGGCGGCCTCGCGGGCACCGTCACCGACCCGGACGGCAGCCCGCTGTCCGGCGTCCTCGCGGTGGCCGCCGACCCGTACGGCGAGGTGGTCGGCTCCGCCACCACCGGCGCGGACGGCGGCTACCGGCTGCCCGAGCTGGCCCCCGGACGGTATGTGCTGGCCCTCACCCGTGCCGGACGCCGTCCCTCCGCCGTGCCGGTCGAGGTCACCGCGGGCGGCCCCACCCGGCAGGACGCCGTGCTGGCCCCGGCCGCCGCGGTCCGCGGCACCGTCACCGACCCGGTGGGCCGCCCGCTGCCGGAGGCCCGGGTGTCTCTGCTGGACTCGGCGGGCCAGGTGGTCGGCCTCCACCTGACCGGCCCGGACGGCCGCTACGCCTTCGACGGGCTCGCCGGCGAGGACTTCACCGTGGTCGCGGCCGGCTACCCGCCGGTCGCCACGACGGTGACCATCGCCGGCTCCGGCCGGGACGACATGGACCTCCACCTCTCCCACGAAGCGGGCTGAGCGCTCGGCAGCGCTGCAGAAAAGTAAGGAGGTACAGTTACGCCAGGACATTGTCCTGTTTTCAACAACCTAGCGACCAAGGACCCAGCATGGCCACTCTTCTGCAGATCGACTCCTCCCTCTACCCGCTCGGCGGCTCCTCCTCGCGCGAGGTGACCGACATCTTCCGCAACGAGTGGCTGGCCGCCCACCCCGAGGGCAAGGTCATCCACCGCGACCTGGCCGCCCAGCCGCTGCCGCACCTGGACGTCCACGGCGCCCTGGCCGGCTTCTCCGCGCCCGACCAGCACACCCCCGAGCAGGCCGCCGCCTTCGCCCTGCGCGACGAGCTGGCCCGCGAGCTGGAGTCGGCGGACGTCGTGCTGGTGGGCGCGCCGATGTACAACTTCACCATCCCGTCCACCCTGAAGGCGTGGCTGGACCAGGTGATCATCATGGGCCGCACCTCCGGCCCGGAGTCCACCCTCAAGGGCAAGAAGGCCGTCATCGTGGCCAGCCGCGGCGGCTCCTACGCGCCCGGCACCCCGCGGGAGAGCTTCGAGTACGTCCAGAACTACCTGGGCGCCGTCTTCACCGGCATGTTCGGCATGGAGGTCGAGTACATCCTCCCGGAGCTGACCCTGGCCCGCTCCAACCCGGCGATGGCCGACCTGGTCGACAAGGCCGACGCGGCCAAGGCCAAGGCCCACTCCGACGCCCGCGAACTCGCCAAGAAGCTCGCGACCGCGTCGGCCTGACGCCTGCGGCCCCAGCGCCCCGGGATGTAGCCCGAAGGGCGCATCCAGGGGCGCGGGGAACTGCGCGCCTGGCCACTTACGGTCTGTACTCGACAACGGAGTCCGGGTTGCAATCCGGTAGTCGTTGCCGGGTGCGGCAGGCTGCGGCGCTGGCCGCGCAGTTCCCCGCGCCCCTGAAGTGGCCCTTCGGGCCTACTTCCGGGGCAGCCGAGCGGGGTCCGGGGCGGCAGCCCCGGCGCCCCGCCGCAGCGCGTCCCGCAGCAGCTCCGCCAGATGGCGAGGACGGCGGTCCGACAGCTGCGTGATCTGCGTGCGGCAGCTGTAGCCGTCCGCCAGGACGACCGCGTCCGGCGCGGCCGCCCGCAGCGCCGGCAGCAGCGCCTGCTCCCCCACCGCCACGGACACCTCGTAATGCCCGGCCTCGAAGCCGAAGTTGCCCGCCAGCCCGCAGCATCCGGAGTCCAGCCGCCCCGGGTCCACACCGATCCGCGCCAGCACCCGGTCGTCCGCCCGGCTGCCCAGGGTCGCGTGCTGATGGCAGTGGGTCTGCGTCAGCGCCGTGACGTCCTCAAGACGGCCGAAGTCGACGTCCGCCGCCTCCCGGTCCAGCAGCTCGGCCAGCGTCACCGTCTGCTCGGCCAGCCGCCGCGCCCGCGGATCGTCCGGCAGCAGCTCCGTCGCGTCGCTGCGGAAGAGCGAGGTGCAGCTCGGCTCCAGGCCGACCAGCGGCACCCCCTCCCGCAGGTAGGGGTCGACGGACCGCAGGGTCCGCGCCAGCACCCGCTTGGCGACGTCGAGTTGGCCGGTGGTGTGCCAGGTCAGCCCGCAGCACAGCCGGTCCGGCGGCAGGACCACCTCGAAGCCCGCGTACTCCAGGACCTCCACCGCCGCCCGTCCCACCTCGGGCGACATGAACTCGGTGAAGGTGTCCGGCCAGAGCAGCACCTTCCCCCGGCTGCCCGGAGCGGGCGCCGGGACCGGCGCCGTCCCCCGCCCCCGGAACCACTTCCGGAACCGCCGCTCGGCGAACGCCGGCACCGGCCGCTCGGGCGCGATCCCGCCCGCCCTCTTCAGCAGCGACACCGCCCCCGCGCTCCGCGTCACCCGGTTCACCAGCCGGGGTGCCGCCCCCGCCAGCCGGGCCCACAGCGGCAGCCAGCCCAGCGAGTAGTGCGAGGCCGGCCTCCGCCGCCCCCGGTAGTGCTGGTGGAGGAACTCCGACTTGTACGAGGCCATGTCGACCCCGACCGGGCAGTCGCTCTTGCAGCCCTTGCAGGAGAGGCAGAGGTCCAGCGCCTCGACGGCCTCCTCGGACCGCCAGCCGTCGGTGATCACCTCGCCCTGCACCATCTCGTACAGCACCCGGGCCCGCCCCCGGGTGGAGTCCTTCTCGTCCCCGGTCGCGCGGTAGCTCGGGCACATCACCCCGCCCGAGGCCGTGCGGCACTTGGCGACCCCCACGCAGCGGCGCAGCGCCTTGCTGAGGTCCCCGTCGTCCTCGGCCAGGGCCAGGGTCGTGGTCATCGGCAGCGTCGGCCGGTGACCCGGCCGGATCCGCAGCCGCTCGTCCACCGGACGCGGATGGACCAGGATCCCCGGGTTGAGCCGATTGCCCGGGTCCCACACGGACTTGAAGGCCGCGAAGGCCTCCATCGCCTCCTCGCTGTACACCACCGGCAGGAACTCGGCCCGGGCCTGCCCGTCCCCGTGCTCCCCGGAGAGGGTGCCGCCGTGCCGGGAGACCAGCTCGGCCGCGTCCCGGATGAAGGAGCGGAAGTTCCGGACGCCTTCCTCCGTACCGTGGTCGAAGTCGATCCTGATGTGGACGCAGCCCTCGCCGAAGTGCCCGTACGGGGTGCCCTGCAACCCGTGGCCGGCCAGCAACCGCTCCAGGTCCCGCAGGTAGTCCCCCAGTCGCTCGACCGGTACGGCCGAGTCCTCCCACCCTGGCCAGGCCTCGGAACCGTCCGGGGCCCGGGTGGCCAGCCCGGAACTGTCCTCCCGGATCCGCCAGAGCGCGGCCTGCTCGGTAGGGTCCCGCACCAGCCGTACGTCGATCGCGCCGGTGCCCCGACGCAGCGCCTCGGCCAGCTCCTCGGCGCGCTTCCGCTCGGCCTCCGGGTCGGGTGCCGCGTCCTCGTGGCCGAACTCGCAGAGCAGCCAGCCGGCGCCGTCCGGCAGCAGCTCCTCGGGGCGGGCGTCCGGGACGTTCCGCCGGAGCGCGGCGACCTGGTCGCCGCCCAGCCCCTCGCAGGCGATGGGCTGATGGCGCAGTACGTGCTGGGCGGCGTCGCCGGCCGCCGGCAGATCGGAGAAGCCGAGGGCGACCAGGGTCCGCCGGGCCGGCAGCGGCACCAGCCGCACCGTCGCCGAGACCACCACCGCGCAGGTCCCCTCGGTGCCGACCAGGGCCGCGGCCAGGTCGAAGCCGCGCTCCGGCAGCAGATGTTCCAGGCTGTAGCCGGAGACCTGGCGGCGGAAGCGCCCGAACTCGGTGCGCAGCATGGCCAGATGGGCGTCCCGAAGGTCGCGAAGGGACGCGTGGATCTCGCCGGCCCGGCCGCCGCCGTCGATCACCTTCCGCAGCTCCTCGGCGTCCCGTGAGCGCAGCCGCAGCCGCTCGCCGTCGTAGGTCAGCACCTCCAGCTCGACGATGTTGTCGGCGGTCCTGCCCCAGGCCACCGAGTGGGTGCCGCAGGCGTTGTTGCCGATCATCCCGCCGATCGTGCAGCGGGCGTGGGTGGAGGGGTCCGGGCCGAACCGCAGCCCGTGCGGCTTGCAGGCCTCCTGCAGCCGGTCCAGCACCAGCCCGGGCTCGACCCGCGCGGTGCGCGCCTCGGGGTCGATCTCCAGGATCCGGTTGAGGCTGCGCGAGGTGTCGACGACCACCCCGTCGCCGACCGCCTGCCCGGCGATGGAGGTGCCGGCCCCGCGCAGGGTGACCGCGACGCCGAGCCGGTGGCAGGCGGCCAGCGCCCCGGCCAGCTCCCCGGCGTCGGCGGGCAGTACGACGGCGCTCGGCACCTGCCGGTAGGTGGAGGCGTCCTGGGCGTACTCGGCCCGCCTGCGCCGGCCGAAGGCGACCTCGCCACGCGGCACCGCGGCCCGCAGCGCCCGCTCCAGCGCGGCCAGCGTCTCCGCGTCCGGCACGTCGGGACGCGGCGGCCCGGCCGCCCCCGCGGTCGATCCGGTCGCTGCGGTCGGTGCTGACATGGGCGGACGACTCCTTCGTCGGTGCGGTACGACGGCGCCCCGGCGGGCGTCGGCCGGCCGGGGCGCCAGGTTAGTGCGGACGGTGCGGGTACCGGCAGTACGCGCGGCCGCCGCCGGGTTCAGCCGAGGACCGCGGACACCGACTCGCGCCAGAGCCGCAGACCCTCGTCGATCTGCTCGGCGTCGACCACCAGCGGCGGGATCATCCGGACCACCTCGCCCCGCGGCCCGCAGGTCAGCAGGAGCAGCCCGCGCTCGGCGGCGGCCGCGTGCACCTTGGCGGCGGTGGCCCCGTCCGGCTCCCCGTCGGCGGTGGTGAACTCGGTGCCGGCCATCAGGCCCAGGCCCCGGACGTCGCCGATCCCGCCGCGGCCGCCGGCCGGGTGGGCGGCGGCGACCTCGCGCAGCCCGGCGAAGAGCTGCTCGCCCCGCTCGGCGGCGTTCTCCACCAGCTTCTCCTCCTGGATCACGTCCAGGGTGGCGATGGCGGCGGCGCAGGCCACCGCGTTGCCCCCGTAGGTGCCGCCCTGCGAGCCCGGCCAGGCCTTCTCCATCAGGGCCCTGGGGGCGGCGATCGCGGACAGCGGGAAGCCGCTGGCCAGGCCCTTCGCCGTGACCAGGATGTCCGGCCGGCCGTCGAAGTGGTCGTGGCCCCAGAACCGCCCGGTCCGCCCGAAGCCGGTCTGCACCTCGTCGAGGATCAGCAGGATGCCGTGCCGGTCGGCCCGCTCCCGCAGCCCGCGGAGGAAGGCCGAGTTGGCCGGGACGTACCCGCCCTCGCCGAGCACCGGCTCGACGATGAAGGCGGCGGTGTCCGCGGGCGCGCTGACGGTGGCCAGCAGCTCGTCCAGCTCGCGCAGCGCGAACCGGGTGGCCGCCTCCTCGTCCATCCCGTACCGGGCGTAGTGGGCGGCGTGGGGAAAGGGCGCGATCGCCACCCCCGGCATCAGCGGCCCGTACCCCGAGCGGAACTTGGTGGCCGAGGTGGTCATCGACGCGGCGGCCAGCGTGCGGCCGTGGAAGGAGCCCTGGAAGACCACGATGTTGGGGCGCGCGGTGGCCTGCTTGGCCAGCCGCATCGCGGCCTCCACGGCCTCGCTGCCGGAGTTGACGAAGAAGAGCGAGTCCAGGCCGGCCGGCAGCACCTCGCCGAGCCGCTCGCTGAGGGTCAGCAGCGGCTTGTGCATGACGGTCGTGTACTGGCCGTGCACCAGCCTGCCGACCTGCTCCTGGGCGGCCGCGACCACCTTGGGGTGGCAGTGGCCGGTCGAGGTCACCCCGATGCCGGCGGTGAAGTCGAGGTGCCGGCGCCCCGACTCCTCGTACAGGTAGACGCCTTCGCCACGTTCCGCGAGCACGGGCGTGGCCTGCTTGAGGACGGGGGAGAGTGCGCTCATGGGGTCAGCTCCTGTGGAGTGGCGGTGCTCGGTTCGACCTCGGATCAACATGGGGGGTACTTCGTAGGATTGTCAACAACCTGCATCCATGCAAGCATGCAATTCCGCCGCTGTCGACGAGCAATCAGGGAGAGCACCTTGAGCACCGCTAGCGCAGACCAGACACAGCAGGAGCGGGAGCGGTCGGTGGTGGCGGCCGTCCCCGACGGGCTGTTCATCGGCGGCGAGTGGCGGCCGGCCGCGTCCGGTGCCGAGTTCCCCGTCGAGGACCCCTCCCTGGCCCGCACCCTGCGCACCGTCGCGGACGCCGGCGCGGAGGACGCCGAGGCCGCCGCCGAAGCGGCCGGAGCCGCGCAGGAGGCCTGGGCGGCCACCGCCCCGCGCGAGCGCGGCGAGATCCTCCGCCGCGCCTACCAGCTGCTCCTGGACCGCCAGGAGGACCTGGCCCTGCTGATGACCCTGGAGATGGGCAAGCCGCTGGCCGAGGCCCGCGGAGAGGTCGCCTACGCGGCCGAGTTCTTCCGCTGGTTCTCCGAGGAGGCGGTCCGGATCGAGGGCGGCTACCAGACCTCCCCGGACGGCAGGGACCGCTTCATCGTGATGCGCCGCCCGGTCGGCCCGGTGCTGCTGGTCACCCCGTGGAACTTCCCGCTGGCCATGGGCACCCGCAAGATCGGCCCGGCGATCGCGGCCGGCTGCACGATGATCGTCAAGCCGGCCGAGCAGACCCCGCTGACCATGCTGGCGCTGGCCGCGATCATGACCGAGGCGGGCGTCCCGGCCGGCGTCCTCAACGTCCTCACCACCAACCGGCCCGGCGAGGTGGTCGAGCCGCTGCTGCGCGGCGGGGTGATCCGCAAGCTGTCCTTCACCGGCTCCACCGCGATCGGCCGGCTGCTGCTGGAGCAGAGCGCCCAGCAGGTGCTGCGGGTCTCCCTGGAGCTGGGCGGCAACGCGCCCTTCATCGTCTGCGCCGACGCCGACCTGGACAAGGCCGTCGAGGGCGCGATGGCCGCCAAGATGCGCAACATCGGCGAGGCCTGCACGGCCGCCAACCGGCTCTACGTCCACGAGAGCGTGGCCGCCGAGTTCGCCGAGCGGCTGGCCGCCCGGATGGGCGCGCTCACCGTCGGCCGCGGCACCGAGCCCGGCGTGGACGTCGGCCCGCTGATCGACGAGGCCGGCCGGGGCAAGGTCGACGAGCTGGTCTCGGACGCGGTCGGGCGCGGCGCCAAGGTCCTCACCGGCGGCGAACACGCCCCGGGCGAGGGGTACTTCTACACCCCCACGGTGCTCACCGACGTCCCCGCCGACGCGGCCATGCTCAGCCAGGAGATCTTCGGCCCGGTCGCCCCGCTGCTCGCCTTCTCGGACGACGAGGAGGCCGTGGCCGCGGCCAACGACACCGAGTACGGCCTCGTCTCCTACCTCTTCACGGAGAACCTGGACCGGGCGCTGCGGCTCTCCGAGCGCCTGGACACCGGGATGGTCGGCCTCAACAAGGGCGTGGTGTCCAACCCGGCGGCGCCCTTCGGCGGCGTCAAGCACTCCGGCCTCGGCCGGGAGGGCGGCCGGATGGGCATCGACGAGTTCCTGGAGACCCGCTACCTCGCCGTACCGCTCGGCTGACGCCCCTCGTTCCCCCAACCCCTCCTGGAGGCTGCCCCATGCCCATGGACCGTTTCATCGAGGTCTCCCTGCCCAAGCGCGGCGTGAGCTGCACCGCGAAGCTCCTCTTCGACCGGGCGCCGATCACCTGCCAGGCGATCTGGGACGCGCTGCCGCTCGGCGGCGACGTCTACCACGCCAAGTACGCGCGCAACGAGATCTACACCCTGGTACCGCCGTTCGCGCCGCAGGAACCGCCGCTGGAGAACCCCACCATCACGCCGATCCCCGGCGACCTGTGCTACTTCACCTTCTCCGACACCCAGTTGAGCAGCTCCGCCTACGGCTACGAGGCGGCCGCCGAGCAGCAGGGCACCAGGGCCGCGCACGCCGAGCGCACCACCGTGGTCGACCTCGCGCTCTTCTACGAGCGCAACAACCTGCTGATCAACGGCGACGCCGGCTGGGTGCCCGGCATCGTCTGGGGCGCCATCACCGAAGGCCTGGACCGCATGGCCGAAGCCGCCCAGGACCTCTGGCGCGCCGGCGCCCTGGGCGAATCCCTCCACTTCAAGCGCGCCGACTAGCCCCGAGCGCAGCGAGCGCAGCGCCGAAGGCGCAAGCAAGGGGCGCGGGGAACTGCGCGACCAACCACCAACGGCGCCGCGCCCGGCGACGGCCCCCCGGTTGCAGCCGGACCTCCGTCGCCGGCCGCGGCGCCGTCCCGCGCGGAGGCGCAGCCTCGGCCGCAGCCGCAGCCGCCGCCTCAGCCGACCGGCCCCGTCCCGACCACCCCCTCCGCGCACAGCGCGGCATGCAGCACCGCGGAAGCCCGCAGCACCAGCTCGTCCCCATGCCGGGCGGCCACCAACTGCGCCCCCACCGGCAGCCCCCCGGCGAGGCCGGCCGGCACCGTCGCCGCCGGCTGCTGGGTGAGGTTGAACGGGTAGGTGAACGGCGTCCACCCGGTCCACCGGCGCAGCCCGCTGCCCGGCGGCACCTCGACCCCCGCCTCGAACGCCGGGATCGGGATCGTCGGCGTCAGCAGCAGGTCGTAGGTCTCGTGGAAGCGCCCCATCCACACCCCCAGCGCCATCCGCTCGTCGACCGCTCCCAGGTACTCCAGCGCGCTCTTCGCCGCGCCCTCCCGGCAGATCTCCTGCAGTCCCGGGTCCAGCCGCGCGAACTGCTCCGGGCCCAGCTGCTCGACCACCTTCGCCGCCCCCGAGAACCACAGCGTGTGGTACGCCTCCACCGGGTCGGCGAACCCCGGGTCGGCGGTCTCCACGTCCGCGCCCAGCCGCTCCAGCAGCCCCGCGACCGCTTCCACCCGGGCAGCGACCTCCGGGTCCACCTCGGCACCCGCCAGGGTCGGCGCGTAGGCGATCCGCAGCCCCGCCAGCGAGCCCATCGCCAGCGCCTCGGCGACCGCCGCCCGGTACCCCCCGCGCGGCGACTCCAGCGCCGACCAGTCCCGGCTGTCCGGCCCCGTCACCACGTCCATCAGCAGCGCGGCGTCCTCGACGGTCCGGGCCATCGGCCCGGCATGCGCGAGGGTGCCGAACGGCGAGGCCGGATAGAGCGGGATCCGACCGTACGTCGGCTTCATCCCGAAGATCCCGCAGAACGCCGCCGGGATCCGCACCGACCCGCCCCCGTCGGTGCCCACCGACAGCGGCGCCATCCCGGCGGCCACCGCCGCCGCGCTGCCGCCCGAGGAGCCGCCGGACGTGGTCGACGGGTTCCAGGGGTTGCGGGTGATCCCGGTCAGCGGGTTGTCGGTGACGCCCTTCCAGCCGAACTCCGGGGTGGTGGTCTTGCCGACGAAGACCGCCCCCTGCTCCCGCATCCGCGCCACGCTCGGCGCGTCCTCCGCCCACTCGCGCTCCGCGGAGATGCTCAGCGAGCCCCGCAGGGTGGGCCGGCCCCGGGTGTACAGCAGGTCCTTGATGGAGACCGGGACGCCGTCCAGCAGCCCCGCCGGCTCCCCGCGGCTCCACCGGTCCTCGCTCCGCCGGGCCTCCTCCATCGCCGCGTCCGCCTCGACCAGGCAGTACGCGTTGAGCACCGGGTCCGCGGCCTCGATCCGGTCCAGCACCGAGGCGGTGGCCTCGACCGGCGAGAGCTCCTTGGACTCGTACGCGGCGACCAGCTCGGTCGCCGTCATCGCATACGGCTCGGTCATCGGTTCCCCTCCTCGTCCGGGGCCGGCGCGCCGGCCGCGACCGGTACGTAGCCCAGCTTCTTGTCCACGACGTTGCGCAGCGGCCGGCCGGCCCGCCAGCGGGCGAGGTTGTCCGCGAAGACCTCGGCGAGGTCCTCCAGCCAGCTGTCGGTGTCGGCCGACATGTGCGGCGAGACCAGCAGGTTCGGCGCCGTCCAGAGCGGGCTGCCGGCGTCCAGCGGCTCCTCGCGGAAGACGTCCAGCGCGGCCCCGCCGAGCCGCCCGTCCGCCAGCGCCGCCAGCAGGTCCTCCTCGACGACCAGCGGGCCGCGGCCGACGTTCAGGAACCGCGCCCCGCGCTTCATCCGGGAGAACGCCGCCGCGTCGAACATCGAGTCGGTCTCCGCGGTCAGCGGAGCGGCGCAGACCACCCAGTCCGCCTGCCCCAACAGGCCTTCGTCAGACACGAGTTCGTCGAATCCGTGCACCAGGCCGAGCTCCGGGTCGTCCTCCCGGCGGGTCCGACCCACCAGGTCCGCCCGCAGCCCGAGCGCCCGCAGCGTCCGCAGTACGGCCCGTCCGATCGGCCCGCCGCCGACGACCACCGCCCGCGTCCCCGCGACCCGGCCGGTGACCCGGTGCTCCCAGATTCGGTTCCGCTGCCGCTCGTAGGTCCCGGCGAAGTCCTTGGCCAGGGCGATCACCCAGCCGGCCACGTACTCCGCGATGGGCTGCTCGAAGACCCCGCGGGAGTTGGTGACCAGCACGTCGGACTCGGTCAGCGCCGGGAACATCAGCCGGTCCACCCCGGCGCTCGCGGTGTGCACCCAGCGCGGGCCGCCCTCCTCGGGCCAGGCGGCGGGCAGCGCCTCGGTGCCGAACTCCCAGACCAGCAGCACGTCGGCGGCCGGGAGCTCGGCGGCGAGCCGCTCCTCGGGGATGCAGACCAGCTCGGCCTCGGCGGCCACCCCGGCCAGCTCCGGCGGCGGTTCGCCGGCGAGTACCAGCACCCGCGGGGCCCGGGGCTCGCGCGGAGGGCTGGACGCACGGAGGGATTCGCTCTTCGTCACGACGGTCCTTCGGATCGCTCGGCGATTCGCCGACAGGAGGTGAGAGGCGGGCGGTGCGAGGTAAGAGGCAACCGGCAGGCAACCGGCGGGCAACACGTGCGGTGCAGACTGGGAGGACAGGCGGCACGACGCTTCCGGCGGCCGCCTCCCACCAGCCGGTTCACCCGCGTCGACGGGTCGTTGCCGGCAGGGGATTGACACGCTAAGCAGCAGATCTTTACGTTGTCAACAATCTACACGGCTCCCCGGTCCGTCCGCAGGGGACGGCCCGGACCGCAGGCACCGCACAACCCACTCGTCATCGTGTCCACCTCTGGCGCGTGGTCCGGGGATTCGGCCGCGCGCGTGCAGCCACGAAGGGGCCCTGCATTGGACATCACCACCTTCGGCGGCCCGGTACCGCAGCGCGGCATCGGCGTCGTCGCCCCGTTCGACTTCGCACTCGACCGGGAGCTCTGGCGGTGGACGCCAGAGGAGGTCTCCCTCCACCTCACCCGCACCCCCTACGTGCCCGTCGAGGTGAGCGTCGACATGGCCCGCCTGATCAGTGAGCACGAGACACTGCAGTCCGCGGTCACCGCCCTGGACGCGGTCCGGCCCGTGTCCTTCGCCTACGCCTGCACCTCGGGCAGCTTCGTCGGGGGCATCCCGCACGAGCGCGCGATGTGCTCCTCGATGAGCCGGGCCGGCCGGGACATGCCGGCCGTCACCACCTCCGGCGCCCTGCTGGAGGCGCTGCTCGAACTGGGGGCCCGCCGGGTGAGCGTGATCACCCCCTACACCGCCTCGCTCACCGACGCGCTGGCGGACTTCCTCGCCGAGGCCGGCGTGGAGGTGGTCAGCCGCCAGTACATGGGGCTGACCGGGGAGATCTGGAAGGTCGGCTACCGCAACGTGGTGGACCTGGCCCGCACCGCGGACCTGTCCGAGGCCGACTGCCTCTTCATCAGCTGCACCAACCTCGCCACCTACGACGTGATCCCGCAGCTGGAGGCCGAGCTGCGGATCCCGGTGATCTCGGCCAACCAGGTCACCATGTGGGCCGCGCTGCGGCACATCGGCCTGCGGGCCACCGGCGACTACCAGTCGCTGATCGACCAGGCGGCCCGCGAGGCCCTCGGCCCGTACCTCCGCAACAGGTCCCTGCCGCTGCCGCCCGCCGAGCCCCTGCCCTCGGCCGAGCCGCTGCCGCCCGCCGAGCCGCTGCCCGCCACCGGCCCGGCGCCGTGCGAGCCAACCCTTCCGGACCCCCCTCCGGCCGGCCAGCCGGAGGATCCGGGTCCGGCATCGGAACCCAACTGGCCCGAGCACTAAGCCGGTTGACCAGCGCCCAGGGGGTTCCCCGGGCGCCTTCCGATGTCAACAATCTGCACTTGCCGGGCTTTCGCCGCTAGAATGCCCGCACGAAAGGACCACTCAGCATGAGCGACATGGCGGCCCGCGTCGGCTTCCTCTACCCCGGCCACTCCGCCGAGGACGACTACCCCCGGCTGGAGGCCATGATCGGCGGCGGGGTGCGGCTGACCCTCGTCCACACCGACATCGGCACCGACGCCCACCGGCCCGACGAGCTGCTCGAGATGGGCGCCACCCACCGTCTCAAGGCCGCCCTCGGCGAGCTTCTCCGGCAGCCGCAGGACGCCGTCGTCTGGGCCTGCACCAGCGCCAGCTTCATCTACGGCCCGGAGGGCGCCCGCCGCCAGGTCGAGGAGCTGGCCGAGGCCGCCGGGCTGCCCGTCGAGCGGGTCTCCTCCACCTCCTTCGCCTTCACCGGCGCCGTCCGGGCGCTCGGCGTACGGCGGCTGGCGATCGCCGCCACCTACCCCGAGGACGTGGCCGGCTACTTCGTCCGCTTCCTGGAGGCGGCCGGCTCCCAGGTGGTCCAGGTCTCCGGGCGCGGGATCATCACCGCCGCCGAGGTCGGCACCCTGGGCCGCGACGAGGTGCTGGAGCTGGCCCGGTCCAACGACCACCCGGACGCCGAGGCGATCCTCCTCCCGGACACCGCGCTGCACAGCGCGGCCTGGCTGGACGAGCTGGAGGAGGCCGTCGGCAAGCCGGTGCTGACCGCCAACCAGGTCACCGCCTGGGAGGGCCTGCGGCTTGCCGGGGACGCCGCCCCGCGCCCCGGCCTCGGCTCGCTCTTCCGGCGCTCCCGAACCCCCGATCACCCCACCCATGCGGCCGTGTGAGCCACGGCCGCAGCCACTCGAGGAATCGAACTGAATATGGCCACTGCGAAAGCCCTGCGACCGGTCAAGCGGGAACCCGCGTCGACCATCATCGCCGCCCAGCTCACCGAAGCGATCATGGACGGCACCCTCGCCCCCGGCACCCAGCTGGGCGAGGCCGAGCTGGCCGGCCAGCTCGGCGTCAGCCGCGGCCCGCTCCGCGAGGCCCTGCAGCGCCTGGTGCAGCAGGGCATCGCGGTCAGCGCCCCGCACCGCGGCGTCTTCGTGACGACGCTGGACGAGGACGACGTCCGGGACATCTACCTCGCCCGCACCGCCATGGAGTCCGCCGCCTGCCGGCTGGTGCTCCAGCGGGACCCGCAGCGGACGGCGGACCGGCTGGCCAAGGTGCACCGCACCATGGCGGCGGCGGCCCGCCGCGGCAACCTCACCGCGATCGGCACCGCGGACACCGAGTTCCACCAGGTCCTGGTCGAGGAGTCGGGCAGCCCCCGGCTCCGGCGGATCTGCGAGACCCTCTTCGTCGAGACCAGGATGTGCCTTTCCGCACTCACCGGCGAGCACCCCGACCCGGACGCCCTGGTGGAGGAGCACGCGGCGCTCATCGAGGCGCTGCGCGAGGAGGACGAGCCGCGCCTCCTCGCCCTGATCGAGGAGCACATGCAGGACGCCGTGCGCCGCCTCACACCCCCGTCGCTTGACGAGATCGCGGAGACCCCGGCCGCCGCCGGCGGCTGACCCCCGCCCGCGCCCGGGGCCGCCCGCGCCCCTGGGCGCACGGTGCCGGCGAGAGCACACGAAAGAGCCCCTTCCCGGAGATCTCCGGGAAGGGGCTCTTCCACTGTGTGCGCGAGGGGGGAGTTGAACCCCCACGCCCTTTCGGGCACTGGAACCTGAATCCAGCGCGTCTGCCTATTCCGCCACCCGCGCATTGGGTGTGCCGTCGATGCTACCGAACTCCTCGGCCGAGGTTCAAACCCGATCCCGACCAGGTTCTCCGCCCCGGCTCCGCTCTCCGGCGGCGCCTTCCGACGTGGAAAACATTAGCACGTCGGAGGGGGTGCCCCGGACCACCCCGGACCACCCCGACCCTTACCACCAGGGCGCCGCCGGGCCCGGTCGCGGCACACCCGATGGACGAAGCCGAACGGGTGGATCGGCTCAGGTCCCCCGGATGACCATGGCCGCGCGGGGGTAACCGTGGACTGCGGACCCGGGCCCCCTCACCAACTTCCGCCGGACGGTGGCATGCTGCCGTTAGCCACCGGTGCCGAACCGTGGCCGCGGTGTGCAGCAGTTGTGTTCCGCGCCACAGGGGACCGGTGCTCGATCGCCCTCCGGACGGGGAACCGCACAGTTGCCCGCCGCGTGGATACGATCAGTAAGCACGACAGCAGTACCGGGTGGCGACGTCCCCGACCGAGCCCACCCGGCATGCCGGAAGCTGCACACGAAGAGCAGGCCGATGGAACACGCAACGGAAGGGGGTGCCCCATGGGAGTCCTGAAGAAGTTCGAACAGCGACTCGAGGGTCTTGTGAACGGCACCTTCGCCAAGGTGTTCAAGTCCGAGGTCCAGCCGGTGGAGATCGCCGGGGCGCTGCAGCGCGAGTGCGACAACAACGCCTCGATCTGGAACCGGGACCGCACCGTCGTCCCCAACGACTTCATCGTCGAGCTCAGCCCGCACGACCACGACCGGCTGAGCCCGTACGCGCACCAGCTGGGCACCGAGCTCGCCGGGATGGTCCGGGAGTACGCCCAGGCCCAGCGCTACTCCTTCATGGGGCCGCTGCAGGTGCACCTGGAGCGGGCCGAGGACCTCGACACCGGGCTCTACCGGGTGCGCAGCCGCACCCTGGCGGCGGGCGAGGCGCAGGGCCAGCAGCCCCCGGGCTCCTACCAGCAGCCCCCGCAGCCGGGCGGCTACGGCTACCCGCCGCCCGGCGGCTACGGCCAGGGCCCGCCCGCCCCGCGCCTGCGCCGGGCTACGGTCCGCCCCCGGGCCAGCAGCCCCCCATGCCCTCCGCCCCGCCGCCCGTCCCCGGCTACTCGCCGACCATCGGCGGGAACGAGCCGAGCCCGGCGGCCGCCCAGCCCGGCGGCCAGGGCGTGCCCGGCGGCTACGGTTCGCCGGCGCCCACGGGCGCGGGGCAGCCGGGCCGCAACTGGCTGGAGATCAACGGCAGCCGGCACCAGATGACCGGCGCGCCCGTGGTCCTGGGCCGGAGCACCGAGGCCGACATCCGGATCGACGACCCCGGTGTCTCCCGCAAGCACGCCGAGATCAGGCCCGGAAATCCGCCGATGGTGCTCGATCTGGGCTCCACCAACGGCATCGTGGTGGACGGACAGCACACCCAGCGCGCTACGCTCCGCGAC
Organism: Phaeacidiphilus oryzae TH49; assembly: GCF_000744815.1. Lineage (NCBI taxonomy): Bacteria > Bacillati > Actinomycetota > Actinomycetes > Kitasatosporales > Streptomycetaceae > Phaeacidiphilus > Phaeacidiphilus oryzae. The sequence continues at coordinate 3,540,694 of NZ_JQMQ01000005.1, forward strand.
GGCTCACGGATCGTCGTGGGCAGTACCACCATCGTCTACCGGCAAGCCGAAGGGTGACGCGGCCCACATGTCAGAGCTGACCCTGACGGTCATGCGGCTGGGATTCCTCGCCGTTCTGTGGCTGTTCGTGATTGTCGCCGTGCAGGTGATCCGCAGCGACCTGTTCGGCACCCGGGTCACCCAGCGGGTGGCCAGGCGGCCCGCCGCGGCCGCCGCCGGCCGGCAGCAGCCGCCGGCCCAGCGCGGCGGGCAGCGCGCCGCCGGCCGCAAGGAGAACCGGCAGCGCCGGGGGGTGCCCACCCAGCTGGTGATCGTCCAGGGCTCGCTGGCCGGCACCACGGTCGCCCTCCAGGGCCAGACGATCACGCTCGGCCGGGCGCACGATTCCACAATCGTGCTGGACGACGACTACGCGTCCTCCAGGCATGCCAGGATCTATCCGGACCGCGACGGTCAGTGGATCGTCGAGGACCTGAACTCGACCAACGGCACCTACCTGGACAAGACTCGGCTCACCACGCCGACGCCGATCCAGCCGGGCATGCCCATCCGAATCGGCAGGACCGTCATCGAGCTGCGGAAGTAGTAGCGCATGAGGGATCGGATTCAGCCCGCCCGCGGGACGGCCGCACACCCGAAGGGGGACGGCACCGCATGAGCCTCGTGCTGCGCTTCGCCGCAGGATCGCACAAGGGGATGATCCGGGAGGGGAACGAGGACTCCGGGTACGCGGGCCCGCGGCTGCTCGCCGTCGCCGACGGCATGGGCGGTGCGGCGGCCGGCGAGGTCGCCTCCTCCGAGGTGCTGACCACGATGGTCTCCCTGGACGAGGACGTCCCCGGCACCGACGTGCTGACCGCCCTCGGCCAGGCCGTCGACCGGGCCAACGACCGGCTGCGGGAGCTGATCGAGGAGGACCCGCAGCTGGAGGGGATGGGCACCACCCTCACCGCGCTGCTCTGGACCGGCCAGCGGCTCGGCATGGTCCACATCGGCGACTCGCGCGCCTACCTGCTGAGGGACGGCGTCCTCAACCAGATCACCCAGGACCACACCTGGGTGCAGCGGCTGGTGGACGAGGGCCGGATCACCGAGGAGGAGGCCTCCACCCACCCGCAGCGCTCCCTGCTGATGCGCGCCCTGGGCACCGCGGAACGCGTCGAGCCCGACCTGTCGATCCGGGAGGTCCGGGCCGGCGACCGGTACCTCCTCTGCTCCGACGGGCTCTCCGGGGTGGTCTCCCACCAGACCCTCGAAGAGACCCTGGGCAGCTACTACTCCCCGCAGCAGACCGTGCAGGAGCTGATCCAGCTCGCCCTGCGCGGCGGCGGCCCCGACAACATCACCTGCGTGATCGCCGACGTCCTGGACGTGGGCGGCCCGGACACCACCCTGGCCGGCCAGCTGAACGACACCCCGGTGGTGGTCGGCGCGGTCTCCGAGAACGCCGCCAACCCGGCGGGCGGCCCCTGGGGCGGCCACCACACGCTGCCCAACACCCCGGCCGCCCGGGCCGCGGGCCTGGGCCGGAGCGGCTCCCCCGACCCCTCGGGCCAGGCCGAGACCGGCTACGACGGGTACGACGGCCTGGACGAGGACGAGCCGTACGGCAGGCCGCGGCGCCGCCGCCGCGGCCTGAAGGCCGGACTGATCACCCTGGCCGTGCTGGTGGTGCTGGCCGGCGGCGGCTGGGCGGGCTACCAGTGGACCCAGAGCCAGTACTACGTGGGCGCGGACGGCGACCACGTGGCGGTCTTCCGCGGGGTCAACCAGAGCCTGGCGGGGATCGACCTCTCCTCGATCTACCAGGACTACCCGGGGATCCAGCTCAAGTACCTGCCGTCCTTCCAGCAGACCCAGGTCGACGGCACCATCAGCGTCTCCAGCCTGAGCGACGCCCAGTCCAAGGTGGCCTCGCTGCAGGACCAGGCGACCGTCTGCAAGACCGTGGCGACGACCGGGAAGCCGTCCTCCCGCACCTCCTCCGAGTCGGCCAGGCCCACCCCCTCCGCGGGTGCGAGCAGCAGCGCGAAGCCCGGCGCCCCGCGCCCGACGGCGAGCGCCTCGCCGTCCGCCACGCCCAGCCTCACCCAGCAGCAGCGCCAGCTCGCGGGGCAGTGCGACACCGCCTCCGGCACGCCCTAGGGCGGCGCCGAGGTGAGCACCTTGAGCGGTAGGGGCCCCGCCACCAGCACGATCACCATCACCCCGCAGGGAGCGCCGAACCGCCGCAACACCGAGCTGGCCCTCCTCGTCTTCGCGGTGCTGATCCCGGTCTTCGCCTACGCCAACACGGGTCTGGCGATGGACGGGTCGGTGCCCGCCGGGATGCTGGGCTACGGCCTGGGGATGGGCGGCCTGGCACTGGTCGCCCACCTGGTGGTGCGCCGCTGGGCGCCGTACGCGGATCCGCTGATGCTGCCGATCGCCACCCTCCTCAACGGGCTCGGGCTGGTCTTCATCTGGCGGCTGGACAAGGCCAAGGAGCTGCAGGACAACTCCAGCTCGGCGCCGACCCAGCTGGTCTGGTCCGCGCTCGGCGTGGGCCTCTTCGTGGGCGTGCTGATCCTGCTGCGGGACCACCGGCTGCTCCAGCGCTACACCTACATCTCGATGGCGGCGGCCATCGTGCTGCTCGCCGCCCCGGCGTTCTTCCCGGCGGTCTACGGCGCCAAGGTGTGGATCAAGATCGGCGGGTTCTCCATCCAGCCGGGCGAGTTCGCCAAGCTGGTGCTGCCGGTGTTCTTCGCCGGCTACCTGATGGTGAAGCGGGACGCCCTCGCGCTGGCCTCCCGGCGGGTGCTGGGGCTCTACCTGCCGCGCGGCCGGGACCTCGGGCCCATCCTCGCGGTCTGGCTGCTCTCCCTGCTGATCCTGGTCTTCGAGACGGACCTGGGCACCTCGCTGCTCTTCTTCGGCATGTTCGTGCTGATGCTGTACGTCGCCACCGAGCGCACCAGCTGGATCGCGGTCGGGCTGCTGCTGTCGGCCGGCGGGGCCTTCGCGGTGGGCTCCACCGAGGGCCACGTCCACCAGCGGGTCACCGACTGGCTCCACCCCTTCGCCCAGGGGCTGGCGCACAAGGGCAACTCGCAGCTCGCCGAGTCGCTCTTCGCCCTCGGCTCCGGCGGGACCCTGGGCACCGGACTGGGCCAGGGCCACTCCTGGCTGATCGGCTTCGCCGCCAAGAGCGACTTCATCCTCGGCACCATCGGCGAGGAGCTCGGGCTGGCCGGGCTGATGGCGCTCTTCCTCCTCTACGCGCTGCTGGTGGAGCGGGGGATGCGGACCGCCCTGGCGGCCCGCGACCCGTTCGGGAAGCTGCTGGCGGTCGGCCTCTCCGGCGGCCTCGCCCTCCAGGTGTTCGTGGTCGCGGGCGGCGTCACCGGGCTGATCCCGCTGACCGGGATGACTTTGCCGTTCATCGCCCAGGGAGGGTCCTCCGTCATCGCCAACTGGGCCCTGGTGGCCGTGCTGTTGAAGATCAGCGACTCGGCCCGCCGCCCCGCACCCGGTCCCGAGCCCTCCGCGGACGCGGAACCGACCCAGGTGGTGAGGGCGTAATGAACGACGTGTACACAGGTGTACCGCGAACGAGTGCCGCCGACGAAGGAGGGGCGACCCCCGAATGAACAAACCGATCCGCAGGGTCTCCCTCTTCTGCCTGCTGCTGGTGCTCGCCCTGCTGGTGCGGGTGAACTGGGTGCAGGGGGTGCAGGCCAACGCCCTGGACACCAACGCGAACAACCAGCGGGTCGCCATCGAGCGGTACGCCTACCCGCAGGGCAGCATCATCGTCGACGGCAAGCCGGTCACGAAGTCCATCAACGTCAACGGCTACCGGTACAAGTACAAGCAGGGCTTCGCCGACGGCCCGATGTACGCGCCGATCACCGGCTACTCCTCGCAGGCCTACGGCAGCACCGGCCTGGAGAACCTCGAGGACGGCATCCTCTCCGGCAACGACGACCGGCTGTTCTTCCGCAACACCCTGGACATGCTGACCGGCAAGCCCAAGCAGGGCGGCAACGTCATCACCACGATCAACTCCAAGGTGCAGCAGGCGGCCTGGAACGGCCTCGGGGACAAGCGCGGCGCCGCGGTGGCGCTCGACCCGTCCACCGGCAAGATCCTCGCGCTGGTGTCCAAGCCCTCCTACGACCCCGGCACGTTCGCCGGGATGAGCTCCGCGGACCAGAAGGCCTGGACGGCGCTGACCAGCGACAAGGACCAGCCGATGCTGGACCGCGCGCTGCGCCAGACGTACCCGCCGGGCTCCACCTTCAAGCTGGTCACCACGGCCGCCGCGCTGGAGAACGACCCCAACCTGGACATCAACGCGGCCACCGACTCGCCCAACCCGTACAAGGCCCCGGACACCGACCACCCGCTGACCAACGAGGGCAACATCCCCTGCACCAACGCCTCGCTGATGCAGGCCCTCCAGTACTCCTGCAACACGGTGTACGGAAAGCTCGGCGCGGACATGGGCCGGGCGAAGATGCTGGCCGAGGTGAAGAAGTTCGGCTTCGACGACAGCAACCTGACCACCCCGATCGGCGTCGCGAAGAGCAACTTCGACCAGACCCCGAACGGGCAGGCGCTGCTCGCCCTGGACTCCATCGGCCAGCACGACACCACGGCCACCCCGCTGCAGATGGCGATGGTCGCCTCGGCGGTCGCCAACAACGGCGTGCTGATGAAGCCGTACCTGGTCGCGCAGGAGGAGGCGGCGAACCTCTCGGTGGTCTCGCAGACCAAGCCGCAGCAGTACTCGCAGCCGCTCAGCGCCGCCAACGCGCAGAAGCTGCAGCAGCTGATGGAGAACGTGGTCCAGAAGGGCACCGGAACCACCGCGCAGATCCCCGGCGTCACCGTCGGCGGCAAGACCGGTACCGCGCAGAACGGTGTGGACAACTCCGGAAACCCGTACGCCTGGTTCGTCTCCTACGCCAAGGTCGGCGACAGCTCGCCGATCGCGGTCGCGGTGGTGGTCGAGGCGAGCAAGACCCAGCGCAGCGAGATCTCCGGTTCGGGCCTCGCCGCTCCCATCGCGAAGGCCATGATGGAAGCCGCGATCGGGAAGTGATCACAGGGAGACCGGGCAGTCGTACGGGGAAAACCCGGTGGCGGCTGTCCGGTAACGCACAACGGTGAGAGGAACGTAAGGGCCCCTGTCCGAGTGATACCGGTCTCGTATCGAGTCGCGCTCGCGGCCGGGATCGCCGCCGCGGGCCGGTAGCGTATCCGCAGGCGGCCCCTCGGGGGTCACGCAGGACCATGCCTCAATACCGGTGAGGGAGAGGGCTGGAAGCTATGGAAGAGCCGCGTCGCCTCGGCGGCCGGTACGAGCTGGGCTCCGTGCTCGGGCGCGGAGGGATGGCCGAGGTCTACCTCGCCCACGACACCCGGCTCGGCCGCACCGTCGCGGTGAAGACGCTTCGGGCCGACATGGCCCGCGATTCGACGTTCCAGGCCCGGTTCCGTCGCGAGGCACAGTCGGCGGCCTCGCTGAACCATCCGGCCATCGTCGCGGTCTACGACACCGGCGAGGACTACATCGACGGAATCTCCATCCCGTACATCGTGATGGAGTACGTCGACGGATCGACCCTGCGTGAGCTTCTTCACTCCGGCCGGAGGCTGCTGCCCGAGCGCGCCATGGAGATGACCATCGGCATCCTCCAGGCCCTCGAGTACTCCCACCGCAACGGCATCGTCCACCGCGACATCAAGCCAGCCAACGTCATGCTGACCCGGAACGGCACGGTCAAGGTGATGGACTTCGGCATCGCCCGCGCCATGGGCGACTCCGGGATGACCATGACCCAGACCTCCGCGGTGATCGGCACCGCCCAGTACCTCTCGCCGGAGCAGGCCAAGGGCGAGCAGGTGGACGCCAGGTCCGACCTGTACTCGACCGGCTGCCTCCTCTACGAGCTGCTGGCACTGCGTCCGCCGTTCATCGGGGACTCCCCGGTCGCCGTGGCCTACCAGCACGTCCGCGAGGAGCCGCAGCCGCCGTCGGCCTTCGACCCCGAGATCCGGGCCGACTACGACGCGGTCATCCTCAAGGCGCTGGCCAAGGACCGCGACTACCGCTACCAGAGCGCCGACGAGATGCGCGCCGACATCGAGCGCGCCCTCGACGGACTGCCGGTGGCCGCCGCGCAGACCATGATGCTCGGCGCCGCCGGGCAGCAGGGCTACGGCGCCGACCCCTACGCGGCCACCAACGTGATGCCGCAGCAGAACCCCGGCGCCACCACCGTGATGCCGCCGCAGAACGGCAACGCCGGCTACAACGGCGCCCGCGCGGGCGGCTACGACAACGGCGGTTACGACGGCTACGGCGACGACTACGGCGGCCGCGGCCACGCCGGACCGCCGCGGCGGCGCGGGCGGGCCTCCTGGGTCCTCCTCGGCCTGGCCGCGGTGCTGGTGCTGGCCGGCTCGTTCTTCGTGGCCAAGTCGATGTTCGGCGGCCACACCAACCAGCAGACGACGGTGCCCAACCTGGTCGGCAAGACCTGGTCCGAGGCGCAGTCCGCGGTGAACGGCTCCTCGGACGGCAGCGGCAGCCTGAAGCTGGTCAAGGGCGCCGCCGAGACCTGCGACAGCAGCATCGCCGGCAAGGGCCAGGTCTGCTCGCAGACCCCGGCGGCGGAGACCTCGGTGGCCGACGGCACCACCGTCACGGTCCGGCTCTCCAGCGGCCCCAAGTCCTTCTCGGTGCCGGACGAGACCGGGAAGACCCAGTCGCAGGCGACCGCCGACCTGACCAACGCGGGCTTCGCCACCCACATCACCCAGCAGCCGTCCACCAGCGTTCCGGCCGGCCAGGTGATCTCGCAGAACCCGCCGGGCGGCGCGCAGGCGTCCAAGGGCGCGACGATCACCCTGACCGTCTCGCAGCAGTCGAGCGCCCAGGTGCCGGCGGTCGTCGGGGAGAACTACAACGACGCCGTGCAGCAGCTCAAGGCGGCCAACCTGAACTACGCCGAGCAGATCGGCCCGCCCACCCCGGGGCAGGGCGACAGCGTGGTGGTCTCCATGCAGACCTCCGACGGCACCCAGGTGAGCGCGGGCCAGCAGGTCCCCGCCGGCACCCAGATCACCCTGGTGGTCACCCCGGCCGACAACACCGCGCAGACCGGGGGCAGCCCGAGCACCTCGGGCAGCCCGTCCCCCACGCAGGGTCAGGACGGAAGCACCGGTAACGGCATCCTCGGCCAGCTCAACGGCGGCGGGAACGGCAACGGCGGCTGACCTCGCCGTACGCCGGCCTCACCGGTCGTTCTGACCCGTCCGGTCCGCAGGGCCCCGGGCCGCTCCGCGAGGGGCGGGCCGGGGCCCTGCGCTATCGCAGCTCCGCCGGGACGTCCCGGCGGGCGTCCACCGGGAGGGTGCGGGTCAGCCGGCCCCACACGGCCATCCGGTAGCGGGAGGTGTAGGCCGGGGTGCAGGTGGTCAGCGTGATGTAGCGGCCCGGGCCGGTGAAGCCGGACTCGGGCGGGACCGGGGCCACCACCCCCACGTCGTACTTGTCGGTGCGGGGCAGCACCCGGGAGACCGTGTACTCGTACCAGGTGTCCCGGGTCTCGAAGCCGATCAGATCGCCCGGGCGAAGCTCCGGCAGGTCGTGGAAGGCGGCTCCGTGCCCGTCCCGGTGCGCGGCCATGGCGAAGTTGCCGCTCCGGTCCCACGGCATGGCCGCGCGGTACGGCTGCCGGTACACCCCCGCCACGCCCTGGTCGAGGACGTCCAGGCTGGTGCCCAGCATCACCGGGAGCTGGTAGCCGGGGCCGAGCCGGGGGATGTGGAGGAAGCCGATGCCCTCGCCGGGCCGGTAGATCCGCGCCGGCGCGGAGGCCGCGTCCCCGTGGTGCGGCCGGCCCACCGCCAGCCAGGACTGCCGCAGCCGCTGGGCGTCGTCGCCGGCCTGGCGCTCCGCCAGGACGTCGGTCCACCACAGCGAGTAGACGACGAAGAGGCCGAGCAGCAGGCCGAGAGTGATCAGCACCTCGCCGCCCACCCCGACGGCGGAGGCGATCCGGCCGCGGCGGCGGGCGGGGGAGGCCGCCGGGGCGGCGGGGTCGGGCCGGCCGGAGCGGCCGGGCCGTTCGGGCGGTTCGGGCAGAGGATCGGGGTTCTGAGGCATCGTCGGCTCCGGGGGACCACGGTGGACGGACCCCCTGCCGCGGTGCTCAGCCGCCCGTCAGCGCCTTCGGCTTGCCCTCGCTGCGCGGCCGGTCCTCGACCAGCTTCCCCCAGACGATCAGCCGGTACTCGGAGGTGAACTCGGGGGTGCAGGTGGTGAGGGTGATGTACCGGCCGGGGCCGGTGAAGCCGGACTCCTTGGGCACCGGGGTGATGGTGTCCACATTGCTGGGCGAGGTCTGCGGCAGGGTGTTGGTGATCTTGTAGGTGTAGTAGTCGTGCGCCGCCTCGACGATCACCTCGTCGCCCGGGACCAGCTTGTTGATGTACCGGAACGGCTCGCCGTGGGTGTTGCGGTGCCCGGCGAGCGCGAAGTTGCCGGTCCTGGCCCACGGGAAGGCGGTCTCCAGGGCGCCCGTGTAGTGGCCGACCTCGCCCTTGTCGAGGATCGACTGCTTTCCGGTGCCCTCCGCGATCGGCGCCTGCACGTCCAGCTTGGGTATGTAGATGATCGCGAAGACGGTGCCGTACGAGAACGACCTCGGGTACGCGGCGGCCGAGTCGTGCGCCCCGTCCCACTGCTTCTGCAGCCGCTGGGCCTCGCCGCGCGAGTGGTTGTCCGCCGCGACGTTGGTCCACCACAGCTCGTAGGCGACGAAGAGGAAGAGCACCACACCGAGGGTGATGAACACCTCGCCCATCACCCGCACCGCGGCCAGGCCGCGGCTCTCCCGGGCCGGGGGCTCCCCGGGCCACCGGCGCCCGTCCCGGGCCCGGAGCCGGCCGCGGGGCCGCTCCTGCGCCGCTTCCCGCTGCCGCGGCCGGCGGCCCGGTGCCGGGCGGCGTGCCGCCCGCCCGAGACACGGCCGCCCTGCGGAACAGTGCCGGTCACGCCGCTCCCCGGCCCACCACGGGGGCGAGGCCGGCCGAACGCTCGACCGCTCCGGCGTCCCCGCAGTCCTCCAGCCAGTTGGCCAGCATCCGGTGACCCCACTCGGTGAGGACGGACTCGGGGTGGAACTGCACCCCCTCGACCGGCAGCCGGCGGTGCCGCAGCCCCATCACCACACCGCTGCCGGTCCACGCGGTGATCTCCAGCTCGGCCGGAACGGTCTCCCGCTCCACGGCCAGCGAGTGGTAGCGGGTCGCGGTGAACGGCGCCGGCAGGCCGCGGAAAACCCCGCCGCCGCGGTGGCTGACCTCGGAGGTCTTCCCGTGGAGCAGCTCGGGCGCCCGGTCCACCACGGCCCCGTAGGCCACCGCGATGGACTGCAGGCCGAGGCAGACCCCGAAGACCGGCAGCCCGGCCTCCGCGCAGCCGCGGGCCATCTCGACGCAGACCCCGGCCTCCTCGGGCGTGCCAGGGCCGGGGGAGAGCAGCACCCCGTCGTAACGGCCGCGGCCGGCGGCGGCCACCTCGGCGGCGTCGACCTGGTCGTTCCGCAGCACCTCGCACTCGGCGCCGAGCTGGTACAGGTACTGGACGAGGTTGAAGACGAAGCTGTCGTAGTTGTCCACGACGAGGATGCGGCGGGTCATGCGGGAAGGACTCCGTGGATCACGCGGGCGGGGATCGAGCCGGGCGAGAGGCGGGGGTCGGGTGCCCCCGCGCCGTTGAGCGAGGAGGTGCCGTGGGAGGCCCCGGTGCCCGGCGAGGCCGTGGACCCGGCACCGTCACCGGAGGGCGGCACCGGCCGGACGTTGCTGCTGCCGCCCCCGCCGCCGCCGTTGACCGTGGCGTCGCCGAACGGGAGCAGCGGCTCGGCCCACGGGAAGACGAACTGGAAGAGGAGGTAGACCACGCCGAGGGCGAGCACCAGTGAGGTCAGCGCCCGCACGGGGGCGTTGCCCGGCAGGTGCCGCCAGATCCATCCGTACACCGGCTCTCCTCCCTCACCGTCACACCGTTCGCTTCGGCGGACGACCGCCGCACCCGCACCGCAACAGAGTAAGGCGCCGAGGCCCCCGCCGGGCCCAGGCTCCACTCGGTGTGCTCATCATTTCAACGCATCCGGAGTACCCCGGCCGACCGGCGACACCGACTCCAGATGCCCCCATTCGATCAGCCGATGGCTGTGTCCCCACGGCGGGTCGCAGGTGGTGAGGGTCAGATAGCGGCCGGGCCGGGTGAAGCCGGACTCCACCGGGACCGGGTCGAGAACGTGGATGTCGGTGGGCAGGGTCAGGAACGGCTTCCGGTCGATCCGGTACACGTACCAGTCCGCGGCGTCCCGCAGCACCACCGCGTCCCCCGGCCGCAGCTCCGGGAAGTCGTTGAACGGGTTGCCGTACGTCCTGCGGTGGCCCGCCAGCGCGAAGTTGCCGCTGCCGCCGAGCGCGGCCGTCCCGGGGTAGTGGCCGATGCCCTTCTGGAGGTCCGGCACGCCCACCCCCTCGATGACGGGCTTCGCCCAGTCCTTTCCGAACCGCGGGATGTACAGCACGGCGAAGGCCGCCCCGGGCGGATAGGCGACGGGGGAGGCCGAGGCCGGAGCCGAGGGGGCGGCGGGCGAGGGGGAGGCGGCGGCCGCCTGGCCCATCTGCGGGCTGTCGGCCCCCGGGGCGGCCCGCTGCCACTGCTGGTTCAGCCGGCCCACCTCGTCCCGCATCGCGGAGTCCGCGGTGAAGCTGGTCCAGTAGAAGACGTACACGACCAGCAGCACCATCAACGCCCCTGCGGTGATGCAGAGTTCGACCACGGAACGTGCGAGTATCCGGCCCAGGCCCACGGACGGCTCCCTCCGGTCAGGGACCCACTGTGCATGCCGGAGGGTGAGGAGTCATCACCCATGGGCGAACTCATATCGGACACCGATCGGGGGACGCTTGCCGGACCCGCCCCGCCCGGCGATTCCACCGCGTATCCTTATCCCCCGCCGACCGAGGCAGGCACTACGCTAACCGTCGCCGACAGGCTTGCCGCGCAGTACAGCGACGCTTACCAGGAGAGGCTCCCGTGCCGAAGTCCCGCATCCGCAAGAAGGCCGACTACACGCCGCCGCCTGCACCCGCGGGAGCGGGCGCGGTCAAGCTCAAGTCGGGGCGGGGCTGGGTGGCCCCGCTGATGCTGGTCTTCTTCCTGATCGGCCTGGTCTGGATCGTCCTCTACTACGTCACCAGCGGGCAGTGGCCGGTGCAGGCCCTGGGCAACTGGAACATCGTCATCGGCTTCGGTTTCATCGCGGCCGGCTTCGGCGTCTCCACTCAGTGGAAGTGAGCGCCAGTTCGGTTGTCCACATGGTTATCCACAGTGGGGAAAAACTCTGACTATCTGTGGATAACTTTGCCGACGAAACTGCCCGTTTCGTTGTTTCTGCAGGTCAGCCAGTGATCCGCACGGTGCCCCACCAGGACACCAGAGCGACCAGGACCAGCACCCCGGCGACCGCGAGGGTCTCCATCCGGCGCCGCTTCGCCCGGGGCGCGTAGGCCATCGCGGCCGCCACCACCCCACCCGCCACCAGGCCGCCGACATGGGCCTGCCAGGCGACGTCCGGGATCGAGAAGGTCACCACCAGGTTGAAGACGATCAGGGCGACCAGCGGGCCCAGCGCGTAGCCCCGCCGACGGTAGAGCACCACCGAGGCGCCGATCAGTCCAAAGATCGCCCCCGAGGCACCCAGCGAGGGCTGGTTGGGCGCGGCCAGCAGCAGGCTGAGCGCGCTTCCGGCCAGCCCGGAGACCAGGAAGACGGCCAGATAGCGGGCCCGGCCCAGCATCCCCTCCAGCGGGGCGCCGATCCACCACAGGAGCAGCATGTTCGTCCCCAGGTGCCACGGGATCGGTGGGGACGAGACCTCGTGGAGGAAGACCGCGGTCAGCAGCCGGTAGCTCTGCCACGGCGAGGTCGCCACGCCCTGGACGCCCATCCCCGGAACGTACGCGCCGCCGAGCATGGTGAACCGGTCCACGAAGCCGCTGCCCAGGGCCAGTTCGAGCAGCCAGACCAGGACACAGACGCCGATCAGGGCGGTGGTCACCGGCGAGTCGCCCAGCGCGCCCACCCCGACCGCGCGACCGCCGTCGGTCGCACCGGAACCCAGCACCCCGCCGCGCGCCGCCCTGCCGGCGCCCCGCACACAGTCCGGGCACTGGAAGCCGACCGAGGCGCTGATCATGCACTCGGGGCAGATCGGGCGTCCGCAGCGGGTGCAGCGCACTCCCGCCGGGCGATCCGGGTGGCGGGCGCAGCGGACCACCTCGGAGCCCTCCCCTGACCCGCCCTCGGGCCGGTTCTCAGGCCGGTTCTCAGGCCCGCCCTCGGGCCCGCTCTCGATCCCCACTGGAATCCCGTCCGCTCGTCCGCAGGTCGTGCAACGAACACGCGGGGTGCCGACCGCCCGCTGCCCACGCGTCTCCGGGGCCGGCGGCAGGCACCCCTGCACGGCGTGCTCAAGCGTGCTCAGACGTGCTCAGACATCCTCAAGCCTGATCAGCCGCGGCTGATCTCCACCGACTCGATGACAACGTCCTCGGCCGGCACATCGTTCCGGCCGGTCTTCACCGCGGCGATCTCGTCCACGACCTTCTTGCCGGCCTCGTCCGCGACCTCGCCGAAGATGGTGTGGCGGCGGTTCAGCCAGGTGGTGGGCTCGACGGTGATGAAGAACTGCGAGCCGTTGGTGCCCGGACCGGCGTTGGCCATCGCCAGCAGGTACGGACGGTCGAAGGACAGGTCCGGGTGGAACTCGTCCTCGAAGGCGTAGCCCGGGCCACCGGTGCCCAGGCCCAGCGGGTCGCCGCCCTGGATCATGAAGCCGGCGATCACCCGGTGGAACTTGGTGCCGTCGTACAGCCGGTCGGTGGTCCGCCTACCGGTCGCCGGGTGGGTCCACTCACGGGCGCCCTCGGCGAGCTCGGTGAAGTTGCGCACCGTCTTGGGCGCGTGGTCCGGGAACAGCTTGACCTTGATGTCCCCGTGATTGGTCTTGAGAGTGGCGAAAAGTTCCTCGGCCACGATGAGCCTTCCTGGGTGCCTACACAACTGACATGAGGAATACTCCCACGCCCTGTGGAAAGCGGACCAAAGAGAGCAGGATGCGTCTCGGAGTCCGCCCCGTCGGCGGCCGGCCGCTGTGCTGACCCGCAGTCAGCAGCGTTCACCGCCCGGGCTATCCCGAGGTGCCCTGTCGGCAACGAGCCGGAATGATCCAGGAGTGGCTCCGAGAGACACCGCAGCCGCCGAGGAGGAGGTTCAAGGTGACCCGCATTGATGCGGTCAAGGAGGCCGCGGGGCGCGCCAAGGGGCAGCTGGCCCCGTACGCGGCCAGCGCCGCCGAGGCCGCCGCGCACTACACCGGTCAGGCCAGGGAGCGCATCGCCGAGCCGCTCGGCCGGCAGCTTGAGCAGAACGTACGCCCCCAGGCGCGGCAGGCGGCCCAGAACAGCGCCAGGCACCTGGAGGAGCTCCGGCACTCCGCCCTGCAGGCCGGCCGGGAGCTGCCGCAGCGGATGGAGCCGCTGCTGGAGGAGGCGGCCGTAGAGGCCCGGCGGGCCGCCCGGCGCACCCGTTCCGCCGTGGCGGAGGCCCGCGGGGCGGCCGTGCAGGCGGCCGCGCCGGTCGCCCACGAGGCCCAGGCCCGCAGCGGCGCCGCGCTGGCCGCGCTGCGCGGACAGGTGCGCGCGGAGGACGTGCAGGCGCTCGCCCGCAAGGAGGCCAAGCGCCGCAGCGGCGGACGCCGGGCCCGCCGGCTGCTGCTGGTGGGTGCGGTCGCCGCGGCGGGCGGTGCCGCCTGGCTCTGGTGGCGGCGGCAGTCCAGCCCGGACTGGCTGGTCGAGCCGGCCGCCCCGGTGAGCCCGGCCCCGCGCCGGGCGCCGGCCGGGGCCACGGCCACCGCCGAGGAGCTCAGCCCGGAGGCCGAGCTGCTGGAGAAGGAGAAGCAGGCCGAGGAGGCCGAGGCCCGGCACAGCGGCCGGGACGGGGACTCCTGAGGGCCCCGGACAGGGGAGAAGCCGGGCGCGAGATCGCGCCCGGCTTCTCCTCCGCTGGGATCTGTGGAGCCTAGGGGAGTCGAACCCCTGACATCCGCCATGCAAAGACGGCGCTCTACCAACTGAGCTAAGGCCCCGCGAGCGGTCCTCCGACCGCCGGGCACCAGGGTACCTGTTCCGGGGGGCGCCCCCGTTGCGGAGGGGGGCGCACGGCTGTCGGAACGTCAGCGGCCGGACGGCACCGGGTCGGTGGCCTCGGTCCACAGGTCCTGCTCGGCGCGGTCCGCCTGCACCTGCCGGTACACGAAGTACCCGCCGAGTGCGGCCAGGACAATCAGGAGAAGCTTCTTCACCGCGCGACCTCGTCCTTCTCGCGTCATTGTGGCGACCGGCCCAGGGCCTGATCGCCGCCCGTGCGGCCGATGATACACACCCGTGACCTCGGCCCGGACGCGCCCTACCCGGCCCCTTCCACGACGAAGCCCCGGACGGTGATCCGTCCGGGGCTTCGCAGGCGGTGGGCCTAACAGGACTTGAACCTGTGGCCTCTTCCTTATCAGGGAAGCGCTCTAACCGTCTGAGCTATAGGCCCGCGCTGCGCTCCAAACATTAGCGCACCGGCCCGGGTCTGCCCAAATCCGTTCCCGGCGGACGGCCGGGAGCGATCGGGGGTGCGGCCCGGGCCGGAGGCCGGACCGGTCAGTCCTCCTCGGCGAGGGTGACCTCGACGCCGCCGGAGTACTCGGCGCAGATGTTGTAGATGAACGCGCCCAGCGTGGCCAGCGCGGTCACCAGCACGATCTCCACCGCCGCGACCACCAGCGTGAAGAGGAAGACGTTCCCGAAGGACAGGTACGACTCCAGGTTGAAGCCCCCGCCGCTGCTGGAGCCGGTGGCGTCCGAGATGGTGCCGCCGAGCGAGGAGAACACCCCGGCCGCGTCCAGCACCAGCCAGAGGAGGCTGACCGCCACGACGGTGATCACACCGGCCGCGATGGCCAGCAGGAACCCGGTCTTCATCACCGACCACGGGTCCGCCCTGGCGATCCGCAGCCGCGCCCGCCGGGCCCGCCCGGACGGCGCCGCCGCCGGCTCGGCCGGCTCGGCCGTCGCGCCGGGCGCCGCGGCCCTGCGCACCGCCTCGGCCACCCGGCCGCCGCGTCCCGCTCCCGATCCCGATCCGCCGCCGCGTCCGCCCGGGCGCTGACGCTGCCCTCGACCCGCCGTCGGCCCGCCGCCCTTCTGATAGGTCGTCGGCTGGGAGTAGCCGCTCTGCGGCCCGCCTCCCGGCTGACCGCCCTGCGGATAGCCCGATGCGCCGGGCGCGCCGGCGGCACCGGAGACCGCGGGCATAACCGACGTGCGGCCGGCCTGGGGATCGGCCGGGCCCCCGGGGCCGGCCGGCTGCTGCTGCCCCCCGGCCGCTCCGCCTCCCGCGGCTCCCCTGGCTCCACTCACCCTGGTCCTCCTGGTCTTCCGTCAGGGCCGGTCGGCCCTGACGCACAGTCACAGTTGCCCGGCCCCCGCGTCGGACCGCGGCACCCCCGGTTCCCCGGGCGGCCGCGGTCCGACGGTACGCCACTGCGGCGCCGGCGTGCGGATCAGGCCGAGCCGTCCTCCGAGCCCTCCGGGCCCTCGGACGCCTCCGCCTCCGCCGCCGCCTCCGCGTCCGCCGCGGCCTCTTCGAGCTCCTCGTCGCCGGCCGCCTCCGCGTTCCGGGCGATCCCGACGACCGCGTCCTTCTTGCCGAGGTTGATCAGCTGGACGCCCATGGTGTCACGACTGGTTTCCCGAACCTCCGAAACTCGGGTACGAATCACACCCCCGCTGAGGGTGATCGCCATGATTTCGTCGGTTTCGTCCACAATGAGCGCGCCGACCAGCGAACCGCGGTCCTCCACGATCTTGGCCGCCTTGATCCCCAGACCGCCGCGGCCCTGCACCCGGTACTCGTCCACGCTGGTGCGCTTGGCGTAGCCGCCGTCGGTGGCGGTGAAGACGAAGGTCTCCGGGCGGACCACGTTGAGCGACAGCAGCTCGTCGTCCTCCCGGAAGCTCATCCCCTTCACCCCGGAGGTGGCCCGGGACATCGGGCGGAGCGCCTCGTCGGTCGCGGTGAACCGGATCGCCTGCGCCTTCTTCGACACCAGCAGCAGATCGTCCTCGGCCGAGACCAGCTCGGCGCCGATCAGCTCGTCGGTGTTGCCCTCCTCGTCCTCGCGGAGGTTGATCGCGATCAGACCGCCGGAGCGCGGGGAGTCGTAGTCCTTCAGCGGGGTCTTCTTCACCAGGCCCTGGCGGGTCGCCAGCACCAGGTAGGGCGCCGCCTCATAGGTGCGGACCGCCATCACCTGGGCGATCTGCTCGTCCGGCTGGAAGGCCAGCAGGTTGGCCACGTGCTGGCCGCGGGCGTCCCGGCCGGCGTCCGGCAGCTCGTAGCCCTTGGCCCGGTAGACCCGGCCCTTGTTGGTGAAGAACAGCAGCCAGTTGTGGGTGGTGGAGACGAAGAAGTGGTCGACGATGTCGTCCTGCTTGAGCTTCGCCCCGCGCACGCCCTTGCCGCCGCGCTTCTGCGAGCGGTAGTCCTCGGTCTTGGTGCGCTTGACGTAGCCGCCGCGGGTGATCGTGACGACGATGTCCTCCTCGGCGATCAGGTCCTCCACGGACATGTCGCCGTCGAAGGGCACCAGCGCGGTGCGCCGGTCGTCCCCGAACTTGTCGACGATCGCCGCCAGCTCCTCGCTGACGATCTGCCGCTGCTTGGCCGGCGAGGCCAGGATCGCGTTGTACTCGTCGATCTTCGCCTGCAGCTCGTCGTGCTCGGCCATGATCCGCTGCCGCTCCAGGGCGGCCAGCCGGCGCAGCTGCATGTCCAGGATCGCGGTGGCCTGGATCTCGTCGATCTGCAGCAGGCCCATCAGGCCCTCGCGCGCCACCTCGATCGTCTCGCTGCGCCGGATCAGCGCGATGACCTCGTCGATCGCGTCCAGCGCCTTGAGGAGGCCGCGCAGGATGTGCGCCCGCTCCTCGGCCTTCCGCAGCCGGAACTTGGTCCGGCGGACGATGACGTCGATCTGGTGCGCCACCCAGTTGCGGATGAAGGCGTCCAGCGACAGCGTCCGCGGCACCCCGTCGACCAGCGCCAGCATGTTGGCGCCGAAGTTGGTCTGCAGATCGGTGTGCTTGTACAGGTTGTTCAGGACGACCTTGGCGACCGCGTCCCGCTTGAGGACGATCACCAGGCGCTGGCCGGTCCTGGAGGAGGTCTCGTCCCGGACGTCGGCGATGCCGCCGACCCGGCCGTCCTTCACCAGGTCCGCGATCTTCTGCGCCAGGTTGTCCGGGTTCACCTGGTACGGCAGCTCGGTGACCACCAGGCACTGCCGGCCCTGGATCTCCTCCACCGCCACCACCGCGCGCATGGTGATCGAGCCGCGCCCGGTGCGGTACGCCTCCTCGATCCCCTTGCGGCCGGTGATCAGCGCGCCGGTCGGGAAGTCCGGGCCCTTGATCCGCTCGATCAGGGCGTCCAGCAGCTCCTCGTTGCCGGCCTCCGGGTGCTCCAGGAACCACTGGGCACCGGACGCCACCTCACGCAGGTTGTGCGGCGGGATGTTGGTGGCCATGCCGACGGCGATACCGGCCGACCCGTTGATCAACAGGTTGGGGATGCGCGACGGCAGGACCATCGGCTCCTGGTTCCGGCCGTCGTAGTTCGGCTGGAAGTCGACGGTCTCCTCGTCGATGTCCCGGAGCATCTCCATGGCCAGCGGCGCCATCTTGCACTCGGTGTAGCGCATGGCGGCCGCGGGGTCGTTGCCCGGGGAGCCGAAGTTGCCGTTGGAGTCCACCAGCGGCATCCGCATCGACCACGGCTGCGCCAGGCGGACCAGCGCGTCGTAGATCGAGGAGTCGCCGTGCGGGTGGTAGGTGCCCATCACGTCGCCGACCACGCGGGCGCACTTGTAGAAGCCCTTCTCCGGCCGGTACCCGCCGTCGTACATGGCGTACAGCACCCGGCGGTGGACGGGCTTCAGGCCGTCCCGCACGTCGGGCAGCGCCCGGGACACGATCACGCTCATCGCGTAGTCGAGGTACGAGCGCTGCATCTCGGTCTCGAGACCGACCTGCTCGACCCGGAGCGCGACGCCCTCCGCCGGCACCTCGGTCACTGCCTCGTCGCGGGGCTCCGGACCCTCGTCCGCGGGCGGGTTCGTCTCGTTCTCGTCGGCCATTGCTGCTGTTCAGTCCTTTCGAGCGCGGCTGCCTACGGCGAGGGCCGACTCATCAGATGTCGAGGAAGCGGACGTCCTTGGCGTTGCGCTGGATGAAGCTCCGCCGGGCCTCGACGTCCTCGCCCATCAGCACCGAGAACAGGTCGTCGGCGAGGGCGGCGTCGTCCAGGGTGACCTGCCGCAGGATGCGGTGCTCGGCGTCCATCGTGGTCACCCGGAGCTCCTCGGCGTTCATCTCGCCGAGACCCTTGAAGCGCTGGATCGAGTTCTCCCGGATCCGCTTGCCGTTCTGCCGGCCGAGCTCGACCAGGGCGTCCCGCTCGGGGTCCGAGTACGCGTACTCCACGTCGCCCTTGCCCCAGTCGATCTTGTACAGCGGGGGCTTGGCCAGGTAGACGTGGCCGGCCTCGATCAGCGGCCGCATGAACCGGAACATCAGGGTCAGCAGCAGGGTGTTGATGTGCTGGCCGTCGACGTCCGCGTCCGCCATCATGATGATCTTGTTGTAGCGCAGCCGGGAGGCGTCGAAGTCCTCGCCGATGCCGGTGCCGAAGGCCGAGATCAGCGCCTGGATCTCCTGGTTCTGCAGCACCCGGTCGATCCGCGCCTTCTCGACGTTGAGGATCTTTCCGCGGATCGGCAGGATCGCCTGTACCCGCGGGTCCCGCCCGGCCTTGGCGGAGCCGCCGGCGGAGTCGCCCTCCACGATGAAGATCTCGCACTCGGCCGGGTCGTTGGACTGGCAGTCGCTCAGCTTGCCCGGCAGCGAGGCGGTCTCCAGCAGGCCCTTGCGCCGGGTCAGGTCGCGCGCCTTGCGGGCGGCGACCCGGGCGGTGGCCGCCTGGATGCCCTTGCGGATGATGTCCGCGGCCTCCGAGGGGTTCCGGTCCAGCCAGTCCGAGAAGTACTCGTAGACGATCTTCTGGACGAAGGTCTTGGCCTCGGTGTTGCCCAGCTTGGTCTTGGTCTGGCCCTCGAACTGCGGCTCGCCCAGCTTGACGCTGATGATCGCGGTCAGGCCCTCGCGGACGTCCTCGCCGGAGAGGTTGTCGTCCTTCTCCCGGAGCAGCTTCTTGTCCCGGGCGTACCGGTTGATCAGGCCGGTCAGCGCGGAGCGGAAGCCCTCCTCGTGGGTGCCGCCCTCGTGGGTGTGGATGGTGTTGGCGAAGGAGAAGACCCCCTCGCTGTACCCGCTGTTCCACTGCATGGCGACCTCGACCGAGATCTTCCGCTCGGTGTCCTCCGCCTCGAAGTCGATCACCGTCGGGTGGACGACCTCGCCCTTGCGGGAGTTGAGGTACCTCACGAAGTCGGAGATGCCGCCCTCGTAGTGGTACTTCACCGAGACCGGGCTGCCGTCCTCCGCGACGTGGTCGGGCCGCTCGTCGGTCAGCTTGATGGTCAGGCCCTTGTTGAGGAAGGCCATCTCCTGGAAGCGCCGGGAGAGCGTCTCGAAGGAGTACTCGGTGGTCTCGAAGATCTCCGGATCGGCCCAGAAGGTGACCGAGGTGCCGGTCTCCTCGACCTCCTCGTTCTTCTTCAGCGGCGCCGTGGGCGTGCCCGCCTTGTAGTCCTGGGTCCAGCGGTGGCCGTCCGTCCTGACCTCGACGGCGACCTTGGTGGAGAGGGCGTTCACCACGGACACGCCGACACCGTGGAGGCCGCCGGAGACCGCGTAGCCGCCGCCGCCGAACTTGCCGCCCGCGTGCAGCACCGTGAGGACGACCTCGACGGCCGGCTTGCCCTCGGAGGGGACGATGCCCACCGGGATGCCGCGGCCGTTGTCCACCACCCGGACGCCGCCGTCCGGCAGGATGGTCACGTCGATGGTGTCCGCGTGACCCGCCAGGGCCTCGTCCACGGAGTTGTCCACGACCTCGTACACCAGGTGGTGGAGGCCGCGCTCACCGGTGGAACCGATGTACATGCCCGGACGCTTGCGGACGGCATCCAGGCCCTCGAGCACGGTGATCGCACTGGCGTCGTACGACGGTTCGGCGACTGGCTCGGTCACCGCGTGCGCCGCGCCGCTCGCAGCGGCGTCCTCGGGGTCGGCGGGGTCAACAGGGTTCTGGTTGGGGTTGCCGGAATCGGCCACGAAGCGCCCTTTCTGGCACAGCTCGGGCCGCATCCGTTCCTCATCTGGGGGCCCGGAGCGGCCTCGGCACTCGACTCAGTCACCGCAAGCGGCGGTAGCACCCTCAGTCTACCGGTACCGCCGACGGTGATGGGCCTTTGGCAGCCCCTGAGCCGCTTTGTGCCGCTCGCAATCCCCTCTGCCCATGACCCCATACGCGGCCGGGGGGCGAAACGCGCTCACATCGGCACTCAGCGGATCCGCACACGCGGCCGGAGACCCCCACCCGCGGCGCTGCCGGAGCAGCGGCCCCGTCAGCCCCAGGTGTCGCCGGGTCCGCTGCTTCCGGGGGCGCGCAGCCGGCCGTGCCGGCGCGGGGCCCCGGCCGGGCCGAGCACCTTGATCAGCTTCACCGTGCCATGGCCCAGATCCGCGTTCAGCCGGGCCACCAGCTGAGGGGCCAGCAGCCTCAGCTGCGTCGCCCAGGCCGTCGAGTCGCAGCGCACGGTGAGCACCCGCTCCTCCTCCGCGTAGTGCTCCGGCGCGCAGTGCGCCGCCACATCCGGGCCCACGATCTGCGGCCAGCGGCCCATCACGCCGCCGACCGCGGCCGGGGCCTCCCAGCCGCGCTCGGTGATCAGCCGGCCGATCGCCGCACCCAGCGGCTGCGGGTCCCGGCCGTCCGCGCGGGCGCCGCTGCGCAGCCCGTTCCGGCGGGCCTCCTTCTTCTGCCGGACCTGCTCGCCGCGCTGCCTGGCCTGCTCCTTCGCCGCGCGGAGGGCGACCCGCGCCAGGTCGACGCCGGAGAGCTCGGGCGTGGGCTTCCGCTCCTCCTCCGGGGCCCCGGCCCCGCCGGGCTCTCCTCCGGACTCCCCGCCGGACCCTCCGGCCGGAATCTGCTGACCGTCCATCAGTCCACCCGCTCCACCAGGCCGTCGCGCACCGAGAAGCGCACACCGGACAGCTGCGCCGGGACGTCCTCCGGGACCGCGGCGGTGACCAGCACCTGCTCCCCGCCGGAGACCAGCGAGGCCAGCCGTTCCCGGCGCTTGGAGTCCAGCTCGGCGAAGACGTCGTCCAGGATCAGCACCGGGCCGCCGGGCCCCTCGGGCAGCGACCCGTCCGCGGTCCGCGCCGCCTCCGGGCCGAGCTCGTCGATCCGCAGCAGCTCGTACGAGGCGAGCCGGAGGGCCAGCGCGTACGACCAGGACTCGCCGTGGCTCGCGTACCCCTTGGCCGGCAGGGTGCCCAGACGGAGCGTCAGGTCGTCGCGGTGCGGGCCGACCAGGGTCACCCCCCGCTCCAGCTCCTGCTTCCTGGACCGGCCGAGCGCCTCCAGCAGCAGCCGGTGCGCCTCGGCGGCGTCCTTGGGCGCGGCGGCCGCCGACTCGCCCTCGGGCAGCGCCGAGGAGCGGTACTCCAGCACGGTCTCCGCGCCGGGCCCGGCCAGTTCGGCGTACGCCCGGGAGACCAGCGGGCCGAGCGCCGCCACCAGCTCCAGCCGACGGGCCGTCAACTCGGATCCGGAGCGGGCCAGATGGTCGTCCCAGACGTCCAGGGTGGAGAGGTCGACCGAGCGGCCGGCCGCCCGGCGGGCCGTGGCGGCGCTCTTCAGCAGCGCGTTCCGCTGCTTGAGCACCCGCTCGTAGTCCTGCCGGACACCGGCCAGCCGGGGCGCCCGCGCCACCAGCAGATCGTCCAGGAACCGCCGCCGGTCCCCCGGATCGCCCTTCACCAGGGCCAGGTCCTCCGGCGCGAAGAGCACCGTGCGCAGCAGGCCGAGGACGTCCCGCGGGCGGACGTTGTCCGAGCGGTTGATCCGGGCCCGGTTGGCCCTGCCGGGGTTGAGCTCCAGCTCCACCAGGGTCTGCCGGTCGTCCCGGACCACCGCCGCCCGCACCACCGCGCGCTCGGCGCCCTGCCGGACCAGCGGGGCGTCCCCCGCGACCCGGTGGCTGCCCAGCGCCGCGACATAGCCCACGGCCTCGACCAGGTTGGTCTTGCCCTGGCCGTTGGGCCCGACGAAGGCGGTCACGCCCGGGCCGAGCGGAACCTCGGCCCGGGCGTAGGAACGGAAGTCGGCCAGCGACAGATGCGCGACATGCATACGGCGTTGCGCGGGCCGGCCGCGCTCCCTCCCGGTGGGTGGCTCGGTGCCTGCTGCTTACTTCTTGCTCTCGACGGCGTGGCCGCCGAACTCGTTGCGCAGCGCGGCGATCATCTTCATCGACGGGGAGTCCTCCTGGCGGGAGGAGAAGCGGGCGAAGAGCGAGGCGGTGATCGCGGGCAGCGGGACGGCGTTGTCGATCGCCGCCTCGACCGTCCAGCGGCCCTCACCGGAGTCGGCCGCGTAGCCGCGCAGGCCGTCCAGGTGCTCGTCCTTGTCCAGGGCGTCCACCGCCAGGTCCAGCAGCCAGGAGCGGATGACGGTGCCCTCCCGCCAGGAGCGGAAGACCTCGCGGACGTCGGTCACCGAGTCGACCTTCTCCAGCAGCTCCCAGCCCTCGGCGTAGGCCTGCATCATGGCGTACTCGATGCCGTTGTGGACCATCTTGGCGAAGTGCCCGGCGCCGACCCGGCCGGCGTGGACCGCGCCGTACTCGCCCTCGGGCTTCAGGGCGTCGAAGATCGGCTGGACCTTGGCGACGTGCGCCGAGTCCCCGCCGTACATCAGCGCGTAGCCGTTCTGCAGGCCCCAGACTCCGCCGGAGACGCCGCAGTCGACGAAGCCGATGCCCTTCGTGCCCAGCTCCTCGGCGTGCTTCTCGTCGTCCGTCCAGCGGGAGTTGCCGCCGTCGACCACCGTGTCACCGGGGGAGAGGAGCTCGCCGAGCTCGTCGACGGTCTGCTGGGTCGGAGCGCCGGCCGGCACCATCACCCACACCACCCGGGGAGCGGCGAGCGAGTCCACCAGCTCCTTGAGGCTTGCGACGTCCGTGACGTCCGGGTTCCGGTCGTAGCCGATGACGGTGTGCCCTGCGCGGCGCAGCCGCTCGCGCATGTTGCCGCCCATCTTGCCGAGACCGATGAGGCCGAGCTCCATGATCGGGAGTCCTAACGTGTGTACCTACGTGGCTTGGCGGCGGCGCCCTTGCCGCGCGACACCGAGCGTACGCCCGGGCCTGCGGGGGCAGCCTGCCGACGGGTCCGGTCGGGCGGAGCGCCGGGCGCCCCGCCCTCGGCTCAGCTGGACAGCCGCACCGGCATGATCAGGTACTTGTACGTCTCGTCCGCCTCGGCGTCGGCGGCGGGCTTGCCGCTGAGGAGGGCCGGCTTCGTCGAGGTGGTGAACGCGAACTGGGCGAACGGGGCGTTGATCGCGGACAGGCCCTCCAGGAGGTAGCCCGGGTTGAAGGCGATCGAGATGTCGTCGCCCTCCAGGTCCGCGTCCACCCGCTCGGTGGCCTGCGCGTCGTCGCCGGAGCCGGCCTCCAGGGTCAGCACGCCCTGCTCGAAGCTCAGCCGCACCGGGGTGTTCCGCTCCGCGACCAGCGCGACGCGCTTGACCGCCTCGACGAACGGCGCGGTCTCGATCACCGCCATCGAGTTGAACTCGGTCGGGAAGAGGCTGCGGAACTTGGGGAACTCGCCGTCCAGCAGCCGGGTGGTGGTGCGGCGGCCGGCGCCCTCGAAGCCGATCAGGCCCTCGCCGTCGCCCTCCGTGCCGGCCAGCGCGATCGAGACGTTCTCCCCGGCGCCGCCGCCGGCCAGCGACTTGGCGGTGTCCTGCAGGGTCTTGGCGGGCACCAGGGCCACCGAGTTCAGGCCCGGCTGCTCCGGCTTCCACAGCAGCTCGCGGACGGCGAAGCGGTAGCGGTCGGTGGCGGCCAGGGTGACCCGGTCCTCCTCGATCTCCACCCGGACGCCGGTGAGCACCGGGAGGGTGTCGTCCCGTCCGGCGGCGACGGCGACCTGGGCGACCGCGGCGGCGAAGACGTCCCCCGCGACCTCGCCGGTGGCGGTGGGCATCTGGGGCAGCGCCGGGTACTCCTCCACAGGCAGGGTGGGGAGTGTGAATCGCGAGCTGCCGCAGACCACGATGACCCGTACACCGTCTGTGGAGATCTCCACCGGCCGGTTGGGGAGGGCCCGGGAGATGTCGGCCAGCAGGCGGCCGGAGACCAGGACCGTGCCGGCCTCCTCCACCTCGGCCTCGACCGCGACCCGGGCCGAGACCTCGTAGTCGAACCCGGAGAGGCTCAGGGAGCCCTCCTGCCCCTGGGCCGACTCGCCCTGGGAGACCGTCAGCAGCAGGCCCGCGAGGACCGGCACCGGCGGCCGTGCCGGGAGGCTGCGGGCGGCCCAGGCCACCGCCTCCGCCAGTACGTCACGCTCCACCCGGAACTTCACCGGACACCGCCTCCCGCTGCTTCCACCGGCTCCCGCCGCTGTACCGACCTGTGTGTCGTCTTCCAGTTGCCGGGGAACAGTCTGACGTACTCCACCGACAGCCGGGGTCGAAGGGGAGAAGAACGTCTGATCGACCACGACGAGCCGTCATCCACAGCTCGGCGCCCCGCCCCCTGTTAGCTGAAAGTCCGGGATAGATCTCTGGGGGAGTAGTAATAGGTGTTGTGGATACCGTGGATAACCGGTTCCACCGCAGGTCAGCCCGGCTTTTTTGTCCACCGCGGGCTGTGGGCGGAGAGGTGGAAAACCCCGCTCTTCTGTGGATGGGGTTCGTTTTCCCACAGGGGGCCCTCGACTGTCCCCAGGTTGTCCCCAGCTCCGTCCCCAGATTTTCCCCCGGTTGTCCCCAGGGCATGCGTGAACTTCGGTGTGCCGCTTCTCACACGCAGAGGTGATGGGGCGTTTCTTGTTGCCGAACTGTGGACCCGACTGTGGAAAGCCTGGGGAAAACTTACCAAACCTGGGGACGGGCGGTGGACAACTCAGAGTCCGCTCAGGGGTTCGAATCCACGGTCCACATCCTGTGGATAACTTTTGCCCACAAGTCCACAGGGTCTTGAGCTGCATCGATGGTCCCGCAAACCAGCGGCCTGTGGAACGATTCTGGACAACTTCGGGGCTTCCCGGTGTTCCCCAGGGTGTGGAGGAACGGATCCGTTCGATCCTGTGGATTGTCCGCCCCGCGCAGGGCCCAGTTCGATTCCCCGCAGGCTCTCGGAGTTGCATTCGATCGGCCCGCGGCCGCGGCGGAAGCCGAAAAAGGGCCCGGAACGAGGAGGACGCCTCGTTCCGGGCCCTGCGCCGGCAATACCGGCGGCGGTTCGCCCGGCGGCTAGCTCTTGATGCGGTTGGTGAGCTCGGTGACCTGGTTGTAGATCGACCGGCGCTCGGCCATCATCGTGCGGATCTTCCGGTCCGCGTGCATCACCGTGGTGTGGTCCCGGCCGCCGAACTGCGCGCCGATCTTCGGCAGCGAGAGGTCGGTGAGTTCCCGGCACAGGTACATGGCGATCTGGCGGGCCGTCACCAGCACCCGGCTCCGCGAGGAACCGCAGAGGTCCTCCACGGTCAGCCCGAAATAGGCGGCGGTCTGCTGCATGATCGTGGCCGCCGTGATGTCCGGGCTGGCCTCCTCCCCGCCGGGGATGAGGTCCTTCAGCACGATCTCGGTGAGCTGGAGGTCGACCGGCGCCCGGTTGAGGCTGGCGAAGGCGGTGACCCGGATCAGGGCGCCCTCCAGCTCCCGGATGTTGCGGGAGATCCGGGAGGCGATGAACTCCAGCACCTCAGCCGGCGCGTTCAGCTGCTCCTGGATCGCCTTCTTCCGCAGGATCGCGATCCGGGTCTCCAGCTCGGGCGGCTGGACGTCGGTGATCAGGCCCCACTCGAAGCGGTTGCGCAACCGGTCCTCCAGGGTGACCAGCTGCTTGGGCGGCCGGTCCGAGGAGATCACGATCTGCTTGTCCGCGTTGTGGAGGGTGTTGAAGGTGTGGAAGAACTCC
Source organism: Phaeacidiphilus oryzae TH49 (assembly GCF_000744815.1). NCBI lineage: Bacteria > Bacillati > Actinomycetota > Actinomycetes > Kitasatosporales > Streptomycetaceae > Phaeacidiphilus > Phaeacidiphilus oryzae. Next base: position 3,567,009 of record NZ_JQMQ01000005.1, read on the forward strand.
TCCTGCGTCGACTCCTTGTTCTGCAGGAACTGGATGTCGTCGACCAGCAGGATGTCCATGTCGCGGTAGCGCTGCCGGAAGCCGTCGCCCTTGTCGTCCCGGATCGAGTTGATGAACTCGTTGGTGAACTCCTCGGAGCTCACGTAGCGGACCCGGGTGCCGGGGAAGAGGCTGCGGGCGTAGTGCCCGATGGCGTGCAGCAGATGGGTCTTGCCCAGGCCGGACTCGCCGTAGATGAAGAGCGGGTTGTAGGCCTTGGCCGGGGCCTCGGCGACGGCGACCGCGGCCGCGTGGGCGAAGCGGTTGCTCGCTCCGATGACGAAGGTCTCGAAGAGGTACTTCGGGTTCAGCCGGGCGGCCGGCTCGTCCTTGCGGGCGCCGTGGAGGGCGGGGCCGCCGCCGGAGCGCGGTCCCGGCGGATTGCCGTGGACGGACCCCCCGCGCGCCGGGGCGCCGGGGGCCGACGGTGAGTCAGGACCCTTCCGCGGCGCTTCGGGCAGCTTCACCTCGGCGTCCCGCGCCGGGGGCGCGGGCCGGGCGCCGGGGCCGCTCGGGCCGGCCGGTCCTGTCGGCTTGGGCTCCGCCTCCTCGCCGCGCGGTCCGGGGACCGGACGCGGACGCCGCTCGGGGCCGCCCTCGGCCGCCGGGGCGGTGGGGCGGGGCAGCTGGGTGTGCTGGCCGTGCTGGCTGGTCTGCCCGTGCTGGGTGTGCTGGCCGTGCTGGCCGGTCTGCGGCGCCTGCGGGCTGTGCGGGGCGTGCGGGTAGGCCGGGTCCTCGCCGGGGCCCTGCTCCCAGTCGCCGGGCGCCGGGGGCTGCTCCGGGTAGCTCTCCGGGCGGCGGTAGCCGGGGTAGCCGCTGGGCGGCTGGTGGCCCTGCTCGTGCGAGGGCTCCGGGTGCTCGGCGCGGCCGCCCCCGTAGTAGGGCAGCTCGTCCTGTCCGGGGGCGGACTGCCCGAGGGCGGTGCGCGGGGTCGGCCACTGGCCGGGGACGGGCTGACCGCCCGTGGGGTCCCCGTATTCGTGCCGGGGCTGCTGCTGGTGGTGGTGCGGAGCCTGCGGGGCAGGCGCCGCCGCCGCCGTTGGCTGGCGCTGCGGTTCGTAGCCCGAGGGCGCGTCATAGCCTGCGGGCGCGTCATAGCCCGCGGGGGCGTCGTAGCCGGTCTGCGGGTCGTACCCCGGCTGGGGGTCGTAGCCGACCTGGGCGTCATAGCTGGGCGGCGCGTCGTAGCCGGGCTGCGGCTCGTAGGAGGGCAGCGGTTCGTAGCCTGACTGGGCGTCATAACCGGGCTCTGCGGCCGGGGCCGGCCCCGGGGCCTGGGCCTGCCCGGTCGGCGCCTGCGGCTGCGGCTGCGGCTGCGGGCGGCTGCCCGGCAGCGGCTCGGCCGCCGGCACGGCGCTGGCGTCCGCGATCACCGCGATCCGCATCGGGCGGCCGAACTCGCCGCTGAGCGCCTCGGTGATGAGCGGCAGCAGCCGGGTCTCCAGCGCCTGCTTCGCGTACTCGTTGGGGGTGGCGAGCAGCGCCGTGTCCGCCATCAGTCCCATCGGATGCGTGCGGTCCAGCCAGACCCTGTCCATGGCCTCGACGCCCTGGCCCGTGCTCAGCCGCTCGACCACCCGCGCCCATGCGGTGGGCAGGTCGCTGGTTGTGTCAGCCACTGGTGCACGCTTTCTCGTTCCACCCCAGGACGGAAGCGCGCGCCGGAAGGACCACCTGTGCGGGTGGTTCCTGGGGCGTTCCGTACGGAGAGGTGTGAAGGGACTTGAACCGCGGGGGTGCAGGCAAGTCCTGCAACGGTAATAAGCGCCCGGCCATCCGTTCAAGTCGTTGTCCACAGGCTGTGTACATCCGTCCGGAGCAACGAGAGGCGCTTGGGCGAGCCGGTCCGGAGCCGGGACGGGTACCTTGCTGGCCAGGTGCCCCAAGGGGTCGGCGGGTTCGGCGAGGAGTCCGGCTGACAGCCTGTCAGAGGTCGGGGCCGAGGTGATCCGGAGGGCCGGGCATCACCCGGTTTGACCCGGCGTCCATCCGCCGCGTACCGTAACCAGGTCGAGTTGTCGATGGCCGCTGCCGCATGCCCGCGGGACAGTCCGCTGATCTGAAGATCACAGGCGAGCAGCACGGGCGTCGTGGATCCCCGGAGCAAGGGACGGAGATCACGCGGACGCACGGTGACGGCCAGTCGATTCCCCGCACCCCTTCGATTGACCTCTGGAGCCCCCGAGTGAGCAAGCGCACCTTCCAGCCGAACAACCGTCGTCGCGCGAAGACCCACGGCTTCCGGCTGCGTATGCGCACCCGTGCCGGTCGCGCCATCCTGGCGACTCGCCGGAGCAAGGGCCGCGCGCGCCTCTCCGCCTGATCACCAGCTGAGTCGGGTCGTGTCGTGCTGCCTTCCGAGAACCGGCTGAGGCGGCGCGAGGACTTCGCCACCGCGGTCCGCCGCGGACGGCGTGCCGGCCGGCCGCTGCTGGTGGTTCATCTCCGGCGCGACGTAGCCGCGCCGGAAGTGTCGACGGGAAACCCGCACCGCGTCGGGGGGATGACTCCCCCGGCCCGTGCGGGTTTCGTCGTGAGCAAGGCGGTGGGCCCCGCGGTGGTCCGTAACCGGGTGAAGCGCAGACTGCGCCATCTCGTACGTGACCGCTTGGACCTTCTGCCCGCCGGTAGCCTGGTGGTGGTGCGTGCGCTTCCACCGGCTGCCGGTGCGGAGTACGCGGACCTCGCACGAGACCTGGACACCGCTCTGCGGCGGCTGCTCGAAGACCCGGCCGGTCCGCAGAGAAAGGTGCCCGCCTCCGGTTCCGCATCCTCGTCGACGGGAGCAGGGCAGTGAAGTACCTGCTGATGGGGCTGATCCGGGTCTACCAGTGGACCATCAGCCCGCTTCTCGGTCCGGTGTGCCGTTACTACCCCTCGTGCTCCCACTACGGGTACGAGGCGATCCGGGTGCACGGGGCCGTGAAGGGGAGCGGGCTGACCGCGTGGCGCATCCTGCGCTGCAATCCGTGGAGTCCGGGTGGCGTGGACCACGTCCCCCCGCGCCAGAAGCCCGTCTGGCACCAGCGCCTGCGGAACCACCTGTCCCACCGAGGGAACCCCACCCTCAGTAGCGCCGGCCGTCCGGCATCCTCGCCCCTAAAGCCCAAGGAGACCTGACTGTGCCGGGGTTTCTTCAAACGCTCCTGTCGCCCCTCTACTACGCCGTCTCGTGGGTCATCGTTCAGTTCCACGCGGCGCTGAGTCCCCTCTTCGGTGCTGACACCGGCTGGTCGTGGGGCCTCTCCATCGTCTTCCTGACGGTCCTCATCCGGATCTGCCTGATCCCGCTCTTCGTGAAGCAGATCAAGGCGACCCGGGCCATGCAGGCTATCCAGCCGAAGATGAAGGCCATCCAGGAGCGCTACAAGAACGACAAGCAGCGCCAGTCCGAAGAGATGATGAAGCTGTACAAGGAGGCGGGCACCAACCCGTTCTCCTCGTGCCTGCCGATCATCATCCAGATGCCGTTCTTCTCGGCGCTCTACGGCGTGCTCCACAACATCGCGATCGGCCACACGGTCGGCGTGATCAACTCGACGCTGCTGCAGAGCGCGCAGAAGGCGCACATCTTCGGTGCCCCGCTGTCGGTCAAGTTCCTCGACAGCGCGTCCAAGATCACAGCCCTCGGTGCCGACCCGACGACGGTCCGGATCGTCGCGGCGATCATGATCGTGCTGATGGCGGCCTCGCAGTTCATCACGCAGCGCCAGCTGATGACGAAGAACGTCGACACCTCGGTGAAGACCCCGTTCATGCAGCAGCAGAAGATGCTGATGTACGTCTTCCCCGTGATGTTCGCGATCTTCGGCATCAACTTCCCGATCGGTGTGCTGGTCTACTGGCTGACCACCAACGTCTGGTCGATGGGTCAGCAGCTGGTCGTCATCCGGCGGAACCCGACCCCGGGAAGCATCGCCTGGAAGGAGCGGCAGGCCCGGCTCAAGGCCCAGGGCAAGCTCGCCGCGGACGGCACCGTGATCAAGAAGGGCGGCCTGGCCTCCCTGGTGAAGGGCTCCGAGGCGGAGACCGAGGCCGCCGCCGCGGCCGAGACCACGGCGGCTCCGCGTCGGCAGCAGCCGAAGCGCACCACCAAGGCCCAGCGCCAGGCGCAGGGCGCCGGAGCCACGGTGACCGGTACCGCGGTGGCCGATGCCGAGGAGCAGGACGACGCGGTCGAGGACGCCAAGCCGGCCGACACCAAGGCGCAGTCCGGGCCGGCGGCGAAGACCGGTCAGTCCGGTCAGTCCGGTCAGTCCGGTCAGTCCGCGAAGTCCGGGCAGACCGGCAAGCAGCAGGCGGGGCAGAAGGGCCAGCAGTCCGGGCAGAAGCCGGCCGCCAAGAAGGCCGGCCAGCCGCAGCGCTCCGGCCAGCAGCGCTCGGGCTCGGGGAACGCCGGCAACCGGAGCAACCGGTCGGGGCAGCGCCGGCAGCGCGGCTCCGGCGGGAACCGGCCGAAGAAGTAACTCCGGCCCCACCGCCGAGAGCCCAGGACCACCGAGACCACCGAGGATTGAAGGAGCCGATCCGTGACGGAAGGCACTGACAGCACCAAGCCCGCCGCGGGCGGCGACCAGGACCTGGTCGCCCTGCTGGAGCAGGAGGGCGACATCGCAGCGGACTACCTGGAGGGGCTGCTGGACATCGCTGACCTCGACGGGGACATCGACATGGACGTGGAGCGCGATCGCGCCTCGGTGTCCATCGTCGGTGAGGGCGGCGCCCAGCGGTCGCTCCAGCGGCTGGTCGGTGAGGACGGGGAGGTCCTGGAGGCGCTCCAGGAGCTGACCCGGCTCGCGGTGCACCGGGAGACCGGTGAGCGCAGCCGGCTGATGCTGGACATCGCCGGCTTCCGGGCGCGCAAGCGGTCCGAGCTCACCGACCTGGGCGCCAAGGCCGTCGAGGAGGCCAAGGAGTCCGGGCAGCCGGTGAAGCTGCGCCCGATGACCCCGTTCGAGCGCAAGGTGGTGCACGACGCCGTGGCGGCGGCCGGGCTCCGCAGCGAGTCCGAGGGTGAGGAACCGCAGCGGCGGGTCGTCGTACTGCCGGTGTGAGAGCGATGCCCCAGACTGGGTGTCGCCCGGACTGGGACGCGATGACGAGCGAGTTGCGGACGGCCCCGCCTGCCTGGCAGGCGGGGCCGTCGCCGGTTGTGCTGAGCTGAAGAGAAGCTGAGAGGAGTGCCCGCTGTGCCTGCCATGGATCCGCTGGAGCAGGGCCCGGGAACCCCGCGGGAGCGGCGGCCGCCGAAGTCGCAGGGGCCGCCGAAGTCGCAGGGGGCGCCGGAGCCGCAGGAGGCCCCGGCCCCGCCCGCCTCGGCGCACAAGGTCTTCGGGGAGAACCTGGGCCGGGCGGTGCGCTACGCCGAACTGCTGGCGGACGCCGGCGTGCGTCGCGGGCTGATCGGGCCGCGCGAGGTTCCCCGGCTGTGGGACCGCCATCTGCTGAACTGCGCGGTGCTGGCGGACGTGGTGCCCTCCGGGGTGTCCCTCTGCGATGTGGGCTCGGGGGCGGGGCTGCCCGGCATCCCGGTCGCGCTCGCCTGTCCGGACCTGGAGATCACCCTTCTTGAGCCGCTGCTGCGGCGGACCAACTTCCTGGAGGAGGTGGTTCGCGAGCTGCGCCTGGAGAACGTCACCGTGCTGCGTGGCCGGGCCGAGGAGATGATCGGCAAGCTGGCCGTGGACGTGGTCACCGCGCGCGCGGTGGCCCCGCTGGACCGACTGGCCGGCTGGGGCATCCCGCTGCTGCGGCCGTACGGCGAGATGCTGGCGCTCAAGGGGGACGCCGCCGAGCAGGAGCTGGCTTCGGCCCGGGCCGCGCTGCAGAAGCTCGGCGCCGAGGAGTGGTCGGTGGTGCGGGCCGGCGACGGCCTGGTGGAGACGCCCACCCATGTGGTGCGGGTGAAGGTCGGCGAGAGCCCCGGCGGGGTGAAGGCGGCGGCCCGGCGGGCCAAGGCGGTGCGGGCCGGGCGGGCGGCGGCGAACCGGGGCCGGGGCTCGCGACGTCGGCGCTGACCGGGCGGGCGGGCGGTGTTTCACGTGAAACCGTGAAACACCGTCGGGCCGGGCCGACCCCGGCGCCCACCCGGGCCGCTCCAGTGCCGACCCGGGCCGCTCCGGCGCCGTCCCGGCCGCTTCTGGTCGCTCCCGGATCGTCCTGTTCGAGGGCCGAACGGGCGAGCTTGGGCCGGGGCGGAGTGTCGCACCGTCAGATAGGACGACATTCTCGGCAGCCTGTTTCACGTGAAACGGCGCTCTCTGCTTCCTGGAATCCTGTCCCGGAGCCGCGCTGCGGCGCGGACCACCCGTCCAGCGGGTGAAGATCTGCTCCACACGCGGTCGAATGAGCCACAAGCTCCACATCGACCCCCGTCTCTGCGCGATGATGCCAACGGCAAGCCGCGTCAAAGAGAGGGGAACACGCCCGTGACGTCCGAGAAGTATCCCGGGCACGGCGCACTGGCGGAGCCCGTCCCCGGTCCCCGTACCACCGCTCCGCCCACCGCAACTCCCTTGCACCGGGCGCCCCGTGAAACCGGGTCGGTTTCACGTGAAACACTGGCTCCCATGCAGGATCCCATCCAGGCACCGGTCCCTCATGACGCGGAGACGACTCCGCTCGCCGATGACACACCGATCGCCCGAGCCGCCCAGCGTGCGGTGGAGACCATGGGCAAGGTGAGCGAGGCGCTGCCGCGCCCCGCCGAGACCCGGGTGATGGTCGTCGCCAACCAGAAGGGCGGGGTGGGGAAGACCACGACCACGGTCAATCTGGCCGCCTCGCTGGCCATGCATGGTCAGCGGGTGCTCGTGGTCGATCTCGACCCGCAGGGGAACGCCTCCACCGCGCTCGGCATCGATCACCATGCCGAGGTGCCGTCCATCTACGACGTGCTGGTGGAGGGCAAGCCGCTGGCCGAGGTGGTTCAGCCGGTGGTCGACGTGGAGGGCCTCTTCTGCGTGCCGGCCACCATCGACCTGGCCGGTGCGGAGATCGAACTGGTCTCGCTGGTGGCCCGGGAGAGCCGGCTGCAGAAGGCGCTGGCCGCCTATGAGCAGCCGCTGGACTATGTGCTGGTGGACTGCCCGCCGTCGCTCGGGCTGCTGACGGTGAACGCCCTGGTGGCCGGCCGGGAGGTGCTGATCCCCATCCAGTGCGAGTACTACGCGCTGGAGGGGCTCGGCCAGTTGCTGCGGAACGTGGAGCTGGTGCGGGCGCACCTCAACCCCCAGCTGCATGTCTCGACCATCCTGCTGACCATGTACGACGCCCGGACCCGGCTGGCCGCCCAGGTCGCCGAGGAGGTGCGCAGCCACTTCCAGAGCGAGGTGCTGCGGACCAGCATCCCGAGGTCGGTGCGGATCTCCGAGGCCCCGAGCTACGGGCAGACGGTACTGACCTACGATCCCGGCTCCACCGGGGCGCTCTCCTATCTGGAGGCCGCCCGGGAGATGGCGCTGCGCGGGGCGGACGGAACGGGAGCCGTCCCGTACGATGCCGAAACCGCCGAGCCGGCGGTGCAGGGTGAGTATCAGCAGTCGGTCGTGGCGCAGGCGCAGCCACTGCACGAGCAGAGCACGATGGAGGGCAACCGGTGAGTGAGCGTCGACGGGGACTGGGCCGCGGGCTCGGGGCGTTGATCCCGGCGGCTGCCGGCAGCGACGGATCGTCCGGCGGTGCGCCCGGGTCGGCCCCGGTGCTGGCGCCCGAGCGCGGGGTGGCTGCGGCCAAGGTCGCCGGATTGGTGGAGAGCGAGAGCCCGAACGGGGTCGCGGGCCGAAGCGCCCATGGCGCGCCCGCGGCCGTCTCGGCGGGCGTCCCGGCGCCGACCGCGCCCGGCGGCGCTGCCGCTGCCGGTGCGGGGGTGAACGGCGGCGCCGCGGGAGCGAACGGTGGCGGGGTGGCCGCCCCGGAGATCGCCGTGGACGCCTCGGGGATGCGGCCGGTGGAGGGCGCCTACTTCGCGGAGATCCCGCTGGAGGAGATCTCCCCGAACCCCCGCCAGCCGCGAGACGTCTTCGACGAGGAGGCGCTGGCGGAGCTCGTCCAGTCCATCAAGGAGGTCGGGCTCCTCCAGCCGGTGGTGGTCCGGCAGGCCGGGCCCGAGCGCTATGAACTGATCATGGGCGAGCGCCGTTGGCGGGCGTCCAAGGAGGCCGGGCTCGAGCGGATCCCGGCGATCGTCCGGGCGACCGACGACGAGAAGCTCCTCCTCGACGCCCTGCTGGAGAACCTCCACCGGGCGCAGCTGAACCCGCTGGAGGAGGCCGCCGCCTACGACCAGCTGCTGAAGGACTTCTCCTGCACCCACGAGGAGCTGGCGGACCGGATCGGGCGCTCGCGCTCCCAGGTCTCCAACACCCTGCGGCTGATGAAGCTCTCCCCCGCGGTGCAGCGGCGGGTGGCGGCCGGGGTGCTCTCCGCCGGCCATGCGCGGGCGCTCCTCTCGCTGGAGGAGGCCGAGGAGCAGGACCGGCTGGCGCACCGGATCGTCGCCGAGGGGCTGTCGGTGCGGGCGGTCGAGGAGATCGTCGCCGTGCAGGGGATGGACGGTTCCGGGGCGGAGCGGAAGGCGCGTCGGCCGCGGGCCGGCCGACGGCTCTCCCCTGCGCTGGCCGATCTGGCCTCCCGGCTCTCCGACCGCTTCGACACCCGGGTGAAGGTGGAGCTCGGTCAGAAGCGCGGAAAGATCGTGGTCGAGTTCGCCTCGGTGGAGGACCTCAACCGGATCATCACCTCGCTGGCGCCCGGCGAGGAGCGGAAGCTCGCGGCGCAGGACGAGGAGGGGTCGGACGGGGAGTCCCCGGACGCCCCGGACGGGGATGCGCCCCACGCGGAGTGATCTCCCGGATCATCCGGTGTGCGGCGGCGGGCCTGGTTTCACGGTTTCACGTGAAACCAGGCCCGCCGCTTGTACGTTGAATCGGTGTCAGCGTGGCTACGATGCCCCCGAAACCACTCCGGCGGAGATGACGGGGAGGGGCCGGGACGATGGGTGCTCTGGGCAGGGCGGCGCTGGTGGCCATGGGGGTCGGCCTTGGCGGTGTCGGAGGCTACTTCGGCAGCCTGCGGCGTGACCGGGAGCGGATGCGGGCGCTGGTGAGGGAGGCAGTTGGTGGGACGCAGGCTGGCCGCGTTGACCCTGGACAATCTCGTGGATCTGCCGAGCACCTGCCGCGGGTGTCTCTTCTGGGAGTTGGACCCGGTCAGCGCTGAGGCGGCGGTGCGATCGAGGAAGCCCGAGACGGAGAAGGAGTCCTGGATCTCCTCGGTGCTGCTGGACTGGGGCGCCTGCGGGCGGATCGCTTATGTCGACGACGTGCCGGCCGGCTTCGTCCTCTACGCCCCTCCGGCCTATGTGCCGCGCAGCCTGGCCTTTCCGACCAGTCCGGTGTCGCCGGACGCGGTGCTGCTGATGACCTCCCGCATCCTGCCGGACTACCAGGGGCAGGGACTGGGGCGGATGCTGGTCCAGGCGGTGGCCAAGGACCTGGTTCGGCGCGGGGTCCGGGCGGTGGAGGCCTTCGGCGACGCGGCCTGGGAGACCCCGTCCTGTGTGCTGCCGGCCGAGCATCTGCTGGCGGTGGGCTTCAAGACGGTGCGCTCCCACCCGCGCTACCCCCGGCTCCGACTCGAGCTGCGGTCCACCGTCTCCTGGCGGGCCGAGGTGGAGGTGGCGCTGGAGCGGCTGCTGGGCGCGGTGCAGAAGGAGCCTTCGCTGCGGCCGCTCGGGGGCTGAGGCTGTTTCACGTGAAACGGCGAAACGATGAAACCGCGAGAACGGCGAAGGCCCGCAGCCCCATAAGGGGCGCGGGCCTTCGCCGGCAGCGAGGACGGCTCAGATGAACTCGGCCAGGTCCTTCAGCAGGGCGGCCTTCGGCTTGGCGCCGACGATGGTCTTCACGACCTCGCCGTTCTGGTAGACGTTCATCGTCGGGATGGAGAGAACGCCGTACTTCGCCGGAACGCTCGGGTTGTTGTCGATGTCGATCTTCGCGATGGTGAGCTTGTCACCGTGCTCCGCCGCGATCTCCTTGAGGACCGGGGCGATCTGACGGCACGGGCCGCACCAGGTGGCCCAGAAGTCGACCAGCACAGGCTTGTCGCTCTTCAGCACCTCGTCGTCGAAGGTGGAGTCGGTGACGGTGATGGGCTCGCTGGCCACGGCTTCTCCTAGGGGAATGATGCCGCGCGGGTGGCGCGGTGTTTCACGTGAAACGGTCGGTCGGGGCGGTCGGTCTGCTTCGTGGGGCGACGGGTCAGACGGTGGCGACCTTCTCCGGCTCGGCGGGCTCGCTGTCCGCCAGCGCCGAGAGGTAGCGCTCGGCGTCCAGCGCGGCGGAGCAGCCGGTGCCGGCGGCGGTGATCGCCTGGCGGTAGGTGTGGTCCACCACGTCGCCGGCGGCGAAGACGCCGGGGAGGTTGGTACGGGTCGAGGGGGCCGACACCTTGAGGTAGCCCTCGTCGTCCAGGTCCAGCTGGCCCTTGAAGAGCGAGGTGCGCGGGTCGTGGCCGATGGCGATGAAGAGGCCGGTGACCGGGAGCTCGCGGGTCTCGCCGGTGACGGTGTCCCGGAGGGTGACGCCGGAGAGCTTGCCCTCGCCGTTCACCGAGGCGACCTCGCTGTTCCAGGCGAAATTGATCTTCGGGTCGGCGAAGGCGCGGTCCTGCATCGCCTTGCTGGCCCGCAGGGTGTCCCGGCGGTGGATGATCGTGACGGTCTCGGCGAAGCGGGAGAGGAAGGTGGCCTCCTCCATCGCCGTGTCGCCGCCGCCGACCACCGCGATGTGCTGGTTGCGGAAGAAGAAGCCGTCACAGGTGGCGCACCAGGAGACGCCGTGCCCGGAGAGCTGGTCCTCGTTCGGCAGGCCGAGCTTGCGGTGCTGCGAGCCGGTGGCCACGATCACGGCCTTGGCGCGGTGGACGGTGCCGGCCGAGTCGGTGACGGTCTTGATGTCACCGGTCAGGTCGACCGCGGCGATGTCGTCCGGGATCAGCTCGGCGCCGAAGCGCTCGGCCTGGGCGCGCATCCCGTCCATCAGGTCGGGACCCATGATGCCGTCACGGAAGCCGGGGAAGTTCTCGACCTCGGTGGTGTTCATCAGCGCGCCGCCGGCCTCCACGGCGCCCTCGAAGACAAGGGGCTTCAGAGAGGCGCGGGCGGTGTACAGCGCAGCCGTGTAACCGGCCGGGCCGGACCCGATGATGATCACGTTGCGGACGTCGCTCACTCGATCTCCTGTGACGGCGACGGGCCGTGGACACGGCCCGCGGGGGAGGCTGCTGCTTCGCTCTTCTTCTGCGGTCTTAGGTTGTCGCCGACCGCGGTCGCTGTGCCCGTCGACTCTCCGTCGACGTCCGGCGACTGCGTTCACCCGGCACAACGGATACCCAGTCTCCCGCATTCCCACGGGCGGACGTGCAGCGGCACGGGGAAAGCCGGTCAGGGACGGGTGACTTCCCGGTGGAGGAGAACGCCGCCGGAGCAGGAGGCGGGGACCACATAGGCGTCGACGGCGGCGGCCGAGTCGGACGAGTAGACCACCACATACACCGGCACCGGGCCGCCCGCGGCGGAGTCGCCGCGGTAGGAGAAGGGCTCGACGGCCAGCGGGGTCCCGGTCCGTCCGGTGGCCGCGAGGACACAGCCGGGCGGGGTGGTCGCGGGGGTGGCGGCGGTCGCCGGAGCAGAGCGCGTGCCGGCGGTGCCCCCGGTGGAGCCGGTGGAGCCGCCGCCCGCCGCGGTGTGCGGCTGCATGGCGCCGTTGGATGGGGTGGAGGGGGCGGCGGAGTCGCTCAGCATCTGCGTCACCACCTGCGGGATGCCGGCCGCGGTGACGGCGGGCGCTTGGCTGCCGGAGCCGGCGGAGCTGCCGGAGCCGCCTGGGCCGGACGCCCGTACCGCGGCAGAGGAGGCACCTCCGGAAGGGGCGGGCCGCGGAAGGCTGCTGACGACCACTCCGATCACGGCCGCCGCCACCGCGAGTCCCGCTCCGGCGAGGAGGCCGACCCTGCCCCGGCGGAAGCGGCGGGGGCCGCGCGGCGGACGCCCGTCCCGGGGGCCGCTCGGCGAACCGGCGGGGCGTGGCGGCGGACCGGCGGCGGAGCCGGCCTCGCGGCGCGGACCGGTGGGCTCCCGCCGGTCGTCCTCGCCCGGCTCGACCGGCCGACTCGGCTCGTCGGGGTGGTCGGCCGTCCCGGACTGCGGGTCGTCCTGCGGCGCCGTCGGCTGCCGCTCCTGCCCGGGCTGGGGCTGCTCGGGCGCCGGCAGGCCGGAGCCGATGAGGGCCCGGACCCATGCGGGGTCGATCGGGAGGTCCGATTCCTCGGCCGCCCGGGCCTCCTCGGCGGCGATCAGTCCGGTGACCGCCGAGTCCTCGTCCGCTCCTTCCAGGGCGGCCAGCTCCTCGGGGGTGATGTCCGGCAGCTCGGCGGCGAGGAGGGACTCGGCGGCGAGTGCCGCGTCGATCCGGCCGGAGACGTCGGCGGGCAGCCGGGGGGCCGAGCTCCGGCCGAGGAGGTCGCGGATCTCACCGAGGGCGGTGTGGGTCTCCGTACAGGGAGCACAGTCCGCCAGATGCGCGCCGACGCGCTCGGCATGGTCCGGCCGCAGCAGTTCCTCGGTGTACTCGGAGATGGCCTCCACGGAGGGGTGGCCGTCGGCGTCGAAGGGGCTGTCGCCCGTGGGCATCGCCGTCATGCCGACGTGTCACCTCCTGTGCTCCGCGCGTCTCGACGGTGGTCCTGCGGTGGTGGGACGGACGGACCGCCTCCGTGGTTCCTACCCGTGGTCCGTTCGGTGCCATGCGGGGCTGTTTCACGTGAAACAGCCGTCTGCGGGACCGCGTGGAGGGGCGGCCGGGGCGGCAGCTCTGTTTCACGTGAAACCGCGCCCGTTTCACGTGAAACAGCGTCCGGGGGGACCGCGTTCGCCCGGAGATGGGCGAGCAGAGGAAGGAGCCGGGCGCGCCCGCGGGCGCAGCGGCTCTTCACCGTGCCGTTGGGCACCGAGAGCACCGCCGCCGCCTCACTCACCGAGTACCCCTGGAGGTCGACCAGGACGAGGGCGGCCCGCTGGTCCACCGGGAGGAGGGCGAGGGCGGCGGCCACCTCGTGGCGCACCTCGCTGCGTTCGGCGGAGACGTCGGCACCCTCGGCCGGCTCGACCGCGGCGTCCAGGCTCTGCTCGTCCTCCAGGGGACGGGTCTGGCGCACCGCCGAGCGGCGGGCGCGGTCCAGGCAGGCGTTGACCACGATCCGGTGGAGCCAGGTGGTGACGGCGGAACGGCCCTGGAAGGTGTGCGCCGCGCGGAAGGCGGCGACCATGGCGTCCTGGAGGGCGTCGGCGGCCTCCTCGCGATCGCCGATGGTGCGCAGCGCCACCGCCCACAGCCGGTCGCGATGCCGGCGGACCAGCTCGCCGAAGGCCTCGTGCTCCCCGGCGATGTGCAGGGCCAGCAGTTCGGCGTCGGACGGCGCGGGCTCCTCGGACGCCGGTCCGGACGCCGGTCCGCTCGTCACTGCCATCCGGCCTCCCCCCTGCTGTCCCTGGCGGCTGTGCTGCCGGTCTCTCCGGCGGCTCCAGACTGCCATCTCCCGGCGCCGCCCGTCAGCCCCACGGGCCGGTTCGAGATCAAGTCGGCGATCAGGCGCCCGGCCGACCGAAGACCTTGATCTCGGAGATCCCGCCCCGATAGGTGCTGCCGCCGCCGGGCATCGGCGGCAGCGCACTCAGATGCACCAGGACGTAGCGGGTCTGGACGGGGTGCGGGAGGGTCACGTCCAGGGTGGTCCCGGCCTGGCCGGACTTGCTGAGCACCTTGGTCCAGGAGCTGAGATCGGCTCCGGAGGGGTCACCGGCGTCCTTGGGCAGGGCACGGAGGTCGACGGACTGGCCGGCGACCGGGAAGTCCACCTCCACCCCCGTGACCCGCTGGACCGAGCCGAGGTCCACCCAGATTCCGCCGCCCTCCTTGCGGGAGGGGAGGTTGCCGAAGTCGGGATAGCCGTCGTAGTGGGAGGTGATCCACGGAGTGGCGCTCTTGCCGTCGATCGCGAAGTGGACGTCTCCGCCCGCTATCGGCGGGGCCAGCGGGGAGAACTCCTGGGCGGCGGAGATCCTCAGCGCCTGGCCGGGGGTGCGGTGGTCGGTGGGGCCGGTGGTGGAGGTGTCGGACTGGACGGCGTTGCGGGCGCGGTCGCCGTTGTGGAGGACCGTCTCGGCCAGGCCCCAGCTGCCGAGTCCGATCGCGGCCATCAGAACCGCGCCCACCGTCCACTTCACCGCCTTGCCGGTACGGCCGGGCAGGGCCGGCGGGGGCCGGTGGGGGCGCTCCGCGGCGGGGCTCCCTGGCCGCCGCCGGCGTAGCCCGGGTAGCCGTGGCCGCCGCCGCGGCCGGGCGCGGCGTTCGGCGCGAGTGGCGAGGCTACCCCGGACACCCCGGAGGTCAGCCCGGGGGCGGAGGCGGCGCCGGTCACGGTCGCCGGCTGGGGCGGGCGGATCCGGGGCAGCTCGGCCACCGCGTCGGCCAGCTCGGCGGGGGTGGTGATGGGGGCCAGACGGCGGCCGGGATCCCTGAAGAGGCAGCGGGCGGCGAGATCGGAGAGACCGCGGTGGACGCCCGCGCGGATCTGGTCGGGGGCGGCCTCGCCGGTGCCCCTGGGCAGCCCGGGAATGCCGTACCGGTCCTCCTCGGTCGGCCAGCGGCCGGTGAGCGAGGCGTAGAGGAGGGCGCCCATGGCCCGGGTGTCGCGGACCTCCGCGCTCTCCGCCGGGCCGTCGGCCGCGTCGGCCGCGCCGGGCCGGCCGGGCTCGGCGCTCAGGCCGTGGAGGGCGGCGTCCACGGCCAGGCCGTTGATCCGGTACTGGCCGGTCTCGGAGCGCAGCACGCAGGACGGGGTGAGCCGGAGATGCGCCATCCCGCGCCGGTGGGCGGCGGCCATGGCGTCCGAGACCTGCCGGATCATCTGGTACGCCTCGTGCGGCTCCAGGGGCGCGCGGGCGATCAGGGTCCCGAGGTCGGTGGCCCGCGGCAGCCACTCCCGCAGCACGTACACCAGGGCGCCGTCGGGCTGCGGGCCGTCCGGCTGCGGGCCGTCCGCCGGCCCGTCGTCCTCCTGGGCCGGCCTGGCCGGCTCGGTGGTGCTCTCCACCGCGTCCAGGACCTGGACGAAGCGGAGGTCGCCGAAGAGGGCCGCGGAGCGGGCCGCCGCCAGCACCTGCTGGGCGCGCTGGTTGCCGGAGGAGAGGAGGTGGACGCCGACCGCGCGGCTGAGCTTCTCGTCCACGGCCCGCCAGCTGGTGAAGACGCCGGCCTGGCTGATGCACTCCTCCAGGCGGTAGCGCCCGGCGATGCGGTCTCCGCTGTGCCGGATCGGGGCCACTCCCACCATCGGATCGCCCTGCGGCTGATCCGCCGGTGCGGTTGCTGACGGAACGTCAGCGGTGGCCTTGATGCGCTCCGACACCGTGTCCCTGCCTCCCCTGCTGCCCAGACCCGCAGTGGTGGCGGCGGGCCGAGCACAATTGTGCCCACTCATCTCACCCGAGTACGACCCGCGAGTGCCGCGGAACGTTGCCCGAAATCATCTCTTACCTTCTGCGGCAAGGGGTTTGGCGCGGTGTGAGGATTTCCGGGGATTCCTCCGAAGGCGTCGTCGCCGAAGCTGACGACCCGCGCGTTCGAGTCGAGGATCAGCGACCGAAACGTGAGCGAACCATCCCGAGCAGCGAGTTGAGCTCCTCGATCCGCATCCGGTTGGCGATCAGCAGGAAGAGCCCGCCCTGCACCAGCAGGCCGGCCAGCAGGGTGGCCAGCGTCCCGAAGAGGCCGCCGCCGATCGCGCCCTCCACCAGACGGGCGATCAGGAAGGCGGCGATCGCCGGCACGATGCTGGCGCCGATCAGCCGGACGTAGGTGCGCCGGATCCGGCTGCCGTCCAGATCGCCGAGGAGCCGCCGCAGCCTGGGCACCGCGACCAGCACGCCGATCAGATAGGCGACGCCGTAGCCGAAGGCCATGCCGGTGACCGCCCAGCGGGAGGGCAGCACCACGTAGCAGAGGGCGGACAGGACCGCGCTGGCCGCGGCGATCCAGACCGTGTTGTAGAAGGGCGTCCGGGTGTCCTCGTACGCGTAGAAGCCGCGGAGGAGCACGTACTGGGCGGAGTACGGGATCAGGCCGAGGGCGAAGGCGGAGAGCATGAAGCCGATGGACCGGCCGCCGCCCCCGCTGGAGCCGAGTCCGTAGATCAGCGAGCCGATCCAGGGGCCGAGCGCCAGGAAGACGAAGGCGCAGGGCACGATCGCCACGGCGGAGGTGCGCAGTCCATAGGAGATGTCGTCGCGGACCGCCCCCGCGTCCCCGTCCGAGGCCGCCCGGGAGATCCGCGGGAGCACCGCGCTCATCACCGAGACGGTGATCACCGCCTGCGGCAGCTGCCAGATCAGCTGGGCGTTGGAGTACGCGGCCAGACCGGCGCCGGCGAAGCCCTGCCGTGAGGCGGCCTTCTCGGCGGAGGTGGCCAGCTGGGTGACCACCATGTACCCGACCTGGTTGGCCAGCACGAAGAGGAAGGTCCAGCGGGCCAGCTTGGCGGCGTGGCCGAGGCCGTGCCCCCGCCAGTCGAAGCGGGGGCGGAAGCGCAGCCCGGAACGGCGGAGGTACGGGATCATCGACAGCGCCTGCACCACCAGGCCGAGGAGGGTGCCGATGCCGAGGAGGCGGACCCCTTCGGGCGAGATGGTGGCCGGGGTGACCTGGGAGTGCCGGAAGGTGCCGAAGACCCAGATGTACATCCCGAAGGTGAAGATCACCACGATGTTGTTGAGCACCGGGGTCCACATCATCGCGCCGAACCGGCCCCGGGCGTTGAGGATCTGGCCCATCACCACGTGGACGCCCATGAAGAAGATCGTGGGCAGGCAGTAGCGGGCCAGCGACACCGTCACATCGGCGCTGGACGGCGTCGACATCACCGACGCGGAGAGCAGTCTGACCAGCAGGGGCGCGGCCAGCACCATGACGAAGACGACGCCGGCCAGTCCGCAGACGACCAGGGTCAGCAGCCGGTTGGCGTAGGCCTCGCCGCCGTCCTTGTCGTTCTTCATCGACCGCACCAGCTGCGGGACGAAGACGGCGTTCAGCGCGCCGCCGCCGACCAGGATGTAGACCATGGTCGGCAGGGTGTAGGCGATCTGGTACGAGTCGCCCATCCCGCTGACGCCGATCGCGGCCGCGATGACCATGGTCCGGACGAAGCCGGTGCCGCGGGAGACCAGGGTGCCGGCCGCCATCAGCGCGCTGGAGCTGAGCAGCGAGCCGGCCTTGCCCTTGGCCTTGCCCTCGGCGGCCCCCTCGGAGGGGCGGTCGCCGTCGAGCTCGATCACCGGGATGGAGCCGGTGGACTCGGCCGCTATGTCACCCGCGGCCCCGCCGTAGAAGCTGGGCGCGTAGTGGAGCTGGTAGGTCTCCTCGTAGTCCCGGGCGTAGTCGTTGCCGTGCGGGTCGAGGAACTCCGAGCCGGGGGCCGGCTGCCCGGGGTGGCCGGACCAGCCGGTGTCGGTCTCCGGGATGGGGCTGGCGCCCGAGCCGCCGGCGTCCCGGTAGAGGAACTCGTAGGGGTCCTGGCCGGGGGCCTGGCCCGGCGTGTGGCCCGGCGCCTGCCCCGGTACGGGAGCGGAGGGCGGGCCGGACTGGCCGTGGCCGGAGAGGAGGGCGTCGACGCCGAGCTCCTGCCCGTGGTAGTCGCCCTGGTAGTCGGGGGCGTGGCCGGCCCGGTACTCGGTGGCCGGGCCGTAGCCGGAGTGGTCCGAGGTGGGGCCGGCCGGGTAGCCGGACTGCTCGGGGTAGCCGGGCTGCTGCGGGTAGCCGTATCCGGGCTGCGGCGGGTAGCCGCCCTGCTCGGGGTAGCCCTCCTGGGGGCCGGGAGCGGGGTAGGGCTGCTCGCCGCCGTAGCCGGGCTGCTGCGGCTGGTGCGACGGCTGCGGCTGGTGCGACGGCTGAGGCTGGGCGTACCCCTGCGGGGACTGCTGCTCGGGGTAGCCCGGCTGCCGGTAGTCCTGCTGGTACGGGTCCTGCGGGGGTCCCGGCTGGACGTACGGATTCTGCGGGTCCTGGTGCGGGGGCTGCTGCGCCTGGTGCGGCGGCTGCGGCTGACCCTGCTGGTGCTGGTCCGGCTGCGGGTACGGGTAGCCGCCCTGGGCGTACGGGTTCTGGGCGTACGGGTCGTGGCGGTACGCCTCGTCCAGGTAGGGGTCCGCCCCGGCCTGTGGATCGGCCTGACGGGGATCGGCGTCCTCCGGCCGATCGGCGGGACCGTGCCGCCGGCGGGAGGGGTCGCCTCCGCCCTGGTGGGTCCTGCCGTCGTGCGGCGCCGCGCTCATGTGGCCTCTCCGGTTCCGGTACTACTGGGTCGGGTCGAGCGGCGAGAGCGCACCAATCCTTCTCGTCCTTCTCGAACCCGACACCTACCTTCTCATCCGGTGGTGGCTACCCCCGGCTTTCGGTCCCGATTCGGGGACCATGATCCCCGGTGGGGCCGTCAGCCGTCCGGTCGCCGCTGCCAGGCTCGTCGCCGTCGCTCGGGGCCTGCGGGGCGTCCGGGTCCAGCGGGGCGTCCGGGTCGAGCGGGGCCTCCGGGTCCTCGTCGGGCCCCTCGCCCCGTTCTGCCCGCTTCTTCCGCTGCCCGTACATCCGCAGTCCGGCGAGGACCACCAGCAGTCCCCCGATGGCCAGTACCCAGACCACGCCGCCGGTCACCGATGTGACGTTCACCTCGAAGGTGATCGGCGATCCGAAGGGGTGGTTGTCCGCGGTGGTGTACAGCTGGGCGGTGACCTCGACGCCCTTGTTGGCGCGGGCGCCCGCCTTGAAGGAGTACGTCGTGTTGCGGCCGCCGCCGGCCACGCTGACGTCCTGCGCCTGGCTGATGTTGAGCCGCAGCCAGTTGCTCGAACTGAGCACCAGGCGGAGGCCGTTCACCGGCTGCTGGAGGTCGTTCTGGACGGTCACCGGGATGGTGCCGCTGGTGCCGGTGAGCTTGAGGTCGGACTTCGGCAGGATCTTGACGGCGGACTGCAGGTTCGCCAGATAGGCCTGCATGGACGAGCGGTAGGCGTCCCCGGCGGACGGCGACACCCGCCAGGCGGTGGAGACCGAACGCGCTATGGCCGTGGAGAACGGATTGATCACGCGGTACTTCAGGGTGAGGATCTTCTCCAGCAGGGCGAGCTTGCTCTGCACCCCCATCACCTGCTGCAGGGTGGCCCGGGAGAGCTCGCCGGCCCGGGCCGCCGACGGGTACGCGGAGACCGGCGGGACGGTGTGGTTGGTGGCCGCCCCCGAATCCGCCTGGCTGACCGACTTGAGCGAGGTGCCGGCCGCCCATTTGCCCTGCACCGCGTACTCCAGGCCCGCGCTGAGGGCGCGCGCGGCGCCCGCCGACATCTGGCGCGGCGGGGTGACCAGGATGCTCCGCTGGGTGCTGGGCAGCTCCAGGGTGATCATCAGGGTCTCGGCCAGGAAGCGCTGCTCGGCCAGGGTCTGGGCGCCCTGGGTGGAGAGGTCCCCGGAGAAGATGTCGGAGACCGCCTGGTCGGCGACGACCGCGGTCATCCCGGAGCCGATCGAGCGGGCCGCGGACGGCGTGTAGTTCAGCGACGAGGAGTTCGGCATGCTGGCGCCGTTGACGATCACCGTCCGGTCCCCGGCCCGGTGGGCGGCGCCGACGATCGAGGTGTCGGTGTACCCCTGGTAGGGCCAGGCCACGGTGTCGTTCGCGGAGACCTGGAGGCGGCCGTCCACGGTGAACTGGCCGGCCGTCACGGACTTGGTCAGCTCCCCGGAGAGCGCGCTGGACCCGACGCCGCTGTGGGCGATCGAGGCGAGGTCGGGGTCGGCGTACGGGAGGGCGACCACCTCGTGGCCCTGCACCGCGCTCTGGGTGGCGCTCAGCCAGTTGGCGGCGTTGCCGCCGCCGCTGCCCTGGGCGGTGTTGTCCGCACGGGCCCCCTGGGAGTCGTCGCCCTTGGTCAGCCGGTAGCCGGTGGACATGGTGTGCGCGGTGTCCAGCAGGTCCGGGTCGACCACCCAGGTCACCGGGATGTTGTTGGACTGCAGCCCGCTGCCGAGGGAGACCAGCTGGTCGAGGCGGCCGCCCTGGGCCATCTCGGCGGCGGTCGAGTCGTCGGTGAGCACCGGCGTCTGGGCGTCGTTCCCGGACGGCGAATAGGTCTGGGCCTGTACCCGGGGGGCGTCGGTGAGCGGCCAGAGGGTGGCGATCCTGGTCGGCCGCACCCCGGAGGAGCTCGGGAACCAGGGCAGGAAGGTGTGGACGGCGGTGGTCCGGCTGGGGTTGCCGGTGCCGCCGGTGAAGACCTCCACGGTCAGCTCGTAGACGCCGTCCGGGCCCAGGTTGAGGGAGTCGGCGGCGACGCTGAGGGTGAAGTCCGCGGACTGGCCGGGCACCAGGTCGGGCAGCCGGGTGGTGGGCTTGGCCAGCAGGGCGCCCTCCGCCCCGGCCGGTGAGTGGCCGTCGGCGACCGCGGCGATCGAGGCCCGCCCGCTCAGCGGGTTGCCGCCGACCCGCAGGCCGACCGAGGCGCCGCGGACCGCGGCGGCGCCCGCCGTGAAACTGCCGCGGATCTGGAGGGTCGAGCCCTTGCGGGGGGCGTTGGGGGTGATGCTGCCCAGGGCGATCTGCGGGGTGGACGACTTCGCCGGGGCCTTGGCCGGTACCGCGGACGCGGAGGCGTCGATCGCCGTCGCCGAGCCGCCGGTCGCGCCGGAGCCGCCGGCCCCGACCGACCCGCCCGGCGTGGTGGCGGCGCTGAGGGTCGCCGCCTGCGCGCCCGGGGTCAGGCCGGCCGCGCCGGCCAGGCAGGCGAGCACCAGGGCCACCGCCCCGGAGAGGACCGGCCGCGGACGGCGCAGCACCGCGCCGTGCGGTCGGCGGGTCCGCCGGCTCCTCAGGGTCCGCGGAGAGGCCGTCCCCCCGCACGCGCCACCGGCCGGTTGTGCCCCTTCGCCCACGTGCCCTCGTCCGTCCTCGATAGCTGTCGGAAGTAGCTCGATGCCTGCCGTGCCGTTAGTGCCTACCATTCGGAGTGCTCTGCATGGTAACGACGTTCCCGGGGCAGTAGTGCCTGCCCAGCGCTTGGGAAGCGCCCGTACGGGGCATCTCCACCGGCCTCTCGCCACCCGCGCGCGGACTCCGCACGGGACTTGCCGTGGCCGGGGCCGAGCCGGTGGCGCAGCCACGTACCCTAGTGAGTCGTGCCAAACCTCAGCGACTCCGCCGACACCGCCGGCTCGGCCGCCTCCGCCGACGCCCGGACGCCCACTCGTACCCGGAACCGGGCCGTGGACGAGATTCTGAACGTCTATCCGGTCGCCGACGAGCTGGGGCGCCGCTTCCAGGCCGCCGGCTTCAAGCTGGCCCTGGTCGGCGGCTCGGTACGGGACGCGCTGCTGGGACGGCTCGGCAACGACCTGGACTTCACCACCGACGCCCGGCCCGAGGAGATCCTCGCCCTGGTGAAGCCGTGGGCGGACGCGCTCTGGGACGTGGGGATCGCCTTCGGCACGGTGGGGGCGCAGAAGAAGGTGCGGGCCACCGACGGCTCCGGCACCGACCGCTCCTTCCAGATCGAGATCACCACCTACCGCTCCGAGGCGTACGACCGCGACTCCCGCAAGCCGCAGGTCTCCTACGGGGACTCGATCGAGGAGGACCTGGCCCGCCGGGACTTCACGGTGAACGCGATGGCGGTGGCGCTGCCCGAGGTCGAGTTCATCGACCCGCACCGCGGCCTGGACGACCTCGCGGCGGCCGTGCTGCGCACCCCGGGCACGCCCGAGGAGTCCTTCTCGGACGACCCGCTGCGGATGATGCGGGCCGCCCGCTTCGCCTCCCAGCTGGGCTTCTCGGTGGCGCCCGAGGTGGTCGAGGCGATGACCGACATGGCCGGCCGGATCGACATCGTCTCCGCCGAGCGGATCCAGGGCGAGCTCAACAAGCTGCTGCTGTCCGCGAGTCCGCGGGAGGGTCTGCGGCTGCTGGTGGACACCGGGCTGGCCGACCGGGTGCTGCCGGAGCTGCCGGGGCTCCGCCTGGAGCGGGACGAGCACCACCGGCACAAGGACGTCTACGAGCACAGCCTGACCGTGCTGGACCAGGCGATCGCCCTGGAGGGCGAGTCGGGCCCGGACCTGACGCTGCGGCTGGCCGCCCTGCTCCACGACATCGGCAAGCCGCGCACCCGGCGGTTCGAGGCCGGCGGCGGGGTCTCCTTCCACCACCACGAGGTGGTCGGGGCCAAGATGGCCAAAAAGCGCCTGCGCGAGCTCAAGTACTCCAACGAGATCATCGCGGACGTCTCCCGGCTGGTCGAGCTCCATCTGCGCTTCCACGGCTACGGCTCCGGCGAGTGGACGGACTCGGCGGTGCGCCGCTATGTCCGGGACGCCGGTCCGCTGCTCAGCCGGCTCCACAAGCTGACCCGCTCGGACTGCACCACCCGCAACCGGAAGAAGGCGGCCGCGCTGGCCCGTGCCTACGACGGGCTGGAGAACCGGATCGCCGAGCTCCAGGAGAAGGAGGAGCTCGACTCCCTCCGCCCGGACCTGGACGGCAACCAGATCATGGAGATCCTGGGCCTCAAGCCGGGCCGCGAGGTCGGCGAGGCCTACCGCTACCTGCTGGAACTGCGCCTGGAGAACGGGCCGATGGCCTACGAGGACGCGGTGTCCGAGCTCAGGCGCTGGTGGGAGAGCCGGGGCTGACCGCCTCCTGGTCCCCGGCCGGCCGTCCGTTCCGGCGCCGGCCGGCGGTGGCGCTGCCGTAGACCACCGCGGTGGCGCCGTAGAGGAGGGTGGCGAAGAGGATCAGCGGCGCCGAACGGCCGCTGGCCGGCAGCAGCAGGGCGGCGGCCGCGGCCGCGGCCACCAGGGCCGCGTTGAACAGCACGTCGTAGACGGCGAAGACGCGGCCCCGGTAGGCGTCGCCCACGGTGGACTGGACGAGGGTGTCGGTGCTGATCTTGACCGCCTGGGAGACCATGCCGATCAGTGCGGCGCCCAGCAGCATCGGCCCGTAGGAGAAGAAGAGGCAGAGCGCCGGGGTGAGGACCAGCGCCGCCAGCAGGTTGCCGAGCAGCCAGCCGTCGGCGCCGAACCGGCGGGCTCCGGCGGGGGTGAGGAGGGCCGCGGCGAAGAAGCCGAGGGCGGAGGCGCCGACGGCGAGGCCGAGGAGGGAGAGGCCGGCGCTCTGGTCTCCCGGGTCGGCGAAGGTGTTCCGGCACAGCATCAGCAGGCAGACCAGTAGCAGGCCGTAGCAGAACCGGGTGGCGGTGACCGCGCCCAGGGCGAAGGCGGCCGGGCGGCACTCCCGCAGCAGATGGCGGACCCCGGCGAGGAGGGCGGCGGCGTCCGCGGAGAGCAGCACGCCGAGCGAGGCGGGCGGATCGGCCGGCTGTCCCTCGGCGGCGGCCGTTCCCTCGGCGGTGGCCGTTCCCTCGGTGACCGCGACCGGCCCCAGGGCGTCCCGCCCCAGCGTGGTGACGGCCAGCGAGGAGCAGCCGTAGCCGAGCGCGGCACCGGCGAGGAGGGTGGCGTCCGCCCCGGAACCGGGCGGGAGGACCAGGTGGACGGCGACGGCAGCGCTGCCGCCGAGTGCTGCGGCGAGGGTGCCCAGGGTGGGGGCCATCGAGTTGGCCGCGACCAGCTGCTCCTCGGGGACCACTTGCGGCAGGGCGGCGGAGAGTCCGGCGAGTACGAACCGGTTGACGCCGGTGACCAGCAGAGCGGCGCCCAGGTAGACCGCGGGCGGGGCGCCGGCCAGTACGGCGGCGGTGGCCAGGCAGAGCAGCAGCCGCAGCAGGTTTCCGTACAGCAGCACCTGGCGGCGGCGCCAGCGGTCGAGGAGGACTCCGGTGAACGGGCCCACCAGGGAGAAGGGGAGCAGCATCACCGCGAAGGCGGAGGCGATCGCCCCGGGGGTCGGCTGCCGCTCGGGGGAGAAGACGACATAGGCGGCCAGCGCGGCCTGGAAGACCCCGTCCGCGAGCTGGGAGAGCAGCCGGGTCGCGAGGAGGCGCCGGAACGCCGGGAGGCGAAGCGGGGCGACGTTGATCACCACGCCCCCAGGGTGTCAGTTCACGCGCCCGGGCGCGAGGCGCCGTCCGACCCGGTTTCCCGCTGTTTCACGTGAAACAGCGCCGGAACGGGGTCGCACGCGCAACGAGCCGGGGTCGTGTTTCACGTGAAACACGACCCCGGCTCACCGACGGTGGGTCGGTCGATCAGCGCTCGACCTCGCCGCGGATGAACTTCTCGACGTTCTCCTTGGCCTCGTCGTCGAAGTACTGCACGGGCGGCGACTTCATGAAGTAGCTGCTCGCGGAGAGGATCGGGCCGCCGATGCCGCGGTCCTTGGCGATCTTCGCGGCGCGGAGGGCGTCGATGATGATGCCGGCCGAGTTCGGGGAGTCCCAGACCTCGAGCTTGTACTCCAGGTTCAGCGGCACCTCGCCGAAGGCGCGGCCCTCGAGGCGGACGTAGGCCCACTTGCGGTCGTCCAGCCAGGCCACGTAGTCGGACGGGCCGATGTGGACGTTGTCGGCGCCCAGGTCGCGGTCCCGGATCTGGGAGGTGACGGCCTGGGTCTTGGAGATCTTCTTGGACTCCAGCCGGTCCCGCTCCAGCATGTTCTTGAAGTCCATGTTGCCGCCGACGTTCAGCTGCATGGTGCGGTCCAGGACGACGCCGCGGTCCTCGAAGAGCTTCGCCATCACGCGGTGGGTGATGGTCGCGCCCACCTGGGACTTGATGTCGTCGCCCACGATCGGCACGCCGGCCTCGGTGAACTTGTCCGCCCACTCCTTGGTGCCGGCGATGAAGACCGGCAGCGCGTTGACGAAGGCCACCTTGGCGTCGATCGCGCACTGGGCGTAGAATTTGGCGGCGTCCTCGGAGCCCACCGGCAGGTAGCAGACCAGAACGTCGACCTCGGCGTCCTTGAGCGCCTGGACGATGTCCACGGGCTGCTCGGCGGACTCCTCGATGGTCTCCCGGTAGTACTTGCCGAGGCCGTCCAGGGTGTGGCCGCGCTGCACGGTGACGCCGGTCGGCGGTACGTCGCAGATCTTGATGGTGTTGTTCTCGCTGGCCGTGATGGCGTGCGCGAGGTCCTGGCCTACCTTCTTGGCGTCCACGTCGAAGGCGGCGACGAACTCGACGTCCCGGACGTGGTAGTCACCGAACTGAACGTGCATCAGGCCGGGGACCTTGGCGGTCGGGTCGGCGTCCTTGTAGTACTCGACGCCCTGGACCAGTGAGGCGGCGCAGTTGCCCACACCCACGATGGCTACGCGAACCGAACCCATTCCGGTTGCTCCCTGTGAAGTCCTCAAGGCTCCGCCGATTTGACGAGGCCTCAGCTGGTTGCTGAAACGGACGGTCCGGGCCGTGGTGGTGCTGCGGACCCGTCCTGTTGACGTGCTCTGTTGTGCGGTCAAGCCGTACTGCGGTTGAGCGGGTGAGCGGAGGGGGCTCCGCGACTCCGTCAGGGGGAGTCGCCGCCGCGCGGCGCGCGATTGCCCCGCTCCGTCTCGATCAGCTCGTTCAGCCAGCGGACCTCTCGCTCCACCGATTCGAGGCCGTGCCGCTGGAGTTCCAAGGTGTAGCGGTCGAGCCGCTCACGGGTCTTGGCGAGCGCGGAGCGCATCCGCTCCAGGCGCTCCTCCAGCCGGTTGCGGCGCCCTTCCAGGACGCGCATCCGGACGGCGCGGTCGGTCTGGCCGAAGAAGGCGAAGTGGACGCCGAACTGCTCGTCCTCCCAGGCGTCCGGGCCGGACTCGGAGAGCAGCTCCTCGAAGCGCTGCTTCCCCTCCGGGGTCAGCCGGTAGACGATCTTCGACCGCTTGCCGTTGATCGCCGTGGCCGGGACGTAGGGGTCGCCCGGATTCTTCTCCTCCATCAGGTAGCCCTGCGCCACCAGGCTCTTCAGGCAGGGATAGAGGGTGCCGTAGGAGAACGCCCGGAACGATCCCAGCAGCACGTTGAGCCGCTTCCGCAGCTCGTAGCCGTGCATCGGCGAGTCGTGCAGCAGGCCGAGTACGGCGAACTCGAGGATCCCCGATCGTCTGCTCATTCCGTGTCCCTCCTCTCCGCACAGCCGGCTCTTATGTCGAGCTGATGTATCGAGCCGATACATCGAGACGATAGAACGAGACCCCCGGAGACCGCAAGACATGACCGGAGGGTGGGGGGCGACGGCACCGTGTGTGCGGGGCGAGCCGGACAGACGAAAACCCCACACCCGTTCTCTGATGGGTTTGCCCGGATTGTCAGTTGATGCCGGATTGGACGCCTAGTACTCCTGCGTACTCTGTCGGCTATGCAGAACGCCGGGAACCATAGGGGCGTATGGTGCGTCCCCGTCCTTGGTGAGGTGCGGCCTATGCGGCCGGCGACCCGGGGGAACCCCGCGCGGGGCCAGACCGTGCGCGGGGCGAGGAACTGGAAGACCGCGTCTAGGTCTGCGGACCTGTCCGAGGAGCAGCTGGAAGCATGAGCGAACACCGGCGAAAGCAGCCGCCGTCCGGAGGCGGCGGCAGAGGCGTCGGCCGGAGCGTCGGGCGCCCGGCCTCAGGTCGCCGAGCGGCGCCCCCGCCTCCCCGACGAACGTCGGCCACCGGTAACGGTTCCGTCGGGGGGCCTGGGGGGCCTGGTGGGCCTGCCGGCCCGGGGGGCCCGGGTGCCTCGGGCACCTTCGGCGGCTACGGCCAGGGGCCGGGTGCCGGCCATCGGGCCGGTCCCGGTGCCGATCCGACGATGGCCCAGCCCAGGATGACCCGCGCCGAGATGCGCCGGGCCGCCCAGTCCGGCGGTCGCGGCGGTGGCGGACGCGGCGGCGGTGGCGGCCGGGGCGCCGGCGGGGGACCGGGCGGGCCCGGCGGTCCGCCCCCGAAACGGTTCATCGACTACCCGCGCTGGGGGAAGCACGGCGTCCGCCGGTTCGTGCCCTCCTGGAAGCAGGTGCTGGGCACGTTCCTGATCGGCGCCGGCGGGATGACCGGCCTGGTCGGCATCGCGTACGCCAACACCTCGGTGCCCAACTGGTCGCCGACCTCCCTGCAGCAGAGCAACGTGTACAAGTGGGCCGACGGCTCCACGATGGCCACGGTGGGTTCGACGAACCGTCAGAACGTCTCGCTGGACAAGGTCCCGACGGACGTCCAGCACGACTTCCTGGCCGCCGAGAACGCCAACTTCTACAAGGACAGCGGCGTCGACTTCACCGGCATCGCCCGGGCCGTGCTGCACATGGCCGAGGGCGGCGAGGTCCAGTCCGGTTCGACGATCACCCAGCAGTTCGTGAAGAACTCGATCATCCAGAACCAGACCCAGTCGGTCACCCGCAAGTTCGACGAGATCCTGACCTCGATCAAGATCAGCCAGCCCGGCAACATGTCCAAGGACCAGATCTTCGCCGGGTATCTCAACACCAACTACTACGGCCGCAGCGCCTACGGCATCCAGGCCGCCGCGCGGGCCTACTTCGGCGTCGACTCCAACCGCCTGAACCTGGCCCAGGGCGCCTTCCTGGCCGCCTCGGTGAACGAGCCGAGCCTGTACCAGAACATCGACACCGACCCCACGGCCAAGCAGACCGCCATCTCCCGCTGGGGATACGTGCTGGACCGGATGGTGGCGGCGCACTGGCTGACCCCGGACCAGCGGGCCAAGTACACCCCGTCGACCTTCCCGAAGACGATCAAGTGGCAGCAGAGCCCCGGGCAGACCGGGCAGACCGGCTACATGATCGATCTGGCCAACCAGTATGTGAAGGACCACTCCAAGGGCGAGATCACCGATGCCGACCTGGCCAAGGGCGGCTACACGATCCACACCACCTTCGACAAGACGAAGACCGCGGCGCTGACCGCGGCGGTGGACAAGACCCGCAAGGCCAGCCTCTCCCCGACCCGCAAGGCCGACAAGAACGTCCAGTTCGGCGGAGCCTCGGTGGACCCCGCGACCGGGAAGATCGAGGCGATCTACGGCGGTCCCGGATACGACCAGGGTTACTACGTGGACAACGCCAACGCGAGCGGCATCCAGGTCGGTTCGACCTTCAAGCCGATCGTGCTGGCCACCGCGCTGCAGGACGGAGCGGTCCTCTCCCCCGGCTCCCCGCGCTCGAAGATCGGCGTCAACAGCCGCTTCAACGGCGACGACGAGATCAAGATCAAGGACCAGAACGGCCAGTACATCACCAACAACCAGGCCGGCACGGTGGACAGCTCCGGCACCAACGACGGCCTGCTGCACCAGAAGAACGACGTGACCACCGCGTACGGGTACATCTCGCTGCGCAAGGCCATGGAGATGTCGGTCAACACGCCGTATGTGCAGCTCGGTGAGTACGTGGGCTACCAGAACGTCGCCAACGTGGCGCAGAAGCTCGGTGTGCTGCCGAAGACCATGGCCGAGCCCAGCGCCGGCTTCTACATCGGCACCTCGACCATCTCGCCGATCCGGATGGCCTCGGTCTACGCCACCTTCGACAACTCCGGGGTGCACACCGAGCCGTACTCGGTGACCGAGGTGGACTACAACGGCTCCAAGGTCGAGTCCGTGGCCATCCCGCAGGCCCAGACGGCGATCGCGGCGAACATCGCGGACACCGTGAGCGACGTCCTCAAGGGCGTGGTGGAGAACCCGGACGGCACCGGTTACAAGGCCAAGGCGCTCGGCCCGTACGTGGCCGGCAAGACCGGTACCACCGACGAGTACCACTCGGCCTGGTTCATCGGCTACACCAAGAGCCTGGCCACCGCGATCACCATGTTCAAGGAGGACCCGAAGGCGGCCACCCTGGAGAGCATGGAGGGCGTCGGCGGGCAGCCCAAGACCTTCGGTGGCAACTTCCCGGCCGGGGTCTGGGTGGACTACATGAAGGCGATCAACGACTACGGGAACACGCCGTTCCCGACGCCCAACCCGGCGCTGCCCAAGGGCGCGGACGAGTTCGGCGCCCCGGCGATCGCCCCGACCCCGACCGCCACGCCGACGGCCTCGGCCTCGGCCAGCTCGCCCACCCCGGGCAACGGGCACGGCAAGCCGACGGACAGCCCGACACCGTCCACCAGCCCGACGACCTGCGTGCTGTTCTGCGGGCCCGGGAACGGGGGCGGCGGCGGTGGCGGCGGACCGACGCCGACCGGCGGGCCGACCAGCAGCGGTACTCCGACCGCGACGAGCACCAAGCAGCACGGCCCCTGGGGCGGCTGACCCGGCGTCGGTCGGGTAACGGCCCCCGGAGCGGCCACGGCGACCCCGCCGTGGCCGCTCCTGCTGTTCCGGCCGCTCCTGCTGTTCCCGCTGTTCCCGGGGGAAAGGGCGGGCACGCTCAGGAACGTACGGCAGGATGGCGGACATGACGTGGAGCCAGTCCGAATTGACGCCGGAGGACCCCACCCCGGGCCCGACGCCGGGCCCCCCGCACGGGATGGTGGACGCCCCTCCGCCGGAGGACACCGTCGTGGTCCCCGCCGACGAGGACCCGGTCGCCGCCGCCGGCAGCGAGGTCTTCGGCGGTCCCCCCGGCAGGCGCGCCCTCCTCGGCGTCAACTGGTGGACGGCGGCGCGGGTGCTGGCCGTCTGCACCATCGTGGTCTTCGCCCTCGGCATGGTGCAGAAGATGCCCTGCTACCACGGGGGTTGGTTCTTCGGCACCACGGCGCAGTACGACCACGCCTGCTACAGCGACATCCCGCATCTGTTCACCCTGCGCGGCTTCGCGGCCGGGAACGTGCCGTACCTGGACAGGATCCCCAACGCCACCGACCCCCACCTGCAGTACCTCGAATACCCGGTGCTGACCGGGGTGTTCATGCAGGTCGCGACCTGGCTGACGCCGGGCGGCGGCGGTGACGTCTCCCGCGAGCAGGTCTTCTGGATGGTCAACGCGGGGATGCTGATGCTCTGCGCGATCGTCGCGGTGATCGCCGTGATGCGCACCCATCGCCGCCGCCCCTGGGACGCCCTCCTCTTCGCGGTGGCCCCGGTGCTGGCGCTGGACTCCACCATCAACTGGGACCTTCTCGCGGTCGCCCTGGCCGCGGTGGCGATGGCCCTGTGGGCGCGGCAGCGGACCGTCTGGGCGGGGGTGTTCATCGGCCTGGCGACGGCCGCCAAGCTCTACCCGGTGCTGCTCCTCGGTCCGCTGCTGGTGCTCTGCCTCCGCGGCGGGCGGCTGCGGGAGTTCTGGAAGGCGCTGGCCGGCGGGGCGGCCTCCTGGCTGGTGGTCAACCTGCCGTTCATGATCCTCGCCTATCCGGGCTGGAAGACCTTCTACACCTTCAGCGAGACCCGCGGCGCCGACTACGGATCGCTCTGGCTGATCCTCGAACAGCGCGGGCTGTCGATGAGCGTCTCGACCATCAACCTGCTGGACGCGGCGCTGATGATCGTCAGCTGCCTGGGCATCGGCTGGCTGGCGCTGGCCGCCCCGCAGCGGCCGCGGGTGGCGCAGCTGGCCCTGCTGGTGGTCGCCGCCTTCACCCTCTGGAACAAGGTCTACTCACCGCAGTACGTCCTGTGGCTGCTGCCGCTGGCGGTGCTCGCCCGGCCGCGCTGGCGCGACTTCCTGATCTGGCAGGCCTGCGAGGTCGTCTACTTCCTGGGCATCTGGTACTACCTGGCGTTCACGGTCAGCCCGCAGCAGAAGGGCCTGCCCACGGACTGGTACCACGTGGTGATCCTGGTGCACATCCTCGGCACCCTCTACCTGTGCGGGATCGTGGTCCGCGACATCCTCCTGCCGGAGCGCGACCCGGTCCGCTGGGACGGCAGCGACGACCCCTCGGGCGGCGTCCTGGACCGCTGCGCGGACCGGTTCGTACTCGGCAGGGCCCGCTCGGGAGCGGCGGCGCCGTGACACCGGCGCCGCCGACCCCCACGGCGCGGAGCGGTGCGGCCCAGGAGCGACGGCCGCCCGTTCCGCGTCAGCCCATGTCGACGATGCGGTCGAAGAGGGTGGTGGTGTGGCGGAGGGTGGCCTTGAGTTCCTCGCCGGCCATCGGGGGAGCCGTCTCGGCGGGCAGCCAGAGCATGCTGACCTGCATGTGGGGCGGCTCCGCGAAGGGCAGCTTGGAGCCGTTCCAGCTGAACGGCGAGACCGTCCGGTTGAGGGTGGCGAGGCCGGCCCGGGCCAGGTTCTTGGCCCGGGGGGCGAGGCCGCTCATGCTCTTCGGCGCCTCCAGGCCCACGCCGTGGGCGGTGCCGCCGGCCACCACCAGCAGGTTGCCGTCCTGCGGCGCCCGGTGCTGCCGGTAGCCGTATCGCTCGCCCTTGGCGAGCTTGTGGACGTCCAGCACGGTGCCGCGGGACTCCAGCACGTCGTGGGCGCCCAGCCAGAGCTGGGTGCCGATCCGGGCCCGGAACCGCACCTCGGGGTAGCGCTGCTGGAGCGCGGCCACCTCCGGCGCCCGCAGGTGGCTGACGAACATGGTGTGCAGCGGAAGCCCGTGGGAGCGCAGGTTCTCCACCCACTCCGCGGTCTCCGCCACCGGGTCCACGCCCTCCGGGCGGTCCATCGGCAGGTGCACCGCGAAGCCCTCGACCCGCACGTCGTCCAGCGCCGAGCGCAGCTTGAAGAGCTCGTCCACCGGCACGCCGTGCCGGCGCATCGAGGTCATCAGTTCGATGATCACCCGGCCGCCGACCAGCGCCCGGACCCCGTCCACCGTGCCCACGGTGCGGATCACCCGCTGCGGCAGCGGCACCGCGTCCTCGCCCACCCGGTACGGGGTGAGGACGATGATCTCGCCGCCGAAGTAGTCCTTCACCTCGGCGGCCTCGTAGGCGGTGCCGACCGCCAGCACCTGGCAGCCGAGCCGGGCCGCCTCCTCCGCGAGGCGCAGGTTGCGGAAGCCGTAGCCGTTCCCCTTGGCCACCGGGATCAGGCCGGGGAACTGCTGAAGCACCGTGTACTGGTGCGCGCGCCAGCGCGGGGTGTCCACGTAGAGCGAGAGCGCCATCGCGTCCGGGCCTTCTTCCTTCTTGTGTACCGGGTGGTGTTCCGGCAGGGTCAGCGGCGGGACATGTACATGTCCAGCGCCTTGTGCAGCAGCTTGTTGAGCGGGAAGTCCCACTCGCCCAGGTACTCGGCGGCCTGGCCGCCGGTGCCGACCTTGAACTGGATCAGCCCGAAGAGGTGGTCGCTCTCCTCCAGGACGTCACCGATGCCGCGCAGGTCGTACACGGTAGCGCCCATCGCATGGGCGTCCTGGAGCATCTGCCACTGGATCGCGTTCGACGGCCGGACCTCGCGCTTGTGGTTGGAGGAGGCGCCGTAGGAGTACCAGGTGTGCTGGCCGACCGTCAGCATCGTGGTGCCGGCCAGCGGCTCGCCCTCGTGGTAGGCCAGGTAGAGCCGCATCCGGTCGGGCTCCTCGCTGGTCAGCGCCCGCCACATCCGCTGGAAGTACTCCAGCGGGCGCGGGGTGAACTGGTCGCGCTCGGCGGTCACCACATAGATGTCGTGGAAGATCTTCAGCTGGTCGTAGCCGCCCTGGACCACCTCGACGCCGGCCTTCTCGGCCTTCTTGATGTTGCGGCGCCAGAGCTGGTTGAAGCCCTTGTTGATCTCCGGCAGGGTGCGGCCGGCCAGCGGGACCTGGAAGACGTAGCGCGGCTGGCTGGCGCCGAAGCCGCCCTCGCCGTCCGGGTCCTCCTGCTGCCAGCCCATCCGGCGCAGCCGGTCGACCACCTCGAAGGCGCGCGGCTCGTACCAGCTCGCCTCGATGTCGTGCAGCCGCTTGGCGGTCTTCTCGGAGATCGCCTTCTTGATGGCCGCGGCGTCCCAGCGCCGGATGATCACCGGCGGGCCCATCTTCACCGAGAACGCGCCCTGCTTCTTCAGGTGCGCCAGCATCGGGTTGAGCCACTGCTCGAGGTTCGGGTCGAACCAGTTGATGACCGGCCCCTCGGGCATGTAGGCCAGATAGCGCTTGATCCTGGGCAGCTGCCGGTACAGCACCAGGCCGGTGCCGACGATCCGGCCGCTGCCCTCGTCCACCCAGCCGATGGACTCGGAGCGCCACTCCGCCTTCACGTCGCCCCAGGACGGGACCTGCATGTGGCTGGCGGACGGCAGGCTCCGGATGAACGCCAGGTGCTCGGCCCTGCTGATGGTCCTCATACGCAGGCTCATACGGGGTGCTCCTCCAAAGCGGGCGGCGCGTCAGCGTGATGGTCCGGGGCGAAGCCTACTTGCCCCTCCGTCACGCCGACCGGCCTCCCGCCGGGGGGAAGGCGGGAGGCCGGTCGGCCGAGGGGCGGCGGCGGACTGAGCGGACTAGACGAGACCGCCGTGGGCGAGTGCGATACCGAATCCGACGGCCGAGGCGCCGCCGAAGATGACGATGACGAAGCGCTCGGCGGTGGTCGCCGAGATGTACTGGGCCCACACCGCCGTGATCATGCCGGCCAGGCCGACCCAGGCGGTGAAGACGTGCAGCTGGTAGACCCAGCAGGTGGCGAAGGCGACGGCGCCCAGCACCGCGACCACCAGGGCCAGGGTGTTCTCCAGCGGGTGCGCCTTGCCGTCCGAGTTGAGGCTGAAGCGGGAGGCCGGCCGGCCTTGCGCCGCCGGGGCAGAAGGAGTGCGTGCCGTCTGGGCCATGTAACCCACCTCCGGGGGAGGGTCTCCGAGAGCTGTCGATCGCTGTCTGCGGGTCAAGCCTGGAACATGTACAGACTGGTGCAAATCGTGCGCCGATTTCAAGAGGCCGATCGGGTACCTGTAGCCTGGACCGTCTGCGATGGTGCGGCGGTTCTGAAGTGTCAGTACCCGCCGATACCCTTGCTGACGCGATTGACCCTCCTGCCACGGAGAGACCGTGGCCGCTGAGTCCAGAGGAGGTGGGTTACCAATGCGTCATTACGAGGTGATGGTGATCCTCGACCCCGATGTCGAGGAGCGCGCTGTCTCCCCCATGATCGAGACCTTCCTGAACGTCGTCCGCACCGGCGGCGGCGCTGTGGAGAAGATCGACACGTGGGGCCGGCGTCGCCTGGCCTACGAGATCAACAAGAAGTCCGAGGGCATCTACTCGGTCATCGACCTCAAGGCTGAGCCTGCGGTCGTCAAGGAGCTGGACCGTCAGCTGTCGCTGAGCGAGTCCGTCCTCCGGACCAAGGTTCTCCGCCCGGAGACCCACTGAAACAGCAGTGACCGCGAGGGCCCGGCCAGGGTCCGCGCGGCAGGCACCATCTGATCGGAACGTCTCCCCCCGAGAGGTCATCCCATGGCAGGCGAGACCGTCATCACCCTCGTCGGCAACCTCGTCGACGACCCCGAGCTGCGCTTCACCCCTTCGGGTGCGGCCGTCGCGAAGTTCCGCCTCGCGTCGACTCCGCGTACCTTCGACCGCCAGACGAACGAGTGGAAGGACGGCGAGAGCCTCTTTCTGACGTGCAACATCTGGCGGCAGGCCGCGGAGAACGTGGCGGAGTCGCTGCAGCGGGGCATGCGCGTCATCGTGCAGGGCCGCCTTCGGCAGCGCTCGTACGAGACGCGTGAGGGCGAGAAGCGCACGGTCTACGAGGTCGAGGTCGACGAGGTCGGCCCGAGCCTGCGCAACGCCACGGCCAAGGTCACCCGGACCCAGCGGTCCGGCGGCCCGGGCGGCGGTGGCAACTGGGGCGGCGGCGGCCCGCAGGGCGGCGGCTCCGGCGGCGGCGACTGGGGCGGCGGCTCCGGTGGCGGCCAGTCCGGCCAGGGCGGCGACCCGTGGGCCTCCGGCGGCGGTGCGCCCTCCGGCGGTGGCAACGGCGGCGGTGGCGGTGGCTGGGGCGGCGGCTCCGGCGGCGGCTACTCCGAAGAGCCCCCGTTCTAGGCGCGGCGTCACCGGACGTTCCGAATCAGACGGTGTTTCAGACCTGATCTCGAAAACACCAGTTGGAGTTACACCATGGCCAAGCCGCCTGTGCGCAAGCCGAAGAAGAAGGTTTGCGTCTTCTGCAAGGACAAGATCACTTACGTCGACTACAAGGACACGAACCTGCTGCGGAAGTTCATCTCCGACCGCGGCAAGATCCGTGCCCGCCGGGTCACCGGCAACTGCACCCAGCACCAGCGGGACGTCGCCACGGCCGTGAAGAACAGCCGTGAGATGGCCCTGCTGCCCTACACCTCGACCGCTCGCTAAGGAGAGGGTGATTCACGTGAGCACCACCAAGATCATCCTCACTCACGAGGTCTCCGGCCTCGGCGCCGCGGGCGACGTCGTCGAGGTCAAGGGCGGGTACGCCCGCAACTTCCTGGTCCCGCGCGGTTTCGCGATCCGCTGGACCAAGGGCGGCCAGAAGGATGTCGACGCGATCAAGCGCGCGCGCAAGATCCACGAGATCCAGACGCTGGAGCAGGCCAACGAGGTCAAGGCGCAGCTGGAGGGCCTGGCGATCCGCCTGGCCGTCCGCGCCGGCGACACCGGCCGGCTGTTCGGCTCGGTCACCCCGGCGGACATCGCCGAGGCGATCAAGTCGGCCGGCGGCCCGCAGGTCGACAAGCGCAAGGTCGAGATCGGCTCGCCGATCAAGACCACCGGCGCGCACAAGGTCAGCGTGAAGCTGCACGCCGACGTCGCCGCCAACCTGAACGTGGCGGTCGCCGCCGCGTAACGAGGCGCGCTGAGCATGACCGGACGGGCTCCGCCCCGGGGGTTCACCCCCGTGGGGCGGGGCCCGCTCGGTTTTCACGCCGCAGGCTCCCCGCGTCCCTGACTCGGCCCTGCGGGACTCGGCCCTGCGGGACTTCGTTCAGCGTTCCGCGCCGGTGACGAGCCAGCGGCCGGTTCGGGCGCGTAGGGCCAGGAAGACCAGGCGGCTGAGGATGAAGACGGTCATCGCCCACCACAGGGCGGTCAGGCCGCCGCCCGCGGCCGGCAGCAGCAGCGCGCAGGGCGTGAAGAGGACCAGCGTGCCGAGCATCGCCCAGGCCAGATAGGGGCCGTCGCCGGCGCCCATCAGCACGCCGTCCAGGACGAAGACCGCGCCGGAGAGCGGCTGGGTGACCGCGATGATCAGCAGCACCGGGGTGAGGAGGCCGTGCACCGCCGGGTCCGGGGTGAAGAGCGGCAGATACAGCGGCTCCGCCAGGACCAGCAGCGCGCCCAGCACGGCGCCGGTGCCGACGCCCCAGCGGACCATCCGGCCGCAGGCGTGCCGCGCGCCCGGGGCGTCCTCCGCGCCCAGGTAGCGGCCGATGATCGCCTGGCCGGCGATGGCGATCGCGTCCAGCGCCATGGCCAGGAAGTTCCACAGGGACATCGCGATCTGGTGGGCGGCGATCGCGTCGTTGCCCAGCCGGGCCGCGACCGCGGTGGCGATCAGCAGGACGGCGCGCAGACTCAGGGTGCGGACCAGCAGCGGGAGTCCGGCGGTCGCGGAGGCGCGGATGCCGGCCGGGTCGGGCCGCAGCCCGGCTCCGGTGCGGCGGACCCCGCGGACCACCACGACCAGGTAGACCGCGGCCATCCCGGTCTGCGCGATCACGGTTCCGGTGGCCGAGCCGGCCACGCCCATCCCGGCGCCGAAGACCAGCACCAGGTTGAGCACCAGGTTGGCGCCGAAGCCGGAGACGGCCACGATCAGCGGGGTGCGGGTGTCCTGGAGGCCGCGGAGCACTCCGGTGGCGGCCAGCACGATCAGCATCCCGGGGATGCCGGCGGCGCTGATCCGCAGATAGGTGACGGCGTACGGGGTGGCGGTCGGCGAGGCGCCGAAGAGGCCGACCAGCTGCGGGGCCAGCGGGACGGTCACCGCGACCACGGCGGCGGAGAGGATGACGGCCAGCCAGATCCCGTCCACCCCCTGGCGGATGGCGGCCCGGAGGTCGCCGGCGCCGACCCGGCGGGCCACCGCGGCGGTGGTCGCGTAGGCCAGGAAGACGAAGACGTTGACCAGGGTGGAGAGGAGGGCGGCGGAGACGCCGAGGCCGGCCAGTTGGGCGGTGCCGATGTGACCGATGATCGCCGAGTCGGCGAGGAGGAAGAGCGGCTCGGCGACCAGCGCGCCGAAGGCGGGGACGGCGAGCCGGAGGATCTCCCGGTCCATCCGGCGGTTGCCGGAGGGCGGCCTCTCGGAGGAGCCCCGCGGATCTTGGGAAGGGGGAGGACTAGTCCTCCCGGGCGGTCCCCCGGTCGGGTCGTCTGGCTCGTTCCGGCGGGGGAAACGGCCGGCGGAAGGGCTCCGTCGCATGGTCCTACCGTAGTCATCCACAGGTAATGGGCACAACTGACTCGCAGGTATTACCAGAGGGCGGGCGCTCAGGTGTCCGATGCGGCCTCTCCGGTGATCTTGCACAGACTGCCGAAGTTTTTCCCCTGCACAGGGGGTGGATGGAGAATGTGCAGGTCAACTGGGGTGTGGTGGGCGGATCATCAGGTTATCCACAACGGGGTCCCCAGGGTTGTGCACAGGATCCGGGGACTTCTCCACAGGGATTGGACCGACTTCCACACCCCCTGTGGATAACTTTGTTGGTCTCCGCCCGCTCACGGCCTTAGCGTGGTCGCTCGGCCGACTCGTCGCACCCTTCACGGCGGGGCCGTCACGTCAGTCCAGACTGCACCCGCAACTGCCCGCGGGAGAAGTCGATCTGTCAGTGCGGTGCCGTAGGAATGAGGGGTCGACGTTCGCCGCAGGAGCTCACCCAGGTCCCTGACGGCCCGTCGGTGCCAGCACGTCGAGCAGGAACGGGGGCGTCCGATGAGCGGCCCGCAGTACGTGGGACAGGAGGCGGCGGCTCCTCCGCCGGACGAGGACCCCTGGGCGGGCCTCGCCTCCGAGCCGCCGGCGGGCGCAATCGGCGCGCTGGACGGGATTCCTGACGGCCCGTCCGACCGGCTCCCGTCCTCCTCCCGCAACGGGGAGCGGAACGGCGACCGCAACGGCGGCCGCGGCTTCGGCCGGGACGGCCGGCAGGGGCGCGGCTCCGGCGACGACCGCTCCGGCTCCTCGGGGGACCGCGGCTTCGAACGGGTACCCCCGCAGGACCTGCTGGCCGAGCAGTCGGTGCTGGGCGGCATGATGCTGTCCAAGGACGCCATCGCCGACGTGGTGGAGGTCCTCAAGCCCGCCGACTACTACCGCCCGGCGCACGAGCTGATCCACGGCGCCATCCTCGACCTCTACGCCCGCGGCGAGCCGGCCGACCCGATCACCGTCGCCGCCGAGCTCACCAAGCGCGGCGAGATCACCCGGGTCGGCGGGGCCGCGTACCTCCACACCCTGGTCTCCTCGGTGCCCACGGCCGCCAACGCCGAGTACTACGCGGAGATCGTCCACGAGCGCGCGGTGCTGCGCCGGCTGGTCGAGGCCGGCACCCGCATCGCGCAGATGGGCTACGCGGCGGACGGCGACGTCGACGAGATCGTCAACTCCGCGCAGGCGGAGATCTACGCCGTCACCGAGGAGCGCACCAACGAGGACTACCTCCCGCTGGGCGACATCATGGAGGGCGCCCTCGACGAGATCGAGTCGATCGGCTCCCGCAGCGGCCAGATGACCGGCGTGCCCACCGGCTTCGCCGACCTCGACCAGCTGACCAACGGCCTCCACCCGGGCCAGATGATCGTCGTCGCGGCCCGTCCCGCCATGGGAAAGTCGACGCTGGCCCTGGACTTCGCGCGGGCCTGCTCGATCAAGAGCCGGATGCCCAGCGTCATCTTCTCGCTGGAGATGGGCCGGAACGAGATCGCGATGCGCCTCCTCTCCGCCGAGGCGCGGGTGGCGCTGCACCACATGCGGTCCGGGAACATGACGGACGACGACTGGACCCGGCTCGCCCGCCGGATGCCGGAGTTGAACGAGGCCCCGCTCTACATCGACGACTCGCCCAACCTGTCGATGATGGAGATCCGGGCCAAGTGCCGCCGGCTGAAGCAGCGGAACGACCTGCGGATGGTGGTCATCGACTACCTCCAGCTGATGCAGACCGGTGGCTCGCGGCGGCCGGAGAGCCGGCAGCAGGAGGTCTCCGAGATGTCCCGCAACCTCAAGCTGCTGGCCAAGGAGCTGGAGATCCCGGTCATCGCCCTCTCCCAGCTGAACCGAGGTCCCGAGCAGCGCACCGACAAGAAGCCGATGGTGTCGGACCTCCGCGAGTCCGGCTCGATCGAGCAGGACGCGGACATGGTGATCCTGCTGCACCGCGAGGACGCCTACGAGAAGGAGTCCCCGCGGGCCGGCGAGGCCGACCTGATCGTCGCCAAGCACCGTAACGGCCCCACCGCCACCATCACGGTCGCCTTCCAGGGCCACTACTCCCGCTTCGTGGACATGGCGCAGAGCTGACGGCCGGCCACGGCGTGGCCGGGGCCGGGCGGTGGGGCCGGGCGGCGGGGTTCAGTGCGGGAGGGTGAGGAGGAGCGTCGGCAGCAGTCTGCCGGGGATGGAGCCGGAGGGGACGGTTCCGGTGGGGACCGCGCCCATCGCGCGGTAGAAGGGCTCGGCGTGGGAGTCCGCCTCGATGGTGAGGCGGGTGAAACCCAGGGCCCGCGCGGCTGCGGCGGTGTGCTCGAACAGCAGGCGGCCGATGCCCTGGCCGATGGCTCGCGGCTCGACGAACATCATCCCCAGGACGCCGGTGGGCGGCCCTCCTTCGAGGGTGGTGAAGCCCAGGACGCGACCGTCCCGCTCGGCCACCGTGGTCCGTCGGCCGGCCACCTCGTCCGCGCGGAGGGTCAGCTCCTCCCGGCACGCGTCGAGGAAGTCCGCGTCGTAGCCCCAGTGGGCCTTGGACCGAAGGGCCAGGTCGCTGAGGATCCCGGCCTCGGCCGCCCGGGCCGGCCTGATCAGCACGCTCATCGCTGCCCCCGCGTCGGATGTGGTTCCGCTCGGAAAGCTACCCGGTGGTGGCCGTGGTCGTCGTCGTGGTCGCGTCGCCGAGGAAGGTGACCGTCTGCGAGAGGGGCGCCCGGGCGGTCCGGGGGCCTTGCGCCGACGGGTCCCGGTGGCCGATCGACAGGCCGGCGAAGAGGAGGAGGCCTTCGGGCGGGCCGACGACCTCGGCGGCCGTGCGGTGGTAGACCGACCAGGCCATCTGCGGGCAGCTGTGGAGGTCCTCGGCACGCAGCAGCAGCATCACGGTCTGCAGGTACATGCCGAGGTCGGCCCACTGGGCGGAGCCCATGCCGCGCTCGATATAGCAGAGCAGCAGCGCCGGGGCGCCGAAGCAGTCCCAGTTGCGGGCGATCTCCCGGGCGCGTGCGCGGGCATCCCCGCGCTCGATGCCGAGGGCGTCGAACCGCTGGGCCGCGGCGGCGGAACGGCGCTCGCGGTAGGCGGGGTCCAGCCGGTCCGGATACATCGGGTACTCCGGCTCGTCACCGGGATCGCCGGCGGCGACCCGCTCACCGGTGCGCTTCTTCAGCTCGGCGAGCGGGGCGCCGGTCAGCAGATAGCAGCGCCAGGGCTGGAGGTTGCCGCCGGAGGGCGAGCGGGCGGCGGCGGAGAGCACCCGCTCCAGGGTCTCCGGCGGCACCGGCCGGTCGGTGAAGCCGCGCACCGCGCGTCGGGTGGCGACTGCCTGGTAGACGTCCATGACGGTGTGACGGATCCCGGCCGGCCGTTGTGACGAGTGGTGCGGGGGTGCTGTTCAGTCGGTGCCGGGGTGAGCTCCGTCCCCCGGCTGCGCACCAGATCCGTGATTCCACGAACGGGGACGGGGAAGGTGGGGGCCGGTTTCACGTGAAACATCGAACGGCCGGGGCGCGGTGGCGTAACCGGGGTACATTGCCAGCGTTCGCGGCTGTGCGCCGAGGGGTGACGGGTTCGGGGCCGGCCGGAGTCGCGGTGGTCGCGGGAGGCGTGACGTGACGCAGGTCGAGGACGGGACGGCGGCGAGGGCGGGGGAGGTCCCGGTCTCCTCGGAGGAGGAGCTGCGGGCGCTGATTGGGCACCCCATGGAGGCCGCGCTGCGGAAGGAGCGCCCCGCGCTCCATGAGTTGGACAGGCTGTGGCTGGCTCAGTCGCGGTTCTGCCTGCTGGCCACCGCGGCCGCGGACGGAACCTGCGACGTCTCGCCCAAGGGGGACCCGGAGGGCTTCGCGCTGGTGCTGGACGAGCGGACCATCGCGATCCCGGAGCGCAACGGCAACCGCCGTGCGGACAGCTTCCGGAACATCCTGGAGAACCCGCAGGTCGGGACGATCTTCTTCATCCCCGGCCGCGGCGACACCCTGCGGATCAACGGCCGGGCCCGGCTGGTCTCGGACGCGCCCTGGTTCGACCGGATGG
Source organism: Phaeacidiphilus oryzae TH49 (assembly GCF_000744815.1). NCBI lineage: Bacteria > Bacillati > Actinomycetota > Actinomycetes > Kitasatosporales > Streptomycetaceae > Phaeacidiphilus > Phaeacidiphilus oryzae. The sequence continues at coordinate 3,608,363 of NZ_JQMQ01000005.1, forward strand.
CCGTCCGCGGCAAGCGCCCGGTGCTGGCCGTGGTGGTGGACGTGGAGCAGGTCTTCCACCACTGCTCCAAGGCCTTCCTCCGCTCCGAGCTGTGGAAGCCGGAGACCTGGCACCCGCAGGACCTCCCCTCCAGGCCGGTCATCGCCAAGGCGCTGGAGCGCCCCGACGACGACCTGGAGTTCCTGGAGGAGTACTACGGCCAGGCCTACGAGCGGCCGGAGAACCTCTACCGGTAGGCGCGGGCGTACTGCGGCGGGGTGGTGACCCCGTCGCCGTCGCCCAGGAGCTCGGCGGCCCGGCGGGGCCAGTACGGGGAGCGCAGCAGCTCGCGGCCGATCAGCACGGCGTCGGCGCGCTCCTCGTCGAGGATCCGCTGGGCCTGCTCCGCCTCCGTGATCAGGCCGACGGCGGCGGTGCGGATGCCGGCCTCGCGGCGGAGGCGCTCGGCGAACGGCACCTGGTAGCCGGGGCCGACCGGGATCCGCGGGCGCGGAATGTTGCCACCGGTGGAGACGTCGATCAGGTCCACGCCCACGGCCTGCAGTTCCTTGGCGAGGCGGACGGAGTCCTCGACCGTCCAGCCGGGGGTGTCGGCGTCCTCGTCGTTCTCCAGCCAGTCGGTGGCGGAGAGCCGGAAGAGCAGCGGGAGCTCGTCCGGCCAGACCTCGCGGACGGCCGTCGCGACCTCGAGGGCGAACCGCATCCGGTTCTCCAGCGGGCCGCCGTAGGCGTCGGTGCGGTGGTTGGAGGCGGGCGAGAGGAACTGGTGGATCAGGTAGCCGTGGGCGCCGTGGAGCTCGACCGTCTTGAAGCCGGCGGCCAGCGCGCGGCGGGCGGCGTCCGCGAACTGCCGGACCACCTCGGCGATCTCCTCGGTGCTCAGCTCGGCCGGCACCGGCGAGGCGTCGTCGAAGGGGATCGCGCTGGGGGCCACCGGGGTCCAGCCGCCCTCCTCGGGGCGGAGCGCCCCGCCGCCCCGCCAGGGGGCGTCGGTGGAGGCCTTCCGCCCGGCGTGGCCGAGCTGGATGCCGGGGACGGCGCCCTGGGACTCCAGGAAGGCGGTGATCCGGCGGAACGCCTCCTGCTGGGCGTCGTTCCACAGGCCGAGGTCGAAGGGGGAGATCCGGCCTTCCGCGGAGACGCCGGTGGCCTCCAGGATGATCAGCCCGGCGCCGCCGGCCGCGCGGGAGGCGAGATGCTGGAAGTGCCAGTCGGTGGGGACGCCGGTGAGCGGTCCCTCGGCCTCGGCCGAGTACTGGCACATCGGCGGCATCCACACCCGGTTGGGCACGGTGAGTCCGCGCAGGGTGAGCGGCTCGAAGAGGCTGGTCATAGCGGGGGCTCCTCGGGGGACGATGGGCGAGGTTCCGTCCACCGAGGCTAAGGCGCGCAGAAAATATTTGCAAACGCCTGCTATCTCGACTGGTGACAGAGGCGGCCAGAGCCTAGCTCCGCGTGCGGGCGGACGCCCGGAATTCGCGCAGTTCGCCGGAAACCTGTGCGGCGGCTGCGATTCTCGCCCGGAGGCCGGCGCGCCCTGGCGCCGGCGTGGGAAGGGCGTGGCAGAGGATGGATGCGACGACGAGCGGGCCGCCCCCCGATCCGTCGGCGCCGTCGTCCGAGGTGCGGCCGCTCTCGGAGCGGCCCGGCGGGTGGGCGTCCGGGGCATGGGCGTCCGGGGCGAGGGCGTCCGGGGCGCCGGAGGGAGTGCGGCCGGAGGGGGCGGGCGCCGGTGCCGGGGACGCCACGGAGCCGTCGGCGATACCGCCCCGGCCCGTGCTGCCGCCGCGGATGCCCGCCGTGCCCTCGGGCGACGCGGGCGACGCGGGCGACCTGGGTGACCTGGGCGACCCGTCAGTGGAGCCCGCGTCGGCCTGGTCTGCCTTCCCGCCGGCGCGGCCCGCCGTTTCGCCGGAGGCCGCCGTGGAGCCGCCGGCGGCGCCGCAGTCGCCGCCGCTGTCGATGCAAGTGCCGCAGGCGGAGCCGGTGCGGGTGTCGCCGGAGGACCTGGCGCTGGTCCGCCGTTCCCTCGGCGTCCTCTCCCGGCGGTCCGACCGGGCCACCGGTGAGTTCTACGCCCTCCTCTTCGTCCGCCACCCTGAGGTGCGGGAGCTCTTCCCGGCCGCCATGGACGTGCAGCGGGACCGCCTCTTCCGGGCGCTGCTGACCGGCAGCGGCGCGCTCGCCGGAAGCGCGGGCGAGCGCGCCAGGGTCCGCGCCTGGCTGCGCGGCCTCGGGCGGGACCACCGCAAGTACGGCGCCCTGGCCGAGCACTACGGCCCGGTCGGGGAGTGCCTGATCGAGGCCGTCCGCCGGTACTGCGGCATGCCCTGGGACGCGGCGCTGGACGGCGCCTGGCGCCGGGTCTACGGCGCGCTGGCCGCCGAGATGACGGCCGGTGCGGCGGCGGACGCCCTGGTCGCCCCGGCCTGGTGGATGGGCGAGATCGTCTCCGTGGAGCGGCGCACCGGCAGCGTCGCGGTGCTCACCGTGCGGCCCGACCAGCCGTACCCGTTCCGCGCCGGGCAGTACGCCACGCTGGAGACCCCGTGGTGGCCGCGGGTGTGGCGGCACTACTCCTTCGCCTCCGCGCCCCGGCCGGACGGCACCCTGAGCTTCCACGTCAAGGCGGTGCCGGCGGGCTGGGTGAGCGGCGCCCTGGTGCACCGGGCCGGTCCCGGCGACCTGATCCGGCTCGGGCCCCCGCAGGGCGGGATGACGGTGGACCACGGCAGCGACCGGGGTCTGCTGTGTCTCGGCGGCGGCACCGGGATCGCGCCGATCAAGGCGATCGTCGAGGAGGTCGCCCAGCACTCCGAGGCGGTCGCCGGCACCCGCCGGGTCGAGGTCTTCTACGGCGCCCGCCGGCCCGAGGAGCTCTATGTCCTGGACGCGCTGGAGGAGTTGGCCCGGCGCCACCGCGGGGTGTCGGTGCGGCCGGTGATCGGCGATCCGGTCGGGGACGCCGTCGGCGGTCCGGTCGTCGACGCCGTCGCCGGTCCGGCCGGAAACCCGTTCGGAGACGCGGGGACAGAGCCGCCGCGCGGCCTGGGGCTGTCGGGCGCACTGCCGGACGTCGTACGGCGGTTCGGCCCCTGGGAGACCTTCGACGGGTACCTCAGCGGGCCCCCGGCGATGGTCCGCCGGGGGGTGACCGCGCTGCTCGGCAGCGGGATGCCGGCCGACCGGATCCGCCACGACCTGGCTGCTTCGGGTGCGGAGTGAACCGCGCTGGTCAGCCCGGTGATGACGGGTGCCGCCGTTCGGGTGACTCCTTCGCGGTCGGTCTCGTTCACTCTCTGGGAAATCGGCTGCGGGCGGCTCCGGCCCGGTGCCATCCGTCGCCGACCCGCCCGGCCCGGCGTACAACTGACGCCGCGTCGGGCGGCAGGAGTGCCCGCACTGCAGGAGGAGGGAAGGGCTCCTCCATCACGCGCATGCCATCCGCTCTGGGGACGACGGAGGACGCTATGCACGAATGTTCGGCCCGGCCGGGTTCGGCCGGAGAGCACGCGCTACAGGACGAGCTCGGCACGACCGAGCGCGCCGACCGGTTCTACCGGGACCAGGTGCGCAGTTCCCTCAACGAGAGGATGCGGGAGTTCGTCGCCGAGCAGGAACTGGTCTTCATCGCCACCGCGGACGCCCAGGGCGAGTGCGACTGCTCGCTGCGCGCCGGGCCGCCCGGCTTCGTCCGGGTGCTCGGCGACCAGGTGCTGGCCTTCCCCGACTACCGGGGGAACGGGGTGATGGCCAGCATGGGCAACGCCCGGGAGAACGCCCACATCGGCCTGCTCTTCGTGGACTTCCAGAAGTCCCGGGTCGGCCTCCACGTCAACGGCTCCGTGCGGATCTTCTCCGACCTGGAGATGCGCGCCCGCTGGGACGGGCTGCCGGTCGAGTCGGTGCCCGGCCGGCGCGCCGTCTCCTGGCTGGAGATCGGCGTGGAGGAGGCGTACATCCACTGCTCCAAGCACATCCCACGGCTGGCCAAGGTGCCGACCGTGGCCCGGCACTGGGGCACGGACGACATCCGGCGCAAGGGCGGCGACTGGTTCGGCTCGGCCGCCCAGCGCAAGCGGCAGGAGCAGGAGGAGCAGGAGGCCCGGCAGCGGCGGGCCGCCGGGTGGCGGGGCGGCGGTGCCGCCGGACGCTCAGGCGCGCCCGGCGACGCGTCCGCCGAGGTCTCCCGCGAGTAGCGTGCGGATGCCCTCGACGTTCGCCGCCAGATAGCGGCGGAGGGCGGCCGGGACCACGTTGACCGAGGTGACGCCCTCCAGGGTGAAGGGGAGCCGGACGATCTCGTACTCGCCGTTCGGCTCCTCCACCTCCGGCCCGTGCCGCAGCGCCGGGTCCATGGACTCCAGTCGGCAGACGAAGAAGTGCTGGACCTTGACCCCCTCCGGGATCCCCGGCCGGGGGTCCCGGACGGTGTCCACGAAGGCCGGCACCACGTCGGTGACCTTCCCGCCCAGCTCCTCGGCGATCTCCCGGTGGAGGGCGTCCACCACCGTGGCGTCGGTGGGCTCCACCCCGCCGCCGGGGGTGATCCAGTACGGCGGGAGCCCTGGCTTGGTGCGCTTGATGAAGACGATCTCGGCCGGGACGGTCTCGGCCGGGGCCCGCGGGCCGTCCAGCCCCACGGCCTGGACCGCCTCGGCGGGGACGTCCAGCAGGATCGCCCGCGCGGTGCGCTTCACCACCGGACGGTGTGGCTGCCCCATCCGTACCTCCTGCGTGGTTCTGTGCTGGGGAGTTTGCCGCGGCAGCCGGGGGGCGAAACCCGAGCAGGTGTGCGCCTCGCCGAGGGGTCCCGCTCCTCCCCCGCTCACCAGTCGGCCGCGGCGGAGAGCAGCCGGCCGTGGGTGCGGGAGATCGCCGGCTGCACCAGCGATCCGGCCCGCACCACCAGGAAGTAGGTGCGGAGCGGGGAGAGCGGCGGTTCGATCAGCGGGCGGAGGCGTCCGGCGGTGATCGCCTCCTGGCACATCCGGCGCGGCAGCACGGCCATGCCGGCGCCGGAGAGCACCGCGGAGAGCACTCCGGTGAGATCGGGGGCCACCACAGAGGCCGGGCGGCCCGGGCGGCGGTCGAAGACGGTGTGCCAGTAGCGGGTGGCGAAGGGCAGCCGCTCGTCGCAGTCGATCAGCGGGATCCGGTCGAGGGCGGTGAGGGTCGGGTCGGCGGGGGCGGGGGCGGGATCGGCGGAGTCGGGAGGACGGGGATCGGCAGGCTCGCCGTCCGCCGAGGCCGCCCCCGCGCCGGAGGGCAGCAGGCGGACCCACGGGCCGGCCGCGACCAGGACGTACTCCTCGTCCAGCAGCGGGGTGGCGCGGAAGATCTGGGCGCGCGGCCGGCGGGTGGAGATCACCAGGTCGTAGGCGGCGGAGGCGAGTCCGGCCAGCGCCGTGTCGCCGTGCTGGTTGCTGATCCGCAGGCCCAGGCCCTGGGCGATCAACGGGGCCAGCGCGGGCAGCAGATGGCTGGCGGTGAACTCGGGCGGCGCGGCCAGATGCAGGGTGCGGTGCGGGTCCTCGTCCGGGCTGCTCTCGGTGATCTCGGCCAGCGCGTCGAGATGCGGGGCGACCCGCCCGGCCAGCTCCACGGCGACGCTGGTGGACTCCACCCCGCGGGGCAGTCGCTGGAACAGCGGGCGGCCCAACTGCCGCTCCAGAGTGCGGATCTGGCCGGTGACCGCGGGTTGGGAGACGCCCAGCAGCTGGGCGGCGCGGGTGAACGAGCCCGCTCGGTGGACGGTGAGGAAGGTGCGCAGCAGCGCGAGGTCCAACCCGCTCGCTCCCCTCCCGTCCGGCGGCTCCCCGTGCGCCGTGTGGCTGTGTGCTGTTCTGGGTCCGATTGTTCCGGAAGGGGCCGGCCGCCGCAGCCCAAACATAAATATGTCGATAGGTGTACCGCGTCTATGTGATTGGACACTGACGCAGAGTCAACTACCTTTATCTGCGTCGTTCTTCGCGTGGAGAGCCGGTCCCGGGGCCGGTGCGGGGCACGACGACCGGCCGGGCGGGCGGAGCCACGAGGGGGGAGGCTTCGCCCGCCACGGCGTATCCGCGGCCGATGAGTCGCCGCTCGGTCGCCGCTCAGTCCTTGTCGCCGTCCGGCAGGACCACGTGGAGGATCCACGCCACCACGGTGACGATGAGCGAGCCGAGGAGGGCGGGCAGGAAGCCGTCCACGTGGAAGTCCAGGTTGAGGCGACCGGAGACCCACGAGGTCAGCCAGAACATCAGGGCGTTGACCACGAAGGTGAACAGGCCGATGGTCAGGACGAAGAGCGGGAACGAGAAGAACTTGACCACCGGCTTCACCAGCCAGTTGATCACCCCGAAGATCAGGGCGACCACCACCAGGGTCCAGGCCTTCTGGGCGGTCGAGTCCCCGGTGAGGGTTATGCCGTGGACGATCCACGCGGCGACGGCGATCGCGGCCGCGTTGATCAGGGTCTTGACGACGAAGTGAACCATGGCGCAGATGGTCGCAGCCCCGGGCCGTACGGCCAAAGCCGGCGGCCCGGGCCGGGGCCATTGTCACCGGACCGGTACCCCCGTGTTGAATGCTCGGTACAGGAGCAGTCAAGAGGGGACGGACGACATGCAGGTGTTCCGGCTGGACGACCTGGACGCGGAGCGGGCCGCCAACGAGGGCGCGTATCTGCGCTTCCTGCGGGAGCGGAACATGTCCGCGGGGCTGTACGCGCTGGACGCGGGCGCGATCGACCCGCAGAAGCCGCACGACCAGGACGAGATCTACTTCGTGGTGAGCGGCCGGGCCTCGGTCACCGTCGGGGAGGAGAGCACCGCGGTCGCCCGCGGCAGCGTGGTCTACGTGCCGGCCGGGGTGCCGCACAGGTTCCACCACATCAGCGAGGACCTGCGGGTCCTGGTCGTCTTCTCCCCTCCGGAGGCCTGAGCCCGTGGCGCACGAGCCGAAGCCCTGGACGGAGGAGCTCTGGGAGTCCGCGGACGGGCTGTACCGGGCGGTCCTGGACCATCCGTTCCTCCGCGGGCTGACCGACGGCAGTCTGCCCCGCGAGGCCTTCCTCCACTTCGTCCACCAGGACGCCCACTATCTGCGGGAGTACGCGAGGGCGCTCGCGGTCTGCGCGGCGAAGGCGCCGACCGAGGACGACGTGCGGGCGCTGGCGGACGACGCGGTGGGCGCGATCGCGGCCGAGCAGACGATGCACGCCGAGTTCGTCGCCGCGCTGGCCGGGGCCGGGACCGGGGTCGAGTCCGGATCAGGGTCCGGGTCCGGGTCCGGCGGCCCAGCCGATCCCGGGGTGCTGCCCAGCACCCAGGCGTACACCTCCTATCTCCTCGCCACGGTCCACGGCGGGTCCTTCGCGGAGGGGCTCGCGGCGGTGCTCCCGTGCTACTGGATCTACGCCAGGGTCGGCGAGCGGCTGCTCGCCGCCTCCTCCCCCGATCCCCTCTACGCCCGCTGGATCGCCGCCTACGGCGACGAGGCCTTCCAGTCCGTGGTGCGCAGGGTGCTGGCGCTCGCGGACCGGGTCGGCGAGGAGCTCTCCGCCGCGGAGCGCGCTCGCGGGGTCCGGCACTTCCGCGCCACCGCGCGGTACGAGTGGATGTTCTGGGACGCCGCCTGGCGGGGCGAGACCTGGCCCGTCTAAGGGTAGGAATTCGGGGATCTCTCAGGGGTCGCGGCGGCCCGCTCGGGCCCCCGGCCGCCATACGATCGAAGAGTCAGAACAGACCGCGCTTACGCGAAGGACGGCAGTGATGAAGGAACTGTGGCACGGACTCCCCTGGTGGGTTCGGCGGGTCGTGGTCCCGGTCATTCTGGTGATCGTCGCCTGGAGCCTGCTGTCCACCGTGTTCGGCGCGATCTTCGCCGTGCTGGGCTGGGCCCTCGGCCTCGTCATCAAGTTGCTGGTGATCGTGGCGCTCGGCGCCGCGGTGGTGGTCCTGGTCAAGAAGGCCTCCCGGATGTAGCCGCGGCGGGGCCGATCGCGGCCGATCGCGGCGGATCGCCCGCCTGCCGACCGGGGCCGCCGGAGGACGCTGTTCCTCCGGCGGCCCCGGTCTTGCTACGGTGGCGGCATCTGACAGCAGACGCGGGAGCTCGGAGCACCGGGCTGAGAGGGCGCTGAACGGCTGCGCCGACCGCAGAACCTGACCGGGTAATGCCGGCGTAGGGAGCAGGTCTGTATGACCGCGCATCAGCAGAAGCCGCACGAGACCGAGCGGAACGACTCCGAGCGGCACGAGGCCGCCTGGCGGAAGGCGTACCGGACCGGATCGCGGCCGGACATCCGCGTCCCGTACCGGGAGGTGCTGCTCGGCAACGGCGGCCGGGTCCCGCTGTACGACACCTCCGGCCCGCACACCGACCCCGACCAGAACCCCGTCGACGTGCTGCGCGGACTGCCCGCGCTGCGCGCCGAGTGGATCGCGGAACGCGCCCGCGAGGGCCGTCCGGTCACCCAACTCGCCCTGGCCCGCGCCGGAACGGTGACCCCCGAGATGGAGTATGCGGCGCTCCGGGAGGGCCTCGACCCGGAGACCGTGCGGGCCGAGATCGCCGCCGGCCGGGCGGTGCTGCCGGCCAACATCCGGCATCCGGAGTCGGAGCCGATGGTCATCGGCAAGAACTTCCTGGTGAAGGTGAACGCCAACATCGGGAACTCGGCCGTCACCTCCTCGATCGAGGAGGAGGTGGAGAAGATGACCTGGGCCACCCGCTGGGGCGCGGACACCGTGATGGACCTCTCCACCGGCCGGGACATCCACGCCACCCGCGAGCGGATCCTCCGCAACTCCCCCGTGCCGATCGGCACCGTGCCGCTCTACCAGGCCCTGGAGAAGGTGAACGGCCAGGCCGAGCAGCTGAGTTGGGAGGTCTACCGGGACACCGTGATCGAGCAGTGCGAGCAGGGCGTCGACTACATGACGGTGCACGCCGGAGTACTACTGCGGTATGTGCCGCTGGCGGCAGGCCGAAAGACCGGAATCGTGTCCCGCGGCGGCTCGATCATGGCCGCCTGGTGCCTGGCCCACCATGAGGAGAACTTCCTCTACACCCGGTTCGCGGAGCTCTGCGAGATCCTGGCCCGCTACGACGTCACCTTCTCGCTGGGCGACGGCCTGCGGCCCGGCTCCATCGCGGACGCCAACGACGAGGCGCAGCTCTCCGAACTGCGGACGCTGGGCGAGCTCGGCCGGGTGGCCAGGGAGCACGGCGTGCAGGTGATGATCGAGGGGCCCGGGCACGTCCCGATGCACAAGATCAAGGAGAACGTCGACCTCCAGCAGGAGCTCTGCGACGAGGCGCCGTTCTACACCCTCGGCCCGCTGACCACCGATGTGGCGCCCGGCTACGACCACATCACCTCGGGCATCGGAGCGGCGATGATCGCCTGGTGGGGCACGGCGATGCTGTGCTACGTCACCCCCAAGGAGCACCTGGGGCTGCCCGACCGCGACGACGTCAAGACCGGCGTGATCACCTACAAGATCGCCGCCCACGCCGCCGACCTCGCCAAGGGCCATCCGGGGGCGCAGAGTTGGGACGACGCCCTCTCCGACGCGCGGTTCGAGTTCCGCTGGGAGGACCAGTTCAACCTGGCCCTCGACCCGGACACGGCCCGCTCCTTCCACGACGAGACGCTGCCGGCCGCCCCGGCGAAGACCGCCCACTTCTGCTCCATGTGCGGACCGAAGTTCTGCTCGATGCGCATCTCTCGGGACATCAACGAGCGTTACGGCACCCCTGAGCAGATAGCGGCCGGAATGCGGGAGAAGTCCGCGGAGTTCGCCGCCCACGGCAACCGGGTGTATCTGCCGGTGGCCGACTGACGCGGCGGCCCGCCCTCCGTCTCGTCGCGGAGAGCGGGCCGCCGTTCAGCGGATCAGCGGGTTCAGTCCTCCCCGCGCGGCGGGACCGCGCGGGGGCGGCGGGGGTGGACCAGGGGGTTGGCGGCGCGCGGGGACGAGCTGCGCGCCTCCGCCGCCGGTCGGGCCCCGGACCGGGACTCAGGCCGGGACCCGGGACGGGACTCCCCGGGCGGCTCGTCGGGCCCCGTGAAGTCCGGCGAGTCGAAGCCGGGGGAGGCGAACCTCGGTGAGCTGTAGCGGGGTTCGTCCTCCGGGCTGGGCAGGGTCTCGCCGTGCTCGCCGGAGATGCCCTCGGCGCCGGGACTCTCGAAACCGGGAGAGCTGTAGCCGATCCTCGGGCGCTCCCGCTCCTCCCCGTCGCCCCGCTTCCGCTCGCGAGTGAGGCTGACCCCCTCGGTGCGCGGGCCGGTGGCCAGCGCCGTGCTCCCGGCCGGCCGGGACAGGTCGGGGGCGCCCGCGGCGGCGACCGCGGCCTCGTGCTCCTCCAGCTGGTCGTAGAGGTAGGGGAGGATCGCCCGCCGGCGCAGCGTCTCCCGCCAGGCGTCCTTGGCCTGCGCCAGGTCGGCGTAGAGCTGGGGGCTCTCGCCGTCCGGCGGGGAGGCGCCGTCCCGCATCGCGGTGAGGAGGATGCCGACGATGCCCAGCACCATGCCGACGGCGGCCACCGCCAGCGCCACCCAGCCCGCGGTGATCAGTCCGCGGCCGATCGCCAGCCCGCTGTCGGCCGCGTGCAGCAGATAGCCGAGGATGAGGAAGACCACTGCCGCTATCCCGGCGAGTATCGGCAGCAGCACCGCCATCACCGGGGCCAGGCCGGCGCCCTCCAGCGGTTCGCCGGGCAGCGGCGCCGGCTCCGCCGGATCGGGGGCGGGCGTGCTGCGGGCGCGGGCGTCCGCGCGGGTCTGGTCGCGCAGGCCCACGTACCAGGCGTACTCGTTCTGGGCGGGTTCGGCGATCTCGGCGGCCGCGCCGAGGGCACGGGTGCGCAGTTGCTCGGCGGTGAGGCCGGGGGCGGACCGGCGCAGCGCTTCGGTGAAATCCGAGGCGTGCAGCGCCTCGTCCAGCACCTTCTCGAACTCCGGCTTGTCCTCGTTCTGGAGGTTTTGCTGCTGTTGCGGGTTTTGCAGGTTCGGAGCGTTCTCCATGGAATCCCCCGGTGCTGTGGACCCCGCTAGGGCCTTCGGCGGCCTTGTGGAACCGGGGTCCTCGCGGTAACTCGATGGTAGAGGCGGGGGGATGACCTGAAACAGTCGGTTTCAGGAATTTCAGGCTCCATACGATCGCACGACGATCGTAAGAGCCTATGAATTCCCTCCTGGCCGACTCGGCATATGACGCTTCGTCAAGCGGGCTTGAGGTCCAGTGGAAGCCGGGCGATCAGCATCGGCCCCTCCATGGTGACCCCGCCGTCCATCGCCACCGCCAAGTCCTCCGCGTACACATGAGGACCCGTCACCTGGCCGGCCGCGGCGTGGGCGTCCTCCCGGTCGACGTCGCCGAGGAGGTAGGGGATCGGGCTGTGGCCGTGGACGATCCGGTGGGCGCCGAAGACGGAGAGGAGCTCGCGGCAGGCGTCCGGGCCGTCCTCGCCGCGGAAGGCGAAGCGCTTGGTGAGGCGCCGGAAGAGGTCCCACCACTCGTCCGCCTCGCCGCGCTGGAGCGCCGCGTGGACGGTGTCGTTCACCTCGTCCACCGAGGCGCCGAACTCCAGGTAGACCGAGGTGTCCGAGTGCAGCAGGAGGTGGCCGTCGGCCACCGCCACCGCGGGGAGGCGGGAGAGCCAGGCGATGTGGTGGTCCTCGAGCCGGTCCAGATCGCTCTGCTGGCCGCCGTTCAGCCGCCAGGCGGCCATGAAGGAGGCCGTACCGGCGCTGGACGGGACGGGCGCGTCCTCGAACCGGGCGGCGCCGAGGAGCAGCAGCTCGTGGTTGCCCATCAGCGCCCGGCAGAGCCCGCCGGCCGCGGCCGCCTCGGCGGCCAGCCGCATCACCAGCTCGATGACGCCTACGCCGTCCGGGCCCCGGTCGGTGAAGTCGCCGAGGAACCAGATCCTGGTCCGGCCGGCCACCCAGGAGCCGTTGTCGTCGATGATGCCGTTCGCGCGCAGGGCGGCGAGCAGCTCGTCGAGGTGGCCGTGGACGTCGCCGACCACGTACAGCGGGCCCGGCGGCTCGGTCGGCTGCTCGGTCCCGAAGCCGGTGGTGGTCGCCGCGGCGGGCGCGGCGGCCCCCACCGGGGGCGCGGGGCCGCGGGGGCGCCGACTCGACCTCCGGCGGCGGGGGGATGAGGTTCGCCGGATCCCCGAGCTCCAGGGTCGGCGGGTCCTCCGCCGGGGGGCCGCCGTAGGGAGCGCTGCCCTGCGCGGGCGGCACCAGCGCCTCCCAGATCCGCGAGCCGCCGGGGGGGACGGGGGCGCCCAGGGGGCCCGGGGGCGCCGGGGGCGTCTGCGGCACGGCGGGCGCCTGCGGCACAAGAGGAACAGGAGGGGCCGGCGGGATCGGGGGAACCGGGGGGACCGGCGGGACCGGGCCCTCGGGGGCGGGGCCGGCGTCCCCCGTCTCGGGAGAGGTGACCGGAGGACTGACACGCGGGTCGACGGGCGGGCGCTCGGGCGCCGCGGGGGGCTGCGCGGGAGCGAAGAAGTCGAACGAATCGCGCGCCGATGCCGCGTCCCCGTCGGTGATGCCCGATGAGGGCCCGACAGGGCCAGTGTCCGGCAGGTCAGGCCGGGCGAAGGGGTCCACCGGTGTCATCCGCCCATCATAGGAAGACGCTGATCCCGCCGTCCGCACCTGGGCGGGATCAATCGGGGCTTCCTGGTGGGGCGGATACGGGCGGCTGTCCGGAAGCGTCGGATTTGCCGCGATTCGCGGCGGGCGTCCCCCGGCGCGCCAGGTCACCGGCGGCCGCCGCACCGGCGCCCGCCGCACCGGCGCCCGCCACAGCTCTCGCCGCACCGGCGCCCCCGCCCACCCCGCCGGATCACTCTTCGCCGGAGGGCCGGGGCGGGCTCACCGTGGTCCGCGGGGTGCGGCGCAGCGAGGAGGCGCGAACGATCAGCTCGGTCGGCATCAGCCGCCCGGCCGGGGCCGACGGCCCGTCCTGCTCGATCGCGTCGATCAGCAGGTTGACCGCGGTGGTGCCGATGCGGCGGGGTTTCAGCGAGAGGGTCGTGATGGGCGGTTCTGTGCTCGCGTAGACGTCGCTCTCGCTGCAGCAGACCAGCAGCAGGTCCTCGGGGACCCGCAGCCCGTAGCGGCGGGCGGCGGCCAGCAGGTCGGTGCCGTTGGGGTCGAACAGCCCGTACACCGCGTCCGGCCGGTCGGGCCTGGCCAGCAGGCGGTCGGCGGCGACCGCGCCGGCGGCGGGGTCGTGCGCCGGGTACGCCTCGTACAGCGGCTCCTGGCCGATCCGCAGGCACCAGGAGAGGTAGGCCTCGGTGGACAGCCGGGTGTAGGTGTCCGTGCTGGTGCCGGTGAGGAGGCCGATCCGGCGGGCACCGGACTCGGCGAGGTGGTCGAGGATGCCGAGGACGGCCGCCTCGTGATCGTTGTCCAGCCAGGCGGTGACCGGGCAGTTGCCCGGCTTGCCGTCGCTGACCACCGGGATGCCCTGCCGGTGGAGCTCGGCCACCAGCGGGTCGTGGTCGGCCGGGTCGATCACCACCGTCCCGTCCAGCGCGACGTTGCTCCATACGTCGTGCCGCGAACTTGCGGGCAGCACGACCAGGGCGTATCCGCGGCCGAGCGCGGCGGAGGTGGCGGCCCTGGCCATCTCCGCGAAGTACGCGAACTCGGTGAAGGTGAACGGCTCTTCGCCGTAGGTGGTGACGGTCAGGCCGAGCAGCCCTGAGCGTCCGGTGCGCAGGGTGCGCGCGGCGGCGGAGGGCCGGTAGCCGAGGCGCTCGGCGACCTCGCGCACCTTGCTCCGGGTCTCCTCGGGCAGGCGGCCCTTGCCGTTGAGGGCGTCGGAGACAGTGGTGATGGACACCCCGGCCGCGGCTGCCACGTCCCGGATGCCCGCCCGCTCCAGCCGCCGGGGCGGGGTGGACCGCCGACCGCTCTGGTTCGCTGCTGCTGTCATGGCAGGCCGATGGTATGGCTCGGAACGCCGGGGTGAGCGGGGCCGCTTCGGGGCTCGGTACGGCCGCTGCAGGCCTGAAGATTCGATTCTGCAAGGCGCGGAGGGCCGGGGGCCAGGGATTACCAGGCTGTTGCGGACATTTCACTTCGCTGCTGGGGTTGTGCGCAGGCGCGAATGCGCGGTCCCGTGCAGTTCCACGGTCCGGACATCTCACCTTCACGGGTGAATTAGCCGCGGTCGGCTCGTATGGTGATCCTGACCAGCACATAAAGGAGAGTTAACGGTGAGCGAGACCGCCGGGCAGGTGCGCGCCGCGTCTGCGGCCCAGCAGCCGCAGCAGGATCAGCAGGTGAGCGGCCTGGAGGGGGCCGGGCCGAGGCTCCGGGAGGCGCTGAAGGGCATCCCCGCGTACAAGCCGGGCCGGCCGGCCGGCGGCTCCGGCGGGGCCGGGACGCCCTCGTTCAAGCTCTCGTCCAACGAGAACCCGTACCCTCCGCTGCCCGGAGTACTGGACGCGGCGGTGGCCGCGGCCGGCGAGGCGAACCGCTACCCGGACATGGCCTGCGCGGCGCTGATCGCCGAGCTGTCCGGCACGCTGGGGGTGCCGGAGTCGCACATCGCGACCGGCACCGGCTCCGTGGGCGTCGCCCAGCAGCTGCTCCAGGCGACGGCCGGGCCGGGGGACGAAGTCGTGTACGCCTGGCGGTCGTTCGAGGCGTACCCGATCATCACCCAGATCAGCGGAGCGCGCTCGGTACGGGTCCCGCTGCGCCCGGACGAGTCGCACGACCTGGACGCGATGGCCGCGGCCGTCAACGAGCGCACCCGGCTGGTCTTCCTCTGCACCCCGAACAACCCCACCGGCAACGTGCTGCGTCGGGAGGAGATCGAGGGCTTCCTCGACCGGGTCCCGCGCGACGTGCTGGTCGTCCTGGACGAGGCCTACCTGGAGTTCATCCGGGACAAGGAGGCCGTGGACGGCATCGAGATCTACCGGGAGCGGCCGAACGTCGCCGTGCTGCGCACCTTCTCCAAGGCGTACGGGCTGGCCGGGCTGCGGGTCGGGTACGCGGTCGCGCAGGAGCCGGTGGCGACGGCACTGCGGCAGACCGCGGTGCCGTTCGGGGTGAGTCAGCTGGCGCAGGACGCGGCGATCGTCTCGCTGCGCTCCCGCGAGGCCCTGCTGGAGCGGGTGGAGGCGCTGGTCGCCGAGCGGGAGCGGGTGCTGGACGCGCTGGCCGCGCAGGGGTGGCCGGGGGTGCCCCGGTCCCAGGCGAACTTCGTCTGGCTGCGGCTGGGGGAGCGGACCGCCGCCTTCGCCGCGGCCTGCGCGGAGGCGGGCGTCGTGGTCCGCCCCTTCGAGGGCGAGGGCGTCCGAGTCTCCATCGCGGAGCGCCCGGCGAACGACATCTTCCTGGAGGTCGCCTCCCGCTTCGCCGCCTGACGCCGGCCGGCTCGACGGGCTCGCGCGTAGGCGCGGCGCGGCGGATCAGCAGCGCCGGAACCGCGCGGTCCAGCGCCGCAGCCGTCCGCAGCCGGCGGCGGACGCCGGGTCGCGCCGCGGTAGTCGCCGCCGAGTGCGGCGGCCTCGCGCGCGCCGGCCGTGCGGTTCCTTGCGCCCGTGGGCTGCCCGTAAGCCGTCCGTCAACCGCCCGCAAGCCGCCCCCGCGGGACCCGCGGGCCCCGCAGGCCCGGTAGGCGCGCGGCACCGTCGGGTTACGCCGCGCGAGTGGTGGGCTCCGGGGTGCCGGGGGTGGCTTGGGCGGCTGTGGAGTCCGCTGGCGCAGGCTGGCGGTCATGAACCTCGCCCTCGCCCACGAGACGATCGCCCGTTGGCAGTTCGGCGTCACCACCGTCTACCACTTCCTCTTCGTCCCGCTGACGATCAGCCTCTCCGGGCTCACCGCAGGGCTCCAGACGGCGTGGATCAGGACCGGCCGGGAGAAGTACTTCAGGGCGACCAAGTTCTGGGGGAAGCTCTTCCTGATCAACCTGGCCATGGGCGTGGTCACCGGCATCGTCCAGGAGTTCCAGTTCGGGATGAACTGGTCGCGCTACTCCCGCTTCGTGGGCGACGTCTTCGGCCCGCCGCTGGCGATGGAGGCGCTGGTCGCCTTCTTCCTGGAGTCCACCTTCATCGGCCTGTGGATCTTCGGCTGGGACCGGCTGCCGAGGAGGCTCCACTGCGCCTGCATCTGGGCGGTCTCCGTCGGCACCCTCTTCTCCGGCTATTTCATCCTGTCCGCCAACTCCTGGATGCAGCACCCGGTCGGCTACCACGTCGGGGCCAACGGCCGGGCCCAGCTGAACGACATCTGGCGGGTGCTCTTCCAGAACACCGCCCTGGTGCAGGCCTTCCACACGTTCACCGCCGCCTATCTCAGCGGCGGCGCCTTCATGGTCGGCATCGCCGGCTACCTGATCATGCGTCAGCGGCGGCGCCCGGAGGCCGACCGGCAGCCGGTCCAGCTCGGCGCCGCCCGCACCTCGCTGCGGCTCGGCCTGGTGACCCTGGCGGTCTCCGGGATCCTGGTCGCGATCAGCGGCGACACCCTCGGCAAGGTGATGTTCGAGCAGCAGCCGATGAAGATGGCCTCGGCCGAGGCGCTGTGGGAGACCGAGGCGCCGGCCCCGTTCTCGGTCTTCGCGATCGGTGACGTCAACAAGGGCCACAACACCGTGGAGTGGCAGATCCCCGGGCTGCTGTCCTTCCTGGCGCACAACAACTTCCACGACGCGGTGCCGGGGATCAAGGACACCGCGGCCAAGGAGGCCGCCAGGTACGGCGGACAGCCGAAGGACTACTACCCGATGATCCCGACCACCTACTGGGGTTTCCGGTGGATGATCGGCTTCGGGATGTTCTCCTTCCTCCTCGGCCTGGCCGGCCTCTGGCTGACCAGGCGCCGGTTCTGGCTCGCCCCCGAGCACCGGAGGGGCGACGACCAGGTCCCCGAGCTGATGCTGACCAGGAAGACCGCGCTGAACGCCTTCCTCACCCGCTGGTCCTGGCGGATCGCCGCCTCCACCCTCTTCTTCCCGCTGGTCGGCAACTCCTGGGGCTGGATCTTCACCGAGATGGGCCGCCAGCCCTGGGTGGTCTTCGGGGTGATGCGGACGGCCCGGGCCGAGTCCCCCAACGTCACCGTCGGCAACCAGGTCTTCTCCCTCACCGTCTTCACCCTCCTCTACGCGGTCCTCGCGGTGATCGAGATCGGCCTGCTCAAGAAGTACGCCCAGGCCGGCATCCCCGAGGAGGAGCCGCCCACCCGCGATCCGCGGCTGCGCGGACCGGGTCCGGACGGGCCGGGCGGCCCCGACGGCTCCGGCGGGGATTCCGACCGCCCGATGGCCTTCGCCTACTGACCGGAGTTGACCATGCATCTGACCGACTTCTGGTTCCTGGTGATCGCGATCCTCTGGATCGGCTACTTCTTCCTGGAGGGCTTCGACTTCGGCGTCGGCATCCTCGTCGGCGTGGTGGCGCGGGACGACCGCGAGCGCCGGGTGCTGATCAACACCATCGGCCCGGTCTGGGACGGCAACGAGGTCTGGCTCCTCACCGCGGGCGGCGCCACCTTCGCCGCCTTCCCGGTCTGGTACGCCACCCTCTTCTCCGGCTTCTACCTCGCGCTGCTGGTGATCCTGGTCTGCCTGATCGTGCGCGGGGTCGCCTTCGAGTTCCGCGGCAAGCGGTCCGGGCGGCGCTGGCAGCGCAACTGGGAGCACGCGCTCTTCGTCACCTCGCTGCTGGTCGCGTTCCTCTGGGGGGTGGCCTTCGCCAACATCGTCCGCGGAGTGAAGATCGACGCCGACGAGGTCTATGTGGGCGGCTTCTGGGACCTGATCAACGGCTATGCGCTGCTCGGCGGCTTCACCACGCTCTTCCTCTTCACCTTCCACGGCGCGGCCTTCGCCGCGCTCAAGACCCTGGGGCCGATCCGCGCGCGGGTCCGCCGGGCGGCGCTGCTCACCGGCGGGGTCACCGCGGTGCTCGCCTCGGCCTTCCTGATCTGGACCCAGGTGGACCAGGGGCTGGGCGCGACTCCGCCCGGCGGGCTGGGCGGCGGCTGGTCGCTGGCGGCGCTGATCATCGCCGTGGTGGCGCTGGTCTCCGCGCTGGCCTTCGCCCGGCTGCAGCGGGACGGCTGGTCCTTCGCGCTGTCCGGGGTGACCGTGGTGGCCGCGGTGGCGATGCTCTTCCTCAGCCTCTATCCGGACGTCCTGCCGTCCAGCCTGGACCCGTCCTGGAGCCTCACTGTGAGCAACGCCTCATCGGCGAACTACACCCTCACGGTGATGACGATTGTGGCGTGCGTCATGACGCCGGTCGTCCTGGCGTACCAGGCCTGGACGTACTGGGTGTTCCGCAGGCGGATCGGGGTGTCGGCGATTCCGCAGTGACACCCTGGCTGACCTGCGGATTTACCGGGGCGGAAGGTGACGGTTCGTCAGCTTCCGCCCCTGGTGCGTGACCTGAGGGCCCCGAGGCGCCCGTCCGGGGCCCGCGTCGGACCGGGGGACCCCCCTGCATGGGGCGTTCGAACGCTGTGGATAATACTTTGTGAAAGTGTTCACGTTCACAAGCTCACGTGAACGGCCGCCTCACCAGCGGTTCCTGCCCGAACGCGACGGAGGGATCAGACGTGGATCTCGCCCTGGCCCATGAGACCTTGGCCCGGTGGCAGTTCGGCTTCACCACCGTCTACCACTACCTGTTCGTCCCGCTGACGATCAGCCTGGCGGCGCTCACCGCCGGGCTGCAGACCGCCTGGGTGCGCACCGAGAAGGAGAAGTACTTCCGCGCGACCAAGTTCTGGGGAAAGCTCTTCCTGATCAACATAGCCATGGGCGTCGCCACCGGCCTGGTGCAGGAGTTCCAGTTCGGCATGAACTGGTCCGCCTACTCCAAGTTCGTCGGCGACGTCTTCGGCGCACCGCTGGCGATGGAGGCGCTGCTCGCCTTCTTCTTCGAGTCCACCTTCATCGGCCTGTGGATCTTCGGCTGGGACCGGCTCCCCCGCAAGGTCCACCTCGGCTGCATCTGGATGGTGTCGATCGGGACGTTCCTCTCCAGCTACTTCATCCTGGCCGCCAACTCCTTCATGCAGCACCCCAACGGCTACCGGATCGCCGCGAACGGGCGGGCCCAGCTCACCTCGATCTCCAAGGTGCTCTTCCAGGACACCACCCTGGCGGCGGTCTTCCACACCCTCGCCGCCTGCTTCATCGTCGGCGGCGCCTTCATGGTCGGCATCTCCGCCTACCTGGTGCTGAGGGCGCGGCGGCAGCCGCTGGAGGAGCGCGACGGCACGAAGATCGCGACCATCCGCACCTCCCTGCGGCTGGGACTGTGGACCGCACTGGCCGGCGGGATCGGGGCGCTGCTGAGCGGCGACACCATCGGCCGGGTGATGGTCCAGCAGCAGCCGATGAAGATGGCCGCGGCCGAGGGCCTGTGGCACACCGCCGCCCCGGCGCCGTTCTCCCTCTTCGCGATCGGCTCGCTCCACCAGGGCCGGAACGTCTTCGAGTTCAACATCCCCGGGCTGCTGTCCTTCCTCTCGTACCACGACTTCCACTCCCCGGTGCGCGGCATCGTGGACGTGGCCAGGCAGGAGTCGACGCAGTTCGGCGGTGAATGGCAGCACTACGTGCCGGACATCTTCGAGTCCTTCTGGGCCTACCGGGGCATGATCACTTTCGGCATGATCTCGGTGGCGATCGCGGTGGCCGGGCTCTGGCTGACCCGGCAGAAGCGCTGGATCGACCCCCGCTTCCGGCGCCCCGAGACCGAACTGCCGCTGCTGATGCTCACCAGGGAACGGGAGTTGAGCCCCTTCCTCACCACCTGGGCCTGGCGGATCGCCCTCCTCACCCTGGGCTTCCCGCTCATCGGCAACGCGCTGGGCTGGCTCTTCACCGAGATGGGCCGCCAGCCCTGGGTGGTCTACGGACTGATGACCACTGCCGACGCGGTCTCCCCCAATGTCTCGGTCACCGAGCAGATCATCTCGCTCGGCGTCTTCGCGGTGCTGTACGGGGCACTGGCGGTGGTCGAGGTGCGGCTGCTGATCAAGTACGTCCGCAAGGGCATCGGCGACGAGCCGCCGCCCAGTCACGAACCCCTGCCGCGCGGACCGCTGTCGCCCGAGAGCGACGACGAGCCGCTGACCTTCGCCTACTGACCCCGGCCTGCCGAGAGGAGCTGCGGGATGTATCTCCACGACTTCTGGTTCCTGCTGATAGCGGTCCTGTGGACCGGCTACTTCTTCCTGGAGGGCTTCGACTTCGGGGTCGGCGTGCTCCTCAACCTGCTGGCCCGCGGGGAGACCGAGCGCCGGGTGCTGATCAACACCATCGGCCCGGTCTGGGACGGCAACGAGGTGTGGCTGGTCACCGCGATCGGCGCGACCTTCGCCGCCTTCCCGTCCTGGTACGGGGCCATGCTCAGCGGCTTCTACCTGCCGATGCTGCTGATCCTGGTCTGCCTGATCCTGCGGGTGGTCGCCTTCGAGTACCGGGCCAAGCGGGACGGCGAGCGCTGGAAGCGGGGCTGGGAGCAGTGCGTCTTCTGGTCCTCGCTGCTCACCTCGTTCGTCTGGGGCGCGGTCTTCGCCGACATGGTGCACGGCATGCGGATCGACCGGGCCGGCGACTACATCGGCGGCCTGGGCGGCATCTGCACCCCGTACGCCGCCCTCGGCGGGCTGGCCTTCACGGTGCTCTTCACCTTCCACGGGGCGGTCTTCACCGCGCTGAAGACGACCGGGGAGATCCGGCTGCGGGCGCGCGGACTGGCCATGCGGCTGGGCGTGCTGGCACTGCTCGTGGTGACCGCCTTCCTGGGCGTCGGCCAGGCCGAGCGCGGGGACGGCTGGTCGCTGGCCGCGCTGGTGGCCGCGGGTGCGGCGCTGATCGCCTCGCTGGCTGTGAACCGCCTCGGGCGGGAGGGCTGGGCCTTCCTCGGCTCGGGGGTGGCGGTGGCGGCGGTGATCGCCGCGCTCTTCCTGTCGCTCTTCCCGAACGTGATGCCGTCCACCCTCGACCCGGCCTGGAGCCTCACCACCGCGAACGCCTCCTCGGCCGACTACACCCTCAAGGTGATGACCTGGGTGGCGGTCTTTGCCACGCCGCTGGTCATCCTCTACCAAGGGTGGACGTACTGGGTGTTCCGCAAGCGGATCGGCATTCAGCACATTCCGGCCGCGACGGCCGGGCACTGAGCGACCGAAGCGTCGAGGCACTGAGCGAAGCGAGGCCCGAGAGATGAAGCCCGTCGATCCCCGGCTGCTGCGGTACGCCCGTGGCGCGCGGGTGTTCCTCACCCTCTCCGTGCTGCTCGGTGCGGCCGGCGCGGTGCTGGTCATCGCGCAGGCCGTGCTGATCACCGACCTGGTGGTGGGCGCCTTCCAGCATGGGCGCGGACTCGGCTCGCTGGGCTGGGAGATCACCGCGCTGGCGGCGGTCGCCGTCGGCCGCGGCCTGGTCGGCTGGCTCACCGAGGCCGCCGCCCACCGGGCCTCCGCCGGCGTCAAGTCCGAGCTGCGCGGGCGGCTGCTGGCCAGGGCGGCCGAACTCGGGCCGCGCGGCGGGCTGGACGGCCGGCACAGCACGGGGGAGCTGGCCGCCCTCGCGGTGCGCGGGGTGGACGCGCTGGACGCGTACTTCAGCCGGTATCTGCCGCAGCTCGCGCTGGCGGTGATCGTGCCGGTCGCGGTGCTGGCCAGGATCGTGCTCGCGGACTGGGTCTCGGCGGTGATCGTGGTCTGCACGCTGCCGCTGATCCCGGTCTTCATGATCCTGATCGGGCTGGCCACGCAGAACCGGATGGACCGTCAGTGGGCGCTGCTGGGAAGGCTCTCCCACCACTTCCTGGACGTGGTGGAGGGGCTGCCGACGCTCAAGGTCTTCGGCCGGGCGAAGGCGCAGGCGGCGTCGATCCGGCGGGTCACCGCGGAGTACCGGAGGGCGACCCTGCGCACCCTGCGGATCGCCTTCGTCTCCTCCTTCGCGCTGGAGCTCCTCTCCACCCTGTCGGTGGCGCTGGTCGCGGTGACCGTCGGCACCCGGCTGGTGGACGGGTCGATGACGCTGTCGGACGGGCTGCTCGTCCTGGTGCTCGCGCCGGAGGCGTACCTGCCGATCCGTCAGGTGGGGACCCACTACCACGCCAGCGCGGAGGGACTGGCCGCGGCGGGTGAGGTCTTCGCGGTGCTGGAGGCCGGAACGGAGCAGGCCGACGGCGGAGGGGTCGTCGAGCGCCCCGCGGCGGCGGACATCGAGGTCGACGAGCTGACGGTACGTCACCCCGGGCGTCCGGCGGCGGCCTTGAAGGACGTCTCGCTGACCGTCCGGGCCGGCGAGACGGTCGCCCTGACCGGGCCCTCGGGGGCCGGCAAGAGCACCCTCCTCTCCGTACTGCTGGGACTCGGCGGGGCCGAGCGGGAGTCCGGGCGGGTGCAGATCGGCGGCCAGGAGCTGGCCGGGCTGGACCCGGCCCGCTGGCGGCGGTGCGTCGCCTGGGTGCCGCAGCGGCCGTACCTGTTCGCCGGGACGATCGCCGAGAACGTCCGGCTGGCCAGGCCGGAGGCGGACGACCGGGAGCTGGCGGCGGCGCTGCGGGCCGCGCAGGCCGCGGAGTTCGTGGCGGCCCTGCCGGAGGGTGCGGAGACCGTGCTCGGCGAGGGCGGCTCCGGCCTCTCCGCCGGGCAGCGCCAGCGGATCGCGCTGACCCGGGCCTTCCTCGCGGACCGTCCCGTCGTCCTGCTGGACGAGCCGACGGCGAACCTGGACGGGGAGAGCGAGGCCGCGATCGTCGCGGCGGTCCGCGAACTCGCCCGCGGCCGGACCGTCCTGCTGACCGCCCACCGGCCGGCGCTCCTCGCGGTCGCGGACCGGGTGGTGGCGCTGCCGGCGCCGGAGGCGGCGCGGGACTCCGACGGGCCGGGCGATGGGGCGCGGGCGAGCGCGGCGGGTGAGCCACCGGCGGCCGCGGCGGCGCCGGCGCCGGCGGCGGCGCCCGACGAGGCCGAAACAGCGGTCGCGGCGGTCGCGGCGGGGGCCCGCGAGGCCCGCGAGGGCGAGGGCCGGCGCGCCGGCGCCATCCGCCGGGTCCGTCGCCTCGCCCTCGCCGAGGGCGGCGGGGCCCGCCCCCGCTTCGCGGCGGCCGTCCTCCTCGGCGCGCTGGCGCTGGGCTGCGCCATCGCCCTCCTCGGCACCAGCGGCTGGCTGATCTCCCGCGCCTCCCAGCAGCCGCCGATCCTGTATCTGATGGTGGCGATGACGCTGGTACGGGCCTTCGGCATCGGCCGGAGCTTCTTCCGCTACGCGGAGCGGCTCCTCTCGCACGACGCCGTCTTCCGCGGCCTGGCCGGGCTGCGGGTCAACCTCTTCCGCGCGCTGGAGCGGCTGGCCCCGGCCGGCGGGCGCGGCCTCTGGCGGCGCGGGGACCTCCTCTCCCGCCTGGTCGAGGACGTCGACGCGGTGCAGGACCACTTCCTGCGGTTCGTCCTGCCGGCCGCCTCCGCAATCCTGGTCTGCGCGGGCACGGTGCTCGCCGTGGGGCTGCTGCTGCCCGCGGCCGGGGCGGCGGTCGCCGCCGGACTGCTGCTGGCCGGCCTCGCCGTACCGCTGCTCGCCTCGCGGGTCTCCCGGAACACCGAGCGGCGGCTGGCGCCGGCCAAGGGGGCGCTGGCCACCCAGGTGGTGGAGCTGCTCGCCGGGGCCGAGGAGCTGACCGTGGCCGGGGCGCTGCCGGAGCGGCTGCGCCGGCTGCGGGAGACCGACGCCGGGCTGGTCCGGCTGGCCGGCCGGTCGGCCGGCACCGAGGGGCTCGGCGCCGGACTGGTCGCCCTGCTCAGCGGGCTGACGGTGGCCGGCTGCGCGGCGATCGGGGTGGCCGCCACGGCGTCCGGGCGGATCCACGGCGTGCTGCTCGCGGTGCTGATCCTGACCCCGCTGGCCGCCTTCGAGGCGGTCGCGGGGCTGCCGGCGGCGGCGCAGGCGCGGCAGCGCGGGGTGCGCGCGGCCGAGCGGCTGGTCGAGGTCGGCGACGAGCCGGCACCGGTCCGGGAGCCGGCCGAGCCGGCACGGCTGCCGGACGCGAGCGCCGGACTGCCGGTGCGGGCCCGCGATCTGACGGTGCGCTACCCCGGTCGGGCCGAGCCGGCGCTCGCCGGCCTCGATCTGGACCTGTCCGCCGGCCGGCGGATCGCCGTCGTCGGCCCGAGCGGCTCCGGCAAAACCACGCTGGCGCTGGCGCTCCTGCGCTTCCTCGACCCCTCCGGCGGCCGGATCACCCTCACCGGCAGCGGAGTGGACGCCACGACCCTCGCCGGGGACGACGTCCGCCGGGTGATCGGGCTGTGCGCCCAGGACGCCCACGTCTTCGACAGCTCGCTGCGGCAGAACCTGCGGCTGGCGCGGCCGGACGGGACGGCGGACGAGGAGCTGTGGTCCGCGCTGGACGCGGCCCGGCTCGGCGACTGGGTGCGCGGGCTGCCGGAGGGCCTGGACACCATGGTCGGCGAGCACGGCGCCCGGCTCTCCGGGGGCCAGCGGCAGCGGCTGGCGCTGGCCCGGGCCCTCCTCGCGGACTTCCCGCTGCTGGTGCTGGACGAGCCGGCCGAGCACCTCGACCTGGAGACGGCGGACGCCCTCACCGCGGACCTGCTGGCGGCGACCGAGGGCCGCACCACGCTGATCATCACCCACCGGCTGGCCGGACTGGACGCGGTCGACGAGATCGTGGTCCTGGACCGGGGCCGGACCGCCGAACGGGGTACCTGGGCCGAGCTGACGACCCGCGAGAACGGCCGCCTCCGCGCGATGTGGCAGCGCGAGCGGGCCGCCGACGCCCTGGTCCCCCAGGCCCGCCGCCCCGCCCTGTCGCCTACCGCAACATAACCGGACAAATTACCCTTCCTTCATGTCCGACCCGCAGGAACGCTCCACCCCCGACCCCGAAGCCGGCGGCGTCCCCGACCCCGACCCCGAAGCCGAGCCCGAAGCCGATGACGGCGGCGCCGAGCGGGTCGACGCGCCTCCGCCGGCTCATCCCTTCGGGGAGTGGGCGGCGGGGCGCGCCGCCGAGCCGTCGATCGGGGGAGCCGCGCTCCACTCCGCCGCCGGGGAGATCGTGGCGCGCCTGCGCGGTGTGGACTCGCCCGAGGCGACCGCGCGGATGCGCGAGCTGCTGGCGGCCGTCGTCGCCATCGGCTCCGGGCTGGACCTCCATGCGACCCTGCAGCGGATCGCCGCCGCCGCCACCGCCGTGACCGGCGCCCGCTACGCCGCCGTCGGCGTGGTCGACGCCTCCGGTGAGAGCCTCTCCGACTTCGTCTACGTCGGCATCGACGAGGACTCCGCGGCCGAGATCGGCCACCTCCCCCAGGGCAAGGGGCTCCTCGGCGCGCTGATCGACCACCCGGAGCCGCTCCGCCTGGAGGACCTCGCCCTCGACCGCCGCTCCTACGGCTTCCCGCCACACCACCCGCCGATGCGCTCCTTCCTCGGCGTGCCGATCCGGGTCCGGGAGGCCGTCTTCGGCAACCTCTACCTCACCGAGAAGCCCGGCGGCTTCGACGAGAGCGACGAGCAGGTGGTGCTCGCCCTCGCCGCCGCCGCCGGAACGGCGATCGAGAACTCCCGCCTGTACGAGGGCGCCCGCCGCCGCGAGCGCTGGGTGGTCGGCACCTCCGCCGTCGGCAACGCCCTCCTAGCCTCGGAGAGCGCCGCCGACACCCGCGCCGCCTTCTCCGTCGTCGCCGAGCAGCTCCGCGAGCTCGCCGACGGCGCCGTCGGCATGATCGCCGCCCCGGACGGCGACGGCGGCCTCCAGGTGCTCAGCGCCTCCGGCACCGGCGCCGACCTCCTCACCGGCGCCCAGGCGGTGGCCTCGGAGTTCCCCGCGGTCAGCCGGCTGCTCCGGGGCGAGCCGGTCTTCCTCTCCGACATGTCCCGCAGCCCGGACATCGCCTGGCCGCTGGCCCGCCGCTTCGGGCCCGGGATGGCCCTGCCGATGACCAGCGCGGGCCGTCTCCTCGGCGCGGTCGCCGTCTGGCGCTCCCCCGGCGAGGCCGAGTTCAGCGCGGACGAGCGCCGCCTCGCCACCGCCTTCGCCGCGCAGGCGGCGCTCGCCCTTCGGATCGCCGAGGGCCAGGCCGACCAGCAGCGCCTCGCCGTCTACCAGGACCGCGACCGGATCGCCCGCGACCTCCACGACCTGGTCATCCAGCGGCTGTTCGCCACCGGGATGATGCTGGAGGGCGCCCAGCGCAAGACCGAGGTGCCGGAGGTGAAGCAGCGGATCAGCAAGGCGGTGGACGAGCTGGACGCCACCATCAAGGAGGTCCGCACCACCATCTACGCCCTCCAGCACGACGACACCCCGGACGGCGCCGACGACAACCTCCGCACCCGGGTCCTGCGGGAGATCGGCCAGTCCGCGGCGGTGCTGGGCTTCAAGCCCTCGGTGGCCTTCGTGGGACCGGTGGAGACCGTGGTGGGCGAGCAGACCGGCCGCCAACTGGTGGCCGCGCTGCGCGAGATGCTCTCCAACGCGGCCCGGCACGCCCGGGCCCGTACCGTCTCGGTGGACGTGGACGCCGGGATCCACATCGACGAGCACGGCTATCCGACCTTCGTCCTGGACGAGCCGGGGGAGCAGCGGGAAGCGGCGGAGCCCACCGGGGGCGGGCGGCGCGAGGGCGGGCGGCGCGAGGGAGCGGAAGGGGAGCCCGCCGCCGGCGAGGCCGACCGCGGTCGCGCGCTGGAGGAGGCTCTGCGCCGGGCCGGCGCGGGCCGACCCGCGGTGATGCTGAGCGTCAGCGACGACGGGGTCGGCATCCCGGAGGGCGGCCGCCGCAGCGGGCTGCGCAACCTCGCCGACCGCGCCCGCGGCCTCGGCGGCGCGGCCTGGCACGAGCCGGGCCCCGGCGGCCGGGGGACCACCGTGCGGTGGACCGCCCTGCTCTGACCTAGCGCCCCGGGCCCGGCGCCGGCGCCGGGGCGCTACCGAACTACGGCGAGCGGTACGGCGGCACGGCGAGCGCTACGGCGAGCGCTACGGCGCCGACGGCAGCAGCAGCCGCTCCAGTACCTTGGCCACCCCGTCCTGGTCGTTGGACTCGGCCCGGCGCCGGGTGGCGGCCAGCACCTCCGGATGCGCGTTGGCGACCGCGTACGCCGCGCCCGCCCAGGCCAGCATCGGCAGGTCGTTCGGCATGTCCCCGAAGGCCGCCACCTCCTCCGCCGACACCCCGCGCTCCGCGCACCAGGCGGCCAGCGTGCTGGCCTTGCTCACCCCGGCCGCGCTGATCTCCAGCAGCGCGATCGGGCTGGAGCGGGTGACCTCCGCCAGGTCGCCGACCAGCCCGCGTCCGGCGGCGAGGAACTCGTCCGGGGTCAGCGTCGGATGCTTCGCGAGGATCTTGAAGACCCCGGCCTCTCCCCCGCAGCCGGAGCCGGAGCCGCCGGAGCCGAGCAGCCGCTCGGCCGGGGCGACCTGCTCGGCGGCGCCCGCGTCCCAGAGGATCGCGGGGTAGTCCGGCTCGTGCGAGAACCCGCCCGGGTACTCGAAGGCGAAGGTCACCCCGGGCAGTCCGGCCCGCAGCGCGCGCACCACCGCCAGCGAGTCCGCCGCCGAGAGCGGGTACGAGCGCTGCAGCCGCCTGCGCCGCACGTCGTAGACGGCCCCGCCGTTGGAGCAGATGGCCACCCCGTGCCGGCCGATCACCTCGGTGAGCGACTCCATCCAGCGCGGCGGCCGGCCGGTGACGAAGACGATGCAGAGGCCGGCGTCCTCGGCGCGGCCCAGCGCGGCGCGGGTCCGCGGGGAGACCGTGCCGTCGCTGCGCAGCAGGGTGCCGTCCAGGTCGGTGGCGATGATCCTGGGCCGCTGCGGGGGCTGGGTGGGTTCGCTCACCCGTCCATCCTCGCCTACCGCACCACCCCTCCCCCCTGTCAGGGCGGCGCCGACGGGCGAGCCGCCCGGTTCTGCGGGAGGGGGCCGGACGGCTTAGGGTCGTCGCCATGCGTCTGAGCACAGTGATCCTCCCCGTGTACCGGTGGCCCGAGGCACGACAGTTGTGGCAGCGGGCCGAGGATCTCGGCTTCCACACCGCCTACACCTACGACCACCTCTCCTGGCGGTCCTTCCGCGACCGCACCTGGTTCGGCGCGGTGCCGACGCTGACCGCCGCTGCGACGGCGACCTCCCGGATCCGCCTCGGCACCATGGTGACCTCGCCGAACTTCCGGCACCCGGTGACCCTCGCCAAGGAGCTGGTCACCCTGGACGACGTCTCGGAGGGCCGGATCACCGCCGGCATCGGCGCCGGCGGCTCCGGCTTCGACGCCACCGCCCTCGGCCAGGAGGCCTGGACGCCCCGGCAGCGCGCGGACCGCTTCGGCGAGTTCCTCCCGCTCCTGGACGAGCTGCTGTCGCAGGACGTGACCACCCGCCGGGGCACCTACTACTCGGCCGAGGAGGCCCGGAACATCCCCGGCTGCGTGCAGCGCCCCCGGCTGCCGCTGTACGTCGCCGCCACCGGCCCGCGCGGACTGCGGCTGGCCGCCGAGCACGGCCAGGGCTGGATCAGCTACGGCGACCCGAAGGGCGCCGGCTCGATGCCGCCCGCGCTCTGCCCCGACGTCATCGCCGCCCAGCTCGGCCGGCTGGAGCAGGCCTGCGCCGAGCGCGACCGCGACCCGGCGGAGCTGGCGAAGGTCCTCCTCTCCGGCTCCACCCAGGAGAAGCCGCTGGCGTCGGTGGACGCCTTCGTCGACTACGCCGGCCGCTACGCCGAGCTGGGCATCACCGAGATCGTGCTGCACTGGCCGGTGCCGGACTCGGTCTTCGAGGCCGACCTCTCGGTCTTCGAGAAGATCGCCACCGACGGGCCGGCCCAGCTGCGCTGACTAACCTGGTGGGATGACGGAGCACCCGAGGTATCCGATCTGCCGCACCTGCGGGGTGCAGTACGGCGCCCCGCGCGAGGACTGCCCGATCTGCCTGGACGAGCGCCAGTACGTGGGCTGGTCCGGGCAGCAGTGGACCGACCTGGCGGAACTGCGCGCGGCCGGCCACCGGGGCCGGGTCGAGGAGGAGGGCGAGAACGTCGTCGGCGTCGGCGCCGACCCGCCGACCGCGATCGGCCAGCGGGCGCTGCTGGTCCGCACCCCGGCCGGCAACGTGCTGTGGGACGCCATCACCCTGATCGACGACGGACTCGTCGAGCGGGTACGCGAGTTGGGCGGGGTGGACGCGATCGCGGTCAGCCACCCCCACTTCTACGGCTCGATGGTGGAGTGGGCCGAGGCCTTCGACGCCCCGGTGTGGATCCACTCCGCGGACAAGGAGTGGATCGCCCGCCCCAGCGACCGCGTCCGCTTCTGGGACGGCGACGTCCAGCCGCTGCTGGGCGGCGAGTTGACGCTGGTCAACGCGGGCGTCCACTTCGCCGGCGGGCAGGTGCTGCACTGGGCGGGCGCCGAGGGCGGCCGGGGCGCGCTCTTCAGCGGCGACATCTTCACCGTGGTCTCCGACCGCCGCTGGGTGAGCTTCATGTACAGCTACCCCAACCTCATCCCCGAGCGCCCGCGCACCATCCGCCGCGCCCTCCGCCTGATCGAGCCGTACTCCTTCGAGAAGGTCTACGGCGCCTGGTGGAACCGCGTGGTCGCCGCCGACGGCACCACCGCGATCACCGCCTCCGCCGACCGCTACCTGCGCTTCGCTCTGGACGACGGGCCGGAGGACTGAGCATCCGCCGTGAGTGACGGATTGGTAAACAAGATACGTGTAAGGGGAAACCGAACCCCATAATCGTTCCGCGCCCTGTGGAACGACTGTACGAGGCGCACTCAATCACCCACCTGTCTCCAGGAAGTGACGCCTTGCCGAGAATCCGTTCCGGTGTCCTGCTCAGCGCCGCCGTCCTGATCGGCGTCCTCGGCGGTGCGGGCACCGGGTACGCCGTCCAGCAGCACCGCGCCCCGACCCCGCTGCCGCCGCTCGCCGCCACACAGCCCAAGTACCCCGCCGTACGCAGCACTTCGGACGGGCGGCTGCCGGCCGCGCAGGACGACATGGTGCGCACGGACGGCGATCTCACCGCGCTGCTGATCCACCTCCCCGCCGGCGCCCACGAGGTCAGCTACGAGCCGGGGATGAACGGTTGGAAGACCCTGAGCGAGTACGCCCAGAACTTCGACAAGCCTGCGGATGCCTTCCAGACCCAGCTGGACGACGGCATCCGCCGGATCGCGGAGCGTTCCTGGAAGCAGGGCGGCACCAGCTACGAGGTCCGGCTCGTGCAGTTCCAGCACGATCACGAGGGGTCCGTGAAGGAGGACCTCAACGAGCAGAAGGACTACGCGCCGGATGACCTCGGAGGCGATGTGGAGGAGGCGGTCCCGCCGGGTTCCGCCGACGAAGCGGCCTATGCCGGCAGGCACATGAAGGACGGTGCCTACAACGCCGAGGCGATGGGCCGGCACGGCGACATCCTGGTGCTGGTCTTCGCCTTCGGCGAGCACCGGATCTCTGCCCACGCCGTGGCATCCGTACTGGAACAGCAGGTGGAGCGGCTGTGAGCGACATCTCCCCGAGCACCCCTCCGGCGGCGGAGGAGTCCGCCCCGGTCGACACCGCCGACACTCCCGCCGACTCCGCGGCATCTCCGCGGGCACGCGTCCGATGGGTCCTGCCCACCACCCTCCTCGTCATCGCGGCGCTGGTCGCCGCGGCCGTCGCCTGGGTGGCACTGCCGGAACGGCAGCACCAGGACGCGGCGGCCCCGGCCGTGCGGACGCCGGGCGCGGGCTCCACCCCCTCCTCGGGAATCCGCTGGGACGGCAGCCGGTTCGGCCCCCTCACCCGTCTGCTGGCCCCCATGCCGGAGGGCTATACGACCGGTCCCGACATCCCCGGACTGGGCTCGGACACCCAGATCTCGGGAACGCAGTACGAGCAGCATGAACTGAGCCTGTTCCCCGGCCTCAGCGTGAGCGAGCGCCGGGAGATGGCGGAGCTGATGGACTCCCGGCATGTCACCGCCGTCGCCGTCCGCAGCTACACCGGATCCGGGGTGATGATCTCGATCGAGCTCACCCAGGAGAGCCGCGGCGCCGCGGCGGTCGGGACGAAACTGATGGGCCTGCTCGAGAAGGACCTGACGGGAGGGAAGCCGGGGCCCAAGGTGCCCGGCTACCCGAAGGCGGTCTGCACGAGAACGGCGAAGACCGGCGACAAGAAGTTCGACAGCGTGGGCACCCTGGACTGCACGGCCGCGGTCGGCGGAGTGCTCGTCCAGATGGAGGAGGTGGGGCCCGCGCCGCTGGCGACCACCCAGGCGATCAGCCTCCTCAAGCAGCAGCTGGACCGCCTGGCGGTCCCGGACCAGGAGTCGTGAGCGCGTGACCGAATCCATTCCGGAAGCCCCGGACCGGAAGCCCGGCGGCGAGGCCGAAGGCGACACGGCCGTGGCCACGGTGCCCGGCACGCTCCCCTCCGACGACGGTGCCGCGGTCGGCGAAGGGACGGCCTCGGTCGCCGGCGAGCCGGCCTCGAACGGCGAGCCGGCCTCGAACGGCGAGCCGGCCTCGAACGGCGAGCCCGCCTCGGACGGCGAGCCCGTCGGCGAGGCCGGGGCCGCCGCGGCCCCCGACGCGCGCCCTCGGCGCCGGCTCGGAGGCTGGCGGGTCTGGCGGTGGCCGGTCGCCGCCGTCCTCTGCCTGGGCCTCGGCACCGGGACGGCCCTGGCGCTCACCGCGCCCCCGCGCACCCGGCTGCCCGGGCTGCACACCGCCGCCGACGGACGGTGGGCCTTCCCCGCGCTCACCCTGCCCACCCTGCCCGCCGGCGCGCCGGCCCCGAACAGCGGCAACCGCTACGAACACGCGGCCGACCTGCGGCAGTTGGTGATTCCGGCGCCTACCGAGGCCGGGGAGGCCGGTTCCGGTGGCGGCTGGTATCCGGTGGCCTCCTTCGTCCAGCGCTTCACCACCGGCTCCAATCGGCAGAAGCTGGCCACCATGCTGGCGGAGGACGGCGTCCGGCATATCGCGGCCCGGCGCTGGACCACCCCCGACGGCACCCGCACCGAGGTCTACCTGCTGGGCTTCCGTTCCGAGGACTCGGGCAGCCAGGCCGACGCGGACCTGGAAGGGGTGTCCTTCTCCCCGCCCGGGATCACGGACCTGCAGCTGGACGCCCCCGACCCGCAGTTCACAGTCCCGGGCGTGACCACGTACTCCCGCCCCGCCGGGGACGGAAAGCCCGCCTCCCTCGTGGGCAAGCTCGAGAACGGCGACATCGAGGTCGTGGTGACGATGAGCAACCCCCACTCGATCCCCAGGATCCCGATGGAGCAGACCCTGACCCTGGAGAACGAGCTGCTGCAGTGACCCGGCCGGCCGGGCTGACGGCGGATCACCTACCCCCGGCGTACGACCCCTAGGGGATCCCCCCGGACGTCGTACCTCCGGAGGGCAGGGGGAAGGTGATGCGTCAGAGCGATGCGGGGGCGGGGACCGGGGGACTACGTTCGCAGGGTGTCTGATACCCAAGTCCTCAGCGACGCCTCGGCCGGGACAGCCGGGGACGAGCCCGTCATCACAACGGACGGGCTCACCAAGAGGTTCCCCAGAGTCACCGCGCTGGACAGCCTGACCCTGAGCATCGGGCGGGGCGTCGTCGGCCTGGTCGGGGCCAACGGCGCCGGCAAGTCCACGATGATCAAGATCCTCCTCGGGCTCACCCCGGCCAGCGCGGGCGGCGCCCGGGTCCTGGGCCTCGACGTGGCCTCCCAAGGGGAGGCCATCCGCGAGCGCGTCGGCTATATGCCCGAGCACGACTGCCTGCCGCCCGACGTCTCGGCCACCGAGTTCGTGGTGCACATGGCGCGGATGTCCGGTCTCCCGGCCTCCGCCGCCCGTGAGCGCACCGCCGACACCCTGCGCCACGTCGGCCTGTACGAGGAGCGCTACCGCCCGATCGGCGGTTACTCGACCGGCATGAAGCAGCGGGTGAAGCTGGCCCAGGCCCTGGTCCACGACCCCAAGCTGGTGCTGCTCGACGAGCCGACCAACGGCCTGGACCCGGTCGGCCGGGACGACATGCTGGACCTGGTCCGCCGCATCCACCGGGACTTCGGCATCTCCGTGCTGGTCACCTCGCACCTCCTCGGCGAGCTCGAGCGCACCTGCGACCACGTGGTGGTGATCGACGGCGGCAAGCTCCTCCGCTCCTCCTCCACGGCCGACTTCACCCAGACCACCCGGCTCCTCGCGGTCGAGGTCACCGACCCCGCCGACGAGCACGCCGACCCCGCGTACGCCGAGAACGCGGTCCGGGACCGGCTGCGCGAGGCCGGGCTCACGGTCACCGCCGACGGCGGCGCCCGGGTGCTGCTGGTCGAGATGACCCCCGAGCTGGGCGAGGACGTCTACGACCGGGTCCGCGACACCGTCGCCGACCTCGGCCTCGGCTTGGTGCGGATGGAGCAGCGCAGGCACCGCATCGCCGAGGTGTTCACCGACCGGCCCGCCGCCGAACAGAGCCGGCCGCAGCAGGAGGAGGGCGCCGCCCATGTCTGATCTCGGCATCCCCGTCCCGGCCTCAGCGGCCGCCCCGGACGTCATCCACGACATCGGCTACCGCCACTACGAGGGCCGCCGGCTGGGCCGCGGCTACGCGATGCGCTCGCTCTACGTGCAGACGCTGCGCGGCTCCTTCGGCCTCGGGCGGTCGGTCAAGTCCAAGATCCTGCCGATGACCCTCCTCGGCGTGATGTGCGTCCCCGCGCTGATCGCGGTCGCCGTCGCGGTGTACGTGAAGCTGAACCGGCTGCCCATCGAGTACCCGCACTACCTGGTCATCATGGAGTTCGTGACCGCGGTCTTCGTCGCCTCGCAGGCGCCGGTCGCGGTCTCCAGGGACCTGCGGTTCCAGACCATGCC
The DNA here is from genome assembly GCF_000744815.1 of Phaeacidiphilus oryzae TH49. Taxonomy (NCBI): domain Bacteria; kingdom Bacillati; phylum Actinomycetota; class Actinomycetes; order Kitasatosporales; family Streptomycetaceae; genus Phaeacidiphilus; species Phaeacidiphilus oryzae. Next base: position 3,642,283 of record NZ_JQMQ01000005.1, read on the forward strand.
GCTGTACTTCTCCCGGCCGCTGACCTCCCGCGACTACGTCCGGGCCAAGTTCGCCGCCCTGGCCAGCGCGGTCTTCATCCTCACCGCGCTGCCGATGCTGGTCTTCTACCTGGGCGCGGTCTTCTCCAAGCTGGGCTTCGTCTACAACACCGAGCACTTCGCCTACGGCCTGTTCGCGGCGGTCTGCTACTCCCTCCTCTACTCGGCGATCGCGCTGCTGATCGCCTCGGCCACGCCCCGGCGCGGCTTCGGGGTGGCCGGGATCATCGCGGTGCTGCTGATCTCCTCGGCGATCTCCGGGATCGTCTACGGGGTGCTCAACTTCCGCGGCGGCTTCGACCCGAGCTCCACCTCCTCCGCGCACTGGGCCGGCGTGATCGCCCCCGCGCAGCTGGTGGACTCGCTCACCACCTGGCTCTTCCACCTCCGGGTGCAGGGGATGGCGGGCGTGCCGGGCGCGGTCGGCGGGATCGTGTTCGCCGCCGAGCTGGTACTGATCGTCGTCGCCTGCTACGCGCTGCTGGTCCGGCGCTACCGCCGCCTCTGAAGCTTCGTCGGGAGACGAGAACACACCATGGCAACCATCACCATCGACAAGGCCTCCCGCTGGTTCGGCAACGTGGTCGCGGTCAACGACGTCACGATGACGATCGGTCCGGGGGTGACCGGACTGCTCGGCCCGAACGGCGCCGGCAAGTCCACGCTGATCCACATGATGTCCGGCTTCCTGCCGCCCTCGGCCGGCACCGTCACCCTGGACGGCGCCGCGGTCTGGCGCAACCAGCGCGCGTACGCGCAGATCGGGCTGGTCCCCGAGCGCGAGGCGATGTACGACTTCCTGACCGGCTGGCAGTTCGTGCTGGCCAACGCCGAGCTCCACAAGCTCCCCGACCCGGAGGAGGCCGCCCGCCGGGCGCTCGCCACGGTCGAGATGGAGTACGCGATGGAGCGGAAGGTCTCCACCTACTCCAAGGGCATGAAGCAGCGGGTGAAGATGGCCTCGGCGCTGGTCCACGACCCGGCCGTGCTGCTCCTCGACGAGCCCTTCAACGGGATGGACCCGCGGCAGCGGATGCATCTCATGGGGCTGCTGCGGCAGTTCGCCGCGGACGGCCGGACGGTCCTCTTCTCCTCGCACATCCTGGAGGAGGTCGAACAGCTGGCCCGGCACATCGAGGTGATCGTGGCGGGGCGGCACGCCGCCTCCGGCGACTTCCGCAAGATCCGCCGGCTGATGACCGACCGGCCGCACCGCTACCTGGTCCGCTCCAGCGACGACCGGCGGCTGGCCGCCGCGCTGATCGCGGACGGCTCCACGGCCGCGATCGAGTTCGACCGCAAGGAGAGCGCCCTGCGCATCCAGGCGATCGACTTCTTCCGCTTCACCGAGCTGCTGCCGCGGGTCGCCAAGGAGGCGGACGTACGGCTGCTCACCGTCTCCCCGGCCGACGAGTCCCTGGAGAGCGTCTTCTCCTACCTCGTAGCCTCCTGATCTTCATCCGAAGGGTCCTCAGAAGTGAACTACACCGTAGCCGCGCTCACGCTGCGCGGACTGCTCGGGCGGCGCCGGGGGCTGCTCCTGCTCGCCGTGCCGCTGCTGCTGATCGTCCTGGCGGTCGTCGTGCGGCTGGGCGTCGGCGTCGACCACGATGCGACCGTCAACCTGCTGAGCAAGCTGGCGCTGGGCACGATGGTGCCGCTGCTCGGGCTGATCGCCGGGACGGGCGCGATCGGGCCGGAGATCGACGACGGCTCGATCATCTACCTGCTGGCCAAGCCGCAGCCGCGATACAAGATCATCCTGACCAAGCTGGCGGTGGCGATCGGCTGCTCGGCGGTCTTCGCCGCCGTCCCGACCTTCCTGGCCGGCGAGATCCTCTACGGCAACCTCGAACACATCGCGCTGGGGTACGGGATCGGCGCGCTGGTCGCCGGGGTCGCGTACAGCGCGCTCTTCCTCCTCTTCGGGGTGATCACCCGGCACGCGGTGGTCGTCGGGCTGCTGTACGCGCTGCTGTGGGAGAGCGTGGTCGGCAACTTCGTGCCGGGGGCGCGGACGTTGAGCATCCAGCAGTGGGGCCAGACGGTGGCCCGGCAGGTGGCCGACTCCGGCTCGCTGACCGCTAACGTCCACCTCCCGGTGGCCATCCCGCTGCTGATCGTCGTCGCCGTCGGCGCGACGGCGCTGGCCTCCGTCCGCCTGGCGGGTCTGACCCTCGCGGGCGAGGAGTAGCCCCTGCGAAGTTGCGCAGCAACTTCAGGGGCGCGGGGAACTGCGCGCCCAGCCGTCTACGGCGCCGCACCCGGCAACGACTACCGGGTTGCAACCCGAACTCCGCTGCCGACTGCGGCCAGTCGACGGCCGGCCGCGCAGTTCCCCGCGCCCCTTGATCTGCTGGCGCAGATCGCGGGGCCCGGGGCGGGCAGCCCCGGGAAACGGGCAGGGGCGGGGCTGGGGCAGAGAAAACTCAAGACGCGGTGCGTCCGGCCTCCTGGAGGGGAGAGGCCGGGCGCACCGGCACGGTACGGGACTCCGTCTCCCGCGCGACGGTGCGGCCGTCCGTCCGCAGGACGAGATCCCGCGCACCCCCCAGCCCCGCGACCAGCCCCACCCCGCAGGCCGCCAGCAGCACCGCCGCCGGAATCGCCCACCCCCCGGTGGCCTGGTGGAGGGCGCCGACCCCCACCGGGCCCACCGCCGCGATCAGATACCCCACCAGCTGCGACATCCCCGACACCTCGGCGGCCACCACCGCGTTCTGCGCCCGCAGCACGATCATCGCCAGCGCCAGACCGAACGCCCCGCCCATGGCCAGCCCCAGCGGCACCGCGAAGCCCCAGGACCAGTCGGCCGGCGCGGCCATCAGCCCGGCCACGCCCACCGCGTAGCAGCCGATCATCGCCGCCACCAGCGGCCGCTGGCTGCGCATCCGCCCGGCCAGCAGCGGCACCGTGAACGACCCGACGATCTGCACCAGATTGCAGAAGGCGAAGACCAGCCCCGCCGTCCCCCGGTCCATCCCGTGCGAGACCAGGACGGTCGGGTACCAGGCGATCAGGGTGTACGCCAGCAGCGAGCAGATCCCCATGTAGACCGCCAGCTGCCAGGCCAGCCGCGACCGCCACAGCCCCGGCACCCGATGCCCGGCGCCCGTCGCGGCCGCCCCCGCCGCGGCCGCCCCCGCAACCGCTCCCACGGTCCCCGGCCCTGGAGCCCCCGGACCCCGCCGCCCCCGCGAGACCTGCGGCAGCCACACCCCCGCCGCCACCAGCGCCGGCAGCGACCAGGAGGCCAGCGAGCCCTGCCAGTGCCCCCCGAACAGCCGCTCCATCGGCACCGACAGCGCCGCGGCCAGCGTGGAACCGGCGATCATCACCGTCGAGTACAGCCCGGTCATCGCCGCCGCCCGGTCCGGGAAGTCCCGCTTGACCAGGCCCGGCATGGTGACGTTGAGGACCGCGATACCGGCCCCGATCACCATCGAGCCCGCGTACAGCGCCGCGCTGCCGGGCAGCACCCGTACGGCGATGCCGACCGCGAGCAGCAGCAGTCCGCCGAGGACGACCCGCTCGGTGCCGAACCGCCGCGCGGCCCGCGGCACGAGGGGGGCGACCAGGCCCAGGAACAGCACGGGCAGGGTGGTGAGCAGTCCGGCGGCGGTGGAGCCGAGCCGGTAGCTGCCCGAGACATCCCCGAGCAGCGGGGAGACGGCCGACATGGCGGCCCGCATGTTGACGGCGACCAGGACGATGCCGACCAGCGTCGCGACGCGCTGCGTCTTCATGGTGGTGCGAATCCTCGAGTTGTCGATCGTGTGCGGGAACGGCGAAGCGCGGGCCGGCGGGCTCGCGCGCTGCGCGCGGCCGCGGCCTCGTCCGGTTCGCTAGCTCCCAGGAGCGATCAACAGCAGGTCCACACCGCACATGCTACCGATCAGATCCGCCCCCTCCGCCGCTCGGCCCAGAGCAGCCCCACCAGGTATCCGCCGCCCAGCACCCCGGTCAGCGCTCCCACCGGCAGCTCCCGTCCCGGCGCGATCCGCTGGGCCAGCAGGTCGGCGACGGTCAGCAGCGCCGCCCCGGTCAGCGCCGAGGCGGCCAGGTTCGGCCCCGGCGCCCGGGTCAGCCGCCGCGCCAGCTGGGGCGCGGTCAGCGCGACGAAGGCCACCGGCCCGCAGGCCGCGGTCGCCGCCGCGGCCAGCAGCACGGCGGCCGCGAGGAGCGCGCCCCGCGCCCGCTCCACCCGCACCCCGAGCCCGTACGCCGCGTCGTCGCCGAGTTCCAGCCCGCGCAGGGTCCGTCCGGCGCAGGCCAGCACGGGTCCGCCGAGCAGCACCAAGGGCAGCCCGACGGACAGGACGTCGGACCAGCCCCGCCCGTCCAGCGAGCCGGTGATCCAGCGCACCGCCCGTGCCGCGTCCAGGAGTTGGGCCCTGGTCAGCAGGTAGCCGGTGATCCCGGTGGCCACCGCGGAGACGCCGATCCCGGTGAGTACCAGCCGCGTTCCCTGGCTGCCGGTCCTGCGGGTGAGCAGCCAGACGGCCGTCCCGGTGGCGATGCCGCCGGCCGCCGCGCCCCCGGCCACCGCCCCCGCGCCCGCGGCCCCGCCGCCGATCGTGATCGCGGCCAGCGCCCCGGTGGCCGCGCCCTGGCTGAAGCCGAGGACGTCCGGGCTGCCCAGCGGGTTGCGCACCAGCGACTGGAAGACCGCCCCGGAGAGCGCCAGCGCCGCGCCCGCCAGGAGGGCGGTCAGCACCCGCGGCAGTCGCAGCTGGTCGACCACGAAGGCCTCGGCCGGCGTACCCGCGCCGGCCAGGGTGCGCAGCACCTGTCCCGGCCCCATCGGGAACTCCCCGGTGCCGATCGACACCACCGCGGCCGCGAGACCGGCCAGCGCGATCGCCGACCCGGCCGCCGCCGCCCGCGGCCGCACCGCGAGCGACCACCCGCGCCGCCGCAGCGTCCATGCCCCCCTCATCACCGAACTCCCTTGCGCCGATTGACGATCCACAGAAAGCAGGGCCCGCCGACGGCGGCCGTGACGATCCCGGCCTGGAGCTCGGACGGCGCCGCCACCAGCCGCCCCAGCACATCGGCGCCGAGCAGCAGCGCCGGTGCCAGCAGGGCGCAGAGCGGCAGCAGCCGGCGGAGGTCGGGACCGGTGAACCGGCGGACCAGATGCGGCACCAGCAGTCCGACGAAGACGATCGGCCCGCAGGCCGCCGTGGCCGCCCCGCACAGCAGCGTCACCGCGGCGATCGCGGCCACCCGCACGCGGGCCGGCCGCACGCCCAGCGCCCGGGCCGAATCCTCGCCCAGCGAGAGGGAGTTGAGCGGACGCGCCAGCGCCAGCGCGATCCCCCCGCCGACCGCCGTGAAGGGCAGCAGCCCGAGCACCGACTGCGGACTCGCGCTCGCCAGCGAGCCCACTGTCCAGAACCGCATCCGGTCCAGCGCCCCGGTGTCCAGCAGTTCCACCGCGTTGACGTAGGAGTAGAGCGCCGCGTTGACCGCCGTCCCGGCCAGCGCCAGTCGGGCCGGCGTCGCCGTGCGGTGCCCGCCCACCGCGTAGACCAGCACCGAGACGACGGCCGCCCCGGCCAGCGCGAACCACACCGTGCCCAGGTACGACCCGGCGCCGAGCAGGGCGCTCGCGGTGACCACGGCGGCGGAGGCCCCGGCGTTGATCCCGAGCACCCCGGGGTCGGCCAGCGGGTTGCGGGTCAGCGCCTGCATCACCCAGCCGGCCAGTCCCAGCGCACTGCCGGCCAGCAGTCCGAGGAGGGTGCGCGGCAGCCGCATCTGATGGACGACCGTCCAGCCGGGCGAGCCCTCCTCGGTGAGCCCCCGCCAGACCTCGGAGGGGGAGAGCGGATGGGCGCCGAGCGCCAGGCTGGCCAGCAGGACGCCGAGCAGCAGCAGGGCCGCGAGCAGCAGCAGGAGGGCGGCCGGTCGCCGGCGGACGGCGGCCGGTGGCGGCGGTGCGCCGGTGGGGCGGGCGGTGGTGACGGCGGACATGAGCTTAGGTTAGCCTAACCAAACATCGCCTTTGTAATGGAGCGTCAGAAACCACCATGTCCACGATGATGTTGAGGCCGACCCGCCGCAGTCTCCTCGCCGCCGGAGGAGCCGCGGGGCTCACCGCACTGCTCGCCGCCTGCGGCACCGGATCCGGCGGCAGGGCCGACTCCGCCTCAGGCGACGGGAGTTCGGGCTCCTGGAGCTTCACCGACGACCGCGGCAGCACCGTCCGCCTCGCCTCCCGGCCGCAGCGGATAGTCGCCTACACCGGCACCGCCGCCGCCCTCCACGACCTGGGGGTGCCGGAGGACCGGCTGGTCGGCGTCTTCGGCCCGACCAAGCGCGCCGACGGCAGGCCGGACGTGCAGGCCGGCAGCCTGGACGTGAACGCCACCACCGTCGTCGGCAACGCCTACGGCGAGTTCGACCTGGAGAAGTACGCGGCGCTCGACCCCCAGCTGCTGATCACCAACATGTTCGAGCCGGGCGCGCTCTGGTACGTCCCGGACGACAGCCGGACCAAGATCCTCAAGCTGGCTCCCGCAGTGGGCATCAGCGTCGTGAAGAAGCCGCTGACCAGCGTCCTGACCCGGTACGAGAAGCTGGCCGGCACCCTCGGCGCCGACCCGGCCGGCAAGTCCGCGGCGGCCGCGAAGTCCCGCTTCCGACAGGCGGCCGCGGAACTCCGGGCGGCCGCGGAGAGCGCCCGCAGGCGCGGGGTCAGGGTGCTCGCCGCCTCCGCCTCGGCGGACCTCCTCTACGTCTCCGACCCCGCGGTCTACCCCGACCTGAGCTGGTTCGCCTCGCTCGGTGTGGACGTGGTCCGGCCGACGAAGGTGGTCGGCGGATTCTTCGAGAACCTCAGCTGGGAGAACGCCGGAAGGTACCCGGCCGACCTGATCCTGCTGGACAGCCGGACCTCCGCACTGCAGCCCGCCCAACTGACGTCCAAGCCGGCCTGGGCCGCACTGCCGGCCGTCAAGGCCGGCCAGGTCAGCCCCTGGCTGAGCGAGCCGATCATGTCCTACGCGGCCTGCGCCCCGGCGGTGGAGCGGCTGGCCGCCACCCTCCGGAACGCCAGGAAGGTGAGCTGAGCCGCGCCATGGGTTTCCGCTTCTTCGCCGCCGAGGTCGCCAGGACCGAGCCGGTCGGCGCGAGCGCCCTCCGGGTCACCGTCCGCGGAACGGAGCTGGCGGGCCTGCGGTCCGGCGGCCGGGACCAGCGGATCAAGCTGCTGCTGCCGCACCCCCACCAACCCGCTCCGCTGCTCCCCGCCCGCGGCGAGGACTGGTTCTCCGCATGGCGCGCGATGGACCCCGCGGAACGGGCGGTGCTCCGCACCTACACCGTCGCCGCCTACCGCCACCGCCGGGGCTTCCTGCCGGAACTGGACGTGGACTTCGTCCTCCACGGCGGCGGCCTGGCGGCCGGCTGGGCGGCCCGGGCGCTGCCGGGCGACCCGCTGGTGCTGCTGGGCCCGGACGAACCGGACAACCCCGGCGTCGACTTCCGGCCCCCGGCCGGGACCGACTGGGTGCTGCTGGCCGCGGACGCCACCGCGCTGCCGGCCGCGGCCGGGATCCTGGAGTCCTTGCCGGCCGGGCAGCCGGCCCGGGTCTGGATCACCGTCCCCGACCCCCGCGACATCCGCGAGCTCCGCACCGCCGCAGACGCCTCCGTCACCTGGCTGACCGGCGACGCGGACCTCGTCCGAGCGATCACCGCCACCGAACTCCCGCCCGCGGCGAGCGGTTACGCCTGGCTCGCCGGCGAGGCGGCGACCGTCCGCGGTCTGCGCCGCGAGCTGCTCGCGCAGGGCTTTCCCCGCTCCGCGGTCACCTTCACCGGCTACTGGCGCCGGGGCGCCACCGAGGAGACCCGCCTGGCCGCTGCGCTGGCGGGCGCGTCCGAGTGGTGAGCTTGTTCGCCGTCGGCGTCTGCGGCTCCGTGCCTGGCTGGTCGCGCAGTTCCCCGCGCCCCTTGATTCGCTGCGCAAATCGCGGTGCGCCCCGGGAGTCAGGCCCGAAGGGCCGGCTCAGGGGCGCGGGGAACTGCGCGCCCAGCCGCCCCCGGACCCGCACCCGCCAACGGTCCGGCCCTCAACAGCCGTTCGGCGCCTACGCCGCCGCCGGCGTAGCCTCCGGGCGGGAGACCGAGCAGGCGATCTCGCCGTCCTGCGCGTCGGCCACGACGACGTCACCCGGCTGCACCCGCCCGCTCAGCAGCAGTGAGGCCACCCGGTTGTCCAGCTCGGACTGGATCGTCCGGCGCAGCGGCCGCGCCCCGAACTCCGGCTGGTACCCCTTGCTGACCAGCAGGTCCTTCGCCGCCTCGGTGACCTCGAGGCCGACCCCCTGCGCCTTCAGCTTCCGCTCGCTGCCGGCCAGCAGCAGATCGACGATCCGCCCCAGATCCGCCTTCTGCAGCGCATGGAAGATGATCACCTCGTCGATCCGGTTGAGGAACTCCGGCCGGAACTGCGCGTGGAGATCGTCCATCAGCTGGTCCCGGATCGAGTCCACATCGCCCGCGTTGGCCAGGATCCGCTGCGAGCCGATATTGCTCGTCATGATCAGCACGGTGTTCCGGAAGTCCACCGTCCGCCCCTGCGCGTCCGTCAGCCGCCCGTCGTCCAGCACCTGCAGCAGCGTGTTGAAGACGTCCGGATGCGCCTTCTCCACCTCGTCGAAGAGCACCACGCTGTACGGGTTCCGCCGCACCTTCTCGGTGAGCTGCCCGGCCTCCTCGTAACCCACGTATCCAGGCGGCGAGCCGACCAGCCGGGAGACCGTGTGCTTCTCCTGGAACTCGCTCATGTCGAAGCGGATCATCTTGTTCTCGTCGCCGAACAGCAGCTCCGCCAGCGCCTTGGCCAGCTCGGTCTTGCCCACGCCCGTCGGGCCGAGGAAGAGGAAGGAGCCGGTCGGCCGCTCCGGGTCGCCCATCCCCGCCCGGTGCCTCCGCACCGCCTCCGAGATGGCGACCACCGCCTCGTCCTGCCCGACCACCCGGTCGTGCAGCGCCTCCTCCAGCTTGAGCAGCCGGTCCTTCTCGCTCTCCGTCAACTGCCGTACGGGAATGCCGGTCTGACGGGAGAGCACCTCGGCGATGTCCGCCTCGGTGACCTCCATGACCCCCTCGCGGCGCTCCTCCACCCCCGCCAGCTCGGTCTCCTTCTCGGCGATCCGGGCCTTCAGCTCCTCCGCCCTCTGGTACTCCTCGGCGGCTACCGCCTGCTCCTTCTCCCGCCGCAGCTTGGCCAGCGCGTCCTCGATCTTCTGCGCTCCGGTGGAGCGGCCCATGTTCCGCAGCCGCACCCGGGCGCCGGTCTGGTCGACCAGGTCGATCGCCTTGTCCGGCAGGAAGCGGTCCGAGACGTAGCGGTCGGAGAGGACCGCGGCGGCCTCCAGCGCCCTGTCGGTGTACCGCACCTGGTGGTGGGCCTCGTAGGAGTCGCGCAGGCCCTCCAGGATCTCGATGGTCTCCTCCACCGAGGGCTCGGCGATCAGCACCGGCTGGAAGCGGCGCTCAAGCGCCGGGTCCTTCTCGATGTGCTTGCGGTACTCGTCGATGGTGGTCGCCCCGACCACATGCAGCTCGCCCCGGGCCAGCGCCGGCTTCAGCATGTTGCCGGCGTCCATCGCGCCCTCGCCGCCGGCGCCCGCGCCGACCACGGTGTGCAGCTCGTCGATGAAGATGATCGTGTTCTCCGAGGCCTTCCTGACCTCGTCGATCACCTTCTTCATCCGCTCCTCGAACTCGCCCCGGTACTTCGTCCCGGCCACCATCCCGGAGAGGTCGAGCATCACCACCCGGCGGTCCTTCAGGGTGCCCGGCACGTCGCCCCCGACGATCCGCTGGGCCAGCCCCTCCACGATCGCCGTCTTGCCCACGCCCGGCTCGCCGATCAGCACCGGGTTGTTCTTGGACCGCCGGGAGAGGATCTCCACGGTCTGCTCGATCTCCTCGCCCCGGCCCACCACCGGGTCCAGCTTCCCGGCCTTGGCCTCGGCGGTGAGGTCCCGCCCGTACTCGTCCAGGGTCGGTGTGTCGCTCTGCTCGCCGCCGCCGGCGGCGCCCGGGGAGTCGGAGCGGACGGCCGCCTCGGTGTCCCGGCCGAGGAGGTTCAGGTCCGCCCCGGCCGCGGTCATCGCCTTGGCGGCGCCGGAGTCCGAGGACTGGAGGAGGGCCGCGAGGATGTGCTCGGGGCCGATGTAGGAGACCCCGGACGCCTGCGAGATCGCATGGGCCGAGATCAGCACCCGCTTGGCCGCCGGGGTCAGGCCCGGTTCCGCCGAGGGGTTCGCGCTCTCCGTCGGCAGCGCCTCCTCCACCTGCGCCCGGATCCGGTCCGGGTCGGCCCCGGCCCGGGACATCAGGCTGCGGGCCGGGTCGACCTGGGTGGCCGCCCAGAGCAGGTGCTCGGTGTCCAGGTCGTCGCTTCCGTCCTGTTCCGCGCGGGTGGTGGCGAGGCCGATCAGCTCGCGGGCGTTCTCGGAGAGCAGCCGGCCGATCGGCACCCGTTGGACGGCCGGCGGCGAGGAGGCCGCGTTCAGGCCGAAGAACCGGTTCAGAAGGTCGGAGAAGGGGTCCGGACCGCCGCCGAGCGAGCCGAAGGACGGAATGCTCATCAGTACCTCCGTAGGACGCCCCCCAGGAACCCCCCGGACCACTCGACCACCAGGTCCGGCAGATCGCAAAAGGAGCGCCCGGTGGTGGGCCGGCCCCGCGTCAGCCCCGCGTCAGCCGCGCCCGAGGTACGGCATCGCGGTGGCCATCACCGTCACGAAGGGGATGTTCGCCGCCAGCGGCAGCGAGGCCATGTGCACCACCGTGCGGGCCACGTCCGCGACGTCCATCACCGGCTCGGCGGCGGTCCGGCCGTCCGCCTGGAGGACGCCGGCCGCCATCCGCTCGGTCATCTCGGTGGCCGCGTTCCCCACGTCGATCTGGCCGACGGCGATGCCGTGCGCGCGGCCGTCCAGGGCGAGGGCCTTGGTCAGCCCGGTGACCGCGTGTTTGGTCGCGGTGTAGGGGGCCGAGTGGGGGCGCGGGACATGGGCGGAGATCGAGCCGTTGTTGATGATCCGGCCGCCGGGCGGGTCCTGCCGCTTCATCTGCCGGAAGGCGGCCTGGGCGCAGAGGAAGGAGCCGTTGAGGTTGGTGTCCACGGCCCGCCGCCACTGCTCGTACGGGAGCTCGTCCACCGGGAGGGCGAAGGCGCCGACGCCGGCGTTGTTGAACAGCAGGTCCACCCGCGACCAGCGGTCCGCGACGGTGTCGAAGAGCGCGGCGACGGAGTCCGGGTCCGTCACGTCCGTCGGTACGGCGAGCGCCCGCTCCTCGTCCCCGACCAGCCGGGCGGTCTCCTCCAGCGGCTCCGCCCGCCGCCCGGCGAGGGCGACCCGCCACCCGTCCTCCGCGAGCGCGAGCGCCGCCGCCCGCCCGATCCCGGAGCCCGCTCCGGTCACCACAGCTACACCCTTGATCATGCGGGGGAGTCTGCCCCAGCCGCGCCCCTTCCCGAAACCGGGGCTGCTGCCCCTGGCCCCGCGATTCGCGCAGCAAATCAAGGGGCGCGGGGAACTGCGCGGCCGGCGTGGCGCTCTGCCGCAGTCGGGATCGGGGCTCGGGTTGCAGCCCGGTGGCCGCGGCGGGTGCGGCGCCGCAGGCGCGCCCCGGGGGCGCGGGGAACTGCGCGGCCCGCGCGGCGCTCTGCCGCAGTCGGCGTCGGGGCTCGGGTTGCAAACCGGTGGCCGTTGCCGGGTGCGGCGCCGTTGCGCGCGGACCGCGCAGTTCCCCGCGCCCCTGAGGAGCCCTGCGGGCTCCTTGGCGGGGGAAGAAGCTCCCCGTCAGGGGAAGACGCGTTCCAGGACCGCGGCGACGCCGTCCTCGTCGTGGGAGAGGGTGATCTCGTCGGCGACGGCCTTCAGCTCGGGATGCGCGTTGGACATCGCCACCCCGTACCCCGCCCACCCGAACATCGGCACATCGTTCGGCATGTCGCCGAAGGCGATGGTCCGCTCCCTGGTGACCCCCAGCCGCCGCGCGGCCAGCGAGAGGCCGGTCGCCTTGGAGAGTCCGAGCGGCAGCAGCTCGACGATCCCCTCGCCGGCCATCGTCACCCCGACCAGGCTCCCCGCGACCTGCCGGGCGACCTCCGCCAGCTGGTCGTCGGTCAGCTCAGGGTGCTGGATGTACATCTTGTTCAGCGGCGCCTCGAAGAGCGCCGTCTGGTCGGCCACATGCACCGCCGGCAGGCCCTCCTGCACGCGGTAGCCGGGCCCGAAGACGACCTCGCCGTCCACCCCGTCCCGGCTGGCGGCCACGGCCACGGCGCCGATCTCCGCCTCGATCTTGGCCAGCGCGATCGCGGCCAGCTGCCGGTCCAGGGTGACCGAGGTGATCAGCTTGTGCGCCCCGGCGTCGTAGACCTGCGCGCCCTGGCCGCAGACCGCTATCCCGGTGTACCCGATGGCGTCCAGGATCGGCCGGGTCCACGGCGCCGCGCGCCCGGTGACCACGATGTGCGCGGCCCCGGCCGCCGCCGCCCGGTCCAGCGCGGCCCGGGTGCGCTCGGAGACGGTGTCGTCCGAGCGCAGCAGCGTGCCGTCGAGATCGGTGGCGACCAGGTCGTACGGACGAGCGGAAGGCGCGGCGGGGGTCACTTGTTGATCGGCTCCAGGATCTCTCGTCCCCCCAGATACGGCCGCAGCGCCTCCGGGACGACCACCGAGCCGTCCTCGCGTTGGTGGTTCTCCAGGATCGCCACGATGGTCCGCGGCACGGCGCACAGCGTGCCGTTGAGAGTGGCCAGCGGGCGGTTCCCCTGGTCCGTCCGCATCCGGATGTCCAGGCGGCGGGCCTGGAACTCGGTGCAGTTGGAGGTCGAGGTGAGCTCGCGGTACTTGCCCTGGGTGGGGATCCAGCCCTCGATGTCGAACTTGCGGGCCGCCGAGGCGCCCAGGTCGCCGGAGGCGACGTCGATCACCCGGTACGGGATCTCCAGCTTGTTCAGGAACTCCTTCTCCCAGTCCAGCAGCCGCAGGTGCTCCGCCTCCGCCTCCTCGGGCGTGGTGTAGGAGAACATCTCGACCTTGTCGAACTGGTGGACCCGGATGATGCCGCGGGTGTCCTTGCCGTAGGTCCCGGCCTCGCGGCGGAAGCACGGCGAGAAGCCCGCGTACCGCAGCGGTAGCTTGTCCTCGTCGATGATCTCGCCCATGTGGTAGCCGGCGATGGCCACCTCGGACGTGCCGACCAGGTAGAAGTCGTCCTCCGCCAGACGGAAGACGTTCTCCGCGGCCTGGCCGAGGAAGCCGGTGCCCTCCATCGCCGGGGGCTTGACCAGCGCCGGGGTGATCATCGCGGTGAAGCCGGCCTCGGTGGCCTGCGCGATGGCCATGTTGACCAGCGCGAGTTCGAGGAGGGCGCCCGGGCCGGTGAGGTAGTAGAACCGCGAGCCGGAGACCTTGGCGGCGCGCTCGGTGTCGATCGCGCCGAGCATCCGGCCGAGGTCGACGTGGTCGCGGGGCTCGAAGCCCTCGGCGGCGAAGTCGCGCGGCTGGCCGATCTCCTCGATGGTGACGAAGTCCTCCTCGCCACCGACCGGGGCGGCCGGGTCCAGGAGGTTGGAGAGGCCGAGCAGCAGCCGCTGCTGCTCCTCCGCGGCCTCACGCTGCGCGGCGTCCGCAGCCTTCACCTCCGCCGAGAGAGTGCCCGCGCGCTCCAGCAGGGCGCTCTTCTCCTCACCCTTCGCCTTGCCGATCTGCTTCCCCAACTGCTTCTGCTCGTTGCGGAGTTCGTCGAACCGGGAACCGGCGGACCGGCGGCGCTCGTCGGCAGAGAGCAGAGCGTCGACGAGTTCGACGTCCTCTCCACGGGCGCGCTGGGAGGCGCGCACACGGTCGGGGTCCTCACGGAGCTGGCGAAGGTCAATCACACCCATGAGGGTACCGGGCGGACGCCACCGCTTTTCGACCCCGCACCCGTGGAGGGCGCACACGGTTCGGGGGGAGTACGGGCATGGGGATCTCCATACGCCTGCGGATCCGCAGGAAGCTGGCCGCGGTGGCGGCCGCCGCGGTCGCGACGGGGCTGCTCGGAGGCGCGGTCGGCTGCGCCGGGGGGCTGGGCGGAGCGGTGAGCGGCGGCACGGCGAGCGGTTCGGGTACGGGCGCGCTGGGCGCCTCCGCGCCGGGGCGGAGCGCCTCGCCGCGCCCGACCTCGCAGGCGAACGACGGGGTGCCGGCGGTCGGCCGCTCCGGGGCCGCCGCAGCGCTGGACTGGAGGACCGCCTCCGGGGGCCGGACGGTGGCCCTGACCTTCGACGACGGCCCGGATCCGGTGTGGACGCCGCGGGTCCTGGACGTGCTGGCGCGCTACCACGCCCACGCCGTCTTCTGCGAGATAGGCCCGCAGGCGAGCGCCAATCCGGCGCTGGTGCGCCGGATACTGGCGGCCGGCGACCGGCTCTGCGACCACACCGTCCACCACGACGAGGCGATGCACCGGCTGCCGGCGCCGCGGATGACCTACGAGATCACCGGGGCGCAGCGGATGATCCAGACGGCCGGCGGCCCCGGCACCCGGGTGGGCTGGTTCCGGGCCCCTGGCGGCGACTTCACCCCGACGATCCGCCGGATCGCGGCCGGGCACGGAATGCGGCCGCTGGCCTGGACGGTGGACACCAGGGACTGGTCCCGGCCCGGGGTGGCCGCGATCCTCGCCCATGTCCGGGCGGAGCTGCGGCCGGGCGGGATCGTGCTGATGCACGACGGCGGGGGGAACCGGGAGGAGACGGTGGCCGCGCTGCGGCAGCTGCTGCCCTGGCTTCAGCAGCAGGGCTTCCGGCTCGACTTCCCTGCGGCCTGAGGTGATTCCAACCAATCCGGCCGGTTGTTCACTTCTGGCCGATGTTGGCCCTCAATGATCGTGAATCGCCGGGTTGATGATCGAAATCGCCGCGTACGAGAGCTAAGCTGATTGCCCGTTCTGCGGTGTACACGGCCTGGGGATAACTCGATGCGCCTGTGGAAATCTCGGCCTTCGGAGGCTTCAGGGGCGAGTTATCCACAGGCCTGACCAGGCGGCTGTGGATGAACCGCGGACGCGGCCTCCCGACCCGGAGCGAGTCCGCAGGCGGTTCAAACCTGCATGGCCCGACCCTTCGCGTGACAATTCGTCATCTTACGGGTGACCTTTGGTAAACGGAATGACCTGATCCGGATAAACCGGACCTTTGGCCCTTCTGGCCACCAAACCTCTTTGTCGACTCATCCCCAGCTTGTGGATAACTCCGTCCGCTCCCCGCAATCGATCTTGAGCCTGGGGAAAACCCGCCCGTCAGGGCCCTGCGGTCGCCTTCCCGTCTCCGAAGAATCGACAGATTGACAAGGCTCTGTGCCGGTTTCCACTGATCAGAATCGATTGATAACGATCAGAAGTGGTCTGGGGCTTTTGCGGCTACTCCGCCCGCCCGTCCAGGCAGCGGTTCAGCCAGTCCGCGGCGTCCGCGAAGTCGGCCTCCGTGGTCCCCGGCCGGACCCGCGGCGGGACCTCGTCCGCTCGCGGATAGGAGCCGAGGAAGCGGACCTTGGGGCAGATCCGGCGCAGGCCCATCAGCGCCTCGGCGACCCTGCGGTCGGTCAGATGCCCCTCGGCGTCCGCCATGAAGCAGTAGTTGCCCATCCCCTCACCGGTCGGCCGGGACTCGATCCGCATCAGGTTGACCCCGCGGACCGCGAACTCCTGGAGGAGTTCGAGCAGCGCGCCGGGGTGGTCGTCGGCCAGCCAGAACACCGCCGAGGTCTTGTCCGCCCCGGTCGGCGCGGCCGGTCGGCCCGGCCGGCCGACCAGGACGAAGCGGGTGCTGGCGTTCTGCGCGTCCCTGATGTCCCCGGCCAGCACGTCGAGGCCGTAGGTCGGCGCCGCGAACTCCCCGGCGAAGGCGGCGTCGAAGCGGCCCTCCTGGACCAGCCGGGCGCCGTCCGCGTTGGACGCCGCCGGGGTCCACTCGGCCTCCGGAAGGTTCTCCTCCAGCCAGTTCCGGACCTGGGCCTGGGCGACCGGATGCCCGGTCACCGTCTTGACCTCGGAGAGCCCGGTGCCCGGCCGCGCCATCAGCGCGAAGGAGATCGGCAGGACCACCTCCCGGTAGATCATCAGCGGTGTCCCGGTGGCGAGTTGGTCCACCGTGGTGGTGATCGCGCCCTCGACCGAGTTCTCGATCGCGACCAACGCGCCGGCCGCCTCGCCCCTCCGCACCGCGTCCAGCGCGGCCGGCACCGAGTCCATCGGCACCAGCTCCCGGGTGGCGGCCTCCGGCAGGGTGCGGAGGGCGGCCTCGGTGAAGGTCCCCTCCGGGCCGAGATAGGTGTAGCGGTTGGCGGACATCGACGGGTTTCCTCCGGGCGGCGTGGTGGTCCGGGTCTGGTCCCGGTCGGGCGGCGGCGGACGTCAGCAACGTTAGCCGCCTGGCGGCCGGTCAGGACTCCAGCAGCTCCTGCCCGACGTACCCGTCCGCGGCCGCGCCGCCGGGCACCGCGTAGACCCCGCTGGACTCGTGCACCAGGAACTGGGAGAGCGCGTCCCCCCGGGAGAGCTTCCGCTGGACCGGGACGAAGCCGGTCAGCGGGTCGGACTGGAAGCAGACGAAGAGCAGCCCGGCGTCCGGCTCCCCGTCCGGGCGCAGCCCGTCGTGGTACGAGAACCCGCGACGCAGCATGGCCGCCCCCTGGTTGGAGGCCGGGGCGGCGACCCGGATGTGGGCGTCGGCGGGGATGGCGAACCCGCCGGAGGCGGTGGTGGCGGACAGGTCCGCCGCGGTGAACTCGCCGCCGCCGGAGAGCGGGGCCCCGCTTCGCTTGTGCCGGCCGATGATCCGCTCCTGCCGGTCGACCGGGAGCACGTCCCAGTGGTCCAGCAGGATCCTGATCCGCCGGAAGACGGCGTAGCTGCCGTTCGCCATCCAGGGGGGCGAGGAGGGCGAGGAGGGCGCGCCGTTGCCGCCGACGAAGACGGTGGAGTCGAAGGAGGCGTCGCCCGGCGCGGGGTTGCCGGTGCCGTCCTTCATCCCCATCAGGTTGCGCGGGGTGCCGCCGGCCGGCGCGGCCCCGGGGGCCCGGCTGAACCCGCTCATCTGCCAGCGGAGGGTCGCCGTCCCGGCCGCCCGCCGCTGCAGCACCCGCAGGGCGCGGAAGGCGACCAGCGCGTCGTCGGCGCAGACCTGCACCCACAGGTCGCCGCCGGAGCGGGCGGCGTCGATCCGGTCCCCCGGGAAGGACGGCAGCTCGGCCAGCGCCTCGGGCCGGTGGGCGGCGAGGCCGATCCGGTCGAAGAGGCCCCGGCCGAAGCCGAAGGTGACGGTGAGCGAGCTGGGGCCGGCGTCCAGGGCGGCGCCGTCGTCCTGCGGCGGGGTCCCGCCCTCGGCCATCGTCGCGGCGGCCGAGGACCAGCGGCGCATCAGCGCGGCCACCGCCCTCCGGTCGGCGCCGGTGGGGGTGAGGTCGAAGGCGGCGGCGTACATCCGGGCCTGCTGCGGTTCGACGATCCCGGCCTGCCGGGCGCCGTGGAAGGGGATCCGGGTGGAGCCGACGGAGTCCAGCGGGGTCGGCCGGCCGGGCTCGGTCAGCGCCTCGCCGAGGGCGGTGCCGCCGGCGCCGACCACCAGGCCGGCCACGCCTGCGGCGCTTGCGGCGCCGAGCAGCCTGCGCCGGGAGACGCCGGACGGGTCCTGGCCGGCGTCCGGCCGCTGGTCCGTCGAAGCGGTGTCCTGCATCGGTTCCTGGGGTTCTTCCTGTGCGGGTCGGGCGTGGTCCACGGCGGTCAGCCGATCCTCAGCCGGGCGGTCCTGGTCACCTCGTCGATGTCGGAGGACCTGACCGTCACCGCCAACTGCCAGTCGCCTGCCATCGGCAGCTGGAAACCGGCCGCCGACCAGTGGCCCAGATCGACCTTCTCGATCCTGACCGGGAGCGGTCCGAGCCGCTGCGCGGGCAGGGTGAGGGAGAGGTCCAGCTCGGGGACGTCGACCGGCTTGCCGTCGGCGCCGACGACGTAGGCGTGGACGGCGTTGGCGCCGGTCCGGCCGGGGTCGATCTCGACCTCCACCTTGCCCCGGGCGCCGGCCTCCGTGCCGCCGGTGTCGTAGGCGACCGTGGCGCTCGCCGGTCCCGACGCCGCCTGCGCGGCGGAGCCGGCGCCCGCCGACGCGGCGGCGACCGCCCGGCCGGGCGCGGTGTTGGTGAGGAGGGTGGTGACCACCAGCACCACGACCGCGAAGACCGCCTCCAGCAGGGTGGAGCGGATCAGCATCCCCCGGGCCGGCACGGCCTGCCGCGCCCGCCGCCGCGCGGCGTCATCCCTGGCCCGCCGCTGCCGCGCCAGCTGAGCCGCCCGCTCACCGCCGCCGGCGGCGGCCGCCGCGCCCTCGGGGGCGCCGACTCCTCCACCGCCCTCGGCAACTGCGGCGCCCGCGGGGCCTTCCGCGCCTTGGGAGCCTTCCGAGGCCTCACCGGCATGCGCGGCTCCACGGGCATGCGCGGCTCCGCCGGCCTCCGCGGCCTTCCCGGCCTCGGGCGCCTCCTCGCCCCCCGTGGCCTCCCGGCCCGGCGTGGCCTTTCCGGTCTCCGCGTCCCGCGTGGGGCTCTCGGTATCCAGGCCTTCCGCCTGCTCCGCGTCCGGTGGCGGGCTCAGCGTGGCCGTCCAGGTTCGGGAGAGGTAGGCCGCGCCGAGGATCACCGCCACGCAGCCGAGTTTGACCAGGAGCAGGCGGCCGTAGTCGGTATCGGTGAAGGCCGACCAGGAGCCGAGGCCCCGCCAGGCCTGGTACGTTCCGCTGGCGGCCAGCGCGGCCACGCTCCAGAAGGCCAGCGTGGAGAACCTCCGCACCGCCGCCCGGTCCGCGCCGCCCTCGGACTCCGCCCGCCGTAGCCCGACCACCAGGGTGACCAGTCCGCCCAGCCAGCCGGCCATGGCCAGCAGGTGAACGATGTCCACCGGCACCGCGAGCCCCACCTGCATCCCCACCGAGGCGTGGTCGGCCAGCGCCCAGGTGGCCGCCAGGCAGACCGCCACGGCGGCCCCGGCCGCGCCTGCCCACCGGCGGCCGTGCCGCCGTTCCAGCGCGGGCGCGAGGACGGCCAGCACCACCCCGGCCGCCGCCAGCAGCAGGATCCGCACCGCGAGGACGGTGCCGAGCCGCTCCCCGAGGGTCTGCTGCACCAGCGAGAGGTCGAACACCCGGCCGAGCCCGGACGCCTGCGCATACGGGCCGCGCAGCAGCAGTTGGGCGACGGTGCCGACGAGCAGCGCCACCCAGCCGGTGAGCAGCGCCCGCTGCACCCCGCGCAGCGCGATCCCGCCCGGCCAGCAGAGCAGCACCAGGGCGCCCGCGCCGACCAGCAGCGCGTAGGCCGCGTAGGAGACGAAGCGGGAGCCGCCGTAGAGGACGCCGACCGCGGAGGAGCCGTGGGGCGCCTGTTCCCCGGCCACCGAGGTGGTCGCCGAGGCGTGCCCCACGGAGAACGTCCAAGCGCCGGAGACCGGATGGGTGTCGGCCGAGACCGCCCGCCAGGAGACCGTGTAAGTCCCCTGCGCCAGCCCGGAGTCGAGGGCGACCCGCGCGCTGGACTGGTCGCCGCCCGCATGCCCGGACGGGCCGGTGTCCACCCGCCTCCCGGCCGGGTCGAAGACCCGTACGGCGTCCGTGGAGAGGGTGACCTGCTCGCTGAAGTGCAGCAGCACCTGGGTCGGCGGGCTCTCCACCACCGAACCCTGGTCGGGGGTGGTGGAGAGGAGCGCGGCGTGCGCGGAGGCCGGCGTCGCGCCGGCCAGCATCAGCCCGAGGAGCAGGCCCAGCAGGCCCAGCAGGCCGACCAGGCCGCTCAGGGTGGCCGGCCCGGCGGCGGTGCGCGCGCCGGTGCCGCCGATGGTTCGGGTCCCGCTCATGGCGACTGCCGCCCGTTCGGCTGGTAGGTGAGGGGTTCGACGGGGGCCTCCACGGTCAGTGTCCCCGAATGCCGGAAGGTGAGCCGGAGTTCGACCTTTCCGCCGACCACCGGACGCCGTTTCAGCCCCATCAGCATGAGGTGCTTTCCGCCGCGTGCGAAGACCAGGGAGCCGTGCGCCGGCACGGTGGCGCTCTTCAGCGGGGTCATGGTGGAGTCGGTGGACTGATGGAGGGTCACGCTGCCCGCGTCCGGGCTGCTCGCCGAGAGCAGGGTGTCCGGGGTCCCGCCGCTGTTCCGCACGGTGAAGTACCCGGCGGCCATGTCGGCCGAGGCCGGCTGCGGTATGTACGAGCCGCTGACGCTGAGCCGGGCCGGGGCGCCGCCGGTCGCGGTGGCCGCGCCGGTCGCGCCGGTCCCGCCGGCCGAGGCGCCGGAGCAGCCGGTCAGGGTGATCGCGAGGGCCAGACCGGCCCCCGCCGCCGCGGTGCCGGCGAGGTGTCGTCGCGCGCTCACGAGGCCTTCTCGCCCTTCGCGATCAGCGGGATGTCGTGGGCGAAGACCTTGCTGGTGGTCCCGCTGGTGTAGAGGACGTGCGCCTGCTGGTCGCCGGCGAAGTAGCCGAGCACCTCGGCGCCGTGGGTCGAGGTGACGGTGCCGTCCGAGTTCTTCACCGGCGGTTCGACGTCGACGCCGACCGACCGGGCGGCCTTCTGGATGGTGCCGAAGTCCCCGGTGAGCCCGATGAAGCTCTTGTCGAAGGAGTCCAGCCAGGAGCGCAGCGCCTTGGGGGTGTCGTCCTTCGGGTCGGTGCTGACGAAGACCACGTCGGTCTTCTGCCGCACCGACTCGGGGAGCTTCTGCATGCCGACCGCGATGTCGCCCATCGTGGTCGGGCAGACGTCGGGGCACTTCGTGTAGCCGAAGTAGAGGAGCACCGACCTGCCCCTGGTCTGCTGCCGGAGGTCGAAGGGCCTGCCTGCGGTGTCGGTGAGGGTGACGTCCGGCATGGCGAAGCTGCGGCTCAGATAGTGGCCCTGGTACGGGCCGTTGTCCTGGACATGGGTGACCTGGGCGGCCGAGTCCTGGCCGGCCGAAGAGCCGGAGCCCGAGCCGCAGGCGGTCAGGGCGAGCGCCGCGGCCGCGGCGACGGCGCCCGCCGGGGCGCCCCGGCGCAGCATACGGCGAGCGCGGGAGGCGCGGGGGTCGCGGGAGGCGCGGGAGGCGCGGGGGTCGCGGGCAGAGGGCGTACGGGAGGAGGAGTGCGCGGAGAAGTGCATCGGAAGCAACCTCGGGTTGTGCGAGCAGGATGGGGGCGTGCGGCGGACGGGGCCGCGCCGGTGGGGTGCCGGACGCGGCCCCGCCGCCTGTCGCGGATCAGCGGTCGGTGGAGCCCGGCCGGCCCGCGCCGCCCCGGCGCCAGCCGAAGAAGCCGAGCAGCGCACCGATGACGCCGACCACGATGCCGACGATCCCGAGCGTCCTGGCCGTGGTGTCCGCGCCGCTCGGCCGGCCGGCGGCGCTCGCCTGGCCGCCGCTACCGCTACCGCTGCTGCCGCCGCTCCCGCCCGCAGCCTGGGAGGACTGGGACGAGGCCGCCGAGGTGAGTTGCAGTACCGGCGCCGGGTTCGCCGGCTCCGCCTGGCCCGGCTGCGGTACCTCGATCCACCGCGTGACCTGGCCGTTGCTGTAGGTCTGCAGCGCCTTGAAGGGCAGCGAGGCGGCGTCGGAGGGCAGCGGGCCGAGCGAGACCGGGAAGTCCTGGAACTGCCCGGGCGCGATCTTCCCCCCGCTCCAGGTGATCTCGGTGACGGCCTCGGTGACCTGGCCGTCGTCGGTCGTCAGCGGCTTGCTGAGCTTGGTCTTCCGCACGCTCACCGTCCATCCCGGGACCGGCTCGGTGGCCACCGAGGCGATCGGGTGGTCGGTCGGCAGGAAGACCTGCAGCTTGGTGGTGTCGGCCGCGTCCTCCTCGTTGGGCGCCCGGAAGGACACCTCGGTGTAGGAGCCCTTGGCGGCGCTCTGCGGGTTCACGGTGACGTGCGCGGACGCGGTCCCGGCGGCGGCCAGTACGGCCGCCCCGGCGAGCGCCCCGACTACCGCGGCCCGGCGGGCGATGACTGTGGACATGCTGATTCCTCTCCGCACGGAGAACGATCGGTGGTGTCGGCGTTTGGCCCGTCCACCGCCGCGCGCGGCAGCCCCGACCGGCGACCGGCCGGTCCCGGCAGAGCGGGAGGCTGGTCGGAGGTCAGCGGGCGAGCGCGAAGCGGCCGGTGTCCACCGGCGGCCCGCGCCTGATCAGCACATGCCGTAGCAGCGCCCCCCGGGGCAGCCGCCGCTTCTCCTCGCCGTGCCGGGGCGCCCGGCGGGCCGCCGGCTCCGTCAGCCCGAGCCGTCCGTGGAGCAGCGCCGCGGCCAGCGCCAGCACCCCGCACAGCGGCAGGGCGTACGCGGCGCCGCGCCGGAGCAGCCCGAAGAGCGCCAGCTCCCCGCGGCGCAGCCACCAGCCGGCGGCCAGCGCGGCCAGCAGGTGGCCGGCGATCATCGCCGGGGTGAGGCCGAGGCCCACCGAGTGGGTGCAGAACCAGAGCGGGGCGGAGAGCCCGTGCGCCGTCCCGCCCCCGGCGTACGCCCCCGGGTCGATCCCGGCCCGGCGGACCACCTCGGCGGCGCTGGTGCCGGCCGGCAGGGGGCCGCAGAGCAGCTGGGCGGCCAGTCGCCCGAGCGCCGAGCCTCCTCCGCCGCCGGTGCCGCCGGCGCCTCCGGCCATGCCCGCCATCCCGGCCATCCCGGTGGCGCTCGCCGAGCGCGCGGACGCCGAGCCCGCGGACCCGGAGCCCGCGAACCCAGAGCCCGCGGTGGCCGTGCCGGCCAGGAAGTGGAAGACCAGGTGCAGCCCGAGCTGGCCGGCCGCGAGGGCGCCGGCGATCGCGGGCAGCCCGCGCTCCCGCCCGGCCAGGGCCGCGGCGGCCGCGAGCACTCCCAGCCAGGACAGCAGCAGGGTGGTCGCGGGCACCGCGCAGTCGCTCGCCATGCCGTGTCCCAGCGCCGAGACGATCACGCACACCGTGGCGAACGGGACGGCGCGCAGCACCCGCAGCGCGCACGGCACCAGCGGGGCGGCGGCGTGGCGTCGGGGCGCGGGGCTGGCGGGTCGCATGGCGGCAGCATCATCTCATCGGGCCCGTGGGCCGCCTGCACCGGTCCGTCCGATTCCGTGGAGGGTGGTTCATTCTCCTGACCGTCGGCAATACCTACTGGTATGTGGAATCGCCACCCGGAGGAGCCTGCCGTGGACATCTGGTGGAGCCTGCACCTCCGGCGCGAGCCGGCAAGCGTGCCGCTGGCGCGGCGGGTGCTGCTGGACACCATGTCGGCCGCCGGAGTGGAACACGAGGTGGGGCACGACATCGCCACCGCCTTCACCGAGGCCTGCGCCAACGCGGTGGAACACGCCGCCCGGGCGCCGGAGGCGGGTGACGGATTCCAGGTCACCGTGCGGATCGCGGGCGACCGGCTGCACGTCCAGGTGATCGACTCGGGCCCGCGGGGCCGGCGGCTGCCGCCGGTGGTCTCGGCCGGCTCCCCGGTGCCGACCGGAGTGCTGGGCGCGGGCGGCGCCGCTCGGCTCTCCGACTTCTCCGGCTTCTCCGGAGTCTCCGCCTTCACCGCCGGCCCTGGCCGGTCCGCCCCGGGCCGGTCCGGTACCGCCGCGTCGCGGGCCGCCGCCACCACCGCCCGCCCGGTCCGGCACGCCCGGCGGCACCGGACGGCGGCCGGCTCCGCCTCCGGCACCGGCGGCGGCCCCGTGGGCGCCGGCTCCCCGGCGGTGGCCCGGGCCTGCCGGACGGCGTCCGCCGCGGACGTGCCGGAGGGCCATGATCCCGGGCCCCGCACGCCGGGGCGGGACTCCGGGCACGAGCTGCCGGATCCGAGTGCGGAGAGCGGGCGCGGACTCTTCCTGATCCGGGCCCTCACCGACCACGTCCGCTTCCGGGCGCATCCGCGCCGGGGCACGGTGGTCTCCTTCGACAAGGCGCTGCGCTACGGCGGGGAGCCCTTGTCGGCCCGCGCCTCCTAGCCGGGGCCGCCCCGGCTCGACCGGACTTGACCCTCACGTCGCGTCAGGCCTCAACCTGGGCGTCGAAGGAGGGAGGGGTCGAGGATGGTGGAGATGACGAAGCAGGTCGCGGAAGGCCGTACGGTCGGCCAGGCGGCCGAGCTGGCCGGGGTGACGGTGCGGACGCTGCACCACTACGACGAGATCGGCCTGCTGAAGCCGAGCGGGCGCACCCCGTCCGGCTACCGCCGCTACTCCGCGGACGACCTGGACCGGCTGAGCCGGATCCTGTTCTACCGCGAGCTCGGCTTCTCCCTGGAGGACATCGCGGCGCTGCTGGACGATCCGGCGGTGAGCGCCGTCGGTCACCTGCGCAGGCAGCGCAGGCTGCTCGGCGAGCGCATCGCCCGGCTGGAACGGATGGCCGCCGCGGTCGACCGGGAACTGGAGGCGAGAGGCATGGGGGTCGACCTGACACCCGAGGAGAAGCTGGAGATCTTCGGCGCGGAGTACGCCGAGAGGGAGGCCGAGTACCGGGAGGAGGCCCGGAACCGCTGGGGGGAGACCGAGGCCTGGCGGCAGTCGCAGCGGCGGGCGGCCGGCTACACCAAGGAGGACTGGCAGCGGATCAAGTCCGAGACGGACGAGATCGAGCGGCGGCTGGCCGAGGCCGTGCGGGGCGGGGTCGCCCCGGACAGCCCGGAGGGGATGGCGGTCGCCGAGGCCCACCGCGCGCACATGGGCCGCTGGTTCTACGACTGCCCGTACGCGATGCACCGCGGCCTGGCCGAGATGTACCTCTCGGACCCGCGGTTCACCGAGTACTACGAGCGCCGGGCGGCCGGCGCCGCGCAGTGGATCCGGGACGCGATCCTGGCCAACGCCGCCGCCCACGGCGAGGACTGAGCGGGGCGGGCGCGGGCCGGGAGCCCGGGTGCGGCCGGGCGCGAACGGGTGCGGGCCGGGCGCGGGCGCTTCGACGCCCGCCCCGGCCTGCCGCCCGCCGGCCGACCTCCCGTCAGCCGCGCAGCCCGGCCATCCAGCGCTCGACCTCCGCCGAGGTCCGCGGAAGGCCCTCGGAGAGGTTCCGCCGGCCGTCCGCGGTGACCAGGATGTCGTCCTCGATCCGGACGCCGATGCCGCGGTACTCCTCCGGGACGGTCAGGTCGTCCTCCTGGAAGTACAGGCCCGGCTCGACGGTCAGCACCATGCCCGGCTCCAGCGTCCCGCCGACGTACTGCTCGACCCGTGCCTGGGCGCAGTCGTGGACGTCCAGGCCGAGCATGTGGCCGGTGCCGTGGAGGGTCCAGCGGCGCTGGAGGCCGAGTTCGAGCACCCGCTCCACCGGGCCCTCCAGCAGGCCCCAGGCGACCAGGTGCTCGGCCAGCACCCGCTGGGCGGCGTCGTGGAAGTCGCGGAACGCGGCGCCCGGGCGGACGGCGGCGATGCCCGCCTCCTGCGCCTCGTACACCGCGTCGTAGATCTTCCGCTGCAGGTCGGTGAAGGAGCCGCTGATCGGCAGGGTGCGGGTGACGTCCGCGGTGTACAGGGTGTGGGTCTCCACGCCGGCGTCCAGCAGCAGCAGCTCGCCCTCGCGGACCGGGCCGTCGTTGCGCACCCAGTGGAGGGTGGTGGCGTGCGGTCCTGCGGCGCAGATCGAGCCGTAGCCGATGTCGTTGCCCTCGACCCGGGCGCGGCGGAAGAAGGTGCCCTCGATCCAGCGCTCGGAGGTGGCGATCGCCTGGGAGAGCTCGCGGACCACGTCGGTGAAGCCGCGGACGGTGGAGTCCACCGCGTTCTGCAGCTGGCCGAGCTCCCAGTCGTCCTTCACCAGGCGCAGTTCGCTGAGGAAGACCCGCAGCTCCTCGTCGGTGCGGAGGGTGGTGTGGGGGGCGAGGGCGGCCTCGATCGGGGCGTCGTGGCCGCGCAGGACGCGGGTCGGCGCGGGCCGCTCGGCGCAGGCCTCGACCAGCTCGTCGACGACCTTGCGGACGTCCCGGGCGGGCAGGCCGAGGAGCTGCTCGCCCTCGGCGAGGCTGTTGCGCCGGCCGACCCACAGCTCGCCCTGGCCGTCCAGCCAGAACTCGCCGTTCTCCCGGTTGGAGCGGGGCAGCAGGTAGACGGTGGCGTCGTGGCCGTCCGCGGTCTCGCCGTCCTCGCCGAGGCGGGGCTCCAGCACCAGCACCGCGTCCTGGGTCTGGTCGCCGGTCAGGTGGGTGTACTCGCTGGACGGGCGGAAGGCGTACTCGGTGTCGTTGGAGCGGGTCTTCAGCCGGCCCGCCGGGACCACCAGGCGCTCGCCGGGGAACCGGGCGGAGAGCGCGGCCCGCCGCTTGGCGGCGTACGGCGCCTGCTCGACCGGCTCCAGACCGCGGCGCTCGGTGTCCGCCCAGCCGGACTTCATCGAGGCCGCCAGCTCGTCCGAGAGCGCGGGGTAGAGCCCGTTCTTCCGACCCTTGATCTTCTTCTCCTCGGCCACCACTGCCGCCGCCTCCTCATCGAACGTTCTCCGACATGGTAGGCGGCGCCGGCCGGCGGGGGAGCCCGCCGGCCCGTCAGCTGAACCGGGCGACCATCAGCACCAGGTCGTCGACCGGCTCGGCGTCCCCGGTGCCCTCCAGACAGCGGGCCAGCAGATGCCCGCAGAACCGGTCGGCGTCCTGCCTGACCTCGTACGGGGCGTCGGCGGCCGCGGCACGCAGCCGGGCCTCCCCGGTGTGGAGGGAACCGCCGGAGCGCCGGGCCAGGCCCTCGGTGTAGAGCACCAGCAGGTCGCCGCGCTCGGCGCGGAGCTCCACGCTGGGCGCCTCCCAGCAGCTGAGCATGCCGAGCGGGGCGGAGAGCGAGGTCTCCACGAAGCTGGCGCCGTAGTTGGTGACCAGCAGCGGCGGGCACTGCCCGGCGCCGGCCAGGGTGAGCCGGCGGGTCGCCGGGTCGACCACGGCGTAGAGGGCGGTGGCGGTGCGGGTCGGCTCGGTGGTCTTCAGCAGCAGTTCGAGGTCGCCGAGGACGGAGACCGGGTCCTCGCCCTCCAGCACGGCGTACGCCCGCAGGGCGGCGCGCAGCCGGCCCATCGCGGCGGCGGCGCCGGGGCCGTCCACCGCGCGGTCGGCGGTGCGGCGCTCGCCGGCCGGTCCGATCCGGCCGATCGGCCCGCCCTCGCCGACGCTGCCGACGGTCAGGCCGACGGTGCCGTCGGGCAGCACGATCGCGTCGTACCAGTCGCTGCCGGCGGCCAGGTCGAGCCCGGCCGGGAGGCAGCGGGCGGCCAGCCGCAGCCGCGGGACCTGGGGAAGGCGGTCGGGCAGCAGCCCTTCCCTGAGGGCGGCCGCGGTGTGCAGCAGACGCTGCCGCTCCAGCTCGCGGGAGAGCTGGCGGGCGGCGTCCGCGCAGTAGTCGCGGGCGAGTTCGCGGGTGCGTTCGGACGGGCTCCAGGGCCGGTCGCGGAACCAGACGGCGGCGCCGAAGGGGGGCCCGTCGCCGATCGACAGCGGCAGCGCGTAGGAGGAGCCAAGGCCGAGCTGGGCGGCGACCTCCAGATAGCGGGCGTACGGGTCGGCGGGGTCGGGCGGACTGTCGGGACCGTCATGAGCGACACCGATGCCGACACCGACACCGACACCGACTCCGTCGCCCAAGCCGACCCCGTCGCCGAATCCGTCGCGGTCGCCCAAGCCGTCGCGGTCGCCGAAGCCGGTGGCGTCGATGGCGCCGGTCAGGTCGGCCGGATCGGTCGGAGCGGCCGGGTCGCCGACCGCGCCGCCGGGCCGGCCCCGCCGGCCGTCTCCTCTGCGCCGCAGGGCAGGTGCCGGAGCGTCAGCTGACGTGGCGTCAATCGCCGGTCCGGTGTCGGGAGGTCGTGCGGTCAGGTCGCGGTGGACGGCCTCCTTGGCCCCGGCGGCGATCGCGTCGAACGGCCCGCCGCTCAGCGGAACCGTCTCCAGGGCGCCGAGGGCGGCCCGGTCCAGGCCCAACCCGACGATGGCGCCCGGCAGTTCGACGCTGCCGAGGGTCCGGGCGGGCGCCCGGCCCGGGGAACGCTCCGCCGAATGCGCTGCCGAAACGGTCCTGCGGGTCGGCGTCCCGACCACCGGACGGGATTCCGCATCGGCCGCCCGATTTCCTGGAGCCGATGCGGACGCCTGTTTCATTGATTCGACCACGGACGGGCTGCGCGACCATTCCCGGTTCCCGGAGACGACCACCATTCCTCGGGAGGCGCCGAGCACCGAGGCGCCGCCCGCGAGCAGTTCCCGCAGCGCCTCGTCCAGATCGGCCGCGCCGGCCAGCCGACCGCCGAGTTCCCGCAGCCGAACCAGGTCGGAGAGGCGCTTGGCGCGGCGCTCGCCGGCCGTCCCCGGGGCCGCCTCGGCGGGTTTTTCTGTGGGGGCGCCGGGAGCGGGGAGGTCCGGCGTCGACTGCTGGACGAATTCCATTGCCTACCCCCAGTTCATGCCGTTCGGCAAGCTCTGCCTTATTCCTACACACACCTATTGGGCGATGTCCAGGATTACGGCTTGACGGAGTGGAGGTGTCTGTTTGCCGAAGCCCCCGGCAGATTGTCGGAAGAATTGTGGGATCACCAGTCGGCACGCCGGAATCTCAGCCCGCGCCGCTGCGGAGGGCGGTGGTGGACGACCACCAGCGGCATTCCCACCACCCGGAAGCCCGCCTCCACCAGCACCGAGGTCAGCCTGGCCTCCGGCCGGCCGCCGGGGCCCAGAGGAAGGGCCGCCTGGAAGGCGGCCCGGGTCAGACAGCGCTCGGTGGACTCCCGCAACCCCGGCGCCCGCCGCTCCCGGGCGGCCGGACCGGTCGGCAGCCCGACCGTCATGTCCGCCTCCCCGCGCAGCACCGGAGTGAGGAGGGTCTCCGCCCGGACCGCGGTCGGCCCCAGATCGGCGGCGATCAGCAGCAGCGGCCGGGCCACCGGCCCGTCCGGCCCGGGCGTTCCGTACTCCATGTCGTCGCAGGCGGCCACCGCCGCCGCGCCGCTCTCCAGCGCGGCCGCCCGGCCCAGGCGCCTGCGGTGCCGGACCACGGCCGCGCCGGAGTCCTCGGCCACCCGCGCGGTGGAGTCGGTGGACGCGTCGTCCACCACGACCACCAGGTCCACGGTCGGGATCGAGCGTGCGGAGAGGACGGTCAGGGCGATCCGGGCGGCGTCGTCCCGGGCGGGCACGACCACGGCTCCGGTCTCCGCGAGGCGTCCGGCGGCGCGGGCGGGACCGGGGGCCGGACCAGGGGTGGCTGACGGACCGGGATCGGGTGTGCGGCGGCTCTGCTGCGCATCCATGACCGGATGGTACGAGTGTGAGACTCGCCACCCTAGACCCTTGCCTCACCCGTGTGGGGGAACCAGCAGGCACAGCCGTGCGTCAATCCCGACGATGCGTCAATCTCGGGGACAGGGACGGCTGGTGGGCGCTGGTCCGCGGTGGCGGACCGGTGCCGGCGGACGTCCCCCTGCTGGTGCACGTGTGCGGCGGGCTGTTACGGGCAGGACCTGTACAGCGGGACCAGTCCGGTGAACTGACCGGGCGTCAGTACGGCAGTGAAGTACGGCAGCATCTGCGGTACGGAAGAATCGAAGGGTGGGCGCGGAACCGGGTGGCGGTAATCGCCACCCTGCGCCACCCCCCGCCACATACCGCAACCGGCAACCCGCGTGATGCGCTTCTCGTTGCGCGAGGTCACGTACCGATCCTTGGCTGGTCACGGAAAGGACGAGCGCACATGCGCCGTTTCCTCGGAATCCCCGGAGTCCCCGGAAACCGACGAAGGACCAGGTCGGCACTGCTCGGCGCGGCCATCACCTGCGTAGAGCAGTGGCGCTGGCCGGTCGTGCCCGGCGCGCTGCCCGCGTCGCCTCCGGCGCCCGGCCTGTCCTGGGGCCCGGCCCCGGCGGAGTCCGCCGAGGGCGACGAACCGCTGGGCACCGGATGCTCCTGCCCGCGCCCGGACTGCCCGGTCCCGGGCGCGCATCCGCACGATCCGCCGCTGCTCGCGGCGACCACCGACCCGCGGATGGTGCGCTGGTGGTGGACCACCCGGCCGACCGCCCCGCTGGTGGTGGCGACCGGGGAGCGGGTGGCCGCGGTCAGCCTGCCGGCCGTGGCCGGCGCGCGGCTGCTGGACTACCTGGACGCGCTGCGGCACCCGGTGGGCCCGGTCATCGCCACGCCCACCCGCTATCTGCTGCTGGTCGCCCCCTACACCCACGAGGAGCTCGCCGAGCTGCTGATGCGCCAGGAGTCGGTGCCCACCAGCGTGCGGTACCACGGCCCGGGCGGCTATGTGCTGCTGCCGCCGTCCAGGACCGCCGCCGGCGAGCTGCGCTGGGTCCGCGAGCCGGTGCCGCCGCAGGACGCGGGCGCGGGTGCGCGGGCCGGCGCGGAGCCGGTCGAGATGGGGGTGGGGGGCGTGGCGCCCTGGCTGCCGCCGGTCGCGGACTTCGTCGACGCGCTCGTCGCGGCGGGGAGTTCGGCCCCGGACGGAACCCGGCTGGCCTACTGAAAGGCCCGGCCGCTGGCGACGGGGGATGCACCAGCGGCCGGGCTGTTTAAACGGTAACAAGAATTGGGCCGCACGCAAATTCCCTGTGCGGAAGCCGCGCGGGAAACCTGCAGTACATCGTCAACCATGTGACACAGCTCACGAGTTGACGCGCTGTCCGCAGGGCCCCGGAGGGGTCTTTCGGGGCCCTGCGACCGGTCAGCCGATGGTGAGCTGCCGGTTGACCAGACCGGCCCGGGACTTCCGCTCGGCGGCGGTGAGCGGCCCGGTCTCGGCGAGGGCGGCGGTCAGCCGCTCCCCGAAGGCCACGGCCGGCTTCTCCACCTCGGCGGCGGTGGTCTCCGCCGGCAGGTCCCACACCGGGACGGTCAGCCCGTGCGCCCGGAACGAGCCGACCAGGCGGGTCCCCTCGCCGAGCCCGGCCTCGCCGGCCGCGGAGAGCCGGGCCAGCGCGTCCAGCAGCCGCTCCTCGTCGTGGGTCATGACCCACCGCAGGTGGTTCTTCTCGGCGGCCCGGCACCAGTACGCCGCGGACAGGCCGGAGCCCAGGCGCTCGGTGGGGATGATGGCGGCGTTGGCGCGCTCCAGCGAGGCGGCGACCTCTCCGGAGGGGCTCTCGGCGCCGTCCGGGCTCTCCAGCCAGTAGCCGAAGTCCTGGTGGAGGGTGAGGTCGAGCCCGGCGGAGGTGTCCAGCAGGTCCTGGAGGCGGGGGGAGTCCGGCTGCGGGCGGCGGACCGCGACCGAGGCGCCCGGCTCGGCGGCCAGCGCCTGCGCCAGCGCGTCGCCGGCGTCCCGGCTGACGTCCCCGGAGCCGCTCTGGGTCTGCAGCCCCACCAGGACGCTGCCGTCCTGCCGCCGGATCGCGGCCAGGGCCAGCGGCAGGACCGTGGTGAGGGTCACCGAGGGCACCTCGCCGACGGCCAGCTCCCGGCCCCGCTCGCTGAGCCGCAGCGGGGCGGTGGCGGCCGGCACCAGCTCCCGCAGCGCCACCCAGTCCGCCTCGTCCGGGAGGCCGGCGAACGGGCGGGTCACCAGCTCCTGGGCGACGTGCGCGGCCTCCCGGCCGTGGCAGGCCTTGTAGCGCCGGCCGGATCCGCACGGGCAGGGCTCCCGGGCGCCGACCACCGGTACCGGCTCGTCCGAGGAGAGCGGCCGGCGGTTCTGCGGGGCACCCGCGGCACCGCGCCTTCCGGCGCGCTTGCCGGCACCCTTCGCGGTGTTCTTCCGTTGGGCAGCTGCCATGGTGCGGTCTCTCCGGTTCGGTTTCGGGCGTGCGTGACGACGCGTCAGCGTGTCCGCCGTACAGCCCGGAAGCGTAGCCGGATCGGCCGGTGCGGCACGCCGAAGCGGGCTTCGGCGGGGCTCGCCCGGGGGCGCCCGTGGCCGCCTGGAGGATCCTCTAGCTCACGGCCTCGCGTCCCGGCGCCGGCAGCGCGGCCCAGACGGTGACCTTTCCCGGCTGGTCGTCGATTCCCCACTCGGTGGCGAGGAGCCCGACGATGCCGAGACCGCGACCGCCGCGGGCGGTCAGTGAGGGACTCGAACGGCGCGGCCGGGTCGGCCCTCCGCCGTCCGTCACCCGTATCGTCAGCACGCCGCCGCCGATCTCCCAGCCGACCTCCACCTGCCCGATGGCCGTTCCCGAGCCCGCCGCACCCTCGGTGCGGTCGGAAAGGGGCCGGGCATGCCGGCAGGCATTGCTGAGAAGTTCGGAAAGGATCAGCGATGCATCGTCGATGACCGATTCCGGTATCCGATGCGCTGTCAGTTCCTTGCGCAGCCTGCGGCGTGCGGTACCCACACTCGCCGGACCATGGGGCACGGCCATGGTCGACGAGGTCGGCACGTCGTACGCAACCACCAACGTCACCCCCGGACCTCCTTCACCGCACGCCGAGGTGTGAATGCCCCGGGCGGACCTGCCGGAAACGAAATCCCCAGGATCAGGACGCCGTCGTAACCGCCTCGGAATATCAGCCCAAAGAGGGCGTGGCGCTGTGTAGTCAAATTATCACTCAGCGTCGATAATCTGCTCGAAATCCCTGGCCTGACGGGCGGGCGCAGGCATTTTCAGCCATTCCCGGAAGATGCGCTCCGCATACGCCCCCGGAGCTTCCGATGCCCCCGGGAAGGTGACGGATCGTCGGTGTCCGCGGCGCTCGGGTGGATTGCTATTTCTTGACGGTGTTCGCACTGATTGACGGAAATGGCGGCGTTCGTCCGAGTTGGGCAAGGATCCGGGCCGGATGGTTGGTGATCAGGGCGTCCACGCCGAGCCGCAGGCAGAGCTCGACGTCCGCCGGGTCGTCCACGGTCCAGACGTGCACCCGGTAGCCGGCCCGGTGGGCCCGGGCCACATACGCCGGGTGCGCCCGGACCAGCGCGATCCCGGGTCCGGCGATCCGGGTGCTGCCGGGCAGTCGGCTGCCCTCGCCGGGCAGTTGCGGGCGCTCGGTGAGGAACACCGTCGGCAGCCCGGGCGCCAGCCGCTGGGTGCGCAGCAGGGCGAGCCGGGAGAAGCTCATCACCCGCACCGCCGGCTCCTTGTGCTCCGCCGGGGGCTCCAGCAGCCCGTACCGGCGGAGGGTCTGGATCAGGCGCTCCTCGACCCGGGGCCCGTAGCGGGTGGGGTGCTTGGTCTCGATGGCCAGCTCCACCCGGCGGCCGCAGTCCGCGACCAGGCCGAGGAGGTCCTCCAGGGTGAGGACCGGGGAGGGGCCGTCGCCGCCGCTCATCCAGGAGCCGAAGTCGTGCCGGAGCAGCTCGGCGAGGGAGAGGGTGGAGACCACCCCGCGGCCGTTGGAGGTGCGGTCGATCCGGCGGTCGTGGAGGCAGACCAGATGCCCGTCGGAGGTGAGCCGCACGTCGCACTCCAGCGCGTCCGCGCCCTCCTCCAGCGCCCGGCGGTAGGCCGCCAGGGTGTGCTCGGCGATCGAGCCCGAGGAGCCGCGGTGGGCGACCACGTGGACGCGGTCCCGGTTCGGGATCGCGATCCCCTCGGGGGCGGTGGCTCGGGGGGACCGTGGAGGGGTCGTGCGCTCGCTCACCGCACCAGACTAGGCAGCCGTACCGGGGCCGCCGCGCGCTCCGTGCCGACGGCCGGGTGACGGCACCGTGAAGTCTCGGTGCCGCTCACCCCGGCGGCGCGGGCTCAGCGCCCGCGGCGCTCGGCGCGCTCGGCGCGCTCGCCGCCGCTCCCGCCGCTGCTTCCGCCGCTGCGCTCGCGCTGCTCGCGGCGGGTCAGCGGGGTGAGCGCCAGCATCAGCAGGGCCGGGACGAGGAAGGAGAAGAGCGAGGCCGAGGTCCACACCTGCGGGTGAATACCGGTCAGTTCCTGCACGCGGGACCAGAAGTCGGGCCAGAACGCCCCCCAGCCGGTCAGCTCGGTGGGCGCCAGCAGCTGGTAGACGGCGAAGCCCAGCGCCCAGGGCAGCAGGGTCAGCCAGCGGGTGGGCGCCTGCTCCGACATGTCCCAGCCGCCGGGGCGGCGTCCGGCCCCGAAGAAGTAGTCCACCGCCAGCACCGCGAAGAGCGGCACGAAGACCGCGCCGATCAGGGAGAGGAAGGCGAAGTAGGAGTCGAAGTTGCTCACCAGCAGGCCCAGCACGGTGACCAGCGCGCCGATGCCCAGCGACAGCCAGCGCCGGTCCACCCGGGGCAGCAGGTTGTGCAGCGACATCGCCGTCGAGTAGACGTTGGCGAAGGACTGGTCGGCCTCGCGCAGCACCAGCACGGCGAAGAACAGCCAGCCGGCCGCCACCCCCATGAAGGTCGAGAAGATCTTGTTCGGGTCCCCGCCCACCTGCACCAGCGCCACCAGGCCGAGGACGTAGCACCAGACCTGGGCCACCGAGTAGCCGAGGAACGAGCCCCAGAAGGAGGCCCGGCCGGTGCGGGCGTGCCGGGTGTAGTCGGCGGCCAGCGGGACGAAGGAGATGGAGACCGCGACCACCGCGTCGGTGGCGGGCAGGAAGCCCTGCCAGTTCCCGTGGCCCGGGTCGGGCACGCCCTGCCGGACCAGCTGGACGGTGAAGTAGAGCATCGCCACCGCCACCGCGATCGCCACGTACCGCCGCAGCACCGCGATCGAGCCCAGCGGACGGATCGTCAGGCCGGTGGTCAGCAGCCCGGCGAGGACGACGTACAGCCAGTGCGGGCCGCCGCCGAAGAGCGCCTCGGCGCCCATCGCTATCACCGTCAGCTCGTACACCCCCCAGCCCACGCACTGCACGATGTTGAGCACCGTCGGGGCGTAGGAGAGGCGGGTGCCGAAGAGCCCGCGGAGGACGGCCATCGCCGGGGCGCCGGTCCTGGTGCCGACCACGGCGGCGATGGAGAGCATCAGCGTGCCGATCACGGTGCCGACCGCGATGGCGGTGATCGAGGCGGTGATCGAGAGTTCGTGGCCGGCCGTGCCGAGGACGGTGGCGGCGCTGCTGAAGCCGATCAGCGAGACACCGAGGTTGGCCCAGAAGGCCGCCTGGTCGCGCAGGCCCAGGGTGCGCGGCGGGGCGGTGTCGAGCACCAGCGGCGCCTCGTGCTCGCGGTCCCCGGACAGCAGGGTGGCGGTCCGTTCGGCCACGGCGGAGGACGAGGAAGAGGAAGAGGACGAAGAGGACGAAGAAGAAGACGTAGACGGGGACGTCACGGCCCACAGCTCCCTACGCCGGCATTACCCGGTCAGGTTCAGGCGGTCGGCGTCCCCATGTCGACGCCCTCTCAGCCCGGCTGGTCCGAGCTCCCGCGTTCCGTTGTCGCCGGGACATGGTAGGACGGAGCCCCCGGCGCGGCCAAGCGCCGTGCGCTCCCGGTCCCGGCGACCGGATCGAGGCCGCCCGGCACACCGATTGACGGGTTCCGTTTACGGTGTCCAGACAGTCGATGGACGAAGCTAAGGGACCACGGTCCTGTCCTAGGAGGTCTTTCGTGAGCACCGAGCAGGAGGGTGGGGGCGCCGACGTGCCATCGGCGAAGACTCCTCCGGAGGGGGAGGAGGTGCTGCACCGGCTTCCTCCGCCTCAGCCGCCGTCGGCGGAGCCGCCCGCGCAGCCGGCCGCGGAGCCGCCCGCGGAGCACGCCGCGGTGCCGGGTGCGGGTCCCGCCGACGCGTCGGCCCCGGGTCCCGCCGCTGCGCCGGCCGGAGCGGATGCCTTCGCCGCCGCGCCGCCGCCTCCCGCCGAGCCCCCCACGCAGCCGTACATCCTCGGCGGCCAGTACCCGCCGCCGCCCGCCGCCCCGCCGAAGAAGGGGCGCGGGGGGCTGATCGCCCTCCTCGCCGCCGTCGCGGTGGTGGCCGGCGGTCTCGGCGGGGTGATCGGCTCCTCGGTGGAGAAGAGCAACTCCTCCTCCGACTCGAGCACCACGGTCTCCTCGTCGACCGACCCCAAGGCGCTGGAGCGCTCGCCGAACAGCGTCGCCGGGATAGCGGCCAAGGCGCTGCCGAGCGTGGTCACCATCGAGGCCAGCGGCTCGCAGGAGACCGGTACCGGCAGCGGCTTCGTGTTCGACACCCAGGGCCACATCCTGACCAACAACCATGTGGTCGCTCCCGCGCTGAACGGCGGCAAGCTGACCGTCAAGCTCTCCGACGGATCCAGCTACCCCGCCTCGGTGGTCGGCCGGGCCTCCGGCTACGACGTCGCGGTCGTCAAGATCGACAACCCGCCGACGGACAAGCTGAAGCCCCTCCCGCTGGGTGACTCGGACAGCGTCGCGGTCGGCGACCCGACCGTCGCCATCGGCGCGCCGTTCGGCCTCTCGGGGACGGTGACCACCGGCATCGTCAGCGCCAAGAACCGGCCGGTCGCCTCGGGCGACGAGACCGGCAGCCAGACCTCGTACATGAACGCGCTGCAGACCGACGCGTCGATCAACCCGGGCAACTCCGGCGGGCCGCTGCTCAACGGGCAGGGCCAGGTGATCGGGATCGACTCGGCGATCCAGTCCACCAACAGCGGCGGCTCCAGCCCGTTCGGCGGCAGCAGCCAGCAGTCCGGCAGCATCGGCCTCGGCTTCGCCATCCCGATCAACGAGGCGAGGCGGGTGGCCGGCGAGCTGATCAACACCGGCCAGCCCATCTACCCGATCATCGGCGTGCTGCGGAACGACAACTACCAGGGCGACGGGGCGCAGATCTCGCCGACCGCGATCCAGGGCACGCCCGCGGTCACCCCCGGCGGCCCCGCGGACAAGGCCGGGCTGAAGGCGGGCGACGTCATCACCAAGCTGGACGGGGTGCCGATCGACAGCGGGCCGACCCTGGTCAGCGAGATCTGGTCGCACGAGCCGGGCCAGAAGGTCAGCGTGACCTACACCCGGGGCGGCCAGACCCACACCACGACGCTCACCCTGGGCTCTCGCAAGGGCGACCAGTAGCGATCGCCGGCAGGGCCGGCGACGGCGGCGAGCGGGCCCCGGAGACCAGACCGGACGGAATGGCTTGTTCCGCCCAGTCCGTGCCGGGGCCGCTCGGCAGTCGTGAGAAGATCGCCTCTGACGGCCCGCCCCAGCCGGCGGGCCGGAGGAGAGTTGCCCGAGCGGCCTAAGGGAACGGTCTTGAAAACCGTCGTCAGGTAACCCCTGACCGTGGGTTCGAATCCCACACTCTCCGCCGGGGGCGTCCACCCAGCTCGGGGCGGGTTCGCGCGAACAGCGCCGACCCGCCCTTCTCGTTCTCCGTCTGGACTGTCGCGCTGCGCTGCGCAGCGCCGTGGGAGAGCGGCGGGGGGTGTCGTGGCGACGGACGTACAACCGATGGTTGTTTCGATTGCGCCGGAGGTTGTTTGCGAGTGGGAGGGCGCGGGGCTGTAATGCCTGTCTGCCGGACCCCGACCCCGGACCCTCTGGTCGGCCGAGGGCGCCAGGGCGACCGTCCGGCGACGCCTACGAACCTGGAGCACCGGCCCTATGCGCAACGAGCAGCGCCTCCGCAGCCGAACCCCCGAGTCCCGCGCGTTCGTGGAGCGCGTGCAGCTCGTCATGGGTCTGACCGCGCGGCTGAACGCGCTTCCCTTCGACGACCTCGACGGGAGGAGGGAGCTGCTCGAAGAGATCTTCGGCAATCCCGTCCCGGACTCGCTGTCGATCCTGCCGCCCTTCTACTGCGACTACGGCCTGGGCGCCACCTTCGGGGAGAAGGTGTTCATCAACCAGGGCTGCTACTTCCTCGACCTCGGCGGCATCACGATCGGTGACCGCGTCATGATCGGTCCCCGGGTGACGCTGAGCACCGCCGGCCACCCCGTCGAACTCGAGGAGCGCTACGACGGGATCACCCACGCCCCCATCGTGATCGAGGACCAGGTCTGGATCGGAGCCGCCGCCACCATCGCGCCCGGGGTGACGATCGGCCGGGGATCCGTGGTGGGAGCGGGCGCCGTGGTGGCGAAGGACGTGCCGCCGATGTGTGTGGTGACGGGGACGAACATGGTCGAGCGACGGCGGCTGAAGACCGTTCCCGAGGCCGCTCGGGGGTAGGTGTCGGCGGCGGTGGCGGGCGGCCTGTCTGCGCTGCTCGCGGGGGTGGCTGGGCCGTCCGAGTGGTGTTGATACGACGATCCGTAAGTCGGGGCGTGTCGACTATGGGTTGTATGTCGCTCTTCGCATCATGGCGAATGTATGTAAAACCGCCTTCCGCGAAGTGAGGGGTCATGGCAGCCACCAAGGTACCGACGCTTTGGGCCGTGCTCGTCCGTGTCATCGGCGTTCTCGGTGTTCTGTTCGGTGCTGTTGCGAGCGGCGTCAAGTCGCTCGCCGGATTCGGAGGTCGGGCGCCGCAGGCGACGCCCGCGCAGGGAGCGCCCGTGCTGGGCGCGGAGTTCCGGACGGAGGCGGTCGGCCGACCGGCCGTCGTACCCGGCGGAGGCACCGGGGGTGAACCCGGTGCGGCCGACGCCGGCCCCGGGGCGCTCATCCCCGGACAGGGCGTCAGGTCGGCGGCGGCGGTGCGACCGCCGAGGCAGACCGTCTTCAGCGACGACCCCGCGGCGCGCCGGCGCTGGCGGAAGTGGAAGCTCCCGCCGACCATGAAGCAGCGGATCCGTGCCGAGGCGCACGGCGCGACCCCGGCCTGCCGGACCCTCGACCCGTCCGCGCTGGAGGCGGTGGGCAGCGCGCCGACCGCTCGCAGCCGGTCCCGTGACGAGGAACTCTGCGGGGTCTGACGCCGGCCTCCACGCCTCGGCGTCCGAAGGCCGCCCGATTGCCCCGCTGACTGGGACACGTTCCCGGCTAGGCCAGGCCAAGACCGGCCCGCGCCCCAGCGGCAGCGAGCCCGGCGAAGCCAAGCCGGCAAGCCGAGCGAGCGAGGCAGGCCTGACGCAAGCCAGACAGCTCAGGCGAGCCAGGTGAGCAGGTAAGCCAGGCGGCTCAGATGAGTCAGGCGAGCCTGGTGGACCCTTTGGTCCGAGCGAGCCAGGCAGGCGAGGACGACCAGGCGAGTCCCGGCGAACCCGGTGGCCCGAGCGATCCAGGCAGGTCAGGTGAGCCAGGCAGGTCAGGCGAGCCCGGCGGATCCGGTGGCCCGAGCAAGCCAGGCAGGCCCGGTGATCCGAGTGGGCGAGGCAGCCCAGCAAGTCAGGCGCGACCAGCGGATCCGGTGGCCTGAACAAGCCAGGCGGGCCCGGCGACCGGTAGGTCCTGACGGCCAGGGCGAGTCATGTGATTCGCGATGGCCCAGGCGGGTCCGGCAGTCCAGGCGGGCCAGGTACGCCGAGCGATCCAGGCGGGCCAGGCAGGCCAGGCGATCCAGGCGACCCAGGCACGTCGGCGACCCAAGCGATCCAGGCGACCCAGGCGAGTCCCCGTGTCCCAAAGCCGGTCAGGTCAGTCCGGCGACGCATGAGGAGCCAGGCGAGCCATGCGCAGGCCCGTTGGCCACGCGGTCAGTCGAGCTGAGCGGTCTCGATGGTCCGGGCGAGTC
Source organism: Phaeacidiphilus oryzae TH49 (assembly GCF_000744815.1). Lineage (NCBI taxonomy): Bacteria > Bacillati > Actinomycetota > Actinomycetes > Kitasatosporales > Streptomycetaceae > Phaeacidiphilus > Phaeacidiphilus oryzae. Next base: position 3,681,752 of record NZ_JQMQ01000005.1, read on the forward strand.
GCGGTCTCCCGCGGGGAGGCGAGCCGATAGCTCGGCAGTGGTTGGTTCAGACAGGCGGTCACACCGAACTTCACCAGCAGCACAAGCACTACAAGCGCCACAAGCGCCACAAGCGCCACAAGCGCCACAAGCACGACAAGTACCCGACGCAGCTCGGTCGGCTCGGCAGCACGCGCAGCGGAAGCCTCGGCAGGTGACCCGCAGGGGCGCGGAGACGGTTGCCGCGCGCCCCCGGGGAGTGGCGTGAGGGGTGGCGCGATCCGCCGTAGAGGCCTTGCTTCGCGGGCGGAGAAGCGATTCGCCGGGTCTGCGCCGACAAAGCAGGTTTGGATACAAGTCGTCACGCTTGCGGGCGAAAAGGTCCTCCCGCATGGCTGCAAGTCGATTTATTGAGCCAGTCTCTTGGTGCGACGTCGCAACGCATCCACCGACTTCCAGCAATTGGGAGGACCTCATGGCTCGCATCCGCACCGCCCTTGCCGCCGCTCCGATCGCGGTCGCGCTTCTGCTCGCCGGCGCCGGCGCAGCCGCCGCCGACAACGGCTCCTTCGCGGACCACGGCTCGAACGGCAGCGTCGTCTCCAACTCGGGCAGCGGAAACCTGGGCGGATTGGTCGACGGCAACGCCCTCTGGAGCCAGCAGACCGCGACCGGTGCCGGGGCGCACAACTCCAACAACACCGTGGCGGTGAAGGGCAGCAACAACGTCACCAACACGGATCAGCGGAACACCGACATCTCCTTCGGACCCATCTTCGGCTGAGCGGAACAGCACCGGTGACCGGATGATCAGCGGTCATCAGCGGTCGTCAGCGGCCCCGGGAGGCAAGCCGGCCTCCCGGGGCCGCTGCGCGTCCCGCGTCTTGACAGCCGAAGATTATCTGACGGACAGTCAGATACGTGACGATGCAGGCGGAGCAGCAGCGGTCGAACGACGCGGGCGACGAGTACTCCCGGTACGTCGGGCGTACGGCGTCGGTGGCCAGGCCGGGACTCGACCCGGTGAACGCGCCGATGATCCGGCACTGGTGCGAGGCGATGGGCGACCGGCACCCGTCCTACCGCGAGGGACCCGGCCAGGTCGCGCCGCCCGCCATGCTGCAGGCCTGGACGATGGCCGGCCTCTCGGTGGATCTCCAGCGCGCGGGCGCCTACGGCGAACTCCTCACCGATCTCGACGCGGCCGGTTTCACCTCGGTGGTGGCCACCGACTGCGAGCAGGAGTACCTCCGCCCGCTGCGGCCCGGTGACCGGGTGGTCTCGGACGCGGTCGTCGAGTCGGTCTCCCCGCTCAAGCGGACCGCCCTCGGGGAGGGGCACTTCGTCACCACCCGGACCGAGATCAAGGTGGCCGGAGAGGTGGCCGGGACCCACCGCTTCCGGATCCTCAAGTTCCGCCCCCGCGAAGGCGGTTCGAAGAAGAGCGGTGAGGACCGGGCGAGCCGTGCGCCGCGTGGGCTGCGCCCGCGACCGGTGGTCAACCGCGACAACGCCTGCTTCTGGGACGGGATCTCCGAAGGACGGCTGCTCTACCAGCGCTGCTCCGACTGCCGCCGGGCGCGGCTGCCGTGGCTGCCCGGCTGTCCCGGCTGCGGCTCCGACCGCTGGACGGCGGAGGAGTCCTCGGGGCGCGGCACGGTCTACTCACGGGTCGTCGTCCACCACCCGCTGCCGCCGGCCTTCCCCGGGCCGTACTCCGTGGCGCTGGTCGAACTCGCCGAAGGGGTAAGGCTGGTGAGCAACGTCGTCGGCGTCCCGCCGGAGGAGGTGGCGATCGGGACACCGGTCCGGGTCAGCTACCAGCGCTGCGACGAGGAGCTCACCCTGCCGCTCTTCGTGCCGGTGGACGCCCCGCAGCCGCTGCGGCTGCCGATCACCCGCACCCGGATCGTGGCCGGCGCGATCGCCTCCCGCGACTACCAGGACGTCCACCACGACGCCGAGGCCGCCCGGGCCAAGGGCTCGCCGGACATCTTCATGAACATCCTCACCACCAACGGGCTGGTCGGCCGGTACGCCACCGACTGGGCCGGGCCAGGCGCCGAACTGCGGCGGATAGCTATCCGGTTGGGCGTCCCCGCCTACCCGGGCGACGAGTTGGAGCTCACCGGCCGGGTCACCGCCCGGCACCGCGAGGGCGGCAGCGCCGACGGCAGCGCCGACGACAGCGCCGCCGGCCGTGAGTACGCCGAACTCGCCGTCACCGGAACGGTATCGATCGGCACCCATGTCAGCGGAACGGTCACCCTCGCGCTGCCGGAAGGCGGCGCCGGGGCGGAGGGTACGGGGGTCTCGGCATGAGCGTGCGGCACGCGGACCGGCTGGGCGGACAGGCCGCGGTGGTCGGCATCGGGGCCACCGAGTTCTCCAAGGACTCCGGGCGGAGCGAGCTCAGACTCGCCGTGGAGGCGGTCCGTTCGGCGATCGCGGACGCCGGGCTCACCCCGGCGGACGTGGACGGTCTGGTCACCTTCACCATGGACACCAACCCGGAGATCACCGTCGCCCAGGCGGCCGGGATCGGCGATCTCTCCTTCTTCAGCCGGGTGCACTACGGCGGCGGTGCCGCCTGCGCCACCGTGCAGCAGGCGGCGATGGCGGTGGCCACCGGGGTGGCCGAGGTCGTGGTCTGCTACCGGGCGTTCAACGAGCGCTCGGGGCACCGCTTCGGCGGCGGGGTCGACCGGCGGGCGCCCAGCGCCGAGGGCGTGGCGATGGGCTGGACGCTGCCGTACGGGCTGGTCACCCCGGCGTCCTGGGTGGCGCTCCACGCGGCCAGGTACCTCCACCACTACGGGCTGGGCCCGGACGCCCTGGGCCCGGTCGCGGTCGCCGACCGGCGGCATGCGGCGACCAACCCCGCCGCGTACTTCTACCAGCGGCCGATCACGCTGGAGGAGCACCGGGAGTCGCGCTGGATCGTCGAACCGCTGCGGCTGCTGGACTGCTGCCAGGAGACCGACGGCGGACAGGCCCTGGTGGTCACCACCGTCGAGCGGGCACGCGACCTGCCCCACCCGCCGGCGGTGATCGCGGCGGCGGCGCAGGGCGCCGGCCGCGGCCAGGAGATGATGACCAGCTACTACCGGGACGACCTCACCGGGCTGCCGGAGATGGACGTGGTCGCCCGGCAGCTGTGGCGGACCAGCGGGCTGACGCCGAATCAGGTCGACGTCGCCGTGCTGTACGACCACTTCACGCCCTTCGTGCTCATGCAGTTGGAGAGCTTCGGCTTCTGCAAGCCGGGGGAGGCGGCGGACTTCGCCTCGGGCGGGGGGCTGGAGCTGGACGGGCGGCTGCCGATGAACCCCCACGGGGGGCAGCTGGGTGAGGCGTACCTCCACGGGATGAACGGCATCGCGGAGGCCGTCCGCCAGCTCCGCGGCTCCGCGGTCAACCAGGTCCCGGCGGCGTCGACCGCCCTGGTGACGGCGGGCACGGGGGTGCCCACCTCCGGTCTCTGCCTGGTCGCCGACGGGTAGTCGCGCCTCCCGCCCCGGAGGGCGGGGCGGCGACGCCTGGCGCGGGTCTCGCGGCATGCGAGTGATCTGGGCGTGGGGTCCGTGTGAGTGGCGCGGTCGCGTGGTGACTATCTGATATGCGAACGATTCGGGTGCTCATCGCCGCTGCCCTGGCGCTCTGCGCCCTGGTCGCGGCCGCGGGGACCGCCCCCGCCGTCCCCCTCCGCACCTTCCGCGGCACCGCCTTCGACACCTGCTCGGCCCCCAAGGAGACGTTGCTGCGCGCCTGGTGGGGCCACTCCCCCTATCGCGCCACCGGCGTCTACATCGGCGGCGCCGGCCGTGCCTGCCGCCAGCCGCGCCTGGACCGCGACTGGGTGCGCACCGCCGACCGGATCGGCTGGCGGCTCCTCCCGGTGTACGCGGGCTCCCAGGCGCCCTGCGCCACCGACCGGCACCCCAAGCCGGTGATCGACCCCCGGCACGCCCCGCAGCAGGGCGGCGCCCAGGGCGCGGACGCGGTCCGCAACGCCGCCGCCCTCGGCATCCGCCCCGGCAGCCCGATCTTCCTCGACATGGAGAACTACCGCCGCGGCGACCGCGCCTGCACCACCGCCGTGCTGCGCTTCACCGCCGGCTGGGCGTCCGCCGTCCGCGCCCGCGGCTACCGCCCCGGCTACTACGGCAGCGCCTACTCCGGCATCGCCGACCTCGCCGCCGCGCCCTCGCCCCTGGTCGACGAGGTCTGGTACGCCCGCTGGGACGCCCATCCGGACACCGGCGGTTTCCGGGCCCTGCCGCCGGGCCGGTGGTCCGGCCGCCACCGGGTGCACCAGTACCGGGGGCCGGTGAAGGAGCGCTACGCGGGCGCCGTCGCCTCGGTGGACCGCGACGCCGTCGACAGCCCGGTCGCCATCGTCGGCTGAAGGCGACGGCGGTCCCGCCCGGCCGGTCCCGGCTCGGCCGGTCCCCGCTCGCCCGGCCCCGACTCGCCCGGCCCCGACTCGCCCGGCCCCGACTCGCCCGTCCCCGACTCGCCCGTCCCCGACTCGCCCGTCCCCGACTCGCCCGGCCCCGGCTCGGCCGGCCCGCGCTCGGCCGGTCCGTGCATCGTCACCGTTCCGCCGCGTTCGACCTGCTGACACGAAGCCCCAGGCAGGACAGAATCTGCAACGCCGCCTTACCGGCAGGTAGGCACAGGATCACCACCCTGGAGGCCCCCGGTGCTCAGCTCGATGCAGGACGTTCCGCTCACCGTCGCCCGGATTCTGCGGCACGGCTCCACCATCCACGGCCGCTCCACGGTCACCACCTGGACCGGCGACCCGGAGACCGGCCCCCGACGGCGTACCTACGCCGAGGCCGGCGCCCGCGCCGCCCGCCTCGCCCACGCCCTCCGCGAGGAGCTGGGCGTCCGCGACGACGACCGGGTGGCCACCCTGATGTGGAACAACGCGGAGCACCTGGAGGCGTACCTGGCGGTGCCGGCCATGGGCGCGGTGCTCCACACCCTCAACATCCGGCTCCCCGCCCACCAGCTGACCTGGATCGTCAACCACGCCGCCGACCGGGTGCTGATCGCCGACGCCAACCTCCTCCCCCTCCTCCAGCCGGTCCTGCCGCAGCTGGAGGAGGGCGTGCTGGAGCACATCGTGGTGGTCGGCCCGGGCGACCGCGCCCCGCTGGACGGCTACCGCGGCGGCGTCCACGACTACGAGGAGCTGATCGCCGGCCGGCCCGACGACTATCCGTGGGCGGACGCGATCGACGAGCGCAGCGCCGCCGCCCTCTGCTACACCTCCGGGACGACCGGCGACCCGAAGGGCGTCCTCTACAGCCACCGCTCGGTCTACCTCCACTCGATGCAGGTGTGCATGACCGAGACCTTCGGCCTGAACCCCCGGCAGACGGTGCTGCCGGTGGTGCCGATGTTCCACGTGAACGCGTGGGGCCTGCCGCACGCCGCCTTCCTGGGCGGGGCCCGGCTGCTGATGCCGGACCGCTTCCTGCAGCCCGCCCCCCTCGCCGAGATGATCACCGCCGAGCGGCCCACGGTCGGCGCCGCCGTCCCCACCATCTGGACCGGGCTGCTGAACGAGCTGGACCGGGCGGCCGGCGCCGAACCGGGCCGCTACGACACCTCCTCCCTGGAGGAGGTGGTGATCGGCGGCTCGGCCTGTCCGCCGTCGCTGATGAAGGCCTTCGAGGAGCGGCACGGCATCAGGGTGGTCCACGCCTGGGGGATGACCGAGACCTCCCCGCTGGGCTCGGTCGCGGTCCCGCCGGGCGGCCTCACCGCCGAGGAGGAGTGGCCCTACCGGGTCTCCCAGGGCCGCTTCCCCTGCTCGGTGGAGGCCAGGCTGATCGGGCCGGACGGTTCCCGGCTCCCGCACGACGGCGCCCACGCGGGCGAGTTGGAGGTGCGCGGCCCGTGGATCGCCGGCTCGTACTTCGCCGGGGCGGGCAGCGACCCGGCGGGCGCGCGGCCCGAGGACAAGTTCAGCGAGGACGGCTGGCTGCGCACCGGCGACGTCGGCACCATCACCGCCGACGGCTACCTCACCATCACCGACCGGGCCAAGGACGTGATCAAGTCCGGCGGTGAGTGGATCTCCTCGGTGGACCTGGAGAACGAGCTGATGGCCCACCCGGACGTGGCCGAGGCCGCGGTGGTCGCGGTGCCGGACGCCAGGTGGGGCGAACGCCCGCTGGCCACCGTGGTCCTCAAGCCGGGCGCCGAGACCGACCTGGCCGGGCTGCGCGCCTTCCTGGAGGGGCGGGTGGCGCACTGGCAGGTGCCGGAGCGCTGGTCGCTGGTCGAGGCGGTGCCCAAGACCTCCGTCGGCAAGTTCGACAAGAAGGTGATCCGGGCCTCCTACGCGGCCGGCGAGCTCGACGTCTCGACGGTGGAGAAGTAGGCCGGAACCGACCCGGGGGCGGCCGCTCGAACACCGTCGGCCGCCCCGTGCGTCACTGCTGCACGGCGCCCATCTTGCCCAGCAGGTCGACTATCCGGCCCTGCACGTCCGGGCTGGTCGACCGCTCGGCGAGGAAGAGGACGGTCTCGCCGCCGCGCAGCCGGGGCAGCTCCTCCGCGTCCATGTCCACCGAGGTGTAGACGACCAGCGGGGTGCGGGCCAGCCGCTGGTTGGTGCGCAGCCAGTCGATGATCCCCACCCGCCGGCGGCGGACCAGCATCAGGTCCATCACCACCAGGTTGGGCTGGAGCTGCGCGGCCTGGGTGACCGCGTCGTTCTCCGAGGCGGCGTGCGCCACCTGCATCCCGCGCCGCTCCAGGGTCGCGGTGAACGCCGCCGCGATGTCCGGGTCCTGCTCGACCAGCAGCACCCGCGGGGCGTGCTGCTCGCTGTCCCGGGGGGCCAGCGCGCGCAGCAGCACGGCGGGGTCGGCGCCGTACGCCGCCTCCCGGGTGGCCTGCCCCAGCCCGGCCGTGACCAGCACCGGGACGTTCGCCGCCACCGCGGCGGTGCGCAGCGACTGCAGCGCGGTACGGGTGATCGGCCCGGTCAGCGGGTCCACGAACAGGGCCGCAGGGAAGTCCGCGACCTGCGCGTCCACCTCCTCGCGGGAGCGCACGGTCACCGGGCGGTAGCCGCGCTCCACCAGGGCCTGCCGGGTCGACACGTCGGGCTCGGGCCAGACCAGCAGGCGGCGCGGCCGGATCGGGCCGTCCGGGTCGATGGCGGCCAGATCGCCCAGCTCGCCGACGAGGTCCTCGAAGGCGCCGGTGACCGAGGCCTCCCCGGACCTGGCGGCGGGTGTCTCGGTGGCGTGCTCGGGGATCTCCTCGGCCTGGTCCGGGTCGGTCTCCGCGCTCGCCCTCGCGCTGGTCGCGGGCGGCAGCGCGGGCAGGGCCCGCGGGGAGCGGCCCCGGCCCTCGGCGGCGCCGTTCATCCGGGCCGGCTCCAGAGCCGCGGCCTCGGCCTCGGACGGACCGCCTGGCCGGTCGGGGTCGTGGCCCGGGCCCGGCTCGCCCCCGTCGCCTGGCTGCTGCTGCACCCTGGCGTTGCCGCCGCCGGCACCGGCGCCGGGCGGCAGCCCGAGCCTGCGGCGGCGTCCGGTCGGCGTCCCCTGCGAGGGGGTCGGCGGGGTGGGCGGCTCCGGCGGGGACTGGGCGAGCGACTGCTCCAGGCCCGGGTACGCGGGCTGGCCGAGCAGTCCGCCGAGGGGGTCCTCGGCGGCCTCCTCCTCCGGGTTGGGCTTGCGCCGGTGGCCGCGCGGGCGCGGCGGGCGGACCACCTCGGGGGCCGGCAGCGAGCGCCGCTGGGAGCGGTCCTCGCCGGTCCCGGCCGCCGACGGGTCCTCCTGCTCTCCGGGGCGCACCCCGTCCCCGGCGCCGGGGACCCCCCCGCCGCCCAGCGACTCCTCGCTGCGGCGGGCGGCGGGCACCGCGGCCGAGCCCTCGCCGGCCTCCGTGTCGCCGACCGGACCGCCGTCCGCCGCCGGCTGCGCGGTCGGCAGCTCGGGCAGCTCCGGCAGCAGCGCCGTCTCGTTCTCCTTCGGCGCCGCCGAGGCCCGGGCCTGCGCGGCCGCCGCCGCACGCTGCTGGGCGGCGGCCACCGCCTCACTGTCCAGCGGCAGTTCGACCACGTAGGTGACGCCGTCCTTGCCGGGCAGCCGGTGGGCCTGGAGGACACCGCCGTGCCGCTCCACGGTGCCGCGGGCGATCGGCAGATGGACGTCGGAACCGCCGGCCGCCGGGCCGCGCACCTCTATCCGCACCACGTCGCCCCGCTGCGCGGCCGCTATCACCACGTCCACGCCCTGCGGCTGGATCTCGGCGCCGGAAGCGCCGCGGGCCACCGCGGCGTCCACGATCAGATGGCCGAGGGCGGCCGCCAGCCGCTCCGCGTCCACCGCGACCTCCACCGCGGACGGGTGGACGACGAACCGGATCCGGCCGGGCCCGGTCAGCTCGGTGGCCGCCTCCACAGCGCGGCCGAGGAGCTTCTCCAGTGACACCGCCTCTATCGCCAGGCCCTCCCGGCCCGACTCGGCGGAGGCCTCGAAGCGCTGGTACGAGAGGACGCCCTCGACCAGCCGGGAGAACCGGGAGCACTCCGCGGCCAGCGTGTGGAGCATCCAGTTCGCCTCCGGCCACAGCTGGCCGGCGGGGTCGTTGGCGAGGGTGTCCAGGCGGGCCCGCAGCGACTCCAGCGGCCCGCGCAGCTCCTCCTCCAGCACGGCGGTGAGGTGCTCGTGACGGGCGGTCAGGGCGAGCGAGGCCGAGCGGTCGGTGAACGTCATCACCGCGCCGACCATCTGCTCGCCGTCCCGCACCGGGGCGGTGGACAGCTCCACCGGGACGGCGCGGCCGTCCTTGCGCCACAGCACACTGCTGCGCACCCGGTGCTTGCGGCCCGACCGGAGAGTGTCGACCAGGGCGGACTCCTCGTCCGGCACCGGAGTGCCGTCCGCCCGGGAGTGCAGCACCAGCGGGCGCAGCTCCTGGCCGCCGAGTTCGCTGGCCCGGTAGCCGAGGATGTGCGCGGCGGCCGGGTTGACCAGCACCACGCGGCCCTCGGTGTCCACGCCGACCACGCCCTCGCTGGCGGCGCGCAGGATCATCTCGGTCTGCTTGTGCTGGCGGCGCAGCTCGGCCTCGGTGTCCAGGCGGGTGGAGAGGTCGCGCACGGCGAGGAGGAGCAGCGGTTCCGGGCGCCCGGAGGAGGAGCCGTAGCCGGAGCCGCCGAAGGGGTCGTAGCCGCCGGAGCCGTAGCCGCCGCCGCTGTCGTCCTCGAAGTCGTTGGCGGTGATCTCGACGGGGTAGCCGGAGCCGTCGGTGCGGCGGGCGGTCATCCGCACCGGCTCCTCGGCGGCGCCGCCGCCGTCGTCCGAGCGCGCCGCACGCGGGCGCATCGAACCGGGGATCAGGGTCGGGTCCAATTCGGGGAGGAGATCGAGAACGCCCCGGCCGACCAGAGCGGTCCCGGGTGACTGGAGATCACGCTTCGCGGCCCGATTGGCGTCGATCACGGTCCCGTTGCTGTTCACCAGCAGCAATGCGTCCGGTAGGGCGTCGAGTATCGCTGCGAGGCGAGCAGCGCCTCGGGTCGGCGGGCTGCTCACGGCGGGGATCCTCCCTGTGCTCCTGGCTGTCTCGGTGGTCCCCGGCTCTCCCCCCGGGGCATGCCACGCAGAACTATCCCATCCTCTTTGCGGGCGTGACGACCCGCCTAGTACCGTAGGCGACCGGGATCGCCCCAGCCGGGTAAGCTGTGGCATCATCCTGGTCACGCCCCGTGCGTGGGGAGGCTTCGCCTAGTCTGGTCTATGGCGCCGCACTGCTAATGCGGTTTGGGTCTTAAAGCCCATCGAGGGTTCAAATCCCTCAGCCTCCGCTCGAACACAGCCCCGACGGTTCTCCACCGTCGGGGCTGTTCCGTTTCTTCACCGCACCTCCCCTGTTCGCCTCCGGCGAACGCGCCGCGTCCCGAGCGCGTCGCGCCAGGACGGGCCGGCGACCGGCCGTCCTTCCCCCGCCCACCCCTCCGGCAACCCGATTTCGCCCACGACCCCAGGTCATGTAATGTTGTCCCCGCAACGCCGACGGGGCGCGAAACCCCGGGAAGCAGAGCAAGCGCCCGTAGCTCAACGGATAGAGCATCTGACTACGGATCAGAAGGTTAGGGGTTCGAATCCCTTCGGGCGCACAGTGGATTGAGGCCCCGTCCGGATTACCCGGGTGGGGCCTCAAGTCGTTGGCAGGGGTAGGGATTTCCGGGCGCCGGCGGGGCGCGGCGTATCGTCGGGCGGCGTGAACGGGATGTCGGGGTACGCCGGGCTGCGCGCCCGGGTGTCCGCCGAGGTGCGGGCGGCGGTGCACGGCGGGGACCTCCAACTGGAGCGGTACGACCGGCCGCTGGGCGATCCGGGCCTGCTGGGGATCAGGCCGGGGGATCCCGCCTGGCGGGTGCACAGCAGCGCGACCGGGATGCTCACCGGCGGATTCGCGGCGCTGATGCTGCAGTCCCTCCACCCGCTGGCGATGGCCGGGGTGGCGCAGTTCTCCGACTTCCGCACCGATCCCCTCGGCCGGCTCAGCCGTACCGCCCGGTTCGTCAGCACCACGACCTTCGGCTCCGCTCCCGCCGCGCGCGAGTCGATAGCCCTGGTCCGCCGCATCCACGCCCGGGTGCACGGCACCGCGCCGGACGGACGCCCGTACCGCGCGGACGACCCGGAGCTGCTGACCTGGGTGCACACCGCCGAGGTGTACAGCTTTCTGAGGGGTCATCAGGTCTTCGCCGCCGGCCGGTCCCGTCTCGGAGCGGCCGAGTGCGACGCCTACTTCGCCCAGGTGGCCCCGATAGCGGAGGCGCTCGGCGCGTGCGGCGTCCCGCACAGCGCGGGTGAGGCCGTCCGGTATCTGTCGGCGATGCGGCCCCGGCTGCGGGCCACCCCGGCGGCGCTGGAATCCGTGCGCTTCCTCCGCGGGTTCGGCCGCAACCCGCGGGAGCGGCTGGTGGTGCGCGGGCTGATGAACGGCTCGGTCGGCCTCCTCCCCGGGTGGGCCCGCGCGGAGCTCGGCATCCGCCGCCCGGCGGCGGTGCGCGCGCTGGCCGACCGCCCGTACGGGCTGGCGGTCGGCCGGCTCCTGGAGTGGGGGATAGGCCCCTCGGAGATCCAGGCCGCGGCCCGGCGGCGGATCTCGGCGGCTGCGCGCGGGCGCACGGAGGGCGGTCGCTGACCGGCGGCGGCCGGAGCGTCGGTCAGCGCCCCCCTCCCCCCGGTCACCGCCGGGCGCTGCCCGCCGTTCTCCGCGCGCCGGCGGTGGCCGAGGCCGTCCCGGCGGCCCCGGCGGTCGCCGTACCGCCGGTCGCCGCTTCGCCGGATTCGCCCCGGGACCCGCGGCGTCCGGAGATCAGCCGGTCCAGGGCGAAGGCGCCGGGGCCGAGGAAGACGAGCAGCAGGAAGATCCAGCAGTACATGGCCGCGGGCTCGCCCCCGCTCTGCAGCGGCAGCAGGGCCTTCGGCTGGTGGACGTCGAAGTAGGCGAAGGCCATGGACCCGGAGCTGATCAGGGCCGCGACCCGGGTGAACAGCCCGGCGAGGACGAGGATCCCGCCGGCCAGCTGGATGAGGGCCGCGTACCAGCCGGGCCAGGTGCCGACCGGTACCGTGCCGCCGCCCTGCGGTGCGCCGCCGAAGACCCCGAAGAGCGAGGCGGCGCCGTGGCAGGCGAAGAGGAAGCCGACCACGATGCGGAAGAGGGCCACCACGTATGGCTTGCTCATGTCAATATGCTCGGTGAGGGAGCGCACAAGTCCTCCTGGTTTGAGGTGTACTTGTCAAGAGCCGTCACACACTATCCACGCTCGGCCCGCATGGCAACCGCCCGCCGGTCCGATCGCGGACCGGGCCGTGAGCGGGGATCATGACCGGGTGTCAGAAGATCTGGTCTGGTACGCGGCCTACGGGTCCAACCTCCACCGCGCCCGCCTGGACTGCTATCTCCAGGGCGGGCGCCCGCACGGCTCCTCGCTGTGGCACCCCGGCTGCCGGGACCCCCGGCCGCCCCGGCGGCATGTGCCACTGCTGCTGCCCGGGCGGATGTACTTCGCCATGGAGTCCGCGGCCTGGGGCGGCGGCGGGATGGCCTTCCTCGATCCGGACGGGCCGGGCAGTGCCGCCGGCCGGGGCTACCTGCTCACGGTGGACCAGTTCCTGGACGTGGCCGCGCAGGAGATGCGCCGCCCGCCCGGGGAGACCCCGCTCGACCTGGCGGCGGCGCTCCGCGACGGCCGCGCGGTCTGCGGCCTCGGCCGCTACGAGACGCTGGTCCTGGCCGGCGAGCGGGACGGCTGGCCGGTGCTCACCTTCACCGCCCCGTGGGCCGCGGGGGACGTCCCCTGGACGCGTCCCTCCGCCGCCTATCTGACCCAGTTGGGCGCGGGGCTGCTGGAGGCGCACGGCTGGACGCCGGAGCGGATCGCGGACTACCTGTGCAGCCGCCCGGGCGCGGCCGGCAACTGGTCCCGGGAGGCGGTGCGGGCCCTGCTGCCCGAGGCCGCCGACGCCTCCCGCGCCGGCCCGGGCGTCCCGGGCGCTCCCCTCACCCCGGACACCGCGGGCGCCCCCGGCGGCCCAGGCGGCCCCGGTGGTCCAGGCGCTCCCGGCGGCCCAAGCGCCTCCGGCGCCGCTACAGCTCCCGCACCGGCCGCCCGGCCAGCCAGGCCGTGACGTCCTCCGCCGCGTCGCCGTACGCGAGCTCGAAGCAGTCCGCGGTGACGTAGCCGATGTGCGGGGTGAGGACGGTGTTCGGGGCGTCCAGCAGCGGGCTGCCGGCCGGCAGCGGCTCGATGTCGTAGACGTCGAGGCCGGCCCCGCCGATGGTGCCCGCCCGCAGCGCCGAGGCCAGCGCGGCCTCGTCCACCAGGGGCCCGCGCGAGGTGTTGACCAGCCAGGCGGTGGGCTTCATCCGGGCCAGCTCGGCGGCGCCGATGATGCCCCGGGTCTCCGCGTTGAGCCGCAGATGGAGGCTGACCACGTCCGACCGCTCCAGCAGCTCCTCCCGGCTCGCGACCGGGGTCGCCCCCGCCTCGGCGGCCCGCTCCGGCGTCATGTGGCGGGTCCAGGCGAGCACCTCCATCCCGAAGGCGGCCCCGATCGAGGCCACCCGGGAGCCGAGCCGGCCCAGGCCGATCACGCCCAGGGTGCGGCCGTCCAGACCGGTGCCGACCCCGGCCTGCCAGCCGCCGGAGCGCAGCGAGGCGTCCTGCGCCCCGGCCCCGCGGGCCAGCTCCAGGATCAGCGCCCAGGTCAGCTCGGCCGCGGCGTAGCGGGACATCCGGGTGCCGCAGACCGTGACGCCGCGCGCCCGGGCCGCGGCCACGTCGATCGAGGCGTTCGCCTGCCCGGTGGTCACCAGCAGCCGCAGCTCCGGCAGCCGGGCGAGCAGTTCGGCGGGGAACGGGGTCCGTTCGCGCATCGCGATCACCGCCTGGTACGGCGCGAGCCGCTCGGCCAGCGCATCCTGGTCGGAGAGGTGCTCCGGCAGGAAGTCCACGGCGCAGCCGGCCGGCAGGCCGGACCAGACGTCCAGCCGGGCCGCCGCGTCGTTGTAGTCGTCCAGTACCGCGATCCGTGTCCGCTCGGTGCTCAAAGGCAGGCTCATGGTCGACACCCTGCCACGGGCGCCTCTCCAGAGCCCGGGAGGCCCGGCCTTCGCCCGGCTCCCCGCGAAACGGAACGGTTGCGTTTCGCTGGAACGGCGCCTACTCTTATGAGTACGGAACAGTTTCGGTCCGTTAATGGGCCGGACGCCGAAGTCCGAAGTCCTGTCCTGTCCAAAGGTCCAGTTGACGTCCCCGAGCGAGCCCTCGAAGCGGCCGTTCTCCTCCTCCGCACGGAAGACGGAAGCCTGTCGGGGCCGGGGGCGCAGGGAAGCACGAAAGCGAGGTGTCGACCGATGGGTCCTGCCGAGAAGACGGCGGAGAAGAAGTCCGCGGCGGCCCCCCGCCGCAGCCGGCTCACCCCGGAGCGGGAGGGCGAGCTCTACGCCGCCGTCCTCGACGAGCTCCGCGAGGTCGGCTACGACGCGCTGACCATGGACGCCGTGGCGGCCCGCAGCCGCTGCAGCAAGGCCACCCTCTACCGGCAGTGGCAGGGGAAGCCGCGGCTGGTGGCGTCGGCGATCCGGCACGTCAAGCCGTTCGACCTGAGCGGCCTGGACACCGGCTCGCTCGCCGGCGACCTCTACGAACTGGCCGACCGCTTCTGCCACTCCCGCAAGGACGTGGAGCTCGCCCAGGCCATCGGGGTCGCGCTGCACCGCAACGAGGATCTGGCGGAGGCCATGCACGAGACGATCGTGCGGCCCGAGCTGGAGCGGATGGACGAGATCCTCGACCGGGCGCGGGCCCGGGGCGAGATCGCCCCGGACTGCCCGGCCGCGGACTTCCTCCCGCACATGGTCATAGGCGCGGTCTTCGCGCGCTCCATGGTCGAGCAGCGCGAGGCCGACCCCGACTATCTCAAGCGCTACCTGGACAACGTGGTCCTTCCGGTGCTCGTGCGGTCATGACGAACGTTTACTACAACCAGACAATACCGATGAAAACGGTTTAACTGGTCGAATACCGGACAGATCGGCCATGCGTCTCTGTCCCTCTGCCTGGAGTCTCTTCCGGAGGACCCCTTCTCATGTCATCCACTTCAGTCGACGCCCGCGTCGGCTCCGTGTCCGGCGGGGCGACCTCGTCCCGGGGCACGGAACACCACACCCCGCATCGGTGGTGGGTGCTGGCCGTCATCGGCCTGGCCCAGCTGATGGTGGTGCTCGACGCGACCATCGTGAACATCGCCCTGCCGTCGGCCCAGCAGGACCTCGGCTTCTCGAACGACGGCCGGCAGTGGGTCGTCACCGCCTACTCCCTGGCGTTCGGTTCCCTGCTGCTGCTCGGCGGACGCCTGGCCGACCTCTTCGGCCGCAAGACCACCCTGCTGATAGGCCTGATCGGGTTCGCCGCCGCGTCCGCGGTGGCCGGCGCCTCCACCGGGCTGCCGATGCTGATCATCGGCCGGGCGGTCCAGGGCCTCTTCGGAGCGGTCCTCGCGCCGGCCGCCCTGTCGCTGCTGACCACGACCTTCACCGAGCCCAAGGAGCGCGCCCAGGCGTTCGGCGTCTTCGGTGCGATCGCCGGTTCCGGCGGCGCCATCGGCATGCTGCTCGGCGGCGTCCTCACCGAGCACCTCAACTGGCGCTACACGCTGTACGTCAACCTGCTGATCGCGGTGATCGCGGTGATCGGCACACTGGTCTTCGTCCGCAAGCCGGCGAAGGCGGCGCGTCCCTCGCTGGACCTGTTCGGCACCGTGCTGGCCGCGGGCGGCCTCTTCTGCATCGTCTACGGCTTCGCCAACGCCGAGACCCATCCGTGGAGCAACTGGATGGTCTGGGTCTTCCTGGCCGCCGGCGGCGTGCTCCTCGCGCTCTTCGCGGTCTGGCAGACCCGGGCGAAGCACCCGCTGCTGCCGCTGCGGGTACTGGCCGACCGCAACCGGTCCGCCTCGTACATCTCGGTGTTCATCACCGGTGCGGGGATGTTCGGGATCTTCCTGTTCCTGACCTACTACCTCCAGGAGACCCTCCACTACTCGCCGGTGAAGACCGGACTGGCCTTCCTGCCGATGATCGGCATGCTGATGGTCTTCGCACAGCTCGGCATGGTGGTCCTGGTGCCGCGGCTGGGCGGCAAGCCGATCGTCCCGGTCGGCGCGGTGCTGGCGGCCGGCGGTCTGGTCTGGCTCACCCGGCTCGGCCTCCACTCCAGCTACGCGCCGGACGTGCTGTTCCCGCTGCTGCTGATCGGTCTGGGCATCGGCCTGGTGATGCCGCCCGCGATGAGCCTGGCCACGCTGGGCGTCGCCCCGCACGACCAGGGCGTCGCCTCGGCGACCGTCAACACCATGCAGCAGGTCGGCGGTTCGATCGGCACGGCGCTCTTCAGCACCCTGGCGTCCAGCTCCGCCACCGACTACATCAAGCACCACCAGCCGCCGAACCCGCTGACCGCGGCCGAGGCCGCGCTGCACAGCTACGCCACCGCGTACTGGTGGGCGGCCGGGTTCTTCGTCGCCGCCGGCATCATCGCGGTGCTGCTGTTCCGCAAGGGCAGCCCGATGAAGCAGATGCAGGCCGCCGAGCGGGCCGCCGAGGCCGAGCAGGCCGCCGCCGCCTCCGGCGGCGAGCTGGACGAGGCGGAGTACGAGCGGATGCTGGCCGGCGACGCCGGAGACGGCGACGCCGCGCGGACCGCGGCGGCCCCCGCCGCCACCGCGCTCGCCGCCCCGGCCGCGGCCACCCGGCAGGAGACCCGCCAGGACACCACCCAGGTGCTCCCGGTCGCCGTCGGCGCCGCCGTCACCGGTCGGGTGCTCACCGGCGCCGGCACCCCGGTGCCGCAGGCCGCGATCACCCTGATCGACCCGACGGGCCGTCAGCTGGGCCGGGCCACCGCCGATCCGCAGGGCCGCTTCGCGGTGGACGCCCCGCGGTCCGGCAGCTATGTGCTGGTCGGCTCGGCCCCCGGCCACCAGCCGCAGGTCGCCACCCTCGCGGTGGGCGAGTCCCCGCTGGAGTACGACCTGGTGCTGGCCGGCACCGCCGGGCTGCGCGGCCGGGTCCTCTCCGAGGGGAAGCCGGTGGTCGGCGCGCTGGTGGTGGCCACCGACCCGCGCGGCGAGGTGTCCGGTTCCACGCTCACCGACGCCGACGGCGGCTACGTCTTCGGCGACCTGGTCGCCGGGGAGTACGTGCTGACCGTCTCCGGCAACGGCAGCCGGCCCACCGCCGCCTCGGTGCGGGTCGGCGACGGCGGCCCGACCGAGCAGGACGTCGTGCTGGACCCGGCCGCCGCGGTCCGCGGCACCGTCCGGCGCCTGGACGGCCGGCCGCTGGCCGACGCCCGGGTCGCCCTCCTCGACCCGGCCGGCAACGTGGTCGGCGTCCACACCACGGGAGACGACGGGGAGTACGCCTTCTCGGACCTCCCCGGCACCGACTACACGGTGGTGGCGAGCGGCTATCCGCCGGTGGCCACCCCGGTCCGGCTGGACGGCGGCGGGCAGGAGGGCTTCGACCTCTCGCTCGGCCACGAGCAGGAGGGCTGAGCTCCCGGAGCGGAACGAGTCGCGACCCCAGGCAGGGCCGGGCGGCACGGAGGGATTCCCTCCGTGCCGCCCGGCCGCTCGTGTGTCAGGCCCCGCTCCGACGGCACCCGGGGCGGCGCGCCGGGTTGCGTTCCGGTCTCGGTTCGGGAATCGCCCGATCCGGGCCCTGCACGCGTATCGCCAAGCCGAAGTGGTCTGGGCCACACTTCCCTCAATCCCGGTGCACACCCAGTCCCCGGGATGTAGGAGGGGATCGAATTGATCTTCGAGCATGGCCTTCCTCCGGACACCCTGAGCCGCCGGCGGTTCCTCCTCGGCTCCGCGCTCGCGGCGGCCGCGGCGGCGGCCGGTGCCGGCGGCCTCTCCGGTTGCGCGGCGGGCGGCGGCGGGGGCGGATCGAGCAGCAGCTCCGCGGCCAAGAGCAAGAGCAACCCCTTCGGCGTCGACTCCAGTGCCCCCTTGGAGATGGTCATCTTCGACGGCGGTTTCGGCAGTGACTACGCCAAGCACTTCGAGACGCTGTACAGCAAGGAGTTCCCGGACGCCAAGCTGAGCATGACGGCGACCCAGCAGATCACCGGCGTCCTCCAGCCGCGGTTCAACGCGGGCAACCCGCCCGACCTGGTGGACGACTCCGGGGCGCAGCAGATCAAGCTGGACGTCCTCTACGGGAACGGCCAACTGGCCGACCTCGGCCCGCTGCTGGACGCCCCCAGTGTGGACGACCCGAACACCAAGGTGCGGGACACCCTGATGCCCGGCACCGTCGCGGCCGGCACATACGGCAACTCGATGTACGACCTCCAGTACGTCTACACCGCGTTCGGACTCTGGTACTCCAAGTCGCTGTTCGCCAAGCACGGCTGGACAGTGCCGACCACCTGGGACGACTGGATCAAGCAGGCGGCGGAGATCAAGGCGGCCGGCATCGCCCCCTTCGCCTTCCAGGGCAAGTACCCGTACTACATGCTGGTGCCGATCATGGACCTGGCCGCCAAGCACGGCGGTGTGGAGACCCTGGTCGCGGTCGACAACCTGGAGCCCAACGCCTGGAAGTCGGACCCGGTGAAGCAGGCGGTGGAGGCGATCTACGAGATCGTCGCCAGGAACTACTACCTGCCGGGCACCCAGGGGATGACCCACATCCAGTCCCAGACCGCCTGGAACAACGGCAGAGCGGCCTGGATCCCGTGCGGGTCCTGGCTGGAGAACGAGCAGTTGAAGGCGACCCCGGCCGGCTTCGACATGGCCTTCGCGCCGATGCCCTCGCTCTCCGGCGACAAGCTGCCGCAGACCGCCATCCGGGCGGGCGCCAACGAGCCGTTCATCGTCCCGGCCAAGGCCAGGAACGTGCCAGGCGGCATGGAGATGATGCGGCTGATGCTCTCCAAAGCCGGCTCGGTGGCCTTCGCCCAGGTCGCCCACTCGCTGACGGTGGTCAAGAACGCCGTCGGGCCGAACGTGCAACTGCTCCCGGGCACCAGGTCCGCCAACGCGGCGGTGCAGACCTCCGGCGCCTCCACCTTCTACTGGTACTACCCCAGCTGGTACGCGCAGTTGGAGACCGACCTGGAGAACGCCACCGGAGAGCTGATGGCCGGCCGGATGAAGCCCGCGGACTGGATGAACGCCTGCCAGGCGGCGGCCGACAAGACGGCCAAGGACTCCTCGATCAAGAAGTTCAAGCGCTCCGCGTCCCTGATCTGAGCTCGGCGAGCAGAAGCGACGGAGAGTCGTATGCGGTACCGGAAGTACCCGTTCATCGTCGGCTTCCTGATCCTCCCGGTCGGCCTCTATGTCGCCCTGGTGATCTGGCCGTATCTGCAGACCTTCGGCTACTCGCTGACCGACTGGAACGGCGAGTCGCAGGCGATGCACTTCGTCGGGCTGCGGAACTACGGGCAGCTCTTCGACGACCCGGTCTTCCGGACCGCGCTCTGGCACAACGTGCTGCTGCTGGTCTTCCTGCCCCTGGTCACCATCCTCCTCGCGCTCTTCTTCGCCTTCATGCTCAACGTCGGCGGCCGGGGCGGGACGTCCGGGGTGACCGGGGTGCGCGGATCGTCCTTCTACCGGGTGGTGTTCTTCTTCCCGCAGGTGCTCTCGGTGGGCATTCTCGCGGTGCTCTTCGACTCGGTGTACCGGCCGGACGGCAGCGGGCTGGTCAACGGCGTCCTGGTGAAGCTCGGCCTGGAGGACCCGAACCACCCGTTCCTCTGGCTGTCCTCGCCGAGCGCCAGCCTGTGGTGCATCCTCTCGGTGCTCGTCTGGTCCAACGTCGGCTTCTACCTGGTGCTGTTCTCGGCGGCCATGCAGTCCATCCCGCGGGACATCTACGAGGCCGCGCTGCTGGACGGCGCCGGGCGCGCCGGCACCTTCTTCCGGATCACCCTGCCGCTGCTCTGGGACTCCGTGCAGACCGCCTGGGTGTATCTGGCGATCCTCGCGATGGACGCCTTCGCGCTGGTCTCCACGCTGACCCCGGGCACCGGGTTCGGCGGCGGCCCGGACCATCACTCCGAGGTGCTGTCCACCTACTTCATGCGGAACTTCCAGTTCTTCGGGAAGAGCGGATACGCCTGCGCGATGGGGGTGGTGCTGCTCCTCGTCACCCTGGTGATCTCCATCGCCATGCTGCGGGTGACCCGTCGCGAGCGCATCGAGTACTGAACGAACGACCGAGGGGGCTGGGCGAGTTGACTGTGATCACGGAAGAGCCCGAACGGTCCGGCCGGGCCCGCGGGGGCCGCGGGGGCCTCCGCGACCTCCAGCGGTTCGGTGACGGCGGCGGGACACTCAACGCCTTCTCCCACGGCTTCCTCGCGGTGTGGTCGCTGCTGGTGGTGCTGCCGATCGTGTGGATCGTGCTGGGCTCCTTCAAGACCGACAACGAGATCGGCGCCAGCGCCTGGTCCACGCCCACCGAGTGGAACCTCGGCTCCTTCGTCCGCGCCTGGACCAAGGCGGGCATCGGCGGCTACCTGCTGAACACGGCGATCGTGCTGGTCGGCTCCGTCTTCCTGACCATGCTGCTCGGGTCCATGGCGGCCTATGTGCTGGCCCGCTACGAGTTCCGGGGGAACCGCTTCCTCTACTTCTTCTTCGTCGCCGGCGCGATGTTCCCCATCTACCTGGCCCTGGTCCCGCTCTTCTTCATGGTGCGGAACCTCGGCATGCTCAACACCTACCAGGGCCTGATCCTGGTCTACGCGGCCTACTCGCTGCCGTTCACGGTCTTCTTCCTCCACGCCTTCTTCCGCACCCTGCCGACCACCGTCCACGAGGCCGCGATGATCGACGGGTGTTCGCACACCCGGGCGTTCTTCCAGGTCATGATGCCGATGGCGCGGCCGGGGCTGATCAGTGTGGGGATCTTCAACGTGCTGGGGCAGTGGAACCAGTACATCCTGCCGGTGGTCCTGATGGAGCGGCAGAACGGCTTCCAGCCGGACCGCTCGATGCTCGCCCAGGGCCTGGCCAACCTCCTCCTCCAGCAGGGGTACTCGGGCGACTACCCGGCGCTCTTCGCCGGGATGACCATCGCCATGCTGCCGGTGCTCGCGGTGTACCTCTCCTTCCAGCGCCAGGTGCAGTCCGGGCTGACCGCGACCGCCATCAAGTGAGGGCACCCCCGGTCCCCCCGCGGCTCCGGAATGGCGTACACTTACTTGCTAGACACAAGCAACAACCCGGGGCCGGGCCCCGGGTGACTAGGTGAGTGGGTGGGGTCATGGATAAGGGGACGGTCCAACCCCAGCCGACCGCGTCGCGAAAGCGGGCGGACCAGCAGGCGAGTACGGCGGGGACGGCGACTGCCTCGAAGACGGTGAGCACGGCGAAGACCCGGACCGCGACCCAGGCCGCGGCCGAGCTCGCGGACGAGATCGTCCGCTTCGGGCGGCTGATAGCCGCCTGGAAGAGCCACTCCTCCGCCGATCGCAGCGCCGCGGACCGCGTACTGCTGGCCCGGCTCGTGGTGGGCGGTGAGCGACGAGCCACCGACCTGGCCGCGGAGGCCATGCTCGACCTCTCGACGGTGAGCCGGCAGGTCCGCTCGCTCGTCGACCGGGGACTCGTGGAGCGCAGGCCCGACCCGGAGGACGGGCGGGGAACGCTGCTGGCCGCCACCGATGCGGGGCGCGCGGCCTTCGACGAGTACCGCAGGCAGCGGAACGCCGAGATGGCGGAGCTGCTGGCGGACTGGTCGCCCCGGGACCGCTACGACGTGGTCCGGCTGATCGGACGGCTGAACGAAGACTTGGCGGAACAACATGCGCGGCGCTGCGCCGGGACCACCGGGATCGCCGCGCGGCAAGGAGAAGGACAGGCATGAGCAATGCCGCATCCCCGCCCATGGCGGGGGCGACGGGGGGCAGGGCAGGTGCGATACCGGCGCCCGTCCCATCCGGTGGGCTGACCCACCGCCAGATTCTCACCATCCTCAGCGGCCTGATGATGGGGATGTTCCTGGCCTCCCTGGACCAGACCATCGTCAGCACGTCGATCCGCGTCATCGCGGACGACCTCAACGGGCTCTCCCAGCAGGCCTGGGTGACCACGGCGTACCTCATCACGTCGACCGTCACCACGCCGCTGTACGGCAAGCTCTCCGACATCTACGGTCGGAAGCCGTTCTTCATCTCCTCGATCGTCGTCTTCGTGCTGGGCTCCGCGGCCTGCACGTTCTCCACCTCGATGATCGAGCTGGCCGGGTTCCGCGCCTTCCAGGGCATCGGCGCCGGCGGTCTGATGTCGCTGGCCCTCGCGATCATCGGTGACATCGTTCCGCCGCGCGAGCGCGCCCGCTACCAGGGCTACATGCTGGCGGTCTTCGCCACCTCGACGGTGCTCGGCCCGCTGCTCGGCGGGTTCCTCTCCGGCCAGGCGCACATCGCCGGGATCGCCGGCTGGCGCTGGGTCTTCCTGGTCAACGTGCCGATCGGGATCATCGCGCTGTTCGTGGTCGCCAAGGTGCTGAACATCCCGCACACCCGCCGGGACCACCGGATCGACTGGTGGGGCGCGGTGACCATCGTGATCGGCGTGGTCCCGCTGCTGCTCGTCGCCGAGCAGGGCCGGACCTGGGGCTGGACCGACTGGAAGTCGCTGCTCTGCTACGGCATCGGCGTGGTCGGCCTGATCGTCTGGGTCTTCGTCGAGATCGCGATGAAGGACGAGGCGCTCATCCCGATGCGGCTCTTCCGCCTCGGCGTCTTCTCCAAGACCAGCATCACGTCGGTGTTCATCGGCATGGGCATGTTCGGCGCGATGATGATGATCCCGCAGTACCTGCAGATCGTGAAGGGCGAGAGCCCGACCAAGGCCGGTCTGATGACGCTGCCGATGGTGGGCGGGATGATGATCGCCTCGATCATCGCCGGTCAGCTGACCTCACGCACCGGTCGGTACAAGATCTTCCCGACCATCGGCACCCCGCTGATGATCGCCGCGTCGCTGCTCTTCTACTTCCGCGTCGAGTGGGACACCCCGCTCTGGGAGACCATGGTCTTCATGGGCATCTTCGGCCTCGGCCTGGGTGGCTGCATGCAGACCCTGGTGATGGCCGTGCAGAACGCGGTCGAGCCGAAGGACATCGGGGTGGCCACCGCCTCCTCGACCTTCTTCCGTCAGATGGGCGCCACGGCCGGTACCGCGATCTTCCTCTCGGTGCTGTTCTCGAACGTCTCCGGCAAGATCGCGGACGCCTTCCGCTCGGCCGTCGCCACCCCGGCCTTCCAGGCCAAGCTGCACGACCCGGCGGTGCTGAAGAACCCGGCGAACGCGCCGGTGGTCAACATGATCAAGCACCCGGGCGCCGGAGGGAACTCCAGCGGGGTGCTCAACGACTCCTCCTTCATCCAGAGGCTGGACCCGGTCCTCGGCGCGCCCTTCAAGGAGGGCTTCGCCAACGCGATGCACATCGTGTTCCTGCTGGCCGCCTGCATCGTGGCGCTGGCGTTCCTGGTCATCCTCTTCACCAAGGAGGTTCCGCTGCGGCAGATCTCGGCCCTCCAGGCCCGGGAGCAGGAAGCCGCGGCGGCCAACGGCGGAGCGGCGGCCGGACCGGTCGACGCGGCCGCCGTCTCTTCGGCCGAGGCCCCGGCCGCCGAGGTCACCGGCCTCGCCGGCGGCGGCAACGGCCGGCATCGCGCTCCGGTCGGAGCCGGTGTGCAAGCACAGCCCGCGGCGGTCGCGCTGGCCGAGCGGGCCCCCGCAGCACAGACCAGCACCAAGGTGGTGAACTCCCTGAACGGCTCGACTAACGGCGCCGCACCGCTCGGCGCCGAGATTCGCGGACTCGTCCGCAGCGGCGAGGGCACCCCCGTCCCGTCCGCCGTGGTCACCCTGATCGACCTGGGCGGGCGTCAGCTCGGCCGGGCCGCGACGAGTGGCGACGGCCGGTACGCCCTGGGTATCCCGGGCGGCGGCACATACGTCCTGATCGGTTCGGCCGAGGCGCATCAGCCGCAGGCCGCCACAGTCGTCGTGGACGGAAACGGCCTCGACTACGACCTCGTTCTGAGCAGCAACTCCGGCCTGGCCGGCACGATCAAGGACTCGGTGACCGGTGAGCCGGTGGCCGGAGCCCTGGTCGTGGCCACGGACGCGCGCGGGGAGGTGGTCGCCTCCGGCGTCGCCGACGCGGGCGGCGGCTACAACTTCCCGCAGCTCGTCCCCGGCGCGTACACCCTCGCGGTGAGCGGGGCCGGCCACCGGCCGACCGCGACCCCCGTCGAGGTCGCCGCCGGCGGCACCTCCCGGCAGGACGTCGAGCTCGCGCCCGGCGCCCGGCTGGCCGGTGTGGTGCGCGCGGCCGGCAACGGCCGCCCGTTGGCGGACGCCCGGGTGACCCTGCTCAACTCCGCCGGTAGCGTGGTCGCCGCCACGGTCACCGGCGAGGACGGGTCCTACGGCTTCACCGATCTGGACAGCGGTGAGTACACCGTCATCGCGAGCGGATACGCCCCGGTGGCGACCCCTCTCCGGGTCAACGGCTCCGGCGCGTCCGGCTTCGACCTGGCTCTCGGTCACGAGGGCACTTCGCAGGCCGAGGGCGACGCGCTGGGCAGGCACGGCAAGCACAGCAAGGAGAACCTCGGATGAGCAGCGGCGTCCGCGCCCGTATCCGCACCAAGGACGGCTGGGTCATCGGCCACGGCGTCCTGACCCTGGCCGACGCGACCGGTACCCAGGTCGCGAGAGTCGAGGCGGATGAGAAGGAGGGCGCCGTAGAGACCGGGCCGCTGGAGCCCGGTATGTACACGGCGATCGTGACCGCGGCCGGCTACGCCCCCGCGGCGGCCACCGCGCTGGTCTCGGCCTCCGGCGCGGACCTGGGGACGATCGTCCTGCAGCGGATGGGCGGCAGCGAGCTGCCGCCGCCCGGGGTGTGGACGATCGACCCGGTGCACTCGGAGATCGCGGCGGTCGCCAAGCACCTCGGCCTCTCCACGATCCGCGGCATCTTCCACGAGTTCAGCGGTCAGGTCGTGATCGACCCGGTGGTGGAGAAGTCCAAGGTCACCGCCGAGATCAAGGCCGCCAGCATCGACACGGGCAACTCGATGCGGGACGACCACCTGCGCAACGGGGACTTCCTGAACGTCGAGGAGATCCCGCTCATCACGTATGAGAGCAACGGGCTCACCCCGAACGGTCCGGACCGCTGGACCGTGCAGGGCGTGCTGACGCTGCGCGGGGTCGCCCGGCCGGTCGACCTCGACCTCGAGTACCTCGGCACCGGGCCCGACCCGTGGGGCGGGACGCGGGCGGCGTACCGGGCGACCACGACGCTGAGCCGGGACGAGTTCGCGATGAACGACTTCAATCCGATGGTGCGGGCGGGGATCGCCGCCGTGGGCACCACTCTGAAGGTCGAACTCGAGATCCAGACCGTCCAGGGCGACGGGAGCGACGCGGCGTAGCCGCGACGCGGGGCGGGGCCGGGCATTTCTTCTGCCCCGGCCCCGCCCCTTCCCGTTTCCCGGGGTTGCCGCCCCGGACCCCTCCGGCGTGCCCCGAACGCAGCGACGAAGTCGCAAGTAAGGGGCGCGGGGAACTGCGCGCCCGGCCGGCTACGGCGCCGCACTCGGCAACGGCCACCGGGTTGCAGCCCGGACTCCGCTGCCGGGTGCGGCGCCGTAGACGCCTGGGCGCGCAGTTCCCCGCGCCCCTGAAGTGGCCCTTCGGGCCTACTCCCGGGGCCGCAGTTCCCCGCGTCCCTGGAGTGGCCCTTCGGGCCTACTCCGGGGGGCGGGCAGCCACTAGGCCGACGCTGCTGTCAGGCGGGTGACCTGCTCGGGGGTCAGTTCCAGCGTCGCGGAGGCGAGCAGCGCCGGCAGCTGTCCCTCCGATCGCGCGGAGGCGATCGGCGCCGCCACCGTCGGCTGCGCGCGGAGCCACGCCAGCGCGACGCTCGCCTGCTCGGCCCCCGTCTCGGCCGCGACGGCCGCCAGCGCCTCCAGCACCCGCCGGCCCCGCTCGGACTCCAGATACGGCTGGACCCGGTTCGCCCGTGCCCCCTCGGCCACGCTCCCCGGCTGGTACTTCCCGGTGAGGAACCCGGCCGCCAGGCCGTAGTAGGGCAGCGCCGACAGCCCGAACTCCTCGGCCACCGAGGCGAGTTCACCCTCGTAGGTGTCCCGCGAGACCAGGTTGTAGTGCGGCTGCAGGGCGACGTACCCGGCCAGTCCCTCGCGCCGGGAGAACTCCAGCGAGGCGCGCAGCCGCTCCGGCGAGATGTTGGAGGCGGCGATCTGCCGCACCTTGCCGGCCTTCACCAGCTCGTCCAGCGTGCCGATGATGTCCTCGACCGGCACCGACTCGTCGTCGTAGTGGGTGTAGTAGAGGTCGATCCGGTCGGTGCCGAGCCGCCTGAGGGAGGCGTCCGCAGCGGCGCGGATGGTCTCCGGCTTGAGGCCCTTCAGCTCGGGGTGGGCGCCGACCTTGGTGGCCAGCACGATGCCGTCCCGGTTGCCGCGGGAGGCCAGCCAGCGGCCGAGGACGCTCTCCGACTCGCCGCCGGAGTGTCCTTCGACCCAGGCGGAGTACGCGTCCGCGGTGTCCACGAAGTCGCCGCCGGCCGCCGCGTAGGCGTCCAGGACGGCGAAGGACTCCGCCTCGTCCGCCGTCCAGCCGAAGACGTTGCCGCCGAGGGAGAGCGGATACACGGTCAGGTCCGAGGTGCCCAGCGATACGCGCCGGGCGGGAGTGTTCTGTGCCATGCGTCCATACAACACCCCGGTCAGCCGGCGCCGCCTTCCGCGGTGATCGCGACCGCGAGCAGTTCCTCGGCGCCGGACCGGAGGAGGGCGGGGAAGTCGCCCTGCTGGTCCGCCGCCACCCAGCGTTCGGTGGCCAGGCGGAGCACCGCCATCCCGGCGTCGGTGGCGAGCCGGGCGGTGCGGCGGTCGCAGCCGCGCTCGACCAGCGCGGCGGTGAGGGCCTCGGAGAGGGCGGCGAGCTTGATCAGTTCGCGTTCCCGCAGCGGAGGGTTGGCGGCGATGACGGCCGCCCGCTCCTCCAGGAACGCGCGGGGGCGGATGACCTTGGGCGCCGCCTCGAACGCGGTCAGCAGGGCCGGCAGCGGCGGGGTGCCGGCGGGGACGGCCGCGATCGCGGCGAGGAACTCCTTCTCCAGGTCCTCGCCGCCGCCGAAGAGCGCCTCCCGCTTGTCGGCGTACCAGCGGTAGAAGGACCGCTCGGTGAGGTTGGCGCGCTTCGCGATCTGGGCGACCGTCGTGCGGTCGTAGCCCTGCTCGCGGAACAGGTCGAGGGCGGCCCGTTCGAGCCGGCCGCGGGTGTTGCCTTCCCACCGTGCCATGCCGCCATCTTAGCGACAGCAGATGCTGTCGTCACTCTGCTAGCGTGGTGAGTGACAGCAGATGCTGTCATCACTTGCCAGGAGGCTTTCATGCGCACTCTTCGCTTTCACGAGCACGGGCCGGCGCTCGACGTGCTGCGGCTGGAGGAGGCGGAACCGCCGGTCCCCGGCCCCGGGCAGATCCGGATCGCGGTCCAGGCCTGCGGGCTGAACCCGGCCGACTGGGCGCTCTGCGAGGGGCTGTTCGCCGGCGAGCTGCCGCGCGGGATCGGCCTTGAGGTGTCCGGCACGGTGGACGCGATCGGCGAGGGGGTGGCCGGGGTGGCGATCGGCGACCCGGTGCTCGGCCCGGCGCCGTTCCTCGGGCCGACGGCGGGCGCCGCCGAGCAGGCGCTGCTGGACGTCTGGTTCCCCCGCCCGGCGGGGCTCGACCCGGTCGCCGCCGCCGCGCTGCCGATGGCGGTCGAGACGGCGTGCCGGGGGCTGCGGGCGCTGGGTGTCTGCGACGGGGCGGAGGGCAAAACCGTGCTGGTGCACGGGGCCGGTACCACCGTCGGGTACGCGGCCGTGCAGATCGCGATGGAGCACGGCGCCCGGGTGCTGGCCACCGCCGGGGAGACCTACGCCAAGGAGCTGCGGGCGCTCGGCGCCGAGGTCACCGGCTACGGGGAGGGGATGGCCGAGCGGGTGACCGGCCTCGCGGGCGGGCCGGTCGACCTGGCCTTCGACGCGGCGCCGGTCAGCGGCGCGCTGCCGGTCCTGCTGCAGACCGTGAGGTCGCCCCGGGACGTCCTGACGGTCAGCGACTTCGGGTCCGCGAAGGAGCTGGGCGCGCGCTTCAGCGGGCCCGGCGGCGAGGGCACCATAAGCAACGACGTGCTCGGCCACTACGCGCGGCTGGCCGCCGAGGGCCGGTTCTCGGTCCCGGTGGCCCGGAGCCTTCCGCTGGCGGGCTGGCGGGAGGGGGTGGAGGCCAGCCTGTCGGGCCGGGCCCGCGGGAAGCTCGTCCTGCGGATCGGCTGAGCGGTCGGCCGTGCGGCCCCGGGGTGGCGCAGACCACGTGACCCCGGGGTTCACGCATGCGGTCGGGATTCAATAACATGAATACCGTCCACGAACGTGAACGAGCGCCGTACTCGCCCGGTTGAGGAGCCCTGCCCGATGGACCCGATGGACCTGCACGCCGTACTCACCCCGCCGCTCTCCTTCCCGCTCACCCCCTTCGACGAGGACGACCGGGTCGCGGCGGACGTCCTCGCCGAGCATGTCGGGGAGCAGATCGCGGCCGGCAGCCGGGCGGTCTTCGTCGCCTGCGGCACCGGGGAGTTCTCCGCCCTCAGCCGTTCCGAGTACCGCGAGGTGGTGCGGATCGCGGTGCGGGTCGCGGCGGGCCGGGTGCCGGTCTTCGCCGGGGCCGGCGGCGGGGCGGCGACCGCCCGCGAGTACCTGGCGGACGCCGCCGAGTGCGGGGCGGACGGCGTCCTGCTGCTGCCGCCGTACCTCGTCTCGTCCACCCCGGAGGGGGTGCTGGCGCACATCCGCTACGCGGTCCGGGACACCCGGTTGCCGGTGATCGTCTACCAGCGGGCCAACGCCGTCCTCGACCCGGACACCGCGCTCCAGCTCCTGGACCTGCCGCAGGTGGTGGGCCTCAAGGACGGGATCGGCAACATCGAGCAGATGAACCGGATCGTCACCGCGGTCCGCACCAGCGGGCATCCGCGCGCGGCCGGGTTCCACTTCCTCAACGGGCTGCCGACCGCCGAGCTGTCCACCGCCGCGTACCGGGCCATCGGGGTGACCAGCTACTCCTCCGCCGTCCACGCCTTCGCCCCGGACCTCTCGCACGCCTTCGCCCGCGCGCTGGACGCCGGCGACCAGGACCTGGTCGACGACCTGATGGCCGAGTTCCTGCTGCCCCTCGGCGAGTTGCGGGACAAGGTGCCCGGCTACGCGGTCTCCCTGGTCAAGGCCGGGGCGCGGCTCGGCGGCCTGGCGGCCGGGCCGGTCCGCCCGCCGCTGGTGGAGCCGACCGAGGCGCACACCGAGACGCTGGCCGCGCTGATCGAGGCCGGCCGCGCGGTGCTGCGCAAGCACGCCGCGGACGCGGAAGGGGCCGCCGAGTGAGCGCCGACAGCGGACTGACCATTCGTCAGGTCACCGTCACCCCGGTCGCGTTCCACGATCCCGCGCTCCTCAACGCGGTGGGGGTGCACGAGCCGTACGCGCTGCGCAGCGTCATCCAGCTGCATTGCGACGGCGGGGTGGTCGGCCTCGGCGAGTCCTACGGGGACGATGCCTTCCTCCGGCTGCTGGAGGCGGCGGGGCGGAGGCTGATCGGCCTGGACGCCTTCCACCTCGGCCGGATCCGGCGGGCGGTCCAGGAGGCCTGCGGCGGCGGGGCGTTCGCCGACAACCACGGGCTGACCGGGCGGTCCTCCAGCTCCAAGACCGTGCTCTCGGTCTTCTCCGCCTTCGAGGTGGCCTGCCTGGACGCGCAGGGTCGGGCGGTCGGCCGCCCGGTGGCCGACCTGCTGGGCGGAGCGGTGCGGGACGCCGTGCCGTTCTCGGCGTACCTCTTCTACAAGTGGGCCGGCCACCCCGAGGCCGAGTACACCGCGGGCCCGGTCGCACCCGACCCGTGGGGCGAGGCGCTCGACCCGGACGGCATCGTCCGGCAGGCCCGGCGGATGGTGGACGGGTACGGCTTCGGCGCGATCAAGCTCAAGGGCGGCGTCTTCGCCCCGGAGGAGGAGGTCGAGGCGATCCGGGCGCTGCGCCGGGAGTTCCCCGAGCTGCCGCTGCGACTCGACCCGAACGCCGCCTGGACCGTGCCGACGGCGATCCGGGTCGCCGAGGCGCTCGGCGGCGAACTGGAGTACCTGGAGGACCCGACCGACGGGATCGAGGGGATGGCGGAGGTGGCCGCGGCCACCGAGCTGCCGCTGGCCACCAACATGTGCGTGGTCGCCTTCGAGCACCTGGAGCCCGCGGTTCGGCGGAACGCGATCCGGGTGCTGCTCTCCGACCACCACTACTGGGGCGGGCTCACCACCTCGCAGCGGGTCTCCACCCTCTGCGAGACCTTCGGGCTCGGCCTCTCCATGCACTCCAACAGCCATCTGGGCATCTCGCTGGCCGCGATGGTGCACCTGGCGGGCGCCACCGAGCACCTCAGCTACGCCTGCGACACCCACTGGCCGTGGAAGCGCCCGGACGAGGACGTCGTCAAGCCGGGTGTGCTGCATTTCACTGACGGGGCGGTGCCCGTGCCGAAGGGCGCGGGACTCGGCGTGGAGCTCGACGAGGACGGCCTGGAGCGGCTGCATCGGCTCTATCTGGGCTGCGGACTGCGCCGGCGGGACGACACGGCGTACATGCGCCGGCTTCACCCGGACTATCGACCCGCCACTCCGGGGTGGTGAGGTCTCAAGCCCGAGTCGTTAGGCTCACGTCCCATGTCCGACTACCAGAACCACCCTGGATACCAGAACCCTCCGGGGTACCCGGCGCAGAACGGCTATCCGCAGCAGGGCTCCCCGGAGGCCACGCAGGGGATGCCGCAGGCGGAGCGGCCCCAGCAGCAGGGCGTTCCCCAGCAGGGCTTCCCGCAGCAGGGGATGCCTCAGCAGGGGATGCCGCAGCAGGGGGCGCCCGGGTACCCCGGCGCGTCCGCCGGCTACCCGGGCGGGCCCGGACAGCAGCAGCCGGGTGCCCCGGCCGGGTACCCGCAGCAGGGCGGCGGCTACCCGCAGGGGCAGCCGGGCGCGCCCGGGCCCGGCTACGGCGGTGCGCCCGGCGGGTACCAGCAACCCCCACAGCAGCAGATGCCGCCGCAGGCCCCGCAGCAGCAGATGCCCTCGCAGGCCCCGCAGCAGCCCGGCTACGGCTATCCGCAGCAGGGCGGCGGCGCCACCTTCCCGCAGGGCGGGCGGTACAACACGCCTCCCGGCGGCGGTCAGGTCCCGGGCGGGCCGCAGGCCCCCGGCGCTCCGGCGCCCGGGATCGGCGGGGACGACCCGGCGGCCAGCACCCAGATGTTCCAGGCCTTCGTCAACGAGGGGGCGCCGAACACCGATTCGACGGCCACCTATGCGGCGGAGAGCAGCGGCGGCGGCAGCCGTACCGGTCTGATCGTCGGCGCGGTGGTCGCGATCGTCGTCGTCATCGCCGTCCTCTGGTTCGCCCTCAAGTGACGCTCCGTCACTGCGGGCCCGTCGACGGGATGGTGGGACGGGCCGCGGTGGATGTGATTCGCGTCACATCGAGGCGTCGCGCCGCATGCCGACGGCGTCATGCGGCGAGCGGGGCCGACGCGGTCGGCGGGCCCGGGGCGGATCAGCTCTTCGCGGTCGCCGACACCTGGGAGACACCCGAGACGGTGGTCACCATGTGGAGGCCGGCCGGCACCTGCCAGTCGGCGAGGCAGAGCGTCCAGGTCTCCGGGAGGGTGCGGTGCGCCGGCACCGGGGCCGCGAGCGGCTTGCTCATCGCGTAGGTCCACCAGGTCAGGCCCAGCGCCCCGACCACCTTGATCTGAAATCCCACGGTCGCCGATCTCGCCGCCTGCCCGCCGGAGTCGGCGAGGTCCACGGTGACCTTCTGGCACCAGTTCTGCGCCGTGCCCGCGGTGTGCACGGCGACGGCCTTGAGCACGGGCGGGCCCGCGGGGCGCGCGGTCCCGGTGCCGCCACCGGACGGCGAGCCGGGCGAGGCGCCGGTCGAGCCGGTCCCGGACCCCGAGCCGGAGCCCGCGTTCGTACCGCCCCCTGCGCTGCCGGGTGAGCCGGCGCTGGCCGGGGCGGGGGAACCGCCGGAACCGCCCGAGGGCGTGCGGTCCCGCGCGGTGGGGGAGGTGGTGGAGGCGGAACCGGCCGATCGGGTCGAGCCGCCCGTTGATCCGTGTCCGTGTCCGGGGCCCGGCCGCGCTCCGGCCGCCCCGTCCAGCGAGGAGCCGGACGAGCCGGCGGACGCGCTCGGAGCGACCCCGCCGAAGGGCCCGGAGGCCACCCATCCGCCCGTCCGCTCGCCGCAGGCGGTGAGGGTGAGCAGCAGAGCGGCGCCCAGCGCCGCGCCGAGCGCCCCGGTGTGCCGCCGTGCGCCCCTCGTGCCGCGCCCACCGCTCCCGCCGCTCGTGCCCATCGTCGCCCCTTCCGGATGGCCGGACCCGCGTCCACCAGGTTACTGACGGAGCATCAGATCGCCAGGGGCGCGCACCGGGCTCTTGTCCGCGCATGCCAGACTGGCCGGGCCGGCACACCCGCGTGACCCGACCGGGAGGGGCGTACGTGACCTCGCAGCAAGCGCTCGACGACCAGCCGATCGGCCGCAGCCTGGCGCTCCGCGGCGCGGCCAACGCCCGGGACCTGGGCGGATATCGCACCTCCGACGGCCGGACCGTCCGCTCGGGGCTGGTCCTCCGCAGCGAGGCGCTCGGCCGGCTGGACGAGGGCGACCGGGCCGCTGTGGCCGCGCTCGGCCTGCGGCGGGTGATCGACCTCCGCGGCCTCGACGAGGTCGCCCTCCACGGCGCGGACCTCCTGCCGGACGGCGTCGAACTCCGCCGGCTCCCGGTGTACGCCGCCGACCGCGACATCTACGTGGCCCTGCGGGAGGCGCTGGCCGGACGGGACGCGGCGGCCCAGGCCGCCCTGCTGGGCAACGGCGGGGCCACCCGGCTGATGACCGGGATGTACGCGTGGTTCGTCACCGACGAGGCGATCCGCGGGCACTTCGCCGAGGTGCTCCGCAGCCTGGCCGAACCGGACGGCGTCCCGCTGCTCATCCACTGCACGGCCGGCAAGGACCGCACCGGGTGGGCGGCGGCCCTGCTGCTGAGCGCCCTGGGCGTGCCTCGGGACGTCGTCTACCGGGACTACCTGCTGACCAACGAGCGGTCGGCGGCCACCACGGCGGCGATCATGCAGGCCTTCGCGGCCGGCGGCGCGGTCGCCGACCCGGCCCTGATGCTGCCGCTGCTGCGGGCCGAGGCCGGCTATCTGGACGCCGCCTTCACCGCGGTCGAGTCCGGCTGGCCCGACCTGGAGACCTTCCTGGAGGACGGCCTCGGCCTGGACGGGGACACCCGGGGCCGGCTGCGCGACAACCTCCTCACCGCGGCCTGAGGCCCCGGCCGGCGCGTCCTTGGCCGGACGCGATCCCCGGCGCGTCCTTGGCCGGACGCGCTCCCCGGCCGGGCGTGACCCCGGCCGGGCGCGGCTCCGGCCGGGCGTGACCCCGGCCGGGCGCGGCTCCGGTCAGGCCTCGGCGATCAGGCCTTCCCGCAGCTGGGCCAGCGTGCGGGTGAGCAGCCGGCTGACGTGCATCTGGGAGATCCCGACGTCCTCGCCGATCTGCGACTGGGTCATGTTGGCGAAGAAGCGGAGCATGATGATCCGCCGCTCCCGCGCGGGCAGCTTGGCCAGCAGCGGCTTGAGTGACTCGCGGTACTCGACGCCCTCCAGCGCCACGTCCTCGTAGCCCAGGCGCTCGGCCAGCGCCCCGTCGCCGTCCTCCTCCAGCGGGGTGGAGTCCAGCGAGGAGGCGGTGTAGGCGTTGCCCACCGCGAGGCCCTCGACCACGTCCTCCTCGGAAGCGCCGAGGTAGGCCGCGAGTTCGGCGACCGTCGGGGAGCGGTCCAGCTGCTGGGAGAGGTCGTCGCCGGCCCGGGTGAGCGCGAGCCGCAGCTCCTGGAGCCGCCGCGGGACCCGGACCGACCAGCTGGTGTCCCGGAAGAACCGCTTGATCTCGCCGATCACCGTCGGCATGGCGAAGGTGGGGAACTCCACCCCGCGCTCGGGGTCGAAGCGGTCGATCGCCTTGATCAGGCCGATGGTGCCGACCTGGACGATGTCCTCCATCGGCTCGTTGCGGCTGCGGAAGCGCGCCGCCGCGTACCGCACCAGCGGCAGGTTGAGCTCGATCAGGGTGTCCCGCACGTACGTGTGCTCGGCACAGCCGGGCAGCAGTGCGGACAACCGCCGGAAGAGGGAGCGGGAAAGCGTCCGGGTGTCCAACCCCGTGGTCGCCACGTCCTCGACGTGCTCGAAGTCGACCGCGTCCACCGCGTCGGCCGCGGCCTCCACGGCCTCCGCGGACCGCGGCTGCGGGAGAACCGCCGCATCGGAGCGAACCTCAGGGATGTCCAGCTCTACGGACATGCCACCCCTCCAAGCTCAAGACTGCGCTGTCACCTTGACCGGTCGTCGAGTCGACATGACGACGACTCGACGTACCTCCACTGGGATACCGGATCAGCATCCACGGCAAACCCGAACAGCGCCAGATGTCACGCGAAGGTAACGCGACGTAACCGTTCGTCAGTTCCCGTCCCAGACATTGGTGTTGCGAAGTTGGGCGAAGATTCGGGAAAGCAGCCGGGAAACGTGCATCTGCGACATTCCGAGCTCATGGCTGATCTGACTTTGCGTCAGGTTTCCGAAGAACCGCAGAAGGACGATTCGCCGTTCTCGTTCCGGGAGTTGGACGAGGAGATGGCGGACCATGTCGCGGTGTTCGACATGGGTGAGCGCGCTGTCCTCGTAGCCGAGCCGGTCCACCAGGGCCGGCCCGCCGTCGCCGCCCTCGGAGGCGGCCTCCAGGGAGGCCGCGTTGTACGCCCGCCCGGCGTCCAGGCAGGCCCGCACCTCCTCCTCGGGGATCCGCAGGCTGGCCGCGATCTCCGGGACGCGGGGCGCCCGGCCGTGGGTGACGGTGAGCTCCTCGGCCGCGCTGGACACCTGGAGCCACAGCTCCTGGAGGCGGCGGGGGACGTGCATGGTCCGCACGTTGTCCCGGAAGTAGCGCTTGATCTCGCCGAGGATGGTCGGCAGCGCGTAGGTCGGGAACTGGACCCCGCGCTCGGGGTCGAACCGGTCGATGGCGTTGATCAGCCCGACCGTGCCCACCTGGACGATGTCCTCCATCGGTTCGTTGCGCCCGCGGAAGCGCGCGGCGGCGTACCGCACCAGGGGGAGGTTGACCTCGATCAGGGCCGCACGGACCCGCTCGTGTTCGGGTGAGTCGGGAGGCAGTTCGGCGAGTCGCTCGAACAGCGTGCGAGTCAACGCCCGGATGTCCAGGGTCTGTTGCTGCTGCTTCTCGCCGACTTGCTGAGCCCGCACGGACGTTGCACCCCTCGGTTCACCCCTCGAGGTCTGACCGGCGGCGGGCGGCTCTGCTTGGCGCTCGGTCCACCATCCGTCAAACCGGTCATAGCATCACAAGTCGCACGGTATGAGGGCAAGGACCGCAAATAGGTGTGTTGACGGCAGGGCGCCCCGGAAAGGGGCGCTGAGCTGGGCTTTCGTTCGGCTACTTGACCAGGTTGGTCATAAAGGTGCCTACCGCCTTGGCGGCATCCGAGATCCCCACGAAGCCCGTTCTGACCAGCTCGGAGGCGCGTACCGGGGAGGTGATGACGGTGTACAGCACAAATACGACCAGGAGCACTGTGATGATCTTCTTCGCCTGAGCCATGGCTGTTCCGCCTCCCTCGGTCAGTCCCCTGCCGACCTTCAGGCGGCAGCCTATCCGCCGGTCGGGCGAGCGTGGGGGCGCGCGGGAGGGTGGTGGAGCGCACTCGCGGGAGCTGTGCGAGCGGAGGGAAGGGCCGAAGGAGAGAAAAAAGGGGGGAGCGGTAGGGGGGACGAACCGCTCCCCCCGGCGGAGTCCCACAACCGGCGGCCGCGTCGGGGGGGAAGTCGCGGCGACCGGTCCCACAGCGGGGGCTCCGGATCACGCACCGAGGGGGTTCCTGCCAGACCGTCCCGGTACGACCTCCATCCTCCGTGAGCGCCGGGCTGCGGGCAGCCGTCCTCGGACCCGTTCCAGCGGGACCTTCGCGGGGGATCGGAAGGGACCTCGGTCAGGACTTTCGCGCGGCCGGCTCGGGGGATGGCGGGCGGGGGGGCGGCTGCTCGGCCGCTCGGCGCTCGCCTGCTCGCCTGCTCGGCCGCGCGCCTGCTCGGCCATACGGTCGACCGCCTCCGCCGAACGCCTCTCCAGGCTGCCCACCGCTCGTGTGAACTCTATCGGTCGGGGGATTGCCGCCACCGTCCGTCTGTGCACGGTACCTAGGCCGTCGTCGACAGGCAGTTGACGATCAGTCAGGAAAGGTCCGGACGTAGATGCGACGTTTGTTCGGAGGACGGTGGTGCGGCCGACGGGCCGCGAGCACCGCCGCCGCCCTGCTGGTGCTCCCCCTGCTCGCGCTGGGCCCCGAGGCCGGAACGGCCTCGGCGGCCGGCGGCGGCTACGGCAGCTGGCGGATGAGCGGGCAGACCGGTTCGCTGAGCTTCCCGGTGACCGGCTTCCCCGCCGCCACCGTCGCCACCACCAGCAGCAGCCCCGCGGTACCCGGCGGCTCGTCCACCTTCCTCGGCCCGGCGACGCCGTTCGGTGCCGAGTTCGGCAGCTCGCGCGGCCACAACTACCTCTCCGTGCGGACCGCGCCCGCCGGGGTGCCCTCGGTCACCACCATCGACTTCGCCTCCCCGACCCCGGCCGGCGGCTGGGGCTTCGCGCTCGGCGACATCGACGCGGACCATATGCAGATCAGCGCGACCGGCGCGGACGGGCAGCCGCTGACCGCCGACCAGCTCGGCTGGCAGGGCGCCTTCAACTACTGCGCGGTCTCCCCGCGCCCGGGCACCTGCACCCGCCCGCCGTTCACCGACGAGCCGACCTGGGACCCGGCCACCAGCACCCTGGTCGGCAACGTGGTGGACACCGACGGCGGGGCGGGCTGGTTCAAGCCGACCGTGCCGATCCGGTCGATGACCCTCACCTTCTCGGTGCAGTCCGGCATTCCGGTGGGCCAGATCTGGATGGCCGCGCTGCACCGCGAGATCAGCGGGAAGGTCAGCCTGCAGGACGGCACTCCGCCGCCGTCCACCACGCTGCAGCTGCGGCATGCCGACGGCAGCCGGGTGCTGGACGCCGACGGCAACCCGGTCACCGCGGTCACCGACGACCAGGGCCGCTACTCCTTCCCGGACGTGGCCGCGGCGGACTACCAGGTGGTGATGCGCACGCTGAGCGGCTTCCAGCCGGTCGGCCCGACCCGGCGGAGCGCGGAAACCGTCCGGCGCTCGGCGTACGAGGTGGACTTCGTGCTGAAGCACAAGCCGGTGAAGGTGAGGGAGCAGCAGCGGATCGCCGAGCCGCCGGTGGATCTGCCGAAGGACGCCCAGCAGGTGGAGATCCCGCTGCCGCCGGTCGACGGGTCACCCGTCACCGACGTCAGTGTGGTGAGCCCGCCGGAGCACGGCAGCGTGGACTTCCACGACGGCGTGCTCACCTACCACGCGGAGCCGGGCTGCCCGCCGGAGGGCGTGGACCGGATCGCCTACGAGGCGTACAACCGCGCGGGCAGGGCGGTGCTGCGCGAGACCACCGTGCGGTACGCGCGCTGCATGGGGCCGACGCTGGCCGCCACCGGCACCGACGGGCGGCTCGCGCCGCTCGGGGTGGCCTCGGTCGGCCTGCTGCTGGCCGGCGCGGGAGCGGTGATCGCGGCTCGGCGACTGCGCAGGGGCTGACCGGCCGGTACCGCCGCCCGCCCTCGGCCCGGGTTCCTCCGGGCCGGGGGCGGGCGTTCGCGTGCCGGGTGTGCCGCGCACAGGTGGCGGGCCTCGCGCGGGCCGGCGATCAGGCCAGGGAGAGGAAGAGCTTCTCCAGTCGGCCCTTCATCTGGTCGAGGTCGGCGGAGCCGGCCTCCTTGCCGCTCAGGCAGTACTGGAGGCCGCTGGCGATGATCGCGAAACCGGCCCGGTCGAGAGCGCTGGACGCGGCGGCGAGCTGGGTGACCACGTCCTCACAGTC
This sequence comes from Phaeacidiphilus oryzae TH49, assembly GCF_000744815.1. NCBI lineage: Bacteria > Bacillati > Actinomycetota > Actinomycetes > Kitasatosporales > Streptomycetaceae > Phaeacidiphilus > Phaeacidiphilus oryzae. The sequence continues at coordinate 3,719,495 of NZ_JQMQ01000005.1, forward strand.
CCGGCCCTCCTCGATCATCCTGATCACTCCGGCGATCTGGCCCTGGGCCCGGCGAAGCCGGTTGAGCACGGTCTTCAGCTCGTCGTCCGCCAGAGGTAGTTCCACCACAACTCCATTCCTATACCCCCGCAGGTACCCTGAGCACCGGGGGTCCACGACCGAAGAGTAAGAGAAAGAGACCGCATGCCCAGCACTGCCACCGGCGTCCTCTCTCCTGAGCAGGTCGACGCCCGCCTCGCCGAGCTGACCGTCGTCGACGTCCGCACCCCTGGCGAGTACGCCTCCGGACACCTGCCCGGTTCCCACAACATCCCGCTGGACAGCCTCGACCAGGCGGTGGGCGCGCTGCGCGGCGTCGCCGAGCGCGGTGACCTGCTGCTGGTCTGCGCCTCCGGCGCCCGCTCCGGCACCGCCGCCGAGCGGCTGGCCGCGCAGGGCGTGCCGGCCGCCGGACTGGACGGCGGCGTCCAGGCCTGGACCCGGAGCGGCCGCGAGCTGGACCGGCCGGCCGGCGCCCGCGCGACGTGGGCGATGGAGCGCCAGGTCCGGCTGGCCGCCGGGTCGCTGGTGCTGACCGGTGTGGCGCTCAGCAAGCTGTCCCGCTGGTCGCTCGTCCTCTCCGGAGGCATCGCGGCCGGTCTGATCTTCTCCGCCGCCACCGACACCTGCGGCATGGCCGCCGTCCTGGCCAAGCTCCCGCACAACCGCCCGCGCGCCACCGACGTGAAGGCGGTCATCGCGGCGCTGGACGCCTGAGCTCGAAGATAAGGTTAGGCTCACCTTAGTTACTGGGAAGGGTGAGCTGGGATGGGTATCAGGTGGGCCTGCGCGCTGGCTGGAGTCCTCGCCGGGGGGCTGCTGGCCGGATGCGGGGCGGGGACGGGCTCGGGTTCGGGTTCGGGTTCGGGCTCGGAGGCGATGGCTGAGGCCGGGACGGGAGTCGGTGCCAAGCCGAGCGCGGCGCCCAGCGTGCTGGCGTCCGGGATGGGCACGGCGGCGGCGGACGGGGTCTTCCCCCGGAAGGTGACCCACTATCAGGGCACCAGCACCGTCCCCTCCCGGCCGCTGCGCGTGGCCGCGCTGAGCACCGGGCAGCTGGACGACCTGCTGACGCTCGGCGTGGTGCCGGTCGCGGCCACCAAGGCCGAGCAGGCCGGGCTGGTGCCGGGCTACCTGGCCAAGGCGTACCCGGGGGACGCGGCGGCACTGGCCCGGACGGCCGACGTCGGCAGCCGCACCTCGCCCAACCTGGAGGCGCTGGCGCACGCCCACCCCGACCTGATCCTGGTCAACAGCACGCTGGCGAAGCTCTATCCGCAGCTCTCGAAGATCGCGCCGACGGTGGTCACCAAGGGCACCGGGATCTACTGGAAGCAGGACTTCCAGCTGGTCGGGGCGGCCGTCGGCAAGGAGCGTCAGGCGCAGCGCGTCCTCGCCGACTACGGCCGGGAGGCGGCCGCCGACGGACGCCGGGCCGGGGAAGAGGGGACCGCGCTGTCGATGGTCCGGTTCACCTCCGGGCGGGCCCGGGTCTACGGGGTCTCCTCCTTCACCGGGTCGATCGCCGTCGACATGGGTCTCGGGCGCCCGGCGTCCCAGCGGTTCCGGGAGACCTCCCAGGACATCGGCGACGAGCAGCTCAACCGGGCCGACGGCGACTGGATCTTCTACTCCGAGCTGGGCGGCGCCCCGTCCCCGGCGCTGTGGCAGTCGCTCAAGGGCGTCCAGGCCGGCCACGCGGTGAAGGTCGACGACGACGCCTGGTACCTCAACGCCGGCCCGACCGCCGCCCGCGAGGTCGCCGCGGAGATCGCCCAGCGGGTGGGAGGAGCCGCCGGCTGACGGGGCCGTCCACGGCATCGCCTGGTACATAGGGCTGCGCGGGCGGGCCCGCGGCGCGATGATGCGGGGGTGGACGCGGGAATCGCAGCGCTCGCCGGCGCCGGGATCGGCACCGCCGGCACGCTGGCCGCCGCCTACCTCACCCGGCAGGGCCAGAGCCGCGGCCAGCGGCAGCAGTTCCGCCGCGAGGCGTACCGCGGCTTCGGCGGATCGCTCGTCCAACTGGTCACCCGCCTGACCACCTTCGTCGGCGCCGCGCCGACGCTGCCGGAGGGCGAACGCGCAAGCAGGCTGGGCGAGATCGACGAGCTGTGGCGGGCGACGGTCGAGCAGTGGGGGCCGCTCGGCGTCGAGGGACCGGCCCGGGTCCACTACCTAAGCCTCCGCGTGATGTCCCGCCTGGAGAAGGTGAACCGCGAGACGGCCCTCTGGGCCGCGAGCGGCCTGGACGAGGAACGCGGCCGCCGGCTCGCCGAAGACCTCCGCCAGACCCTCCCCGAGGTCAACAGGTTCCTGCGAAGAGCCTCCCGCGTCCTGTACGGCAGCGGCGAACTCCCGTTGCTCCACAGGCACCGGGGCAGGGACCTGATCCGCGGCGGATGGACCTGGGGCGCCGTGAACGTCAGCGACGACGGGCCCGACTGAGACCACAGCCGAGACCGGAAATGCCGATGCCCCGTCCGGTGAAGACGGGGCATCGGCATCGGTACTGCTGAGAGCGGTAGCGGTGGGATTCGAACCCACGGTGGAGTTGCCCCCACACACGCTTTCGAGGCGTGCTCCTTTGGCCGCTCGGACACGCTACCGGGGGAGAGCCTACCCGAAGGGGGTGCTCAGTCCCAAAACGGTTCCCGGGGGTCGGGGTGCTGGTCGCGGCGGTCGTCGAAGAAGGCTGTCAGCTGGGCCGCGCAGTCCTCGGCGAGGACGCCGTGGACCACCTCGGGGCGGTGGTTGAGGCGGCGGTCGCGGATCACGTCCCAGAGCGATCCGGCCGCGCCGGCCTTCTCGTCCACGGCGCCGTAGACCACCCGCCGGAGGCGGGAGAGGACGATGGCGCCCGCGCACATGGTGCACGGCTCCAGGGTGACCACCAGCGTGCAGCCGGACAGCCGCCACTCCCCCACCCGCTCGGCCGCCTGGCGGATGGCCAGCACCTCGGCGTGGGCGGTGGGGTCGCCGACCGCCTCGCGCTCGTTGTGGCCGCGGCCGATCAGCTCGCCGTCCGGACCGTAGACCAGCGCGCCGACCGGCACGTCGCCGGTGGCCGGGGCCAGGGCGGCCTCGGCCATGGCGGCGCGCATGGGCTCCCGCCAGCGGTCCCGCACCGGGTCGGGGCGGGGGTGGTGCTGGGCGGGGGCGGCGGTCACCGGTTCGTGCATACCCCCCAGTCTGGGGGGTGCTCTGCCGTTCGGGTCGTCAGGTTGCTCAGCGGACGGCTTCCAGGACCTCTCCGCAGCCCAGCGCGTCGGCGATCTCGGCCAGGGCCTCGCCCGGGCCGGCGCTCTCCGCGCTGAGGTCCATCAGGGTCTTGGCGTCCACCCCGAAGTCGATCAGTACGCCGGCGTCGCCAAGCGGCCCGGCCGGAACGGCGTCGTCGTCGGCGTAGTCGTCGGCTTCGGTGTCTTCGGGGTCGTCGTCCTCGTCGTCGGATTCGAGCCGGTCCGGGGCTTCGGCCTGGGCCTCGGCCTCGTCCAACTCGGCGACCAGGTGGTCGAGTTCGTCGAGCCCGTCGCCGGACTCGCGGCCCAGCAGTTCGTCGGTGAGGATGATCTCCCCGTACGCGCTGCGCGCGGCCGCGCTGCCGTCCGAGACGAAGATCCGCGGGTCCTCCTCGCCGTCCACCCGGACGACCGCGAACCACGCGTCCTCCTGCTCGATGAAGACCAGCACCGTGTCCCCGTCGCCGGCCGACTCGCCCGCCTCCCGGGCGAGGTCTGCCAGGTCGGAGAGGGTTTCGATGTCGTCAAGCTCCGTTTCGCTCACGTCCCACCCGTCCTCGGTGCGAGCGAGCAATGCAGCGAAGTACGCCACCAGGACTCTCCCAGGGTCTCAGCTCTTTGCGGACCGGCGGGGTGACCGCCGCAGGCGGAGGCATCGCCCCCAACCGCATCGTGACAGAAAGCGCCGCGTTACGGGGGCTGTTCGCGCGCGCGTCCTGGCTGGTCGTGTCGTGGCTCACGCGGAAGCGGATTAGGTTCCTCCGGTTGGCCCCGGCCGGGGCCGGGCTCGCTTTCGGTCGGCGTTCGGCGTCGCGTACTGTCTCGACATGCGGATTCACGTCGTCGACCACCCCCTGGTCGCGCACAAGCTGAGCACCCTGCGCGACGAGCGCACCGACTCGCCGACCTTCCGGCGGCTCGCCGACGAGCTGGTGACCCTGCTGGCCTACGAGGCCACCCGGGATGTGCGCACCGAGACCGTGGAGATCACCACGCCGGTGGCGGTCACCCAAGGCGTGCGGCTGAGCCACCCGCGCCCGCTGGTGGTGCCGATCCTGCGGGCCGGGCTCGGCATGCTGGACGGGATGACCCGGCTGCTGCCGACCGCCGAGGTCGGCTTCCTCGGCATGGTGCGGAACGAGGAGACCCTGCAGGCCGAGACGTACGCCTCGCGGATGCCGGAGGACCTGTCGGGCCGTCAGGTGTATGTGGTGGATCCGATGCTGGCGACCGGGGGGACGCTGGTCGCGGCGATCAGGCTGCTGATCGAGCGAGGCGCGGACGACGTCACGGCGCTGTGCCTGCTGGCGGCGCCGGAGGGGGTGGCCCGGATGGAGAAGGATTTGGCCAGGCAGCCGGTGACGGTGGTGACGGCGGCGGTCGACGACCACCTCAACGAGCACGGGTACATCGTTCCCGGCCTGGGCGACGCCGGCGACCGGCTGTACGGCACGGCGGGGGACTAGCGGTCGCGCCGCAGGCGCGAGCCAGGGGCGCGGGGAACCGCGCGGCCGACGCGCGACGGCGCCGCGGCCGGCGACGACTACTGGGTCGCAACCCAGGCACCGTTGTCGACTGCGGCGCCGTTGCACGCGGGCCGCGCGGTTCCCCGCGCCCCTTGCTCGCGCCTGCGGCGCTCCGTTCGGGCCGCGGATCGGGGGATCAGCGGATCAGCGGATCAGCAGTGCGACGGGCTGGCGCTGGCCGCCGGGTGCGGGTGGGCGGCCGCGGCCAGCGCCGCGGAGGCCTGCTGGGGGGTGGCCAGCGCCTTGAAGCCGGTGCCGATGACCAGGTCGACGGCGGCGTCGGTGCGCGAGTCGGTGGTCGCCTTGGCGCCCGGGACCTCGGTGCCGACCACCGTGGCGACCTGGTCGCTGGACGGTCCGCCGATCACCTGCGCCGAGCCCGTGACCTTGTTCTCCAGCGCGGCCGGCGCGTTCCCGATCTTGCCGATCTTGAACCCGCGCTGCTTCAGCTGCGCGGCCGTCTGGGCGGCCAGACCCGGGCGGTTGGTCGAGTTCAGCACGTTGACGGTGATCGCGGACGGCGCCGGCAGCCCCGCCTGCGGAGCCGCGGAGGCGCTCGCCGAGGCGGCGTCGGCCGCGCTCGCGGTCGCCGCCCGGGCGGCCGCCCTGCCGTTGCCCGCGCAGCCCACCGCCGCGTTGGCGGTGGGCTTGCCGCCGAAGACGCCGATCAGCTGAACGGTCCCCCAGCCGAGCACGCCCGCCACCACGACGGCCGCGACCACCGCGAGCAGCTTCCGGCGCTTGTTCGGCCGATGCAGCCTGGGGTACGCGTTGCCCGTGATCCGGTACTGCTTGCCCTGCATGCCCGGGGGCGTCAGCATGCTCACCGTGGTCGCCTCCTCGTTGGGCGGGGATGCCTGGGGATTGCCAGGGGATTGGCTGCTACCACGAGACTAGTGCCGGGCCCGGACGGTGGGAACTAATAGATCATCATATGGGCGACCAGGACACCCGAATGGGCGCCTGCGCCGTATCGGGCCGTCTCGTAAAGCGACCTGACGGGTGCTCAGCGCACCCCTGCCGCCTCACTCGTCGAGTTCCGCCGCCTCGCCCCCACCGCCGACGATCTCCTTGCCGTCCTCGTCGAGTTCGAGCACCCGCGCGTGGAGGACCTGGCGCTGCTGGAGCGCGGCTCTCACCGCCCGGTGGAGACCGTCCTCGAGGTAGAGGTCGCCCCGCCACTTGACCACATGGGCGAAGAGGTCGCCGTAGAACGTGGAGTCCTCGGCGAGCAGCGTCTCCAGATCCAGCTGGCCCTTCGTGGTGACCAACTGGTCCAGGCGTACCGGGCGGGGAGCGACGTCCGCCCACTGGCGGGTGCTCGCCCGGCCGTGATCGGGGTACGGCCGTCCATTGCCGATGCGCTTGAAGATCACACGGAAAGCCTACCGGTCCCCGGGGCCGCCCTGCAGCAGGGCATGGGAGGCGCGGGGGCCGCCGGCGCGCGCCGGGGCCGGTCGAAGTCGGTGGCCGAGGTAATCGAAAAAGCGCCTGAAAAGACGTTGCTTCGATTTGCTCCGATCATCAGATCGAACAGTTCCGGTCGGTCCTTCACCGGAACGAATTCAGTGTGCCAGAGCGGGATTTGGGCCCGCTGCGTCCTGAGTACTGTGAAGCGCTCCAAGTCCCACAAGGGGCCCGGTCAACTTGATCAAGTGCACACCGGAGGCTCGGTGTCAGTCACCACACGCATGACGACTATCAGAGACCTGCGCGGCCCCGCCGGCCACGCGAAGAAAGGCCCGCCGAGAAAACACGGCCGGTTGTGGAATACCGTGATCGCCCCGCGGACAATCCGCGCCAAGCTGTTCCGGATCCTGGTCCTCGCGCTGGCCCTGGTGCTCGCTCTGCTGGGCAGCGCGGTCGCCACCCAGATCTCCACCTACCGCGAAGCGGCCGACACGGTGTACCAGACCAAGCTCCTGGTCACCCTGCAGAGTTTTGTTCATGAGGAGCAGAAGGAGCGCGGCCTCACCGACGCGCTGATCGCGGGGACCACCGCCCAGTGGCCGAACGAGATGGCCGAACGCAAGCTCTCCGCCCAGACCGCGAGCGCGGTCCACGCGCTGGTGAAGGGCCGGCACGACGCAGCCTCCAACCAGGCGAGGGCCGGACTCGATTCGATGCTCGCCGGGCTGGTCGGGATCCGTCAGGCGGTGGACAACGGCCACGGCGACCTTCTCAAGAACTACTGGTTCTTCACCGACAACAACACCAAGCTGACCCACTTCACCTTCGGCCTCGAAAACGCCTCCGACCCCGAGCTGCGCAACCACATCCAGGCGCTGCTGACGCTGGGCAACGGCAAGGAGGCCATGGGCGAGCAGCGGGCCCTGATGACGGGTTCGCTGCCGCAGCAGCATTTCGTCTACGACTGGTACACCCAGTACGTCACCGACCTGGGCACCCGCGAGGCGAACATCAAGGCGCTGCCGCTGTGGACCACGCCCAGGGAGCAGTCCGCCGTCGACGCCGTGTGGACGACGGACCACGCCAAGCGGGTCCTCGGCTGGGAGCAGATGGCGATCCGCCAGGGCGGCAGGCTCGACCCCACGGTCATCCCGCCCACCCAGTGGTACACCGGCATGACCCAGACCATCAACGACCTCCGTACCGTCCAGGTCGCGTACGGCGACGACGTCATCGCCCGGGCCGAGCAGCTGCAGGCCGACGCCGAGCAGCAGGTGGTGCTCTTCAGCCTGCTGGCGCTGGCCGCGGTCGCGATCCTCGGCGGCCTCTCCGTCGGCGCCGCCCGCTCCATCTCGGGCCCGCTGGGCGTCCTCGCCCGCAAGGCCGACCGCACCGCCACCGAGACGCTGCCCGAGGCCGTCAACCGGGTCCAGGAGACCGGCGGTGCGCAGGAGGCCCCCGAGCCGCTGCGGATCCCCGAGCACTCCGGGCACGAGGTCCGGCTGGTCGCCGAGGCCTTCGACAAGGTGCAGCGGGTCGCCTTCGACCTCGCCACCGAGCAGACGGTGCTGCGCAAGAACGCCACCGAGTCGCTGGTCAACCTCGGCCGCCGGAACCAGAACCTGGTCCGCCGCCAGATCGGCTTCATCAACAAGCTGGAGCACGAGGACGCCGACCCGCAGCAGCTGGCCAACCTCTTCGAGCTGGACCACCTGGCCACCCGCATGCGGCGGAACGCCGAATCGCTGCTGGTGCTCGCCGGCGAGGCCAGCCCGCGCCCCTGGGCGCAGCCGCTGACCGTCACCGACGTGATCCGGGCGGCGCTCTCCGAGGTCGAGGAGTACCGGCGGGTGACCCTCCGCCGGATCGACCAGATCAAGGTGAACGGCTCGGTGGTGGCCGAGGTCGCGCACCTGCTGGCGGAGCTGGTGGAGAACGCCCTCAGCTTCTCCCCGCCGGACTCGGATGTGGAGATCGAGGGCCGGCGCACCAGCAACGGCTACCTGATCGCCATCGTCGACCACGGCCTGGGGATGAGCCCCGAGGCGATCGCCGAGGCCAACGTCCGGCTCTCCGGTTCGGCCAGCTTCATGGCCGAGCCCACCAAGTTCCTCGGCCACTACGTGGTCGGCTCGCTGGCCAAGCGGCACAGCATCGACGTCCGCCTCGGCGAGGCACCGGCGGCCGGTGTGGTCGCCCGCGTGCTGCTGCCGGCCGCCCTGCTGGCCGAGAGCATGCCCGGGCATGGGGCGCCGGCCAACATGCTGACCTCCTCGGGGTCGGCCGCGACCCGGTCCGGTGACCGGAGTGAGGAGCGGGCGGTGGAGGAGGTGCACGTCCAGCGGACCGACCGCGGCACGGAGCTGCCCGTGGACGACGCTCCGGAACTCCAGCGGGAGATCGACACCGGGGCACTGCCGGAGATCCGCAGCGGCGAGATGGTCGGCCAGCGGATCGGCGAACTGGAGGCGGCGGCTCCGGTCGAGGAGCTCCGCGGCCCGGTCTCCGGCGGCGGCGCGTACGGCGCCGGCGCGGCCAGGATTCCCGGGGCGCGCAGCGCCTCCGGGGCGCGTACCAGGAACGGTCTGGTCAAGCGGCCGCGGCGGAGTGCCATCTCGGCGGCGGTCAACGAGACCTCCGGCCGCTGGCAGGCCGGGGAGGAGCGCACGCCCGAGCGCTCCCCGGAGGAGGTCAAGGCGATGCTCTCCGCGCTGCGCTCGGCGCACGACCGGGGCGCGCGCACCACCAGCAGCACTGGCAGCAGCACTGGCAGCAACAGCAACAGCAGCAGCACCACCGGTGAGGGAGGTGTCTCGTGACCGTCGACATGCACGCGGACTCGCAGACGTTCAACTGGTTGATCGGCAACTTCGTCAGAAGCACGGACGGAGTGCGGGACGCGGTCGCGGTCTCCTCGGACGGACTGCTGATCGCCGTCTCCGAGGGGCTCGGCAGGACCGACGCGGACCATCTGGCCGCGGTCGTCTCCGGGCTCGCCTCGCTGGCCCGCAGCGCCTCCCGGCGGTACGACTTCGACGGGATGAAGCTGCTGATGATCGAGATGCAGCGGGGCTTCCTGATGGTCTCGGCCATCCGGGACGGCAGCTGCATCGGCGTCCTCGCCGACTCCACCGCCGACCTCGGCCTGGTGGGGTACGAGATGGCGGTGCTGGCCGAGCGGGCCGGCGATCTGCTCACCCCGCAGCTCATCTCCGACCTGAGGCAGGCGCTTCCGCGATGAGCCCGGTCGAGCGCGAGCAGGACGAGGGGGCGCCGGACGACTCGCTGTTCGTCCGGCCGTTCATCATGACCGGCGGCCGGGTCCGGCCCGTCCAGGACGGGCTGCGTCTCGAGACGCTGGTGACCGCGGCGCCCGGTTCACTCTTCGCGCCGCTGGAGTTCGAGAGGCGGCGGATCGTCACCTTCTGCCAGACGCCGCAGTCCGTGGCCGAGGTCGCCGGCGGCATCGGGGTGCCCCTCGGGGTGGCCAAGGTGCTCATCGCCGACCTGGTGGTGGCCGAGCTGCTGACCGTCCATCAGGCCGAGGAGCTGCCACTCCACGTGATCGAGAGGATCAGGGACCATGTCCGGTCGCTCTGACCACAGGAACGGCGCGGGCGGCGCTTCCGCCGCCGGCCCGCAGGAAGTCCCACTGGCCGCGAAGATCGTGGTCAGCGGGGGGCTGGGGGTGGGCAAGACCACCTTCGTGGGCGCGATCTCCGAGATCGAGCCGCTGGATACGGAGGCCGCGATCACCGAGGTGTCGGTGGGCGTGGACTCGCTGGACGGGGTGGACGGCAAGACCACCACGACCGTGGCACTGGACTTCGGGCGGATCACCCTCGATCCGACGCTGGTGCTGTACCTGTTCGGGACGCCCGGGCAGGACCGCTTCTCCTTCCTCTGGGACGACCTGGTGGAAGGCGCGCTGGGCACGGTCGTGCTGGCGGACACCCGCCGGATCGAGGACTCCTTCCCGGCGGTGGACTACTTCGAGGAGCGGTCGGCGCCGTTCGTCCTGGCGGTCAACCACTTCGACGGCGCCCAGCAGTTCGACCTCGAGGAGGTGCGGGAGGCGCTGGGCCTCTCGGACGACGTTCCGGTGGTGTACTGCGACGCCCGGAACCGGTCCTCGGTGCGCGATGTGCTGGTCGCGCTGATGGACCGGGTCATCCAGCGGCATGTCGAGACGCGGGGCGCGGCCGGCGCGATGGCGCGCTAGGCCCGGCCCGGTGGGAGGCCGGGGCGCTTCCGGGGTTCCGCCCCGGAGGCGTCCCGGCCTCCTTTCCTCTGCCCTGCTCAGCCCCGTTCTCCCGAGGGGTTACCGTCGTCCGGGCGCCGCCGCGCCCGTACCGGCTGTTCGGCGGCCGTTTGACGGCACCGAGCGGGAAGGCGAGAAGAGGAACCCATGGAGCTTCTGCTGCTGTCCAACTCCACCCAGCACGGGCGCGGCTATCTGGAGCACGTGCTCGACACCGTGGCCGGCTTCGTCGGCGGATCCGGCAGCCGGCTGGCGTTCGTGCCGTACGCGCTGGCCGACCACGACGGCTACACCGACCGGGTGCGGGCGGCGCTGGAGCCGGTCGGGATCAGTGTGCGCGGGGTGCACGAGGGGGCCGATCCGGTGGCCGAACTCGCGGCGGCGGACGCGGTGTTCGTGGGCGGCGGCAACTCCTTCCGGCTGCTCGGCGCGCTCTACCGGACGGGGCTGCGGGATGCGCTGCGCGCGGCGGTGCGGGACGGGCTGCGGTACATGGGCGCCAGCGCGGGGACCAACATGGCGGCGCCGACCCTGCGCACCACCAACGACATGCCGATCGTCCAGCCGCCCTCGTTCGAGGCGCTGGGCTTCGTGCCATTCCAGATCAACCCGCACTACCTGGACCCGGACCCGTCCTCCACCCACAAGGGGGAGACCAGGGAGGTGCGGCTGACCGAGTTCCTCGAGGAGAACGACGTCCCGGTGCTGGGGCTGCGCGAGGGCGCCTGGCTGCGGGTCTCGGACGGTCGCGCGGTCGTGGACGGCGTACCGGAGGGCGCCCGGCCCGGCCGGCTGTTCCGCCGGGGGGCGGAGCCGGCGGAGCTGGCCGCCGGCACGGACCTCTCCGAACTGCTCGCCGCCCAGCCGAGGTTCGACTGCCCCGGGTACTGAGCGGTACCGGCCGCCTCCGGCCGGATTGGATCCAAAACCTTGACAGTGCACCGGCGTCGGCCGTTGGATTGGATCCAATCGCCGGACGGCACACCGCGCGGCACACCGCACTGCGAGGGGACACCACGACGTGACGCTGATCGTTTCCAAGCAAGGCCACATCGGCTGGCTCACGCTCAACCGGCCGGAGCGCAAGAACTCCTTCACCTTCGACATGCTCGACGAATGGGCCGCCGCCTACCGCGAGTTCGAGCGGGACGAGGACATCAGGGCGGTGGTGCTCACCGGCGCGGGCGACGCCTTCTGCGCCGGCGCCGACCTCAGCGGCCTGGACGGCGGCGGGGAGCGCACCCCGCTGCAGAACCGCAAGCTGATGACGGATCAGGTACACCAGGTGATCCGGGCCGTGGAGGACCTCAACAAGCCGCTGATCGCCGGGATCAACGGAGCCGCCGTCGGCGCCGGCCTGGACATGGCGCTGATGTGCGACTACCGGATCGCCACCGACACCGTCCGGCTCTCCGAGGGCTACGTCCGGGTCGGCCTGGTGCCCGGGGACGGCGGGGCGTACTTCCTTCCCCGGATCGTGGGCCGCTCGCGTGCCCTGCGGCTGCTCTGGACCGGCGAGTTCGTCGAGGCCGGACGGGCGCTGGAGTGGGGCCTGGTGGACGAGGTGCTGCCGGTGGACGGGTTCCGGCCCCGGCTGGAGGAGTTCGCCGGGCAGCTCGCGGCGATGCCCCCGGTCTCCGTCCAGCTGATCAAGCGGGCGGTGCGGCACGGGGAGAACGGCGACCTGCGGGCCTCCCTCGACCTGATCGCCTCCCATCAGGCGGTGGTGCAGTCCACCGCCGACTCCAAGGAGGCGCTGGCCGCCTTCCAGGAGCGCCGCAAGCCGACCTTCGAGGGACGGTGAGCGGCGTGCCGGGCGCGCTGCTCGACCATGTCCTGCGGCCGCGGTCGGTGGCCGTGGTCGGCGCCTCGCCGCGGGCGCGGCTGACCGGGGCGCTGATCGCCAACCTCACCTCGGCCGGGGCCGAGGGGCCGGCCGTCCACCTGGTCAACCCGCGCTACGACCGGATCGGCGAACGGCCCTGCCACGCCACGGTCGCGGAGATCGGGGCGGCCGTCGACCTGGCGCTGGTGATGGTCCCGGCGCGGGGCGTCCCGGAGGTGCTGCGGGACTGCGCGGCCGCCGGCGTGCCGGCCGCCGTCGTCCTCTCCTCCGGATTCGCGGAGACCCGGCGGGAGGCGGGCGCCCTCCTCCAGCGGGAGGTGGACGAGCTGGCCGCGGCCACCGGGCTGCGGGTGATCGGCCCCAACTGCCAGGGCGTGATGTACACGCCGGCCGGACTCTACGGGGCCTTCAGCCGGTCGGTGACCGACCTGGCCGAGGCCGGCTCGGGCCGCAGGCAGGACGGTTCCGGCCTCGCCTACGTCGGGCAGAGCGGGGCGCTCGGTGGCTCGTTCCTCTCCCTGGCCTCCGGTCGGCACACCCCCCTGACCGCCTGGCTGTCCGTCGGCAACCAGTGCGACGTCACGGTCGCCGAGGTGGTCGAGGGCCTGGTCGAGGACGACCGGGTGCGGGTGATCGCGGCCTACCTGGAGCGGATACCCGAGGGGCGTACCTGGCGGCGGGCGGTGGCGGCCGCGGCGGCCGCCGGGAAGCGGGTCGTGGTGCTGCGGGCCGGGCGCTCCGAGGCGGGGAGGGCCGCGGCGGCGGCCCACACCGGCTCGATGATCGGCGGGGCCGGCGCCTTCGACGCGGTCAACCGGGCGGCCGGGGTGGTCGCCGTCGAGGACTTCGGCGAACTGGTCGAGCGGGCGGTGGCGCTGACCGCGCGGCGGACCGTGCCCGGGCCGCGGATCGGCGTGGTCACCACCTCCGGCGGGGCCGGCATCCTGACCGCCGACTGGATCGAGCGGCACGGTCTGCGGGCCGCCCGGCTCGCCGACCGGACGGTGGAGCGACTCTCGCAGCTGATCCCGGACTTCGGGCACGCCCGCAATCCGGTGGACGTCACCGCCGAGGTGCTCGGCAATCGGGAGCAGTTCGGCCGGACCTGCCGGGTGGTCGCCGACGACCCCGGGGTCGACCTCACCCTGGTGGTGGTCACCGGGATCCGCGGGGCCGACGCGGTGGACCTGGCCGAGCGGATGACCACGGAACTGGCCGGCCGTCCCGCGGCCGTCGTCTGGCTGTACGGGGCGGAGGAGACGGCGGAGGCCCGGGCGGCCCTGGTGCGGGCCGGCATCCCGGTCTTCGACTCGCCGTCGGCGGCGACGGGTTGGGCGGCCGCGGCGGTGACGGGCGCCGGCGCCGATGCCGGCCCCGGTCCCGCCCCGCCCCCGACGCCGACGGGCCGGCCCAGGAGGCCGGGACGGAGGCGGCGGTGGCCGCCGTGCTCCGCGCGGCCGGGCCGGACGGGACGATCGGTGAGGCGGAGGGGCGGGAGGTACTGGAGGCGCTGGGCATCGCCACCCCGCGCACCGTGGTCATCACGCGCCCCGAGGACGCGCCACGAGCCGTCGCGGAGGTCGGCGGGACCGCCGTGCTGAAGGGACGGGCGCCGGGCCTCACCCACAAGAGCGATATCGGCGCGGTCGCCCTCGGCGTCCGGCCGGCCGGCGCCGAGCGCGCGTTCCAGCGGATCGCCGAGCGGATCGCCGCCTGGGACGCGGACGCGGCCCGGGAGGCCGCGGTGCTGGCCCAGACCCAGGTCGCCGAGGGGCTGGAACTGCTGCTGTCCGTACGGCGGGCGGAGGACGGCTACCCGCCGCTGGTCAGCGTCGCCCTCGGCGGGACCCGCACCGAGATCTGGCAGGACATCCGCACGGCCGTCTGCCCGCTGGACCCCGCCGGGGCCCGGGCGCTGCTGGACGGTCTGCGGTTCCGCCGGCTGCTGCACGGATTCCGCGACGAGCCGGCGGTGGACGTGGACGCGGTGGTCGACGCCCTGGTGGGGGTCTCCCGGCTGGCCGTGGCCCTGGACGGCCGGCTCGACCTGGAGGTCAACCCGCTGATCGTCCACCCGGAGGGAAAGGGCGCGACCGCGGTCGACCTGGTCGCCGCGCTCGCCGGACCGCAGGCTGAGGGGAGCGGCTGTGAGTGAGGAACTGCGGCACCGCGTACGGGAGTTGCTGGCGGAGTGGGACTTCGTCCCGCGGGCCGACTGCTGGGCGGGGCCGGCCGACCCGGAGTTCAGCCGCGAGCTGGGCCGACGCGGGCTGCTCGCCGTCAACTGGCCCACGGAGGTCGGCGGAGGCGGTGGCTCGTACACCGACCGGCTCGCCGTCACCGAGGAGCTGCTGCGCGCCGGGGCGCCGGTCAGCGGGCACTGGATCGGCGAGCGGCAGATCGGCCCGGCGCTGATCGCCCACGGGACGCCCGAGCTCCAGCAGGAGTTCTGCCCCCGGCTGGCCCGCGCCGAGATCACCTTCGCGCTGGGGATGAGCGAGCCGGACGCCGGCTCGGACCTCGCCTCCGTCCGCACCTTCGCCGCCCGTACCGCCGACGGCGACTGGCTGGTCAACGGCCGGAAGATCTGGACCTCCGGCGCCCACCGGGCCAGCCACCTCTACCTGCTGGCCCGCACCGGCAGGGAGGAGGACCGGCACGAGGGGATCACCGAGTTCCTCCTCGACATGGACAGCCCCGGGATCACCGTCCACCCGATCCTGGACTTCGCCGGCGAGCACCACTTCAACGAGGTCGTGCTGGAGGACGTCCGGGTGCCGGCCGGCCGGGTGCTCGGCCGGGTCGGCGAGGGCTGGCGCCAGGTGGTCGGCCAGCTGTCCTACGAGCGCGGCGGCCCCGAGCGCTTCCTCTCCATGTACCCGCTGCTGGCCGCGGTCGTCCGGGCCGGGCTGCCGGACGACCAGGCCCGTCGCGAACTGCGGGAGCTGATGGGCAGGTTGACCGCGCTCAGGGCACTGGCCCGGAGCAACGCCGAGGAGATGGACGCCGGCCGCGGACCGGTCTACCAGGCGGCGGTCAGCAAGTACCTGGGCAACCGCTTCGAGCTGGACGTGGTGGAGTGGGCGCGGCCGATGATGGCGCGGGCCGACGCGGCGGTCCGCGAGCTCTTCCGGCAGTGCGTGGTGGCCGCCCCGGCCTCCGGAATCCGCGGCGGAGCGGCGCAGATCCTGCTGTCCATCATCGCGAAGGGAGAGCGGCGATGAACGACTTCGACCGGACCCTGTACGCAACGGTGCTGGAGGTGGTCGCGGACTGGCCGCCCCCGGCCCCCGGGACCGACGTCTCGGCCGCGCCGGACTTCCCCGGGCACTGGGCCACCGCCGTCCGGCTGGGCTGGACCGGCGTCCTGGACGGCGCCGATCTGGCCGCGGAGCCGGACCCCGACCTGATCGACTCGGCGGTGGGGGCCGTGGAGGCGCTGGGCCGCGCCGGGGTGCCGCTGCCGGTGCGGCAGACGCTGGTCGCCCGGTACGCGGCGGGCGACCGGGCGCCGGAGGAGAGCCGGGGCCCGGACGGCGTCCTGGTCCATCCGACGGCGTACGGGGTGTGGGCCCCCGGCGCGACCGGCCTGGACCTGGCCGGGCGGCCGTGCGCGGTCGGCGCGGGCGGCGCGGGCGGCGACCCGGCCGAGGACGACACCCCGCGCACCGGGGAGCTGGCCCGGCTGCTGCTCCTGGCGGAGCTCCTCGGGGCGGCCGACGGGGCGATCCGGGAGGCCCGGCGGTACGTCGAGGAGCGGGTGCAGTTCGGCCGTCCGCTGATCCGGATCCCGGCGGTGCGGACCAGCCTCGGCGAGGCGGCGGTCGCCCACCGCGGGATGGCCGCGGCGGTACGCGAGGCGCAGCGGAGGTTCCGGGTGCCCGCGGCGGTGGACGGAGCGGACCGGTCGCTGCGGTTCGCTCTGACCGGGGCCCGGGCGGTGGCCGCCGAGGCCGTCGGGCGGATCGCGGCCGTCGCCCACCAGCTGCACGGCGCCATGGGGATCACCGGCGAGGCCGGCCTCCACCGCAGGACCACCCTGCTGTGGGCCGGGCGGGACGAGGGCCTGGTCGGCCGCGACTGGGGACTGGCCGAGCTGCCGGACGCGGAGGAGGAGCTCTGGGACCTCACCGCGCCGGTGGGGTGAGCGGCCTGAGTAGGCTCTGACCGCTATGACGTCGGTGGACCTGGTGGTCGAGGAGGTCCGGGCGCTGCTCGCGGAAGGCGGGCTGCGGCCGGGCCAGCCGGTGCGCCAGGAACTGCTGGCGGACCGGCTGGGGCTGAGCCGGCAGCCGGTCCGCGAGGCGCTCCAGTCGCTGGCCTCGGACGGGCTGCTGGAGTACCGGCGGAACGCCGGCTACGCGATCCGCGAGCTGAGCTGGTCCGAGCTGAGCCAGGCGTACCGGCTGCGCGAGCTGATCGAGACCGAGGTGCTGGAGTCGCTGCCGCGGTTCGGGGACGCCGAGGTGGAGCGGCTGCGGGAGATCAACCGGCGGCTGGCGGCGGCGGACGCGGCGGGGGAGCTGCGCGCGGTGTCCACGCTGAACCACGAGTTCCACTTCCGGGTCTTCGCGGCGGCGGGCCTCGGCCTGCTGACTGCCGAGCTGGAGCGGGTGTGGTTCCTCACCCAGGCGTACCGGGCGGTGTACGTGTCCGATCCGGACACGGTGCGGCGGATCGTGGCCGAGCACGACGCGATCGTGGACGCGCTGGCGTCCGGGGACCACGCGGCGCTGCCCGGCCTCCACGCCCGGCACCGCGCCGGCACGCTGGAGTGCGTCCGGGCGCGCCTGACCTTTCCGCCGGCGGACGCCTGAGGGCTCCGCCCCGGATGCGGCGCCGCCAGGCGCGAATCGGGGGCGCGGGGAACTGCGCGCCCAGCGCGGAACGGCGGTTCGTCCGGCGGCGGACACCGGGTTGCAACCCGGTAGGCGTTGCCGAGTGCGCGCCGTGGACGGCCGGCCGCGCAGTTCCCCGCCCCCGAGGCGCGCCCGGCGGCGCTGCCTCCGGGGGGCGTGCTCGGGGTGCGCGGCGCGGCCCAGCCGCCTAGTTTGGGGACATGACCGCGTTGGAGACCATCGGGTTCTCGCTGCTGGTTCTCGCCTTCGTCGCCGGCATCGTCGCCTGCGTCGTCCTGCCGCCGTTCAAGAAGCGGTGAGGTTGGCCAGCAGCATGTCCACCCGCGGGGAGCTGAGGGAGTAGCGGACGACCCGGCCCTCCTTCTCCGCGCGGACCGCGCCCGCCGCGCGGAGCAGCCGCAGCGCCTGCGAGACCGCCGTGTCGCTGATGCCGGTCGCGAGGGCGAGGTCGGAGACCGCGATCGGCCCCGCGCTCCGCACCGCGAGCAGCAGCGAGAGCCGGCCCGGATCGGCCAGCAGGCCGAACAGCTCGGACCAGGCGCGCACCCCGGCCGGGTCGCCGATCCCGGCGATTGCCTCGCACACCGTGTGCTCATCGATCGCGCGCCGGTGGGCGCGCTCGGCGGGAACCAGATGCATGGCCCCCATCCTGCCCCGCCGGCCTCCCCCGCCTCTGCACATCTGCACATCTGTGCAGGCTTGTAGCTCATGCCCGGCCCCGGATACCGTGGGCGCGCCGTGGTGCTCGGGAAGACCGGTGGAAGACCGGAGCGGCCCTCGCCACTGTGATCGGGAAGTCGACGTGCCGTCAGCGAGTCCTCGTCGGAGGACGGTTGGGTCACGGGAGCCCGGGGGCATCACCCCCGGACACCTGGAAGGCCAGGCGCGAACGACGTCAGCACCCGTAAGCCAGGAGACCGGCCACGGCACGCGATAACCCATCCACGAGGTGCTGGAGAGGCTGCCATGGCTACCGGTATGCCTGCGTCGACGCAGGCGCAGAAGCAGCAGAAGAAGAGTTCGGCCGTCCCCCGCCGCACCCGCGCGGACTGGCTGCGGACCGGGGGGCTGCTGGCCGTCATCCTCGCCCTCCACCTGCTGGCCTTCGGCCTGCTGCTCCTGGTGGTGGCGCCACGCCGGCACACCGTGGGGAACCAGGTGTTCGGGGTCGGGCTCGGGATCACCGCGTACACCCTCGGCATGCGGCACGCCTTCGACGCGGACCACATCGCCGCCATCGACAACACCACCCGCAAGCTGATGGCGGACGGCAAGCGGCCGGTCTCGGTCGGCTTCTGGTTCGCCCTCGGCCACTCCAGCGTGGTCGTCCTGCTGGCGCTGCTGATCGCCACCGGCACCCGGGCCGTGGGCACCCTCACCGGGACCGGCGCCGGCCAGGGCTCGGGCGCCCACCGGGTGCTGGAGCTCGTCGGCACCTGCGTCTCCGGCGGCTTCCTCTATCTCATCGCCGCACTCAACCTGGTCTCGCTGGCCGGGATCGCCCGGGTCTTCCGGGCCATGCGCTCCGGCGTCTTCGACGAGCGGGAGCTGGAGCGGCGGCTGGACGGCCGCGGGCTCCTCAACCGGGTCCTCGGCCGGCTGACCCGCTCGATCACCCGGCCGGGCCAGATGTACCCGGTGGGCCTCCTCTTCGGGATCGGCTTCGACACCGCGACCGAGGTGACCCTGATGGTGATGGCGGGCAGCGGCGCCGCCGCCGGGCTGCCCTGGTACGGCATCGTCTGCCTGCCGCTGCTCTTCGCCGCCGGGATGTCACTCTTCGACACTCTGGACGGCACCTTCATGAATTTCGCGTATGAATGGGCCTTCGCCAACCCGGTCCGCAAGGTCTACTACAACCTCACCATCACCGGGCTCTCGGTGGCGGTGGCGTTCCTGATCGGCACGGTGGAACTGGTGGGTGTGCTGCACCGGCAGCTGGGGCTCGCCGACCCGGTCAGCGGCTGGATCTCGGGCGTCGACCTGAACAACGTCGGCTTCGTGATCGCCGGCCTCTTCGTACTGGTGTGGGCGGGTGCGCTGGCCTACTGGAGGCTCGGCGGGGTGGAGCGCCGGTACACCGCGGGGGCGGGCGAGAAGCTCTGAGGAATCCGGCATAACGTGGAACTCGGCACACCGGAACCGGGTGCGCCGGGTGAACGTCACTCAAGAGTGGCACCGGTGGGGACGACGTGAACGTCCGGTACGGCTGGGTCGACCGGAACGGGCAGGACGCCCGGAACGACCGGGACGACCCGCACGACCGGGTGAGCGGGCCCGCCGGCGGCCGACGGGTACGGCGGATTCAGGGGAGAGCACGGGTGGCACGGGCAGGGTCAGGGTCACAGACGGTGGCGGAGTCGGGCGGCGCGGCGGCGCCGGGCGGCGAGAAGGAGCGGCGGGACGGCGGCGCACGCGGGCGGAGGGTCGTCCGGCGGACGACCGGGATGGCCGCGGTCGCCGCGCTGGCGCTGGTGGGCGCGAGCGCCTGCTCCTCCGGCGGCAGCGGCGGCAGCGCCAGTCAGCAGATGAAGGTCTCCGACGCGAAGATCTCGGTGGCGTTCAGCAAGGCCTCGGACGGCGGTGTGGCCACCGACAAGCCGGTGAAGCTGAACGTGACCGGCGGCACGCTGGCCTCCGTCACCGTCGCCGACTCCCAGGGCGACCCGGTGGCCGGCACGCTGAAGTCCGGGACCTGGACGCCGACCTCCCCGCTGGGCACGGGCGCCAAGTACGTGCTGCGGGCCAGTGCCACGTCCGGTTCCGGCACCAAGCCCAAGGTGGACCGGATCTCTTTCACCACCGAGTCCCCGGGCAGCGACAGCCAGATGCTGCTGGACTCGATCAGCCCCGCCAAGGACTCCGTGGTCGGCGTCGCGCAGCCGGTCTCGATCATCTTCTCCACCCCGGTCGCCGAGTCGGCCCGGGCCGCCATCGAGAAGCAGATCAAGATCACCACCTCGAACGGCACCACCGGGGCCTTCCACTGGTTCGGCGACAGCCGGGTGGACTGGCGGCCGCAGAACTACTGGCAGACCGGCACCAAGGTCACCGTGGCCGCCGACTTCAACGGCGTCTCGGACGGCAACGGGCGGCTGGGGATACACGACTACGTCCACCACTTCACCGTCGGCTCCGACGTGCGGGTGGTCGACGACATCAACTCCCACCAGATGAAGGTCTACAACGGCGGCAAGCTGGTGCGGACCATGGCCTCGGACGCCGGGCGGCCGGGGATGTCCACCTGGACCGGGACGATGGCGATCATCGACAAGCAGCCCACGGTGCACATGACCTCGTGCAGCGTCGGGATAGCGTGCTCGAAGAGCGACCCCAACTACTACGACCTGTCCCTGCCGTGGGACCTCCACCTGACGTACTCCGGTACGTACATCCACTACTCGACCGGCGACACCGACCCGGGCTCGGACAACAGCTCGCACGGCTGCATCCATCTCGCGCTGGCGGACGCCAAGTGGCTGTACGGCTACGTGAAGCCGGGGGATCCGGTCACGGTGAACGGGTCCGGTGACAAGGCGGCGGCGGACAACGGGTTCGCGGACTGGAACATGTCCTGGTCGCAGTGGAAGACGGGCTCGTCCGCGGCGTACAACGCGTAGCGGTCGGCCTTTCCCCGTGGCCCTTCCCGCACCGGTCACCACGCGGGAGGGGCGGCGACGCGGTCGTGCGTCGGCGGGTGCGGCTGCGTAGTCGGCGGGCCGCGCAGTTCCCCGCGCCCCTGATTCGCCTGGCCCTTCGGGCCGCGAATCCGGGGCGCCCCGCGATTTGCGAAGCAAATCAAGGGGCGCGGGAACTGCGCGGCCCGCCGCGAACGGCGCCGCACCCGCCGACGCGCGAGCGCGTCGCCGCCCGCGCAGGGCGCAGCCGCGGGCTACTCGTCGATCGCGAGCCGCTCCTTCGGCGTCGAGCGCTGAGCGCCGGCGCCGCTGCCGTCGCCGTTGCGGAGGTTGTTGCGGACCGAGTCCAGAATGGTCAGGCCCTGGCCGACCAGCCCGGCGGCGATCTCGCCGAGGCCGTCCGCCCCGTTCAGGACGTTGACGTTGGCTCCGGACAGACCCGCCGCCGCCTCCTTGACGATCATCGGCAGCTGGTCGATCAGCTTCTGGTCCAGCGCCACCCGGTCGTTGGACGCCGCCGCCTCGGCCTGGATCCGCATCCGCTCCGCGTCGGCCTTGGCCATCACCCGGATCCGCTCGGCCTCCGCCTCGGCCGGCTTGACCACCTCGGCGATCAGCTGCTGCTGACGCAGCAGCGCCTGCCGCTGGGCCAGTTCGGTCTGCGCGGCCAGCACCTCCTGCTGCGCGCTGGCCTGCGCCAGCGGGCCGGCCTGTGCGGCCCTGGCCTGCGCCTGGTCCACCTCGGCCTGGTACTGCGCCTGGACCACCGAGGTCTCGCGGGTGTACTCGGCCTGCTTGCGGGCCGCCGCCTGCTGCGCCTCGGCCGCCGCCCGGGAGGCCTCGGCCTGGGCGATCTGCGCCTGCCGCTGGATCGCGGCCCGGTGCGGGGCGGACATCGCGTCGATGTAGCCGGTCTTGCCGTCGTCGATGGACTGGATCTGCAGAGAGTCCACGATCAGGCCGATCTTGGCCATCTCCGCCTTCGATGTGTCCAGCACCTCGGTGGCCAGCTTCTGGCGCTCCGTCACGATCTCCTCGACCGTCATCGAGCCGATGATCGACCGCAGGTGGCCGGCGAAGATCCGGCCGGTCAGGATCGACATCTGGTCCTGGTCGGAGAGGAACCGCTGGCCGGCGTTGACGATGCTCTCGTCGTCGTTGCCCACCTTGAACGCGATCACCGCGCGGACGGTGAGCGCGATCCCCTGCCGGGTCACGCAGGTCTCGGCGACCTCTGCCTCGCACATCGCGAGGGTGAGGTAGCGGACCTTGCGGAAGACCGGCAGGACGAACTTGCCGTGCCCGGTGACCACCCGGAACGGTGCTCCCTGGAGCCCCCTCCGCCCCCCGGAGATCAGCATCGCCTGGTCGGGCGCGGGCACCCGGTAACCGAACATCTCGTCCCCTCATGTGACGTCGATGATGTGTGTCAGCCTCAGTTGAGCTGGTCCAGCGGGTCGGCCTCGGTGTCTGACCATGCGATGACGTCGACCTGTCGGGCCCCGCGCGAGTCGATGACCAGCACCTGGGCCCCTGGGGCCAGCGGTTCGGACGACCAGGCGATCAACGTCTCGGAGCCGCCCCGCACCCGGACCAGGACCTCGCCCGGACCGGCGTCGCCGCGGGTTCCCACGACCAGTACGCCGGTACAGCCGATGACGTCCTCGTCCCGTGCCACGGGCGCTCTCCCCCTCGTCTCCCTCTGGCGCGTGTCCACCTCTGTCGGCGGTCGGATCCGGCCTCGTCCGGAACCTGCCGCCTATCTTCCCGCCGACCGGGTCGGATGACGCCTCACCGGCGCGAATTCAGCGGATCTTCAGTAGCGCGCGGGACGCGCGCGACCGCTGGGAAGCGCGAAGGGAGCGCCGCCCTCCCGTCGAGGACGGGTGGGCGGCGCTCCCTCGGGCGTTCTCGGGCCGGCGGCCGGTCGTCGGCCGGTCGCCCGCCGGCCGCCCGCCGGCCGTCAGTCGGCGCCGTGGGCCAGCGCCAGGTCGACGCCGTCCCGGCCGCCCCCCTGCAGCGAGACCGCCGTGCTGGCCGGCGGGTAGCCGGTGGCGACCAGGGTGAACTCGGAGCCGGCCAGGCCGTCGAAGGCGTACGCGCCGTCCTCGCCGGTGAGGTGGTTGCGGACCACCGATCCGCCGGCGTCGAGGAGGGAGACCTTGGCGTGCGCCAGCGGCCGGCCGGCCGGGTCGCGGACGACTCCGCGTATGGCGGCGGCCTGCGGCAGGGTGAGGTCCTGGCGGACCGGTCCGCCGGCGCCGGCGTCGACCGGGACGGCGACCGGCTGGTGCCCCTCGGCGGTGAACGCCAGGGTGTACCCGCCGGGCGCCAGCCGCTCGAAGCCGTACCCGCCCTCGGCGGAGGTCAGGCCGGAGGCGACCACCTCGCCGGCCTGGTCGGTGACCACCACCAGGGCTCCCGCCACGGGCAGGCCGCCGGAGCCGAGGACCGTGCCGTGGATGCCGGTCGATCCGCCGAGCAGGAGGTCGACGGCGGCCGGGCCGGCGCCGGGGCGCAGCGGGACGGTGGTGGCCTCCGGCTGGTGGCCGGGGGCGGAGGCGATCAGCACCAGGGCGTCCGCGCCGTCCGCGCCGAGCGCCCCGGCGGCGAACGGGCGGACGGCGTACCGGCCGTCGGCGCCGGAGCGGGCCAGGGCGAGCTGGCGGCCCGTCTGGTCGATCGCGGTCACGGTCGCGCCGGGGACCGGCCGGCCGTCCGAGGAGAGGACGCTGCCGTGGACGGCGGGGGCGGGCTCCCGGGCGGCGTCGGCCGCCTCGGCGGCGAGGGCGGCGACCGCCGCGTGCACGGGGGTGGGGCGGCCACGGCCTCGGCGGCGGAGCCGGCCCCGACCTCCGCGCCCTGGGCGTCCCGCAGGACCTGCTCGGCCTGCGGGGCCTGCGCGTCCTGTGCGTCCCGCGCGTCCTCCGCGGCCGACGCGCCCCGCGACGCCCTGTTCAGCGGGATGGCCAGCGCGACCGCCCCGGCGACCACGGCGACCCCGCAGCCGATCAGCAGCCCGGTCCTGAAGCCGGTACGCGAGGGCAGGGCGACGCCGCCCATCGTCACCGTCATATGGGCCAGGACGACGCCGATCACCGCCGAGGAGACGGTGGTGCCGATCGACCGCATCAGGGTGTTGAAGCTGTTGGCCGAGGCGGTCTCGGAGATCGGCACCCCGCCCATGATCAGGGCCGGCATGGCGCCGTACCCGAAGCCGACGCCGATGCTGGCGATCAGCGCGGCGATCATCAGGCCCCACGGGTGGCCCATCAGGCCGACCGCGGTGCCGTAGCCGGCGGCCAGGACGATCGCGCCGACGGTCAGGGTGATCTTGGCGTTGGTCCTGGCGGTGAGCTTGGCGCCGATCGGTGAGACCAGCATCATCCCCAGCCCGCCCGGCATCATCCACAGGCCGGTGGCCTGGATGGACTGGCCGAGGCCGTAGCCGGTGGCCCTGGGCAGCTCCATCAGCTGAGGCATGATCAGCTGCTGGGCGTACATGGCGAATCCGACGATCACCGAGGCCAGGTTGGTGACCAGCACCTGGCCGCGGGCCGTGGTGCGGAGGTCCACCACCGGGTCCTTGCAGCGCAGCTCCCACCAGCCCCAGATCAGCAGCAGGGCCACCGCGCCGCCGAGCATCCCGAGGGTGGTGCCGCTGGTCCAGCCCCAGTCGGAGCCCTTGGAGATCGCCAGCAGCAGGCAGGCGAGGCCGGCCCCGAGGCCCACGGCCCCGGCGAAGTCGAAGCGGGAGCGCCCGGCCGCCGCCGCCCGGCGCGGGGTCTTCGGGACGAACAGCAGGATCAGCAGTCCGGAGACCAGGCCGAGGCCGGCCGACACCCAGAACAGCACGTGCCAGTCGGAGTGCTGGGCGATGGCCGCGGCCAGCGGGAGGCCGAGGGCGCCGCCGATCCCCAGCGAGGAGCTGATCAGGGCGACCGAGGAGCCGAGCCGCTCGGGCGGCATCAGGTCGCGGAGCGCGCTGATGCCGAGAGCGATCAGGCCGGAGGCGAGTCCTTGGAGCGCCCGGCCGATCACCATCGGCAGCAGCGAGTCCGAGAACGCGCACAGCACCGAGCCGCCGACCAGCGGAACGATGCTGATCAGCAGCATCGGGCGCTTGCCGTAGAGGTCGCCGAGCCTGCCGACGGTGGGGGTGGCGACCGCGGCCGCGAGGAGGGTGACGGTGATCGCCCAGGTGGCGTTGGAGGCGGAGGTGTTCAGGAGCTTCGGCAGATCACCCACGATCGGGATGATCAGCGTCTGCATCAGGGCGACCACGATGCCGGCGAAGGCCAGCGTGAAGACGACGGCCCCTGGTCGCGCCGTCGTGGGTCTGGCGGTGGTCATGGTGAGGGTTCCTCCTAGGTCCACCCCGGCGCTCGACCGGCCCGAGCGACAGCAATGTGCACCATACATAGAACGTGTGCACTGCACAACGTATGCTGACTACACATTCGCCTTCGCCGGTCCATACTGGCCTGGGGGCGAGACGAGGCGGCAGCGGAAGCAGTGGGAGTGGGCGTGAAGAAGCCGACCGAGGCGGTGGAGTACGAGACGATGCTGCTGGGCCGGCACGTCTGGCTGAGCTCCCGTACCAAGCACACCGCGGGCAGTCTGGAGCGCAGCGCCTACATCCTGCTCTCCAGGCTGGAGTTGGTCGGGATGATGTCCATCGGCGAGCTGAGCGAGGCCTTCGGCCTGGACGCGTCCACCCTCAACCGGCAGACCAAGGCGATGACCAGGGAAGGCCTGATCGAGCGGATCCCCGACCCGGAGGGCGGGATCGCCCGCAAGTTCCGGCTCACCGAGGACGGCTCGCGGCGGCTCGCCGAGGCGCGCAGCGAGATGGTCGGCGGCCTGGACAAGGTCCTCGCCGACTGGTCCCCGGAGGAGGTGCAGAACTTCGTGGACTGCCTCCGCCGCTTCAACGCCTCCATCGAGCAGATCGAGGGCCGCCCCTGGCCGCGGCCCTAGCCCGGTGCCGGCCGGGGTTCGGTTCTTCCGAACCCCGGGAGCGGGGGGCCGCTCCATTCCGCGCTGACCTGGTGGTTCCTAGCGTTGACGGCATGAACACCGTGCTTGAGCTGGATCATGTCAGCCGGTCCTACGGCCGCCGGTCGCGCGCCGTCCACGCCCTGTGCGAGATCGACGTCCGGGTGCCGGAGCACACGCTGACGGCCGTGACCGGGCCGTCCGGCTCGGGCAAGTCGACCTTTCTGCAGTGCGCCGCCGGGCTGGACCGGCCCACCTCCGGGGTGGTGCGGCTCGGCGGCCGGGAGATCAGCCGGATGCGGGAGCGCGAGCTGTCCCGGCTGCGGCGCACCCGGGTCGGGTTCGTCTTCCAGTCCTTCAACCTGCTGCCCGCGCTGACCGCGCAGCAGAACGTGCTGCTGCCGCTCCGGCTGGAGGGGCGGCGCCGCGACCCGGCCCGGGCGCGGGAGTGGCTGGCCCGGGTCGGCCTGGAGGGACGGGCCGACGCCCGTCCCGGCGAGCTGTCGGGCGGCCAGCAGCAGCGGGTGGCCATCGCGCGGGCGCTGATCACCGAGCCCGAGGTGGTCTTCGCGGACGAGCCGACCGGGGCCCTCGACCAGGAGACCGCGGCCGGGATCCTGGACCTGCTGCGCGAGGCGGTGGACCGGCAGGGCGCGACCGTCGTGCTGGTCACCCACGACCCGGCGGTGACGGCCCGGGCGGACCGGGTGCTGCGACTGGACCACGGCCGGCTGGTCCAGGACACCGGAGCCGGAGCAGCGGCCGGGTTCGGGTCCGGGCCCGGAATCGGATCAGCGGCCGTTCCCGGGACCGGGCTCAAAACCGGGCTCGGGACCGGGCCCGGTGGCGGGGGCGACGGCTCTCCCGCCGTCGGGACCGCCGCGGCGGGAGGGCGGTTCCGATGAGCGTCCTCCGCCCCACCGGGCTGGCCACCGCCGCCGTCCGCTCCCGGCCCTCGGCCCTGGCGGGCACCTTCGCCGCGCTGGTGCTGGCCGCCACGGTGGTCACCGCGAGCGTCTCGATCGCCGTCTCGGCCTCGACGGCGCCGCGCGGGGCGGATGCGACCGCCCGCGCGCAGCTCGCCGAACTCTCCGACACGGGCGTCGCCTTCTGTGTGCTGACGGTGTATCTGTCCGTCTTCGTGATCGGCCAGGTGATGTCACTGGCCGTGGCCCAGCTCAGGCGGGAGAGCGCGCTGCTGCGCGCGATCGGCGCCGAGCCCCGGCAGATCCGCCGGATGGTCGCCGTCGAGGCACTCGGCACCGCGCTCGCCGCGCTGCCCGTCGGATACGTACTGGGGACGCGGCTCGGGAGCTTCTGGCTGCACGGCCTGGCCGGGCACGGGATGGCCCCGGCCGGTGTCCCCTTCCACTCCGGGTGGCCGCCGCTGGCCGCCGCGGGTGGGGTGCTGGTGGTCTGCTCACAGCTCGGCGGCCTGGTCGCGGGGCTGCGGGCGTCCCGTACCCGGCCGTCGGAGGCGCTCGCCGAGACCGCCGTCCAGGGCGGTGAACGGGTGGGCGCGGCACGGGGGTTGGTGTCGCTGCCGGTCCTGGGCGGTGCGGTGGTGCTGACCGGGGTCGCGGAGGCGGGGTCGGTCGAGAACGCGGCCCAGGTGATCCCGCTGGTGCTGCTCGCCTACCTGGTCGCGATCGGCTTCGCCGGGCCGTGGATCGGGCGGTGCGCGATCGTCCTCTGCGCCCCTCTGCTGCGGGCGTTCGGCGGGGCGCCCGGGGAGCTGGCGATCGCCGGGACCCGGGCGAGGGCGCGCCGGCTGTCCGCCGCGATCACCCCGATCGCGCTGGTCACGGCGTTCGCGGTGGCCAAGTTCACCTCGCTGACCGGATCCGGGGCCGCATCCGACGACTGGGGGGAGGTCTTCGGCACCCTGCTCTACGTCGGCTTCGCCGGGCTGGTGGCCGCCAACACGCTGGTGATGCTGACCCTTGAGCGGCTGCGGGAGTTCTCGCTGCTGCGGGCGGTCGGCGCGGAGCGGCGCCAGATCGTCCGGACGGTCGCGGCGGAGTGCCTGATCATCGCGGTGGCCGGGGTGGGCGCCGGGACGGCCGCGGGCTTCGCGGTGATGCTGCCGCTCGGCGCCCGTACCGGCACGCCGCTGAGCGGGGTGCCGGGGTGGGTCTGGCTCGCCGTCCTGCTGTTCGGAACGGTGCTGGTGGCGGCGTCCGCCGGGGCCCCGCTGCCGCGGATGCTGCGGGTGCGGCCGATGGACGGTCTGACCCGCCGCAGCGGTTGACGGCCGGTCAGACGGCGGTCGGTGATAATGAGGGCCGCGCCGAGGGAGACCATCATGCTGGCAGCCGACGCCGCCTCGAACGCAGCGCCGCAGCCGCGGGCGACGGGCGCGGGGAACCGCCCGCCCGGCCCAGCACGGCGCCGCACCCGGCGACGGCCGACGGACGGCGGCGACCCGAACCCCGTGGCCGAGTACCGCGCGCGCCCGCCGGCCGGTGGCGCGAACTTGGGAACCCGCGGATGACGCGCCGTCTGCTGCGTGCGCTCCTCGGCCGGCCGAGGGAGGCCGCCTACGGGCTGCTCGCCCCGGCCCCCGGGTTCGTCTGCGGGGTCGCGCTGCTGGTGCTCCTCGCCTTCGGGCTGGTCGCCTCGGTCACCCAGGTCGGTGTGGTGCTGCTGATCGGCGCGCTGTTCGCGGCCCGCGGCATCGGGGCCGTCCACCGCGGGCTGCTCCGCGGACTGCTCGGCGAGCGGATCCAGCCGCCGCCGCGCCGGGCCCGGTCGCCCCGCGGGCTGCTGGACCGCGTCCGGGCCTCGCTGACCGACGCCGACGGCTGGCGGGCCGCCGCCTTCGCGCTGGCCTTCCCCCCGATCGGGGTGCTGCTGGTGGCGGTGGCCGTGGTGCCGCGCCTGTACGGGCTGGCCGCGCTGAGCTATCCGATCTGGTGGCGGCTGGTGCGGGGCGACGACGGCCACCGCGGCCTCGGGCTCGGCTTCGGCGGGGTCCACCTCGACAACTGGTGGGCCGCGCTGCTGGTCTGCCTGGCCGGGCTGCTGCCGATGGCGCTCTCCGCCTGGTTCACCCGGGGACTGCTCAGCCTGGTGATCCGGCCGATGGCCCGCGGACTGCTCGGGCCCGGCCGCCTGGACGTCCGCGTCCATGAGCTGGAGGAGACCCGCGCGCTGGCCGTCCAGGACTCGGCGGCGACCCTCCGCCGGATCGAGCGGGATCTCCACGACGGCGCCCAGGCGCGGCTGGTCGCGGTGGCGATGACGCTGGCCCGGGCGCGTGAGCAGCTGGCCCGGATCCCGGGCGGGGAGCCGGAGTTGGCCCGCGGACGGGAGCTGGTGGACGCCGCGCTGGCGGACTCGCGCACCGCGATCACCGAGATCCGGGAGCTCGTCCGGGGCATCCATCCGCCCGCCCTCAACGAGGGCCTGGACGTGGCGCTCGAGACCCTGGCGGCGCGGGCCGGGCTGCCCGCCGAGGCGGTGGTGGAGCTGCCGGTCCGGCCGCCGGAGGCGATCGAGACCATCGCCTACTTCTGCGCGGCCGAACTGCTCGCCAACGCCTCGCGGCACTCGGGCGCGACAAGGGTCCGGATCTCCGCGCGGGAGGCGGACGGCCGGCTGCGGCTGACCGTCCGCGACGACGGACGCGGCGGCGCGCGGCTGCGGCCGGGCGGTGCGACACGGGGTTCCGGCGGCACCGGGCTGGCCGGGCTGGCGGAACGGGTCAGTACCGTGGACGGACGGCTGCTGATCGACAGCCCGGACGGCGGGCCCACCGCCGTCACCGTCGAACTGCCGCTGCCCGCAGGAGAGCTGACAGCGCGTCAGCCAGGCGGGTAGCGGGACCGCCGCGCCGCCGACCACGGGAGCCCTGGGACCGCCGCATGCCGCAGACACCGCCTACGCCTACGCCGCCGCCGACCCCGACCCCGACCCCGTCCACCGGGCAACCGGCCCAACCGGCCCAACCGGCCCAACCGGCCCAACCGACCGAGCCGGCCGAGCCGCTGCGGGTGGTCGTCGCCGAGGACGCGGCCGTGGTCCGCGAGGGCCTGGTGCAGATCCTCCGCGACCGCGACCTGGACGTGGTCGCCGCCGTCGGCGACGCAGACGCGCTGGTCGCCGCCGTCGAGGAGCTGCGCCCGGACGCGGTGGTGGCCGACATCCGGATGCCGCCGACCCACCGGGACGACGGCCTGCGGGCCGCGCTGGAACTCCGCGAGCGCCACCCCGAGCTCGGCGTCCTCCTCTTCTCCCAGTACGTCGAGACCCGGTACGCCGACCGGCTGGCAGGCGGGCCCAGCGGGCTGGCCGGGCTCGGCTACCTCCTCAAGGAACGCGTCGTGGACATCGACGAGTTCGTGGCCGCGCTGCGCCGGGTGGCGGCCGGCGGCACGGCGCTCGACCCGGAGGTGGTCGCCCAGCTGCTGGCCGCCCGCCGGGCCGCCGAGACCCTCTCCGCGCTCACCGGGCGGGAGCGCGAGGTCCTCTCCGCGATGGCCGAGGGCCGCACCAACGGCGGGATCGCGGAGTCCCTCGGCGTCTCCCGGCGGGCGGTGGAGAAGCACACGGCGGCGATCTTCGACAAGCTCGGCCTCCCCCGCACCGAGTCGCAGCACCGCCGGGTCCTGGCGGTGCTGCACTACCTCGACCGGCTCGGCTGAACGGCCGCCTCAGCCGAAGACCCGCCTTGGCCGAAGGCACGCCTCAATCGAACTCCCGCCTCAGCTGAGGGTCTTGAGCGAGGCGGCGTCGTACGGCTGCAGCTCGTCGAGGCGGCCGGAGAGCACCTTCGCCGCCCACTCCGGGTCCTGCAGCAGCGCGCGGCCGACCGCGACCAGGTCGAACTCGTCGCGCTCCAGCCGGTCGAGGAGGTTCTCGATGCCCTTCAGCGGCGAGTCCTGGCCGGCGAAGGCGCTGAGGAAGTCGCCGTCCAGGCCGACCGAGCCCACCGTGATGGCCGGCTTGCCGGTGAGCTTCTTGGTCCAGCCGGCCAGGTTGAGGTCGGAACCCTCGAACTCGGGGATCCAGTAGCGGCGGGTGGAGGCGTGGAAGGCGTCCACGCCGGCCGCGGCGAGCGGCGTCAGCAGGGCCTCCAGCTGCTCCGGGGTGTCGGCCAGCCGGGCGTCGTACGCCTCCTGCTTCCACTGCGAGTACCGGAAGATCACCGGGAAGTCCGGGGAGACCGTCTCGCGGACCGCGGCCGCGATCTCGGCGGCGAACTTGGTCCGGGAGACCGGGTCGCCGCCGTAGGCGTCGGTCCGCCGGTTGGTCCGCTCCCAGAGGAACTGGTCGACCAGGTAGCCGTGCGCGCCGTGCAGCTCGACGCCGTCGAAGCCGATCCGCTCGGCCGCGGCGGCGGACTGCGCGAAGGCGCCGATCACGTCGTCCAGGTCGCGCTGGGTCATCGCCTTGCCGGCGTTCTCGGTGCCGTCCACCCGGATGCCGGAGGGACCGACCACGGGGGCCTCCGGGAAGGGCGCGGAGCCGGGCTTGCGGGTCATGCCGATGTGCCACAGCTGCGGGACGATCGTGCCGCCGGCCGCGTGGACGTCCTCGGCCACCTTCGCCCAGCCGGCCAGCTGCTCCTCACCGTGGAAGCGCGGCACGCGGTCGCTCTCGCCGGCGGAGTCGTGGCCGACGTAGGTGCCCTCGGTGATGATCAGCCCGACGCCGGCGCCGGCCCGCCGCGAGTAGTACGACCGCACGTCCTCGCCGGGGATGCCGCCGGGGGAGAACATCCGGGTCATGGGCGCCATGGCGATCCGGTTGGGGATGGTCAGCCCGTTGAGGACGAACGGCCGGGAGAGGAGGTCGGCCGCGCGGGAGGCCGGGGACTCGGTGACGGTCATGGGTGAGCTTCCTCGCAGGTACCAGTCGGTATGTGCATGTGCAAGCAGTATCCGTGGCTACAACCGCCGCGCGGGCCACGGCATTTCGTTCGCACCCGTCTCAGGCCTGTGATCCCGGCCACGGAGCACCGTCCGGACCATGACATCCGTCAGACCCCTCCGGTGATCCCCGCCCCTGCTGCCCGGGCCGCGGCTGCGACACCATGGTCCTCGACCGAAGGGGGACCACCCGGCATGAACGACACCACCAGCGGCGGCGCGGGCAGCGGTAGCGGTACCGGTACCGGTAGGGGTAGGGGCACGGCCACCGGCGCCGCCACCGGCCTCGGCACGGACCCGGGCGGCGGCGGTCGCCGCGGCTTCGCGACCTTCCTCCCCGGCGGCGGGGACGGCCTGGAGCCGGGACTGCCCGTCCCGCCGGCGGGGCCCTCCGCCCTCCAGCCGGTGCCCAACTGGTACTTCGCCTTCGAAGGCCTCTTCGGCGCCTCCTGGGACCTCTCGCAGAGCCTCCACCTCGGCAGCACCCTGGTCCTGGTGATGGTGGCCGCCAACCTGGCGGTCTCCTCGACCGTGGTCGGCAAGCGGATCAAGCTGATGCGGGCGATGTGGCGGAACGGCCGCACCCGGCTGATCGCCCTCGGCCTGGTGCTCCTCCGGGTCGGCCTCCACTTCGCCCTCGGCGCGCTCGGCATGCAGGTCACCGGCGTTCCCGGGCACCTGGCGATCGCCGCCGCGATGGGCGTACTGGCCGCCGGACTCCTCTGGTTCGACCAGCGGGTGATGCTCCGCGTCCTCACCACCACCGCCCGCACCGCCGACGCCCGTACCCCCACGGCGGCCTGACCCCGCCGCGCCGCGGCCTGCCCCCCACCACTGCGGCCCGGCCCCCACCGCCGAGGCCCGACCCCGCCCGGAAAAGGACCTGATCGACGCGGTCCGGGCTTCTAGCATGGCGCGCATGGTGATCGAGGTGCGGACGGCCCGGGACGGCGAGCGCGAGGAACTCAGGCGGCTGACCGATCTGGCGTTCGCGGTGCGCCCCAAGCCCTTCGACGAGGCGGAGGACCGCAGCCGCGGTCCCCTGGAGCGGCGGCTGGTCGCCGTCGACCAGGAGGACGGCGGGCGCCCGGTCGGCCACTGGCTGATGCACGAGGCAGGGCAGTGGTTCGGCGGGCGCCGGGTGCCGATGGCCGCCGTCGCCGGGGTCGCCGTCCACCCCACCCGCCGCTCGGGGGGCATAGGCGGCCGGCTGGTCGGCGCCGCCCTGCCGGCGATGCGGGAGCGGGGAGAGGCCATCTCCTCGCTGTATCCGATGAACCACACCTTCTACCGCCGGTTCGGCTGGGAGTCGGCCGGCGACCACCCGCTGCTGGAACTGCCGATGCGGGAGCTCCTCGACCTGCCGCGGCCAAGCCGGCGCCTGCTGGTGCGCGAGACCTCGGAGGCGGACCTCCCCGCGCTGCGCCGGCTCCACGACCGGATCGGCCGCACCGAGTCCGGCAACCTCGCCTACGGCCCCCACCTCGCCTTCCGCAGGTTGCTCGGCCACCCGGGCCTCAGCGAGGGCTACCTCGTCGAGTCCGACGGCGAGATCACCGGGCTGGTCGTCCTCCAGCACGAGGAGCCGCGCGGCGAGGCCGAATTCTACTCGCTGACCGTCAGCAACCTCCTCGCCACCGACCTGGACAGCGAGTTGACGCTGTGGCAGCTGGTGGCCGGCCACCACCCGGTGGCCCGGACCGTCCGCTTCGCCCTCGCCCCGCACGTCGCCCTCCCGGTGCTGCTCGGCGAGCGCGGAGCGCGTCCGGTGGGCCGCGGGTTCGGCTTCATGACCCGGCTGGTCGACGCGCCCGCGGCGGTGGCGGCCCGCGGCTACCGGCCGGAGGCCGACGCCGAGCTGTCGCTGGAGATCGCCGACCCCCACGCGCCGTGGAACGCGGGCCCGTACGTCCTGCGGGTCAAGGGCGGCGACGGCGTACTAGAGCCGGGCGGCCCGGGCCGGGTCCGGCTGACCATCGGCACCCTCGCCTCGCTCTACACCGGCTGGGCGGATCCCGTCACCACCGCCCGCCTGGGCCGCCTGCCCGGCGCCGACGAGGCCGACCTCGCCGCGCTGGGCGCGGTGTTCGGCGGCCGCACGCCCTGGTCCCGCGACTTCTTCTGAGGCCGCCGGGATCCCGGGATCAGCGCGATCGGGTGAAGGTCAGGTGGGTCACCCCGCCGGGCGTCGCCACCGACTCGACCTCGAAGCGCTCCTCCAGCCCTTCGAGCCCGTCCCACAGCCGCTCACCGCGACCCAGGACGATCGGCACCACGGCCACGTGGAGGTGGTCCACCAGGTCCTCGGCGAGGAACTCGCGGACCGTCGTCGGCCCGCCGCCGATCCTGACGTCCAGCCCGCCGGCCGCCTCACGGGCCCGGCGCAGCGCCTCCTTCGGCGTGGCGTCGATGAAGTGGAACGTGGTGCCGCCCTCCATCTCCAGCGAGGGGCGGGGATGGTGGGTCAGCACGAACACGGGGGTGTGGAACGGCGGGTTGGGCCCCCACCAGCCGCGCCACTCGTGGTCCTCCCACGGGCCGCGCTGCGGGCCGAACTTGTTGCGGCCCATGATCTCGGCCCCGATGCCCGGGGTGAGGGCGGCGGCGAACACGTCGTCGACGCCCGCGGTCCCCTCCGCCTCGCCCTGCATCGCCCGGAAGGTGCGGGTGGGGAAGAACCACTCGTGGAGCCGCGTGCCGGCGTGCCCGAACGGCGCGTCCAGCCGCTGGCCCGCGCCGGTGGCGAAGCCGTCGAGGGAGACGGACAGGTTGTGGACTCTGACACGGGACATGGCGCCGGCCCCCGGCTCTCGAAGCGAACTCCACCGATACATCCACGAACTCCTGGCTGCCGAGCATAGACGCCGC
Organism: Phaeacidiphilus oryzae TH49; assembly: GCF_000744815.1. Classification (NCBI taxonomy): domain Bacteria; kingdom Bacillati; phylum Actinomycetota; class Actinomycetes; order Kitasatosporales; family Streptomycetaceae; genus Phaeacidiphilus; species Phaeacidiphilus oryzae. The sequence goes on from NZ_JQMQ01000005.1 coordinate 3,754,055, forward strand.
CGGGCGGTTCAGCGCGTGCCCAGCGCCTCGTGGCGGAGCCACCGCAGCAGCGTGGGGTTGTCTGCGGTGGTGACGACGCCGACCGTGCGGCGGACGTACCGGTCCCCGTCCAGCAGCGCCAGCAGGCTCGCCGCCAGGTCCGCGCGGGAGGTGAACCGGCCGTCCGGGTGGCCCTCCACGACGGTGTAGGCGGTCACCGCCGGCAGGTGGTAGAGCCCGCCCGGGCGCACGATCGTCCAGTCCAGGTCGCTGGCCCGGACCAGGGCCTCCATCCGCCGCATGTCCGCATAGAGGGTGCGGCCCGCCACCCGCGTCACATAGGGAAGGAGCAGCCGGTTGAAGAGGAACCCGGCGTCCGGGTACGGGTGGGGGTCCACGCCGCTCGAACTGACCACCCCGAGCCGGCGCACCCGATGGCGCGCCATCGCCTCGATGATGTGGGCGACGCCCTGCGAGTAGGTGCGGATCGGCTCTCTGCCCGGGGGCACCCCCAGAGTGGACAGCACCGCGTCCCGCCCCTCGACGGCGGTGTCGACGGCCACCGGATCGAGGACGTCCGCCCCGACGACTTCGAGATGGTCGTGCCGGAGCGGGAAGGACCCGGTCCGGCGGGTGACCGCGGCGACCCGGTGCCCGGCGGCGAGCGCCTGCTCGGTGAGCAGGCGTCCGGTGGGCCCGCTGGCCCCGAAGACGGTGATGCGCATGGGGTGTCCCCTCTCGTCTGGTCCCGCTCGGTCCCGTTCGGACCGCGTCTGCCGGACCGTTCCTCACCGATCAGGACAAGACAGCCCGGCCGGTTGTGACACCGCGCCGTGTGACCGGCGTTCGACCGACTCGTCACAGGGCTGTCCTGGTCTCCCCCGCGCCGGAACGCGGGCGGCGCCGGGCGTGTCCAGGGAGCAGAAAGGTTTGATCACCACGGAGCAACAGCACTGAAGGAGGAGCGACGATGCACCCGCTCGCCTCGAAGGTCGCGGTCCTGGCCCTCGCCGCCTCGGCGGCGCTGCCGCTCACCGCCTGTGACGTGCTCGGCAGCGGCACCATGGCGGGCGGTGCCGGACAGGGGACGCGCCCGGTGCCGGCCGGAGCCTGCCGGACCTCGGACCTGGCCTTCAGCAAGTCGGCGGGTCAGTCCGCGGACACCCTGCGGATCGACCTGAAGAACACCGGCACCGGCGGCTGCTGGCTCCGCGGCACGCTCAAGGCCCTGCTGGAGGGCCCGGGCGACGAGGAGCAGGCGGCCAGCACACAGGTGGGCAGGCCGACGCGGCTGACCCTACGGCCCGGCGGAAGCACCGGCTTCCTCGTCCGCTTCAAGCAGAGCACCAGCGGCGACGCCTGGACCTTCACCAGCCTCCTCATCTACCCGCCCCACGAGACCACCCCCTCCCCGGCGCTCGCCGTCACCGTCCACGGCGACCCCAACGACCCCTCCACGATCACCATCACCCCGACGGGCCCGAACAGCAGCCGTCCGTGACGGCCGAGCATGCCCGAGAGAGCTGACGAAATTCGCGAACTCGCGGGCGGCGAGGAGTAGTGCAGGCTCTCCACCCCCACCCGGTCCGCCTTGGGGTCTCTCTGCGGTCAGCCCTTGTGCAGCAGACGCAGAACCAGCTCAACCACGGCCCGAGCCGCCAGCTCGCCGCCGACGCTCAATGCGAAGCGGTTGACTGCCCGAAGCGCGCGACGGGCGCGCGTGGGTGGCTGCTCGGCAGGCACCATCTCGGTAGGCATGACTGCGGCTGTTGACTGCACCACGCACACGAGGACCACGATCATTTGTGTCTCCACAGGGATGCGATTCGGCGCGGGGCGTCCCCCGCTTGCGCGAGCTCGCGGGCATCCTGGGAGACGGTCGGGCCTCACCCAACCCCTCCGGTGTCGCTGGGAGAGGGGACGCCAGAGGCGTCAGAGGCGGAGCCAACTTTTCGCTGACCAGCGGAGACGCAAAGCAGTCAGAAAATTGCGTCGCAACGGGTAGTGGAAGGTCGGACCAGCCCGTGTCATTTCGTCTCTTGTTCGCTGGCCCGGACGGGCCCGCCGAGCTGGCGCTGCACGGATGCGGGTCCGGCATCTGCACGTGCCCCCATACTCAGGGAGCCACCCGGAAGATCGAGAAAGCCCTCTGGGGGAGCTCCAGAGCCGCCCCCCTGGACAAAGACCAAGACAACGAGGGCGGAGGCAACGACGAAGGGCTCGACCGCGTGACGGTCGAGCCCTTCCTCTGCCCTGGTGGGCGGGTGCGGAGGATACGAGATTCGAACTGCTAATTCTCCGTGGCGGGGCCCAGGCTGCGTCCACTGCCCTCCTGGTCTATGGCGAGATCGCTCGCAGAGCGCCTCTCGGCCACCGTTGAACGGAGGCGAACGCATCGGTGACTACCACCACAGTCGCCCCTGGCCTCACGGCGGCCGGTGATCTGCGCGCACGGGCCGTTGCGCCGGGCATGCAATCGCCGGGCGGGCTCCGTTGTCAGCGGACGTCCTCAGCCCGGCCTTCGATGAAGCAGGTCAGTCAGCAGGATGCAGCGTCGTACTGGCGGTCGCCGAAGTCCGCGATGATGCGCAGACGGCCGCCCAGCGCCTCTACGTAGCGGCGCAGGGTGTCGACCTCGGTACAGCCAAGCTCGCCGCGCTCCAGGCGGGAGACATTGTTCTGCCCCGTCCCCATGGCCGCGGCAACCTGAGTCTGGGTCAGGTGCTGCTCCTTGCGGATCTCGGCAAGGTGGTAGGCACGAACGACTGCCTGCAGATGCGCCTGGTCGGCAGCCTTCTGCTCCGGTGTCCGAAGGGTGCCGTTCGCCTCCATGACGGCCTCAGCCTGAGCCTTGACGTCGCTCCACTTCGCGGTCATGCCTCTCCTTCCTTCTCTCTCAGGTAGTCCTCGTACCGTTCCTCGGCGAGGGGGATGCTCTTGCGGTACCACTTCTCCCACTGACCGGCCTTGTCTCCGGCAACGAGCAGGATTGCCTCTCGCTCCGGTCGAAGCAGAACAGGATTCGGATTCGGCCCCTGACGGTGATGGGCCGCAACTCCTTCATGTTGTGGACCTTCGACCCCTTGACGGAGTCGACAAGCGGTCGACCGAGTGCGGGGCCGACCTTCTCCAGTTCCTCGATCGCGTCAAGGACCCCCTGGGCGATCTCGGGATCCTCGGAAACCAGACCGAGGTACCACGACTGCACCTCGTCGTGCAGATTGATGTCCCATGCCACGACCGGAGAATATCACTTGTAAGTGATATCCGCTCGAGATGATTTTTACACGTCGTGGCGCTGCGGCGCCAGACGTGAACGCAGCACCCGTGCGGCAGTGCTTGGAAAGAGACTCCCGGGGCTCCACCTTCGGGGAACTGCAGCGCGGGCGATTGCCTGAGCGGTACACCGGGCTCGGCCAAGGTCGCTGGCGACGATGACCTCCGAGGCCGGTTGGCGCAGCGAGTTCGCCACCTGCTCAGCCTGGCACCATCCGTCGCGGGACAGGCAGATGTCGGCGTGGCTGGTGAACCGTCCGGCCTCGGTCCAGGCGGTGGCGCCGTTCCGGGCGATGGCGATCTCCCAGTCAGGTGCGGCCACCGGCACCACCCGAGATATCCAGCGAGCTTCCCGTCACGTAGGAAGCCAGCGGTGACAGCAGGAGTGCGGCTGCTGGCGCCACCTCGTGAGCGTCCCCGAGTCGCCCCAAGGGCACTCCTCTGCGGAGGGCCTCCGCATCGCACCACTCGGCGTAGGTCTGCGAGGTTTCCGCGGCGGAGTAGCGGTCACGCTGGCGGTCGGTGACGATCGCGCCCAGGCTGATCGCGTTGACGAGTACCCCCGATGGCGCGAGTTCGAGGGCCAGGGAACGGGTCAGACTCGCGACGGCGGCGCGAGTCGCGCTCACTGCTGCCATGTCCGCTTCGGGTGCGTGCGCGGTGATGCCGTTGATGACGAGGATGCGTGCGGCGTCGGACTGCGTCAGGAATTTCAGTGCGGGTCGGACGAGATTGAGGACCGAGCCCACCTTCACCTCGAACTGGTCGTTCCAGGTCGACTCGGGGGTGTCCAACGCGCTGCCGAAGGCGCCTGCTCCGGCGTTGGCCACCACCCCGTCCAGCCGGCCGAATCGCTGTTCGGCCAGGTCGACGGCGTGGCTGACGGCCACCGCGTCACGAACATCGGCCGACTGGACGAGGAGGCGCCCACGCTGGTCGCGCGGCAGCGAGGAGCGGACGCGCTCCAGCCTGGCGGCATCGCGGGCACAGGTGGCGACCAGGGCGCCTTCGGTCAGGAGCAACTCGACGATCCCTCGTCCGATGCCGCGGCTGCCTCCCGTCACGAAGAAGGCGCGTCCGGCGAGTTGAAGGTCCACGGGGGGTCAGTACCACCTTTACGAGACCGCCTGCGTTGCGCCCGGCCGTGCTCTGCCGCGGCCGCCCGGGATGTTGCGGCAGGTCATGTTCTCGCCCAGCCAGGAACGAACGGCATCGTAGACGCCTCGTAGCTCTTCGTGATCCGAAGCAGTCAGAACAGCGTCGACCACATAGTCCGACACCTTCGGCGCCCCCTGCGGCAGGGCCCCGCCCGCTGATCCCGTTTGGGGTGTGGTTCGGGCGTCGACGCGATCATGGGCTGGGGGCCGGAAATCCGGAAATCGGCTCGCATGTGCCGCCAGTACCAGTACCTCACCAACCGGGGGCTCACCGACACCGCCGACAAGATCGTCGGCCTGCTCTGAGCCACGCCCGAAGATCGTCCGGCCGCCTGATCTCGGCAACTGCAACGAGAAATGCAACTGCGTAACGACGAAGGCCCAGACGGGGTGACCGTCCGGGCCTTCGTCTGCCCAGATGGGCGGGTGCGGAGGATACGAGATTCGAACTCGTGAGGGGTTGCCCCCAACACGCTTTCCAAGCGTGCGCCCTAGGCCTCTAGGCGAATCCTCCGCCGAGAACTGTACTAGACGCCGAGGGGTGCTCGCGAACCGCTGCGACCTGGGGCTCGGGAGAGGTGGATCACGTTCGGGGGGCGGGGCGGGGGGTGGAGGCGAGCACCGGTCGGGATCCGCTACTCTTTGGGCAGCCCCTCGTGTGGCGCTATCTCGCTGAACCCCCCCAGGGCCGGAAGGCAGCAAGGGTAGGTGAGCTCTGGCGGGTGCGCGAGGGGTCCTTTTCTTTCCCCGGGGGCCCGCGGGTTCCGGCGGTGGGCGCGGGTTGTCGGTGGGGACCGTTATCGTCGGTGGCGTGTCGCTCGCTCTCTATCGCCGCTACCGTCCTGAGACCTTCGCCGAGGTGATCGGGCAGGAGCACGTCACCGGTCCGCTCCAGCAGGCGCTGCGCAACAACCGGGTCAATCACGCGTACCTGTTCAGCGGGCCGCGGGGGTGTGGGAAGACGACGAGCGCCCGGATCCTGGCGCGGTGCCTCAACTGCGAGCAGGGGCCGACGCCCACGCCCTGCGGGGAGTGCCAGTCCTGCCGCGACCTGGCCCGCGGCGGCCCCGGGTCGATCGACGTGATCGAGATCGACGCCGCCTCGCACGGAAACGTCGACGACACGCGCGACTTGAGGGAGAAGGCCTTCTTCGGCCCCGCGTCCAGTCGCTACAAGATCTACATCATCGACGAGGCCCACATGGTCTCGACGGCCGGCTTCAACGCCCTGCTGAAGGTCGTCGAGGAGCCGCCGGAGCATCTGAAGTTCATCTTCGCGACCACGGAGCCGGAGAAGGTGATCGGGACGATCCGGTCCCGGACCCACCACTACCCCTTCCGGCTGGTCCCGCCCGCGACCCTGCGCGAGTACCTCCAGGACGTCTGCGGGCGCGAGGAGATCGTGGTCGAGGACGGCGTCTTCCCGCTGGTGGTGCGGGCCGGCGCCGGTTCGGTCCGGGATTCGATGTCGGTGATGGACCAGCTGCTCGCGGGCGCCGGCGAGGAGGGCGTCACCTACGGGATGGCCACCGCCCTCCTCGGGTACACCGACGCCGCGCTGCTCGACGAGGTGGTGGAGGCGTTCGCCGCCCAGGACGGCGGCGCCGTCTTCCAGCTGGTCGAGCGGGTGGTGGACGGCGGGCACGACCCGCGCCGGTTCGTCGCCGACCTGCTGGAGCGGCTGCGCGACCTGGTGGTGCTGTCCAGCGTGCCGGACGCCGGCGAGAAGGGGCTGATCGACGCCCCGGCCGACCGCATCGAGGTGATGGAGCGGCAGGCGCGGGCCTTCGGCCCGGCCGAGCTCAGCCGTGCCGCGGACCTCGTCAACACCGGGCTCGCGGAGATGCGCGGGGCGACCTCGCCCCGGCTGCAGCTGGAGCTGATCTGCGCGCGGGTGCTGCTGCCGGCGGCCTTCCAGGACGAGCAGTCGCTGCAGACGCGGCTGGAGAAGCTGGAACGGCGGATCGCGCTGGGCGGGGCCGTCGTGGGCGGCGGCGGGATGCCCGGCGGGGCCACGGCCGTCTCGGCGGTGGGGCCGGGGGCGCTGGAGACGGCGCCGGCGGCGGAGACGGCGCCGGTCGCGCAGTCCTCGTCGACCGCACCGGGGCCTGCGGCCTCGTCGTCCCCTTCTCCCTTCCCCTCCACGTCGTCGACGCCGGCGCCGGCCCCGGCGTCCCAGCCGGCCGCGCCGGGGAGCGGGGGCGGGCAGGGGGCCTCCGTGCCCGGGCCGGTCGCGCCTGAGGCGCCGGAGGGGGCGTCGGCCTCGGCCGGCCTCGGGGCGGCGCCGGGGCCCAGCGCGGGGCGTGGCCGGTGGCGCGGAGCTTCGGGGCCGGAGCCCCGGCGGCGCAGACCGCCCCGGCGGCGCCGGCCGGGTCGGCCGGGCCCCCTTCGCAGGCCGCGCAACCGCCGGCCCAGGCGGCGCCCGCGCCGCAGGAGCGGCAGCAGCCGTCGGCCCAGCAGCCGCCGGCCCAGGCGGCGCCCGCGCCGCAGGAGCGGCAGCAGCCGTCGGCCCAGCGGCCGGCGCCGCAGGCCTCCGCCGCCCCGGCCGGGAACGCGCAGGCCGGTGCGGCGCAGGTGCGGCAGATGTGGCCGCAGCTGCTGGAGGCGGTCAAGGGCCGCCGCCGGGTGACCTGGCTGCTGCTGCAGCAGGCCCAGGTGGCCGGGTTCGACGGGAACACCCTGCAGCTGTCCTTCGCCAACGGCGGTACCCGGGACGGGTTCGTCAACTCCGGGCACGACGAGGTACTCCGTCAGGCGGTTCAGGAGTCGGTCGGCGCCAACTGGCGGGTGGAGTGCATCATCGACCCGTCCGGCGGTGGCGGGAACGGCGGAGGCAACGGCGGCGGGCCCCCGCGTCCGCCGCAGGGCGGGGGCCCGGCGCGGGATCGCCGGGAGCTCCCGCGTTCCAGGCGCAAGCACAGGCGCAGGCGCCCGCGCAGCCGTCCGCGCCGGTGCAGGCTTCCGTGTCCGCGCCCGCATCCGCGCCGGCTGCGGCTTCAGCCCCGACCCCGGCGCCGTCGACGCAGTCGCAGGCGTCGCCGCAGCCGCCGAGCCCGGCGTCCCAGCAAGCCCGCCCGCCGCAGCAGCCCGGGCAGTCCTCCGCCGCGGCCCGTGCCCGCGCGGCGGCGGCCGCGGGAGCCCCCGTGGCCAGCGTCGAGGCCGGCTTCCCGCCCGAGCCGTCGGATCCCGACCCGGAGCCGGACCCGGGCTACGGGGCCGTCCCGCCGGACGAGGACATCCCCGACTACGACGATCCGGACATCGACGAAACGGCCCTCTCCGGCCGCGAGTTGATCGTCCGCGAGCTGGGCGCGACGGTGCTGGAGGAGATCCCGCACCAGTAGGGCGCGCGTCCGGCAAACTGCCCCCCGCAGCCCCGCGTCGCCCTCGCGCCTCTCGCGCCCGCCCCCGCGTCGCCCGCGCCCCCGGTTGCGCGCGTACGTTCGGGGGAAGCGGTGTGCAGCGCGTAGGCTCGGTCGGGACCGACACCTCGTGAGCTGCCCGTGCGGCAGCCGAGCGCAAGGCAACCACGTACCAAGGCAGGAGCGAAGCCGTGATCCCCGGTGGCCAGCCCAATATGCAGCAGATCCTCCAGCAGGCGCAGCAGATGCAGCAGGACCTGGTCAAGGCGCAGCAGGAGCTCGCCGAGACCAAGGTCACCGGCTCGGCCGGCGGCGAGCTGGTCAAGGCGACCGTCACCGGCGGCGGCGACCTGGTCGGCCTGGTGATCGACCCGGCCGCGGTCGACCCGGAGGACACCGAGACCCTCGCCGACCTGGTGCTGGCCGCGGTGCGGGACGCCAACGCCCACGCGCAGAAGCTTCAGCAGGAGCGGCTCGGTCCGCTCACCCAGGCGCTGGGTGGCGGCGGCAGCGGGATCCCCGGGCTCCCGTTCTGAGCCTCGGGCTCCAGCGCCCCGGATGTCGGCGCTTCAGGCCCTGGCATTTCAGGCCCTGGCGCTTCGAGACCGTTTCGGACCGTTGCGGCCCGCTCACCGGCTGCGGGTGGCGACTCGGAGGCGGCTCGATCTGAGCGATGGATGAATTCCGGGCGTCGGACGGTGTGTCCGGCGCCCGGGGCGTTGGATGATGTCAGGATCGGGAGCCGATCCGTCGGCGCGGGCACGGGCACAACGCGGGCACGGGCACGGGTACACGGTGAGACGGATACACAGAAGGTGTGGGTAGGGCGTTGTACGAGGGCGTGGTCCAGGACCTCATCGACGAGTTGGGCAGGCTGCCCGGCGTCGGTCCCAAGAGCGCGCAGCGGATCGCCTTCCACATCCTGCAGGCCGATCCGGTGGACGTGCGCCGGCTGGCGCACGCGCTGACCGAGGTCAAGGAGAAGGTGCGGTTCTGCACGGTGTGCGGGAACGTCTCCGAGGCCGAGCTCTGCCGGGTCTGCCAGGATCCCCGCCGCGATCCGGCCGTGATCTGCGTGGTCGAGGAGCCGAAGGACGTGGTGGCGATCGAGCGGACCCGCGAGTTCCGCGGCCGCTACCACGTGCTGGGCGGGGCGATCAGCCCGATCGAGGGTGTGGGCCCGGACGACCTGCGGGTACGCGAGCTGATGACCCGGTTGGCGGACGGCGAGGTGAACGAGCTGATCCTGGCCACCGACCCCAACCTCGAGGGCGAGGCCACCGCCACCTACCTGGCGCGGCTGATCAAGCCGATGGGGTTGAAGGTGACCCGGCTGGCCAGCGGCCTGCCGGTCGGGGGAGATCTGGAGTACGCCGACGAGGTCACCCTCGGCCGGGCCTTCGAAGGGAGACGACTGCTCGATGTCTGAGCCGATGACTGGGACCAACACCGTCACGGAGACCGACGCCGCCACGGCCGAGGCGGCCACGGCGGGGGCGGTTCGCGGCGCGCCGGCGCTGCCGGACGAGTTCGCGGTCCAGATCGCGGACTCGGTGAACAGCTTCGTGCTGTCCGTGAGCGAGATCGCCAAGGGCGACGAGCCGGGCAGCGCGATCTCGCTGCTTCTCCTGGAGGTGTCCCAACTGCTGCTCACCGGTGGCCGGTTGGGCGCGATCGAGGACGTCCTGCCGGACGACAGGTATGAGCCGGACACCGACCGCAGCGAGGCCGAGGGCGAGGACGAGCTGCGTGAGCGGCTGGCCGAGCTGCTCGCGCCGATCGACGTCTACCACGAGGTCTTCGACCCGTACGGTCCGGCGGAGGAGCGGCCCAACACCTTCCGGATCTCCGACGACCTCGCCGGAGTCGTCTCCGACCTGCGGCACGGGCTCGCCCACTACCAGGCGGGCCGGGTCCCCGAGGCGCTCTGGTGGTGGCAGTTCTCCTACCTCGCCAACTGGGGCTCGACCACCACGGCCGTGCTGCGCGCCCTCCACTCGCTGGTCGCCCATGTCCGCCTGGACAGCCCCATCCTGGCCGCCGCGGACGGCGCCGACATCGACGACGACGGCCTCACCGACGACCAGCTCGCCGAGCAGGCGGGCGCGGTGATGGCCGCCGAACTCGGCGCGGGCGACGCGGACAAGTAGGCCGTCCGGTCCGGGCACGCCCAGGCCGGGGCCCGCTGCCGCAACGGCGCTCACGCCGGTCGCACTGCGCCCACGCCAGTCGCACGGCGCTCACGCCGGTCGCACGGCGCTCACGCCGGTCGCACGGCGCTCGCGCCGCGCCCGCCGGAGCCGTCCGCCGGAGCCGTCCGCCGGAGCCCTCCGCTACGGAGACGCGGACGTGGCCTGCGTCTCAGCATGCGACGGATCGGATTGGGCTCGTACCCGCTGGTTAGACTTAGCGCGACCGCAATAATCGGAGGTAGGAGCGCACGTGGGCCTTGTCGTGCAGAAGTACGGAGGCTCCTCCGTTGCCGATGCCGAGGGCATCAAGCGCGTCGCCAGGCGAATCGTCGACACCAAGAAGGCCGGCCATGAGGTCGTCGTCGTGGTGTCCGCGATGGGTGACACGACGGACGAGCTGATCGATCTCGCGGAGGAGGTATCGCCCATCCCGGGCGGCCGCGAGCTCGACATGCTGCTGACCGCCGGAGAGCGAATCTCCATGGCGCTGCTGGCGATGGCGATCAAATCACTGGGGCACGAGGCGCAGTCCTTCACCGGCAGCCAGGCCGGCGTGATCACGGATTCCGTGCACAACAAGGCGCGGATCATCGACGTGACCCCGGGGCGGATCCGCACCTCCCTGGACGAGGGCAACATCGCCATCGTCGCCGGCTTCCAGGGCGTCTCGCAGGACAGCAAGAACATCACCACCCTGGGCCGGGGCGGCTCCGACACCACCGCGGTCGCGCTGGCCGCCGCGCTGGACGCCGAGGTCTGCGAGATCTACACCGACGTGGACGGCGTCTTCACCGCCGACCCGCGGGTGGTCAAGAAGGCCCGGAAGATCGACGAGATCGCCTTCGAGGACATGCTCGAACTGGCCTCGTCCGGGTCGAAGGTGCTGCTGCACCGCTGCGTCGAGTACGCCCGGCGCTACAACATTCCCATCCACGTGCGCTCCTCGTTCAGCGGGTTGCAGGGCACGTGGGTCCGCAACAAGGAAGAGAGCGAAGGGGCCGCCGAGATGGAGCAGGCGATCATCTCCGGAGTCGCCCACGACACTTCCGAGGCGAAGATCACCGTCGTGGGAGTGCCGGACAAGCCGGGCGAGGCCGCCCGGATCTTCCGTGCCATCGCCGATGCCGAGATCAACATCGACATGGTGGTGCAGAACGTCTCGCAGGCGACCACCTCCCTGACCGACATCTCCTTCACCCTCCCCAAGACGGAGGGCCGGAAGGCGATCGAGGCGCTGGAGAAGGTGCAGGCCGGGATCGGTTACGACTCGCTCCGCTACGACGACCAGATCGGCAAGATCTCCCTGGTCGGCGCGGGGATGCGGTCCAACCCGGGGGTCACCGCGACCTTCTTCGAGGCGCTGTCCAACGCGGGCGTCAACATCGAGCTGATCTCCACCTCGGAGATCCGGATCTCGGTGGTCACCCGCGCCGACGACGTCAACCAGGCGGTGCAGGCCGTGCACTCCGCCTTCGGCCTGGACAGCGACAGCGACGAGGCGGTCGTCTACGGCGGCACCGGGCGATGACCCCGGACGGGGCGGCGAGCGCACCCACGCCGGAGAGCCCCTCGGGGGGCGTCTCCGAGAGCGAGAGCTCTGGGCGCGCGCCCGAGAGGGCCGCCGCCGGCGGAGGCCGGCGGCGTCGCCGCCCCACCCTCGTCGTGGCCGGGGCCACCGGCCGGATCGGCTCCGTCCTCCTCGAGCTCCTCTCCACCAGGTCCGACGTCTGGGGCGAGATCCGGCTGGCCGCCGCCCCCGAGGAGCACGGACGCCGGCTGACCGTCCGCGGCGAGGAGACCGAGCTGCGGGCGCTGGACGAGGACTGCTTCGCGGGCGCGGACATCGCGCTGTTCGCGCTGCCCAAGCCGCTGGCCGCGCGGTGGGCGCCGATCGCGGTCGGCAACGGCTGCGTGGTGGTGGACAGTTCGGGCGCCTTCCGGATGCACCCGGAGGTGCCGCTGGTGGTGCCGGAGGTGAACGCCGCCACCGCGCGCCTGCGTCCGCGCGGTGTCGTCGCCGGCCCTCGCGGCACCACCCCTCCGCTCGCGGTGGCACTCGGCGCCCTGCACGCCGAGTTCGGCCTCGCCGAACTCGTGCTGGCCACCTACCAGGCGGCCTCCGGGGCCGGCGAGTCCGGGGTGCGGCGGCTGCGCGCGCAGCTCTCCGCCGTCGCCGTCGGCCAGGCGGCCGGACAGGCGCCCGGCACCTATCCCGGAGACGTCCGGCGGGCGATCGGCGATCTGGACGAGCACGGCGAGCCGCTGCGCCCCGAGGCGTCCGGCCCCGAGGCGGCTGGCGCGGAGGCAGCTGGCGCGGAGGCGCCCGGCGCGGACCCGGACGACGCGCCGCTGGCGCTCAACGTCGTCCCCTGGTGCGGCCGTACGGAGGAGGACGGCTGGTCCTCTGAGGAGCTCGGGCTGCGCGAGGAGCTCCGCAAGATCCTCGGCCTCCCCGAGCTGAAGGCCACCGCGACCTGCGTGCGGGTCCCGGTGGTGACCGGCCACTCGATCGCGGTGCACGCGGTATTCGCCCGCGAGGTCACCGTCGAGCGGGCCCACCGGGTCCTCGCCGAGGCGCCCGGCGTCCTCGTCTACGACGACCCCGAGCAGCGGGAGTTCCCCACCCCGGTGGACGTGGTCGGCACCGACCCGGCCTGGGTGGGCCGGGTGCGGCGGTCCCCGGACGACCCGCGGGCGCTGGACTTCTTCCTCTGCGCCGACAACCTGCGCAAGGGCGGCGCCCTCAACCTGGTGCAGATCGCGGAGGCGGTCTGCGCCGAGCCCGCCGCGGCCACCGAGCCGGCCGCGCCCGGCCGCCCGTAAAACCACCGGTCGCACACGAGCGGTCCTGGCATGATTCTGACGCGCGCGGCAACCCGTCCCACCCGCCGGGAAGCGAACGGCCTGTCGGGGGCTCTGTCCTGGTTCGCCGGAACGTGTGGAACTTCGGGAGTGGAGGGAACCGCTCCGAGTGCCGCATACGTCCTGCCGTTCGCGGTGAACCGTGTGCAACCCTTGGCGGGTTCGAGGTGTCCAACTGTCGTGGCGGAGATTGTGGGTGTGGAGCCGGTGGGCTTGGGACTGCCCGGTCGCAGACCGTCCCGCCGTGCCGTCGACGGCCCGGTTCTGGGCGGTCTGCAGGCCGGCGGTGCAGGTCAGGCGGTGGGCAAGTCCGGTCGCGGGTCCGGCCGTACGGGGCTCGGCGGGCCGACCCCGGGTGCTTCGCTGCCCGCGTCCACCTCTTCCGTGCCGACCGCCGAGCATGAGCGCGCCGACGCGGCGGAGGGCACGTCGGTGCACCATTTGACCGTGACCTATCAGGCGCACTACCGCTCGCTGCTGGGTCTCGCCGCGCTGCTCCTGGACGACACCGCCTCCTGCGAGGACGTGGTCCAGGAGGCCTTCATCCGGGTGCACGCGGCCCGCGCCCGGGTGCGCGACCCCGAGAAGACCCTCGCCTACCTCCGGCAGACGGTGGTCAACCTCTCCCGCTCCACCCTCCGTCGGCGAATACTCGGTCTGCGCCTGCTGCCCAAACCCATGCCGGACGCCGCCAGCGCGGAAGAGGGCGCGTACGACTCGCTGGAGCGCGATCAGCTGATCCACGCCCTCCGCGGGCTGCAGCGCCGCCAGCGCGAGGTGCTGGTGCTGCGCTACTTCTCCGACATGACGGAGTCCCAGGTGGCCGACGCGCTGGGGATCTCGGTCGGCTCCGTGAAGGCCTACGGCTCCCGCGGACTCACCGCGCTGCGGGCCCTGATGGAGGCCGAGTCATGACGCGACGCCATGACCGGGGGGAGCCCGAGGAGTTCGGACGCAACGCGTCCGCAGGGGCCGCGCCCGGAGCCTCCGGATCGACCGGGGCTGCCGGATCGACCGGGGCTGCCGGTTCGGCCGGGGCTGCGGGATCGGCCGGCGCTGCGGGATCGACCGGTTCCACCGGACCGGTGAGGGGAGCTGGATCGGGCGGCTCGGCGGGGGCCGTCGGGTCGATTGGCGCTGCCGGGTCGACAGGGGCTGCCGGGGCCGCCGGCGTCGCCGGATCCGCACGGGATACGGGAACCATCGGGGCCGCAGGGCCTGCCGGTGGCCATGGGTCGTTCGGGGCGGCTGGGCCTGTCGGCGCGGCCGATGTGCCCGATGTGTCCGATGCGGGCGACGCGGCCGAGGCCGCTGAAGCTGCCGAGGCTGCCGCAGCTGTCGAAGCCGCTGGTGCTGCGGGGATCGGCGGGGAAGCCATGGACACCGCGCCCGCCGACGCCGGTCCGGCGAACCCGCAGGGACCGGGCTCCGGCGTGCCCGCCGACTCCGGGCTGCCCGCCGCGTCGAGCGTGCCCGTCGCTTCGGGCGTGCCTGGCGCTTCGAACGTGCCCGCCGCCTCGAGCGTGCCCGGCGTTCCGGGCGTGCCGGCCTCTTCGGGCGAGCCCTCTGCCGAGCTCGTCGAGGCTCTGCGTAGCGGGCTTCGCAGTTCGGTGTCCGGCGTGGCGCCCTCGGCCGATGCTCTCGACCGGCTGCGTCGTGCCGTGCCGCGTCGCCGCGCCCGTCGCCGGCAGGCGATCGGCGGGGCCATCGCGCTGGTCGTCCTGACCGGTGCGGCGATCCCGCTGATCCGGCTGACCGGCGGGGACGCCGTGCGGGTCGACCAGGCCGCGCGCCCGGCCCCGGGTGCCTCGTCCGGGAGCTCCTCGGCAGGCGCCTACCCGGGCCTCGGCACGCCCGGAGGAGGCGCCGGCGCCGGCAGCAGCGGCAGCCCGTCCGGCGGCGGCCAGAACGGGAGCTCGCCCGGCTATCCGGTGGCCACCCTGCTGCCGGGCGGCGGCTCCGGAATGCTCCAGCCCGTCCCCGGCAGCAGCGGAACCGGCGGCTCCGCCTCCGGTGGAAGCACGTCCGGGGGCGGGGGCGGGGGCGGCACCCTGCCGCCCGAATGCTCGCGCTCCCAACTCGGCCGCGGCGCGGCCTCGGTGGGTCAGGCGGCGTCCGACGGCGTGGTCTACGGCAGCTTCGACGTCACCAACGTGTCCGGCAGGGCCTGCACGGTGAGCGGTGCGGGAACGGTGACCGTCGGATCCGTGCACGGGACCTCCGCCGGGCGGATCCAGGTCGTCGCCCACACCGCCTCCGACCCGGCCAGCCAGCTGCCGCCGCCGCAGCAGGCACCGGCCAACCTGGTGCTCCAGCCCGAGGCCTCGTACCGGGTCGAGTTCGGCTGGGTGCCGAACAGCGGGAACGGTACGGACTGCACCAGCACCACCCCCGCGGCCACCGCCGACAGCGGCACGCCCGGCGCGAACTCCCTGCGGCAGGCCGTGTACATCCAGCAGGCCGACCAGCCCGAGGTCTCCGGCGGCGAGATGGGACCCACCAACTCCACGCTGATGCTGCTGGCGACCGGGGCCGCGCTGGACCAACCCGGATACGCCGAGGCCACGTTCGCCCCGGCGCTCGCGGCGGACGCGTCGGGCACGGCGGGCTTGTCGGGCACGGCGTCGGACACGTCGGGCACGGCGTCGGACGCCTCGGCCCTGTCGCCCTCCTCCGCCACGCCGGCCGCGCCGACCGCCTCGGCGTCCGACCGGCCCTCGGGCACGTCGGCGTCCCCGTCCGGGGCTGCCGCCGGCGGCCCGGCCTCGGCCTCCGCGTCGCCCTCCGCCTCGGCGTCGCCCTCCGCATCGGCCTCGATCCCCTCGTCCTCCGGTCCGACCGCCTCGTCCACGGCCACCGTGGGACCGGTCGCGCCGTCCGCCACCTTCTCTCCCGCCCCCTCGCCGTCGCCGACGGCCTCGGGCCGGAGGTCGGTCGCGCCCACCTCGTTCTCCGGCTCCGGCTCGCCGTCGAGCGGCGGTTCGCAGGCGACCACCAACGGCCGGCGGGACGGCGGCGGCCCGTCGCCCACCGCCTCGGCCTCGCCCACCCCGTCCAAGAACGTCACGGTGACGCTGGACCACACGCCAGGACCGGGCGGCGCGCCGGTTGCCAGCGCGCAGCTGAGGGGCGCGTGCTCGGGGACGGTCTACCGGACCGAACCGCTGCCCGCCTCCTCCACCAGCGCGTCCTCCGGTTCGACGACCGGGGCGTCCTCCTCGGCGGGAACCGGGTCCACCGCCTCCGAGGGCCCCTCCGGCACCGCCACCGGAAACTGACCCCGGGGACTCGCCGCCACCCCTCGGCCCCCCGGGGACATAAAGACCGCGTTCGGTGCGTACCGTGTGGAGCGTGTACCGGTTCCTGCTGACCCCACGCTGGCTGGGGCTCACCCTTTTCGCGATGGTCGCCGTTCCGACCTGCGTGTGGCTGGGACTCTGGCAGCTGAGCAGATTCGACGGCCAGGTACAGCACAGCGAGGAGCAGAAGGCCCATCCGCCGAGCGTCAGCTCCGCGCAGCCCCTCGACGTCCTGATCACCGGCGCCGACCAGGCCGGCACCACGGCCGACGACGTCGGCAAGGAGGTCAGCTTCGCGGGCGTCTACGACACCGCACACCAACTCCTGGTCCCGGAACGGCAGGTGGACCAGCGCACCGGCTTCTATCTGCTGACCCCGCTGCGCCTAGCCAACGGCCAGTACGTGCCAGTGGTGCGCGGCTGGATGCCGGGCCGGGCGAGCGCGGCGGCGGCCGCCAAGGCGCCGGCGCCCGGCGGCCTGGTGGACGTCGTCGGACGGATGCAGGCGCCCGAGTCCTCCAGCACGCCCGGCGTGATCGGCAGCGGGGCGCTGCCGTCCGGCCAGACCGGCATGATCAGCGCCGCGAATCTCCTCAACCAGCTGCCCTACCAGGTGTGGAACGGGTGGATCGCGCTGGACCGGGTGGGTCGCGGGCTCACCGCGGTGCCGACCTACCAGCCGAACGGCGGGGGCGGGGTGAGCATGCGGGCGGTGCAGAACCTCGGCTACACCTGCCAGTGGTTCGTCTTCGCCGGCTTCGCCGTCTTCATGTGGTTCCGGCTGGTCCGCAACGAGGCGGAGACGCAGCGCGACCGCGCGCTCGGCCTCCTCGACGGGGACGAGGAGTCGGCCGAGGAGGCGGCCCGCCGCCGCCTCGCCCAGCGGGCCTGACCGAAGTCAGGCCCGTCGGCCCCCCGCGCTACTCGGCCCGCTTCAGGTTCCGCTCCGCGAAGTCCAGCTCCAGCCGCAGCTGCTTGATCCGCTCCTCCACGACCAGCGAGCCGTGGCCCGCCTCGTACCGGTACACCTCGTGCGGCTTCCCCAGCTCCGCCAGCCGGTCCACGTAGTTCTCGATCTGGCGGATCGGGCAGCGCGGGTCGTTGAGCCCGGCGCTGATGTACACCGGAGCCCGCACCTCCTCGACGTAGGTCAGCGGCGAGGAGGCCGCGTACCGCTCGGGGACCTCCTCCGGGGTGCCGCCGATCAGCGTGCGGTCCATCGCCTTCAGCGCCTCCATCTCGTCCTGGTACGCCGTCACGTAGTCGGCGACCGGGACCGCGGCCAGGCCCAGCGACCACAGCCCCGGCTGCGAGCCGAGGCCGAGGAGGGTCAGGTAGCCGCCCCAGGAGCCGCCGCTGAGCACCAGCCGGTCGGGGTCGGCGAGGCCGGAGGAGACCGCCCACTCGCGGACCGCCGCGATGTCCTCCAGCTCGATCAGGCCGACCCGCTCGCGCAGCGCGTCCGTCCAGGCCTGCCCGTAGCCGGTCGAGCCGCGGTAGTTGACCCGGACGACGGCGTAGCCGTGGTCCAGCCAGGCGGCCGGCCCGGGGGCGAAGGCGTCGCTGTCGTGCCAGGTCGGGCCGCCGTGGATCTCGAAGATGGTGGGGTACGGGCCGTCGCCGGTCCCTGCCGGGCGCTGCACGAGCGCATGGACCCGGCCGCCGGGCCCGTCCACCCACACGTCCTCGACCGGCAGCGAGGGGGGCGCCTGCGGCCCCGGCGCGGCCAGTACCACCGAGCCGTCCCGGCTGCTGCGCACGGCCGGCGGCTCGGCGGCCGAGGACCACAGGTACTCGACGCTGCCGTCCGGCCGGGCGCCGGCGCCGGAGACCGTTCCGGCCGGGGTATCCACCCGGGTCAGCGCGCCGCTGCCCAACTCGTAGCGGTACAGCTCGCTGCGTGCCTGATAGGTGTGCTCGACCAGCAGGGCGGACGCGTCCGGGTACCACTCCGCGGAGACCTCGCCGGGCAGCTCCGTGCCGTCCGGCAGGCGGAGCGCCAGTTCCTCCTCGGTGCCCTCCACCGGGTTCCAGATCAGCAGCTCCCAGCGGCCCCGGCGCTGGTGGGCGACGAGCATCCGGGAGTCGCCGGCGATCGGGGCGAAGCCGAGGCAGGAGAGGCCGCGCGGCTCCTCGCGGCCGGTCGCGTCGTCCAGTTCGCCGACGGCGGCGTTCTCCGGGAGCCTGAGCACCCGCAGCGCCGAGTGCATGGCGTCTCCGTGCTCGGTGTGCTCGACGGCCAGCAGCTTCGCGTCGTGGGAGAGATCGGCGACGCCGCCCGACTCGCGGTGCCGGTAGACCTCCACGGGCTCCTCGGCGCCCGGGCGGCGGACGTGGATCGTGGTCCCGTGCTCGTCCGTGGAGCGCCCGACGGCGACCGTGCCGTCCCGCCCGAGCGCCAGCCCGGCCGGGTACGAGGGCTCCAGGCCGGGCACGGCGGTCTCGTCGTCGCCGCCTGCGAAGGGCTGCCGGCGCCAGACCCCGAACTCGTCCCCGTCCTTGTCGTCGAACCACCAGATCCACTCGCCGTCCGGGCTGAGGACGGCGTCGGTGGTGCCGTTCGGGCGGTCGGTCACCTGCCGCTGCCCGCCCGTCGACCGGTCCCAGGCGTACACCTCGTAGGTGCCGGTGGCGTTGGAGACGAAGAGCGAGCGGTCGGGCGCGTCCTCGGCCCACTCGGGGAAGCCGACCCGGGCGGCCCGGAAGCGCTGCTCCCACTCGGCCGCGGGGGCCGTGGTGGCCTCCGGCGTGGGGGACGCGGGCTCGGGCGTCTGCTGCTGGTTCTCACTCATGCCCCCATCAAACCCGATCAGGCAGACTGACCGACATGAGCGAGCAGCCGACCGATCCCGAGGAGCCGCGCCCCGCCCTCCTCGCCCGCTTCGACGACCTCCTGTCCGAGTCGGAGTCCGAGTCCGGGCCCGGCGCCGGTCGCGGCGCGCTGTGGCGGCTCTCCGAATCCGGCCGGCAGTTGGACGCCAACCTCCTCCGCCTCCCACCGGGAGCGGAGGTCCCCGCGCACGCCGAGCCCGACCTGGACGTCCTGCTGGTCGGCTTCGCCGGCTCCGGCGAACTGCGGGACGCCGACGGCGGCGCCCTGGCCCTCCGCGCCGGCGCCGCCGTCTGGCTCCCGCACGGCTCCCGCCGCTCCCTCTCGGCTGGTCCCGACGGCCTCGCCTACCTCACCGTCCACCGCCGCCGCCCCGGGATGACCATCGCGTCCGAACCGCCGCCGTCCTTCCTCGCGGCTACGGCGCCCCAGGACCAGGGCGGCGAACCGGCCTGCGCCCTCAACCGCGTCTGCCCGGAGTGCGGCCACCTGGAAGACGGCCCCAGACCGCCCCGCTGCCCGCGCTGCGGCACGGCCTTCACGGACTGACGGAGGCGCGAGGTCACGGCGCGGTCGACCATGCTCCGGAGAGGGGCGGCGGTGGATCCCGCCGCCAGGCAGTGAGCACTCGAGGGACCTGGAGGTTCTGATCTCCACCGACCTCCACGGCCAGCCTCCGATGCGCTGCCCAGGCTTCGTCGATCCGGCTGTGCCACCACTCGAGTCGGTCCTCGCCCTCGCGGTGCTCAGCGAGACCGCAGTGCAGAGCACCTAGTACCCGGCAGTTATGACCAAGCGTGGCCCGCTCACCAGCAGCGCCATCGGGTATGTCGGTCAGCCTTCTTCCGTCGCATGCCGTGCAGTCGCAGGTCCAGGCGTCGCGACCGGCGGCGTACCAGTCCCGGATGGTGTTCTGCCGTACGAACCTCAGTAGGCGTTCGACGATCAGTGCAGGGAAGAGCCGGCGACCGAAGCCCTTCCGCTCGGGCATCGGCCGCATCGCATGCCGGAGAGTCGCGTTGGTGCCGACCGCCCCGGCCAGCGCACCGTGAGCGATGGCATCCAGTGCGGCAAGGTCGGTCCGCCAGATGACCAGCCGATCGCAGGTCTGGCAGAGCCTTCGCATCTGTGCCGGAACACCGGAGTGGTCCAGCGGATCGGGCTTCGCATCACCGGCCAGTGCCAGGCCGACCGGGTAGCGGGAGCGTCCTGCGGCGCTGACGAGGGCGTGGATGTGCGGCTCCCGCAGCCAGTCGAATCCGCACGGCAGTACAACCAAGGTGTTCGCCACCTCTGCCTCGGCGGCGTGGTCTACCACGGCGTCAAGCGTCGGCACATCGCGGTCCGGTATAAACCCCGTCGGAGTCACCGCGAAACTCGCGCCGCTGGCCAGTTGGCTTTTCAGGACCTGCGTCAGCGTCGGGCCGGGAGTCAGTCGGCCGTCACCGTCGGCAAGCCCGAACGGATCCTCCGGGGTGGCCCACTGCCCGGTGTGCCGCTCGGGATCGATGGCGAGGACGTCAGCACCGGGGGAGCCACGCAACGGCCTGAGCCGCTCCGATGCGCCTTTGCCCACCAGTACCAGCCCGCCCCGATCCGGATTGATGTTCTGTAGTACGTCAACTGCCGAACCCGCTCTGGTCATGGTCAGCAGCCGATCCCGCAGCAGATCCACCAACTCACTCGGCTGTGCCCCCACGCCGCCCCCTCAGCCGTTCCGCCGACCGACGCGCAGCCGTGCCCCGCCCGGCGACCACTGTCACCAGCGTTGAACCAGCGTGAGAGCCTGACAAGACGGCTGTTTCGGCCAGCCCTTCCCCCGCGGGCGCTCCTGCCGTACCGGATGGCTGGGGCTCGATTGGACCGTAGCTGAGCCACGAATCCCGGAGAAACCGTTCCCAGTGGGGGCATGGCCGAGCTCGCGCAGAGAAACCCGAATCTGGGGCAGGGCCCAGCCAGTCTCATCGGTGCGGGGGAGTCGGCCGGTCTCACCGAGTGCGAAGCCGCAGCGTGCATCCCGCGCGCTGAATTGCACTGCCGGAGGCGCCGCACCCCGCTACCGGTCCTTGCCGGGCGCCCCGGCCGGGCCTTCCGGCGCGCGGGCTGGGAACGTCTCGGCGTGCGGATGCCTCCTGGCTGCCGATCGTGAAGGGGCTCACTCCGCATGGCCTACGTCACACCCACAAGACGCTCATGCGGGGACTGGGGACGCGCGAGCGGATGGGGCGCGAGGACGGTTCGGTGCAGGCCCGCTAGGGCCGCATCACCCGCGGAGGCGCCGCGCTCTCATGACGAAGCTCACAGATCTGTGGGAGGAGGCGCTGAACGCCCGGTCAGCCATGGGTCCGGGCTCTCCCATGGCCACTCTCGCTCGACGCTCTCCTGAAAGAGCGTCAGGGGCGACGGAGCGAGCCCTGATTCGGACGGTACGAAGCAAGATCGCTCCAAGTCCGCTCCAAAACGCGGGCGGAACAGCAGTCAGGCTCGGCCTTCCGTGTGGAAGACCGGGCCTGATCTGCTATTTCCTGGGTCGGGGCGGCGGGATTTGAACCCACGGCCTCTTCGTCCCGAAGCAATCCGAGCGGGCATCCGGCCTGGTGTCTCATACGCTCTGACCTGCCAGAACGTTCCCCGGACGTCCGTGGTTGTACGGCGTCGTCCGTTGCGGTTGTAGCGCAGTTAGACACTCAGCTACTACGGCAGCATGCCCCTGGATGCGAACTACCGGCAGCTCGTTTGCTGGGGTCTCCCAGCCCGGCCAACAAGGCTAGCGCGAGCGGCTGCGGTCACCTGCGATCGACACGGTTGCCGTACTTCGCTGCTGTACTCCTCCGCTAGGGATACCGCAAGGCGAACGAAGGTGATCACCCCTGGCCCCGGAGGACTTGGCTTGCGTCTCGGCAGGCTTTGAGCCACATGGCCTCCGGCCAGTTCAAGATGATTCCTGCCACGGTAGGGGTGTTGAGTAGACCACCGTCAGGGTTCACGCGCTCCAACACCGCCTTCTCGGCAGCATCGACCGTATCGCCCATGGTCTTGACCGGGCCATCGATGATCTTTGGCTCCCAATCAAGATCAGAGTGCAGAAGGGTCGCCGTCGACTCGCCACGCCTCTGGACGAAGATCAAACGCTCGCCGTACTCGTTGACGAAGTAGGACACATAGTCTGTGTCCTCGATTTGGTAGCCGCTCAGTTCAACGAACAGCTTCCTCAGGTCCGCGCCGAAGTCAGATGCCATGCCTCAGCATGCTAAAGGCCATCTCCTTGCCGTGGGCACAAGATACGCACATTTGGTCAGCAGTCCGCACTTTGGCGGCCACGAATAGAGTTCCGCCGGAACGCCGCACCTTCCTCCGTCTGCCATCCCGTCTGCCGTCGGCCCACACGTAGTGGTATCGGGCGTGGCCGGCGGGGTCCAGATGGAGCGCGCCACTGTACGAACGATCTGGACCCCGCCGGCCACGGCTGATACGGCTTCGCCTGGGTCGTCGGCAGGCGGGATGGCAGACACCCGCCCTTCCCCCTGATCGGCGGTCAGCCGCGTCACGATCTTGGCTATCCCGGAGCCGGAGCGCCCCCGCCGGAGGCATCCAATCGCCATGCCGCGCGAGTGGGCTCTACCTTCATGCCCTCGGGCCTATCCAGCGGGCCCGCGCTGCCCGTGGCGCGCGCCGCGCGGGCCGAAGGCATGAGCGCGAGTGCGCGCCGACGGGCGGGCGCGGGCCCGGCGGCGCTGTGCGCCGCCGGGTGCCTTGATGAAGTAGAGAAACTTTAATCCACCGTCGCTGCGCGGGTGTTGATGTGCGTGAGTGTGCGGGATTCAGGGCATCGCGTCGGCACGCTCGGCGAGTGCTTTCAGTTCGGGGGATGCGGAACGCCCGGCAACGAGGACGAGTTCGCGGATGGCGTTGCGTGCTGCCACGTGGGTGTGGATGACCTCGGGGGCGAGGTGTTCGGCTCGGATCAGGCAATCGAGGGCTTCGCCGCTCTGCCGGCGCTGGGCGTAGGCACGCCCGAGGTCCATCAGAAGGCGGGCCTGCCGCTCGACGGACAAGCCGGAGGCATCGACGTGTTGGCCGATCTCGATGGCTTCGCCGGCGTCGCCGAGATCTACGGCGATGGATACGGCCTGGATCTCGACGTTGGTCGGGCCGAACTCAAGGTTGAAGTCGTTGCGGTCCTCACCGAGTCGGCGGGCGACTGCTCGCGCGTTCTCGGTCTCGGTGCGGGCTCGGGTGCGGTCGCCGGCGCGGGCGTGGATCAGCGCGAGGACGAGATGGAGTGAACCGAGGACGGAGAGGACTTCCGGCTCGGTCTCGGCGGGCTTCGCGTGCTCGCGAACGGCGTTGAGCGCGGTGGTCGCCGCGTGCTCGGCCTGGTCGAAGTGCTTGAGCCGGACGAAGGCTTGGGCGAGGCGGAACACACCGGCGAAGACGTGCAGGGGCTGACCGGATCGCTCGGCCGCACCGATTGCCCGGTCCGCGGCCAACCATGCCGCGTCCGCTTCGTCCTGGCGCACGAACGCTGCGGCGAGAGCCTGATAGGTCCGCGCCAGCAAGAGCGAGAGTTCGGGCTGCTCGGCCGCGGGGGCGGTGCGGACGGCACGCTCCAGCCGGGGCACCAACTTGCCCAGCATCGCGCTCAGCTCAGCGAATTGGTCGGCGTGGGTGAGGTCCCAGACGTGTTCGACCCCGGCCCGCAGTTCCGGCAGGTTCGCCGGTGTGGGCTGGGCGTCCCCGTTGAGTAGAACGTCGGGCGCGGGGTGGCCGGAGATGACCAGTCGGGCTTGGTCGAGGTCGTTGCGCTGCTCGGCTGCGGCCGGCTCCGTGGTGGCGGGTGCTGCCTCGGTGGGTGCGTCGGGCTGCAAGGTTTGCAGGGACACGCCGAGGGCGTCAGCCAGAAGGCGCAATACGTCCAGCCGGTTCACGGGTTGGACGCCGCGCTCTACCTGGGACATCCAACTCGCGGTGCGGCCGACCTGGACGGCCAACTCGGGCTGCGTCAGCCCTCGTTCGCGCCGTAGATCGGCGATCCGGCTGCCCATCGCCTTGGTCTCTTCGGGGGTGCTCACGCCGCGGCCGGTCCCTTCCCGGTCTGGCGCTCGATGAAAGTGACCTGCACGTCGGTGAGGTACTGCTCGCGCTGCGCCAGGAAGTGCTTGGTGTGTGGCTGCTGCTCGTGCGCGTCGAAGGCGGCGCGGTCGGCGTACAGCTCGTAGAAGACGCGGACCTTTGGGTCGTCGGGGGCGGTGTGCACCACGTACGCGAGAGTTCCCGGCTCTTGTGCCTCGATCTGCGGCACGGTGCGGGACACCAGCTCATCGAATCCTGTGGCTGACGCTTCGTCACGCAGCTCGAACCGGACGACGAGACCGAATCCGCTGGTCATGGAGCCTCCTTGGTAGTCACAGACCAGCTTCTCAGACGCACAGCGAAACTGCTACTCGCAGATTTGCTTGACTCGCAGTTTTTCTGCGAGTACCTTCGCAGAGAAGCTACTAGTTCGGGTGTGGTGCCCGACTGACACAAGGAGCGACGCAATGCCGTCCTTCAAGATCGACACTCAGACCGCCGTCATCTTCGTGGCGGTTCCGCCCGCGCCGAAGGTCGCCAACCGCAAGACCGGCGAGATCGCCGAGGACCGCGAGACCGGCGCCAAGCTCCTCACGCTGGGCCTGACTGTGGCCGACGAGGGAGAGGCCAACCTGCTGACCGTCTCCGTGCCGGAGACCGGTATCTCGGAGGAGCTGACGGTCGGCATGCCGGTGCGGGTGACCGGGCTGCGGGCGCGGGACTGGGAGAACGAGTTCAACGGCCAGAAGAAGCACGGGATCGCCTTCCGCGCGGTCGCGATCACCTCCGCTGCCGCTGTGAACGGGAAGGGCTGATTGCCGTGTCCGAACTGGCCTCGCTGCTGGAGATAGGCGCCCCGCTGGCCGTTGGCGGTGCGGGGGTCGCCTACACCCGGGCCCGGATGCCCCGGGCGTACTGGGCGACCATCGGCCTGCCGATGACGCTCGGTCGCATCGGCCACTCCTACGCCGAGGTGATGGAGGCGTGCGGGCTGGTCGTGGAACCCCCGATGTGGAAGGCCATGGCCGCGCGGGCTGCCGGCGTGGGCAAGCTGCGGCCCATCCCGCCCCGGATCACCCGGATCGCCCCGACCGCCACCGGCCTGCGGCTTCGGCTGCGACTGGCGAAGGGACAGGAGACCGCGAGCGTGCGGGACGTGTCCGAGCGACTGCGCCACGCCTGGGGCGTGCACGGCATCTACGTGCACGACGTACGCCCCGGAGTAGTCGAGATCCGGCTCACCGGCTTCGACATCCTGCGCCGCGTCGTGCTGCCGGCCCGCGCGGTCGCCAAGTCCACCGAGCTGCTGCGGATCCCGGTGGGGCTGCGGGAGGACGGCACGCTGTTCGTCCGTGACTTCCGCGCCACCCCGCACTCGCTGAGCCTGGGCGCCACCTCGTCCGGCAAGTCCATGTTCCAGCGCGGCACCTTCGTCGGGCTGGCCCGTCAGCCGGTCGCGCTGGTCAGCATGGATCTCAAGGTCGTAGACACCGCCGCGCTCGCCCCGCGGCTGTCGGCGCAGGCATCCGAGGTGGATGCGGCCGTGGACCTGATCGAAGCGCTCAACGGCATGGTCGCCGACCGCTTCGAGCTGATCCGCCAGCACCAGGGCCTGAGCGGACGCACGCCGGCGGAGGAGATCACCGCCGATGTGTGGGGACTGCCGGAGGAGCTGCGGCCGACCCCGGTCGTGGTGCAGATCGACGAGATCGCCGAACTGTTCCTCACCGGCAGCAAGCAGCGCCAAGAGCACCTTGCCGGCGAGATGATCCGCTTCGCGCAGCTCGCCCGCGCGGCGGGGATGTACCTGGAGGTCTCCGGGCAGCGCTTCGGCTCGGAGCTGGGCAAGGGCGCGACCGCGCTGCGCGCTCAGCTCTCCGGGCGGATCTGCCACCGGGTCAACGACGAAGCCACGGCGAAGATGGCCCTCGGCGACATCTCCGAGACCGCGGTGGCCGCAGCCACCCGGATCGCCGAGAACCGGCCCGGGACCGCGATCGCCGGAGCCACCTCGGGGGCCTGGTCCCGCATCCGCACCCCGGAAATCACCCTCGCGCAGGCCGTGACCGTCGCACACGAGACCGCTCATCTGACTCCGTACCTGCCGGAGCTGGTGGCGTTCCGGCCCGTCATCCCGGCCCCCGCCGTCTCGCTGGATGACGTGGCGGACGCCCCGCCCGCCGCGGCC
The DNA here is from genome assembly GCF_000744815.1 of Phaeacidiphilus oryzae TH49. Classification (NCBI taxonomy): domain Bacteria; kingdom Bacillati; phylum Actinomycetota; class Actinomycetes; order Kitasatosporales; family Streptomycetaceae; genus Phaeacidiphilus; species Phaeacidiphilus oryzae. Next base: position 3,780,273 of record NZ_JQMQ01000005.1, read on the forward strand.
TGAGGAACAGCGCACTCCCAGCCTGCGTGACCGACTCACGCCGCATTACGAGAACCGGAGAGGAACCCGATCATGGGCATGTTCAACCGCCAGAGCAGCAGCGCCAACGACCAAGCCACGTCCCGGGAGCTGGAGCAGCGCGCAAAGGAGGCCTACCGGCAGTACCGCACCGCGGCTAAGGCCCGCGATGCCGCCGCGGTCGCGCTGGACCAAGCGGAGACCTCCGGTGCACCGCACGGCGAGATCGCGGCCGCGCGATCGGCCTTCGCCACGTGCAGCACCCGGATGCGGGCGGCCATGGAGACAAGTCATGAGGCCGCGGTGCAGCGTCACGCACACCGCGGGCAGTGACCGCCATGACCGCCCGCAAGCCCCCAGTGGTCTCGGTCGCCGAACTGCCGGCCTGCACCGTCTGCCATGGCTCCGGCACGGTCGCCAAAGCCGTCCGGGTCGGACGCCGACACCGCGTGGTCGGCCACCAGGAAGGCGCATGCCTGCACTGCTGGGGCACCGGCACCGAACCCGACATGGAAGGGGAACAGTGATGCGCCGCGCGCTGCTGCCTCGCCTGGATCTGGTGCTGGTGCAGGCCGTGATCGCCGGTTCGCTGTCCTTCGCGCACCTGCACGACATCGCGGACGCGGCCGGCCAGCACGGCTGGAAGGGTTGGGCCTACCCGATCAGCGTGGATCTGCTGCTGGTCGCTGCGTGGCGCCGGCTGCGGACGCTGCGCCGCTCCGGTGCCCCGGCCCGCGCCGCGTGGGCGTGGTTCGCCGTGGCGCTGACCGCCTCGCTCGGGGCGAACGTGGCCACCGCCGGCCTGCTCGATCTGGAACACGTCCCGGCGCTGCTGCGGATCGTGGTGGCCGGCTGGCCCGCGGTCGCCTTCCTCGGCGGCACCCTGCTCGCGCACGCCACCCCGGCACCGGCCACGACCGAGCTGAGCGAACCCCGCACACCGACCCCGACAGAGGACGGCTCGGTCTACCTCGACCGCGCCACCGAGACCGCCACGGCACCGGAGGACGCCCGGGCCGAACTGCCCGCCCCCGCAGCCGAAGCGGTGGCTGCCGCACCGATGGCCGTGCCGCCGGCGCTGGTGGACCACGCCCGCAAGCTCACCGCCGCCCACCGGGCCCGGACCGGCACCGACCTGGAGCCCGAAGCCCTGCGCTCCGCCCTGGGCGTCCCGCCGGCCATGGCCGACGCGATCGCCGCCCAACTGACCTGAAAGGACTGACCGACCGTGTCCGTGCACCTTCCGCTGATCCTCGTGCTTGGCCTGATCGCCTTCGCGTTCATCAAGTTCCACCGGGTGCGCTGGTGGGGCGTGATCGCCCTGGTCCTGTTCGGCTTCCTGCTCGCCCACACCTTCCTCGGCCCCGCCGTCGAAGACGGCACCAAGTCCGGCACCCAGATCGTCAACGGCCACTGACCCCGAAGGGAGCACCACCGATGATCCGCCCGAAGTACCCCGAACCCGTCTACGTCATCACCCACACCCCGCCGTCCCCGGCCCCGACCGCCCCCGGTGCGCCCTGCCCCTGCGGGCACTCCGCCCCGGCCACGCCCCCGTATCAGGCCCGGGGGCCCGTCCGGCCGCACACCGACCGCCCGATCGGGCTGTACCTCGCGGCCGGAACCGTGGCCGTCGCCGGCACGGTCGCCCTGGCCGTCGCGGTGACCGCGCTGTTCCTGGCCATCGCCGTGACCGCCATCTCGGTCACCGTGGCCGCGGTCGTCCTGCGCTCCATGCTCGCCGACCACCAGCGCGACCAGCGCCGCTGACTGCGCCCCGGGGCGGCCGACATCCCGGCCAAGGAACACCCGACCGCCCCGGGCCCTCGATCCCGCATCAAACGACACCGAGAGGACCCATCATGCCCGCTACCACCCCGGCCCGTGTCTGCGGACACTGCGACGGTCACCCGACCGTGGCCATCAGCACCGGCCCCCGCCGCCCGGACGGCACCCTGCCCACCCTGCGCGTGGACTGCCCGGCCTGCCACGGCACCGGAACCACCACCCCGCCCCGGCCGGCCGCGCTGGCCAGCGCCCGGAGGTGACCCGCGGTGTCCCTCCTGAACTGGCGCGACCACTCCCACTGGAACGAGAGGGAAGCGGACTGCGTGCTGTGCGCGAACCCGACCCACCTGCGCTCCGACCGCGGCCGGCCCGTCCACAAGGTCTGTGCCGAGCAATGGAACGACGCCCACACCCCGAGTGACGAGAAGAAGGGAGAGCGCCGGTGACCCTGCCGGCCCTGGATGAGGCCACCCTCGCCGACCTGGTGAAGGTGGCCTCCGCCCCCGACCATGAACGCTGGCTCCGGCAGATCCGCGCAACCGGCGGATGCTCTGCCCCGATCCGGCTGCGCGGCTGGTCCAAGATCCTCGACCGCACCACGCGACAGGTCCTGCACACCTACGCCACCGACACCGAACCCGGCGGCGTCCTCCGGCTGGCCTGCGGCAACCGCCGCGCCTCCCGCTGCCCCTCCTGTGCGGCGACGTACGCGGCGGACACCTACCACCTGGTGCGGGCCGGCCTGGTCGGCGACGACACCAAGGGCGTGCGAGCGGAAGTGCGGGAGCACCCGCGGGTGTTCGCCACCTTCACCGCCCCCAGCTTCGGCCCCGTCCACAACCGCCCCGACACCGGCCGGTGCCGCTGCGGACGCCGGCATGCCGAAGACGCCCCAGAGCTGGGCACGCCGCTCGATCCGGAGCGGTACGACTACGTGGGCGCGGTGCTGTGGAACAACCACGCCGGTGACCTGTGGAACCGCTTCACCATCCAGCTCGCGCGCACCCTCGCCGAACGCACGGGTATCCCGCGATCCCGGCTGCGCGAGGTGCTGCGTCTGTCCTACGCCAAGGTCGCGGAGTTCCAGCGCCGCGGGGCCGTGCACTTTCACGCCGTGATCCGCCTGGACGGCCCGGAGGGCGCGGAGGACGACCCGCCTGGCTGGGCCACGGTGGAACTGCTGGACGACGCGATCCGCACCGCCGCAGCGCGGGCGCGGCTGGGCGTTCCGGCGTCGCTTGCGGGGCATCCGGCGATGGCCGTGCGCTGGGGCCGGCAGCTCGATGTGCGGCCGGTGCGGGCCTTCGGGGACGGCTCGGAGCTGACAGAGCAGGCGGTCGCCTCCTACGTCGCCAAGTACGCCACCAAGGCGGCGGAAAGCACCGGCACCGTGGATCGGCCGATCGGCAACCGCGAAGCGCTCGACCTGCTCAAGGTGCCCGCGCACGCCCGTCGCCTGATCGAAACCTGCCTCGACCTGGATGCGTACTACCCGGGCCGCCGGCTGGCCGCGTGGGCGCACATGCTCGGCTTTCGCGGGCACTTCGCCTCCAAGTCCCGCCGCTACTCCGTCACTCTCACCTCGATCCGGGAGGAACGAGCTGCCTACCGCGCAGCGGAGCAGCGGGCCGCACTCGGCCTGCCCGACCCCGAAGAGGACGACACCACGCTGACCCTCGCGCACTGGATCTACGCCGGACAGGGCCTCACCCCCGGCGAGTCCATGTTCGCCGCGACCATCGCCAACGACCTACGCGAGTCCAGACGACTCGCACGCGAGAACGACGCCGGCTCGATCGGTACGGAAGGAGTAGCAGCGTGACAGTGACCATGGCCGTGGAATCGCCGGCGCTCCCGGCACCCGCCCTGTATCGGGTGAAGGATGCCGCGGTGGTGCTCAGCCTGAGCCGGACGGTCGTCTACGAGCTGATCCGCTCTGGTCGGCTCCGGACAGTGAAGGAAGGGCGGGCGCGTCTCGTGCCGGCGAGTGCGGTGCGAGAGTACGTGGCGCTGCTGGAACGAGAAGCGGGGCAGCGCTGTGCCTAAGCGGCGGAGCAGGGGGGACGGCGGTCTCCACTGGGATGAGAAGCGCCAGCGTTGGATCGCCTCGGTGACCGTCGGCTATGACCCGAGCGGCAAGCGGATCGTGAAGCGCGGCAGCGGGCGGACCAAGACTGAGGCCAAGGCCAAGCTGAAAGAGGTCCTGCGCGACCACGAGGACGGGTTGGCCATCGCGCCGACCAACTACACCGTGGCCGATGCGGTGAACGACTGGTTGGCCTACGGGCTGGCCGGCCGGAGCCCGGAGACGGTGAAGGCGTGCACCACGCTGTGCCGGACTCATGTGATCCCGGCTCTCGGGGCCCGCAAGCTGCGGGAGTTGAGCGCGGACGACGTGGATCGGTGGCTCGCTGCGAAGGCGAAGACGCTGAGCACGCGCACCCTGGAGGGAATCCGCTCCTGCCTGAACCGCTCGGTGCGCCGGGCCATGGCGCGAGACAAGGTGAAGCGCAACGTAGTCGAGCTGTGCGCGGTGCCCACCGGCCAACCGGGGCGTCCGTCCAAGGCGCTGACGCTGGCTCAGGCAGAAGCCGTGTTGAAGGCCGCGGAGGAGAGCCCGATGCGGGCGTACGTCGTCGTCTCACTGCTGACGGGGGCGCGGACGGAGGAGCTTCGGGCGCTGACCTGGGATCACGTCTTCCTCAAGGGTGATCCCGACGCGAACCCGCCGATCCCGCCGTACATGGCCGTCTGGCGGTCGGTGCGGGCGACGGGGGACACCAAGACGCGAAAGTCTCGGCGGACGCTGGCGCTGCCGGCCCGGTGCGTTGAAGCCCTTCTGGATCACTGGGTGGATCAGGGATGGGACCGCTACGCGGCCGGCCACCGGTGGCAGGAAAACGATCTCGTGTTCCACTCGGACGTGGGGACCGCGCTGGACCCGTCCCACGTGCGGCGCGCCTTCCGCGCTGCCATCGACCAGGCGGAGGGTGTGACCGCTGCCGAGTGGACTCCGCGAGAGCTTCGTCACAGCTTCGTGTCTCTGCTGTCGGACAGCGGGGTTCCGCTGGAAGAGATCTCGCGGTTGGTCGGGCACTCCAGTACGGCGGTGACCGAGGAGGTCTACCGGAAGCAGATCCGGCCGGTGATCCAGACGGGAGCGGTCGTCATGGATCAGATCTTCAAGAGCGGGAGCGAGCGCGACGCCGGCTCGGGCGAAGGCCCCGAACGGTAGTCACTCAGTTAGATACGCAGAGGCCCTGCCGGATAACCGGCAGGGCCTCTGAGCTGGTCGGGGTGGCGGGATTTGAACCCACGGCCTCTTCGTCCCGAACGAAGCGCGCTACCAAGCTGCGCCACACCCCGGTGTTGCCGTCTGCGGCCTTGCGGCTGCTCGGTGCAACGGGGATAACTCTAGCGGACGGTTGGCCTGGGACGAAATCGCGTTCGCGGCGGCTGGGCCGGAGGGCGTGGCGGGAGTGCTGGTCATGCCGGTTTGGGCGGGCTTCTCCTCCTAGGATGGGGGCATGCCTGAGCTGCGCAGCCTGAGTTACTTCCTCGCCGTCGCCGAGGAGCGGAGCTTCGCCCGCGCCGCCGAGCGTCTGCACGTCGCCCAGCCCGTGGTCAGCCGACAGGTGCGCGAGCTCGAGCGCGAGCTCGGCGTCGAGCTGCTCCACCGGAGTGTGGAGGACGTCGCGCCCACCGAGGCCGGTCGGCTGCTTCTGGAGCGCGGCCCGGTGGTCCTCTCGCTCGCCGACTCCCTCTGGCGGGACGTGCAGCAGTACGCGGACGGCCGGCTCGGCAACATCTCCTTCGGGTACGGGATGAGCGCCGGCTACGAGACCGCCCCCGCGCTGCTCCAGGCGATGAGCGAGGAGTGCCCCGGCATCGAGGTCTCGGCCCGGGTGCTGGCCTCCGGGGACATCGTCAACGGCGTCGCCCACGGTCTCCTCGACGTCGGCCTGGTGCGCTGCGCCCCCGAGGTGGAGGGGCTGCGCAACACGCTGATCCGGCTGGAGCGCCAGGGCGTGATCCTCGGCAGCGACCACCCGTTGGCCAAGGCCGCCGCCGACACCGGCTCGGTCGACCCCGCCGACCTGGACGGCGTGCGGCTGCTCCTCCACACCCGCGAGCAGAACCCCGGCCACTACGACGCCGTGATGGGCATCGCGGAGCGGGCCGGGGCCGCCCCGGAGGTGCTGGTGCGCGGTCAGGACTACGACGGCGCCTACCAGCCGGTGGTGGAGGGCTCGGCGGTGACCATCGTCGGCGCCTCCGGACAGGTGGGCCTCCCCGGCGGGCTGGTCTGGCTGCCGCTGGATCCGCCGGCCGCGATGGAGGTGCACCTGATCACGCGGGCGGACGAACGTTCCGCCTCGGTGGAGCGGATGCTGGAGGTGGCCAGGGCCACGGCGGCGCGCGACGGTTGGCTCACCCCGGTGAGGTGAGCCGGCCGACGCCCGGCCGGTCGGTTACTCCGCCGCCGTGAGGGTCAGCAGGGTCGCCTCCGGCGGGCAGGCGAAGCGGACCGGGGTGTACCGGTTGGTACCGCAGCCCGCCGACACATGGAGGTACGAGCGGTATCCGCCGGCCTTGTGGGTGGACAGTCCCTTGACCCGGCCGGGGTCGATGTCGCAGTTGGTGACCAGTGCCCCGTAGAAGGGGATGCAGAGCTGCCCGCCGTGGGTATGCCCGGCCAGGATCAGCGGGTACCGCTCGGCCGCGAAGGCGTCCAGCACCCGCAGGTAGGGGGCGTGGACCACGCCGATGGACAGGTCCGCGTCCCGGCTCGGCCCGCCGGCCACCTCCTGGTAGCGGTCGCGACGGATGTGCGGGTCGTCGAGACCGGTGAACTCCAGCTCCATGCCCTCGACTTGGAGCCGGCCGCGGGTGTTGGTCAGGTTCAGCCAGCCGGCCTGGTCGAAGCCGTCGCGCAGCTTCTGCCAGGGGTTGTGGACGGCCCCGGTGATCCCGCGGCGGGCGGTGCCGTCCGGGTTGTTCAGGCCGTGGGCGCCGGTGAGCCGGGCGGCGATGTAGCGGGCCGGGTTCTTGGCCACCGGCCCGTAGTAGTCGTTCGAGCCGAAGACGTACGCGCCCGGGAACTCCAGCAGCGGGCCGAGGGCGTCCAGGGTCTCCGGCACGCCCTCCGGGTCGGAGAGGTTGTCGCCGGTGTTGACCACCAGGTCCGGGCGCAGCCCGGCGAGCGAGCGCAGCCAGCGCTGCTTCTTCCGCTGGCCGGAGACCATGTGGATGTCCGAGACGTGCAGTACGCGGAGCGGCTGCGCGCCCCGGGGCAGCACCGGTGCCTCGACCCGGCGCAGGCGGAAGGAACGGACCTCGTATCCGGCGGCGTAGGCGATGCCTGCGGCACCGGTAGCGGCGACGGCGAGCGGCACGGAGTAGAGCGGTCGCATGGGACCCATCGTTGCAGACCGGTCCCCGACGACGCGTCAGCCCCCTGGGCTGGCCGGGCTACGACCGAGGGCTGATCTCGCGGGCCCCGGGGCCGACCGTTCAGGCGGACTGAACGTCAGCCCGCGGAAGTCTCGATGGACCGCGGAGGAAGCGGCGGGCGAGAGTTGTCGGCAGACGAGACGAGACGCGAGACGAGACACCGAACGAGACACGAGACGGGGCACGGCGCGACGAGCGCCGCCCCGACAGACCGCGGAGGTACGCCCGGATGAGCTCCAGGTCCGCCCAGACCGACCCCACCGCCACGCCCAGCCCGACGCCCAGCCCCACGCCCACCTCCACCCCCAGCGCCCCGAACGACCCGCACGCCTTCGACGCCGCCCCCTACGGCGGCGGCGACCCGTACGCCGACTACCGGGACGAGGAGCACGCCTTCGCACAGCAGGTCGAGCTGACGGACCGCCGGCTCGGCGCCGGGGTCCTGGCGGCCAACGACGAGCTCTTCGCCCCCCGCGAGAACCTGCTGGTTCGCGAGCGCCCGGTGTTCCAGCCCGGCACTTTCGGCCACAAGGGCCAGATCATGGACGGCTGGGAGACCAGGCGCCGCCGGAACACCGCCGAGCGCCCGCACCCGGACGAGGACACCCACGACTGGGCGCTGATCCGGCTCGGCGCGCCCGGCACGGTCCGCGGGGTGGTCGTGGACACCGCCCACTTCCGCGGCAACTACCCGCAGCAGATCTCCGTGGAGGGCGCCTGCGTGCCGGGCTCGCCGGGCGAGGAGGAGCTGCTGGCGCCCGAGGTGAAGTGGACCGAGCTGGTCCCGCGCAGCCAGGTGCGCGGCCATGCCGCCAACGGCTTCGAGGTGGACGTGCCGGGCCGCTGGACGCATCTGCGGCTGCGGCAGTACCCGGACGGCGGGATCGCCCGCTTCCGCGCGTACGGGGAGGTGCTGCCGGACCCGGAGTGGCTGGCCGCCCTGGACGTGGTCGACCTGGCCGCGGTAGGCAACGGCGCGGTGGTCGAGGACGCCTCGGACCGCTTCTACTCCCCGCCGACCAACCTCCTCCTGCCGGACCAGGCCCGGGCCATGGGCGACGGCTGGGAGAACCGCAGGCGCCGGGTGCGCGGCAGCAACGACTGGGTGCGCTTCCGGCTCGCGGGGGAGGGCACGATTCGCGCGATCGAGCTGGACACCTCGTACTTCAAGGGGAACGCGGCCGGATGGGCGGCGATCTCCGGCTGCTGCGCGGCCGCCGACGGCGCGGGCGCCGGCCCGCAGGAGGCGGGGGAGGCCGGGGAGGCCGGGGACTGGTTCGAGCTGCTGCCGCGGACCCGGCTGCAGCCGGACACCGTCCACCGCTTCGTCCTCGCGGACCTTCCGGCCGGCGACCGGCCGGTGACCCACCTGCGGCTGGACGTCTTCCCGGACGGCGGGCTCGCCCGGTTCCGGGTGCACGGGCGGCTGACGGAGCGCGGACGGGCGCGGATAACGGCGCGATTCCGCGAGGCCGGGATGTAAGACTAGGCGGCATGACCGGCATGCCCACGCTCAAGCAGCGGCTCCAGGACGATCTGACCGCGGCCATCAAGTCCCGCGACGAACTGCGCTCGGCGACGCTGCGCCTGACCCTCTCCGCGATCACCAAGGAGGAGGTGGCGGGCACCAAGGCCCGTGAGCTCTCGGACGACGAGGTGCTCAAGGTCGTCACCCGTGAGGCGAAGAAGCGCCGGGAGGCCGCCGAGGCCTTCGACCAGGGCGGCCGGACGGAGTCGGCGGAGCGGGAGCGCGCGGAGGGCGAGGTGCTCGCCGAGTACCTGCCGAAGCAGCTGACCGACGCCGAGATCGACGAGCTGGTCGCGGCCGCGGTCGCGGAGTCCGGCGCGTCCGGGATGAAGGCCATGGGCGCGGTGATGAAGCTGGTGAACCCACAGGTGGCAGGGCGTGCGGAGGGCGGCCGGGTGGCCGCCGCCGTGAAGCGCGCGCTGGGCGCGTAGCCACCGCAGCCACTACGCCGCACCCGCACCCGCACCGGGCCGCGGACCGTAGGCGGCTGCGTGCACCGCACACGAGACGGCGGACGGCAGACGGCGCCGCGCCCGGCAGGGAACTCCTCCTGCCGGGCGCGGCGCCGTCTGCTGTGCACTGCCGTTGGCCGCGTTACCGCCGGACCGCATCACCGCCGGGCCGCCTTGCCGCAGCGGCGCAATCGCGCCCGCCGCCCGCCGCCGGCCCGCCCCGCCGCCGGCCCGCCCCGCCGCGCGCCCGCGTCGCCGCGCGCCCGCGTCGCCGCAGCGGCGCAATCGCGCTCGCCGCCCGCCGCATCAGTGCCCGTGCTTCTTGCCCCCGCCGTTGCCGAATATCCCGCCGAGGATGCCGCCGATGGGGTTGCTCGTCGGGTTGGTCGGCGAGGTGGGCTGCTTGCCCTTCCCGTTCCCGTTCCCCTTGCCCTTGTCCCCGCCGGTGCCGGGCAGCTTCACGGTGGTGAAGGAGCCGGGCGGGACGCCGTCCAGGGCGCCCTGCATGGCGTCGTTCCAGACCGGTCCGGCGACCGTGCCGCCGAACGCCTGGGCGTAGTAGGTGCCGCCGATGGTCTGGCCGTTCATCGACTGGTTGGGGCTGGCCGGGTTGCCGACCCAGACCGCGGAGGAGATCTCCGGGGTGTAGCCGACGAACCAGACGTCGGCGCCGTTGTCCGTGGTACCGGTCTTGCCGGCGCTCTGCCGGTCGGCCAGCGCGGCCGGCTTGCCGGTGCCGTCCTGGACCACGCCGAGGAGCATGGTGGTGATGGTGTCCGCGGTCTTCTGCGACATCACCTGCTGGCAGTCGGCGGACGGCGGCTTGACGGTCTTGCCGTACGCGGTGCTCACCGAGTCGATGGCGATCGGGCTGCAGTACAGGCCGTGGGCGTCGAAGGTCGCGTAGACGTTCGCCATCTGCAGCGGCGTGTACGTGTTGGTGCCGAGCGTCATCGACGGGACGACCTGCATCGAGGTCTTGTCGTCGGCCTGGGTGCCCAGGCCCATCTTGTCCGCCATGTTCTTGACGTTGCAGAGGCCGGTCTGCGCCTCCAGCGAGGCGAAGTAGGTGTTGACCGACTTGGCCATGCCCTGCTGCATGTTGAACGGGCCGACCAGACTGGTCTCGTCGTTGTGCACCTGGAGCCCGGAGCCCTCGCCCTCCGGGAAGGTCTTCCCGGAGCAGGTGCTCATGGCCGGCCAGGCCATGGTGTACGGCGAGGCGTAGGACTGGCTGGGGCTGATGCCGTTCTCCAGCGCGGCGGCGGCGATCACCGGCTTGAAGGTCGAACCGGTCTGGAAGCCGTTGCCGCCGTCCAGCGAGGAGGTCGCGTTGTAGTTGAGCGTCGTCTGGTGCTGGTTGGCGTCCACCCCGTACGGGCGGCTCTGCGCCATGGCCAGGATCTTGCCGGTGCCCGGCTGGATCATGCTGATGCCGGTGGCCGCGGTGTCCGAGGCGTAGACGTGCTTGGCGACCGCCTTGGTGGCGGAGGCCTGCGCCTTGGGGTCGAGGGTGGTGCGGATCCGCAGACCGCCCTGGTGCCAGAGCTTGGCGCGGGCGGCGGCGGTGGCGCCGAAGGCCGGGTCGCTGAGCACGGTCTGCCGGACGTAGTCGCAGAAGAAGCCCTCGCCGGCCGCCGCGGCGGTGCAGCCGGTGCGCGGCGCCTGGTAGTTGAGCTTGATCGGGGTGGCCTTGGCCTCGGCGGCCTGCTGCGCGGTGATGTCGTGGTAGGTGGCCATGTCGGTGAGCACCCGGTCCCGGCGCTCCTTGGCCAGGGTGGGGTTGGTCACCGGGTCGTAGCCGGTCGGCGACTGCACCATGCCGGCCAGCAGCGCGGCCTGCGGGAGGGTCAGCTGGCTCGCGTGGACGGAGAAGTAGCGCTCGGCCGCGGCCTCGACCCCGTACGCCTGCTCACCGAAGAAGGTGATGTTCAGGTAGTTGGTGAGGATCTGGTCCTTGGTCAGGGTCTCCTCGACCTTGATCGCGTACTTCAGTTCCTTGATCTTGCGGCCTATGGTCTGCTGCTGGGCCTTGAGGACCGCCTGCTGGTTGTCCCCCGCCTCCTCCACGAAGACGTTCTTCACGTACTGCTGGGTGAGGGTGGAGGCGCCCTGGGAGACGCCGCCGGAGCCCGCGTTCTTGGTGACCGCGCGCAGCACGCCCTTCAGGTCGATCGCGCCGTGCTGGTAGAAGCGGTTGTCCTCGATGGCGACCAGGGCCTTCTTCATGATCGGCGCTATCTGGTCGCTCTTCACCACGGTGCGGTCGCGGTCGCCCGAGTAGACCTTGGCGATCAGGCCGCCGTCGGCGTCGTAGATGTAGGACGCCTGGGCGAGCGGGGGGGCCTTGAAGTCCGCGGGGAGGTTGTTGAAGTCGCCGACGGCGGACTTGGCTCCGATGCCGAGCGAGCCGATGGCGGGCAGGGCGATCCCCGCCGCCACGGCGCCCGCGACAACGCTGACGCCGAGCAGGCGGACGCCGAGCGAGACTTTGTGGAGGGGCGTACCGGATCGTCTTGCCATGGGGAGGAGGATACGTGCCCGTTCTCCGGACAGGCGGCCAACTGTTCGCCTACTCTTGTCACAAGCTTGCGACAACTGAGGGTCTGCGCGATCAACTCACTCCGACGAGTGACGAGTTGTGAATGCTAATGACCGACACTTGGTTATTTGTCCGAATTGCCGCTGTGACCCGGGTCCCCCGAAGCCCGGCCCACGGCGTGTCGGAACGGCGCCGCTGGTGACCCGGGTTCTTCCCGATTTTTCACTCCAGTGGGTGATCTCTTAGCCACGCATAGTCCGATCGGACCACGAAGGAATGATGCGTGGGGGGCTGTTGCAACCTGCTCTTCTTCCGTAACGTCCTCAACTGGCAGCGGTGAATATGCCGTTGCCGCCGTGGGGGAGCCTCGATTCGGGAGAGGACGGCGCCAGCATGAGCTGGGTTGACGACTGGAGTGCGCAGGCCGCCTGCCGCACCAGTGATCCGGACGAACTGTTCGTGCAGGGGGCAGCGCAGAATCGCGCCAAGGCGGTGTGCACCGGATGCCCGGTGCGCACGGAGTGCCTGGCCGACGCCCTGGACAACCGCGTGGAGTTCGGCGTCTGGGGAGGGATGACCGAGCGGGAGCGCAGAGCGCTGCTGCGGCGGCGCCCCACCGTGGTCTCGTGGCGCAAGCTGCTGGAGACGGCGCGGAGCGAGTACGAGCGGGGGGCCGGGATCGGTATGGGTGGCGGGCTCGACGTCGGGGACGTCGACGCGGTCGCGGACATGTCCGAGGTGGCCGCGAGCGAGGACTACGCCCGCGCCGGGTGAGTCCGGGCGGTGAGCAGGCGCGCGGCCCGACCGACGCAGGTCGGCGCGAGCGGGTGGATACGCCGCCCGGCGAGCGCTGGCCAGGCGCGGACGGCCCAGCACGGCCCTGCCACCCACGGTCCCGGCAGCACATTCACGGCCGAGACCGCAGCTGACGACGCCCAGAGGCGCCGCCCCCGCAGCTCTGCCCTGCCTCAGCTTTGCCCCGCCTCAGCCCGGTTCCGCTCAGTCCCGTGCCGCTCGGCCCCGGCCCGCCTGCCGTGCCTACCCCGTCCGCCCCGCCTGCTCGGCGAGTCGCTGAGCGATGTCGTGCAGTCCGTCGAGGTCGTGGACGTCCCCCGGCAGCGCCGGCACCTCGGCGACCGGGACGTGCGGGTACATCGACACGAACCGGTCCCGCATGCGCCGCTCCCGGGCGATCACCTGGACATGTTCCGCGTGCAGCCGCAGCAGGCCGGCGGTGAGCAGCTCCGCCTCGGCGGGCGCCCCCGAGACCTCCGAGACCTCCGAGGCCTCCGAGATCTCCGAGATCTCCGAGTCTTCCAAGGCCTCCGAGGCCGCCGAGACCTGCGGTGCCTCCGACGCTGCCGTCGCCTCCGGCGGTTCCGAAGCCTCCGGCGGTTCCGACGCCTCGCCGGCCTCCAGCACCTCGGCCGCCGCCAGTGCCCGCTCCGCGGTCAGCTGCGGGGCCTCGGTGGTGTGCACCCGGTTGAGCACCAGCCCGGCCAGCGGCATGTGGTCCGCGTCCAGCCGGTCGACGAAGTACGCCGCCTCCCGCAGCGCGTCCCGTTCCGGGGCGGCCACCACAAGGAACGCCGTGCCCGGCGCCTGGAGCAGCCGGTAGGTGCGGTCCGCGCGCTCCCGGAAGCCGCCGAACATCGAGTCCATGGCGGCCACAAAGGTCGAGACGTCCTCCAGGACGTTCGCCCCGAGCACCTTGCCGAGGACGCCGAACACCCCGGAGAAGACGCCCATCCCGACGTTGAGGAAGCGCATCGCGCTGCGCCCGCCGACCTTGGCCGGCGCGGCCAGGATCCTGATCAGCCGCCCGTCCAGGAAGGAGCCGAGACGCGCGGGGGCGTCCAGGAAGTCCAGCGCGGACCGGCTCGGCGGGGTGTCCACGACGATCAGGTCCCATTCGTCGGTCGCCCGGAGCTGGCCCAGCTTCTCCATGGCCATGTACTCCTGGGTGCCCGCGAAACCGGCCGAGAGCGACTGGTAGAAGGGGTTCTCCAGGATGGTCCTGGCCCGCTCGGGGTCGGCGTGCGAGAGGACCACCTCGTCGAAGGTCCGCTTCATGTCCAGCATCATCGCGTGGAGGCTGCCGGAGCCCTCGCCGCCGTCCTTGACCAGGCGCGGGGTGTTGTCCAGCTCGCTGAGGCCCATCGACTGGGCCAGCCGCCGGGCCGGGTCGATCGTCAGCACCACCACCCGGCGGCCGCGTTCGGCCGCGCGCAGCCCCAGAGCGGCCGCGGTGGTGGTCTTGCCGACGCCGCCTGAGCCGCAGCAGACGATGATCCGGATCTCCGGGTCGTCCAGCAGCGCGTCCGCGTCCAGCGGATCCGCGTCCAGCGCACCGGCCGCCTCGGCCGCAGCCGACGCCGCCGCCTCAGCCGCCGTCGTCCCCTTCGCCTCCGTAGCCTCGCTCACGCCGCCCTCGCTCACGCCGCCCCCTGTTCGGTGAGTTCGCCCGCCAAGCGGTACAGCCCCCCGAGATCGACCGCCTCGGGGCCCTCGGTCAGCAGCGGAAGCTGGTAGCTCGGCAGTCCGAGGTGGTCCAGCTCGGTGCGCTGCTCGCGCTCCAGCTCCACCCGCGAGGCGTGCGCCCTGCCCTCCGCGAGCAGCGGCCCGACCAGCGCGCGGACCGCCTTCTGCGAGCCCCGCCCGCCGCGTCCCGCGCGTCCTCCGCGCCCGCCGAGCCCGGCTGCCGTCAGCGCCTCGGCGATCTCCGCCTCGTGCCTGGCCTGGTCGCCGTGGACGGAGTCCACCGCGGCCCGGTCCAGCAGCGGGGGCCGGACCATGTTGACGATCACCCCGCCGACCGGCAGCCCGGCCGCCCGCAGCTCGGCCACCCCGTCCACGGTCTCCTGCACCGGCATCTCCTCCAGCAGGGTGACCAGGTGGACGGCGGTCTGAGGGGACTTCAGAACCTTCATCACCGCCTGCGCCTGGGTGTGTATCGGCCCGAACCGGGCCAGCCCGGCCACCTCGGTGTTGACGTTCAGGAACCGCGCGATCCGCCCGGTCGGCGGGGCGTCCATCACCACCGCGTCGTAGTACGGGCGCCCGTCCGGGCCCTTGCGCCGGGCGGCCTCGCAGGCCTTGCCGGTGAGCAGCACGTCCCGCAGCCCGGGGGCGATGGTGGTGGCGAAGTCGATGAACCCGACCTTGCGCAGCGCCTTACCCGCGCGGCCGAGCTTGTAGAACATGTCGAGGTATTCGAGCAACGCCAGCTCGGTGTCGATGGCCAGCGCGTACACCTCCCCCGCACTCCCCCCCGCGCGCTGGCCCGGAGGGGCTACGGCGGCGATCTTCCGCTCCTCGTAGGGCAGCGCGGCGATGCCGAACAGCTCGGCGATGCCCTGTCGGCCCTCGACCTCGATCAGCAGGGTGCGCCGGCCCTCGGCGGCCAGAGCCAGAGCGAGCGCGGCGGCGACCGTGGTCTTGCCGGTGCCGCCCTTCCCGGTCACGACGTGCAGCCGCACGCCCTCCCAGTCGCTCGCCGCCCTGCCGGCCGCCTTGGCGCCCTTGGTGCTCCCGCCGCTTCCAGCCTTCTTGGGGGCAGCCGTCTGCCGGCTCCTCCCGGCCGCTGTCGCCATCCGCGGGGCCCTCCGTCCGTCCGCTCGCTCCTCCCGCGAGGGTAACCAGTCCCGGTGCCGTGCCCGGCACGGTCCGCCCAGCCGGTTAGAGTCTCGCCATGACCAAGTGGGAATACCTCACCGCACCCCTGCTGGTGCACAACACCAAGCAGATCCTGGACAACTTCGGCGCGGACGGGTGGGAGCTCGTCCAGGTCGTGCCCGGGCCCAACAACCCCGAGCAGCTGGTCGCCTACTTCAAGCGGGAGAAGCAGTAATGGCGGGCCGGGTCGAGGCCCGCCTCGCCGAGCTCGGCATCGCCCTGCCGGACGTGGTGCCGCCGGTGGCCGCCTACGTGCCGGCCGTCCGCTCCGGCGAGTACGTCTTCACGGCCGGTCAGCTGCCCATGGTGAGCGGCCAGTTGGGGCTCACCGGCAAGGTCGGCGCCGAGGTCACCGCCGAGGAGGCCAAGGAGCAGGCGCGGATCTGCGCGCTCAACGCGCTGGCCGCGGTCAAGTCCGCGATCGGTGACCTGGACCTGATCGAGCGGGTCGTCAAGGTCACCGGCTTCGTGGCCTCCGCGCAGGACTTCACCGGCCAGCCGGGCGTCGTGAACGGCGCCAGTGAGCTGCTCGGCGAGGTGCTCGGCGAGGCCGGGGTGCACGCCCGTAGCGCGGTCGGCGTGGCGGTCCTGCCGATGGACGCCCCGGTCGAGGTGGAGATCCAGGTCCGGGTCCGGGACTGATCAGGGACTGGCCCGACGGCCGGTCACGACCACAGGTCACGACGGCCGGTCACCACGGCCCCGCCACCCCTTCCGGGGAACAGGCGTGCTGTTGTTCGCTTGATCGGGGCCGTACGATCCCGGCATGGCTGAGAGCGCTGACGGCAGGGGACGGACGGCGGAGAGCACGGCGGACCCGGCGAGGAACGGCGTCCGGCCGCGCACCATGCCGCCGTCCTGGCCGCAGCGGATCCGCGCGCTGCTGGACGGCCGGCTGACGCCGGTCCGCCCGCGCCCCGCCGCCACCGTGGTGCTGCTCCGCGACCGCCCCGGCGGCCCGCAGGTCTACCTCCTCCGCCGGCGCCGTTCGATGGCCTTCGCCGCCGGAATGTACGCCTACCCCGGCGGCTCGGTCGACGTCCGGGACGGCGAGCAGGACCTCCACCGGCACTGGGCGGGCCCGGACGCCGAGGCCTGGGGCGAGCGCCTGGGCTGCCCCCCTGCCGAGGCCCAGGCACTGGTCTGCGCCGCCGTGCGGGAGACCTTCGAGGAGTCCGGGGTGCTGCTGGCCGGCGCCGGCGAGGACTCCGTGCTGGCCGACGTCAGCGGCCCGAGCTGGCGCGCGGACCGGGCCGCGCTGGAGGCGCACCAGCTCTCCTTCGCCGAGTTCCTGGACCGCCGCGGCCTGGTGCTCCGCAGCGACCTGCTGGCGGCCTGGGCCCGCTGGATCACCCCGGAGTTCGAGGAGCGCCGCTTCGACACCTGGTTCTTCACCGCGGTCGTCCCGGCCGGCCAGCGCACCGCCGAGGTGCCCGGCGAGGCCGACCGGGTGGTCTGGCTGCGCCCGGAGGAGGCGCTGGCCGAGTACCGGCGCGGCGCCTACGCCCTGATGCCGCCCCAGCTCAGCACTCTCGGCGAGCTGCGCGGGTACGCCGACGCGGCCGAGGTCACGGCCGCCGCCGGGCGCCGGGAGCTGCTCCCGGTACTCGGCCGGGCCTCGCTGGACGAGGAGGGCCGGATCAGCATCCGGTGGCCGGGACACGCCGAGCTGACGATGAACGAGGGAGCCTGAGAGTATGACCGCCGCCGGCACCGCGCCCGGGACGCCCGCCACCACCGTGGGCGGCCAGGCGACCCCCCGCGCCCTGTGCGTCCTCGCTCCCAACCCGTCCCCGATGACCCTGGACGGCACCAACACCTGGATCCTCGCCGAGCCGGGCTCCGAGGAGGCCGTGGTCGTCGACCCGGGGCCCCTGGACGACGCCCATCTGCGGGCGGTGGCGGCCGAGGTGGAGCGCTCCGGGCGGCGGGTCGTGGAGATCCTCCTCACCCACGGCCATCCGGACCACGCCGAGGGCGCCGCCCGCTTCGCCGAGCTCTCCGGCGCACCGGTGCGCGCCCTCGACCCGGCGCTGCGGCTGGGCGAGGAGGGACTGGGCCACGGGGACGTGCTGGAGGTCGGCGGGCTGGAACTGCGGGTGGTCGCCACCCCCGGCCACACCGGCGACTCGCTCTGCTTCCACCTGCCGGCCGACGACGCGGTGCTCACCGGGGACACCGTGCTGGGGCGGGGCACCACCGTGGTGGCGTATCCGGACGGGCGGCTGGGCGACTACCTGGACTCGCTGCGCCGACTGCACGCGCTGACCTCGGACTCCGGGGTCAGCACGGTGCTGCCGGGGCACGGGCCGGTGCTGGCCGACGCGCTCGGGGCGGTCGAGTACTACCTGGCGCACCGGGCGAACCGGCTGGCGCAGGTCGAGACGGCGGTCGAGGCGGGCTGCCGGTCCGCTCGCGCGGTCGTCGAGCACGTCTACGCCGACGTGGACCGCACGCTGTGGCCCGCGGCCGAACTCTCCGTCCGCGCCCAACTGGACTACCTCGGCGAACACGGCCTGATCTAGCCCACCCCGGGCCGCCCCGGGTGCAGCGCCGCAGGCGCGCATCAGGGGCGCGGGGAACTGCGCGGCCAAGCCGCTGCGGCGCCGCGCTCGGCGACGGCCGAGGAGTTGCCGCCCAGTCCCCGTTTCCGAGGGAACCCCGTTCGCGGCGGGCCGCGCAGCCCCCGCAACCCCCGCAGCCCACGCGGCCCCCGCGCCCCTTGAGCCGTCGCGCAGATCCGCCCCGCGGCGTCAGCGCGAGCGCCGCGCCAGGCGTTCGACGTCGAGGAGGATCACCGCGCGAGCCTCCAAGCGGAGCCAGCCGCGCTGCGCGAAGTCGGCCAGCGCCTTGTTGACGGTCTCGCGGGAGGCGCCGACCAGCTGGGCCAGCTCCTCCTGGGTGAGGTCGTGGACGACGTGGATGCCCTCCTCGGACTGCACGCCGAACCGCCGCGAGAGGTCCAGCAGCGCCTTGGCCACCCGCCCGGGCACGTCCGCGAAGACGAGGTCGGACATCACGTCGTTGGTCCGCCGCAGCCGCCGCGAGATCGCCCGGAGCAGCGCCATCGCGACCTCCGGCCGGGCGCCCAGCCACGGCTGCAGGTCGCCGTGGCCCAGCCCCAGCAGCTTGACCTCGGTCAGCGCGGTCGCCGAGGCGGACCGCGGGCCCGGGTCGAAGAGCGCCAGCTCGCCGATCATGTCGCCGGGGCCGACCACCTGGAGCATGCTCTCCCGACCGTCCGCCGAGGCGCGGTGCAGCTTCACCTTGCCCTCGACGATGACGTACAGCCGGTCGCCCGGGTCGCCCTCGTGGAACAGCGCCTCGCCACGCGGCAGCGTGGTCTCGGTCATGGAGGCGCGCAGCTCGGCCGCCTGCTCGTCGTCCAGTGCCGCGAACAGCGGGGCGCGTCGCAGAACGTCGTCCACTACTCGGTCCTCCTCATCGGCCGGTACCCGGGGAGCCTCCTTCGTACTTCCGGAGGAAGCGATCCGCTCCCCATCATGCACGACCGAGAAACAGTGCGATCAATCACAACAAGTGTGTCCTATGGATTCCCCCACCACGCGCCCGGGTCCCGCATACGGCCGCAGACCCGCCCCTACCCGGTGAAGGAGCGGGCCATCCGGGCTCCCGGGGGCCCGGCAGCGGGGGTCCGGGGCGACTTCCCGCGCGGTGTCGGCGGTGGGCCGTAGGCTGATCGGCATGGCGAAGAGCGGTGGGGCCCGGCTGCCGGAGACGCGGACCGGGCTGGTGCGGCAGGCGCGGCGGATCAATCGGGCGCTGGCGGAGGTCTACCCGTACGCGCATCCGGAGCTGGATTTCGAGGATCCCTTCCAGCTGCTGGTGGCCACCGTGCTGTCGGCGCAGACCACCGACCTGCGGGTGAACCAGACGACCCCGGCGCTCTTCGCGAGGTATCCGACCCCGGAGGACATGGCGGCGGCCGTTCCGGAGGAGCTGGAGGAGCTGATCCGGCCGACCGGGTTCTTCCGGGCGAAGGCCAAGGCGCTCCTCGGCCTGTCGGCGAAGCTCCGGGACGACTTCGGCGGCGAGGTGCCCGGCCGCCTGGAGGACCTGGTCACCCTCCCGGGGGTGGGTCGCAAGACGGCCAATGTGGTGCTCGGCAACGCCTTCGGGGTGCCCGGGATCACCGTGGACACCCACTTCGGGCGGCTGGCCCGGCGGTTCGGCTGGACCGGGTCCGAGGACCCGGTGGTGATCGAGCAGGACGTGGCCGGGCTCTTCCCGAAGTCGGAGTGGACGATGCTCTCGCACCGGCTGATCTTCCACGGCCGCCGGGTCTGCCACTCCCGCAAGCCGGCCTGCGGAGCCTGCCCGATCGCCGAGCTCTGCCCGTCGTACGGGGTCGGCGAGGTCGACGCCGAGAAGGCGCGGAAGCTCCTCAAGTACGAGATGGCCGGCCAGCCGGGGCAGCGGCTGAAGCCGCCGGAGGGTTTCCCGGGGGCGCCCGCGGCGCAGGGATGATCCCGAGGAACCGAGGAACACGGCTGAAAGAGGAACACAGCAGAACAGGGGCGGGGTTCGGTCAGGTGCGGGGAACCGGGCCGGACGGAGACGGAGTGGGGCTGTGAGCGAGCATCAGCAGGCGCCGGAGGTGCCGATCCCGGACTGGCTGGAGCCCGTACGCGAGGCCGCCAGGACGGTGCGTCCCGCCCAGTTGAGCCGGATGCTGCCGCCGGAGACCGGCGGCCGCCGCTCCGCTGTGCTGGTGCTCTTCGGCGAGGGCCCGGACGGCCCTGACCTCCTCTTCATCGAGCGGGCCCGGGCGCTGCGCTCGCACGCCGGTCAGCCGTCCTTCCCTGGCGGCTCGCTGGACCCGGAGGACGGCGATCCCGACGGCGAGGGCCCCGTCCGGGCGGCCCTGCGGGAGGCCGAGGAGGAGACGGGTCTCGACCCCTCGGGGGTGGTGGTCTTCGGCCGGCTGCCGAACCTCTACATCCCGGTGAGTGACTTCGTGGTCACCCCGGTGCTCGGCTGGTGGCGGCGGGAGACCCCGGTCGGGCCGGTCGATCCGGCGGAGGTGGCGGCGGTCTTCCGGGCCTCTGTGACGGAACTCACCGACCCGGCCAACCGCGCCTCGCTGCACCATCCGAGCGGGCTGACCGGTCCGGCCTTCCTCATCGGCGACCACCTCATCTGGGGCTTCACCGCCGGGGTGACGGACCGTCTGTTCCACTACTGCGGCTGGGAGAAGCCGTGGGACTCCTCCCGCCGGATCTCCCTCTCCGAATCGTCCATGAGGTTGGCGCTGCGCGAACGGGACGCGTACCGTCGCCGGTCTGCCGGCGGCTGACGCAGCGCTCGTCCGCGGCCGGGAGGCCGTCCGGGGACGGTCCCGGGAACTGCCGGGGCGCCGGCTGCGTGGCACGGGGGGTAGACCGACGATCCCGGCATGGGAAGGTTGACCGGTGAATGTCCTGGACGTCCTGCTGATCATCGCTGCGCTGGGGTTCGCCGTGTCCGGCTACCGGCAGGGCTTCGTCGTGGGCGTGCTCTCCGTGGTGGGCTTCATAGGCGGCGGCCTGATCGCGGTGCAGTTCCTGCCGCTGCTGCTGAAGCACCTCTCGCCGGGCGCGGTCTCCTCGATCGTCGCCGTGGTGGTGGTCATCGTCTGCGCCTCCATCGGCCAGGCGATCACCACCCACTGGGGCTGGCGGCTGCGCAAGCTGGTCGTCCGCGGGCCGATCCGGCCGCTGGACGGGTTCGGCGGCGCGGTGGTCAACGTCGGCGCGATGCTGCTGGTGGCCTGGCTGATCGGGTCGGCGCTGGCCGGCACCTCGCTGCCGACCGTCTCCAAGCAGGTCCGGGAGTCCCGGATCCTGGCGGGGGTGCAGCAGGCGCTGCCGCCCGGGGCCTCCGAGTGGTTCGGCAACTTCTCCTCGGTGCTGGCCAGGAACGGCTTCCCGCAGGTCTTCAACCCCTTCCAGAACGAGCCGATCACCCAGGTGCAGGCGCCCGACCCGGCGCTGGTGCACAGCGCGGGGGTGCGCCGGGCCAGCGGCTCGATCGTCAAGGTCGAGGGGACGGCGAACAGCTGCGGCAAGATCATCGAGGGCTCCGGCTTCGTCTACTCGCCGCACCGGGTGATCACCAACGCCCATGTCGTCGGCGGGGTGACCAGCCCGACCGTGCAGATCGGCGGGGTGGGCTCGCTCTACCGGGCCAAGGTGGTGCTCTACGACCCCGAGCGGGACATCGCGGTGCTCGACGTCCCCTCGCTGGACGCCCCCTCGCTCTCCTTCGCCGGGCCCGCCAAGACCGACGACTCGGCGATCGTGGCCGGCTTCCCGGAGAACGGCCCCTTCGACGTCCAGCCGGCCCGGGTGCGCGGTGAGATCCAGGCCTCGGGCCCGGACATCTACCACAACCAGACCGTGGTGCGGGACGTCTACTCGCTCTACTCGACGGTCCGCCAGGGCAACTCCGGCGGTCCTCTGCTGACGCCGGACGGGCGGGTCTACGGGGTGGTCTTCGCCAAGTCCCTGGACAGCTCGAACACCGGGTACGCGCTGACCGCCGCCGAGGTCCGCTCGGACGCGGCGGCCGGGGAGAACCGCACCCAGCCGGTGGACACCCAGGGCTGCGCGCTCTAGGCCCGCGGGGCTCGGGCGTCCATGGGACGGCGGCTCGGTGGGCTCGGGCCGCTCGGGGGTGGTCGCGCCCTGGAACCGCCTCGAACCGGAGTGCGAGGTACCGCGCGGCGGACCGGGCAGTGGAGGGAGTGTGAGGGCCGGCCCGCCCCGTCCGGACCGCCGCCCGGCGCGCCAAGATCATGCTGATAGCGTCTGGGTGATCGTGTTCCGGGGAGGCGGGCGGAGGCTTCCGCCGCAGGGGGGTCAGAACCTGATGATGGGTCATTCGCACGCCGTCAGCGGGGCGTTGCTGTTCGTCGCCACCTCGCACTTGGTGCCGCCGATGCTGCACCTCCACCTGAACGAGACGGACATAATCCTCGGCACCGTGATCGCCGCCGGCGCGGCCCTGCTGCCGGACCTGGACCACCACGACGGCACCATCGCCAACTTCCTCGGCCCGGTGTCCAAGATCCTCTGCCGCTTCGTCGCCTGGATCTCCGGCGGGCACCGGCACGCGACCCACTCGCTGCTCTTCGTCGCCCTGGTCGCCGCCGGGACCTGGGCCGGGATCCACTACGTCGGCCGCTGGTTCACCCTGGGCCTGACCTTCTTCCTTCTCGCCCTGGCCGTACGGGCGTTGAACCTCTGCCCGCCCGGGCACGGGTTCGCGGCCTGGGGGACCATCGTGGTGGTGGCCGGGGTGGCGACGGTGGTCATCGACAGGTTCATCCCCTCCGAGCCCGGCTGGCTGCCGTACGCCGTGGCGCTGGGCACGCTGGCGCATCTGCTCGGCGACTGCCTCACCAAGCAGGGAGCGCCGCTGCTGTGGCCGCACAAGGAGCGGTACGAGCTGGTGCTGATCCAGCACAGCGGCAACAACGTGGAGACCAAGGTGCTGGTGCCGATCATGGGCCTGGCGACGGTCGCCCTGCTGTGGTTCACCGCGCTGGCCCCCGGCGCGATCAGCTGACCGCCCGCCGGAATCAGGGCTGACCCTCCGTCAGCCCCCGGGTCAGGCCCGGCGGCTGAGCCGGGAGGTGACCCAGCGGGCGCGCCGCCCGATGATGCGGGGGATGCCGACGTGGTCCTGGACGCCCTCCGGGGCGTCGGCGCCGGCGAGGCCTGGGATGCCTCCCCGGAGGTTGAACGGGTCGCTCCCGCCGGCCTGCGCGTGGCGGCGCCGGCTTCGGGAGACTGAGGCAGCACTGACGCGGTCGTGCATCCAGCTCATACAGCAGAACGTGCCCCCGGGGGCGCAGGGGTAATCCCCGGCGCATCCCCGAAATGGCCTATGCGCTTGTCCTATTTGAATACTTGAGCGAGCCGGAGGAGAGCTCGGAAAGCCAGCCCAGCAGCTCCCGGTTGAGCCCCTCCGGGTCCTCCTCCTGCGGGAGATGCCCGACGCCGTCCAGCAGCCGCCACCGGTACGGCGCCGCGACGTACTCCTCGGCGCCCTGGGCGGTGGAGGCCAGCAGCACCGGGTCGAGGGCGCCGTGGAGGTGGAGGACGGGCGCGCGCACCGGGCGCTTCATCCGCCGGGAGAACTGGAAGCCGTCCGGCCGGGCCATCGAGCGCATCAGCCAGCGGAACGGCTCCACCGAGCAGTGGGCGGTCGCCGGGATCCGCATCGCCCGCTGGTAGACCAGCAGGGTCTTCTCGTCCAGCAGGTCGGGGCCGGTCCAGGAGTTGATGTACTCGCCGACCAGCTCTCCGCCGTCCGCGGTGAGCTGACGCTCCGGCAGCCACGGGCGCTGCAGCGCCAGCAGGTGGTCGGCCGCGTGGACCTGCCGCGGGTCGCTGAGCAGCGCCCGCCGCATCCGCCGCGGATGGGCGGCCGAGACCACCGCGAGCCCGCGCACCAGGGACGGCCGCATGGCCGCCGCCGTCCAGGAGAGGAATCCGCCCCAGTCGTGGCCGACCAGCACCGCGTCCGGCTCGCCGAGCGAGCGGACCACCCCGGTGATGTCCAGGGCCAGGTTCGGCGGGTCGTAGCCGCGCGGGGTGTGGTCGCTGCCGCCGACCCCGCGCAGGTCCATCGCCACCGCCCGGTAGCCGGCCTCGGCGAGGGCGGTCATCTGGTGGCGCCAGGTCCACCAGAACAGCGGCCAGCCGTGCACCAGCAGTACGAGGGGCCCCTCGCCGAGCTCGGCGATGTGGAAGCGGGCGCCGTTGGCCGAGACGTCGCGGTGCGTCCACGGCCCTTCGATACGGGTGTCCGGGGTCTGTTCGGAGGACATACCGAGAGCGTGTCACATCCTCGGAGCGGCTGCGTCATCCGAGCGAGCGAACCGGTGGGGCCGGGTCTCCTACCGACGTTCTAGGGATCCCCCGGGGGCGGTACCGGCGGGACGCTAGCGGGACTCGATGGCAGCGCGGTCCGCGGCAGCGGTGAGCTCGCCGTCGGCGGACGAGAGGGCCGGACGCGGCTTCGCCTTCTTCAGCACGTCCACCGTGGCCTTGGAGGACTCGATGGTCTTCTGCGGCGGCTTGACCTTCTTCACGAACCGCACCCCGACCAGCGCCGCGATCCCGGCGACCAGCACATACGCCCCGCCCACGATCAGGAAGCAGGCCCAGAGCGGCAGCGGGATGTTGTGCAGCCCGTAGGCGGCGGCGAAGCTGAACATCGGGATCGAGGCGAGGAAGACCAGCGCGGCCCCGCCGAACGAGGCGCCGCCCACCGCCCCCCGCGTCACGTCCTTCTTGATCTCGACCTTGGCCAGCGCGATCTCGTCGTGCACCAGCTGGGAGAGGTCGGCCGTGGCGGAGGCGAAGAGCTGACCGATGGAACGCTCACCGCCCGACTCGTTCCCCACACCCGTCGCGGGCCCGTCGGCGACAGTGGACATGGCGCGTTCCTTCCGGTCAGGTTCTGGCACTCCATCAGATCATGCCCCCAGCCCGGCGAGGGGCACCACTCGGCCCCCCGCGGGCGGCCGTCCGCTGTCACTCCGACGGGGCAGAGGGCCGCGAGTCGGCGGGGGCCCGCTCCTCGCCCTCCTCCTGCCACAGTCGGCGGTAGTACCGGTTGCGCCGGGCCAGCAGCACCGCCGCGACCAGCGCGCAGAGCACCGAGCCGATCAGCACGGCGGCCTTGCAGCGGTCCGCCAGCCCCAGGTCGCCCGGAAAGGCGAGCTCCGAGACGAGCAGCGAGACCGTGAACCCGATACCGGAGAGTACCGACATGGCGAACAGATCGGCCCACCGCAGTTCGGAATTGAGCTCGGCGCGGGTGAATCTGGCCGCCAGCCAGGTGCCCCCGAAGACCCCCACGGACTTGCCGACCAGCAGGCCGACCACCACCCCGAGCGGCGGGGCCGAGGTGAAGACCTCGCTCAGAACCTTCCCCGAGATCGGCACGCCGGCGGCGAAGAGGGCGAACACCGGGACGCAGAAGCCGGCCGAGAGCGGCCGCAGCAGATGCTCGACGTCCTCCCCCCGGGAGGGGGCCGCGCCCTCGGGCCCCTTGCGGCAGGGCATCAGCAGGCCCATCGCCACCCCGGCCACCGTGGCGTGGACGCCGCTCTCGTGGGTGAGCGCCCAGACCACCAGCGCCAGCGGCAGGTACACGTACCAGCCGCGCACCCGGGCGCGGTGGAGCAGGCCGAAGAAGACCACGCCGAGCGCGGCCAGGCCGAGCGCCCAGAGCTTGATCCCGGAGCTGTAGAAGAGCGCGATGATCAGGATCGCCAGCAGGTCGTCGACCACCGCCAGGGTCAGCAGGAAGGCCCGCAGCGCCGACGGCAGATGGGTGCCGGCGACGGCCAGCACGCCCAGCGCGAACGCGATGTCGGTGGCGGTCGGGATCGCCCAGCCGCCCGGGCGCCCGCCGGACCCCAGGTTGACCAGCGTGAACAGCACGGCCGGCAGCAGTACCCCGCAGACCGCGCCGACCACCGGCAGCACGGCGGCGCGCGGATCGCGGAGCTCGCCCGCGACCAGCTCGCGCTTCAGCTCGATGCCGGCCACGAAGAAGAAGACGGTGAGCAACCCGTCCTTGGCCCAGACGTCGACCGGCAGGTGGAGGTGGACCGCCGAGGGCCCGAGCTCCCAGTGCAGCACCTCGAGATAGCCGCCCGGCCACAGGTTCGCCCAGACGAGCGCGGCCACGGCCGCGGCGATCAGCAGCAGCCCGCCGGTGGTCTCGGCGCGCAGCACGTCGGCCAGGAAGGCCCGCTCCGGCAGCGGCAGCCGGGCCAGGAACTGACGCCGTGTCGGCGGAGTGTCGTTGCCCACAGGCGCAGCGTAGGTATCCCCCGGTCACCCGGCCTGCGCGGTTAGCCCGACCGCCGAACGCGGGACGCCCCCGGCCCCGCCCCGAAGGGCTGGACCAGGGGCGTGGGGAACCGCGTGCCCGGCGGCCGGCCGCGGCCCCGGATCCGGCGACGGCCCGGGCTGCCCCCGGACCCCGCCGCCCACGGCACCGCGCCGGGCCGCTCGCGCTCAGTCCTCGCTGGCCGCGCTGGGCAGCTTCGCCTGGATCAGGTCCATGACGGTGCTGTCGGCCAGCGTGGTGACGTCGCCGATCTGCCGGTTCTCCGCGACGTCGCGGAGGAGGCGGCGCATGATCTTGCCGGACCGGGTCTTCGGCAGCTCGGTCACGGTGAGGATCCGCTTCGGCTTGGCGATCGGCCCGAGCGTCTTGCCCACGTGGTCGCGGAGCTCGGCGAGGAGGGCGTCGCCGTCATCGGAGGCCGCCGTGCCGCGGAGGATGACGAACGCCACGATGGCCTGGCCGGTGGTCGCGTCGGTGGCGCCGACGACCGCGGACTCGGCCACCTTGGGGTGCGAGACCAGCGCCGACTCCACCTCGGTGGTGGAGATGTTGTGACCGGAGACCAGCATCACGTCGTCCACCCGGCCGAGCAGCCAGATGTCGCCGTCGTCGTCCTTCTTGGCGCCGTCGCCGGCGAAGTACCGGCCCGGGAAGCGGGACCAGTAGGTGTCGATGTACCGCTGGTCGTCGCCCCAGATGGTACGGAGCATGGACGGCCACGGCTCGGTCAGCACCAGGTAGCCGCCGGCCCCGTCCGGCACCTCGCGGCCCTCGTCGTCCACCACGGTGGCGGAGATGCCCGGCAGCGGCACCTGGGCCGCGCCCGGCTTGGTCTCGGTGACGCCCGGCAGCGGGCTGATCATGATGGCCCCGGTCTCGGTCTGCCACCAGGTGTCCACGATCGGGCAGCGCTCGCCGCCGATGTTCTTCCGGTACCAGATCCACGCCTCGGGGTTGATCGGCTCGCCGACGCTGCCCAGCACCCGCAGCGAGGAGAGGTCGAACTTGGCGGGGATGTCGTCGCCCCACTTCATGAACGTCCGGATCGCGGTCGGGGCCGCGTAGAGGATGCTCACCTTGTACTTCTGGATGATCTCCCAGAACCGGCCCTGGTGCGGGGTGTCCGGGGTGCCCTCGTACATCACCTGGGTGGCGCCGTTGGAGAGCGGGCCGTATACGAAGTACGAGTGGCCGGTCACCCAGCCGATGTCGGCGGTGCACCAGTAGACGTCGGTCTCCGGCTTGAGGTCGAAGACCGCGTGGTGGGTGTACGAGACCTGGGTCAGATAGCCGCCGGAGGTGTGGAGGATGCCCTTCGGCTTACCGGTCGTCCCCGAGGTGTAGAGGATGAAGAGCGGGTGCTCGGCCTCGAAGGCCTCCGGGGTGTGCTCGGGGGACTGGCCCTCGACCAGCTCGTGCCACCACTTGTCCTTCTCGCCCCAGCTGACGTCCTGGCCGGTCCGGCGGACGACCAGGACGTTCTCGATGGTGGGGCAGCGCGGGACGGCCTCGTCGACGATCGCCTTCAGCGCGTTCGGCTTGCCGCGCCGGTAGCCGCCGTCGGCGGTGATCACCAGCTTGGCGTCGGCGTCCTGGATGCGGGCGGACAGCGCCTCGGCGGAGAAGCCGCCGAAGACCACCGAGTGGGCGGCGCCGATGCGGGCGCAGGCCAGCATGGCGATCGCGGTCTCCGGGATCATCGGCATGTAGACGGCGACCCGGTCGCCCTTCCGGATGCCGAGCTCGGTCAGGGCGTTGGCGGCCTTGCCGACCTCGTCCTTGAGCTGGGCGTAGGTGAGGGTGCGGCCGTCCCCGGGCTCGCCCTCGAAGTGGATGGCCACCCGGTCCCCGTGGCCGGCCTCGACGTGCCGGTCCACGCAGTTGTAGGCCACGTTGAGCCGGCCGTCCTGGAACCACTTGGCGAACGGCGGGTTCGACCAGTCCAGCGTCTCGGTGGGCTCCACCTCCCAGGAGAGGCGGCGGGCCTGCTCCGCCCAGAACGCCAGGCGGTCCTCCTTGGCGTGGGCATAGGCGTCGGCGGTCACGTTGGCGGCGGCTGCGAGCTCCCTAGGAGGCGCGAACCGCCGCTCTTCCTTCAGCAGGTTGGCCAGGCTCTCGTTGCTCAACGTGCTCTCCTCATCGAGTGGTGTGCCCGTGGCCTAGCTCACCAGTAGGAAGGCACTGCTGACAAGACCTGTTGGAGCAGAGGTTTAGACCTTTTCCGCAAGGCTTTCCGGAATACGGTCCTCCACCGCCGCGAATCCCGCTTCCGTCAGCAGAAATGCCTGCGTACGGGCCAGGTCGAGGTACATTCCTGCGACCTTGATCCGGCCTTCTCCGAGGCCGTCGCGGACGGCCGGATGCGCGCGCAGATTCTCCACCTGCTGTTCGATGTTGGTGAGGCAGAGCCGCTCCAGCGGGTCGTCCGCCGCACCGTGGGCGAACCGGGCCGGCGCGGTACGGGAGCGCTGCAGCGAGTCCTGGCCGTGCCGCAGCCACCGGGTCAGCGGCGTCCCGGCGGCGCCCTGCCTGCGGTGGGCCCCGTGCAGGAGGGAGCGCATGGCCCCGCAGCCGGAGTGGCCGCAGACGGTGAGGGCGCGGACGCCGAGCACGGCCACCGCGTACTCGACGGCGGCACCGACCGGGTCGTCCGGGGCGACGGTGTCCGCGGAGTGCGCGGCGACCGGCACCAGGTTGCCGAGGGTGCGGACGGTGAAGAGGTCGCCGGGACCGCCGCCGGTGGCCGGCCCACCGGTGGCCGGTGGCGGCGGCATCCGGGAGTCCGCGCAGGTGAGGAGGAGCCGCGCCATGGTGACACCAACTTCCGGTAAAGAGCGGGTCATGTTCTCTTTACCGTCGGCGGGGGATGAAGATCCGCTCCCGCGGGCCGAATTCGCCCGCAGGAGTGAGGGGGTGACGGCGGATCAGTTGACCCCGGCTGACGCCATGGCGTGCTCGCCGTCCACGGGGGCCGCCTCGGCCCGGGCCGCGCCCGTCGCGTCGGCGGGGTTCCCGGCCGACGTCCCGGCGGGGCTCTCCGCCGGGGTCTCGCCGAGCACGAACTCCGGGTCGATCTGCGCCGAGAGGTCGTCCCCGGCCCGGTCGTTGCCCCAGGCCGCGGCGTTCCGCAGGTGGATGCGGACCATCTGCTCGGTGTACCGCCGCCAGTCCCGCCGCCCGTACGCCGCGTCCGCGGCGGTCAGCAGCGCGTCCAGCGCCCGGGCGTTCTCCGGCTCCCGTTCCGCGAGCTCGGCGAAGGCCGGCTCCCGCCCCTGCTCCAGGCGGCGCACCCATTCGGACAGCCCGAAGCCGGTGAGGAGGCTGGAGCCGACCTGCTCGCGCAGGAAGGCCATGTCCTCGGAGTCCGCGTCGGTGGGCGCCCCGCCGCCCTCGGAGCCCTGCAGCTTGTTGCCGACCACCGCGAGCGCCACCTCGAAGTCCGCCGCGTACTCCCGGTACTGGCGGTAGACCGAGACGCCCTTCCGGGTCGGCTCGGAGACCAGGAAGGTGAGGTCGAATCGGGTGAAGAGGCCGGACGCGAAGGCGTCCGCGCCGGCCGTCATGTCGACCACCACGTATTCCTCCGGGCCGTCCACGAGGTGGTTGAGGAACAGCTCCACCGCGCCGACCTTGGAGTGGTAGCAGGCGACGCCCAGGTCCTCCTCGGTGAACGCGCCGGTGACCATGATCCGCGGCTCCACCGCGCCCACCGGGTGCTCGATCGGCAGCGGGCGGGCGCACAGCTCGTAGATCGGGTTGTCCTCCACCACCCGCAGCAGACGGGAGCCCCGGCCGGGCGGGGTGGTCTTGATCATCGAGGCCGCGTCCGGGATCCGCGGGTTGTCCCCGCGCAGGTACTCCTTGAGCTGCGGCAGATGGGCGCCCATCGAGGGCAGCGCCTCGGCCTGCGCCTCGGCCAGGCCCAGCGCGGTGCCCAGATGCTGGTTGATGTCCGCGTCCACGGCCAGCACCGGGCGACCGGCGGCGGCCAGCCGGCGGACGAAGAGAGAGGAGAGGGTGGTCTTGCCGCTGCCGCCCTTGCCGACGAACGCGATCTTCATGGTGCGGGTCTCCGTTATTACTCATCGGGCGTGACGGTCAGTCAGCCGTTGGCAGTCGCAAGGTGGTTGGCAATCGTTATCAGCGCCGGTAGTCGCATCGTAGCCAGTCCGGGACGGCGGACAGGCCCCGTCGGCCGGCTCGTGGCTCGTACGGGTGATTCATCCCCCGGTGTCCCCATGAGTCCCCTCCGGCCCGCTCGGACCCGGATGTGCCCGACCCCACAGGGCGCCGACGAGCACCGATACGTACGCTCGGGGGCGTGAGTACTGCCGCCGCTGATGCCCTCGCCCCCCTCGCCGAACTCCCGGGGGTGGCCGAAGCCGTCTCCGATGCCCGCCGCGCCGTGGACCGGCTGTACGGGCACCGGGTGATGCGCCGCCGCGCCGACGAGGTCACCGCCGAGTCCGTGCTGCGCGGCGCCCGCGCCTCGGCCGCGCTGGACGGGGCCG
This sequence comes from Phaeacidiphilus oryzae TH49, assembly GCF_000744815.1. Lineage (NCBI taxonomy): Bacteria > Bacillati > Actinomycetota > Actinomycetes > Kitasatosporales > Streptomycetaceae > Phaeacidiphilus > Phaeacidiphilus oryzae. The sequence goes on from NZ_JQMQ01000005.1 coordinate 3,811,116, forward strand.
ACTGGCCGCTGGAGGAGGTTCGCCGGCGCACCGACTACGGCGCCGACGCGGAGGCCCGCCGGGTCGGCGGGGCGCTGCGCGTCACCGCCGAGTCCGGGCAGCTGCTCTCCGCCTGGCGACACTCCCCGCTGCAGGTGCTGGCCCGGCTCCATCTGCTGGCCACCGGCGACGCCGAGGCCGAGGCCGGCGCGGGCGCGGGCGCAGGCTTCCGCTCCGGCTCGGGCGCCGGCTCGGCGGTGGGCCGGCCCCGGCTGGCCGGGGAGGCGATCGAGGAGCTTCTGCCGCTGGACCTCCCGGCCGCCGACTCGCTCGGCCCGGACGGGCTGCCGGAGGTACCGGACTTCCCCCTCCCGGCGGCCCCTTCGGCGGACGAGGCCGCGGCCCGGCTGGACGCGCTGGCGCGGCTGCTGGTCGACCGGGTCGACCGGAAGGCGCCGGCCACCGCGGCGCCCGCGCTGGTGGTCGCCGCCGTGGTGCACGGCGAGCTGCTGACGCTGCGTCCCTTCGCCTCGCACAACGGCCTGGTCGCCCGGGCGGCCCAGCGGATCGTGCTGATCAGCGAGGGGCTGGACCCCAAGGGGATCTGCCCGGCCGAGGTCGGCCTGGTCGAGCTCGGCACCGATGCCTACCGCGGCGCCCTCGGCGGCTACGCCTCCGGCACCCAGGAGGGGATGGCGGCCTGGATCGCCCACTGCGCGCGGGCGCTGCGGCTGGGGATGCGGGAGAGCACGGCGGTCTGCGAGGCGATGCAGCGCGGGATGGCCTGAGTCCCGGCAGCGGGCGCGGCGCCTCGAACTCGGCGCCTCAACTGCCCTGGCGTAGCGAGAGATTGAGGTGACCGGGGGATTCGGCCGGCTTCGGACGGATTTGGGTCCCGAGGTTTCACGTGAAACCTCGGGAACTCTCCGATCGGGTGCAACCTTTTCCCGGCGAGCCGCGTCTTGTGGGGTGCGTACGATCCGTGGAGGCGCTGGGGAGGGGCCTCGGGGGAGAGTGAGTCACCACGGGGGAGGACGCGCCCGGGGCCGGGGGGAGCCCGGGCGCATACGCGACAAGGCGGCGGCACCGGATGGGGGTGCCGCCGCCGGCACGTCTCCCGGGTGACCATGCGTGCACCTTTTCTGTGCCCATCCGGCGGGGATCTCGCCGCTCGCCGGGTGTAGGCGGCCCGATCGCGGGTCGGCTGCACGTGGGTGCCCGGTTGTCGTGCTCGGTCCGTGGGGCCTGCTCACTCACTACCTGGTCTCGCGGGCCGTAGCTCCTTTGTAGCGCCGATCCGCCAAGAGCGGAACCCCAACGTCGATTTCTTTACCTTTCATACGAAAAGCAGCAAAGTGGACACCGGGGCCGGGCCGAAGGGCTGCCCGGCGGACGAGCCGCCGCGCCGCGCGGGCGCGCCCACGTCCGTCAGGCCGCGCTCGGCGCCCGCCGGCGGGACAGCGCCGACCAGACCGAGTAGCCGGCGTACCCGGCGAGCCCCGCCGTGGCCGCGGCCACCCCGAACACCACCGCCGCCAGCACCGGCCGCTCCCGCACCGAGAGCGAGCCGAGCGCCGCCATCCGCTGCCGCAGCCGCACCGGCTTCTCGAAGGAGAGCACCGGCCACTCCCGGGCCAGCGCCTCCCGGCGCAGCGCCCGGTCCGGGTTGACCGCGGCCGGGTGGCCGACCGCCTCCAGCATCGGCAGGTCGGTCGCGGAGTCGCTGTACGCGTAGCAGCGCTCCAGGTCGTAGCCCTCCTCCTCGGCCAGCTCGCGGATGGCCGAGGCCTTGTTCTGGGCGTAGGCGTAGAAGTCGATGTCGCCGGTGTAGAGGCCGTCCTCCTCGCGCATCCTGGTGGCGATCACCCGGTCGGCGCCGAGGAGTTCGCCGATCGGTTCGACCACCTCGGAGCCGGAGCTGGAGACGATCACCACGTCCCGGCCGGCCGCGTGGTGGCGCTCGATCAGCGAGGCGGCCTCCTCGTAGATGATCGGGTCGATCAGCTCGTGGAGGGTCTCCGCGACGATCTCCCGCACCTGCTGGACGTTCCACCCGCGGCAGAGCTGGGAGAGGTACTCCCGCATCCGCTCCATCTGGTCGTGGTCGGCGCCGCCGGCGAGGAAGACGAACTGGGCGTAGGCGCTCTTCAGCACGGCCCGCCGGGTGATCAGGCCACCGTGGTAGAAGGGCCGGCTGAATGCGAGCACGCTGGACTTGGCGATGACCGTCTTGTCGAGGTCGAAGAACGCGGCCGTGCGAGCCGGGACGGGGAACCGGGTCGGTGCCGGGGCGGGATGCTGGAGGTGGTTTTCCACGACGACGATGGTACGGCGGATAACCGCCCACCATTCGGCGTAAGGCCCGGCGAGCTGGTTTGCCTGAGAAGGCCCTCGGGTACACCATGGAGGTCACGGATCGTTCGCGACCGTGCTAACCCGGCCCGACTCCTCCCCCCCCCGAGTCGTGCCGTGGAAGACGACCCCCGCTCTCCCCCCCGGCGGGGGTCGTCGCATGTCCGGAGCCGGTTCGGTGCGAGGGACCGTGGTGCCGGGGGTCCTGGAACTCCGGGGACCGGTGGGGCCGGGGCCGGCCTGGGCGGGCGCGGCCCGCGGCGCGGAAGCGGGGCGCCAGGGGTGCGCGACCGGCGCCTTGAGGCCGATCTCCGGGGGCCTCTGCGGCGGTTGCGCCGGCTTGTGCGTTAACCCGGGACTCGGTTGTGGTGTTGCAGTTCTCGAGTGCCCCGTCAACGAGTTGGCGGTTTTGCCCACTATCGGGTGCGCGGGATTTTCACAACAGGCGAGTCGTCCACAGACTGCGATCTCTCTTCCCCCCATGGCCCGGAATAGCGGCACCGTGGATCCGGTAATTCACCGGCCCGCAAGGGAGTTGGGGAGGCGGTCATGGGAGGGACGAGGTCCGGCCGGACCGCGGACGGCATCGGCAGCGCCGGGCCGCTCGTGGTGAGCGAGGACGAGCGGCTGCTCGAATCGGTGCTCCGGCTGTGCGCGGCGGCCGGGGCCGAGCCCCGGGTGGTCCGCGGGGCGCCACCGCCCCGGCAGGAGTGGTCGGCCGCGGGACTGGTCCTGGTGGGTGACGATGTGGCGGGCCGGCTTTCCGGGATCGCCCGCCGCCCGGGCGTGTTGCTCGTCGGCCGGGACCTGGACGACCAGGAGGTCTGGCGGCGCGGTGTCGGGATCGGCGCCGACCATGTGGTCTTCCTGCCGGACGGCGAGGCCTGGCTGCTGGACCGGATCGCGGACGCCGCCGAGGGAGTGGGACCGCAGGCGCTCACCGTGGCCGTCCTCGGCGGCCGGGGCGGGGCCGGCGCCTCCACGCTGGCCTGCGGGCTCGCCGTGACCGCGGCCCGGGAGGGCCACCGCGCGGTGCTGGTGGACGGCGACCCGCTGGGCGGCGGGGCCGACGTCCTCCTCGGCGCGGAGGCCGAGGAGGGGCTCCGCTGGCCCGACCTCGCGGGCTCCCGGGGGCGGGTGAACGCGGTGGAGCTGGAGCGGGCGCTGCCCTGCGGCCGGGGCCTGCCGGACCTGCGGGTGCTGAGCTGGGACCGCGGCGATGTGCTGGGCGTCCCGGCGGAGGCGGTGCGGACGGTGCTCGGGGCGGCCCGGCGCCGGGGCGGGGTGGTGGTGCTCGACCTCCCGCGGCGGCTGGACGAGGCCGTGGGCGAGGCGCTGGAGCAGGCCGATCTGGCGCTGCTGGTGGTGCCGGCCGAGCTGCGGGCGATGGCCGCGGCCGGGCGGGTGGCGGCCGCGGTGCGGATGCGGCTGCGCGACCTGCGGGCGGTGGTCCGCTGCCCGCCCGGTTGCGGGATGGACGGCGACGAGGTGGCGCGCGGCCTGCGGCTGCCACTGGCCGGGGAACTGGCGGCCGAGCCCGGGATCGAGGCCGACCTGGAACGCGGCCGCCCTCCGGGGATGCGGGCCCGCGGGCCGCTGGCCAGATTCTGCTCGGCCTTCCTGGTCGAGGTGGGTTCGCGGCTCGGGGAGGCGGCGGCGTGAACGGGCCGTCGAGGCGTCAGCCCCCGTTTTGGGGCCGCCGGTCGGCGCGGCCGGCCCGGCCGGCGATCCGTCCGCCCGCGATCCCGCGGCCCGCGATCCCGCCGCCCTCGGCCCCGCAGCCCGCGGCCCGGCCGCCGGTCACGGCGGGGATCGCGGAGTCCGTGGTGGAGTCGGTGCGGCTGCGGCTGGCCGAGTCCGGGGCGGCGCCCACGCCCACCGGGGTGGCCTCCGCGCTGCGGGCCCAGGGGCGTCCGCTGGGGGACGCGCAGATGCTCGAGACGGCCCGGGTGGTCCGCTCCGAACTGGTCGGAGCGGGGCCGCTGGACCGGCTGCTGGCCGATCCGCGGGTCACCGACATCCTGGTGAACGGCCCGGACGAGGTCTGGGTGGACCGGGGCGAGGGGCTGGAGCGGGCGCCCGGCGTGCGGTTCCCGGACGCGGTCGCGGTACGGCGGCTGGCGCAGCGGCTCGCGGTCGCCGCCGGGCGGCGGCTGGACGACGCCCGGCCGTGGACCGACGCCCGGCTGCCGGACGGCACCCGCCTGCACGCCGTACTGCCGCCGATCGCCGCCGGGTGCACCCATCTGTCGCTGCGGACCTGCCGGGCGCGGGCGTTCACGCTGGACGAGCTGGTGGCGGTGCGCGCGGTGCCGCCGCAGGGGGCCCGGCTGATGCGGGAGTTGATGCGGCGCCGGCTCTCCTTCCTGGTCTCCGGGGGCACCGGCACGGGGAAGACCACCCTGCTGGCCTCGCTGCTGGGACTGGCCGGGCCCGGCGAGCGGATCGTGCTGGTCGAGGACTCGGCGGAGCTGCGGCCCGAGCATCCGCACGTGGTCCACCTGGAGGCGCGGCCGCCCAACCAGGAGGGCGCGGGCCGGATCACCCTGCGGGACCTGGTCCGCCAGGCGCTCCGAATGCGCCCGGACCGGCTGGTGGTGGGCGAGGTGCGCGGCCCCGAGGTGCTGGATCTGCTGGCCGCGCTGAACACCGGCCACGAAGGGGGCTGCGGCACCGTCCATGCCAACACGGCGGCGGACGTGCCGGCCCGGCTGGAGGCCCTCGGCTGCACCACGGGGCTCGACCGCCCCGCCCTCCACAGTCAGCTGGGGGCCGGGCTGGACGCGGTGCTGCACCTGGTCCGGGAGCCCGGGACGGGGCGGCGGCGGGTGGCCGAGGTGCATGTGCTGGAGCGCGGGGCGGGCGGTCTGGTGCGGACGGTGCCGGCGGTGGTCTTCGCGGCGGACGGGCGGGTCCGGCAGGGGCCCGGCTGGGAGCGGCTGGCCCGGCGGTGCGGGGGCCGGCGGTGACCGGCGGCGGCCCGGGGGCGGCGATGGTCGGGGTGGCGCTGTCCGTCGGGCTGGGGACCGGGTGCCGGCTGCTGGTCCGGGGGGAGGAGCGGCGCCGCCGGCGGTGGCGGGTGCTGGGGGAGGACGGCGGGGCCGGGCGGGCGTCCCCCTGGTGGTGCTCGCTCGGAGGGCGCCGGCTCGGGTGGTTCTCGCCGGGCGGGTGGCCGGCGTCCGTGCGGCGGTTCGCGGCCCAGGCGGGCGGAGCCGGACTGCTGGTGCTGCCGCTGGGGCTGGCCGCCGGTGGGGTGTGGGCCTCGCCGGTGCCGGTGCTGGGGGCGCTGGCCGGGGTCGTACCGCTGGTGCGGGCGCTGCGGCGGAGGCGGGCCGGGCGGGAGCGGGAGCGGCGGCGGGCGGCCGTCGCCGAGCTGGCGGGCGGGCTGGCGGCGGAGCTGCGGGCCGGGGCCACGCCGGAGCAGGCGCTGCGGACGGTCCTCCTGGAGACCCTTGCCGAGGGGTCGCCGGGGCCGCCGGATCCGCCGGGGCCGTCGTGGCCCGCGCTGCCGGGCGGGGTCCGCGGGGAGCTGGTCGCCGCCTGCGGGCTCGGTGGGGATGTGCCCGCCGCGCTGCGCCGGCTGGCCCGGGTCCCCGGCGCGGAGGGGGCGGCGGGGATCGCGGCCTGCTGGCAGCTGTCCGCCGAGCGCGGGGCCGGGCTGGCCGCCGGGCTGGACCGGGTGGCCGAGGGGCTGCGGGCCGAGCGGGCCGGGCGGGAGGCGATGCGCGCCGAACTGGCCGGACCGCGCTCCACCGCGGCACTCCTCGCGGGGCTGCCGGTCTTCGGGCTGGCACTCGGCACCGCGCTCGGCGCGGACCCCCTGCGGGTGCTGCTGCACACCCCCGCCGGGCTGCTCTGCCTGGCCCTCGGGGCGGCCCTCGAGTGGGCCGGGCTGGCCTGGACCGGCCGGCTGGTCCGCGCGGCCGAGTCCGGCGGCTGAGCAGCCGGGTCCGGCGGCTGACCGGACGGCGGAGGAAGGAGCGGTGACGACCTTGGAAGGCGACGATGCGTCAAGAAGTGCTGCTGGTACGGGCGGCCGTGGTGTACGCGGCGGTGCTGCCCGCCACGGTGTGGCTGCTCGGGCGGTGGGAGCGGGTGCGGCGGAGGGCGGAGGGCCTCGGGCTGCTGCCGGCCGCCCGGGCGGGGGCGGGGGCCCTGCGGAACCGTCTGGAGGGGTCGGCGCTCGCCGCCTGGGTGCCGGCGGTGCTGAGCCCGCCGGTGCTGCGCACGGCGGCCGGGTTGGCCGCCGGGGCGGCGGCGGGGTTGCTGCTCGGTGGCACGGCGGGGGTGGTCGGTGGCGGGGTGGTGGCCGCACTGGCGGTGTGGCTGCTGCCCGAACCACCCGGCCCCGAGCAGCGGTCACGGCGCCGTACCGAGGTCGCGCTGGCCGGGCAACTGCCGCTCACCGCCGACCTGCTGGCGGCCTGCCTGGCGGCCGGCGGCGGGGCCGAGTCGGCCGCGGCGGCGGTCTCCGCCGCGGTCGGGCCGCCGATGGCCGGCCGGCTCTCGGCCGTGGCGGCGGAGCTGAGGCTGGGCGGGGAACCGGCCGAGAGCTGGGCGAGGTTCGCCGAAGGGGCCCCGGCGCTGGGCCCGTTGGGCCGCTGCCTGGAGCGCGCCACCCTCAGCGGCGCGCCACCGGCGGCGGCGCTGGCCCGGCTGGCGGACGCCCGGCGGACGGCCGCGGCGGCCGCCGCGCAGGCCCGGGTGCGGCGGGCCGGGGTGCTCGCGACCCTGCCGCTCGGGCTGTGCTTCCTGCCGGCCTTCGTACTGACCGGAGTGGTCCCCACGGTGGCCGGGCTGGCCGCCGGCCGCTTCGGCCGGCTGTGAGATGCGGTGCTGATCGAGGAGGGGTGTTGTGTCGACTGCCCAGGTGATTCCGATGCCGCGGGGTGCGGTGCGGTTGCTGGTGCGCTGGAGGGCCCGGCTGAAGCGGCTCCCGGCCGCGCTACGGCGGTGCGGCGGGGCGGCCGAGGCGGGGATGACCACCGCCGAGTACGCGGTCGGTACCGTGGCCGCCTGCGCCTTCGCGGCGCTCCTGTACAAGGTCCTGACCAGCGGCTGGGTGAGCGCCGCCCTGGCGGCGGTGGTGCGGCGTGCGCTGCAGGCGCGCTAGCGGGGGCGTCCACGACGCCCGAGGTGCCCGCGATGCGCCTGGGGACCGCGGCGGCTGCGGCGACCGCGAACGCGGTTATGTGACAGCGGAGTTGGCGGTCGCGCTGCCGGCCCTGCTGGTGCTGGCGGGCGCCCTCCTCTACGGGGTGCTGGCGGCCTCGGCGCAGCTCCGCTGCGTGGACGCGGCCCGCGAGGGGGCGCGGGCGATGGCCCGCGGCGACACCCGGGAGGCCGCGCTTGCGGTGGCCCGGGCGGCGGCGCCGGCCGGCGCGGAGGTGGCCGTCTCGCGGTCCGGGACGCTGGTCCGGGTCGCGGTCTCGGCCCGCCCGGCGGGCGGCTTCCTGGTCTCCGCCGCGGCGGAGACCACGGCCGAGGACGCGGGTCCGTGAGCGGGAGGCGGCGGCCGCAGCCGGAAGCGGGATCGGCGACGATCTGGGTGCTGGCGGTCGCGGCGCTGCTGGCGCTGGCCGGGCTGGCGGCGCTCGGACTGGGGGCCGCGGTCCTCGCCAGGCACCGCGCCGAGTCCGCCGCGGATCTGGCGGCCCTGGCCGCGGCCGAGCGGGTCGATGCGGGCGCAGGGGAGTCGCCCTGCGCCCGGGCCGAGGAGCTGGTACGGGCCCAGGGCGGCCACGCCCGGCTGGTCGCCTGCGCGGTCGCCCGGGACCGGTCGGTGACGGTGGCGGTCGTGGTCCCCTCCCCGGTCGGCAGCGCCACCGCCCGGGCACGCGCGGCAATACCCGAGCCGGTTGAGCCGTCCGGGCCGCCCGAGCCGGCCGGGCCGCCTGGGCCAGGGGCCGCCTGAGCCGTCCGGGCCGCCAGAACCGGCCGGGGCCGCCCAGGCCGCCCGCCGAGGGCTGACGCCGCCCCCGCGCCCCCGTCCCCCGCGCCCCCCGATCCCGCCGCCCCCCACCCGCCGAACTCCCTACGGTGCCGACTTCGGCGCCCCGCCCGGTGCTCCCGCCAGGAGGATGTCCAGGAGGCGGACGGCTGCCGCCTTGTCCAGCGGGTCGTTGGCGTTTCCGCACTTGGGGGACTGGACGCAGGAGGGGCAGCCCTTGTCGCACTCGCAGGCGTCGATCGCCGCCCTGGTCGCGGAGAGCCACTCCGCCGCCCGGTCGAACGCCCGCTCGGCGAAGCCGGCGCCGCCCGACTGCCCGTCGTAGACGAACACCGTCGGCAGACCGGTGTCCGGGTGGAGCGGCACGGACACCCCGCCGATGTCCCAGCGGTCGCAGGTGGCGAAGAGCGGCAGCAGGCCGATCGAGGCGTGTTCGGCGGCGTGCGCCGCCCCCGGCAGGTCCGCCGGCTCGACGCCGCCCTCGGCCAGTTGATCGTCCGTCACGGTCCACCACACCGCCCGGGTGCGGAGGGTCCGGGGCGGCAGGTCGAGCTTGCTCTCGCCGAGGATCTCCCCGGTGATCAGCCGCCGCCGGAGGTACGAGACCACCTGGTTGGTGACCTCGACCGAGCCGAAGCAGAGCCGGGCGTCGCCCCAGGCGACCTCCCGGTCGGTGGAGAGCACGGCGATCGCGGTGGTGTCCCGGGCGTTGGTGGAGTACGGCGGGTCGGCCTCCTCGACCAGCGCCACCGCCTCGTCCAGGTCCAGTTCCCGGACCAGGAAGGTGCGGCCCTGGTGGAGGTGGACGGCGCCCTGGTGGACGGCGGTGTGCGCGGCCTCCGCGTCCACCGTGCCGAGCAGCCGCCCGGTGTCCGCCTCGACGATCTTGACGGGGGCGCCGCCGGAGCCGCGGATGTCGATCGCGTCGGCCGGCCGCTCCCGCCTGGTCCAGAACCAGCCGCTCGGCCGCCGCCGGAGCATCCCGCGCCGCTCCAGCTGCGCCACCGCCGGCTCGGCGGAGGGCCCGAACAGCTCGAAGTCGCTCTCGCCGAGCGGCAGTTCCGCCGCTGCCGCACACAGATGCGGGGCCAGTACGTGGGGGTTGTCCGGGTCCAGCACGGTGGACTCGACGGGGCGGCGGAAGAGCGCGTCCGGGTGGTGGACCAGGTAGGTGTCCAGCGGGTCGTCCCGGGCGACCAGCACCGCCAGCGCGCCCTGCCCGGCCCGGCCGGCCCGCCCGGCCTGCTGCCACAGCGACGCCCTGGTCCCCGGGTAGCCGGCGAGCAGCACGGCGTCCAGGCCGGAGACGTCGATGCCCAGCTCCAGCGCGCTGGTGGAGGCCAGGCCGAGCAGCCGGCCGGACTGCAGGGCGCGCTCCAGGGCGCGCCGCTCGTCGGCGAGGTAGCCGCCCCTGTAGGCGGCGATCCGGCCGGCCGGCCCGCCCCGGTCGCTCAGCCGGTCCTGGGCGAGGATGGACACCAGTTCGGCGCCGCGCCGGGAGCGGACGAAGGCGACCGTCCGGGTGCCGCCGCCGGCCAGCTCGCCGAGCAGCTCCGCGGTCTCGGCCACCGCCGAGCGGCGCACCGGGGCGCCCTGCTCGCCGACCATCTCGGTGAGCGGCGGCTCCCACAGGGCGAAGACCATCTCCCCGTGCGGGGAGTGATCCTCCGTCACCTCGGCGACCGGGAGCCCGGTGAGCCGGCCGGCGGAGGCGGCGGGCTCCGCCACGGTCGCGGAGGCCAGCAGGAAGACCGGATCCGCCCCGTACCGGGCGCAGAGCCGGCGGAGCCGTCTCAGCACCTGGGCGACGTGCGAGCCGAAGACCCCGCGATAGGTGTGGCACTCGTCGACGACGACGTAGCGGAGGGTGCGCAGCAGGGTGGCCCAGCGCGGGTGGGCCGGGAGTATCCCCCGGTGCAGCATGTCCGGGTTGGTCAGCACATACGCCGCGTACTGCCGCACCCATTCGCGTTCCTCGAACGGGGTGTCGCCGTCGTAGACCGCCGCCCGGACGCCGGTGTCCAGTTCCTTCACCCGGCGGAGCTGGTCGGCCGCCAGGGCCTTGGTCGGGGCGAGGTAGAGGGCGGTGGCGCCCCGCCCGTTCGGCGCCTCCATGCCGTCCAGCAGGGCGCTGAGGACGGGGGCCAGATAGGCGAGCGACTTGCCCGAGGCGGTACCGGTCGCGATCACGGCGTTTTTTTCGCTGAGAGCGAGATCCATCGCCTCGGCCTGGTGCGCCCAGAGTTGCCGGACTCCGTTGGAGAATGCTCCTGCGACCACCTCCTCCCGGATGGCCGCAGGCCAGGGGGCATACCGGCCCGTACGGGCGGGCATGTGCTCCGTATGGGTGAGCCGATCTTGCCGTTCGTCGGCTCCCGCGAGCCTGGCGAGTACGGTCTCGGGGGACTGCGGTCGCGGCGACATCGCGTCCCAGTCTGTCACCGCCCCGGTGGGGATTCGTAGTAAGCCGTCGTGCGGCCCTGGTCATAAGTGGTTGAATGCCATCGCGGCTGCCGAACCATGGGGGGCGACCGCTCAAGCAAGGCAAGGTGCTGGAGGATCCGTGGACCTGTCCCTGTCGACCCGGACTGTCGGCGACCGAACGGTCGTCGAAGTGGGCGGCGAGATCGATGTGTACACCGCCCCCAAGCTGCGGGAGCAGCTCGTGGAACTCGTCAATGAGGGCAAATACCACCTGATCGTCGACATGGAAGGCGTGGACTTCCTGGACTCGACCGGGTTGGGCGTTCTCGTCGGCGGGCTCAAGCGCGTGCGAGCGCACGAGGGTTCGCTTCGCCTCGTGTGCAACCAGGAGCGCATTCTGAAGATTTTCCGGATCACCGGACTGACGAAGGTGTTCCCGATCCACAGCTCGGTGGACGAGGCCGTCTCCGCGACGGACTAGCCGGCTCCGCGGCCCGGGGTTCCGTCCGGCCCCCTGTGGCGCGGTGCGCAGTTCCTGCGTGCCGCGGGTACGGGGACCGGGCAGGTCTCCGGGCTGTGCTGTTGGGGCGGACGCCGTGCTCCCGGTCGATCCGGGGGCCGGCGCCGTCGTGGAGTTACTAGTCCCGAGGGGGAGTCATGGCCACCGTCGAACTCCGGTTCACCGCGCTCGGTGAGCACGTCCGCACCGCCCGGCTGGTAGCCGCGGCGGTGGCCCGGCGTGCGGGTGTGGACGATTCGGTACTCGACGAGGTGAGAGTCGCCGTGGGGGAGGCCTGCGCCCGGGCCGTGCGGCTGCACCAGCGGACGTCGACGGACGCGCCGGTCCAGGTGCGGCTGGAGGAGCAGGAGAAGCGCTTCCTGATCGAGGTCGTGGACGGCGTCCACGGCGACTCGGAGAGCGGCGGGACCGCCGAGCGGTCCGCGGTCGCGGGCGGCGACGATCTCGACGAGGACCCGACCGCGGAGGACACCATGGGCCTCGCGGTGCTCAGCGGACTGGTCGACGACCTGGACGTGAGCAGTGGCGCCGAGGGCGGCGTGATCCGGATGAGCTGGCCGGTGGAGGACGGGCAGGCCTCGGCCTCCGGCTGACCATCGGAAAGCTTTGCCGCCGGCCGGAAAGGCCGCAGGCGAAGAGTTCGCAGCAGGGCGTCCCGCGTGAGCACGCGGGGCGCCCTGCTGTGCGAGCGCGCCCTGAGACTCGGCCGACGCGCCGTCAACAGCGGCCCCTTTAGCGGCATTTGATCACCCTTGCCCATGATCCATACAGGAATGCATGCACATGGTCTGTTTTGATCATGTTGTGATCCATACAATCGCTGACCATCTCGACTCGCTAGAGATGCTCCACGGAACTCATCCGAAGGTCGCGCCAGACGTCAGGGAGGACGCATGGCCGTACTCACAGGAGCGGATCGGACGATCATCGCGGTCGTGGCGGTGATCGCCCTCGCGGCACTGGGCGTGGCCTGGATGCTGATGCGTCAAGTGCTCGCCGCGGGGCAGGGCACCGACAGCATGAAGCGCATCGCCGCTGCCGTGCAGGAGGGCGCGAACGCCTACCTGGCACGGCAGTTGCGCACCCTCGCGATATTCGCGGCGGTGGTCTTCTTCCTGCTGATGGTGCTGCCCGCGGACAACTGGTCGCAGCGTATCGGCCGTTCGGCGTTCTTCCTGGTCGGCGCCGCCTTCTCGGCGACCACCGGTTACATCGGGATGCGCCTCGCGGTGCGCAGCAACGTCCGGGTGGCCGCCGCGGCGCGGGAGGCCACCCCGGAGGGCGGCGGCGACGCCAAGGACCCGGCCGCCGTCCGCACCGTCTCGCACAAGGCGATGCGGATCGCCTTCCGCACCGGTGGTGTGGTCGGCATGTTCACCGTCGGCCTCGGTCTCTTCGGGGCCTCCGTGGTGGTGCTGATCTACCGCGAGAACGCCGCCAAGGTCCTGGAGGGCTTCGGCTTCGGCGCGGCACTGCTGGCGATGTTCATGCGCGTCGGCGGCGGCATCTTCACCAAGGCCGCGGACGTCGGCGCGGACCTGGTCGGCAAGGTGGAGCAGGGCATTCCGGAGGACGACCCCCGCAACGCCGCCACCATCGCCGACAACGTCGGCGACAACGTGGGCGACTGCGCCGGGATGGCCGCCGACCTCTTCGAGTCCTATGCCGTCACCCTGGTCGCCGCACTGATCCTCGGGGTGAGCGCCTTCGGCAACGTCGGCCTGGCCTTCCCGCTGGTGGTGCCCGCGATCGGGGTGATCACCGCGGTTCTGGGGGTGTTCGCGGTCTCCCCCCGGCCCCATGACCGCTCCGGTATGACGGCGATCAACCGGGGCTTCTTCCTTTCCGCGGCCTTCTCACTGGTCCTGGTGGTGGCCGCGGTCTTCGCGTTCCTGCCGGCGCACTTCTCCCAGCTCAAGGGGGTGCCGTCGGCCATCACCCAGCACAGTGGCAGCCCGCGGGTCTTCGCACTGGTCGCGGTCGCCATCGGGATCGTCCTGGCGGCCGCCATCCAGCAGCTGACCGGCTACTTCACCGAGACCAACCGGCGTCCCGTCCGGGACATCGGCAAGTCCTCGCTCACCGGTCCGGCGACCGTCGTCCTCTCCGGGGTCTCGGTGGGCCTGGAGTCCGCGGTGTACTCCGCGGTGCTGATCGGGGCAGCGGTGTACGGGGTGTTCCTGCTCGGCGGGGGCTCGCTGACACTGGCGCTGTTCGCGGTGGCACTGGCCGGCACCGGGCTGCTCACCACCGTCGGTGTGATCGTGGCGATGGACACCTTCGGGCCGGTCTCCGACAACGCCCAGGGCATCGCCGAGATGTCCGGCGACGTCCAGGGCGCCGGAGCGCAGGTGCTCACCGAGCTGGACGCGGTGGGCAACACCACCAAGGCCATCACCAAGGGCATCGCCATCGCCACCGCGGTGCTCGCCGCCACGGCGCTCTTCGGCTCCTTCACCGACGCCATCGGCACCGCGGAGCGCGATGTCGGCTCTGCGGCGCACGGGTTGAGCCTCAACCTGAACATCTCCCAGCCGAACAACCTGGTCGGCCTGGTGGTCGGGGCGGCGGTGGTCTTCCTCTTCTCCGGGCTCGCCATCAACGCCGTCTCGCGGTCCGCCGGTTCGGTGGTCTTCGAGGTGCGCGAGCAGTTCCGCACCCGGCCGGGGATCATGGACGGCAGCGAGAAGCCCGAGTACGGGCGGGTGGTGGACATCTGCACCCGGGACGCCCTGCGCGAACTCGCCACCCCCGGGCTGCTCGCGGTGCTCGCCCCGATGGTGGTCGGCTTCCTCCTCGGCGTCGGCTCGCTCGGCTCGTACCTCGCCGGGGCGATCGGGGCCGGCACCCTGATGGCGGTCTTCCTGGCCAACTCCGGCGGCGCCTGGGACAACGCCAAGAAGCTGGTCGAGGACGGCCACCACGGCGGCAAGGGCTCCGACGCCCATGAGGCGACGATCATCGGGGACACCGTCGGCGACCCGTTCAAGGACACCGCGGGTCCGGCGATCAACCCGCTGCTCAAGGTGATGAACCTGGTGTCGCTGCTGATCGCGCCGGCGATCGTGAAGCTCGGCTTCGGCGCTCACGCCAACGTCGGGCTGCGGGTCGGTATCGCGGTGGTCGCGCTGCTGATCATCATCGGCGCGGTGTGGATGTCCAAGCGCCGGGTGGTCTCCACCGGATCGGACGGTCCGCGCCGGTCAGGGGACGGCGCACCGGCCGTGCTCAGCGTCAAGTGACGGGCTGACGCCGGCCCCGGGCCGGCGGAGTCCGGTGCCCCGCGTCCGGAGACGGGCGCGGGGCACCGTGCTGGGCGCCCCGTGCCGTGCGCCCCGTGGCGCGCGCCCCGTGCTGTGCGCACCGCACCGTGCAGTGCCGCACCTGCCGCCACCGTGCCGCATCATGCCGTGCACAGCGCGGCCGTAGCGGCGCCGCTCAGAGCGAGGCGAGCGCCTCGACGAAGGCCGGCCAGAGCGGGCGGGGGAAGTCGTGGCCCATCCCGGGGAAGGTGCGGAGCTCCGCTCCCGGGACGGCGGCCGCCGTCGCCTCCCCGCCCGAGACGTTGATCAGCGGGTCCGCCTCGCCGTGGATCACCAGCGTCGGCACCCGGACCTCGCGCAGCCCCGGCGTCCGGTCCGGCGAGGCCTGGATCGCGGCGAACTGCCGGGCGAAGCCGTCCCGACGCGGGGAGCGGGCGAAGCCGGCCTCGATCCGGGCCCGCAGGTCCTCCTCCGGCGGCGGGAAGTCGGGCGAGCCGATCGTCCGCCAGGTCCCGATCTGCTGGGCCACCGCCGCCTCCCGGTCCTCCGGGATCGGAGCGAGCAGCGCCTCCAGGGCCGGCCGGGTCGGCTTCCCGCTGACCCCGTCCCCCGGCATCGACATGATCGAGGTGAGCGAGCGCACCTTGGCCGGGAAGTCGATCGCCAGCTGCTGGACGATCATGCCGCCCATCGAGAAGCCGGCGATGTGGGCGGAGGGCAGGCCGAGGGCGTCCAGCAGTCCGGCCGCGTCCGCCGCCATGTCCGCGATCAGGTACGGGACGGTGGAGTGGTCGCCCCCCATGACGGCGGCCATGTCCGGCTCGGGACCCTCGTCCAGGAAGGTGGACAGCCCGACGTCCCGGTTGTCGAACCGGATCACATAGCGGCCGCGCTCGGCCAGCAGTTCGCAGAACTCCAGCCGCCAGTCCAGGAGTTGGCAGCCGAGCCCGCCGACCAGCAGGGTCGGCTCACCGGCCGGGTCGCCGATGGTCTCGTACTCGATCTCGATCCCGTTCGTCTTCGCACGTGGCATGGAACCGGACGGTAACCCCTTCGCGCCGGGACGGACAGGGTGCGCGCGTAGCAGGGGCCCGCCGCCGGATGCGGCAATCCTCACAATCGGAGCCCAGCAGCCCCGGAACCGAACACGGCCGCCATCCGGACGTGTAGTTTCCGGTGCCGGACCAGTCGGACGGAAGGACCCGGTGATGAAGGCGATGAGGCCGAGGAGGCCGAAGAAGTGGCTGACGGCCGCGCTGCCCGCGGCAGCCGCCCTGGCCCTGGGCCTCACCGCGTGCAGCAGCACCGACGTCGCCGCCGAGAACGCGGGCTGGGCGAAGAGCCTGTGCGGGGCGGCCAAGAGCCCGATCGAGGCCTCGCAGACCGCGCTGACCGACACCGGGACCGTGAAGGACGGCGAGACCCCGAAGCAGCTCCGCACCCGGATGGCCGGGGACATGGGCGCCCTCGCCGACGCCAACACCAAGCTGGCCGCGGCCGTGCAGAGCGCGGGCGCGCCCAAGGTGGGCGACGGGCAGAAGCTCCAGTCCCAGGCCGTCCAGGAGCTGAAGCAGACCGCCGCCGGCTACACCCAGGTGCAGCAGAAGGTGGAGCAGCTCCCGACGGACGACCAGGCCGAGTTCGCCGCCGCCCTGAAGAGCGTCAGCGACCAGGTGCAGCAGCTCTCCCAGCAGTCCAGCAGCGCGCTGAACAGCCTGCAGACCGGCCCGCTCGGCCAGGCCGTGCAGGCGCAGCAGGGCTGCAAGAACTCGCCGGTGACCGGGGCGACCGAGTCGGCCCCCGCCTCGATGGGGGCCTCGCCCTCGGCCGGCGGGTCGGCCGGCCAGGGCTCCGCGGGATCCTCCGCCTCCTCCTCGGCGTCCTCCTCCTCGGCGTCCGCCTCCGCGAGCCAGTCGGGCTGACCCGGCGGGCTGCGGGGAGAATGGCCGGGTGACGACCAGCAGCAGCACCAGCACCTCCCCCGACGTCGACCCCACCCTCGCCGGACGGCTCCGGGAGGCCTTCAGGACCGCCAGGTTCACCGCCGACGGCTGCCTCGACCTCCTCGGCGGCCCGGCCTACGCCGCCCTCGCCCGGGGCGAGACCGTCCCCGCCCGGCGCGCCGCCCGCGCCGGCGGCCCGCTGGCGGCCCTCGTCCGGCTGTTCCTCCTCCAGGAGCCGGTCGAGCGGGTGGAGGCGGAGGACGCGTTGCCCGGTCTGGTCGACGACTGCCTGGCCGCCGGCTGGCTGACGGCGGACCAGAAGCGGCTCCGGGCCGCCGTCGACGTCCGCCCCTACGCCGAGGGCCCGGAGGACGACGCCTGGATCGTCTCCGACCTGGGCTGCGCGGTCGGCGGCGCCGCCGGGATCGGCGGCGGCGCGCCCTCCGGCGTGCCCCGCTCCGAGCTGGTGCTCGGGGTCGGCGGCGCGTCCAGCACCCTCTCCTCGCTGACCGTCCGGCACCCCGTGCGCAGCGCCCTGGACCTCGGCACCGGCTCCGGGGTGCAGGCGCTGAACGCCTCCCGGCAGGCGGTCGCCGTCACGGCCACCGACGTCAACCCCAGGGCCCTCCACTTCACCCGGCTCACCGCGGCCCTCTCCGGCGCGGGGAACGTCGAGGTGCTGCCGGGAAGCCTCTTCGAGCCGGTCGGCGACCGGCGGTTCGACCTGATCGTGTCCAACCCGCCGTTCGTGATCTCCCCCGGGGGCCGCTTCACCTACCGGGACGGCGGGATGGACGGGGACGCCCTCTGCCGCGGCCTCGTCCAGCAGGCGGGGGAGCACCTCAACGACGGCGGCTACTGCCAGCTGCTGGCCAACTGGCTGCACGTCCGGGGGCAGGACTGGCGGGACCGGGTCCGCGAGTGGATCGCCGGCACCGGCTGCGACGCCTGGGTGGTCCAGCGCGAGGTGCAGGACGTCAACGAGTACGCCGAGCTGTGGCTGCGCGACGGCGGCGACCACCGCGACGACCCGGAGGCGTACGCCCGGCGGTACGAGGAGTGGCTGGACGCCTTCGAGGCGATGGAGGCCGAGGGCGTGGGCTTCGGCTGGATCACCCTGCGCCGGGCTCCGGAGGGTGCCGAACCGGTGCTGCGGATCGAGGACTGGCCGCATGCGGTCGAGCAGCCGCTGGGCCGGGAGATCGAGAAGTGGTTCGCCCGGCAGGACTTCCTGCGGGCCCGGGACGACGCGCAGCTGCTGGAGGCGCGCTACCGGCTGGCCGAGGAGGTCTGGCAGGAGCAGGTGGGGCGGCCGGGCGAGGAGGATCCCGAGCACGTGGTGCTGCGGCAGCAGCGGGGGATGCGGCGGGCGACCAAGGTGGACACGGTGGGCGCCGGGTTCGCCGGGGCCTGCGACGGAGAGCTGACGGCCGGTCAGATCCTGGACGCGATCGCGGCGCTGCTGGGCGAGGACCCGGCGCGGCTGCGGGCGGACACCCCGTCCGCCATCCGCATGCTGGTCGAGCAGGGCTTCCTGGAGCCGCCGGCGCAGCGCGCGCCGCGTGCCGCGAAGCGGCCGTAGCGGCGGGGAAACGCGTTCCGCGCGGCGGAAACGCGGGAAGTCGCGTTACCGTTCGTTGGACGAACGTCACGTACGTCCCGCGTCGCTCCGTTTGACAAAGGGCGCCGGGTTGCGGTCACACTCCGTTGCCTGGGAGCTTCGTGCGGAGAGCGCGGCAACACGGCCCAGACAGTACGACCCCATACCGGTGACCGGGAGAGAAGAGCGAAGGTGTCCCCGACCAGCGAGACCGCACGCGGCGGCAAGCGACTCGTGATCGTCGAGTCGCCGGCCAAGGCGAAGACCATCAAGGGCTATCTCGGCCCGGGGTACGTCGTCGAGGCCAGCGTCGGGCATATTCGGGACCTCCCCCAGCAGGCGGCCGAGGTGCCGGCGAAGTACACCGGCGACGTCCGCCGGCTCGGCGTCGACGTCGACCACGACTTCGAACCGATCTACGTGGTCAACGCGGACAAGAAGAGCCAGGTGGCCAAGCTCAAGAGCCTCCTCGCCGAGTCCGACGAACTCTTCCTCGCCACCGATGAGGACCGCGAGGGCGAGGCCATCGCCTGGCACCTCCAGGAGGTGCTGAAGCCCAAGGTCCCGGTCCGCCGGATGGTCTTCCACGAGATCACCAAGGACGCCATCCAGCGCGCCGTCAACAGCCCGCGGGAGCTCAACCAGCGCCTGGTCGACGCCCAGGAGACCCGCCGCATCCTGGACCGCCTCTACGGCTACGAGGTCTCCCCCGTGCTGTGGAAGAAGGTCATGCCGAAGCTCTCGGCGGGCCGCGTCCAGTCGGTGGCGACCCGCCTGGTGGTCGAGCGGGAGCGGGAGCGGATGGCCTTCCGCTCCGCCTCGTACTGGGACCTGACCGCGGTCTTCGACAGCGGCAAGGGCACCGCCGGGGACCCCGGCACCTTCGGCGCCCGGCTGGCCTCGGTGGACGGCCGCCGCGTCGCCACCGGCCGCGACTTCGGCTCGGACGGCCGGCTCAAGCAGGCCTCCGCGCAGGTACTCCACCTGGACGAGGCGGCCGCCCACACCCTGGCCGAGGCGCTGCGGCAGACCGACTTCGCGGTCCGCAGCGTCGAGTCCAAGCCGTACCGCCGCTCGCCGTACGCGCCGTTCCGGACCACCACCATGCAGCAGGAGGCCAGCCGCAAGCTGGGCTTCGGCGCCAAGCGCACCATGGACGTGGCCCAGCGGCTGTACGAGAACGGCCACATCACCTATATGCGTACCGACTCGACGACGCTGTCGGAGACCGCGATCGCCGCCGCGCGCTCCCAGGTCGAGCAGCTCTACGGGCGCGAGTACCTGCCGGACGCCCCCCGGACGTACACCGGCAAGGTCAAGAACGCCCAGGAGGCGCACGAGGCGATCCGCCCCTCCGGCGAGCGCTTCCGCACCCCCGCCGAGACCGGTCTGACCGGTGACGAGTTCCGGCTCTACGAGCTGATCTGGATGCGGACCGTCGCCTCCCAGATGAAGGACGCGGTCGGCCAGTCGGTCACCGTCCGAGTCGGCGGCGAAGCCGCTGACAAGCGGGACGTCGAGTTCACCGCCTCCGGAAAGATCATCACCTTCCACGGCTTCCTCAAGGCCTACGTCGAGGGCCGGGACGACCCGGAGGCCGAGCTCGACGACCGCGAGCGCCGGCTGCCGCAGGTCGCCGAGGGCGACCCGCTGACCGCGACCCAGATCACCCCCGAGGGCCACGCCACCAAGCCGCCCGCGCGCTACACCGAGGCCTCGCTGGTCAAGGAGCTGGAAGAGCGCGAGATCGGCCGGCCGTCGACCTACGCGACGATCATGGGCACCATTCTGGCCCGCGGCTACGTCTTCAAGAAGGGCACCGCCCTGGTGCCGTCCTTCCTGGCGCTCGCCGTGGTCCGGCTGCTGGAGCAGCACTTCGGCCGGCTGGTCGACTACGACTTCACCGCCAAGATGGAGGACGACCTCGACCGGATCGCCCGGGGCGAGGCCGAGTCGGTGCCGTGGCTGCGCCGGTTCTACTTCGGCGAGGCCGAGGGCGCCGGCGTGAACGGCTCCGCCGCGGACGCGGGCAACGGCGACGGCGACCACCTCGGCGGGCTCAAGGAGCTGGTCACCGACCTGGGCGCGATCGACGCCCGGGAGGTCTCGTCGTTCCCGCTGGCGGACAGCGGGATCGTGCTGCGGGTGGGCCGCTACGGCCCGTACGTCGAGCAGGGCGAGCAGCGCGCGGACGTCCCGGACGACCTGCCGCCGGACGAGCTCACCCCGGAGCTCGCCGAGGAGCTGCTGGCCAAGCCGAGCGGCGACCGCGAGCTGGGCACGGACCCGGAGACCGGGCGGCCGATCGTGGCCAAGTCCGGCCGCTACGGGCCGTACGTCACCGAGGTGCTGCCCGAGGACACCCCGAAGACGGGGAAGAACGCGGTGAAGCCGCGGACCGCCTCGCTCTTCAAGTCGATGGACCTGGACAGCGTCACCCTGGACGACGCGCTGCGGCTGCTCACGCTGCCGCGGGTGGTCGGCGCGGACGCCGAGGGCGTCGAGATCACCGCGCAGAACGGGCGGTACGGGCCGTACCTGAAGAAGGGGACGGACTCCCGCTCGCTGGAGACCGAGGAGCAGCTCTTCACCATCACCCTGGAGCAGGCGCTGGAGATCTACTCCAAGCCGAAGGCCCGGGGCCGGGCGGCGGCCAAGCCGCCGCTGAAGGAGCTGGGCAACGACCCGGTCAGCGGGAGCCCGGTGGTCGTCAAGGACGGCCGCTTCGGCCCGTACGTCACCGACGGCGAGGTCAACGCGACCCTGCGGCGGGACGACTCGGTCGAGGGCATCACCCCGGAGCGCGCGTACGAGCTGCTGGCCGAGAAGCGGGCCAAGGGCCCGGTGAAGAAGAAGGCGGCGGCCAAGAAGTCGTCGACCACGAAGAAGACCGCCGCGAAGAAGACCACCACCAAGAAGGCCGCCGCGAAGAAGACCACGGCGAAGAAGACGGCGACGAAGACGGCGACGAAGAAGTAGGCCGCGGGGGTCGGCGCGCCCGCGCGCCCGGCCCGCGCCCGGCCGCCGTTGCGGGGCCGCCGCCGCACCCCGCCGGAGGCGCTCCTCCGCGCCCGCGGCGCCGCCCCGGCGGCGGCAGGCGTGAAGGCGTGGGGCGGGGCCGTCTCGCCTTCGGCGAAGAAGGACTGTTCGACTTCGTCAGCCCGTTACGCTGAACCGCATGACCGAACCGGAGGCCGCCGCCGTCAACCCCGCGGACCGCGCCCGCGCTCTCCTGCGCGTGCCCGGCTACCGAAAGCTGTGGACCGCGCAGGTCGTCGGCGGCGTCGGCGACCGGCTCGCGCTCCTGGTACTGGTCGCTCTGGTGTTCCACACCGCCGGCGAGAACCAGTCCTTCGGCGGCGGCTACCGCGGCCCGCTGCTGGCGCTGGCCCTGGCCTTCGTGGCGCGGCTGGTCTCCACCGTCCTCTTCGGCGCGGTGCTGCTCGGCCCGCTCGCCCAGCTCGCCGCCCGCCCCGGGCTGGACCGCAAGTGGCTGATGGCCGGCTGCGACCTGCTGCGGATGGCGCTGCTCGCGGTCGCGCCCTTCTGGGTGGTCTGGACCGGCCAGTCCGCCCTCCTCTGGCTCTTCGTCAGCGTCTTCGCCACCGGCGCCGTCGAACGGCTGTGGCAGGTGACCCGGGAGGCCACCGCCCCCGCGCTGCTCCCCGGCTCGGGCTCCGAGCTGGAGGCCGGCGCCCGCCGTCCCTCGCTCGACCAGCTGGAGACCGTCCGCTGGACCGACCTGTGGACCGGCTACGCGGCGGTGCCGCTGGCCGCCCTCGCCTTCGTGGTCCTCACCCTGGTCGACAACGCCTTCGCGACCGGCGTCGGCTGGCTGTACTCGCACCAGACCACGGCGGCCTCCTGGGGCGCGGCCGCGGCCTTCCTGGCCTCCGCCGTGCTGCTCTACCTCCAGGAGCTGCCCGGCGCGGAGGCCGGCACCAGCTACCCGCCGCGCTCCCCCCTCCAGGGCCTCCGCGCCCCCGCGGACACCGACCGCTCCACCTCCCCGCTGCGCCGCGGCCGCACCGGCGTCTCGGCGTACGCGACCCTCTCGGTGGCGGCCGGGGCCGGCGCGCTGGCCGCCGTGGTGGCGATCGGCCTACCGCTGGTCTACGAGATGTACGCCGGACCGATCGGGTTCGGCCTCTTCGTGCTGGCGGCGAGCGCCGCACCGCTGCTCGGCCGCCGGTTCGCGGCCGGCCTGCTGCCCGCGCTGACCCGGCGCCGGCTGCTGCCGCTCGCGCTCGGCACCGCAGGGATCGCGCTGATCCTCAGCGGTCTGGTCGAGGACTACGTCTTCTCGCTGGTGCTGCTCACCTTCGCCGGTCTGGCGATCGGCGTCGCCGCCCGGCTCGGCCGGGTGCTGCTGGACGTCGAGACCGAGGAGTCCCGGCGGCCGCGGGTCGCCGACCACCAGCACGCCGTGGTGCGGGCCGTGGTGGCCGCCGCGCTGGTGCTCGCTCCGCTGCTGGCGGCCGCGATCGGGCCGCAGCAGTTCGGCTCGGGCTCCTTCGACTTCGACCACGGCGGGGCCGGTCTCGCGGTCGCGCTGGTCGGGCTGCTGGTGCTGGCCGCCTCCTGGGTGGTGTGGTGGAAGGTCGACGATCGGCGGAGCGACGTGCCGCTCTCCCGGGACGTGTGGGAGGCGCTGCGCGGCGGCGAGCGGGCGGTGCCCCGGGTCGGGGCCGGTACGGGTTTCTTCATCGCCCTGGAGGGCGGGGACGGCGCCGGGAAGTCCACCCAGGCGCAGGCGCTGGCCGAGTGGATCCGCGGCAAGGGCCACGAGGTCGTCGTCACCCGCGAGCCGGGCGGCAGCGCCGTCGGCCAGCGGCTGCGGGCGATGCTGCTCGACGTGGGCAACACGGGGATCTCGCACCGTGCCGAGGCGCTGCTCTACGCGGCCGACCGGGCCGAGCACGTGGACTCGGTGATCCGTCCCGCGCTGGAGCGCGGCGCCGTGGTGATCACCGACCGGTACATGGACTCCTCCATCGCCTACCAGGGCGCCGGCCGCGACCTCTCCGCCGCCGAGGTGGAGGGGATCTCCCGGTGGGCCACCGGCGGGCTGCTGCCGGACCTGACCGTGCTGCTCGACGTCGACCCGCTGAAGGCGCGGGAACGGTTCACCGAGGCGCCGGACCGCCTGGAGTCCGAGCCGGAGGACTTCCACCGCCGGGTCCGCACCGGCTTCCTGTCGCTGGCCACCGCCGACCCGGCCCGCTACCTGGTGGTCGACGCCGGCCAGGAGCCGTACGCCGTCACCACCGCGATCCGGCACCGGCTCGACCGCGAACTGCCGCTCTCCGAGCAGGAGTTGGCGGCCAAGGCGGAGCAGGAGCGGCTGGCCCGCGAGGAGGCCGAGCGGAAGGCCGCCGAGGAGGCCCGCCGCAAGGCCGAGGCCGAGGAGGCCGAGCGGAAGAAGCGGGAGCTGCTGGAGCGGCTCCGCAAGGAGGCCGAGGAGCGCGAGCGGGAGCGCCAGGCGGAGGAGGACCGGCGGGCCGCCGAGGCCGCCCGGCTGGCCGCCGAGGAGGCGCGGAGGCGCGCCGAGGAGGAGGCCAGGCGCCGGGAGGCCGAGCGCCGGCAGGCCGAGGAGGCCAGGCGCCGGGCGCGGGCCGAGGAGCAGCGGCGGGCCGAGGAGGAGGCGGCCAGGCTGGCCGAACTCCAGCGGCAGCGCGAGGAGAAGCGCGCCGAGGAGCGCAGGCGCGCGGAGGAGGCGCTGGCCGAGCGGGCGCACGCGGGGGACGCGGGCGGCTCCGGCGCCGTGGACGACTCCGGCGCTGTGGACGACTCCGGTGAGAAGACGGCGGAGCTGCCGCTGCCCTCGGTCGCCGGGCCGGAGGCCGCGGAGCCGCAGGGGACGGGTGCGGCTGAGGCTGGGGCCGAGGACCGGACCCAGGTGCTGCCGCGGGTCCAGAACTCCGGGGCAGGAGCCGGCGCCGGCGGCGGCGCGGCTGCCGACGCCGAGGCCACCGAGGTGCTGCCCCGGACCCGGGCCGCCTCAGGAGCGGAGGACGAGACCGCGGTCCTGCCGGCCGTACCGGCCGAGGGCGCGGTCGACCCCGCGCGCCCGGCGGGGCCCGCGGGCGGGCGCGGGCGCAAGGCGGCGCACCCGCCCGTGGCCGGGACCGGCGAGGAGGACACCCGCGAGCTTCCGCTGCCGCAGGACGACGCATACGGGGCGGCCGAGCCGGAGGAGTCCGACCCCCATCGGCCGGACGCGGGGGCGCCCGCGGCGGGGGCGCCCGCGGCGCCCGCGGCCCCTGCGGCCGCCGACGCCCCCGAGGAGGTCGGCGAGGCCGGGGAGGCCGGAGAGGCCGGGCCCTCGCTGGCCGACGACCTCCTCGGTCCGCGGGAGCCCGCCGACCCCGCCGCTGAGGAGGACGGGGACGAGGACCAGACCCGCACGCGTGGCCGCGGCCGCGGCCGCCGCCGGGGCTGAGCCGGCGGTCCGTCCCGGACTGTCGGTGGGGGCCGATACCCTTTCCGGGTGAGCGTGTGGGACGACCTGGTCGGGCAGGACCGCGTGGTGGAGCAGCTGATCGCCGCCGCGCGCGGGGCGCGCGCCCTGCTGGGCCGGGGGCCCGGCGGCGACGCCTCCGCGATGACCCACGCCTGGCTCTTCACCGGCCCGCCCGGCTCGGGCCGGTCCACGGCGGCCCGGGCGTTCGCCGCCGCGCTGCAGTGCACCAGCCCGGACGGCGAGCTCGGCGGTCCGCCCGGCTGCGGCTACTGCGACGGCTGCCACACCGCCCTGGTCGGCTCGCACGCCGACGTCGAGTCGGTGCGCACCGACGTCCTCTCGATCGGCGTCAAGGAGACCCGCGAGCTGGTCCGGCGGGCCTCGATGTCCCCGGCCGGCGGCCGCTGGCAGGTGATCATCCTGGAGGACGCCGACCGGCTGACCGAGGGCGCGGCCAACGTCCTGCTGAAGGCGGTGGAGGAGCCGGCGCCGCGTACCGTCTGGCTGCTCTGCGCGCCGTCGGTGGAGGACACGCTGCCCACCATCCGCTCCCGCTGCCGCCTGCTGACGCTCCGTCAGCCGGGGATCGACGCGGTGGCCGACATGCTGATGCGGCGGGACGGCATCGAGCCGGAGCCGGCCGCGTTCGCCGCCCGAGCCGCGCAGGGGCACATCGGGCGCGCCCGGCGGCTGGCCACCGACGAGCGGGCGCGGGCCCGCCGCGAGGAGGTGCTCCGGCTGCCGCTGCGGGTCGACGACCTGGGGGCCTGCCTGGCCGGAGCGCAGCGCCTGGTCGACGCCGCGGCGGAGGACGCCAAACAGGCCGCGGAGGAGGGCGACGCCAAGGAGACCGAGGAGCTGCGCGCCGCCCTCGGCGCCTCCGCCGGGATCGGCGGCCGGATGCCGCGCGGCACGGCGGGGGCCATGAAGGAGCTGGAGGACCGGCAGAAGCGGCGGGCCACCCGCACCCAGCGGGACTCCCTCGACCTCGCGCTGACCGACCTGGCCGGCTTCTACCGGGACGTGCTGGCCGTGCAGTTCGGCTCGGCCGGCGCGGTGGCCTCGGCCGACAGCGCGGGCGTGGCCCAGGTGGCCTCCGCCTCCACGCCGGAGGCCACCCTGCGCCGGATAGAGGCGATCCTCGCCTGCCGAAGGGCGCTGGCCCGCAACGTCACCCCGCTGCTCGCGGTGGAGGCGATGATGACCGCGCTGCGCGCGGGCTGAGCGCCTGCTGAGGGACGGCCGATCGCCGGAGCGACCCCGCCCGGAAGAGGAGATCCGGTCTTCGCCGCCCGCGGAGGTCGAGGGAAACCGGCGGAGACCTGCTGACACTCCCCCTTGCGCCGGACGGGTGGCGTTGCCGGGGGCGCGCGCCCCGGCGGTGGAACCTGAGCGCATGGTGATCGCTTGCGTGCTGGCAGGTCTGCTGCTCACCGGCTGGCCCGCCAGGGCCGCCCTGCATGCCTGGCGAGAGCAGCGCGCCGGGGCGGCGTACGAGCTCCCGATGGACTTCCGGGACGTGTATCTGCGCGGAGGCGCCGCGGTGGCGGTGCTCCTCTGCACGGTGGCCGGGGCGGTGTGGGCGGGTGCCGAGGGCGGCGGGGCGGCCGCCCGCGCCGGGGCCGCCCGCACCGGGGCCGAGGCCGGAGTCGGGGCCGGAACAGGCCGCGGAGCCGACCCGACGCGGGACGTCGCCTCCTCGGCCGCCTCGCCGGCCGGTCCCGCCACCCTCCCCTCGCACTTCGTCAGGACCGGTGCGGCGTACGGCGGCAGCTGGTGGGCGGCGCGGATCGGCGGCTCCGGGCCGACGCGGATCTGGGTCCCCGGGGGCCGTGGCGCCCCCCGCCCGCTGCGGGTGCTGGCCGGCCCGCAGGCGCTCCTGCCGGACCTCGCCTCCGCCACCGGCAACGGGTACGGCGGCCCCTTCGCCCTGCTGGTCGGCGCGGACGGGCCGGACGTCCGGCGCGCGGCCAGAGCCGTCCTCCCGCTGGCCGGCCGGGACGGAGGCTGGGGCGTCATCGGCATCGGCGCGGGCGCGCCGGAGGCCGTCCGGCGGGCACTCACCGAGCCGGGCCGGTACGCCGCCGGCGCGGGCGTGGCCGGCCGGTACCCGGCGCCGTACCCCTCGGCGGCGAAGGGCGCCCACGTACTGCTGGCGAACGCCCACCGGGACCGCGCCGGGGTGGCGTCCGCGCTGCGACTGCGGGCGGCGGCGCCGGCCGCGGTGCACGTCTCCTCGAACGCCCGGGACTTCCTGCCGGCCCGGGAGCGCTATCGTCTGGTCCGCCAGGCGCTGGTCTATCTCACCGGCCGGCTCTCACTCCGCTGACGACATGATCGACGTACCGTCACCAGACGGACAGAGCAGGCGAAGTGACATATAGTCACCGATAGTTCACGAGGCAGCGCAACAACCAGGCAGCAGGCAGCGAAGAACGGGGCGTGTGGTGGCCGGAGCCCGGCGGGACGGGGAAGTACGGCGGCGGAGCGGGCGGGCGGCCGCCGGAGCGCTGGCGCTGGGGGTGAGCCTGGCCCTGGTCGCGGGCTGCGGCGCCGGCCCGAGGGCGTCCGCCCGCAAACCGTCCGCCACGTCCTCCTCGACCTCCTCCTCGGACACCCGGCTGACCGCCTCCGCGTCCCCCCTGGAGGCCCTGCCCGCGGCCGTGCCCGCGGCCCTGCAGCCGTACTACCACCAGAAGTTGCGCTGGAAGGCCTGCGACGACGGCTTCCAGTGCGCGACCGTCCGGGTGCCGATGGACTACGACCACCCGGGCGCGGCCGGCGGCGGCGACATCGCGCTCGGCGTGGTCCGCAAGCAGGCCTTCGGCTCCCACCGGCTCGGCTCGCTGCTGGTGAACCCGGGCGGCCCCGGCGGCTCGGCGGTCGACTACGCCGAGTTCGCCGGGATGAGCTACCCGCTGCCGGTGCGGAAGGCGTACGACATCGTCGGGGTGGACCCCCGGGGCGTCGGCCGCAGCCGGCCGGTGAGCTGCCTCAGCGACAGCCGGATGGACGCGTACACCGAGGTCGACCAGGACCCCAGGACCCCGGCCGGGATCGACGCCCTGATCCGGGCCGACCGGGAGTTCGCGCAGGGCTGCGCCCAGCACTCCGGGAAGCTCCTCGGCCACGTCTCCACCGTCGAGTCGGCCCGCGACATGGACGTGGTCCGGGCCGCCCTCGGCCAGCCGCGCCTGGACTACCTGGGGAAGTCCTACGGCACCTTCCTCGGCGCGACCTACGCCGGGCTGTACCCGAGCCGGGTCGGGAAGATGGTGCTGGACGGCTCGATGGACCCGGCCATCGACACCCGCACCTCCAACGAGCAGCAGGCGGGCGGGTTCCAGACCGCGTTCGCCTCGTTCGCCAGGGACTGCGCCAAGCGGCCCGGCTGCCCGGTCGGCAAGGACCCGGCGAAGGCCGGGCAGCAGCTGGACGCCCTCTTCGCGGCGCTCGCCAAGCACCCGGCGCCGGCCATGGGCGGCCGCAGCCTCGACCAGCCGCTGGCGATGACCGGGGTGCTGGCCGCGATGTACGACCAGACCGAGTGGCCGCAGCTGCGCACCGCGCTCGCCCAGGCCCAGCGGGGCAAGGGCGCGCCGCTGCTGGCGCTCTCCGACCAGTACTACGAGCGCGACCCCAAGGGCCACTACAGCAACCTGATGTACGCCAACATG
Source organism: Phaeacidiphilus oryzae TH49 (assembly GCF_000744815.1). NCBI lineage: Bacteria > Bacillati > Actinomycetota > Actinomycetes > Kitasatosporales > Streptomycetaceae > Phaeacidiphilus > Phaeacidiphilus oryzae. The sequence continues at coordinate 3,839,287 of NZ_JQMQ01000005.1, forward strand.
GCGGTGAACTGCCTGGACCAGCCGTCCGCGGCGACCACGGCGGCGCAGGTCGAGCACCAGCTCCCGGCCTTCGAGAAGGCCTCCCCGCAGTTCGGCGCCTCCCTGGCGTGGGCCGGCCTCTCCTGCGCGTACTGGCCGGTGAAGGCGACCGGCGCGGCCCACACCGTCCCGGCGGAGGGCGCCCCGCCGATCATCGTGGTCGGCACCACCCGCGACCCAGCTACCCCGTACGCCTGGGCCCAGTCCCTCGCCGGCCAGCTGAGCTCCGGCCGCCTCCTCACCTACGACGGCGACGGCCACACCGCGTACTCCCGCGGCAGCACCTGCATCGACAACGCCATCGACGCCTACCTCCTGGCCGGCACCGAGCCCCGCGCCGGCCTGGTCTGCCACTGACCCCGATCTGGTTTCTGATCTGCCCCCGGGTCTGTGTAAACTGACCCGCGACCGCCCCACCGGGACCCGGTCACGCCTCCTTAGCTCAGTCGGCCAGAGCGACGCACTCGTAATGCGTAGGTCATCGGTTCGATTCCGATAGGAGGCTCCACGGAAGCCCAGGTCAGACACTCGTCTGACCTGGGCTTTTTCGTGTCACTTCATCCGGCGGCGGCGCCGGGCGCGGGCTGCTCGACTGTCCCTGGTCTCAGTCTTGGTCTCAGTCGGGGGCTGAACGGCAGGCCAGAAGGTGTCTCCCATCCGCCGCATGGCGTCCTTCGAGAGGCTGGACCGGCCCTTCACGTAGCGGCGGGTCTGGCTGATCTGGGTGTGCCGAAGGATCTCCATGATCGTCGGCATGTCCACCCCCAGCTCGTTCAGGATCGTGCCGGCCGTGTGCCTGCTTCCGTCGTACAGCCGCCGGTCGGCGATGCCGGCCTCTTGGAGCAGCTCCTTGAACTCCTCCCAGTCCTGCCGGGGGTCGATCGGCTGCCCGTCGGGGCGAGCGAACAGCACGTCGTAGTCCTCCCAGAGTTCGCCGGCCGCGGCCCGCTCCTCCGCCTGCCGGGCCCTGTGCTCGACCAGGTGCGGGATGAGCGGCGGCGGGATCGGTACGGGTTCCTGGCTCTTCTTCGTCTTCGGCCTAGTGAAGACGAGTCCGCCGCCCGTGCGCTCGGGGCAGGCGCTCGCGTGCCGCGTGCACTTCTTCGGGCATGGCTTCGGGCACCCCCGCTTGTAGCCGCGATGCCGGACGCACTCCGGCGGGCAGGACTCGAAGCGGTGCAGCCGTTCGCCGCAGGCGTGCGGGTCCTCGCAGCCGTGTCGCCAGGTGAGCCGCTGAAGCTGCCACGACGGATGGAAGAGCCCGGCGTCCAGGTCGACGTACGACCAGCGAAGCCCCAGGGTCTCGCCCTGCCGGAAGCCCATCCCGACGCCGATTGCCCAGCGCATGAACGTCGACCGCTTCGCCGCGGCTTCGAGGAACGCCTTCGCCTCCTCCGTGGTGAACGGATTGGCCTCGGTCTCCTCCGCGGAAGGCGGGTCCACCAGCGTGGCGACGTTCTCTCCCACGATCCGGCGGCGGTGCGCGATTTTCAGGGCCCGGGACAGAATCCGGTGCACCTTGAGCACGTGAGAAGCGGCGTGTCCGCGAGCCAGCATGGCCGCGTACGCCTCCTCCAAGTGCTCCGGGGCGAGCTTGTCCAGCCGATGCCCGCCCAGGGCCGGGATGATGTCGTTGCGGGTCTTCGACCAGTAGTCATCGAGGGAACGCGGCTTGAGCTTCAGGCTCGCGATGGTGGTGAGGTAGGTCTCCATCCACTGGGCGACGGTCGGCACGCGGCCGGCCTTGGGCGCCCGGTTCTCGTCCCGAAGCTTCTCCAACTCCCGTACCTTGGCAGCTACTTCGGACCTGGTCTTGCCGCGCCGGTGGCGCCGGTCCGGGCTGCCATCGTTCTTGACGCCCATGGTGACGCGACCGTGCCACCATCCGTCGCTGCCCTGGTAGATGGTCGATTCCATGTTGGCCTTACGGGTCCCCACGCTGCCTCCACGACGAAGGGGCAGGCCGGAGAACCGGCCCGCCCCTGCTGCTCTGTGCTGACTGGGACTGCTACTTGAGGTTGCGAACGAACTCTTCGAGGTCCGTCCGGCGGATCCGCCGCGAGCGGCCGCGCTTGATGAACTTCAACTCGCCGGTAGCCATCAGCTCGTACACCGTCGACTTGCCGAAGCGGAGTGCCTCGGCAGCCTCAACCGGGGTGTACAGGAGGGGCGCGATCGGGGCGGCGGTCGTGGGGGTGCTCACGGTTGGTGCCTCCTGAATCCGAGGGCCTTCTTGGAACTGCATCTGTCCGAAGTTCGGATTTCTGCGTCATCGCGTCACCCGCGTCACTCAGGGCACTTGACCTGCGATTTTGTTTGACGCAGTGGTCAGCGGGTGCGTCACACGTGCGGTACGCGCTGCGTCATCGGGTGACGCAGGTGACGCAGGGGCGACGCGGAGTCCGGTCTCTGCGTCACAGTTCTCGTCGCAGGTCATAGGCCGTGCAGCGCCCCGCGTGACGCAGGTGACGCAGCGTCTTCCACTTAGGACAAAAGAGGAGCGGCTGTTGTGGTCGGGTGTGCCTCAGAACGTGAAGAAGGAGCCGCTTCGCGGCGCGTCCTTCAGGCGGCGCTGCGCGCCGAACAGCAAGAGGAGCACGTCGCGGCGCCTGGTGCTCCTCTTGCTTGTCCGGGCGAGGCGAGCGCGGTCAGAACATGCGCTTCTGCTCGGGCGGCGGCGGGGCCGGCTGTCGGATCATTTCGAGGTACCGGCCCGTGCGTGTGCGCCCCGAATCGATGAGGACTCCGCGGGCGGCCAGGGTGGGTTGGAGGCGCTTGAGCCGGTCGGAGAGGACCTTGCCGGTGGTCGGCCAGCCCTTGGGCAGGGGGCGCACCTCATCGCTGCTGTAGAGGCCGCTGAGCAGGTGCAGCCACTCCGTGGAGGTCATCCGCTGCTCTGCGCCCGGCTCAAGGGAGTTGGCGTGCCGGAGGACGGTCTGCGCGAGTAGGTCACCCTCGATGACGTCGTCGTTCAGGTCGTCCAGGCTGGCCCGGTAGGCGGCCAGTGACGCGAAGCCTGTCGCGGCGTCGAGCTGCGCGCACAGGTGCGCGAAGTCGGCCATCCGCAGATCGGTCGGGGTCTCCGCCTCGGCCGCGCGGACCTTCACGGTGAGGTCCAGGAGCGAGCCGAGGATCACCGGCAGCGCCTCCTCATACTCCGCCCACAGCTCCGCCTCGGTGCGCCGCACCGCGGGGCGTTCCAGCCGCAGCGGGAGGAGGCGTTCGGCCAGGTCGGGGCGGATGACTCCGACGTCGATGCCGGTGAGCAGCATCGGGCGGCGGTAGCGGGCGCGGAAGACATCCCCGTCGGTGAACAACGCCCGCTTGACGTTCTCCGCCCCCGTGACGATGCAGCACATCGCGTCGGACAGATCCGGGGTCATGTGGGAGAGGTTGTCCAGGGCGGTGACCCAGCCGGCCGCGACTGCGGCGATCAGGTTCTCCTCATCCTTCGGGGCCCGGCGCAGGTCCCCGCTCATCCCCTCGATGATCCGCACCAGCATCCGGCCCCCGGTGGACTTGCCCGCCCCCTGAGGACCGGTCAGGAACGGGGCGGGGACGGGGACGGAGGGTCCGAGGCAGCCGATCAGCCAGGCCAGGGCCAGGCATTCCGCGTCGGCGTTCGCGAAGTTGCACAGCCGCAGCAGCAGATCGATGCCCTTCTCCCCGGTGTCCCTGGCCGGCAGAGGCAGCTCCCCGGTGAGCTGGGTGCGCCGCCAGCACACCTCCCGCGGATCGGGCACCGTGATCTCCCAGCCGGTGGGGTGGATACGCACGGACTGCCCGTCGGCGCGACCGAGGTCCAGCCAGGTCGCGCCGTCGAAGCCGGGCGCCACACGGATATGGACCGGCTGTACGTCCTCGGTCAGTGCGAGTGCTTCGATCAAGTCCAGCGCCTCCTTCAGCGCGGTGCCATTGAATACGCCGCAGCCGTCGCGGAACAGGCCGACCATGAGTTCCTGGCGGTGGCTGCCGGTGGTGCCCTGCGAGCGGATCGGGCGGGCGACGGGGTGGCCGTTGCGCTGGGCGTAGACGGTGCCGTCGGCGGTGCGGAAGTACCGGAAGTGGGCTTGGGCGTAGTCGGTGATGATCTCGCGGGCCGGTGTCTTCTCGTCCTCGGCCATGCTCAGATTCCCAACGTGGTACGGGCGTTGGTCCACGCCTCTGCGCAGTGCCGCGGCGACTCGCCGCGGTGCTGCGCCGCGGTGAACAGCCGGGCGACGTGCGCGTCGGTCAGGCAGCCGCAGTGGCCGTGCGTGGCCAGCACGGCCAGGAACGTGCCGTAGACGGCGTTGTGCACGCCGCTCGGAGCCTCGGTGATGCGCTGCTCCGCCATCGCGATACCGCGCTCCAGGAAGACCGGCGTACGGTGCCGGCACGTCCCGCCCCCGACCGGCGCGGATGCGGTGACCGACTTCGGTGCGGGTCGGGCCGGGGCCGCGGTCAAGGCGCGCACCGCGTCCGGTAGGGCGGCCATGGTGCCGGTTCCGGGTCCGAGCCAGCGGGCGTAGGCCATCGTGGACTTCAGGTCCACGCCGGGCCGCACGGCGTTCGCCGAGGGCATCGTGCCGCGGTAGAGCCAATGCTCACCCCGGGTGGTGGGTACGGTCTGCGTGGTGGGCAGGTGCTCGCGGGCCCACACGATCGCGTCGGCGTCGTCCAGGTCCACGACTGTCAGCCCCGCCCCGCCGGGGTGGTAGGCGACAGCGCTCGCGTGCTGCCAGGCGCGCTGCCAGGGCCGGGATGTGATGACGTCGGGGTCGGTGGTCGCGGCGGCCCAAGCGTGGCAGGGCTTCGGGCAGGTACACGGGCCGGGGGTCTTCATGTGGGGCCGGCCGCCGCAGGCGTTGCCCGCGCAGGCCGGGCAGTTGCCGAACGGCACCTTCCCAGCCCGCAACGGCAGCACAGGCACCCCGGACGCGGCCAAGGCAAGGGCGGTACGTAGGTGCTCTCCCGGATTGGGGATGGGTTGCGTCATGCTGGGGACCTCCGCAGGTCTGATGAGGACTGGAGATCAGGGCGGCCCGTACTCGCCAAAGTCCCGGGCCGTCCTGCCATTTCTGCTGCTCAGCCGTGGAAGTGGTTGCGCTTGAACACGGCCTTGCCGATGTTCACCGTTGTCCCCTCACGGCCGTGGTCGCGGCCGGTGTGGGCGAGGATCTGCGCGATGACGAAGCCGCCGAAGAGGATCGCGGCGAGGATGATCAGGTGCTCGATCAGTGCCGTCAGGGCGACGATGAACGTGGTCAGCAGGGCTAGCCCGCCGCACACCGCGGCGAAGCCGACGCCGCCGAGCGCAAGGTTCACCGCGAGACGGGAGGCGGCCGGCCGTTGCTGCTCGGCGACCGGCGCCGAGGCAGACGTCGCGGGGGGCGGGGTGAGCGTGTAGCCGGTGACGATGCGGCCGTCCGGGAGCTGGACGCTCTGCACGTCCGGTATCGCCCCGGGCACGACCGTGAGCGGCGCCGCGGTGGGGGTGAGCGGGATGGGGTGGTGGACCTGAATGGCCGTCTCGGGGCGGCCGTTGAAGGGTGTGGGGCGGTTCATGGAACGGGTCCTTCCGGCAGGTTCGGACACGCGGTCAGGGAGGAAGAAGGAGGGCCCCGGACGGTGTCCGGGGCCGTTTTCCAGGGGGTTGACGCGCCGCCACCCTGCCTCCCTGACAGGGCATCAGTGCTGGTCAGGCCGAGGGAGTTGGGGTAGGGAGGCGGTCAGGGAGTTCTCCCTGCCTCCCTTGGCGCGGACCGGTTCGCTCCCTCAGCCGGCGGCGTCGCGCGGGGCGTCCTCGGGACGCTCGGCGAGCACGCGGGCGATGCGGTCGCGGGCGATGGTCATGCGCCCGTCGGACTTGTACGGCTCCGCCGCGGTGCCCTCCAGCACGTTGGTGAGATCGCCGAACGTCCAGTCCGCGTAGGCGGCCGGGTTGTGGACGGCGAGGCGCTGAAGCACGTCCTTCGTCAGCATCCGCGGGACGTCGCCGATGACGTCCGCGATGTCCGACAGCGGATCGGCCGGCGCGTCAGTGACCACGCTGCTCAGCGTGGTCACCCCGGCGCGGCGGGCCTTGGCGCGCTCCGCGATGGCGGCGGCGTCCTCGCCGGAGACGAAGTGGGTGCGGATGGTGATGGAGGACTGTCCGGCCTCCAGCTTCACCCCGTCGCCTGCGACCACGACGGTGCCCTTGTCCAGGCCCTGGCGCAGCTTGTGCGGGGCGGCGCCGCCGTTGACGGCCTTGTCGCCCAGTGCCATCCGCGCCTGCTCCTCCGTGCCGACCACGAGCGAGGCGCGGATGTGCGCCCCCTCGCGGACCAGCTTGGGAAGGTTCTGGTCGGTGGGGTCCTGGGTGCCCTGCCACAGCACCACGTTCACGGCCCGCCCCTGGTTGTGGATCTTCCGGGCGGCCATGAAGTAGCGGCTGGTGGCCTTGGTGCCGCCGTAGGGGCGCTTGTCGTCGCCGACGGCGGGGCACATGAACGCCACCTGCGCCTCGTCCACCACCAGGACCAACGGCTTGAACACTGGGTTCGACCGTGCCATCTCCCTCGTGACTCCGTCGGTGGCGCCGGAGGCTTCCAGGGCGGCGATGCGGGACTGCATCTCCTCGACCGCGGCTTCCAGCATCTCCGTTGCCTCGATCACGTGGTCATCGGTCGGCCCCTGGATCAGGACCGTGGCCAGCCCGTCGAACATTCGCCAGTCCCCGACGCCCTTCAGGTCGGCGATGCGGAACTCCACGCTGGTGTCCAGCGCGAGCCACAGCGCGAGCGCGCGCAGGGCGGCGGTCTTGCCCTGGTTGGACAGGCCCGTGATCAGCAGCATCCGCTGCAGCAGGCTGATCGCCGCCGGGTCGCCGCGCAGATCCTGCCCCCACGGGGCCCGGCCGTTGTACAGGTCGGCCTTCAGCTCGGGGTCGGTGACCAGCGGGGACGGGCCGATCGGCTCGTCCAGCGCGCCGGAGTCGGCGATCCACAGCCGCACCGTGCGCGGCTGCGGCGGGATGGTGATGAACACCTCGTGCTCGTGCCGGGACAGGTTCTCCGCCAGCTTGCGGCGGCGCTTTTGCACCTCGTCCGTGGACACTCCGGACGGCAGGGTGACGTCGACCTCGACCCCGCATCCGGCGATGCGGATCGGTCCGAGCATCGCCGCGCCCGCGTCCCCCATCTCCTTGATGGCGCCTCGCAGCGGGGCGATGCCCAGGTCCCGCAGGGCGGTGACCACGACGGAGGGGGTGATCGGGTCACCCTCGCCGTTGCGGACCCGCTCCGGCATCGCCCAGCGCGGCGCGGCCTGCCCATGCTTGCCCACGCCCCACAGGCCCAGCAGGACCAACCAGGGCAGCGCGGCAACGGCCGGGCCCCAGACCACGCAGGCGATGATGACCAGCCAGCGCACGAACTCGAACACGGCCATGATCGGGGCGACCGTGTCGCCGATGTTCTTGTTGGCCACGGCCAGCGCTATCCCGAGCAGCAGTAGTCCGCCCGTGCCGGCCGCCGTGCCCACCGCCGCCGACTTGGCCAGGTGCACGGGGGCGCGGAGCATGTCCATGCGGCGCTGGTGACGGGCGGCGCGGAAGCGCTGCCCGCGCTCCTCCCACTCCATCGCCATCTCGTGCTGCCCCGCCGCCTCGGCGGCCCCCAGCATCCGCTCATACCGCGCACTCGTACGCGAATCCCACGCCCGACGGGTCACGATCCGCGCCCCGCCAACCACGTACAGGCCGTTACGGGCCACCGCCCGCCCCACGGTGCGCGTGCGGTCATGCGTGGCGGCGCGGTGCACGGCGCGGCCGGAGCGCACCACCCAGTGCGGCCCGCTCTTGGCCGGCGGGCGGTTGACGACGGTCCCAGCAACGACGCGGGGGCTATTCGCGTCGCGGTAGTTGTTCAGGTCCACCACGTCGGCGGTGTTCTCCGCGCGGTCCGCAGCGGGGTTCGGCACGGCATCCTCGGGGGTGTTGGTGGTCATGCGTGGGCCTCCTCTCCGGTCATGGGCTGGTCGGCGGTGACGCGGCGCCATGCGGCGCGCAGGCGCATTTCGGCGGCCGGGTATCCGGCCTTGCGGACCAGGCGGGCGGTCTCGCGGTAGGACAGCGGCGGGTTCTGCGACTCCCGGAGCTCCCGCACCACCTGATCCAGCTCCGCATCCGACAGCGCCCCTGGGGCGGCGGCCAGCGCGGGCAGAGACTCCCACCGAGGCAGATCCCACGCCGGGTGTGCCTGCGCCGTGACGGGGGTAGTCACGCAGGTCAGAGCCCGCGCCGTGTCGTCACGATCCCGGGCGGAAGCCAGAACTCCCCAAGCGTCCGCGAGGGTCCGCGAGCGCTCGGCGGTTGCCCGCGCGACGCGCGCCCCGGCCTCCGTCACGGCCGTCACGCGGGTGACCTCCGTGCCTGCCTGCGCGCGCAGCCGGGCGCGAGCGACAGCGGCCTCGTCCCGTGCCTCTTGCCGGATGTTGTGGATCTCCGAGAGGGCTCCGGAGGTCAGCGCGGTGTCCTCCCACAGGCTGTGGACAAGCCACAGGGCCTTAGCAGCCACGGGCAGCCAGGCCACGGCCAACCACGCGGCCGGTCGCGGCTCGGTGAAGGCGTGAACGACCAGCACGGCGGCGGCCGTCGCGCCGAAGCACCAACCAACCGCCGTAACCGGGGTGCTGTGGTCGCCCTGAGCGGCGAGACGCCGTTCGTAGGCGAGGGTGGCCAGCCAGCCCCCGTCCAGGCCGAGGCCGACGACCAGGGCCACGGGCCACGGCATGGCCTGCCCGAGCCACATCACGACCACAGCCAGCGTGAGCACCATGGACACGGCAGTCAGCGCGACGGCCGGAAGGACCGTCATCAGGGTCTTCCTCATGACATCACCTTCCGCAGCAGGTTCCGCAGCTCGCGGCTGACCCGGCGCCGCCGGTAGGCGCCCACCATTTCGGTGGCGATCAGCAGCACGGCGCCGGTGACGCAGGCCGGGACGAAGTGCCCGAGCAGCACCGTGCCGATCACCGTCAGGCCGGCCAGCAGGTGACCCGCGGCGTGCGGGTAGGCGAGGGCCAGCAGCAGCGCTGCCCACCCGGCGGCCTTCAGCAGCCCCTTCATGCCCCCACCCCCGGGAGCGTCATGGCGGACCGGGTGGCCAGGTCGCGCCGCGCGGTAAGCAGGCGGCGGCGGGCCCGGCGGATGCGGCGCGCGTCCAGCTCGGACGCGGGCCGGTCGAGGGTCATGATCTGAGCGTCGAGCAGGTCGACCTCCGCGCGGATGACGGGCATCTCGCGGTCGATCGCGTCCAGCTCCGCGGCCGTGGGCTCGCGGTCAAACTCCGAAGCCGTAACAGGGTCCTGAACAGCAACGATGTGCACCATGGGTCGTACTTCCCTTCACAGGCGAACGGCCCGACAGCGGCCCCGGTGTTCCAGCACCGGGGCCGCGCCGTGGATTGGGTGAAGCAGGAAGAACTCCGGCTCCCCTCAACCCCGCTCGTACGGGACGAGCGGGGGAGGCAACCGGCCGCAGCATTAACCCCTGCGGGTGGGTTGACGTGCGTGTATGTCTCCTTCGGGGACTGCGGCTCCCGTATCAGGTAGAGCCGTCTCGCCCCGTTGCAGGCGTATGGAGACGTGACCTTTCGGTCTCTAAGCCCTCCCGAGTGACAAGGGTCGGGTGCGCCCTCGGCCCGCTCTGTCCCGGGCCCCTCGGCGCAGGCCGAAGAAGCCCATAGTGGGCCCATCCGGTTCGCTGTCCTAGGACTGCGAGCGCCTTGAGAAGACCATGCATCACAGTCCTGGGACTGTCAACAGTCCTGGGACTGTGATTCACTGGGTGGTGGCGAGAGGAGCCGCGCATGGCGCCCAAGTGGCGGGAGCTGGCCGACAAGCTGGCTGAGCAGATCAGAGCCGGGGTGTACCGGCCTGGCGAGCCGTTGCCGCACATCCGGAAGCTCGTCGAAGACGGCGAAGGATCCAAGTCGACCGTCCACGCGGCGTACCGCGCGCTGGAGGCTGAAGGGCTGGTCACCTCGTCACGCGGCCACGGCACTGTGGTGCGCGAGCAGACGCCGTTGAAGCGGCTCGGCATCGAGCGGTACGACAAGGCGAAGTGGCGGGACAGCGACGAAGTCGCGTTCATCGCCGACCGGGTCGCGTCCGGCCGCGCGTACAAGCGAAACGAGCAGACCCAGACCGTCAGCCGCGTGCAGGCGCCGCCGGCGGTCGCCGCCGCGCACGGCCTGCCGGAGGGAGCCGAGGTCTACGCCCGCGCCCGCGTCGTCAAGGAAGGCGACCAGCCGACGCACACCCTGACGAGCTACTACCGCCCGGAGCACGTCGAAGGAACGCGGATCGTCGATCCCACCCCCGGGCCGGCGGGCCGCGGCGGCGGTTTCCGTGTGCTGTATGACGCGGGCTACGAGATCGACCACATGCGGGAAGAGATCTTTGCGCGCGTCCCGACAGGCGACGAGGTGAAGCTCCTTCAGCTCCCGCCCGGTGAGCCCGTGGTGGAGCTGCACCGAACCACCTACACAGCAGACGGCACCGTGGTTGAGTACGCGATCGGAGTGCATGCGGCATCGCGCTTCGCATGGTCGTATGACTTCGAGGTCCCCGACTCAGCGAAGGACAGGGAGGAAGTGGAGTGATCTCAGCGCAGGCGTGGCAGGACGCCCAAATCCTGTGGGACTTCCATCAGATGCACCACGAACCGCGTCCCTGCTCCGTCGCGATTGGACTGGGCAGCCATGACCTCGGGGTGGCGGACGTGACCGTCCACCTCTACCAGCGCGGCATGGCCCCCCTGATCGTCTTCACCGGAGCGACCAGCCGGACAACGGCAGACCGGATGCCCCGCGGCGAAGCCGTCCACTACCGCGAGCGTGCGTTGGCACTCGGTGTCCCTGACTCGGCCGTCTTGGTGGAGCCCCGAGCCCGGAACACGGGAGAGAACATCCGCTACTCCCGCGCGTTGCTCGAAACCGTCGGCGTTGACGTGATGTCAGTCCTGCTGGTCAGCAAGCCTTACGAGGAACGCCGGGCCTACGCCACGGCCCGCAAGGAGTGGCCTGAGGTTGAGTTCGTCAGTGCGTCCGCCCCGATGATGTTCGAGGACTACGTGGACTCTATTAAGGACGTGCGGCTCGTCATTGACATGCTTGTAGGCGCTCTTCAGCGACTCCTGATCTACCCGGCTCAGGGCTTCATGGTCGAACTACCGATACCAGAGCACGTCTCACGCGCCTACGAACGCCTTTGCCACGAGGGGTTCACCAGTCGCCTCGTTTCGACGAGTACCTTGTCCTGACCCGCGCGTAGATGCTTGGAGCGGCTTTCAAGCCGACTAAGCGCGCACGCTGCCGATGGCTGGAGTACGAAACAGAAACAGTCGGTCCCCTTCCTAATTGCGACACAATTTGAATCACGTACGCAGCCTCGTAGAAACGGGAACCGGAAGAGGAGAGAGGATCGAAAATTCGGACCTAGCCATACTGTAGACATCGACGCCGGAGAGCGACTGAACGGTCACCAGAAGAGTGAAGTCAACTGGAGCAACTCCCTGCGTCAGAAGGCCACCTGCCCGAGAAAAGTACTCGATCTCCAATCGGGGGGCTTTAAGGCTCGTTGCGAGCATCCTGTCCTGCCCTTGCATGACTGTTTCCCATTTACCCCCCCGACGCCTGCTCGCCTCGGACGCCCGAGGGCCGTGCTTCTGTGAACGAGTAACTGGATTCTGACTCCGCTTCCAACCTTCTTCGACAAGTTTAGTCGCGCGTGTGGGATCCTCTCGAACATTAAATCGCACGAGTTTCCCATTTTCCGGGTTCCGGAACTCGAAGATGTCAGCGTGAGGGCGGAAGGTGAACTCGAGACCAGCTTGCGTGTACTCTACGGCTTCGGTCGGGTCAGTCGGCGAGGAATACGCAAGCGTCCACCTAACTTGCACGCGTCCTCGATTCAGGTCTTCTGGAACGGGGAGCTGGAAACCCAGGATCTGATTTCGTTCGATGGAAGCCTGATACATGACAGTTACTTCGTGACTGTCGCACCACAAAGCCTTGGAATAGTCATTGATGACTCGCCCGTACCCGGTTTGCATATTCGAATCAGCATGCGATTCAACTGAATGAACTGCGAACGCCTTCAACGCAGAAGCGCTACGCCGATCTCCAAGTTCGTGGCTAAGCACGGCCAGTCCGTGGGTCACCAACGGAGTGGCGTAGCTGGTGCCCCAGTCGTACGACAGCTGACCGTTCCCCCGAAGCCGAGCAAACGGCCGATCTTCGTCGCCGCCAAATGAGACAACGTTTGGCTGGACAAGCCCGCCGGGTCGTCCTGGGCCCATAGCGCTATAGGCGGCTCGTGACCACAATGCCTCTGGATGTGGTTTATCGCACGCGCCAACACTCAGGCCGTTTACCATGTCAGCCGGAACTAGTATCCGATTAGCGCCAGATGTACTGGGGCTCTCGCCGTTATTCCCGGCTGCAACAACAAAAAGGATATCCCGCTCGTAGGCGATGCTATCCAGCAAAGCAGTCCACCGATGAGGCTCACTATCGATCACCGGCATCTCTGGCCCGAGGCTCAGATTGACGATCATAGAGTCAGTGTCTGCTACCCGCTTTTGGATCTGATCCAGCAGCCAATAGAGCTCTGCTCCGTCCTCATCGGGCCCGGGTATGCACCGGTAGTGCGTCGCCCTAACTTGAGGGGTAGGCAGATGCTCTCCAGCGTGTACTTGACCGTAAAGCACAGCGCCCGTGACAGCACTCCCGTGCTCTATGAAACCGGGCTGAGGCTTCCGGTCCGTGAGGTGTATCTGCGACACGGAACCAGCAAAAAAGTCACCGTTCTCCTCTATGCCCGCGTCAAAAATGAGGACTTCCGGGGCGTCAGGTGCGGCTGCGGGCGGTGCCGGCAGTCCCACTCTAGGAGCCGAACGCAGTGGTACAGAGGGAACTGGCCTGATGCGGGGCATTCTTCGGATGGAACGCAGTGGATTGAAGGCTGCAGCTTCTGGTGCCCGAGCAGTCGACAAAAAGACGGGAACGAATGTAAGTCCGCCCACAACGTCGCGTCGATCGCCAGCAACTTCGCCCCCCAGCCGCCGGATGAAATCCTCGAACTTGTGGAATAGGGCATCCGAAATGGGGTGCCGATCGCCCAATTCCGAATCCGGGTCCGGATGGAGAACAGCCTCAAATGCTTGTTGGGAAGAGCTAGCATCTGGGCCTGAAGAATGGGAATCTAAGACTTCCTCGCGCCTGGGAAGGTGGATCTTGGAGAATTGTCGTAGTTCTTCTGCGGCCGCACGTTCGTGTCGGTCTAGATGTTCCCCTTCGAGCATGCGTGAAAGATGCTCAAGGCTCGCATCGTCCCCCGCCACAACCAGAGACTTCGTAGCAACGTCCGACTCTACACGCCCTCTAAGAATTAGATCTTCTGTAGCAGGGCGAGACCCCAGAGCAGTAAGCTGTAACAGCTTAATCAAATTCTTTGGAAAATAGCTATTTGCTAGGAAATTCGGAAGAAGGGTGGCTTCAAATACAACATGTCGCGCACGCAACGAGGAATCCAGGCTGGTAGCTGATTCCTGTAGCGCTCTCGCTTGAGGCGCAAGAAGCTGTTTGGTTTCTTCCCATGAATACGGATAGTACTTTGTTCCACCGCCGCTTGCTCGCTCCACAATTTCCGACATCTGCTCTCCTCCAACGAGGATGCGTCCGCCTGGCTCCCTAGCCATCTTCCCCCCCAATACGACCAAACTGGATAAGGTTAATTCTTATCTGAAGCCGTCAGCATTCTGCTCACTGTCGGATGACTCACCCCGAGTAGGCTAGCGATCTTGCGTTGTGAAAGGCCGAGGTGCTTCTGCGCGGCAAGCGCGACACTCTTTCGAATAGCGGCATCATCCTTAACCTCCTCTCGGAGGCGCTTCATTGAGAACTCAATAATGTGTCGATGCAGTTTCCGGAAGTCGCCGTCGTCAACCAACGAGGCACGCGCAATTTCATTGCATGAGCGAATGATGTCCGAGTGCGAAAAGCCGCCCAGCGACAAGGCGAGTAGACCAATAACGTCGTCGTCGATCTCGCCGATTTCAATAGCTGGGATTGTGGACAGGAGGTGGCTCCTCTCCTTGAAATTAGGGAGAGGGAGATCGAGCAGTACGTCAAAGCGGCGCGTGATTGCGGAGTCAAGTAGATCCAGATGATTAGTTGCGGCGAGCAAGAGGCTCCCTGGAGGCCACCGATCAAGTTCAAGAAGTAGAACATTCACCAGGCGCTTTAGTTCCCCGATGTCGGCCGCGTCATCTCGGCGCTTGGCCAACGCATCGAATTCATCAATAAATAGAGCGCATTCATTGCTGGTTGCATAATCAAGAATTGCCCGAACGTTGCGGCCTGTACGTCCAAGATAACTGGACATCACCGCCGCTAGATCGACAACAACAAGCGGCAACTTCATCTGCTCTGCGATGTGAGAGGCTGTCATGGTCTTTCCGACACCTGGAGGGCCACTAAGGAGAACGCTCCGGGAAGGTTGCAGACCTGATTCGATCAATCGATCGCGAATCGAGCTCTCGGAAATCAATCTATCGACGCGCCGCCTTGATTCTTCATCAAGGACTGGGCCAACTGAAGAGCCAGGGCGCCCTGCCCTGAGTAGCGCTTGATTGGTTTCAGGGTCCCTCGGAAACTGCGACTCCCCTGCTCGCGAAGTAGTCCATGTGCCCTCACTCCGGCTGTTGCCTCTCAGAGGCGACGGCGTAGGCTCTGGGAGCGCCGTCAGCAGGGCCCTCAAGGCAGCCCGAAGCGTGACTGTGTGTGACCCGTCCGTCGGCGGCTGGCGGACCCAACTGCGACACAGTTCTCGTACGCGAGTGGAGCTTGGGTCGACCTCGAGAGCGATCTGCATCAGCTCAAGCAACGCTTGCTCTGTGCTGGTCAGACCGCTCCTAGGACCCTGCTCCGAAGTACCCATGGAGCGCAGGTTACCAATGACTTGAGTCTCTGACCAGGGGCACTGCGTCAACTGGTACGAGAGAATCACTCGAAGTGCTTACGTGAACCACCGGCGACTATCGTGTCCATTTTGCTCGGACTTCAAAGGTGGAGTCAGCCTTCGCCTTCCCGATCAGAGGAACGCCAGCTTCGCCGCTCAATGAGACACCGAACTTAATCTCAAGCTCATCCGGCGCGGCATCGACCAGACGAGCTCGCACAGCAACAGACACGTCCTCGCAGGTCTGCACTATGGCTTCTCCCACCTGCCGCAAGTTTGTCAAGGCATGTTCTGACAGGTCGCGGCTGCCACGCAACAACTTCGACTGGTCGAAGCTTTCAACCTCCAGAGGGGTGACTTCTATCAAGAAGACCGATTTGCCATCCTGTGCGTCAATAGTCTTGTACATAACACCTCGCCCCGGGAGCATGTCTCTGTCATATGATCTCGGATAGATGCGCCTGGTGCTGCGATTCACCGAAACTGACTGTTGAGCAGGGCGTATGACCTGGGCCGAGCGTGCCTGATACCTGGTGGGCACATCGCCAGACTGGCTGATGTGAGCGCTGGGGTAGCGGGTTGGCGCTGCCTCGTGGTCTCAAAGCTGGTCTCACTGCAGGCAGAATCCGTGAGCGTCCACGGTTGTCTTGCGGCGTCCGCACGGGCCTGCTGACCTGCGGCGTTCCAGCCCTTTCGGACGCCGGCGGACGCCCGTGGAACAAGATCGGACAACTCGTAATGCGTAGGTCATCGGTTCGATTCCGATAGGAGGCTCAGCGAAGGGCCAGGTCAGATAGCCTCTGACCTGGCCTTTTCTGTTGTTCTGGATGCGGCGGCGTACACGCTCGAAGCGGGTGATCCAGCGGCTCCAGTTCGGCAGAGCCGGGAACGGACGGGGCCAAGGTCGGGGGCCCTGGCCCCGTTTGTTCGCACTCGATGGATCGGGTGGTGTCAGCCGAGTATCGCCTGTTCGGCCAGGACGCCGAGCAGGCCGAGGACGGCGAGCAGGGTGGTGTAGGTGGTCCGCACCTTGATCGCGTCGAGGACGGAGAGGTTGAAGTACTCCTTGAACATCCAGAAGCCCGGGTCGCTGACGTGCGAGAAGGCGATGGACCCGCAGGTCACGGCGAGGGTCATCAGCTCCGGCTTGGTGCCGCCGTGCGCCATCAGCGGCAGCACGACCGCGGAGGCGGTGACCGTGGCGACCGTGGCCGAGCCGAGCGCGACCCGCAGCAGCGCGGCGATCAGCCAGGCGAGGATGATCGGCGAGATCGACCAGTGGTCGGTCATCGTCTTGATGTAGTCCGAGGTCCCGCCGGCCTTCAGCACGCCGCTGAAGGCACCGCCGGCCGCGATGATCAGCAGGATCATCGTCATCGACTTGGCGGCATCGGTGCAGGAGGCGGTCACCTCATGCACCGAGCGGCCGATCCGCGGGCCGAACGCCCAGGCCGCGATGATCAGGGCGATCAGTTCGGCAATCGTGGGATTGCCGATGAAGGCGACGGCGTCCAGGACCGGGTTGGTGGCACTGGTGATCAGCGCGACGATCGCGGCTCCGGCGATCAGCACCACTGGCAGCACAGCGATGCCGACCGACCAGCCCAGTCCCGGCAACTCGTCCTCGGCGAACTCCCGCTCGGAGACCAGACCTTCGGGGATCTCCGGGTCGATCCGGCGGACGAACGGCAGCCGGGGCCAGACCAGAGCGACGATCCCGCCCACCGGGACGGCGATGAACAGGCCGTAGAGCAGGGTGAGTCCGATGGACGCGTGCAGCACCCCGGCGACCGCGGTGGGGCCGGGGTGCGGCGGCAGATAGCTGTGCATGGTCGACAGCGAGATAGACATCGGCAGGCCGACCCAGAGCAGGTTGGACCGGGTCGAGCGGGCGAGGGTGAAGCAGATCGGTACGACGATGACGAAGGCGGCCTCGTAGAACATCGTGATGCCGATCAGCATCGAGGTAACCACCATCGCGACCTGCACACCGCGCGGGCCGAACAGCTTGATCAGTGAGTCGGCTATGCGCTGAGCGGCGCCGGCGTCGCCCATCACCCTTCCGACCATCGCGCCGAGCGTGATCAGCGCCATGACCGAGGCCATCTGGTTCCCGAGGCCCTTGGTCAACGCGTCCGGCAGATCCGCGGCCGGCACGCCCTGCACCAGACCGACGCCGGTGGCGACGACGAGCAGGGCGATGAAGGCATTGACCTTGAGCTTGGTCATCAGGAAGAGGAGGATCAGTACCCCGATCCCCACGACGACAAGTGGCATCCCAGTTCCCCTTCGAACTGCCCCGCTCCGAGACCGCTCGCGTATCAGATATGAAAGCGGCGTCCATGTATGTGCACGCAGGTTATGGATATGGACAGCAGGGGTCAATGGGTAAGGGGAGCGCAGATCGACAAGGCGTGCCCGGCCGAGGCGCCGCGCGAGGCCGGGGCGCGCTGTGCTGCGGCACTGCTGGCTTGGTGGTAGGCCGAGTCTCGTCGCAACCCGACCGATGCCAGCGTCCTTGGTTCGTCGCCGACTCCGGCAGTGTCACGCGCGGACTTCGCCGCGGGCGTCTGCCCTCAACGGCGAGCCGCTGGCCTGGATGTTTCCGATTCGCCGCGGCGGTCTTCAGGGAAGAGGCACTTGCGATCTCCGTGACGGCCCCGGTGATCGATGCGGACGGGCTTCGGCGGGCCTGACAGCGGATTGAGGCAGGAGCCGCGCGATCCCTGCGGAGGGGCCGGGCTGTGAACCGGCAGCCGAGCGCGCCACACGGAAGCCCCGCTCCCCCGCCACCGGAGCATCGGCCAAGACCACTCCCCGGCCGCGTACAGCTATCACGCGGGAGACCCTTTCGCAGGACGAAGCGGTGGCCCAAGCGCGCGCCGGAGTTGGCCGACCGGTGCGAGCACGTGTCCGCTGCCGCCCGCGCACCACCACACGGCCGCACCATCCCGCGCCAAGCCGTGGACGCCGAGATTGTGGCGGAGGCACTCCGGCCAGACCCGCCGGGTCCGTTCCAGGAGGCTCTCCTGGATCAGGTTCGCCAGGCTGGTCAAGGCCGTGACAGGGTGCTGGCACGCGTTCGGCGGAATGGGCCCGCCCCAGTCGAGCCTTTCACCGTCGGCCAGGCGGACACAGGCGCCTACCGGGAACCAGTCCTTCGAAATCTCGATCTCCGGATCGCCGTCGATCCACGTGGGCAGGTCGCGGGCCACGCTCCGCAGCGCGGCACGCAACAACTCCAGTCGCTCGGGGGCAAGGTCGAAGCCTGGTTCGAAGCCCGAGTCGTCCAGGATGCGCCAGGCCAAAGCCGTCATCTCTGCCGGCGATACGTCGGCCGGGGGCCGCTCGACAATCTCAAGGACGGCGTCGGTGCCGTGGCCACAGTCCATCAGTTCGCAGGCGAGAGCGACGACTTGCTCTGGATCGATCTGGTCTCCGCGCAGACCGAGGTAGACAGCTCGCATCAGCTGTTCGATGGTCGCTTCGTGCTCAGCCGTGGTGTCGCTCACCGACTCAGTATCCCGACGACACGTATCTGCTGCTGCTCCGTAAGGTGCAGCGTCTCCACCAGGCGGCCGGGCGTGGCCTGCGGGCGAGTCCCTGCCGGTCACGCTCGCTTGGGGCCCGCACACCCCCGCCGACCGCACCGCTGTGCTCGCCGACGACAGGAGGCTCGAAGCGGGGCCACGTCAGTTTGATGCTGACCTGGCCTTTTCTGTTTGCGTGGGTTGGGGTCAGTGCTGCCAGGCCGTCAGGAGGTCCTGGGGGGCGAGGACGCGGTCCACCGGGAGGTCGGGGACGGTTCCTGAGGGGCAGATGGCCAGGAGGCGGGCCGCGGCCGCGCCGGGGATGTCGGAGCGGGCCTCGGCCAGGCGGTCCAGGTCGCGTCGTTCGAACGGGGCCCCTTCCCGCCACTTCACCGATCCGACCTCGAGGACCCTCTTCGCTCCTGCCGCGGCGATCACCACGTCGTACTCCCGGCTGTTGTCGCGGTTCCACCAGGAGCCCACCTCTCCGGCCTCGGCCTCGGGCTGGTCGGTGCTCCGCTCCGCACGGTCCGCGGCGAGCCTGGAGACGGCTTCGTGGAGGAGGGGTTCCACGGCCCGTCCGCGCCAGCTCGCCCACCCTCGGGCGAAGCGGCTTACGGGGATGTCCGGTCGGCCGCGCGAGATGTGTGCCTGCTGTCCTTCGACGAAGCGGAACCAGAAGCGCAGATAGGGGTCGGCGATGCGGTACCGGCGGAGTTTGGTGGTGCGGATGGCGCCCACCGGCACGTCGATGGAGACCACGCCCTTGTCGTCTAGAACCTTCAGCGCTCTGGCCACGGCGGTCTGCCCCGCTGAGCCCGTCTCCGGAAGTCGTCCCACCACCTGGGTGAAGCCGGCGAGGCCCACCGGCTGCCCGCCGATCGCGGTGAGTACCCGGCGGGCCTGGGCGGCGTCGGGGAACTCCGCGTCCAGCGAGCGCTGACCCATCACCACCAAGTCGCCGTTCTCGTCCTGCAGTTGGGCGCGGACGAAGTCCTCGGTGCCGTCACAGCGGGCGAGGTCGAGCATCAGCCTCGGGTAGCCACCGGTGACCAGCACCGCGTCGAAGGCGTCCATGGCGGACCGGTCCGCCCCGAGGACCTCGGCGCACTCGGCGGGGTCGAAGGGGCGCACGGTCAGCCCCTTGGCGCGGCCGTAGAGCGGACGGTCGTGCTCGGTCAGCCGCTCCATCATGGTCACGTCGGAACCGATGAGGATGAAGAAGACCGGGGCGCCCTCCAACTGCTTGTCCCAGGCGTTCTGGAGGTAGCCCTCCAGGGTCGGATCGGTGGCCGCCGCCCAGGGGAACTCGTCGAAGACGACGATGGAAGGGGTGTCCCGGCAGGCCAGGGCGATCCGGCCGAACGCGTCGCGCCAGTCCGCCGGAGGCGTGGCGAAGAGGGAGTCGGCGTCCCTCAACGGAGTGGTCGCGGTGTGCAGCTCCTCGGTGAGCGCCCGCATCTGGGCGGCGGGGGCCGCGTTCTTCACCGCGCTGAAATAGAGGTAGGGAAGCCCCGACTGCTCCACGAAGCGGGTGATCAGCCGGGATTTGCCCACCTGCCGGCGGCCGCGTACGGCGAGCAGTTGCCCGGCTCCGTCCGCACGGATGCGATCCAGGCGCTGCCGCAGATCGGCGAGCAGGCGGTCGCGGCCGTAGAAGCTCATCCGAGGTCTCCCAGGGAAAACTTACATCTGAGTAACATACATCTATGTAAGTTTAGCAGCCGGCAGGCCTGCGGCTCCCATGGCCCCGGCGAGGGGGCCGGCGGGTTCAGGGATGGCTGACCGGGGAGGCGGTGGGGACGCCGTCGGGGGCGGCCGTGGTGGGGGCGGCCCCCGGGCCGTTGCCGGTGGAGGGTGGGACGGACGGGGGCGCGGAGGACGGAAGGGAGGAGGGGACGGTCGACGGGGTGGGCTGCGGGGAGGACGCGCGGGGAGGCCGGGTGGGGGACGGGGCGGGGGTAGGGGCCGTGGCCGAGGTGGTGGCCGCCGGGGCGAGCGGGGGCGCGGGGGAATGCCGGGGCATGCCGACGGTGGGCCAGAGGGCGGCCGCGGCGGCGATCACCGCGGCCGTCGCGGTGCCTGCGGCGGCCGCGCGCAGCCTTCGGCGGCGGAGCGCGCGGCGGTGGACCCGCTCGAAGGCGCCGGGCGGCGGGGGGAGGACGGCCGGGCCGGGGCGCAGCAGCGCGGCCAGCTCCGCGTCGCCGTCCTCCTCCCAGGGGTCAATGGGCGTGATCAAGACGTCCTCCCAGTCCGGCCAGTCCGGCTCGCAGGAACTCCCGTGCGGCGTGCAGATCGGCCTTGACCGTTCCTTCCTTGCGCCTCGTCAGCAAGGCGATCTCCCGGACCGGCAGGTCGGCGAAGTAGTAGAGCAGGACGACGGTACGCAGCCGCTCCGGCAGCGACTGGACCATCAGCCGTACCGAGACCGAGGTCTCCGTGCCTGCCGTGCCGTCCGCCCGCTGCTGGGCCAGCGCCGCCTCGGTGCCGGCCCGGCGGACCGCGCGCCGTTCGCGGTCCAGCTTGCGCCAGTGGTCCCGCACCAGGTTGGCCGCGGTCACATAGAGGAAGCCCCTGGGCTCCTCGACCGCGGTCCAGCGGGACCACAGGCGGGTGAACGCCTCGGACGCGATGTCGTGGGCGGTGCCGTCGTCGTCCACCAGGCGGCGGCACCAGCCGGCCAGGCCCGGGTAGAGGTCGGCGAACAGCTCGGCGGCTGCCCTGTCCTTGGCCGGGCTCAACTCTCTCCAGGGGTCAGCGAGGCGAAGACGATGACGTTGTCGGGATAGCCGTCGCCGGTTCGCGGGCCGCCGCAGGTGATCAGCCGCAGTTCGGGACGGTCGGTGTCACCGTAGACGGCGCCGGTCGGGAAGCGGTTCTTGGCGACCGTGCGCACCGCGTACACCGTGAACGAGGCGTCGGCACCGTCTCGCAGGCGGACGAGGACGCGGGCGCCCTGCCGCAGCTCGGACAGCCGGAGGAAGACCCCGTTCCCGTACCGGCCGACGGTGACATGGCCGAGGAGGACGGCCGGACCGGTCTCGCCGGGCGTGGGTGAGCCGCGGTACCAGCCGGCGGGGGCGTTCGCCTCGATCGGCGGGACCTGGACGGTCCCGTCCGGGGCCAGGCCGAGCTGGACGAGGGGGGCGTCGACCCCGATCGCGGGGATCCGCAGGCGTACCGGCACCGAGCGGGCGAGCGGAGCCGCCGCCTGCCCGGCCTGCCCGGCAGACGATGCGGGAGGCGGAGAGGGCGGGGAGACCGGGGAGGACGCGGATGCCGAGCCGGACGAGCCGGCGCCGGCCTGCCCGGTCGCCGCGCAGCCCGCGAGGAGGGCGGCGGCGAGGAGGGGCGCGGCGAGGGCGCCGCCTCGCGCCGCCATCCCCGCGTCGCGGGCGCGGGGACGGCCGCGGTGACGGGAGCGGGTGGGCCGCAAGGGTCAGTCCCGCCCCTGTCCGGCGGCCTTCTGCCGGCGGCGGAGTACGACCGCGCCCGCGCCGAGGACGAGCACCGCTGCGCCGCCCGCGGCGCCGGCGTCCGTCGTCCAGGAGGACGCGCCGGAGGCCGTCGGCGGGACGCCGGTGTCCGGGGCGCCCGAGGGCACGGCGCTGACCTGGGTGCCGCCGGTGGAGGGCGGCGCGGTCGGGGCGGCGCTCGGCGCGGCGGTGCCGACCGCGGTCGGGACGGCCGACGGTGCCGAGCCGTTGCCCGGCGGCCGGGTCGTGGGAGCGCTGCTGGCCCCCGCCGACGGGACCGGGCTGGGGGAGGAACCGGATCCGGCGGCGAAGGCCGTTCCGGCGCCGGCCGCGACCAGTGCCGCGGCGCAGCCGGCGGCGGCGATGAAGGACCTTGCACGCATGAGGAGTCTCCCCTCGTTCGGCCCGGCGCCCCCGTGGGGGGCCGGGCGGCTGTTCCGGTGTTCCGGTGCGGAATCGGGGGGAGAGACGACGCGGCGCGGGTCGGGGTTGTAAAGCCCGGGCAAAGACTCGCGGCCGGGCGGGCCGCGCGCTCAGGGGGTGAGGACGATCCGCCCGAAGACCTTGCCCTCGTCCATCCTGCGGTGGGCCAGCGCGGCCTGGTGGAGGGGGAGACGGTCGTCCACCACGGCTCGCAGGTCGCCGTGCGCGACGGCGGCGAAGTGCTCGGTGCGGACGGCGCGCCGGTCCGGGCGCGGGACGGTGTCGGCGCTGAAGGTGGCGAAGGTGAGGGACTTCTGGAAGGAGGAGAGGAGTGCCGTCCCGAAGTCCGCCGGCGGCTGCCCGCCGACGATGCCGAGGGCGACCATCCGGCCGTTGGGCCGGAGGCGGGAGAGGAAGGCGGGCAGGCCGGGGCCGCCGACGATGTCGAGGACGACGTCGAAGCCCTCCGGGGCGGCGGCTGGCGGTGCGGCCGCTGCCGGAGCGTCGGCTGCCGGGGTGGTGCCTGCCGGGGCGGCCGCTGCCGGGGTATCGGCTGCCGGAGCGGGAGCGCCCGAGCGGTCGAGTACGTGGGTCGCGCCGAGGGCGCGCAGGCGGGCGCCGCGTTCGGCGGAGGAGGTGGTGACCGCCACCGCTCCGGCGCCGGCGCGGGCGGCGAGTTGGACGGCGGTGATGCCGATGCTGCCGGCTGCGCCCCGGACCAGTACCGACTCGCCGGGGGCGAAGCGGGCGTGGGCGAGGGCGAAGTGGGCCACCACGCCTGAGCCGCCGATGGCGACCGCGTCGTCCGCGGCGAGGCCGACCGGCAGTGGGAGGACGTCCTCGACGGCGGCGACGGCCTGTTCGACATAGCCGCCGCCGACGCCGGTGAACGCCCACACCCGGCGGCCGATCCAGGACGCGTCCACGCCCTCGCCGACCGCGGTCACCTCGCCCGCCACCTCGCTGCCCGGGATGTGCCCCGCGCGGAAGCCGTACTCGGGAAGGGTGCCGCGTCGGATCACGGCGTCGACCCCGCCGACGCCGATCGCCTCGGTGGCGATCAGCAACTGGCCGGGGGCGGGGGCGGGGTCGGGCAGGTCGATGACGGCCAGCCCGTCGGGGCTGCCGAAGCTCTGGATCGCGATGGCCTTCATGGCTTCGGACGCTAACGGACGCCCCCGTCCGTTTCGCTAGAGTGAGAGCGGTGGACGACCAGTTGCCTCATTTCCCGCCGGCGCCAACGCCTGCCCCCGCGCCAACGCCCACGCCTCCGCCCGCGCCCGCCCTGCGCTCCGACGCGGTGGAGAACCGGGAGCGGATCCTCGACGCGGCCCGCGCCCTCTTCGCCGCCGAGGGACTCGACGTGCCGATGCGTGCGGTCGCCCGCCGCGCCGGGGTCGGCCCGGCCACCCTCTACCGGCGCTTTCCGACCAAGGAGGCGCTGGTCACCGAGGCGTTCGCGGAGCAGATGCAGGCTTGCCTCCGGATCGCCGAGGAGGGCTTGGCCGATCCGGACCCCTGGCACGGCTTCTGCCGGGTGGTCGAGCGGATCTGCGAGGTGAACGCCAGGGACCGCGGCTTCACCGACGCCTTCCTGGCCGCCTACCCCCAGGCGGTCGACCTCGCCGAGCACCGCGGCCGGACGCTGCGGGCGGTCTCCCGGCTCGCCCGCCGGGCGAAGGAGGCCGGAGGCCTGCGGCCCGACTTCGCGGTGGAGGATCTGATCATGATGATCATGGCCAACCGGGGCCTCCGCGCCCCGGGGGAGCCGGCCCGTATCGCGGCCTCCCGGCGGTTCGCCGCACTGGTGATCCAGGCATTCCAGGCCTCGCCCGGACAGGCACCGCTGCCGCCGGTGCCCCGGCTCGATCCGGGGCCGCTCCAGCGGCCGGGCCCCGGTCAGGCCCCGGCTCCGGACCTGGGTCAGGGCTTGCGGGCCACGCCCGCGTAGAAGGAGGTGTCCTCCGGGGAGGGGGCCGGTCCGTCGACCGCCGGGTCGCGGTTCCAGGCGGCGGTCAGCACCACGCCGGGGGCGAGGAGTTCCAGACCGTCGAAGAAGCGGGCGACCTCGTCCCGGGTGCGCCAGCGGGCCTGGATGCCGGAGGCGGCGTAGGCCTCGGAGGCGGCCTGCAGCGCTGGGGTGACGTGGTCGTGGGTGCCGTGCGAGAGGACCAGGTGGCTGCCCGGCGGAAGGGCGTCGACGTACCGGGCGACCAGGCCGTACGCCTCCTCGTCGGACGGGAAGAAGTGCAGGAGGGCCACCAGCAGCAGGGCCACCGGCCGGTCCAGGTCCAGGATCTCGGCGACTTGGGGGGAGCCGAGGACGGCCTCCGGCTCGCGGAAGTCGGCCTGGAGGTAGCGGGTGGCGCCGGAGGGGTGGGAGGAGAGGAGGGCCCGAGCGTGGGTGAGGACGATCGGGTCGTTGTCGGCGTAGACCACGCGCGCGGTGGGGTCGACGCGCTGGGCGACCTCGTGCGGCGGGTCGACGGCGGGCAGCCCGGTGCCGATGTCCAGGAACTGGCGGACGCCGTGCTCGGCCGCGAGGGCGTGGACGGCGCGGCGCAGGAAGCGGCGGTTCTCCCGGGCGGCAATCGGAATGCTCGGGCAGGCCTCGGTGACCTGCTGGGCGACGGCGCGGTCGGCGGGGAAGTTGTCCTTGCCGCCCAGCCAGGCGTTGTAGACCCGTGCCGAGTGGGCGATGTCGGTGCGGAGGTCGACCGGCTGCCAGTCGTCCGTCGCCGTGGGCTTCATGAAGTCGGACACCCGGGATCCCCTCCGATGCGCTCGGGCCGCTCATCGCGGTCAGAGTCTGCCACGGTCCCGCGTCCGGTGATCAGCTGATCCGCCTGGTCGTACGGCTCGGTGACGCTCCGTCATCGGCCCTCGGCGGGCTCCGGCGGTGGGCACCCGCCGATGGGATGAACATCGCGGCGGAGGGTTCGCGGGAGGTGCGAAGCGCCAACGATCACTTGATCGTTCTCGTCCGTCCAGGAGGCGACCATGTCGACCGAGTCCGGTTCCGTCCCGCCGTCCGGCACCGGCCGCGGCGGCTCCGCCCCGTCCCACGGCTCGCGCCCGCCGGGCCGCGGGCCGGGGCGGGGCGGAGTCCGGACGGCCCTGGTGTACCTGGTGATCGCGGCCGTCCTCCTCGCCGTGTGCGGGGTGGCGGCCGCCGGGGTCAGCGTGCCGACGCGCGATCTCCTCGACCAGTCCCGCCGCTTCGCGCTGATCCTGGCCTGCGCGGTGGTCGGCCTGAGCTGCCTGGCGGCGGCGCTGCTGCTGCGCCGCGGCCCGAAGCGGCCGACCGCGCTCGGCTGGCTCAGCGCCGTCTTCTCGCTGCTCTGCCTGGCCGCGACGATCTGCGTCTGGACGGTGACCGGGGCCGACGACTCCACCAAGCACGTGCCCGGCACCCTGATCTCGAACAACGCCCAGGCCGACGCCTTTCTGGCGGTCAACCATCAGCAGCGGCAGACCCGGGTGCCGACCGGTGTGCTGATCGAGACCGCCCAGTTCAGCGACGCCAACAACGTCAAGCTCACCGGCTTCGTCTGGCAGCGGCTGCCCGCCTCGGCCGATCCCGAGGTACCGCAGCTGCTGCTGCCGGACGCGGTGGACGGCGGGGTCGGCCCGATGGTCTACCAGCACCGGCTGGGCGGGCAGCAGGTGGTGGGCTGGCAGTTGCGCGCGACCGTGCGCCAGCCCTTCGACTACCGCCACTACCCCTTCGACCGGCAGGTGATCCGGCTGACGATGTGGGCCACCGGCTACGGAAACGCGCTGGTGCCGGACTTCGACGCCTATCCGCCCTGGCAGAAGCACCGGAACATGGGCCTCTACCGGGAGCTGGTCTCCGGCGACTGGCACACCCAGTTCACCACCTTCGCCATGAACGAGGTGGACGACCAGACCAGCTACGGCAACACCGCCGTCTCGGTCCACAGCACCATCCCCGAGCTGCACTTCAACATCGGCGTCGCGCGCAACTTCCTCAGCCCGCTGCTGGACCGGCTGATCCCGCTGCTGGTGATCGCATGCCTGGTGTTCGCCTCGCTCTTCGTGGTCACCACCGACA
The DNA here is from genome assembly GCF_000744815.1 of Phaeacidiphilus oryzae TH49. Lineage (NCBI taxonomy): Bacteria > Bacillati > Actinomycetota > Actinomycetes > Kitasatosporales > Streptomycetaceae > Phaeacidiphilus > Phaeacidiphilus oryzae. The sequence goes on from NZ_JQMQ01000005.1 coordinate 3,865,818, forward strand.
GCGACCGGCGCTCGCTGGCCGGCTTCTCCACCTGGACGGTGATCGGGTTCTGCGGGGCGATGATGCTGGTGGTCGCGGTGCAGCACAGTTCGCTGCGCTCGCAGACCGGCTCGGGCTCGGTGGTGTACGCCGAGTACTTCTACTTCATCCTCTACCTGGTCATCGCGCTGACCGCGCTGAACGTCGTCGACTACACCGCCAACTCCCGCTTCCGGCTGGTCGCCTGGCGGGGCAATCTGGCGGCGCGGCTGCTGTACTGGCCGATCGCGATGGGGCTGGTACTGGCGGCGACCATCGGGGTGTTCCTGCTGTAGCCGTCCGCGGGCGGTGACGACCGTCGGCACCGGGCACCGACATCGCGGCGGACATTACGGAGACCTGACGGCCCGGCCGCGCCGCGCCCCGCGGCGGCCGGAGCGGCCTAGCGTCGGGGCATGGACGTGTTGGTGACCGGCGGGGCCGGTTTCATCGGGTCGGCGGTGGTGGCCCGGCTGCTCGGCGCCGGCCACCGGGTGCGGGTGCTGGACGCGCTGCTGCCCGCCGCGCACGGGGACGGCGGGCAGCGGCCGCGGCTTCCGGACGGGGCCGAGTTCCGGCACGGGGACGTGCGGGACGCCGAGGCCGTGCGCCGGGCGCTGGACGGCGTCGACGCGGTCTGCCACCAGGCCGCGATGGTCGGCCTCGGCAAGGACCTCGCGGACCTGCCGGCCTACGTGGGCTGCAACGACCTGGGCACCGCCGTCCTGCTGGCCGGGATGGAGCGGGCCGGGGTGCGGCGACTGCTGCTCGCCGGCTCGATGGTGGTGTACGGGGAGGGCCGCTACGACTGCCCGGAGCACGGGCGGGTCGCGCCCGGCCCGCGCCACCCGGCCGAGCTGGACGCCGGGCGATTCGAACCGCCCTGCCCCCGCTGCGGGGAGCCGCTCGTGCCGGGGCTGGTGGACGAGACGGCGCCGGTGGACCCGCGCAGCGTGTACGCGGCGACCAAGCTCGCCCAGGAGCATCTGGCCGCCGCCTGGGCGCGGGGCTGCGGGGGGCGGGCGATCGCGCTTCGCTACCACAACGTGTACGGGCCGGGGATGCCGCGGGACACCCCGTACTCGGGGGTGGCCGCGCTGTTCCGGTCAGCGCTGGAGCGGGGGGAGGCGCCCCGGGTCTTCGAGGACGGCGGTCAGCGGCGGGACTTCGTCCATGTGGCCGACGTGGCGGCGGCGAACCTGGCCGCGCTGGATGTGCTGGCGAAGCCGGCGGCGGCCACGGTCTTCCGGGCGTACAACGTCGGGAGCGGAGTGGTGCACACCGTCGCCGAGCTGGCGGCGGGGCTGGCCGCGGCGCGGGGCGGTCCGGCGCCGGTGACCACCGGGGAGTACCGCCTCGGAGACGTCCGGCACATCACGGCCGACTCCGGCCGGGCGAGGGCGGAGCTGTCCTGGCGACCGGCGGTCGGCTTCGCCGAGGGCGTGGCCGAGTTCGCGACGGCGCGGTTGCGCTGACGCGGGTGCGCCGGATCGCTTGACGCGTGTGCGCGGGATCGCGCCGACGCCGGTGCGCCGGATCGCCTGACGCGTGTGCGCCGGATCGCGCCGACGCGGATGCGCGGATGCGCCGACGCAAAGCGCCGGCGTGGCGGTGGGGGCTCAGGTGGCCGCCGCGTCCGGAGCCGGCTCGGCCGGGAGGGCGATCTCGAAGCAGCAGCCGCCCTCCGTGTTGCGCACCGACGCCCGCCCGGCGTGCGCCTCGACGATCCCGCGCACGATGGCGAGGCCGAGCCCCGCGCCCGAGCCGGCGAGCTCGCCCGCGGCGCCGCCGGACTCCCTCGGCGTCCGGGCCGTGCTGCCGCGCCAGCCGGCGTCGAAGACCTTGGACAGGTCCTGCTCGGCGATGCCGCCGCAGCCGTCGGTGACGGAGAGCACCACGTCCTGGTCGCGGCGCCGGGCCGCGACCGCGACCCTCCCCTCGGAGGGCGTCGCCCGGATCGCGTTGAAGAGGAGGTTGGCCAGCACCCGGGTGATCTCCCGCGGGTCCACCCGCACCGGCACCGGCTCGATCCGGTCCCCCACCAGCCGCACCCCGCGCTCCCTGGCCAGCGGGTACGCCCCCGCGATCGCGTCGCCGACCAGGTCGTACACCGAGACCCGGGAGAGCGAGAGGCTCAGCGCGCCGGCCTGGATCCGGGAGAGCTCGAAGAGGTCGTCGACCATCCCGGTCAGCCGCTCCACCTCTGTCCTGATCCGGGCGTGGTAGCGGGCCGGGTCCTCGGCGACGCCGTCCTCCAGGGACTCGGCCATGGCCCGCAGCCCCGCCAGCGGGGTGCGGAGATCGTGGGAGATCCAGGCGATCAGCTCGCGGCGCGAGGACTCCAGCGCCCGCTCGCGCTCCCTGGACTCCGCGAGCCGTGCGCTGGTGGTCGCCAACTCGGCGCTCAGTTCCGCGAGTTCGGCGCCGAGCGGCTGCTCGGGGGCGACGAATCCGGCGTCGCTGCCGACCGTGCGCGCGGCCCGGGCCAGCGCCCGGCTGCCGCGCACCACCTGGCGGCCGAGCAGCGCGGCCACCGCGAGCGAGACCACCGCGGCCATGCAGACCACGGTGAGGACCACGCCGAAGTCGTGGTCGGAGAGGAACATCGCGCGGGCCACGGCCACCGTCCCGGCGGTCATCGCCAGCACGGTCACCACGGCCACGGTGAACAGCGAGAGGGCCACCGAGCGGCGGCGCAGCAGCCGCACCGCCGGCCAGCCGAGGAGGCCGGCCGCTCCGGCGCCGAGGGCCGCGTAGGCGGCGATGAGCAGGATGTCCTTCACAGCGCTGGCTCCCCGGGCGCGGTGGGGGGTACGGCGGGGCCCGGTTCGGGGCCCGCCGGGTCGAAGCGGTAGCCGACGCCCCAGACGGTCGTGATCAGCAGCGGCTGGGCGGGGTCGTCCTCGACCTTCTCCCGCAGCCGACGCACATGGACGGTCACCGTGGACATGTCGCCGAAGTCCCAGCCCCACACCCGGCGCATCAGCTCCTCCCGGGAGAAGGCCACCCCGGGGTGCTCCAGGAAGAACGCCAGCAGCTCGAACTCCCGGCTGGTGAGCGAGAGTTCGCGGTCGGACCGGAAGACCCGGCGGGCCTCCCGGTGCAGCGCGAGGTCGCCGGAGCGGAGCGGGCCGGCCTCCGGGCCCGGCCGCGACCCGGCCGGTCCCCCGCCCCCGCCGACCGCGCCGGTCCCGTCCCTACCGTCTCCGCCGCCCCCGCCGTGCCCGCTCCCGCGCTCCTCCCGGCGGAGCACCGACTGCACCCGCAGCACGAGTTCGCGCGGGCTGAACGGCTTGGTGACGTAGTCGTCCGCGCCCATCTCCAGGCCCAGGATGCGGTCCGACTCCTGGCCCTTGGCGGTCAGCATCACCACCGGCACGGGCGGCAGCCGGCGGAACACCTCCAGCCCGTCCAGTCCGGGCAGCATGAGGTCGAGCACCACCAGGTCCGGGCGCTCGGCGCCGGCCCGCTCCAGCGCGCCGGGCCCGTCCGCGGCGCGGTCGACCCGGAACCCGGCGCGTACCAGGTAGCCGGCCACCACCTCGGCGACGGTGGGGTCGTCGTCCACGACCAGGATCAGAGGAGAGGTCACGGATCGAGGATAGGAAGCGCACGGCCCCGGGGATTCACCCGAGCGGTGATCCGTACGACTTCCGTAAGGTGCTTCTGCGGCATTTATCCCCCCTCTGCGCCCTAGCGTGACCGGTGTGACGGTCGACGTGGTCTTCCCCTGTCTGAACGAGTCGCTCGCGCTGCCCCGGGTGCTGTCCCGGGTCCCGGCCGGCTGGCGGCCCATCGTGGTGGACAACGGCTCCACCGACGGCTCGGCGGCGCTCGCCCGCGAGCTCGGTGCGACCGTGGTCCACCAGCCCCTCCGCGGCTTCGGCGCGGCCTGCCACGCCGGGCTGCTGGCGGCCGAGGCCGAGGTGGTCTGCTTCTGCGACTGCGACGCCTCGCTCGACCCGGCTCAGCTGCCCCGGGTGGCGGAGCCGGTGCTGGCCGGCTCCGCCGACCTGGTGCTGGGCCGGCGTCGGCCGACCGGCCCGCGCTCCTGGCCGCCGCACGCCCGGCTGGCCAACGCCGAGCTGGCCCGCCGGCTGCGCCGCAGGACGGGGCTGCCGCTGCACGACCTGGGCCCGATGCGGGCCGCCCGCCGGGAATCGCTGCTCGGACTCGGCCTGGCCGACCGCCGCTCCGGCTACCCGCTGGAGATGGTGCTGGCCGCCCGGGCGGCCGGTCTGCGGATCGCCGAGACCGACGTCGACTACCTGCCGCGCGCGGGGCGCTCGAAGGTCACCGGCACCGTGCGCGGCACCCGGCAGGCGATCCGCGACATGCGGGCGGTGCTGGCGGCGCGCTGGCCGACGCTGCTGGTCATCGCCAAGGAGCCGGTGCCGGGGCGGGTGAAGACCCGGCTCTCCGGGCCCGGCGCGCCGTGCTCGCCGGCGGACGCGGCCCGGCTGGCGGAGGCCGCGCTGTCGGACACCCTCCGCGCGCTCTCCGCGGTGCCGGCCGGGCGCCGGGTGCTGGTGCTGGAGGGCGAGCCAGGGCGGTGGGTACCGCCGGGGTGGGAGGTGCTGCCGCAGTGCGGGGGCGGTCTCGACCGGCGCCTCGCCCATGCCTTCGGGCTGGCCGACCCGGAGGCCCCGGCCTTCCTGGTCGGCATGGACACCCCGCAGATCGGGGCCCGGCTGGTGGCGGAGCCGCTGGCACCGGGCGCACGCCGGGGCGTCGACGCCTGGTACGGCCCGGCGGCGGACGGCGGATTCTGGGCGCTGGGCCTGGCCCGGCCCTCGGCGGCGCTGGCCGAACGGCTGCTGCTCGGGGTGCCGATGTCCACGGCGGAGACCGGGGCCGCGCTGCTGGACCGGCTGGACGGGGCGGGGCTGACGGTACGTCACCTCGCGACCCTGACCGACGTGGACACCGCGGAGGACGCCGAGGAGGTCGCGGCCGCCGCGCCGGAGACCGGCTTCGCCGCCCGCTGGAGCGAGCTCCTGGCCGCACGAGCCGGAGCAGGAGCAGGACTGAGAGCAGGAGCGGGAGCAGGAGCAGGAGCCGGCTCTGGCGTCGGCGTCGGCGCCGCCGCAAGAGCCACCGCCGAATCCCGCGCCGAAGCCGCCGACCCCGGCGCGATCGGCCCGGCGTGAGCGTCCATGAGCCGGAGACCTGGGACGGCGACCCCTATACCGAGGCCCTCCTCCGCGGCCGCGGACCGCTCTGGCTGCGGCACGCCGACGGCCGGCGCCGCCCGCTGGACGTGGACCGCTGGTGCGCCCCGCCGGACAGCGCCGACCACACCCTTCTGCACCGGGCCCTGCGCGCCGCCGGCCCGGTCCTCGACATCGGCTGCGGACCGGGCAGGCTGACCGCCGCACTGGTGGAGCGCGGGGTCCCGGCGCTCGGTGTCGACCTCACCCGGGCCGCGGTGGCGCGCACCCGCGGCCTGGGCGCCGCCGCGCTGCACCGCTCGGTCTTCGACCCGCTGCCGGGGGAGGGGCGCTGGGCCGCCGCGCTGCTCGCCGACGGGAATCTGGGGATCGGCGGCGACCCCGCCGCCCTCCTCGCCCGTTGCGCCCAACTGTTGGCCCCCGGAGGAGAGTTGCTGGTCGAGGTGGAGGCCGGGCAGCTGGACGAGTGCGTCACCGTCCGGATCGAGGACGGCCTCGGCCGGCTCGGCCCGCCGTTCCGCTGGGCCCGCCTGGGCGCCGACGCCACGGCACGCCGAGCCACCGGCGCCGGGCTGCGCGCCGAGGGCGGCTGGACGGCCGGCGGGCGCTGCTTCCTCGCGCTGCGGCGGTGAGCCGCCCGCGCCGGCGCCGCTTCAGCCCGGCGGCGAGCCCGGTCGCCAGCGCGGCCGCCACGACGGTCGCCAGCGCGATCGCGCCCAGCACGGCCGCGAGATTCGCCCGGTAGGGCAGGGGCAGCAGTGAGGAGTTGCCGTGCCGGTCGTCCTCGCGGAGCGCGGCCGGCAGGGCGACGGCGGTGACGGCGGTGGCGACCAGCAGTCCGGTCCTGACCGGCGCCCGTACCGGCTCCGGCAGGTACCTCGCCACCGCCGCGCCGGCCAGGAGGACCAGCGGCATCCACACCCCGTCGTGGAGGACGATCACCGCGGCCGCGGTGAGCAGCACTCCGGGCTGACGCCCGCTCAGATACGGGTCGTGGAAGAGGATCCCCCACGCCCCGAAACCGATCATCGCCACCCCGGCGGCGGCCGTGACCTGCCGCAGCCGGCGCCGCGTCCGCTGCCCGCTCATGTCAGCACCTCGATCCGCTGCACCCACTTGGTCTGCAGGACGCCCGGCCGGCCGGGCGCGATGATCCGCGCCGGATATCCGTGGTCCGGGTCCAGCGCCTCGCCGTTCACCCGCAGCGCCAGCAGCGTCAGGGGGTCCCGGGCGTATGTGGCGGGCATCTCCATCACGGCGTACGGGCCGCCGCGCTCCAGTGAGACCACCCGCACCCGGGCGCCCGGCGGGGCGCCCGCGCGGTCCAGCAGGTCCCGCAGCCGCACCCCGGTCCAGCGGGCGGAGGCGCTCCAGCCCTCCACGCAGGCGATCGGCAGCACCGCCGTGTGCTGCGGCAGCGCGCCCAGCTCCGGCAGCGACAGCGCGTACGGCCGCGGGCCCGCCACCGAGAGCCGCCAGCCCGGGCCCGCCGCCGCCGTGCCGGCCTGCGCGGCCGTCCGGTTGACCGGCAGCCCCTGCGGGCCGAGGTCCGGGCGGCGGGCGCCGAAGAGGTCCGCCCGGCGCAGCCAGGGCACGGTCTGACCAGCCGTCAGCAGCGTGACGGCGGCGGCGGACAGCGCCGCTCCGCCGAGGAAGGCCCGGCGGCCGGTGACAGCGGGTCCGGTTCCCCGCCGCCAGTGCCCGGCGATCAGCGGCGCCTTGGCGGCGACGTGCAGCAGCAGCCCGCCGACCGCGATCCAGGCCAGCCAGAAGTGGGTCTGCCGGAAGGGGAACGGCCAGGGGTACCACTGCACGGTGTCGAGCAGCCCGGAGACCAGCTCCAGCAGTGCCGAGCCGACCAGCACGGCGATGCCGAGCCGCTCCAGGGCGTGCAGCACCCCGCGGACCGCCGGCCGGGCGAAGAGCCGCGGATACACCGTCCACAGCTTGGCGCCGAGCAGCGGGATCGCCGCGATCCCACTGATCACGTGCAGTCCCTGGGTGACCCGATAGGCGTCCACCGGGCGGCTGGGCAGGTGGTCGCGCAGCCAGCCGGGCGGGTTCTGCAGGCCGTGGCTGATCAGCCCGGTGGCGAAGCAGACCAGGAAGGCCGCGCCGAGCCAGCGGCCGAGCACCACGGCGGTGCGCGGTTCGTGGAGCGCGGAGTCCAGTGGGAGGCGGGGCGGGGACGGAAGCCGCCGTCGGAGGCGGGAGAAGGTTCCGGACACGTCCCCCATCACACCGCGCGGCGGGCCCCGCCGGGCGCAGCCCGCGCCTTACGGAAGTCGTACGTCCGCGCCCGCCCTCCCCCGAGGAGCCCCTCCGCGATGCCACGGTGGTGGGGTGCTCGCACCCTCCCGACGCCCCGTCCTCCTCTGCCTCCTGGCGCTCTGCGCGCTCGCCGCCGCTCTGGTGGCCACCTTCTCCGCCGGAACCCTGGGGCACCGCGGACCGCTGCTGCTCTGGTACCCGCTGGACGGGCTGCTCTTCGTGCTCGCGCTGGCCGCCCTGCGGCTCCGCCCCCTGTCCGATCGGACCGCCGCCCGGCTGGTGGCGGGCGGAGGGCTGCTGCTGGGCGCCACCGGCCTCGTGGCGCCGCCGCGGACCAGTGACGACGCCTACCGCTATCTGTGGGACGGATCGGTCCAGGCGGCCGGGGTCTCCCCGTACGCCTATCCGCCGACCGCGCCGCCGCTGGCGTGGCTGCGGGAGGCCGGGCTCTTCCCGCCGCTGGGGCGGTCCGGCTGCCAGGGCTGGGACCTCCACTTCGCCGCCGGGCTGTGCACCCACATCAACCGGCCGGAGGTGCACACCATCTACCCGCCGGTCGCCGAGCTGTACTTCCTCGCGATCCACCCGCTCGGCCTGCTGCTCGGCATCCGCGCCGCGCAGCTCGGCGGGCTGCTGCTGACCGCGGCGACCACCGCCGTACTGCTGCTGGTCCTGCGCCGGCGCGGGCTGCCGGCCCGCCGGGCCGCGCTGTGGGCCTGGTTCCCCGGCACGGTGATGTGGGGCGTCAACGACGCCCATGTGGACGTCCTCGGGGTGCTCCTCACGGTCGGCGGGCTGGGCGCGCTGGCCGTCCCGGCGGCCGCCGCCCGCCGCCGCGTCCTCGGCGGGGCCCTCCTCGGTCTTGCCACCGCGACCAAACTGCTGCCCGCCCTGGTCCTCCCGGCCGCGGTCGGCCGGCCCCGCCGACCGACCGCGCCGCTGGCCGCGCTGGCCGCCTTCCTCCTGGTCTACCTCCCCTATCTGGCCGCCTCCGGCGCCGGGGTGCTCGGCTATCTGCCCGGCTACCTCCACGAGGAGGGGTACGACCAGGCCGAGCCCACCCGCTTCGGCCTGCTGCGGCTCCTCCTCCCCGCCCCGCTCGCCCCCTGGGCCGGGGCGGCGGTGCTCCTCGCCGCGGCCGTACGGGTGGTCCTCCGGCCCCGGCCGGAGGAACCGTGGCGGGGCGCGCTGCTCGTCTACGGCACGGCGCTGTTCGTCGCCTCCCCCGGCTACCCCTGGTACGCGCTGCCGGTGGTGGCCCTCGCCGCGCTCGCCGGCCGCTGGGAGTGGCTGGGGGCGGCCGCCGCGGGGGCGGCGCTCTACCTGGTCGCCTCCGGGGTCCAGCGGCCGGCCTACGCCGCCGCGCTCGGCCTGCTGCTGGCCGTGGGCGCGGCCCGCCGCCTCCGGGGCCGCGGGGCCGGCGCGGCATCGCCCGGGGGAGAGCCGTGCGCGGCGTGTCCGGTGGGTTCGGGCGCCGAAACACAGCAGTCTGTCCACGTACGCACGGTTTCGGCATCCGGCGCCCTCGGGGGCGATCCGGTGGCAGGGAGGCGGCAGGCGATGACTGACTCGGCGAAGGAGTACCGCATCACGGTCACGGAGAACGGCCCGTACCACGTGACCGGCGGGGTGCCGCTGGCCCGGCAGCAGATCGTCGCCAACGACCAGGGGGAGTCGGTCTCCTGGCGGGAGGGCAGGCGCTACCCGGAGGCCGTCGAGCAGGAGGAGTACCACCTCTGCCGCTGCGGCCACTCCGCGGTCAAGCCGTTCTGCGACGGCACCCACCAGCGGATCGGCTTCGACGGCGCCGAGGCGTCCTCCGCCAAGCTCCCGTACGCCGAGCAGGCCGGCGAGGAGGACGGTCCCGAGGTCCGCGTCACGGACGCCCAGCGGCTCTGCGCCTTCGCCCGGTTCTGCGACGTCGACGGCTCGGTCTGGCAGCAGGTCCACGAGCCCGGCAAGGGCACCGCTGTGGTCCGGGAGGCCGCGAACTGCCCCTCCGGCCGGCTCGTCGTCTGGGACAAGGAGCGCCAGGTGCCGTACGAGCCCCAGCTGGTGGCCGGCATCGGCGTGGTGGAGGACCCGATGCAGGGGGTCGGCGGCCCGTACTGGGTGCGCGGCGGCATTCCGGTGACGGCGGCGGACGGCACCGAGTACGAGGTCCGCAACCGGGTCGCGCTCTGCCGTTGCGGAGCCTCCCGCAACAAGCCCTTCTGCGACGGCTCGCACGCCTCCATCGGCTTCAAGGACATCGGCTGACGCTCCCCCACCGGGCGGTCAGCGGCTCCGGGGGCCCGCCTGCCGCGGAGGGTGAGCACCGTTCCTGCGGCCAGCAGCGCGGCCGCCCCGGTGGCGCCGATCGTCCAGTCCGTGCCACCGCCCTCGCCGAGGAGGCCCGGCCGGGTGGCGTCGGTGGCCGCCAAGGGGTTCAGCACACTGCCGCAGACCACCGGGGCGTCCGTTTCTCCGGTGGAGGCGCAGACCGTGGCGGCCGGCCGCTGCCGCCCGGCGGCTGCCACCCCGGCAGTGCCGTCCGGCAGCGACTGCTCCAGCCGGAGCCCGGTCACCGCCCGGCCGCCCTCGTTGTCGACCGTCACGGTGTAGCGCAGCCGGCTGCCGGGGCCGACCTCGGCGGCCCGCCCGGCCGCGCCCTCGGCGAGCGAGAGGGACATCCGGGGTGCGGCGGCGGGGACTCCGGCGGTGGAAACCGCGGCGGTGGAAACCGCGGCGGCGGGGACCACGCGGGCCGCGCTCGCCGGCGCGGCCGGCGGGGTAGTCGCGTACATCCGCCCATCGCAGCACGTCCCCGCCCCCTCGGCGCCGCTTCGGGGACGCGTCTCCGCGCCGTTCACCCCCATGGCCCCGCAGGGCCGGACGGGATCACGGCGGCCGCCCGCAGGCGCCCGACCAGCTCCCGTTCCGCGGCGTCCGCCGCCTGGTAGGGCTCGCCCTCGGACCAGGCCCACAGCGGGATGGCGCCCAGCCCCCGGCCGCGCGGGTCCAGCAGCTGGCCGCCCAGCTTCATCGGCCAGACCGTCACCGCCTTGTCGTCGACGGTGAGTTCGGGGCAGGACCCGCCGATCCGGGCCTCGAAGCCGGGCAGCTCCTCGATCGAGCGCAGCCAGGCGGTGAGGAGGATGTTGCTGCGGCCGGTGACCTCCGCGCACATCCGGGTCTCCCGGAACCGGCTGAGCGCCTCCGCGTCCCGCGCGGCCCGGGCCGGCGGCGCCGAGCACCACAGGCTCACCGAGACCGGCCAGCCCGACCTGCCGCGCGCCACGTCGCAGCGGTAGATCACCGCCTCGTCGGCGTCCAGCGCGTCCAGCCGGCGGCGGACGGTCGCCGGGCTGAGGCCGGTCCGCTCGGCCAGCCGGGCCACCGGCTGCCGCGGATCCAGGCCCAGCGCCCGGACCAGCGGCAGATCGCGCTGGAGCACCGACCCGATCGGCCGGTGCTCCGAGGTCGGGGCCGGCCGCGGCCGGCGGCGGGCCAGCGCGGCCAGCCGCCGGTCGCCGAGCCGGTCGAGCCGCCAGCGGCTGGCGTTGGTGTGCAGCACGAGGGTCAGCTCGGCCCGGGCCCCGGCCACCCCGGGCAGCCGCCCCAGCCGCAGCGACAGATAGCGGCCCAGCTGCGCCTGGTCCAGGAAGACCGCGTTGACCAGCAGGTCCCGCCGGCCGGTCTGCTGCTCCAGGCTCAGTACGTTGCAGTCGCCGGCGAGTTCGGCGGCCACCTCGCCGATCCGGCCCGGCCGGCAGTCGATCTCGATGAAGGCGGACGGCAGCGGCTGGCCCTCGACCTGCGCCGGATAGCAGCTCATCCAGGCCAGCCCGGCGGAGGTCAGCCGGGCCCAGCGGCGGGCCGCGGTGGTGGGGGCCACGTCCAGGGCCGCGCCGATCGAGCGCCAGTCCGCGCGCGGCGCCGTCTGCAGGGCGGTCACCAGCAGGTGGTCGAGCTCGTCCAGTCGCTCCCCGGGCTGCTCGGAACCGGGGCCGATGAGGGATTGCTGCGTCGGGACCGCCATGGATTCGGATTCTCGGCATTCCGGCCGCGTCGAGGAATGTGATGGGCACCATACCGGCCATGTTCCAACTCGCCGATGCGGAGGCCCTGTCCGCCGAGCTCACCGAGCTGCGCAGGGACCTCCACCGCCACCCCGAGATCGGTCTCGACCTGCCCGTCACCCAGCGGCGGATCCTCCGCGCCCTGGACGGCCTCGACCTGGAGATCAGCACCGGGCAGGGCCTGAGCTCGGTCACCGCGGTGCTCCGCGGCGGCGCCGCCACGAGCGGCGAACGCCCGGCGGTGCTGCTCCGCGGGGACATGGACGCCCTCCCCGTCCAGGAGGAGAGCGGGCTGCCGTTCGCCTCCGAGACGCCCGGCGCCATGCACGCCTGCGGCCACGACCTCCACGTCGCCGGACTCCTGGGCGCGGCAAGGCTGCTGACGGCGCGTCGGGCGGAACTGCCGGGCGATGTGGTCTTCATGTTCCAGCCCGGCGAGGAGACCGTCGGCGGCGCCCGGATCATGCTGGAGGAGGGCGTCCTGGAGGCCGCCGGCCGCCCGGTGGACGCCGCCTACGGGCTGCACGTCAGCTCCAACATCCTGCCGTTCGGCTTCGCCGCCACCCGCCCGGGGCCGCTGATGGCGTCCGCCGACGAGATCCGGGTCACCGTCCACGGCCGCGGCGGCCACGGCTCCGCCCCGCACACCGCGGTGGACCCGGTCCCCGCGCTCTGCGCCCTGGTCGGCGAACTCCAGACGATGGTCACCCGCACGGTGGACGCCTTCGACCCGGCCGTCCTCACCATCGGCACCCTCGCCGCGGGCACCGCCGAGAACGTCATCCCGGACACCGCCTCCTGCGGCGGCACCGTCCGCACCTTCTCCGAGCGCACCCGCGAGCTGATGCGGGCCAACATCCGCCGGGTGGTGGACGGGGTGGCCGCCGCCCACGGGGTCCGCGCCGAGCTGGAGTACCGGGAGGGCTACCCGGTCACCGCCAACGACCCGGCCGAGGCGGCCTTCGCGCTCGACACCGCACGCGAACTCCTGGGCGCGGACGCGGTGCTGGAGGCGCCCACGCCGATCTCCGGCGCCGAGGACTTCTCCTACGTCCTGCAGCGGGTCCCCGGCGCGTACCTCTTCGTCGGCGCCTGCCCACCCGGCACGGACCCGTCCACCGCGCCGGCCAACCACTCCCCGCGGGCCGTCCACGACGACGCCGTACTGCCGCGGACCGCCGCCCTCCTCGCCGAGCTGGCCGCCCGCAGCCTCTCCCGGCCGGCGGCCGCCGAGCGGTAGCCGTCCCCGCCCCCGGAGCACCCGCCCACCGCCACCGCACCGAGGAGCACCCATGAGCGCCACCACCGCCCAGGTCGACTCCGGGAGATCCGGGGGGACCGCCCGGGCCGCCGGGCTGATGATCGCCCTGCTGCTGGTCTTCGAGTTCGTCAACGGGGTGCTGCAGGGCACGATCGCCCCGATGCTGCCGTCCATCGGACGTCAACTCCACCTCGGCGCGGCCGACCTGACCTGGATCACCTCCTCCGAGCTGCTGGCCGCGGCGGTCTCGGTGCCGGTCTTCGGCCGGCTCGGCGACCTCCACGGCCACCGGCGGCTGCTGCGGGTCGCCCTGGTGGCCTTCGGCGCCGGCTCGCTGCTGGTGGCGCTCGCGCCGACGATGCCGCTGATGCTGCCCGGCCGGGTGCTCCAGGGCAGCGAGACCGCGATCGGCACGCTGATCATCGCCCTCTACCGGGACCGGCTCCCGGTGGACCGGGCCAGGACCGCCATCTCCTGGCTCTCCGGCACCCTCGCGCTGGGCGTGCTCCTCGGCTCGCTGCTGGTCGGCACCCTCTCCGCGGCCATCGCCTCGGCGCACTGGGTGCTGCTGGTGCCGGGCGTGCTGGCGGCGCTCTGCCTGCCGCTGTCCTATCTCCCCGCGGTCCCCGAGTCGCAGGCCCGGGCGGCCGGCCGGGTGGACTGGCCGGGCGCGGTGCTGCTGGCCCTCGGCATGGTGCTGCTGCTGTACGGGGTGTCGGTGGCGGAGGAGCACAGCTGGGGGTCGGCGGCGGTGCTCGGCCCCCTCCTGCTGGGCCTGCTGGTGCTGGGCGGCTGGGCCGGGGTCGAGTGGCGGGTCCCGCACCCGCTGGTGGACCTGCGGGAGACGGCCGGCCGCAGCATCCTGCCGCTGCTGCTGTGCACCTTCGTCTTCGGCGTCTTCTACTTCACCAACCAGGCCGCGGGCACCAGCTTCCTGGCCGCGGACCCGGCGGTCACCGGCTACGGCTTCAAGCTGAGCGCGCTGGGCATCGCGCTGGTCACCGTGCCGTCGGTGGCGCTGGCGGTGGTCGGCTCGCTGCTCACCAAGCGGGCGGCCCGGCTGCTGCGCGGCTTCCGGTGGGCGACCGCGCTCTCCTTCGGCGTGATCGGCGTCTGCTACACCGTCAACTGCCTGGTGCACGACTCCATCCCGGTCTTCGCGGTGGTGCAGTCGGTCGGCGGGCTGGCCGCGGGGGTGGCGCTCGGCGCCATGCCGGTGATGGTCGCCGAGGCCGCGGACCCGGCCAGGACCGGCGTGGTGATGGCGCTGTACAACAACTTCCGCACGCTCGGCGGGACGGTGGCCGGCGCGCTGGCCGCCTCCATCCTCAGCGCCTTCACCCTGACCGGCCGGCGCACTCCGAGCGAGCACGCCTACGTGCTGCTGTGGGCGGTGATCGCGGCACTCTGCTTCGCCGCGGCCGTCTTCGGAGCGCTGACCCGCCGCACGGAGTTTCCGCGCACGTAGCGCTCCCGAACGCGGCGGCGAAGTCGCGCCTGAGGGGCGCGGGGAACATCGCGGCCGGCGCCGCGCGCTGGCGCACCCAGCAGCGGAGTCCGGGTTGCGACCGGGTGTCCCTTGCCGTGTGCGGCGCCGTGGCCGGCGGGCCGCGCAGTTCCCCGCGCCCCTCAGGCGCGACTTCGCCGCCGCGTTCGGGGCTGGATTCGCCGTCCCCTTCGCCGAGTTGTGGCACGCGGTGTGATCGAGCGCGTATTCTCCGCTTAACTCGCGGGGTACAACCCTCTGGGCGGAACGGCGGATGCCGGCAGCGCGAAGGTGGGGGCGGAACCAGTGGCAGTCGGGGTGATCAGTCTGCGTCCGGGAACGCTCCCCGCGGAGGTGACCGGATTCGTCGGTCGACGTGGCGAACTCGCCGATCTGGGCCGCCTGCTGCGGCAGGCCCGGCTGGTCACCGTCACCGGTTCGGGCGGGGTGGGGAAGACCCGGGTGGCGCTGCGGGCGGCCGCGGCGGCCGAGGGGGACTACCCGGACGGCATCCGGCTGGTCGAGCTCTCCGGGCTGCGCGGCGGAGAGCTGCTGCCGCACACCGTGGCCGCCGCCCTCGGCCTCGCCGAGCAGGAGGGCCGGGACCCGCTCGACGTCGTCCTCGACCATCTGAGGGGCCGCCGGCTGCTGCTCGTGCTGGACACCTGCGAGCACCTGGTGGACTCCTGCGCGATGCTCGCCGACCTGGTGCTGCGGGACGCCCCCGGGGTGACCGTGCTGGCCACCAGCCGGCAGCCGCTGGACGTGCCGGGCGAGCACACCTTCCCGATCCCGCCGCTGTCGCTGGACACCGGCGAGGCCGAGGAGCTGTTCGCCCAGCGGGCCGCCGCGGTCCTGCCGGGCTACCGGCCGACCGAGGCCGACCGGGAGGACGTGCAGCGGCTCTGCGCCCGTCTGGACGGCATCCCGCTGGCCATCGAGCTGGCCGCGGTCCGGCTGCGCGCGGTCACCCTGCGGCAGCTCAACGAGCGCCTGGAGCACCGCTTCCGGCTGCTCACCGGCGGCCGCCGGACGGCGCTGCCCCGGCACCAGACGCTGCGCACAGCCATCGACTGGTCGTACGAACTGTGCGGCCACGCCGAGCAGTTGCTCTGGGCCAGGCTCTCGGTCTTCGCCGGGCCCTTCGACATCGCCGCCGCCGAGGAGGTCTGCGCCGGCGGCCGGCTCTCCCCGGAGGACGTACTGGCCACCCTGATCGACCTGGTGGACAAGTCGATCGTGCTGCGGGTGGACGAGCCCGGCGAGGCCGGCGGTGCGACCAGCTACCGACTGCTGGACACCCTGCGGGAGTTCGGCGGCGAGCGGCTGGCCGAGAGCGGCGAGGCCGAGGAGGTGCGGGCCCGCCATCTGGCCCGCTACACCCGGCTCGGCGCCCGCTTCGGCGAGCGCGCCCTCGACCCCGACCAGCTGGACCGCTACCGCGAGCTGGCCAGGGAGCACGACAACCTGCGGGTGGCCCTGGAGTTCGCGCTGGCCAACGCCGAGCGCAGACCGGCGGCCACCCGGCTGGCCGCCGACCTCTGGGCGTACTGGCAGATCGCCGCCCGGCTCACCGAGGGCCGGCACTGGCTCACCCGGGTGCTGGAGCACTTCGCCGAGTCCGGCCCGGACCGCGCCTGGGCCCTGGTCATCCGCGCCTATCTGGCCACCCTCCAGGGCGAACCGGCCGACGCGGTGGACGAGTTGACCGAGGGCATCGCGATCGCCGAGGGCTGCTCGGCCCGGCTGCCCGCCGCCCGCGGGCAGATGTACCGGCAGCTGGCGCTGACCCTGGCCGGCCGCCACCAGGAGGCGTCCGAGGCCGGCCGGGCGGCCCACCGGCTGATGCTGGAGCTGGACGACCGGATCGGTCTGGTCACCCTGGACGCCCAGGAGGCCTACCTCTGCACCCTCTCCGGCGATCTGCCGGGGGCGGTGGACCGGTGCGCGGTGGGGCTGCGCCGGCTGGGCGAGGGCGGCCCCGAGCGCTGGATGCAGAGCTACCTCCACTTCATCGCCGGCACCGCGCTCTACTTCCAGGGCGAGTACGAGCGGGCCGGCGAGGCCGCCCGCACCTCGCTGGCCATGAAGCACGAGCTGGGCGACCGGGTCGGCACGGCCTACTGCCTGGAGCTGCTGGGCTGGCTGGCCACCACGGCGGAGCAGGGGGAGCGCGGCGCCCGGCTGCTGGGCGCCGCCGACGCCCTGTGGTCCGCCTTCGGCAGACGGCTCAGCGGGACGGAGGCGATGGAGGCGGTGCACCAGGACTGCCTCCGCGCGCTGGCCGGACTCCTCGGCGCGGAGCGCTGCCTGGCCCTGCGGGAGGAGGGCGGCCGGGCCCGGCTGGACGCGGTGGTGCGGTTCGCCGTGACCCGTTCCGGGGGCGGCGGGGAGGCGGTCCAGCTCACCCGGGTCCAGCCCCAGCGGGCGTCCGTGGACGAGCTCACCCGGCGGGAGCGCGAGGTCGCCGCGTTCCTCTCGGAGGGTTTGTCGAACCGCGAGATCGCCGAGCGGCTGGTGATCTCCAAACGAACAGTCGACTCACATGTGGAACACATCCTGGCGAAACTCGGCGCCGCTTCCCGGAACGAGATCGCTTCCCTGCTGCGTACCGAGAGCTGAGTAACAACGGCCGGCCCGGTGCGCTTTCGCTGAGCTCTTCGTCACATCCCGCCACATCCGGGAACCGCCGCGCCCTGAATCCCGTGAACGAAAGGCGTACCGAGTAAGTAGGGAATTCATACGGGCGCTTGCTACTGTGCCTGCCCACAGAACCCCAGGGCGCCCGACCAAGGGCCGGTGCACCAAGGATGTGACGGATGAGTGGCTTTCCTGCCTCGGCTCCGGACGAACCTCCGATAGCCGGGCGCGGCGCGCACGCCGTGGCCTACACGGGCCGCCGGCGCAACCGCCGCCGACGCCGGCGCCGTGCACTGCGCGTGTTCGCCTGGACCATGGCGGTAGTCGTTCTGGCTGCCGCCGGCGGACTTTATTACGCGTACCGCCACTACACCGGCAACATCCACAGCAGTGGATTGTTCGGGGGCATATCGGGCAACGCCGGGACCGAGAAGCCCGACGCCTTCGGCCGTACCCCGATCAACATCCTGGCCATGGGCTCGGACGCCCGGAGCAATGCCGCGGACTGCAAGCTCGGCGGCGACTGCAGCGCCGGCGGCGGTGAGCGGGCCGACGTGGAAATGATCGTCCACATCTCCGCGGACCGCTCGAACATGACGGTGATGTCGATCCCGCGGGATCTGATGACCGAACTCCCCGGCTGCACCGCGTACAACGGGGCCCCTGCCACCACGGCTCATCGTGGACAGATCAACGCGGCTCTGGACAACGGGCCCGGCTGCAGCGTCGCCGCGGTCCACCAGCTGACCGGGATAACCATCGACCACTTCGTCAAGGTCGACTTCTCCGGCGTGGTCTCGATGTCCGACGCGGTCGGCGGCGTGCAGGTCTGCGTGGACAACAACGTCTACGACCCCTATTCGCACCTCAAGCTGAGCAAGGGCACCCACACCCTGAAGGGCGTCGGCGCCCTGGAGTTCCTCCGCACCCGGCATGGCTTCGGCGACGGCGGCGACATCGGCCGCACCGAGGCCCAGCACATCTTCCTGACCGAAATGATCAAGAAGCTGAAGAGCGCCGGCACCCTGACCGACCCGGCCGCCGTGCTGAGCCTGGCCGACGCCGCCACCAAGGCGCTGACCGTGGACAGCGGGCTGGACAGCATCACCAAGCTGGTCGGCCTGGCCTCGGACCTCAACAAGGTCCCGACCAAGCGGATCACCTTCACCACCATGCAGACCGTGGACGACACCCAGGCCGGCGAGTCCGGCCGGCTGCTGATCGCCCCCGGCGCGCGGAACCTCTTCCAGACGATCGTCGACGACCAGTCGCTGACCACCGCCACCGGTGCCAAGTCCTCCGCCGCCTCGGCCACCGCCTCCGCGTCCGCCTCCGGCTCCGGGTCCTCGGCGGGCGGCTCCTCGGCGGGCGGCACCGTCTCGCCGTCCTCGATCCCGGTGAGCGTGCTCAACGGAAGCGGGATCCCGGCCCGGGCCGCGACCGTGGCCGGCGCCCTGGTCGGCAAGGGCTTCAGCCAGACCGTCACCGGCGGCAACGCCGGCAGCGGAGCCGCGTACTCGCACTCCTACGTGTACTACGGGGCCGGCCAGTCGGACGCCGCCAGGACGGTCGCCTCCGCGCTGGGCATCCCGAGCGGCCAGCTGCGCACGGGGACCAGCCCCGGAGTGCAGGTGATCATCGGCACCGACTGGTCGAGCGGCACCGCCTATCCGGGCGGCGGCACCGGCTCGTCCTCCGGTTCCTCCGCCGCCGGCTCGTCCTCCTCCGGTCCCTCCGGCGGTTCGACCGGCGCGCTGACCAACGCCCATGTGCAGAAGGGCGACACCACCACCTGCGCCCACGTCAGCCCGTACGCCACGGTGGCGCTGCACGGGGTGGGGATGACCCCGACCCAGGCCTACGCGGACAGCCCGCAGGTGAAGAACTCCGACGGCTGACGCCTCACCACAGCAGGACGCAGGTGGGGCTGGGGGTCGGTTGGCTGCGGAGGTGGGTGAGGGCGCCGTCCTCGCCCACCGCCAGCACGTCCAGGCTGTCCGACTCCTGGTTGCAGACGTAGAGGAGGCCGCCGGCCGGGTCGAGCTCCATGTGCCGGGGCCAGGACCCGCCGCAGTCGTACTCCCCGAGCGGCTCCGGCGGCCGGCCGGCGTCCCCCGCGCGGAGCACCGCGACGGTGTCGGCGCCCCGGTTGGAGAGGAAGAGCAGCCGGCCGTCCGCCGAGAGGGAGAGGTGCGCCGGGAGGTTCTCCGGCTGCCCCGGCCGTTCCGCCCGGGGGCTCGCCGGCAGGGTGTCCAGCAGGGTCAGGCCGTCCCCCGCGGACTCCCCGAGCACCGCCAGCTCCGAGCTCAGCTCGCCGACCAGGTAGGCGACCCCGTTGCCCGCGTGGACCAGCTGGCGCGGGCCGAAGCCCGGCCGGAGGGCGAGGCCGCCGTCCGGGGCCAGCCGGCCGTCCTCGCCGAGCCGGTAGCGGAAGAGCCGGTCGGCGCCCAGGTCCACGGCCGTCCACAGCTCGCCGGCCCCGTCGTCCGGCGCGTCGGGGTGGCGTACCACCATGTGGGCGTGCGGGCCCTCCTGACGGTCGGCCCGCGGCCCCGAGCCCTGGTGCTGCACCAGGTCCGTCCGCTCGCGCAGCCGCCCGTCCGCCTCCAGGGCGAAGGCCGCCACGCTGCCCGAGCCGTAGTCGGCGGCCAGCAGCCGGCGGCCGTCCGCGCTCAGCGCCAGATGGCAGGGGGAGGAGCCGCCGGTGGGCAGGCTGCCGAGCGGCCGCAGGGTGCCGTCCGCCTCGTCCACCGCGAGGGCGGTCACGGCGCCCTCCGGGGTCTCGTTCACCGCGTAGAGCACCGGCAGCCGGGGGTGGCGGCAGAGGTAGGAGGGGGCCGCCAGCTCCAGCTCGCTGAGCCGTTCCAGTGACCCGTCGGCGGAATCCCGCCGGTAGACGGTCAGCCCGTGCCCTCGGCCGCCGGATTCGGCGGTCCAGCAGCCGGTGATCAGCAGTTCGCGCCCGCGGCGCCGGGTCGTCCCGTTCGGCTCTGTGGTCCCAGTCACCCGGTGATCGTTGCACACGCTCCGTCACCAGGGTGGTCGCGGGATGAATCCGGGAGGACAATTCGGGTATTCCCCCTCCCGCGACGACTCGACGAAGGAGGCCGCGGCGATATGAGCGAGACGACCGAACCGACGGCCTCGGGGCTCCGCCCCGAGGAGATGCTCGGCCATTCGCTGGAGGACAGCGACGGCCGCGAGGTGGGCCTCATCACCCGGATCTACTTCGACAACCGCACCCAGCAGCCCGAGTGGCTGGAGGTCTCGGCCAAGGGCTGGCTGGGCCGCCTCGGTCTGCTCAGGGCGTACGTCCCGGTCGAGCGCGCCACCCGCCACGGCGAGGCCGTCCAGGTGCCCTACCCGGGCGGCCGGATCAAGAGGTCGCCGCGGCTGATGGCCGGCGAGTACATCTCCTCCGCCCAGGAGGCCAGGCTCTGCTACCACTACGGCTGCACCGAGCACGGCCACGGCTCCTGGGCCCCCCACACCGGGGAGGGCTGGCCGGTCCACCGCTGGTTCTTCGGCGGCCCCCGGTACGGCTGGATGGCCGGCCACGAGAGGCTGGAGGACGCCCGCCGGCACGGCGACGGCAGCGCGTTCGGCCCCCGGGCCTCGCGCGACTACCACTCCTCCGACCGCTGACGGCGGCCGGCTGACGGCGGGTCAACTCCGCTGGTCGCACGCCCCGGGCGGATGACATCCGCCCGGGGCGCCTGCGCGCGCCCGCGCCGCTGCGTACTCTTCTGCCGTCCGAGCCGGGCGGGAACCGACCCCGCCCGGCCGCTGTCTCCCTCGGAGTACAGCTGTCGGACCGGGTTTTGAGGAGTGCGGAGGACCGACCATGACGACCACGACCACGGCCACGGGTACCGCGGCGACGACCTGTCATCGCTGCCCGCCCGGAGGGGGCACGGTGGTGGCGAGCTATCCGGGGGAGGGCCCCGCATGGCGGTCCGGAGACCGCGCCGCCCACGAGGCCGAGCGCACCGGGGTGGAGCACCACGACCACTACGACCCGGGCGTCGACGCCTTCCTGGTGGTGCGCCACGACTAGCCCAGGACCGGGCGGACCGGGCATGGTTCGCACCTGCCGCGATGATCAGGCAAAGTATGAGTGATCGCCGGATTTCAAGGGGGCAGGGAGCAAGAGGTGTCGGAGTCGACCCACCGCGGTGACGGGTCGGACGAGCCGTTCGACGACAAGCCCGACGAGCGGATTGACGCGACGTCAGGCGAGTCCCCGGCCGAAGCGGAGAAGGAGGACCGCCCGTCCGTCACCCCCGGCCTGCTCGGCCACACCGACCCGGACGGCACCACGCCGGAGACCATCGAGAACCTCTCGATCTCCACCGCCACCGTCATCGAGGACTGGCGGGCCTACGGCTACACCCCGCCGTCCGGCATCCCGATCGGCCCGCTGCGCCGCGGCGCGCCCGGCGCCGCGCCCTGGCCGGACCGGATGCGGACGCTGCTGCGCACGCCGATGAGCGAGCGCCCGGCGTACGAGCGCACCTACCGCTCCTCGCCGGCGGCCGAGGAGCGGGCCGCGCTGCCGGCCGCCGGCACGCCCGCCAACGGCATCCCCGTCCTCGGCCCGGCCGCCGGCGCCTCCTCGGGCGCCGGCTCCACCGCCATCGGCCCGGCCCCCACCGACTCCGCGCCGCACCCGCCGGCCGGCCCCAGCGCCCCGCGCATCCTGGACCTCACCCTCCGGATCGCCGAACTGCTCCTCGCCAGCGGCGAGTCCGCCGAGGACGTGGAGGCCGCGATGCTCGGCGTCACCCACGCCTACGGGCTGGACCGCTGCGAGCCCACGGTCACCTTCACGCTGCTCAGCATCTCCTACCAGCCCTCGCTGGTGGAGCCGCCGATCAGCGTGGACCGGGTGGTCCGCAGGCGCGGCACCGACTACACCCGGCTCGCCGCCGTCTACCTCCTGGTCGCCGACATCACGTCGGAGCAGACCACGGTGGAGGAGGCGTACCGGCGGCTGGCCGAGATCCGACGCAACCGGCACCCGTTCCCCGGCTGGGCGATCACCCTCTGCGGCGGCGGGCTGACCGGCGCCGCGACCCTGCTGGTCGGCGGACGGCTGGACGGCTACGGGCTGCTGATCTTCGCCTCCGCCTTCCTGGCCCACATCGTCGGCGACCGGCTGGCCTGGATCCTGGCCAGCCGGGGTCTGCCGGAGTTCTACCAGTTCGTGATCGCCGCGATGCCGGCCGCCGCGGTCGGCATCGCGCTGGTGCTGGCCGGGATGAGCACCAACCGCGCCTCGGTGGCGATCACCGGTGGCCTCTTCGCGCTCTTCCCGGGAAGAGCCCTGGTGGCCGCGGTCGCGGACGGGCTGACCGCCTTCTACATCACCGCCGCGGCCCGCATGCTCGAGGTGATGTACCTGGTGGTCGGCATCGTGGTCGGGGTGCTGCTGATGCTCTACGGCGGGGTCAGCATCGGCGCCCGGCTCCACCCGGAGCAGGCGCTCCTGAAGCACAACGACCCGTGGCTGCAACTGGTCGCCGCGGCCCTGCTGACCCTCTGCTTCGCGGTGATGCTGCAGACCGAGCGGCACCAGCTGGCCCTGGTCACCATCAACGGGGCGGTCGGCTGGACCGTCTTCGGCACCCTGACCGTGCAGGCCGGTTTCAGCCCGATCCTGGCCACCGGGATCGCCGCGGGCCTGGTCGGCCTCTTCGGCCAGCTCGCCTCCCGCTACGAGTACGCCTCCGCGCTGCCGTACGTGACCGCGGCGATCGGGCCGCTGCTGCCCGGGTCCGCGATCTACCTGGGCATCCTCGGACTGGCCCAGGGGGACCCGCAGGACGGGCTGCTCCACCTCTCCACGGCCATCGCCACCGCGCTGGCGCTGGCGGTCGGGGTCAACCTGGGTGGCGAGATCGCCCGGCTCTTCATGCGGGTGCCGTACGGCGAGCCCGGCTCCCTGCTGCGGCGCGGTGCCAAACGCACCCGCGGATTCTGAGAATCTTCTGTGCATGTGGTCTGACCTGATCGGTGTCTACCAGCGGCATATCGCCGAGCCCGGCAAGCAGCCGCTGTTCCTGCTGCTGGTCGGGTTCATCGGCTCCTTCCTCTTCATCCGGTTCAGCGTGCGGATGATCAGGCGCGGGGTGCGCTGGTGGCCGGGCAACGTGACGCCCGGCGGACTGCACATCCACCATGTGGTCTTCGGGATGTTCTTCCTGCTGGTCTCCGGGATCGGGACGTTCGCCACGGTCGGCACCCACCCGTGGATCGACGCCTTCGCGGGCTTCTTCGGCATCGGCTGCGGGCTGGTGCTGGACGAGTTCGCGCTGCTCCTCCACCTGGAGGACGTGTACTGGAGCGACCAGGGCCGCAAGTCGGTGGACGCGGTGATCATCGGGATCGTCTTCACCGGGCTGCTGCTGGTCGGCTATCTGCCGCTGGGCTACACGCCGGGGGGCAGCGGCAGCCGCGGCCACTGGGGACTGATCGGGATCATCTCGCTCAACGGCGCCTGCGCGGTGCTCAGCCTGCTCAAGGGCAAGCTGTGGACGGGCCTGATCGGGATCATGGTGCCGGGCGTCTCCTGGGTCGGCGCGGTCCGGCTGGCCCGGCCGTTCAGCCCGTGGGCGCGCTGGGTCTACACCCGCCACCCGCGGCTGTACGGCAGGGCGCGCCGGCGTGAGGCGCGCTGGCACCGGCGCGCGGACGCGGTCCGGGAGTGGGTGTTCGACGTGATCGCCGGCAAGCCGACCCCGGGCGCGACCGCCGTCCAGCAGGTCACCCACCGGGTCGCCGAGCGGATGGCCGCCCGGATGGCCGCCCATCTGGCCCACTCCCGGGCCCGCCACCTGGCCCGGATGGCCGCCCGGCACCGGCTGGGCTCGACCGAATGGCCGGGCGCGGTGGGGGGTGGCGCCGGGCTCTCCGGCGGCTCCGCCTTCGCCGCCTCGGCGCGGTACGGACCGAACCGGCCGACGGCCCGGCGCACCGCCGTCGCGCGCAGGCGCGCGGGGGGTGGCACGGGCGCGGGGCCCGGCGGGGGCGCCGGCCTGGGCGCCGTACGCCGGTGGCGGACGCTCGCCGCGGCGCATGCCTCCTCGCCGGCCGCCGGCGGTGCCCGGCGCACGGCCGCCGCCCGCCGCCGTATCGCCGTCACGGCGGGGCGGACCCGCCGGGGACGCTGAGGCGGCGGGGGCGCTGGGACGGCGGGGGCGCTGAGGCGGCGGGGGCGCTGGGACGGCGGGCGCCGAGGCGGCGGGGGCGCTGGGACGGCGGGGCGCCGAGACGGCGGGGGCGCTGGGACGGCGAGGCGCCGAGACGGCGGGAGCGCTGGGACGGCGGGGGCGCCCCGGGGGCGCCGAACGGGTCGGCGCGGTGACACGCCGCTGTGCTGACGCGGCGTCACCCGGGCGGCGCAGGCCGGGAGGTGGCGCGCCGAAGGGCCTCACCACACTGAGTACCGCCCGGCATCGGCCCGGACAGGCCGCCCGGGCCCTGGGTGGAGGTCCCGCGCAGAACGGAGCGAGTCTTGTCGCGTCACCGGCACCGCACCAGCACAGCCGTCGCCGTCGTCGTAGCCCTCACCGCGCCCCTGCTGCTCACCGGCGCGCACCCGTCGGCGAGCGCCCCTCCGGGGCTGTCCGCGCCGCCGGCGCTGCCCGCCCCACCGCACGGGCTCGCGGTGCCGGGGCCGCCCAGCGCCGGGCAACTGCAGGCGGCCCGCTCGGCCGTCGGCGACCGGGCGGCCGCCGTCGCCGCCGCCCAGCACGCGCTGGACGCGGCCCAGTCCGCCGCCCAGGAGCTGGACGCCCGGGCCGAACTGGCCGCCCAGAACTACGACCGGGCCGTCGAGCAGCGGCAGTCCGCCGAGGCCGCCGAGCGGCGTGCCGCCGCGTCCGCCGCGGCCGCCGCCGCCCGGCGCGAGACGGCCCGTGCCGCGGTGGCCGAACTCGCCGCGCAGACCTACCGGGACGGCGTCCCCGCCTCGCTCGCCATGGCCGGGGCGCTGCTCAGCTCGGACGGCCTGCAGAACGCCATGGAGCGCAGGCACGTGGTGGCCACCGTCGCCCGGCACACCGAGTCCGTGCTGGAGGAGGACACCGCGGCGGCCGCGGCGGCCCGCAGCACCGCCGCGGCGGCCCGCTCGGCCGCGGACGCGGCCCGGCGGGCCACCGCCGAGGTCGCCGTGGCGCGCGCCGAGGCGCAGCGCCAGGCCGACGCCGAGCACCAGCAGCTGGCCGCGTACCAGGCCCAGCAGCAGCAGGCGCTGGAGCAGCTGGCCGCGGCCCAGCGGATCTCGGTGGCGCTGGCCTCCGAGCGGCAGCAGGCCCTCGACGAGGCGGCCTCCCGCGCGCAGGCGGTGGCGCAGTCCTCGGACGCGGCGGAGACCGCCGCGATCACCGCCGCACCCGCCGGCGCCCCGCGCGGCGGCCAGGGCACCGCGTCGGGCGGCGCCGCGGCGGTCGCCTTCGCCCGCGCGCAGCTGGGGCTGCCGTATGTGTGGGGCGGGGCCGGGCCGCGCGAGTACGACTGCTCGGGGCTGACGATGCGCGCCTGGCAGCGCGGCGGGGTCGCGCTGCCGCGGGTCGCCGCCGACCAGTACAGCCGCAGCAAGCCGGTCGGCTACGGCCAACTCCGGCCCGGTGACCTGGTGTTCTGGAGCCACTCCGGAAAGCCGCAGGACATCTACCACGTCGCCATCTACATCGGCGGCGACAAGATGATCGAGGCCCCGCACACCGGTTCGGTGGTCAAGGTCGCCGATCTGTTCATCATGGGCACCCCCGACTTCTACGGCCGGCCGTAGCCGCCGGGCTCACCCGTGCGAGGGCTTCTCAGACGGCTCTCACGAACCGCACACGTCCCGTTCAGGCGGAGCGTCAAGAATCGGGGCCGTGCGTCCAGTCCACCGGTTCGGCCTCGGCGGCGCCGTGGCCGCCGCGCTCGTCCTCCTCATCGGCGCGGGACACAGCCCGCCGCCCGGCTCGCCCGGGGTCTCCCGCAGCGTCCGCGCGACCACCGCGGCCGCGGAGACCCGGCGGGCCGGCGCGCTCTTCCGGGACGGGAGCCACTTCTGCAGCGCGTCCGTGGTACGCAGCCCCGGCCGGGACCTGCTGGTCACCGCGGCGCACTGCCTGGCCGGCGGTGCGGCGGGGCTGAGCTTCGTCCCCGCCTACCACGACGGCGGCGACCCGTACGGGAGCTGGCAGGTCGTCAGGACCTTCACCGACGACGACTGGAACGGCTTCGAGGACGCGGACGACGACGTCGCCTTCGCGGAGGTCGCGCCGCTGGACGGGCGGCGGCTGCAGGACGTGGTCGGCGGCGAGCGGCTGGACGCCTCCGGGGTGCGCGACGGGCGGGTCACCCTGATCGGCTACCCGGCCTCGGAGGAGGCGCCGCGGGTCTGCGCCAACCGGATCGGCACGAAGGGGTCCACCCAGCTGCGGATCGACTGCACCGGGTACGCGGGCGGGACCAGCGGGGGGCCCTGGCTGTCCGCCGACGGTGCCGTGATCGGCGTGATCGGCGGCTACCAGCAGGGCGGGGACACCGACGACACCTCGTACAGCGTCGCCTTCGGCCCCGCCGTGGCGGCG
Organism: Phaeacidiphilus oryzae TH49; assembly: GCF_000744815.1. Lineage (NCBI taxonomy): Bacteria > Bacillati > Actinomycetota > Actinomycetes > Kitasatosporales > Streptomycetaceae > Phaeacidiphilus > Phaeacidiphilus oryzae. Next base: position 3,892,313 of record NZ_JQMQ01000005.1, read on the forward strand.
CTCTACGCGACCGCGGAGCGGGAGTCGTCCGACGGGTAGCGACCCGCCGGCTCCTCCCGCTTCGCTGCGCGTGCGGCCTTGGCCGTGGTCAGTGGGACTGGCCGGACTCGGCCAGGCGCTTGATCGAGTTCTCGATCTCCTCCTCGGCCTCGGCGCGGCCGACCCAGTGGGCGCCCTCGACGGACTTGCCGGGCTCCAGGTCCTTGTAGACCTCGAAGAAGTGCTGGATCTCCAGGCGGTCGAACTCCGAGACGTGGTGGATGTCCCGGAGGTGCTCCCAGCGGGGGTCGGAGGCCGGGACGCAGAGCAGCTTGTCGTCGCCGCCGGCCTCGTCGGTCATGTGGAACATGCCGATCGCGCGGCACTTGATCACACAGCCGGGGAAGGTCGGCTCCTCCAGAATGACCAGCGCGTCCAGCGGGTCGCCGTCCTCACCGAGGGTGCCGTCCACGTAGCCGTAGTCGGCCGGGTAGCGGGTGGAGGTGAAGAGCATGCGGTCCAGCCGGATGCGGCCGGTCTCGTGATCCACCTCGTACTTGTTCCGCGACCCCTTCGGGATCTCGATCGTTACGTCGAACTCCATGACTCCTCCATCGTCCGTTGACGATCGTCGTGATTGGTGCGTTCTCCCGGGGCCGGGAAGCTGCCGCGGCTGGAAGCCCGGTGATAAGTGTCTCGTACGCAACAGGGTGGTACGGAGAGGGGCCTGTCCCAATGCAAGATCGCGACGACCGCGAGCGCGGCTCACATCAGCCCGAGCCCTCAGCAGTAACCCACGTGAACGCCCTCTTCGCCAAAACCCCCACTCCCCCCACCGCCGAGCCGGCCCCGGCAGGGGCGCGGGGAACTGCGCGCCCGGCCGAGACGCAGCAGTCTGCCGGCGACGGCGCCGAGCCCGGGCCTGCGGCGCCGGAGCGGGAGGCGAAGCCGGCCCCGGTAGGGGCGCGGGGAACTGCGCGCCCGGCCGAGACGCAGCCGTCTGCCGGCGACGGCGCTGAGCCCGGGCCTGCGGCGCCGGAACGGGAGGCGAAGCCGGCCCCGGTAGGGGCGCGGGGAACTGCGCGCCCGGCCGAGACGCAGCCGTCTGCCGGCGACGGCGCCGAGCCCGGGCCTGCGGCGCCCGAGCCGGACGCGAAGCCGGCATCCAGCGCCCCCGCCGCCCCCGCCGCGCGCTTCGCGCGCGAGATGCGGCGGGGCGCGCTGCGCGCTTCCCGACGCGCGCTACGCGCCTCGCGGATCGCCTCGCGGGTCGCCGCGCCCGCCGCGGGGGACGCCCTCCGCGCCGCGCGCCGGGACGCGCCGCGTTACGCGCGCGCCGCCGCCGACGGCTACCTCCGCGCCCGCCCCCGTACCGTCGCCGCGACCGCCGCAGGCGCCGGGCTGCTGCTGGCGCTGGTGTCGATCCTGGCCTCCGGCCCGTACACGGCCTCCGGCCAGCGCGCGTCCGAGCGGGCCCTCGCCGCCCACCCGGAGCTGATGGACCCGCACGACCACGCCCCCATCCCGGAGGAGCCCGCCTGGCACCCCGCCGGCCAGGTCCTCGCCCCGGTCTCCGACGACACCGGCGCCCCCACCCCCACCCCCGCCGGGCTGACCGCCTCGCTCGGCCCCCTGCTCGCCGCCGCCGGCACCGGCAAGATCACGGCAGCCGTGCTGGACCCGGCCTCCGGCCGCCTGCTCTACTCCTCCGGCTCCGCCACCCCCCTCACCCCCGCGTCCACCAACAAGCTGGCGACCGCCGCCGCCGCGCTCTCCGTCCTCGGCCCCGACCACCGCTTCACCACCCGGACCGGCTACGACCCGGCCGGCGGCACGGTGACCCTGGTCGGCGGCGGGGACCCGTCCCTCCGCTCGGCGGACCTGGCGAAGCTCGTGGACTCCACGGCGGCCGCGCTGAAGGCCCGGAACGCCACCCGGGTGCGGCTCGGCTACGACATCTCGCTCTTCGCTCAGCCCGCCCTCCACCCCATCGGGCACAACGACAACATCGCCCTGGTCCAGGCGCTGACCGTGGACGAGGGCCGCACCGACCCGAACGCCACCGAGGCCTCCACCCGCTACCCGGACCCGGCCGCCCAGGCCGCCGCCTCCTTCGCGGCCCTGCTCAGGGCCCGCGGCATCACCGTCGACGGCGCCCCCGCCCAGAGCGGCGAGCCCGGGGCCTCCGTCCCCCTCGCGGAGAACCGATCCGCCCCGCTCTCCGACCTGGTCGAGCACATGCTGACCGAGAGCGACAACGACTACGCCGAGCAGCTGGGCCACCAGGTCGCCGTGGCCGAGCACCTGCCCGCCACCTTCGAGGGCGCCGCCAAGGCCGTCCGGCAGGTGCTGGCCGGCCGCCTCGGCATCGACCTCGGCACCACCCGCCTCCACGACAGCAGCGGCCTGGACAGCGCGGACGCGATCCCCGCCGGCGTACTGGCCCGGATCCTCGCCGTCGCCGAGTCCACCGCCCACCCCGAACTCCGCTCCCTGATCAGCGGTTTGCCGGTGGCCGGCTTCACCGGGACGCTGGACGACCGCTCGGACACCGCAAGCGCGGGCCTGGTGCACGCCAAGACCGGCTCGCTGACCGGCGTGGACACCCTGGCCGGAACGGTCGTGGACCGGGACGGCAGGCTGCTGGTCTTCGCCTTCATGGCCAACGGGGACTCCGCCTTCGGCTCGGGCCGCTCCTCGCTGGACGCCCTCGCCGGGCGCGTCGCGGCATGCGGCTGCCGCTAGCGCGGGTCAGCACGTACGGTTGACGGTATGACAAGCTCGAGCGGCGGTGCTGACATGATCGACTGGGATCTGGCGGTCGCGACGGCGACCCGCCTGGTACGCCCCGGCCCCGAGATCAGTCGGGAGGAGGCCCGCGAGGCCGTCGCGGAGCTGCGCCGCTTCGCGTCCGAGGCCGAGCGGCACGTGCGCGAGTACACCGGCATGGGCGAGCCCAACACCGGGACCCCGGTGCTGGTCGTGGACCGGCCGGGCTGGGTGCAGGCCAACGTCGCCGGCTTCAGGACCGTGATCCAGCCCCTGGTGGCGAAGTTGAGGTCGCGCCGGGAGGGGGTGCCGGGCGCCGCGGTGCTCGGCGCGGTGGGCGAGAAGGTGACCGGCATCGAGGTCGGCATGCTCCTCGCCTTCCTGTCCTCCCGCGTGCTGGGCCAGTACGAGACCTTCGCCCCGCTCGCGGGCGGCGGCCGGGACGGTCAGGACGGTGCGGCCGGCGCTGACGCACCGTCAGCAGGCCGTCTGCTGCTGGTCGCGCCGAACATCGTGCATGTGGAGCGCGAGCTGGAGGTGGACCCGCGGGACTTCCGCCTGTGGGTCTGCCTCCACGAGGAGACCCACCGCACCCAGTTCACCGCGGTGCCCTGGCTGCGCGACCACGTCGAGTCGGAGATCCAGGCCTTCCTGGCGGAGACCGACGTCGACCCGGCCACCCTCTTCGAGCGGCTGCGCGAGGCGGTCGGCTCGATCGGCGGCTTCGGCGGCGGCTCCGCCGCCTCCGGATCCGAGGGCGCGGACGGCGGCACCGGGATGCTGATCGACGTCGTGCAGACCCCCGCCCAGCGGGAGATCCTCGGCCGGCTGACCGCGGTGATGTCCCTGCTGGAGGGGCACGCCGACGTGGTGATGGACGGCGTCGGACCGGAGGTGGTGCCCTCCGTGGCGGAGATCCGGGAGAAGTTCCAGCAGCGCCGGGCCAAGGGCGCCGGGCGGCTGGACCAGGCGCTGCGCCGACTGCTCGGTCTGGACGCCAAGTTGAGGCAGTACCAGGACGGCGCCGCGTTCACCCGCGCGGTGGTGGACGCGGTCGGGATGGACGGCTTCAACCGGGTCTGGACCTCGCCGAACACGCTGCCGACCAAGGAGGAGATCCACGATCCGGCGGCGTGGGTGTCCCGCGTCCACGGCTCGTCGGCCTCCTCGTGAGCCCCGCCGCGGCCCGGTGAGCCCCGCACGAGCGAGCCCCGGCGATTCCGCGCATCCGCCCGACGGGTGAAGCCCGGAGCTCGGATTCCGCCGGAGGAGCGTTTCGGCATTCACCCGTCCGTGGGACCGGACGGGGAACCCCAGCGCGCGGCGCCGCGCGCCGGGAGGAGTTCTGCGACCATCTCCTCCAGATCGGGCAAACCCCCCTCATCTCTCCGTCGCTCGGTCCTGGTCCTCGAGGAGTGACAGCCATGGGTCCGCATCCCGCGGTGGCAGCGATACGCCTGGCGGTACGTAAGATCCTGCGTGAGATCCAGGAGCAGCACTACCCGGATTCCCCGGGCGGCTCGGCCGCCCCGCCGTCCCCAGCACCTTCTCCGCCTCGGGCGGCTCGCTCGCCCCGGCCGCCGCAAAGGCCCCACAGGCCCCGCCGCCGCACAGGCCCCGCCACCGCCGTCCACGCCCTGCCCCGCCCCGCTCCCGTCGGCGACGTCGACCCCGAGCACGCCAAGCGGCGCACCCCCCGTCCGCGCCCGCCCGCGGACGCCCCCCTCGTTCTGGTCGCGGTGAGCGGCGGCGCCGACTCGATGGCGCTGGCCGCCGCGACCGCCTTCGAAGCCGCGCGGCTCGGCATCCGGGCCGGCGGGGTCACCGTGGACCACGGCCTCCAGGAGGGCTCCACGGCCCGCGCCCTGGAGGTGGCCAACCGGCTGCGGGCGCTCGGCCTCGACCCGGTGGACGCCCTCGGCGTCCGGGTCGGCCGGCGCGGCGGCCCGGAGTCCGCCGCCCGGGACGCGCGCTACGCGGCCCTGGACGCCGCCGCGGAGAAGTACGGCGCCCGAGCGGTCCTCCTCGGCCACACTCGGGACGATCAGGCGGAAACCGTTCTGCTCGGCCTGGCCCGGGGCTCCGGCACCCGCTCGCTCTCCGGGATGCCCGCCGCCACCGGCCGCTACCGCCGGCCCTTCCTCGACCTGGACCGCTCGGTCACCCGCCGGGCCTGCGCCGTCCTCGACCTGCCGGTCTGGGACGACCCCCACAACACCGACCCGGCGTACACCCGCTCCCGGGTGCGCAGCGAGGTCCTCCCGGTGCTGGAGAAGCACCTCGGCGGCGGGGTGGTGGACGCCCTGGCCCGTACCGCCCGGCTGTTCCGGGACGACGCGGACGCGCTGGACCAGTGGGCGGCCCGGGCCGAGTGCGAGGCCGCCGGGGAGGGCGGCCTCTCTGTCGAGACCCTGGGCGCGCTGCCCCCCGCCGTGCGCCGTCGCGTGCTACGACGCGCCGCGATAAGCGCCGGATCTCCGGCGGGCGACCTCTTCGCCCGTCACATCGAGACGATCGACGAGCTGATCACCCGCTGGCATGGCCAGGGGCCGCTGCACCTCCCCGGGGGCGTGGAGGCCCGCCGCCGGTGTGGCAGGCTGTTCTTCGGACGCTCGGCTGGCTGAAGGGTGTCTGACGGCACAGCGGCTCCGCGTGATGCGCAACAGAAGGAAGTACAGCGGGTGGACGAGAAGGACATGGGCACCGATCTCGCGAAGGTGCTGATCAGCAAGGACGAGATCGACGCCAAGCTCGCTGAGCTGGCCGAGCGCATCGACGCCGACTACCGGGGCGAGGACGTGCTGATCGTCGGCGTACTCAAGGGCGCCGTGATGGTGATGGCCGACCTGGCCCGGACCCTCCACACGCCGGTCACCATGGACTGGATGGCGGTCTCCTCCTACGGGATGGGCACCAAGTCCTCCGGTGTGGTGCGGATCCTCAAGGACCTGGACACCGACATCAGCGGCAAGCACGTGCTGATCGTCGAGGACATCATCGACTCCGGGCTGACCCTCTCCTGGCTGCTGAGCAACCTCCGCTCGCGCGGCCCGGCCTCGCTGGAGATCTGCGCGCTGCTCCGGAAGCCGGACGCGGCCAAGGTCGACATCGACGTGAAGTACGTGGGCTTCGACATCCCCAACGAGTTCGTCGTCGGCTACGGCCTCGACTTCGCGGAGAAGTACCGCAACCTGCCGTTCGTCGGGACCCTGGCCCCGCACGTCTACGGCGGCTGACCGGCCTCTCCCGCCCGACGGCTGAACCCTCGTCAGCCGTTCGAGCGGACCCGGTGGAAAGCGTGGGAACAGGGGAGGTTCCTCCTCCGTTGGATTCGGGGAGGCCCTGGTAGGTGAGGTGAGCTACCAGCGGCCTACCAGCTAGCGCGCCCTGCGGGGGACAATGGCCGCGGTGACTGCGGTACGGTCGCCTAGTCTTGGGAAAACCTGCTGTTCGTACCAATCGTGCAGCGGAGACATCAGAGGACACCCATAGGACGCACCCGGGGCCCGAGGGCCGGGGGTGCCGCACAGTGGCAGGAGGGACGGGGCGCTTCGCCGCCCCGCATGGATGGACGTGAAGCGATACTTCCGTGCGCCGGTGATGTGGATTGTGCTGGCCGTCCTCGCCGTCATCGTGCTGATGCAGGTGGTGGACTCCTCGGCCGGTTACAAGACCGTGGACACCAGCAAGGTCGTGGCCGCGATCGACGGCGGACAGGCGCAGTCCGCCCAGGTGACCACGGGCGACAGCAGTGAGATCAAGGTGCAGCTGAAGGACGGTCAGACCGTCGACGGCAGCAACAAGATCCAGGCCCCCTACGCGGGCGACGCGTTCGTCTCGCAGCTCACGCAGAACCTGCAGAGCGCCTCGGAGTCGAACAAGCTCCCCGGCGGATACACCGTCAAGCCCACCAAGCAGAACACCTTCGTCAGCCTGATCCTCTCGCTGCTGCCGTTCGTGATCATCGTTCTGGTCTTCCTGTTCTTCATGAACCAGATGCAGGGCGGCGGCTCCCGGGTGATGAACTTCGGGAAGTCCAAGGCCAAGCTGATCACCAAGGACACCCCGAAGACCACGTTCTCGGACGTGGCCGGGTGCGACGAGGCGGTCGAGGAGCTCCAGGAGATCAAGGAGTTCCTCCAGGAGCCGGCGAAGTTCCAGCAGGTCGGCGCGAAGATCCCGAAGGGCGTGCTGCTCTACGGCCGCCCCGGTACCGGTAAGACCCTGCTGGCGCGGGCGGTGGCCGGCGAGGCCGGTGTCCCGTTCTACTCGATCTCCGGTTCGGACTTCGTGGAGATGTTCGTGGGTGTCGGCGCCAGCCGGGTCCGCGACCTCTTCGAGCAGGCCAAGGCGAACGCCCCGGCGATCGTCTTCGTCGACGAGATCGACGCCGTCGGCCGGCACCGCGGCGCGGGCCTCGGCGGCGGCCACGACGAGCGCGAGCAGACGCTCAACCAGCTGCTCGTCGAGATGGACGGGTTCGACGTCAAGGGCGGGGTCATCCTGATCGCCGCCACCAACCGCCCGGACATCCTGGACCCGGCGCTGCTCCGGCCCGGACGGTTCGACCGGCAGATCGCCGTCGACCCGCCGGACCTGGACGGCCGCCTGCAGATCCTGAAGGTCCACCAGAAGGGCAAGCCGGTCGCGCCGGACGTCGACCTCCGGGCCGTCGCCCGCCGTACCCCCGGCTTCACCGGTGCCGACCTGGCCAACGTCCTCAACGAGGCCGCGCTGCTGACGGCCCGGAGCGACAAGAAGCTGATCGACAACTCGGTGCTGGACGAGGCCATCGACCGCGTGGTGGCCGGCCCGCAGAAGCGCACCCGGATCATGTCCGAGAAGGAGAAGAAGATCACCGCGTACCACGAGGGCGGACACGCCCTGGTCGCGGCGGCCTCCCCCAACTCGGACCCGGTGCACAAGGTGACGATCCTGTCCCGCGGCCGCGCCCTGGGCTACACCATGGTGCTGCCGGACGAGGACAAGTACTCGACCACCCGCAACGAGATGCTCGACCAGCTGGCCTACGCGATGGGCGGCCGGGCGGCGGAGGAGCTGGTCTTCCACGACCCGACCACCGGCGCCTCGAACGACATCGAGAAGGCCACCGCCACCGCGCGGGCCATGGTCACCCAGTACGGCATGACCGAGCGCCTGGGCGCGATCAAGTTCGGCTCCGACAACTCCGAGCCGTTCCTCGGCCGTGAGATGTCGCACCAGCGCGACTACTCGGAGGAGGTCGCCGCGCTGGTCGACGAGGAGGTCAAGAAGCTGATCGAGAACGCCCACAACGAGGCCTGGGAGATCCTGGTGGAGAACCGGGACGTCCTGGACAACCTCGTGCTGGCGCTCCTCGAGAAGGAGACCCTCAACAAGGAGGAGCTGGCGGAGATCTTCGCGCCCATCGTGAAGCGCCCGCCGCGTCCGGCCTGGACCGGCTCCTCCCGGCGGACCCCGTCCACCCGGCCGGCCGTCCTCTCGCCCAAGGAGCTGTCGCTGACCAACGGCTCCTCGCCGGTCGCCGACCGCACCCCGACCGACAGCGTCCAGCTGCCGAAGCTGCCCGAGGAGGGCGGCGAGGGCTGAACCGGCCAGAGGCCGGAATCAGGCCGCGGTCCCCGGAGTTCTACTCTGGGGACCGCGGCCTGTTACGTGAGGTGCGCCCGCTACGGGAAAGAAGAGGAATCTGCCCATGATCGACCCGGTGACCTTCGACCGCGGCACCACTGGTGGTGCCGCCGGCGAGTTCGACCAGAAGCGGGCCGAGGAAGCGGTGCGCGAGCTCCTCATCGCCGTCGGCGAGGACCCCGAGCGGGAGGGCCTGCGGGACACCCCGGCCCGGGTGGCGCGGGCGTACAAGGAGATCCTCGGCGGCCAGTGGCAGGAGCCCGAGGACGTCCTGACCACCACCTTCGACCTGGGCCACGACGAGATGGTGCTGGTCAAGGACATCGAGGTGCAGTCGCTCTGCGAGCACCACATGGTGCCGTTCCGCGGGGTCGCCCACGTCGGGTACATCCCGGCCGCGAGCGGGAAGATCACCGGTCTCTCGAAGCTGGCCCGGCTGGTCGACGTGTACGCCCGGCGGCTGCAGGTCCAGGAGCGGCTGACCACGCAGATCGCGGACGCGCTGATGCGGATCCTGGAGGCGCGCGGGGTGATCGTGGTCATCGAGTGCGAGCACATGTGCATGACGATGCGCGGCATCCGGAAGCCGGGTGCGAAGACGACGACCTCCGCGGTCCGCGGGCAGCTGCGGGACTCCGCCACCCGGTCCGAGGCGATGAGCTTGATACTGGCGCGCTGAGCGGTCAGGCGCCGCTGCGGGCGGTGGCGATTCCACCGTCGGCGTCGGCGGCGCCGTAGCGGGCGGGCCGCGCCGTTCCCCCGCCCCCTGAGGTGCCCGCCCCTTCGGGGCGCCCCTCAGGGCCCTTACGGCGCCGCGGACGCCGACGCGGGGTGGGTGGGCTTGCCGTCCGGTTTCCCGCCGCCCGCCGCGGTGACCATCACGTCCCGCCGCCTGCGGAGGAACCGCGGCAGCGCCAGCGTGATGAACGCCTCGGCCTGCAGCGCGGCCACGCCGATCCGCGCGAGGTCCCGCGCGGAGGGGTAGACCAGGAACCGCGGCTCCCAGACCGGCTGGAACTTGGCGTTGAACTTGTACAGCGACTCGATCTGGAACCAGCGGGAGAGGAAGACCAGCAGCCCCCGCCACGCCCGCAGCACCGGCCCGGCGCCCAGCCGCTCGCCCCGCTCAAGCGCCGAGCGGAACATCGCGAAGTTCAGCGAGACCCGGGTCACCCCGAGCTCCCCGGCCGCCTCCAGCGCCTTGACGATCAGCAGCTCGTTGAGCCCCGCGTCGGCCTCGCGGTCCCGCCGCATCAGGTCGAGCGAGATCCCGTCCCGGCCCCACGGCACGAAGTGGAGGACGGCGCGGACGTCCGAGTCGCGCCCCTCCACCGGCTTGTGGGCGGTGACCACCACGCAGTCCCCGTCCGCCGGGTCGCCGAAGCGGCCGAGCGCCATCGAGAACCCCCGCTCGGTCTCCGTCCCCCGCCAGGTGTCCGCGGCGTGGGCGATCTCGGCCCGCTCCCGGTCGTCGAGGTCCCGTACCCGGCGCACCTGGACGGTGTACCCGGCCCGCTCGATGCGCTTCACCATCTGCCGGACGTTCCGCATCGGCCGGCCCTGCAGGGTGAAGTCGGCCGGCTCGACGATCGCCTCGTCGCCCAGCTCCAGGGCGTCGAGGCCGGCCTCCCGGGTCCAGACCTCGCCGCCGGTCTCCGAGCAGCCCATCACCGCGGGCACCCAGGCGTGCCGGCCGGCGGTCTCCATGAACGCCTTGATCGCCCCGGGCCAGGCCTCGACGTCCCCGATCGGGTCGCCCGAGGCCAGCATCACTCCGGAGACCACCCGGTAGGCGATCGCGGCCTTGCCGCTGGGGGAGAAGAGGACGCTCTTGTCCCGGCGCAGCGCGAAGTAGCCGAGGGAGTCCCGCTCGCCGTGCCGTTCCAGCAGGGTGCGGACCTGCCCCTCCTCGTCCGCGCTGAGCCGGGCCACCGGCCGGGACGGCCGGAGCAGCAGATAGATGGTGGAGAGGGCGGTGAGGAGGCCGAGGCCGGCCAGCGAGTAGTAGACCAGGTCGCCGGTGCGCTCGCCGAGGTAGTGGATCGGCCCGCCGATGCCGAAGAGCCCCCAGACCACCTCGCGCAGCCGGTCCATCAGCGAGGGCGAGTCGGGCGAGGTGTCCTCGTGGCCGCTGACGATGATCAGCCCGAGACCGATGCTGACGATCCCCATGCCGATCAGGTTGGCCAGCGCCCGCCAGCGGGTCCGCGGGTCGGACTGGGCGTAGAACTGGCGGCGGTTGAGCACCAGGACGACCAGGAGCACCAGGCTGACCCCGGCGTTGACCAGGTGGTGCCAGCGCAGCGCCTCCAGTGCGATCCCGGCGGTCAGCAGCGCCACCACCGCCGTCCAGGCCCGGCGCTTCCGGCGGCGCAGCGCGTGCGCCAGGAGCACCAGCAGGATGCCGACGATCAGGGAGGCGGCGGTGGCCAGGGTGGTGACCGTGCCGGGCAGTACGGCCGCGAGTTGGTGGACGCGGGTGTGCCGGAAGTGCGGGAGCACCGCGCCGACGATGTCCAGCAGCCCGACCAGGAGCGCCGCGTAGGCGGTGGCGGTGGGCACCCAGGGGCGGGAGACGTCCGGGCGCGGGCGTTCCCTCCGGCCGCGGTCGTCCCGTTCGGCGGTCGGCTCAGCACTCATGGCAGCACAGAGTAGAGGGTCGGATGGGGAGTTGATTCCACGTTGCGTATGAGGGCGGGCATGAACACCGATGTGTCGGTGAGGGTCGGATCATGACTTTCCCCGGAACAGGTAAGCAATCGGTAAGTCGCGGTGGTGGGTCCCGCATGCTGGGGGTCTGAGCATGGTGCGCGGTCCGCGGGCAGAGGCTGCGAGTACCGCCGAAAGTGGATGTGGGTTATGGGACTGACCAGCAAGAAACTCGAATTCCTGGTGGCCGCCTCGGCGCTGGCCGCCTTCGTGCTTGCGGTCTGGCTGTGGCCCAGGCTCGGCCGGCGGAACTGGCGTTCGGTGCTCGGCCGGGTGGGTGTGCTGGTGGGAACCCAGATTCTCACCCTCTCCGCGATCGGCTTGTTCGCCAATACGTACTTCGGTTTCTACGGTTCCTGGGGTGATCTGTTCGGAACCGATCAAGGTGGCGCCCAGATAACTCCGGGGGTCACGGCGGCCTCCGGGACGGGGCCCGGCGGATCGGGCGGACCGGGCTGGGTTCGGGTGCGGAGCAGCCGTGCGGTTCCGCTGATGCTCGGCGGTTCCTCGCAGGGCGGCACCGGCGGAACCCTGCAGACGGTGGAGATTCACGGCGGCACCTCCGGCATCACCAGTCCTGCCTATGTCTATCTGCCCCCGCAGTACGGGCAGCGCGGTTATCTCCACAGGCGTTTCCCGGTCGCCGTCGTCCTCACCGGCTACCCCGGCACCGCGTCGAATCTGGTCACCCGGATGAAGTACCCGACCGTGGTGGCGCAGGCGATCCAGGAGCACCAGATGCAGCCGACCGTGCTGGTGCTGCTCCGGCCCACCGTCGCGCCTCCCCGGGACACCGAGTGCCAGGACGTGGTCAACGGCCCGCAGACCGAGACCTTCTTCACGGAAGACCTCCACCGGGCCCTCGCCGGTTCCTACCGGGTGGGCACGACGGGGGCGAGTTGGGGCGCGATCGGCGACTCGACCGGCGGCTACTGCGCCCTCAAGTTCGCCATGCGGCACCCGGGGGCGTACTCCGCGGCGGTCTCGCTCTCCGGCTACTACTCCTCCGCGGTGGACATGACGACCGGAGACCTGTTCGGCGGCAGCAAGCGGCTGCGCGAGGAGAACGACCTCCTGTGGCGGCTCCGCCACCTGCCGGTCCCCAAGGTCTCCCTGCTGGTCACCAGCTCGCTGCATGGGGAGTACGACTACCCGGCCACGCTGCGGTTCATCTCCGCGGTCCGGCCGCCGATGACGATCGACAAGCTGATCCTGCCCTCCGGGGGCCACAACTTCACCACCTGGAACCGTGAACTGCCGCAGGCCATGCGGTGGTTGGGCGGGCGGCTGACGGTTCCGGCCGGCCCGCCGGGCTCGGCCTGAGGTCCGCCGGGAATCCGCCCCTCACCTGAATGATGACGCGTCAGCCGGCATGACCGGAATTCCACCGAAGGAACGACAGCACGGCGGCGGAAGCGACATCCCCGCCGCCGCTGCGCATGATGTCAGGTGTGTTGGCTCTGACCAGTCGGGTGCTGGAAGCCGTGGTGATCGGCTGTGCTGTGCTGTGCGTCGCGCTCACGGTGTGGCTGTGGCCGCGCCTGGCGCACCGCGGGCTGCGCTGGGTGGCGGCCAGGCTGACCGCCGTCCTCCTCACCCAGGGACTGCTGGTGGCCGCCCTGGGGCTGGCCGCCAACGCGTACTTCGAGTTCTACGGGACCTGGGCCGACCTCCTCGGCACCAACGAGGCCGGGCAGGTGAGCATCCGTCAGGTGTCCGGCGACGACGCGGCGCTGACCGCCGCCCTGGTGCGCAGGGACGGTTCCGCGGCGATCCGCCGCTTCCACGACCTGCCGGCGGGGCCGCCCGCCGCCGCGGGCCGGCTGGAGTCCGTCCACCTGGCCGGCCGGCGTACCGGGATCGACCAGCAGGCGTATGTCTACCTGCCGCCGCAGTACTTCCAGCCGGCCTTCAGGACCCGGCGGTTCCCCGTCGTGGTGGCCTTCACCGGGTACCCCGGCAGCACCGGCTCGGTGGTGGAGCGGCTGCGGCTGCCGCAGACCGCCGACGCCCTGGAGCGGGCCGGGCGGATGCGGCCGGCCGTGCTGGTGATCGTCTCGCAGACGGTGGCGCCGCCGCGGGACACCGAGTGCGTGGACGTACCGGACGGGCCGCAGGCGGAGACCTACCTCACCGAGGACCTCCCCGAGGCGGTGCACTCGGCGTTCCGGGTCGGCTTCGGGGCGCGCTCCTGGGGGCTGCTCGGCTACTCGGCCGGCGGCAGCTGCGCGCTGGAGCTGACGATGCGTCACCCGCGGGTGTTCTCCGCGGCGGTGTCGATGGGCGGGGACTACGCGGTGGTTCCGGACCGCTCGACCGGGCGGCTCTTCGCCGGGCCGGTCCAGCGCGAGGAGCACGACCTGGTGTGGCGGCTCGGGCACCTGCCGGCGCCGCCGGTGCGGGTGCTGGTGGCCTCCAGCCGGGAGGGGGAGCGGGACTACCGCTCGACCGAGGCCTTTCTGGCCGCCGTCCACCCGCCGATGTCCGCGTCCACCGAGATCCTGCCGTCCGGCGGGCACAACTACGGCACCTGGGGCCGGGAGCTGCCGCCGGCGCTGCGCTGGCTGGTGAACGGTCTGGCCCCGGCGTGACCGAGGCGGGACCGGCGGCGGGTGACCGGCGGCGCCGGACGGCCGGATGTCCGGAGGACGCGATAATGTCCCGGTAATGAGCCAGCAGAGCGCCTCCGCACGCCGCCGTTCCGTACCCGGACTGCCCGATCTCGGCCGCAGCCGGGTGATGGGAGTGCTGAACGTCACGCCCGACTCCTTCTCGGACGGCGGCCTGTGGCTCGATCCCGGACGGGCCGTGGAGCACGCGCTGGAGCTCACCCGGGCCGGCGCCGACCTGATCGACGTCGGCGGGGAGTCCACCCGCCCCGGCTCGCAGCGGGTCACCGAGGAGGAGGAGCTCCGCCGGGTCCTTCCGGTGGTCCGCGAACTGGCCGCCCGGGGCGTGGTGATGAGCGTGGACACGATGCGGGCCGCGGTCGCCGAGCAGGCCCTGGAGGCGGGCGCGGCGATCATCAACGACGTCAGCGGCGGCCTGGCCGATCCGCGGATGGCCGCGGTGGCCGCCGCCTCGGGGGCGCCCTTCGTGGTGATGCACTGGCGCGGGCAGTCCGCCGGGATGGACCGGCAGGCGGTCTACCAGGACGTGGTCGGCGAGGTGGTCAAGGAGATCCACGACCGGGTGGCCGCGGTGCTGGACGCCGGCGTCCGGCCGGAGCAGCTGATCACCGACCCGGGCCTGGGCTTCGCCAAGACCAGGGAGCACGACTGGGCGCTGCTCGCCCGGATCGACGCCCTGGCCGAACTCGGCTTCCCGGTGCTGGTCGCGGCCTCCCGCAAGCGGTTCCTCGGCACCCTGCTGGCCGACCCGGAGACCGGCGAACCGCGCCCGCCGCGCCAGCGGGACGCGGCCACCGCCGCGGTCTCCGCGCTGGCCGCGGCGGCCGGCGCCTGGGCGGTGCGGGTGCACGACGTCCGGGCGACCGCGGACGCGGTACGGGTCGAGGCGGCGCTGCGGGCGGCCCGGGGCGCCCGGTGAGCGCGGCCGGGGGCCCGCCCGGTCCCGAGGAGCGCGGCGAGCGGCCGCAGGACGCCGACACGGCGGCCGTGCTGGCCGCGAACGCCCGCTTCTACCAGGCGATGGAGGACGGCGACCTGGACGCCATGGAGGAGGTCTGGGTCTCCGGCGCGGACGCCGACGACCGGCGGGGCGCGGTCTGCGTCCACCCCGGCTGGACGCTGCTGCGCGGGCGCGCGGCGGTGATCCGCTCCTACGCGCTGATCATGGCGAACACCGAGTACATCCAGTTCTTCCTGACCGACGTCGAGGTGGACCGGCCCTCGCCGGACGTGGCGTTGGTCACCTGCACCGAGAACATCCTCTCCGGCGGCGAGGCGGACGAGCCCGGGGAACTGGGGCCGCTGGTCGGCGGCCGGGTGGTGGCCACCAACCTGTTCCGCAGGACCGCGGAGGGCTGGCGGCTCTGCTCGCACCACGGCTCCCCGGTGCTCCTCTCCGAGGACCCCGACGAGGACGGCGGGGACGAGGACGGGGACGCGCCGGCCGAGTGACGGGCGGGTGGGCGCGGCGGGCGTCGCGGGCGCCGCGGGCGGGCGACGGCCGCCGGGTGTGAGGGACCGCACTCCGGCTCATCCCCGTCTCACCGGAAGTTCACCCGCCGGTCCGGTGTTCGCAGGCTTGACCGCTGTTCGCGATGGGTACGACGGCGCGCAGACGCGGGGACGGCGGGACGGCCCTCGAAAACCTGTCGTACCCCGCAGGTAGGTTGGGTGATCGGCAGCCGGACCAGCTGAGGCCGGCCGGAACGCCCTGCCGCGCCGACCTACCGCAAGAAGCATGGGAGTGATTCGCTTGCTGGACCGTGTCGCGCTGCGCGGCCTCCGGGCCCGGGGGAACCACGGCGTCCTCGCCCGGGAGCGGGCGGAGGGCCAGTTCTTCGTCGTCGACCTGGTGCTGTGGCTGGACACCCGCCCGGCCGCCGAGACCGACGACCTGACCCGCACGGTCCACTACGGCGAGGTGGCCGAGGAGGTCACCGCGCTGATCGCCGGCGAACCGGTCGACCTGATCGAGACGCTGGCCCAGCGGATCGCCGACCGGTGCCTCAAGCGCGAGCCGGTGCGCGAGGTGGAGGTCACGGTGCACAAGCCGGACGCCCCCATCACCGTCCCCTTCCAGGACGTCAGCGTCACCATCCGCCGCGCGGCCGCCGGCGAACCGACCCCGCACGACCCCACCGACTGGAGCCGCGGATGAGCACCCCGAACTCCCCGATGCCGTTCGACGTGGCAGACGCCCTGGACGAGGTCGAGCGCACCCTCCACGACCCCCGCACCGCCGTCGTCGCCCTCGGCAGCAACCTCGGCAACCGCCTGGAGCTGCTGCAGGGCGCGGTGGACGCGCTCGGCGAGACCCCCGGGCTGCGGATCAAGGCCGTCTCCGGGGTCTTCGAGACCGACCCGGTCGGCGGGCCGAACGGGCAGGGCTCGTACTTCAACGCGGTGGTGCTGCTGCGCACCACCCTCCCGCCCTCCTCGCTGCTGGAGCGCGGCAACGCGGTGGAGGACGCCTTCAACCGCACCCGCGAGGTCCGCTGGGGGCCGCGCACGCTGGACGTGGACATCCTCTTCTACGAGGGCGTGGTCTCCGACGACCCGCGGCTGACGCTTCCCCATCCGCGGGCCCACGAGCGGGCGTTCGTGCTGGCGCCCTGGCTGGACGTCGACCCGTCCGCCCAGGTCCCGGGGCACGGCGCGGTCGCCGAGCTGCTGGCGGGGGTGGACGCCTCCGGGGTGCACCGCCGCCCGGATCTGGAGCTGCATCTTCCGCAGTGAGCCGCGGCGGCCGCGCGGCCGCACGGGCCTCCGGAGGCGTCGGTGCGGGCGGGTAACGTGGGGATCCGCGACGAGCCGTCGCCAGGGGTCGCCGAGGGCTGAGGGAAGGTGCACGTGAAGCCGCTACGTCCGGCTGTGCTCGGCGGGATCGCCGTGATCGTGGGGGTTCTCTGCTGGGCGGGCGCGCGTCTGTGGGACTCGACGGGCTCGCTGCCCGGGGTGCCCTCGGCGGCGCCGGTGGTGCTGGCGGTGATCGCGGTGATCCTGGCCGCGACGGCTATCTCGTTCCGGTCCCGGCTGCGCGCCCAGCGGGACAGGGTGCCGGGGGCCCGCGGGGTCGATCCGCTGGTGGCGGCGCGGGCGGTGGTCTTCGCGCAGGCGAGCGTGGTGGTCGCGGCGGTGGTGGCCGGGATCTACGGCGGCCTGGCCGTCTTCCTCTTCACCGCCTCCGACCAGGCGGCCCGCCGCGGCCAGGCGGTGACCGCGGCGGCCGCGGTGGTCGCCGCGGCCGGGGTGGTCGCGGCCGGCCTCTTCCTCCAGCACGTCTGCCGGCTGCCGGAGGACGGCGACGACGACCCGCAGACCTGACGGCCCGTCAGGGAAGTCGGCCGCCCGGGGTCAGAGGGAGACCGGCGCCGCCCGCAGGGCGCTGTGGAGGTGGGCCGGCGTCAGCACGCCGGCCAGCCGGCCCGAGGAGTCCAGCACCGCGACCCAGCCGGCGTCATGGCGGAGCAGCACGCTCAGCGCCTCCTTGAGGTCCGCGTCCGCGTCGACCCTGGCGTCCACCGGCCGGCTGTACTCCCGCACGGTCACTCCCGAGCCCGCCTGGGCCAGCGTCCCGGCCTCGACCCAGCCCTCGGGCAGCCCGTCGCCGTCCACCACCACGGCCCAGTCCCAGCCGCCCTCCTGGCCGTTCGGGCCGCCGCCGTCGGCCGCTCCGGCTCCGCCGCCCACCCCGGTCCCGCCGGCCGCGCCGGCCACGCCGGCCGCGCGGATCGCGGTCAGCGCCTGCCAGGCCAGGTCCTCCGCGCCCACCACCGGCGGCTGCGCCAGATCGCCGGCCCGGATGGGGGTCACGGCCAGCCGCTTGAGGTCCCGGTCCGAGCCGACGAAGTCGGCCACGTACTCGGTCGCCGGGGAGCCCAGTACGGCCGCCGGGGTGTCGTACTGCTCGACCCGGCCGTTGCCGAAGACCGCCACTCGGTCGCCCAGCCGGACCGCCTCCTCCAGGTCGTGGGTGACGAAGAGGACGGTCTTCCGCACGGCGGCCTGGAGGCGGAGGAACTCGGTCTGCAGCCGCTCCCGGACGACCGGGTCCACCGCCCCGAACGGCTCGTCCATCAGCAGCACCGGCGGGTCCGCGGCCAGCGCCCGGGCCACCCCCACCCGCTGCCGCTGCCCGCCGGACAGCTGGTGCGGATAGCGGCGGCCGTACACCGAGGGGTCGAGGCCGACCAGCTCCAGCAGCTCGGCCGCGCGCTCCCGGGCCGCCCGGCGCGCCTTCCGGCCGCTGCCGCCGGGCAGCAGGGACGGGACGGTGGCGGTGTTCTCCAGCACGGTCCGGTGCGGGAAGAGGCCGACCTGCTGGATGACATAGCCGATGCGGCGGCGCAGTCGCACCGGATCGACCGCCGAGATGTCCTCGCCGTTCAGCAGAATGCGTCCCGAGGTGGGCTCCACCAGGCGGTTGACGAGCTTGAGGGTGGTGGTCTTCCCGCATCCCGAGGGGCCGACGAGCGTCACCAACTCGCCTTCGCCGACCGAGAGTTCCAGGTCGCGCACGGCCTCTGTGCCGTCCGGGTAGCGCTTGCTGACGTGCTCGAAGCGGATCATTCGGGGCGGGTCCTCTCACCAGGGCCGCGGTACACCGTCCTGTGCGGAGACGTTACGGCCCGGAGTGTTTCCGGTCGTGAATGTTGCTCAAACTTCCCAAACTCATGTGCGATACGCGTCATCCTTGGGCATGGTCGAGGCCGAGTGACAGATCAACGAGCACCGAGCGAGGTCCGGAAGGGGGCGGGGTGTCCGACAACTGCCTGGTCGCCAACGACTGGATCTGCGGGGAGTACCTCCGCACCCGGCAGCACGACCTCCTCTCGGCGGTGGGCCAGCACCTGGTGCTCACCGCGGAGTCCATGCTCGCCGGGCTGGTGATCGCGATCCCGCTGACCCTGATCGCCCGCCAGTGGCGGCTGAGCACGGGCCCGATCCTGGCGGTCACCACCATCCTCTACACGGTGCCCTCGCTGGCCATGTTCTCGCTGCTGCTGCCCTTCTACGGGCTCTCCCCCTCCCTCGTGGTGACCGGGCTGACCCTCTACTCGCTCACCATCCTGGTCCGCAACTTCCTGGCCGGGCTGCGCGGCGTCCCGGAGGACGTCAAGGAGGCCGCCCGCGGGATGGGCTACGGCCCGGTGCGGCTGCTGCTGGAGGTCGAGGTCCCGCTGGCGCTGCCCGCGGTCTTCGCCGGCATCCGGATCGCCACCGTCTCCACCGTCGCCCTGGTCACCGTGGGGGCGATCGTCGGCTACGGCGGGCTCGGCAACCTCATCCTCAGCGGGCTGCACAGCGTCTTCAAGGCGCAGGTGCTGACCGCCTCGGTGCTCTGCGTGCTGATCGCGGTGGTGCTGGACCTGCTGCTGCTCGGTCTCGAACGGCTCTCCACCCCCTGGACCTGGCGGCGGACGGGGCTGCTGAGGCTCCGCGCGGTCCGGCCGGGGGCCGGGTCCGGGAACGGGGCCGGCCGGGGGTCCGGGGCCGGTCCCGAGACCTCCGAGCGGGAGGCGGCGGCCCGATGAACTACCTGACCGGAGCCTGGACCTGGCTCACCACCCCGGCCAACTGGTCCGGCTCGGACGGCGTCTGGCAGCGGCTGGTCGAACACCTGGAGTTCACCGGGGTCTGCCTGGGCCTCTCCCTGCTGATCGGGCTGCCGGTGGCGGTGGTGCTCGGCCACCTCGGCCGGGGCGGGGCACTGGCGATCAACATCTCCAACGCCGGCCGGGCGGTCCCCACCCTCGCCCTGATGTCGGTGCTGATCCTCACCCCCCTCGGGGACACCTCCGACTACTGGCCGGTGGTCATCTCCCTCACCCTCTTCGGCATCCCGCCGGTGCTCACCAACGCCTACGTGGGGATCCGCGAGGTGGACCGGGACACCGTGGAGGCCGCCCGGGGCATGGGGATGACGGGTCGTCAGGTCGTCTTCCGGGTGGAGCTGCCGCTGGCCTGGCCGCTGCTGATGACCGGCGTCCGGACCGCCGCCGTGCAGCTGGTGGCCACCGCCACCCTCGCCGCCATGGCCGGGGCGGGCGGCCTGGGCCGCATCATCACCGCCGGCTTCGATCTGCAGAGCACCCCACAGGTGGTCGCCGGGGCCGTGCTGGTCGCTCTGCTCGCGCTGCTGGTCGAGGGCGCCTTCGCCCTCGCCGAGCGCGCCCTCGACCCGATGCGCCCGGCCCGGGGGCAGCCGGGGACGGAGTCCTCCCGGCGGTCCGGCCTCCTTCGACGACGCTCACTGACGATTGGTGAAGACCTGTGACCAGAACACGAGTGCACCGCCCCGGACGTCTGCTGATGACCGGCGCCGCGATAGGCCTGGGGCTGGCCCTCAGCGCCTGCGGCAGCAGCGGCAAGTCTCTGGAGTCCTCGTCCGGCTCCTCGGCCGGGGCGGGCTCGGGCGCGTCCGGCTCCTCCGGCTCCGCCGGCACCCTGACCATCGGCTCCGCGGGCTTCACCGAGAGCGACCTCCTCGCCCAGATGTACGCGCAGCTGCTGGCCAAGGCCGGGTACAGCACCCACATCACCCAGGTCGCCAACCGCGAGCTGTACGAGCCGGCGCTGGAGAAGGGGCAGATCTCGGTGGTGCCCGAATACGCCGCCACCATGGCCGAGTTCCTCAACGACAAGGTCAACGGGGCCAACGCCAAGCCGGTCGCCTCGCCCGACCTGAACACCACCATGGCCGCCCTGAACCGGCTGGCCGGCCCGCTCGGCCTCAAGGCGCTGCCGGCGGGCAAGGCGGTGGACCAGAACGCCTTCGCGGTCAGCAAGACCTTCGCCGCCCAGCACCATCTGACCACCCTCTCCGACCTGGGGAAGTCCGGGGCGGCGGTGAAGGTCGCGGCCGGCGACGAGTGCAAGACCCGGCCGTTCTGCATCCCCGGCCTGGAGAAGACCTACGGGATCAAGGTCTCCGGCCTCGACCCCAAGGGCGTGGACACCCCGCAGAGCAAGCAGGCCGTCAAGAACGGCCAGGACCAGCTGGTCCTGGTCACCACCACGGACGCCACCCTCGGCCAGTTCGGCCTGGTCGCCCTCCAGGACGACAAGCACCTGCAGAACGCGGACTACGTGCTGCCGATGGTCAACGCCCGTACGGCGGGCGGCGCCAAGGTGGCCGCCGCGCTGAACCCGCTGTCCTCCGTCCTCACCACCGCGGACCTGGCGGCGCTCGACCAGCAGGTCGACGGGCAGCGCCAGCAGCCGCAGGCGGTGGCCCAGGCGTACCTCAAGTCGAAGGGCCTGCTCTGAGCCCGCGGCCTGGTCGGTCGGGTGTCCTGAACTGTTCGGACAGATGTGCCGAAGAAGCGGACAGCCGACCTCCGTCTGTGGATGATCTGTTGGAAAACGACCATGTGCGCGACCGAGTCGAGCGGAATCCGTCCGTTGCCTGACAGGGATCCATCGCCCGCGCTAGGTTTTGCGCCATGCCCCGTGGACGTCACCGCCAGTCCTCGCCTCTGAGCAGGCTACTTCCCCCGATCGCCGGCGCGCTCGCGGCTGTCGTCGCGCTGGCGCTCGCCATGCTCGGCGGGGACCGGACGGTGCTCCGCGCGGCGACCGCGCTCGCGGCCGTCGCGGCGCTCGCCGGCGCGGCCCTGCTCTACCAGCGGGGGCGGGCCGGCGAGTTGGCCGAGATCGCGCTGGCCGAGGAGCGCGGGGAGCGGGTCCGCATCCAGTCGGAGTCCGAGGAGCAGATCGCCGAACTGGAGTACGCGGTGGAGCGGGAGCGGGAGCAGGCCGGCCGGCTCAACCAGCGCGTCCTGGCCCTCCGCGCTCAGCTCAGCTATGCGGAGCGGGAGAACGCCCGGCTGCTCAGCACCACCGCGGAACTGGCCACCGAGCGGGCGCTCTCCGCGGCGGCCGAGGCGGCCGAAGAGCCCGGGACGGTGGCGGAGGAGCCGGCCAGAGAGACGGCCGCCCCGGCCGCCGCCCCCCACGCCCCGCCGCCCGGACCCCCGCCGAGCCCCCGGCCGGCGGCCCCCACGCCCCTCATGCACCCCACGCCCCCACGCCCCCACGCCCCCCTCCCCGGCTACGCCGGCGGCCTCGGCGGCACGCCCCCGAAGCCCGCGCAGCAGGGCGGGCAGACTCCCCGGGGCGGCCAGACCCCCCAGGACCGGCGGCCCGGGCAGACCGGCCACCCCCGCCAGGAGCGCTGGGCCGACACCCCGCCGCAGGGCTCCCGTACCGACGCCGACTGGGCGCGCGCGGCCCTGCCGCCGCTCCGCCCCGCCAGCGCGGTGGTCCCGCCCCAGCGCGGCCGTCCGCGCCGGGAGACCCTCGACACCGACCCGGAGTTCAGCTTCTTCGCCCCCAAGGCCGCCGCGCCGGGCCCGGAGGAGGACCCGCTGACCGTGGAGGCCTGGGCGGCCCAGCAGGCCTACGAGTCGGTGCCGGAGCCGGTGGAGGAGGCCCCCACGGCGGAGACCGAGGAGGTCTACGACCTCACCGCCGAGGACGACACCGAGAACATGGACGTCCGCGGCCTGCGCGCGCAGAGCGGCTGACGGCCCGGCGGCCGTCCCCCGGCGGCTACTTGTCGATGTCCCCGACCACGAAGAACATCGACCCCAGGATCGCCACCATGTCCGCCACCAGCGTCCCGGGCAGCACCTCGCTCAGCGCCTGGACGTTGTTGTACGAGGCCGAGCGCAGCTTCAGCCGCCACGGCGTCTTCTCGCCCCGCGAGACCAGGTAGTAGCCGTTGATCCCGAGCGGGTTCTCGGTCCAGGAGTAGGTCTGCCCCTCGGGCGCCTTCAGCACCTTCGGCAGCCGCTGGTTGACCGGCCCCTGCGGCAGCTCGTCCAGCCGGTCCAGGCAGGCGTCGGCCAGGTCCAGCGAGTTGTGGGTCTGCTCCAGCAGGCACTCGAACCGGGCCAGGCAGTCGCCCTCCTGACGGACCGGCACCCGCAGCGCCGAGGCCAGCGCCGGGTCCCCGTACGCCAGGTACGGCTCGTCCCGGCGGAGGTCGAAGTCGACGCCGGAGGCGCGGGCGATCGGGCCGCTCACCCCGTACGCCCGGACGAGGTCGGCCGCGAGGACGCCGACGCCCCTGGTCCGCCCGCGGAAGATCTCGTTGCCCAGCACCAGCCGGTCGAAGACGTCCATCCGCCCGCGCACCGCCGCCACGGCCGAGCGGACCCGCCCGAGCCAGCCGTTGGGGAGGTCCTCCTTCAGCCCGCCGACCCGGTTGAACATGTAGTGCATCCGGCCGCCGGAGGCCTCCTCCATCACGTGCTGGAGCTGCTCGCGTTCGGCGAAGGCGTGGAAGATCGGGGTCATCCCGCCCAGTTCGAGCGGGTACGAGCCGAGGAACATCAGGTGGTTGAGCACCCGGTTGAGCTCGGCGAGGAGGGTGCGGATCCAGGTGGCCCGCTCCGGGACCTCCATCCCGAGCATCCGCTCCACGGAGAGGACCACGCCGAGCTCGTTGGCGAAGGCGGAGAGCCAGTCGTGCCGGTTGGCCAGCATGATGATCTGCCGGTAGTCCCGGGCCTCGAAGAGCTTCTCGGCGCCCCGGTGCATATAGCCGATCACCGGCTCGGCCGCCGTGATCAGCTCGCCGTCCAGGCGCAGCCGGAGCCGCAGCACCCCGTGGGTGGACGGGTGCTGCGGGCCGATGTTGAGCACCATGTCGCTGGTGCCCAGCTCGGTCTGCAGCTCGTTCGCCCCCGCGCCGATGCCGACGGTCGTCTCCCTCATGGGCACAGAGTCTGCCATTCCGGAAGGCCGGCCAGCCGCGCCGGTATCGCCATGTCCACACTCTGGATGGCCCAGCCGAAGCCGCCGAGGCCGGCCTGGTCGACCAGCTCGCCCGCCTCGCCCGCGGCGGCCAGCGCGGTGAGGTAGCCGGCGGGGTCGGTGGCGGCCATCGCCAGCGGGGGGCGCTCGGCGTGGACGCCGAGCGCGCGGAGGGCGGCGCGCTGCGTCGTCCACAGGCTGTGGACGGAGATCCCGGACTCCTTCGCCCGCTCCTCGGCCGCCGCCAGACAGGAGTCCAGCGCCACATGGCAGGTCAGATCGGACGTACCGTCAGGTACCGGGCGCACCTCCCGGCCCTCCCGATACCCGGTCAGCGTCCCGAAGGGCGGGCGCGCGCCGGCCGCGTGGGCGTAGTCCACGGCGACCGCGAGACCGCGCGGCAGCCGCGCCACCGCCGAGGCCCAGGCCCGGTCCCGGGGGCAGCCGATCTCCGCCCGAAAGCCCGGCTCGACCCCCTCGGCGCCGTCCGCCGCCGCCAGCGGCCACCAGCGGCGGAGCCACTCGGCGTCGGTCCCGGACACCGGATCGCCCAGCCGCTCCGCCCCGCTCTCCGGATCGACCAGCACATAGCGGGCCGTCCCCTCGCCGTCCACCTCGGCGATCTCCACCGGCACGTTGTCCAGCCACTCGTTGGCGAAGAGCAGCCCGGGCGCCTCCGCGGGGAACTCCGGTACCGCCTCCGCCCAGCCGATCCGCGGGTCCAGTCCGGCCGGCCGGTCCGCCAGTTCGACGCCGACCAGCCGCACCGAGTCCGGCAGCCGCCCGGCCAGCGCGGTCAGCAGCTCCCCCCGCCCGGCGCCGACGTCCACCACCGTCCCGGCGCCGATCAGCCTGGCCAGCCCGGCCACCGCGTCCGCGAACCGGGGGGAGGCGTGCACCGAGGTGCGGAAGTGCGCGGCCGGCCCCTCGGCCGAGCGGAAGAAGCCGCCCGGCCCGTACAGCGCCCGCTCCGCCGCCTCCGCCCACCCCAGCCAACGGCCGCCGCCCACCCCGGACCCCCTCGCCCTCGCCTGCACCGACCGTCGTACGCCGCCCGCCGTACGGCCCGCCGGAAGCGGGCCCGCCGTACGCTACTCCCGCCCGCGAGCCGCGAGCTTCTCCTCCGACCTGTGGAGTAGACGGATCGCCCTGGCGGGGGACCCGGGGAGCCCGTGGAGCTGCCTAACCTTGACAGCGTGCAAACCCTCTACGGCTGGTTCCGCAGGCACCCCACCCTGGTCGACTCCGGGTGGGGCCTGCTCCTGCTGGTCCTGGCCGCCCTGGCGGGGCGGGGCGTCCGGCCAGGTGGGTACCACCTCTGGTCCGTCTACCTCGCCTTCTGCCTCGCCCTCGCCGTCCTCCTCAGCCTCCGCAGGCGGTGGCCGAACGCGGTGACCGCGGCCGCCGCCGCGCTCGGCCTCTTCCAGCTGGCCGCCGGCTTCCATCCGACCTCCGCCGACGTCGCCCTGCTGGCCATCGCCTACACGGCGGCCAACGTCGGACGTCCCTGGGCCTCCCGGCTGGCGCTCTTCGCGGGACTGCTGGCCGGGCCGCTCACGGCGCTGCGGTTCGAGATCGGCATCCCGCCGCAGCCGATGCTGGAACGCGCCCTCTTCGGGCTCTTCTTCTCCACCCCACTCGCGGCCTGCTGGGTGCTGGGCCGGCTGACCCGCACCCGGCGCGCCTACTACGCCCAACTCGAGGACCGCGCGGCCCGGTTGGAGCGCGAGCGGGACGCCCAGTCCAAGATCGCGGTGGCCGCGGAGCGGGCCCGGATCGCCCGCGAGCTCCACGACGTGGTCGCGCACAACGTCTCGGTGATGATCGTCCAGGCGGACGGCGCCGCGTACGTCCTGGACTCCTCGCCGGAGCAGGCCCGCAACGCGCTGGAGACCATCGCCTCCACCGGCCGCCAGGCGCTCGCCGAGATGCGGAGGCTCCTCGGCATCCTGCGGTCCTCCGACGCGGGCGACGCGTATGTGCCGCAGCCCGGCGTCGAGCAGCTGCCCGAACTCATCGAGCAGGCCCGCACCTCCGGGCTGCCGGTGGTGCTGAGCGTCCAGGGGGAGCCGCGGGCGCTGCCGCGCGGGGTCGAGCTGACCGCGTACCGGATCGTCCAGGAGGCGCTGACCAACGTCCGCAAGCACGGCGGGCCCGGTGCCTCCGCCACCGTCCGGCTGGCCTTCGGCACCGACGGGCTCGACCTCGCGGTCGAGGACGACGGCCGCGGCAGCACCGCGGAGCTCGCCCGCGAGGGCGGCCGGGACGGCCTGGGCCACGGCCTGATCGGGATGCGCGAGCGGGTCGGCATGGTCGGCGGCAGCATCCGCGCGGAGCCGCTGCCCGGCGGCGGTTTCGGTATCCTCGCCCGGCTGCCGCTGCAACCGGACGGCAGCCACCCCAGCCCCTCCCGCGGAGCCGCCTCGTGAGTTCGATCCGGATCATGCTCGCCGACGACCAGGAGCTGCTGCGGACCGGCTTCCGCATGGTGCTGGAGGCGCAGCCGGACATCGACATCGTCGCCGAGGCGGGGGACGGCGTCCAGGCGATCGAGGAGGCCGCGCGCACCCCGGTCGACGTGATCCTGATGGACGTCCGGATGCCGCGGCTGGACGGCGTCGAGGCGACCCGGCGGATCTGCGCCGGGCCGGACGCGCCGAAGGTGCTCATCCTCACCACCTTCGACCTCGACGAGTACGCCTTCGCCGCGCTGAAGGCGGGGGCGGCGGGGTTCCTCCTCAAGGATGTGCCGCCGCTGGAGCTGGTGGCCGCGATCCGGGCCGTCCACTCCGGTGACGCGGTGGTCGCGCCGACCACCACCCGGCGGATGCTGGACAGCTTCGCGCGGGTGCTGCCGAGCGCGGCGGGCCCGGCGGAGCCGCCGGAGCTGGCCCGCCTCACCGACCGCGAGCGGGAGGTGCTGCTGCTGGTCGCCCAGGGCCTCTCCAACTCCGAGATCGCGGCCCGCCTCACCCTCTCCGAGGCCACCGTGAAGACCCATGTGGGCCGCATCCTCACCAAGCTGAACCTCCGCGACCGCGTCCAGGCGGTGGTACTCGCCTACGAGACCGGCCTGGTCCGCGCGGGCGGCTAGCACGCTCCGGGCGCTAGCCCTCCCGCGCCTGCGCCAGGAAGCTCTGGAAGGTCTCCGCGATCTCCTCGCGGGACCACTCCGCGCCCGGCGCGGCCAGCGTGACCTCCGCGAAGGCGGAGACGCCCGGCAGGCCGCCGTCCCGCCACCCCCGGACGAACCCGACCCCGGTCTTCTCGACCAGCCGCAGCGCCGCCGCCTGCAGCCGCTCCGCCGCGAACGGCAGCCACAGCCGGAACTGGTGGGTGTGCGGAACCGAGGGCCACACGCCGCCGAAGGGCAGCCCCTCGGCGGCCAGCACCTCGCCGAACACCTCCGCCGCGACCCGCGCCCGCGCGACATAGGACCCCAGCCGGGGCAGCTCCCGCTCGATGCCCGCCAGCGCCGCCAGCGCGGCCGGCCACTGCTCGAAGAGCTGGCCGCCGTACCGGTGCCGCCAGGTCTTCGCCTGCCCGATCAGCTCCTCGGACCCGGCCAGCGCCGCACCGCTGATCCCGCCGAGGGTCTTGTAGAAGGAGACGTACACGGAGTCCGCCAGCGCCGCGATCTCCGGCAGCTCGTGGCCCAGCCGGTCCACCGACTCCCACAGCCGCGCCCCGTCGAAGTGCACCACCGCGTCCCGCTCCCGCGCGGCGCCCACCACCTCGACGAGCTCGTCCCACTCCGGCAGCAGGAACCCGGCGTCCCGCAGCGGCAGCTCCAGCATCAGGGTGCCGAACGGCTCGGCGATCCCCCGGATCTCGTCCGCCGTCGGCTGCCGGGGCTCGGCGTTGGTGCGGACGCTCCGCAGCCCGCTCAGCCAGCTGTAGGCGAGCCGCTCGTGGACCTCCGGGTGGGCCAGCGGGTGCATCGCCACGATCGGGTTGCCGGTCCGCTCGGACCAGCACCGCAGGGCGACCTGCTGGGCCATCGTCCCGGTGGGGAAGAACGCCGCGGCCTCCGTCCCCAGCAGCCCCGCGACCCGCTTCTCCAGGGCGGCCACCACGCCGTTCCCGTACATGTCGGTCGGCTCGCCGAGGTCGTACGCGGCCTCGACCTCCGGTCCGGCGAGTTCGGCGATCCGGTCGCGCAGCGTGCGCGGCCTCACCCCGGAGAAGATCCGGTCGCAGCCGCGCCACGCCGTGGCCAGCCGCTCCTGCAGGTCCTGGTCGTCCATGCCCCGATCATCTCGCACCCTCCACCTGGAGGAGCCGACTCGTTACCATGTCCGGGTACGTCCGGTACCCGCGAGGACTGGAACGGAAGTAGGTAGTACGACGTGAGCGACGCGCAACCGCCCTTCGGCATGCCCGGCGACCCCTGGGACGCGGGCAGCCCGGAGGACCGCCCGGCCAGGATGGCCGTCGGCGTGATCGGCACCGGCCGGGTCGGCCCGGCGCTCGGCGCCGCCCTCCAGCAGGCCGGCCACCAGGTGGTGGCCGCCTCCGGGGTGTCCGAGGGCTCCCGCCGCCGGGCCGCGGAGCTGCTGCCCGGGGTGCGCCTGGTGACGCCGCCTCAGGTGATGGCCGCGGCCGACCTGGTGCTCCTCACGGTCCCCGACGACGTCCTCCCCGAGCTGGCCGCGGGGCTGGCCGCCACCGGCGCGGTCCGCCCCGGCCAGCTGGTGGCGCACACCTCGGGCGCGCACGGCATCGCGGTGCTCGCCCCGGTCGCCGAGGCCGGCGCGCTGCCGCTGGCCCTCCACCCGGCGATGACCTTCACCGGCACCACGGTGGACGTGGACCGCCTGGTCAGCTGCCCCTTCGGGGTGACCACGGTGCCGGAGTACCGGCCCATCGCGGAGGCCCTGGTGGTCGAGATGGGCGGCGACCCGGAGTGGATCCCGGAGTCCGCCCGCCCGCTCTACCACGCCGCTCTCGCGCACGGCTCCAACCACCTGACCACCCTGGTGGCCCAGGCCGAGGACCTGCTGCGGGAGGCCGGCGTGGCCGAGCCCGGCCGGATGCTCGGCCCGCTGCTCGGGGCCGCCCTGGACAACGCCCTGCGCTCCGGCGACCGCGCCCTGACCGGCCCGGTCTCCCGCGGCGACGCGGGGACCGTCCGCGCCCACCTCGCGGAGCTCGCCCGGACCTCCCCGCAGGCGCTGGACAGCTACCGGGCGATGGCCAGGGCCACCACGGCCCGGGCGCTGTCCAACGGCATCCTCAAGGAGGACGCGGCGGCCCGGCTGCTGGACGCCCTCGGCGACGAAGGAGACGCATCGTGACCATCGCGACGACCACCACCGCGACCACCGCCCCGGCCGGCACCGCGGCCGCCCCGGCGAGCCTCCCCGCGACCGGCGCCCCGGCGCTGGTCTCCGGCAAGGCCGAGCTCGCCGCCTGGAGCGCCGTCCACGACATCGTCGGCCGCCGGGCGGTGGTGATGACCATGGGCGCCCTCCACGACGGCCACGCCGCCCTGATCCGCTCGGCCCGCGACTGGGCCGGCCCGGACGGCACCGTGCTGGTCACCGTCTTCGTCAACCCGCTGCAGTTCGGCGCAGGCGAGGACCTGGACCGCTACCCCCGCACCCTCGACGCCGACCTGCTGGTCTGCGCCCGGGAGGGCGCCGACGTGGTCTTCGCCCCCTCCGCCGAGGAGGTCTACCCCGGCGGGCAGCCGCAGGTCCGGCTCTCCGCCGGCCCGATGGGCGAGCACTACGAGGGCGCCAGCCGGCCCGGCCACTTCGACGGGATGCTCACCGTCGTCGCCAAGCTGCTCCACCTGACCGCCCCGGACGCGGCCTTCTTCGGCGAGAAGGACGCCCAGCAGCTGGCCCTGGTCCGGCGGATGGTGCGGGACCTGAACTTCCCGGTGGAGATCGTCGGCGTGCCGACCGTGCGGGAGGCCGACGGGATGGCCCTGTCCTCGCGCAACGTCTACCTCTCCGAGGCCGAGCGGGTCTCCGCCCGCGAGCTCTCCCGGGCGCTGTTCGCCGGCCGCGAGGCCGCCCTGGCCGCCGGCCCGCTCGCCGCCGTCCGCGCCGCCCGCGCGGTGCTCGACGCCGCCGCCCGGGCCGAGCCGCCCGTCGTCCTGGACTACGTCGACCTGGTCGACCCGGCCGGGTTCACCCCGGTGACCTCGGACGCCTACACCGGCGAGGCGGTGCTCGCGGTCGCCGCCACGGTGGGCGCCACCCGGCTGATCGACAACGTCCGGTTGCGCTTCGACCCGGCCCCGGGGGCGCGGCCCGCCATCGCCGCCGACGGCGCCCCGGCGTACCGTGTCCGCAGCGAACGGGGGCCGGTCGGGTGAGCGAGCGGCGCCTCGGCGCGACCACCAGGCATCCGCGTTCGGCCGCGCATGCCGGAACCCGACGGAGCAGGCCCATGGACGCCCAGATCCAGATGGAAGGCCGCCGGCAGGACGCCGGGCAGCCGCACCGCCTCGCCGCGCCGCCGCCCGGCTGGACGGCCCGTACCGACGTGGTGGTGGTCGGCTCCGGCGTCGCCGGACTGACCGCCGCCCTCCGGGTGCGGGCCGCGGGCCTGCGGGTCCTGCTGGTCACCAAGGCGCTGCTGGACGACGGCTCGACCCGCTGGGCGCAGGGCGGGGTGGCCGCCGCGCTGGGCGAGGGCGACACCCCTGAGCAGCACCTCCAGGACACCCTGGTCGCCGGCGCCGGAGTCTGCGTCGAGGACGCCGTTCGGGTGCTGGTCACCGAGGGCCCGGGCGCGGTCCGCCGGCTGATCGCCACCGGCGCGGTCTTCGACACCGACGCCTCCGGCGGGATCGACCTGACCCGGGAGGGCGGCCACCACCGCCGCCGGATCGCGCACGCCGCGGACGCCACCGGCGCCGAGATATCCCGCGCCCTGGTCGCCGCGGTCCACCGGGACCCGGACGTCGAGCTGATCGAGCACGCCCTGGTGCTGGACCTGCTGACGGACGCCCGGGGCCGGGCCGCCGGGGTGACCCTCCACGTCATGGGGGAGGGCCTGCGGGACGGCGTGGGCGCCGTCCACGCCCGCGCGGTGGTGCTGGCCACCGGCGGAATGGGCCAGCTGTACTCCTCCACCACCAACCCGGCGGTCTCCACCGGCGACGGCGTGGCGCTGGCCCTGCGGGCCGGCGCCGAGGTCACCGACCTGGAGTTCGTCCAGTTCCACCCGACCGTCCTCTGGCTCGGCCCGGACGCCGAGGGCCAGCAGCCGCTGGTCTCCGAGGCGGTCCGCGGCGAGGGCGCGAAGCTGGTGGACGCGGACGGCGTCCGCTTCATGGTGGGGCGGCACGAGCTGGCCGAGCTGGCCCCCCGGGACATCGTCGCCAAGGGCATCATGCGGCGGATGCGGGAGACCGGCGCCGAGCACATGTACCTGGACGGCACCGGCTTCGACCGGGAGCTGTGGGAGCGGCACTTCCCCACCATCCTGGCCTCCTGCCGCTCGCACGGCATCGACCCGATGACCGAGCCGATCCCGGTCGCCCCGGCGGCCCACTACGCCTCCGGCGGCGTCCGCACCGACCTCCACGGCCGGACCAGCGTGGACGGCCTCTACGCCTGCGGGGAGGCCGCCTGCACCGGCGTCCACGGCGCCAACCGGCTGGCCTCCAACTCCCTGCTGGAGGGCCTGGTCTACGCCGAGCGGATCGCGGAGGACCTGGCCGAACGGCACCGGTCCGGCCGCCTCCCGCACCGCGAGCCGGTTGGCGACCCGGCCGCCGCCCGCACCGTCCCGCTGCTGGCGCCGGAGACCAGGGCGGAGGTCCAGCGGTTGATGACCCGGGGCGTCGGCGTGCTGCGGGAGGCCGGCGGAATGGCCGAGGCCGCCGACCGGCTGGCCGAGCTGCCCCCGGCCGACCTGGCCAAGGGCGAGCCGCCGCAGACCGAGACCTGGGAGGCCACCAACCTCCACCTGGTCGCCACCGCGCTCACCGCCGCCGCCCGGCTGCGCGAGGAGACCCGCGGCTGCCACTGGCGCGAGGACTTCCCGGACCGGGACGACCGGCGCTGGCGGCGCCATCTGGTCACCCGCCTCACCCCGGACGGGCTGTCCACCGCCTGACGGATCGCCCGCCGCCCCCGCGGCACCCCCGTCCTGCGGCACCCTCCCGCAGCACCGCCGTCCCGCAGCACCCCCGTCCCGCCCCGACAGACCCCCTCCCACCCCGTACGACCGACCGGAGTCAGGAAACGCCATGAACGAGCAGCACCCCGACCTCACCCTCATCGGCGGCGGGGCCGGTGACACCTGCGGCGCCGGCTGCGCCTGCGGCGGCTCCGGCGAGGCCGGCGAGGAGGCCCCGCCGTGCGGGCTGGACGCCGGCCTGCAGGAGCTGCTCCGGGCGGCCGGCCTCGACCCGGTCGAGGTCGAGGACATCGCGATGCTCGCGCTCACCGAGGACCTGGCCGGCGGGGAGGACGTCACCTCGGCCGCCACCGTCCCCGAGGACTCCGTCGCCACCGGCGACTTCACCGCCCGCCGGGCGGGCGTGGTGGCCGGGCTGCAGATCGCCGAGGCGGTGGTCTCCCTCCTCGCCGAGGAGGCCTTCGAGGTCGAGCGGCACGTCGCGGACGGGGACCGGGTGGAGGCCGGCCAGAAGCTCCTCTCGGTCACCACCACCACCCGCAACCTTCTCACCGCCGAGCGCACCTCCCTCAACCTCCTCTGCCACCTCTCCGGCATCGCCACCGCCACCCGCGCCTGGGCGGACGCGATCGAGGGCACCAAGGCCGCCGTCCGGGACACCCGCAAGACCACCCCGGGCCTGCGCGCCCTGGAGAAGTACGCGGTGCGGGCCGGCGGCGGGGTCAACCACCGGATGTCGCTCTCCGACGCGGCCCTGGTCAAGGACAACCACGTGGTGGCCGTCGGCGGCAGCGTCGCCAAGGCGTTCCAGGCCGTCCGCGAGCGGTTCCCGGAGCTGCCGATCGAGGTCGAGGTGGACCGGATCGACCAGATCGCCCCGGTGCTCGAGGCCGGCGCGGACCTGATCCTGCTGGACAACTTCACCGTCCCCGAGCTGCGCGAGGCGGTCGCCCTGGTGGCCGGCCGGGCCAGGCTGGAGGCCTCCGGCGGGCTGACCCTCGACGGGGCCCGCGAGGTCGCCGAGACCGGCGTCGACTATCTGGCGGTCGGGGCGCTCACCCACTCGTCCCCGGTCCTGGACATCGGTCTCGACCTGCGCGGATAATCCTCCAGCCCCGTTCACGCCCGCCACGACGAGAAGATGTAGGACCGCCAGGACATGCTGCTCACCATCGATGTCGGCAACACCCATACCGTCCTCGGCCTCTTCGACGGCGAGGAGATCGTGGAGCACTGGCGGATCTCCACCGACCCGCGGCGCACCGCCGACGAACTCGCCGTGGCCATCCAGGGCCTGATGGGGGCGCACCCCGTGCTGGAGGACGACGCGGTGGACGGCATCGCCGTCTGCTCCACCGTCCCCGCGGTCCTCCACGAGCTCCGCGAGGTCGCCCGCCGGTACTACGGAGACGTCCCGGCGGTGCTGGTCGAGCCGGGCGTGAAGACCGGCGTCCACGTCCTGATGGACAACCCCAAGGAGGTCGGCGCCGACCGGATCATCAACGCGCTGGCCGCCGCCCACCTCTACGGCGGGCCGTGCATCGTGGTCGACTTCGGCACCGCCACCACCTTCGACGCGGTGAGCGAGCGCGGCGAGTACGTGGGCGGGGCGATCGCCCCCGGCATCGAGATCTCGGTGGACGCGCTGGGCGCGCGCGGCGCCCAGCTGCGCAAGATCGAACTGGCCCGCCCGCGCAGCGTGATCGGCAAGAACACGGTGGAGGCGATGCAGGCCGGCATCCTCTACGGCTTCGCCGGCCAGGTCGACGGGGTGGTGACGCGGATGGCCGCGGAGCTCGCCGACGACCCGGACGAGGTCCACGTGATCGCCACCGGCGGGCTGGCCCCCCTGGTCCTCGGCGAGGCCACCTGCATCGACGTCCACGAGCCCTGGCTGACGCTGATCGGTCTCCGACTGGTCTTCGAGCGCAACGCGGCGGCGTGAAAACCCCGGGCGATCCGCGTGGTTCGTCCGATTTTCCGGTTTCGTTCCGTATGGTCGACCCATGCCTACGCCACACGGAGCCCGCGGCGGCATGGCCTTCAGCGCCGACGAACTGCGAGTGCTGCGACGAGCCCTCGCTGAGAACCTGCGCTCTCAGCTGCCGTCCCACGTCCTCCCCCCGACCCAGCGCACCGGGGCGCACGTACTGCCGCGCGACCCCGTCCGGGAGGCGGAGCGGCTGGAGGACGTCCAGGAGACGGCCCGTCTCGCCGAGTCGATCGAGGAGGCCGTCCGCGAGGGCGGCCGGCTGCGGGCCTTCCTGCTGGCGGAGCTGGTGCGCTACCGGGCGGCCCTCCCCGGCTCCGCCCCCGGCTATCTGGAGCGCCTGGAGGAGGCCGTCCACGACGGCTACGTCCCGGACGCCGAGGATCTGACCGCGCTCCGCCGGCTCGCCGCCCTGCCGTGCGGCCCGGAGGAGCGGGAGCGCCGCAACCGGCTCAGGTCGCTCTGCCAGTCGAACGCCGAGCCCGGCGTCCGCCGTCCCCTCCAGGGACGGGACCGGCCGGACCGGCCCGACCGGCCGGTGGTGCGGGCGGTGGTCTCCAAGTCCCGCCCCCACCGCGGTCTGGAACTGCTGATCGGGGGCGCCGCCGGTGGCGTCCCGGCAGCCGCACCCCTCGGAGGTACCCATCCGATGAACCCACGTGACGCCGCCGACCGCGCGGAGGACTCCGGCGAGTCCCCGGCCCAGGCGACCCCGCCGGCCGACGCTCCGCGCACCACTCCGCGCACCCCAGCGCGCACCGCGCCCGGCTCCGCCGCCTCCGCCGGGAGCGGCTCCGCCGGCGACCCCGCCCGGAGGCCCGCGCCGGGCTCCGCCGCGGACGGGGCGGACAAGCAGCGCCGCCGGGGCGTCCCCACCCCCGGCGACCTCTTCCCGGGCGGTGTGCGGCCCGGCGCCCATCTCCCCACCGGGACCGGCTGACCGGCCCCACGGCGCCGGTCGGGCGCCTGCTCGGCACCCCGCCGCGGCGGCCGGTATCCGGCCGCCGCGGCGCCGCGTCCACCCCCGTCCGGACCGCGGTTCGGAGGCAGCCCCCGAAGCAACGGCGGGTTGCTGGGAGAATGGCCGTGCGCGGATCGCGTCCGCGCCACCCGACCGCACAGAGAAGGACGAAAAGGACCGTGGCCCAGAGCACGAGCACGGAGGCCCAGGACTGGGTCTCCCGTTATGCGGACGATGTCATCGCCGAGTCCGAGCGTCGTGCCCCGGGGAAACCGGTCGTCGTCGCCTCGGGCCTGTCCCCGTCCGGCCCGATCCACCTCGGCAACCTCCGCGAGGTGATGACCCCGCACCTGGTCGCGGACGAGATCCGCCGCCGCGGGTACGAGGTGCGGCACCTGATCTCCTGGGACGACTTCGACCGCTACCGCAAGGTCCCGGCCGGCGTCCCCGGCACCGACGAGTCCTGGGCCGAGCACATCGGCAAGCCGCTGACCTCGGTCCCGGCCCCGGCCGGCTCGCCCTACCCGAACTGGGCGGAGCACTTCAAGGCGGCCATGACCGAGGCCCTCGCGGCCCTCGGCGTGGAGTTCGACGGCATCAGCCAGACCGCGCAGTACACCTCGGGCGTGTACCGCGAGCAGATCCTCCACGCGATGCGGCACCGCGCCGACATCGACGCGATCCTCGCCCAGTACCGCACTAGGAAGGCGCCCCCGAAGCAGGCGCAGAAGCAGCAGAAGCCGGCCGACGAGTCCGAGCTGGCGGCCGCCGAGGGCTCCGGGGCGGCCGGCGAGGACGACGGCAGCGGCGGCGCCGGCGGCTACTACCCGTACAAGCCGTTCTGCGGGGAGTGCGGCAAGGACCTCACCACCGTCACCGCGTACGACGACGAGACGACGGAGCTCACCTACACCTGCACCCTGGACGGCTTCACCGAGACCGTCCGGCTGACCGAGTTCAACCGCGGAAAGCTGGTCTGGAAGGTCGACTGGCCGATGCGCTGGGCGTACGAGGGCGTGGTCTTCGAGCCCTCCGGCGTCGACCACTCCTCGCCGGGGTCCTCGTTCCAGGTCGGCGGGCAGATCGTCGGCATCTTCGGCGGCGAGCAGCCGATCGGCCCGATGTACGCCTTCGTCGGCATCAGCGGGATGGCGAAGATGTCCTCCAGCAAGGGCGGGGTGCCCACCCCGCTGGACGCGCTGGAGATCATGGAGCCGCAGATCCTGCGCTGGCTCTACGCCCGCCGGCGGCCCAACCAGTCCTTCAAGATCGCCTTCGACCAGGAGATCCAGCGGCTCTACGACGAGTGGGACAAGCTCGCCGCCAAGGTCGCCGACGGCAGCGCGCTGGCCGCGGACGTGGCCGCGTACCGCCGGGCGGTCGGCACCGCCGCCGGTGAGCTGCCGCGCACCGAGCGGCCGCTGCCGTACCGCACGCTGGCCTCGGTCGCCGACGTCACCGCCGGGGACGAGGCGCAGACCCTGCGCATCCTCTCCGAGCTCGACCCGGAGGACCCGGTCACGGACCTGGCGGTGGTCCGGCCCCGGCTGGACAAGGCCGAGGCGTGGATCAGCACCCACGTCCCCGCCGAGTCCCGCACCGTGGTCCGCTCCGAGCCGGACACCGAGACCCTGGCCGCGCTGGACGAGCAGGGCCGGGAGTCGATCCGGCTCCTCCTGGACGGCCTCGGCGAGCACTGGTCACTCGATGGGCTGACGCACCTGGTGTACGGGGTGCCGAAGGTGCAGGCGGGCTTCCCGGCC
This sequence comes from Phaeacidiphilus oryzae TH49, assembly GCF_000744815.1. Taxonomy (NCBI): domain Bacteria; kingdom Bacillati; phylum Actinomycetota; class Actinomycetes; order Kitasatosporales; family Streptomycetaceae; genus Phaeacidiphilus; species Phaeacidiphilus oryzae. The sequence continues at coordinate 3,928,610 of NZ_JQMQ01000005.1, forward strand.
GAGGCCGGGCCGAAGGAGCTGCCGCCGGAGATCAAGACGGCCCAGCGCTCCTTCTTCGCCCTCCTCTACCACCTGCTGGTCGGCCGGGACACCGGCCCGCGCCTGCCCACGCTGCTGCTCGCGGTGGGCGAGGAGCGGGTGCGCCGGCTGCTCGGCGGCTGAGCGCCCGCCGTCCGGCGCGAGACCGCCCCGGGCGCCCCGCTGCGGGGTGTCCGGGGCCGTCTCGGGTAGCCTCAGGCAGGGCCCGTTTCCGGCCCTCGCAGTCGATCGACGACGAATCCCGCACCCCCGAGGTGGTAACGGAATGCAGTACTTGGAGGCGCTCACGCCGCCCGTGGTGATGGCCGTGGCCTTCGGTTTCCTCATCCGCACGATCTTCCGCAACCAGGGCGGGGCCAACGCCGCCAAGGAGGACGCCGCGGCCGAGGCGATCACCGTCGCCCAGCTCGCCGCGCTCGAGCAGCGGGACGGCGGCGCGGCGTAGCGGTATTTCCTCCGCCAGATGGTATTTCGGAGAGAGCGGCCTGCTTTGGCAGGTTTGTCCGGAGTTCTGTCGAGTACGGCGGAGGAAAAAACGTCCATGGCGCGTCAACTCGGCGAACTCGAGAACGAGATCATGACCCGGGTGTGGCAGTGGAACCGCCCGGTGATGGTCCGAGAGGTTCTGGAGGACCTGCTCCGGGAGCGCGAGATCGCCTACACCACGGTGATGACGGTGATGGACAAGCTCTACCAGAAGGGCTGGCTGCGCCGGGACCGGGAAGGCCGTGCGTACCGGTACGAACCGGTGTCGACGCGGGAGGCGTACACCGCCGCGCTGATGAACGACGCCTGGGCGACCGCGGACAACCCGGCGGCGGCCCTGGTGCACTTCTTCGGGATGATGACTCCGGAACAGCAGGAGTCCCTCCGCGACGCCCTTCGTGTGCTCTCTCCCGAGACCGACTCGGATCAGACCGGCTCGGACGAGAGTGCTCCGGATAGCCCGGATACACCGGATAGTGCGGATACCGGCGTCGCCGGCGGCGCGGATAACGAGAAGCCGGAGACCGGCACTTCGCGATAGCGTCGGCCCGATCGAACCCGCTTCGGGACTACGGGTGGGACTACGGGCCGGACCCGCGAGGAGACTGATGGAGGTCACCATCCGCCGTGCGCGGACGGCCGATGTGCGGCCCATCCGCGCGCTTGTGGACGGTTACGCCCGCGAACGCATCCTGCTCGACAAGCCGACCGTCACCCTCTTCGAGTCGGTGCAGGAGTTCTGGGTGGCGGAGCGCCGCGACACCGCCCAAGTAGTGGCTTGCGGCGCTCTCCATGTGATGTGGGAGGACCTCGCCGAAGTCCGCACTCTCGCCGTCCACTCCTCCTGCCGGGGGCACGGTATCGGCCACCGCATCCTCGATCAGCTGGTGGACGCCGCCCGTGCGCTCGGCGTCAACCGTATTTTCTGCCTGACGTTCGAAGTCGACTTCTTCGGCAAACACGGCTTCAAGGAGATCGGCGGCGCCCCGGTCGAGCCCGGGGTGTACGAGGAGCTGCTCCGCTCCTACGATGAGGGCGTCGCCGAGTTCCTCGATCTCGAACGCGTGAAGCCGAACACCCTGGGCAACACCCGCATGCTCTTGCACCTCTGAGGGAACGGGACGATCCGCCCCTTCTGACCGGCGACTCGCGAGCTCGGAGCGGGTCTCCGGGACGCTGACCGCCCCGGGGTTTGAATTTTCGGCTGAAAAGCGGTTTCCTTTCCTCAGGTAATCCGCGATTTCGAGGGACCTTTAGAGGAAGGGAAGCCCGTGGCCCAGAAGGTTCAGGTACTTCTTGTCGACGATCTCGAGGGTGGCGAGGCGGACGAGACCGTGACGTTCGCTCTTGACGGGGTTGCCTACGAGATCGACCTCACCCATGAGAATGCCGGGAAGCTGCGCGAGCTCCTCCAGCCCTACACCGAGAAGGGCCGCAAGCAGAGCGGCCGTATCGGCTCCGGGCGGAGTCGCGGCCGCGGCACCCGTTCTGTGGGCACCTCCCAGGACACCGCGAAGATCCGTGCCTGGGCGAAGGAGAACGGATACGAGGTCAACGACCGGGGCCGGGTCCCCGGCAATATCCGTGAGGCCTATGAGAAGGCCCACAGCTGAGCGGCGCCTTGTAGAGCCAGAGCCGCCGTACCGCCGGCAGGGGCGGCGGGACCCCGCCGGGCGGGCTGCCGCCGGGCTTGCTGTGCCTGGGCCTGCTGGCCCCGGGGCTGCTGTGCCTGGGCCTGCTGTGCCTGGGCTTGCTGTCGCTGGGCGGGCAGCCGGTGGGCGGGCGGGCGGTGCACCGGCGTCCGTCCTACGGGCGCAGGCGCATGGAGGAGGGCGCGCGCCGTCGCCACGGCGAGTGCGTCCAGTAGCCGGTACAGGGTCTGGGTTCCCCCCAGGTCCAGACCCAGCGGAGGCCGGTCCTCGGCCGGCGGCCGCAGCCAGACCAGCGGTCCCGGAGCCGGATCGGCGGGCCCCGGCGCCAGCCGCCGGCCGCGCAGATCCAGCGGTACGCCGCCCCAGCCCAGCCAGTCCAGCAGGCCGGGCAGCTCGTCGGCGAGCCCCGGGGCCACGGCCAGCAGCAGCCGGCCCGCGGCCGGGGCGGCGGCGACCGGACCGGTCGGCCTGCCCCGGCGGACCCAGCCGGCCAGCGCCTCCAGACCGGGGCGCAACCGCACGTCGACGACGTCCGAGACGCCCTGGAGATCCGGGACGCCCCAGGCGCCCGGGATGTCCGAGGCGCCCGGCCGGACCGGCTGGACGTCTGCTGCTCTGCCCGGCGCTCCGGCCCCGGCGGGCCTGCCGGGCGGCTGCCCCGACTGCATGCCGTGTCCAACGCGCGGCGCGGGCTCCGGTTACTCCCCGTACCCCTCCCGGTCGCGGGTGGCGAACCGTCAGTTCCTTTCGCGCGTCGTCCGATTGAGGACGTTCCCGGGGGACGGAGGGAGGACGGCTCGGGGTGCGCGCGGGGTTCACGTCGGGCGAACATCCGCAGGGCTCCGGAACCGCATGGAAGACCCGCTCGGAGGGGTAGAAATGCAGGTAGGTCCGGGTGCGCTGAGCGGCGTGTCGGGTACGGCGTTCGCCACGGGCGTAGCGGCACTGGCGTCATGCGGCTGGCCTGCGGGAACATCGTCCCCCAGCAACTGGTTGGAGCAGTTGTCGGCCGTCGCGGGGGACCGCTCGGCGGCGGGTAGTCGACGGTTGAAGTGAGCTGTCCCGTCTCCCGGGACTAGCATGCGGAAGGACAGGGAGGGGAGCGTCCCCACCACTGCCCGACCGCTCTGAGGAGCGATTAACGATGTTCGAGAGGTTCACCGACCGCGCGCGGCGGGTTGTCGTCCTGGCTCAGGAAGAAGCCCGGATGCTCAACCACAACTACATCGGCACCGAGCACATCCTTCTGGGCCTGATCCATGAAGGTGAGGGTGTCGCCGCTAAGGCCCTGGAGAGCCTCGGGATTTCGCTCGAGGCGGTCCGCCAGCAGGTGGAGGAGATCATCGGGCAGGGCCAGCAGGCCCCGTCCGGGCACATCCCCTTCACCCCCCGGGCCAAGAAGGTCCTGGAGCTGTCGCTCCGCGAGGCCCTTCAGCTCGGCCACAACTACATCGGCACGGAGCACATCCTGCTCGGCCTGATCCGTGAGGGCGAGGGCGTCGCGGCCCAGGTCCTGGTGAAGCTGGGCGCGGACCTGAACCGGGTCCGCCAGCAGGTGATCCAGCTGCTCTCCGGTTACCAGGGCGGCAAGGAGGCGGCGACCGCCGGCGGCCCGGCCGAGGGCACCCCCTCGACCTCGCTGGTCCTCGACCAGTTCGGCCGCAACCTGACGCAGGCCGCTCGGGAGACCAAGCTCGACCCGGTGATCGGGCGCGAGAAGGAGATCGAGCGGGTCATGCAGGTGCTGTCCCGCCGTACCAAGAACAACCCGGTGCTGATCGGCGAGCCGGGTGTCGGTAAGACCGCCGTCGTCGAGGGCCTGGCCCAGGCCATCGTCAAGGGCGAGGTTCCCGAGACCCTCAAGGACAAGCAGCTCTACACGCTTGACCTGGGTGCGCTGGTCGCCGGCTCCCGTTACCGCGGTGACTTCGAGGAGCGCCTGAAGAAGGTGCTCAAGGAGATCAAGACCCGCGGCGACATCATCCTGTTCATCGACGAGCTGCACACCCTGGTGGGTGCCGGCGCCGCCGAGGGCGCGATCGACGCGGCGAGCATCCTCAAGCCGATGCTGGCCCGCGGCGAGCTGCAGACCATCGGCGCCACCACGCTGGACGAGTACCGCAAGCACCTGGAGAAGGACGCGGCCCTGGAGCGCCGCTTCCAGCCGATCCAGGTCGCGGAGCCGTCGCTGCCGCACACCATCGAGATCCTCAAGGGCCTGCGGGACCGGTACGAGGCGCACCACCGCGTCTCCATCACCGACTCCGCGCTGGTCGCGGCCGCCACCCTGGCCGACCGCTACATCTCCGACCGCTTCCTCCCGGACAAGGCGATCGACCTGATCGACGAGGCCGGCTCCCGGATGCGCATCCGCCGGATGACCGCTCCGCCGGACCTGCGCGAGTTCGACGAGAAGATCGCCGACGTCCGCCGGGAGAAGGAGTCCGCGATCGACGCGCAGGACTTCGAGAAGGCCGCTTCCCTCCGCGACAAGGAGAAGCAGCTCCTCCAGGCCAAGCAGCGCCGGGAGAAGGAGTGGAAGGACGGCGACATGGACGTCGTCGCCGAGGTGGACGAGGAGCTGATCGCCGAGGTCCTGGCCACCGCCACCGGCATCCCGGTCTTCAAGCTGACCGAGGAGGAGTCCTCGCGTCTGCTGCGGATGGAGGACGAGCTCCACAAGCGGGTCATCGGCCAGAAGGACGCCATCAAGGCGCTCTCCCAGGCGATCCGGCGTACCCGCGCCGGTCTGAAGGACCCGAAGCGGCCCGGCGGCTCGTTCATCTTCGCCGGCCCCTCCGGTGTCGGTAAGACCGAGCTGTCCAAGACGCTGGCCGAGTTCCTCTTCGGCGACGAGGACGCGCTCATCCAGCTGGACATGTCGGAGTTCTCCGAGAAGCACACCGTCTCGCGGCTCTTCGGCTCCCCGCCCGGATACGTCGGCTACGAGGAGGGCGGCCAGCTCACCGAGAAGGTGCGCCGGAAGCCGTTCTCGGTCGTCCTCTTCGACGAGGTCGAGAAGGCCCACCCGGACATCTTCAACTCGCTGCTGCAGATCCTGGAGGACGGCCGGCTGACCGACTCCCAGGGCCGGGTGGTGGACTTCAAGAACACCGTCATCATCATGACGACCAACCTCGGCACCCGGGACATCTCCAAGGGCTTCAACCTCGGCTTCGCGGCCCAGGGCGACGTCCAGACCGGGTACGAGCGGATGAAGGCGAAGGTCGGCGAGGAGCTCAAGCAGCACTTCCGGCCGGAGTTCCTGAACCGTGTCGACGACATCGTGGTCTTCCACCAGCTGTCCGAGGACGACATCATCCAGATCGTCGACCTGATGGCGGCGAAGGTGGACGAGCGCCTCAAGGACCGGGACATGGGCCTGGAGCTCCGTCCCGACGCCAAGAAGCTGCTCGCCAAGAAGGGCTACGACCCCGTGCTGGGCGCCCGGCCGCTGCGCCGGACCATCCAGCGCGAGATCGAGGACATGCTCTCCGAGAAGATCCTCTTCGGCGAGCTGCGCCCGGGCCACATCGTGGTCGTCGACGTCGAGGGCGAGGGCGACGACAAGAAGTTCACCTTCCACGGCGAGGAGAAGGTCCCGGTCGCGGACGCCCCGCCGGTCGCGGCGACGGGCACCGGCGCCGGCTCCGGTTCCTCCGCTTCGGCGGAGTGAGCCGAGCCCTGACGGCCTGACCACGCCTCAACGGCCGCGCCCCCGACGGTTCTCCGTCGGGGGCGCGGCCGTTTCGCGCACGTCGTACGAGGTGGACGTGGTGGTGCGCGGGGCGGTGGGTCGGGACGCCGGGGGAGGTGGTGCTGGTCGGGCTGGAGCGGTTGTACAGGGGCGGTCAGCGGGTCAGGCGTCGTTGCGGCGGGGGGTGAAGAGGCGGGTGTCGCCTGGGTGGGGGTGGTGGATGTCCAGGGGGCCGGTCGGGGTGGTGGGGGTGAGGGTGAACGTGATGCGGTGGGTGGTGGCGGTGGCGCGGCGGGCCTCTGCCTCGGCGGTGAGGACCCAGGCCTTGAGGCCGCCCTTGGCGGAGCGGTCCTGGGTGAACTCCACGGCGAACTCCATGGTGATCGGGCCGACCTCGAAGCGGAGGGGGGAGTCGCCGGCGGCCTCGGCCGCCGCGGTCAGCTGGTCGCGGACGGCGGCGACGGCTGTGGTGAGGTCGACGGCGGGGGGCTGCTCGGTCACGGGGCGGGTTCCTTCACGCGGTGGGCGAGGGCGCTGATGGCGACGCCCGGCAGGGGGTCGCCGTCCGGGACGTGTTCGGCGGGGAGGTCGAGCCGGCGGAGGCCGGGGTAGACCGCGGCCAGCGGGGCCAGGTCGGTGAGGCGGTGGGGGTTGAGCAGGGTCAGCCGCTGGACCTGGGGCAGTACGGGGGAGCGGGCGATCAGGTCGCCTCGTTCGACGAGCACTTCGAGGTGCCGGAGGCCGGGGAGCCGGGTGAGCGGGAGGCGGTCCGGGCCGGGCTCGATGGTCTCCCCGGGGAAGCGGAAGCGGCTGAGCCGGCGCTGCCGTTCGAGCCCGCGCAGCAGCGTCCGGGTGAGGGTGGCGGTGCCCAGGATCAGGTGGTCGAGGCCGGGCGGCAGGCCCTCCAGGGTGGTGGCCTCCTCGGGGAGGGCGTGGTTGAGGTTGAGGAAGCGCAGGCGGGTGAGCTTCGCCAGGACGTCGAGGCCGGTGACGCTGGTGTCCGCGGGGATCACCAGGCTGCGCAGGGCGCGGAGTTCGGCGAGCGGCCGCAGGTCGGTCCCGCCGCCGCAGGCGAGGAGGGCCAGCCGGTCCAGGCGCCGCGCCCTCCGCAGCAGGCCGAGGTCGAGCGGGTAGGGGTTGTCGGAGAGGTCCAGGGAGCGCAGGGCCGGGGTCGGCAGGTCGGCGAGGTCGGCGACCTCGATGCCGCCCTCGACGCGGACCCGTTCCCGACCGCCGAGCGAGGCGAGGAACGCCAGGTCGTCGGCGCAGTCGACGACGAAGAGCGGGACCGCCCCGGTCTCCGGGTCCGGGCCGCACCAGAGCCGGGCGATGATCTCGCGGGCGTACTGATCCTGGTCGAACTGAGCCCAGGAGGAGGCCAGTTGGGCACGGACCGCGATCGAGGGGTGCTGGGTGTAGCGGGCCAGCAGATGGATCGCCCGTTCCCGGCCGAGGGTGGTGGCGGTGGTGACGACCGCGAGGGCCTGCTCGTCGGTGAGCCCGTCGGGGCCCGGGAGGAGGTCGAGGACGACCGGGCCGCAGCGGGCGAGGTCGCGGGCCTGCTGGGCGTCCCGGGGCGGGATCAGGGTGGCGGCCGCCCGCTCGACGCGCTCCCGGGTCTCGGGGGCGAGCGCGGTGGCGTGCTCCAGGCAGGCGGCGGCCACCAGATGGAGGCGATCGCGCAGCTCGGGGGGTTCCTCGGCGGCCCGGCGGAGGAGGCGGTCGAGGAGTTCCGCGCGCTCGTACGGACGGGCGTGGTGGACGGCCATCCGCAGGACGTCCCGCCACTGGTCGTCGTGGGCGTTGCGGACCAGCAGGCCGAGGTCGGCGTTGTCGATCAGGGACTGCGAGCCCAGGTAGTCCTGGAAGGTGCGGTGGACGAAGTCCACGCTGTCCGAGGTGGGCCGGCGCAGCAGGCCCGAGCGGAGCAGGAGGTGGTCGAGGATCGCGGGCGGCTCGGTGCCGTCCGGCAGGCGGAGGCTGGGGATCAGGTCGCCGATGATCCGCAGGGCGCGCCCGCTGGACATCTCGGCCTCGCCGTTGGTGATCAGCCAGTGGGCGAGGCGCTGGAGGAGCAGCGTCTGCTGGTGGAGGGTGAGGTCGAGGCCGCTGGTGACGGGGGTGATGGCCCGCTCGCGGTCGCGGCGGACCAGCAGCATCTCCAGGGCGGCGGCGTAGAGCTCCATCCGGTCGTCGGGGAGGAAGCCTCGGCGGTCCCGGTCGAGGGCGCACATCAGCGCGCACATCAGGGGGTTGGTGGCCAGCCGGCCGAGGTCCGGCTTGGCGGCGACGGCGGAGGTGAGGGCGTCGCGCAGGGCGTCGAGTCGGCCGTCGGGGGCGGCCGCCGCGTGCCAGCGGGCGATGAAGCGGGCGACGTCGGCGCGGCTCATCGGCTGGAGTTCGAGTTCGGTGAACTCCTGGGCGGCGAGCCAGCCTTCGCGGACCGCGGAGGGGCGGGTGGTGACGACGTACCGGGCGTACGGGAAGGCGGCGAGGAGGTCGGCGAGCCAGGCGCGGGTGCGCTCGCGGTCGGCCTCCGGGACCTCGTCCACGCCGTCGATCAGCAGCAGCGCGCGGCCCTCGGTGAGGGCCCCGGTCACCCAGCCGGCCGCCTCGGGCAGCCCGGAGAGCGGTTTGGCCACGGCGCTCAGAAGCTCCTCGGGGGCGGGGAGTTCGGGCCGCCGGACCAGGGCGCGCAGCCGGAGCATCAGGGGCACGCAGTCGCCCAGGTCGGACAGCGGTTCCGGGAGCCGGCGCCGGGCGGTGGCCACGGTCAGCCACTGGAGGAGGGTGGTCTTGCCGGAACCCGCGCTGCCGCGCAGCAGCACCCGGCTCCGCCCGGAGAGCGCCTGCTCGGCGCGGAGGGTGCTGGCGACCGGGAGGGAGGGGGCCGGATCGGGCTCGGGGTCCGGGCCGACCGGCTCCGGGCTGCGGTCGAGGAGTTCCAGCGACAGGTATCCGGCGTCCAGCGGCCAGGTCTCCTCGCCGATGCCGATCACGTTCAGCCGGCCGGCCTGGCGGGCGAGGTAGTCGCGGAGGCGGGAGTCGAAGTCCGCCGGGGCGGCGGGGCGCGGGAGGGGGACGCGGGCCGGGGCGTACCCGTGGCGGCGGCAGGCCGCGGTGAACTCCTCGTCCGCCAGGAGGGGTTCGAGCGGGCCCACCACCAGGCGGCTGTGCGCCCAGCCCGCCGGGTCCTCGCGGACCACCCCGGCGAGGAGGTCGCCCACCAGGACCGGGGCGCCGGACATCCCGGCCCATGGGGAGGTGCCGGGGCCGGTGGCGAGGGGAGGATGCTGGTCGCCCTCCAGGACGAGGGTGCCCCGGAGGGCCGAGGACAGGGGCTTGAGCCGGCCGGTGAACTCCTCGGTGTCGAGCGATCCGCGGGCGTCCCGGCCGACTCGGGGGAAGCCGACGGCCCGGGCCGGCCGGTCCTGGGCGTCCTCGGACCTGGCCCAGCCCTCGAACCGGCAGGAGCAGGCGGTCAGCGGCTCCGCGGCGGCCAGCAGGGCGATGTCCGTCCGCTCGTCGTGGACCCGGTGGACCACCCGGCAGGACTGCGGGCCGTTCCCGCCGGGGACGCTCACCTCGGCGGTGTCCCGGCCGGCCAGCACATGGGCGGCGGTGAGCACCAGTCGCGGGGTGAGGAGGCAGCCGCTCCCCTGCGGCGGGCCGAGTACGGCGGCGAGGTGCAGATCCACGCGCTTCCTCTGGTACGGAGGGTGATCGGGGCACCATCATCCAGTCCCGGCAGGGGATTTGGCGAGCGCTTCGCGGACGCGGGCGGCGCAGCGGCCCGGGGTGAGGGCGTCGTTCCAGTGGAAGCGGAGGACGCGGCCGGCGGCGGGCGGAAGAGTGCGCGGCGCCCCCGGGCCGTCGACGAGGCCGAGGAGCGGCGGCCGGCCCGGGATCGCCGGCCCCCAGCGGAACGGGACGCGGGCGAGGATCCGCTCTCCGCCGGGCTGCCGCACCGGATGGTCGAGGGAGTCGGGTGGGACGCCGCCGAGGACGCAGTCCCAGCGGATCCGGCTCTCCAGCGGCCCGGCCGAGCGGCCGTCGGCGTGGGGCAGCAGCCGCAGTGCCCGGGTCGCGGGCTCGCTGCGCCGGAAGGCCAGTGCCCGGGCCACGGCACCGAGTTCGGGCGGGCCGACGAGGTGGTGGTGGAGCGCCGAGTCGAGGAGGGCGAGCGCCTCCGGGGCGTGGAGGCGCAGCAGGAGGTCGGTCAGGGTGCGGACCGGCGAGGTGAGCGGCAGCCGCCCGAGGTGGACGATCTCGCCGGGCCGGAGGTCGGCCTGATGGACCAGCAACCGGCGGCCCGGCCGGGGGCGTTGGCCGCGCGGCACCACCACGTCCACCCAGGGCAGCCCGCGGGCCGGCCCGCCGAGTCCGTGGGCGCGGGCGGCGCTGCCGAGGGCGATCGTGCTCCGCGGGCCGCAGCGCAGGTGCGCCGCCCACAGTGCGGCCAGCAGCGGCGGACCGGTGTCGGCGTATCGCTCGGCGTCGACCAGCAGGACGCCGTACTCGAGCGGTCGCCACTGCCCGCGGCCGACCAGGGCGCGGATCCGGGCGTCGCCGAGCCCGCACTCCCACGCCTGGCGGCGGAGGAGCACGCCGCCCTGGGTGGCGGCGAGGGTGCGGGTGGCGCGGAGGGCGTCGGTGCCGGGGAGGCGGGCCGGGGGCGGGGTCGTCGTCATGGCGGCAGCATGCCCGGCGGGGGGCCGAGTCCGCTGAACAGCCTGTGGATAACCGGTCCGACAACCCGACTTATCGAGAGCGGAGTTGACGCCCTATCACTCGGACGGGGGCTGCCGGCCCGGCGGCGGGCCGATGGTGGCGGCCTCCGGGCCCAGTGCCCTCACATAGCGGGGGTGGGTCTGTGCCCAGCGCTGCCCGGGCCGGAAATCCGGCTTCCGGCCGTCGAGCGCGCAGCCGAGGTAGTCCAGGCACTCGTGCCAGCCGGCCGCGTTGCGGGCGCCGGTGCCGTGCTGCTCCAGGGTGTCGAGGAGGGTGAGGACGCTGGCGTCGGCGCCGTCCGCGGCCAGTTCGAGGCGGATGGTGTCGGTGCCCCAGGAGAACTCCACCAGGGTCTCCGGCTCGAAGGCGAGGACCTCCCCGGTGAAGGCCGGGCCGCGGCCCTGCGGATCGCGGAAGGTGATCTCGGCGCCGGTCCGCCAGATGCCGGCGGGGTCGCCGTCGAGCCCTTCGATCCGCTGCGGGAACCACGCCGCGAGCTGCTCGGGGTCGGTGAGGGCGCGCCAGACGGCGTGCTGCGGGTGGCCGAGCCGGCGGGTGAAGCGGAGGCGGAAGGCGGTCCCGTCCGTCTCCAGGGTGCCGAGGTCGGCGCCGGCGGGGGTGGTCGGCGGGGGCGCCGGTGGGGGTGCCCGCGGCGGTGTCGGCGGGGGTGTCGGTCATGTCGCTCAGGTCCGTTCGTCGCCTGCTTGGCTGTCGAGATGGGCTTCGAGGCGGTCCAGGCTGCTGCCCCAGGAGGCCCGGTACGGCGCCAGCCAGTCGTCCAGTTCCCGCAGCGGGGCCGGGTCCTGGGCCAGGCGGTAGTACCGCCGCTGGCGGTCCGTGCGGACGTCGACCAGCCGGGCCTCGCGCAGCACCCGCAGATGCTTGGAGACCGAGGGTTGGCTGACCCGCAGGGCGTCGGCCAGTTCGCCCACCGAGCGTTCGCCGTCCCGGACCAGCTCGAGTATCCGGCGGCGGCGGGGCTCGGCGAGCACCTCGAAGATCGAGGACGCCGGGAAGGTGGTCGTCACGCAGACAAGCATGCCTTGACAGTTATATAACCGTCAAGGCATGCGGCAGGCGGTGAACGCGGCGGGGCCGGGCTGCTCCGCGGCGGGGTTACTCGGCAGCCGCCCCCGCCGCGATCGCCTCCGCGACCTCGGTCTTCCGGGCGTCCTCCTCGGCCGCGAAGCGCTCCGCGTCCAGCTTCTCGGCTATCTCCTCGTCCTGGGCCATCAGCAGGTCCAGGTTGGCGTCGCCCATCTCCAGGACGCCCATGTCCACATACGCGCGCTGGAGCTTCTCGCCCCACAGGCCGATGTCCTTGACGCAGGGCACGATCCGGGAGAACAGCAGCTTGCGGAACATCCCCATGTACTCGGAGGTGTTGGAGATCTCGTGCGCCTCGTCGGACGGGATGCCGAAGTCCTCCAGCACCTCGACGCCCTTGATCCGGTCCCGCATCAGATAGCAGCCCTCGATCACGAACTCCTCGCGCTCCGCGAGCTCGGCCGAGCTGAGCTGCTTGTAGTAGTCGCGCAGCGCCATCCGGCCGAAGGCCACGTGCCGGGCCTCGTCCTGCATGACGTACGCCAGCAGCTGCTTGGGCAGCGGCTTGCTGGTGGTGTCCCGCAGCAGGCCGAAGGCGGCCAGTGCCAGGCCCTCGATCAGCACCTGCATCCCCAGGTACGGCATGTCCCAGCGGGAGTCCTTGAGGGTGTCGCCGAGGAGGGAGGCCAGCTGGTCGTTGATCGGGTAGAGCATCCCGATCTTGTCCTGGAGGAACTTGGCGTACAGCTCGGCGTGCCGGGCCTCGTCCATGGTCTGGGTCGCCGAGTAGAACTTGGCGTCCAGGTCCGGGACGGACTCGACGATCCGGGCCGCGCAGATCATCGCGCCCTGCTCGCCGTGGAGGAACTGGCTGAACTGCCAGGAGGCGTAGTTGCGGCGCAGCTCGCCCTTGTCCTTCTCGGTGAGCTTGGGCCAGTACTTGGTTCCGTACAGGGCGAGGGACTCGTCCGGGATGCCCAGGGGGTCGTGCGGGTCCACCTCAAGGTCCCAGTCGATCCGCTTCTGGGCGTCCCACTGCTTGTCCTTGCCCTTCTGGTAGAGCGACAGCAGGCGGTCCCGCCCGTCGTCGTACTCCCAGGTGAAGCGGGCGTCGCCGGAGGCGGGGACGTTCCAGGTCTCGGTGCCGGCCGGGTGGATGTACATGTCGTGCGTCGTCATCTGCGGACTCCTCCGGGCAAGGCGAGCTGGCGCTACTCCGTTCGGAGCCTCACACGAGAGTTACTGACCAGTCAACGGTTGCTGCGGTACAAACACCGGGAATCTGTGTCAGGCCGGTGCCGGTCGTCCCGGGCGGTCCCCGGCCGCCGGCGGGGGGCGCCCGGGAGAAGCTGAAAGGACGTCAGGAGGCCTTGCCGGTACCGATGTTGGCGGCGATCTCCAGGGCGACGGCCAGGCCCGCGTGGTCGCGCCCGCCGCCCGCCCCGGCGTCGTCCTCCGGGCAGAACAGCCGGCCGGCGTTGAGGGCCATCAGCGCCATCGAGGCGCGGATCCGGTCCTCCAGGACGGCGTCCGGCCCGTGCAGCAGCTCCACCAGCCGGATCATCCGCTGCTTGAACTGCGGGGCGAGGTCCAACTCCCGTACCACGGAGCGGTTCTCGTGGAAGAAGCGGAGGAGGGCGCGGCCGCGCTCGGCCATCCCCGCGGAGAGCCGGCGCAGCAGTTCGGCGCGGAACTCCGGGTCACCGGTGTGCCCGGCGGACCAGGCGATGGCCTCGTCGATCGGCGCCGAGAGCGACTCCACCAGCCCGGAGACCAGCTCCTCCTTGCTGCGGAAGTGGTAGTACAGCGCGGCCTTGGTGACGCCCAGGCGGTCGGCGATCTCGCGCAGCGAGGTCTGCTCGTAGCCGTGCTGGACGAAGAGTTCGAGTGCGACCTCCAGCGCGCGGGCGCGGGTGTCGGTGCGCGGGGTGCGCGGCGGCGCCGAGCGCGGGGACGCCGAGCGCGGGGGCGGAGGGACCGGGACGGTGCCGGCGGCGGTGGCGGCGGGGCTCTCGACCTGACGAGCCGGGGTGGCGGTCATCCCGCTCACCCTACCGGCGGTCCCTGGGGCAGCCGGTAGACCCCGGGACGCACCGGTTCCACCAGTCCGTCCGCGACCAGACCGTCCAGCGCCCGGGCGCGCTGCACCGGATCGTGCCAGACCGCGTCCAGATCGGCCTGCGGCACCTCGCCGTCCCCGGCCACCTCGCGGAGGACGGCCAGCAGCCGGCCGCGCACCTGCCGGTCGGTGCCGGCGTACGTCTGGCCGCGGCGCGGCGGGCCCTGGTGCGCCGGGCGGCCCGCCTGCCGCCAGGCGCAGCGGTCGGCGATCGGGCAGCGCTCGCAGGCGGGGTTGCGGGCGGTGCACACCAGTGCGCCCAACTCCATGACGGCGACCGCCCAGCGGGCCGCCGTCGGGGCATCCGCCGGGAGGAGCTCGCGGGCGGTGCGGCGCTCGGCGGCGGTGGTCGCGTTGGCCGGGTACTCGACGCCGTCCTCGATCCGGGCGAAGACCCGGCGGACGTTGGTGTCCAGCACGGCGTGCCGCTGGCGGAAGGCGAAGGAGGCCACCGCGGCCGCGGTGTACTCGCCGATCCCGGGGAGGGCCAGCAGTTCGGCGTGGTCCTCGGGGACCCGGCCGCCGTGCCGCTCGGTCATCGCGGTGGCGGCGGCGTGCAGCCGCAGGGCGCGCCTCGGGTAGCCGAGCCGGCCCCAGGCGCGGACGGCCTCACCGGGGGGTTCGGCGGCGAGCGCGGCCGGGGTCGGCCAGCGCTCCACCCAGGCGAGGTACATCGGCAGCACCCGGTTGACCGGGGTCTGCTGCAGCATGAACTCGCTGACCATGATCTCCCAGGGGCTCGCCTCCGGCCGCCGCCAGGGCAGGTCGCGGGCGTTGTGCCGGTACCAGTCGAGGACGGTCCGGTGGAGGGCGGCGCGCTCGGGGGCGTTCCGCGCGGGGGCGGCCGCGGGGGCGGCGGAGGGGGCGGGGGCGTCGGGGGCCGGGGAGACGTTCATGGCCCGGCCATTCTCGCACCCCGCAGACGGGCGAAAGGAGTTGGGCCGAGCGGCGGCAAAAGGTGATCATGTGAAAGAAGAGGTCTCCGGTACGGCGGTGTTGCCCAGAGAGGCTGGTGATCTCTCGTAAGGTTTGCGCGTGCCTTCTCTGCGTCATCCCGTCGGACCCCTGCCGTCCGCCATCTACTGGCGGCGGCGCCTCGTCGTGGCTGTGGTCGCCCTCGCGGTGATCGCGCTGGTGGTATGGCTGTTGGTGAGCCCAGGCGGTGGTGGCGGCGGAGGCCACAGCGGTGCGGCGCCGACCGCCCCGGCGAGCTCGATCGGCCCCTCGGGTGGCGGCGGGTCCAACGACGGGGCCTCCGGGACGCCCGGCGGGGGCGCCTCCGGCACGCCGGGCCCGGGGAGTTCGGCCTCGGGGAGTGCCGGAGCCGGGGGGACTTCGGGGGGATCCGGTGGCGGTGCCTCCGGGGGCGGCGGGCAGGTCAGCGTCAGCGGCGGGTCCTCGGGCGGCGGCGCCGGCGGCAAGGGCGGCGTGCCGGTCAACACCGGTTCCGTGATGGCGCTTCCGGCCTGTGCGGCGTCCGATCTGGGGCTGGTGCTGGACGGGGACCGGAGCACCTACGCGGCCGGGCAGAACCCGGTCTTCCGGCTGACGGTCAAGAACACCGGCGCCGCGGACTGCCGGATCGACGTGGGGCGGACGGCCGCGGTCGTCACCATCAGCAGCGCCTCCCAGCACCATGTGTGGTCGTCGGGGGACTGCGCGTCGGACAAGACGGCCCAGTGGGTCGAGGCGGTCGCCGGGGGATCGGTGACGGTCAGCTACGACTGGGGGCGGGTGCACTCCTCGCCGGGGTGCCCGAGCGAGACCAACGGGTTCATCGCGGGGGGCGGGACGTTCGTCGCGCAGGCGTCGCTGAGCGGCGTCTCGAACCAGCCGCAGTGGCAGTTCCGGCTGGTGGCGGCGGGGTCGTAGCCGTCCGGGGGCGCCCCGGGCGAGCCCCGGTGCGCCCGGTGAGCCCGCAGGGCTTCATCAAGGCGCGCCGCGGGCGGGGCCCGACTCAGACGTAGCGTTCCAGAATGCTGGATTCCGCCAGGCGGGAGAGGCCCTCGCGGACGGAGCGGGCTCTCGCCTCGCCCACGCCGTCGACCGTCTGGAGGTCGTCGACGCTGGCCGCCAGCAGCTTCTGCAGGCCGCCGAAGTGGTCGACCAGGCGGTCGATCACGGTGTTCGGCAGCCGGGGGACCTTCGCCAGCAGGCGGAAGCCGCGCGGGCTGACCGCCGCGTCCAGCGCCTCCGGCGTGCCGGGATGGCCCAGGGCCCGCGCGACCGTCTGGAGTTCCAGCAGCTCGGTGTGGGTGAGCTGGTTGAGGAGCGACAGCACGTCCTGCACCGTCCGGCCGCGCTTCGCGGCCCGCTCCGGGAAGTAGTCGCGGGCGACCAGTTCGCGCTCCGGCTCCACCCCCGCGATCAGCTCGTCGAGCTGGAGGGAGAGCAGCCGGCCGTCCGTGCCCAGCTCCACCACGTACTCGGCGATCTCGCCGGCGATCCGGCGGACCATCTCCAGCCGCTGCGCCACCGCCGCGACGTCGCGCACCGTGACCAGGTCCTCGATCTCCAGAGCGGAGAGGGTGCCGGTGACCTCGTCGAGCCGCAGCTTGTACCGCTCAAGGGTGGCCAGGGCCTGGTTGGCCCGGGAGAGGATGGCGGCGCTGTCCTCCAGGACCCGGCGGCTGCCGTTGACGTACAGCGCGATCAGCCGCATCGACTGGCTGACCGAGATGACCGGGTAGCCGGTCTGCTTGTTGACCCGCTCCGCGGTGCGGTGCCTGGTGCCGGTCTCCTCGGTGGGGATGTCCGCGTCCGGGACCAGCTGCACCCCGGCTCGGACGATCTTGGTGATGTCCTGGTCCAGCACCACGGCGCCGTCCAGCTTGCAGAGCTCGCGCAGGCGGGTCGCAGAGAACTCGACGTCCAGGACGAAGCCGCCGGTGCACAGTTCCTCGACGAGGGGGTCGAAGCCGAGCACCACCAGCCCGCCGGTGTTCCCCCGGAGTACTCGTTCGAGCCCGTCCCGGAGTGGGGTGCCGGGAGCGACGGCGCTGAGGGAGGCCCGGAGCAGGGACTCCTCCTCGCGGGAGGACTTCTCCGCCCGTTCGTTGGCTGCCACGGGGATCCTCCGGTCGGTTTCGCGTACCGGCCAAATCTTACCTTCGGGGGGTCTTCGGATGCTCTCCGCGGGGTTGCGGGTTTTGCTCCTTCCCGCAAGGGCCCCGTCGCCACCCGGATAGCCTCACTCCGGATCCAGCGGTTCCCAGCCTTCCATCAACTCGTCCGCGGTGTCGGGGATATGGGGAAACGGCGGCACGTCCTCGCGGCGGGCGCCGCCATTCGGCCGATCACCGCGACCACGCGGCGGTTCGTCCGGCGTGTTCGCCTCGGCCGCGGATCTGCGGCGCGGCCGGCCGGAGCGGCCGCGGCCCGGGATCGCGTTCAGCGCCTCGGCGATGTTGGACACCTCGACCACCCGCATCCCCTTGGGCGCCTTTCCGGAGTCCGGCGGCACCAGGGCGTGGGTGAAGCCGAGCCGGGCCGCCTCGGCCAGCCGCCGCTGCACCCCCGAGACCCGGCGCACCTCTCCGGCCAGGCCGACCTCGCCGACCGCGACCAGCTCGGGCGGCAGCGGGGCGTTCGCCGCCGAGCTGGCCACCGCCAGGGCCACCGCGAGGTCGGCGGCCGGCTCGGTGAGCTTCACCCCGCCGACCGTCGCCGCGTAGATGTCCTGCTTGCCCAGCCGGATCCCGCCGTGCCGCTCGACCACGGCCAGGATCATCGCGATCCGCGGCGAGTCCAGCCCGGAGGTGGTGCGCCGGGGGGAGGGGATCGCGGACTCCACCATCAGCGCCTGCACCTCCGTCACCAGGGGACGGCGGCCCTCCAGGGTGACGGTGAGGCAGGTGCCGGGGACCGGGGTCGAACGGCGGGTGAGGAAGAGCCCGGAGGGGTCGGCGAGGCCGGTGATCCCCTGGTCGTGGAGCTCGAAGCAGCCGACCTCGTCGGTCGCCCCGTAGCGGTTCTTGACGCCGCGGACCAGCCGCAGCCGGTTGTGCCGGTCCCCCTCGAACTGCAGCACCACGTCCACCAGGTGCTCCAGCAGCCGCGGCCCGGCGATGTTGCCGTCCTTGGTGACATGGCCGACCAGCAGGGTGGCCATGCCGCGGGTCTTGGACTCGCGGATCAGCGCCGCCGCCACCTCGCGGATCTGCGAGGGGCCGCCCGGGGCGCTGTCCAGCTGGGCCGAGGCGATGGTCTGCACCGAGTCGAGGACCAGCAGCGCCGGGTTCACCTGCTCGATATGGCCGAGGCAGGTGGCCAGATCGGTCTCGGCGGCCAGGTAGAGGTGCGGGGAGAGGGCGCCGATCCGGTCCGCGCGCAGCCGCACCTGGGCCGCCGACTCCTCGCCGGTGAGGTAGAGGGTCGGCCGCCCCTCCCCGGCCGCCCGGGCCGCCACGTCCAGCAGCAGCGTCGACTTGCCCACCCCTGGCTCGCCCGCGAGGAGCACCACCGCGCCCGGCACCAGGCCGCCGCCGAGCACCCGGTCCAGCTCGCCGACGGTGGTCGGCCGGGCGGCCGCGACCCGCGCGTCCACCTGCTGGATCGGGCGGGCCGGCGCGGTCACCGGCTGGGCGGCGGTACGCACCGCGGTGGGCGCGCCGACCTCCTCGACCGTGCCCCAGGACTGGCACTCCGGGCAGCGGCCGACCCACTTGGGCGGGGTGGTTCCGCACTCCGTGCAGCGGAAGCCCGCGCGCGGCGCTTTGGACGACGATCGACTTGCCATGCGCCAGACGCTACCCCGGGCCTCTGACAACCGGCCCGGGGCCGGCCCCCGCCCACCGGGCCCTCGGCCCCCCGCCCGCCCGGTCACCCGATCGGGGGAGCGGGGGGCGAAAGCCCGGTGGGTGCGGGGCGCACCCTCATAACGTGTGCGCCCATGCGGTTGGTGACGCGCGCCGCGCACGGCGGAGACCCCGGCTCAGGCGCGGGCGACAGGCTCGACAGGGGTCTCCTGACGCACGCCGACGGGCTCTACACCTATTGCCTCTCGGTGCTCTGCGACGCCGACGAGGCGCTCGCCGCGCTCCGGACGGTCCGTCAGCTGGCCCACCGGCACCGGCGGAAGCTCCGCCGCGCCGACCTCCTCCGGGCCTGGCTCTACGCGCTGGCCCGGCAGGTCTGCCTGACCTGGCTGGAGCAGCGCCCGATGGGCGTGCGGGACGCCGGCCCGCGGGCGCAGGAGGCCCGGCAGCGGGCCCAACTCGCCCTGCTGGTCTGGCCGGAGGCCGCGGGCACCAGCTCCGAGCAGCGCGAGGCGCTGGAGCTGGCGCTCCGGCACGGCCTGCCGCCGGAGGAGCTCGCCGCCGTCCTCGGCCTCTCCGAGCAGTCCGCCCGGCGGCTGGTCACCCAGGCGGTCTGCGAGGTCGAGCGGACCAGGGCGGCGCTGACCGTACTGGCCTCCGGCGCCTGCCCGGTGCTGGCCAGGCTCGGCGGCGGGGCGGCCGCCGCGCACGGTCTCGCGCCCCGGCCCTCGGCGCTCGGCCCGACGCTCCGCGGCGAGCTGGTGCGGCACGTCGACGAGTGCCCGACCTGCCGGGGCAGCGCCGAGCAGGCCACGGCGGACGGCCCCTGGCCGGGCACGGCCCGGCCGCCGGGGACGCTGCCGCTGGTCGCGGCGCCGGTCGAGGCCCTGTTCGGGGGGCCGGCCGAGTCCGGTCCCGATACGGCGGGGGCGGCCGCGGCCGCCGGCGCCTTCCCCGGCGGCGAATCGTCCGGCAGCGCCTCCCCCGGCAGCGCCTCCCCCGGCGGCCTGCCGTCCGAGGGCGCGCCCGTCGGCGGCGTCGAGCCGCGGTTCGACCGCGAGGGCTTCCCGGTGCAGCGGGCGCGGAACCCGGAGCGCGGCGCGGTGCTGCGGCACCGGGCGGTGATGACCACGGCGGTGGCCGCGGTGGTCGCGGCCCCGGCGCTGGCCCTCTGGGCCGCGCAGCGCGAGGAGCCGCAGCGGGTGGCGACCACCGGCCAGGACGTGCCGGTCGGCCCGAGCGCCTCCGCCTCCGGGCTCGACCCCGCTTCGGAGACTGCGCGGGCGACGCTGCCCCCGTCCGTCGGCTCGACGCCCGAGCCGGACGGCTCCGCGGACGGGGCCTCCGCCACCCCGCGGGCCTCCGGCTCGAACGGCGCGCGTCCCCCGGCGAAGGCCGGCCGGCTCTCCGTCGGCTACCAGGAGGCCTTCGGCCGCACCATGCTGACGATCGCCAACACGGGCTCGGGCAAGGCGAGTTGGTGGGCCGTCGCGGACGCCCCCTGGCTGCGGCTGAGCCGCTCCTCCGGGGTGCTGGCGCCCGGAGAACGGGTGCTGGTGCTGATCACCGCCGACGAGAGCCGGGAGCCGCAGCACGCGTGGACGGCGCGGGTCTCGGTGCAGCCGTCGACCGCGATCGTCCCGGTCTCCGGGCCGGGCCGGGAGCGCGGGCCCGGGCAGGACGCCGGCCCTGGTCCCGGCCCGGCCCGGCCGCAGACCCGCGACTGGGGCGGGGCGGACGACCGGGACCGCTACGACGCCGACGGAGGCGGCGGCTCCACCCGCGCGATCCCCGCGGACTACCGCGGAGGCGGCGGCCGCCACCGGGCCCACCGGAGGGACGGCGACGGCGACGGCGGAGGCTGGGGCCGGCGCGGGGGCTACGGAGGTGGCCGCGGCGGAGACGGCGACCGCCGGGACTAGGAGGCCGTCCCCACCCCGGCCTGCCGGCCTTCCGCCTGCCGCCGGCCGGTCAGGACGGGTCCGCCGGATGCGGGGCGATGCCGCTCCCCGCCTCGGCGCAGAGCCGCGCCAGCTCCTGGTACGCGGGCTCGCCCATCATCTCGATCAGCTCGGGCCGGTAGCTGACGTACACCGGGTCCGGGGCGCCGTGGGCGTCCGGGGAGCTGGTGCACCACCACTGCAGGTCGTGGCCGCCGGGGCCCCAGCCGCGGCGGTCGTACTCGCCGATGGTGACCTGGAGGTACTTGGTCTCGTCCGGCCGCTCGATCCACTCGTACGAGCGACGCACCGGCAGCTGCCAGCAGACGTCCGGCTTGGTCTCCAGCGGCTCCTGTCCCTCGTTCAGGGCCAGGGTGTGGAGGGCGCAGCCCTCGCCGCCGGGGAAGCCGGGACGGTTGAGGAAGAGGCAGGCGCCGTCGACCCGGCGGGTCTGCCGCTCGCCGTCCGGGCCGAGCTCGCTGATCCGCTCCGGGTCCAGGTCGTCGCCGTCCGGGGTGACCGCACGCTGCCGGAACTGCCACGCGTCGTCGGTGAGCCGGCGGGCGTGCTCCAGCACCCGCGCCTCGTCGTCCTCGTCGGACCAGTGGGCGCCGAGGGTGCAGCAGCCGTCGGAGCCGCGGCCGGGCTCGATGCCGTGGCAGCCCCGGCCGAAGACGCAGGTCCAGTGCGAGTTCAGCCAGGTGAGGTCGCAGCGGAAGACCTGCTCCTCGTCCGCCGGGTCCTGGAACTCCACCCAGGCCCGGGGGAAGTCCAGGCCCACCTCGCGCTTGCGCGCTGCGGCGGCCGCCTTCCGCGCGGCCCGGCCACTCATGATCGTCACGTCTACGGGTGCCACGGCGCCAGCGTAAGGCGTTCGCCCGTGAACGGGTGCTCTTGCCATGGGTGTCAGCGGTATGCGTTACTTTTTCCGACAGGTTGCCGACACTGTGTCGGGAACTGCCCAGAGTGGAGGACCACCCATGACGGCTGTCGCCCCCGAGGGCTTCGCCGCGCGCCTGCGCGCCGGCACCCGCGCCGAGCACGAGGCCGCCGAGTCCTCCCCGTTCATGGCCAACCTCCTGGACGGCCGCCTCGGCCGCACCGCGTACGCCGAGCTCAGCGCTCAGCTCTGGTTCGTCTACCGCGCGCTGGAGGAGTCCGGCGAGCGCCTCGCGGACCATCCGGTGGTCGGCCCGCTGATCGACCCGGCGCTCTTCCGCACCCCCGCGCTGGAGTCCGACCTCGCCCATCTCCTCGGTCCCGGCTGGCGCTCCGGGCTCGTGCCGCTCCCCGCCGCGCGGGCCTACGCGGACCGGATCCGCGAGGTCGCGGTCGACTGGCCGGCCGGCTACGCGGCCCACCACTACACCCGCTACCTCGGCGACCTGGCCGGCGGCCAGGTGATCCGCAGCGTGGCCGAGCGCACCTGGGGCTTCCGGCACAAGGGCGACGGGGTGCGGTTCTACGTCTTCGACCGGGTGCCGAATCCGGCCGAGTTCCGCCGCGCCTACCGCGCCCGGCTGGACGCGCTGCCGCTGGACGAGGTCGCCCAGCGCCGGGTGGCCGAGGAGGCCGCCCACGCCTTCCGGCTCAACCGCGCGCTCTTCCGCGAGCTCGACGGCCGGTTTCCGCTGTCGGCGTAGCCGGGCGGGGCCCGGAACCGCCCTCCGGCCCAGGTCGTCGCCGTGGGGCGGGTAGCGTGGGATGACATGCGACTCGGAGTGCTCGACGTGGGGTCCAACACGGTTCACTTCCTCGTGGTGGACGCCCATCTCGGGGCCGCCCCCCTGCCCGCCTACTCCCACAAGGACGAGCTCAGGCTGGCGGAGCACCTCGACGACCGGGGCCGGATCGCCGACTCCGGGGTCGAGCGGCTGGTGGCCACCGTGCGTACCGCCCTCCGCGTGGCCGAGGACACCGGCGTCGAGGACATCCTCCCCTTCGCCACCTCGGCGGTGCGGGAGGCCGAGAACGGGGACGACGTCCTGAAGCGGGTGCTCCGGGAGACCGGGGTGGAGCTGCGGGTGCTCTCCGGGGAGGACGAGGCCCGGCTGACCTTCCTGGCCGCCCGCCGCTGGTTCGGCTGGTCCTCCCGGAAGCTGCTCCTCTTCGACATAGGCGGCGGCTCGCTGGAGGCCGCCTGCGGTCTGGACGAGGAGCCGGACGCGGTGGCCTCGCTGCCGCTCGGCGCCGGCCGGCTGACCGCCGAACGGCTGCCCGGCGACCCGCCGGACGCGGAGGCGATACGCGCCCTGCGCCGGCACGTCCGGGCCAGGATCGCCACCATCGTCCCCGAGTTCGCCCGGCTCGGCCCGCCCGACCACGCGGTGGGCAGTTCCAAGACCTTCAAGCAGCTGGCCCGGCTGACCGGCGCCGCCCGGGAGGCCGAGGGCCCGTACGTCCGGCGCCGGCTGACCAGGGACGACCTGGCCGAATGGCTGCCCCGGCTGGCCGGGATGACGGTCCGCCGGCGGGCCGAGCTGCCGGGCGTCTCGCCCGGCCGGGCCGGCCAGCTGCTGGCCGGCGCCCTGGTCGCGGACGGGGTGATGGACCTGTTCGGGGTGGCCGAGCTGGACACCTGCCCCTGGGCGCTGCGGGAGGGCGTGATCCTGCGCCGGCTGGACCGGATGCGGGACGGGACCGGCGAGCCGGCCCGGGTGCCGCCGCCGCAGTGACCGGCGCGCATCGACCGGTTCACGTCACCCCTGCGACGTGGGGGTGTCCCGAACCGCAGGCACCGCGCCTACGCTGTGTCCCGTGGCGGAGCAAGTGAGACCAGCCGACCAGACCCCCGGATCGACCGGCGCCCGGCAGCGGGCGCGCGAGGCGCGCGAGGCGCACGAGGCGCGCGAGGCGCACGACGCGCGCCAGGAGCGCGAGGGGCGCGTCGCCCGCGTGCCGGACGCCAGAGTGGCGCTGTCCACCGCCTCGGTCTACCCGGAGAACACCGAGGCGGCCTTCGAGATCGCCGGCCGCCTCGGCTACGACGGTGTCGAGGTCATGGTGTGGACCGATCCGATCAGCCAGGACATCGACCGGCTGCGCGAGCTCTCCGACTTCCACCAGGTGCCGATCCTCGCCGTCCACGCGCCCTGCCTGCTGATCACCCAGCGGGTCTGGGGCACCGACCCGTGGGCCAAGCTGGTCAAGGCGCGGTCCGCCGCCGAGCGGCTGGGCGCCTCCACCGTCGTCGTCCACCCGCCGTTCCGCTGGCAGCGCCAGTACGCCCGGGACTTCGTGCTGGGGATCCAGCGGATGGGCGGGGAGACCGACGTCCGCTTCGCGGTGGAGAACATGTACCCGTGGCGGTACCGCGACCGCGAGGTCGCCGCGTACGCCCCGGCCTGGGACCCGACCGGCGAGGACTATCCGCACTTCACCGTCGACCTCTCGCATGTCGCCACCTCCCGCACGGACGCGCTGGCGATGGTCGACCGGATGGGCGACCGGCTGGCCCACGTCCACCTCGCCGACGGGTCGGGCTCCGCCAAGGACGAGCACCTGATCCCCGGCCGCGGCACCCAGCCCTGCGCCGAGCTGCTGGAGCGACTGGCCGCCAACGGCTTCGACGGCCACGTCGTCCTGGAGGTCAACACCCGCCGCGCCCCGGGCCCTGTGGAGCGCGAGGCCGACCTCGCCGAGGCCCTCGCCTTCACCCGCCTCAACCTCGCTGCGGCGGCCTCGGAACTCTCCGGAACCCAGTGAGCACCCTCGGTGAGACTCTCCCGGCTCGGTGCCGAAGTCCACTGAAATTCCTCGTGGATCTGCTCAAATCCGTTGGACGGAAGGGTAGTTGGTGAGTACTCAGTAGCTCAGCGCTCGAAGGTCCGCGCCTGCCGGGGGAGGGAGAGGCCGGATGGAGACGTACTACTACTTCCTCAGCTACACCCGCCGACATCAGGACGGGTATGTGGCGAGGTTCCACGCCGACCTGTCGGATCGGCTCGCCGACCGGCTGCGGTTACCGGACCCGCACCGGGTCGGCTTCCGCGACGTCCACGAGATCCACGCCGGGATGAGGTGGCGGGAGGAACTGGAACAGGCGCTCCGCTCCTGCCGCTGCTTCGTCCCGCTCTACTCCGCCGAGTACTTCGACAGCGCCTACTGCGGGCGGGAGTGGGCGGTCTTCCTGCGGCGGCTGCGCACCTACGAGGCACTGGAGAACATCCGGCCCAACCTGGTGGTCCCGGTGCTGTGGCGGCCGGTGCCGGAGATCCCCCGCGCGGTCGAGGGGATCCAGTACGTCGACGACGGCTTCCCGGTGCTCTACCGCGAGCGCGGAATGGAGTACCTGGTCCGCCGCGCCCGGGCGACGGACGTCTACGAGGCGGCGCTCGAGCGCATCGCCGACCGGATCGTGGCCGAGTGCGGCCGCCATCTGCTGCCGCCCTGCGAGCCCTTCTCCATCGAGCAGGTCACCGGCACCTTCGGCGAGCTGGTGCTGCGGAACGGTTCCGCGGCGGCCGGATCCGGGGCGTCCGGCGGAACGGGCGGAGCCGTGGCCGAGACCGGGCGGCGCGGCCATGTGACCTTCCTGCTGGCCGCGGCGACCCGCGGCAACCCGCCCCCGGGCCACCCCGACCCGGACCCCGAGCACGCCGGACCTGCGTCCTGCTACGGATCCGATCCGCTGGACTGGAACCCGTACAGCCACGGGCGGGCGCGGCCGGACGAGCCGGCTCCGGAGGCGCCCGCGGAACACGGCAGGGCGCACGGGCAGCCGCACGAGCCCCCCCTCTCCACCCACGCCCAGCAGGTGGTCTCCGGCAACCGCTTCTCCAGCGCCGTCGACGTGGTCGACGAGTGGCTGGTCGACCGGGTGGCCAAGGCCCGCCGCAACCACCAGGTGGTGGTCGTCCTGGTGGACCCCTGGTCGGCGCGGATGGCCGAGTACGGCGACGCCCTGCGCGGTCTCGACGCCAGGCTGGAGCCGGCCAGCGGCGTGCTGCTGCCCGCCCACGGCGACCCGGAGGAGGCCCCCCACGAGGCCGAGAAGCTCTCCGTGGACATCGGCGAGACCTTCCCCAACAACCTGGCCCTGCCGGTCAACCCGCGCTTCCAGTACGCGGTTCCGCGCGAGCACTTCGGGCGGCGGCTGATGGAGATGGTGGCCGCCGCGCAGAGCGCGCTGGCCCGGCTCGCCAACCCCCGCGCCGACCTGCGCGGTTCCGTGCCCCCGCCGTTCCGGCCGGAGCGGCCGCCCGGCGCCCTCCCCGCCACCCCGGGGGCCGGCCCCGGCTGCGCCGCCGACCGCCCGCACCGCCGCGGTGGCCGCAGGACCCGCGGAGCCGGGGCCGAACCGCCCGCCCTCCCAGGGGAGTTCCTATGACCGCCCGCCCGGGGACCGTCGTCACCTTCTACTCGTTCAAGGGCGGCACCGGCCGCACCATGGCGGTGGCCAACATCGGCTGGCTGCTGGCCGCCCGCGGGTACCGGGTGGCGGTGGTCGACTGGGACCTGGAGGCGCCCGGGCTGCACCGCTACTTCCACCCGCTGCTCGACGACCCCGAACTGGTCTCCACCTGGGGCGTATTGGACCTGCTGCGGGACTACGTCGCGGCGGCCCTCGCCCTGGACAGCCCCGTCCAGCGGGCCGCCGGGCGCGGGCCGGGCGGGCTGGGCGGCCGGGACCGGGTGGCGGCCTGGGTGCGGGACTACCTGGACGACCGCTTCGGCGACTACGGCGCCGCGGTGCGCTTCGACTTCGGCTCCGGCACCGGCTCCGGGCACGGCACCGGCCCTGGCTCGGGCAGCCTCGACCTGCTGCCGGCCGGGCTGCAGGACGACACCTATCCGACCGCGGTCAACACCTTCGACTGGTTCAGCTTCCAGGACGCCCTGGCCGGCGGCCTGCTGCTGGACGCCCTGCGCGAACGGCTGCGCGCCGACTACGACTTCACCCTGATCGACAGCCGCACCGGCTGGAACGACTCCTCCGGGGCCTGCCTGGTGGTGCTGCCGGACACGGTCGTCGACTGCTTCAGCCTGAACACCCAGTCCATAGCCGGCGCCGAGCAGGCCGCCCGGGCGGTGCGGGAGCGGTCGGTGGGCCGCCGCATCCAGGTGCTGCCGGCCGCGCTCCGGGTCGAGGACGCCGAGCAGCGCAAGGTGGAGGCCGGACGCGACCTCGCCCGGGCGCTCTTCGCCCCCCACCTCGCGTCGATGTCCGCCGAGGAGACCGACCGGTACTGGGCCGACATGGAGGTCCCGTACAAGCCCTTCTACGCCTACGAGGAGATCCCCGCCGTCGTCGGCGACCGGCCGCTGCTGGAGAACAGCCTGCTCGCCGCGTACGCCAGGATGGCCGACCGGATCGCCGGGTCCAGGGCGCCGGGCGGGCCGCCGCAGCTGCCCGAGCGGCAGCGCCGCGAACTCCTGGCCCGCTACGAGCGGTTGCCGGTCTCCCAGCCCTCGGCCGCCCTGATCAGCTACGCGGCCCCGGACCGGCTGTGGGCGGAGTGGATCCGCCGGCAGTTGCACCTCCTCGGCTTCCGGCCCCGACTCGCCCCGGCAGGACGGGCGTTGCCGCCGCCGGAGGCCGCGGTCGAGGGCGGCCCGGCACCGGCCGCGCCGCTGGTGCTCACCCTCCTCAGCGCCGCCCACCCGGGCCCGGACGGCCCGGACGGCGCGGACGGCCCGGATCGGCCGGACCGCCGGGACAGGCCGCGCGCGGCCGTGCCGGAACGGCGGGCGGTGGTGCGGATCGGCGACGTCCCGGTGCCGCGGGCGCTGGAGGGCGCGCCGCTGGTCGACATGGTGGGCCTGGCCGGCCCGGAGGAGGCCAGGGACGCCCTGGTCGCCGGGGTCGGCCGGCCGGTACGCCCGGAGCGGGGCCAGCGCTCCGAGGAGCCCGCCGGCTGGTCCAGGACCGCCCGCTACCCCGGCTCCGTGCCGGCGGTGTGGCGGGTGCCCACCCGGAACCCCGGGTTCACCGGCCGGGAGGAGCTGCTGGACCGGATCCGCACGGCCCTGGCCGGCGGCTCCGAGCCGGGCGGCGCGGCCCCGTGCGTGCTGTGCGGCCTCGGCGGGGTCGGCAAGACCCAGGCCGCCCTGGAGTACGCCCACCGGTTCCGCGCCGACTACGACGCGGTGTGGTGGGTGTCGGCCGAGGACACCGGGCTGCTCGCGCACCATCTCGCCGGGCTCGGCGGCGACCTGGGGCTGCCCGCGGACGGCGACGTGGGCGCGCTCGCCGGTGCGGTCCGCGAGGCGCTCCGCCGCGGCGAGCCGTACCGCCGCTGGCTGCTCATCCTGGACAACGCCGAGCAGCCGGGACTGATCGCCCCCTATCTGCCGGCCGGCGGCGGCCACGTCCTGATCACCTCGCGGGACCGGGCGGACTGGGACGCCGCCGCCCGGATCGACGTCGACGTCTTCTCCCGCGAGGAGAGCACCGGCATGCTCCGCCGGGAGAACCCGGAGCTCTCCGAGTACGACGCCGCCCGGATCGCCAAGGAGCTCGGCGACCTGCCGCTGGCCGTCCGGCACGCGGCCGCCTGGCTGCGCAACACCGGCGAGTCCGCCGACACCTACCTGGACAAGCTCGACGTCCAGGTGGGCGGGATGGCGGTCAGCGACCCGGAGGGCAGCGAGGACCGGTCGATGGCCGCGGCCTGGCTGCTCACCTGGAACCGGATCGGCGAGGAGATGCCGGCGGCCGGCGAACTCCTGCTGCTGCTGGCCTTCCTGGGGCCGGACCCGGTGCCCGCCTGGCTGGCCCGCTCGGACCGGATGCGGCAGCGGCTGCTCCGCTACGACCCGCAGCTCGGCGAGCCCGACATGGTCGGCAAGGTCTTCCGCGAGATCAGCAAGTACGAGGGCGTCCGGATGGACGGGCTGGGCGGCGGCATCACCATGCACCGGCTGGTGCAGGCGGTGCTGCGCCGGCAGGTCGAGCCGGAGCGCTGGCCGGAGTTCCGGGCGGCGGTGCACGGGGTGCTCGCCGCCGCCAATCCGCGCAACCCCGACCAGCCCGGCACCTGGGTCCGCTACTCGGCGCTGCTGCCCCACCTGTGGCCGACCCGCGCCGAGCGCAGCGCCGACCCGGAGGTGCGGCAGTGGATCGCGGACACCGTCCGCTACCTGTGGCGGCGCGGGGACCACCGGGCGGTGCGGGACGCCGCCGAGCGGATCCTCGCCGAGTGGCAGCCGCGCTTCGGCCCCGACGACCGGCTGGTGCTGATGATCCGCAACCAGCTGGCCAACGCCCTGCGGGCGGGCGGCGAACTGGAGGAGGCCCACCGGATCGACGCCGACGTCCTCCGCCGCTGCCGGGACACCCTCGGCGAGCACCACCTGGACACCCTCACCGCGGCCGGCAGCCTGGCCGCCTCGCTCCGCGCGGCCGGCCGCTACGGCGAGGCCCGGCACTTCGACCGGAGCGCCTTCGACACCAGCCGGGAGGTCTTCGGCGAGGACCACCCCCGCACCCTGATGCTGGCCAGCAATCTCGCGCTGTCCCGCTTCCTCCTCGGCGAGTACTACAGCGCCCGGGACCTCGACCGGGAGACCAGGGACCGGATGGTCGCGGTCTTCGGCGCCGACCACCCCTCCACCCTCCTGTCCGCCCGCAACTACGCCCGCGACCTCCACGAGACGGGGGAGGCGGAGGCCGCCGTCCGGCTCCTCCAGACCACCCTGCGGGCCTTCCGGTCCGGCCTGGGCGAGTCCCACGACGACACCCTGCGGACGGCGAAGGTGCTGGCCACGGCGCTGCGCAAGACCGGGCGGTACGAGAGCTCGGAGGCGCTCAGCCGGGAGACCCTGGCCCAGTACCGGGCGGTCCGCGGCGAGCACCATCCGGAGACCCTGGCCTGCGCCTGCAACCTGGCCTGCGACCTGGCCGCGCTCGGCCACCCGCGGGAGGCCCGCGCGCTGGCCCGGGAGACCGCGGCGGCCTGCGCCGGCACCACCGGCCGGGACCATCCGCTGACCCGCGGCTGCATCACCAACCTCGCCGTCTACCAGCGGCTGTGCGGGGAGCCGGAGGCGGCGGCCCGGCTGACCGCGGAGCTCCTCCCCGGCTACCGCGCCGAGCTCGGCGGCAACCATCCGATCACGCTGGCCTGCGCGGTGGACCATGCCGCGAACCTCGCCGAGTCCGGGGCCGGCGAGGAGGCGGTGGCGCTCGGCCGGGAGGCGCTGGACGGCTATCTGGCGACCCTCGGCGAGGGGCATCCGGCGGCGGTGGTCTGCGCCTGGAACCTGGCCCTCGACCTGGAGGCGGCGGGCCGCACCGACGAGGCCCGGGAGCTCCGGCACGCGACGGAGGGGTCGGCGCTGCGCGCCTTCGGCGTCGGGCACCCGCTGGTCTCGGAGGTGATGAGCAGCGGACGCCGGCTGCACGCGGACATCGAGCCGCCGCTGATCTGAGGCGCGGGGGCGGCCCGGGGACGGCGCTTGCCGGGGCATCGCGGAGGGCCGGCGTCCGTACCGGAATGCGGACAGGGTGTCCAAGTTGTGGGCGGGGCGGCGTAGGGTCGGGAGACCGCACCGCACGAAGGAGTTGAGCACCGTGCCAGAGCTGAGGTCCCGCACCGTCACCCACGGACGCAACATGGCGGGCGCCCGCGCCCTCATGAGGGCCTCGGGCGTAGCCGGCGCCGACATCGGCCGGAAGCCGATCATCGCCGTGGCCAACTCCTTCACCGAGTTCGTCCCCGGCCACACCCACCTCTCCCCGGTGGGCCGGATCGTCTCCGAGGCCGTCTCCGAGGCCGGCGGGATCCCGCGGGAGTTCAACACCATCGCGGTGGACGACGGCATCGCCATGGGCCACGGCGGGATGCTCTACTCGCTGCCCTCCCGCGACCTGATCGCGGACTCGGTCGAGTACATGGTGAATGCCCACTGCGCGGACGCGCTGGTCTGCATCTCCAACTGCGACAAGATCACGCCGGGGATGCTGATGGCCGCGATGCGGCTGAACATCCCGACCATCTTCGTCTCCGGCGGCCCGATGGAGTCCGGGCAGGCGACCCTGGTCGACGGCACCGTCCGCAAGCTGGACCTGATCACCGCGATCGCGGAGTCCGCCAACGACGCGGTCTCCGACGAGGACATCAGCCGGATCGAGGAGAACGCCTGCCCGACCTGCGGCTCCTGCTCCGGGATGTTCACCGCCAACTCGATGAACTGCCTGACCGAGGCGATCGGGCTGGCCCTGCCGGGCAACGGCACCACCCTCGCCACCCACACCGCCCGCAAGGCGCTGTACCAGGAGGCCGGGCGGCAGATCCTCAAGCTGGTGGACCGCTACTACGGCCAGGACGACTCCACCGTCCTGCCGCGCAGCATCGGCTCCCGGGCCGCGTTCGAGAACGCGATGGCCCTGGACATCGCCATGGGCGGCTCCACCAACACCATCCTCCACCTGCTGGCGGCGGCCCAGGAGGCCGAACTCGACTTCACCATGGGGGACATCGACGCCCTCTCGCGCCGGCTGCCCTGCCTGTGCAAGGTCGCGCCGAACGGCTCCTACTACGTCGAGGACGTCCACCGGGCGGGCGGCATCCCCGGCATCCTCGGCGAGCTGTACCGGGCCGGGCTGCTGAACGAGGACGTCACGACCGTCCACTCGGACTCGCTCGCCGACTGGCTGAAGCGGTGGGACGTCCGCGGCGGCTCCCCGTCGCCTGAGGCCGTCGAGCTGTTCCACGCGGCCCCCGGCTGCAAGCGGTCCGCGGAGGCCTTCAGCCAGTCCGAGCGCTGGGACTCGCTGGACCTGGACGCCGAGCGGGGCTGCATCCGCGACATCGGGCACGCCTACTCCACCGAGGGCGGCCTGGCCGTCCTCCACGGCAACCTGGCCGAGAACGGCTGCGTGGTGAAGACGGCCGGCGTGGACGAGTCCATCTGGGAGTTCACCGGGCCGGCCGTGGTCTGCGAGTCCCAGGACGAGGCCGTCGAGCGGATCCTCAACAAGGAGGTCGGCGAGGGCGACGTCGTCGTCATCCGGTACGAGGGTCCCAAGGGCGGCCCGGGGATGCAGGAGATGCTCTACCCCACCTCGTTCCTCAAGGGCCGGGGCCTCGGCAAGGCCTGCGCGCTGATCACCGACGGCCGGTTCTCCGGCGGCACCTCGGGCCTCTCGATCGGCCACATGTCGCCGGAGGCGGCGGCGGGCGGGACGATCGCGCTGGTCCGGGACGGCGACCGGATCACGATCTCGATCCCGGAGCGGAGGATCTGCCTGGAGGTCCCGGAGGCCGAGCTGGCCGAGCGGCGGGCCGCGCTGGAGGCGGGCACCGGGTACCGGCCGGCCAACCGGCAGCGGCAGGTCTCGGCGGCGCTGCGGGCCTACGCGGCGATGGCCACCTCGGCGGACAAGGGCGCGGTGCGGGACGTCTCCCAGCTGGAGCGCTGAGCGCGGCGGCGGGGGTGGGCACCGGGCGCGCGCATAATCGAGGTGTGTCCGAGAAGCCCATCCCCGCGCAGAGTCCCGTACCGGCCGACGGTTCGCCGCAGCCCGAACCGCTGAGGTGGTTCGGTGTGAGCTGGGCCGCGCGGGGCGGGGAGTACTGGGCGCGGCGGGTCGCGGTGGCGGTCGGCGCCCTGGTCGCGCTGGTGGCCGGCGGGCTGCTGATGCGGCTGGGCGTGCAGGGGGTGTTCCTGGCCGGGTCCGGGACGATCGTCGATGTGCTGCTGGTGCTCGCGGTGGCGATCTGCTCGCTGGCCGCGGCGGCGCGGACCTGGCGGCTGCTGAGCGTCGGCAAGGACGCGTTGACCGGGTGGATGGCCGACGAGGGGCAGCTAAGGGTGATGCTGGTCATCGGGTTCGTGGGGTCGCTGGCCGCGTATTTCGTCCGCTCGCTGTTCGAGGCGCCGGGGGAGGGCGCGGCGCGGGCGCGCTGGGACGCGGCGAAGACCCGGGCCACGCTGGCGCGGACCCGCCCGAAGGGCGGTGGCGCGAAGCGCAGGAAGGCCCGGCGCTGAGGCTCTTCCCGAGGCTTTTCCCGCAGGGCGGGTTCAGGGGCGTGGGGAACCGCGGTTCCCCGCGCCCCTTCGCCTGCGCCCTCGGCGCTGCGCTCGGGGCGTCACGCCTTCCGGCGGGCGCCGGCGACCGAGCCGACCACGCCGACGACCGCGGCGAGGATCGCGGCCTGCCAGATGCCGGTCCAGAGCGCGCCGGCCAGGCTGGCGGAGCTGAGGAAGAAGTGGGTGAGGGCGTCGGTGACGAAGAACGCCCCCGCCGGGGCCAGCGCGACCTGCCACGGGTGCTCGCCGGCCCAGCGGCGCAGCCGCCGGTCCCCGCCGCCCCGGCCGGCCACCGAGCCGACCCCGCCGACCAGGAAGAACAGGAAGAGGGCGATGCCGACCGGCCCGGCCAGCAGGCTGGTCGACCAGTGCATGGTGACCACGTCCACCCCGAGTGCCGCCGCACCGCCGATCACACCGGTCACCCCCGCCGTCTTCCACGGCCCCAGAGTGGCCGAGGCGACGGCGAGCTGCCCGGATTCGCGACGCGATACGTCCTTGCTTGTCATACCTTCACGGTGCGCCCACCGCACATTCCGGTGCCATAGGGGGCGACCCTGATTTTTCCCGAACATGCTCCTCCTGACGGAGGATCAGCCCGCCGCCGCCCGCCTAGGCTGGACGGCGTGATTCGCGCCCTGCCCGCCCCGCTCGCGCGCCGCTACCTGCCCGGCGAGGACCGGGCCGCCGCGCTGCGCGCCGCCGATCCGCTGATCGCGCGCGGGCTGCACGTCAGCTTCGACCTGCTGGCCGGACCGGTCCGGGACCGGGCCCGCGCGGCCGGCGTACGGGACGACTATCTGGCGCTGCTGGCCGAGCTCTCCGCCGGGGGCCTCGGCCCGCGTGCGGAGGTGTCGTTCACGCTGGGCGCGCTGGGCCGGTTCAGCGGCCCGGACGGCGACCGGATCGCCCTGGAGAACGCCCGTGCGCTGTGCGCCGCGGCGCAGGCGGCCGGCGCGCTGGCCACCGTGGACGCCCAGGACCACCGCAGCACCGACGCCGTCCTGGACGCGGTCGCCGAGCTGCGCGCCGACTACCCGTGGGCGGGCGTCGCCGTCCAGGCCAACCTCCGCCGTACCGAGGCCGACTGCCGCGAGCTGCTCCACGCCGGGTCGCGGGTGCGGCTGGTGAAGGGCGCCTACCGGGAGCCGCCCGGGGTGGCCTTCGTCCGCCGGAGCGAGGTGGACCGGTCGTATGTGCGCTGCCTGCGGCTGCTGATGGAGGGCCGGGGGCACCCCATGGTCGCCACCCACGACCCCCGGCTGATCGCGATCGCCGGGGCGCTCGCCGTCCGCTCGGACCGGCCGCAGGGGAGCTACGAGTTCCAGCTGCTCTACGGGGTCGCCGGGGGCGAGGAGGACCGGCTGGCGCGGGCCGGCGAGTCGGTCCGGGTGTGGATCCCTTACGGGCCGGGCGGGGCCGGCTATCTGCGGCAACGGCTGCGGGGCGGGCTGCGGCGCCTGTTGTGACGCCCGGCGGCCGAAGCGCCGGGCGGGGTGCGGATCGTGGACGGGGTCTGGTGCGGCGGCCTGCGGCGGTGTACGAACGTTTCATGCCGAACGATTCCTCCCCCTCGACCGGCCTCGCCGAGCGGCTCGCCGTCGGACTCCAGGCTCTCCTCCCCGACCTGTACGACGCCTACCGCGACTTCCACGCCCACCCCGAACTCTCCATGGCCGAGCACCGTACGGCCCGCATCGTCGCCGAACGGCTGCGCGCCCAGGGCGGCTGGGAGGTCACCGAGGGCGTGGGCGGCACCGGTGTGGTCGGCGTCCTCCGCAACGGCGAGGGCCCGACCGTACTGCTCCGCGCCGACATGGACGCGCTGCCGATCCGGGAGGCCACCGGGCTGCCGCACGCCTCCACCGACACCGCGGTGAACCCCGACGGCGAGACCGTGCCGACCATGCACGCCTGCGGCCACGACATCCACGTCACCTGCCTCCTCGGCGCGGCCCAGCTGCTGGCCGCCCACCGGGAGGACTGGTCGGGCACCGTGCTGGCGGTCTTCCAGCCGGGCGAGGAGACCGCGGCCGGCGCCCGGGCGATGCTGGACGACGGCTTCCTGGACCGCTTCCCGCGGCCGGACGTCTCGCTCGGCCAGCATGTCGGACCGCAGCCGACCGGCGTGGTCGCGGTCCGGCCCGGGCCGGTGATGGCGGCCGCGGACAGCTTCCGGATCCGGCTCTTCGGCCGCGGCGGGCACGGGTCGAGCCCGCAGCAGACGGTGGACCCGGTGGTGATGGCGGCCAGCACCGTGCTCCGGCTGCAGGGGGTGGTCTCGCGGGAGATCGCGGCCACCGACTCGGCGGTGGTGACGGTCGGTTCGCTGCGGGCCGGCTTCAAGGAGAACATCATCCCGGACGACGCCGAACTCAAGGTCAACGTACGGTCGTTCGACCCGGAGGTGCGGGAGCGGGTGCTGGCCGCGATCAAGCGGATCGTGAACGGCGAGGCGCAGGCCTCGGGGGCGCCCAAGGACCCCGAGTTCAGCCCGCTCAACGCCTTCCCGCTGACGGTCAACTCGGACCGGGCGACCGCGCGGGTGATGGCGGCGCTGGGCGCGCAGCAGGACATCCACGTCCACGAGATGCGCCACCCGCTGCCCGGCAGTGAGGACTTCGGGGCGTTCGGCACCGCGGCCGGCTGCCCGTCCGTCTTCTGGTTCTTCGGCGGCTCGGACCCCGGGCTGTGGTCGGACCCCCGGCAGGGCGAGAAGGACAACCTTCCGGCGGGCGTGGCCGGCAACCACTCCCCGCACTTCGCCCCGCTCGCCGATCCGGCGGTCCCGCAGGGCGTGCGGCATCTGCTGCACGCCGCCGCGGAGTGGCTGGCCGAGGGGTGACGGCCGGGGGCTGAGGAGCCGGGGGCTGAGCGGCAGCGGGACCGGCCGACCGGGACTGACGGGCCGTCAGTTCGCGGCGCTGCCGGCGATCTTGGACTCGAAGGCGGCCAGCGCCGCGGCGCCGACCGCCTTGTCCTGCTCGCCGTTCCCGCCGCTCACCCCCACCCCGCCGACCACCTGGCCCTGGTGGACGATCGGGAAGCCGCCGACGAAGACCGCGAACCGGCCCGGGTGGGTCTGCTGGATGCCGAAGGCCTCGTTGCCGGGCAGCGCGGGGCCGTTCGGCGGCTCGTTGAAGAGATGGGTGGCCCGCTGGTGGCCGGCGGCCGTGAAGGCCTTGGCGATGGCGATCTCCACGCCGGTCAGCCGGGCTCCGGTCATCCTGTGCAGGGCGATCGGGTGCGCCCCCTCGTCGGAGATGCAGAGGGTCTCCCGGACGCCGATCCG
Organism: Phaeacidiphilus oryzae TH49; assembly: GCF_000744815.1. Taxonomy (NCBI): domain Bacteria; kingdom Bacillati; phylum Actinomycetota; class Actinomycetes; order Kitasatosporales; family Streptomycetaceae; genus Phaeacidiphilus; species Phaeacidiphilus oryzae. The sequence continues at coordinate 3,964,346 of NZ_JQMQ01000005.1, forward strand.
CTCGGCCTCCGCCTCGGCGGCCTCCAGCATGATCAGGGCATCGGCGAGGGTCAACCGGTAGACGGTGTGCATCAGTTCTCCCTCGGGGTGAGGTAGTCGCAGTAGACGGTCTTGGTGTCGGTGACGAAGTCCAGGGCGCCGCGTCCTCCCTCGGGGAAGGCGCCCGAACTGGACGCCCCCCAGCCGCCGAAGGGCGGGGCGACGCCGTTCCCGGTGGTGCGCTCGTTGACCTTGACGATCCCGCAGCGGGCCGCGCGGAGGAAGCGGCCGCCGGTGCCCAGGTCGCGGGTGTGGACGGCGGTGACCAGCCGGTGGTCGTCGCCGTTGATCTCGGTCAGGGCCGCCTCGACCCCGTCCACCGGGAGGACGGAGAGCAGCGGCCCGAAGACCTCCCCGGTGTTCACCGGGTGCTTGGCCGGGACGCCGGTGAGGACGGTCGGCCGCACCCAGTGCCCGGACGGGTCGGCGGCGGCGGACAGGGTGCCCTGGCCGGCCACCGAGGCGCCGGCGTCCAGCGCCGAGTCCAGCAGCGCGGTGAGCCGCTCCCGCTGGGCCGCGGTCGCCGCCGGGCCGACCGAGGAGCCGGCCTCCAGGCCGGGCCCCGCCACCAGGGCGGCGGCCCGCTCGCCGAGGAGGGCGGTGAACTCGGCCAGTACCGGGCGCTCCACCAGCACCCGGTCGGTGCCGGTGCAGACCTGGCCGGTGAGGCCGAAGGCGCCGGCCGCCACCTCCTCGGCGGCGTGCGCCAGGTCGGCGTCGGCGCAGACCAGCACCGTGTTGTGGCCGCCGAGTTCGAACTGCAGCCGGGCCCACGGGTGGGCGGTGCGGCGCAGCACGGCGCCGACCGCGTCCGAGCCGGTGAAGCTCACCGCCCGGGTCTCCGGGGCGCCGACCAGCGCCGCCATCGCGTCCGCCGAGTCGCCCTGCACCACCTGGAGGACGTCCTCCGGGACGCCCGCCCGATGGCAGGCCCCGGCCAGGAAGGCGCCGCAGGCCGCGGCGACCGGGGACGGCTTGAGGATCACGGCGTTGCCCGCCGCCAGGGCCGGGGCGATCTTCCTCGCGGCGAGCGAGACCGGGAAGTTCCACGGGGTGACGGCGACCACCACGCCGAGCGGCACCCGCAGCGTCCAGGCCGCGGAGCGGGACTCGGCCGGGTAGGTGGTGCCCTCCACCAGGAAGGCGAGCTGGGCCGCCAGCCTGAACTGCTCGGCGGTCTTGGCGACCTCGCCGCGGGCGGCGCCGATCACCTTGCCCTCCTCCCGGCAGATCAGCCGGGCCAGTTCCTCCGCCTCGGCGGTCAGCACTCCGGCCGCCGCGTCCAGCGCCCGGGCCCGGGCGCCGGCCGGCAGCCGCGCCCAGTCCGCCGAGGCGGCGTGGGCCGTGCGGACGGCGGCCGCGGCCTCCTCCGGGGTGGCCGCCGGGAACTCGGCCACCACCTCGGCCGGCGCGGAGGGATCGGTGGAGACGACGGGTGAGGTCTGGTGCGCAAGGGGGTTGCTGGACAAGGATGCCTCCCGGGTGTTCATCCGTCGGCTGGACCGCGTGCGTTGCCTGCACAGCAGTCTTGGCCCCGGGACACCGGTCGGCCTCGTGCACATTGCACCTTCGCTGCAGGAGGATATGGGCAGATGGCACACGAAGAACGGTGTCCGAAAGCTTTCGGCGGGCCTGCGGCGGGCGAGGAGTCCGGGCCCGGGACCGACTCAGACGCCGGCTCCGGCGGCGGTCCCGGCTCCGGTTCCGGTTCCGGCTCCGGTTATCCGGAGTCCGAGCTGACGGTCGGCGCGCTGCTGGCCGAGCCGATGCTGCGCGGGCGGCTGCTGGGCGGCGAGAAGGGCCTGGGGCGGACGGTCGCCTGGTGCCTGCCGCTCTCCGAGGTGGCCGCCGTGCGGCCGGCCGGCGACGGCGACCTGACCGGGACCGCGGTCTACCTCCCGGCCGTCGAGCTGGCCGGCCACGACCGGGCCCGCGCCCTCCTCCAGGACCTGGCCCGGCGCGGCTCACCGGTGGTCTTCGCCCGCCCCCGGGCCGGCGGCACGGTCAGCCTGGGCCCGGCCGCCCTCGCCGCGGACGACATAGGGCTGCCGCTGGTCGGGCTGCCCCCCGAGGTGGACTACGGCGGGGTCGGCCGGCTGGTGGCGGTGAAGGCCCTGGCCGCGACCGCCCATGTGCTGGAGTACGGGGTGCGGGTGCACCGCATCCTCGGCGAGGTCTTCGCCACCGGCTCCGGGCTGCCGGCGCTGGCAGCGGCGATGTCCACGCTGGCCGCGACCGCGGTGCTGATCACCGACGACGGCGGCGAGGTGCTGGCCACCGCGGGCTCCGGCGGCACCCCCCGGCTGGACCCCGAGGTGGCCCGCGAACTGGCCGCCCAGGTGCACGCCCGGCTGGGCGGCCCCCCGCCGGAGGACGAGCGGCAGCGCCCGGCGCGCCATCCGGCCGCCTGCGACCTGCTGCTCACCACCGCCCCCTGGGGCGACGCGGCGGGCGGCGACGCCGTCCAGGCGGTGGCGGCCCCGGTCCGGGTGGCCGGCGAGCTCTACGGGGCGGTCGTCCTGGTGGAGCCCCGGCTGCCGGCGGACACCCACGACCTCGCCCAGCACCGGGTGATCGTCGAGCAGGCGGCGCCGCTGGTCGCCTCGGAACTGCTGCGCCAGCGCTCGGTGACCGAGGCGGAGGAGCGCGCCCGGGACGACTTCCTGGACAGCCTGGTGCACGGCAGGTTCGCCGACGTCCACGCGCTGGAGGCGCGTTCGCGGCACTACCGGTTCGACGCGGCGGCCCGGCACGTGGTCTTCGTGGTCGCCGCGCCCGGCATCGACCCCGGACGGTCGCAGCAGCTGCTGCGGACCGTGGTCCGCGGCCGGGCGGAGACCGCGGACGGCTTCACCATGGCCGGGTTCGTCGGCCGGCTGCTGGTGGTGGTGCGCGAACTGCCCGCCTCCGACGCGCGTTCGCGGTACGACGTCCAGGTGGAGAGCGCCGAGATCCAGCGCTTCGGCCGGCAGGTCCAGCGCGCGGTGCGGGAACGGGTCGACGGGGAGATCCAGATCACCCACGGGCGGGGCGCGCCGGGGGCGGCCGGGGTGGCCGCGGGCTACCGGGAGGCGCGGATCGTCCTGGAGCTGTCCCAGCGGGTGGACGTCCCGGAGGTGTGCGGCTACGAGCGGCTGCGGGTGTTCGCGGCGATAGAGGAGGCCGCGGCCAGCAAGCCCGGCCGGGAGTTCGCCCGCGAGGTGCTCGAACCGCTGCGCAAGCTGGACGGCCAGACCGGCGACCTGGAGCGGGTGGTGCTGGCGTACATCGCCGAGTCGGGGAACCTGAACGCGGCCGCGCGGCGGCTCCAGCTGCACCGCAACACCATGCTCTACAAGCTGGAGCGGGCCTCGCGGGCGCTGGGGATGGACGTCCGCTCGGCCGAGACCCAGTTCACCGTCTGGCTGGCGTACCGCATCCACACCCTGAACGACTCCCTGCGCGCGCTGGACGCGGAGCTGGCGCCGCCGGCGTAGGGGGCGGGGGGCTCAGTCGACGCCGGCGGTGAGTTCCACCTCCACCGGCGCGCCGGAGGGCAGCGCGCGGACGCCGATCGCGCTGCGGACGGGGAGCCGGCCGAACTCCGCCCGCAGGACCTCGGAGGCGCCGTCGGCGACCGCCGAGAGCTCCTCGAAGCCCTCCACGCAGGCCACATAGACGGTCAGCCGCAGGCACCGGCGGAGCCGGCCGCCCTCGCCGACCGCGTTCAGCGCCGCCGCCACCGCGTTCCGCGCGGCGATGCCCGCGGCCCGGCGGGCGGTCGGCAGGTCGACGTCGCCGCCGACGAGCCCGCGTACCGCGAGCCGGCCGTCGATCCGCGGCGTCATCCCCGCGGTCAGCACCAGACCGCCGTCCACCACCGCGGCCTGGTACGCCCCCTGCGGCTGCGGGGCGGCCGGTCGTCCGCCGGGCTCAGCCACCGAGGGCCACCCCCTCCTGGCGGGAGTCGGCGCCGCCGGACAGGCAGCCCCGCTCGTGGTCGGCGGAGACGACCAGCGCGCTGCCGCCGCCCTCCCAGGGGCCGGTGACCCGGACCCGGTGGCCGCGGGCCCGCAGCCCGTCCAGCGCCTCCGCGCCGAGCCGCGACTCGCAGCGCAGCTCCTCGGGCTGCCCGAGGACGTCGGCGTCGCTGCCGGGGTGGACGGTGAAACGCGGGGCGTCCACCGCGGACTGCGGGTCGGCGCCGTGGTCCAGGAGGTGGGAGAGCAGTTGGGTGTTCCACTGCACCTGGCCGTCGCCGCCCGGCGTGTTGCCGACGTGGGCGAGCCGGCCGGCCGGGTCGGTGGCGATCCAGGCGTTCAGGGTGTGCAGCGGCCGGCGCCGCGGCCGGACCTCGTTGGGGTGCCCGGGGATCAGGTAACTCCCGCGTCCCAGACGGTTGTTGAGGATCACCCCGGTGCCCGGCACGGTGGTCGCGGAGCCGAAGGTGAAGGCCAGCGAGTGGATCAGGCTGACCGCCCGGCCCTCCGCGTCCACCGCCACCGCCGAGGTGGTGTCGCCGTCCGCGGGGCCGGCCAGCCCGGCCGGTACGGCGTCGGCGGCGATCCGCTCCCGGGCGCGGGCCACCGCGGCCGGGGTCAGCGTCTCCCTCCAGGCCTCGGTGTCGCTTCCGCAGCGCTCCACCCGGTCGGCGAAGGCCAGCCGGGCCGCCGAGGCCAGCAGGTGGACGGCCTCGGCGCCCAGCCGGGGGAGCCCGTCCAGCAAACCGTCGCAGACCGCGGCCTGCTGGAGGACCATCCAGCCGGGGGTGGGCGGCGGGGTCTGGTGGACGGTGTGGCCCCGGTAGCGGCCGCGCAGCGCGGGCCGCGCCGCGATCCGTCCGCTGAGCTCCCACTCCGCGCCGTCGAACGGGGCGCCGGCCTCGCGCAGCGCGGCCACCGCCCGCTCGGCGAACCAGCCGGTGTGGAAGGCCGCCGGGTCCTCGGCCAGCCTCCTGATGGTCGCGGCCAGTTCGGGCTGCGGCAGGCGCTCGCCGACGGCCGGCGCCCGGCCGCCGGGCAGCAGGGCGCGGGCCGCGCCCTCGTCCCGGCGCAGCGCCGCCTGGTGGCCGAGGACGTCGGCCCGGGTCTTGGCGGTGGAGGGCAGTCCGGTCTCGGCGGCGCGGGCCGCGGGCGCCCACAGCGCGGGCAGTTCCCGCGAACCGCCGGCGGCGTGCAGCGCAGCCAGGGCGCCCACGGCGCCGGGCACCGCGACCGACAGCGGTCCGGTCAGCGGGACGGCGGACAGTCCGCGTCCACGGTAGAAGCCGGGGTCGCCGCCGTCCGGTCCGTAGCCGGAACCGGACACCGTCCACACCCGGCCGCCGGGTTCGCGGACCACGGCGAAGGCGTCGCCGCCCACCCCGCACTGGCCGGGCAGGGCGATCCAGGACACGGCCGCCATCGCCAGCGCGGCGTCCACCGCGTTGCCGCCCTCGGCCAGTACCCGCGCCCCGGCGAAGGACACCGCCGGGTGGCTCGCCACCGCCATGCCGCCGGCGCTGAGCACCGGCGGCCGGTCCGGCGCCGCCTGGAGGCCGGTGCCTCCGTACGCATCGCTCTTCGGTGAGTTCACCCGGCCGAGTCTGGTGGCCGGCCCGGACGCCCGGCCATGTGCAGGGTCTCCTGAGAACGGCCGCTCCTCTGGGCGGTCGGCACATCGGCGGCCCGGCACCGCACCCGTCGTCGCCGGAGTGAAACAGCCCGGAAACGCCGGGGAAGATCGAAGAACATTGTGCACAACTAGGCTTGCCAGCCCTGTGCACCCTGAGGCTTTGACTCGGCCACGCGGCTGGAGAGCATGCCGCTCATTCATCGAACATGGGAGTGCGGACATGCATCTGACTGCTGCGCACTGGATATACCTCGCCGGGGTCGTGGTGATCATCGGCGTGATGATCGCCCGCAAGAACGTCGTGGTCCCGGCGGTGGTCGCGACCTTCCTGACCGCCTGGGTCTACACCGGGAGCCTGGTACGGGGACTCTCGTCCATCTTCAACGCGGGGATGACGGCGGCCTCCGAGCTCTTCGACATCTTCCTCATCATCGCGCTGATCACCGCCCTCCTCGGCGCGCTCCGCGCGATGGGCGCCGAGCGGCGGATGGTCCGGCCGTTCCAGGGGCTGATGCGCAACGGCCGGACGGCCTTCTTCGTCCTGGCCGCCGTCACGTATCTGATCAGCCTCTTCTTCTGGCCCACCCCGGCGGTTCCGCTGATCGGCGCGATCCTGCTGCCGGCCGCCATCCGGGCCGGGCTGCCGGCCGTCGGGGCCGCCGCGGCCATCGCGATCGCCGGTCAGGGGATGGCCCTGTCCAGCGACTACATCATCCAGGTGGCGCCGGGGCTGTCCGCCAAGGCGGCCGGGGTGTCCACCGGTTCGGTGGCGGACAAGGCGATGGTGCTCTCCCTGGTGACCGGAGCGGTCGCGCTGGCCTTCGTCTACTGGCGCACCCGGCGCTCCATCCGGCCGCTGGACGCGGACAACCTGCTGCGCTGGGAGAGCGCCGCGGAGGAGAGCGAGACGGTCGTGGCCGGGGCCGCCGGCTCCCGCGCCGCGGGCTCGCGCACCCTCGCGGCGGTGGCCGCCACCACCGACACGACCACCACCACCGGGGGCGCGGGGACCGGAACCGATGCCGACGCCCCGGAGCCGACCGCCGCGCCCCCCGGCGCCGAAGCGGGCACCCTCGGCGGCGGCGCCGTCGCGTCCGTCGCTGCCGCCGGCGGCGGTCCGGAGGACGGTCGACACGCGGGCCGGGCCAAGATCTTCGCCGTGCTGGTGCCGCTCTGCTTCGCCGCCCTCGTGGTCTACATGCTGCTCGGCAAGTTCACCACCCTGGTGCCGGCCACCCAGGGCTCCGACGCCGCCGCCCTGGTCGGCGGCGTGGCCACCCTGCTGCTCTTCGCGGCCTCGCTCAGCCGGGACGGCGCGCAGGGGCTCAGCACCTCCGCCTCGCACCTGGTGGACGGCCTGGTCTTCGCCTTCAAGGCGATGGGCGTGGTGATCCCGATCGCCGGCTTCTTCTTCCTCGGCAACTCGGACTACGCCGCCACCATCCTCGGGCTGGACCCGCACGCCAAGCCGCCCGCGCTGCTCTTCGACCTGGTGGCGGCCGGGCAGCAGTACATCCCGCACAACGCCCTGATCCTGTCCGTCTCGATCCTGCTGATCGGCATGGTCACCGGGCTGGAGGGCTCCGGCTTCTCCGGCCTGCCGATGACCGGCTCGCTGGCAGGCGCGCTCGGCCCGGCCGCCCATGTGAGCCCGTCGGCGCTGGCCGCCCTCGGCCAGATGGGCTCGGTGTGGACCGGCGGCGGCGTCCTGATCGCCTGGTCCTCGCTGCTCGCCGTGGCCGGGGTGGCGCGGGTCCAGGTGGAGACCCTGGTCAGGTACTGCTTCGTACCGGTGCTGGTCGGCCTGGCGGCGGCGGTGCTGGTCTCGGTGCTGGCCTTCTGACCCGCCGGGCGGGACCCCCGGGGCTTCGGCATTCCGCACATACATCGGGATCTGGGCTGTGCACTCCGTCCGTGCTGAACACCCCTGGGGCGCGCCTACGTTGTGGATGCGCCCGGGAAACCGCGCGCCCCGGCAACCACGGAAGGAGGACGACGGTGACCGAGCTGTTGTCCAAGGACGCGTTCCGCAGCGCCCTGGAGGAGGCGATCAAGGGCCGCGAGGCGAAGAACGCCTCGTTCAGCCAGGCGTGGGCGGAGGGCCGGCTCAAGCGCGAGCACTTCGCCCGCTGGGCGGAGAACCACTACCACTACGTCGGCCCCTTCGCCGACTACCTCGGCTACATCTACGGCAACACCCCCGACGAGTGCACCGGCGCCAAGGACTTCACCCTGCAGAACATGTACGAGGAGGAGCTGGCCGACATCCGGCACACCGAGCTCCTCATCCGCTTCGCGGAGGCCTGCGGCACCACCCGGGAGCGGGTGCAGGACCCCTCCAACATGAACGCGGTCACCCGCGGCCTGCAGTCCTGGTGCTACGCGGTCGCCATGCGCGAGCACTTCGTGGTGGCCACCGCGGCGCTGGTGGTCGGCCTGGAGTCGCAGGTGCCGAGCATCTACCGGAAGCAGATCGTCCCGCTGCGCGAGTCCTACGGCTTCTCCGAGGACGAGATCGAGTTCTTCGACCTCCACATCACCTCGGACGTGGTGCACGGCGAGCGCGGCTACCAGATCGTCCTCGACCACGCCGACACCCCGGCCCTCCAGCAGCGCTGCCTCCAGTTCGTGCGCTGGGGAGCCGAGATGCGGTTCTCCTACACCCAGGCCCTCTACGACCAGTACGTCCGACCTGACGAACTGCAGACCGCCGCCGCCTGAGCGCGCGGTGCCGCAACCCGCCCGCCGCGGGCCGCGCAGGCCCGCGGCGGGCACCCAACCGCCTACGGAGGGGGAGAAGATGACGGATCCGCAGTGGGCGCGGGTCGCCGAGCTGGCCGAGTTCGGCCGCCGCGGGAAGAAGCTGGTCACCGTCGGGTCGGAGCGGATCGCGCTCTTCGCCCACGGCGGCGAGGTGTTCGCGTTCCAGGACGCCTGCGTCCACAAGGACCGGCCGCTCTCCCGGGGGACCCTCCTCAACGGGCGGGTCGTCTGCCCCGGCCACCAGTGGGCCTTCGACCTGCGCACCGGACAGGCCGAGGACCGGGCGGAGTGCCAGCCGACCTATCCGGTCCGGGTGGAGGACGGCCAGGTCTGGGTGCTGGTACGGCAGCCCGCCGCCTCCGCCTCCGCCTCGTCCGCCTCCGCCGCCCCGTCCGCCCTCCCCGCCGCCGATCTCGTCCAGGAGTGAGCCCAGTGCAGACCCACCCCGGCCCCAGCGGCGGGCCCCGAACCTTCGTCGCCGTGGGCGCCGGACAGGCGGCCGCCTCGGCCGCCCGCACCCTGCGCCGCCAGGGCTACGACGGCCGGATCGTCCTCGTCGGCGACGAGCCCCACGCCCCTTACCAGCGGCCCCCGTTGAGCAAGGAGTACCTGGCGGACGGCCCGGCCGGGACGGAACTCGCGCTGCTCTCCGGGCGGTGGTGCGAGGAGAACGCGGTCGAACTCCGGCTGGGCACCCCGGCCGTGCGGATCGACCGGGCCGCCGGGGCGGTCGAACTGGCCGACGGCGAACGGATCGCGGGCGACCGCTTCCTCCTCGCCACCGGCGCCCGGCCCCGCCGGCTGCCGGGCGTCGAGGGCGAGCGGATCATCCATCTCCGCCGGATCGAGGACGCCGAGCGGCTGCGCGGCTTCCTCCGGCCCGGCGCCCGGATCGCCGTCATCGGCGCCGGGTTCATCGGCTCCGAGCTCGCCTCCGCGGTACTGGACGCGGGCGGGCAGCCGGTGGTGGTCGAGCGCGCGGAAGCGCCCCTGGAGCGGCAGCTCGGACGGCGGTTCGGCGGCGTCTGCGCGGAGATCCAGCGGGCGGCCGGGGTGGAGCTGCACACCGGGGAGGCCCTGAGCTCGGTCCGGGAGACCGGCCGCGGTGTCCTGGTGACCACCGACAGCGGGCTGTGCGTCGAGGCGGACGCCCTGGTGGTGGCGGTCGGCGCGGTCCCCGACACCGCCCTCGCCGAGGCCTCGGGACTGGACGTCGGCGACGGCGTCCTGGTCGACGAGCGGCTGCGGACGAGCGATCCGCGGATCTGGGCGGCGGGGGACGCGGCCGCGCAGTGGCACCCCCTGTACGGCCGCCGGATCCGCACCGAGCACGTCGACAACGCCGACCGGCAGGGCGCCACCGTGGCGCGGAACGTCCTCGGCGGCGCGGTGGTCCACGACGACCCGCTGTGGTCCTGGTCCGACCAGTTCGGGCTCAACCTCCAGCACTGCGGGCACGCGGAGCGCTGGGACCGGATCGTGGTCCGCGGCTCGGTCGAGGAGCGCGACTTCGTCGCCTTCTACCTGGACGAGGGGCGGCTGCGGGCCGCCTTCGGGATGGAGCGCGGCGGCGAGGTGCTGGCCGCCAAGGAGCTGATCGCCCTCGGCGCCCGCCCGGATCCGGCGGCGCTCGCCGACGAGGACGTCGAACTCGACGAACTGGCCGGCCCGGAGGTGCCGGTGGTCTTCCCGGTGCCGCCCGGCGGCCGGGAGGCGGGCCCGCCGGCGGGCGGCCCGGCGGACGGGCCCGCGGGCGGCCCGGCGGACGAGCCCGCGGGCGGCCCGGCGGACGGTCCGGCGGAGGGCCCGGCGGACGCCCCCGAGCGGGAGTACGTCCGGGTGGCCCGCTCCGGCCAGGTGCCGGAGGGCGTCGTACGCCGGTTCCACGTGGGCGAGTTGGAGCTCGCGGTGACCCGGTACGGCGGACGGGCGTACGCCAGCTCCAACTACTGCACCCACCTCGACTGCCTCCTCTCCTCGGGCCGACCGACCCGGGAGGGCCTCCTCTGCTCCTGCCACGGCAGCGTCTTCGACTACGCCACCGGCGAGCCGCTCAGCCCGCCCGCGCGGCTGCCCATCCGGGTCTTCCCGGTCCGCGAGGTGGACGGCGAGATCCTCGTCGGGCTGATCCCCGGCGAGCCGCTGCCGGGACCGCGCAGCCGGCGCGGGGCGGCCGCCCCGCGCTAGCCGCCGGCCCCGTCCGGGCGGATGCGAGGATGGCGGGGTCAACGCGATCCCAGCCGAGAGGTGAGCCACCCCATGACGCGACGAGTCGCCGTACTCGGAACCGGGAAGATCGGCGAGGCCCTGCTCTCCGGGATGCTGCGGGCCGGCAAGGACCCCGCGGATCTCCTGGTCACCGCCCGACGCCCGGAGCGCGCCGCCGAGTTGAGGAGGAGGCACGGGGTGGAGGCGGTCTCCAACCGGGAGGCCGCCAAGGCCGCCGACACCCTCATCCTCACCGTCAAGCCGCAGGACATGGGCGCCCTGCTGGAGGAGCTGGCCCCGCACGTCCCGGCCGAGACGCTGGTGATCTCGGGTGCGGCGGGGGTGCCCACCGAGTGGTTCGAGGAGCGGCTCGCCCCCGGCACCCCGGTGGTGCGGGTGATGACCAACACCCCGGTCCTGGTCGACCAGGCGATGAGCGCGATCTCGGCGGGCGCCCACGCCGGGCCGGAGCACATCGCACGCACCGAGGAGATCTTCTCCCCGGTGGGCAAGACCATCGTGGTCCCGGAGTCGCAGCAGGACGCGGTGACCGCGCTGTCCGGCTCCGGGCCGGCGTACTTCTACTTCCTGGTGGAGGCGATGACCGACGCCGGGATCCTGCTGGGGCTGCCCCGGTCCACCGCCCACGACCTGATCGTGCAGGCGGCCGTCGGGGCCTCGGTGATGCTGCGGGACTCCGGGGAGCACCCGGTCAAGCTGCGGGAGGCGGTGACCTCGCCGGCCGGGACGACCATCTCCGCGATCCGCGAGCTGGAGAACCACGGCGTGCGGGCCGCCCTGCTGGCCGCCCTGGAGGCGGCCCGGGACCGCTCGCGGGAGCTGGCCTCCGGCGGCAGATAGCCTCGGGCCCCGGCCGTAGAGTTGATCGTGTGCGCTACGAACTGGTGATCTTCGACAACGACGGTGTGCTCGTCGACAGCGAGCCGATCGCGAACCGGACGCTGGCCGGCTACCTCACCGAGCTCGGCTACCCGACCACCTACGAGGACTCGATCCGCGACTTCATGGGGACGGCGGCGCACACCGTCCACGACGTGATCGGCGCGCGGTTCGACGGCGCGCTGCTGCCGGACGGCTTCGACGAGCTGTTCCACGCCCGGGTCTTCGACGTCTTCCAGACCCAGCTGACGGCGGTGCCGGGGGCGGAGGAGGTGCTCAAGGCCGTGCGGGCGGCGGGGGTTCCGTACTGCGTCGCCTCCTCGGCCACGCATGAGTGGATCAGGACCGCGCATCGGCTGACGGGGCTCTCGGATTTCTTCGACGACCGGCGGATCTTCAGCGCGGAGGACGTGGGGCGGGGGAAGCCGGCGCCGGACCTCTTCCTGCGGGCGGCGGCGGAGATGGGCGCTACGCCGGAGCGCTGCGCGGTCGTCGAGGACTCCCCCGCGGGGGTGGCCGCGGCGCGGGCGGCGGGGATGGACGTCTTCGGCTACACCGCGCTGACGCCGGCGGCGAAGCTGGCCGCGGCGACGTCCCGCTTCCCCACGATGGCGGAGCTGCCACCACTGCTGGGCCTGGCCCACTGACCGCCCCGCGATTCGCGCAGCGAATCAAGGGGCGCGGGGAACCGCGCGCCCGGCCAGTGACCTGCCGCACTCGGCAGCGGAGTCCGGGTTGCGAGCCGGTGGCGGTGGCCGGGTGCGGCGCCGTAGTCGGCTGGGCGCGCAGTTCCCCGCGCCCCTGGATTCGCCCTTCGGGCTTCCACCCGGGGCTGCTCGGCGGGGTCGGGGCGGCAGCCCCGGGAAACAGGAAGGGGCGGGGTAGGGGAAGACCCCTTCCGCCTGCGGGCGTCAGCGCCTAGTCTCCCGGGAACGCGGGTACCAACCGGTAGCCGCATCGTCGTGGGGGGAGCGCTCACGCACGTGGAGAGTCGTCTGCGGGCCGCTCGCGCCGCCCTCGCCGTGAGTTTCCTCGGGCAGGGCGCGATCTTCGCGCTCCTCGTGACGAGGATCCCCGCCATCCAGCGGCAGTACGGGATCAGCGACGGCCAACTGCCGATATTCCTCGCGGCCGTTCCGATCCTGGCCGGGGTCGGATCGGTCTGCTCCGAGCAGGTGGTGAAGCGGACCACCCCGCGCGCGGTCCTCCGCGTGGTCCAGCCGGTGGTCTGCCTGACCCTGCTGGGCGTCGGCGCCGGCGGCAGCAGCCTCTGGGCCCTGGCGATCTCCCTCGCCGCCTTCGGTCTCTTCACCGGCGGCCTGGACGCCTCGATGAACATGCTCGGGGTCGGGCTGCAGCGCCGTTACGGGCGCCCGATCATGACCGGCTTCCATGCCGCGTTCAGCCTCGGCGGGATCGTCGGCGCCTCGCTGGCCTGGGTGGACGCCCACTACCACCTCTCGCTCTCCGCGGTCTTCACCCCCGCCGCACTGGTGGTCGCCGCCGCCGTGCTGATCGCCGGCCGCTGGTACGCCGGCCCGGCCGAGCTCGGCTCGGCGGTCGCGGAGGCCGCCGCGCAGGCCGCCCGCACGGTGCCGTGGAAGCCGCTGCTGCCGCTCTGCCTGGCGATGTGCTTCGCGTACATCGGGGACGCCACCGTCTCCAACTGGAGCGCCAAGTACCTCTCCGACGGGCTGCACTCCTCCGACCAGCTCTCCACCCTCCCGTACAACGCGTACATGGTGGTGATGCTGGTGGCCCGGGCGCTGGGCGACGGGCGGGTGCGGCGCTGGGGGCCCGTGCGGGTGGTCCTCGCCGGGACCGTGGTCTGCACCCTCGGCTTCGTGCTGGTGGTCTGCGCGCCGGGGGCCTGGTTCGCGATCCTCGGCTTCGCCGTGGTCGGGCTCGGCATCAGCGTGGTGGTGCCGCAGGTCTTCGCGGCCGGCGGCCGGCGGGTGCCGTGGGCATCGGACGCCGCGGTGGCCCGGCTCAACATCTTCAACTACGCGGGTTTCCTGGTCGGTTCGCCGCTGGTCGGCGCGCTGGCCGACGCCATGGGCTACCGGCTGGCGATGCTGGTGCCGACCGCGATGCTGCTCTCCCTGGTGCTGGTGGTGCGGTCGTTCGGCGCGGGGCCGGCCGCCCGGCCGGCCGCGGAGAGCGGCGCCGTGCAACCGGTCCCGTCCGAGACCTGAGCCGCGCCCCCGGCGGGCGTTACGGTTGCCCCATGGCGAACGAGCGGGGCGAGCAGGGCTGCGGTCTGCGGTTGCAGTGGGACGAGGCGGTCACCGAGTACGACTTCGGCCCCGAGCACCCCATGCACCCGGCGAGGCTGCACCTCACCATGCGGCTGATCCGGGAGTTCGGCCTGGACCGCGCCCCGGGGGTGCGGGTCGAGGCGGCCCCGCCGGCCGGCGACTCCACCCTGCGCCTGGTGCACCACGCCGACTATCTGGACGCGGTCCGCTCCGGGCTCTCCGACCCCCGCCGCGGACTGGGCACCGAGGACAATCCGCTCTTCCCGAACATGCACCGGGCCGCCGCCCTGATCGCCGGCCAGTCGGTGGCCGCCGCCGAGGCCGTCTACCCGCCGCCCGGCACCCCCGCGGACCGCCGACTCGCCCGGCACGCCGTCAACTTCACCGGCGGTCTCCACCACGCCATGCCCAGCCGGGCGGCCGGCTTCTGCATCTACAACGACGCCGCCGTGGCCATCGCGCGGCTGCTGGAGCTCGGCGCCGAGCGGGTCGCGTACGTCGACACCGACGTCCACCACGGCGACGGCGTCCAGCACGTGTTCTGGCACGACCCCCGGGTGCTCACCATCTCCCTCCACGAGGACCCGCGCTTCCTCTTCCCGCACACCGGCCGCCCGGAGGAGTCCGGCGGCCCCGGCGCCGAGGGGATGGCGGTCAACGTCGCCCTGCCGCCCGGCACCAGGGACGCCGGCTGGCTGCGCGCCTTCCACGCCGTGGTGCCCCAGCTCCTCGCCGCCTTCCAGCCGCAGGTCCTGGTCACCCAGCACGGCGCGGACGCCCACGTCGAGGACCCGCTGGCGGACCTGGCGATCAGCGTGGACGCGCAGGCCACCGCCGCGGCCGAGCTCCACGAGTACGCCCACACCTACGCCGGCGGCCGCTGGGTCGCCCTCGGCGGCGGCGGATACGCGGTGGCCGAGGTGGTGCCCCGGGTCTGGACGCATCTGGTGGGGATCGCGGCGGGCCGCCCGGTCGCCCCCGAGGAGGAGACCCCCGAGCCCTGGCGGGCCGAGGTCCGCCGGCTCACCGGCCGGGAGGCCCCCAAGCGGATGACCGACGGGGTGCGCCCGACCTGGCGGGAGTTCGAGGACTACGGCTACGACCCGGCCGACCGCCTGGACCGGGCGATCATCGCCACCCGGCGGGAGATCTTCCCGCTGCACGGCCTGCTGCCCGAGCCCTTTTGACCCGTCCCGTCCCGGGCGGGCGGTCCGGCGCCGCCGCCGGCCGACCGGCCGCCGCCCCACCACCGAGGAGAACGGCCCTCCATGACGCGGGATCAACTGCTGGACCACCTGGTGGAGTCCGGGATCGCGGGGGAGGTGGCCACCCCGCGCGAGGGCAACCTCCGGCACTACGCCCGGTTCGCCCGCCGGGACCCGGCGATGACCCTCGGCCTCGACCCGGACGACTCCTGGGACGAGGCCGCCGTCCTCGCCCTCCTCGCCGACCGGGCCGGCGTCTCCCCGGACCCCGCGCACACCGCCGGACAGGACCGGATCGATCCCGAACGGACCCTGGACGCCCTGGACCGCTTCGCCGAGGAGATCGCCCGGGCGGCCGCGGAGCGCGGCAGCGTCCTCATCGGCACCGGGCACCCCGTACCGCTGCTGGGGTTCCACGCGGCACTCGGGGAGGCCCTCGCCTCGGTGGGCTGTGCGGTGCGCACGCCCGCGCGCGGGTACCGCTTCCTGTTGCACAACGGGGGCGGGGAGCGGCACTGCGCGCTGGACTACGCACGGAGCGTCGGAGTCGTGCAGGTGTATGAAGAGGTGTCCTCGACCGGAGCCGGGAACTCCGGTGAACCGGGCGTCCGGCCGCTCCCCTCGTACGCCCACACGCATTCTCCGCAACCGGTGCGGATCGCCCTCTCGGCCCTCGCCGAGTCCGGGGAGAACCCGCCTGACCTGGTCATCGGCGACCACGGCTGGTCGGTCGGGGCCGGCCGGCTGGGGGTCAGGACGCTCGCTCTGGCCGATTCCAACGACCCCGCGCCGTTCGTCGCGGAGGCGATCGGGGAAGTCGAGGTGGCGGTGCCCCTCGACGACGGTGTGCGGTCGGAGTACTACACACCGCTGACGGACTACGTACTGCAACGGGCGGGTCTGTCACGGTAATTCCGGTCCGTGGCACCCCCTTCCCACTGGTACCACCCGCAACTACTCTGGGGATACGCGTGTGCTGGCTGGAGTCACCGGAGGGGAAGCCGGTGCCCGTCACACGGAGAAGGTTCGGTGTTGTTCATGGCGTCTGGCGAGAGGCCTCTGAACGAGGTCAATTTCCTCACCGTCGCGGAAGTCGCCACGGTGATGCGAGTGTCGAAGATGACCGTGTACCGCCTGGTGCACAGTGGTGAGCTGCCTGCCATCCGAGTGGGCCGCTCGTTCCGAGTTCCCGAGCAGGCAGTCCACGACTACCTCCGAGAGTCCTACGTCGGGCGGGAGACCGCATAGCGGCCCCCGCGCCACCGGCGTAGGCGTACCACGCACCGCCGGCCCCCTGGAGTCCGCTCCAGGGGGCCGGATTAACGCCACGGGCCGGAGGTTGGGTAGGCTGGGGCCTCACCTGTAAATCTGCGTTGGACTCTGACGCCCCGCTCCGCGGGGGTTGTCCAGTGAAGCGAGGGTTGTCAGTGGGCTCCGTAATCAAGAAGCGCCGCAAGCGTATGGCCAAGAAGAAGCACCGCAAGCTGCTGAAGCGCACCCGCGTTCAGCGTCGCAACAAGAAGTAGGCGGCGCCTTCGAGGCCTCGATGCCCGCCCCGGTCGTAGCGGCCGGGGCGGGCATCGGCATGCCCGCGCGCTTCCCGGACGCTTCCCGCGCGCGGCACCGGGCAGGCGCTCCCCGGAACGCGGGGGAAGTATCGGCTGTGGCGGACACCCCGCGGCAACATCCACGCGGTAGCGTGCTGACGTGCACCCGGAGCTCGCGGGGAGGGCGTCCAATTGGGGAAGGTGCTGCTCGTCACCGGTGTGGCCCGCCAGTTCGGCGGGCGGTTCGTGCGGCGGGTCCGCCGCGAGCCCGGGGTGGACCTGGTGGTCGGCGTCGACCTCCATCCGCCGGCGCCCGAACTCGTGGGCCCCGAGGGCGGGGCCGTGGACCGGGCCGCCTACGCCTTCGCGCGCGCCGACATCCGCCGGCCGGTGATCGGCCGGCTGCTCGCCGAGTACGGCGTGGACACCGTGGTGCACCTCGGGGTGAGCGCCACCCTGCTGGGCTCCGCCGGCCGGTCGCAGGTCAAGGAGACCAACGTGATCGGCTCCATGCAGCTGCTCGGCGCGGTGCAGAAGGCCCCCTCGGTGCGGCGACTGGTCGTCAAGTCCACCACCAGCGTCTACGGTTCCGCCCCCCGCGACCCGGCGGTCTTCGACGAGCAGATGCAGCCGAAGACGCTGCCGAGCGGCGGCTTCGCCAAGGACGCGGTCGAGGTCGAGGGGTACGTCCGCGGCTTCGCCCGGCGCCGCCCCGACGTGGCCGTGACCGTGCTGCGGTTCGCCAACATCATCGGCCCGCGGGCGGACACCCCGCTGGCCGAGTACCTGTCCTTCCCGGTGCTGCCGACCGTCCTCGGCTACGACCCGCGGCTTCAGCTGGTCCACGAGCAGGACGCGGTGGAGGCCGTGCGGCTGGCCGCCTTCGAGGCCGCCGGCGGCAGCATCAACACCGGCACCTTCAACATCGCCGGGGAGGGCGTGCTGCTCCTCTCCCAGGCGGCCCGGCGGCTGGGCCGGCCGACGGTGCCGGTGCTGCCGCCGGCCGTCAGCCTCCTCGCCCGGATGCTGCGCGGCAGCGGGCTGGCCGACTTCTCCCCCGAGCAGATGCGGCTCCTCACCCATGGCAGGGTGGTGGACACCACCCAGATGCGGGACACCTTCGGCTTCACCCCGGAGTTCAGCACGGGGGAGGCGCTGGACGACTTCGCCCGGGTGCGCGGTCGCGGGCTGCTCCCGCCGGAGCGGGTGGAGGGGCTGGTCGACCGGATCGGCGGCGGCCTCCTCCGGCTGCCCCCCACCAGCGCGACTAGGAGGACCCCGTGAGCGAGGCCAAGGTCATCCCCTTCGCCGACCGGCGGGCCGGGACCGGCGACGGCCGGGCGAATCGGCCGAAGGCCGTGCCGCCGCCGGAGCCGGTGCCTGACGAGACGTCAGCGGCCAGGGCCCCCGAGGCGGCCCGGCGGCCCCCCGTGCCGCCTCTGGTGGACGCCCTGGGCGGGCTGGCGGACCGGGTGTTCGGCAAGGGCTGGGAGGCCAGGGCGGCCAACGGGCTGGCCTTCCTGCGCCGCAGGCTCACCGGCGAGTACGAGGTGGACGAGTTCGGCTTCGACCGCGAGCTGACCGAGCAGGTGCTGATCACCGCGCTGCGGCCGCTGGCGGACAAGTACTTCCGGATCTCCGTCCGCGGGGTGGAGAACCTCCCGGACACCGGCGGGGTGCTGATCGTCGCCAACCACTCCGGGGTGCTGCCGCTGGACGCGCTGATGACGCAGATCGCGATCCACGACCACCACCCCGCCCACCGGCACCTGCGAATGCTGGCCGCCGACCTGGTCTTCGTACTGCCCGGGATCAACGAGCTGGCCCGGAAGGCCGGCCACACCCTCGCCTGCAACGAGGACGCCCAGCGGCTGCTGGCCAAGGGCGAGGTGGTCGGGGTCTGGCCGGAGGGCTTCAAGGGGATCGGCAAGCCGTTCGCCGACCGGTACAAGCTGCAGCGGTTCGGGCGGGGCGGGTTCGTCTCCTCCGCGCTGCGGGCGGGCGTGCCGATCGTGCCGTGCTCGATCGTCGGGGCCGAGGAGATCTACCCGATGCTGGGCAACGCGAAGACGCTGGCGCGGCTGCTGGGGTTGCCGTACTTCCCGATGACGCCGACGTTCCCGTGGCTGGGGCCGCTGGGGGCGGTGCCGCTGCCGACCAAGTGGACGATCCAGTTCGGCGAGCCGATCCCGACCGACGGCTACGGGCCGGAGGCGGCGGACGACCCGATGCTTCTCTTCAACCTGACGGACCAGGTCCGCGAGACCATCCAGCACACGCTGTACAAGCTGCTGGTGCAGCGCCGTTCGGTCTTCTTCTGACGCCGGGCCGACGTCCGCGGGTCTGCGGGTGGCTGGGCGCGCAGTTCCCCGCGCCCCTTGATCTGCTCCGCAGACCCCGGGGCGCGGGTGGCCGCCGGCCGCCGAGCGGCCGCTAACCGCTCAGGCCGAGTCCCGGCAGCAGGCCGGGGACCAGCGGTGGCAGGTTGAGTCCGCTGCTGCTCGGGCTCGCCGCGGGCGAGGAGCCGGTGCCGGAGGTCGTCGGGCCCGAGGGGGAGGACGAACTCCGGGACGAGGAGCCGCCGTTGCCCAGGACACCGCCGGTGAGGCCGCCGACGATGCCGCCCACGCCCCCCGACTGGGACGCCGTGGGCGTCGCCGAGCCGTGGCTCGAACCCCCGCCCGTGCCGGTCGTGGTGGCACCGCCCAGCAGCCCGCCGCCCGGCGCCGCGCTGGGCGCCCGCGAACCCGCCGGGGCGCTGTGCCGCATCGCCGGCGAGCTCCCGCTGCCGCCGACCGTGGGGCCGGTCAGGTGCAGCGGGGCCACCTCACGGTCTATCCCGGAGAGCAGCCGGCGCACCGGCTCCGTCACCGGGGCCAGCCCGTGCGGGAGTTGGCTGGAGACGGTGTCCAGCCGGGGCTGCTCCTGGGCGGCGAAGCCGGCCAGCCGGCGCATCGGCGCGACCGTGTGCTCGCGGAGGTAGATCCCGCGCAGCAGATCGCGGCCGCGGGTGCCGTCCGCGTTCATCTCGTCGAACTCGCTGCGGATCCGCGCGGCCAGCTCGGGGCTGAGTTCGCCGCCGCGGCGGGCGCCCATCAGCTGCTGCACCTCGCCCATCCGGGCGGAGGCCTGGTCCAGCAGCAGGCGGCCGCGCTCGGCGTCCGAGCCGGCCAGCCCGAGGCGCCAGTCCTCGAGGCTGCGCTTCATGCCGTAGAGGGCGTCCCCGGGAAGGGCGTTGGAGCTCGCCGCGGCGACGCCGCCGAGGGCCCCGACCGCCATCCCGGCGGCCAGGCCGCCGAACGCCAGACGGCGCCGCCAGCGGCTGGCCGGCAGCAGTCGGCCGCCGCCGAAGAGCCCCAGCGCGCCGGGGGCGCGGTGCGTCCCGTGCCGCGACTGCTGGGCCGGTACGGCGGCGGCCGAACTCGGCTGCTCGGCCAGCATGTTCTCGAACGCCGCCACCAGATGGGCGCGTTGCACCATGCGGACGTCGCCGGCGAGCTCTGGCACCGGCAGCGCGCGCAGCGCGCCCACCGCCTCCAGCAAGCCGCCGAGTTCGGCCCCGGCCGAGTTCTCCGCACCGTGTGGCGCGGGCTGGTCGGCTGTCGGCTCGACAGCCTCCAGGGCCTCGGCGAAGGCCTTCGCCCTCCGGTGCTCGAGAACTTCGAGAACGCGGCCTGTCACGGGCCGCACCTCCTCTCGTCCTGGGGCCTGCCCGGTCCTTCGGCGGGCCTCCGCGCCTTCACCCGCTGCACGGCTGCCCGGGGTTATGCGCCCTGCGCAACGAGCGTGGGGGCCGCGGGTTACGCGTAAGCCGGAAGACGATTGCGCAGGTCGACGCAGTGTGACGCGATGTTCACCAGGCGTGACGGATCAACGGGCGTCGCTGGGCAGCAGTCGGGCGAGTGTGCGGACCGCGCGGTACTGGAGGGTCTTGATCGCGCCCTCGTTCTTGCCCATGATCCGCGCCGTCTCGGCCACCGACAGGCCCTGCAGGAAGCGCAGTGTCACGCACTCCTGCTGCTGCGGGTTGAGCCGGCGCACGGCCTCCAGCAGTGCGGCGTTGGAGAGCGACTCCAGCACGGACTCCTCGGGGCTGCGCTCCACCTCGTTGGCGTCCAGCATCTCGCCGGTGGTGACCTCCAGGCGGAAGCGGCTGGACTTGAAGTGGTCCGCCACCAGGTTCCGGGCGATGGTCACCAGCCAGGCGCCGAAGTCCCGGCCCTGCCAGGTGAAGGTGCCGATCCTGCGCAGCGCGCGGAGGAAGGTCTCGCTGGTCAGGTCCTCGGCGGTGGCCCTGCTGCCGACCCGGTAGTAGATGTACCGGTACACGGTGTCGGAGTAGTGGTCGTACAGCCGTCCGAAGGCCTCACTGTCCCCCTGCTGGGCGCGGCCGACCAGTTCCACCACCGGGTTGACGGGGGCGCCGGCGGTCGCTGTCGCCCCCGGGCCGGGTGCCGCCGAGGGCGCTGAGGGCGCTGAGGTCGCCGTAGGCGCCGTGGTCGCTGAGCCCCGGCTTGCGGAGCGATGGCGCGCGCCCCCGGTGGAGGCGCTGGGGATCTCGCCGGAGCGCGCGGCGGGGGTGCGTGCGGGGCTGTCGGAACGCGGAGCGGAGCCGCCCGTCGCGCCGCCCGGCCCGGCGGGCGCGGCGCCGCGCAGCGGCGAGGCCGGCAGGGGGACCGCCGGGGCCGGCGCGGCGAAGGCCGGAGCCGTCAGGACCGGCGCGACCAGGACCGTCGCAGGGCGCGGCCACTGGCGCCCCGAGAGGTCGCGGGGCGTCAGCAGACCGCCGGGGGTGGGGCGGGCAGGGCTTCCGGGAGCGGTCGCGTCGTTCCGGTCGTGTGCGTACACGGGACTCCCATGGGCAGGACTGTCGGTCGTACGGCGTTACGCGCGCCATGCCCATGGCGGGACGCATGGGGCGGCGAGCGTCAGACGAGAATAACGCTTTGTGCAACAACGACTACACGGTGTTGCCGAATTCGCCGCTTGCGTCTCTTCCGTTACGGTCTGGAGCCGGTTTGTGACCGGGTGAAGTACGAGGGGAACCCAGGATTCCGACTGAAGTTGATCGTTTTCTGACCGGACGAGGCGGGGTTCCCCGCCGTCGCGTGCCCCAATCCATGGATTGAGCTGCTCGTCACAGCCCCGGAGCGGTCAGAAGCGAACAGTCAGTGGCGCTTGCGGTACATCGCGACCGCGGCCGCCGTGCCGCCCGCCGCGGCGCCGAGCCCGGCGGCCGCCGGGATGCCCACCCTGGCCGCCTTCCGGCCGGTCCTGAAGTCCCTTATCCGCCAGCCCTGTTCCCGGGCGTGGCGCCGGAGGTCGGCGTCCGGGTTGATCACGTACGGATGGCCGACCAGCGAGAGCATCGGAATATCGTTCGAGGAGTCGCTGTACGCCGCGCAGCGCGACAGGTCGAGCCCCTCCTTCGCGGCGAGCGCCCGCACCGCCTCGGCCTTCGCCGGGCCGTGGAGGGTGTCGCCGACCAGGCGGCCGGTGTAGACGCCGTTCACCGCCTCGGCGACGGTGCCCAGGGCGCCGGTCATCCCGAGCCGGCCGGCGATCACCTTGGCCGCCTCCTGCGGGGCCGCGGTCACCAGCCAGGTGCGCTGGCCCGCCTCCAGGTGCATCTGCACCAGGGCGCGGGTGCCCGGCCAGATCTTGTCGGCCATGTACTCGTCGAAGACCTCTTCGCAGATCTCCTCGAGATCGGTCACCCGGTGGCCCTGGACGATCGAGAGCGCGCTCGCCTTGGCGTCCGCCATGTGCCCGGCGTGCTCCGCGCCGTTCACCCGGAACCAGGCCTGCTGCCAGGCGAAGCGGGCGAGTTCGCGGGAGCTGAAGAACTTGCGCTTGTAGAGTCCGCGGCCGAGATAGAAGATCGCCGCGCCCTGCATGATCGTGTTGTCGCAGTCGAAGAAGGCCCCCGCCTGCGGGTCCACCGGGATGTCCGCGTCGTGCGCGGGAGCGGCCGCGGCCTGCGCGGCTGCGGCGTCGCCCGCGAGCGCGGCACGCGCCGGGGTGAGCCTCGGGATCCTGCTCATACCGGGAGCATAGCCACGAGGACGCGTACGGTTCGTATCCGCAGTGTGCAGTCAGTGTTAACCGGCCGCGACGAGGCGGGATGCCCGCCCGCGGCCGACCAGTCAGCGAGGGACGGGCGATGATCACGCTCATCGGCAAGCCGGGGTGCCATCTCTGCGACGAGGCGCGGGAGGTGGTCTCGCGGGTCGCGGGGGAACTGGGGGTTCCGTGGGAGGAGCGGGACATCCTCCAGGACGAGGAGCTGTACCGGAAGTACTGGGAGCAGATCCCGGTCACCCTGATCGACGGGCGCCAGCACGACTTCTGGCGGGTGGACGAGAAGCGGCTCCGGGCCGCGCTGGAGAAGTGATCCGGCGCACTCCGGGTAGCCACGGGGAAGTCCCGTGCGGCAGAGGTGTTTTTGAACACATCTGTCGGCTCCGCGCGAGTTTGCGCCGGGGTCCTTTGTTGGCCTTACCATCTATAACCGGCCCAGCGGCCAGTCGGAGGTAGCGGGGGCGTGAACAGTCAGGAGGCGCACAGGTGCTCGCCGACGCTCCCGTCACTCCTGGCGGTCCCCGCCCCTTGGGCAGCCCGGTGAACTCCGGGGACGAATCCGACTCTTCACCAAATCCGGACACTGCCGGGGCGGTTGCGTGATGCGTGTCACTTCGGCCGGGCAAAACGGACACCATCTTTGTGCACACGTTCACAAACGCATAGCCTGGCGTGCAAAGCCCAGCTTCACCTACAGGAGCATCGTGGCAACTGACCGATCTTCCCAGGCCCCCAGCGGCAGCCGGGGGCGCCCGTCCGGCCGGGGCCGCGGCATTCCCGAGGCGACGGTCGCGCGGTTGCCGCTCTACCTGAGGGCGCTCACGGCGCTCTCCGAGCGCTCGGTCCCCACGGTCTCCTCCGAGGAGCTGGCCGCCGCGGCCGGGGTCAACTCGGCCAAGCTCCGCAAGGACTTCTCCTACCTGGGGTCCTACGGCACCCGCGGGGTCGGGTACGACGTGGAGTACCTCGTCTACCAGATCTCGCGTGAGCTGGGCCTCACCCAGGACTGGCCGGTGGTGATCGTCGGTATCGGAAACCTCGGCCACGCCCTCGCCAACTACGGCGGGTTCGCCTCCCGCGGGTTCCGGGTCGCCGCCCTGCTGGACGCCGATCCGGAGCTGGCCGGGAAGACCGCGGCCGGTCTGCCGGTTCGTCCCATGGACGACCTGGAGCGGGTGATCGCCGAGGAGCACGTCTCGATCGGCGTGATCACCACTCCGCCGGTCGCCGCCCAGCAGGTCTGCGACCGGCTGGTGGCGGCCGGGGTGACCAGCATCCTGAACTTCGCCCCGACCGTGCTGAGCGTTCCGGACGGGGTGGACGTCCGCAAGGTCGACCTCTCCATAGAGCTGCAGATCCTCGCCTTCCACGAGCAGCGGAAGTCCGGCGAGGACCTGGACCCGGCGGGGATGGACGGCCCGGGCGGCCCCGGCCGGTCCGACGCGCCGGTCGAGCCGGGCGGCCGCGCCCGCGCGGTGGCCGCGGCGGCGGCGAAGGCGCTGCCCCGCGCGGTGGCCAGGACCAGGAGCGGCGGGGCTGCCGGCAAGGCTGCCGGCAAGGCCGAGCGCGGCAAGGGAGACGAAGGGGACCTGCCGGCCGTGATGCCGGCGTGAGCCCAGCGGTACCAGTGAGAACCAGCATGCGAACGGACAAGGGAAACGAGGCGGGCGAATGAGTCTGCTCGTCCTGGGGCTGAGCCATCGGACAGCCCCGGTGGGGCTGTTGGAGCGGGCCTCGCTGACCGGCGAGGAGCCCGTCCGGCTGCTGCGGGCCGCCGCCGGCTCGGCGCCGGTCGGCGAGGCCACCCTGGTGGCCACCTGCAACCGGATAGAGCTCTACGCCGACGTGGCCAAGTTCCACGCCGGGGTCGACGACCTCTCGGCGCTGCTCGCCGGGCACACCGGGGTGGAGCTGGAGGAGCTCACCCCGCACCTCTACGTCCACTACGAGGACCGCGCCGTCCACCACCTCTTCTCGGTGGCCTGCGGTCTCGACTCGATGGTGGTCGGCGAGGGCCAGATCCTCGGCCAGCTCCGCGACGCGCTCTCCCTCGCCCAGGACGAGGGGACCGCCGGACGTGGCCTCAACGAGCTGTTCCAGCAGGCCCTCCGGGTCGGCAAGCGGGCGCACAGCGAGACCGGCATCGACCGGGCCGGGCAGTCGCTGGTGACCTTCGGTCTGGAGCAGGTCGCCGAGGCCACGGGCCCGGTGGAGCGGAAGCGGGCGCTGGTCGTCGGCGCCGGCTCGATGAGCTCGCTGGCCGCGACCACGCTGGCCCGGCTCGGCGTACCGGACCTGGTGATCGCCAACCGGACGCCGGAGCGGGCCGAGCGGCTGGCCGCCGCGCTGGACGCGCGGACCGTGCCGTTCGGCCAGGTCGGCGCCGCGATGGCGGAGGCCGACCTGGTGATCTCCTGCACCGGAGCCGCGGGCATCGTCCTCGGCGCGGAGGAGATCGCGGTCGCGGTCGGCCGGCGCGCCGAGCGCTCGGCCGGAGCTGCGCCGCTGGCCGTACTCGACCTGGCCATGCCCCGGGACACCGATCCCGGGGTGCAGGACCTGGACGGGGTCGTGCTGGTCGACCTGGAGACGCTGGCCGACGCGGCCTCCGAGCGCCCCGGCGGCGCCGCGGACGTCGACCTGGTCCGGCGGCTCGTCGACGAGGAGCTCGAACAGTACGCCGCGGCCCAGCGGGCGTCCCGGATCACCCCGACCGTGGTCGCCCTGCGCACCATGGCCGCCGAGGTGGTCGGCGCCGAGCTGGAGCGCCTGGACGGGCGGCTGCCCGAGCTGGACGCCAAGGCCCGCGCCGAGCTGAAGCAGACCGTCCACCGGGTCGTGGACAAGCTGCTCCACGCCCCCACGGTCCGGGTGAAGCAGCTGGCCAGCGAGCCCGGCGGGGCCTCCTACGCCGAGGCGCTGCGGGAGCTCTTCGACCTCGACCCGGCGGCCGTCCGCGCCGTGGCCGGCGCTCCGGACCCGGTACGGGTCCCGGAGGCGGCCCGCGAAACCACTCTGCCCGCTCCCAGCACGATCAGGACGATCATGCCATGACTGGTGAACTGACCTCTACCCCAGGGGAGTTGGGCGCCGACCCGGCTCAGGGCCCGCTCCGGCTCGGCACCCGCCGGAGTGCCCTCGCCCTGACCCAGTCCGGAATGGTCGCCGACGCGGTCACCCGAGCCACCGGCCGACCCGTCGAGCTGGTGGAGATCACCACCTACGGCGACGTCTCCCGGGAGCACCTCTCGCAGATCGGCGGCCAGGGCGTCTTCGTCTCCGCCCTGCGGGACGCGGTGCTGGCCGGCCGGGTCGACTTCGCCGTCCACTCGCTGAAGGACCTGCCGACCGCGCAGCCCGCCGAACTCGCCCTGGCCGCCGTGCCGGAGCGGGAGGACCCGCGGGACGTCCTGGTCGCCAGGGACGGCCTGGACCTCGTCCAGCTGATCGAGAAGTGCGCCCACGAGGCCGGTGGCCGCACGGCCCGGATCGGCACCGGGGCGGCGCGCCGGACGGCGCAGCTGAACGCGTACGCGGCCCGGCACGGACTCCCGCTGGAGACCGTGCCGATCCGCGGCAACGTGGACACCCGGATCGGCTTCGTCCGCTCCGGGGAGCTCGACGCGGTGGTCCTCGCCGCGGCCGGACTGAGCCGGCTGGGCAGGCTCGCCGAGGCCACCCAGCTGATCGAGCCCGAGCTCATGCTGCCGTCGCCCGGGCAGGGCGCGCTGGCAGTGGAGTGCCGCGCGGACGACGAGGACCTCGTCGCCGCGCTGGCCCAGCTCGACCACGCCCCCACCCGGGCGGCGGTCTTCGCCGAGCGCGCGCTGCTGGGCGCGCTGGACGCCGGGTGCTCCGCCCCGGTGGGGGCGTTGGCCACGCTTGCGGAGAACGGTGCGGACCCCGTGGTCGAGCATCCGGTGACGGATCGTCACCAGGCCGGCGAGCTGCGCCTGCGCGGCCTCGTCGGCACCCTTGACGGCTCGTCCGTCGTGCAGTTGTCCACCACCGGCACCATCGCCCCCGACGCCTCCGTGGAGGCGGCGGCCGCGGCCATCGGCCGCGAGCTCGCCGCCCGCATGCTCGCCGAGGGTGCCGCCGGTCTCATGGGGGAGCGAGCCCAGTGAGCCCCACCGCCAGCAAGTCCGCCGGCAAGCCCGCCGTAGAGGACAGCACCGCCGGCGCCGCCGTCGGCGTCGCCACCGAGACCGCCGCCGGGGTCCCCGGCCGCCGCCAGGCCGGCCGGGTCACCTTCCTGGGGGCGGGACCGGGCGACCCCGGGCTGCTGACCCTCAACGCGGTGGAGGCGCTGTCCACCGCCGATCTGCTGATCGCCGACCCGGAGATCGCCGAGTCGGTGCGTCCGCACTGCCCGGCCGGGATCGAGACGCAGTCCCCGCACCCCGACACCGAGGCCTTCGTCCTGGACGAGGAGCCGGCCGCCGAGGTGATCGCCCGGCTGCTGCCCGCGGTCCGGTCCGGCAAGCACGTGGTGCGCGCCGTCGAGGGCGACCCCGGCCTGGACGGCCGGGCCACCGAGGAGATGCTGGCCTGCGCCCAGGCGCAGGTGGCCTTCCAGGTGGTGCCGGGCGTGCCGCAGGCGGTCGGTGTGCCGGCGTACGCGGGCGTGCCGCTGCGCGGCGGCGCCGGGGCGGAGGGCGCGGAGCCCGGCGGCTCGGCCGACGTCCGCTACGTGGACGTCAGCGGGCACGTCGCCGACGCGACCTGGACCGAGCTGGGCGAGGCCGACGCGTCCACCGCGCTGGTGCTGCGCACCGTGCTGGGCCAGGTGCCCGCGATGGCCCAGGCGCTGGTCGCCCACGGCCGGAAGCCGGACACCCCGCTCTCCATCACCCTCCGCGGCACCACCACCAGGCAGCGCACCTACACCGCGACCCTGGGCAGCATCGCCGCCGAGCTGAAGTCCGCGAAGGTGCTGCCCTCGCCGGTCTCGGCGCCGGTCGACCCGGCGTCCTCGGTGATAGCCGTGCTGGGCGAGCGGGTGGCGCACCGCCAGGAGCTCTCCTGGTTCGAGACCAAGCCGATGTTCGGCTGGAACGTGCTGGTCCCGCGCACCAAGGACCAGGCCGGCGCGCTCTGCGAGCAGTTGCGCTCGTACGGGGCCGTGCCGCACGAGGTGCCGACCATCGCGGTCGAGCCGCCGCGCACCCCGCAGCAGATGGAGCGGGCGATCAAGGGCCTGGTGACGGGCCGCTACGAGTGGATCGCCTTCACCTCGGTCAACGCGGTCAAGGCGGTCCGGGAGAAGTTCGAGGAGTACGGGCTCGACGCCCGCGCCTTCGCCGGGATCAAGGTCGCGGCGGTGGGCGCCACCACGGCGCAGGCGCTGGTCGACTTCGGCGTGAAGCCGGACCTCGTCCCGAGCGGCGAGCAGTCGGCGGCCGGGCTGCTGGAGGACTGGCCGCCGTACGACCCGGTCTTCGACCCGATCGACCGGGTGCTGCTGCCGCGCGCGGACATCGCCACCGAGACGCTGGTCGCCGGGCTGATCGAGCTGGGCTGGGAGGTGGACGACGTCACGGCCTACCGGACCGTGCGGGCCTCGCCGCCGCCGGCGCCGACCCGGGAGGCGATCAAGGGCGGCGGGTTCGACGCGGTGCTCTTCACCTCGTCCTCCACGGTGCGGAACCTGGTCGGGATCGCCGGAAAGCCGCACAACGTGACCGTCATCGCGTGTATCGGGCCGGCGACGGCCAAGACCGCGGAGGAGCACGGGCTGCGGGTCGACGTGCTGTCGCCGGCGCCGAGCGTCGCCGCGCTGGCGGAGGCGCTGGCCGCGTTCGGCGCGCAGCGCCGGGACGCGGCGCTGGCGGCGGGCGAGCCGGTGTACCGGCCTTCCGAGCGGCGGCCGGGGTCGCGTCGCAAGGCGCGTTAGTCGCCCACCGGGCGGCGAGTGGCTGTGCGTCGGCGTCTGCGGCGCCGTAGTTCCGCTTCGCGCAGTTCCCCGCGCCCCTGAAATCAGCGCCGAAGGCGCGATTCAGGGGCGCGGGGAACTGCGCGGCCAACCGGCCATCGACCCGCAGACGCCGACTCGCCATCCGTTGCCGCCCAGTCGGCGGCCCGCCGTAGGATCCAGTAAGCGCAACGCAGTCGAGGAGGCACCGAGACATGGCCGGCGAGAACAAGTGGGCGATCCGCCCGGAGGAGACCCCGGTCATCCGGCCCCGCAGGCTCCGCAGCACAGCGGCGATGCGGCGGCTCGTCGCGGAGACCCGCCTCCACCCGGCGGAGCTGATCCTGCCGGTCTTCGTCCGGGAGGGGATCAGCGAGCCGGTCCCGCTGGCGGCGATGCCGGGGGTCGTCCAGCACACCCGGGACACCCTCAAGGCGGCGGCCGTCGAGGCCGTCGAGGCCGGCGTCGGCGGGTTGATGATCTACGGCGTCCCCGAGGTGCAGGACGCGGCCGGCTCCGAGGGCACCAACCCGGACGGCATCCTCCAGCAGGCCATCCGCGACGTGATCGCCGAGGTCGGCGACGAGATCGTGGTGATGTCCGACCTCTGCCTGGACGAGTACACCGACCACGGCCACTGCGGGGTCCTCGCCGAGGACGGCTCGGTGGACAACGACGCGACCCTCGCCCGCTACGCCGAGATGGCCGTGGTGCAGGCCGACGCCGGCGTCCACGTGGTCGCCCCGTCCGGGATGATGGACGGCCAGGTGCGGGTGGCCCGCCGGGCGCTGGACGAGCACGGGCACACCGACGTGGCGATCCTGGCGTACACCGCGAAGTACGCCTCGGCCTTCTACGGCCCCTTCCGGGAGGCCGTCGGGTCCTCGCTCAAGGGCGACCGCAAGGCCTACCAGCAGGACCCGGGGAACGCCCGGGAGGCGCTGCGCGAGCTGGAGCTGGACGTCGCCGAGGGCGCGGACCTGGTGATGGTCAAGCCCGGCATGGTCTACCTGGACATCCTCAGCGCGGTCGCCGAGGCCTCGCCTGTCCCGGTCTCCGCGTACCAGGTCTCCGGTGAGTACGCGATGATCGAGGCCGCCGCGGCCAACGGCTGGATCGACCGGGACCGGGCGATCATGGAGGCGCTGACCGCGCTGCGCCGGGCCGGCGCCGAGCAGATCCTCACCTACTGGGCGGTCGAGGCGGCCCGCAACCTCCGCCAGGGCTGACGCGACACGACGAAGGGGCCGGGAGAGCGATGCTCTCCCGGCCCCTTCGGCTGTTCACTGTCGGGTCACCGGAGGGTCAGGTGCTGCGAACGTGACGGGTGTCACGTGGGTTCCGCGTGGGCGGAACGTCAGCCGATCAGGTGGCCCAGGCCGCCGTCGCCGTTGCCCTGGGTGGTGTGGCCGACGTTGCAGATCTGGTGCGGCTGGGTGCTGAGGACCGGCACCTCGACCGGAACGGCCACACCGATCACCGCGACGGCGATGTTGTGGACCTCCGGCAGGCAGACGTTCGGGTTGTCCAGAGTGTGGAAGTTCGGGCTCATGGCGCCGTGGGTTCCGGTCTGGTTGGTGCCGCCGTTGCCCTGCAGAGCGGCGGTGGAGCCGTCCGAGTCGCCGATGGCGGAAGCGGGGGCAGCGGCCATGGCGACGCCGGCGGCAGCGACACCGAGGGTGGCGAGAGCCTTCTTGTACATGGGGGTTGATCCTCTCGTGGTAGCCCACCGCGGCAGAGCGGGGGCGGCTGGGGGGTGGGGATGGGACTCGGCGGGAACCGCCGTGGTGGAGCGGACCGGCGTCAGCCGATCAGGTGGGAGACACCGCCGTCGCCGTTGCCCTGCGTGGTGTTGCCCACAGAGCAGTACTGCTTCGGCTGGGTGCTTGCCACCGGGACCTCGACCGGGACGGCCACGCCGGCCACCGCGACGGCGATGTTGTGGATCTCGGGCAGGCAGATGTTCGGGTTGTCCAGGAAGTGGAAGTTGGGGCTGTTGTTGCCCCAGGTCCCGGTCATGTTGGTGCCGCCCGCACCCTGGAGGGAGTTGGTCGACCCGTCGTGGTCGCCGATGGCGGAGGCCGGGGCGGCGGCCATGGCGACGGCGGTGGCTGCCACGCCGGCAGCGGCCAGAACCTTCTTGACCATTGCAGTTCCTTTGTTGGATTTCTGAGGTGGTGTCAATTGCCTTCTGCTGTCCCGGAGGCAATCGGCTCAACGAGGGGCCGTCGAACCTGGTTGCGCACCCGATCGGGCGATTACGCCTGTTGAACCCGTTCGCACTGGGTCCAGCCCCTGCGCCGTGTTCCCGATCCACCCGTGACAACGCGCCAACTGCCCACTTGGAATTGGGTGTTGATCCGGAAGGTCGATTTCCTTCGCCCGGGAGAGGGAAAACCGCGGTGGCCGATGGACCATCAGGGTGACGCGATCGGTGTCCGCTCCCCGCCGCACGCTTCAATCTGACGGACTGCGTCCAGGCCTCGGAAGACAGGAACATCCGCGATGAAGAACTCCCTGCGAAGGACGGCGGCCGCGATGGCGGCCTGCGCGTCCGCCGGCACCGGCGCCCTCGCCGCCGCCGGAACGGCGTCGGCGACCGAGCTCGCACCGGTCTCCCAGCACCAGGCCGATCAGGTGAACGCTGTGGAGCACACCGTCTCCGGCATGGATGTGCCGTTCACCGTGCCGCTCGGCGAGGCGACCCGCCCGCTGCTCGGCAGGACCACCCACGCCCAGGTGTCCGGCAGCCTGCCGGCCTCGCCGGTGGTGCCGCCCTCGGTGAAGCCGTCGGACCCCGGCGAGATCCTCCCCGACCCGCTGGTGCCGGCGCTCAACGGGCCCGCCCACACCCCCTCGCTGGGCGCGGACGCCCCGCTGGTGGACGGGAGCGGGCGGGTCACCGACCACGCGCTGGGCCTGGGGCTGCCGAAGTCCCCGATGGACGCGGCCGGGGCCGCGCTGTCCCTCGGGCACCCGCTGGGGCTGGGGGGCGCGCAGGCCGCGCACACCCGCAGCGCGCAGGCCGGATCCGACCTCCAGGGCGTGCGACTCGGCGACCTGGAGCCGGCGTTGACCCCGCCGCACCTGTCCACCCGCCCGAACGGCGGGCTGACGCTGGAGCAGCGGACCACCGGCCAGTCCGTCACCAAGCCGGTGGACGGTGTGGCCGGCAGCCTCAACGACTCCCTCCACAACATCGGGGTCTGAGGCCGCCTCCCGCCCGGGCGCGGTGCCGTACGACGGCCCGCACCCGGGCGGTTCGGCGCGCTGTCGCCGCGCGCTGTTCCCGTGCGCTGTCTCAGTGCGCCATGGCGTCCGTCAGCGAGCCGACGGCCGGCAGTGAGGAGAGCCCCCCGCCGCCGCTCAGCGGCGAGGTCAGCGGGGTGGTGGAGACGGGGCCCGCGCCCGGGGAGTCCGGGACCAGCGAGACGCCGTTGTTCAGGGGGTCCGCCGAGGACTGCGCCCACGGGTCCAGGCGGAGGTCCTTGAGCGGCCCGATCACGTGCTTGGTGGCGCCGCTGAGTCCGGCCAGCCCGGTCGCCGGGTCGAGCCGCTGGAGGCCGACGCCGGGGAGCGGGTGGGTCTGCGGCGCCTCCGCGGCGAGCGCCGTGCCGCTGGAGGCCGCGGCCCCGGCCGCGGTGAGGCCGACGAGGAGGGCGGCGGCGCGTACGTAAGCCATCGTGGGGTTCCTTCTTGGACGGGAGAGCTGGGGTCTGACGGTGCTCATGGCAACTGCCCCCCGGCCGGAATGCCGGGGGGCAGTGGCGATGGCGGTGCGGTGACCGCCGTGCCGAGCGCCTGGTGTGGCGTCAGCCGGCGTTGGCGCAGCTGTTGCCGAACGCCGGGTTGAGCAGGCCGATCACGTCGACGGTGTTGCCGCAGACGTTCACCGGGACGTGCACCGGGACCTGCAGCTGGTTGCCGGACAGGACGCCGGGCGAGTTGGCGGCGGTGCCGGCCGCGGCGCTGCTGGCCGAGGCGGCGCCGGCGCCGGCGAGGGCGAGCCCGGACGCGGCGACACCGATGACGAGAGCCTTCTTCGCGATGCGCATGGCAATTCCTTCGTGAGTCCGTCCAACCCCGAGTGGGAGGGACGATTGGCGAAACGACCGCTGTGCGGACGCGGACACGCGCCGCCACCGACAACCACCCGGCCAGCGGACACGGAGTCGTCGGGGCCGAACGTTCTGGCGGCGGAGCACAGGGGGGACAGCCGGCCTGGCGTGGTGGACGCCACGGCCGAGCGCCGGGTCAGCGGTTGGCGCAGCTGTTGCCGAAGGCCGGGTTCAGGGCGCCGATGACGTTGATGCTGTTGCCGCAGAGGTTCACCGGGACGTGAACCGGGATCTGCAGCTGGTTGCCGGAGATGAAGCCCGGCGAGTTGGCGGCGGTGCCCGCGGCGGCCGCGTTCGCGCTGGCGACACCGGCACCGGCGGCGACCAGGCCGGCCGCGGCGACGGCCACGCACAGGCCGCGCTTGGTCTTCTGCATGGGGATCCCTCTCTCGTGGGTGCCGGCCCGTTGTGCTGATGCGGGGAGGTCCGCGGCGGCCGACACAGTGTCATCAGGCCCAACGAACACCGGAGTTCGGAGGAGACTGCCCGCGCACGACGATCACCCGGATGGCAGGCATGCGGGCGTTCGGTCACGCATCCGGGTGAAGATCGCGGGGTCTGGTCCTGGAGGCCGTTTCCTCCCCCTCCGCGCGGGCGTTATGACCGGTGTTAAGGCACGGAGTACCCCGGTGCTCGGCCACAGCAGAAACCGATGGAGTAATCACATGAAGAACGCTGTCAAGGGCGCTCTCATCACCGCCGCCGCGGCCGGCGTCGTCGCCGGTGGCGCTGGTGCCGCCTTCGCGAGCTCTGCCGCCCAGGGTGCCGCGTCCTGCTCGCCCGGTGTCGCCTCGGGCAACCAGGCGCAGGTCCCGGTGCACGTCCCGGTGAACGTCTCGGGGAACAGCGTCAACGTGATCGGCCTGCTGAACCCGGCGTTCGGCAACAGCGCCGCCAACGCCGGCTGACGCAGCGCCGGTACCCTCTCGCGTCCCCGACGCGGTGACGCGGTGACGCGGTGATGCAGTGCGACAGCGGGGCCCCGGCCGAATCCGGCCGGGGCCCCGCTGCCGTCGGCGGGAGGGCCGCCGGTCAGGGCCAGACCAGGCAGTACAGCTGGTGGCCCGCCTCGTGCAGCCGGTTCGCGAAGTCCTGCCACTCGTGGAGCATGCGGTAGATGACGAAGGCGTCCCGCGGCCCCCGCCGGTCGGGGACGGTGGACCAGATGAACGCGGCCGCACCCAGCTTCGGCTCGTCCGCGTTGCGCAGCGGGTCCACCACCGACTCGGGGAGCTGCACGACCGCGTAGTCGGGGTG
This sequence comes from Phaeacidiphilus oryzae TH49, assembly GCF_000744815.1. NCBI lineage: Bacteria > Bacillati > Actinomycetota > Actinomycetes > Kitasatosporales > Streptomycetaceae > Phaeacidiphilus > Phaeacidiphilus oryzae. The sequence goes on from NZ_JQMQ01000005.1 coordinate 3,998,228, forward strand.
CAGCACGACCAGTTCGAGCGGCGGCACCTTCGCCAGCGGGATGCCCTGGATTCCGGTGAGGACCATCGCGCTCATGGTCTCCGGCTTGATCTTGGTGTGCAGGCCGCTGCTGACGGACGACTCCTCGTCGACTCCGCCGGCTTCTCCGCCCACCTCTCCGGTCTGGCCGAAAAGCTCGCCCAGGCGGCCGAGTTGGCCCAGTTCTCCGGCGTCCAGACCGAGCCCGTCGCGTCCCAGAGCGGTCGGGACGCGCGCGGCCGTGGCACGGTCGGGCGCGCCGAAGTACTTGTAGGTCACGCCCAAGCGACCAGCACCTCCATCGCCCCCTCCTCTTGCGGACCGCCGGCGGCCACCGGCTCGTCCGATCCCCTCAGCCTCGGCATCGAAGCTCCACCGGTGCTCCGGCTCGCGTGCCTCGGACACTCCGCCCCATCCTCACCGACGTCCGACCTGCCGACAACAGGCGGCCGCACACCTCGGACAACCTCCGACGTACGGCCAGGTGCGCCGTACCCGGCCATCCTTGCCGACCTCGCGGACGGAGTCGACCATACGGTGTACCTGCGGCCCGATCATCGTCCCAGATGATCGGGCGGGACATGCCGAGCGCCAGGACACGATTTGAGACCATGTGCCTCATGTGCTCCTCAAACTCCCCGGCCCCGGTGAACTACCCGTACGAGGCCCCGGCAAGCCAACTGCTGTTCGAGCGTGCCGAAGTCGTGACCCCGGGCGGGGTGAACTCGCCCGTGCGCGCCTTCGGCGCGGTCGGCGGCACGCCCAGGTTCATGGCCTCCGCCAAGGGCGCCTACCTGACCGACGAGGACGGCCGCGAGTACGTCGACCTGGTCGGATCCTGGGGGCCGATGCTCCTCGGCCACGCCCACCCCGCCGTGATCGCCGCGGTTCAGGACGCCGTCGGCCGCGGCACCTCCTTCGGCACCCCGAGCGCGGGGGAGGTGGGGCTCGCCGAGGAGATCGTCCGGCGGGTGGCCCCCGTGGAGCAGGTCCGGCTGGTCTCCTCGGGGACCGAGGCGACCATGTCGGCGATCCGGCTCGCCCGCGGGTTCACCGGGCGGGCCAAGGTCGTGAAGTTCGCGGGCTGCTACCACGGTCATGTGGACGCGCTCCTGGCGTCCGCCGGTTCGGGCGTGGCGACTTTCGCCCTGCCGGACTCCCCCGGCGTGACCGGCGCCCAGGCCGAGGACACCATCGTCCTGCCGTACAACGACCTGGACGCGGTCCGGGCCGCGTTCGAGGCCAACCCCGGGCAGATCGCCTGCGTGATCACCGAGGCCTCGCCCGGCAACATGGGCGTCGTCCCGCCGCTGCCCGGCTTCAACCGCGCGCTCAGCGAGCTCTGCCGGGCCGACGGCGCGCTCTTCGTCTCCGACGAGGTGATGACCGGGTTCCGGGTCTCCAAGGCCGGCTGGTACGGACTGGAGGCGGAGCCGGAGGGCTGGGCCCCCGACCTGATCACCTTCGGCAAGGTGATGGGCGGCGGCTTCCCGGCCGCGGCCTTCGGCGGGCGGGCCGACGTCATGGCGTACCTGGCCCCGGCCGGGCCGGTCTACCAGGCGGGCACCCTCTCCGGTAACCCGGTCGCGACCGCGGCCGGCCTCGCCACCCTCCGGGCCGCCGACGACGCGGTGTACGCGGCCGTGGACCGGGTCGCCGCCGAGGTCTCCGGGCTGGCCCACGAGGCGCTGGACAAGGCCGGGGTGGCGCACCGGGTGCAGCACGCCGGGAGCATGTTCTCGGTCTTCTTCACCGGCGAGCCGGTGCGGAACTACGACGAGGCGCGCGGCCAGGACGTCTTCCGGTACACGGCGTTCTTCCACAGCATGCTCTCCCAGGGCGTCTACCTGCCGCCGTCCGCCTTCGAGGTGTGGTTCCTCTCGGCGGCGCACGACGAGCGGGCGGTCGAGCGGATCGCCGCCGCGCTGCCGACTGCCGCCGAGGCGGCGGCGCGGGCCACCGCCTGACGGTCGGGCTGCGCCTTCGCGGCCGCGCGTCTCGGGGATACTGGGGCGCGCGGCAAGCGTTTCGAATGTGAGGGAGCTCTCCGGTGAGCAGCAGCAGCAACGTCGACGAGGCCGACGTCACCGTCGTGCATCTGATGCGGCACGGCGAGGTGCACAACCCGGAGGGCGTCCTCTACGGGCGGCTGCCCGACTACCACCTCTCCGACCTCGGCAAGCAGATGGCGGAGCGGGTCGCCGACCATCTCGCGGACCGGGACGTCACGCATGTGGTGGCCTCGCCGCTGGAGCGGGCGCAGGAGACGGCGGCGCCGATCGCGGCCGCCCACGGGCTCCCGGTCGCCACGGACGGGCGGCTGATCGAGGCGGAGAACGTCTTCCAGGGGAAGACCTTCGGGGTCGGGGACGGTTCGCTGCGGAACCCCTCGCACTGGAAGCACCTGGTCAACCCGTTCCGGCCGTCCTGGGGCGAGCCGTACATCGAGCAGGTCGTGCGGATGATGGGGGCGCTGGGGGCGGCCCGGGACGCGGCGCGCGGCCACGAGGCGGTGTGCGTCAGCCACCAGCTGCCGATCTGGGTCACGCGGTGCTTCGCCGAGCATCGGCGGCTGTGGCACGACCCGCGGAAGCGGCAGTGCTCGCTGGCCAGCCTGACGAGCTTCACCTTCGAGGGCGACAAGATCGTCTCGATCGGCTACAGCGAGCCGGCGCGGGATCTGCTCCCCGCGAAGCTCGCCGGCAAGGGCTTCGGCGCGTAGCACGGGGTCGCGGGGTCCCGGGGTCGCGAGGTCGCGGGGTCCCGGAGCGAGTCGAGGGACGCGGGGGCCGGACGCACCTGCGGCCACCGCGCCGCTGCGTCCCAGGCGCTTATGCATGGCTTACCCCCGCAGGTCAAGCGGGTGGCGCGCCGAAGTCTCGGGGGCGATGAAAACGGGTCAAAGGCGCATGCGAAACTCTTCGCATGCGCGCATCCAGCCACGCCCGTCGGACGACGATCGGCGCCGCCGCTCTCGTCGGCGCCGCAGCCCTGGTCCTCACCGGTTGCGCCGGGAGCAGCAACTCGGCGTCCAGCTCCGGTGACAACACCCAGTTCGTCCAGGGCAACGGCGCCATCACCACGGTGGCCGCGGACAAGCGCAAGCCCGCCCCGGCGCTGGCCGGCAAGGACATCGACGGGCGGCAGCTGAGCCTGGCCCGGTACAAGGGCGAGGTCGTGGTGCTCAACGTGTGGGGCTCCTGGTGCGCCCCCTGCCGCGCCGAGGCCGACGGCCTGGAGGCGACCGCGAAGGAGTTCCAGGGCAAGGGCGTCCAGTTCGTCGGGATCAACACCCGGGACACCTCCGCGGGCAACGCCCAGGCCTTCGCCCGCACCCACCACATGAGCTACCCCAGCTTCTACGACCCCTCCGGCGACCTGGTCGGCGAGTTCCCGGCCGGCAGCCTCAACCCGCAGGCCATCCCGTCCACCCTGGTGCTGGACCGTCAGGGCCGGATCGCCGTCCGGGCGTTGAGCGCGCTGACCCAGTCGCAGCTGGAGAGCATGATCAAGCCGATCGTCGCGGAGAAGTAGGCCGCTGTGACGATGCTCGCCCTCGGCGACAACGGGACCGTCGCGCACGGTGCGCTGCTGCTCGCCGTCCCGGTCGCGCTCTTCGGCGGGCTGGTCTCGTTCTTCTCGCCCTGCGTGCTGCCGCTGGTCCCCGGCTACCTCTCCTATGTCACCGGCTTCTCCGCCGCCGACCTGGGGGACGCCCAAGGGGCCCGCCGCGGGCGGATGTTCGCCGGGGCGATGCTCTTCGTCCTCGGCTTCACCGCCGTGTTCGTCTCCGGCGGCGCGCTCTTCGGCTACTTCGGCAACACCCTCTTCCAGCAGCGGCACGTCATCTCGTATGTGCTGGGCGGGCTGACCATCCTGCTGGGCCTGGCCTTCATGGGGGTGCTCCCCGGGTTCAGCCAGCGGGAGGTGCGCAGCCACCGGCGGCCCGCCGTGGGCCTGGTGGGGGCGCCCCTGCTGGGCATCGTCTTCGGCGTCGGCTGGACGCCGTGCATCGGCCCGACCCTGGCCTCCGTCGAGGCCCTCTCCATGAACGAGGCGAGCGCCGGCCGGGGGGCGCTGCTGATGGCGGTGTACTGCCTCGGGCTGGGGGTGCCGTTCGTCGTCGCCGCGCTGGCCTTCCGCAAGGCGCTGGGCGCGTTCGGCTGGATCAAGCGGCACTATCAGTGGGTCATGCGGATCGGCGGCGGGATGCTCGTCGCGGTCGGCGTGCTGCTGGTCACTGGCGTCTGGGACCAGCTGGTGTCCTCTCTGCAGGAGTGGACCTCCGGCTTCACGATCGGGATTTGAGAGTGACCGAGAACACCGAGACCGAGACAGGGCGCAACGCGGAGGCCGACGCCGCCGCGGAGGAGCGCGAGCTCGTCGCCGCCGGGCGGATGACCACGACCGCCGCCGAGGACCACGCCGACGCCGACGGATTCACCGGCTCGGCGGCCGGGCAGCCGCCCGCGCCTGGCACGGTGGGGATCGGCCTGGTCGGCTGGCTCCGCTGGTTCTGGCGGCAGCTCACCTCGATGCGGGTCGCGCTGATCCTCCTCTTCCTGCTGTCGCTGGCGGCCGTGCCCGGCTCGCTGGTGCCCCAGCAGTCCGAGAACGCGCTCAAGGTCTCCGAGTTCCGCACGGCCCACACCGAGCTCTCGCCGCTCTACGACAAGCTGGGCCTCTTCCACGTCTACAGCTCGCCGTGGTTCTCCGCGATCTACATCCTCCTCTTCGTCTCGCTGGCCGGCTGCATCATCCCGCGCTGCTGGCAGTTCGCGAAGGTGCTGCGGGCCAAGCCGCCGGCGGCCCCGCGGCACCTGGTCCGGATGCCGGTGTACGCGCGCTGGCGGACCTCGGCGCGGCCCGAGGAGGTGCTGGACGGCGCCGAGAAGGTGCTGCGCAAGCGCCGCTTCCGGGTGGGCCGGGCACCCTCGGCGTTCTCGCTCGGCTCGGAGAAGGGCTACCTCCGCGAGGTCGGCAACCTCCTCTTCCACGTCTCGCTCTTCGGCCTGCTGATCGCCTTCGCCGTCGGCAAGCTGTACGGCGGCCAGGGCAGCGCGCTGGTCATCCAGGGCCACGGCTTCACCAACACCCTGACCCAGTACGACGACTTCTCGCCGAGCACCTTCTACGGCGCCGACAACCTGGACGACTTCGGGTTCACCCTGAACAGCTTCAAGGCGACCTACCAGACCAGCGGCGACCAGCTGGGCACCGCCCGCACCTTCGACGCCTACGTGGACTACTGGAACGGCGACCCGGGCAAGACCAAGCGGGCCACCATCCAGGTCAACCACCCGCTGAAGATCGGCGGGAGCAACGTCTACCTGGTGAACCACGGCTACGCGCCGGTGGTGACGGTCCGCGACGCCAAGGGCAACGTCGCCTACACCGGCCCGAGCCCCTGCCTCCAGCAGGACCAGAACTGGACCTCCACCTGCGCCATCAAGGTCGCCGACTACACGTCCAAGGACGGTAGGTCGACCCAGCTGGGCTTCGGCGGGATCTTCGCCCCGACGATGGTCGTCGACTCGGTGCGCGGACCGCACTCGGTCTTCCCGGCGCTGGACAACCCGGCCCTCTACCTCACCGGGTACGTCGGCGACCTGGGCATCGACTCCGGGCTGCCGCAGAACGTGTACCAGCTCGACACCACCCACATGAAGCAGATGACGGCCTCCCAGGGCGCGCCGGCGAAGGCCGCGCTGACCCCGGGGCAGACCTGGACGCTGCCGAACGGCGCGGGCACGCTGACCTTCAACGGCGTGCAGCAGTGGGCGCAGTTCAACGTCGCCCACAACCCGGGCTCCAGCTCGGCGCTGATCAGCGCGGTGCTGGCGATCATCGGCCTGATCGGGTCGCTCTTCGTGCAGCGCCGCCGGATCTGGGTGCGCGCGGTGGAGGGCCCGGACGGCACCACCCTGGTGGAGGTGGCGGGGCTCGGCCGCAGCGAATCGGCGCGGATCGCGGAGGAGCTCGCCGACGTGGCGGTCGACCTCCAGCAGAGCGCGCCGGCCGACGTCGCCGAGGCCTCCGAGGACTCCGAGGACGCCGGGGACCCCGAGCCTTCCGAGGACTCCGCGGACGACGTCCCCGGCCCCCGCGCCGAGACCACCTCCCCGGCAGCAGCAGCCGCCACCTCCGACCTTCCCCCGAAGGAGTGACCGTGTATTTGGCCATGGCGGTCAATGAGAATCTGGCCCAGATCTCCAACTACCTGATCTATTCGGCGATGGCGGTCTATCTGATCGCCTTCTTCGCGTACATCGTGGAGTGGACGTTCGGCAGCCGAAGCCGGGTCGCCAGGCAGTCCGCGGCCCTCACCCTGGGCCAGGCCGTCGCCAGGACCGAGGCCGAGGCCCGCCCGGCCGCCCGCGCCCAGGTGACCGTCACCATGCAGCGCTCCGGCGGCGGCACCGCCGTCCTCACCCGCACCGCCGTCGGCAAGGCCGGCGACGTGGACGTGGTGAGCCGGGGCGACGCCGAGCCGCCGCAGGACGGCGTCGGCGCGGCCGGCGGCAGCGAGCGGGCCGACATGCTCGGCCGGATGGGCGTCTCGCTGACGATCCTGGCCGCGCTGCTCCAGCTGGGCGGAGTGGTCACCCGCGGGGTCTCCGCCGGGCGCCCGCCGTGGGGCAACCTCTACGAGTTCACCTGCGCGCTGACGCTGATCGCCGCGCTGGTGTACATCGGCGCGCTGGCCGCCAAGAAGAACGTGCGGTGGCTCGGCCTGCCGCTGACCACCGGCATCCTGCTGGGCCTCGGCCTGGCCGTCTCGGTGCTGTACACCGACTCCGAGCAGCTGGTGCCGGCGCTCCACTCGTACTGGCTGTGGATCCACGTCTCGGCGGCGATGGTCTCCGGCGGCGCGCTCTACGCCGGGGCGATCACCACCATCCTCTACCTGTGCAAGGACCACTACGAGGTGGCGCGGCAGCTCGGCCGGGCGAAGGGCGGGCGCTGGTCCTCGATCTGCGAGCGGCTGCCGGCCGGGGCGTCGCTGGACAAGTTCGCGTACCGGATCAACGCGGTGATCTTCCCGCTCTGGACCTTCGCGATCATCGCGGGCGCCATCTGGGCGGAGTACGCCTGGGGCCACTACTGGGAGTGGGACCCGACCGAGACCTGGGCGTTCATCACCTGGGTCGGGTACGCCGCGTACCTCCACGCGCGGGCCACGGCGGGCTGGAAGGGCCGGAAGGCGGCGTATCTCTGCCTGATCGCCTTCGCCTGCTTCCTCTTCAACTCCTACGGCGTCTCCATCTTCATCAACGGCAAGCACTCCTACGCGGGCGTGTAGCGGTTCCGCGAACAGCACCGCACCAGGCGACGGCCACCGGGATGCACCCCGGTGGCCGTCGCCGTCCGCGGCGCCGTCCGCGCGCGGGCCCCGCGAGGGTCACCCCACCGTGATCGCGTCCAGCTTCGCGCGGAGGTACGCCGAGGAGTCGACCGGCTCGTACGCGACCGGGCCGGCTCCCGGCGCCGGGACGACGCGGGTGTGCGGGTCGCATTCGTAGAAGTAGACGAGGGAGATCAGCTCCTCGTCCGGCGCCTCCGCCGCCGGCGGGAGCACCCGGTGCCGGCCGGACCTCCAGCGGTCCCCGGTCCAACGGGCCATCAGATCGCCGATGTTGACCGTCAGCGCCTCCGGGTCGTACGGCGCGTCCTCCCAGCCCGCGCCGCCGTCCGCCGGATCGACGTAGACCTGGAGGCCGCCGCGGCCCTGCTCCCGGTCCAGCAGCGTGACGGTCCCGAAGTCGGTGTGCGGGCCGATCCGGAACTGCCCCGGCTGCGGCTCGCCGACCTGCCCGAGCGCCGGGTACCGGTTGATGTTCAGGGTGTGGGTCGGATGCCGGGTGTGGTCGGTGAAGAAGCCCGGCCGCTGCCCCAGCGCCGCCGCCAGCAGCTCCAGCAGGCCGTCGGCGACCTCGCGCATCCGCGCGGTGTAGCGCTCGACGATCGCCCGCAGCGCCGGGACCTCCGCGGTCGGCCAGACGTTCGGCTGGAACCAGAACGCGTCGATCTCCGGGTCCCCGATCGGCCGGTCAGCGCCGATCGTCCAGGACTCCTTGAGGTCCGGCGGGGTCGCGGTGCCCTCGGAGTAGCCGTTCGCCTCGGCGCCGGGGCCGAGCCAGCCCCGCCCGCCGACGGAGACCGCGTACCGCCGCTTGACCTCGGGCGGCAGCTCGAAGAAGGCCCGGGCCGCCGCGCGCACCGCCGCCCGCTCCTCGCGGCTCACTCCGTGCCCGGTCACCAGCAGGAACCCGGCCTGGCCGAGGGCCGCGTCCACCCGCCGGGCGACCTCCGCCCGCTGCTCGGGGCTGCCGGAGCGCCAGGGCTCCAGGTCGATCACGGGGATCCGTGGGCTGCCTGTCATACCGTCCGGCTCCTATTCGCCGATGTCCTCGTACCAGAGTTCCGGCCGGGCGGCGATGAACTCCCGCATCAGGGCCGTGCACGCGGGGTCGTCCAGCACGGTGATCCGGGTTCCGTGCTCGGCCAGCCAGTCGTGGCCGCCGTGGAAGGTCCGCGCCTCGCCGATGACGACCCGGCCGATGCCGAACTGCCGGACCAGGCCCGAGCAGTACCAGCAGGGCGACAGGGTGGTGACCATCGTCATCCCCCGGTAGCCGCGCAGCCGGCCCGCCGCCCGGAAGGCCGCGGTCTCCGCGTGGACGGACGGATCGCCGTCCTGGACGCGCCGGTTGTGCCCGCGGCCGAGGAGCTCGCCGTCCGGCCCGAAGAGTGCGGCGCCGATCGGGATGCCGCCCTCGGCGAGTCCGGTTCTGGCCTCGTCCAAGGCGATGGCCAGCAGCTCCGTGTCTTTCATGACCCAACTCTCGCTGGCGTGAAACACCGGGGCAACGTGCGAAACGTACGCTCCCGGCGAGCCCCCCGCGGACATCACGTCCGCGGGAACGATCCAGGGGAGGCCCAGCGGGCCCCCCGGGGAGGGGAGCCGGATGGCCGCTCTGACGCTCCGCGAGATCCTGTCCCTCGACGTCCTCGGCCCGGCCGCGCCCCAAGTGCTCAGTGGCGAGAGCGAGTTGGGGCGCCCGGTGCGCTGGGTGCACTGCAGCGAGCTGTACGGGATCGGTCCGCAGCTGGCCGGCGGCGAGCTCCTCCTCACCGCCGGTCAGGGACTGGCCGGGGTGGACGCCGGCGCCCGCCGCCGCTACCTCCGCCGGCTGGACGAGCGCGGGGTGGCGGGGATCGCGGTCGAGATCGGCGGCTCGCTCCCGGAGGTCCCGTACGAACTGGTGGAGGAGGGCCGGCGGCGGGACTTCCCGGTGGTCGCGCTGCGGCGGAGGGTGCCGTTCCTCCGGGTCGCCGAGGCGGCCAACACCGCGATCGTCACCCGTGCCGTCGCCGGGCGCGGCCGGCCCGGCGAGGCGGGCGGCGGCCCGGAGTCCGGCCCGCGCCCCCACGCCGACCGGGACGCCCACGCGGCCGCCCTGCTGAGGGAGTTGGCCGAGGGCACGGCGCTGGGCCAGGCGGACGTGCTGGCCCGGGCCCGCGAGCTGGGCTTCCGCCCGTCCCCGCGCCTGCGGCTGATCGGTGTCGCCGGCCCGCTCGCCGAGGCGGGCCTGGTGCTGCTGGACCGGGCGGTCGCGGAGGAGCGGGGCGCGGCCGCGATCCGGGCGGTGGCCCCGGACGGGCTGCTGGCCCTGGTCGCGCTGCCGGCCCGCCCGGGGGTGGACCCGGTACGGCGGTTGGCCGCCCTGCTGGACGGTGCGGCGGCCGCCGCCGGGGAACGCCGCTGGCCGCGGCTCGCGCTGGGCGACGCGGTGCCCGGCGGTGCCGACTGGACCCGCTGGGGCGAGACCCTGCGGGAGGCGCGCGGGGCGCTGCGGCTCGCGCTGAGCATCCCGCCGCCGCGGACGGCCCCGGCACCGGGGCGCGCCGGCGGGGGCGCTCCGGCGGCCGGGGGCGGCGGGCCGCTGGTCACCTCGGCCCGCGCGCTGGCCCTGGAGCGCCTGCTGGTCGGGGACTCCGGGGTGCTGGACCCGGGCGGTCGGGAGCGCCTGGGCCGCCTGGTCGAGCGGGTGCTCGGCCCGTTGCTGGCCTGGGAGTCGGCGCATCCGAGCGACCTCGTGCGGACCCTGGAGGTCCATCTGCGCAACGGCTGCTCCGCGACCCGTACGGCGGCCCTGCTGCATCTCGGGCGGCAGTCCCTCTACCAGCGGCTGGACCGGATCGAGTCGCTGCTCGGCGTCCCCGTCGCCGATCCGGACCTCCACGCCGAGCTGCTGCTGGCGACCTGCGCGCGGCGGGTGCTGACGGCGATGACCGGTGCTCAGGACCCCCTGGGGGCACCGGCGCCGGCGCCGGTCTCCGCCGAGGCCTCCGCCGCCTGGGTTCCCTCGCCGACGAGGAACCGCCCGCCGCCCGCCGCATCGGCGAGGTCCGCTCCGAAGAGCCGCCCGGGGGTGTAGGCGGCCGGCCGGTTGCCGAGTGCGGCGCCGTAGCCGGCTGGGCGCGCAGTTCCCCGCGCCCCTTACTCGCGCCTTCGGCGCTGCGCTCGGGCGCGCCCGCCCCGTACGAGGCCTTCGGCGCTGCGCTCGGGGTGGGCCCGCCGCTTATGAGACCTTCGGGCTCGCCGGGGGGCGGCGCAGCGCGGCGTACAGCGCGGCGGCGGTGACGAAGCCTGCCGCGAAGGCGATGTCGCCCAGCGCGGGGACGGCCCTCGCGACGTAGCCGGTGAAGTCGGTCTGGTTGGAGAAGAGGAGGACGCCGGCGACGGTGCCGGCCAGCATCGCGACCGGGCCGGCCCAGTTGCGGTGGGACGGGGAGGTCAGCAGGGCGGCGGTCGCCGCGTCCGGTCGGCGGCGGGAGAGCCATCGGTCGGTGAAGACCACGCCGAGCCAGGGGCCGATCCAGTAGGTGATGACGAGGAGGAAGTTCTCGTAGGCCGAGCCGGCGTCGCTCAGCCCGCTCCAGGCGACGAGGGTCCCGATCGCGCCCAGGACCAGCGCCACGATCGCCCGCCGGGCCCACGCCGGGAGGCGGATCCCCATGGCGACGAAGGACAGCGTGCCGCTGTAGATGTTGAGGGCGTTGGCCGCGATCCCGCCGATGGCGATGGCCAGCAGCGTCAGATCGGCCAGCCAGGTGGGGAGGTGGCCGGTGAAGGCCGCCGTCGGGGTCGCCGAGGCGGGGGCCGCCAGCGTCGCGGACGCCGCGCCCACCGCGCCCAGCAGCACGCAGGACCAGAAGACCCCCACCGCCGGCCAGAGCGCCACCTTCCAGCGGGCCGTGGCCTTCGGCAGGTAGCGGGTGTAGTCCGAGCCGTACGGGGTCCAGCCGGCCGCGTAGCCGAAGGCCGCCCCGGCGGTGAGGAGGAAGGCGCCGGGGACCGGGTGGGCGCCGCTGGCGGACGGGTGGGCGTGCGCCAGCGTCCACACCGAGGCGATCAGGAAGACCGCGCACAGCACCGGGAAGGCGTACTTCTCCACGGAGTGGATGAAGTTGTGCCCGTAGAAGGCGATCACGATCTGCAGGGCGACCGCGATGAACAGGCACAGCAGGGTCGGCCAGCCCAGCAGCGAGTTGAGGGCGAAGGCGGCGCTCACCGAGTTGACGGCGAACCAGCCGACGCCCGCGGTGAGGGCGTTGAGCCCGGCGGGGAGGATGGTGCCGCGGTAGCCGAAGGCGGCCCGCCCGGCCACCATCTGCGGGACGCCGAACCGCGGTCCTGACAGCCCGAGGAAGCCGTGGGCCACCGAGCCCAGCGCGGTGCCGAGCACCAGCGCGAGGAGCGCGCTCCAGAAGCCGAGTCCGAAGATCCCGACCGCCAGGACGCCGATGAAGACGGTGGCGAACTCCATGTTGGGGGAGGTCCAGGTCCACAGAAGCTGAAGGGCGCTGCCGTGTCTGGCGTTCTCCGGGACCGGTTCCGCGCCGGTCGGCTCGACGGTGAGGACGTGGTCGCCGTAGGCGGCGATCTCCTCGGGGGCGGCGGCGGCAGCGGTGGCGGCGGTGGCGGTGGCGGTGGTCCCCGGCGGGGCCGGCTCGGGGTTCTGCGAGGGGGGAGCGGTGGTCATGTCGAACACTGTCGCGGGCGCCCAGGCCGGGGTAAACGTGCAGTGCGTCAGCTCTCCGCCGACCGGAGGCTGACGTTCCGTACGCCGCCGCCATCCGCGGTTTCCCGCGTGTTGCCGAGCCGTTTCGGTGCGGCGGCCGCACGGCCCGAACCGGGTGGACGCGGGGCGGAGTGCGAACCGCGGAGCCCCGTACCGGATACTGAAGGACATGGCTTACGACGATCTTCGGTCCTTCCTGCGGGCACTGGAACGGGACGGGGACCTCCGCCGGATCAAGGCGGAGGTCGACCCCCATCTGGAGGTGGGGGAGATCGTCGACCGGGTGCAGAAGGCCGGCGGCCCGGCGCTGCTCTTCGAGAACGTCAAGGGCAGCGCGATGCCGCTGGCGATGAACGTCTACGGCACCGAGCGGCGGCTCTCCAAGGCCCTCGGCCTGAAGTCGCCCGACGACATCGCGGAGAAGATCGCCGGGCTGCTCAAGCCGGAGCTCCCGCAGGGCTTCACCGGCTTCCGGGACGCCTTCGGCAAGCTCGCCGGGATGACCCACGTGCCGCCGAAGAAGGTGAAGGCCGAGGACGCCAAGGTCCAGGAGGTCGTCCTGACCGGCGAGGAGGTCGACCTGGAGCGGCTGCCGGCGCTCTTCACCTGGCCCGCCGACGGCGGCTCCTTCTTCAACCTGGGGCTGACCCACACCAAGGACCCCGAGTCCGGCATCCGCAACCTCGGCCTCTACCGGCTGCAGCGGCACGACAAGCGGACCATCGGGATGCACTGGCAGATCCACAAGGACAGCCGGAACCACTACCAGGTGGCGGCCCGGCGCGGGGAGCGGCTGCCGGTCGCCATCGCCTTCGGCTGCCCGCCGGCCGTGACCTACGCCGCCACCGCGCCGCTGCCCGGCGACATCGACGAGTACCTCTTCGCCGGCTTCGTGCAGGGCGAGCGGGTGCGGATGGTGGACTGCAAGACCGTCCCGCTCCAGGTCCCGGCGGACGCCGAGGTGGTACTCGAAGGGTGGCTGGAGCCCGGCGAGACCCGGCCCGAGGGGCCCTTCGGCGACCACACCGGCTTCTACACCCCGCAGGAGCCGTTCCCCGCGCTGACCGTCGACTGCGTGACGATGCGCCGCCGCCCCCTCCTCCAGTCCATCGTGGTCGGCCGGCCGCCGACAGAGGACGGTCCGCTGGGCAAGTTCACCGAGCGGTTCTTCCTCCCGCTGCTCAAGATCATCATTCCGGACATCGTGGACTACGACCTGCCGGAGGCCGGCGGCTTCCACAACTGCGCGATCGTCTCGATCGACAAGAAGTACCCGAAGCACGCCCAGAAGGTGATGCACGCGATCTGGGGGGCGCACATGATGTCGCTCACCAAGCTGATCGTGGTGGTGGACGCGGACTGCGACGTCCACGACTACCAGGAGGTCGCCTGGCGGGCCTTCGGCAACGTCGACTACAGCCGCGACCTGAGCGTGGTGGAGGGACCCGTGGACCATCTCGACCACGCCTCGTACCAGCAGTTCTGGGGCGGCAAGGCGGGGATCGACGCGACCCGCAAGCTGCCCGAGGAGGGCTACACCCGGGACGGCGGATGGCCCGAGATGGTCGCCTCCGACCCGGCCACCGCCGCCCTGGTGGACCGCCGTTGGAAGGAGTACGGGCTCTGATGAGCGCCATCGCCGCCACGCCCGACCGGCCGCAGGGGCCGGACACCGAGGAGCAGAGCAGGACCCGGGCCTTCCTCCGCCTGGTGATGATCGAGCACTCGGTCTTCGCGCTGCCCTTCGCCTACATCGCGGCGCTCACCGCGATGTTCCTGAGCAACGGCCACATCCACTGGGTGCAGCTGCTGCTGGTCACCGTCTGCATGGTGGGGCTGCGCACCTTCGCCATGGCCGCGAACCGGATCATCGACCGGGAGATCGACGCGCGCAATCCGCGCACGGCGGGCCGGGAGCTGGTGACCGGCGCGCTGAGCGTCCGCACCGCCTGGACCGGGGCGATCATCGCGGTGATCGTCTTCCTGGGGTCCGCCGCGCTGCTGAACCCGCTCTGCCTGGCCCTGGCGCCGGTCGCGGTGATCCCGATGGTGGTCTATCCGTACGGAAAGCGGTTCACCGACTTCCCGCACGCCATCCTCGGCCTGGCGCAGGCGATCGGGCCGGTCGGCGCCTGGCTCGCGGTGACCGGCAGCTGGTCCTGGCCGGCGGCGGTGCTGGGGCTCGCGGTGGGCGTCTGGATCGGCGGCTTCGACCTGATCTTCGCCTGCCAGGACGTCGCGGCGGACCGGGCACACGGGGTGCGCTCGGTGCCGGCCCGCTTCGGCATCCCGGCCGCGCTGTACGGCGCGCGCGGCGCCCATGTGGTGACGATGGCGCTGCTGGTCTGGTACGCGGTGCTGGTGGACGCGGGGGCGGCGTTCTGGCTGGGCCTGGTCGTCACCTTCGTGGCCTTCTGCTACGAGCACACGATCGTGAAGCCGCACGACATCTCCCGGCTGAACCGGGCGTTCTTCCAGGTGAACGGCTTCATCGGGATCGCCCTCTTCGTCTTCGCGCTGATCGACCTGCTGGTCCGCGGCCTGCGCGGATAGGCCTTCGGCCGGGCGACCCGGAGAATGGAGTCATGGGAGAGAAGGACGGGACGAGCGGCCCGCCGGAGCTGGAGCCGGTGCTCCACCGTGCGCGGGCCCTGCTGCTGCACGACCTGACCGCCCGGGACGTCGCCGACGCGGCGGTCGTCTCGCTGGTGGAGGACGCGGTGGCGCACCGGCGGTGGTGGGTCGAGCAGTGGCCGGAGGGCGCCGAGTTCCTGCCCGGCCTGGTGGCCCAGGACGTGCAGGACGCCCTGCTGGACGGCTACGGGCGGTGGCCGCTGTGCGAGGACTGCGCGGCGGAGGGCGACCCCCACGCCCTCTCCGTGGAACCCGAGCTGGGCCCCGATCCGCACTGGGTGTGCGGAAAGCACGGCGCGGTGGTCGCCGCGGTCGGCGAGCTGTGATCCTCATCGACCCGCCGGACTGGCCCGGGCACGGGCGCTACTGGTCGCACCTGGTGAGCGACGTGTCCTTCGAGGAGCTCCACGTCTTCGCCCGGCGGCTGGGCGTGCCGCCCCGGGCCTTCGAGCGGGACCACTACGACGTGCCGGCGGACCTCTACCAGCGGGCCGTGCGGGCGGGGGCCAGCGCGGTGCCGTCCCGGGTGCTGGTCGCCCGGATCACCGCGGCCGGCCTGCGGCGGCCCAAGCACCGGCCCTGGCCCGGGGACTGACGCCGGGTCAGGGGCAGCACAAGGGAACGCGGGGGACTCGGGGAGAGTCGGGTGAGTCAGGGAGATCCGGCGAGCAGCAGCTCCAGTTCGGTGCTGAGGTTCAGCCGGGCGCGTTCGGCGTACCGCTGGCGGGCCGGCGGGGTGCGGTAGAGCGCCGGCAGGTCGAGGAGGTCGCGGAGCACGGCGGCCCGGCCGGCCCGGAAGTCCGGGTCGGGGACGAAGGAGTACTCCTCGCGCACCGCCGCCGCGTAGGCGGCGTAGTCCTGCGGGGAGCCGGCCAGGACGGCCAGGTCCGCGTCGCAGAGCACCTCGCCGTCCCGGTCCCCGGCCTCCGGCTCGTGGGTGCGGGTGAGGAGGACCAGGCGGGACACCTCGTCGGCGCGGCGCCCGGGCACGCCGGCCTCGCCGAGGGCGCGCAGCGCCAGGCGGGCGCTGGCCGCCTCGTTCTCGCTGTGTTCCGGCCGGTAGACGGCGTCGTGGAACCAGGCGGCCAGCCGCACGGCGTCCGGATCGGCGGCGTAGCCCGCCAGCGCGTCCACCTCGTGGAGCACCGCGTCCAGATGGGCGACCGTGTGGTACCGGCGGTGCGGTTCTGACCAGCGGCGCAGCAGGTCCTCCCCATACGGGCCGGCCGGCGGCCCGCTGCTGCGGGTCCGGTCCAGCAGGGCGCACCAGCGGCGCAGCAGCTCGTCCGACGAGGTCGGCCGGCGGTGGTGTTCGGTCGGCATCAGGCCATTGTGGTGCACGGACCTGCGCGTTGGTGAGCGGAAGCGTGAGCGACGGGTGACCGAATCGGGTGCGGTGGCTCGCAGCGCGGGCACGGCTGTGGCAGGCTGTGCGATATGTCTAGACCAATCCTCGAGGTGATCGCCACCCGTGCCGAGGACGCGGTGGCCGCGGTGGCGGGCGGGGCCGATCGCCTCGAAGTGGTCACCGACATGTCCGCGGACGGCCTCACCCCGGACGTGGACGGGCCGGACGGCTTCGGCCGGATCCGGGACGCGGTGGACGTGCCGCTGCGGGTGATGCTGCGTCAGCGGGACGGCTTCCTGGCCGGCGGGGCCGAGGGGGTCGACGCGCTGCGGGCCGCCGCGCGCCGGCTGCGGGCGGCCGGGGCCGAGGAGTTCGTCCTCGGCTTCCTCGACCGGGACGGGCGGGTGGACGCCGAGTCCGTGCGGGCGGTGCTGGAGGAGATCCCCGGCTGCGCGTGGACCTTCCACCGGGCGCTGGACCACGCGGCGGACCGGGAGGAGGCGCGGGCGGCGGTGGGCGAACTCCCCGGCGTGGACGGGGTGCTGACCGGGGGCTCGGCGGAAGGGGTCGCCGGGGGCGGGCTGTCCGTCCTCGTCGACGAGGCGCGGGCGGGGGCGAAGCCGCGGAGCATCGCCGGCGGGGGGCTGACCCTGGACGCGGTCCCGCGGCTGGCCGCGGCGGGCGTCGACGCCTTCCACGTGGGCCGCGCGGTCCGCCCGTCCGGCTGGTCCGGCCCCGTCTCCGCGACGGAGGTCCACGCCTGGCGCGAGGCGCTGGACGCGGGCGCGGCCCGGTAGTTCTCAGTGGCCCCAGCCCCGCGACCACGCTTGGCTGCCCCGGAAGTGCGCCCCGAAGGGGCAGCACTTCAGGGGCGCGGGGAACTGCGCGGCCGGCCGACTACGGCGCCGCACCCGGCTGGGGGTCCCCCCTCTGGGGGAGGCCAACGGGCTGCAACCCGAAGCCCGTTGCCGAGCGCGGCAGGCTGCGGCGCCGGCCGCGCAGTTCCTGGCGCCCCTTGCTTGCGCCTTCGGCGCTGCGCCCGGCCGAGGGAGGGCTACGCCAGCAACGCCGGCAGCGGCCTCGCGTGGAGGACCGTGAGGCCGGAGACCGCACGGGTCAGCGAGACGTACAGCCGCCGCAGGCCGGTGCGTTCGTCCGGCTCCGCGGCGACGATCGCGGACGGCTCGGCCAGCACGACGTAGTCGTACTCCAGGCCCTTCGCCAGGCTCGCCGGCACCAGCGTCAGCCGCGCCTCCGCACTCGTCTCCTCGCCGGGGGACAGCGCCGCGATCCCCGCCTCCGCCAGCGCCGCCCCGATCTCCGCCAGCATCGCGTCCGCCGCGATCAGCCCGATCGAGCCGTCCTGCTTCAGCGCGGACCCGCTCTCCGCGACCAACTCCGCCAGCAGATCGGAGCCCTGACGCACGGTCAGCGAGCCGACCGCCGCGCGCACCGAGGTCGCGGGCGCCAGCTCCGGCGCGATCGCCGGCAGCAGCCGGGAGGCGTAGTCGATGATCTCGGCCGGCACGCGGAACCCCTGGGTCAGCTCCTCGACCCGCGCCCCGCCCTTGCCGAGATGGCCCAGTGCCTCCGCCCAACTGGGCGTCGACCACGGCGTGGTGCCCTGCGCCAGGTCGCCCAGCACCGTCACAGAACCGGTGGTGCAGCGCCGTCCGACCGCCCGGTACTGCATCGGCGAGAGGTCCTGCGCCTCGTCCAGCACCACATGGCCCAGCGAGCCGGTCCGGTCCAGCAGGTCGCGGGCCTCGTCGACGAGGACGGCGTCGGCCGCGGACCACTCCGCCCCGCGCGGGCTGCGCGCCGGCCTCGCCCAGAGCAGCAGCTCCTGCTCCTCGGCGGTGAGCAGCCCCTCCGCGCACTCCGCCAGGAACTCCCGGTCGGAGAGCAGCCGGAAGACCGTCTTCACCGGGTCCACCTGCGGCCAGGCCGCCTTCACCACGGCCTTGACCGCCGGGTTCCTGGCCACGGCGTCCTGCACCCGGTCGTCCGGGGCCTCGCCGGACTGCTCCATCCGCACCAGCACGGCGTGGGCGATCCGCTGCGGCAGAGCGGCCCTGGCCGCGTTGTAGCGGATGTCCCGGTCCATCAGCTCCTGGACGATCTCGGCGAGTTCGTACCCGGGGATCCGCCAGCGCCGGGAGCCGCGGACCACCACGCAGGACTCCTCGGGCAGCCGGATGCCGGAGCGCACCGCCCGCCGCAGCACCTGCGCCATCCGGGCGTCGCCCTTCACCGACGCGGTCGCCGCGCGGTCCGTCCCGCGCACCGGGACGTGCGCGACCAGCTCGTCCACGGTGGACTGGGCCACCGTCAACTCGCCCAGTGCGGGCAGCACCTGCTCGATGTACCGGAGGAAGGACCGGTTCGGCCCGACGACCAGTGTCCCGGTCCTGGCCAGCCGCTCCCGGTGGGCGTAGAGGAGGTACGCCACGCGGTGGAGGCCGACCGCGGTCTTCCCGGTGCCCGGCGCCCCCTGGACGCACAGGTCGGTGTGGACGTCGGTGCGGACGATCTCGTCCTGCTCGGGCTGGATGGTGGCGACGATGTCCCGCATCGGGCCGATGCGCGGACGCTCGATCTCCGCGGTGAGGAGGGCGGAGGCGAGCGGGGCGTCCGGATCGGCCTCGGTGAGGTACTCGTCCTCGTACGCGGTGAGCTCGCCGCCGGCCGAGCCGAAGCGGCGGCGCAGCCGGACGTCCATCGGCTTCTTGGGACTGGCCTGGTAGAAGGGCTGGGAGACCGGCGCCCGCCAGTCGATCACCATCGGGTCGCCGGTGGCGTCGTGGACGTGCCGGCGGCCGATGTAGAAGCGGGAGCCGGCGGCGTCCGCGGGCGCGGCCCCGGCCTCGGCGCCGATCTCGTGGAGGTAGTCGAGCCGGCCGAAGAAGAGCGGCAGGTCGGCCAGGTCGGCGAGGGCCGCGATCCGGCGTTCCAGCTCCCCGGCCAGCACCTCGCGGTTCACCCAGTTCCCGGTGACGTCGGTGATGTCCAGCGCCTCGGCGTCCGCGCGCATCGCGGTCAGCGCGGCCCTGGAGGCGGCGAGGTGGTTCCGCTCGCGTTGCAGCGGGTCGTCCTGCGCCGCCGGCGCGGGCATCGCCGACACATCGTGCGAGGGCATGGTGAAGCCTCCAGCCTGCGCGGACCCCCGGGGTGGGGGCGCGCGGGTCGTCTCGGTGGTCCGACTGTGGAATTCGGCGCCGCCGGGTTCCGACCCGGCGACACCTCCCGAGCAGCACAGGGAGGCGGAAACCGCGCCATTCTAGGCGGGCCGTGGAAGCCGGGCCAGCGAGTTACCCGGTGCTGGCGGCGTCTCCGGGATGTGTCGATCTCGAAACAGGGGAAACCGCCCTCGGCGATCTTGCGTGTTGGGATCACGTAAGCGCTCGCTGAGAACAGATGTCCACTACCTGGGGGGATTTCCCATGCAGCTCCGCAAGCCCGCCGCCCTGGCCGCCGTGGTCCTCGCCGCCGGTCTCTCGCTCACCGCCTGCAACGGGAACGGCTCGGTCTCCGCCTCCGGCTCGGCCGGCTCCGCGGGCGCCTCGGCCTCGGCGGGGGGCACCGCGTCGGCCGGCCAGTCCGGGAACGGCGGCGCCCAGGCCGGCTCCGGCAGCGGCTCCGCCGGCTCCTCGGGCTCGGGCACCTCCGGCTCCGGTACCTCGGGCTCGGGCACCTCGGGCTCGGGCTCCACCGGCTCGGCGTCGGGCACCTCCGCTTCCTCGAAGTGCCTGACGCCCAACCTGGCCATCGCCGTGAAGTCGAGCGGGCCGGCCAGCAACGGCCCGTACTACGACACCGAGATCAGCATGACCAACAGGGGCTCCGGCAGCTGCGTGATGCGCGGCTACCCGGGCGTGGACTTCCTCACCAACTACGGCAGCATGAGTGAGCCCCGGACCGCGAACC
This sequence comes from Phaeacidiphilus oryzae TH49, assembly GCF_000744815.1. Taxonomy (NCBI): domain Bacteria; kingdom Bacillati; phylum Actinomycetota; class Actinomycetes; order Kitasatosporales; family Streptomycetaceae; genus Phaeacidiphilus; species Phaeacidiphilus oryzae. The sequence goes on from NZ_JQMQ01000005.1 coordinate 4,018,244, forward strand.
AGATCGAGCCCACCGTCCACCTGGCGCCCGGGCAGGCCACCTCGTTCACCATCCTGACGCCGGTCAACAACACCGGCGGCTCCGGCGTCCGGATCACCGGCGCGAAGATCACCCCGCCGAACGAGACCCACTACGCGACCGTCTCGCTCGGCCTGAACATCCCGGCGTCCGACGCCAACTCGGACGGCACCGCGGGCGTCAGCCCGGTCGGCGACTGAGCAGCCGGCCCGGTCGGGGGCGGCGGCGCCCCCGCTCAGACGTCGTCGCCCGCCAGCACCGCGTCCGCGTCCACGATCCGGTAGGCGTAGCCCTGCTCGGCCAGGAAGCGCTGGCGGTGGGCGGCGAAGTCCTGGTCCACGGTGTCCCGGGCGACGACCGAGTAGAAGCGCGCCGGGTGGCCGTCCGCCTTGGGCCGGAGCACCCGGCCGAGGCGCTGGGCCTCCTCCTGCCGGGACCCGAAGGTGCCGGAGACCTGGATGGCGACGGTGGCCTCGGGCAGGTCGATGGAGAAGTTCGCCACCTTGGACACCACCAGCACGTCGATCTCCCCGGCCCGGAAGGCGTCGAAGAGCTTCTCCCGCTGGGCGTTGGTGGTCTCGCCCTTGATCACCGGGACGTCCAGCTCCGCGCCCAGCTCGTCCAGCTGGTCGATGTACTGGCCGATCACCAGGGTCGGGGTGCCGCGGTGCCGCTCGACCAGGGCGCGGGTCACCTTGGACTTGGTGGCGGTGGTCGCGCAGAAGCGGTACCGCTCCTCCGGCTCCGCCGTCGCGTACGCCAGCCGCTCCGAGTCGGTGAGGGTGACCCGGACCTCGCAGCAGTCCGCGGGGGCGATGTACCCCTGGGCCTCGATCTCCTTCCAGGGCGCGTCGAAGCGCTTGGGGCCGATGAGGGAGAAGACGTCGCCCTCCCGGCCGTCCTCGCGGACCAGGGTGGCGGTCAGCCCGAGCCGGCGCCGGGCCTGGAGGTCGGCGGTGAAGCGGAAGATCGGCGCGGGCAGCAGGTGCACCTCGTCGTAGACGATCAGGCCCCAGTCCCGGGAGTCGAAGACCTCCAGGTGCGGGTAGACGCCCTTCCGCTTGGTGGTCATCACCTGGTACGTGGCGATGGTGACCGGGCGGATCTCCTTGCGGGTGCCGGAGTACTCGCCGATCTCCTCCTCGGTGAGCGAGGTGCGCTTGACCAGCTCGTGCTTCCACTGCCGGGCCGAGACCGTGTTGGTGACCAGGATCAGCGTGGTCGCCTTGGCGGTGGCCATCGCGGCCGCGCCGACCAGCGTCTTGCCGGCGCCGCAGGGCAGCACGACGACGCCGGAGCCGCCGTGCCAGAAGCCCTCGACCGCGTGCTCCTGGTACGGCCGCAGCTTCCAGCCGTCCTGGTCCAGCTCGATCGGGTGCGCCTCGCCGTCGACGTAGCCGGCCCGGTCCTCGGCCGGCCAGCCGAGCTTCAGCAGGGTCTGCTTGATCTGGCCGCGCTCGGAGGGGTGGACGACCACCGTGTCCGGGTCGAGCCGCGCGCCGACCAGCGGGGCGATCTTCTTGGAGCGCAGCACCTCCTCCAGCACCGGCCGGTCCGTGCTGGAGAGCACCAGGCCGTCCGCCGGGTGCTTCTCCAGGCGCAGCCTGCCGTACCGGTCCATGGTGTCCGCGATGTCCACCAGCAGGGCGTGCGGCACCGGATAGCGGGAGTGGGTGACCAGCGCGTCCACCACCTGCTCGGCGTCGTGGCCGGCGGCCCGCGCGTTCCACAGGCCCAGCGGCGTCACCCGGTAGGTGTGGACATGCTCCGGCGCCCGCTCCAGCTCGGCGAAGGGCGCGATGGCCCGCCGGGCCTCATCCGCGCTGGGATGCTCGACCTCCAGCAGGAGTGTCTTGTCTGACTGGACGATCAGCGGCCCGTCGTTCACCAACGCCTCCTCATGCGTGACCAGACCTCCCAGTGTCGCGCATCGGACAAGTCTCCCGGGAGCGGAGGCCGCCCCGGACGGTCAGCCGGCGCCGCCGCCGCTGCGGGCGTAGCGGCCCGGGGTGGTGCCGAGCACCCGCTTGAACTGCCGGGTGAAGTGCGGCTGGTCGTAGAAGCCGGAGGCGGTCGCGGCCAGCGCGGGGGACATCCCGTCCAGCAGGAGCCCGCGGGCCAGGTCGACCCGGCGTCCGGTCAGGTACTGGTGCGGGCCCATGCCGAACTCGCGGCTGAAGACCCGCACCAGATGGGCCGGGTGGGCGTGGAGCTGCTCCGAGGCCTGCTGGAGGCTGATCCCCTCGCGGAAGCGGGCGTCCAGCAGCTCGCGCAGCCGGCGGGCCAGCGTGGGGTCCTGGGCCTGGCCGCGGTCCTGGACGGTGTGCGCCAGATGGTCCCGCAGCCGCTCGGCGACCAGCGCCAGCCTTCCCTCCGCCTCGAACTCCTCGCCGGGGTGCTCCAGCGCCCGGTGGAGGCGGTGGATGCGGTCCCGGAGCAGCGGGTCGGGGAAGAGCGGCCGGTCGACGGCCAGGCCGATCAGATGCTCGGGGATCACCGAGGAGTCGAGGTAGGCGACCCGCTTGCGGAAGCCGGCCGGGGTGGCGGACTGGCCGTTGTGCGGGATGTGCGGGGGGAGGAGGGTGACCGCCTGCGGCAGCGTGCCGTGCTCGTGGTGGGCCAGGTCGTAGCGGACGCCGCCGTCGTCGACGATCAGCAGGGTCCACGCCTCATGGGTGTGCATCGGGTAGGCGTGGTCGACGAAGTGGGCGTGGAAGACCTCGGCCACCCCCGGCACGGGCGGCCGCCAGGCGCGTATCCGCTGCTGGGCAACCACGCAAGGATCGTACAAGACCGCCTGCCGGCGGCCGGGGTTCAATCCTGGGCATGGCTACTTTCGACACCAAGATCGCCGTCCTGGTCCGCGACGACCTCGAGACCTGGCAGCGGCTCAACGTCACCTCGTTCCTGGTCAGCGGGATCGGGCGGCGGGCCCCGGAGGTGATCGGCGAGCCGTACCAGGACGCCGACGGGACGGAGTACCTGCCGATGTTCCGCCAGCCGGTGCTGGTCTTCGAGGGCGGCAAGGAGCTGCTGGCGCGGTCGCACGGGCGGGCGCTGGACCGCGGGCTCGCGGTGGGCGTCTTCACCTCCGACCTCTTCGCCACCGGCAACGACGAGGACAACCGGGCGGCGGTGCGGGCGGTCCCGCGCGACTCCCTGGATCTGGTCGGCCTGGCCGTCTACGGCCCCCGCAACGCGGTGGACAAAGCGATCAAGGGCGCCCGCATGCATGGGTGACCTGCGGCGCGGGTCCCGATGCGGCGTCGCAGGCGCGCATCGGGGCCGCGCAGTTCCCCGCGCTCCTTGAGTCGCCGCGCGACTCCCGGGGCGGTCCGCTCAGCCGATGGTGGTGTTCATGGCGGCGAGGAGGCCGGGCCAGCCCTGGCCCATCCCCTTGTGCGCCGCGCGGCCCGCCTCGCTGTCGAGGTCGAGGCCGGCGTGGGTGAGGAAGAGGCGGGTGCCGTGGCCCTCGGGTTCCAGCCGCCAGGTGAGGACGGAGTCCAGCACGCCCTCGGCGAAGGTGTAGCGGAGCAGCTTCTCCGGCTCGGCTTCGAGGACCTCGCACCGCTGCGCGCCCCACGGGCCCATCTCCAGCGTGAAGCGGTGGCCGACCTCGGCGCCGACGTCGCCGGCCGCCCACCACTTCGCGTGCTGCGCCGGGTCGGTGAGGGCCTGCCAGACCACCGCCGGCGGGTGGTCGAGGTACTGCTCGAACTCCAGGGTGGCGAGCTTGGTCATGGATGTTCCCGGTCCTGTTCGCGGTCGAGGTGGTCGGCGAGGGCGCGCAGCCGCGCGCGCCAGAAGCGCTCGAAGGGATGGAGCCACTCGCCGATCTCGGAGAGCGGTTCCGCGGTGAGGTGGTAGAGGCGCTGCCGGCCGCGCGGCTCCTCGCGGACCAGCCCGGCCGTGCGCAGTACCTGGAGGTGCTCGGATATCGAGGGCCGGCTCAGTTCGAAGAGCCCCGCCAGCTCCCCGGCGGGGAGCGGTCCTTCGCGGAGGGCTTCGAGGAGCCGGCGGCGCACGGGGTTGGCCAGCGCGCTGTAGACGTCCGTGGGCATGGCCCCACGGTACCCCAAAGCGTCGGAATTTTCCGACGCTTCCGCTCAGGGGGCGGTGAGGTCCGGATCGTCCAGCTCGGCCACCCCGGTGATCCGGTGGAGGGCGAAGGTGCGGACCTCCTCGCGGAGGTGGTCGTACGCGGTGACGTAGCCGCCCTCGACCCGGACCGGCTCCACCACCCGCTGGCTGGCCGAGCCCTCCGCGTTGACGTAGCCGATCCACAGCTGGGCGCCGGTGAGGACGGCGGTCTGCATCGCGGCCAGGGTGTCCGCCGCCGCGGTCCGCGGCAGCCGACCCGGCGTCTGGGCCTCGGCCCCGCTCGGCGCCCTGCGCGGGGCGGTGGAGGCCCGGTCGCCGGCCCGGATCGCCCGGACCGCCGCGTCCAGCAGCACCGCCCGCGGGGCCGGCGGGCCGTCCGGGATCGCCGCCGGCGCGGTACGCAGGGGCGTGCGCCGGGCGTCCGGCCGGGCGACCACCACGTCCCCCTCGGCGGACTCCGCGGCCGGGGCGTAGCCCATCGAGCGCAGCACGGAGAGGAGGGTGTCCGGCGCGCTCTGGGCGACCACCACGGTCGGCGCCAGCCGGCGCAGCCGCAGCTGCGCGGAGCGCCGGTCGGCCAGGATCTCGCCGAGGAGCGCCTCGTCGTCGCAGCGGAGATACGATCCGGCGGCGCCCACCCGGAGCCGGCCGTGCCGCCGGGCCACGTCGTCGACCAGGTAGTCCAGCGGCTGCGGCACCGGGGTGCGGGAGTGCCGGGCGAGGAACTCGTGCACCTCGGCCGCCGACCAGCCGACGTCCAGCGCCCGGCGGACCGACTCGGGGGTGAAGCGGTAGACGGTCGCCCCGCCCTTGGACTCCACGTCCGCGAGGAGGGAGAGGGCCTGCGCGATCGGGGTGTCCAGCGGCCCCGGGGCGATCGCGGTCAGATCGGGTTGCAGGATGACGTGGTCGACCGGCTCCGGGAGGAGCGGCTCCAGCGCCGCGCGGGCGGCCGCCCGCGCTCCCGCCTCGCGGGCGTTCGCCGTGCCGGCGGACGGATCCGCCAGCAGCGCGCGGGCCGGCGCGGCCAGGGCCCCGCGGCCGGTGACGCCGAGCCGCTCCGCCTCGGTGAGCGTCCACCGCACCAGACGGTCCTTCAACTCGCCGCCCCGGAGCGGCAGTTCCCAGTGCAGCCGGGCGGTCACGGCCGCCGTGTCCGCGGCGGTGCCGGGCGGCAGCTCGGCGAGGAGAGCCAGCACCCGGGCGCGGACGGTGGCCGCGATCGGCCGGTCCAGGTCGGGGCCGAGCGCCGAGAGCACCCTGCCGCGCGCGTCCTTCTCGCCGACCAGGCCGGCCACCCGGGAGCCGGTCAGCCAGCCGTCCGCGACCAGCCGCAGCCAGCGCTCGCCCGGCGACTGCCGCAGCCACTCGTCGTACGCCGGGGTGGGCGCCCAGACCTCGTCCGCCTCGCCGTCGCCGGCCAGCAGTCCTGCGGCGTAGGCGAGCTCCAGCCAGAAGGCGGCCTCCTCGGGCGGCAGGTCCGCCTCGGCCGCGGTGCGGCGCAGCTCGCGGACGCCCAGGCCGCCCGTGCGGAGCACCGGCGGAGGCGCGGTCGAGTACCGCTCAAGCAGCTCCTCGACGGTGCGCACGGCCAGGAAGGCCTGGCCGCCCGCGGCCCGGTCGACGGCCTCCGGCTCGCGCTCCCGCCCGGCCGGGGACGGCGGGACGGGGGTGGTCTCGCGGTGGACCCGCCCGCCCCGCAGGGTCAGCGCCGCCTCCCGGGGGAGCACCACCGTGCGGCGGTCCACCGGCAGCAGCAGGCCGCGGGCCAGCAGCCATTCCACGGGAGTGCGGGCCTCGGCGGCCCGGACCGGGCGGCCGGCCTCCGGGACGCTGCCGGTGGGCGGGCCCCAGGTGAGCCGGGACAGCACCTCCGACACCCCGTCAGGGGCGGTGTCCAGCAGCGCGGTCAGGGCCTCCTGGTCGGCGAAGAGGGCGGCCAGCGCCTCGGCCGCGGAGACCGGGTCGTGGGTGGGGGGCAGGCCGGCGTCGGCCAGCAGCTCCTGGAGGCGGGACGGTGAGGTGCCGGTGACCGCCTCCGCGAGGGTGGGGCCGAGGCCGGTCGGGCCCCCGCCGGGCTCGCTGCTCAGCGGCGGGGCGAGGACGTCGCGGACCGTGCGGGGCAGGTGGAGGGCCTCGTCGGCGCCCCAGAGGAGGGCCTGCTCGCGCAGCCGGGCGACGGCCGCGGCGGTGGCGCCGGCCGTCTCGGGGCCGCCGACCAGCGCCTCCACCTCGGTCAGCGGCACGCCGTCCGGGACCACCGCGATCGCCTCGGCCACGTCCAGCGTGAAGCGGTCCAGCCGCTCCAGGGCCCGGACCACGGAGGCCCTGGTGGAGAGCCTGGTGGAGAGCTGGGTGAGGTCGCTCGGGACGGGGTTGAGCAGGTCCGGACGGGCGCGCAGGAGCGCGGCGAGGTCGGCGTCGGCCCGGCCGCGGAGTTCCTCGGCGAGAGTGCGCGGCGCGCGGGCGGCGGTGGCTGCGCCGGAGGTCCTGCTGCTGCTCATCCGGCCCAGAGTAGTCCCTCGGCGGGGGCCCGCCCGGGTGTGCGAGGTGGGAGGCGTGCGGCGGGGCGTGCGGAGGTGGCGCACACATCAGGTGGTGGGCGGGGCGCCGGGCCCGTCCGTTCGGGGTCGTCCGGTAGGGGGGAGGAGTACCGTCGCAGCGGGCGCGGCGTGCGGGCGCGCACAGGAGGGGACCGGGAACGGTGGGGTACGAGAGCGACAAGCTGGTCTACGACTATCTCAGCCGGGTGGGTGATCTGGCGCAGGCCGCGTCGATGACCGCGGCCGAGCGGGCCAGACTCGTCGCCCGGGTGCGCTCGGAGATCGACTCCGGGCGGGCGCAGCTGCCCAAGGAGACCCCGGCGACCGTGCGGCGGCTGCTGAAGCGGGTCGGCTCGGCGGAGGACGTGGTCCGGGCGGCCGAGCGGGGCGGCCCGGAGGCCGGCGCGGCCGCGGCGGGGGCGCGCGGCGGGCCGCATCCGGAGGTGCCGGTGGGGGCCGGGCCGTCGGGGGCCGTCGGCGGCGGCCTCGGCGGCGGCCTCGGGGGCGGCCTCGGGGGCGAGGAGGACGGATCCGCCGTCTACAGCGGCGGTGGGGACTGGTGGCGGCTGCCGGACGAGTCCGCGGCCTCGGCGCCGGCCCCGGACGGGCGGCGGGTGCCGACCATGCGCGGCCCGGCCCAGGCGGACTTCGGCGTCTGGGACCGGGTGGAGCTGGACTTCGACGTCGAGGAGGGCGAAGAGGGCGAGGAGACCGAGGAGGACGGCGAGGCGGAGGCCGCGGAGGGGGCGGCTGCCCGGGGCCCGGTCGGTACGGGGGCCCAGGCCGGGGCCGAGGAGGCCGCGGAGGAGGTCGTCGAGGTCGCGCCGCGCAGGCGGCTGCTGCGGTTCCGGCGCGGGCCGCGGCGGGCCACCGGGCCGCTGCTGTGGCTGGAGGCGCTGGCGGCGCTGCTCCTCGCGGCGGCGGCGGTGCTGGGGCTCTGGTACCTGGCGGTGCTCGGCTGGTTCGCCACGTACGGATCGGTCCGGCTGGGCCAGACGATGCGGAAGTTCGTGTCGATCGGGGTGCCGGCGCTGACCGTGGCCGGGGGGCTGGTGTGGCTGTGGGCGCGGAGCACCGGGCACTGGGGCGCGGCGTTGACGCATCCGCAGGCCATGGCGGAGCTCAAGGGGATGTGGGGGGCGTTGCTGCGGATCGCGTCGGCCGCGTCGGCGGTCCTCCTCGGCTGGCTCATCTACCGCCAGCGCCGCTGGTAGCGCCGCGGCGGCCCGGTCGGCCGGGCCGGACGTCATCCCCACCCCCTGCCCGCCCGCCGCGAGCGCCCTCGGCGCCGTCCTCGGGGCGGGTGGGGGTATCGCTGCCTCTTCGGGGCTAATCCTCGGGCGTTGCGCCTGGTCGGCGCCGCGCCCAGCGGTAACGCTGGGAGGACTGGTCACGGTGGCGGGAGGAGGGGACGGATGGGCTTCGGTGCGCGAGGAGCCGTGTTCGACACGGACGGGGTGCTCACCGACACCGCGAGCCTGCACGCGCAGGCCTGGCGGCGGACCTTCGACGGATACCTGCGGGAGCGCGCCCAGCGCCTGGGCGAGGAGCCGCCGCGCCCCTTCGACCCGCGGCGGGACTACCTCTCGCTGATCGACGGCCGCTCGCGGGAGGACGGCGCCGCCGCCTTCCTGGAGTCGCGCGGGATCCACCTCGCCGGCCCGGACGAGCTGCGGGCGCTGACCGACCGCAAGGACGCCGCCTTCATGGAGCTGCTGCGCACCCAGGGCGCCCGCCCGTACCCGTCCTCGCTGGACTTCGTCCGCTCGCTGCGCCGCGCCGGGGTGCCCACCGCGGTGGTCTCGGCCAGCCGGCACTGCCGCGAGGTGCTGGAGAGCGCCGGCGCCGCCGGGCTCTTCGACGTCCGGGTGGACGGGATCGACGCGGCCCGGCTGAAGCTGCCGGGCAAGCCGGACCCGGCGCTCTTCCTGGAGGCCGCCCGCCGGCTCGGCACCGAGCCGGGGCGGACGCTGCTGGTCGAGGACGCGATCGCCGGGGTGAGCGCCGGCCGGCGGGGCGGCTTCCATCCGGTCGTCGGCCTGGATCGCGGCGCCGGGGAGTCCGCCCTGCTGGAGGCGGGCGCGGACCGGGTGGTCGAGGACCTCGCCGAGCTCGGCGAGGAGGCGGCCCGATGATCGAGGACCCCCTCCTCGCCGAGGACTGCGACGCCGACGACTGGACGCTGCGCTACCAGGGCTTCGACCCCGAGCGGGAGGGGCAGCGGGAGGCGCTCTGCGCGGTCGGCAACGGCTACTTCGTCACCCGGGCCGCCGCTCCCGAGTCGGTCGCCGACGGCGTCCACTACCCCGGCACCTATCTGGCCGGCTGCTACCACCGCGCGGTCTCCGAGGTCCACGGCCGCCAGGTGGTCAACGAGGATCTGGTGAACGGGCCGAACTGGCTGGCGTTCAGCTTCCGGGCGGCGGACGCGAAGCCCGGCGCGCCCTGGTTCGGGGAACCCGGCTTCACCGTGCTCCCCGACTCCCAGACGCTCGAACTCGACCTCCGCACAGGCGAGTTGACCCGCCGTGCGATCTGCCGCGACCCGCAGGGCCGCCATACCCGGATCACCCAGCGCCGGCTGGCGCACATGGGGCGGCCGCACATCGGCCTGCTGGAGACGGAGATCGCCCCGGAGGACTGGGTGGGCGAACTGACCATCCGCTCCGGCGTGGACGGCCGGGTCGACAACCTCGGCGTCGCCCGCTACCGGGAGCTGAACAGCCACCACCTGGATCCGCAGGGGCAGGGCGGCGGCGAGCAGGGCGACCCCGTCTGGCTGCATTCCGGGCCCTCCGACAGCCCGCTGCGGATCGCGGTGGCCGCCCGTACCGTCCTGCGCCGCCCGCACGCCGGGGAGGCGCGGTGGGAGCTGCGGGTCGAGGAGGGGCGGGTGGCGGAGGAGTTCACCGTCCCGGTCCGGCCGGGTGAGACGGTGGTCGCGGAGAAGATCGCGGCGCTCTGCACCTCCCGGGACCGCGCCATGGAGGACCCCCCGGCGATGGCCCGCCGGCTCGCCGCCGAGGCGCCCGCCGCCGCCGAGCTCCGCGGCGAACAGGCCCTGCGCTGGCGGGAGTTGTGGAACCGGTGCCGACTGGAGGTGCGGCCGGACCACATCGTCGCCGTCCGGCTGCACCTCTTCCACCTGATGCAGACCTTCTCCGAGCACTCGGTCGGCCTGGACGTCGGCATCCCGGCCCGCGGGCTGCACGGCGAGGCGTACCGCGGCCACGTCTTCTGGGACGAGCTGTTCATCCTGCCGCTGCTCAACCTCCGCTTCCCGGAGCTGAGCCGGGCCGTGCTGGAGTACCGCCACCGCCGGCTGCCCGCCGCCCGCCGGGCCGCCCTCTCCACCGGCGCGACCGGGGCCATGTACCCGTGGCAGAGCGGGATGGACGGGCACGAGGAGACCCAGGAGGTGCACCTCAACCCCAAGTCCGGCCGCTGGCACCAGGACCGCAGCCGGCTGCAGCGGCACGTCGGCCTCGCCGTGGGGTACAACGTCTGGCAGTACTACCAGGCCACCGGGGACGACGACTTCCTGGCCCGGGCCGGCGCCGAGATGCTGCTGGAGATCGCCCGCTACTGGGCCCATCTCGCCGAGTACGACCGGTCCACGGGGCGGTACCGGATCCGCGGGGTGATGGGACCGGATGAGTACCACGACGGCTATCCCTGGACCGACGCGCCGGGCCTGGACGACAACGCGTACAGCAACGTCCTGGCCTCCTGGACGCTGTCCCGGGCGCTGGAGGCGCTCGGCCACCTGCCCGGACGCCGCCGCGGCGAGCTGCTGGAGCGGATCGGCCTGGACGCGGACGCGCTGGAGCACTGGAACGAGATCTCCCGCCGGCTGACCGTGCCCTTCCACGACGGGGTGATCAGCCAGTTCGCCGGCTACGAGCGGCTGGAGGAGCTGGACTGGGAGGGCTACCGGGCCAAGTACGGCGACATCCGGCGGCTGGACCGGATCCTGGAGGCCGAGGGGGACACCCCCAACCGGTACCGGGTCTCCAAGCAGGCCGATGTGCTGATGCTCTGGTACCTCTTCCCGCCCTCCGAGGTCCTCGCCCTCCTCGACCGGATGGGCTACCGCCCCGAGGGCGACCCGATGCGGGAGGCGGCCGCGTACTACCTGCGGCGCACCGCCCACGGCTCGACGCTGAGCGCCGTGGTGCACGCCTGGGTGCTGGCGCGCTGCGACCGCCGGGCGTCCTGGGAGTTCTTCCGCGAGGCCACCGCCGGTGACCTGGAGGACGTCCAGGGCGGCACCACCGCCGAGGGCATCCACCTCGGCGCCATGGTCGGCACGGTCGACCTCCTCCAGCGCTGCTATCCGGGTCTCGACACCCGGGCAGACGCCCTCTTCCTGGAGCCCAACCTGCCGTCCTCGGTGGCGACCGTGGAGCTGAACCTCCGCTACCGCGGGCACTGGGACGTCGGCCTGCGGCTCACCCACGAGGAGGTCGTGCTGCGGCTGCCGGACGAGCCGCCGGGCGTCCCCGTCCGGGTGGTGCTGCCGGACGGGGTGCGCCTGCTGCGGCCGGGCGAGACCCAGCGGGTGCTGCTCCCCCCGAACCCGTACCGGGAGCCGTACTAGCCGCAGGTGGCGGTGGTGTAGAGGATGTGGGTGGTGCGGCGCAGGGGGGCCGGGGGCAGCGCGGCGAAGGCCGCGGACCTGGCCTCCTCCCGGCGGGACTCGGGGATCCGGTCCAGCACCCGGCGGCGGCCGCCGCCCCACTGGGAGCGCCACCAGTCCTCGGGGCCGCCGTAGTCGGAGTGCGCCACCTCGTCGTGGACCCGGATGGCCTCGAAGCCCGCGTCGGCGAGCAGCGCCGGGATGTCGGGGCCGGAGCGGCGGTGGCCGGCTCCGGGGTCCGGCCGCTCCTCGGGGTCCGGCTCGGCGAAGGAGGCGAGCACCCGGAAGGCCTCGCCCCAGCGCGGGTCGTCGTCGGGCCCGAAGGAGGTGGCGCCGAACCGCCCGCCGGGGGTGAGCAGCCGGCGGGCGGAGGCGATCGCCGCCGCGGGGTCGGGGGTCACCTGGAGCACCAGGCTGGAGAGCACCGCCTCGAAGGAGGAGTCGGGGAATCCGGGCGACTCGATGTCGTCCACCCGCACCGAGACGTTGCGCAGCCCGAGCCGCGCCGCCTCCTGGGCGGTGGCGTGCGCCATCCCCTCCGAGAGGTCGATGCCGACCGCGTAGCCGTCCGGGCCGACGGCCTCGCGGGCGGGGAAGAGCACCGCGCCGCGGCCGCAGCCGAAGTCGATCACCCGGTCTCCGGGGCGCAGCCCGGCCAGCTCGGTCAGGCGGGCGCCGATGCGGTCGTGGAACCCGCCGTGGGCGCGCTGGTAGTCCTCCTTCGCGACCAGGTCGAAGGTGTGGGCGATGCGCTCCTTGCGCCGCGCCTGGTCGCGTCCCGCCCCCAGGGGCTCCACCGGTTCCACTGGAATCGTCGGCATCCTGCCATGGTGGTGCGGAGTGACCTGGCTCACAAGGGTTGCGCACCGGGATGGTTCGCGCCGACCGGGTGTCAGACGCCGAGGAGGTACTGGAGCTGGGAGAGGAGTTCGTTGGCGCCGGTGTAGCCGATGCCGAGGAACCACAGCTGGTCGTCGACCGGGAAGGCCTGGTGCTTCGCCACCGCGGGCAGCGCCCGCCAGGAGGCGCCGCCGGTGACGGCCTTCTGCTGGGAGTCCTCGGCCGGTCCGTAGCCCGCGTAGAGGAGGGTGGTGGCGTCCGAGGTCTGGTGGATCCCGCTCGCGTCCACCTCGGTGGCGAAGACCTCGCCGTCCTGCGCCCCCGGGCGGCCCACCTGGACGTCGGCCAGGACGCTGCCGGCGAAGCTCTTCCTGCCGTACAGCCGGATCGGCCGGCCGGCGACGAACCGCACCAGTCCGACCTTGTGGGCGCCCGCCTTGTCCTTGCCGCCGAGGGCGTCGACGACGTTGGCCACATGGGCGGAGTAGGCGTCGATCACCACGCCGACGGAGTCGTCCAGGCCCAGCGCCGAGGCGTGCAGCCGGAAGTTGGACTTCCACGGGTAGCCGGTGGTCTCGGTGAGGACGGTCGGAGCGATCGCGCTGAGCTGCCGGTAGCGGCTGCCGTCGCGGTACCTGCTGGAGAGGATGAGGTCGGGTTCCAGCTCCGCGATGGCCCTGAGGTCGGGCCGGCCGATGGTGCCGACCCGCTTGACCGGGGAGAGCCGGTCGGAGGCCCAGTAGTCGAGCAGTCCGGAGTCGACGGGGGCGCGGCAGGCGCCGACCGGGGTCAGCCCCAGGGTGAGGACGGAGTCCAGCTCGGCGGTGTCCAGGGTGACGATCCGGGACGGCGAGGAGGGGACGGTGACCTTGCCCATCACGGTGGAGACCGTGCGGGGGGAGGGGGAGGGGCCGACCGAGGGCGGCGCGGTCGGGGAGGCGGAGGTGCCCGAGCTCCCCGAGCCCCCCGCCGAGCCCGAGCCCCCGGCCGAGCCCGAGCCCGCGGATGAGCCCGAGTCCGAGCAGCCGGCCAGTGCGAGGCCGGCGCCGAGCCCGGCGCCCAGGCCGAAGCCGAGCAGCGAGCGGCGGGACGGCCCCGCGGGACGGCGGGCGGGGTCGGGTGGCTGACGGTTCATCAGTCGCCCATTATGTCCGATTTGATGATGAAGGTCGGAGAGGGCGGACGGTGTGGCGACCGCTCAGGCCGCGGCCCGGCGGGGGCCGGGGGCGCCGGGGACCACCAGCGGGGTGCCGGTGACCGGGTCCGGCACCACCACCGACTCGAGGCCGAAGACCTCCCGCACCAGCTCGGCGGTGACCACCTCGGACGGCGGGCCCTCGGCGGCGATCCGCCCGGCCTTCATCGCCACCAGGTGGTCCGCGTACCGGGCGGCCTGGTTGAGGTCGTGGAGGACGGCGACGGTGGTCTGCCCGCGCTCCCGGTTCAGCTCCGCCACCAGGTCGAGGACCTCGATCTGGTGGGCGATGTCCAGATAGGTGGTGGGCTCGTCGAGCAGCAGGAGGTCGGTGTCCTGGGCGAGCGCCATGGCGATCCAGACCCGCTGCCGCTGGCCGCCGGAGAGCTCGTCCACCGGGCGGTCGGCCAGCTCGGCGACGGCGGTCCGCTCCATCGCCAGCCCGACGGCGGCCTCGTCCGACTCCGACCACTGCCGCCACCAGCTCTGGTGCGGCTGCCGTCCGCGGGCGACCAGGTCGGCCACGGTGATCCCGTCCGGTGCGACCGGGGTCTGCGGCAGCAGGCCGAGCTTGCGGGCCACCTCCCGGGTGGGGGTGCGGTGCAGCTCCGCGCCGTCCAGCAGGACGGACCCGGAGGCCGGGCGGAGCAGCCGGCCGAGCGCCCGCAGCAGGGTGGACTTGCCGCAGGCGTTGGGGCCGACGACCACGGTGACCCGGCCGTCCGGTACGGCGAGGTCGAGGTCCTCGACGACCGTCCGCTGCTCGTAGGCCAGGGTGACCTGACGTGCCGTCAGTCGCGCGCTCACTCCGCCGGCTCCCCTCGGTGGAACGGTTGGGTCTGGTTAGGCAAACCTAACCTACTCCATGGGCGGGCCGGCACCCCACGTACCCTGGGGCCCATGGCAGACCCGAACACCCAGGCGCCGCTGACCGTCGGCTTCGACCTGGACATGACGCTGATCGACTCCCGGCCGGGCATCAAGTACACCTACGACCTGGTCGCGGAGGAGTTCGGGGTGCCGATCGACAGTGAGCTGGTGATCAGCCGGCTCGGGCCGCCCGTCGAGCGGGAGATGGCCCACTGGTTCCCGCCCGAGCGGGTGCAGGAGGTCTCCGACCGCTACCGGCAGCTGTACGCGGTGCACGGCGTGGACGGCTGCGACCCGCTGCCCGGAGCCGTGGAATCGCTGGCGGCGGTGCGGGAGTTGGGCGGCCGGGCGCTGGTGGTCACCGGGAAGCACACGCCGAACGCGGTCCTCTGCCTGAAGAGCGCGGGGATGGCGGACGCCGTCTCGGAGGTCTTCGGCGACGTCTTCGCCGAGGGGAAGGGCGAGATCCTGATCACCGAGGGCGCCGCCGTCTACGTCGGGGACCACCTCGGCGACCTGGTCGCGGCGCGCACGGCGGGCGCGGTCGGGGTGGGCGTGGCCACCGGGCCGTACACGGCGGCCGAGCTGACGGCGGAGGGCGCGGACGTCTCGCTGCCCGACCTCACCGGATTCCCGGCCTGGCTGGCGGGGTACGCCGGGCGGGCGTCGGGCTGAGCGGACGTCAGGCGTCGGCGGCGGTCGAGGCCGCCCGGCGCTGGCTCATCGCCGCGCGGACCATGCCGAGCAGCGCCACCAGGAAGCCGAGCGGCATCAGCATGCAGGCGGCGTAGGCGGGGGTCGGCAGCCGGCTCATGCCGAGGAAGAGCGGGGCGACGGTGGCGATGGTCGCCAGGGCCCCGACGATGAAGACGATCCCGCCGGTCCGCACGAGGGCGTCGCCGGCGCGGGCGGTGTTGTCGCTGGTGCTCACAGGAACAGGGTAGGCGGTGCCGGCGAGAGGCCGCCGAGAGGGCCGGAACGGAGGGCTCCGTACCTGGTCGGCCGGGATGCCGGGAGATCGTTAATCCCTGGGCGCGCTGGGTATGACACGGTAGGTTGGGCGCGGGTCGGAGCTTCTGTGTCGGAAAGCGGGTGTGTGCTTTGCCTACCGGCAAGGTCAAGTGGTTCAACGCGGACAAGGGGTTCGGATTCCTCTCCCGCGATGACGGAGGGGACGTCTTCGTCCACTCCAAGGCGCTTCCCGCCGGTGTGGACACCCTCAAGCCGGGGCAGCGGGTGGAGTTCGGCGTGGTCGCCGGGCATCGGGGGGACCAGGCACTCTCGGTCGTCCTCCTCGATCCGGTGCCGTCGGTGGCGGCGGCGATGCGGAAGCGGCCGGACGAACTCGCTCCGATCGTGCAGGATCTGACGACGCTTCTGGAGCGGGTGCTGCCGGGGCTGCAGCGGGGCCGCTACCCCGAGAAGCAGTCCGGCAAGCAGATCGCGCAGATGCTGCGGGCGGTCGCGGACCAACTGGACGTCTGAGGCCCGGGCGCCCCGCAGGTCGCGAGCGACCCGAGGGGCGCGGATCGCCGGGCTAGCGCCCCGGGAAGGCCAGTGCGTCGGCCGGCAGCTCGGGGACCAGCCCCTGCGCGGCGGCCCGGCTGAGGAACGCGGAGACCGCCTCGTAGCCCGCGGGGCCGAGGTCGCGGGTGAACTCGTTGACGTAGAGGGCGATGTGCTGGTCGGCGACCGCGGGGTCCATCTCCTCGGCGTGGGTGAGGACGTAGTCCCGGGACGCGGCGGGGTCGGCCCACGCGTACTCGACGGAGGCGCGGATCGTGCCGGCCAGCAGCCCCAGGCGCTCCGCGCCGAGCGAGCGGCGGGCGATGATCGCGCCGAGCGGGATGGGGAGGCCGGTGTCCGCCTCCCACGCCTCGCCCATGTCCGCCAGCTTGCGGATGCCGAACTGCTGGTAGGTGAACCGCGCCTCGTGGATCACCAGTCCGGCGTCGACCTTGCCGTCCCGCACCGCCGGCATGATGTCCCGGAAGGGCAGGACGACGATCTCGCCGAGCCCTCCCGGCACCGCCTTCGCCGCCCAGAGGCGGAAGAGGAGGTACGCGGTGGACCGCTCGCTCGGCACCGCGACGGTCTTGCCCGCCAGCGCCGCCGGGTCCTCCGGCGCGTCCGGCCCGACCAGCACCAGCGGCCCGCAGCCCCGGCCCAGCGCCCCGCCGGACGGCAGCAGCGCGTACTCGCCCAGCACCCAAGGGAGTTGGGCGTAGGAGAGCTTGAGGACGTCCAGCTCCCCGCGCTCGGCCATCCCGTTGGTGAGGTCGATGTCGGCGAAGGTCACCCGCGGCGCCGGCTCCCCGTCGACCAGGCCGTTCGCCCAGGCGTGGAAGACGAAGGTGTCGTTGGGGCAGGGCGAGTAGGCGATGGTCAGCGGTGCCATGGGGACGCTCCTTCAGGCCTTCGGGTGCAGTAGCGCGGGGTACGGCAGCGCGGCGTAGACGCGCTCCAGCGCGGCGAGCGCGTCGCCGATCACCCAGGACGACCGGTCCCGCGGACCCACCGCATTGGACACCGTACGCAGCTCCTGGACGGGGATGCCGAAGGGGGCCGCCGCCTCGGCCACCCCGAAGCCCTCCATGGCCTCGGCCACCGCCTCCGGGTGACGACCGGTCAGCTCGGCGGCGCGGGCGGCGGTGCCGGTGGTGGTCGAGACGGTGAGCACCGGGCCGGCGCTGACCGGCAGCCCGGCGGCCCGCAGCGCGCCGGTGATGAGCGCCACATGCGCGGTCTCATGCCGGATCCGGCCGAAGCCGAGCGCGGCGACGTCGGCGAAGCCCCCGGGAGCCTCCGGGGCCTCCGCGCCCAGGTCCGCGGCGACGATGCCGTCCGCGACCACGGCCGCCCCCATCGCGGCCCGCGGCGCGAAGCCGCCGGCGATGCCGGAGGAGACGGCCAGCGCGTACCCGTCGCCGCCGACGGCCAGCGCGGTGGCGGTGGCCGCCGCGGCGGCGGCCGGGCCCACGCCCGCGGCCAGCACGTCGACCGGCCAGCGGCGGCGGAGGGTGCGTCCGCCGGGCAGCGGAACCTCGACCGGTGCGGCGTCCTCCTCGGCCCCGGGGACGCCCCTGAGCACCGCGTCCGCCTCGACCGGGACCGCGGTCACGACCAGCAGGCGCACGGCGGGATCAGAGGCTCTTGTTGTCGAGCTCGTAGTACCAGACGCCGTAGGCCTTGTTGCCCTGGTCCATCGAGACGACGGTCAGCAGGGTCTTGGCCTTCGAGCTGGACATCACCTGGGTGGCGCGGACCTGGCCGGAGAAGGTGGTCGACCTGGTCCAGCCGGAGAGGACCGCCTGGCCGGAGCCCGTGGTGGAGGAGTCGCCGCCGTCGGTGAAGGCGTCCCAGCCGTGGCCCGCCATGGTCTCGTCCAGGCCGACCGACACCATGTCGTTGCTGCGGACGTTGATGGACGGCAGCTTGCCCTGGGAGGCCGCGGAGAGGGCCTTCGTCTGGCAGAGCTTGACCTGCGCGTCGGACAGCGGCTTGCCGTCGTTGTAGCAGGTCGGCTCGGCGGTCTTGAAGCCCTTGCCCACGGTGACCGTGGCCAGCGGCTGGGGCTTGGTGATGCTGGAGGCGTTGGCAGCGGACGTGCCCGCGGCGATGGCGCAGCCCACGACGACGAGGGCCCCCAGGGCGATGGCAGGACGGCTAAGGCTCATGAGCCGAAGGCTACCTGTAGAGATCGTTCCGTCGGACGGCGGGTCAGGCCGTGTCCTCCGCCGCCCGGCCCACGGTCCCCCGGGCGGGGTGCGGCGGCCGCGGCATCCGGCGGAGGCTGCGGAGGGTGAGCAGCAGGCAGGCGATCAGCAGCGCGGCCGCGGTGCCGGTGCCCAGGCGGCCGATCAGCGGCAGGACGATGCCCAGTCCGCCGCCGAGCACCCAGCCGAGTTGCATCAGGGTCTCCGAACGGGCGAACGCGGAGGTGCGGATCCGCTCCGGGACGTCCCGCTGGATCAGCGCGTCCAGCGCGACCTTGCCGAGCGACTGGGCGATGCCGGCCACGCCGGCCGCCAGCACCACGGTGAGCGGCAGGTACCAGAGGGTGGCGGCGGTGAGCGCGGCCGCCGCGGCGGCCAGCATCGCGGTGACGGTCAGCTCCGGCCCGCGGCTGCGCAGCCAGGAGCCGATCACCGTGCCCACCATGTTGCCCGCCCCCAGCGCCCCGGCGGCCAGCGCCAGGGCCAGCGCGCTGGGCAGCCCGCCGACCGGGTGCTCCCGCAGCAGGAAGGCGAAGAAGAAGGTGAGGAAGCCGGAGAGGGCACGCAGCGAGCCCTCCGCCCGGACCGCCAGCCGCACCGCCGGGCCGGCCTCCCGCCAGCTGCGGCGGAGGCGGGCGAGGAGCGGCTCGCGCGGCGGACGCGGCCCGGACGGCTGCTCGGCGCGGAGGTCGGGGCTGTCCACCTGGTGGGGGAGGGAGAAGGAGAGGACGGCGCCGGCCACGAAGACCAGGAAGGCGGCGCGCAGCGGCCAGTCCGGCCCGATGAAGTGCAGCGCCCCGCCCAGTCCGCCGGCCAGGGCGGTGGCGATCAGCCCGGCCAGTGTCACCCGTGAGTTCGCCTTGACCAGCGTCACCCCCTCGGGGCGAAGCCGGGGCACGACCACGCTGCGCACCACCCCGTACGCCTTGGAGGAGACCAGGACGCCCAGCGCCTCCGGATAGAGTTCCAGGCCACCGGTGCGGATCGAGCCGGCCATCGTCCAGGCGAGCATCGCCCGGGCCAGCATGGCGGTGGCCATCGCGGCCCGCCGACCGGACGGCAGCCGGTCCAGCAGCGGGCCGATCACCGGGGCCAGCAGGACGAACGGCGCCATCGTCACCAGCAGGTAGAGGGCCACCCGGTCGCGGGCCTGGCCGGTGGGCACGGAGAAGAAGATGGTGGAGGCGAGGGCGACGGTGATCAGCATGTCGCCGGCCGAGTTCACCGCGTGGAGTTCGATCAGATGGGCGAGTCCGGACTCGCCGGCTCCCCCGGCCGAGGTGGCCTTTCTGATCCGGCGCCCGGTCGCCCCCGCGGCCTTGCCGGTGCCCACCGCCGCGGCCGCGACGGCGCGCCTGGCACCCTCCCGGAAGCCCCTTGCCGCGCCCTCGGGTGGCGGGGCGTCCGGGCGGTTCGGAGTACGGTCCTCGTCCGCCACACTGCCATCCTGCCGGAGCGGCGCGGATGCCGGGTACTGTCCGGGCCAACGGCGGGACGATAGCGTTCGTCAGGTACCGGGGTGGTTGGAGGCGCTCGGAACGTCCCGCAGAATGGTGTACGAGTCCCGGGCCGAGCGCCGTACGGCCGCGCGGCAGCGGCGCCCCTGACACCGGTGTCTGAAGACTTGGATTGGGAGAGAATCGATCCTGTGAGTCCTGCGATGCGAAGCCGTACCCCTGACCGGCTGTGTGCCGAAGCCGTAGAGCTGGCCCGCAGGGCCGCGGTGGAGTCGGCCGGGGCCGACTCGGTGGGCGAGCACCAGGGCCTGGAGGTGGACGGCGACCGCGTCGTCACCCACTACTTCGCCTGCGCCGAGCTCGCCTACCGCGGCTGGCGCTGGGCGGTCACGGTGGCCCGCGCCTCCCGCGCCAAGAACGTCACCGTGGACGAGATCGTCCTGCTGCCCGGGGCGGACGCGCTGATCGCCCCGCAGTGGGTGCCGTGGAGCGAGCGGCTGCTCCCGGGCGACCTCGGCCCCGGCGACCTGCTGCCCACCCCGGCCGACGACCCCCGTCTGGAACCGGGCTGGACCGGGAGCGACGAGGGGCGGCCGGCGCCCGCGGCCGGTTCCGCCGCGGCCACCGAGGAGACCAGCGCCGAGGCGTTCGTCCCCGAGGAGCTGGAGCTCAGCGAGAGCGCCCGCGGCACGGTCGCGGACGTCGCCTCGGAGCTCGGGCTCGGACGCCCCCGGGTGCTCTCCCGGTACGGGCTGCATCTGGCCGCCGACCGCTGGGAGAAGGAGCACGGGCCGCACAGCCCGATGGCGCAGGCCGCGCCGGCCTCCTGCTCCAGCTGCGGCTTCCTGATGCCGGTGGGCGGTGTGCTGGGGCAGGCCTTCGGGGTGTGCGCCAACGAGTACAGCCCGGCGGACGGGCGGGTCGTGTCGCTGGGCTTCGGCTGCGGCGGGCACTCGGAGGCGGCGGTGATGCCGACGGCCCCGCAGCCCGCCGAGCCGATCCTGGACGAGCTGCGGGTGGATCCGATGGCGCTGCGGGGCGGCGGAAACGGCGGCGGCTCGGTCGAGGCGGGCGCCCCGCCGGAGGAGCTGGGCCACTCCTGAGGCCTTCGGCAAGGCGCTAGGCGCCGCCGCGTTCGGGGCGGTGTGACGGGATCTGTCGCGGACACGGAAGAATGCGCGGGACCATAGGGGTCCGAGCAGGAGGCCGAGTCGAGTGGAACCGCGGATCGTCGGAAGCCCGGAGAACGCCGTAGGCGCGGTCGGTGAGGCCGAGGACGTCTTCGACACGGGGGCCTTGCGGCACCGAGTCCTGGCGGCCTGGGCCGCCTCGCCGGCGCGCTTCCGGGAGGATGCGAACGCCGAGGAGGAGCTGGCCCTCGGCGGCTACCGGGACCGCCTGGTGGTCGAGCTGGCCCAGAACGCGGCGGACGCGGCGGCCCGCGCCGGACGCCCCGGCCGGCTGCGGCTGACCCTCCGGGACGGGGTGCTGGCCGCGGCCAACTCGGGTGCCCCGCTGGACGGTTCCGGCGTCGAGTCGCTGTCCACGCTGCGGGCCTCGGCCAAGCGGGCCGGGGACGAGGGCACGGTCGGCCGGTTCGGCGTCGGCTTCTCCGCCGTCCTCGCGGTGAGCGACGAGCCGGCGGTGCTCAGCACCTCGGGCGGGGTGCGCTGGTCGATGGGCGAGGCCCGGGCCGCGATCGAGGGACTGGGCGACCGGACGCTGCTGGACGAGGTGCGCCGCCGGGACGGCCATGTGCCGCTGCTGCGGCTGCCGCTGCCGGCCGGCGGCACCCCGCCGGACGGCTACGACACCGTGGTGGTGCTGCCGCTGCGCGACGGCGCCGCCGGCGACCTGGCCCGCCGGCTGCTCCAGGAGGTAGACGACGCCCTGCTGCTGACGCTGCCTCAGCTGGACGAGGTGGTCGTCGAGATCGACGACGGGCCGGTGCGGGTGCTGCGCCGGGAGTCCGCGGGGCCCGAGGGCGAGGGGCCGACCGAGGTGGCGGTCGCCGAGCAGGTCGGGGACGGTGAGCCGACCCGCAGCCGCTGGCAGGTGGTCGCCGACTCCGGCTCGCTGGAGTCCGGACTGCTCGCGGACCGGCCGGTGGAGGAGCGGCTGCGCCCCTGGTGGTCGGTGACCTGGGCGGTCCCGGTGGACGAGGCAGGGCGCCCGCGCAATCCCCGCACGCCCCCCGTGGTGCATGCGCCCACCCCGAGCGACGAGCCGCTGGGACTGCCCGCGCTGCTGATCGCGACGCTGCCGCTGGACTCCACCCGGCGCCATGTCGCCCGCGGGCCGCTGACCGACTTCGTCCTGGCCAGGGCCGCCGAGGCGTACGCCAGGCTGGTGCGGGAGCGCGGGCCGCGGGTGGACTCGCTCGACCTGGTGCCGGGCCCGCTGGGCAAGGGCGAGCTGGACGGGGCGCTGCGCGCCCAGGTGCTGGAGCGGCTCGCCGAGGTGCCGTTCCTGCCGGCCGCCGAGCCGGCCGGGCCCACCGAGGGCCCCGAGGGTCCCGAAGAGGACGGCGCGGAGGCGATCGGGCTGCGGCCCGGTGAGGCGGTGCTCCTCCAGGGCGCGGACCGGGAGCTGGTGGCCGCGGTGGCCAGCGTGCTGCCGGGGATGCTGCCGGCCGGCCTGGAGCGCCGCCCGGAGCTGCGCACCCTCGGCGTACGGCGGCTGCCGCTGGCCGAGGTGGTCGATCAGCTCTCCGGTCTGGACCGGCCGCCCTCCTGGTGGCGGCTGCTCTACGCGGCGCTGGCCGGGGCCGATCCGGAGCCGCTGGGCGCCCTCCCGGTGCCGCTGGCCGACGGGCGCACCGTGACCGGGCCGCGGCGGGTGCTGGTCCCGGCGACCGGAGCGGCCGCCGAGGCGGAGTGGGGCGCCGATCCGGCCGAGACCCCGCTCGCCGACGATCTGGCCCGGCTGGGGCTGCGGGTGGTGCACCCGGAGGCCGCCCACCCGCTGCTGGAGCGCCTCGGCGCCGGGGTGGCCGTCCCCGCCGGGGTGCTGGCCGCGCCCGAGCTGCGGTCCGCCGTGGAGCGCAGCCTGGAGATCGCCGAGGACGACCCGGAGCGGGCGGAGGAGCTGGCCGACGCCGTGCTCCGGGTGGTGCGCGCGGCCGGGGCGCGGCCCGGGGAGTACCCGTGGCTGGCCCGGCTGGCGCTCTCGGACGAGGAAGGCGAGCCGGCCCCGGCCGGTGAACTGGTGCTGCCGGACAGCCCGTGGGGCGCGGTGGTGGACGAGGAGGACGCCGCTTTCGTCGGCGAGGAGTGGGTGGAGCGCTGGGGCGGCGAGGTGCTGGCCGCCGCGGGCGTCGCCGCCGCGCCGGTGCTGGTGCGGGCCGCCGAGGCGGTCCTGGACCCGGACGACCTGGAGCGTCTCGACCCGACCGCCGAGCCGGACCGGGCCGCCGGCGGCGAGCCCACCGGGCTGATCGACGAGTCCCCGGACGGCCTCGCCGAGTGGGCCGAGGAGGTGCTGGACACCCTGGAGGCGCGGGGCGACGGCCTCGGCGGCGCGGGCGGGCCGGAGGGGGTCGAGGTGCCGCCGGTCGCCGTCGAGCTGGCGGCCGTGCGCGACCTCGACCTGGTGGCCGAGGAGGCCTGGCCTGAGGCGCTGGCCATGCTGGCCGTCCCGCCGCTGCGGTACGCGGTGACCGAGCCGGTGGTGCTGCGGCTGCCGGACGGCGGGAGCACCAGCGTCCGGCCGTACACCGCCTGGTGGCTGCGGGACCACCCGGTGCTGGACGGGCGGCGCCCCGCGGGCCTGCGCGCGGCCGGCTCCGACCCGCTGCTGCGCGGCCTCTACGAGGAGGCCGGCACCCCGCTGGACGAGGAGTTCCTCCACGCCCTCGGGGTGCGCACCTCGCTGGCCGCGCTGCTGGCCGAGCCGTTCGGCGCGGACGAGCTGCTGGAGCGGCTGGCCGACCCGCAGAGCGTCGTCACCCACCGGCAGCTGCACGGCCTGTACTCGGCGCTGGCGCAGGTGGACGCGATGGCGATCGGCGGGGAGCCGGCCCAGGTGCGGGCGCTGCCGGCCGCCGGGGACGGCGAGCCGCGGCGGGCCGAGGGCACCGCCGTGGTGGACGCCGAGCTCGCGGTGATCGCGGACGCCCCGGACCTGATGCAGCTGCTGGACGGGGTGCCGGTGCTGCCGGTCGCCCCCGTACTGGCCGGGGCGCTGGCCGAGCGGCTGCGGGTGCCGCTGGCCAGCGAGGTGGCCGGCGGGCGGGTGCTGACCGAGGGCGACCGCCGGCCGGTGCCGCCCGCGGTCCGCGCGCTGCTGCCGGAGAACTGCCCCGGGGAGTACGAGGAGCACGAGGAGCTGCTGGTCGTGGGGGTGGACGGCGGGGAGGCCCCGGTGGACTGGCGGTGGGACGGCGAGGAGCTGCACGCCGCCACCCCGGAGGGGCTCGCGGCCGGGCTGGCCTGGGCCTCCGGCCAGTGGGTCCGCCGCTTCGAGCTGCTCACCGCGATCGGCGACCCGGGGCGGTCCGAGGAGTTGGTCGCCGAACGGGATTTCGAGGGGTGAGGAGAAGGCAGGGGGCCCGCCGGACGAGTCCGGCGGGCCCCCTTGGGGTGATCACTCAGTGGAGGTGAGGAATCAGACGGCGGTGACGTTCTCCGCCTGCGGGCCCTTGGGGCCCTGGGTCACGTCGAACTCGACGGTCTGGTTCTCCTCCAGCGAACGGAACCCGTTCGCATTGATGGCGGAGTAGTGGACGAAGACGTCGGGGCCGCCGCCGTCCTGGGCGATGAAGCCGAAGCCCTTCTCGGCGTTGAACCACTTGACGGTTCCGGTCGCCATACCGTTCTCCTTGCGAGGGACGAATGGACACCGCACTTCGCGGCGCCCTGGGTCCGCTGCGCTGATCGCCCCGCCGCCTTCAGTCCTTCTGAAACAAAAGCTCTGAAAACCAAGAGAAGCCCGCGGTCACATGCTCCGCAGGCTCCACGTACTGCAAGGGAAATCAAACTGCAACTGCGGTCAACCGTAGCACGCGGACCCCCGGACGACCAGGGACTGGATCAGGAAAAGCGCTCCGGCGTGTCGGGGCGGTGAGGGGGCCGTGCCGGAGTCGTACCGGCGCTGAACCCGGCCTGAACCCGGGTCGAACCGGAGTCGTGCCGGGGGTGCGCAGGGGCCGTGCCGGGGGCTGGGGCTAGCCTGCGGGGGTGGACATTTCTCACGAAGCTCACGTCCCGCATACACCGGGGAAGCGCCCCCGGGTCGGGCACATCCAGTTCCTCAACTGCCTGCCCATCTACTGGGGTCTGGCGCGCACCGGCAGCCTGCTCGACCTGGACCTCACCAAGGACACTCCGGACCGGCTGAACGACCTGCTGGCCGACGGGGACCTGGACATCGGCCCGATCTCCTGCCTGGAGTACCTGAAGCACGCCGACGACCTGGTCGTGCTGCCGGACATCGCGGTGGGCAGCGACGGGCCGGTGATGTCCTGCCTGATCGTCAGCCAGCTGCCGTTGAACGAGCTGGACGGGCGGCGGGTCGCCCTCGGCTCCACCTCGCGGACCTCCGTCCGGCTGGCCCAGCTGCTGCTGGAGGAGCGCGAGGGGGTCCACCCCGAGTACTTCACCTGCCCGCCCGACCTGCCGGTGATGATGCAGGAGGCGGACGCCGCGGTGGTGATCGGCGACGCCGCGCTGCGCGCCTCCCTCCACCAGGCGCCCGAGTTGGGCCTGCAGGTCCACGACCTGGGTGAGATGTGGAAGGAGTGGACCGGGCTGCCGTTCGTCTTCGCGGTCTGGGCCGCCCGCAAGGAGTACCTGGCCGCCAACCCGCACGCGGTGCGGGAGGTGCACCGGGCCTTCCTGGAGTCCCGGGACCTCTCCATGGCCGAGGTGGACAAGGTCTGCGAGCAGGCCGCCCGCTGGGAGGCCTTCGACGAGGAGACCTTCCGCCGCTACTACACCAAGGCCCTGGACTTCTCCTTCGGCGACCGGCAGCTCGCCGGCATCCGCGAGTTCGCCCGCCGGGTGGCCGCGGACTCGGGCTTCGCCCCCGAGCTGGAGATCTCCCTCCTCCCCGGCTGAGGCGGCGGCCGGGTCACCGGCCGCGATGCCGCAGTCCGCGCCCGGCGGCGGGCCGGTGCCCGCCCCCGGGCCGGGCGGCGGCCTGCCCGAGACCGGCGGACCGGCTGGCGTAGGCTGGCTCGGTCGATTCGACACGTCCGACGCAGTGCAGGAGAAGGGATCGATCGCCGTGGTGAACGCCGAGACCGCCGAAGCTCTGGATATCGCATTCGCCGGTGGCAGGCTCTCCCCCGAGCAGGCGCTCGACCTGTACCGCAACGCGCCGCTCCACTCGCTGGGGCGGGCGGCGGACGCCGCGCGCCGGCGCCGGTACGCGGGGACCGAGCACATCGCCACCTACATCATCGAGCGGAACATCAACTACACGAACGTCTGCGTGACGGCGTGCAAGTTCTGCGCGTTCTACGCCCCGCCGAAGAGCGAGAAGGGCTGGTCGCGGGATCTGGACGAGATCCTGCGCCGCTGCGGCGAGACGGTGGAGCTCGGCGGGACGCAGATCATGTTCCAGGGCGGCCACCACCCGGACTACGGCGTCGAGTACTACGAGCGGGCCTTCTCGGCCATCAAGGCCGCGTACCCGCAGCTGGTGATCCACTCGCTGGGGGCCTCCGAGGTCGAGCACATGGCGAAGGTCTCGGGAGTGACCATCGAGGAGGCGATCCGGCGGATCCACGCCGCCGGGCTCGACTCGTTCGCCGGCGCCGGGGCCGAGCTGCTGCCCGCCCGGGCGCGCAACGCCATCGCCCCGCTCAAGGAGTCCGGCGAGCGCTGGCTGGAGATCATGGAGACCGCCCACAACCTGGGCGTCGAGTCCACCTCCACCATGCTGATGGGCACCGGCGAGACCAACGCCGAGCGGATCGAGCACCTGCGGATGATCCGCGAGGTGCAGGACCGGACCGGCGGCTTCCGCGCCTTCATCCCGTACACCTACCAGCCGGAGAACAACCATCTGAAGGGGCAGACGCAGGCCACCCTCTTCGAGTACCTGCGGATGATCGCCATCGCCCGGCTGTTCCTGGACAACGTGGCGCACATCCAGGGTTCCTGGCTGACCGTCGGCAAGGAGATCGGCCAGCTGTCGCTCCACTACGGCGCGGACGACCTGGGCTCGGTGATGCTGGAGGAGAACGTGGTCTCCTCGGCCGGCGCCAAGCACCGCTCCAACCTGCTGGAGCTGATCCACCTGATCCGCGCGGCGGGACGGGTGCCGGCGCAGCGGGCGACCACCTACGAGCACCTGGCGGTGCACGAGGACCCGGCGAACGACCCGGTGGACACCCGGGTGAGCTCGCACATCGCCTCCACGGCGATCGAGGGCGGGACCGCCCACCCCGAGCTGCAGATCGTCGCCACGAGCTGACGAGCCGACGACCTGACGACCTGACGAGCTGACTGATGCTCACCTTGCATACGGTGGCGGGGAGTTCCGGGGAGCCGGAGTCCGCCGTCCTCGTCGAGGGCGGGCGGATCGCCGCGCTCGGGACGGCCGCCGAGCTGCAAGCCGGCAACCCCGGCGCCCGGGTGCGCGAGTGGCCGGCCGGCGCCCGGCTGGCCGCCGGGCGGCTGTGGACCGGGCCGCTGCCGGACGCGCCCAGCCCGCGCGAGCGGGTCTACGCGGCGCTGCGGCTCGGCGCGACGGCGCTGCTGGGCGCCGAACTGGCGGGCGAGCCCGGCGGGGACGAGCTGCGGGCGGCCGCGCGGCGCAGCGGCGTACCGGTGCTGGACGGGCCGCGGGAGCCGCGGCTGGCCGTCGGCGAGCGGGCGGACCTCGTCGTCCTCGACGCCGGCGGCGGGTGCGTGGCCACGGTCGTGGGCGGGAAGCTTGTGCACAGGAGACGCTGACCTCTAGCATCTCGCTGACTCAGCGGGCGGCCCCTCCCGCCCGTCCCCCGGCTACCCTCCGCCCCTCACCGGGCGGCTCAACCCCCATGTCTGCTTCAGCTTCAGCTTCAGCGATGACTGTCATGCCGCATACGCGATCGTCCGCCGCGTCCCGGCTGCGCTGGTACGTCCTCGCGGTGCTCAGCGCCGCCGTCGCGCTCGGGACCGGCTGTTTCGGCGCCTGGCAGGTGGCCCAGGCGCACAGCATCGACCGGGCGCCGATCCGGGTCGAGGGAACGGTGGTCCGCATCCCCACCGGCGTCGCCACCTACAACCAGGTCGACTACACCGTGCACGGCCGCCGGGAGGAGGCGGCGAACCTCGCGCTGCCCTCCGGGGCCGGGGTGGGCGACCCGGTGTGCCTGGAGGTCTCGTCCGGGGACCCGACCGCGGCCCGGCCCTGCGGGCAGCAGTACCCGCAGGCGGCGGGGGTGTCGCTGGCCCGGGTGCTGGGGCCGGTGGGCGCGCTGGTCGCGGTCTTCGCCCTGCTGAGGGTGCGTCAGCTGCGACGCGCGCTGCGCGCGGCGGGGGCGCGCCCCGGACGCAGGCGCCGCAGGTGAACAATGGGGGGCGTGACCCGAGCCTCCCTGGACAAGCAGCCGCGTGAAGTCGCCGAGATGTTCGACGGCGTGGCGGCCAAGTACGACCTGACCAATGATGTGCTGGCGCTGGGACAGACGCGGTACTGGCGGCGGGCGGTCGCCCGCGCGGTGGACGCCAGGCCCGGCGACCGGGTGCTGGACCTGGCGGCCGGGACCGGGACCTCCTCGCTGCCGTTCCTGGCGGCGGGGGCGACGGTGGTGCCGTGCGACTTCTCGCTGGGGATGCTGCGGGAGGGGAAGCGGCGGCATCCGCAGCTGGCGCTGACCGCGGGGGACGCGACCCGGCTGCCGTTCGCGGACGGGGTGTTCGACGCGGTGACCATCTCCTTCGGGCTGCGGAACGTGTCCGGGACGGAGCGGGCGCTGGAGGAGATGCTGCGGGTCACCCGGCCGGGCGGGCGCGTCGTCATCTGCGAGTTCTCGCAGCCGGTGTGGGGGCCGTTCCGGACGGTGTACTCCGAGTACCTGATGCGGGCGCTGCCGGGGATCGCCACCCGGGTGTCGTCCAATCCGGACGCCTATGTGTACCTCGCCGAGTCGATCCGGGAGTGGCCGGGGCAGGCGGAGCTGGCTTCGCTGCTGCAGGGGGCCGGCTGGCGGGACGTCGCCTGGCGCAATCTGACCGGCGGCGTGGTCGCTCTCCACCGGGGGTTCCGCCCCGAGTAGTTCTCGCCCCGGCCCCGCCCTTTCGCCGTTTCCCGGGGCCGGCGCCCCGGGCCCCCATCCGCTGCCGGGTGCGGCGCCGTGGTCGGCTGGGCGCGCAGTTCCCCGCGCCCCTGAGGTGCGCCTGCGGCGCTGCCTCCGGGACGCGGGGCTGGCCGCGCCCCCGAGGTGCGCCTGCGGCGCTGCCTCCGGGGCGCGGGGCTGGGGTCAGCCCAGGGGCCCGGTGACCGGGAGGACCACCTCGCAGGGGACGGGGACGGGGTGGGCGGGGTCCAGCGCGTTGAGGACGTCTGCCATCGCGATGGGGTCGGCGGCGATCTCCAGGTGGTCGCTCCCGTCGAGGCCGCACTGGTTCTGGACGGTGATGTCGTGGACGTTCGGGGCCGCGGGGAGGAAGGCGTTGGTGTAGGGGGTGACGACCTCGTCGTCCTTGGTGGCGATGACGGTGTAGTCGACGCCGGGCACCGTCTCCCCGCCCGCGTTGAGGCCGGTCAGGAACGGCGAGCCGGCCTCCTGCTGGACGCAGGCCGCGCAGGCCTGGACGAGGAACCGGTTGGCCGGCTCCAGCAGGCCCCACTGCGAGGCCAGCGCCGTGATCCCGTCCAGCGTGGTGCCGTTGTTGCTGGGAGCCAGGCCGACCAGCTTGTCGACCTTCGCCGCGCCGCCCAGGTTCTTGAGGTAGTAGCGGGGCATCATCCCGCCCTGGGAGTGGCCGACCAGATCGACCTTGCTCGCGCCGGTCGCGGAGAGCACCTGGTCGGTGAAGGCGGCGAGTTCGCCGGCACTGGCGGCGATGTCCCCGGTGGCGGTGATCGGGGAGCCGGCGAACGGGCTGCCGTAGTCGAAGGCGAAGACGCAGTACCCGTGGTTCGCCAGCAGCGGTGCCGCCGCGCCCCAGTTGTCGTGCATGTTGGCGAAGGTGCCGTTCACCAGGACGACCGGCTCGGGGTGGGCGGCGCTGGGCTTGCAGCCCCAGTCGTTCGCGCCCGGCGGCGGGGTGTCCGGGGTGAGGAACCCCACCAGCGCGCCCGTCGCGAAGTCGTAGTCCACCGGGTAGGAGCTCGCCGCGGTGTCGGCGTGGGCGGGAAGCTGGCTGAGGGCGCCCATCGCGACCGCGACCGCCGCCGCGAGCGGGATTCTGATCGCTCGTCGAACTGTCCTTCGTGCCATGGCCTTTGCCTCCCGGGTGGGGGAAGTGGGGGGAAGTCGGGCAATCGACTGGGCCCGGACGTTAGGGGGCGGCGGGTGCGGCGGCAATGCGCAGGGCCGGGATTCCCTGAAGTGTGTGCGCGGATGCGCGCGTTCGGCCGAACCGGGAGTCGTGTTCCTGTCACCCGGATGAGCTGTGGCTGACCTGCCGTCAGAAGTGTTGACCCGTCGGTAACCCAGGCTCATACTCCGGTGCTGATCCCCGGGAGGCCGGCCGCCATGGAGATACCCGAATTGCCCCGCGCGCTGGGGCCGGAGCTGAGAAAGGCGCAGAGCTCGATCGCGGGCGAAGTCATTCGGGAGATCCGCTCCCAGGTCCCGGAATTCTCCCGCCCGCTGGCCGGGAAATTCGGCGCCGCTCTGCAGAGCGGGGTGGAGACCGCACTGGCCGAGTTCGCCGACCTGGTCGAGGGCGCCCCCGTCCAGCAGGCCGGCGGGATGCGGGTCTACCGGGCCCTGGGGCGCGCCCAGTTGGTGGAGGGCCGCAGCCTGGACGC
Source organism: Phaeacidiphilus oryzae TH49 (assembly GCF_000744815.1). Taxonomy (NCBI): domain Bacteria; kingdom Bacillati; phylum Actinomycetota; class Actinomycetes; order Kitasatosporales; family Streptomycetaceae; genus Phaeacidiphilus; species Phaeacidiphilus oryzae. The sequence goes on from NZ_JQMQ01000005.1 coordinate 4,048,534, forward strand.
GCTGCAGGCGGCGTACCGGCTGGGCGCCCGGGTGGCCTGGCGGCGGTACGCGGAGCTGGCCCGCGACCTCGGGGCGGACACCGAGCAGCTGGTACGGCTGGCCGAGGCGGTCTTCGCCCACATCGACGGGATCGCCGCCCACTCCGTGCAGGGGTACGCCCTGGCCCAGGCGGACGAGGCGGGGACGCTGGGCCGGCGCCGGCACCGGCTGCTGGAGCTGCTGCTCGCCCGGGCGCCCCGGGCCGCCGTCGAGGAGGCCGCGACGGCGGTGGACTGGCCGCTGCCGGAGCGGGTGGCCTGCGTCGCCCTCGGCGGTCCCGGGGAGGGCGAGGACCTGCGGAGCTGGCCGGCGCTGCCGGTCGCGGTGCTGGCCGACCTGGACGGCGTCGAACGCTGCCTGCTGGTACCGGATCCGGCGCTGTTCCTCCGCGGACGGCAGGTGCGGAGCGCGCTGCGCGGACGCGGGGCGGTGATCGGCCCCGACGTCCCGCTGGCGGACGCCGGGGACTCGCTGCGCTGGGCCAGGGCGCTCCGCGCCCGCCTGCGGGAGCGCGGGCTGCTCCGGGCCGAGCCGGTGGACTGCGGAGGCCGGCTGCCGGAGCTGCTGATGCTGGCCGATCCTGCCCTGGTGCGGGTGATGACGGAGCGTCGGCTGGCCCCGCTGCGCGGGCTCACCGCCAAGCAGCGGCAGCGGCTGTCCGCCACGCTGCTGGCCTGGTTGCAGTGCGGTGGCGGCGGGGCGCCCGCGGTGGCGGCCCGGCTGGGCATCCATCCGCAGACCGCGAGGCAGCGGCTGCGGCAGGCGCGCGGGCTCTTCGGCGCGGAACTGGAGGACCCGGACGCCCGTTTCGAACTGGAGGTCGCCCTGCGCGCGGAGCTGCGCGGCGGGGCTGTCCGGGCGGTTCGGGGGCGGTCCGTAGACTGACCTCGGCCACCCGCCGCCCACGGGGGTGCCCCGGCACCGCTGAGGCGTGGGGGAGGAACGGCCGGTCCGAGCAGAGCGAGAGCAGGAGCCCCAGGTGACGCAGACCGCAGCGGCCAGTGCGGAGAACGGTACGGTCCCGGTGGAAGCCGAGGCCGATGTGATCGTGGTGGGCGCCGGTCCTGCCGGCTCGACCACCGCGTACCACCTGGCCCGTTCCGGGCTCAACGTGCTGCTGCTGGAGAAGAGCAGCTTCCCCCGGGAGAAGGTCTGCGGCGACGGCCTCACCCCGCGCGCGGTCAAGCAGCTGGTGGACATGGGGATCGACATCTCCGAGGAGGCCGGCTGGCTGCGCAACCGCGGCCTGCGGATCGTCGGCGGGGGCGTGCGGCTGGAGCTGGACTGGCCGGACCTGGCGGCCTACCCGGACTACGGCCTGGTGCGGAAGCGCGCCGACTTCGACCAGCTGCTGGCCCGCCAGGCGGAGAAGGCCGGCGCCCGGCTGGTCGAGCTGTGCAACGTCAACGGCCCGGTGCTGGACGAGCGTTCGGGCCGGATCACCGGGGTCACCGCCAAGCTGGGCGAGGACAAGCGGCCGGTGTCCTTCCGGGCGCCGCTGGTGATCGCGGCGGACGGCAACTCGACCCGGCTCTCCCTCTCCATGGGCCTCCACCGGGACGAGTCGCGGCCGATGGGCGTCGCCTACCGGACGTACTTCAACTCCCCGCGGGACCGGGACGACTACCTGGAGTCCTGGCTGGAGCTGTGGGACCGGCGGGGGAGCGAGCCGAAGCTGCTGCCCGGCTACGGCTGGATCTTCGGGATGGGCGACGGGACCTCCAACGTCGGCCTCGGACTGCTCAACACCACCAAGGCCTTCGGCGACATCGACTACCGCGAGCTGCTGAAGGTGTGGTGCGCGGGGATGCCGGAGGAGTGGGGGTACACCCCGGAGAACATGACCGAGCCGATCCGGGGCGCGGCCCTGCCGATGGCCTTCAACCGGAAGCCGCACTACACCCGCGGGCTGATGCTGGTCGGCGACGCGGGCGGGATGGTCAACCCGTTCAACGGGGAGGGCATCGCGTACGCGATGGAGTCCGGGCAGATCGCGGCGGGCGTCGTGGTGCAGGCGATGGCGCGGCGCTCGGAGGTCGGCCGGGAGCGGGCCCTCGAGGCGTACCCGCAGGTGCTGAAGGAGACCTACGGCGGCTACTACTCGCTGGGCCGCGGGTTCGTGAAGCTGATCGGCAACCCGCGGGTGATGCGGCTGGCGACCGAGCGGGGGCTCACCCACCCGTATCTGATGAGGTTCGTCCTCAAGATGCTGGCGAACCTGACCGACCCGCAGGGCGGGGACGCGATGGACCGCATCATCAACGGCCTGGCCAAGGTCGCCCCGCGGGCGTAGCGCCCGCGGGACGACGGGGTGGGCGCGGCGGTCAGTGCTGGACGGTCACCGTCGCCGTCGACTGCGCCGCGGCCAGGTGCTCGTCGCCGGCGTAGGACACCTGGTAGCTGACGGTGCCGGTGTCCGGGGGCGTGTCGGTGAGGCTGAAGCTGCCGTCCGCGGCCGTGGTGACGGCGGGGAGGGCCACGCCGTCCCGGGTGACCGTGAGGGTCTGGCCGCCGGTGTACGGGCTGGGGCCGCCGAGGGACCCGGTGATGGTGAGGGCGCGCTTGGGCTTGGCCGTCGCCGGGGGGAAGAGGTTGACGCTCGACGCCGTCTGCGCCGGGTCGGAGACCACGTGGAGGGTCGGGTTGTTCCCGTAGACGTCGGTGGTGACGCCGAACAGCTCGGTGTTGTCCGGGGTGACCGCCAGGCCGGCCGGGGCCAGGTCGGTGTCGAGCTGCAGCGGGTACGAGCGGACCGCCGAGCTGTAGCCGCCGGGGGCGAAGACGTAGACCGAGTCGCCGTAGTAGTCGTCGGAGCCGCCGTAGACCGTGCCGTCGGCGGCGATCGCCACCGCGTCCGGGTAGGTGGCGTCGGTGTACTGGCCGTCCGCGCTGAGGTCGGCGACTTTCCACGCCTGGTGGGCGTAGGGCGCCCCGCAGGCGGTGATCACGTCCTTGCCGTCCGGGGTGATCGCCAGGTCGCGGAGGTTGCTGCTGACGTCCGGGGTGTCCAGCTGGGTCTGCGGCTTCAGCACCCGCACCGTGGCGCCGGAGACGTCGTAGCTGGCCAGCGAGGCGGGGCTGACGCCGGACCAGCCGGCGACCAGTTCGCCGTTCGGGCCGCCGGCCAGCAGCGGGGCGTCGTACCAGGAGTCGCCGGTGGCCCTGAGGGTCACGGCAGCCGGGCCGGCCGCCGGGTCGATGGAGCCGATGCCGCCGCTGCCGGCCGCCGAGCCGTTGTAGGAGAACCAGACCTTGCCGCCGCTGACCGCCACGGACTCCGGGTCGTAGCCGGCGCCGGTGGCGTAGCGGGCGGTCTCGGTGAGGTCGGCGGTGCTGATCGCGGAGACCGCGTCGGTGCCGCCGAGGCCGGCGTAGACGGTGCCGCCGTCGGCGGAGAGGGCGAGGCCGTTCGCGTCGGTCTCGTTCGGGATGGTGGCCACGGTCTGGCCGGTGTAGTCGGTGACCAGGATGTCGGTGCTGCCCGAGCCGCCGCTGACGAAGAGGTGCCGGTGGACCGGGTCCACCAGGAGGTGCGAGTAGTGCGCGATCGGCAGCGCGACTGCCGTGGTCGCCGCGCCGGCCTGGGCGGCGGGGAGGGCGACCGTGGAAGCGATCCCGGCCGCGACGGCTATCGCGGCGGCAAGAGAGATCTGCTTACTGCGCATGGAACTCCTGTCTCGATGCGGTGAGTTGCCGACCTGATCTTGGGCGGCGGGTGTAGTAAAGCGCACAGCACTGACACAGGGGCACGCGGAGTAGCCGGGGCCGGCGTCAACTCCCGTACGCGCGACTCACTCCGACGATCAGTCTGCGCATTATCACGAGAGATGCTCGGTGTCCAAACTTGTGATGGATGCTCATAAGTGCTAGTCAGACGGCCTGTTGGGGGACGCCGGGGTCGCATGTGCAACTGCTTGTGAACGAGTGCACGCGATCAGTGCACCATGCTTGTCCGGATCGACCGGTTGACTCAGCGTCAGGTGGCCTAGATCACAATGCTGAGGGGAACCGCCGTGTCGCAGATCACAGGTCGGCGGGCGTAGCATGGCGCCGTTCCAGGGATTGTGAACTGCCTCACAAGGGACGGGAATCGGGATGAACGTCTACGCACCCATCCTGGTGCTGGGCGCGATCGCAGCAGCGTTCGCGGTCGGCTCCATCGTGATGGCCTCGCTCACCGGACCCAAGCGCTACAACCGGGCGAAGCTCGACGCGTACGAGTGCGGGATCGAGCCGACCCCGCAGCCGGAGGGGGGCGGACGCTTCCCGATCAAGTACTACCTGACGGCGATGCTCTTCATCGTCTTCGACATCGAGATCGTCTTCCTCTACCCGTGGGCGGTCAGCTTCGACTCGCTGGGGATCTTCGGCCTGGTCGAGATGGTGCTCTTCATCCTCACGGTCTTCGTCGCCTACGCGTACGTGTGGCGGCGCGGCGGCCTGGAGTGGGACTGACGACGGCTGCGCGACGCGGCGACGGACCGACACGAGGGAGTGACGGGCAATGGGCATTGAGGAGAAGCTGCCCAGCGGCTTTCTGCTCACCACCGTGGAACAGGCCGCCGGGTGGGTCCGGAAGAGTTCGCTCTTCCCGGCCACCTTCGGGCTGGCCTGCTGCGCGATCGAGATGATGACCACCGGGGCCGGGCGCTACGACCTGGCCCGGTTCGGCATGGAGGTGTTCCGCGGCTCTCCGCGGCAGGCCGATCTGATGATCGTGGCGGGCCGGGTGAGCCAGAAGATGGCGCCCGTGGTCCGCCAGGTCTACGACCAGATGGCGAACCCGAAGTGGGTCATCTCCATGGGCGTCTGCGCCAGTTCGGGCGGGATGTTCAACAACTACGCGATCGTGCAGGGCGTCGACCACATCATCCCGGTCGACATCTATCTGCCGGGCTGCCCCCCGCGGCCGGAGATGCTGATGGACGCGATCCTCAAGCTCCACCAGCAGATCCAGCAGACGAAGCTCGGCGTGAACCGGGCGCGCGCGGACGAGGAGCTGGAGCGCGAGGCGCTGGCGGCCACGCCGACGATCGACCAGCGGGGGCTGCTGCGGTGAGGATGCGAATCGCGGCACGGGCGGCAACTGCGGATACGTCGGCGGGTGCGGGGAGCAGGTGGCTGGGCGCGCGGTTCCCCGCGCCCCGGTTGCGCTGCCCGTCTGCCCGACTGGGCTGGAAGGTGGTCGGCTGATGAGTGAGCCGCAGAACGGGCAGGTGCCCGCATCGCGGGAAGAGGGCGCCGGGGAGCCCGAGGTGATCGGCGTCCGCAGAGGGATGTTCGGGGCCAGGGACGGCGGGGACACCTCCGGCTACGGGGGGCTGGTCCAGCCGATCGTGCTGCCCGGGGCCTCCAGCCGGCCGTACGGCGGGTGGTTCGACGAGGTCGCGGACGAGCTGGAGGGGGCTCTGGAGGAGCAGGGGCTCGATCCGGAGCAGGTGGTCGAGAAGACCGTCGTCGACCGGGGCGAACTCACCTTCCACGTCAGGCGCCAGGACCTGGTCGCGGTCTGCCGGACGCTGCGGGACGACGCCGCGCTGCGCTTCGAGCTCTGCACCGGGGTCAGCGGCGTCCACTACCCCGGCGACACCGGCCGCGAGCTCCACGCCGTCTACCACCTGCGGTCGATCACCCACAACCGGCTGATCCGGGTGGAGACCTCGGCCCCCGACGCCGACCCGCACATCCCCTCGACGGTCGCGGTGTACCCCACCAACGACTGGCACGAGCGGGAGACCTACGACTTCTTCGGGATCGTCTTCGACGGCCACCCCGCGCTGATGCGGATCATGATGCCGGACGACTGGCTGGGCCATCCGCAGCGCAAGGACTATCCGCTCGGCGGCATCCCCGTCGAGTACAAGGGCGCCCAGATCCCGGCTCCCGACCAGCGGAGGTCGTACAGCTGATGAGCGATCAGAACACCGTCCACGCAACCGGTTACGCCGAGGCGCCCGGCCGCGAGACCACCGAGGGCCGGGTCTTCACCGTCACCGGCGGCGACTGGGACGAGATCGTCACCGCCGCCGCCAAGGCGGACGACGAGCGGATCGTCGTCAACATGGGCCCGCAGCACCCCTCCACCCACGGGGTGCTCCGGCTGATCCTGGAGATCGACGGCGAGACGGTCACCGAGGCCCGCTGCGGAATCGGTTATCTCCACACCGGCATCGAGAAGAACATCGAGTGGCGGAACTGGGTGCAGGGCACCACCTTCGTCACGCGGATGGACTACCTCACCCCCTTCTTCAACGAGACGGCCTACTGCCTCGCGGTGGAGAAGCTGCTCGGCATCGAGGACGACATCCCGGAGCGGGCCGACATCGTCCGGGTGATGATGATGGAGCTCAACCGGATCTCCTCGCACCTGGTCTGCCTGGCCACCGGCGGCATGGAGCTGGGCTCCACCACGCTGATGATCTACGGCTTCCGGGACCGCGAGGTCATCCTCGACATGTTCGAGCTGGTCACCGGCCTGCGGATGAACCACGCGTACATCCGGCCGGGCGGGCTCGCGCAGGATCTGCCGCCGGGGGCGGTGGACCAGATCCGCGAGGGCGTGAAGCTGCTGCGCTCGCGCCTGTCCGAGTACGACGCGCTGGCCACCAACAACCCGGTCTTCAAGGCCCGGTTGTGCGACGTCGGGTACCTGGACCTGGCCGGCTGCATGGCGCTCGGCGTCACCGGGCCGATCCTCCGCTCCACCGGCCTGCCGCACGACCTGCGGAAGTCCCAGCCGTACTGCGGCTACGAGGACTACGACTTCGAGGTGTGCACCGCCGACACCGCCGACTCCTACGGCCGCTTCCTGATCCGGATCCACGAGATCGCGGAGTCACTGCGGATCGTCGACCAGTGCCTGGACCGGCTGGCCGGCACCTCGGGGAACGGCGGGGGCCCGGTGATGGTCTCCGACAAGAAGATCGCCTGGCCGGCCCAACTCTCCGTCGGACCCGACGGGATGGGCAACTCGCTGGACCACATCAAGAAGATCATGGGCACCTCGATGGAGGCGCTCATCCACCACTTCAAGCTGGTGACCGAGGGCTTCCGGGTGCCGCCCGGGCAGGCCTATGTGGCCGTCGAGTCGCCCAAGGGCGAGCTCGGCGTCCACGCCGTCAGTGACGGCGGCACTCGGCCGTACCGGGTGCACTTCCGGGATCCCAGCTTCACCAATCTGCAGTCGATGGCGGTGATGTGCGAGGGCGGCCAGGTCGCGGACGTCATCGTCGCCGTGGCCGGGATCGACCCGGTGATGGGAGGAGTCGACCGGTGACGGCAAGCGAAGCCCGGCCTGGGGCGGTGCCGGTGGCCCTCGGGCTGCCGGAGGGGCCCGCCCCCGAGTACCCGGCGGACGTACGGGCCCGCCTCGACCCCGACGCCGAAGAGCTGATCTCCCGCTACCCGCAGTCCCGTTCGGCGCTGCTGCCGCTGCTCCACCTGGTGCAGGCGGAGGAGGGCTACGTCTCCGCGAGCGGGATGCGGTACTGCGCGGACAAGCTGGGGCTGACCACGGCCGAGGTGCGGGCGGTCGCCACCTTCTACACCATGTACCGGCGCAGGCCGGCCGGGCGGCACCACATCGGGGTGTGCACCAACACCCTCTGCGCGGTGCTGGGCGGCGACGAGATCTTCGCGGACCTCCAGGAGCACCTGGGGATCGGCAACAACGAGACGACCGAGGACGGCTCGCTGTCCATCGAGCACATCGAGTGCAACGCCGCCTGCGACTACGCGCCGGTGGTGATGGTCGACTGGGAGTTCTTCGACAACCAGACGCCGGAGAGCGTCCGGGAGCTGGCGGACCGGCTGCGGGCGGGCGAGGAGGTCTCCCCCACCCGGGGCGCGCGGCTGTGCGGCTTCCGCGAGACCTCGCGGGTGCTGGCCGGGTTCCCCGATCCGCGGCCGGAGGCCGTGCACGAGGGTGGCGCGGCCGGGGACCCCAGCCTCGTGGGGTTGCGGCTGGCGAAGGGCGAGGCCTTGCCGGGCGCACGGGTGATCAGCCCCCGCCAGGATCCGGCGGAGCCGGATACATCAGGGGCGCGGGGAACTGCGCGCCCAGCCACAAGCGAAGCCGCACCCGCCGACCGCGAATCACTTGAAGGTGGTGGCGCGGAATGACCGCGACCGAACCGGAGAAGCTGCTTTCGCCCGTGCTCTCCGCGAGCTGGGCCGAGCCGCGCCCCTACACGCTGGAGACCTACCGCGCCTACGACGGGTACAAAGGCCTCCACGCCGCCCTGCGGATGGACCCGGACGAGGTCATCGCGCTGGTCAAGGACGCCGGCCTGCGCGGCCGCGGCGGCGCCGGCTTCCCGACCGGGATGAAGTGGCAGTTCATCCCGCAGGGCGACGGCAAGCCGCACTACCTGGTCGTCAACGCCGACGAGTCGGAGCCCGGGACCTGCAAGGACATCCCGCTGCTCTACGCCAACCCGCACGCGCTGATCGAGGGGATGGTGATCGCCTCCTACGCGATCCGCTGCCACAAGGCTTTCATCTACCTCCGCGGCGAGACCGTCCCGGTCCTCCGCCGGCTGCACTCGGCGGTCGCCGAGGCGTACGCCGCCGGATACCTCGGCAAGGACGTCCTCGGCTCCGGCTTCGACCTGGACATCACCGTCCACGCCGGCGCCGGGGCGTACATCTGCGGTGAGGAGACGGCGCTCCTCGACTCGCTCGAAGGCCGCCGCGGCCAGCCGCGCCTGCGGCCGCCGTTCCCGGCCGTGGCCGGGCTCTACGCCTGCCCGACCGTGGTGAACAACGTCGAGTCGATCGCCTCGGTGCCGGCCATCCTCCACCGGGGCAAGGACTGGTTCCGCACCCTGGGCTCGGAGAAGTCGCCCGGCTTCACCCTCTACTCGCTCTCCGGGCACGTCGCCAACCCCGGCCAGTACGAGGCCCCGCTCGGCATCACCCTCCGCCAGCTCCTGGACATCAGCGGCGGGATCCGGCCGGGCCACCGGCTCAAGTTCTGGACCCCCGGCGGCTCCTCCACCCCGATGTTCACCGACGAGCACCTCGACGTCCCGCTGGACTACGAGGGGGTCGGCGCCGCCGGCTCGATGCTCGGCACCAAGGCGCTGCAGTGCTTCGACGAGACCACCTGCGTGGTCCGCGCGGTCACCCGCTGGATCGAGTTCTACGCCCACGAGTCCTGCGGCAAGTGCACCCCCTGCCGCGAGGGCACCTACTGGGTGGTCCAGCTGCTGCGCGGGATCGAGGCCGGCAAGGGCGCCCTGGACGACCTCGACAAGCTCGACGACCTCGCCGAGAACATCAACGGCAAGTCCTTCTGCGCCCTCGGCGACGGCGCCGCGGCCTGCCTGGCCTCCTCGCTGAAGCACTTCCGCGCCGAGTACGAGGAGCACGTCAACGGCGGCCGCTGCCCCTTCGACCCGGCGGCCACCACCGTCTGGGCCGACCGCCGCCCCTCCGGAGGGTCCGCCGCCGGCGGAGCCTCCGCAACCGACCCGTCCACCGCCCAGGAGAAGGGGGTGCTCGCGTAGATGACCGTCACCACGAACGCTCCCGGTGCCGGGGCGGAGGCCCCGCCGCCGACCGAGCTGGTCACCGTCACCATCGACGACGTACCCGTGCAGGTGCCCAAGGGCACGCTGATCATTCGAGCCGCGGAGCGGATCGGGGTGCAGGTGCCCCGGTTCTGCGACCATCCGCTGCTCGACCCGGCCGGCGCCTGCCGCCAGTGCATCGTCGAGGTGGAGGGCCAGCGCAAGCCGGTGGCCTCCTGCACGATGGCCGTCGCGGACGGCATGGTGGTGCGCACCCAGATCAGCTCGCCGGTGGCCGCCTCGGCCCAGCGCGGGGTGATGGAGCTGCTGCTGATCAACCACCCGCTGGACTGCCCGGTCTGCGACAAGGGCGGCGAGTGCCCGCTGCAGAACCAGGCGATGTCCAGCGGGCGGGCGGACTCCCGGTTCGAGGGGACCAAGCGGACCTTCGCCAAGCCGCTGCCGCTCTCCAGCCAGGTGCTGCTGGACCGCGAGCGCTGCGTGCAGTGCGCGCGCTGCACCCGGTTCAGCGAGCAGATCGCCGGCGACCCGTTCATCGAGCTGGTCGAGCGCGGGGCGCAGGAGCAGGTCGGGATCGGCGAGGGCGAGGCCTTCCGCTCCTACTTCTCCGGCAACACTATCCAGATCTGCCCGGTGGGCGCGCTGACCTCGAAGGCGTACCGGTTCCGCTCCCGGCCGTTCGACCTCTCCTCCTCGCCGGGGGTGTGCGAGCACTGCGCCTCCGGCTGCGCGATCCGCACCGACCACCGGCGCGGGAAGACGCTGCGCCGGATGGCCTTCGACGACCCCTCGGTCAACGAGGAGTGGAACTGCGACAAGGGCCGCTTCGCCTTCCGCTACGCCCAGCAGCCGGACCGGATCCGCACTCCCCTGGTGCGGGACGAGGAGTCCGGAGAGCTGCGCCCGGCCTCCTGGCCGGAGGCGCTGGAGGTGGCGGCCCGCGGCCTGACCCGGGGCCAGGACGGCCGCCCGGCCAAGGCAGGGGTGCTGCTGGGCGGCCGGGCCACGGTCGAGGACGCCTACGCCTACGCCAAGTTCGCCCGTACCGTGCTCGGCACCAACGACGTGGACTTCCGCGCCCGGGCGCACAGCGCGGAGGAGGCGGACTTCCTGGGCTCGGCGGTCGCCGGCCGGGGGATCGACCTGGACGGCAACGGCGTCGCCTACGCCGACCTGGAGGCCGCGCCCAGCGTGCTGCTGGCCGGGTTCGAGCCGGAGGACGAGTCGCCGATCGTCTTCCTGCGGCTGCGGAAGGCGGTCCGCAAGCGCGGTCTCAGGGTCTTCTCGATCGCCACCCACGCCTCCCGCGGCCTGGCCAAGCTGAGCGGCCGGCTGCTGCCCGCCGCCCCCGGCACCGAGACCGAGTGGCTGGACGCCCTCGGCGACCAGGACGCCGGCGCCTCCCTCACCGGCCCCGGCGGGGCGGCCGACGCGGCCGCGGCGCTGGCCGAGCCGGGATCCGTGATCCTGGTCGGCGAGCGGCTGGCCGCCGTACCGGGCGCCTACTCCTCGGTCTGCCGGCTGGCCAGGGCCACCGGCGCCCGGCTGGCCTGGGTGCCGCGCCGGGCGGGCGAGCGCGGGGCCGTCGAGGCCGGCGCGCTGCCCGGGCTGCTGCCCGGCGGGCGTCCGGTCACCGACCCGGTGGCTCGCGAACGCACGGCCGCCGTATGGGGGTTGGCCGACTCGGACGCCCTCCCCGCCCGCTACGGGCGGGACACCGGCGGCATCCTCACCGCCGCCGCCAACGGAGACCTGGACGCCCTGCTGGTGGGCGCGGTCGACCCGGCGGACCTGCAGGACCCGGTCGCCGCCGACACCGCGCTGGACCGGATCGGCTTCCTGGTCAGCCTGGAGCTGAGGCCCTCCGCGGTCACCGAGCGCGCCGACGTGGTGCTCCCGGTGGCCGCCGCCTCGGAGAAGGCCGGGACCTTCCTGGACTGGGAGGGCCGGGTGCGGATGTTCGAGCCCGCGATCCGCCCGGACCAGATGACCTCCCGCCAACTCCCGGCCGACCTCCGGGTCCTCCACATGCTGGCGGACGCCGCCGGGGTGCCGCTGGGGCTGCCCGACGTCACCGCGGCCCGCCGCGAGCTGGACTCCTTCGGCCGCTGGACCGGGGAGCGGGTGGACGCGCCGGCCGAGACCGCGCGGCCGCTGCCCCGGCCGGCCGCCGGCGAGGCGGTGCTCGGCGGCTGGCGGCAGCTGCTGGACAACGGCTCGCTCCAGGACGGCGATCCGGCCCTGGCCGGCACCCGCCACCCGGCCGTCGCCCGGCTGTCGCCGGCCACGGCGGCCGAGATCGGCGTGGCCGACGGGGCGCCGCTGGCGGTCTCCGGGCCGGCGGGCTCGGTGACCCTGCCGCTGTCCATCACCCTGGAGCTCCCGGACCGGGTGGTGTGGGTGCCCCTCAACTCGACTCCGGGCGGAGTCGCCCGGGCGCTGGGCGCGGTCCCCGGCCGGGTGGTCGGCCTGGCACCCGGCCAGGCGCACGGCGCTGACCCGGAGGAGGACTGATGCTGGCTCAGATCGCTCTCGCCGCCCCGCACGGCGCGGCCCTGCTCGCCGCCGAGGACCTCTCCGTCTTCGGCCGCGACCCCTGGTGGCTGGTGCTGCTGAAGGCGGTGTTCTGCTTCGCCTTCCTGGTCGTCACCGTGCTCTTCGCGATCGTGTGGGAGCGCAAGGTGGTGGCCTGGATGCAGCTGCGCATCGGGCCCAACCGGCACGGCCCCTGGGGCCTCCTGCAGAGCCTCGCGGACGGGGTGAAGCTGGCCCTCAAGGAGGACCTGGTGGTCACCGCCTCCGACAAGGTGGTGTTCGTCCTCGCCCCGATCCTCTCCGCGATCCCGGCCTTCATGGCCTTCGCGGTGATCCCGTTCGGCCCGGCGGACCACGAGATCTCGATCTTCGGCACCCGCACCTTCATGCAGCTCACCGATCTGCCGGTGGCCATGCTCTACCTGCTGGCCGTGGCCTCGATCGGGATCTACGGGATCGTGCTGGCCGGCTGGTCCTCCGGGTCCACCTATCCGCTGCTCGGCGGGCTGCGCTCGTCGGCGCAGATGATCTCCTACGAGATCGCCATGGGCCTCTCCTTCGCCTCGGTCTTCGTCTACTCCGGGTCGATGTCCACCTCGTCGATCGTGGCGGCGCAGCACAACCTCTGGTTCGTCTGCATGCTGCCGGTCAGCTTCGTGGTCTACCTGATCTCGATGGTCGGCGAGACCAACCGGGCGCCCTTCGACCTCCCGGAGGCCGAGGGCGAGCTGGTCGGCGGCTTCAACACCGAGTACTCCTCGCTGAAGTTCGCGATGTTCATGCTCGCCGAGTACATCAACATGGTCACCGTCTCGGCGATCCTCTCCACCCTCTTCCTCGGCGGCTGGCGGGCCCCCTGGCCGATCACCGCCTTCTGGACCGGGGCCAACCACGGCTGGTGGCCGCTGCTCTGGATCGTCGTCAAGATCCAGATCCTCCTCTTCTTCTTCATCTGGCTGCGCGGCACCCTGCCCCGGCTCCGCTACGACCAGTTCATGAAGCTGGGCTGGAAGGTGCTGATCCCGGTCTCGCTGGTGTGGCTGCTGCTGGTGGCCACCGTCCGGGCGCTGCGCAACGAGGGCTACCACGGCGGTCAGGTGGTGCTGTACGTCGGCGGGGCGGTGGTGGTCCTGCTGCTCCTCTCGGTCCTCGTCGACATGATGCGGAAGAGGCCGGAGGCACCGGAGCCCGCGCCGGCCGGCGGCGAGTTCACCGATGTGACGGCCGGGGGGTACCCGGTGCCGCCGATGCCGGGGCAGACCCTCCCGCCGGTGCCGAGGCGGCGTCGCCGCCAGCACCTCGCCGAGCCGGCGGCGGACGTCATCCCCAGCGGAGCCACGGGCACGAGCGCGGCCACGGGCAAGGGAGCCGACAGTGAGTGACAAGAACCCCGAGCAGTCCGGGAACCTCGAACGGCGCTCCGGCGGAGGCGAGTTGGCCGAGCGCGGCGCGGCCGGCGGAGGCGCTGGGCACGAGTCCGGCCGCAGCCTCCTCGGCCCGGCCGCCGGCTTCGGCGTCACCTTCCGGGCGATGTTCAAGCGCCGGCTGACCGAGCAGTACCCCGAGGAGAAGAAGCCCACCGCCCCCCGCTTCCACGGCCGCCACCAGCTCAACCGGCATCCGGACGGCCTGGAGAAGTGCATCGGCTGCGAGCTCTGCGCCTGGGCCTGCCCCGCCGACGCGATCTACGTGGAGGGCGCGGACAACACCGACGAGGAGCGCTACTCGCCCGGCGAGCGCTACGGCCGCGTCTACCAGATCAACTACGCCCGTTGCATCCTCTGCGGACTCTGCATCGAGGCCTGCCCGACCCGGGCGCTGACCATGACCAACGAGTACGAGCTGGCGGACTCCTCCCGGTCCTCGCTGATCTACACCAAGGAGCAGCTGCTGGCCGGGCTGACCGAGGGGATGGTCGACAGCCCGCACGCGATCTACCCGGGCACCGACGAGGGCGACTACTACCGCGGCGAGGTCACCGAGGCCGCGCCCGGCACCGTCCGCCAGATCGCCTACTCCAAGGGCGAGTCCGCCCCGGAGGCCGCCTCCGAGGAAGCCACCCCCGAGGAAGAGGAGGCGAAGGCATGATCGCGTCCGCGGCGCCGCTCACCGGCGCCACCTCCACCGGCGAGGCGGTGCAGTTCTGGGTCCTGGCGGTGCTCGCCGTCGGCGGGGCGCTGGGAATGCTGCTCTGCCGCAAGGCCGTCCACTCCGCCCTCTGCCTGGCCGCCACCATGCTGGCCCTGGCGCTCTGCTACTTCGCGCAGGGCGCGGCCTTCCTCGGCGCGGTGCAGATCGTCGTCTACACCGGCGCCATCATGATGCTCTTCCTCTTCGTGGTGATGCTGGTCGGCGTCTCCTCGGCGGACAGCGTCAAGGAGGTGCTGAAGGGCCAGCGCTGGGCGGCCGTCCTGTGCGGGATCGGCTTCGGCGTGCTGCTGATGGCCGGGATCGCCAACGCCCGGCTGCGCACCTTCACCGGCCTCGCCGCCGCCAACGGCAACGGCGGCAACGTCCGCGGGCTGGCCCGGCTGATCTTCACCCAGTACGTCTGGGCCTTCGAGGTCACCGGCGCCCTGCTGATCACCGCCGCGGTCGGCGCCATGGTGCTGACCCACCGCGAGGCCACCACGGTCCGCCGCAGCCAGCGCGAACTCGCGGAGCAGCGGGTCAGGCTGGGGCAGCAGATCACCCCGCTGCCGGCCCCCGGCGTCTACGCCCGGCACAACGCGGTGGACGTCCCCGGCCTGCTGCCGGACGGCACCCCGTCCGAGCTCTCGGTCAACCAGACGCTGCGGGCCCGCGGCCAGGTCCGCGAGGTGGGCCGCGAACTCCAGGCCAAGATCGTCGAGTTGGAGGCCGGCACCAGCCGCTACCTGGGCCGCAGGACCCCCAAGCAGCGGCGGAACGGCGATGTCGTACCCCAGCAGCCGAAGCAGGTGACGGGCACCGAGAACAGCGGGAGCCCGGCCACGGCCGGTGCCGAGGGTGAGGAGGAGTCATGAACCCGGCGAACTATCTCTACCTCTCCGCGCTGCTCTTCACCATCGGCGCGGCGGGAGTGCTGATCAGGCGGAACGCGATCGTGCTGTTCATGTGCGTGGAGCTGATGCTCAACGCCTCGAACCTGGCGCTGGTCACCTTCTCCCGGCTGCACGGCAACCTGGACGGCCAGATCATCGCCTTCTTCACCATGGTCGTCGCGGCGGCCGAGGTGGTCGTGGGCCTGGCCATCATCGTCGCCGTCTTCCGCACCCGCCACTCGGCCTCGGTCGACGACACCAACCTGATGAAGCTGTAGAGCGGCGGAGGCTGACTGATCGTGGATGATCTGATCCCTGTACTGGTCGCGGTGCCGCTGCTGGGGGCGGCGGTACTGCTCCTCGGCGGCCGCCGCCTCGATCGCGGCGGGCACTGGCTGGGCGTGCTCGCCTCCACCGCCTCCTTCGTCATCGGCCTGGTGCTCTTCGCCCGGCTCCTCGGTGAGCCGGCGGACGCCCGGACGCACCTGGTCACCGTCTTCACCTGGGTTCCGGTGGAGCAGTTCCAGGCCCAGGCCGGCTTCCAGCTCGACCAGCTGTCGATGACCTTCGTCCTGCTGATCACCGGGGTGGGCTCGCTGATCCACCTCTACTCGGTCGGCTATATGGCGCACGACGAGCGCCGGCGGCGGTTCTTCGGCTACCTCAACCTCTTCCTGGCGGCCATGCTGCTGCTGGTGCTGGCCGACAACTACCTGCTGCTGTACGTGGGCTGGGAGGGCGTGGGCCTCGCCTCGTACCTGCTGATCGGGTTCTGGCAGCACAAGCCGACCGCGGCCACCGCGGCCAAGAAGGCCTTCCTGGTCAACCGGGTCGGCGACGTCGGCCTGTCGATCGCGATCATGCTGATGTTCACCACCTTCGGCACCTTCGCCTTCGGCCCGGTGCTCGCCCACGCGGGCGACGCGAGCCAGGCCAAGCTGACCGGGATCGGGCTGATGCTGCTGCTGGCCGCCTGCGGAAAGTCCGCCCAGGTGCCGCTGCAGTCCTGGCTGGGCGACGCGATGGAGGGCCCGACCCCGGTCTCCGCCCTCATCCACGCGGCGACCATGGTGACCGCGGGCGTCTATCTGATCACCCGCTCCGGGGCGATCTTCGACCTGGCGCCGACGGCCCGGCTGGCCGTGGTGGTGGTCGGCGCGGTCACCCTGCTCTTCGGTGCGATCGTCGGTTGCGCCAAGGACGACATCAAGAAGTCGCTGGCCGGCTCGACCATGTCGCAGATCGGCTACATGATCCTGGCCGCCGGGCTCGGCCCGATCGGCTACGTCTTCGCGATCATGCACCTGGTCACCCACGGCTTCTTCAAGGCCGGGCTCTTCCTCGGCGCCGGATCGGTCATGCACGGCATGAACGACGAGGTGGACATGCGCCACTACGGCGGGCTGCGGAAGCACATGCCGATCACCTTCGTCACCTTCGGCCTCGGCTACCTGGCGATCATCGGCTTCCCCGGGCTCTCCGGCTTCTGGACCAAGGACAAGATCATCGAGTCGGCCTTCGGCCAGGGCGGCACCGAGGGCTGGATCCTCGGCGGAGCGGCCCTGCTGGGCGCCGGCATCACCGCGTTCTACATGACCCGGATGATGCTGATGACCTTCTTCGGCAAGCCGCGCTGGCAGCCCTCGCCCGCGCCGGACGCGCCCAGCGCCGAGCCGGCCGCCTCCCCGGAGGCGGCGGGGGACAGCGGCGACCGGATGCCGCATCCCCACGAGTCGCCGGCCGTGATGTGGGTACCGATGGCGATCCTGGCCGTCGGATCGGTCTTCGCGGGTGGGCTCTTCAGCATCAACTCCGCCTTCGTGAAGTGGCTGGAGCCGGTCACCGGGCACCAGGAGGGCCACCCGCCGCTGAGCCCGATCGTCATCTCCGTGCTGACCTTCATCCTGCTGGTGGCCGGCGCCGGCATCGCCTGGGCGATGTACGCCCGGCGCGAGGTCCCGGCGGTCGCGCCGGTCGGCTCCGCGCTGACCCGGGCCGCCCGCAAGGACCTCCTCCAGGACGACTTCAACCACGCGGCCTTCGTCCGCCCGGGGGAGTACCTGACCCGGAGCCTCGTCTACCTGGACAACAAGGGACTGGACGGGTTCGTCAACGGGCTCGCGGCGTTCGTCGGAGGCGCGTCGTCCCGCATCCGGCGGGTGCAGACGGGCTATGTCCGCTCCTACGCCCTGTCCATGTTCGGCGGAGCCGCGGTCCTCGTGGCCGCCACTCTCCTGATGAGGTCGGTGTGATGCCCGCCATGACGCTGAGTCACCTTTCCGACGGCGCCCCGCCGCCCACCCACCCGGGGGCGCGGGGAACCGCGCGCCCAGCCATCCACCGAGTCGCACGCACAGCGGACCTGTCCCGGAGTTCCGGACAGGCGCGGGGACAGGAGCGGAGCTCGTGAGTTTTCCCTTGCTGACGCTCAGTTGGGCGGTGCCGGCCGCCGGCGCCATCGTCACCGCCGCGCTGCCCGCGGCGACCACCGAGGCCCGGCGGAACACCGCGCGCTGGACGGCGCTGGCGTTCTCCGCGGTGACCCTGGTGCTCGCCGCGGTCGCCGCGGCCCGCTTCACCCCCGGCGGAACGCGTTTCCAGCTCACCGAACACCACTCCTGGATCAGCGACTTCGGCATCGGCTACAGCCTGGGAGTGGACGGCATCGCCGTCGCCCTGGTCCTGCTGACCGCCGTCCTGGTCCCGGTGGTGATGATCGCCGCCTGGCACGACGCGGACCCCCAGGCGCCGGTCGCGGAGAACACCTTCGAGAACCGCCGCCGCACCCAGGGCTTCTTCGCCCTGATCCTCGCCGTCGAGGCGATGGTGCTGCTGAGCTTCGAGTCCACGGACGTGTTCCTCTTCTACGTCCTCTTCGAGGCCATGCTGATCCCGATGTACTTCCTGATCGGCGGCTTCGGCGACCGCACCCAGGGCGAGGACGCCCGCCAACGCTCGTACGCGGCGGTCAAGTTCCTCCTCTACAACCTCGTCGGCGGGCTGGTCATGCTGGCCGCGGTGATCGGCCTCTACGTGATCACCGCCCAGCAGCACATCGGCACCGGCGGCGCGGCCGGCAGCTTCGACCTGCCGACCCTCACCCACGCGCTGAGCACCGGGCGGCTGCACCTCTCCGGCACCGCCGAGAAGGCGGTCTTCCTCGGCTTCATGTTCGCCTTCGCCGTGAAGGCGCCGCTGTGGCCCTTCCACACCTGGCTGCCGAACGCGATGGGCGAGGCCACCCCCGCCATCGCGGTGCTGATCACGGCGGTGGTGGACAAGGTCGGCACCTTCGCGATGCTCCGCTACTGCCTGGAGCTCTTCCCCGGGGCGTCCAAGACCTTCGCCCCGGTGATCATGGTCCTGGCGCTCATCGGCATCGTCTACGGAGCCCTCCTCGCGGTGGGGCAGAAGGACATCAAGCGCCTGGTCGCGTACGTCTCCCTCTCCCACTTCGGCTTCATCATCCTGGGCATCTTCGCGATGACCAGCCAGGCCCAGTCCGGCGCCGCCCTCTACATGGTCAACCACGGGGTGGCCACCGCGGCCCTGCTGCTGATCGCCGGCTTCCTGATGAGCCGTCGGGGCTCGCGCTACATCGCCGACTTCGGCGGGGTACAGAAGGTCGCGCCGATCCTCGCCGGGACCTTCCTGGTCGCCGGTCTGGCGACGCTCTCGCTGCCGGGCCTCGGCCCCTTCGTCTCCGAGTTCCTGGTCCTGGTCGGCACCTTCGAGCGCTACCCGGTGCTCGGCGTGATCGCCACCGTCGGCATCGTGCTGGCCGCCCTCTACGTCCTGGTGCTCTACCAGCGGACGATGACCGGTCCGGTCAAGGAGGGCGTGGCCGGGATGAAGGACCTCAAGGCGCGCGAACTCGTGGTGGTCACCCCGCTGATCGCGCTGCTGCTGGTGCTCGGCTTCTACCCGAAGCCGATCGCGGACATGATCAACCCGGCGGTCCGCGCCACCCTCTCCGACGTCCACCAGACCGATCCGGCGATCCAGCACCCTGTTACCGCCGCGAAGATCAACGGAGGTGACCAGAAGTGAGCCCCATCCCTGTCGATCTGTGGACCCTCGCCGCCGGTTCGTCCGGCACGAGCGCCGCCATCCCGGCCCCGCACATCGAGTACGCCCAGCTCTCCCCGATGCTGGTGGTCTTCGGCGCGGCGCTGGTCGGCGTCCTCGCCGAGGCCTTCGTACCGCGCCGGGCCCGGTACGCCACCCAGGTCGGGATCGCCCTCCTCGGGCTGGCGCTCTCCTTCGTCGCGGTCATCGTCCTGGCGACTCAGGGCTACGCCGGCAGCAAGGCGCACCTGGCCGCGATGGGCGCGGTCGCGGTGGACGGCCCCTCGCTCTTCCTCCAGGGCACGATCCTGCTGATCTCGGTGGTCGCGGTGCTGCAGTTCGCCGAGCGGCGTCTCGAGCCCCGCGGGCCCGGTGACCGGCCGCAGGACGCCTTCGCCCCGCAGGCCGCCGCGGTCCCCGGCTCGGACGCCGAGAAGGCGGCCGTCCGGGCGGGCTTCGAGACCACCGAGATCTATCCGCTGGTCCTCTTCTCGGTCGGCGGGATGCTGCTCTTCCCGGCCGCCTCCGACCTGCTGACCATGTTCATCGCGCTGGAGGTCTTCTCCCTCCCGCTCTACCTGATGTGCGCGCTGGCCCGGCGCCGCCGGGTGCTCAGCCAGGAGGCGGCGGTCAAGTACTTCCTCCTCGGCGCGTTCTCCTCGGCCTTCTTCCTCTTCGGCCTGGCCCTCCTCTACGGCTACGCGGGGACGGTCTCGCTGGGCGGGATCGCGGACGTGGTCTCCGGCAACGCCCAGATGACCCCGGCGCTGGCCAACACCACGGGGAACGACGCCCTGCTGCTGATCGGCGTGGCGATGCTCGGCGTCGGCCTCTTCTTCAAGGTCGGCGCGGTGCCGTTCCACTCCTGGACCCCGGACGTCTACCAGGGCGCGCCCACCCCCGTCACCGGCTTCATGGCCGCCGCGACCAAGGTGGCCGCCTTCGGCGCGCTGCTGCGCCTGGTCTACGTCGCCTTCCCCGGGCTCACCTGGGACTGGCGGCCGGTGATGTGGGGCGTGGCGATCCTCACCATGGTGGCCGGCGCGATCATCGCGGTCACCCAGACCGATGTGAAGCGACTGCTGGCCTACTCCTCCATCGCCCACGCCGGCTTCATCCTCACCGGCGTGATCGCGGTGAACGGCAAGGGCCTCTCCTCGGTCCTGTTCTACCTGGCCGCGTACGGCTTCGTGACCCTCGGCGCCTTCGCCGTGGTCACCCTGGTCCGGGACGCGGGCGGGGAGGCCACCCACCTCTCCCGCTGGGCCGGGCTCGGCCGGCGCTCGCCGCTGGTCGCCGCGGTCTTCGCGCTCTTCCTGCTGGCCTTCGCGGGCATCCCGCTGACCTCCGGTTTCTCCGGGAAGTTCGCGGTCTTCCAGGCGGCGGCCAGCGGGGGAGCGGTGCCGCTGGTGATCATCGGTGTGCTCTCCTCGGCGGTGGCGGCGTTCTTCTACATCCGGGTCATCGTGCTGATGTTCTTCTCCGACCCGCGGCCGGACGGGCCGACGGTGGCCGTGCCGAGCGCGTTCACCGGGGTGGCGATCGGGCTGGGCGCGATCGTGACGGTGGTGCTCGGCATCGCTCCGCAGTACTTCCTCCACCTCGCCGACCAGGCCGGGGTGTTCGTCCGCTGACCAGGAGTCCGATGGATCGCCGGGAGGTGTTCGGTCGGCGGCGGGCCGGTTCCCCAGCGGGTGCCGGCCGGCCGCCGATCGGTCGTCGATCGCTCGCCGATGGGCGGTGGCAGCAGGTCAGACACCCTTCCGGCGGGGACGGGCAGAGACGGAGATCCACATCAGAACCGATACCCTGCCTGTGGTGAAGACGCGGCGGACGACCCGGATGTTCGGGCGCTGCCCGATCGAGCAGCGACAGGAGGCGTCCTCGTGGCGGTCGTGAGGCCTTTCGGCCTGGGCGTGCAGGACGAGAGCTTGGAATCGGACATCAAGCTCGGGATGTCCGCCGTCGAGCAGTCGCTGCTGGAGGCGACCAAGAGCGACACCCCGTTCATCACGGAGGCCGCCCAGCACCTGCTGGAGGCCGGCGGCAAGCGGTTCCGCCCGCTGGTGGTGCTGCTCGCCTCCCAGTTCGGCGACCCCAACGCGCCGGGCGTCGTCCCGGCGGGCTGCGTCGTCGAGCTCACCCATGTCGCCACCCTCTACCACGACGACGTGATGGACGAGGCCGATCTGCGGCGGGGGGCCCCGAGCGCCAACGCCCGCTGGGACAACTCGCTCGCGATCCTCACCGGTGACTTCCTCTTCTCCCGGGCCTCGCAGATCGTCTCCGGGCTCGGCCCGGAGGCGGTGCGGATCCAGGCCGAGGCCTTCGAACGGCTGGTCACCGGCCAGATCCTGGAGACGGCCGGCGCGCAGCCGGGGGACGACCCGGTCCAGCACTACCTGGAGGTGCTCGGCGGGAAGACCTCCTCGCTGGTCGCCGCCGCCGGGCACCTGGGCGCGCTGATGGCCGGGGCCGACCCGTGGGTCGTGGAGATACTGACCCAGTACGGGGAGCGGATCGGGCTGGCCTTCCAGCTCGCCGACGACATTCTGGACATCACCAGCGAGAGCAGCGAGTCCGGGAAGACGCCCGGGACGGACCTGCGCGAGGGCGTCCCGACGCTGCCGGTGCTGCGGCTGCGCGAGATGTCCCCCGACCCGGCGGTGCCCGGGGACCTCCGCCTCCGCGAGCTCCTCGACACCGGTGTCGAGTCCGACGAGGACCTCGCCGAGGCGCTGACGCTGCTGCGCGCGCATCCCGCGCTGCGGGTCGCCCGAGAGGACACCCTCCGCTATGCGGAGGAGGCCCGCAGCCTTCTCGCCCCGCTGCCGGAGTGCCCGGCGAAGCAGGCGCTGGAGCGCCTCTGCGACACGGTCGCCCTCCGCACGATGTAGCAGCCCGGGCGGCGCGCCCCTTGCTTCGCCCTTCGGCTTCATCCGGGGTCCGGGGCTGGGGACAAGTAATCTATGGCCCATGACGCGTGTGGTGATCGCCGAGGACTCCGTGCTGTTGCGGGAAGGGCTCACCCGGCTGCTCACGGATCGGGGGTTCGAGGTCGTCGGAGCGGTGGGGGACGGTGACGCGCTGATCGACGCCGTCGCCGAGCACCTGCCGGACGTGGTCGTCGCGGACGTGCGGATGCCGCCGACCCACACCGACGAGGGCGTCCGCGCCTGCGTGGCCCTCCGCGGCAGCCATCCCACCGTAGGCACCCTCGTCCTCTCGCAGTACGTCGAGGAGCGATACGCGTCCGAACTCCTCTCCGGCTCGGCCGGGGGCGGCGTCGGATACCTCCTCAAGGACCGCGTGGCCGACGTCCGGGAGTTCGCCGAGGCCGTGGAGCGGGTGGCCACCGGCGGCACCGCGCTGGACCCCGAGGTCGTCGCCCAGCTCCTCGGCCGCAGCCGGAAGCGGGACGTCCTCGCCGATCTGACGCCCCGTGAGCGCGAGGTACTGTCCCTGATGGCGGAGGGCCGCACCAACGGCGCGATCGCCAAGCAGCTCGTGGTCTCCGACGGGGCGGTGGAGAAGCACGTCAGCAACATCTTCATGAAGCTCGGCCTGGGCCAGAGCGCCGAGGACCACCGCAGGGTGCTCGCCGTCCTCGCCTTCATCAACGGGTGACACCGGTGGCCTAAACCCCGCTCGGCACCGCAGTAATCAGCCGTACGTCACAAGGGGCCTCCCGGCTGAGGCGAGCCTCAGCGGCATAGGATGCGGATGGTGGGCCATTGTGCGGACGGGGCACCGGGCCGCGCGCCGCTGATGGTCCTGCGCCGAGGGAGGTCCAGCAAAAGTGACCAGCCAGGTCGAGCAGACGGAGGCGACCGCCGAGGACGCGGCGGCGCCGACCCGAGGGGCGGGGGCGACCACGGCCGCGGGCAAGGCCAAAGAGGTGCGTCGTCTGGACCGGGTGATCATCCGGTTCGCGGGGGACTCCGGTGACGGCATGCAGCTCACCGGTGACCGGTTCACATCGGAGACGGCGTCGTTCGGCAACGACCTGTCGACCCTCCCCAACTTCCCGGCCGAGATCCGGGCCCCAGCCGGCACCCTCCCGGGCGTGTCGTCGTTCCAGCTGCACTTCGCCGACCACGACATCCTGACCCCGGGGGACGCCCCCCACGTGCTGGTGGCGATGAACCCGGCCGCCCTCAAGGCGAACCTGCCGGACCTGCCGTCCGGCGCCGAGATCATCGTGAACACCGACGAGTTCACCAAGCGCGCGCTGTCCAAGGTCGGCTACGGCGCCGACCCGCTGGGCGACGGCTCGCTGGACGGCTACCGGCTGCACAAGGTGCCGCTGACCACCCTGACCGTCGAGGCGCTGAAGGACTCGGGCCTGGCCCGCAAGGACGCCGAGCGGGCCAAGAACATGTTCGCGCTGGGCCTGCTGTCCTGGATGTACAACCGGCCGACCGAGGGCACGGAGTCCTTCCTGCGGCAGAAGTTCGCCAAGAAGACCGACATCGCCGAGGCCAACGTCCGGGCGTTCCAGGCGGGTTGGAACTTCGGCGAGACCACGGAGGACTTCGCGGTCTCGTACGAGGTGGAGCCGGCCAAGGAGGCCTTCCCGGCCGGCACCTACCGCAACATCTCCGGCAACGTGGCCCTGGCCTACGGCCTGATCGCGGCCTCCCAGCGCTCGGGGCTGCCGCTGTACCTCGGCTCGTACCCGATCACCCCGGCCTCGGACGTGCTCCACGAGCTGTCCAAGCACAAGAACTTCGGGGTGCGGACCTTCCAGGCGGAGGACGAGATCGCCGGGATCGGGGCCGCGCTGGGCGCGGCCTTCGGCGGTTCCCTGGCCGTGACGACGACCTCGGGGCCCGGTGTGGCGCTGAAGTCGGAGACCATCGGGCTGGCCGTGTCGCTCGAGCTGCCGCTGCTGGTGGTGGACATCCAGCGCGGCGGCCCCTCGACGGGCCTGCCGACCAAGACCGAGCAGGCGGACCTGCTGCAGGCGATGTTCGGGCGCAACGGCGAGGCGCCGGTGCCGATCGTCGCCCCGGCGACGCCCGCCGAGTGCTTCTCGGCGGCGCTGGAGGCCGCGCGGATCGCCCTGACCTACCGGACGCCGGTCTTCCTCCTGTCGGACGGGTACCTGGCGAACGGCTCGGAGCCGTGGCGGATCCCTGACGTGGCGTCACTTCCCGACCTCGGCGTGGAGTTCGCGACCGAGCCGAACCGCGAGGACGGCTCGTTCTGGCCGTATCTGCGCGACGAGGAGACGCTGGCCCGTCCGTGGGCGGTGCCCGGCACGCCGGGACTCGAGCACCGGATCGGCGGTATCGAGAAGCAGGACGGCACCGGGAACATCTCCTACGACCCGGACAACCACGAGAGGATGGTCCGGCTCCGGCAGGCCAAGGTGGACGGCATCGCGAAGACGGTGAAGCCGATCGCGGTCGATGATCCGAGCGAGGACGCCAGGCTTCTGGTGCTGGGCTGGGGCTCGACCTACGGGCCGATCGCGGCGGCGGTGCGCCGGGTGCGGGACGCCGGCGGCCGGGTGGCCCAGGCGCACCTGCGGCACCTCAACCCGTTCCCGGCCAACCTCGGCGAGCTGCTGAAGTCCTATGACCGGGTGCTGGTCCCGGAGATGAACATGGGTCAGCTGGCGCTGCTGATCCGCGGCAGGTACCTGGTGGACGCGCGCTCCTTCACCCAGGTGCGCGGTCTGCCGTTCAAGGCCGAGCAGCTCGCCGACGCGATCAAGGCAGAACTCGAGGAGACCGACCGTGTCTGAGACCACCGCCAACGGCAGCGCCGCCAACGGCCGCGCCAACGGCAGCGCCGCCAACGGCAATGCCGCCAACGGCAACGGACATGTCCCGCACCGGAACGGGGCGACCGCCCTCGCGGAGGGCGGCTTCCCCTCGCTGCGCCTGGTGCCCAAGACCGACGCCAAGCAGACCGTCAAGGACTTCAAGTCGGACCAGGAGGTCCGCTGGTGCCCCGGCTGCGGCGACTACGCCGTGCTGGCCGCCGTGCAGTCCTTCCTGCCGGAGCTGGGTCTGGCCCGGGAGAACATCTGCTTCGTCTCCGGCATCGGCTGCTCCTCCCGCTTCCCGTACTACATGAACACCTACGGGATGCACTCGATCCACGGCCGCGCGCCGGCGATCGCCACCGGCCTCGCCACCTCCCGGCGCGACCTGAGCGTATGGGTGGTCACCGGCGACGGCGACGCGCTGTCCATCGGCGGCAACCACCTCATCCACGCCCTTCGCCGCAACGTCAACCTGAAGATCCTCCTCTTCAACAACCGGATCTACGGGCTGACCAAGGGCCAGTACTCGCCGACCTCCGAGCAGGGCAAGGTGACCAAGTCGACCCCGATGGGCTCGCTGGACGCCCCCTTCAACCCCCTCTCGCTGGCGATCGGCGCCGAGGCCTCCTTCGTGGGCCGGACCATCGACTCCGACCGCAAGCACCTGCAGTCGGTGCTGCGGGCGGCGGCCGAGCACGAGGGCTCCGCCCTGGTGGAGATCTACCAGAACTGCAACATCTTCAACGACGGCGCCTTCGAGACCCTGAAGGAGCCGGGCACCCGGGACGAGGCGCTGATCCGGCTGGAGCACGGGCAGCCGATCCGCTTCGGCGCCGAGGGCGCCCACGGCGTCTTCCGCGACCCGGCCACCGGCGAGCTGACGACCCGTGAGGTCACCCCGGAGAACGAGGCCGAGGTGCTGGTCCACGACGCCCACGCGGCCAGCCCCGCCACCGCCTTCGCGCTGACCCGGCTGGCGGACGCGGACACCCTCCACCGGACGCCGATCGGGGTGCTGCGCTCGGTCGAGCGCCCGGTCTACGACACCCTGATGGCCGAGCAGCTGGAGGCGGCCGTGGGGGCCAAGGGCGAGGGCGACCTGGCCGCGCTCCTCACCGGCAGCGACACCTGGCAGGTCGGCTGACCACCGGTCGTACGCCGATCGACGTACTGCGGCGCCGCGGGGGAGACCCGCGGCGCCGCAGGCGTCTCCGGACCGCACTCCTTGCGCCGATCAGGCGTTAAGGAGTCGTTAGAAACGTTAAAGCGACAGCAAATCTGTCCGAATTGTCGCATTGTCAGAGGGTATCCATGCTCGGGTGTCCTCCGCGTCCGCGTCCGCGGGCCCGGAGGACCGCTCAAGCCCGACCCTCCAGACGCCGAATCGGACCCCGTAGCCATGGCACGTCGCACTGAAGGCCCCGCCGCCCCGGACGCCCCCTCGCAACCGGAGACGCCCCCGGGCGGACGGGCCCCCGGCGGCGCCACCGCGCACGCGGCGGAGAACCTTCCGGAGTCCCTCGGCTACCGGATCAAGAAGCGGCTGCTCGGCCGGCCCCTGGTGACCGAGCAGCTGGGCGAGGAGAAGCTCTCCAACCCGATCGCCCTCGGCGTCCTCGCCTCCGACTGCATCTCCTCCTCCGCGTACGGCTCGGAGCAGATGCTCACCATCCTGGTGCCGGTGATCGGGATGTCGGCGTTCAGCATGCTGATGCCGGTCACCTTCGTCATCCTCGCGGTGCTGTTCGTCCTCACCCTGTCCTACCGGCAGGTCGTGATGGTCTACACCCGGGCCGGCGGCTCGTACGTGGTCGCCAGGGACAACTTCGGGCCGAACGTGGCCCAGGTCGCCGCGGTGGCGCTGCTGATCGACTACATCGTCACGGTGGCGGTGCAGACCGCCGCCGGAACGGACGCCATCGCCTCGCTGGTGCACCTCCTGGGCAACGGCTACACCGGTTTCGACCGGTACAAGCTGGCGTTGTCCGTGGTGATCGTGCTGGTGCTGTGCTGGGGCAATCTGCGCGGGATCCGGGAGGCCGGCCGGGCCTTCGCCATGCCCGCGTACCTCTTCATGGGGGCGATGGCGCTGGTCTTCGCGGTCTCCGCGATCCGGCTGGCGATGGGCGACCTGCCGCACGCCGACGTCCACGCGGCGGGCGCGATGACGCTCGGCGGCCACGGCGGCACCGGGGTGCTGATGGGGGCCTCGGTCTTCATCGTGCTCAAGTCCTTCGCCAACGGCGGTTCCTCGCTGACCGGTCTGGAGGCGATCTCCAACGGCGTCAGTGCCTTCCGCAGCCCGCAGGGGGTGAACGCCCGGAAGACGCTGGTGGCGATGAGCTGCATCCTCGGCGTGCTGGTGCTCGGCGTCTCCACACTGGCCTTCATCACCCACGCCATCCCGTACAACTCCGGCAACCCGACGGTGATCTCGCAGGAGGCCAGCCTGGCCTTCGGCGGCGGCTGGCTCGGGCAGGCCGGACTGGTCTTCGTCCAGCTGGCCACCGCGCTGATCCTCTACACCGGCGCCAACACCTCCTTCAACGGCTTCCCGTTCCTGGCCAGCTTCGTCGCCGAGGACTCCTTCCTGCCAAGGCAGCTGACCAAGCGCGGCCACCGGCTGGCGTTCTCGGCCGGCATCACCGTCCTCACCGTGATCGCGCTGGGGCTGCTGATCGGCACCGACGGGCGGCTGGACAAGCTGGTCGCGATGTACGCGATCGGCGTCTTCACCGGCTTCTTCATGGCCGGCATCGGGATGTTCAAGCACTTCTGGACGCGGCGGGAGGCCCGGCGCCGGACGGCCGGGCTGATCGTCAACGGGCTGGCCGCGCTCGCCTCCGCGGCGGTGGTGATCATCTTCGCGATCACCAAGTTCACCGAGGGCGCCTGGATGGTCGTGGTGATCTTCCCGATCGGCGTCTACTCGCTGATCCGGGTCAACCGCCGCTATCGCGAGGAGGCCGAGGCGCTGGCCGCCGCGCCCGCCGACGCCACCCGGCCGACCGCCCGCAAGCAGCTGATGTTCGTCCTGGTCGACCGGGTCGACCTGGCCGTCCTCAAGGCCATCCGGTACGCCCGCTCGCTGCGGCCGGCCGAGCTGCGGGCGGTGCACTTCATGGTGGACAGCAGGGAGGCCGAGCGGCTGGGCGCGCACTGGGACGAGGCGGAGGTGGGCGACCTGCCGCTGGAGATCGTCCAGTGCCCGGACCGCCGGATCACCCGCGCCCTGCTGGAGTACATCGCGCGGGCCGCGGACACCCCGGGGGCGCAGGTGACCCTGCTGATCCCGGAGCGGACCTACTCGCCGATCCTCGGCCGGCTGCTGCACCGCAGGACTCCGGACCACATCGCCCGGGCCGTCGGCAAGCTGCCGAACGTGGTCGCCACCATCGTGCCGTTCGACGTGGTGCTGCCGAGGCGTCCGGCCAAGGACTGACCTGGCCTGAGCGCGTCAGGAGTATTGACAGCCCTCTCGCCGTGCGGTTGTGTGCGGAACCGTTTGGGGGTGGGGAATTTGCTCGCCAGAAGGCGCCAATCCGCGATCCTCGCGGAGATCCGCACGATCGGCAGTGTGCGCGTGGCCGAGCTCTCCGCCCGCTACCGGGTCTCGGAGATGACGATCCGCCGGGACCTGGCGGCGCTCGCCCGGCAGGGGCTGGTGGAGAAGGTGCACGGCGGCGCGCTCCTCTCCGGTTCGGGGACCGGGGCCGGGCGGGCGGTCGAGCCCGGCTTCGAGGCCAAGTCCTCCTGGGCGCCGGCCGCCAAGGAGGAGATCGCGCGGGCCGCCGCGGCGCTCGCCGTCCCCGGCAGCGCGGTCGCGCTCTCCGCGGGCACCACCACCCGGGCGCTGGCCCGCCACCTGGCGGGGGTGCCGCGGCTCACCGTGGTGACCAACTCGGTGCGGGTCGCCGAGGCGCTGGAGGAGGAGGCCGGCCGTCGTCCGGAGGGGGACGGGGCGACGGTGGTCCTCACCGGCGGTGTCCGGACCCCGTCGGACGCACTGGTCGGCCCGATCGCCGAACTGGCCCTCCACGAGCTGCACGTCGACCTCCTCTTCACCGGCTGCCACGGGATCGACCCGTCGGCCGGCCTGACCACCCCCAACCTCGCCGAGGCGGAGACCAACCGGGCGCTGGTCGGCTGCGCCGGGCGGGTGGTGGCGGTGGCCGACCACAGCAAGTGGGGTGTGGTGAGCCTCAGCTCGTTCGTGTCGCTGTCCGGCGTGGACACCCTGGTCACCGACGCGGACCTGGCGGAGCCGGCGCGCCGCGCGGCGCGCGACCACGTCCGCCGGCTGATCGTCGCCGACGCGGACCCGGCCCGTGGGGGCTGACGCCGCCCCGGCGCGGGGCGACCGTCAGTCGGTGAAGGCGTACTTCTTCCCGGCGGCTGCCAGCGCCTCCTGGAAGGAGGACTGCTGGCGGGTCTTCAGGAAGGCCGTCACCGCGGTGTCGATCGCGGAGTTCCAGTCGTTGGTGACCAGCGTGCCGTGGGTGACCGAGCCGACCAGCCGGGTCGACTTGGCCCGCCACAGGTCCAGCGACCACTTCTGGTACTCGTCGTAGAGCGTCCGCTCGGTGGAGTCGACGCTCGCCCGGGGCGGGATCGCGCCCTTCACGGTGTCGAAGTCGTCCTGGCCGCGCCGGCTGCCGCACTCCTTGAGCCAGGCGACCGCCGCGTCCCGGTTCTTGGCGCCCTTGGGCAGGGTGAAGCAGTCCGCCTCGAACTCGAAGACGCCCTCGGTGCCGGGCACCGGCGCCCAGTTGTAGTCCTTGCGCGGGGTCAGGTAGAGCGAGCCGGCCTTGAGGTTGGCCTCCGCCCAGTCGCCCATGATCTGGTAGCAGGCCTTGCCCTGGCCGAGCTTCTGGGTGGCCTGGTCCCAGGTGAGGCTGCCGTCCAGCGAGCTGCAGTACGGCAGCAGTTCGGCGAAGTAGGAGATGGCCTGCTTGACCCCGCTGGAGCCGAAGTTCCCGCCCGGCTTCCACAGCGCGGTGTACTGGTCCGGCCCGAGGACGCTCAGCAGCAGCGTCTCGAACGCGTGCTTGAACGACCATTCCTCGGAGGTGGCCAGCGGGATGATGCCGCCGCCGGACCGCTGGACGGTCTTCAGGTTGTCCAGGAATTCCCGGATCGTGGTGGGCGAGCTGGATATGCCGAGATGGTCGCAGATCTTCTGGTTCGACCACAGCATGTTGATGTGGTGGATATCCACCGGAACCGCATAGTACGACCCGCCCTTGCGGATCATCGGCAGCAGCTGGGGGTTGAAGGTCTTCTCCCAGCCCTCCTGGTGGTAGAGGAAGTCCACCGGCTCCAGCTGGCCGGCCTCGACATAGCCGTGGAGGGCGCCGCCGATCTGCCCCTGGAAGGTGTCCGGCGGGCTGCCCGCCTGCAGACGGCGGGCCAGCTCGGCCTTGGCCGCGGTGCCGGCGCCGCCGGCCACCGCCCGGTTGACGAACCTGACCGTCGGGTTGTTCAGCGAGAAGTCGGCGACCAGGGCGTTCAGCGCGTCCTTCTCGCCGCCCGCCGTCCACCAGGAGAAGACCTCAAGCTGCCCGCTGGGCGTGCCGGACGACGAGGCGCCGCCGCCGCTGCCGCAGGCGGCCAGCGCGGCCGCCGCCGCGGAGAGCCCGCTGGCGGCGAGAAAGGCCCGGCGAGTGATGGGCATGGTGAGACGACTCCCCCGTGGGTCAGCGGTGCCGGATTGGCTTTATCTGACAGGTCGGGACCGTGGTGCGTCAAGTTCATTGGAAATACGCGGCCTTGGGGGAGCGGAGGCTCCTGGGGATTTACCCCACAGTCACCAGGGGACTGCGGAACGCTGTGGTTCGTGATCGACCAATCGCATTGGGGCCACCACGCTGCGTGGTGTCATCGCTGGTCAGAATACGCGCGATGCGGGCGGCCGTACGCCGTGCCCTTTTGTGCGGAAGGTGCGGAAACCATGACGCCCGCCGCACCGGAGGTGCGACGGGCAATCATGATCGTGTCCGATCAGTCTGCCGATTCGGGCCCCGCGAAACGGTGGCCGCTTCCTGCCCCCCAGTGGCCGCCAGCGGAAGCGCGGGGTCCGAATCGGGCGGTTCAGTGACCGGCGTCATGCTCCAGGACGGTCGGCGTGACGGCTCCCGCGTAGACCGTGCCGTTGTCGGCGATCAGCACGTTGACCACCCGGGTGGAGAAGAGCGTCCCACCGGGGACGGACTTGCCGAGGCTCTTCAGCGAGCCCAGCCCGCCGAGCGCGGACGGGGCCGAGGACGAACCCGTGTGGGCGGAGCCGGACTTCGCGGCCTTCGGAGCGGTGAACTCCACCACCGTGGTCCAGCCCGAGCCGATCGTCCTCTCGGAGCCCCCGGAGAGCCCGGGCAGCCCGGCCGCGCCCGAGCCGGCGGCGCCGGGGCGCCCCGGCACGCCCTTGAGGTGGAGGGCCTTCTTCTGGCCCGGGGTCAGCGCGCCCTTGTGGTTCGGCTGCACGCCGGCCGAGGCGTCGTGGGTGACCACCTTGGCGCCCTTCGGCGGGGCGTAGTCGAAGGCGGCCGCCGCCGGGGTGCCGAAGTCGACCGTGGTGAAGCGGACGTCGACGATCGGGTCCCCGCCGTCCGTCGAGTCGGCCTGCACCTGCAGCGGGGTGAAGGTGGCCGCGTCCACCGCGATCCGCACCTCGCTGACCGTGGAGCCGGCGCCCTTGGGCTTCAGCACCAGCTGGTACGCGTTCCGCCCGGCCACCCGGGTCGCCCCGGCGACGGACACGTCGGTCGTCGGGCCCAGCTGCCGCAGCGCCTTGTCGGCCGCCTGCTGGGGGGTCATGCCGGCCAGGCCGGCCGCCGTCCGGTCGGCGGGGTCGCTCTTGGTGCTGAGACCGGTGAGGTGGGTGGCGGTGTTCTTCGCGCCGTCGTACACCCAGGCCTGGGAGCCGTTGCGGACCAGCACCTCCTGCCCGCCGGGGAGGTCGGGGGCGACCAGCTTCGCCCGGTGCGCCGGGCCGTCCACTGCCACCTGGAAGGTGTGGGTGCCGGAGAGCAGCGCGGTCATCGCGGCCCGCGGGGAGAGCCCGCCGCCGCTGCCGGAGGCCGCGGAGCTGGGCAGCTGGTCCAGGATCTGGGCCGGAACGCCCAGGTCGCTGCTGCTCTGCACGGTGCCGCTGAGCGTCTGCTGCTTCGCCGCCATGACCTTGGCCACCAGCTGCTGCGGCGTCAGGGTCGGCAGGGACGGGCTGGCGGACGCGGCGAGCGCGGGCACCAGGCCCACCCCCACGATGCCGACCGCGGCGACGCCCGCGGGCAGCAGCACCTGGCGCGAGCGCCAGCGCGGCGTACGCCGTCTCGCGGGCGGCCGGCTGTCGGGGGATGACGGTGTGTCTGTTCCGAAGACGGACATGGTGGGCCGTACCTCCGCGGTGAGCTTGCTTCCTTGCCTCGTACATCCATTGAAGCCCCGTCAGCGTGGTCCGGCATCGCCCCGTGGAAGCATTCCCGACTACGCCCCTGGGCGCATGCCTCCCGGCCTGCGGGAGGGGGTGTCCCCTAGGGGGCGTCCCGGGCCGCGGTGGGGTTGATCACCCCGTGTGGGCGCAGCGTACGCTGCCGGGTATGTCGGCAAACCAGCAGAGTGCGCCCAGCACGCCGCCCACCGAGAACGCCATGCGACGCGCCCTCCGCCGGGCCCGGGACGGGGTGTCCGTGGACACCGCCGAGGCCGCCGTGCTGCTCCAGGCGCGCGGCGAGGACCTCCGGGACCTCTGCGCCACCGCGGCCCGGATCCGCGACGCCGGACTGGAGGCGGCCGGCCGGCCGGGTGTCGTCACCTACTCGCGCAAGGTCTTCATCCCGCTGACCCGCCTCTGCCGGGACCGCTGCCACTACTGCACCTTCGTCACCGTCCCCGGGAAGCTCCGCAAGGAGGGCTCGCGGACGGAGGGCCTCTTCCTCTCCCCGGACGAGGTGCTGGAGATCGCCCGCCAGGGCGCCGAACTCGGCTGCAAGGAGGCCCTGTTCACGCTCGGCGACAAGCCCGAGGACCGCTGGCCGGAAGCCCGCGAGTGGCTGGACGCGCACGGCTACGACGACACCCTGGCCTACGTCCGCGCGATGTCCATCCGGGTGCTTGAGGAGACCGGGCTGCTGCCGCACCTCAACCCCGGGGTGCTCGGCTGGACCGACTTCCAGCGGCTCAAGCCGGTCGCCCCCTCCATGGGGATGATGCTGGAGACCACCGCCGCCCGGCTGTGGTCCGAGCCCGGCGGCCCCCACCACGGCTCCCCGGACAAGGACCCCGCCGTCCGGCTGCGGGTGCTGGAGGACGCCGGACGCTCCAACGTCCCCTTCACCTCCGGGATCCTGATCGGGATCGGCGAGACCTACGAGGAGCGCGCGGACTCGCTCTTCGCGCTGCGCCGGGTCGCCCGGCAGTACCACGGCCTCCAGGAGGTCATCGTCCAGAACTTCCGCGCCAAGCCGGACACGGCGATGCGCGGGATGCCGGACGCCGAGCTGGAGGAGCTGGCCGCGGCGATCGCCGTCGCCCGCGTCGTCCTCGGCCCCGCCGCCCGCATCCAGGCCCCGCCGAACCTGGTCGACGGCGAGTACGCGCTGATGGTGGGCGCGGGGATCGACGACTGGGGCGGGGTCTCCCCGCTCACCCCCGACCACGTCAACCCCGAGCGCCCGTGGCCGCAGATCGAGCAGCTCGCCGAGCGCACCGCCGAGTCCGGCTTCGAGCTGCGCGAACGGCTCACCGTCTACCCCGAGTTCGTCCGCCGCGGCGAGCCCTGGCTGGACCCCCGGGTGCTCCGGCACGTCAGCGCGCTGGCCGACCCGGAGACCGGGCTCGCCCTGGAGGGCGCCCGCCCGCGGGGCCTGCCCTGGCAGGAGCCCGAGGACGGCCTCGCCGAGGCCTTCGGCCGCACCGACCTCCACCGCACCATCGACACCGAGGGCCGCACCGCCGACCGCCGGGACGACTTCGACGAGGTCTACGGCGACTGGGAGTCGCTGCGCGAGGACGCCCAGCGGACCTCCGCCCCCGAGCGGATCGGCGGCGACCTCCGCGAGGCGCTGTCCGTCGCCGCTGACGACCCGACGAAGCTGACGGACGATCAGGCGCTGGCCCTGCTGCACGCCGACGGCCCGGCCCTGGACGCTCTGTGCTCCATCGCCGACGACGTCCGCAAGTCCGCGGTCGGGGACACCGTGACGTACATCGTCACCCGGAACATCAACTTCACCAACGTCTGCTACACCGGCTGCCGCTTCTGCGCCTTCGCGCAGCGCCGCACCGACGCCGACGCCTACACCCTCTCCATGGAGCAGATCGCCGACCGGGCCCAGCAGGCCTGGGAGGTGGGCGCGGTGGAGGTCTGCATGCAGGGCGGCATCCACCCGGACCTGCCCGGCACGGCGTACTTCGACATCGCCCGCGCGGTGAAGGAGCGGGTCCCGGGGATGCACGTCCACGCCTTCTCGCCGATGGAGGTGGTGAACGGCGCCACCCGCACCGGCCTCTCCATCCGCGACTGGCTGCAGCGGGCCAAGGAGTCCGGCCTCGACACCATCCCGGGCACGGCCGCCGAGATCCTGGACGACGAGGTCCGCTGGGTGCTCACCAAGGGCAAGCTGCCCGCCGACACCTGGGTCGAGGTCGTCTCCACCGCCCACGAGCTGGGCATCCGCTCCTCCTCGACGATGATGTACGGCCACGTCGACCAGCCCAGGCACTGGCTCGGCCACCTCCGCCTCCTCGCCGGGATGCAGGAGCGCTCGCTCGAATCCACCGAGGGCGGTGGCTTCACCGAGTTCGTCACCCTGCCCTTCGTCCACACCAACGCCCCGGTGTACCTGGCCGGGCTGGCCCGCTCCGGCCCGTCCATGCGGGACAACCGCGCGGTGACCGCGATGGCCCGGCTGCTCCTCCACCCGTACATCCCCAACATCCAGACCAGCTGGGTGAAGCTGGGCGAGGCCGGCGCCGCCGAGATGCTCCGCAGCGGCGCCAACGACCTCGGCGGAACGCTGATGGAGGAGACCATCTCCCGGATGGCCGGCTCCTCCTACGGCAGCTACAAGTCCATCCGCGACCTGGAGGCGATCGCCGAGGCGGCCGGCCGGCCGATCGCCCCGCGCACCACCCTCTACGGGCCGGTCCCGGAGGAGCGCGTCGCGGCCGCCCGCGCCTCGGACGGCCACCTTCCCGAGCTGCTCCCGGTGCTCGACGCACCCTGACCGGTCTGATCGTCGGAACGATACCCTTCACGGGACGCGACAGAACGCCTACCGGAGGTGCCCACCCGTGATGCAGCTGTGGTCCCGCGCCCAGCAGCAGGACTTCCGCAGCCGGGTCCGCGGTTGCCTGCTCGGCGGGGCGATCGGCGACGCCCTGGGCGCGGGGGTGGAGTTCGCCGCCCTCGCCGACATCCGCGCGAAGCACGGGCCGCGCGGAGTCGAGGACTTCGTCCGCTCCTACGGGCGGGTCGGCGCCATCACGGACGACACCCAGATGACCCTCTTCACCGTCGAGGGCCTGATCCGGGCGCACGTCCGCCGGGACACCGGGGGCTGGCACCCGCCGACCGACCTCCACCGGGCGTACCGGCGCTGGGAGCAGACCCAGCGCGAGTGGGGTCCGGACGAGCGCCGCGAGGAGCAGGGCTGGCTGGCCCGCCAGGAGTGGTTGTACGCCCAGCGCGCGCCCGGCAACGCGTGCCTGACCGGCCTGGCCGACGACGTCATGGGCACCCTGGAGAAGCCGAAGAACCCCGGCTCCAAGGGCTGCGGGACGGTGATGCGCTCGGCGCCGTTCGGGCTGCTCGCGGGGTGGGAGCCGGCCCTGGTCTTCCAGATCGCCATCGAGGCGGCGGTGCTGACCCACGGTCATCCGACCGGCTACCTCTCCGCGGCCGCCTTCGCGGTGATCGTCCACACGGTGGTGCGCGGCGGCACGCTGGAGGACGGCGTGCAGACCGCGCTGCGGATGCTGGCCGAGCGGCCGGATCACGAGGAGACGACCAGGGCGCTGGAGCGCGCGCTGGAGGAGGTCCGGGCCGGGGAGCCGTCCGCGGAGCGGGTGGAGCGGCTGGGCCAGGGCTGGATCGCCGAGGAGGCGCTGTCCATCGGCGTCTACTGCGCGCTGGTCGCCGAGGACGTGCGCAGCGGGCTGCTGCTGGCCGTCAACCACTCCGGGGACAGCGACTCCACCGGCTCCGTCTGCGGCAACCTCCTCGGCGCGGTGCACGGCGAGACCGCTCTGCCCGGTGAGTGGCTGGCCCAGCTGGAGGGCCGCGAGACCATCTCCGTCCTCGCGGACGACTTCGCCATGGAGATGACCCACGGCCCCGAACTCCACGGCCCCCGCCGCCCCCCCAACGCCTGGACCAAGCGCTACCCACCTACGGTCTGAGCCCCGGGCCCCGAGCGCAGCGCCGCAGGGCAAATCCAGGGGCGCGGGGAACTGCGCGCCCAGCCCACTACGGCGCCGCACCCGGCAACGGCACTCGTGTTGCAACCCGAACTCCGTTGCCGTTTGCCGACCGTAAGTGGCTGGGCGCGCAGTTCCCCGCGCCCCTGGATTTGCCCTGCGGGCTCCATCCCGGGGCAGAGAAATCAGCTCGGCACGCGCTCGCTCGCGCCCCCGCGGAGCGACAGCTCGATCTGCTCCAGGGAGCGGCCCTTCGTCTCCGGGACCAGCCACCGCGTCAGGAAGAACAGCACGGCGTTGATCCCCGCGAAGACCCACATGCTGGGCCCCAGCCCCAGATGGTTCTTGTCGGACATGATCGGGAAGACGGCGGTGATCAGCCCCGTCGAGGCCCACAGCACCACCGCGCCGGTCCCCATCCCCGCCCCCCGCACCTTCAGCGGGAAGATCTCCGCCATCATCACCCACACCACCGCGCCCCACCCCAGCTCGTACCCGGCCAGATACAGCACCAGCAGGATCAGGGTGAGCGAGCCCAACGCCCCCTTGCTGTGGACGTCCTGCACCACGA
Source organism: Phaeacidiphilus oryzae TH49 (assembly GCF_000744815.1). Lineage (NCBI taxonomy): Bacteria > Bacillati > Actinomycetota > Actinomycetes > Kitasatosporales > Streptomycetaceae > Phaeacidiphilus > Phaeacidiphilus oryzae. The sequence goes on from NZ_JQMQ01000005.1 coordinate 4,085,495, forward strand.
ACCCGGTGAGCAGCAGCGTCAGCACCATCACCACGTTGCCGATCAGCAGCAGCGGCTTCCGCCCCCACCGGTCGACGACGAAGACCACCCACGCGGTGAAGACGAACTTGGTGATCCCCAGGATGACCGCCGAGAACAGCGCGGTCGAGGTGGTGAAGCCGAGGGTGACCAGCATCGTCGGGAAGTAGGCGTTGATCGCGTTGACGCCGCTGAACTGCTGGCCGATCGCCAGCAGCAGGGCCACGAACAGCATCGGCCGCACCCACCGCGCGGCGAGGTCCCGGACCCGTCCGAGGGCCCCCTCCCGGTCGAGCCGGATGACCTCCCGGATCTCGGCGACCTCCCGGTCGACCTCCCCGGCACCGCTGCCGTGGGTGGCCGCGAGCACCGCCCGGGCCTCCTCCTCACGGCCCAGGTTCAGCAGCCAGCGGGGGGTCTCCGGAAGGAAGTTCATGCCGATCAGCAGCACGGTCGCCGGCACGATGGCGCCGAAGAACATCCACCGCCAGCTGCCGCTCCCGGTCGGCGCCAGCCAGTAGTCGACCAGGAAGGCGATCAGGATGCCGAGGACGATGAAGATCTGGTTGAGCGCGGACATCGCCCCGCGGATCCGCATCGGCGCCAGCTCGCTCAGATACGTCGGCACGGTCGCGGACGAGAAGCCGATGCCGATGCCGAGGAGGAAGCGGAAGGCGGTCAGCGTCCCGAAGTTCGGCGCGAGCGAGCAGGCGACGGTGCCGAGGATGACGATGCCGGCCGCGACCATGATGGAGCGCTTCCGCCCGATCGCGTTGTTCAGCCGGGTGGCGAGTCCGGCGCCGACCATCGCGCCGACCGAGAGCGAGGCCGTGAGCACGCCCTTCTCGAACCCGCTGAGGTTCCAGCTCTTGGCGATCAGTACCAGGACGCCTGAGATCACCCCCAGGTCGTAGCCGAACAGGATGCCGCCGAGGGCACCGAAGAAGTAGAGGGTGAAGCGGTTGATCCGGCGCGGTGGGTGCGGCGCCGACGCCTCGGAGGACGAGGATCTGGTCTCGGTCATACCGGACGGCCCCTTCTGCTTCCGGATGGGCGGTCGGGTCGGTCGGGTCGATAGCGCGCTTCGCTGGGATCCGCGTCGTCCGCTGTCCGGTGGAGCCTTGTCTGGTGTGAGTGAAGCGCGCGAACCGCGCCCGGTCAATACTCCGGACGCGGTTCGCGGTTGTGGACGACGGCCGGCTGATGAACCGTCAAATTCCTTTACGCGGTGCGGAGATCGGTCTCGATCTGCTCCAGCGAGCGGCCCTTGGTCTCCGGGACCAGCTTCCAGACCAGCACCAGCAGCACCAGGTTGACCGCGGCGAAGATCCACATCGAGTGGCCGAGGCCGAGGTTCTTCGGGTCGGACATGATCGGGAAGATGTAGGTGATGAGGCCGGTCGAGGCCCACAGCACCACCGAGCAGAGGCCGGTGCCGACCCCGCGCAGCTTGAGCGGGAAGACCTCCGACATCATCAGCCAGACGATGGCGCCCCAGCCCAGCTCGTAACCGGCCAGGTAGACGGTGAGAAGGACCAGGGTGGAGAAGCCCAGGGCGGTCTGGCCGTGGACGTCGAGCACCACCAGGCCGGTGACGAAGAGGGTCAGCGTCATCACCGCGGAGCCGATCAGCAGCAGCGGCTTCCGCCCCCACCGGTCGACGACGAAGACCACCCAGGCGGTGAAGGCCAGCTTGGTGACGCCCAGGATCACGCCGGAGAGGAGCGCGGCGTTGGTGGAGAAGCCCAGCGAGGTGAGCATCGTCGGGAAGTACGCGTTGATCGTGTTGACGCCGCAGAACTGCTGGCCGATGGCGAGGAGGATGCCGACGAAGAGCATCGGACGGACCCAGCGGCCGGTCAGCAGCTCGCGGAGGGTCCCGGAGTCCTTGATCTGCTCGGCCCGGATGACCTCGTGGATCGCCCCCGCGGCCTGCTCGATGTCGTCCTCGGGGCCGTGGGTGGCCGCCAGCACCGCGCGGCCCTCGTCCTCCCGCCCGGCCTGGAAGAGCCAGCGGGGCGTCTCCGGCAGCCGGGTGAGGCCGATCAGCAGCACCACGGCGGGGACCAGCGCCCCGGCCAGCATCCAGCGCCAGGCGTTGTCGCCCGCGTTGGCCAGGAAGTAGTCGACCAGGAAGGCGATCAGGATGCCGGTGCAGATGAAGATCTGGTTGAGCGAGCCCATCGCGCCGCGGATGCGGGCCGGGGCGAGCTCGGTGAGGTAGGTCGGCACGGTGGCCGAGGAGAAGCCGACGCCCACGCCGATCACGAAGCGGAAGACCGCCAGCAGCGCCCAGTTGCCCGAGACGCAGGCCAGCACGGTGCCGACGATGACGACCACGCCGGCCACCATGATGGTGCGGCGGCGGCCGATCCGGGTGTTGAGCCGCCCGGCCAGCGCGGCGCCGAGCATCGCGCCGATCGAGATGGTGGCGGTGATCAGCCCCTTCTCGTTGTCGGTCATGTCCCAGTTCTTGACCAGCATGACCAGGACGCCGGAGATCACTCCGAGGTCGTACCCGAAGAGGATGCCGCCGAGGGCGCCGAAGAAGTAGAGGGTGCCCTTGTTGATCGTGCGGGTGGCGACGGGTGTTGGGGAACCCGTCGTGGTGGGTGTTGTCGCCATGCGTTCCGCCTCGTGTCCGGAGGTTGGGGGTCTGTTCGCTCCGCAGGACCCGTCCTTCCGGAGATCGAGTGGTGGCGATCAAACCCGGTCATGCCGCACCGGTCAACCCCTCCAATTGCGGGGGATTGACCCTTTTTGCTGCCCAACTTCCGTTCACAGGACTGAATGTAAGTCTGTATCAGGAACGATTTTACTTTCCCTTGACTCTCCTGGCGATTGCTTGAAACAACTGACCGCCCCCACGATGGGCGCACGCTTCGTAAGGATCCCGTCCTCCGCCACGCCCAGGAGGTGCCGCAACCGCAGAGCCCGCGACCGCAGAGTCAGCGCATGAACTCGCCGGCGTTCACCAGCAGCTGCTGCCCGGTGATCGCCCGCGCCCGATCGGAGGCGAAGAAGAGCGCCGCCTCCGCCACGTCGTCGTCGCCGGCCGGCTCCGGCAGGGCCATTCGCTTGGCCAGCCGGGCCTTCACGGTCTCCTCCGGCACCCCCTCGCGCGCCGCCGAGCCCCGGACGAATCCGGCCACCGCCGGGCCCCACATCCAGCCCGGCTGCACCGAGTTGACCCGGATCCGGTCCGGCCCGACCTCGCGGGCCAGCGAGTACATGGCCGAGGTGAGCGCCCCCTTGGAGGCGGCGTACGCGGCCTGCCGCACCTCGTTCGGCGCGGCCACCGAGGACTGGGTGCCGATCCACACCACCGAGCCGCCCCCGCGCCGCCGCATCGAGGGCAGGCAGGCCCGGGTGACCCGCAGGGTCCCGTAGAGGTTGACCTCGAGCACCCCGCGCCAGTCCGCGAACTCCGGGTCCGCCTCGTCCAGTCCGCCGAAGACCCGGTCCTGCGCGGCCACCTGCACCAGGGCGTCCACCCCGCCGAAGCGCTCCTCGCAGAGCGCCGCCAGTCGCGCGCAGTCCTCCCCGTCGGTGATGTCGGCCGCCCGGTGGGCGACCCGCTGCCGGCCGCCGGGGGCGGCCTTCTCGGCCTCCTGCGCGGCCTCCTCGGCGATCTCCGCCAGCGCCTCCGCGCTCCGCGCGGCCAGCACCACGCGGGCGCCGTCCCGCGCCGCGCCCAGCGCCACCCGGCGCCCCAGGCCCGCGCCCACCCCGGTCACCAGTACGGTCTTGCCCTCAAGCGGCAGCATGCGCGCCAGGGTAGGACGGCGGGCCGTGCATGGCCATGGCCACGGCAAGGTTTCTGACGTACCGTCAGCTCATGGCAGAGGGCGAGGAAACCGAGGTACCAGAAGAGTCCCAGGCGAGGCCGCGAAGCGCTCCCCGCGACACCGCCGCCGATGCCGCCACCGACGCCGGGGCCGAAGACGCCGGCCTGCATGCCGCGCTGGCCGCCCGCGGCCCCTACGGCACCACCGTCGGCAGCGCGCTGATCACCATGGTCGAGCCGCATCCGGGCCATGAGCACGCCTACAACCGCTGGTACGAGGACGACCACTTCATCGCCGGCGCGATGGCCATGCCGCACATGTTCGCCGGGCGCCGCTGGGTGGCCACCCGCGAACTCCAGCTGCTGCGCTACCCCGAGAAGTCGGCGATCGCCCAGCCGATCACCGCGGGCTGCTACCTCTCCACCTACTGGCTCACGCCCGGCCGCTACCCCGACCACATCCGCTGGTCGGTGGAGATCAACAAGCGGCTGAACCGCGACGGGCGGGTCTACCAGGACCGCACCCATGTCTTCACCGCGTTCCAGGAGCACGTGGCCACCGCCTACCGGGACGGCGCCGCCGGACCGCGCGACTTCCACGCCCTCGACCACCCCTACCAGGGCCTGGTCGTCGAGGTGATCGACACCGACACCGCCGAGCAGTCGGCGGCCGCCTACGACTGGCTGATGTCCCGCGGCCTGCCCCGCCGGCTGCCGCGCGGCGGCCCGGCCGCGATGTGCGTCCTCTTCCGCCCGATGCCGCTGCCGGCCGGCCGGATGTCGTACGTCAAGGAGGTGGAGGGGCTCGACACTCGGCTGACCCTGCTCTGGTTCCTCGATCTGCCGCCCCAGGACTGCTGGTCCGCGGCCTTCACCGGACTGGACGAGGAGACCGCAGGCGCCGTCCCGGGTGCGCGGGTCGAGCTGGTCGCCCCGTTCCTGCCGACCGTCCCCGGCACCGACCGCTACGTCGACCAGCTGCGCTGAAGCCGCCATCGGGGCGGGATACGGATTTTTTCGCAGTGGTGGATCGCGGTGTGCGGGGACCCCGTCCGGTACGTCGGGGGTTCGTACCCGACGGGGCCTGCCGGCCCGGGCGCCGTACGAGGGCCTCAGCCCTCGAAGGCGCCCGAGCCGGCGGCGGTCACGAACGCGTTCCAGGCCTCGGCGGAGAAGCGGAGGGCCGGGCCGTCGGGGTCCTTCGAGTCCCGCACGGCGATCGAGGCGGAGTCCGGTACGGCGACCTCGACGCAGTTGCCGTTGGCACCGCTGTGGCTGGACTTGCGCCACTCCAGCCGAGTGGGGACGGTCTGGTCGTTCATTGCGCGTGCTCCTTCGCAATCTTCCCTATCACCACTCGGGAGTCGGCGGGACTGAGCGCCGTGGCCCGGAGGTGTTCGTAAAGCCCGGTATACCGGCGTACGTCCGACTCCTTCTCCAGGTAGAGATCGCTTGTCACTCCTTCGAGGTAAACCACCGCAGTATCTGCTGACTCGGGGAACTCGAGGATGGAGAATGCGCCCGACATGCCCGGGTGGGCACCGGCGCTGAAGCCGATCACCTGAAGATTCACATGTGGCAACTCGCAGAAGGCGGCGAGCTGTTCGAGCTGCTGGCGCATCACCTCGGGGCTGCCGACGATCCGGCGGAGCGCCGCCTCGTCGATGACCGCCCAGAACTCCACGGGGTTGTCCCCGGTGACGCGCTCCTGGCGGCGCATCCGCACCTCGGCCCGCCGCTCGACGGCCTCCGCGTCCCGGTCCGGCTGGATGCCGGCGATGGCGGCGCGGGCGTAGTCCCGGGTCTGCAGCAGCCCCGGGATGAGCAGCGACTCATAGGTCCGGATCGAGGCGGCCTCGTCCTCGAGTCCGATGTAGACGCTGTACGGGAGGTCGCCGAAGGCGTGCCACCAGCCGCGCTGCCGCGACTCGCGGGCCATCGCCATCAGGCCCTCGATCATCGTCTCGTCGGTCACCCCGTAGACGCCGCAGAGATCGCGCACATCGCGCTGGCTGATCGAGCGCCGCCCGTTCTCCAGTCGGCTGATCTTGGACTGGGAGACCAGGAGTTGGGCCGCGACCTCCTCCGCCGTGAGTCCGCGGGCCTCACGCAGCCTGCGGAGCTCGGAGCCCAGTCGCCGGCGCCGAACTGTCGGGTTGATGCTGGCGGACGACACATCGACCTCCGACCGCCGAAATTGGTTGGTATTTCTTCCGCTAGGCAGCATGCCATCGGGCGGAGGGCGTGTGGGAGGGATTTACCCAGCTCATCGCCGAGAAGAGCGGTAATGCGCACGGGACCTGCCGATCTTCGGTGCCAATTCGTCCCGATAGGCGCACCTGTGCCCAGGTTTGACGTTTACTCAGCGGGCGTGAGCCCTGGGCGCGCGTAACGATCTCACGCGCCCCCGGGGCGAACCGCCTCCGGGCATGGCTCAGCGCCGTGCGGCGACTGCGACGCCGCACGGCGCTCGACCACTCGGCCGGCCGACCGGGCCGTCGGCCACCGGCCATCGACCGGCGGCCGCCGACGGGCGACGGCCGGGGCCGATGACCGGCGGCCGGCGGGTACCGGCCGCCGTCCCGCGCGCTACCGGACGGCCGCCCGGGCCATCCCGCGCGCGGCCGGGACCGCGGCGGGCCGCCGGCCCGTGCTCGCCGACCGCGCGGCCGTACCGCGCGACTGCGTGGCCGGGATGCCGTTCTGCACGTCCATGACGGCGTGGGCGACCATTCCGCCCATCGGGTCGTACCGGATCAGGTCACGCAGGCGTGACCGACACGACCGTCCCTCGTTACCCGGGTACAAGTGCTTACCCAGCCCGACCGCGTGCGCCAGCGAAGCCAGCGCGGCCGTGCGGGGGTCCGGGGGTACCCCGGTCCTGATCGCGGCGTCCAGGCGCTCCTTGATCGCCTGGTTCGTGGACTCCTCCGACGCCTGGTACCGGGTCGTCGGGAGCACTCCGCACACCTGTCCGGGAACCGCGCGCACCATTCCGCACCTCTCAAGGTGTGCAAGGTACGTCTGGCGAAGCCCCAAGCGGGGCCCGCCGATCCAGGACACCGCGCGTACCGGGCTGCCGCGCCTGCGCAGCAGTTCGAGCGCGTGGTCCAGGGTCGGGTCTCCGGTCGGTCGCGGCATGACCACGGCGATTCGGTCACCGTTCGGAACTATCCGTCCGGCCAGGGCCAGCTCTACGAGCTGGGCCCCGGCGAGTCCGAGGTCGAGGGTCTGCGGCTGCGCCGTGGTGCCCGTGGCCGGGTCCAGTGCGAGCAACAACAGTTCCTCGGGAATTGTTCTGCGGCTCCTGCCCATCCAAGCCTCCCCGCGTGGATGGCAAACAGAGTGACGCCTCTCACACCCTGCTGTCGAGAGTGCCTTGGGATGGATGGCTGTTTGTGATCTCGGGAACCACCCCGCGAGCTCGAACGTCTGGCTCAGCAGCGGGCGCTGGAAGCTAGGACTCGCGAGGGCTCCGCAAGGCTTCCGCGGACGAATCGGGGTGCGATCGCGCGCAAAGCGTGAAGCCCTGTCGTTCCTTGCGCCGCTTCGGGGAGATTTCCGCCGGATCGGGGGATTCATAGGATTTCGGGGGAAACTGCGGGGTAACAACGGGGTTTACCCCGGTTCGTCGTTCAGCTGGAACGTACGGACCGGGGCTTCGGCGGTGTTGGTAGCGGAATGCGCGCCTCCGGTAGACGATCATGGATGCGTTCCGGTCATGCGCGCGAGGAGGTTGGGTACGTGGGCGGCGAGTCCCGGAGCAAGGTCCGGACGACCGACGGGGACGCAGAGGAGGTCACGGTCGCGGCGGAGAGCGCGGAGAGCGGCGCGGAACGCGCGCCCGATCCGACCCTCCACCTGCGCGCGCAGCCCGCGGCCGGGCCGCGGGACGCCGAGGCGGAACCCGACCCGAAGCCCGCGCCGAAGCCGGGCCACCAGCGCGAGGCGGCGGCCCCGGACGAGCCGGACGGCCCGCCCGCCGCCGAGCACCCCTCTGACGCGCCCTCCCCGGCCGCTCCCCAGGCGGACCGCCCGACGACGGCGTTCCGCCCGCCGAAGCCCGTTCCCGACGCGAAGGCCCCGACGGGGCCCGATGCGAAGGCCCTCACGGGGCCCGACACCCCCGCCGAGGCGCCGACGGACCGGCCGACCGCGGTGTTCCGCGCGCCCAAGGACCAGTCGGCCGCGAAGACACCGGCCACGTCGGCCACGCAGGCTCCAGCCGAGGACGAGGCCGAGCCGGATGTGCCCGGCGGCAGCCAGGCGGACAAACCGACCAGGGCACTCCGCGCCCCCGACGCTGAGTCGCAGGCCGACGCCGCGACCGGGCCGAAGGGGGATCGGCCGACGGCGGTGTTCCGCGCGCCCAAGGACGGCTCTGCCGCGCAGGCCGAGACCGAGGCCGGCGACAAGCCGGACGCGCCTGCCGAGGCGAAGCCGGATCGGCCGACCGCGGTGTTTCGGGCACCCAAGGGCGGGTCGGACGCGAAGGCCCCGGCGCCTGCCGAAGCCGAAGCCCCCGACGACGCGAAGGCCCCGGCGGCTACCGAAGCCGAGGCCCCGGCCGCGCCGAAGGAGCGGGACCGGCCGACTACGGCGTCCCGCGCCAAGGGGGAGTCCGGCGCGAAGGGGTCGGCCGACGCCGAAACGGGATCGAAGGCCACCCCGGCCGAGCCGAAGGGCGCCCGCCCGACCACGCCGCCGCCCGGCGGCAAGGACGAGTCGGACACCCCGGCCGAGCCGAAGGCGGACCGGCCGACGACCGTGCTGCCCGGCGGCAAGGCCAAGAGCCAGGACGACGCAGACGCTGACACCGCGTCGAAGGCGGACCCGCCGACGACTGTGCTGCCCAGCGGCAAGGGGAAAACGGAGCCCCCGTCCCCGTCGAAGGCGGACCCGCCGACGACCGTGCTGCCCAGCGGCAAGGGCAAGACCGAAGCCGACGCAGACGCCTCCGGGAGCGCAGCCGCCAAGCCGGCCGCCAGCGCCAAGCCCGCCGCAGGCGCCAGCGCCAGCGCCGCCGCCCCGCCGGCGGCATCCCGCCGCGGCCCGCCGCGCCGCCCGCCGCCGCGGCGAAGCTGCCGACGCCGCAGCCGTCGCCCCCCGCGCCGCCCGCGCCCCCGAAGCCGCCCGCGCCGCCGTTCACGTCGCCGGAGAGCACCTCCGAGGCCATGCAGGTGCTCGCCTCGCTCTCCGGACGTCCGATGACGCCCCTGCGCCAGCTGGCCAGACGGCTCAAGATCTGGGGCTCCCTGGTCGTCCTGCTGCTGGTCGTCTTCACGGTCGTGCAGTTCGTCCGCCCGCTCCCGGATCCGGCGCTGAAGCTGACCGCCGCCTCCAGCTACGCCTTCGGCGGCACCGCGCCGGCCATGCCGTGGCCGTCCGCCGGCCAGGCCGCCGTCGAGGTCGAGGGCCTCGGCAGCCTGGGCCGCAGCGGCCCGAAGGGCACCGAGGTGCCGATCGCCAGCGTCACCAAGGTGATGACCGCGTACCTGATCCTCCGCGACCACCCGCTCAAGCCCGGCGAGAAGGGCCCGACCCTGTCCGTGGACGCCCAGGCCGCCAGCGACTACTCGACCGGCAGCGCCGAGGGCGAGTCGGTGGTCAAGGTGACGAACCGTCAGAAGATCAGCGAGTACCAGGCGCTGCAGATGCTGCTGATCCCGTCGGCGAACAACATCGCCCGCCTCCTCGGCCGCTGGGACGCCGGCTCGGACCCGGCCTTCGTGCAGAAGATGCAGGCCACGGCCAAGCAGCTCGGCATGGACGACACCACCTACACCGACCCGTCCGGCCTCACCCCGACCACCAAGAGCACCGCCGACGACCAGCTGAAGCTGGCCCGCATGGTCTGGCAGAACGCGGTCTTCCGGGAGATCGTCGGCACCGGCTCGTTCACCCCGCCCGGCGACGGCGTGATGTACAACAACAACGCGGTGCTCTACCAGGACGGCATCGTCGGTATGAAGACCGGCTCGTCCTCGGCCGCGCTCGGCTGCCTGATGTTCGCCGCCGAGTACAAGATCGGCGGCCAGACCCGGACCGTCCTCGGCGTGACCCTCGGCCAGCCGGCGACCTCCTCGGCCTCGATCCTCACCAACGCGCTCAACGCCTCCAAGGACCTGGTGGTGGCGACCGAGAAGTCGCTGGAGTCGCACGACCTGGTGAAGAAGGGCGAGGTCGTCGGCTACGTGGACGACGGCATGGGCGGCCACACGCCGCTCGTCGCCACCAAGGACTCGACGGTCACCGGCTGGGGCGGCCTCTCCGTCCAGCTCGGCATGACGCCGAGCGCCGCCGACGGCAAGGTCCCGCACACGGCGAAGGCCGGCGACCAGGTCGGCTACCTGACGATCGGTTCCGGCACCGGCGAGACGAAGATCCCGGTGGCCCTCCAGTCCGACCTCAAGCAGCCCTCCCTGGGCGCCCGCTGGGCCCACATCTGAGCCTGCGCGACTCGGCTCGGCTCGACCCGCGTCCCGGGGTGCCTCGCGCGCCCCGGGGCGCGGGCGTGCCCCGCGTCCTCCCGCGCGGCGCGGCCGCGTCCTCCGCGTCCCCGCCGCCGCGCGCGAAAGGCCGATTCGGGATGCGTGCCGCACGGGGGCCCGGCAGGGTGGTGACGACTTCGCCCGCAGGCCGCTCGCGCTCGCACACGCCCTCGTCTCGCCCCCGCGCGCGTCCACCGCTCCGAGGAGGTGGCCCCCTGACCCCCCGCATCATCGCCGTCCGCCACGGTGAGACCGAATGGTCCGCCGCCGGCCGGCACACCGGCCGCACCGACGTCCCGCTCAACGAGAGCGGCCGCCGCGCCGCCCGCCTCCTCGGCGAGCGCCTCCACCGCGAGCCGTGGAACGGCTTCCCCGGCGCCCGGGTCCGCACCAGCCCGCTCGGCCGCGCCCGCGAGACCTGCGAGCTGGCCGGCTTCGGCGATCGCGCCGAGACCTGGGACCGCCTGGTGGAGTGGGACTACGGCGACTACGAGGGGATCACCTCCCCGGAGATCCGCGAGTCCCGTCCAGGCTGGGTGCTCTGGCGGGACGGCGTGCCGAACGGCGAGACCTCCTTCCAGGTGGCCAACCGCTGCGACGAGGTGATCGCCTGGGCCAAGGAGGTCGACGGCGACTGCCTGGTCTTCGCCCACGGCCACTTCCTCCGCACCCTGGCCGCCCGCTGGCGCCATCTGGACCCCCTGCGCGGAATGGGCCTCAGCCTCTACCCGTCGGCCCTCTCCGTCCTCGGCCACGAGTACGGCGACCCGGCGCTCACCCTCTGGAACGACACCGCCCACCTCGAACCCTGGTGACGGGGGCGGGGCCGGCTGTCCCGTCCTGCTCTGACATCCCGTCGTCGCTAGCGAACTAGGATGCTAGCATCGGCTTCGTGGCCGACGAGAAACCCACAGCGTCCAAGGCGAAGGACGAGGTCAAGCAGTTCAACGTCTATCTGCCGGTCGACCTGATCAAGCAGGTCAAACACCACGCCGTCGAGGAGGGCAGGTCGCTCTCCTCGATCGTCGCCGACGCGCTGCGCAGCTACCTCGCAGAGGAGTCCTGAGATGAGCAAGCCCACCGACGGAATCGAGGCGGTCTTCTTCGAGACCCACAACTGGGGCCGCGCGGCCCGCTTCTTCCAGTCCCTCGGCTACGAGCTGGAGTTCGACACCGGACACAACTCGGGCCAGCTGCGCAACGGCGAGTCCGGGCCGTACGTCTTCGTCGCCGAGATCCCCGAGGACCGCGAGCCCGGCGTCCGCCTGGTGCTCACCACCGAGGACGAGGCGAGCTTCCGGCCCGGCCCGGACGTCGAACTGGTCACCCCCTTCGAGGACACTCACTACGGCACCCGCGAAGCCGTCGTCCGCGACCCCGACGGCCGCCTGTGGACGGTCCAGGCCCGCAAACCGGCCTGAGCCGGCCTTGCGCGGGCCTGAGCCGCCCTGGGCCGCCCTGGGCCGGGGACTCCGCCGGGGGCCCGGCAAAGGGGGCGCGGGGGCGCTGAGAGCGCCCCCTGTTCCCGATCCGCCCGGCGGGCTTGTGGACGGGCCTGAGCCGCCACGCGCCCTAGCTTCCGCCGGGGTCCCGCGGCGGGGCGCAGAGGCGCCTCGGGCGCGCCCCCAGCGCGTTCCCGGCCCGCCCTGCCCCGTTCGGCTCCGCCAGCGGCGTGAGCGCGAGGCCGGGCCTGAGCCGGCCCCGCGGCTTCGCCTCCGCCCGCCCGATCGCTTGCCTGCCTGCCCGTCCCGTTCAGCGCGCCCTGACCCCCCTGCCGCGCACTGCCCACGCGGCCACGCGCCCACGCGCACCCACCCACCCCCACGCGCCCACCGCCCACCGCCCACGGAGGTCCGCCCCATGCCCGTCCACGACGCCGCCTCTGCCGAGGTCGTTCCCGCCCCCGACCACACCGCCGTGCGGGTCGCCCTCTGGCGTGCCCTCCACCTCACCGAGGACGCCGAACCGCATGTCCTCGAGGACGAGCTCGGCCTGCGCATCGCCGACCCCGCGCCCGGCTGGCGCGAGCGCCCCGACATGGACCCGGCCGGCACCGCCGGCTTCCGCGCCCATGTCGTCGCCCGCGCCCGCTTCATCGAGGAACTGGTCACCGAGCAGGCCGAAACCGCCGGCGTCGACCAGTACATCCTGCTCGGCGCCGGGCTGGACACCTTCGCCCAGCGGAACCCCGAACTCGCCGCCCGCATGGACGTGTTCGAGATCGACCAGCCCGCCCCGCAGGCCTGGAAGCGGGCCCGGCTGGAGGAGCTCGGGCTCGGCGTGCCGGAGCGGCTGCACCTGGTTCCGGTCGACTTCGAGGCCGACGCCGACTCCTGGTGGGACCGCCTGCTCGCGTCCGGCTTCGACCCCGCCCGCCCGGCCGTGGTCGCCTCCACCGGCGTGACCATGTACCTCAGCAAGGCCGCCAACGCGGCCACCCTCCACCGGTTGGCGACCGGACTGGCCCCCGGTTCCACAGCCGCCGTCACCTTCCAGCTGACCATCGACCTCCTTGACCCGGCCGACCGCCCCGGCCGGGAGTTCGCCGAGCGCGGCGCGCGCCGCTCGGGCACGCCGTTCGTCAGCTTCTACACCCCCGAGGAGATGCTGAGCGCCGCCCGCTCCGCCGGCTTCGTGGCGGCCCGGCACGTCTCCGGTGGAGACCTCGCCGCCCGCTGGTTCGCCGATCGCGCCGACGGCCTCCGCCCGTCCACCGGCGAGGACTTCCTCGTCGCCACCACCTGAGCCCCGCCTGCCCCTCAGATCCTCTTCCACCCCCTTCCCGCCTCCCCGCCTCCCGCCCCTCCCGGCACTGGCGTCTCCGCGGTGGCGGAATGCCTACGCCCGCCGGCGTACGCGCCGACGCCGCCCGGTTTGCCACCGCGGAGACCGGCAAGTCGCCTCGCTGTGGCATTCCTTGACCCGCGGGAGGCGGATCATGACCACCGGTTTGATCATCGGCATCGTTCTGGCGGTGCTCGTCGTCCTGGCCATCGCGGCTGTCGCGTTCTCACGCGGCCCGCAGGCCCGCCGCCGAAGGCTGCAGCGGCGCTTCGGACCCGAGTACGACCGGGCGGTGGCCCGGCACGGCGGAGACGCCGGTGCCGGCGAGCGCGAACTCGACGAGCTGCTCCACCGGTACGGCAGCCGGCGGCGTCCGCCGATCCCCGCCGAGCGCGCCGAGTGGTTCCGGACCCAATGGGCCGAGGCGCAGGCGGAGTTCGTGGACGAGCCCCGCGCCGCTCTCACCCGGGCCGAGCACCTGCTCGACGACGCCCTGCGCGAGCGAGGCTTCCCGCTGGAGGACGGGACGGAGCGGACGGCCACGGCGCTGGCCGCGGCCCACGACCCCGGCCTGGCGGAGCGGTACCGCGCCGGCCACGGCCTGGACGGCACAGCGCCCGCGGCCGACACCACCGGTACGACCGATACCACCGGTACGACCGACACCGAGCAGGCCCGCGAGACACTGCTGGACACCCGGCGCCTCTTCGAGACCGTGCTTGGCGCTGATGGCGACAGCGAGCGCCAGCAGCACGCCCCCGTGCGCCGCCGCCTGGTCGGCGCGCTCGCCGGCCGGGGTGGCGAGAGCGACGGTGCCGCCCACGGCCAGGCCGACGTCCACGCCGACACACCCACTCACGCCCGCAACGTCGACCCCGATGCGGAAGGAGGCCGGTCATGACGGAGCAGCAGCAGCCTGATCCGGCCCTGCGCAGGCGCTTTCCCGACAAGCTGATCCCGCAGCGCTCGTCCTCGGAGCGGACCGAGACCGAGGAGGAGGCCGCAGCAGCGAAAGCGGTCCCGGAGGAGGCACCCGCGACAGCGTCCGGCCGCGCCGCCGACGCGCCCGCTGCGGACGCACCCGCCGCCACCGCTGCCACCGATGGCGCCCGAGGCGCCGACCCCGCCACTGCGGGCGCAACGACCGCCACGACCGCCCCTGCCAACGTCGGCACCGCCGCCGCCCCGCATCGACTCGACGGCCCCGCCGACGATGCCGAGGTCCGTGAGCAGTGGCAGCGGATCCTCGCCGAGTTCGTCGACGACCCGCGCGCGTCCGTCGTCCGCGCCGAGGAACTCCTCACCTCCGTCAAGGAGTTGGTCGAGCGCCAGCTCCAGGAGCGGCGGGACGCGCTGACCGCGGCCGCGCGCTCGTCGGACAACGGCGGCGCGCCGAACACCGAGGACCAGCGCCTGGCCCTGGCCGAGGCCGGCCGCCTGATGCGCCGGCTCCTCACTCCGTCCGCCTGACCCGCCTGACCACCCCGCTCCCCTCCTCCCTGTGGCGGCCCCCGCCGCAAGGAGGAGGGGAGTCGGCCGTCAGCCGGGGCTGATCAACGGCCGCGCACAGTCGGCCCATCAGCCCCATCGCTCCCACCTGTCTCGTCGATCCAGTCGGTCGAGCCTGCGGACTCGGCCTGCGGCGCGATCTCGGCGAGGCGCTCGCGCAGGGCGGCGGTGATGAACCGGTGGGCGTCGCTGCCGAGGACGAGCCGCAGTGGCGCCGGGGTCTGCGCGGCGCTCTCGATGATGCGGGCGGCCATCTTGGCCGGGTCGCCGATCGACGGCCGGCTGCGGTCGCCCGCCCCACGGGTCATCGCGGCCGGGGTGCCGTCGTAGGCCGGCATCGGAGTGGCCGACCGGAGGCTGCCGAAGCGGAACTCGGTTCGGGCGCCGCCGGGTTCGACGAGGGTGACCTCGATGCCGAACGGGGCGACCTCCTTGGCCAGCGACTCCATGAACCCCTCGATGCCCCACTTGCCGGCGTGGTACAGCGAGGCGCCGGGGTGGGTGGCCTGGCCGCCGTAGGTGGAGAGCTGGACGATCCGTCCGCCGCCCTGGGCCCGGAGGTGGGGGAGGGCGGCGCGAGCGACCTGGATCGATCCGGTCAGGTTGGTGGCGAGGACGTGGTCGATCTGCTCGTCGGTGAGCTCCTCGGCCGCGCCGAACAGGCCGTAGCCGGCGTTGTTGACGACCACGTCGATGCGGCCCAGGTCGGCGAAGGCGGAGTCGACGACCTCGCGCACCCTCGCGGTGTCGGTGACGTCGAGCCGGGCGACCCACAGCCGGTCGCCGTACCGCGCGGCGAGGTCGTCGACGGAGCCGGGGCGCCGGACGGTGCCGGCCACGCGGTGGCCGTCGGCGAGCAGCCGCTCGGTCAGCGCGCGGCCGAGGCCGCTGTTGACTCCGGTGATGAACCAGGTGGACTGCGACATGCGGGCTCGTTCCTCTCTCGGATCTCAGCTGGTCGACTCCAGGGTCGGCCGATCGCGGGAGGTGCGGGAGGTCCCTGGTGTCACTGCCAGTGACAGGGACAGTCACGCGGAGGCCGCCCGGGCCGGACAGCGCCTACCGTGGACGTATGGCAGCGAGAGCGGCGGAAGCGGCAGGTGACGGCGGCAACGCCCTCGGTGCGTTCCTCCGCGCCAGGCGGGAGCTCGTCCGCCCGGAGGACGCCGGGATCCCCGTCCGCGGGCTGCGGCGGGTGCCCGGCCTGCGGCGCGAGGAGGTGGCCATGCTGGCCGGCGTCAGCGCCCAGTACTACCTGCGGCTGGAGCAGGGCCGCGATCGGAACCCCTCGGTCCAGGTGCTGGAGGCCCTGGCCGGCGTCCTCCAGCTCGACGCCGAGTCCACCGGCTACCTCATGGAACTGGGCCGGCCGCGCACCCGACGGCGTGCGACCCGTCCCGCCGAGCGGGTGCCGGCGGGCACGCTGACGCTGCTGGACACGCTCAACGTCCCCGCCTTCGTCGTCAACCGGTACCGCGACGTGCTGGCCGCCAACCCCCTGGCGGTGGCGCTCTCGCCGCTGATGGCGCCCGGCACGAACCGCCTGATCGCCCTGTTCACCGACCCGCAGGCGGCCGTTTATCACCCCGACTGGGAGCAGAACACCGCCGGCGTCGTCGCCCAGCTGCGCGCCGAGGTCGGCACCGAGACCGACGACGCGCGCTTCCAGGCGCTGGTCGGCGAGCTCTCGCTGAAGAGCGAGCGCTTCCGGCGACTGTGGGCGCGCCACGACGTACGCCGTGGCGGCAGCGACACCGGCGTGATCCACCACCCCCAGGTCGGCGACCTCGACCTGCGGCGGGAGAAGTACGCCGTGGTCGGCGCCGACGGACTGCTGCTGGTCGTCTACCACGCGGACCCGGGCACGGACTCCGCGGAGCGCCTGGCGCTGCTCGCCTCCCTGACGGCCGACGGGCAGCGCACGGGACCCCGATGACCCGCCGGCAGGCCGGACACCACCCCGCCCGATCGCCGAAGGCCCACGCCCCGGCGGCTACCCGCTAGACTGACCCGCGTGCACCCACCAGGTGGGTGCACGCGGGTGTTTGGGATCGCTGTCCGGGTCGCCCACTCCGGTGGGATTTCCCCCGACTTCTCCCATACCTCCCCGCGCCTCCGTAGCTCAGGGGATAGAGCACCGCTCTCCTAAAGCGGGTGTCGCAGGTTCGAATCCTGCCGGGGGCACTCTGTCTGACCAGGGAAAAGCCCCGGGCCATGATCGGCCCGGGGCTTTCGCGTGCCGGATGACATCCGGCATTGACAGCAACGAGGGCGGGCACCGCCGGCCGGGCGGTGCCTCAGCAGCCGGTCCATGTGGCTGATCGCTTCGCGCTGCGTATCCTCGCCGCTCACAGCCGGGTCTTCCTACGCCCCGGCAGCGGGCTGCAAACGCTGGTCCGGGAGATCTGCCACCGCAAGCAGGTACTCGACCAAGCGACGACCGAAGGCCAGGAACTCCACAGCATTGAGTAACGCAGAGTTACGAAATTGGCTCGCTCTCCCCTGTATCGTCGTGGGGCGTGGGTGCGCCCAGAAGCCCGGGGGACGCGTCCGCCGGATCGGGTGTGGTCACTGTAGGTGAACACCCGTTGAGTTGCCTCGGCAAGGGCGCGATGGGCGTAGGCGTGAGCGGCGTGCCGGACAGATGGCCGACAGTACGCTGAGCCCAGTGGGATCGGTCCGCGGCACAGCGTCCAGGAGGTGCTTCATCTCGGCCGAGATGGTTGCCCCGGCGTGGATGCATGAGCAGATCACGGCGGAGGAGTACGAGTCCTGGTCCGATGAGCAGTGCGCCGGCATCGAGATCGTGGACGGGATGGTCGTCGTGAGTCCGACCGCGTCCAAGCGGCACAACCGGCTGGCCCGGATTCTGGCGAACGCCCTGGATGCCGCCGCGGGCCCGGAGTGGAACGCCGACACGGACTTCGACGTCCGGCTCCAGGACGTCCCGCTCACCAATCGGCGCCCGGATGTCGTCGTGTACCGCGCAGACACGATCGACATCACCCCCACTCGCCCCGAGCACGTGCTGCTGGTCGCGGAGGTGGTGTCGCCGGGTTCGGAGACCACCGACCGAATCGTGAAGGTCGACCAGTACGCCAAGGCCGGCATCGGCTTCTACTGGCGGATCGAGCAGGCCGCGACGGGCGTTCCTCTCGTGTACACCTACGTTCTCGACCCCGCGACGAAGATCTATCGGGACGGAGACGTGTTCACCGGCGTCATCAAGTCGGCGGCCCCGTTCCCGGTGCGGATCGACCTCGGGCAGGTCTGACCAGGCGCTGACCATCAGCCGGCAGCGCGTCAGCGATGGGTGCGCGGACGGTCCGACACAGGGCGGCATGAGCCGGATCAAGTGGTTTACCGTGCCGCTCCGACCAGGGGAAACAGCACCGCACGGCAGTGCCGGGCACCACCCGGCAAGGACTCGGCCCCACTTCTGAAGCGGGTGTCGTAGGTTTGAATCCTGCCGGGGGCACCAACCGCCGGGCGACCGGCGCGTACGACGAAGGCCCGGGTCAACGGGGGAGTCCCGAAGGCCTGGGCCTTGATCGTTTCTGGGGGCGGAGGGGTGTCGGCCTGTGTGGGGGGTGGCGGTTCAGGCGTGGAGGACGACCTTTCCGGTGGTGGTGCCGGATTCGGCCAGGCGCATTGCCTCGGCGGCCTGGGTGAGGGGGAGTGAGGCGGCTATCCGGGCGGTGATCTCGCCGCGTTGGAGCGCTCGGAAGACCTCGGTGAGGTCGGCTCGCAGCCTGGACTGGAAGCGGCCGCGGCGCAGGGCTCGGCCGGCCCAGACGTTGAAGAAGTAGGCCCGGCGGCGGTTGGGCAGGGCGTTCCACAGCCATACGCGGCCGAGGAGCTTGAGGACGGGCCACTGCTTGGAGCCCTCCTGGTCGAGGGTGGACGCACTGCCGTAGGAGACGAGGGTGCCGCCGGGCGCGAGCAGCCGCCAGGAGTCGACGATGCCTCGGCCGCCGACGTGGTCGAAGACGGCGTCCACCCCGCGCGGGGCGAGCTCGCGAACGCGGGCGGGGATGTCCTCGGTGCGGTAGACGATCGGGCTCACCCCCCGCTCCCGCAGCTCCGCGTGATGGCGCGTGGAGGCGGTGCCGATCACGTGGGCCCCGGCGGCTTGGGCGAGTTGGACCAGGACCGTGCCGACTCCCCCGTTGGCGCCGTGCACCAGGACGGTCTGCCCGGCGCGGACGCGGGCCTTGCGATGGAGCATCTGCCAGGCCGTGATGCCGTTGATCACCACGGTCTCCGCCTCGGCCGGGCCGATCCCGTCCGGGACCGGCACCGCGTCGTCGGCGTCCAGGACGATGTGGCTGGCCCAGCCGCCCACCTTCAGCAGCGCGGCCACCCGGGTCCCGACCAGACCGGCGCCGGCTCCGTCCCCGGCCGCCACCACGGTGCCGACCATGTCGTAGCCGGGGACGAAGGGGAAGGGCGGCTGGTCGTAGTAGCGGCCGCGGCGCATCTGCTGCTCCGCGAAGGAGACACCGGTCGCCTCCATGCGGACGACGACCTGCCCCGGCCCGGCAGTGGGGACGGCACCCCGCCGCACCTGCAGTTCCTCCGGCTCGACCTCGCCCGGCAGCACTACCTCGATCATCTCTGCGGCGTTCATGGCGACCTCCATCGACTCCACTGGCAGACGGCGTTAGCGCCTGACATGTTCGTTAGAAGTTATAACTCGCAGCGAGGTGACAGGCAAGTGCGTTCGTTATAGGGTCTAACCAAGAGCGTCCGGCGGAGGCGGACATGGCCAGAAGCCGAGAAGCAAGGAAGCACGAACGCAAGGAAGGGGTGAGCGCATGGCTGTCGCGGGCAAGGAGACGCCGCGGGAGCGCTATCGCGCCCAGCTGCGTGCCGAGATCAAGGAGCAGGCCTGGGCGCAGATCGCCGCCGCCGGGGCGCCGGGGGTGTCCCTGAATGCCATCGCCAAACAGCTGGGCATGAGCGGCCCCGCGCTCTACCGGTACTTCTCCTGCCGGGACGAGCTGATCACCGAGCTGATCCGGGACGCCTACCGCAGCCTCGCCGACACCATCCGCGCCGCCGCCGACTCCGGCGCGGACCTGGGCGGACTGGGTCGCGCCCTGCGCGCCTGGGCGCTGGACGACCCCCAGCGCTACTTCCTCATCTACGGCACGCCCGTCCCCGGCTACCACGCGCCGGAGGACATCACCGTGATCGCCGCGGAGATCATGGACGCCCTCCTCGACGCCGCCCAGTCCGGTGAAGCCGCCACCGAAGCCCCGGGCGACTCCCGCCTGGAGGCCCACTTCGCCGAGCACCGCGGCTGGGCGGCCGCCCACCCGGCGCCCCCGGCCGCCCTGCGCCGTGCGCTGCTCTTCTGGACCCGCCTGCACGGCGTGCTCTCACTGGAGTTGGCAGGCCACTTCGCCGGCATGGGACTCGATCCGGCCGAGCTGTACGCCGGCGAGTTGCGCCAGCTGACCCGATAGGCGGCGCGCCTGCGGTTCTCGGACGCCGCCCGGCCGAGACGGTGGGGGGTGCGGGGTGCCTGCCGTCCCGCCGTCGACCTGCATCCGTCCGTGGAGCGCCGAGCGCTAACTCCCCTCGGGGTGCTCGGCCTTCTCGGCCTGCCGGGCCGGCCGGCGGGCGTCCCTCCGGGCTCGTCGCGCCGCGTGGTTGGCCTCCGCCCGCTGCCGGAACGGGGGGTTGCGATCCCAGAAGGTTCCGTACAGGGCGATCGCGAAGAACAGTGCGGCCGTGATGGCGACCTGGATCGTCGCTCCCTCGGTCTACCGGTGGTGAGGAGCCCAGCCCTCCAGGCCGACGAGGGCCACGATGGTGAGACTGCGACCGAACCTCACCAGGAACTTTCGAATTTCCTCACGCGTCACGCGCCGAACAGTAGTGCTCCGCGCCTGTTCGGCGGACGCCGAAGCCGAAACGTGATGATGACGATGCGCCACCGCCGCGGCGCCGGTCGCCACCGATGGGGTCTGCGCGGGGAATTGACAGGTCGTCATCAAGTGCTTAGCGTCGCAGGAATTCAAGAGTGCAACCTGTGTTCATGTGGATGAACATAGGTGGCGCCGAATCGGTCGAGCGACGGGACGATTCCATGCGTATCCGAACTCTGTCGGGCGTTCTGATCAGTGCTGCGGCCGCGATGGCGGTCTGTGCGGGCGGGGCTCTGCCGGCGGCGGCCGCCGTCGGTGCCGGCACCGGTGCCGCACCGGTGCGGGTCACCCCCGCGCTCAGCACCTCCGTCGCCCCGGGCGGGAACTTCGATCTCTCGGTGTGGGAGCTTCAGCTGCCCATCGGATCCCCCGGGTCGCCGACCACGATCTCGCCGTCGCAGCTGGAGGGGGCGAACGGGTTCCAGGACTCCTACTTCTACACCGACACCCGCGACGGTGCGATGACGTTCTGGGACCCGGAGAGCGGGGTCACCACGCCCAACTCCCACTACGCCCGGTCCGAGCTTCGGGAGATGAACAGCGACGGGACGCCGGCCGACTGGTCGCTCAGCGGTACCAGCGAGTTGAAGGCCACACTGCGGGTGGTCTCGGTGACCGACCACGTCTGCGTCGGTCAGATCCACCTCGGCAGCGGCGGCACCTCCACCAAGCCGCTGGCGGAGCTGTACTTCCACAACGACGGATCGATCGTCCTCGGCACGGAGGACTCGCCCTCGGGCGGCCAGACCGACCACCCGGTCGGCAACGTCCCGGTCGGCAAGACCTGGTCCTACACCCTCGGGGTCTCAGGCGGCGAGATCGACCTGACGGTCAACGGCACCACCACCCACTACGCCATCCCCAGCTCCTTCGACGCCTACCGGCAGTACTTCAAGGCGGGCTCCTACAACCAGTCGTCCTCGTCCAGTACGACCAACGGCGCCCGGGTCGCGTTCTACGGGCTCAGCGTCTCGCACAGCGGCTGAGAGCGCGCCCGGCGGCGGCCTCCGCTCACAGGGCCAGGCTGCGGGCGTAGTTGACCCGGTTCATCAGGTCCATCACCTGCTGCGGGGTGCTCACCGGGATGGAGGTGGTGTGGTAGCGGCCGCCGCCGGAGACGGTGATCTGGACGTGGCCGGTCGTCTGGCGCTCCTTCATCAGGAGGAAGAGGAGGCCGACGAAGCAGAAGAGGAAGAAGACCACCGCCAGGACGATCCCGACCGGGGCGATCCGCTCCTCGGTACGGGAGAGGTCGTTGGCGGTCCAGACGGCGCCCTGGAGGGGGATGGGGCCGGCCGGGGTGAGGATCCCGGTGGGCGTCACCGTGATGTCGCCGAGGACGACCAGCGGCTGGACGTTGACGGGCGGCGCGGGCGGATAGCCGTAGCCGGGGGCGGCCGGCGGCGCGGGGTGCGGGTACCCGTACACCGGAGCGCCCGGCGGCTGCGGCTGCGCCGCCTGCCCCGGCGGCTGCGCCTGCCCCGCCTGCGGTGGCCCGAAGGGCGGTGGCGCGGGCGGGGTGCCCGGCTGCCCCTGGGGTGCTCCGGGATCGGGCTGAGGCATCGTCATGGACCGTCGTCCCCCCGCGAGTTGATCCGGTTGCCGGTCTGGGCTCCCAGTCTTTCGCAAGAGGCGCGCGTGCGGTGGGTTTTCTCAGCGCCGCTCGCCGCGCGCGGAGTCCAGCTCGGCGATCAGGGACCGGACCCGCCGCTCGATCTCGTCCCGGATGGGGCGGACGGCGGCCACGTCCTGGCCGGCCGGGTCGGCCAGCTCCCAGTCCAGGTAGGTCCGGCCGGGGAAGACCGGGCAGGTGTCGCCGCAGCCCATGGTGATGACGTAGTCGGAGGCGCGGACCGCGTCGGGGGTGAGGAGCTTCGGCCGCTGGGCGGTGATGTCGATGCCGCGCTCGCGCATCGCCTCCACGGCGGAGGGGTTGAGCCGCTCGGCGGGGACGGAGCCGGCCGAGCGGACCTCGACCCGATCGCCGGCCAGGTGGCCGAGGAAGCCGGCGGCCATCTGCGAGCGGCCGGCGTTGTGGACGCAGACGAAGAGGACGGAGGCTCGGTCGAATTCGGGCACGGATTCAGGCTCGGATTCGGGCACGGATTCAGGCACGGGACTCCTTAAGCGGTGGGGCGGGCGCGGCCCCGGCGGTCTCCGCCTGCGCGGCGGAGGGCTCGGGCGGGAAGAACCGGCGTGCGGCGAGCGACACGTAGACCAGGCCGATCAGCGCGGGCACCTCGATGAGCGGGCCGACGACCCCGGCCAGGGCCTGGCCCGAGGCGGCGCCGAAGGTGGCGATGGCGACCGCGATGGCGAGTTCGAAGTTGTTGCCTGCCGCCGTGAAGGCCAGCGTGGCGGCGCGCGGATAGTCCAGGCGGACCGCCTTGCCCAGGGCGAGGGAGCCGGTCCACATCAGCGCGAAGTAGGCCAGCAGCGGCAGGGCGATCCGGGCCACGTCCAGGGGGTGGGAGGTGATGGCCCGGCCCTGGAGGGCGAACAGGACGACGACGGTGAACAGCAGGCCGTACAGGGCGAACGGGCCGATCCGGGGCACCAGCCGGGTCTCGTACCAGGCGCGGCCCTTGGCCCTCTCGCCGAGGCGGCGGGTGAGGAAGCCGGCGGCCAGCGGGATGCCGAGGAAGATCAGTACCGAGCGGGCGATGGCCCACACCGAGACGTGCAGCGCGGTCTGCTGCAGACCGAGCCAGCCGGGCAGCACGGAGAGGTAGAACCAGCCCAGGGCGGAGAAGGCGATCACCTGGAAGACCGAGTTGAGGGCGACCAGGACGGCGGCGGCCTCGCGGTGGCCGCAGGCCAGGTCGTTCCAGATGACCACCATGGCGA
This sequence comes from Phaeacidiphilus oryzae TH49, assembly GCF_000744815.1. Taxonomy (NCBI): domain Bacteria; kingdom Bacillati; phylum Actinomycetota; class Actinomycetes; order Kitasatosporales; family Streptomycetaceae; genus Phaeacidiphilus; species Phaeacidiphilus oryzae. The sequence goes on from NZ_JQMQ01000005.1 coordinate 4,108,867, forward strand.
TGCAGCGCGCCAGGCCGACGATGATCAACCCGGTCCGGTACTGCGGCAGGTCCGGCAGCAGGAGCCAGGCCAGGGCGAACATCAGTGCCGGGCCGACGAGCCAGTTGAGCACCAGGGAGGGGATGAGCAGCCGGCGGTCGCGGGTGACCGCGTCCAGCCGGTCGTAGCGGACCTTCGCCAGCACCGGGTACATCATCACCAGCAGGCCGAGGGCGATCGGCAGCGAGACCCCGGTCACCGTGACCCGCGCCAGTGCGCCGCCGAGGCCGGGGATCAGGCGTCCAAGTCCGAGGCCGAGGGCCATCGCGACGAGGATCCACACCGCGAGGAAGCGGTCGAGGAAGGACAGCCGGGCGGCCACCGAACCGCCGGCCGTCGCCTGGCCGCCGCCCACTGCCGGGTCGCCGCCCGTCGGGCGGTCCGCCGCCGTCACGACGTGCTCCCGGCGGGGGAGGGCGCGTTCTCGGCGGGGCGGGTGAGGATCGCGGCCAGCCGGTCGGTGGTCTCCGGGAGCAGCCGGTAGTACACCCACGTCCCGCGCCGCTCGCCGTCGATCAGCCCGGCCTCCCGGAGGAGCTTCAGGTGGTGGGAGATCGTCGGCTGGGAGACCTCGAAGGCGGGGGTCAGATCGCAGACGCAGACCTCCTCGCCGTGCCGCGAGGCGATCAGCGAGAACAGCCGCAGGCGGACCGGATCGCCCAGGGCCTTGAACACCTTGGCCAGGTCGGCGGCGTGCGCCTCGTCCAGGGGCGCCGCGCGCAGCCCCGGGCAGCAGTCCTCGTCCAGGACGACCAACTCTTGATTAGACACACTTCTATGTTGACATCCATCGATCCAGGGGGCAACCATGGCTGTATCGACAAACGTCGATTCAAGCTGTGAGGAGATCGCCATGTCCCGTGTGCAGCTCGCCCTCCGCGTCGCCGACCTTGAGTCGTCGATCGCCTTCTACTCCGCGTTCTTCGGCGTCGAGCCGGCCAAGCGGCGCGCCGGCTACGCCAACTTCGCCATCGCCGAGCCCCCGCTCAAGCTGGTGCTGATCGAGGGCGCCGAGGGCGAGGAGACCCGGATCGACCACCTCGGCGTCGAGGTCGGCTCGACGGCCGAGGTCACCACCGCCACCGTCCGGCTGAAGGAGGCCGGGCTGGCCACCTTCGAGGAGAAGGACACCTCCTGCTGCTACGCCCTCCAGGACAAGGTCTGGGCGCACGGCCCGGGCAAGGAGCCGTGGGAGGTCTACGTCGTCAAGGGCGACGCCGACACCTTCGGCAAGAGCGCCGCCGAGTCGCCGGCCACCGCCGGCGCGGCCCGCGAGACCGGCGCCGCCGGCGCGCAGGCCGAGTGCGCCTGCGGCGGCTGAGCGGCGGGTCATGCGTACAGGTGAGGATGCCGGGCGCATGGCGCACAGCGGCGGACGGATCCGGATGGTGAGGGCCGGAGCGGGGTAGCCCCACTGCCGTGATGGCAGTTGTTCATGGTGTGCTGCATGCGCTCCGGATCACCGGGGCGATGGCCTGGGAGATCGCCTGGGCGCTGGTGCTCGGGTTCGTGCTGTCCGCGGTCGTGCAGGCGGTGGTGCGGAAGTCGACGATCGTACGGCTGCTGGGCGACGCCCGGGCGCGGACGCTGGGCGTCGCCGCCGGACTCGGGGTGGCCTCGTCCTCCTGCTCGTACGCGGCGGTGGCCCTCGCCCGCTCGCTCTTCCGCAAGGGCGCGGACTTCACCGCCGCGATGGCCTTCGAGATCGCCTCCACCAACCTGGTGGTCGAACTCGGCGTGATCCTGGCCCTGCTGATGGGCTGGCAGTTCACGCTGGCCGAGTTCGTCGGCGGGCCGATCATGATCGTGGTGCTGGCGGTCCTCTTCCGGCTGCTGCTCAGGGAGCGGTTGCTGCGGGCGGCCCGCGAGCAGGCCGAGCGCGGGGTCGCCGGCTCCATGGAGGGGCACGCGGCGATGGACATGTCGGTGGCCGGCGAGGGCTCGTTCGCCCGGCGGCTGTTCTCCCGCGACGGGTTCACCTCGGTCTCCCACGTCTTCGTGATGGAGGGGGCGGCCATCCTCCGGGACCTGGTGCTGGGCCTGCTGATCGCGGGCGCGATCGCGGCCTGGGTGCCGGACTCCTTCTGGCGCGGGTTCTTCTTCGCCGGGCATCCGCTGGCCTCGAAGCTGTGGGGCCCGCTGATCGGGCCGGTGGTCGCGATCGTCTCGTTCGTCTGCTCGATCGGGAACGTGCCGCTGGCGGTGGTGCTGTGGAAGGGCGGGATCAGCTTCGGCGGGGTGGTGTCCTTCCTCTTCGCCGACCTGCTGATCCTGCCGATCCTCAACATCTACCGGAAGTACTACGGCCTCCGGACGGCGCTCTTCCTCCTCTGGACGTTCTACCTGGCGATGGTGGTGGCCGGGTACGCGGTCGAACTGGTCTTCGGCGGCGCGGGGTTGATCCCCGACCAGGCCCAAGCGCGGATTCCGGCGGAGGGGGTCACCTGGAACTACACCAGCTGGCTCAACATCGCCTTCCTGGTGCTGGCCGCGGTGCTGGTGACGCGCTTCCTGCGCACCGGAGGCCGGGGGATGCTCCGGATGATGGGCGGGTCCCCGGACGGTGGGGAAGGGGAAGAGCATCCGCATCAGCACGCCCACCAGCACTAGCGCCAGCGCCAGCGCCACCAGCACGGCCGAAGGGAGCCGGACGGTGTTCTTGGAGCGGACCGGGCGGCTGGAGCTGCGGCCTCCGGAGGCCGCCGACGCCGGGGCCTTCGCGGCGATGGACGCCGACCCGGAGGTGATGCGGTACATCGGCGACGGCTCGGTGCCGCCCGCCGACCCGGAGCTGATGGCCGCGCGGATCGCCCGGGCCCGGCGGTCCTGGCAGGAGCGCGGCTACGGACTGGCGTCCGTGCTGCTGCGGGAGAGCGGGGAGGTCGTCGGCTGGGTCCAGCTCGCACCGCCGCTCTTCCTCCCCGAGGTGCTGCCCGCCGTGGAGATCGGCTGGCGGTTCCGCCGGGACGCGTGGGGGCACGGCTACGCCACCGAGGCGGCCCGGGTGCTCCTCCGGGTCGGCTTCGAGGAGGCCGGTCTGGACCGGCTGCTGAGCATCCGGCATGTGGAGAACGCCCGTTCGGCGCGGGTGATGGAGAAGCTGGGGCTGCGGCTCCGGTTCGAGACCGCGGTGCCGGCCGGCGGGCCGCCGGTGGCGGTGCACGCGCTCACCCGGGCCGAGTGGCTGTCGGGACCCCGTGTCTGAGCGGTGCCGGGGCCAGAGCTCAGAGCCGGCGGATCCAGGCGGCGATGCCGTGGCCGACCGCGAGGTAGATGACCGCGGCGAGGGCGTCGTTGAGGAAGAGCCGCAGGCCCTCGGGGTTCATCGTGAAGATGTCCTGCGACCAGGTGGCCAGCCCGTTGGCGAGGCCGCGGACGAAGTCGACGAAGCCGTTGCCCTCGTTGGCGCCGAGGAAGTGGAGGGCGAGGAAGAGCGCGATCAGCCCGGAGGCGATGTAGCCGAGCGTCTGGATGACCAGCGCCCAGCGGTCCTGGGCGACACCGTCGCGCCGGGGGCGGCGCGGGGGCTCCGAGTAGCGCGGGGGCTCCGAGTAGCGGGGCGGTTCGGAGTAGCGCGGCGGCTCCGGGTAACGGGCCTCCGGGTAGCGGGCCTCCGGGTAGCGCGGCTCCGGCGCGGGCTGGTCGGGGTAACCCCCGTAGGCCTGCTGCCGGGGCTGCGGCTGCTCGTACTCGTAGCCGGCGCGCGGCGGCGGGGCGCCGTACGGGCGCTGGGCTCCGGAGCCGGAGCCGGGCGCGGGGCCGTTGGGCCGGTAGGGGTCCGGCGGTACCTGCGGGGCGCCCGAGGGCCCTGGGGAGTAATGGCTCACGGACCCTCCCTACACGAGCCCGCGGTGGCGGGACAATGACCCGTCCACAGCCCTCCACGAACTCATCGCATGCCCGCCGTACTCGCTGCCGCCCCGGCCGCGGCCGCCGTCACCGCCGCATATCCTGCGAACCGCAGGACCCCACCGAAAGCGACCCGCCATGACCGACGAGAACGTCCGGAACCTGGAGGAGGGCATCCAGCGCGACCTGCGCGAGGAGCTCACCTACTCCGGCTACCTCCACCTCGACCGGCTGCTCGACGCCCAGCACCCGCTGAGCGAGCCGCCGCACCACGACGAGCTGCTCTTCATCATCCAGCACCAGACCTCCGAGCTGTGGTTCAAGCTGCTGATCCACGAGCTGCGGCACGCGATGGCCCGGATGGCCGCGGACGACCTGCCGCCGGCGCTGAAGTCGCTCGCCCGGGTCAAGCACATCCAGCGGCAGCTGCTCGACCAGTGGTCGGTGCTGGCGACGCTCACACCGAGCGAGTACGCGGAGTTCCGGGACTCGCTGGGCGCCTCGTCCGGGTTCCAGTCCGCGCAGTACCGGATCGTCGAGTTCCTGCTCGGCAACAAGAACGCGCAGATGATCGAGGTCTTCGGCTACGACCCGGAGCGGCAGGCCGAGTTGGAGCGGGTGCTGCGCGAGCCGAGCCTGTACGACGTCTTCCTCGGGCATCTGGCGCGGATCGGCCACGCCGTGCCGGCGGAGGTGCTGGAGCGGGACGTGAGCCGGGCGCATGTCTTCACCGAGTCGCTGCTGCCGATGCTGCGGGAGATCTACGAGCACCCCGAGAAGAACTGGGAGGCCTACGAGACCTGCGAGGAGCTGGTGGACATCGAGGAGAACTTCCAGCTGTGGCGGTTCCGGCATCTCAAGACGGTGAGCCGGATCATCGGGTACAAGCGGGGGACAGGCGGGTCCAGCGGGGTGGCCTTCCTGAAGGCGGCCCTGGACCTGAGCTTCTTCCCCGAGCTGCTCGCCGTCCGCACGCAGATCGGAGCCTAGCCGCTCCGCGCGGGACGGCGCCGCGGGTCACGCCGGGTTGTGCCAGCGCCAGCCGGTGCGGCGGGGGCGGCCGGGGAGGGGGCGCGGCCGGTCGCCCAGAGGAGGGTGGGCCAGGGGGCGGCCGTGCGCGGGACGTCGGGGAAGAGGGCGGCGAGGACGGTCGCGCAGGCTTCCTCCGGCGGGGTCCAGGCGAGGTGGAGGCCCGCCGCCAGGTCGTCGGTGTGGACGAGCGTCTCGACCGCGCCCATCAGCGCGAAGCCCGCCGGCGTCGTCGCCCCGAAGACGTGGTGGGCCCGCCGCTCCGCCGGCGCCGTCCGCACCATGGAGGCGAGCAGCGCCCCGCAGGAGGCCAGCACCCGCAGCATCCCGTCCCGCCCGGCGGATGGGTCGGCGTGGACGGTGTTGGCGGGCCCGCCCGCCCGCTCGGCGCTCCAGCGGAACGGCACCTCGGTGCCGAACTCGCCCGCCGGCTCGGCGAGTTGGGCGGCGTATGCGAAGAGGTCGTCGGCCAGGTGCTCGCCGGTCTCCCAGCAGGTCCACTCCAGCGGGCCGGCCTTCGCCGCCCAGGCGTCCGCCGCCGCCGGCGCCGCCCGGAGGGTGTCCAGGGAGCGGGCGAGCACCCCTTCGAGGAGTTCGGCGGCGTCCGCCGCCGCGCGCGAGTGATCGTCCACGGGCGCCAGGGTACGACGCGGGGGCGGGCGGGGGGCCGGCCGCTGCCACCGGTCCCCCCGGTGTAGTGGGAAGATCGTGGCATGGCCGAATCTCAGTCCCCCTCGCCCGCTCCCGCCCCGACCGGGCCGCAGTACACCATCGAGAGCGACGGCTACCAGGCCGTTCTCACCGGAGTCGGCGCCGGGCTGCGCTCGCTCACCCACCGGGGCCGGCGGCTCGTCCTCGACTACCCGGAGGACCGGTCTCCGGTCGGCGGCGCCGGGCAGCTCCTCGTCCCCTGGCCGAACCGGATCCGGGACGGCAGGTACGCGTTCGACGGGCAGCAGCGGCAGCTGGACCTGAGCGAGCCCGCGAACCACAACGCCATCCACGGGCTGACCCGCACCCAGTCCTGGAACGCCGAACGGGTCGGCGACCGCGAGGTGCGGTTCGGCTACCGGCTCTACCCGCAGCACGGCTACCCGCATGTGCTGGACCTCTCGGTCACCTACGCGCTGGGCGGTCACGGGCTGTCCGTCGAGGTGCACGCGCGCAACGCGGGCAGCAGCGCCGCCCCGTACGGACTCGGCTGGCATCCGTACCTCACCCTCGGCAACGAGCCGGTGGACGGCGCCCTGCTGCAGGTGCCCGCCTCGGAGTGGATCCGGGTGGACGAGCGGATGAACCCGGTCGGCAAGCCCCCCACCATGTCCGAGCCGGTGGACGGCACCGACTACGACTTCCGGGAGGCCCGCCGGATCGGGTCGGTGCAGCTGGACACCGCCTTCACCGGGCTGCGCCGGGAGGCCGACGGCCTCCTCCACGTCACCCTCACCGACGCGGCCGGCGACCGCGGGGTCCGCCTGTGGGCCGGCGAGGGCATCGACTGGCTGCAGCTCTTCACCGGCGACACCCTGCCGCAGAGCCACCGCCGGGCCGGTGTCGCGGTCGAGCCGATGAGCTGCCCGCCCAACGCCTTCGCCGACGGGGTCGGGGTGATCCGGCTGGCGCCGGGGGAGACCGCCGCCCACCGCTGGGGCATCGCGGCGATCTGACCGCAGAACTCTCGTAGTTTGCAAAGAGCGGTCATAGAACTCCCTTAGACGTTTCTCATGATGGGGCGCGATCGTCGCCCCATGACTGCCACCTCCTCTACCGGCAACCCCAACCCGAACGGGCGTACCGAACTGCTCAGGCCGGACGGCTCCCCGGTGCGGGTGCTCGTCGTGGACGACGAGGCCCCCCTCGCCGACCTGCTGTCGATGGCTCTCCGCTACGAGGGCTGGCGCACCGCCACCGCAGGGGACGGCGCGGAGGCCCAGCGCACCGCGCGCGAGTTCCGCCCGGACGCCGTGGTGCTCGACGTGATGCTGCCGGACGGCAGCGGCCTGGAGGTCATGCGGAAGCTCCGGACCGAGCAGCCGGACGTCCCGGTCCTCTTCCTCACCGCCAAGGACGCCGTCGAGGACCGGATCGCCGGCCTCACCGCGGGCGGCGACGACTACGTCACCAAGCCGTTCAGCCTGGAGGAGGTGGTGGCCCGGCTGCGCGGCCTCCTTCGGCGGGCCGGCGCGGCGGCGGGGCGTTCGGACTCGCTGCTGGTGGTCGGCGACCTGACGCTGGACGAGGACAGCCGCGAGGTGCACCGGGGCGGCGAGTCCATCCGGCTCACCGCCACCGAGTTCGAGCTGCTGCGCTTCCTGATGCGCAACCCGCGCCGGGTGCTGAGCAAGCCGCAGATCCTGGACCGGGTCTGGTCCTACGACTTCGGCGGCCAGGGCAACGTCGTCGAGCTGTACATCTCCTACCTGCGCCGGAAGATCGACGCCGGGCGGACGCCGATGATCCACACCATGCGCGGCGCCGGATACGTCCTCAAGCCGGCCGAGCCGGCCCGCTGAGCCGGCCCGCCGAGTGGGAACGGGATGAGCAGCCTCGCGTCCGCGGCCGGGCGGCGGCCGTCCGGCGCCGACCGCCTGCGCGCCCGGGCGCTCCGGCCCCTCCTGGCCGCCGCCGCCCACGTCCGCGGCTGGCCGCTGCGGGTACGGCTGGTGGTGGCCGCGGTGCTGGTGGTGGCCGGTCTGTGCGCGGTGATCGGCACGCTGGTGGCGGTCTCCCTCCACGGCTACCTCTACAGCGAGCTGCAGGACAAGCTGGACGCGGCGGTGCGCTTCCACGGGCCGGGGGACGGCTTCCCTGGCGGGAGCGACGCGGCGGACCGGGCCGCGCAGAACCTCCAGTTCCTCAACCCGCCGGGCCTGCCCTCGCACACCGTCGGGGCCTACATCGACCCGCAGGGGGTGCTGGGGAGCGCTGGCTACCACGTCCCGACGGCCTCGGGGCCGCCCGCCACCCAATATCTGACGGGGGATCAGCGAGCCGTCCTGCAGGGCGCGCTGGCGCCCGGCTACCACCAGGTGACGCTGCCCGGGCTGGGGCGGTACCTGGTCGAGGTGCAGCCCGGGCAGCCGCACACCGGCGGCTCCTCCTCGATACTCGTCGGCATGCCGCTGGACGAGGTGGACGGCACCGTCACCCAGCTCGTCGAGACGACCGTGGTGGTGTCCGCGGCCGGGCTGCTCGCCGGGGCGCTGCTCTTCGGGTGGATCACGCGGCTGGCGCTGCGCCCGCTGGACCGGGTCGCGGCCACCGCCGCCCAGGTGTCCCGGCTGCCGCTGCACCGCGGCGAGGTGGTCGAGCTCGACCGGGTGCCGGAGCGGGACACCGATCCGCGCACCGAGGCCGGCCGGGTCGGCGCGGCCCTCAACCGGCTGCTCGACCACGTCGCCGAGGCCCTGGCGGCACGGCACGCCAGCGAGACGCGGGTACGGCGGTTCGTCGCGGACGCCAGCCATGAGCTGCGCACGCCGCTGGCGTCCATCCGCGGGTACGCGGAGCTGACCCGGCGCGGGCGGGAGGACGTGCCGCCGGACACGGCGTACGCGCTGCGCCGGGTCGAGTCCGAGGCGGACCGGATGACCGCGATGGTCGAGGACCTGCTGCTGCTGGCCCGGCTGGACGCGGGGCGTCCGCTGGAGCGGGCCGAGGTCGACCTGGCGCCGCTGGTCGTCGACGTGGTGCGGGACGCCCATGCGGCGGGGCCGGACCACCGGTGGTCGGTCGACCTGCCGGCGGAGGGCGAGCCGATGCCGGTGGTGACGGGCGATCAGCACCGCTTGCAGCAGGTGCTGGTGAACCTGCTCGGGAACGCGCGGAACCACACTCCGCCGGGCACCCGGGTCACGGCGGGGGCGCGGGTCGCGGCGGACGGCTGGTGCGAGCTGCGGGTCGTGGACGACGGGCCGGGGATCCCGGCCGCGCTGCAGCCGCGGGTGTTCGAGCGGTTCGCGCGGGGGGACGCGTCGCGGTCGCGGGCGGCGGGGAGCACGGGGCTGGGGCTGGCGATCGTCTCGGCGGTCGTGGCGTCGCATCGCGGTGCGGTGACGGTGGCCAGCGTCCCCGGTCGCACCGAGTTCCTGGTCCGCCTGCCGCCTGCGGCGCGGCCCAGCGGGACTACCGCGTCGGGGTGAACGCCAGGCGGTGGTTGAAGTGGAGGGCGGTGTACGTCTGGGCGCCCGTCACGCGGAGGCAGTCGGTCGGCGCGGAGCAGCTCAACGCGTCGGTGTAGTAGTAGTCGGACGGCAGCGGCGCGCCGCCGGCCGCCGGGTAGGCCTGGCCCGCGGGGACGGCCCGGGAGGGACCCGCCGGCGCCGCCGGTGCCGGTACGCCCGCCGCGGCGAAGTCGGACGCGGACGGGTACGCCGTGCCGCTCAGCGGCGCCGGGCCGCGTACCGCCCCGTCCCCGCGGGACGCCAGCGCCGCCGCCCCGTCGGGGTTGTGGAACCACGCCCGCTGCCCGTCGAACCAGATCGCCGTCCAGTCCCCCCGCACCGCCGCGACGACGAAGCGCTGGCCGACCACGGCCTTGTCGGTCCAGTCGGCGCCGAGGGTGGTCCCGGTCGGCTGCTTCAGGCCCGCCCGCGCGAGGGGGTCGGTGATCAGGGGCGCGTAGGCGGAGGGCCCGGTCCGCAGGTACACGAAGGAGGCGGGCCGGGCCGGGCAGACGTCGTCGCAGCCGGTCACCCGGGGCTGGTAGTCCGCGCCGTACGGGGGGTCGACGGTGACGGTCTCGCCCACCCTCGGCGTCCGCCGCGCGCCCTTCAGCCGGGTGCCGAGCAGCGCGAGGTAGTGCCGCCAGTTCCAGTACGGCCCGGGGTCCCAGTGCATCCCCGCGGTGTGGGCGGCGTCCGGCGCGGGGACCTCGTCGTGGCCGATGACGTGGTCGCGGTCGAGCGGGATGCCGTAGCGGGCCGCCAGCCAGCGCACCAGCTCGGCCGAGGCGCGGTACTCGGCCTCGGTGAAGTCGGCCCGCATCGCGTAGCCCTCGTGCTCGATGCCGATGGAGTGGGCGTTGACGTACTTGTTCCCGGCGTGCCAGGCGATGTCCCGGTCCGGGACGAGCTGGGTGACGCTGCCGTCCCGGCCGATCAGATAGTGCGCGCTGGCCTGGTCGGCGGGGTGCTGGAAGGCGTGGATCGCGGCGGCGGCGCTGGTCTCGGTGTCGTGGATGACGATGGTGTCGATCCGGTCGCCGTCCTCCGGCCGGTTCGCGAGGTCGTAGTCGCCGTACTGGGAGGCCGACTTGGCGCCGGGCACCAGCGCGTACGCGGCCGGCGCGTACCGGCAGTGGAGGCTCGCCGGGCACTCGGGTGCCGGCGGGGCACCCGCCTGCGCCGTGGTCCCGGCCGTGCCGGCGACCGTACCGACCAGGGCGATGGCGGTGGCCAGCACGGCCGCCGCCAGGGTCCTGCCTGCGCGCATGGGTTACCTGCCTCATCCCCCGACCACCGGCGGGCCGATCGTGAACGGACGGTAGCAGTCCTGGACATGGCGAATCGTCAGATGATGTCTGCGGGCGTGTCCGAAGTGTGACCTCCCGGCCCGGGATTGACAGCGCGCGCACAGCTACGGCATACGGCCGGAACAGTGCCCCTGGCCACGCTGGGGCCATGACCACCACCGCCTCCGGCGCGTTCGACGCGTCCGGGAGAAGCCCCGCGGCGCCGCCGTCCCGGTCCACCCCGCCGTCCCCGTCCACCCCGTCGTCGCCGTCGGCGCCCGCCCGTACCGGCGCGGCGGCGGTGCGCCGGGAGCGCTGGGAGCGCTGGGCGTTCCTCGGACTGCTGGCGCTGACCGCCGTGCTGTACCTGGTCGGGCTGGGTGCCTCGGGCTGGGCCAACCAGTTCTACTCGGCGGCGGTGCAGGCGGCGAGCAAGAGCTGGGAGGCGTTCTTCTACGGCTCCTCGGACGCGGCGAACTTCATCACCGTGGACAAGCCGCCCGCCTCGCTGTGGGTGATGGACCTCTCGGCCCGGATCTTCGGCGTCCACCCCTGGTCGATCCTGGTGCCGCAGGCGCTGGAGGGCGTGGCCGCGGTCGCCCTGCTGTACGCGGCGGTGCGGCGGCGGTTCTCGGCCGGGGCGGCGCTGATCGCGGGCGGGGTGCTGGCGCTCACCCCGGTGGCGGTGCTGATGTTCCGCTTCGACAACCCGGACGCGCTGCTGGCGCTGCTGCTGGTCGCGGCCGGCTACGCGGTGCTGCGGGCGCAGGAGGAGGGCCGGACCCGCTGGCTGCTGCTCTGCGGAGCCTGCCTGGGCTTCGCCTTCCTCACCAAGACCCTGCAGATGTTCCTGGTGCTGCCGGCCTGCACGGCGACCTACGCGGCCTTCGCGCCGACCGGCGTCTGGCGGCGGATCCGCCAGCTGCTGGCCGCCGCGCTGACCATGGTGGTCTGCGGCGGCTGGTGGGTCGCGGTGGTGGAGCTGATGCCGGCCAGGTACCGGCCGTACATCGGCGGCTCGCAGCACAACAGCTTCCTTGAGCTGACCTTCGGCTACAACGGCTTCGGCCGGCTCAGCGGCGACGAGACCGGGAGCGTCGGCGGCGGCGCGGCCACCGCCGGGACCACCGGCTCCTGGGGGGCGACCGGGATCGGCCGGCTCTTCGGCAGCGAGTTCGCCGGCCAGATCGCCTGGCTGCTGCCGGCCGCCTTCCTGCTGCTGCTCGCCGGGGTCGTGGTCACCTGGCGGGCGAGGCGGACGGACGGGCGCCGGGCGGCGCTGGTGATGTGGGGACTCTGCCTGGTCGTCACGTTTCTGACGTTCAGTTATATGAAGGGGATCTTCCATCCCTACTACACCGTGGCGCTCGCGCCGTACGTCGGCGCGGTGGTCGGGATGGGCTGCGAGCTGCTGTGGCAGCGGCGTGCGGAGGAGGCCGAGTGGCGGCGCTGGGCGGCGGGCGGGACGCTGGCCGCGGTGGTGCTGCTGACCGCCTTCTGGGCGTATCACCTGCTGGACCTGACGCCGAGTTGGCAGCCGTGGATCAAGTACTTGGTGGTCCTCGCCGGGCTGGCCGGGGCGGGCGGACTGCTCTTCGGCTTCGGGGCCCGCCTCGCCGCCCGGCGCGGACTGGCGGTCTTCGCGGCGGCCGGGCTCCTCGGCGGACTGGCCGGGCCGGCCGCGTACGCGGTCTCGACGGCGAGCCAGAAGCACACCGGCTCGCTGCCGAGCGCGGGGCCCGCGGGCGCCGGGATGTTCGGCGGCGGCGGGATGGGCGGCCGGGGCGGCGGCCCGGGTACGGCCGGCAAGGGCGGCACCGGCGGCGGGAGAACCGGCACCGGCTTCCCGGGCGGAGGCTTCCCCGGCGGCGGGACGCCGGGCCGCACGGGCACCGGCACCGGCACGGGTACGGGCACAGGCACAGGCACAGGCACGGGCCGCACCGGCAGCGGCCAGAACGCGAACGGCCAGAACGCGAACGGCCAGAACGCGAACGGCCAGAACGGCACCGCCCAGGCGGGCCAGGGCTTCACGCCAGGCGGCGGCTTCCCCGGCGGCGGCAGGCGGGGACAGGGCGGCGGGACGGCCCCGGGCGGCGGCGGGATGTCGCTGCTCGACGGGAGCGATCCCGGCGCCGCCCTGACCGAGCTGCTGAAGAAGGACGCCTCCTCCTACACCTGGGTCGCGGCGGCGATCGGCTCGCAGAACTCCGCCGGCTACCAACTGGCCACCGGCGACCCGGTGATGACCGTCGGCGGCTTCAACGGCACGGACCCGGCGCCGACCCTGGCCGAGTTCGAGGAGTACGTCCGGGCCGGAAAGGTGCACTACTTCGTCGGCGGCGGGGTCGCGATGGGCGGCATGGGCGGCGGCGCCTCCAGCGGCAGCGGCGACGCCGAGCAGATCCTGTCCTGGGTGAAGAAGCACTTCACCGCCAGGACCGTGGACGGCGTCACCGTCTACGACCTGACCGCGACGAAGTGACGAGGCAGCGAGCGGCGGCCGGTCCTCGTCAGGCGACGTCGGTGATGGTCACCGTGACGCTGACGGGGGCCGCCTCGGCGGCGAGGAGCTCCCGTACCGCCTCCTCGACGGAGGCGCGCACGGCCCGCGCCACATCCGCCGCACGGTGGCCGCGGCGGGCGGCGAGCTGGATCTCCAGACGCCACTGCCCGGGGGCCTCGCCACGGCGGACCCGTACCCCGGAGGTGCCGGCGCGCGCGCCCGATCCCGGCCCGCCGCGCAGGAGTTCGGCGAGGCCGGGGCGGAGGAAGGCGACGCCGGGCACCCGGCGGGCGGCCTCCGCCGCGCCGGTCGTGAGCCTGGACTGGAGCTCGTCCATCAGCGGGACCTCCCACCGGTGCTGTCCTCGCCGCCCGGGCCGGGCGGGCCGAGGATGTCGACGACGGCCACGTCCACGGCGGCGACCTCCATCCCCACGGCGTCCGCGGCGGCCGCGAGCACCTGTTCGCGGACGGCGGCGGCGAGTTCCGGCACCGTCCAGGTCAGGTCGGCGGCGACCTCGATCCGCGCCCGCAGCGGCCCGCGGGCCCCGCCGGCCGGGGCCGGCGCCGGATCGAGCGGGGAGATCCGGCAGCTTCCGGCGCGCACGCCGGGCAGCGCGTCCACGGCCGAGCGGAGCACCTTGGCCGCGGCCGCCTCGACGATCCAGGCGTCCTCGTCCGGTGCGCCGAGCGGCAGGGTGCGGCCGGGGCGCAGCTCAAGCCGGACGATGTCCATCACCCGGGCGGTGACCGCGTCCGCCGCGGCCAGGGTGGCGTCGTCCCGCTCCTGCCGGGCGTCCTCGGAGCGGACCTCCCGGGCGAAGTCCTCCAGTACGGCGAGCCGGTCCAGGGCGGCCGCGCAGTGCGGGCAGTCGGCCGGGTGCGGGTCGCCGCCGCCGGGGGCCGGGCCCTCGTCCCAGGCCTCCCAGACCGAGCGCAGGGTGCGGCCGCAGGGCAGTCGCTCCTCGGGGGGCTCGGGGGTGCCGCTCATCGCCATGCGCCCATCGCCTCCGTCAGATAGCGCCGTACTCGGTAGATCCGGCCGCGGACGGTCGTCTGGCTCGCCCCGACCGCCTCCGCGATGTCCTCGTAGGAGAGGCCGTGCAGCTCCCGCAGGATCCAGCAGGCGCGCTGCTCGGGCGGCAGCTCGGCCAGCACCCGGGTCAGCGCCTGGACGGCGGCGCTGGACTCGGCCGCGCGGGCCGGCGAGGACTGCGACTCGGGGGCCGCGGGCTCGGGCACCGCGTCCCAGTCGGCGGTCGGCCGGCGGGAGCGGATCTGGTTCAGGCAGCGGTTGGTGACGATCCGGTACATCCAGGTGAGGAAGGCGGAGTCGCGGCGGAACTCCGGAAGCCTCCGCCATGCGCTCACGAAGGCCTCCTGGACGGCGTCCTCGGCGTCCGCCCGGTTCCCCAGGATACGGACGGCCAGGTGGAGGAGGACCGGGCCGTGCCTGCGCACCAGGACCTCGAAGGCCGCCGGATCCCCCTCCGCGGCCCGCGCCACCTGCAGCGCGTCGTCCTGCGCCCCGTCGTTCTCGGGCACCTGCCCGCTCCTCTCGGCGAACCACTGACCCACCTTGGACACGGCGGCCCCGGCATTCGTCACGCGGTTCCGGCGATGGATCCGGACGAGAAAAGTCCGCGGATCGGCGTGACGGATCCCGAACCGCCGTGTCCAACGGAGGTAAGCCCGCACGCAGGGCAGACCCACGAGGGGAGACCACCATGACGTCGACATCCTCCACCGCCGCCGGCCGCGACGGGCTGATCCCGGGCGGCGTGGCGGACCGGTCAGCGACCGCAGGCGCCGCCGCGGGCACCACCGCGGTGGGCAGCGGCGCGACCGGGCCGGACGAGCCGGCCGCGACCCGCGGCACCACCACGATCGCGGACGGGGTGGTGGAGAAGATCGCCGGGATGGCCGCCCGCGAGGTGCCCGGGGTGCACGACCTCGGGGCCGGTTTCGCCCGCACCATCGGCGCCGTACGGGACCGGGTGCCCGGCGGCCGTACCGGCCTCGGCCGCGGGGTGAAGGTCGAGGTCGGCCAGCGGCAGACCGCGGTCGACCTGGACATCGTGGTCGAGTACGGCGTGCCGATCCAGGAGGTGGCCGCCGAGATCCGGGAGAACGTCGTCTCCGCCCTGGAGCGGATGACCGGCCTGGAGGTGGTCGAGGTCAACATCGCCGTGGACGACGTCCACCTGCCGGGTGAGCCGGAGGAGGCGGACGGCGAGGCGCGGGTCAGGTAGCGGCGGATACCCGGATACGGAGTGCTGAGCGGTAGGAGGAGACGATGAACGCTCCCGTGGTCGGCCTCGCGGCCGGCATGGCCCTGGGCTTCGCCGGATACTTCGGCGGACTGCTGGCCTTCCTGCTGGTGGCGGTGCTGGGCGCGGCCGGATTCGTGGCCGGCCGCCTCTCGGAGGGCGGGGTGGACCTGCGGCATCTGCTGCGCCCGGAGAGCTGGCGGCGATGACGGCCGCGGCCTCCCCGCCCCCGCCGACGCCGGCGCCGCCGTGGTGGCCGCCGCCGGGCCCGCGGCCGTGCCCGTCGCCGAGCGCGGGGCCACCGCCATCGCCGACCGGGTGCTGAAGCGGATCGCCGCGCAGGCCGCCCGGGAGCCCCTGCCCCCGGGCCGGGCCACTGCGGCCACCGCCTGGGCCGGGACGCGCCGGGGCCGGGTGCGGATCGCCCTCAACGTGCGGCTGCCGTACCCGATCGACATCGAGGCGATGTGCGCGGCCCTCCACGACCACGTCCGGGAGCGGACCGCCGAGCTCACCGGCCTGCCGGTGGCCAAGGTGACGGTCCGGGTGGACCGGCTGTCCGCCGGGCGGGCGCCCTTCCCGTTCGAGGAGGGATCATGACGGAACATCGGCCACCGGACGTGGACGCGGACGTGGACGCGGGCATGGACGTGCGGCCGGGCGGCTCCGCCCGGACCGCCGACCGCGCCGACTGTGGTCGGTGCGCCGGGTGCCGGCCGGGATCGTGGCCGCGGTCTGCGCCGCGGTGTGCGCGCTGCTGCTCTTCGACGCGTCCGTGGCGGCCGCCGGGCGTCCGGCGCCCTGGTGGCGGACCCGGGCGGTGGAGCGGCTGACCGGCGCGACGGCCGCGGACACCTGGGTGATCGCGGTGGCCGCCGCCCTCGCCCTGGCCGGTCTCTGGCTGCTGGTCCTCGCGCTCACCCCGGGCGCGCGGCGGCACGCCCGGATGGCGGTCAGCCCGGAGTCGGCGGAGGTCCGCGGGCATCTCCGGCGCAGCGCCGTCGCACTGCTGCTGCGCGATGCCGCGGTGTCCGTCCCGGGCGTCTCGGGCGCCCGGGTACGGGTGCGGCGGCGCCGGGCGAAGGTGCGGGCCACTCTCCGCTTCGGCACGCCGGAAGCCCAGCAGGCGCTGCTGGAACGGGAGTTGGCCGGGCAGCTGGACCGGCTCGGCCTCCACCGGCCGCCGCGGCTGCGGCTCCGGGTCGCCCGGGCCGAGGACGCCGGCGGCCAGGCGGCGGAGACCGCGAAGGCGGCCTAGCGGCTGACGCGGCACCAGGAGCGGGCGGCAGCACGGAACCGGCACAGGACACGGAACCGGCACAGGACACGGAAGCGGCACAGGAAGGGGCCGAGCCCATGCTCACCAATCGAACGACGCTGCTGAACCGGGTGCTGCTGGCGCTGCTCGGCGCCGCGGCCCTGACCGGCGGCGGCTGGCTCGCGGCCACCGGACTCGGCGGCCGCGGGGTGCTGACGCTGCCCGCCTGGTGGCCGGGGCCCGGACCGCACGCCGCCCTGGCCGGCCGGACGCTGCTGGACCGGCTGGACGGGCGGGCCGGGGACACCGCGGCCGCCCTCGCCGTGCTCGGCGTCCTGCTGGTCGCTCTCCTCTGGTGGCTGGCCGCCCAGCGCAGCCCGGTCCGGCCGCGCACGCTGCGGCTGCGCCATCCGGCGGGGCGGCTGCGCAGCCGGGCGCTCGCCGACGCGCTGGCCGAGCAGACCCGGGCGCTGCCCGGGGTGGCCGGTGCCCGGGTCCGGCTCTCCGGGCCGCGCCACCGGCTGCGGGTCCGGATGTCGGTGGCCCTCGAGCCGCGCACCGACCCCGGGCCGATGCTGCGGGCACTCGCCGCGGGGCCCCTCGCGGACGCCCGTACCGCCGCCGGCCTGGACCGGCTCCCGGCCACCGTCCGGTTCCGCACCGACCGCCACCGGGCCCGCCGGGCGCTGTGAGCCGGCGGGTGTCCGGCCCGGGGGTCCCGTGCCGGGGCCGCGTCAGCCGCCGAAGCGGGCGCGGAGCTCCTGCTTGAGGACCTTGTGGAGGGTGTGGTTGCGCGGGAGCTCCGGGAGGATCTCCAGCTGCTCGGGGAGCTTCTGGGTCATCAGGCCGGCCTCCCGCAGCCAGCCGCAGGCCTCGGCGAGGGTCAGCGGCTCGGCCCCGGCGGCCGGTTCGACCACCGCGCAGACCCGCTCCCCGCGTTCGCGGTCCGGCAGCCCGATGACGGCGACGTCGCCGACCGCCGGGTGCCGGTAGAGGAGGTCCTCGACCTCCTTCGCGGAGATGTTCTCGCCCTTGCGGATGATCAGGTCCTTGAGCCGGCCGGTGAGGACGACGTGGCCGTCCGCCCGCAGGTGCCCGAGGTCGCCGGTGCGGAACCAGCCGTCGGCGTCGAAGCAGGCGGCGGTCAGTTCGGGCGAGGTGTAGCCCTTGCAGACCATCGGCCCGCGCAGCAGCAGTTCGCCGCGGTCGTCGACGCGCACCTCCATACCGTCCACCGGCGGTCCGTCGCTGTACGCGAGCTGCTCCTCGGTGTCGGTCGGGCGGCCGAGGGTGATGGCCGGGGCCTCGGTCATCCCGTACCCGTGGGTGAGCCGGCAGCCCATCTCCTCGCGGACCTCGAAGTACAGCTCGGGCGGCTTGGGCGCCCCGCCGCCGGAGAGGATGCGGAGGGTGGGCACCAGCCGCTCGCCCGCGGGCAGCCTGCGCTGCTCGGCCAGGAGCGAGGTGTAGAAGACGGTCGACCCGCCGGCCATGGTGACCCCGTTCCTGCGGTACGCGGCCAGGCAGTCCGGCAGCGCGAACCGCTCGACCAGCAGCGCGGGGAAGCCCGCCGCCAGCAGGGTGACCAGGTAGTCCGGGCCGCCGATGTGGGCGTAGGGGAAGGCGATCGAGCCGACGTCGGCAGGCCGCATGTCCAGCGCGCGGGCCATCCCCAGGCCGCCGGCGATCAGCGTCCCGTCGGTGTGCCGGGCGCCCTTGGGGGCGGAGGTGGTGCCGGAGGTGTAGTAGATCCAGCGGACCTCGTCCGGGTCGCCGGGCGGCTCCGGCAGCGCCGCCGGATCGCCGGCCGGCAGGTCGTCGCGGATGTCCAGGACCGGCGCCTCGGCGCCGAGTCCGCGGTAGAGGGCGGGGTAGTCGAAGTCGTTCCAGCGGCCCGGGGTGAGGATCAGCTCCGGCCGGGCGTCCGCCAGGATCCGGCCTACCTCGGCCCCCCGGTACAGAGGTATGACGGGGGTCTGGACGGCGCCGAGCCGGGCCAGCGCGAGCGAGGCCAGCACCGTCTCGATCCGGGTGGGCAGCTGCCACAGCACCCGGGTGCCGTGCCGTACGCCGTGCTCGGCGTGGAGCCCGGCGGCGGCCGACTCGGCGGCCTCCCGCACCTGGCGGAAGGTCACGACCGCGTCCCGGCCGGGGGAGCGTTCCTGGATCAGCATCGGGGTGTCCGGGTCGGCCTCGGCGCGGCGGACCAGGAGTTCCCACAGGGTGGATGCGGTGAGCATGGTCGCTGGGCTCCGTTCGCTCGTGGTGACCCGCCGTTGCCGCCGGTGCGAGCCGTGGCTAGTCTGAATCTGACGGACCGTCAGGTAAAGGGGATGGGAGGCGAAACCGTGGCCGAGGCGACCGCGAAGTCAGCGGCGGGGCTCGATCTGCCGATGGTGGTCAGCGTGGACGACCACGTCATCGAACCAGCGCACCTCTTCGAGCGCTGGCTGCCCGCGAAGTACCACGACCGGGGGCCGAAGCCGGTGCGGGCCGGGATCGGCGAACTCGAGTACATCGGCGGCAAGTACCGGATCAGCATGGACCCGGACGGGCCGCCCACCGACTGGTGGCTCTACGAGGACCTGCGGTTCCCGTACAAGCGGAACATCGCCGCGGTCGGCTTCGACCGGGACGAGATGACCCTGGAGGGCATCACCCGGGACGAGATGCGCCGGGGCTGCTGGGACCCCAAGGCCCGGCTCGCGGACATGTCCGCCAACCACGTCGAGGCCTCCCTCTGCTTCCCGACCTTCCCGCGCTTCTGCGGGCAGACCTTCGCCGAGGCCAAGGACAAGGAGGTCGCCCTCGCCTGCGTCCGCGCCTACAACGACTGGATGGTGGAGGAGTGGTGCGGTGACAGCGGGGGCCGGCTGATCCCGCTCTGCCTGATTCCGCTCTGGGACGTCGAGCTGGCGGTGCGGGAGATCCGGCGGAACGCCGCCCGGGGAGTGCGCGCGGTCTGCTTCAGCGAGATCCCCACCCACCTGGGGCTGCCCTCCATCCACACCGGCTACTGGGATCCCTTCTTCGCCGAGTGCGAGGCCACCGGCACAGTGGTCAACATGCACATCGGCTCCTCCTCGCAGATGCCGGCCGCATCGCCGGACGCGCCCCCGGCCGTGCAGGCGACGCTGAGCTTCAACAACGCCATGGCCTCGATGACCGACTTCCTCTTCAGCGGTGTGCTGGTGAAGTACCCCCGGCTCAAACTCGCCTACAGCGAGGGACAGATGGGCTGGGTGCCGTACGCGCTGGAGCGGGCCGACGACGTCTGGCGGGAGCACCGGGCCTGGGGCGGGGTCCGCGACCTCATCCCCGAGCCGCCGTCCACCTACTACTACCGCCAGATCTACTGCTGCTTCTTCCGCGACAAGCACGGGGTGGCCTCGCTGGACGTGGTCGGCGTCGACAACGCCACCTTCGAGACCGACTACCCGCACGTCGACTCGACCTGGCCGGAGACCGCCCAGGTGGCCGCCGACCACATGGCCGGGCTCGACGCCGAGGTGGTCTACAAGGTGCTGCGCGGCAACGCCATCCGGATGCTGGACCTGGACCTGGACAGGGACCGCGGGTGAGGCTGGCGGACACGCCCCGGCAGGCGGACTTCCGGGCCGAGCTGCGCGCCTGGCTGGCCAAGACCCTCCCCGAGCTCCCGCCCGCCCCCGACCCGGCCGACTGGCCGGGCCGCCGGGCCTACGACCTGGGCTGGCAGCGGCGGCTCTTCGAGGCCGGCTACGCCGGGCTCAACTGGCCGCGGGACAGCGGCGGCCGGGGGCTCGGGCCGGCCGAGCACCTGGTCTTCCTGGAGGAGACCGAGCTGGCCGGAGCCCCGTACGTGGGCGCCTGCTTCGTCGGGCTGCTGCACGCCGGGCCGACCGTCGCCGCGGAGGGCACCGCCGGGCAGCGGGCCCGCTGGCTGCCGCCGATCCTGCGCGGGGAGGAGGTCTGGTGCCAGGGCTTCAGCGAGCCGGACGCCGGCTCGGACCTGGCCTCGCTGCGCACCCGGGCGGTCCGCGACGGCGACGCGTACGTGGTCAGCGGCAGCAAGATCTGGACCTCGCACGCCGAGGTGGCCGACTGGTGCGAACTGCTGGTGCGGACCGACCCCGAGGCGCCCAGGCACCGCGGGATCAGCTGGCTGGCCATGCCGATGGACGCCCCCGGGGTCACCGTCCGGCCGCTGGCCACCCTCGCCGGGACCACCGAGTTCGCCGAGCTCTTCCTGGACGAGGTGCGGATCCCGGTGGGCAACCGGGTCGGCGCGGAGAACGACGGCTGGCGGGTCACCAACGTCACCCTCTCCTTCGAACGCGGCACGGCCTTCGCCTCCGAGGCGGTGGCCTGCCGCCGCGAACTGCGCCAACTCGCCGCCCTGGCCAGGGAGAACGGCTGCTGGGAGGACGACGCGCTGCGCCGCAGGATCGGCGCGCTGGCCGCCGAGTTCGGCGCGCTCTGGCGGCTGGTGCAGTGGAACGTCTCGCAGGCCGCCGCCGGTGAGGAGGGCGCGCGGAGCGCTTCGGCCAAGGGTGGCGGCGGGCGACGGGAGGGCGTGCCGGGCCCTGGCGGGTCGGTCTTCAAGCTGCGGTTCTCCGAGGCCCGGCAGGAGCTGTACGAGCTGGCCGCCGACGTGCTCGGGGACGACTCGCTGCTGCTCGGGCACCCGTTCACCGCCGCCCGGCTGCAGGGCCTGTCGTACACCATCGCGGCCGGCACCTCCCAGATCCAGCGGAACATCGTCGCCCAGCGGATCCTGGGCCTGCCGAAGGGGGGCTGAGCGGGGTGGACTTCCGGTTGACGGAGGAACAGCGGGCGCTCCGGGACGGCCTGCGCGAGGTGCTGGCGGCCCGGCCCGACTGGCGGGCGCTGGAGGAGATCGGCTACTTCGGGGTCCGGCTGCCGGACCCCGAAGGGCTGGGGCTGGGGCTGCCGGAGGCCGTCCTCCTCACCGCGGAGGCCGGACGGGCGCTGGTGGACGGGCCGCTGATCGGCTCCCAACTGGCGCCGGGCGAGGGGCCGGTGACGGCGGTGCGGCTGCCGGAGGCGCGGGTCGGCGGCCGGGCCGAGGCGCTGGTGCCGTGGCTGGCGAAGCCGGGGGCGACGGAGCCGGGGGCGACGGCGCCGGTGACGGCGGTGCCGGGGGCGCGGGAGCCGGTGACGGCGGTGCCGGGGGCGGACGGCTCCGTTCCGGGCGCCGGGGGCGCTCAGCTCGCGCGCGCGGTGCTGGTCCTTGGGCCCGGGGGTGGTGCGCGGCTGCTGCGCGACCCCGACGCGCTGCCACGCGTCCCCCGTCCCTCGGTGGACCCGGCCGCCGGGCTGTCCGCGGTCCCGGTGGAGGCGCTGCGCGGCGCCGGTGAGCCGTACCCCGCCCGGACGGCGGAGGGCGGCGGGCCGGGGCTGTTCGCGGAGGCGGTCCTGCTCACCGCCGCGTACCAGCTCGGCATCGCGGAGTGGGCGGTGGCCTCCGCGGTGGAGTACGCCCGGGTGCGGGAGCAGTTCGGCCGGCCGATCGGGGCCTTCCAGGCGGTCCAGCACCTCTGCGCGGACCTGCTGGTCAGGGCGGAGACGGCGCGGGCCGCGGTGTATGCGGCGGCGGTCAGCGGCGACCCGGTGGAGATCGCCGGGGCCAAGCTCCTCGCCGACCGGGCGGCCGTGGACAACGCCCGCGGCTGCCTCCAGGTGCACGGCGGCATGGGCTTCACCTGGGAGGGCGGGGTGCACCGGTACCTCAAACGCGCGTGGTGGCTGCGCCGGCGGTTCGCGGATCCGGTGGGGTGCGCGGAGCGGCTGGCCGCTTCGCTCACCTGACCCGCTTCGTTCAACTGATGGAGCGCACAGACGTCGGAAGGGTGGACCTGACACTCCTTGACCGACTGTTACCTTCTCCGGCGGCGGCTTCGGATACTCTCGCCAGAGTGCGTACGGAGAGTGACCTGGGTCGGGCGGCCGGAGCCGCCATGGAGCCCGTTCCGGTGCCGGTCACCGGCTCGGCGGGCGCCTCGACGGCAGAGCGGGCGGCAGTATGCACCAACCGAAGCAGTTGGGTGTGGAATATGCCTGAAGCGCTTGCTCGTGGTTGTTGGTCCGGCCCATTCTTGCCGATGAGTTCGCGCAGGGATGTGCAGGCGAGGGCGCGGCGGGTTCCCCGAATCCGGGTGGTGTGAACGGTGCAGGTGCTTCAGGTCCAGATCGCCGTCGCGCCCGACCCAGCAGAGGTGGGTCGGGCACGGAGGTGGGCGCGGGCACGCCTCAGCGGCTCCGGTTACGAGCCGGACTCGGCGCTGGCCGAGACGCTGGTGCTGGTCGTCTCCGAGCTGGTGACGAACGCGGTGGTGCACACCGGTCGGCCCGCGGTGCTCCGCCTCCTCTTCCCCCTGGCCGGGGAGCCGGGCGGGTCGGCCGAGATGGCGCTTCCCCCCGCCCCGGTGCGGATCGAGGTCGCCGACGCCAGCGACAGCGCGCCCTGTCCGCGCCACGCGGGTGGCGGGGAGACCAACGGCCGCGGACTGGACCTGGTGCAGGTCCTCTGTGACCGCTGGGGCTGGTACCCGGACGGGGCGGGGAAGCGGGTCTGGTGCGAGATCGACCCGGCGGACTCGGCCGTACCGGCGCCCGCGCAGCCGGTGAGCGCCTGAGCGCGCGCCTCTGCTGCCGGTCGCGCGACGGGGGGCGCCACTTCCGCTTGACGGAGCCTCAACTGACTCTGGGGTATCCGAATTTCGGACAATCCATTGACGTATCGTGCACGGCTGATCACGCTGTATGCCATCGATCCGTTGCGAGGGGACGTCGAGGCGGCCTGCCGGGCTTCCTCGGCGAGTGCGGAACGAGTGCCGGAGGCGCCGGTCAGGGCCCGGTCACCGGCACGAGGCGGCGTTGCGCCGCGCCGCGAGGGGACCGCGCGGCGCCACGCCGCCGAGACCCGCGAGCCACGGCTCGGCCCGGCCCGGCCGGCTTGCTGGGCCCGCTCGGCCGGCCCGCCTGCCCGGCCCGCTTGCCCCCCGGCCTACCCTGCCTGTACTGGCTGCCCGCTCAGCCCGCCCGCCTGGCCTGTTGTCCGGCCTGCTCGGCTCGCCCGCTCGGCCCGTTGAGCCTGCCCGCCTGGCCTGCCCGCCTGCCCGCCTGCTCGGCCTGCTCGGCCTGTCCGCCTGCTCGGCCTGCCCGCCCGGCCTGCCCGCCTGCCCGGCCTGCCCGCCTGCCCGGCCTGCTCGGCTGCCCGCCTGCTCGGTCTGTTCGGCTTGCCTGCTTGACTGCCTGTTGGGCTATTTGACGGCGATCGGTGCTACCGGTGCGCCCGTGCCGCCGGTGAACGGTTCCGGTGGGGCGGTCAGGAGGAAGTCGTACTGGCCGTCCTCGGCGCAGTCCGCGGCCAGTTGCTCCAGGTTCCAGTTCTGGCCCTGCAGCATCCCCATCTCCACCAGGTCGAGGAGGTGCACCGGCAGGAAGAGGCCCTCCACCTCCGGCGGGAAGACCTCGAAGGTCAGCGTGTCGTTGGCGACCGCGGCCACGTCCCTGGCGTGGAACCACTCGGGGGCGTGGATCGAGAAGCCGGGGGAGGGGAAGCCGTAGGCCTCCCGGTCCCCGGCCAGGTAGTGCGCCATCTGGCCGGTGCGGACCAGCAGCGCGTCCCCTGGCCGGACCTCCACCCCGGCCAGCTCCTCCGCCGCGTCCAGCTCGCGCGGGCCGATCGCGGCGTCGCCCGGCAGCCGTTCCACGCCCTGTGCCCGGGCCACGTCCAGCAGCACCCCGCGGGTGACCAGTGGCGGGGTCTTCTCGATCCCGCAGCGGGTGGCGCCCTCGTGGGGGGTGATGGAGTCCGCGGAGTGGCCGTTGTAGAGCCGGCCGCCGTGGCTGACGTGGCCCAGGCCGTCCCAGTGGGTGGCGGCCTGGAGCCCGAGGGTGGCGGCGTCGTCGCTGGTGGCCACCGCGTCCTCGCCGAACATCGCCCAATTGATCGCGACCATGGTGTGCAGCGGGTTCACCCGGCCCGGGATGATCCCGGTCTGGATGCCCTGCTGCCGCAGCTCCACGGCGAGTTCGAAGCGCTTCCCGCTGCGTACGCAGGCGGCGGCGGCCCGTACCACGTCCTCGGTGACCAGGTTGAGGGTGCCGATCTCGTCGTCGTCCCCCCAGCGCCCCCAGTTGCTGATCCGCTTCGCGATCTCCTGAAAGACCTGGAACTCCGTGGGCGCGGTCACAGCTGCCTCCGTCTGGTGATCGGGCGTGCGCACTCCTACACTCCTAGAATCTAACGACCCGTCAGATTCTGGAAGGGGCAGGTGGCGTGGGCGACTTCCTGCAGGGCAAGGTGATCGCGGTGACCGGAGCCGGGCGCGGCATAGGCCGGGCGGTGGCGCTCGGCTGCGCGGCCCAGGGCGCACGGGTGGTGGTCAACGACTACGGCGTGGCCGCCGACGGCACCGAGCCGACCAGCGAGGTCGCGGACGCCGTCGTCAAGGAGATCGAGGCGGCGGGCGGCGAGGCCGCCGCGGTCGCCGACGACGTCTCCACGATGGCCGGCGGGGCCCGGGTGGTGGACACCGCGGTCGAGCGCTGGGGCCGGCTGGACGGCGTGGTCTGCGTGGCCGGCATCCTCCGCGAGCGGATGCTCTTCAACATGGGCGAGGAGGAGTGGGACCCGGTCATCGCCACCCACCTCAAGGGCACCTTCACCGTCTTCCGGGCGGCCGCCGCGCTGATGCGGAAGCAGAGGTCCGGCACCCTGATCGGCTTCACCAGCGGCAACCACCAGGGCAGCGTCAGCCAGGCCAACTACAGCTCGGCCAAGGGCGGCATCATCTCGCTGGTCCGCAGCGCCGCCCTCGGCCTCAACAAGTACGGCGTCACCGCCAACTGCGTGGCCCCGGTGGCCCGCACCCGGATGTCCGCCGGCGTCCCGATGGAGCTCAAGGAGATCGGCGAGCCCGAGGACGTGGCGGCACTGGTCGTCTACCTCCTCTCCGAGCGGGCGAGGGAACTCACCGGCCAGGTCTACACCGTGGCCGGACCCAAGATCGCGGTGTGGGCGCAGCCGCGCGAGCTGCGCGCGATGTACTCCGAGGACGGCGGCTGGACCCCCGAGCGGATCGCCGACTTCCTGCCGGGCACGGTCGGCTCCGACCCGATGCCGATGCTCGCCCAGCTCCAGGAGATGGCCCGGGCGGCGGCGGCCGGCGACCGTCCCAACGCCTGAGGGGCGGGCCCGCGACATGGTGGACTTCTCCTTCGGCCCGGAGATCGCGGAGTTCCGCGCCGAGGCCCGGCAGTGGCTGGCGGAACGACTCGGCCCCGGTGGCGCCTTCGCCGCACTCCTGAGCCCGGAACCGGACCCGGCACTGCGCCGGGAATGGGAGCGGGAGCTCGGCCGGGGCCGCTGGATCGGCCTCGGCTGGCCGCAGGTCCGCCCGGACCTGGCCGCCGAGCTGGAGTCGTACGGCGTCCGCAGCCACGCCGGCCTGGCCCATCAGGTGGTCTGGGCGGAGGAGTACGCGCGGGCCGGCGCCCCGTCCTCGCTTCTGCTGCTGGGCGAGCACCTCCTCGGGCCGACCCTGGTGGCCTGCGGGAGCCCGGCGCAGCGGGCCCGCTTCCTGCCGCCGATCGCCCGCGGCGAGGAGGTCTGGTGCCAGGGCTACAGCGAGCCCGGCGCCGGCTCCGACCTGGCCTCCGTCCGCGCCCGGGCCGAGCGGGCCCCGGACGGGGACGGCTGGCTGGTGACCGGCCAGAAGATCTGGACCTCGCTGGCCCAGTACGCCGGCTGGTGCTTCGCCCTCTGCCGCACCGAGCCCGGCAGCGAGCGGCACCGCGGCCTCAGCCTCCTGCTCCTGCCGATGGACCAGCCCGGCCGGATCGAGGTCCGCCCGATCCGCCAGCTCACCGGCGACGGCGAGTTCAACGAGGTCTTCTTCGACGGTGCGCGGGCGGTCGAGGTGGTCGGCGAGGAGGGCGCCGGCTGGAAGGTCGCGATGACCCTGCTCTCCTTCGAGCGCGGGGCCGGAATGCTCGCCCGGCAGATCGGGTACGAGCGGGAACTCGACAGGATCGTCCAGGAGGCCCGGCAGAACGGTGCGGCGAAGGACCCCGTACTCCGCGAGCGGATCGTCCGGCAGTGGGCTGACCTCCGCGTGCTCCGCTGCAACGCGCTGGCCACCCTGGGCGGTTCGGATCCCGCGGCGGCGGCCGGGGCCGCCTCGGCGGCCAAGCTGCTGTGGGCCGGCTGGCACCAGCGGCTGGGCGAGCTCGCCCTCGCCGTCCGCGGCCCGTCCGGGGCGCTGCGGCCCGCCGCGCCCGGCGCGGCCCACCTCGACGAGGCCCAGTACCTCGCGCTCTTCTCCCGCGCCGACACCATCTACGGCGGCTCGGACCAGATCCAGCGGGACGTGCTGGCCACCCGCGTCCTCGGCCTGCCCAGGGCCTGAAGGGAATCACCACTGATGACAGCTCAGCAGCCGGCCACCGGACCGGGACCGCGCAGCAACTTCATCGACGGCGAGTGGCGCCCCGCCCCCGCCGGCTACCCCGTCGTGAACCCGGCCACCGAGGAGGCCATCGCCCTGGCCCCCGAGTCCGGGGCGCAGGACGTCGCCGAGGCGATCGCCGCCGCCCGCGCCGCCCAGCCCGGCTGGGCCGCGACCAGGCCGGCCGACCGCGCCGAACTCCTGGACCGGATAGCCGATCTGGTGGTCAAGCACGCCGACGAGTTCGTCCCGGAGCTGCAGGCCGAGACCGGCGCCACCATCCGGGTCGCCTCCACCATGCAGCTGCCGGTGGTCGCCGACCGCTTCCGCCGGTACGCGCGGGGCGCCCTGGAACCGCACGAGCTGCCGCTCGCCCCGCAGCCGGTGACCGCCACCCCGCTGGCCGCCGGCGGGCTCACCAACGCGGTCGCCGCCCGCCGCCCGGTCGGCGTGGTCGGCTGCATCACCTCCTACAACTTCCCGATCGTCAACCTGGCCGGGAAGCTCGCCCCGGCGCTGGCGATGGGCAACACGGTGGTCGCCAAGCCGGCCCCGCAGGACCCGCTGGCCTGCCTCCGGCTTGGCGAGATCTTCCGCGAGGCGGGGGCGCCGCCGGGGATCTTCAACGTGGTCACCGGCTCGGGGCCGGAGACCGGGGAGGCGCTGGTCGCCTCGCCCGACGTCGACATGGTCAGCTTCACCGGCTCCACGGCGGTCGGCCAGGCCATCGCCTCCGCGGCCGGCGGCACCATGAAGCGGCTGCTGATGGAGCTCGGCGGCAAGGGCGCGGCCATCGTGCTGGACGACGCCGACCTGGCGAAGGCGATCCCGGCGATCGGCTCCACCTGGGCCTTCCACTCCGGCCAGATCTGCACCGCGCCGACCCGGGTGCTGGTGCACCGCTCCCGCTACGAGGAACTGGTCGCCGGGCTGGCGAAGTTCGCCGACCGGCTGCCGCTCGGCGACCCCCTCGACCCGTCCACGGTGATCGGCCCGGTGATCTCCGAGACCCACCGGGCCCGGGTCCGCGGGTACGTGGACGAGGCGCTGGCGGCCGGCGCGGTCGACCACGCCCGGCCCCGCGAACTGCCCTCCCGAGGCTGGTTCGTGGCCCCGTCACTGCTCACCGGGGTCACCCCGGAGTCGCGGATCGTCCGCGAGGAGGTCTTCGGCCCGGTCGTGGTCGTCCTCCCCTTCGACGGCGGCGACGACGAGGCGGTGGCCCTCGCCAACCAGAGCGACTTCGGCCTCTACGACTACGTCTTCTCCGCCGACGCGGGCCGGGCGTACGCGCTGGCCGGGCGGCTGCGCACGGGAAACGTCGGGATCAACACGGTGGGCCGGCACCCGGAGACGCCGTTCGGCGGCTTCAAGCAGAGCGGCATCGGCCGCGACGGCGGCTCCTACGGGCTGCACGCGTACAGCGAACTCCAGTCGGTGGTCTGGCCGTCCTGACCGGAAGTAGGGAGTGGTACCCATGCGAGGAGTGCTGTTCGACGGCAAGGCCGCCGCGGTGGTGGACGACCTCTCGGTGCGCGACCCCGGGCCGGGGGAGGTGCTGGTCCGGGTCGCCGCGGCCGGGCTCTGCCACAGCGACCTGTCGGTGATCGACGGGACCATCCCGTTCCCGGTGCCGGTGGTGCTGGGGCACGAGGGCGCGGGGGTGGTGGAGAAGACCGGCGCCGGGGTGGCCCATGTGGTGCCGGGCGACCACGTCGCCCTCTCCACCCTGGCCAGTTGCGGCACCTGCGACTGGTGCGGCAAGGGCATGCCGACCATGTGCCGGCAGGCCATCGGCCGCCCAGGCAAGCCGTTCCTGCGGGCCGGCGGCGAGCCGGTGTACAACTTCGCGTCGGCGTCCGTCTTCGCCGAACTGACCGTGGTCAAGGCGGTCCAGGCGGTGCGGATCGACAAGGACGTCCCGCTCGCCTCCGCCGCCCTGATCGGCTGCGGGGTGCTGACCGGCGTCGGGGCGGTGCTGAACCGCGCCCGGGTGGCGATCGGGGAGACGGTGGCGGTGATCGGCTGCGGCGGGATCGGCCTCAACGTCATCCAGGGGGCGGTGCTCGCCGGCGCCGGGCGGATCGTCGCCGTCGACGTGGCGGCCGAGAAGGAGGCGCTGGCCCGGCGGTTCGGCGCCACCGACTTCGTCTCCTCCACCGCCGCCGTCCGCGAACTCCTCCCCCTCGGGGTGGACCACGCCTTCGAGTGCGTCGGCCGGACCTCCCTCATCCGGGAGGCCGTCGACCTGCTGGACCGGCACGGCCAGGCGGTCCTCCTCGGCGTCCCGGCGGCGGACGCCGAGGCGTCCTTCCGGGTCTCCGACCTCTACCTGGACAAGTCGATCCTCGGCTGCCGCTACGGCTCCTCCCGCCCCCAGTACGACGTGGCGAGGTACGCGGGGCTGTACCGGCAGGGGCGGCTCAAGCTGGACGAACTCATCACCGAGACCCACCCGCTGGCCGACTTCGACAAGGCCGTCCAGGCCACCGGGTCCGGCCGGCTGGCCCGGGCCGTCCTCACCTTCTGAGCTGGAAGGTACGGCGGTAGGCGCTCGGCGAGACTCCGACCTGGGCCTCGAAATGGTTCCGCAGCGAGGTCGCGGTCCCGAAACCGGTCTCGCGGGCGATCCGCTCGATGGTCGACTCCCCGGCCTCCAGCAGTTCGCGGGCCAGCTCCACCCGCTCGCGGACCAGCCACTGGCCGGGGCTGAGCCCGGTCTCGGCGCGGAAGCGGCGGGTGAAGGTCCGCACGCTCATCCCGCAGCGGGCGGCCAACTCGCTCAGTTCCAGCGGGTTGCGGAGCCGCTCCCGGGCCCAGGCGCGGGCCGGGGCGGTGCCCTCCGCGGCCTGGCCGGCCGGCGGCACGGGACGCTCCACGTACTGCGACTGCCCGCCGGCCCGCCACGGCGGCACCAGGCACTGGCGGGCCACCCGGTTGGCGGCCGCGCTGCCGTGGTCCCGGCGGAGGATGTGGAGGCAGAGGTCCACCCCGGCGGCCACCCCGCCGGAGGTGAGGACGTCGCCGTCGTCGACGAAGAGCACCTCGGGGTCGAGGAGGACCTTGGGGAAGAGCCGGCGGAAGGTGTCGCCGTAGCGCCAGTGGGTGGTCGCCGGGCGCCCGTCCAGCAGGCCGGCGGCGGCCAGGACGAACGAGCCGGTGCAGATCGACACCAGGCGGGCGCCGGGCCGGATGTGCGCCAGCGCCGCCCCCAACTCCGCGCTCAGCTCACCGCGTTCGAAGAGCTCGGGCGGCTCGTAGGCGGCGGGGACGACCACGGTGTCCGCGGTGGCCAGGGCGTCCGGCCCCTCGTCCGCGACGATGCGGAAGTCCGAGGTCGTCCTGATCGGCCGGCCGGGGGCGAGGGAGGCGGTGACGACCTCGTAGAGCGGCGGGTCGCCGGGGGAGGAGGTGATGTGCTGCGACTCGAAGATGCGGTTCGGAATCCCGAGCTCGAACGGTATGACGCCGTCCAGCGCGAGGACGACCACGCGGTGCGGCATGGGGGCTCCCTCCTTCTGCGGTTCCGGCCCCCGCGCCCCTGGATTCGCCCTGCGGGCTCACCGGCGCCCGGGGCGGGCGGCCCGGGAGGAAATCCGACCCCCGTGGCCCGATCCTTGCGGAACACGTCCTCCGGGCCACTGTCCCACGCCGCACCCTAACCCCAGACTCGTGGGCGTGACCACCACCCCGTCGACGCAGCCCCAGCGCAGCGCAGCAGCGGCGCCGCCGCCCGCTCCCCGCTTCCACTACGCCTGGATCATCGCCGCCGTCTCCCTCCTCACCCTCGTCGGCGCCGCGGGCTTCCGTTCCACCCCCGGCCTGCTGATGGACCCGTTGCACATGGAGTTCGGCTGGTCGCACGGCACGATCTCGTCGGCCGCCTCCGTCAACCTCGCCCTCTACGGCCTGACCTCGCCGTTCGCCGCCGCGCTGATGGAGCGGTTCGGCATCCGCCCGGTCCTCGCCGGCGCGCTCACCCTGATCGCCGTCGGCAGCGGACTCACCGTCTTCATGACCGCGAGCTGGCAGCTGATCCTCTGCTGGGGTGTGCTCGTCGGCCTCGGCACCGGTTCGATGGCGATGGCCTTCGTGGCCACCGTCACCGACCGCTGGTTCGCCGCCCGCCGAGGCGTGGTCACCGGTGTGCTGACCGCCGCCGGCTCGGCCGGGAACCTGGTCTTCCTGCCCGTCCTCAGCTGGCTGATCACCACCTACGGCTGGCGGGCCGCCTCGCTCACCGTCGGCGCCTGCTCCCTCGCCGTCGTGCCCCTCGTCCTGCTGCTGCTCCGCGAGCACCCGGCGGACCTCGGTCTCGCCCCCTACGGCGCGACGGTCCCGGTGCCCCGCCCGGAGCGCACCACCGGCGCGGGTCTCCGCGCCCTCAGGGTGCTCGCCTCGGCCGCCCGCACCCGCCCGTTCTGGCTGCTGGCCGGGACCTTCGCGATCTGCGGGGCGACCACCAACGGCCTGGTCGGCACCCACTTCGTGCCGGCCGCCGGCGACCACGGCATGGCCGAGACGACCGCCTCCGGCCTCCTCGCCCTCAGCGGGCTCTTCGACGTGGTCGGCACGATCGCCTCCGGCTGGCTGACCGACCGCTTCAACCCCCGCCGGCTCCTCGGCACCTACTACTTCCTGCGGGGCTGCTCGCTGGCCGTGCTCCCGCTGCTCTTCGCCCGCACCGTGCACCCCAGCATGCTGGTCTTCGTCATCTTCTACGGCCTCGACTGGGTGGCCACCGTCCCGCCGACGATCGCCATCGCCCGCCGCGAGTACGGTGCCGACGCGCCGATCGTCTTCGGCTGGGTGGCGGCCGCCCACCAGGTGGGGGCGGCGGTGGTGGCGGTGGCGGCCGGCTTCCTCCGCGACGCCCTGGGCGACTACGACCCGGTCTGGTACGCCGCGGGCGCGCTGTGCGTGGCCGCCGCGGCGGGGGCGCTGGCGCTGCGCGAGCGCGGCCCCGCCACGCCCCGAACGCTGCGCCGCAGGCGCGCGTAAGGGGCGCGGGGAACTGCGCGGCCCGCCGCTTACGGTCCGCACTCGGCAACGGAGTCCGGGTTGCAACCCGGTGGCCGATGCCGAGTGCGGACCGTAGTCGCCTGGGCGCGCAGTTCCCCGCGCCCCTTACGCGCGCCTGCGGCGCAGCGCCGGGGCGGCGATCAGCCCAGCTCGAAGCGTCCGCGGTAGAAGACCAGCGGCCCTGACGCGTCCGCGTCCTGGCGCGCCAAGAGGTCTCGGACCCGTCCGAGGACGATCAGATGATCGCCCCCCACATGCACGGCCTGGATCGTGCAGTCCACCCACGCCAGCGCCCCCGCCAGCCGCGGCGACCCGGTCGCCTGCGTCGGCTCCCACTCCACGCCCGCGAACTTGTCCGCCCCCGTGCTGCTGCTCACCGCGAACGACCGGCACAGCTCCTGCTGGTCCGCCGCCAGGATGTTCGCGCAGAACGCCCCCGACCGCGCGATCCGCGGCCAGGAGGAGGAGGTGCGCGCCACGCTGAAGGACACCAGCGGCGGATCGAGGGACAGCGAGCCGAAGCTCTGGCAGGCGAAGCCGACCGGCTCTCCGTCCCGCGTCCGCGCGGCGATCACCGTGACGCCGGTCGCGAAGTGCCCCAGCACCGAACGGAGTTCATCGGCCCCGGGGCCGCCCGCGTCCGGGCTCGGCGGCGGCGCGCTCGCCGCCACCACCGGCCCCGGCGAGGGCTCGGCGCCGGCCCCCCGCGGCACCCCCAGGTGACGCACCGCGGCGATCGCCATGGCCTGATGCCCCATCAGCCTTCCCTCCTCGCACTCACAGGGAGCCCGCGTCCTCCGCGGCCCCCTCCTCGTCTGCCCGCTCCCGCCGGCACACAGCCAGCGCGTCCAGTGCCACCGCGCCCCGCCCGGCGGGCAGCACCGTCAGCGGGTTGATCTCCAGCCCGGCCAGCCGGTCGCCGACCTCGAAGGCCATCCGCTGCACCCGCATCACCACGTCCACCAGCGCGTCGACGTCCAGCGGCGGTCCGCCCCGCACCCCGTCGAGCAGCGCCCGGCCGCGCAGCTCGCCGACCATGCGGTGGGCCTCCTCGCAGGTGAACGGCGGCACCCGGACGGCGGTATCGTCGAGCACCTCGACGAGGGTGCCCCCCATGCCGACGGTGACCACCGGACCGAAGACCGGGTCGTGGCTCAGCCCGACCGCCATCTCCGCGCCGGCGTCCACCATCTGGCAGACAAGTACACCGTCCAGTCGGTCTATTCCCGCCGCCCGAGCGTTCTCGGTGAGCTCGCGGTACGCATCGCGTACCTGGCTGGCCGAAGTCAATCCGATCTTGACCAGGCCGAGTTCGGTCTTGTGCGCGGCGTCCGGCGCGGAGCCCTTCAGCACCACCGGGTAGCCGACGACCCCGGCCGCCCGGACCGCCCCGGCGGCGCTGTTCACCAACTGCTCGCGCGGCACCCGGATCCCGTAGGCGCGCAGCAGCTGCTTGGCGGAGACCTCGCTGAGCTGGGTCTGCGCGCCGCCCTCGCCGTCCAGCAGGCGCAGCGCCTTGGCCTGGCCGGCGCAGGGGGCGGTGGGCGCGTCCTCGAAGGGGCTGCGGTAGCCGGCGGTGAAGCGGTGGTGGTCGAGCCAGGCCCGCACGGCCCGTACGCAGTTGCCGAAGGAGCGGAAGGTGGCCACCCGCCGGGAGCCCAGCAGCACCTCCCGGTAGGCCGGTTCGGTGCCGACGGGGGAGCCCCAGACCACGCAGACCAGCTTGTCGGTGGTCTCGGCGGCGGCCACCAGGTCGGCCACCAGGCGGTCGCTGAGCGGCGGGAAGGGCCCGGTGACGGGGCAGATCAGCACGCCCACCTCCGGATCGTCCAGCAGCGCGTCGATGATCTTCCGGCCGCGCTCGTCGCCGACCGGATGGCCGCCGCAGTCCACCGGGTTGGAGACGTCGAGGTAGCCGGGTATCCACTGGTGGAGCTGGGCCTGCCGCTCCGGGGAGAGCCGGGGGAGCGGCAGTCCCGCCGCCGAGGCCAGGTCGGCGAAGTGGGCGCCGGTGCCGCCGGAGATGGAGTACACCGCGACGCCCTCCGCTCGCGGCGGCTTCGCCCGGGCCAGCAGGGCGGCGGTGTCCTGGAGTTCGTCCAGGCCGTCCACCCGGACCACGCCGAACTGCCGCATCGCGGCGTCCGCCACCCGGTCCTGGCCGGTGAGCTTCCCGGTGTGGGTGGCGGCCGAGCGGGCGCCGGCGTCGGTACGGCCGACCTTCACCGCGACCACCGGCACCCCGCGCCGCGCGGCGTGGTCGGCGGCGAGGAGGAACGCCCGGCCGTCCTTGATCCCCTCCAGATAGGCGGCGATCGCGCCGACCTCGGGCTGGTCGGCGAACCAGCCGAGGAAGTCGGCGACTTCGAGGTCGGCCTCGTTGCCGGTGGGCGCCCAGTGGCTGAGCCGGATGCCGAGCTGCTGGAGGGCGAAGACCGGGCGGCCCTGGTGGCCGCTCTGCGTGACCAGGGCGATGGCCGGGCCCTCCAGGTCGTCCCGGAAGGTCTCGAAGGCGTTGAGGTTGGTGTTGGGGCCGAGCAGCCGCAGGCCGGTCGGGGCCTCCTCGATCTGCCGGGCCAGCCGCTCCTGGGCGGCCCGGCCCTCGGCGCCGGTCTCGGCGAAGCCGCCCGCGAAGGCGACCGCGAACCGGGCCTTGGCCTCGACGAGTTCGGGGATCAGCGGCGCCGGGTCGGCGACCAGCAGCACGGCCAGGTCGAGGGTGCCGACCTCGTCGGGGAGGTCGGTGACGGAGGAGTAGCAGGTCAGGCCGTCCACCTCGGTGCGGCCGGGGTTGACCGGGTAGAGGCGGGCGCCGACCCGGTCGGCCCAGGCGCGGAGCTGCCTGGTGATCCCGGTGCTGGGTCTGCCGGGGGTGTCGGAGGCGCCGACGACGGCGACGCTCTCGGGTCGGAAGAACCGGTCCAGGTCGACCTCGCGGCGCCGGAGCGGGCGCCCTCCGGTATCGGTGGCGTTGTCCGGGTATGCCGAGCCGATCGGGTGGGCTCCCTGGGCCGCGCGGTCGGCGGTCAGGCGGAACTGGTCCAGCATCGGTGGTTGCCCCCAATCCCCGAAATCTGACGGACCATCAGATTACCGAGTGGTCAAGCTGCCGGAAAGGGGGCGGAACGCCTGGAGAGCAGGAAACTGACACACCGTCAGGTCGTCCGAGGGGGAGGGAGTGAGGGGTGTGAGCTTGGCCACAAACGCTCCGGCATACGGGGGAGGCGTGGAGGCTCCCGGGGTCGGATGTTCGGGAGAGAGGTAGCGTGACGGGACGACACAGCCCTGATCGCAAATCGATCGACCGCCCGAACCCGTATCCGAACGCAACGCGCGAGCAGGCGCGTTCACGACCGACCACGGAGCAGCATGTCCCGCCACGCCCGTTCCGCCGCAGACTCCCGGGCCGCCCGCAGGGCCTCCCGCAAGGGGCCCCGCGGCGCGATGGTCGGCTGGGGCGCCGCCGCGGTGGTCGTGCTGACGGCGGCCGGCGGCACCGTCCAGGCGGCGACCGGCCACCACATCCCGGGGCTGGGCGCCCTCGACGAACTCTCCGCCGGCGGCGGCTCGGGCGGTTCGGGCGGTGCCGCGGCGGCGGCCCCGGTCCTGCCCGACGGCCGCAGCGCCTCCGCGCACCAGGCCGCGATGGACGGCGGCCCCCGGCCGACCGTCACCGGCTACGCCTCGATACCCGGCGTCGGAGCGGCCTTCGCCAAGCGGATACCGTCCGACAGCCGCCAGGTCGTCCTGATGAGCGGGGCCGGCCGGAACAAGAACACCGGCACCCTCACCCTCTGGACCAGGAACGCGCAGGGGCGCTGGACGGCCGGCCCGTCCTGGCCCGCGCGGAACGCGCTGCGCGGCTGGACCACCGACCACCACCTCGACGACCTCCGAAGCCCGATCGGGGTCTACTCGCTCACCGACGCGGGCGGCCTGAAGGCCAATCCGGGCACCAGCCTCCCGTACGACCACTCCTCGTCGTTCGTGGCGGTGGGCCGGGGATTCGAAGGCGAGTCGCTCGCCGGGGCGTTCGACTACGTGGTGGCCATCGACTACAACCACGTGGCCGGGAGCTCGCCGCTGGACGCGCGCCGCCCGATGGGCGAGGACCGCGGGGGCGGCATCTGGCTGCATGTGGACCACGGGGGTCCGACGCATGGCTGCGTGGCCCTCCCCGAGCCCGACATCAAGCGCCTCCTCACCGAGCTGGACCCCGCCGCCCACCCCGTGATCGTCATGGGCGACGCGTCCACGCTGGCAGCGTGACCCGCCGCGCAACTCGCGCCGTAGGCGCCCTTCAGGGGCCCGGGGAACTGCGCGCCCGGCCGTCTGCGGCGGGGTGCTCGGCGACGGCCGCTGCGTTGCAACCCGTTCTCCGTCGCCGCCTGCGGCAGTGTGCCGCGCTGGCCGCGCAGTTCCCCGCGCCCCTTGAGTCGCTCCGCAACTCGGCCTGCGCCGCAGGGTTGCTGCGCAACGCGCCCGTGCCGTAGGCGCCCTCCAGGGGCGCGGGGAACTGCGCGCCCGGCCGTCTGCGGCGGGGTGCTCGGCGACGGTCGCTGGGTTGCAATCCGGACTCCGTTGCCGCCTGCGGCTGTGTGCGGTGCTGGCCGCGCAGTTCCTCGCGCCCCTTGAGTTGCTCCGCAACTCGGGCTGCGCCGCAGGGGCGCGGGGAACTGCGCGCCCGGCCGCCTGTGGCGCGGTGCTCGGCGGCGGCCGCTGCGTTGCAGCCCGTTCTCCGTTGCCGCCTGCGGCAGTGTGTCGCGCAGTTCCTCGCGCCCTTGAGTTGTCGCGCGCGTCAGGGCGGCAGCTGACGGGGCGTAGGAAACGCCGCCGCCCGGGTGACGGTCGCGCCGAAGCTCCGGCGCAGCCGGGATGCTCGGGGGGTGATCAAGATCTCTCGGGCCCGCGCCCTCCTCGCCTCCGGCGCGCTCGCTCTCGCCGGCCTGTTCAGCACCGCCGCCGCCGCGGCGCCCGCGCCCGCGACCGCCCACGCCCCCGCGCTCACCGTCCCCGCCCCGCCGACCGCCGCCGACCTCCTCTGCCCGCGGATCGCGGACCCGCTGGCCGCCGCCGCGGACCGCCGGGTGGACGTCCGGCGGATCACCCCCGCGCCGGTCTACCGCACCACCTGCGACGAGCTGTACCGCGCGGACGGCCGCGGCCCGGACGTCGTCTTCGCCGAGGGCTTCCAGCCGAAGGCCCCGATCAACGGCCAGTACGACGTGGCCTCCTACGTGGACCGCAACCAGCCGTCCCCGTACGTCTCCACGACCTACGACCACGACCTGTACAAGAAGTGGAAGTCGGCCTGGAACTACTACATCGACGCCCCCGGCGGCATCGACGTCAACAAGACCATCGGCACCACCCACCGCTGGGCCTTCCAGCACGAGGTGGCCTTCCCCGGCGGCGTGGCCAGCCGCTACATCGTCGGCGCCTGCCCGGTGAACACCGAGACCCGCACCGAGATCCTGCCGGACTGCGTCCGCAACCCGGAGTACCTCCCCTGGCACCTGCTGCCCGCGGCCTTCCCCACCGCGTACGCGCCGTACGCGCCGGCCTCCCGCTGACCTCTCCGCCAACGCGGCCGACCGGCGCCTTGCCTTCGCGAGGAACTGACGGTACATCAGATCCCACGGAGAACTGACACACCGTCAGGTTGGAGACCGGATGGACGCCGAGCTCAGCCCCGAACAGGACGAGATCCGCCGCACCCTGCGCGATCTCCTCGCGAAGCACTGCACCAGCGACGCCCTCCGGGCCGCCGCCGACTCCCCGGCAGGCCACGACCCCGAACTCTGGAGCCGCCTGACCGCACTCGGCCTCCCCGGCCTCCTCCAGCCCGCCGAGCTCGGCGGCCTCGACCTGACCCCGGTCGACCTCGCCGTCGTCGCCGAGGAGACCGGCCGGGCCCTGCTCCCGGCCCCGCTCCTCGGCGGCTGGCTGGCCGCCTCTGCCCTCACCG
This sequence comes from Phaeacidiphilus oryzae TH49, assembly GCF_000744815.1. Taxonomy (NCBI): domain Bacteria; kingdom Bacillati; phylum Actinomycetota; class Actinomycetes; order Kitasatosporales; family Streptomycetaceae; genus Phaeacidiphilus; species Phaeacidiphilus oryzae. The sequence goes on from NZ_JQMQ01000005.1 coordinate 4,146,716, forward strand.
AGGCCGCCGCCCCCGCGCTCACCGCCCCCGCGCTCACCACCCCCGCAGTCACCGTCCCCGCCTCCGCCGAAGCGGCGTCGGCGCGGGCCCGCCTCGCCTCCGGCGCGGCGACCGGCGCCCTCTGCCTGGCCGAGACCGTCGCCGCCCTCCCCGCCGCGCCGGCGTCCGCCGGCGGAGGCCGGGCCGGCGGCCTCCAGGCCCGCCCCGCCCCCGAGGGACCGGAGGGCGGCTGGCTCCTCTACGGCGAGGCCCCCACCGTCCTCGATGGCGCCGCCGCCGACCTCCTCGTGGTCACCGCGCACACCGGCGGCTACCCCCGCTCCCGCAGCGTCCTGCTGCTGGTGGACGGCGGCGCCCCCGGCGTCCGCAGGACCCGGCTGCCCGCGCTGGACGACACCCGGAGCCTCGCCCGGGTGGAGTTCCGCGACGCCCCCGCCGCCCTGCTGGCCGACCCGGCCCCGGACCCGGCGGCCGGCACCGCCGCCCTGGCCGCCGTCGCCGTCGCCGCGCAGGCCGTCGGCGCCGCCCGGGAGTCGCTGGGCCGCGCGGTCGAGCACGCCCGCACCCGCGAGCAGTTCGGCCGGCCGATCGGCGCCAACCAGGCCCTGGCGCACGCCCTCGCCGACGTCCATGTCGCCGTGCAGAGCGCCCGCGCCACCGTCCTCCACGCGGCCTGGTCGCTCTCCGTGGCCGAACCCGACCCCACCGACCCCGCGCTGGCCCTCGCCGCCGCCCTGGACGCCCAGACCCTGGCCGCCGGCACCGCGATCCAGGTGCACGGCGGGCTGGGCATCACCTGGGAGCACGACGCCCAGCTCTTCTACAAGCGGGCCGCCGCCGACGAGCTCCTCTTCGGCCCCGCGCACGCCCTCCGGGCCCGCGCGGCGGACGCCGCCGGCCTCCTCGCCGACCTCTGAGCAGGCCCCGAGGCCCCCGAGGCCGCCGAGACCCCGTGGCCCCGAGCCACCGACCCCCGCCCCCGCCACCCCAAGGGAGACGCCATGCCTGACCCCTCGTCGAGCAGCAGAGCTACGGCCGCCAGGGACGCCTTCGTGCAGAGGGTCTCCTCCAGCCGGGCCTTCGCCGCGATCGCGCCGCGGGTCCTGCCGCATCTGGACCGCGCGGTCCACCAGCTCAGCAACGGGAAGGTGATGATCAGCCAGTACATGCTGCCGTCGCTGTTCCTGACCACCACCGGCCGGCGCAGCGGCGCCCCCAGGGTCACCCCGCTGGCCTGCCTTCCCGAGCCGGAGACCGGGACGATCCTGGTGGTCGGCTCCAACTTCGGCCGCCCCCGGCATCCGGCCTGGACCGGAAACCTGCTGGCGGAGCCGGAGGCGCGGGCGGAGCACAGGGGCCGGACCTTCCCGGTCCGGGCCCGGCTGCTGGAGGGCGACCAGCGCGAGGAGGCCTGGCAGAAGCTGCTGCGGATGTGGCCGCCGTACGCGACCTACCAGAAGCGCGTCGACCGGCAGCTGCGGATCTTCCGCCTGACCCCGTCCGACGGGGCCGAGGCGGCGGGCGCGAGCGAAGGAGTGGGCGCGGGCGAGGCCGCGGGCGAGGCCGGACAGGATTGAGGGCGGCCTCCCGCCGCTGCGGAAAGCCGCCCTGTGGACGGTTGGCGCGCATCGTTCCCCAGCGCCCGAGGAGGCTCGGGCGGGGAAGACCCCAATCCGGCGTACCTCCCCCGAGGCACGCCCGGCGCGGGACCCGGCCGGACAGGATGCCGGGCTGCGCGCGACGTGCGGGCGGTCGGTCCGATCCGATCGCCGCCGCGGTCTTGCCCGACGCCGTCTACTTCGGCGGCTTCTTGCCGGTCATGCCGAGGCAGACCAGCAGGGCCAGGTTGGGCTTGAGCTCCTTGGCCTTCACGCCGGCCGACTCGAAGCCCTTCTGGTGCTCGGCCACCGCGGCGAGCATGGCCACCAGCGAGCCGGCGACCGCCGGTGCGCTGACGGACTTCTCCACCTTGCCGGAGGACTGGAGCGACTTCAGGCCGTCGGTCAGTGCGTTGGTGACCGCGGTGAGGATCTTCTGGCGGATCTTGAAGAACCGCTTGTCCCCTTCCGCGGCACCGAGCGCCACCACTCGCAGGATCGGCTCGTTGTCGGCCCAGAAGGTGAAGAACCCGTCCACCAGGTCCTCTGCCGTCTGATAGCCGGACTTGCCGACCCATGACTTGTCGGAGGCGAGGTCCTTGAGGACCGACCCCTCCTTGGCCACATCGTCCGCGATCTCGAGAACGGCGCCCTCGACATCGGGGAAGTACTGGTAGAACGTTGCGGGGGAGGTACCCGCCATCCGGGCGACGTCGATGACCTTGACGTCCCGGTACGGCGACGTGCTGAGCATCTCGCGGAGGTTGTCCAGCAGCTTCTGCCGGGTGGCCTGACCGCGTCGCCCGGCGACGCGACCGTCGACGGTGCGAACTTGTCCTGTCATGCCGTCAGTTTACCTAGCCAAGATCCGGGCGCGATCCGGCGGTGGAACCGGATGCGCCGTCAGGCTGACGGCCCGTCGGACGCCCGGAGGCCCCTTCTCACCGGCGGTTCCGGCCCTCCGGCGGCCCTCCTGACGGCCTCCCGGCCGCCCTTCCGGCGCCGCCCCCGGCGCGAGGGATCAGGACACCCGTTCGAGTGGCCGATCGCTTCCGGACCGCCGGACCGCCAGCCCGCCGGGCCGCCGCCCCGCCGCCTCGGCCCCCGCTGGGCGGTTGTCCGAGGCTGCCGCGGGTACCCCGGCTGTGACCGCGCTGTGGACGAGGACGCCGTTTCCCCACCGTTCCTCACCACTCCACCCGGCCTCCAGCCGAACTCCCCGTCAACTCCGTTACCGGACGAGCGGGTTCGGTTTCGGCGGGGGCGCTCGGCCGCGGCCGCGCGTGTGGGGCCGGTGAAGCAACGGTGAAGGCGCGTCCGGCGCGCTGGGGGGCGGTTGGCCCGGAGGCCCGGCGGCAGGGGAGAATCGCCGGGGCAGCCGGGGAGCCACGGGGGAGCCGCGGGGGGAAGGAGCCAGGGAACGTGGAGCACATGGAGCAGCTCACGGCGCATGACCCGCGTCGGATCGGCCAGTTCGAGGTGCTGGGCCGGCTCGGTGCCGGCGGGATGGGGCTGGTGTACCTGGCCAGGTCGGCCGCCGGCCGGCGGGTGGCGATCAAGACCGTGCGCGCGGAGCTCGCCGAGGACCAGCTGTTCCGGGTCCGGTTCAGCCGCGAGATCGCCGCGGCCAAGAAGGTCAGCGGCTTCTACACGGCCGCCGTGGTGGACGCCGACGCGGACGCGCCGGTGCCCTGGCTGGCCACCGCGTACGTGCCGGCGCCCTCGCTCGAGGACCTGGTGACCGAATGCGGGCCGCTTCCGGTGGACGCGGTGCGGTGGATCACCGCGGGGATCGCCGAGGCGCTCCAGTCGATCCATCAGGTCGGTCTCGTCCACCGGGACTTGAAACCGTCCAATGTGCTGGTCACCGAGGACGGCCCGCGGGTGATCGACTTCGGGATCGCGGCCGGGGTCTCGCACACCCGGCTGACCATGACCAACGTGGCGGTCGGCACCCCCGCGTACATGTCACCCGAGCAGGCCCGGGACAGCCGGGGGGTGACCGCCGCGAGCGACGTCTTCTCGCTGGGCTCGCTGGTGGTCTTCGCGGCCACCGGCCACGCCCCCTACCACGGGGCCAACCCGGTCGAGACCGTCTTCCAGCTGCTGCGCTCGGAGACCGACCTCAGTGGGCTGCCGGAGGAGCTGGACGCCGTGGTCAAGGGCCTGATGCGGCCCGCTCCGGAGAAGCGCACCGATCTGGCCTCCCTTCAGTCGGACCTCGCCCCCCATCTGTTCGCGCGGGTGGACGAGGGCGACGACGACGCGGTGCAGTGGCTGCCCGAGGTCGCCCTGGACCTGATCGAGCGCCGGCGGCACCGGCGCTCCGCGCGGATCGCGGCGCAGCCCTCGGTGGCCGCCCCGGTCCCGTCCCCGGCGTCCCCGGTGCCCCCGGCGCGGACCGGGGCGCCGGCCGTGACCCGGGACCCGTCGACCGCGCCCTCGCTGCGCCCGGCCCCGGCGGGACCGCCGGGACGGCCGGGCCGGGCCGCGCCGGACGAGCCGGTACGGCTGCCGGGCGTCTCCGTGCCGATCACCCCGGGCCCGTACGCGGCCCCGGCGATCCCCCCGCCGCCGGCGCCGGAACCGGTCAACGAGTTCCTGGCGCAGGGGGCGCGCGCGGAGGCCGGCCCGGCGCCGGCGGCGCTCGCGGTCCCGTCCGCCGCCCCGGCGGTCCCCCCGCCGTCCGCCGCACGGGAGGTCGCCCGCCCGTACTCGCCGTCCGCCGCCTCCGCCGCCGCGACCGGGCGCGGAGCGCACCGCGGAGCCCCCGCCCGGGAGAGCGGCGGCGGTGACGGAGGCGGCGAGGCCGGAACCACCTCGGGCCGCTGGCGGCCGTGGCGGTTCCGGATGTCCAACGACATCTGGACCCGGCCGGTGGTCTGGGAGGGCACCCTCTTCGTCAACTCCTTCGAGGTCCACGCGCTGGAGATCGCCACCGGGCGGCGCCGCTTCAAGACCCGCGACGTGGCCTGGGCGATGGCGGTCGCCGACGGCCGGGTGCACGCGGCCGACGGGCCGAGCCTCTACACGGTCGCCGCCACGGACGGCGGAGAGACCTGGCGGACCGGCCTCAACGGCTGGGTGTACTCGATCGACGCGGGCGGCGGCGCGGTCTGCGTGGGCTCGCGCGGCGGCGGGGTCCAGGTCCGCTCGGCGATCGACGGCAGCGAGATGTGGCGCGCCGACGACGCCCAGCAGGAGTACGAGAACCCCCACTCCGGGCCCTGCGTGGTCGGCGAGTCCGTGTACTACCGGGGTTCCGGGCAGCTGCACGCGATCGACCTGACGACGGGCCGGCGCCGCTGGTCGCGGCGGGTCGGCGAGGACGTGCCGTCCCGCCCGGTGCTGGCCGGCGGCGTGCTGTACGTCACGGCGGGCAACCAGGTGCTGGCGCTGGACGAGGAGTCAGGCGCGGAGCGCTGGCGCGCGGAGGGCCAGGTCGTCCTCTTCACCCCGCCGGCCCTGGACGAGGCCGGCGGCCTCTACACCGCCGACTACCTGGGCACCGTCAGCGCCCTCGACGCGGCCACGGGCGAGCTCCGCTGGCGGGCGCGTACGGGCGGGGCCCGGCAGGGGGCGGACCCGGCGGTGGTCGCGGGCGGCGCGGTGCTGGTCGCCTCCGGGGCGGTGCTGTACGCGTTCGGGGCGGAGGACGGCCGCGAGCGGTGGCGCTACTCCGCCCGCGGGGAGATCTCCGGCGCCCCGGCGGCGGCCGACGGCCTGGTGCACGTCGGCAGCCGCGACCACTCCCTCCACACCCTGGACCTCGCGACGGGCCGGCCGCGCTGGAAACTGGACACCGGCGGCGAGGTCTCCGGCTCCCCGCTGGTCTCCGGCGGGCGGGTCTTCGCCTGCTCCAAGGACCGCTGCGTCTACGCCCTGGACGCCGCGAAGGGCACCGCCCGCTAGCTGTAGTGGCCCGCGCCCCTTGCCCGCGCCTGCGGCGCTGCGCCTGGGGCGGAAAGCCCTACGCGCGGGCCTCGGGGTGGCGGAGGCACCAGCCGGCCCAGGCGGAGCCGATCATCTCGCGGACGTCGTAGCGCGCCTCCCAGCCCAGCTCCTTGGAGATCGCCTCCGCGGAGGCGACGATCCGCGCCGGGTCGCCCGGCCGCCGGGCGACCACCTCGCCGCTCGCGTCCCTGCCGGTGACCTCGCCGATCACGTCGAGGATCCCCCGCACGGAGACCCCCTCGCCGCGGCCGATGTTCAGCACCAGCTCGGTCTTCTCGCCGCCCTCGGACTCCAGCCGCCGCACCGCCGCCGCGTGGGCGCTCGCCACGTCCGCGACGTGGATGTAGTCGCGGATGCAGGTGCCGTCCGGCGTCGGGTAGTCGTCGCCGAAGACCAGCGGCTGCTGACCCTTGGTCAGCCGCTCGAAGACCATCGGCACCAGGTTGAGGATCGCCGGGTCGCCCAGCTCCGCGGTGGCCGCGCCGGCCACGTTGAAGTAGCGCAGCGAGACGGTGCCCATCCCGTGGGCCCGCCCGGTCGCGGCCACCAGCCACTCGCCGACGCGCTTGGTCTCCCCGTACGGGCTCATCGGCACGCAGGGCGTCTCCTCGGTGACCAGCTCCACGTCCGGCATCCCGTAGACGGCGGCGGAGGAGGACAGCAGGAAGGACTTCACCCCGGTGGCGGCCGCGGCCGCGAGCACCACCCGCAGCCCCTCCACGTTCTCGTGGTAGTACCGCAGCGGCTGCTCGACGCTCTCGCCGACCTGCTTCTTCGCCGCGATGTGGAGGACGCCCGTGACGCCGTGCTCGCGCATGGCGGACTCGACCAGCGCTCCGTCCAGGGTGCTGCCGGTGACCAGCGGCACCTCCGCGGGAAGGCGGTCCGCGCTGCCCGTGCTCAGGTCGTCCAGCACGACCACGCGCTTGCCGTCCTCGAGCAGCGCGCGCACGACGTGCGCGCCGATGTAGCCGGCGCCGCCGGTGATGAGCCAAGTCATGCCGGGCATCCTAACCTCGGCCCCGGTGGGCCCCTGAACAAGAGCTGTCAGTCGTGTGTGAGTCATGTGACTTTCAGGCGCCCGAGGGCGAAATTGCCAGGTTGAGGCGGTAGCGTCGCGCCGCATGTCCCGACCAGCCCTCAGCCACCACCCGCCGGAGAACATCCGGCGGCCCCTGCCGAAGCGCCTGGACTCCCTGACCAGTCTGCGGTTCTTCGCCGCCTTCGCCGTGTTCGCCCACCACTTCACGGGCTTCGGCGGATTGACCGGTATGGGCAGGGCTCCGCTGATCTACCCGTACTCCCAGATCGGCGCGTACGGGGTGGACTTCTTCTTCGTGCTGTCGGGCTTCCTGCTGACCTGGATCTACAAGCCGGGCGAGCACCTCGGGTCGTACTACTGGCGGCGCTTCGGCCGGATCTTCCCGGCCACCCTGGCGGCGCTGCCGCTGGCGATCTTCGCCGACTACTACCTGAGCGGCGTGCGGATCAACTGGTTCGGCCTGATCAGCTCCGTCCTGCTGATCCAGACCTGGTTCCCGCACATCCAGCCGGAGCTGCCCGGCAACGGCGTCACCTGGACGCTCAGTGTCGAGCTGCTGTTCTACGCGCTCTTCCCGCTGGCCGTCGGCTGGATCCTGCGGATGCGCAGCCGCTGGCTGGTGCCGCTCACCGCGGCGAGCCTGCTGGCGATGTACGCGGTGTGCTGGTGGTCGGCAGCGAACTTCAGCCAGTCCATCGCGGGATGGGTGATGCGCACCCCCCTGGTGTACCTCCCCGTCTTCCTCACCGGCATGACCACGGCGGTTCTGCTGAAACGCGGCTGGCGGCTGCGGATGCACCCGGCGCTGCCGGTGCTGCTGGTGCTCGGCTACACCGTCGCCTACTACCAGGGCCGGGCCCATCTGTCCGCGAGCCTGGTGGCGCAGCTGGACTATCTGGTGCGGCCGGTGGTCACCGTGCTGAGCGCGCTGGTGGTGACGGCGTTCGTGGAGCGGGAGCTCCTCGGGCGGAAGGGCCTGCTGAACCGCCGCCTCCTGGTGAACCTCGGAGTCTGGTCGTACTCCTTCTACCTCCTCCACCAGTCGGTCACCCGGATCCTCGAATGGCTCATCGGCCGGCTGCCGGACGCGAACGTGACCCTGATCGCGCTGCTTCTCGTCGGCGTCCTGGCGAACCTCCTGTCCTGGGCCATGTTCCGGTGGGTCGAGGAGCCCGCCGAGCGGTGGTGGCGGGCCCGCGTCCCGGAGCGCTGGCGGCGCCAACCGGAGTTCGTGGCCCAACCAGCCCCTGTACAGGCTCCGATAGGATGATGTTTGCCTGGAGTCCTCTTACCTGCCCGGCTTACCCGGCGGTCCGGCGACCCGTCACCGACGGCGCCTGATCGGAAGGGTGGGCCGGGTTCGGTCTGAGCTCCTGGTTCTGCGGCCGACGGGGAACCAAGGGCCACGGCCCGGCGTTGTCACCGCGGCCGCGCGGCCACCTGCTTTCTGAAGTTGTCAGTTAGGAAATCCGCATGACCTCGACCGTGGTGACTCAGGACGCCCAGGCGGAGGCCGCGCCGGCCGATGCCGAGGGTGGGCGCGACGTGCCAGACGTCAGCGTCATCGTCATCTGCTTCAACGACGGTGACCGACTGCCCCGAGCCGTCAGCTCCGTTCTGAACCAGTCGCTGCGCAACGTCGAGATCTTGATCGTCGACGACTGCTCCACCGACGGCAGCTTCGACGTGGCCCGGCGGCTCGCCGCCGCCAACCCGGACCGGGTGCGCGCCCTCCAGCTGGAGGAGAACTCGGGTGGCTGCGGGGAGCCCCGCAACCGCGGCATCTCCGAGGCCCGCGGCACCTATGTGATGTTCCTGGACTCGGACGACGAGCTGGAGCTGGACGCCTGCCGCAACATGGTGGAGGCCGCCGAGCGCACCGAGGCCGACCTGGTCTCCGGGCTGACGGTCCGCCGGCACCTGGACAACCGGCACGGCAAGACCGTCGAGTGGTACCCCTGGCTGTACAAGCGGACGCAGACCCTGGAGTCCGTGGCGGAGCTGCCCGACCTGCTGGTCTGGGACACCCTCTCCACCAACAAGTGCTACCGCCGCGACTTCCTCCTCAACCAGGGCATGGTCTTCGTCCGCGGACTGCACTACGAGGACCTCCTCTTCTCCTCCCAGGCGTACGTCCGGGCCAGCCGGATCACCCTGATCCCCAACGTCGTCTACTACTGGGACGTGGTGGACAAGGCCGCGATCAAGTCCATCTCGAACTCCCGCGGCGACATCCGGAACTTCACCGACCGGCTGGAGATGCACCGCCGGATCGACGCGCTCCTCGCCGAGCGCGGCCTGGACGAGCTGAAGCTGCAGAAGGACATCAAGTTCCTCAAGCACGACCTGGTCCTCCACCTGCGCGACCTGCCGTTCCTCGGCGTGGAGTTCCGGCACGAGTTCGCCGAGCTCGCCCGCGCCTACCTGGACGGCATCCAGTCCGCGGCCTACGACGAGGTGACGCCGATCCACCGGATCTGCGCCTACCTCCTGGCCCGGGACGACTGGGACAACCTGATGCCGGCCATCGACACCCTGATCAACCGGAACAAGGTGTCCTCGCCGCTGGTCGAGCGGGACGGCAAGGTCTACTTCTGCGCCGCGCACCTGGACACCGAGGAGGGCCGCCGGCTCCTCGACGTCACCGAGTCGGGCTACCACAACAAGCGGATCGACCAGCTCGACCTGCGCAACCAGATCACCGGCTACCACGAGGGCCCGGACGGGGCGACCATCTCCGGGCGGATCGTCAACCCGCTGGGCAAGATCGGGCCGGACGCCAGGCTGAGCGCCCGGATGCTGTTCAAGGCCCGCCGCCGCTCCCTGCAGTCCTTCACCTTCCCGGTCCGCGAGGTCCGCTACGACGGCGACGGCATCGTCTGGGAGACCACCGCCGACCTCGCCCGCCAGCTCCACCCGCTGGGCGTCATCGACGCGGTCTGGGACGTCTTCCTCTACCTGGACGCCGACGGGCGGGAGACCCGTACCGCGCTCACCGTCGGCGACTACGACCTGCGCGGCGGCGCCCTGCCGGTCCGGCCGCGGCTGACCCGGCTGGTCGCCGACGGCTTCGAGCCGTCCGCGTCCGCCAAGGGCCACCTGGCCTTCGTCCTCACCCAGCACGGCAACGCCAGCAAGCGGTTCCACGAGCTCTTCTGGGGCCAGCAGGGCCCGCACGGCGAGGCCCAGGACCTCGGCCCGGTCGGCAAGATCGCCCGGACCGGGATGCGCTCGGTGACCCGGACCGCCCGCCGGATGGACCGGCTGCGCAAGCAGGCCGGCTCCGGCGACTCGAAGATCCGCGCCTACCACGAGGTGCTGCTGAAGCTGCCGGTGGTGAAGGGCCAGGTGGTCTTCGAGAGCCACCTCGGCAAGCAGTACAGCGACAGCCCGCGGGCCATCTACGAGGAGCTGGTCCGGCGCGGGGTGCCGATCAAGCCGATCTGGTCCTACGCCGGGTCGAAGCCGGAGGGCTTCCCCAAGGACGTGAAGCTGGTCAAGCGCTGGTCCTGGGAGTACCTGCGGGCGCTCGCCCAGGCCGAGTTCTGGGTGGACAACCAGGGCTTCCCGCTGAAGCTGGCCAAGCGCCCGGAGACCACCTACGTCCAGACCTGGCACGGCTCCGCCCTCAAGCGGATGGGCTTCGACCAGGCCGAGTACAAGGTGGCCGGGTACCAGGAGCAGGCCCAGTACCAGAAGTCGCTGGACCGCTTCGACAAGTTCTGCATCCGCTCCGAGCACGACGTCCGCACCCTCGCCCGGGCCTACCGGCTGAAGCCGGAGGTGCTGGCCCGGGTCGGCTACCCGCGCAACGACATGCTGGTCGCCGCCCGCAGGTCGGGGGAGCGCGACCAGGAGCTGGCCCGCGAGCTGGGCATCCCCGAGGGCCGCAAGGTGCTGCTCTACGCGCCGACCTTCCGGTCCCACCAGGGCGGCGGCGTGAAGAAGTTCGAGCTGCCCTTCGACGTGGAGCGGTTCGCCGACCGCTTCGGCGACCAGGTCACCCTGCTGATGCGCTGCCACTACCTCAACTCGGTAGTGCTGCCGCCGTCCGTGCGCGGCCGGGTCATCGACGTCTCCACCTACCACGACATCTCGCCGCTGCTCGCCCTCGCCGACGGGCTGATCACCGACTACTCCTCGGTGATGTTCGACTACGCGCTGCTGGACCGGCCGATCATCTACTTCACGTACGACTACGAGGAGTACGTGCAGGACACCCGCGGCACCTACTTCGACCTGACCGCGGTCGCCCCCGGGCCGATGGTCTTCGACGAGGAGCAACTCTTCGACGCGGTGGGCGAGTTCGAAGCCCGCGCGGTCGACTACGCCGAGGCCAGGCAGCGCTTCGTCAAGGAGTTCGGCGAGTACGACCAGGGGGACGCCGCCGCCCGCATCGTCGACGAGGTCTTTCTCTCCAGGAGCAGCAAGTGACGGCCGAGCAGAAGAACGTCAAGCCCCGCGACATCTTCATCATCTCGAACAGCTGGAACGAGATGGGCGGCGTCGCGCGGTGGTCGCACCAGGTGGCCTCGCTCTTCGCGGCGAAGGGCCACCGGGTCACCCAGGTCGGCATCGTGCCGGCCCCGGACGGCACCCTGGACGTCGGGCCGATCGACCAACTCCCGTACCGCGCGGTCACCTTGCACGAGGCGCATCCCGGCCCGGCCTGGTGGCCGAAGAAGCCCTGGGACCGGCTGAACGTCGCCGCCCAGCGCAAGGAGGCCGGGCGGCAGGCGGAGATCCAGCGGGCGGCGGACCAGCTCTCGGCGATGTTCCGGGCGGCCAAGCCGGGGGCGATGGTCATCGTCACCCAGGTGTGGGCGATGGAGTGGGTGGCGCGGGCCGACTGGGCCGGGCTGCCGGTCATCGGGATGAGCCACGAGTCCTTCGAGTACTCCAAGCCCTCCTCCCGCTTCCAGCGGGTGCAGAAGTGGTACAAGGACGTCGACCGGCTGGTCCTCCTCACCCAGGAGGACGCGGACCTGTGGATCCGCCAGGGGATGAACCAGGCCACCTCGATGGCCAACCCGATGCCCTTCATGCCGGAGGTCCCCTCCCCGCGCGACCAGAAGACCGTCCTCTGCGTCGGCCGGCTCACCGAGCAGAAGGGGCTGGACATGCTCCTCGACGCCTGGGCCGAGGCCTCGCAGGGCCGTCCGGACTGGACGCTGCGGCTGGTCGGCTCCGGCGAGGACGAGGAGGCCCTCCGCAAGCAGTGCCACGAGCTGGGCCTGGACTCCTCGGTCGACTTCTTCGGCCAGAGCCAGGACGTGCCCGGCCAGCTGCGGCGGGCGTCGATCTTCGTGCAGTCCTCGCGCGGCGAGGGCTTCCCGATGACGCTGCTGGAGGCGATGGCGACGGGGCTTCCGTGCGTCGCGTTCGACTGCGCGCCGGGCGTCCGCGAGATCGTCCAGGACGAGTACGACGGCCTCCTGGCCACCCTGGGCAACACCTCCGAACTCGCCCGCAAGCTGGGCCGCCTGATGGACGACAAGGAGCTGCGCGACCTGATGGGCGACCGCGCGCGCAAGGACGTCCAGCGCTTCGCGCCGGACACCATCGAAGCCCGCTGGGAGGAACTGTTCGCCCTGCTGGAGCGGTAACGTTCCGGCGCCCGCGGTTCCCCGCGCCCCGGACGGGCCCTTCGGGCGCCCTCCGGGGCGATCACGCCCGTACGGCACCCCGCCCGGCGATCACCGGGCGGTGTCGCCGCTCCCGCGGCGGGCCGCGCGCAACCGCAGCCGCCAGGGCACGATCGCGGACTCCAGCTGCACGGCCAGGCTCATCTTGGACTCGCCCGTGTGCCGTTCCGCGAACCGGATCGGGATCTCGACGGCGGTCCAACCCGCCTGCACGGCACGGAACTTGAGTTCGACCTGGAAGCTGTATCCGGCACTCTCCAGCCGGCCGAGGCCGATCGCCCGCAGGGCCTCCGCGTCCCACAGGTTGAAGCCGGCGGTGATGTCCCGGATGCGGGTGGAGAGGATCGTCCCGGCGTACGCGTTGGCCCAGCGGGAGAGCAGCCGGCGGTGCCAACCCCACTCCTCGGCCAGCTCGCCGCCGGGGACGTAGCGGCTGCCGACGACGAGTCCGGCCTGGCTGGAGAGGGCGGTGCCGAGCATCCGCGGCACGGCCTCCGCGGGGTGGCTGCCGTCGGCGTCCATCTGCACCACGTACCGCGCGCCCTCCTCGACGGCGGTGGCCATCCCGGCGGCGTAGGCGCGGCCGAGGCCGTCCTTGGCGGTGCGGTGGAGCACCCGCATCCGGGGGCGGCCGTCGGCGGTGCTCTCCTCGTTGGCCTGGGTGGCGAGCTTCTCGGCCAGCTCGCCGGTGCCGTCCGGACTGGAATCGTCGACCACCATCAGCTGCAGCCCGGGCAACGGGAGGGCCAGGACCTCCTCGGCCGTTCCCGGCAGGCTGCCGCATTCGTTGTAGGTCGGCATGACCACGGTCACCGGCGTGTCGGCCCACTCCGCGGGGAGGGGCTGCTGCTGAAGCTTCGTCACAGCCGGGAGCCTAAGCCCGGGGGGTGAACCCCGAGCGCCCTCGTCACCCTATTGAGGCAAGGGTTGGGGCAAAGTTCAACTTGCCCGGTAAGGGCGGGGAAAGACCTGGGAGAAGGCGGGGACAGGGCCCTGCGGACGGCCCCCCGAACGGTCCCCGGACCGGTCCCGGGCGGCCTTGGGATCAGATCAGCGCCCAGCGCGGCAGCGGCGGGCAGTCGGGTACCGGCGGCTGCTCGAAGACCACCCGGACCGGGGCCCCGATCCGCGGCTCGGGCGCACGCTGCGCCGGGCGGCGGCGCCGTCCGCCACCGGGCCCGCCGGACGCGGGGGCGCCGCCCTGCCCATGGCCCTGTCCCTGTCCGTGCCCGGGGCCTTGCTGCGACTCCGCGGCGAGGTCGCCGACCAGCCGGATCCCCGGATCCTCCGCCAGCTCGACCAGCAGCACCGGGTACGGCGCCCGCTCCTGGTAGGCGGGCGGCAGCGGCGGGTGGGCGATGACGAAGGACCAGATCCGACCGCGCCCGCTGACCGGCCGCCACTCGCTCGCGAAGGACCTGCAGTACGGGCAGCAGGGCCGGGGCGGGAAGCGCAGCCGGCCGCAGTCCGCGCAGGCCTGGATCCGCAGCTCGCCGCGGGCGGCGTAGTCCCAGAACGGCGCGCCGTCCTCGTCCACGGCGGGGACGAGGAGTCCGGGGGCGGTGGAGGTCATCGCCGGCCCCCCTCTCCGGCGCGGAGGATGAGGGCCGAGGTGGGCACGCACTCCCCGGCGGTGACCAGCGCCGAGGACGCCCCCGGCACCTGCGCGGTGGAGTCCCCGCGCAACTGCCGGACCGCCTCGGTGATGTGGTTGAAGCCGTGGAGATAGCCCTCGGAGAGGCCGCCGCCCCCGGTGTTCACCGGCAGCCGGCCGCCGAGTTCCAGCGCCCCGCCCTCGGTGAACGCCCCGCCCTCGCCGCGCCCGCAGAAGCCGTAGGCCTCCAGGGTGAAGAGCACCTGCGGGGTGAAGGCGTCGGCCATCTGCGCGCAGTCGATCTCCTCGGGGGTGAGGTCGGCGTTCTTCCACAGGGTGTGGGCGGCGGTCCAGCCCGGGCTGGCGAGCGGGTCCTCGCACCAGTAGTCGACCATCCCGTGGTGGAGCGGCGGCAGCGACTGGGTCGCGGCGTGCACCAGGACGGGCCGGCGCGGGCAGTCCCGGGCGCGCTCGGCGCCGACCACCACGCAGGCCAGGGCGCCGTCGGTGTCCAGGCAGTTGTCGTAGAGGCAGAGCGGCTCGGATATCCAGCGGGCGTCCATGTACATCTCGCGGGTCAGCGGGCGCTCGTACATGATCGCGGCCGGGTTCTGGTTGGCCCGGTTGCGGCAGGCCAGGGCGACGTTGAAGAGGTGGTCGCGGGTGGCGCCGTACTCGTGGAGGTAGCGGCGGGTGAGCATGGCGACCTCGTCGGCGGGGCGGAGGAGGCCGAACGGGCGGGTCCACTGGGCGGCGACCGGCTGGCGTTCGCCGCCCTGGCGCGGCTGCGCGGGGCCGGGCCGGGGTTCGGCGGCGGCGCCGGGGGCCTGCCAGGGCCGCCCGCGCGGTCCGCGCCGGCGCGAGCGCCAGGCGACGCCGACGGTGGCCTGTCCCGCGGCGATCGCGGCGGCCAGCTGGGCGACGGTGGCGCAGGACCCGCCGCCGCCGTACCCGGTGCGGCTGAACCAGGTGAGGTCGCCGAGGCCGAGCGCGGCCGCGAGCTCGACCTCGTCGGTCTCCTCCAGGGTGTAGGAGGCGAGGGCGTCCACCTCGCCGGGGTCGATCCCGGCGTCCTCGAGCGCGGCGAGGACGGCCCGGCAGGCGAGTTCCTTCCCGGACTCCACCGGATGCTCCGGCGGCCTCCCGGGCGGGTGCCCGCCGAACCGGGTCTGCCCGATCCCGACGATGGCCGTGCGGTCCTTGAAGCCGTCGAGCATGCCGAACCACGCCCTCCCGAGGCCGCAGAACATTATCTGACGGTCCGTCAGAATAGCTTGGCGAGGGCTTTTGCCGCGACCCGCCGCCGACATAATCTGACGTCGAGTCAGAAAACCCTAGGGAGGGCGTGGACATGGGCGCTGACGTGGATGGGGGCCTGGAGGGGGACGTGGACGGGGGCGCGGCGGGGGGCGGGCGCCGGGGGCGGCCGCCGAGGCCCCGCCGGAGGTCCCCTGGCCCAGCATCCCGGCCCTGGTGGAGTCCGCCGCCCGGGCGCACGCCGGCCGGGAGGCGGTGGTCGGCCCGCGCACCCGGCTGAGCTACGCCGAACTCGGCGAGCGGGTACGGGCCGCGGCCGCGGCGGTGATCGCCGCCGGGGTGGCGCCGGGGGACCGGGTGGCGATCTGGGCCCCGAACACCCCCGACTACGTCTCGGCCGCGCTGGGCGCGGTCAGCGCCGGCGCCGTCCTCGTACCGCTGAACACCCGGTTGAAGGGCGGCGAGGTCGCCGAACTCCTCCACCGCACCCGCGCCAGACTGGCCTTCGTCACCGGCCGCTTCCTGGGCCAGAGTTACGCCGCCGCGCTGCGGGCCGCCCGGGCCGACCGGTGGCCGCTGCCTGAGCTGGCGCACTGCGTGCTGCTGGGCGAGCAGGACGGGATGCCCGAGGGCTTCACCGGCTGGCGGGAGTTCCTCGACTCGGGCCGCTCCACGCCGCAGTCCGAGGTCACCGCGCGGATGCGGGCGGTCGGCCCGGACGATCCGGCGGACATCATGTTCACCTCGGGCACCACCGGCCACCCGAAGGGCGCGGTGGCCACCCATGGCCAGACCCTGCGGGCCTTCGCCACCTGGGCGGAACTGGCCGGGCTGCGGGCCGGCGACCGCTACCTGATCGTCAACCCGTTCACCCACAGCTTCGGCTACAAGGCCGGCATCCTCACCTGCCTGATGCGCGGGGCGACCATCCTGCCGCAGCCGGTCTTCGACGTGGACGCGGTGCTCGCCAAGATCCACTCCGAGCGGGTCACCGTCCTCCCCGGCGCCCCGACCGTCTACCAGTCGCTGCTGGACGCGGGTGCCCGCGACCTGCCCCTGCGGCTGGCGGTCACCGGGGCCGCCGTCGTCCCCCTGGAGCTGGTCCGCCGGATGCGCGACGACCTGGGCATCGGCACCGTGGTCACCGCCTACGGGCTCACCGAGTCCTGCGGGATCGTCACCATGTGCCGCCCGGGCGACCCGGCCGAGACGGTGGCCGCCACCTCGGGCCGCGCCATCCCCGGCGTCCGGGTGCGGATCAGCGGCCAGGGCGAGATCCAGGTCTCCGGCTACACCCTGATGCGCGAGTACTTCGAGGAGCCGGAGGAGACCGCCCGGGCCTTCACCCCCGACGGCTGGCTGCGCACCGGCGACATCGGGGAGCTGGACGCGGCCGGAAACCTCCGGATCACCGACCGCCTCAAGGACATGTTCACCGTGGGCGGCTTCAACGCCTACCCCGCCGAGATAGAGCAGGCGCTCGGCCGGCACCCGCTGGTCGGCGAGGTCGCCGTGGTCGGCGTCCCGGACCGGCGCCTCGGCGAGGTCGGCAAGGCGTACGTGGTGCCCGCGGGCGGCGCCGGGGCGACCGCCGCCGCCCGGTCCGCGGAGGCCGCGGAGCTGATCGCCTGGGCCCGGCACGAGCTGGCCAACTACAAGGTCCCGCGCTCGGTCGAGTTCCTGGACGAGCTCCCGCGCAACGCCTCGGGGAAGGTCCTCAAGGGCGAGCTGAGGCAGCGTCGGAACTGAGGCGTGTTGCTGCCGGGGGCCGCATCCGACAAAAGGGATAATCCATGTAATTCATATCGTTCTACAAGGTGGCGATCAACGATCATGCGTAGCGTTACGCCGATGCGAGCGGGTGCCGCGGCCCTGCTGCTCATCTCCGTGGCCGGGACGGCGGCCGGCTGCACCTCCGGCTCCTCCGACTCCGGGGGTTCGTCCACTGCGGCGGCCTCCGCGCTGAACATCAACGACGCCCCCAGCGCCTCCACGGCGGGCGCCAACGACCTGCAGAAGGCCTACCAGGACACGGTCGCGGCCGTGCTCCCCTCGGTCGTGCAGATCACCGCCGGCAACGAGCTGGGCTCCGGGATCGTCTACGACGACAAGGGGGACATCGTCACCAACGCCCATGTGGTGGGCGGCGAGCGGAGCTTCAAGGTCACCATGGCCGACAGCTCCAGCACGCTGGACGCCACACTGGTCGGCAGCTACCCCACCAACGACCTCGCGGTGATCAGGCTGTCCAAGCCGCCCTCCGGACTGAAGCCGGCCTCCTTCGCGGACAGCGCCAAGGTCGGGGTGGGCGAGCTGGTCCTGGCCATGGGCAACCCGCTGGGACTCTCCTCCAGCGTCACCCAGGGGATCGTCTCGGCCGTCGGCCGCACGGTCTCCGAGCCGGCCTCGGCCGGCCAGGCGGGCGCGACCATCCCGAACATGGTGCAGACCTCGGCCGCGATCAACCCCGGCAACAGCGGCGGGGCGCTGGTCGACCTCAACGACCGGGTCGTCGGCATCAACACGCTGGCCGCGGTGGACTCCCAGTCCGGCAGCACCTCCGCGGCGCCGGGGATCGGCTTCGCGATCCCCGCCAGCACCGTCACCGACCTCGCCGACCAGCTGATCAAGGACGGCAAGGTGACGAACTCGGGCCGCGCGGCCCTGGGCATCACCACCCGGACCGTCCTCGGCACCGGCTCCACCGGCCTCAACGGCGAGGGCGCGGGCGTCGTCTCGGTCAACTCCGGCGGCCCGGCCGCGAACGCGGGCCTCAGGCCGGGCGACGTCATCACCAAGATCGACGGCACCGCCGTCAGCACCTCTCAGTCCCTCTCCGAGGCGCTGGCCTCGAAGAAGCCGGGGGAGAAGGTGACCGTCACCTACGACCGCGACGGCGCCTCGCACACCGCCGAGGTGACCCTCGGCACGCTGTAGCGCCGCGGGCGCCCGCAGGTCGCGCAGCGACTTCGGGGGCGCGGGGAACTGCACGGCCGGCCACTGGCGGCCCGCAGTCGGCGACGGAACCAGGGTTGCCACCGAGTGGCCGTCGCCGAGTGCGGAACCGTTGCACGCGGGCCGCGCGGTTCCCCGCGCCCCCAAGTCGCTGTGCGACCGTGAATGGATCGCCCACCTGACGCTGCGTCAGATCGCCCGCGCCCGTCGCGGACACGTAGCTGACGGCCCGTCAGATTTGGGCTAGCCTGGGCCGCATGGACAGCTTCCCCCGGATCATCTCGGTGGACGACCACACCGTCGAACCGCCGGAGGTATGGAGCGAGCGCCTCCCCGCCCGCCACCGCGAGACCGGCCCCCGAATAGTCCGCGCCCCCCTCGCCGAAATGACCTTCAAGGGCGGCAGGTTCGCGCCGAGGATGGGCGAACCCGGCGACCCCGGCACCCTCGCCGACTGGTGGGTCTACGAGGACCTCCGCCGCCCCCTCACCCGCCTGGACACCGCCGTCGGCTACCCCCGCGACGAGGTCAAGCTGGAGGCCATCACCTACGAGCAGATGCGCCCCGGCTCCTACGACGTCCCCGCCCGCCTCGCCGACATGGACGTCAACCACGTCCAGTCCGCGCTCTGCTTCCCCACCTTCCCGCGCTTCTGCGGACAGACCTTCACCGAGGCCAAGGACCGCGAGCTCGCGCTGCTCTGCGTCCGCGCCTACAACGACTGGATGGTCGAGGAGTGGTGCGGTCCGCAGGCCCAGGGCCGGCTGATCCCGCTGACCATCGTCCCGCTCTGGGACGCCGGGCTGGCCGCCGCCGAGGTACGCCGCAACGCCGCCCGCGGCGTCCGCGCCGTCTGCTTCAGCGAGATACCCCCGCACCTCGGCCTGCCGTCCATCCACACCGACGACTGGGACCCGTTCCTCCAGGCCTGCGCGGAGACCGGCACCGTCATCGCGATGCACATCGGCTCCAGCTCCAGGATGCCCAGCACCTCAGCGGACGCGCCCCCCGCGGTCGGCTCCACCATCACCTTCGCCAACTGCTGCTACTCGATGGTCGACTGGCTGATGTCCGGCAAGCTGGACCGCTACCCCGACCTCAAGCTGATGTACGCCGAGGGCCAGATCGGCTGGATCCCCTACATCCTGGCCCGCGCCGACGTGGTCTGGGAGGAGAACCGCGCCTGGGGCGGCGTCGCCGACAAGGTGCTGACGCCCCCCAGCGAGCTCTTCGCCCGGCACATCTACGGCTGCTTCTTCGACGACCCGCACGGCGTCCGCAACCTGGACGCCATCGGCGAGGCCAACGTCCTCTACGAGACGGACTACCCGCACTCGGACTCCACCTGGCCCAAGTCCCGCGAGATAGCCGAGCAGCAGATGGGCCACCTGCCCCCGGAGACCGTCTCCAGGCTGGTCCGCGACAACGCCATAGACCTCCTGGTGCTCACCCCCGAGGGCCTGTGGGCCGGGTGAACCGGCCGTGACCGAGACCCGGACCGGAACCGAGGCCGGAACCGAGAGCGGAACCGAGGCCGGAACCGAGGCCGCGACCGAGGCGGGGGCCGAGTCCGTGGCCGCCATGCGGTTCGGCATCCAGCTCCCGGTCCAGGCGCAGAGCCGGATCTTCGTCGAGGACTGGGAGGGCTCCGCGGGCCCGGCCGCCATCGCGGCCACCGCCGCCCACGCCGACCGGATCGGCCTCGACTACGTCGCCGCCTGCGACCACGTCGGCATCCCCGACCGGCTGGCCGGGTCGATGGGGGCCACCTGGTACGACCCGGTGGCCGTGCTCGCGCACTGCGCGGCCGTCACCGAGCGGGTCGCCCTGGTCTCCGCGATCGCCGTCGCGCCCCTCCGGCACCCGCTGCTCCTCGCCAAGCAGTACGCCAGCCTGGACGCCCTCTCCGCCGGGCGGCTGATCCTGGGCGTCGGCGCCGGCCATGTCGAGGAGGAGTTCGCCGCTCTCGGCGTCGACTTCCACCGCCGCGGTGCCCTGCTCACCAGCGCCGTCGGCGAGCTCAAGACGGCCCTCTCCACCGGCCGCCTGGACGGCCTGCGGATCAGCCCCCGCCCCGCGGCCGTCCCCCGGCCCCCGATCTGGGTCGGCGGCCACTCCGCCGCCGCCGTCCGCCGTGCCGCCCTCCACGCCGACGGCTGGCTCTCCCAGGGGAACGACCTCGACTCGCTCACCGAGATGCTCGCCCTGGTGCGCGGACTCCGGCCGCCGGAGCGGCCGTTCGCGGTGAACGCGATCGCGCCCCCGGTCTACGTCGGCGAGCCGGGCTGGGACACCGGACGGGCGGTCACCGGAAAGCCGGACCGGCTCGCCGGGCTCTTCGCCCGCTACCGCGCGGCCGGCGCCACCCACCTCCAGATCCGTCCCCGCTCCAGATCCCTGGACGAGTACCTGGACCAGCTCTCCGCACTGGCGACCGAGGTCCTGCCACTGGTCCCCACCGCATGACCGACCGACTCGAGGAGTGAGATGACCAACGCTTCCGCGCCGAACGGCGGCGGGCGCCTCGCCGGGCGCTCGATACTCATCACCGGCGGCGCCCGCGGGCAGGGCGAGCAGGAGGCCCGCCGGTTCGCCGCCGAGGGGGCCCAGCTGCTGATCACCGACGTGCTGGACGATCAGGGCGAGGCGGTGGCCAAGGAGCTGGGCGCCCGCTACCGGCACCTGGACGTCTCGGACGAGGCCCAGTGGCAGGCCGCGGTGTCGGCGGCGGTCTCCGCGTACGGAAAGCTCGACGGGCTGGTCAACAACGCGGGCATCCTCCGGCTCAACGCCCTCACCGACACTCCGCTGGCCGAGTACCAGCAGGTCATCACCGTCAACCAGGTCGGCTGCTTCCTGGGGATGAAGACCGCGGCCCCGGCGATCACCGAGGCCGGCGGCGGCACCGTCGTCAACACCGCCTCCTACACCGCCCACGCCGGCATGGCGCTGACCACCGCGTACGCCGCCTCCAAGGGCGCCATCCTGGCCATGACCCGGGTGGCGGCCCTCGAACTGGCCCCCAGCGGGATCCGGGTGAACGCGATGTGCCCGGGGGCGGTGGACACCCCGATGACCAACCCCAGCCAGGTCACCATCGGCTCCACGGGCGAGACGCTGGGCGACGCCT
Organism: Phaeacidiphilus oryzae TH49; assembly: GCF_000744815.1. NCBI lineage: Bacteria > Bacillati > Actinomycetota > Actinomycetes > Kitasatosporales > Streptomycetaceae > Phaeacidiphilus > Phaeacidiphilus oryzae. The sequence goes on from NZ_JQMQ01000005.1 coordinate 4,167,891, forward strand.
CGGACGCCGCCGCGATGGACGAGGCGGTGCGCGAGCTGTACGGCCGGGTGGTCCCGCTCGGCCGGATCGGCCGGCCGCAGGAGGTCGCCGACCTGGCGCTCTTCCTCAGCTCCGCGGAGAGCAGCTACGTCACCGGCCAGCCGTTCGTCATCGACGGCGGCTGGCTCTGCGGGGTCAGCATCTTCTGACGGACCGTCAGATGTGCCGCCCGGGAGCCTTGACCTCGCATGGCGCCCGTGTCACAGTCCCAGAAATCTGACGGGTCATCAGATTCCGTCGGGCCCACCCGGAAAGGGGTCACCCAACCCATGGAATTCGGACTCTTCATCCAGGGCTACGTACCCGAGCGCCGCCGCCAGGGCGACCCGCAGGCAGAGCACCACGCCCTGATGGAGGAGATGGACTACGTCGTCCAGGCGGACAAGTCCGGCTTCAAGTACGCCTGGGTCACCGAGCACCACTTCCTTGAGGAGTACTCCCACCTCTCCGCCAACGACGTCGTCATCGGCTACCTCACCCACGCCACCGAGCGGATCCACGTCGGCTCCGGCATCTTCAACCCGCTGCCCAAGGTCAACCACCCGGTGAAGGTCGCCGAGCGGGTCGCCATGCTGGACCACCTCAGCGGCGGCCGCTTCGAGTTCGGCACCGGCCGCGGCGCCGGCTCGCACGAGATCCTCGGCTTCCACCCCGGCATGACCGACATGAACGGGACCAAGGAGATCTGGGAGGAGACCATCGGGGAGTTCCCCCGGATGTGGCTCAACGACGAGTACCCGGGCTTCGAGGGCAAGCACTGGTCGCTGCCCCCGCGCAAGATCCTGCCGAAGCCGTACGGCAAGTCCCACCCGGCCATGTGGTACGCGGCCGGCAGCCCGCCCTCCTACGCGATGGCGGCGAAGAAGGGCCTCGGCGTGCTGGGCTTCAGCGTGCAGAAGGTCTCCGACATGGAGTGGGTGGTCGAGTCCTACAAGACCGCCATCCGGGACGCCGAGCCGATCGGCGCGTACGTCAACGACAACGTGATGGTGACCTCCACGGCGATCTGCGCGCCCACCCACAAGGAGGCCGTCCGGATCGCGGCCAGCAGCAACCTCAACTACCTGCAGTCGCTGCTCTTCCGCTACCACGACACCTTCCCGCGGCCGGACGGCATACCGGAGTGGCCGGAGCTGCTGCCGGAGTACACCGAGGAGTTCATCGAGCTGCTGATCGCCGAGGAGCTGATGATCTGCGGCGACCCGGACGAGGTCCTCACCCAGTGCAAGCGCTGGGAGCAGGCCGGCGCCGACCAGCTGGTCTTCGGCCTCCCGGTCGGCATCCCGTACGAGGACTGCCTGCAGACCATCAAGCTGGTCGGCCGGCACGTGGTGCCGAAGATCGACACCGACCCCGTCCACCGCACCACCCGCTTCCGCGAGGCGTCCTGACGCCCACCGGGGTGCAGGGTGCCCAGCCCACCGTCGGCGTGTGCGGCGCCGCAGTTCCGCTTCGCGCAGTTCCCCGCGCCCCTGAATTCCGCCCCTGCGGGCACTGAGTTCAGGGGCGCGTACCCACGAACGACCTGGGGAGGCCAGTTCCGAGCATGTTTGACCACATCATCAAGAACGCGACCGTCGTCGACGGAACAGGCGCGGAGCCCCGGGTAGCCGACGTCGCCATCGAGGCCGGCCGCATCGCCGCCATAGGCGCCGGCCTCGGGCCCGCCCGCGGCAGCGAGGACGCCGAAGGCCTGGTCCTCACACCGGGATTCGTCGACCCCCACACCCACTACGACGCCCAGCTCTTCTGGGACCCCTTCGCCACCCCGTCCCTCTCGCACGGCGTCACCACCGTCGCCGGCGGCAACTGCGGCTTCACCCTCGCCCCGCTCAAGCCCGAGGACGCCGACTACACCCGCCGGATGATGTGCAGGGTCGAGGGGATGTCGCTGGCCGCCCTCGAAGGCGGAGTGCCCTGGAACTGGAGCAGCTTCGCCGACTACCTGTCCGCCCTGGACGGGCACACCGCCGTCAACGCCGGCTTCATGGCTGGCCACTGCGCGATCCGCCGGCACGTCATGGGCCCGGCCGCGACCGACCCCGAGGCGAGCCCGACGCCCGCCCAACTCGACGCGATGGTGCGGCTGCTGCACGAGTCGATGGCGGCCGGTGCCTGGGGCCTGTCCACCACCCAGTCCTCCAGCCACGCCGACGGCGAGGGCAACCCGGTGGCCAGCCGCCGGGCCGCGCCCGAGGAGCTGCTGGCGCTCTCCCGCGCGGTCGGCGAGCACGAGGGGACCCAGATCGAGGCGATCGTCGCCGGCTGCCTGGACAGGTTCTCCGACGAGGAGATCGACCTGCTGGTCGGCATGACCGCCGCCGCGGGACGCCCGCTGAACTGGAACGTCCTCACCATCGACGCCGCCGTCCCGGACCGCGTCCCCCGCCAGCTGGAGGCCTCCGAGCGGGCGCGGGCGGCCGGCGGCCGGATCGTCGCCCTCACCATGCCGATCCTCACCCCGATGAACATGTCCCTGGGCACCTTCTGCGCCCTCAACCTCATCCCCGGCTGGGGCGAGGTGCTCAACCTCCCCAAGCCGGACCGCATCCCCAAGCTGCTGGACCCCGCCGTCCGCGCGGAGCTGCTGCGCCGGGTGGCAAGCCCCGAGGCGGGCGTCTTCCGCCGCCTCGGCGACTTCGGCCGCTACGTCATCGGCGACACCTATGCCGACGCCAACAAGGGGCTCACCGGCCGCAAGGTCGCCGACATCGCGGCGGAGCGCGGCCGGGCCGACGACCCCTTCGGCGTCCTGGTCGAGATCTGCGCCGCCGACAACCTCCGTACCGTGCTGTGGCCGATGCCCACCGACAACGACCCGGCCTCCTGGGAGCTGCGCCGCAGCACCTGGGAGCACCCGGACGTGCTGCTCGGCGGCTCGGACGCGGGCGCGCACCTGGACCGGATGTGCGGGGCCCCGTACACCACCCGCTTCCTCGGGGACTGCCTCCGCCGCCGCAAGCTGGTCGAACTCCCGCGGGCGGTGCGGATGCTGACCTCCGATCCGGCCCGGCTGCTCGGCCTCCGCGACCGCGGTCTGATCGCCGAGGGATTCCACGCCGACCTGGTCCTCTTCGACCCCGAGCGGATCGACGCCGGCGCCGCCACCCTCCTCCACGACCTCCCCGGCGAGAGCCCCCGCCTCCACTCCGACGCCGAGGGCGTCCACAGCGTCCGGGTCAACGGCGTCGAGGTGATCCGCGAGGGCGCGACCACCGGCGCCATCCCCGGCAGGATCCTCCGCTCGGGAGAGGACACCTACTCCGTCCCCACCCGAGCGTGATCCCCCGGCCCGGCCCGGCGCAGCGCCGCAGGCGCAGGTAAGGGGCGCGGGGAACTGCGCGGCCAGCGCAAAACGGCGCCGCACCCGGCAACGGACACCGGGTTGCAACCCGAACTCCGCTGCCGAATGCGGACCGTAAGCGGCGGGCCGCGCAGTTCCCCGCGCCCCTGGATTCGCCCTTCGGGCTTCATCCCTCGGCAGCTCGGCGGGGCCGGGGCTAACCGCACAAGCCCCGCACCATCGCGCGCTGCAGATTCGCCAGCCCCCGCACGATCCACGGCGTCACGAACACCAGCACGACCCCCACCGCGCACACCCCGGCGATCTCCGGAACGGAGTCCAGGTAGATCGTCCGATGCGCGTCCTGGAAGACCTGCATCCCCGGCCAGCCCACATACCGCGGGAACACCCACTCGTAGAGCGGATAGAGCGCCATCGTCAGCCCGACGGTCCAGAACGTCAGCGCCACGGTGAACGACACCACGCCCAGCGGCAGCAGCAGCACCGAGTACAGCAGCGCCCGCCAGCCGCCCCCGTCCCGCAGCTGGGTGGCGATCCACCCGGACTGCCGCCGCAGCGGCGCCCGCCCCGCCGCGTCCACCCGCAGCAGCGCCCGGGCCCGCGCCCGCTCCATCGCCGCGAACCCGCGCGCCCCCACGCACGCGAGGGCGAGGATCGGCAGCCCCATGAAGGTGATCACCAGCCCGGCCCCCGCCGTGACCATGATCACCGCCCAGCAGAAGGTCGCGATCCCCACCGGCAGGTTCACCAGCAGCTGCAGGGTCTCCCGCCAGGTGCGCCCGCTGAACGGCGCCGTCAGAAACCCGGTCCGCCGCTCCTCCGGCACAGACCGCGACGCCCGCTCCGACGCCGGTGAAACCCGAGAACTCATCGCCATCCGCTCAGCCGCAGCCATCTCCATGATCCTTTCTCCCCGCTCGCCCGGGCCCATCCGGGCCGCCCGGCCCCGCTCAGCGGCCGGACCGCGTGCCCCGCGTCCGCGTGCCGCGCGTCCGCCACGGCAGTTCGACCGTCACCGTCGTCGGCCCCCCGTAGGGGCTGTCCACCACGAAGACGCCGTCCACCGCACGGATCCGTTCGGCCAGTCCGGCCAGCCCGCCGCCCGGCGTCTCCCGCGCGCCGCCCCGCCCGTCGTCCCGGACCTGCACCAGCAGCCGGTCCTCCTTCCGCCAGGCGTCCACCTGCGCGCTGCGCGCCTCCGCGTGCTTGGCGACGTTCGTCAGCAGCTCGCTCACCGTGAAGTAGGCGATCCCCTCGACCGCGGAGTCCGGCCGGGAGGCCTGGTCCGCCCCCTCCGGCAGATCGGTGGTGACCCGCACCCCGTCCGGCACCGCGCAGCGCGCGGCCACCGAGGACAGCGCGGCGTCCAGCCCCCGGTCGGTGAGCACCGCCGGGTGGATCCCGCGGGCGAGGTCCCGCAGCTCCTGGAGGGCCAGCTTGGCCTCCCCGTGCGCGGCGTCCACCATCGCGGCGGCCGCCGCCGGGTCCCCGCCGCCCTCCAGCAGCTTCTCCTTGGCCAGCCCCAGATCCATCGCCAGCGACACCAGCCGGGCCTGCGCGCCGTCGTGGAGATCGCGCTCGATCCGGCGCAGGTCGGCGGCGGCCGAGTCGACGACCGTGCTCCGGTCGTCCTCCAGCTCCTCCACCCGCGCCTCCAGGTCGGACGGTGCCAGCATGGCGGCCGCCATCGCCCGGTGGACGGTGGCCAGCGCCCGGACGATCCACGGCATCAGCGGCCAGAGGGCGATCACCGAGACCAGCGTCACACTGAAGGTGATCACCGACCACGGCAGCATCAGCACCAGGTACATCGCGGTCCGCCAGCTCAGCCCGTCGCCGAGGGCCACCGCCAGCCACCGCATGAAGGTGGGCTCGCGCTGCTCGCGGCGCCGCTCCGGCGGCGGGTCCGGGATCTCCTCTCCCAGCAGCACCCGCGCCCGCCGGCGCTCGAAGGAGCCGAAGGCGCGGCACCCGGTCAGCCCGGCGGCCAGCAGCGGCAGGCCGACCACCGTCACCGCCGTGCTCACGCCGACGGCGATCGCGGTCACCGTGAAGACGAAGCCGACGATGCCGACCGGCAGGTTGGAGAGCAGATGGGCGACCGCGCGCCAGGTGCGCGCCCCGTACAGGGGGGCGCGCGCTCCGCGCTCTCCGCGTTCTTCGACGCTGCTCATGTCGGGTGCCGTCCTAGGGAAGACTCGGGTGCTCGGCTCTGCTACGACTCCCAGCCTGCCGGGTAGGCGGCGGGGGAGCCATGGGGTGCGTCGCCGTCCCCGACCGGGGGATATCCCTACCCCCTACGGTCTCGACCGCTGGGCGGCGTGCACGGCCCGGACCCCGGGGGACCTAGACTCCCGTCCGTACAACACGTCAAGAGCACGCAAATAAGATTTCGGTCAAGACAGGGAAGCTCGCAGATCATGGAGGGGACGCCGATGCCGACGGCGCACGGCTACTTCGGGGGCTACGCCGTCGTGGGGCTGCTGGCGGTGCTGGGCGCCGTGTTCCTGGCCGTAGCGTTCGGAGCCAACCGGCTGCTCCGCCCGTACGCGCCCACGCAGGAGAAGCTCCTCGCCTACGAGTGCGGCGTGGACCCGGTGGGGGAGCAGTGGGCGCAGACCCAGGTGCGGTACTACGTCTACGCCTTCCTGTACGTGATCTTCGCGGTGGACTCGATCTACCTCTTCCCCTGGGCGACCGTCTTCGCCGCGCCCGGCTACGGCGCGACCACGCTGGTGGAGATGTTCGTCTTCATCGGCTTCCTCGCCGTGGGCCTGCTCTACGCCTGGAAGAAGGGCGTCCTGCGATGGACCGACTGACCCACACCCACGGCGGCGCCGACGGCGGGCAGACCGGGCCGGTCCCGCTCGGCATGCCGGACCCCGCCCGCCCCGGCGGCGCGGACCTCGAACCCCGCCGGCTCGGCCCGCTGGCCCGGCTCGCCCCCGACCCGGTGAAGGTGGTCCTCAACTGGGGCCGCCGGTACAGCCTGTGGGTCTTCAACTTCGGGCTGGCCTGCTGCGCCATCGAGTTCATCGCGACCTCGATGGCCACCCACGACTTCATCCGGCTCGGCGTCATCCCCTTCGCCCCCGGGCCCAGGCAGGCCGACCTGATGATCGTCTCGGGGACGGTCACGGACAAGATGGCGCCCGCGGTCAAGCGCCTCTACGAGCAGATGCCGGAACCGAAGTACGTCATCTCCTTCGGCGCCTGCGCCAACTCCGGCGGGCCGTACTGGGACTCGTACTCCGTCACCAAGGGCGTCGACCAGCTGATCCCGGTCGACGTCTACGTCCCCGGCTGCCCGCCGCGGCCGGAGGCGCTGCTCCAGGGCATCCTCAAGCTCCAGGAGAAGATCGCCCGCGAGTCCCTCGCCGACCAGTACCCGGCGTCGGCGGCCAAGCGACCCAAGGCCGGCGCCCTCCGCCGCGGCCTGGTCCGGGGCCCCGGGAACGGCGCCGAGGGAGGGACCCCTCGATGAGCACCGCCACGCCGATCCCCGAGCAGTACGCGGCGGCGATCGGCCCCTTCGCCACCGCCGCCGAGAGCTACGACCTGATCACCGTCGACGTCCCCGCCGAGCACTGGATCGAGGCGCTGACCGCCGCCCGGGACGGCCTCGGCCTCGGCTTCTTCGACTGGCTGAGCGCCGTCGACGAGCTCGCCGACGGCTTCGCCGTCTGCGCCCACCTGGCCCGGGTCGGCGAGGAGCAGGGGCCCGGCTCCGTCCGCCGCCTGCTCCTCCGCACCCGGCTCCCGCGCGAGGCCGCCGCGCTGCCGACCGCCGTCGGCGTCTACGCCGGGGCGGCCTGGCACGAGCGCGAGACCCACGAGATGTTCGGCATCGACTTCACCGGCCACCCCTACCCGGCACCGCTGCTCCTCCCGGACGGCTTCGAGGGGCACCCTCTGCGCAAGGAGTTCGTCCTCGCCGCGCGCGTCGCCAAGGCCTGGCCCGGCGCCAAGGAGCCCGGCGAGTCCGACGCCGACCACGGCGCCGGCGCCGGCACCCGCCGCAAGATGCTCCCCCCGGGCGTCCCCGACCCCAACGAATGGGGCCCCCTCAAGGGCACCCTCCCCCCGGCCCCGGCGCGCCCGGCCCGCGGCGCCCGCGCGGCCGCCGCCGAACGCCCGGCCCGCCGCGCCCGCTCCGCCTCCGCCGGCTCCGCGAGCCAGCGCCCCACCGACCTCCCCTGGAACGAACCCCAGCCCACCCCGCCCCCCGCCGAAGGCACCCCCGGCGCCGCAGGCGCGTCGAAGGGGCGCGGGGAACTGCGCGCCCAGCCGCCTACGGACCCGCAGCCGGCTGCCGACCCGGCCCCGCGCCCCGAACCCCGCCCCGCCGAAGGCGCCCCTGAGGGGCGCGGGGAACTGCGCGCCCAGCCGTCCACCGACCCGCAGCCGGCCGCCGACCCGGCCCCCCGCCCCGAACCCCGCCCCGCCGAAGGCGAACCCCCCGCCGAAGGCGCCTCCGGCGCCGCAGGCGCGTCGAAGGGGCGCGGGGAACGGCGCGACCAGCCGTCCACCGACCCGCAGTCGCCCGCCGACCCGGACCCGCAACCCCGTAGCGGCCAGAACACCACCGACGAGGACCAGGCCGGAGGACCCGCGCAGTGACCCTCCTCGACGCCTTCCTCCGCGCGCTCGCCACCCTCGTGGTGCTCCTCGTGCTCCCCCTCGTCATCGGCCAGACGGAGCACAAGGTCATGGCCCACATGCAGGGCCGCCTCGGCCCGATGTACGCCGGCGGCTTCCACGGCTGGGCCCAACTCGTCGCCGACGGAGTCAAGTTCGCGCAGAAGGAGGACGTGGTCCCGGCCGGCGCCGACCGCCGCGTCTTCCAGCTGGCCCCCGCCGTCGCCCTCCTCCCGTACCTGATCGTGCTGGTGGCGATCCCCGTCGGCCCGAACGGCCTCGTCGGCGCCACCGTCGACGCCGGCATCTTCTTCGTCCTCGCGGCCATGGGCGTCGGCATCCTCGGCTCGCTGATGGCCGGGTGGGCCTCCGCCAACAAGTACTCCCTCCTCGGCGCCGTCCGCTCCGCCGCCCAGCTGATGGCGTACGAGCTGCCGATGCTGCTCGCCGCCGCCTCGGTGGCGATGGCCGCCGGCACCGTCTCCCTCCCGGGGATCCTCGGCGCCTTCCACTGGTGGTGGATCCCCTGGCAGATCATCGGCGCGTTCGTCTTCTTCACCGCGGGCCTCGCCGAACTCCAGCGGCCGCCGTTCGACATGCCGGTGGCCGACTCCGAGATCATCTTCGGCGCCTACACCGAGTACACCGGCCTCCGCTTCGCCCTCTTCCTCCTCTCCGAGTACGCCGGGATCCTGGTCCTCTGCGCGCTGACCGCCGTCCTCTACTTCGGCGGCTGGCACGGCCCCTTCGCCTCCGGCCTGGGCTGGCTGTGGACGCTGCTGAAGACCTTCGCGCTCGCCTTCGTCGTGATCTGGCTGCGCGTCACCTATCCGCGCCTCCGCGAGGACCAGCTCCAGCGCTTCGCCTGGCTCGGGCTGATCCCGTTGGCCCTCCTCCAGCTGGTGATCACCGGCGTCGTCAAGGTGGTGACCTCCTGACCATGGCTCCCTCCCTGCCCGGAATCCCCGGCCGCGGCCTCGCCAAGGGCCTCGCCGTGACCCTGCGGACGATGACCCGGCGCACCGTCACCGCCCAGTACCCGGACGTCCAGCCGGAGCTGCCGCCGCGCTCCCGCGGAGTGATCGCGCTCCTCGAGGAGAACTGCACGGTCTGCATGCTCTGCGCCCGCGAGTGCCCGGATTGGTGCATCTACATCGACTCGCACAAGGAGACGCTGCCCGCCGCGGACCCCGGTGCCCGCGCCCGTACCCGCAACGTCCTGGACCGCTTCGCCATCGACTTCTCCCTCTGCATGTACTGCGGGATCTGCATCGAGGTCTGCCCCTTCGACGCGCTCTTCTGGTCCCCGGAGTTCGAGTACGCCGAGGAGGACATCAAGGACCTCACCCACGAGCGGGACCGCCTCCGCGAGTGGATGTGGACCGTTCCCGCCCCGCCCGCGCTGGACCCGCGGGCGGAGGAGCCCAAGGAGATCGCCGCCGCCCGCAAGGCCGCCGAGAAGGCCGCCGCCAAGGCGCAGGCCGAAGCAGAGGCCGAGGCAGAGGCCCAGGCAAAGGCCGCCGACCCCGGCGCCGCCGATCAGCCCGGAGAGGGGGAGAAGTGACGTATCGACAGCTCGCCGCCGTCACCGGCGCCGACCTCGGCTCGCACGGGCACTCCTTCCTCTCGCCCACCGGCGTCGAGATCGTCTTCGTCCTGGTCGGCCTCGCCGTCCTGGGCGCCGGACTGCTCTCCGTCACCACCAGGCAGCTGGTGCACGCGGCCCTCTGGCTGGTGGTCGCGCTCGGCGGGGTCGCCGTCGAGTTCCTCCTCCTCACCGCCGAGTTCGTGGCCTGGGTGCAGGTGCTGATCTACCTCGGCTCGGTGATCGTGCTGGTGCTCTTCGGCCTGATGCTGACCCGCGCCCCCATCGGCCGCTCACCGGACGCCGACTCCGGCAACCGCTGGGTGGCCCTGGGCGTGGCGGTGGCCGCCGCCGCCACCCTGGTCACCCTGGTCGTGGACGCCTTCCGCAGCACCTGGATCGACCTCACCCCGGGCGCCGGCAGCACCGCGGCCAACGGCGGCACGCTCTTCCGGTACTGGGTACTCCCCTTCGAGGCGCTCTCCGTCCTCCTCCTCGCCGCGCTGGTGGGCGCGATCATCCTGTCCCGCCGCCGCGCCGAAGGCGCCGACGCCGAGACCGCCACCCGGACCGCCACCCGAACCGCCACCCCGACCACCAGCCCGACCGCCGCGCCGACCGCCGCCCCCATCGACACCGGAAAGGAGGGCTGACCCCGTGCACCTCGCCTATCCGGCGGTCCTCTCGGTCCTCCTCTTCTGCATCGGCGTCTACGGCGTGCTGGCCCGCCGCAACGCGGTACTCGTCCTGATGTCCGTCGAGCTGATGCTCAACGCCGTCAACCTCGACCTGGTGGCCTTCGACGTCTGGCTGCGCGACACCCTCCACGCCGGCCAGGCGCTGACCCTCTTCACCATCACCATCGCCGCCGCCGAGATCGGACTCGGCCTGGCCATCGTCCTGCTGGTCTTCCGCAACCGCGGGAACTCGGACGTCGACCGGATGACCGACCTCGCCGAGGGACCCACCATGGCACGCCCCACTGACAATCCCTCGGAAACCCCCGCCGACCAGGGCGGCGCCGTCTCGGAGAGCACCGCCGGAGCGGCCCGATGACCGCAGTCGTCGCCGTCCTCGTCCCCCTCCTGCCCTTCCTCGGGTCCGCCGCCGGCCTCCTCACCGGCGGACGGTCCGCCACCCTGGCCCGCGCCTGCGCGGTACTCCCGACCCTCGCCTCCGCGCTGCTGGCCATCGCCCTCACCGCGGACATCGGCCCCGGCCGCACCCTCGACGGCGGCACCCGCCTCACCCCGACCGGATCGATCCCGATCACCCTCGGCCTCCACGTGGACGGCTTCGCGCTGCTGATCGGGATCCTGGTCGGGATGGTCGCCACCTGCGTGCAGCTCTACTCGACCGGCTACCTGCGGGACGACCCCCGCTACTCCTCCTACGCCGCCCTGGTCTCCCTCTTCACCGCCGCCATGCTGCTGGTGGTGTACTCCGGCGACCTGATCGTGCTGCTGGTCGGCTGGGAGGTGATGGGCATCTGCTCGTACTTCCTGATCGGCCACCACTGGGAGACCGAGGAGGCCCGCTCGGCCTCCCTCAAGGCCTTCCTGGTCACCAAGCTCGGCGACGTGCCGTTCCTGTTCGGCCTCTTCGCCCTCGGCGCGGACGCCGGCAGCTTCCGGATCACCGACGTCCTCCACGCCGCCGCCGACGGCCGGCTCCACCACCCGACGCTGATCGCCCTGCTGCTGCTCTGCGGAGTGGCCGGCAAGAGCGCCCAGTTCCCGCTGCACACCTGGCTGCCGGACGCGATGGCCGGCCCGACGCCGATCTCGGCGCTGATCCACGCCGCGACGATGGTCGCCGCCGGCGTCTACCTCGTCGCCCGGCTGATGCCGGTCTTCCTCCTCTCCGGTGCGGCGCTGGTGGTCCTCGCCGTGCTGGCGGCGGTCACCATGGTGGGCTCGGCGCTCTGCGCGCTGGCCCAGGACGACATCAAGCGGGTGCTGGCCTACTCGACGGTGGGTCAGCTCGGCTATATGACCGGCGCGCTGGCCGCCGGGGACCGCGACGCGGCCGTCTTCCACCTCCTCGGCCACGGCGCCTTCAAGGCGCTGCTCTTCCTCTCCGCCGGAGTCCTGATCCACTCCGCCCACTCCAACTCGATCACGGCGATGGCCAGGCTCGGCGGGATGCGCCGCCGGACCCCGGACGCCTTCTGGGCGCTGACGCTGGGCCTGCTGGCGCTGGCCGGCATCCCGCCGTTCTCCGGCTTCTTCAGCAAGGAGTCGGTGCTGACGGCGGCCGAGCACGCGGCCACCGGCGAGGCGATCACCGCCGGCCAGGGCCTGCCGGGCGCGGTCCCGGCCGCGGCCGGCTGGATCGTGCTGGTCGCGGGCCTGCTCACGGCCTTCCTCACCGCCGCGTACGCCACCCGCCTGTGGCTGCTCACCTCCGGCCTCGGCCGCCGCCCGGGCCTCCCGGAGGGAGCGGCCGAAGCCGTCACCGACTCCGCGACGGGTCCGGAATCCGGGCCGGCCGAGCCGGCGGTGATGCGCTGGCCGCTGTGGCTGCTCGCCGTGCCGACCCTCGCGCTGGGCGTGGTCGGCCTCCCGGCCGGCCGGCTCAGCGGCTTCCTCGACGGGGTCTCCCTCCGCCCGTCCTGGACCACCGCGATCATCGGCGTCGTGGTCGCCCTCCTCGGCGCGGCAGCGGCGTACGTCGCCTGGCTGCGCGCCACGGTCGTCCAGGCCCGCGCCCTCCGCGCCACCGCCGCCGTCCCCGAGGAGACCCCGGCCGACCTGGCCGTCTTCCCGCCCGCCAGGGCCGCGTCCGAGCCACCCGCCGCGCGCGCCGAGCCGTCCGTCGTGCCCGCCGAGCCCGAACCGCCCGCCGCGTCCGAGCCCACGCCCGAGCCGCCCGCCGCTGCCGCCCGCGCCGACCGCGACCTCACCGTCGCCGGCATCCCCGGCCAGCCCGTGCCCGACCCGGCGCGGCTGCTCCTCGGGCCGCTGCTCGGGCCGGCGGACCGGGGCTTCGGGCTCGACGCGCTCTACCAGCGGGTCGCCGTCCGCCCGTTCGAGGCCGCCGCCTCCCTCGTCCGCTTCCTGGACCGGGAGGTCGTCGAGACCTACGTGCGCGGCGCCGCCGGCCTGCCCCGCCTCCTCGGCACCGTCTTCCGCCGCGCCCAGACCGGCAATCCGCAGACCTACGTCGGCGCGCTGCTGGCCGGCTCCGTCCTCATCGTCGTCCTGGTAGCGGTGACCACCCGATGAACGCTGTCCTGATCGCCCTCCTCGCGCTGCCCCTGCTCGGCGCGCTGGCCACCCTCGTCCCTGGCCTGGTCCCGGACGACGGCCGCGCGCTGCGCCTCGGCGCCGCCGTCACCGCGGCCGACCTCGCCCTGGCGATCGCCCTCGCCGCCGGCTTCGACTACGGCCATGCGGACCGCATGCAGGCCGGCACCGACCTGGACTGGATCCCGGCCCTCGGCGTCCGCCTCCACCTGGGCGCCGACGGGGTGTCGCTTCCCCTGCTCCTGCTGACCGCCCTGCTGACCTTCCTCTGCGCCCTCTACTCCCTGCGCAGCCTGCCCTCCGGACCCGGCCGCCCGGGCCCGCGCGCCTGGACCGGGCTCCTCCTGCTCCTCGAATGCGGGATGCTCAGCACCTTCGCCGCGCTGGACCTGATCCTCTTCTTCCTGGCCTTCGAGATCGTGCTGGTCCCGATGTACTTCATGATCCAGCGCTGGGGCGGAGCGGGCAGCGGCCGCGCCGCCTTCCGCTTCGTCCTCTACACCATGCTCGGCTCCGCGCTGATGCTCCTCGGCTTCCTCCTCCTCGGGCTGAAGTCCGGGACCTTCGACATCACCCAGCTCGCCGCCCGGCACGGCGACGGCCTCAGCCACACCACCCAGCTGCTCGCCGTCCTCTCCATCGGCCTCGGCCTCGCCGTCAAGGCACCGATGTTCCCGCTGCACAGCTGGCTCCCGGACGCCCACACGGCCGCGCCCACCGCCGGCTCGGTGCTGCTGGCCGGCGTCCTCCTCAAGATGGGCACCTACGGCTTCGTCCGGATCCTCCTCCCCGCCGCCCCCGACGGGATGGCCACCTTCGCCCCGTACCTGGCGGCCTTCGCCGTGGTCGGCATCGTCTACGGATCCCTCGCCTGCCTGGCCCTGGCCCGCCCCGGCGCCCGCGGCGACCTCAAGCGGCTGATCGCCTTCTCCTCGGTCGGCCACATGGGCTTCGTGCTGCTCGGCATCGCCACCCTCACCGCCACCGGCGTGAACGGCGCGCTCTACGGCAACATCGGCCACGGACTGATCACCGGGCTGCTCTTCTTCCTGGTCGGAGCGGTCAAGGACCGCTACGGCACCAGCGACCTGGACTCCCTGGCCGGCCGCACCGGCGCCGCCCTCTACGGCCGGATGCCCAGGCTCGGCGCGCTGCTCGCCTTCGCCGCCGTCGCCTCCCTCGGACTGCCAGGACTGGCCGGTTTCTGGGGCGAACTCCTCGCCATGCTCGGCTCCTTCCATCCGGCGGCCGGCCTCTCCCGCCCGGCCTTCCTCGTCTTCATGGCGCTGGCCGGGCTCGGCACCCTGCTCACCGCGGCGTACCTCCTCTCCGTGGTCCGCAGGGTCTGCATGGGCGACCCGGGGGCGGCCTCGGCCGAAGGCCGCGCCCCCGCCCGGGCCCGCGACCTCCTCGACGTCCGCCCGTACGAGTTCGCCTCCTGGACCCCGCTGGTCGCCCTCACCGTCCTCGCCGGGCTCTGGCCGGCCGCGATCCTCGGCCTCACCGACCCCGCCGTGCACACCCTCCTCGGAGCCGGCCGATGAACCAGCTGACCACCGGTCACCTCACGACCGTTCACCTGACGTCCAGTCACCTCACCGCCGGTCACCTCACGACCGGTAACCCCGCCGCCCACCACCTGCTGCTCGCCGTCCCCGGCGCGGGGCGGCTCGTCCAGCACGTCGGCTGGGCCGCCCTGCTGCCGGTGCTGGTCCCCGCGCTCGGCGCGCTCGCCGTGCTGGTCGCCGACCTCTTCCTGCCGGCCCGCCGCAAGCCGCTGCTCGGCTGGGCCACCGTCCTCGTCCTCGCGGCGGCCCTGGCCTGCCTCGTCCCGCTGCGGGCCGGCGACCGCCGGACCTTCTGCCTCGGCTCCGGCACGCCGGGCCCGTCCACCTCCTGCTCGTACGCCGCCGACCACTTCGCGCTGGTCTTCCAGCTCCTGGTGCTCGGCGGGGCGCTGATCGCCGCCCTCCTCTCGCAGCACAGCGTGCGGCGCGAGAAGCTGCCGGCCGGCGAGTTCTGGTTCCTCCTCCTCTCCTCCGCGACCGGCGCCGCCCTGCTGCCCGCCTCCCGCGACCTGGCCACCCTCACGGTCGCCCTGGAGGTCACCTCCCTCCCCGCCTTCGCCCTGGTCGGGCTGCGCCGGGACGGGCGCGGGGGAGAGGCCGCGCTCAAGTTCTTCCTCTCCTCGGTCGCCGCCACCGCCGTGATGCTCCTCGGCATCGGCTTCCTCTACGGGGCCACCGGCACCATGTACCTCGACCGGCTCGGGCCTGCCCTGGACGCCGCCCCCGCCCAACTCGCCCTGCTGGCCAAGGCGGGCGCGCTGCTCACCCTGGTCGGCTTCGCCTTCAAGACGGCCGCCGCGCCCTTCCACTTCTGGGTGCCGGACACCTACGTCGGCGCGCCCGTTCCGGTCGCCGCCTACCTCTCGGTGGTCGGCAAGGCGGCAGGCATCGCCGGCCTCGCCCTGGTGACGGTCATCGGCCTCCGCCCGTACGGGCACCTGTGGGGGACCCTCCTCGCCGTGCTGGCCGCGGCCACCATGACGGTCGGCAACGCGGCGGCGCTGCGCCAGCGCACCGCCGCGCCGTACAGCGCGGTCCGGCTGCTCGCCTGGTCGTCCGTCGCCCAGGCCGGCTACCTGCTGGTCCCGCTGGCCGCGGCCGGCTTCCGCGGCGGCTCCGCGCCCGACCCGCGGGACGCCCTGGGAGCGACGGCCGCGTACGCGCTGGTCTACGGGGTGGTCAACCTGGGGGCGTTCGCGGTGGTGGCCGGGGGCGGCTCCGCGCTCCGCGTCGACGACTTCCGCGGGCTGTTCTCCCGCCGGCCGGCCCTCGCCCTCGCGATGGCCTTCTTCCTGCTCTGCCTGGCCGGGCTGCCGCCCGGGGTGGTCGGGCTCTTCGGCAAGGTCGTGGTCTTCCGGTCCGCGATCGACGCGGGCCTCGGCTGGCTGGCGGTGGTGATGGCGCTGAACGTCGTCGTCGCCCTCTACTACTACGTCCTGTGGACCGCCCGCCTCTTCGCCCCTGCCGCGGTCGCACCGGCCGGACCGGTCGGACCGGCCGCCCCGTCCTCCGCCCTGTCCGCCCCACCCGCCGCCGCCCGCACCCTCTCCACCCCACTCGCGTGCGGCATCGCCGTCACCCTCCTCCTGGGCGTGGTCCTCTCCGTCTACCCCCAGCTGGTGCTCCAGGTGGCCTCCGGCTCCCTGTTCGGCTGACGGCCCGCCGGTTCGGCCGACCGGAGCAGCCGCGGCTGGCGTACCGCCGGTAACCGGTGCACAAGGGAACTAGGCAGGTCGGATCCGCCGTTGATCCCATGTCACGGCACCGCGCGCACCGCGTGTACCAAAGCGGGAGTAGGAGGCCTCTGCATGCACCGCCGGCACAACGGTCTGCGGACCGCTGTACTCCTCGGAGGCCTCTCCGCCCTGATCCTGGTGGTCGGCAGCTTCTGGGGACGGAACGGGCTGGTGGTGGCGCTGCTGGTGGCCCTGGCCACCAACGCCTACGCCTACTGGAACAGCGACAGGCTGGCGCTGCGCGCGATGCGCGCCCGCCCGGTCAGCGAGATCGAGGCGCCCGGGATCTACCGGATCGTCAGAGAGCTGTCCACCACCGCCCGGCAGCCCATGCCGCGGCTCTACATCTCCCCGACGGACGCCCCGAACGCCTTCGCCACCGGCCGCAACCCGCGCAACGCGGCGGTCTGCTGCACCCGCGGCATCCTCCAGCTGCTCGACGAGCGGGAGCTGCGCGGAGTCCTCGGCCACGAACTCTCGCACGTCTACAACCGCGACATCCTGATCTCGTCGGTGGCCGCCGCGCTCGCCTCGGCCGTCATGTTCCTGGTCAACTTCGCCTGGCTGATCCCGGTCGGCCGGAGCGACGACGAGGAGGGACCGGGCATCATCGGGATGCTGCTGACGATGATCCTCGGCCCGCTCGCCGCCACCCTGATCCAGCTCGCGGTCAGCCGCTCCCGCGAGTACCAGGCGGACGCCTCCGGCGCCCGGCTCACCGGCGACCCGCTGGCCCTCGCCTCGGCCCTCCGCAAACTGGAGACCGGCACCGCCCGGCTCCCCCTCCCGCCCGAGCCGGCCATCCAGACCTCCTCGCACATGATGATCGCCAACCCGTTCCGCCGCGGCGAGTCCGGCGCCCGCCTCTTCTCCACCCACCCCCCGATGCCCAAACGCATCGCCCGCCTCGAGTCCATGGCCGGCTACGACGGCGACCGCGACGGCGACCGCCGCCGCTGACCGGGCGCTCCAAGTGGCTGTGCGCTCAGGGGGTCAGCGGTTCCCGAACCGCTCGTCCGTCGGGACGACCTGAGTCCCGAAGGGCATGAGCGAGATCGGGATCAGCTTCAGGTTCGCCCAGCCGAAGGGGATCCCGATGATCGAGACGAAGAGCGGGATGCTGGTGAGCAGGTGCCCCAGGGCCAGCCACCACCCGGCGAAGATGAACCAGATGACGTTGCCGACCATCGAAGGGGCGCCCTCGTCCGGGCGGCGGACGGCCGTCCGCCCGAAGGGCCACAGCACGTACCCCGCGATGCGCAGGGCGGCCAGGCCGAACGGCGCCGTGACGATCAGCACGAAGCAGATCAGGGCCGCGAGCAAATACCCCAGAGACATCCAGATGCCACAGAAGACCAGCCAGAGGATGTTCAGGACGAAGTCGATTACCTTCACCCCTCAAACCTACCGAGCCGCGGGCCGCATGAGCGTCCACCGCGGGTAGTAGCGGACCCGGATCCTTCCCCCGACCGCACTCGGTTCTCGGGCAGGGGAAAAGGCGAATCCCCAACGAACCATCAGATGTGCCGATAAAGTCCAGGAAAGAGACAAAGAGTGTCCCGGCGACGGCTGCCACCGCCCCGGGACCGGCCGACCGATGCGCAGGGGCGGCGTGCGCGGATGGCACCGGGAGCGGGGGCTCACCGTTCCGGCTGAAGTGCTCTCGGACGATCAGTGGGCGCGCGTTGCTCCGCTGCTTCCCAAGGGGCGTAAGAGGACGGTCCGGCGGGTGGTCGACGGCCTCTTCGAGAAGTCGCGCACGGCCCAGGGCTGGAACGAGATCAGGGGGACCTACGGTTCTCCGGACACGATGCAGCGGTACTTCCGGCAGTGGACGTCGGACGGCACGTGGGAACGGGTTCTGACAGCGCTGGCGGATTGCCCGCAGGTGGCTGTGCCGGAACTCGACCTGGTGCCACCGCTCTGCATCGAGGGGCGGATCGATCCGCGTCCTCCGGTTCATCTTCGGCAGGCTGTGGCTGGCCATCGGCCACCTGCCGACCAGCATCCCGCTCTTCGTCTCGTTCATCGGGATCCCGTTCGGCGGGGCGAACCTCAAGCTGATCCCGCTCTCGCTGATGCCGCTGGGGCGTGAGACCGTCCCCACCGACCAGCGCTTCGGCAGCGCCGGAGACAGCTACCGCTGCCTCCGCCGGTCGCCCGCGCCCACCGCGAGCCGCAGCTCGCGGAAGCGGTCGGCCAGGGCGTCCAGGGTGTAGTGGGCGTTGAGGCCGCTGGGGTTGGGGAGGACCCAGACCTCGGTGCCGCCGATCCACTGCGCCTCGTCCTGCCGGCCGAGCACGGCCTTCGGGCGGCCGAAGGCGGTGCGGTAGGCGCCGATGCCCAGGACGGCCAGCGCCTGCGGGCGGTACCGCTCGACCCGGGCGCGCAGCGCGGCCCCGCCCTCCAGCAGTTCCTGCCGGCTGAGCTCCTCGGCCTTGGCGGTGGTGCGCGGGGCGACGTTGGTGATCCCCAGGCCGCGTTCGAGAAGGGCCTCCTGCTCCTCCGGCCGGAGCTGCCGCTCGGTGAACCCGCTGCGGTGCAGCGCCGGCCAGAACCGGTTGCCCGGCCGGGCGAAGTGATGCCCGGTGGCGCCGGACCACAGGCCCGGATTGATCCCGCAGAACAGCACCCGCAGACCGGGCCCGATGACGTCGGGGATGGTCGAGCCCTCCGCCCCCGCCAGCTCCTCCACCGTCGGCTTCCGCCCGGCCATCGCCGCTCACCCGTCCCTTCTCGCCTGCTTCCGCGGCCCCGCAGGACCCATGGGGCCCGCGGGCCCGTCACACCGCTCGTGGTCGCGGTCCCGGTCGCCGTCGTGGTCGCCGCGTCGTCCGTCCGCCTCCCCATGGTCGCGTACCGCGCTCCGCGGACCGCACCCGCCAGGCCACCGTTCCCGTGCACAGCAACCCCAGTACGCCCCCACCGGCCATCGCCGCCGGCACCGGGACCCATTCGGCGACCGTTCCCGCCACCGCCATCGCCAGCCCCTGACCGGTCATCAGCCCGGCGGTGAGCAGCGTCATCGAGGCCCCGCGCAGCCGCTCCGGCACCGCCGCCACGAACCGCTGGTCCAGCCCGAGGGTGTACGCGATCCCGCAACCGGTCAGCAGCTGGCAGGCCAGCGCGGCCCCGAGCCCCGGCCGCAGCGCGTAGCCCAGCGCGGGCAGCATCGCGCCCACCGCGACCGGGAGAGTCAGCCGGGCCCGCCAGGCCGGCCCGAGCCGCGAGCCGACCAGGGTCTCGCCGAGCACCGCCCCGATCGGCATCCCGCACATCAGAACTCCGAGCCCGCCGGTCCCGATGCCCAGCCGGGCGGCGTACGCGGTGAGGAGGCTCTCCGGAACGCACACGAACGCCGGCGGCACCCAGGCCAGGAGCAGCAGCGCGCGCACCCGCGGGCTCGCCGCCAACTCCCGTACGCCGCCCAGCGACTGACCGATCAGCCCGGGGCGGATGGCGGTCCCCTTGGCGGCCCCCGGCGCCGTGGCCTCGGCCCCGGTGTCCCCCGCCGCGCGGGCCGGCCGGGCCGGCGTGCCGAAGCGGAGGACCAGCGCCGAGCCCAGGAAGCCGGCCGCCGTGGTGGCCAGCACCGCCCGCGGCGGCAGCACCGCCAGCAGCAGCCCGCCCGCCCCGAACCCGGCCAACTGCCCTGCCTGCGAGGTGATCCGGATGGCCGAGCGGCCCAGCACGAAGGCGTCGCCGGAGCCCAGCACCTCGCCCAGGCTGCCCATCCGGGTGCCGCTGAAGACCGGGGACACCGCCGCCATCGCCGCCCGCAGCCCGAGCAGCGCGCCCACCGGCGCGGCCGGCAGCAGCAGCCCCAGCGCGCAGACGCAGGAGCACAGGTCGCAGACCACCAGCACCCGCCGGGCCGGGAACCGCTCGGCGACCGAGGCCAGCAGCGTCCCGCCCAGCAGGTACGGCAGCATCCCCACGGCCAGGCTCAGCGCGCTCAGCAGCGGCGATCCGGTGCTCCGGTAGACCAGCACGGAGAGCGCGATGCCGCACAGCACCTCGCCCAGGATCGACAGCACATGCGCCGCGAACACGGCCCGGAACTCGCCCACCGCGAAGACGCCCCGATAGCCGGGGCCGATCTGCTCTGCCATGGCCGCAGCCTGGGCCTAGCGGCACCGCCGCACTATTCTTTCGGCCTCAGCCGAATCCGGACGGTCCCGCCCCATGCCGCTGTTGATGCGCCTCGGCGCCGAAGACCTGACCCGCTGCCGCTTCGCGGTCTCCCCGCTCTGCGAGACCCACGAGGCGGTCCGCACGCTGCACCGGCCCGGCCGGCACCCGTACCACCTGCCCTGGCTGCGGCGGGTCCGTCCGGCCGTCGAGCGTCTCGACCTCGCGCCGCTGCGGCTGCTGATGCCGCCCCCGGGCGGTTACACCCCGGACTTCCTCGGCCCGCCCCCGACCAGCCGGTACGCCGCCGCGGCCGGCTTCGGCGAGGAACTGGAGCGGATGCGGGCCACCGATCCGGAGGTCGCCCGGGAGGAGATGGCCCGCGCCCTGGCCTGCACCCCGGGCGCGGCCGACTCGCCCGCCGGCCGTGCGCTCCTCGCCGACCCGGCCGCCGCCGTACGGCTGCTCGCCGACCTCACCGAGCAGGCCTGGGAGGCGCTGCTGCGCGCCGACTGGCCGCGGGTCCGCTCGGTCCTGGAGGCCGACGTCGCCCACCGGGCGAGGGAGCTGGCCCGCTCCGGCCTGGACGGGATGTTCGCCGGGCTGCACCCGGGCCTCGACTGGTCCGAGGGGCACGTCCTCACCCTGGACTCCCGCCACCACGACCAGCGCGACCTGGACGGCCGCGGCATCCTGCTGATGCCCAGCGTCTTCGTCTGGCCGGACGCCCTCAGCGGCTTCGACCCGCGCTGGCAGCCCACGCTGATCTACCCCGCCCGCGGGATCGGCGACCTCTGGCAGCCCCCGCCGGAGCCCCGCCCGGCGCCGGCGACCGCCGCCCGGCCCGCGTCCGAGCCGCTTGGGGACGGAGGGCTGGGCCGCCTCCTCGGCGGCACCCGGGCGGCACTCCTGCGCGACCTGGCCGAGCCGGCCTCCACCACGGACCTGGCCCTGCGCCACGGCCTCGCCCCGTCCTCGGTCTCGGCCCACCTCGCCGTCCTCACCGAGTCCGGCCTGCTGACCTCCCACCGCGTGGGCCGCCGCGTCCTCTACACCCGCACCCCACTGGGCACGGCCCTCGCCGACGGCCCCGACTCCGGTACGACTACCGGTAGTTGACGAACTGCAGGGCGAAGTCCAGGTCCTTGCCCTTGAGCAGGGCGATGACCGCCTGGAGGTCGTCCCGCGACTTGGAGGTGACCCGCAGCTCCTCGCCCTGGATCTGCGCCTTGACGCCCTTCGGGCCCTCGTCCCGGATGATCTTCGACACCTTCTTGGCGTTCTCCTGGGAGATGCCCTCCTGGATGGAGGCGAAGATCTTGTACTCCTTGCCGCTGAGCTGCGGCTCGCCGGCGTCCAGCGCCTTGAGCGAGATCCCGCGCTTGACCAGCTTGCCCTGGAAGACGTCCAGGATCGCCTTGACGCGCTCCTCGCCGTTCGCCTTCATCTCGATCTTCTCGCCGGACCAGGCGATGGAGGCGCCGGTGTTCTTGAAGTCGTAGCGGGTCGCCAGCTCGCGCGAGGCCTGGTTCAGCGCGTTGTCGACCTCCTGCCGCTCGACCTTCGAGACGATGTCGAAACTGGAGTCGGCCATGATCCTGATGTCTCCTTGCCCGGATGAATGGATGCGCGCCACAGCCTAGTGCCGCCCCCCGTCCCGGCCGCCCCTCCGGCCCCGTAAGCCGAGTGGCGAAGCACCCCCCCGGATCAGGTATGGTTTACGACGTCGCAAGGGGCCGGCGCCCCGAACGGCACTTCCCGGCGGGTTGCCCGAGCGGCCAAAGGGAGCAGACTGTAAATCTGTCGGCTTACGCCTACGCAGGTTCGAACCCTGCACCCGCCACAGCACGGCCAAAGGCCCTTGACCAGCAACAATGCTCAAGGGTCTTTCGCATGTTCAGGCGCCGCGAGTTCCCGTGGCCACCCGTCAGTCACCGCCTCTTGGGGCACGCGAGGGGCACGGGCGGCGAGGCGGATCCGGCGGGGTTGATCAACGGCGGGGGATGATCGCCCGCTCGTAGGACTACGCCAGAGCTGAGCGCGATGGCGTGCTTCGCGGTGGCCCCGACCCCGAGCCTGACCTGCGTTCCGCCGACGACCGTGGAAGCGGATCCTGGCCGGGGGAGGGCAGGGCGGGAGTTTCCGGTGATAGGGCACACCTGGCCGCCCAGCCCGGCCCGGGTATGACCCATGGCTATAGGGATTTCTATATAGTGGGTGCGTGGCCGAGTGGTGGCAGGTCGAGATCGAGCCGGAGGTCCGGCAGTGGCTGGAGCTGCTCTCGGATGCGCAGTACGACAAGGTGGAGCGGGCTGCGGACATGCTCGCCGCGGCGCCGACCACCCTGGGTGAGCCGTATTCGCGGCATCTGGGCGGCAAGGTCCGTGAGCTGCGGTTCGTGATGGATGGGAACGCCGTACGGGTGACGTACTGGCTGGCTCCGGTCCGGCGGATCGTGTTGCTGACGGTCTTCCGCAAGACGCGGCAGCGTGAGTCGGCCGAGGTGGAGCGGGCCCGACTGGCGCAGAAGACTTGCGAGGCGGAGCACGGGCCGGCCGAGCACTGCTACGACCGGGCCCGGAGTGGAGAGGAGCGGCGATGAACCATGAGCAGTGGCGGACCCGCCGGAGCAGGAGGCTGCTGGGGGAGGCGGTCGAGGAGTCCGCTGCCTACGTCGAGGCCGGGCACGCGTTCGCGCTCGGCCAGGCGGTGTACGACCGGCGCAGCGAACTCGGACTGTCGCAGACCGAGTTGGCGCGCCGGGCCGGGATGACGCAGCCGCAGATCTCCAACATCGAGGGCGGCGACTCGGTGCCCACGCTGCCGCTGCTGACCCGCCTGGCACAGGCGCTGGACGCTGCGCTGACCATCGACCTGGACGGCGACGCCTCGGCGTTCGCCTTCCATCCCCACGACCACCCCGACGACCCGCCCGCGTCGGGACCGGGAGGCGCGGCCTCCGTAGCCTGATCACCCCTGCCGGGGGCCGGAGGCGAGGGCCAAGGGCCCTTGGCGTGCTCACGAGCTTTGTGGATGACTTGAGTCCCCCCTCATGCGTCGGGACAACCTCGTCTCCTTCCGGGCGCTATGAGCGCGACGAAGCTCGTCAGGAGGCAGTAGTACGCAGCGCCTTCTCCCGCTGTGCGCTTCCCGGCAAGCCCGCCTCGCCGGGGCGGGTCACGTCCAGGCTTCTCTGGGCGCTCCTCCGCGTCGCCATCGCCATGGGATGTCATATGCAGTCTTAGATATGGAGAAGTCGTGGACGCGCCTCCGCTCCCTCTGCCAGGATTTCGTATGTGACCGGAGCACCGGCGGGGCCGGTGAGGGTCGCGCAGGGGATGGGGGAAGGGGCGGTGCGCCATGGGGCGACGTCGAGGGTTCTTCGCGGAGTTGGCGTACCAGCGTCAGCAGGTCGAGAAGCAGCGCAGACAGCAGGAGGCCGCGCAGCTCCGCGCGTACAACAAGGCCGTGCGTGAAGCACAGCGCGCTCAGCGCGAGGCGGAGCGCGCCCGGGCTGCCGCCGCCCGGGCCGACGCCGCTCAGCAGAAGGCGATGCTCCGCGAGGCCGAGCGGCTCCACGGGGAGGCCCAGCAGGCGAAGGTCGCCGAGCTCAACTCGCGCCTGGCCGGCGAATTGAAGGAGATCGACGGCCTGCTGGAGTGGACCCTCTCCGTCGATGACTACGTCGACCTCGAATCGCTGAAGATCGTCGTGCAGCACCCCCCGTTCGACCCGAAAGGGCTCGACCGTCCGAGCCCCGAGGTCCCCCTCCCGACAGTGGCGCCCATGCCGGTGTACGTCGAGCCGGCTGCCCCGAAGGGCCTTGCCAGCACCTTCGGAGGCAAGAAGCGGCACGCGGCCGCCGTCGACGCGGCGCGGCAGGCGCACCAGCAGCAGATGGCGGCATGGGAGGGCCAGCGGGCCTCGGCCGAGCAGTGGTACCGGGAGGCGCTCGCGAAGCGCGAGCGGATGGAGGCCGACCGAACGGCCAGGCTGAGCAGGGCCCAGGATCGGTACGTCAAGGAGTGCGAGGCACGGAAGAAGGAGGCGAACGCCCGAAACGCGGAGCTGGACACTCTGATCAACGGGTTGGCGTTCGACCTCGAGGACGCGATCACGACCTATGTGGGCATCGTGCTCGCCAACTCCGTGTATCCCGACCACTTCCCCGTCGAGCACGACTACTCCTTCGACCTGGCCAGCCGTGAGCTCGACCTGGCCGTGACGGTCCCCGTCCCCTCCGCCGTGCCGACGACGAAGGCGTACCGCTGGGTGAAGGCCTCCGACGAGATCACCTCGGTCGACCTGCCGATACGGGAGCAGAAGGCGCGGTACGCGAACGCCGTCTGGCAGGTCGCGGTGCGCACCATCCACGAGGTCTTCGAGGCGGATCGGGCCGGCAAGATCCACTCGATCTCCCTCACCGTCTCCGTTCAGACGGTTCTCCCCGCCACCGGACGGCCGGGCACGGTGCCGCTCGTGGTGGTGGCCGTGGACCGGGACACCTTCCTGACGTTCGACCTGGCCAACGTGGTCCCGCGGGAGACGCTGGTCCACCTGGGCGCGGCACTCTCGAAGTCGCCGTTCGACCTCGTTCCGGCCGACACCAGCCGGGGCGTCCGCGCGCGAAGGAAGTGAGGATGCGCTTCAACTCGCCGCCCGGCTGGCCGACTCCGCCACCGGGTTGGTTGCCGCCCGCGGGATGGAAGCCCGATCCCAGCTGGCCGACGCCCCCGGAGGGCTGGCAGCTCCTGGTGGACGACGAGACTCCGGGCGGCGACGTCGCTCCGGCCGGCGACCTGGCTCCGGCCGGCGACCTGGCTCCGGCCGGCGACGAGGGCCGGACGAGCCGGGACGACGCGACGGCCGGCGAGGAGCCGACTGCCGGCGAGGAGCCGACCAGGGGCGAGAGGCCGATTGGGGGCGAGCCCCCAGCCGGCCGCGAGGCCTCGGCGGACGACGAGGACTTCGTCATCGCGAAGCCCCGCCGCGTGGCGGCGGATCAGGGGGCACGGGGGACCCGCAGCCTTCCCTCCGCCCCGCCGTCCGCAGGCCCCGGCCCGGATGGGGAGCTGGCATCGCTGCGGGCGAGGGTCGCACAACTCGAAGCGGAGCTTTCGGCGACCGCCGCAGTCCGTTCGCGGCCGGAGAACGCCCGGGATGGTTCGGGCGTGATCGAGTTGAGTGATCAGCGGGTGCTGCAGGACGTCGGCATCTACCGCTACCACCACCCGTTGGAGGACGCGGCCGCGTACAAGAGCCGCCTCAAGGAGCTCGAAGACCGCGTCGACGAGTTCGTCAAGGCGGGCACGGCCGTGCTGGCCGCCGACCTGTTCACCTTCGACGGCTCACTGGCCAAGGGGCGGCGGATGGTGGCCGATCTCTCGAAGCTCATGCTCCGGGCCTACAACGCCGAGGCCGACAACTGCGTCAGATCGCTGAGGTCGGGCAACATCTCGACCGCGAAGAGGCGTCTGGACTCCGCGGTCGCGGCGATCCACCGGCTCGGCACGATGATGGAGATGCGGGTCAATCCCGAGTACCACGCGCTGCGGGTCGCCGAGCTCGAACTGACGGCGGACTACCAGGTGAAGCTCCAGGAGGAGCGGGAGAAGGCCCGTGAGGCCCGGGCGCTGCTCCGCGAACAGCGCCGTGCCGAGGCCGAACTGGCGGCGGAGAAGGAGCGGTTGGAGAAGGAGCGTCGTCACTACGCGACCGTGCTCGACTCGCTGCGGGCGAACGGCGACGACAAGGCGGCGGCGGAACTGGCCGGGCGCCTTGCCGAGATCGAGCAGGCGATCGCCGCCAACGACTACCGGATCGCTAACATCCGCGCGGGGTACGTATACGTGATCTCCAACATCGGGGCCTTCGGGCCGGGCATCGTCAAGGTCGGCATGACCCGGCGGCTCGAACCGATGGACAGGGTCCGCGAACTGGGCGACGCCTCGGTTCCGTTCAAGTTCGACGTGCACGCCCTGTTCTTCTCGGACGACGCGGTCACCCTTGAGGACCAGCTCCACAAGGCCTTGGCGGACCGCCGGGTCAACTGGGTCAACACCCGTCGGGAGTTCTTCTTCGCGACGCCGACCGAGGTCCGTGACCTGTTGGCGGAGAAGGTCGGCGGCTTGCTGGAGTACACCGAGCAGCCGGAGGCCGGCGAGTACTTCCAGAGCCGCGCCAACTGGCCGCCGACGGGGCCGGCGGGGCCGCCGCAGACACCGCGCTGATTTCGCGCCGCCTCGTCGGGCTGGACGGCCTTGCGCCGGCTGCCGGACCGTCCGCGGCGTCGACGAGACGTCGGGCCCGGCCCGTTCGCGGTGTCGGACGCTCGACGTCGGGCAGGGCGGAGCGGTGACGTGAGCCCCGCCGCAGCCGCGCCGTGGTCGCCCGCCGCCCCGCCGCCCCGCCGCAGCCCGCCCCAGCCCCGCCCGCCTACCGCCCGGTGATGGCGCTAGTCAGCCGGGCCAGTAGCGGTACGCACCGGCGGAGTTGCTGTTGTTCGGCGGGGTCTAGCGCGGTGCGGATGGCGGTGTTGAGCCAGTCGGCGCGCTGCGCGCGTTCCCGGGTGAGGCGGGCGCGGCCGGTCTCGGTGATGTGGAGCAGGAGTTTGCGGCCGTCGGTGGGGTGGGGTTCGGCGCGCACCAGGCCGTCGCCGAGGAGTTCCTTCACGGATTTGGCCGCCGCCTGGTGGGTGACGCCGCGCAGCTGGGCGAGGTCGGCGGTGGTGTGCGGGCCGCCCCGGTCGAGGTGGCCGAGGATGGCGGCCTCCCCGGGGGACATGGTGTCCGCGGCCCGCACCGCGCGGACCAGTTCGCCGATCGTCTGCCGCAGCTCCTCGGCCAGCGCCTCATCGTCCATGGTCCCGATCCTACCCATGGTGTGTAACCTATATGTACAACCAGGTTGTAGATAACCATGCGGAGAAGGAAGCGGGAGCAGAGCCATGAGCATGAGGATGCGTCTCACCAAGTTCGGCCACGCCTGCGTCCGGGTCGAGAAGGACGGGCGCCGGCTGGTCATCGACCCGGGCGGCCTCACCGAGCCCGACGCTCTGGACGGCGCCGACGCCGTCCTGGTCACCCACGAGCACTTCGACCACTTCTCCGAGGAGCGGCTCCGCGAGGCCGCCCGCCGCAACCCGGCGCTGCGGATCTGGGCCAACGCCTCCGTGGCCCGGCTCCTGGACGGCCTCGGTGGGCGGGTCACCGCCGTCGGCGAGGGGGAGGCCTTCGCCGCGGCCGGCTTCGACGTGCGGGTCTACGGGACCTGGCACGCGCCCATCCATCCCGACCTCCCCCGGATCGGCAACGTCGGCTTCCTCGTCGACGAGGCCGTGTTCCACCCGGGGGACGCCCTCACCGTCCCCGACGGAGCCACCGTCGACACCCTGCTGCTGCCCGTCCACGGCCCCTGGTCCACCACCGGCCAACTCATCGACTACGTCCGCGCGGTGGCGCCGAGGCAGGCCTACGCCATCCACGACGGAGCCCTCAACGACGTCGGCACCGCTATGGTCGGCGGGTTGATGGGCGACAACGGCCCGGGGATCGGGGCTCCTTACGGACGTCTGGCCGCGGGCGCCTCTACGTCCCTCTGACGGCGGCGCAGGGCGCGCGGCTCAGGGCGCGCAGCGCAGGGCGCCGCTCAGGGCGCGCCGCTCAGGGCGCAGCGCAGGCCGCGTTGCAGGACGCGGCGCAGGGCGCGCTGCGAGCCGCCCGCGCGAACGTGACGCTCCGGTGACGGAATCGTTCGCCCCATATCCGGCACATGGGGCGAACAAGCGTTCCTCGCAGGCCTTCTGGCCTGCGATGCGACCCCCGCCCCGCCCCCGGCCCGTTGTGAAGTTTCGGTGCCATAACGTTTTCGGACGGCTGTGCGCTTCCTGTCCTGCGGCTTGATCGGGACTGGTAGAAAGATCTCCCGTTTCACTTTCGGGGGATACCCGGCCCGCCTTCGCGAGCCGGTTTCGACGCCGTCGTCCCGTGTTCCGTGTGGTTGACGCGGCGTCACCACGTCCTAGGAGATCCCGCATGGCCAACAGGGCCGGACGGGTCGCGCTCATATCCGCAGGCATCGCCGCGGCTCTGTGCGTCGCGACCCCGGTCGCCTCAGCCGCTCCGTTCGCGGGGGGAGCCGGCGCCCACGCCGACACCACCCCGAAGCGCATCGGCTCCACGCCGCACATCCCGCTCGGTGCCCGTACGACCGGTGCCACGTCGTCCTCGACCGAGCTGCACATGACCGTCAACCTGAAGCCGCGTGACCCTCAGGCGCTGGCGGACTTCATCAAGGCGACGACCACCCCGGGCAGCCCGCAGTACCACCACTACCTGGCGGACGGCGAGTTCGGGCCCGCGTTCGGACCCACCCAGCAGACCGTCGACGCCGTCAAGGCCGCGCTGCGCAAGGCCGGCCTCACGCCGGGCACGGTGAGCGCCGACCGCCTCTCCATCCCGGTGACCGCCACCACCGCGCAGGCGGCGAAGGCCTTCGACACCGGCTTCGAGAACGTCTCGCTGGCCAACGGCAAGCGCGGCTTCGTGACCACCGCCGCCCCCGCGCTGCCGGCCGACGTGGCCTCGCAGGTCACCGGCATCGTCGGCCTGAACGACGTCAGCAGCTACGTCTCGCACGCGAAGCCCGCCGGCAGCGCGCCGATCGCCTCGGGCACGGCCGGCCGGACGCTGGGCTCGAACGCCACCGCCCCGGTCTTCTGCTCCAACGCGGCCCAGGCCTTCAGCAGCTGGGGCAAGACCGACACCAAGAACTACTACAGCCCCGCCTCGCTGGCCTCGGCCTACGACATGCCGCACGCCTACGGCACCGGCGCGGGGGTGACGGTCGCGGTCTTCGAGCTGGAGAACGTCGACCACACCAGCCTGAACCAGTGGCAGGGCTGCCTGGGCACCCACACCGCCATCAACTACACGTCGGTGGACGGCGGTCCGACGATCACGCCGGACAACTACAACGACGGCATCGAGTCGCTCCTCGACATCGAGGACCTCATCGCGCTGACGCCGAGCGCGACGATCCACGACTACATGGGCCCGGACGCGCAGAACGCCACGGACCAGAACGTCCTGGACACCTACTCGAAGATCATCAGCGATGACAGCGCCCAGGTCATCTCCTCCAGCTGGGGCGCCTGCGAGACCGAGGTGAACACCTCGGACCCGCAGATGCTCGGCGCGGAGAACACCCTCTTCCAGAAGGCCGCCGCCCAGGGCCAGAGCTTCGTCGCGGCGTCCGGTGACTCCGGCTCCAGCGACTGCTACAACCCGGGCGTCAGCAACGACACCAGCTTCCAGGTCGACGACCCGGCCTCGCAGCCCTACGTCACCGGCGTCGGCGGCACGAAGATGCAGGGCCTCGGCTCCTCGCTGACCGAGACCGTGTGGAACTCGGGCACCGACAACGGCGGCGGCGGTGGCGGCGTCTCCAAGCTCTGGCCGGCGCAGTCCTTCCAGAGCGGCTTCACCTCCGTCTCCGGCCGCGCGGTCCCGGACGTCACCGCCCTCGGCGACCCGGACAGCGGCTACCCGCTGATCTACACCGACCGGACGGTGGGCGACACCGACTACAACCAGGAGGTCGTCGGCATCATCGGCGGCACCTCCGGGGCCGCGCCCACCTGGGCGGCGGCGATCGCCCAGGCCGACAGCACGACCGGCTGCCTGGCCGGCGGCCGCGCGGGCTACCTGAACGACGTGCTGTACCGGGCCGCGAAGACGAACTACTCGGACTCCTTCCGGGACATCACCGTCGGCAACAACGACATCAGCGGTGACGGCAGCGGCACGTACAGCGCCGGGACCGGCTACGACGAGGCCTCCGGTCTCGGCTCGCCGAAGACCGCCGCGCTGGCCAACGCCCTGTGCCGGGGCACCTTCCACCAGCTGGCCGGCCCGGTCCGGGTCGCCTCCGGGCTGAAGATGTCCGCGAAGACCACCGCGACCGTCAAGGCGACCGGCACCGGGGGCATCCCGGCCAAGGGAGTCTCCGCGGTCCTGGTCAACATCACCGTGACCGGCACCGGCGGCTCCGGCTGGACCACCATGTGGCCGCGCGGCATGGCCCGCCCGACCGTGGTCACCTCCGAGTGGACCGGCACCTCGGTGGCGCGCAAGCAGACGGCCACGGTCCAGGTGGCCGCCGACGGCTACGCCAGCCTCTACTCCAGCCAGTCCGGCACCTTCGCGGTCGACGTCCTGGGCTACTACTCGACCGACGAGTCGGGCGACTCCTACACCCCGGTCTCGCCCGCCCGGCTGCTCGACACCCGGAACGCCGTCGGCGTCACCACCCGCACCCCGATCGTCAACAGCACGATCACCTTCCCGGTGGCGGGCAAGGACGGCATCCCGTCCGGCGTCACGGCCGTGGTCCTCAACGTCTCCACGCTGAACGGCGTGGGCGGCGGCAGCCTCACCGCCTACGCGGACGGGGCCACCAAGCCGAGCCTGTCGCAGATGTACTGGGACTCCGCGGTGCCGACCCGCACCAACCTGCTGGCCGTCCCGGTCGGTTCGGACGGGAACGTCGACATCGCGGTCTCCGGCCAGACCCACGTACTGGCCGACGTGTTCGGCTACTTCAGCTCCACCGGCAAGGAGCTCACCCCGGTGGCCCCGAGCCGGCTGTGGCGGCAGACCCTCACCGCCGGGACCACCAGCGTCATTCCGGTGGCGGGCGTGGACGGCATCCCGAGCGGGGTCAAGGCGGTCGAGCTGAACGTCAGCGCGGGCACCAACCCGGGCGGCGGCTACATCGAGGTCTGGGACGACAAGGGGACCCGCGTCGACACCTCGGCCACGCTGTGGAAGGGCGGCCAGCAGACGACCAACCAGGTCATCGTGCCGGTCGGCTCGGACGGCAAGATCGACCTGTACGTCAGCACCGGCGCCGACGTCAGCGTCGACGTGAACGGCTACTTCAAGTAGGGCGATCGACCGCCGGGTAGCCGGCGGAAGCCCTGCGGCGAACGGCGCCGCCACGGAGCCTCGTGGCGGCGCCGTTCCGCGTCCCGGCCCGGGCTGGGTTTCCGCCGCTGCCGCGGCACGCTCCCGGCGCCCGCTGCCGCCGCCCGCCGTGGCAGGATCGGCGGGCATGGAGATCGAACAGCCGGACCGCCCCGTCGCCCTGGTCACCGGCTCCACCTCCGGGATCGGCGAGGCCGTGGCCCGCCGGCTCGCGGCGGACGGGATGCGGGTCGTCGTCCACTCGCGGCGCAGCGTCGAGACCGGGGAGGCCCTGGCCGCCGAGCTCGGCGGGTGCTACCTGCGGGCGGACCTCGCGGTGGAGGAGGAGGCCCGCGGGCTCGTCGAGGCGGCGCTCGACCGGTACGGGCGGCTGGACGTGCTGGTGAACAACGCGGGCGTCAGCCGGCCGATCCCGCACGACGACCTGGCCGCGGCGACCCCGGCGGCCTGGCGGCACCTGCTGGAGGTCAACCTGATCGCGCCCTGGGTGCTGTGCACGGCGGCGGTGCCGGCGCTGCGCGAATCGCCGGGCGGCGGCAGCATCGTGAACATCACCAGCCACGCCGGGGTGCGCCCCAAGGGCTCCTCGGTGCCGTACGCGGCGAGCAAGGCGGCGCTCAACCATGTGACCCGGCTCCTCGCGGTGGCGCTCGGACCCGAGGTGCGGGTCAACGCGGTGGCGCCGGGGCTGGTGGACACGCCGATGACCAGGGACTGGGCGGCGGCCCACGAGCTGTGGCGGGAGCGCGCGCCCATGCGCAGGGCGGCCCGGCCCTCCGAGGTGGCCGACCAGGTCGCGTCGGTGGTCGCCGGCGGCTATCTCACCGGCGCGGTCATCGTGCTGGACGGCGGGCTCCATCTGACCTGAGCCGCTCGGGGGCGCCCGCCGGAGCCGGCTCCCGGAGGTAGGCCAGGCAGAGGTCGAGGGCGGACTCCAGGTGCTCCGCCGAACCGGTGGACATCAGGATGGTGACCCCGCCCTGGATCGCGGCGATCACCGCGCCGGCGGCACGGTCCGGGTCGAGGTCGCGGGTGATCGCGCCGCTCGCCCGCATCCGCTCGATGCCGGTCCTGACCTCGCGCTGCCACCGCTCCAGCAGCTGCCGGGTGACGGCCTGCGCGGCCGGCGTGCTGCGGCCGATCTCGGTGACCAGCACCCCGAGGGCGCAGTGGACGCCCTGCCGCCGGTAGCGCTCGACCACCGCGTCCCGCCACCGCTCCCAGGCCGGCCAGCTGGTCAGCTCGCCGAGGTAGGGCTGCTGGTCCTCCAGCACCCGGTCGGCCTCCCACTCCGCCACCGCCAGCAGCAACTGCTCCTTGCCGTCCGGGAAGTAGTGGAAGAGCTGGCTCTTGCCGGTGCCGCTGCGCCGGCAGACGTCGTCCAGCGTGGTGGTGTGCGCTCCGCGCTCGCGGATCTCGGCGGCCGCCGCCTCGATGATCCGCAGCCGGGTCGCGGCGCCCTTCCTGGTGAGCACGCGGCCCCCGCTGAATGTACTCATCGGTCCATTCTAGTCCCGGCTCAGCCGTCCCATCCGGCCCTCAGCTGTGGTTCAGTTGTTTCCGACGGTGAACGCGGGTTCGGAGAGAGCAGGGGATGAAGATGCCCGACACGCCCCCGCCGAGGGTCGATCTGCGCACCGACCGCGCCCACTCCGCGCGGGTCTACGACTACTTCCTCGGCGGCAAGACCAACTTCCCCGCCGACCGCGAGGCCGGCGAGCAGATCCTGCGCGAATGGCCCGGCTCGCGCGCCTCCGCGCGGGCGGCCCGGGCCGTGATGCACAGAATGGTCCGGCGGCTGGCCGAGACCCACGGCATCCGGCAGTTCCTGGACATCGGCACGGGCATCCCCACCGAGCCCAACCTCCACGAGGTCGCCCAGCGCACCGACCCGGCCTGCCGGGTGGTGTACGTGGACAACGACCCGATCGTCCTCGCCCACGCCCGCGCGCTGCTGACCAGCTCCCCGGAGGGCCGCACCGCGTACATCGACGGCGACCTTCGCGAGCCCGGACGGCTCCTGGACGCCCCGGTCCTCCACAAGACGCTGGACCTGGACCGGCCGGTGGCGCTCACCCTGATCAACATCGTCCACTTCATGTCCGACGAGAAGGTCCTGCCGATCGTCGGGGAGCTGGTGTCCGCTCTGCCCTCCGGCAGCTTCCTGGCGCTGACCGCCGGCACCGCGGACTCCGCTCCCGAGCGCGCCGAGATCGCCTCCCGCCGCTACGCGGAGGCCGGTATCGAGAACCATCTGCGCACCCGCGCCCAGGTGGAGCGCTTCTTCACCGGTCTGGAGCTCGACGACCCCGGCGTGGTCCTGATCAACCGCTGGCACCCCGAGCTCGGCAAGGGCCCGGCCCTGGCCGACCACGAGGTGATGGCCTACGCGGGCCTCGCCCGCAAGCCCTGATCCCCTGATCCCCTGATCCCCTGAGCCCCGGCCGCAGCCCTGAGCTCCGGGGTGCGGCTCCCCTAGGGGCCGGGCCGCCCGGGCCCGGGGAACGTTCCGGGGCCGGCGTACTCTGCTGAGCCGACGTCAGGAGCCGTGCGCGCTCCTAGCGTTCGCGGCATGAGTATCCGTCGCACGGCTCCGGCGGCCGCCCTCGCGGCCGTCCTCTCCGCAACCGTCCTCTCCGCCTCCGTCCTCGCCACGAGCGGAGACGCCACCGCGGCCCCGCGCCCCGCCGCGAGCGCCGTCGTGGGCGCCGCCGCGGGCACCGCCGCCACAGCGCGGGCCGCCTCCACCGAGCTCGCCCTCCCCCGGCCGACCGGCCCGTACGCGGTGGGGGAGAGCACGCTGGAGATGGTCGACGTCCACCGCCGCGACCCCTGGGTGCCCTCCGCCGGCCCGCGCCGGCTGATGGTCTCGGTGCTCTACCCGGCCCGTCCCGGCGGCGGCCCGCCCGCGCCGTACCTGACGACCGCCGAGGCCCGGCTCTTCCTGGCCGCCCAGGCGCCCGGATC
This sequence comes from Phaeacidiphilus oryzae TH49, assembly GCF_000744815.1. Classification (NCBI taxonomy): domain Bacteria; kingdom Bacillati; phylum Actinomycetota; class Actinomycetes; order Kitasatosporales; family Streptomycetaceae; genus Phaeacidiphilus; species Phaeacidiphilus oryzae. The sequence goes on from NZ_JQMQ01000005.1 coordinate 4,202,092, forward strand.
GGCCTTCCCCGCCCAGGCGCTGGCCGACGCCAGGACGTACGCCCGCCTCGGGGCCCGCCCGGCGCCCGGGCGCTTCCCACTGGTGCTCCTCTCGCCCGGCTTCGAGCTGCCGCGGGCCACCCTGACCGGCCTCGCCGTGGACCTGGCCAGCCGGGGCTACGTGGTCGCCCTCGTCGGCCACACCTACGAGGACAGCGGCACCACCTTCCCGGACGGCACCACCGTCGGCTGCGCCATCTGCGACGACGCCTCCGCCGACCCGGCGGCGATCGCCCGGAGCCGGGCGCTCGACCTCTCCTTCGTCCTCGACGAGCTGACCGGTCCGCGGCCGGTCTGGCCGTACGCGCGGCTGATCGACCGCAGGCGGGTCGGCGTGGCCGGCCACTCCCTCGGCGGCGATGCGGCCATGGCCGCCATGGCCGGCGACGCCCGCTTCCGGGCCGGGATCGACCTGGACGGCGCCTTCTTCGACCAGGTGCCGGCGAGCGGCCTGGGCGGCCGCCCCTTCCTCCTCCTCGGCAACCCGGCCGACCACGGCGTGAACGGCGGCGAGCCCAGCTGGTCGACGGCCTGGCCCAGGCTGGACGGCTGGAAGCGCTGGATCACCGTCACCGGCACCGACCACGTCAGCTTCACCGACATCCCGGTACTGGCCGACGAGGCCGGCATCCCCGGCGTGGACGGCACCATCTCCTCGCCCCGCGCCGAACAGCTCACCCGCGAGTGCGTCGCCGCCTTCTTCACCCTCCACCTCAAGGCCGTCCCCCAGCCCCTCCTCGACGGCCCCACCCCCACCACCCCAGAACTCGTCTTCGACCAGCCCCCCCGATGATTCCAACACCCCTAGCCCGCACCACCCACGGCCACGGGCGGCTGGATCTCAGCACCGCGCCGCCGACCAGCATCGGCCCGCCCCCACGCGTCGAACTCCCGGAGGTGGCTCAGCGGCGGCCCCCGGCCACGCCCGCCGTCAGCAGCGGAGTCGGGGGTGGAGGCTTACCGCCGCCTCCTCGGCGGGGCGGTCGCGGTAGGTGTCCTCGACGAAGCGGAGGAAGGCGTCGACGTCGTCCGGGGAGGAGGCCAGGCCGAGGGAGACGCGTACGGCTCCTCCGGAGGGCATCCCCAGCCGTTCCAGGTAGTCGTCGAGGGTGCCCGACATCCGGCCGACCGAGCCGCGCAGCAGGCGGCGGGAGAGGCCGAACGCGCCCTCGCCGGCGCCGGGGTTGCAGAAGCAGCCGGTGCGCAGCGAGATGCCGCGGGCGGCGGAGTCGCGGCCGACCGCCCGCTCGTCCACCACCCGGCCCCCGGGGTCGGTGACGTTGAGGGCGACGGTGCCGCCCCGGCGGTCGGTGTCCTGCGGCCCGTAGACCCGGACCAGCGGGGCGCCGTCGCTGTGGCGGAGCCCCCGCAGCCCGGCGAGCAGCCGCCCGGTGAGCTCCCGGACGTGGGCGTTGACGGCGGGCAGGCCGATCGAGGCGAGGTGGTCGAGCCCGACCGCCACGTCCGGTATGGAGAGGAAGTTGAGCGTTCCGTCCTCGAAGGCGGACTCGTCCTCGGCCAGCCGGTGCCAGCCGCCCTGGGCGCTCACCACATGGATGGTGCCGCCGGAGAACCAGGGCCGGCGCAGCAGGCGGAGCGCGTCCCGACGGGCCACCAGGCAGCCCACGCCGGTCGGATAGCCGAAGACCTTGTACCAGCTGACCGCGACGAAGTCGGGCTTGACCGCGGAGAGGTCCAGCGGGTTGGTCGGCAGGTAGGCGGCGGTGTCCAGCAGTACGGCGTAGCCGTGGCGGTGGGCGAGTTCGATCCACTCCAGGGGGTGCTGGACGCCGGTGAAGTTGCTCTGCGCGGGGTAGGCCAGCAGGCCGGCCCCGCCGAGCCGGCCGCCCCCGCACGTCGCCCGCCCCGAGCGCGCCGCCCGCGTCCCCCGCTCAGCGCCTCGGCCATCGCCTCGTCGGAGATCCGCAGCTCCTCGCAGCCGAAGGGCACCGGGACGACGCGGGCGTGCCCGGCCCTGGCGAACTCCCGCAGGCCGTTGACCGAGTTGTGGTTGTCCAGCGGCAGCACCAGCCGCCCGCCCCGGCGGAACGGGAAGGCCTCGCCGACCAGTCGGCAGGCGCCGGTCGCGTTGGCGGTGAAGACCGCCGCGTACTCGGCGGGGTCGGCGCCCAGGTGTTCGAGGACCCGCACCCTGGCCGCCTCGACCAGCGTGGTGGAGGCGGCGGAGGCGGGGCTGTCGGAGTGGGGGTTGCCGTAGCAGCCGCCGCTGATCCGCTCGGCGTGCGCGGCCAGCTGGGAGCGGGCGGGGAGCCCGGAGCCGGTGTAGTCGAGGTAGACCTGCCCCTGCTCGTCCAGGTACGCGTACTCGTCGGAGCGCAGCCGGGCGAAGCGCTCCGCGCTCGCCTCCAGCCGCTGCGCGCTCGGTTCGTGGATGCTCAACTGCCTTGTCCCCCCGTACTGTTCGTCGCTTTTTCGGGCCGCTTATAGTGTCACCGGCTTCGTCCTCGCGGGGGAGTGGGGGATGCAATGGGAGCACAGGGGCTCCGGATAGCGGCCAGTGGCCTCTCGGTGCGGCTGCGGGACGGCAGGGAACTGCTCAGCGGTGTGGACGTGGACGTGCCGCCGGGCACGATGCTGGCCATCGCCGGGCCGAGCGGCGCGGGCAAGACCACCCTGCTGGAGGAGCTGGCCTCCGGGCATCCGCCCGGCACCATCGGCTTCGTCCCGCAGGACGACATCGTCCACCTCGACCTGCCGCTGGCCAGGACGCTGACCTACGCGGCCCGGCTGCGGCTGCCCGCCGGCAGCTCGGCCGGCGAGGTGGCGGCGGCGGTCGACCGGGTGCTGACCACCCTCGGCCTGGCGGCCCGGGCCGGGCAGCGGGTGGGCTGGCTCTCCGGAGGCGAGCGGAAGCGCGCCAGCATCGCCGTCGAGCTGCTGACCCGGCCCCGGGCGCTCTTCCTGGACGAGCCGACCTCCGGTCTCGACCCCGCCTCCGGCGCCCGGCTGCTGTCCGTGCTCAGGAGGCTGGCCGCCTCGGGCACCACGGTCGCGCTCACCACCCACAACCCGGCCGACCTCGCCCACGCGGACGAGGTGCTCTTCCTGGCCGACGGCCGGCCGGTCTACCGCGGCCCCTCCGACGAGCTGGCCGAGGCCTTCGGCGTGCCGGGCATCGAGGAGGTCTACGGGATCGACCACTCGGCCTCGCCGTCCGTCCCGGCGCCCGCCGCCTCCGCGTCCTCCGTCCTGCCCGCCGCCACCCCCGTCATCCCCGGCGCCCCCGACACCCCAGCCTTGCCCGGCACCACCAGCACCACCAGCACCACCAGCACCACCGCCACCACCGCCACCCCCGCCGGCCCCGACACCCCCGCCGCCGGTCCCCCCGGGCGCCCGCCCGGCGCGTTCCGGCAGTGGTGGCTGCTCACCCGGCGGGCCGCCGCGATCCTCACCCGCAACCGGCTCTCCGCCGCGGTCGTCGTCGGCTCGCCGATCATGATCGCCGCGATGTTCGCGATGCTCTTCCGCCCGCACGCCTTCTCGCCGGGCTCGGACAACCCCGGCACCACGGCGATGATCATGTTCTGGATCGCCTTCGGCGCCTTCTTCTTCGGGCTGACCTACGGGCTGCTGCAGATCTGCACCGAGCTGCCGATCGTCCGTCGCGAGCGCAGAACGGTGCTGCGCCTCGGCCCCTACCTGGCCTCGAAGATCACCCTGCTGCTGCCGATCCTGGCCGCCGCCGACGCCCTCCTCCTCCTCGTGCTGCGGGCCACCGACCGGCTGCCCGGCGCCTCCAGCGGCGTCTACGGCTCCCTCTTCGTCAGCACCCTGCTGGCCTCGGCCGGCGCCCTCACCCTCGGGCTGCTCTCCTCGGCCGCGGTCTCCGACCCCGGCCAGGCCACCCTGATGCTGCCGCTGCTCTGCTTCCCGCAGGTGCTCTTCTCCGGCGCCTTCGTACCGGTGCCGCAGATGGGCGCGGTCGGCTCGGGAGTGAGCTGGGCGATGACCAACCGCTGGGCGTACGAGTCGCTGGGGCGCGGGATCGGTCTGGACGCGCTGTGGGCGCACGGCTCCTCCCCGCTCGGCCCGCCGCTGCTCGCCTCCTACGGCCGCACCTTCACCGGTTCGGCCGCCGTGGGCTGGGCCTGGCTGGGCGGCTACGCCCTCCTCTTCCTCGCCGCCACCTGGCTGGTGCTGGCCCGCAAGTGCGGCCGCGCGGTCAGGAGGTGAGCCGGGCGTAGGCGACCACGTTGCCCAGATAGCGGCGGGCGGCGGAGTCGTAGCCGTCGCCGCAGGTGATCAGGGTCAGCTCGGGAGGGCCCTGGACGGAGTAGATCCGGCCGGCGGGCAGCGCGCTGTCCGGGTACGCGGACACCTGGGTGACCGTGAAGCCGGCCGTGCTGCCGTCCCTGCGGTCGATCAGGATCCGGTCCCCGGGCCGCAGCTGCCCCAGGTGGTAGAGGACCGCCCGGCCGGTCGGGGTGTCCACATGGCCGACCAGGACGGCGGTCCCGGAGGTGCCGGGCACGGGGGAGTACCGGTACCAGCCGATCCGGTCCGCCTCCCGGTACGCGGGTACGGCCAGCTGCCCGTCGGAGGCCAGGCCGAGGACGGTGGTGGGCGCGTCCACGCCGATGGCCGGAATCCGGACCCGCTCGGGCGCCGAGGCGGGCAGCGGTCCCCGCCCGTCGACGGACTGCGGCCGCCCCGCCGAGGCGGGCGGCTGGGGGGCGATCTGCAGCCCCCCGTGCCCGGCCATCCAGATCAGCACCGCCCCGGCCGCCGCGACGAGCAGCGCCGTCCGCCGGTCCCGCCGCCCCTTCTCCGGGCCCCCGCTCCCGCTCACCGGTCCGTCAGCGCCCGCGGCCAGGGCCGCCGGAGCGCGGCCGCTTGCGCCACCACGAGCCCAGGCCGCCCACCAGCAGCACCACCCCGAACAGCGCGTACGCCGGGCTGAAGCCGCGGGTGACGCTGCCGCCCGCGCCGGTGCCGATGTGCCCGGTGGACGGCGGCGCGCCCATCACGGTCAGGCTGCCGGTCTCGGTGCCGCCGGCGCTGCAGGTCGCGGTGACCGTGTAAGTGCCGGGCTGGGCGTCGGACTTGACGGTGGTGTTGCCGGTCAGCACGTCCCCGCCGCCGGCCGCGGGGGAGAGCGGGGCGTCCGCGCTGAAGGCGTTGGAGGAGCCGATCCCGCCGGTGCTCTGGCAGCCGGTCACGGTGAGGGTGACGTACTCCCCGGTGGTGGCCGGGTCGGGTTTGACGCTGACCCCGGCCGCGTGCGAGGCCGAGGGGCTGGGGCTGCCGCTCGGCGACCCGCCGGCGGACCCGCTGGGGCTCGGCGACCCCGAGCCGCCGGAGGCCGAGGCCGACGCCGAGGCCGACCCCGGGGACCCAGACGCCGAGCCGGAGACCGAACCCGACACGGAGGCCGCGGCCGCCGCGTTCCGATTGGGCGAGGAGGTGCAGGCCGGCAGGCCCGCCAGGACCCCGGCCAGCAGCGCCGCTCCGAGCACCGCCCGGCGGCGGGAGCGGGCACGCTGACGGGCACGCTGACGGAGACGGGGACGCGGTCGCGCTTTCAGGTGCGGGTGCATGCGGAGGACCTCCCGCGGCGCCACGGCTGATGAACCCTACGAGCGTTCCAGCCGCACACACCGCCCGACAAGGGGTCCGTCGGCCGTCGTCCGCCCCCTGACGCAGCGTCAGGACCAGCCCGCGCCCGCGCGTGGCCGCCCGTGGCCGCGAACGGGACGCCGACCGCCGGGCCCGCCTGGCGGTCATCAGCGCCGGCCTGGGTGTGGACCGATCCGGGCGGATACCCTCGCTTGCCCCTCGACGGATCCTCGCTCGCCCCTCGACGGGGATTGACCCTCGACCGGCTTGAGCCTCCAGAGTGATCGGCGTGGAGAGAACGACGCATACCGAGTCCCCCGACCAGGGCCCTGACCCGGGCGCGGGCGCGGGCCCGAGCCCCGCTCCGGGCCCGGCCCCGTCCCTGCTCGGCATCGGTGAGACGGCCCGCTCCAGCGGCCTGACCGTCAGCGCCCTGCGCTTCTACGACGGCGCGGGCGTCCTGGTCCCCGCCGAGGTGGACCGGCACACCGGCTACCGCTGGTACGCGCCGGCCCAGCTGGCCGAGGCCCGGTTGCTCGCCCGGCTGCGCCGGGTCGGGATGCCGCTCGCCGACATCCGCCGCGTCCTGGCCGCCCGCGCGGCCGGGCCCGGCGAGGCCAGGGCCGAGGCGCACGCCCTGCTCGACGCCCATTTGACCCGGCTCGAGGACGGCCTGGCCGCCGCCCGGCGGGAGCTCTCCGCGGTCCGCTCCCAACTCGACCTGGAGGACACCCCCATGGCCCCGACCGACCGCCCCGGTACGGTACTCACCCTGCCCGCCGCCCGACTGGCCGCCGCCTTGGACGCGGTCCGCTTCGCCGTCGGCACCGACCCCGAGCTGCCGATGCTCTCCGCCGTCCTGATCGACCTGGACGCGGACGGCCTGCTGCGCACCGCCGCCACCGACCGCTACCGGCTCGCCGTCGGCCGCGCCGGGGGAGGCAGGATCCACGGCCCGGCCGTCTCCGCCCTGCTGCCCGCCCCCTTCGCGGACACCGTCCGAGCCCTCCTCGGGCCGACGGCGGGGGAGAAGGCCCGGGAGGAGGCCGCGGACGAGCCCCGGGAGGAGGCCGAGCTCCGGATCTCCCCGGACCGGGTGACGGTCACCGTCGGCCCGCGCTCCGCCTCCGGTCAGCCGCTCGACCTGGACTTCCCCGACTACCGGCGGCTGCTGCGGCACGAACCCCGGCACCGGGTCCCGGTGACCACCGCCGACCTGGCCGCGGCCCTCACCCCCGACCTCCCCGACCTCCCCGAGGTCTGCGTCCTGGTCCTGGACGGCACCGGCGCCCTCACCGTCGCCGGTTCCCCCGGCGACGCCCGGGTCGCCGATGCGGAGCTCGCGATCGGCGTCAACCGCGAGTACCTGCTGCAGGCCCTCGCCGCCGCCGGCCGCGAGCAGCTGACCCTCGAACTCGGCGGTCCGGTCGCCCCCCTGGCCCTCCGCGCCGCCGAGGGCGCCGCCGAGGGCACCCCCGGTGACGCCGCCGGTGACGCCGCCGAGCCGCTCTCCCTGTTGATGCCGGTCAGCCTCGACTGATCGGGTGGTCGCCGTTTCGCTCCGGGCATTCCGGGAATCCGCGCCCGCATGGTGCGAATCGGATACACGATGATGACCGAGCAGGCCGGCCCCCGGCAGCTGGTGGACGACGTAGTCCGGGCCGAGCAGGCCGGCTTCGACTTCTCCGTCGCCTCCGACCACTACTCGCCGTGGCTGGCCAGTCAGGGCCACGCGCCCTTCGTCTGGAGCGTCCTCGGCGCGGCCGCGCAGGCGACCTCCCGCATTCCCCTGATGACGTACGTGACCTGCCCCATCCGCCGCTACCACCCGGCGGTGGTGGCCCAGCAGGCGGCGACCGTCCAGCTGCTCTCCGAGGGGCGCTTCCGGCTCGGCCTGGGGGCCGGGGAGAACCTCAACGAGCATGTGGTGGGCGGCGGTTGGCCCCCGGTCGACGTCCGCCACGAGATGCTGGACGAGGCCGTGCAGATCATCCGCGAGCTCTTCGCGGGCGGCTACGTGAACTTCGAGGGCAAGCACTACCAGGTGAACTCGGCCAAGCTGTGGGACCTGCCGGCCGAGCCGCCGCCGATCGGCATCGCGGTCTCCGGCGAGCAGTCCTGCCGGCTCGCCGGCCGGCTCGCGGACCTGCTGATCGCCGTCGAGCCGGAGCAGCGGCTGCTGGACCTCTTCGACCGGCACGGCGGCAGCGGCAAGCCCCGCGTCGGCCAGCTGCCGGTGAGCTACGACCCGGACCGGGACACCGCGATCGCCCGCGCCCACGACCAGTTCCGCTGGTTCGGCACCGGCTGGAAGGTGAACGCCGAGCTCCCGGGCCCGGCCGCGTTCGACGCCGCCACCCAGTTCGTGACCAAGGAGGACGTGGCCCAGGGCATCCCCTGCGGTGACGACGTGGACCGCTTCGTGGAGGCGGTCCGCGCCTACACCGAGGCCGGCTTCGACGAGGTCGCCCTGGTCCAGGTCGGTGGGGACGCCCAGCAGCCGTTCTTCGGCTGGGCGGAGGAGAAGCTGCTCCCCGCGCTCAGGTCGCTGTAGGTCACTGGAGCCGACACAGCGGCCCGGCCGGTCGGCCGGGCCGCTGTGCTCGGGGTCGCTGGATCCGCCGGCTCCGCTACATCCGCCCGTGGGCGGTGTCCGAGGCCCCGCCGAAGAGCCGGGCGACCAGCCGGAACGGCAGGGTGACGACGACGGCCACGGCATGGCCGATACTGCGGAGAATGTCTGCGATGGCAGTGAACACGACTGTCCTTTCGCTGTCGTCCTGCGGGTGGAGACGGGCCCGGTCAGGGCTTGAAGAGCACCTTGACCGCCCCGTCCTCCTTCTTCTGGAACATCTCGTACGCGGCCGGCGCCTCGCTCAGCGGCAGCCGGTGGGTGGCGAAGTCGTCGACCCCCAGCGGGTCCGCGTCGGTGAGCAGCGGCAGGATGTCGCCTACCCAGCGCAGCACGTTGGCCTGCCCCATCCGCAGCTGGATCTGCTTGTCGAACATCCTCAGCATCGGCATCGGGTCGGCCTGCCCGCCGTACACCCCCGACAGCGAGATGGTGCCGCCGCGCCGGACCAGTTCCACGGCCAGGTGCAGCGCCCGCATCCGGTCGGTGCCGGCCCGCTGCATCAGCGCGGCGGCGGCACTGTCCGGCAGCAGGCCGACCATCCGGTGGGCGGCGGCGCCGAACGGCGAACCGTGTGCCTCCATGCCCACCGCGTCGATGACGGCGTCCGGGCCGCGGCCGCCGGTGAGCTCCCGGACGGCGACGACCAGGTCCTGGCCGCGCTCGCGCAGGTCCAGGGTGTGCACCCCGCGCGAGCGGGCGCGCTCCAGGCGCTCCGGCACCAGGTCGATGCCGATCACCTGCTCCACGCCCAGATGCCGGGCGATCCGGGTGGCCATGTCGCCGATCGGCCCCAGGCCGAGCACCGCCAGCGATCCGCCGGGCGGCACGTCCGCGTACCGCACGGCCTGCCAGGCGGTGGGCAGCACGTCGGAGAGGAAGACATAGCGGTCGTCCGGGGGGCCCTCCGGGACGTGGATCGGCAGGCTGTCGCCGAAGGGGACCCGCAGATACTCGGCCTGCCCGCCCGGCACCTGCCCGTAGAGCTTGGTGTAGCCGAAGAGGGAGGCCCCGCTGCCGTACTCGTGCACCTGGGTGGTCTCGCACTGGGACTGCAGGCCCTGGGTGCACATCGGGCAGCTGTTGCAGGAGACGTTGAAGGGCACCACCACCCGGTCGCCCACCTTCGCCTCGGTCACCTCGGAACCGGTCTCGACGATGGTGCCCATCGGCTCGTGGCCGAGGATGTCGCCGGGGTCGAGGAAGGGCCCGAGCACCTCGTAGAGATGCAGGTCGGAGCCGCACAGGCCGGTGCTGCTGATCTCCACGACGACGTCGGTCGGCTGCTCGATTCGGGGATCGGGGACCTCCTCGACGCGGACGTCCCGCTTCCCCTGCCAGGTGAGAGCTTTCATGGCGGCACCTCGACTCCCTCTGCCGCGCGGTCGCCACCGCGCGTTCGCTACTGCACGGTCCGTATGCGAGGCGCGTGTCCCCGCCCGCGCACTCCGAAACGCCCCCGCATGCGCGGCGGCGAATCGGCTAGACGCCCTGAACGGGACCTTCGGTGCAGCGCCGGGGCCGAGGAGAGACGGGAAAGGGGTCCGCGATGGTGATGATCGAGAAGTCCGTGGAGCTGGACGCGCCACTGGGGCCGGTCCATGACCAGCTGACCCGCTTCCGGCGGCTCCCGGATTTCGCGCCCGACCTCCTGTCGGTGGAGAGCCGGGGGGAGGACGGCGTCCGCGCGGTCATCCGCACGCCGGACGGCGGGAAGCGGTCCCTGGACCTCGAATTCGACGACCGCAGCCCGGGGGAGCGGCTCGCCTGGCACTGCCGGCAGTCGCCCCGGCACACCGGTGAACTCCTCTTCCAGCGGCTCGACGGCGACCGCACCGCGATCCGGCTGCGGCTGGACGTGGACCTGCTGGGCGACGGTGCCGTCGACCCTGCCGCCGAGTCCTCGGCCGAAGGCACCAGGTCGCTGATCGACTCCAGGGCCGGCGAGGCACTGGACCGGATCGGCAGGGCGATCAGGACCGGCGGCTCCCCTCCGGAGCGGGACGAGGACGAGGCGCTGGCGAGCGCCGACCCGCTGCCCCCGCCGCCGCTCGGCCCCAGCGAGGCCGCCGCCCCCTCGGCCGGCGCCCCTCGCCCGGAGCGGGGCGTGCCGAGCCGCTCCCGCGGCCCCGGCGCCCAGGCCACCCCGGAACTCGACCACGACGGCGCCGGCCCCGGGACCGACCCCCGCAGGGGCCGTACCGCGCTGGTCACGGGGGCCTCGCGGGGACTGGGGCTGCTGATCGCCCGCGAACTCGGCCGCCGCGGCCACCGGCTGCTGATCTGCGCCCGGGACGCCGACGAACTCGCCAGGGCCAGCGAGCAGTTGGGCGCCGAGGGCATCCAGGTCCGGGCGCTGGCCTGCGACCTCACCGACGCCGACACGGCCGGCCGCCTGGTCGAGGCGGCCCAGGAGTACTTCGGCGGGCTGGACGTCCTGGTCAACAACGCCGGCGAGATCGAGGTCGGCCCGCTGGACGCGCTCAGCGAGGACTCCTTCCGGGAGGCCATGGAGCTGATGTTCCACGCCCCGCTGCGGCTGATCCTGGCGGCACTGCCGCTGCTGCGGGAGAGCGAGCGGGGGGCCATCGCCGACATCACGTCGCTCGGCGGCCGGATCGCGCCGCCGCACCTCCTCCCGTACGCCTGCGCCAAGTTCGCGGCGACCGGCCTCTCCGAGGGCCTGCGGGCCGAGCTCGCCTCCTCCGGGGTGCGGGTGACCACCGTGCTGCCGGGGCTGATGCGCACCGGCTCGCATCTGGCGGCCCGCTTCGCGGGCCAGGCGCCCCGGGAGTACGCCTGGTTCGCGGCGGCGGCCGGGCTCCCGGTGCTCTCGATGGACGCCGAGCGGGCGGCCGCGGCGATCGTCCGCGCCATCGAGCGCGGCCGCACCGAACTGGTCCTCACCCCCGCGGCGAAGGTGGCGGTACGCCTCCACGGCGTGGCGCCGGCCACCACCGTGCGCCTCCTCGGCCTGGTCGCCCGCGCGCTGCCGGACGCCCCCGAGGACGGCGGCCGGGCGGCCGCCGGGGGCGCGGCCGAGTCGGTCAGCGGCGCGGTCGCCGCCCGCCGCCTGGGCTCCGCCCTGCTCCGCCGGATCACCGCGTCCGCCGACCGGGCGGCCCGCCGCAACAACCAGCCGGTGGCGCCGAGGGACGGCCGGAGCGGCGCCCGCGCGTAAAATCGGACGCCGGTCAGGGTCCGTGCGGACGCGGGGTGCGGGAGGTCGGCGGTGCGGGAGTTCCAGCGGGCCGCGGTGCGGCTGCACATCCTCCACCACGCCGCCGAGGAGGAGATCCACGGCGCCTGGATGGCCGGTGAACTGGCCGGCCACGGCTACCGGATCAGCCCGGGCACCCTCTACCCGACCCTCCACCGGCTGGAGGCGGACGGCCTGCTGGTCTCCGAGCAGCGGGTCGTCGAAGGCCGGGCGCGCCGGGTCTACCGCGCCACCGAGGCCGGCCGCCGGGCGCTCACCGAGGACCGGCGCGCCCTGGCGGAACTCGCCCGCGAACTGCTGCCGCCCGCCGACCGTCCCGGCGGCTGACGGCCCGTCAACTCCGGTTCGCCACCGCCCGCCGGATCCCGTACGCCGCCACCCCGGCGGCCAGCACAGCCGCCCCCGCGGCGATGGAGCCGGCCGGCAGCGAGAACGCCAGCAGCACGCAGCCGGCCAGGCCCAGCGCGGGGACCAGCCGCGGCGGCCGGCCCTCGGCCGGCGAGAGGGTCCAGGCCGAGGCGTTGGCGACGGCGTAGTAGGCGAGGACGCCGAACGAGGAGAAGCCGATCGCCCCGCGCAGGTCCGCGAAGCCCGCGAGCACCGCGACCACCGCGCCGACCGCCAGTTCGGCGCGGTGCGGCACCCGGAAGCGGGGGTGGACGGCGGCCAGCGCGTGCGGCAGATGCCGGTCCCTGGCCATCGCCAGGGTGGTCCGGGAGACGCCCAGGATCAGCGCCAGCAGTGAACCGGCCGCCGCCACCGCCGCGCCGGCCCGCACCACCGGCGCCAGACCTGGCACCCCGGCCGCCCGTACCGCCTGGGCCAGCGGGTCGGCGGCGTGGCCGAGGCCCGCCGCCCCCAGCACCGACAGCGCCGCCACGGCCACCGCCGCGTACACCACCAGCGTGATCGCCAGCGCGATCGGGACCGCCCGCGGGATGGTCCTGGCCGGGTCCCGGACCTCCTCGCCGAGGGTGGCGATCCGCGCGTATCCGGCGAAGGCGAAGAAGAGCAGCCCGGCCGCCTGGAGGACGCCGCCGAGGCCGGCGCCCGGGCCGGCCCCGAGCCGCCCGGTGTCCGCCGCTCCGGAGCCCAGGCAGGCGGCGACGACCGCCGCCAGCACGGCCAGCACCACGGCGACGATCGTCCGGCTCAGCCAGGCGGCCTTCTGGACCCCCGCGTAGTTCACCGCGGTGAGCGCCACCACCGCCCCGACCGCGACCGCGTGCGCCTGCCCCGGCCAGGCGTAGGCGCCGACGGTCAGCGCCATCGCCGCGCAGGAGGCGGTCTTGCCGACCACGAAGCCCCAGCCGGCCAGATAGCCCCAGAAGTCCCCGAGGCGCTCCCGCCCGTAGACGTAGGTGCCGCCGGACTGCGGGTAGCGGGCGGCCAGCCGGGCCGAGGAGGTCGCGTTGCAGTAGGCCACCACGGCCGCCACCCCGAGGCCGAGCAGCAGCCCGGAGCCGGCCGCCGCGGCGGCGGGGGCGAGCGCGGCGAAGATCCCGGCGCCGATCATCGACCCCAGCCCGATCACCACCGCGTCGAACACCCCGAGCCGCCGCCGCAGCCCGGGCTCCGCCGCGGTCGTCGCCGCCTGGCCCATCGCATCCACCCCACAGCGATTACGGTTGCCGATATCGGCCTACGATATCGTGCCGCAGGCCCTTCCCGTGGCCTGCGCCGAGCCGACCGGTCCCGCGGGGGAGAATCACCGCATGGCATCCGAACCGCGGGCCCCGCGGACCTTCGACGAGCTCCAGGCGGAGCTCCACCGGCGGGGCGACAAGCTGACCCGCTCCCAGCGGCTGCTGGCCGACCGGGTGCTGGCCGACCCGGAGGGCGTCGCCTTCATGACGGTCAGCGAGCTGGCCGCGGCGGTGGGCGTCAACGAGGCCACGGTGGTCCGCTTCGCCACCAGCCTCGGCCTGGACGGCTACCCGGGGCTGACCCGGCTGTGCCGCGAGCGGCTTCGCGAGCAGGCCCAGCTGCTGCGCCGCTACCAGAGCCTGGAGCAGCTCGGCTCGGACGGCGGCGACCTGCTGGAGCGTACGGTCGCGCTGGACCACGCCAACATCGCCCGCACCTTCGCCCGGATCGACCCCTCCGCCTGGGAGGCCGCGACCCGGGCGCTGGCCGAGGCGCCCCGGGTGCATGTGATGGGCCTGCGCAAGTGCCAGGCGCCGGCCCAGTTGCTGGTCTACCTCCTGCGCCTGCTCCGCGAGGACGTCGAGTCGGTCACCGGCGCCGCCGGTTCGCTCACCGACGAGCTGCGGCGGGTGCGCGAAGGCGACTGCTTCGTCTCCCTCGCCATCCACCGCTACAGCTCCGACACGGTACGAGCGGCGTCCTGGGCGCATCGGCACGGCGCCCGCTGCCTGGCCCTGACCGACAACCCCGCCTCCCCGCTTGCGGCCTCCGCCGACCACGTCTTCTACGTGGACTCCGCGGGCCCGTCGGTCCTCCGCTCCCTCACCGCCTTCACCTCCCTGGTCCAGGCCCTGGCCGCCGAGGCGGCCCGCCTCCGGGGCCACCAGGCCCGCTCCACCCTCCTCCAGGAGGAAGACCTCCTCCACGCCTTCGGCGTCTACACCGACCAGCCCGACGGCCCCTGACCATTCCCCGGGGGCCGCGTGACCAGCCCCGCCCGCCCACGGCGCCGCAGTGCGGGTTCGGCGGCGGGGAAAGAAGGACTAACCCCGCGTCAAGCCCGCCAAGGCGTCGCGCAGATGCCCCAGCGACGCGGCGACCCACGGCAGCTCCGCGGGCGCGTCCGCGCGCAGCGCCGCCCACCGCTCGGCCTCCGTCTCCCCGTACAGCAGGCTCGTCGCCACCCGCGCCCGCAACCCCGCCGCCGCGTCCCCGAACGCGGCCCCCGCGAGTACCCCGACCCCGTACCGCTCCAGCAGCGCGGCAGCCAGCTCCGCCCCGCTCCGCACCCCCCGGGCGGCCAGCCGCTCCCGTACCGGCTCGAAGTCCGGGTACAGATAGAACCCCGCCTCCGGCGCCCGGCACACCGCCCCGGCCGCTGCGAACTCCGCGTGGACGGCCCTCGCCACAGCGCCGTGCAACCGCCGCGCCGCCGCGATATGCGCCAGCACCTCCGGCGGATCCTCCAGCACCCGCGCCGCCACCGCCTGCATCGGCGCCGCCAGACTGGACCAGATCTCGCTGGCCACCCCCACCAGCTCGCCGCGCAGCCGCTCGCCCCAGGCCCCTTCGGGCAGTCGCGCGAACCCGATCCGCCAGCCCCCCAGTGCCATCGACTTGCTCAGCCCCGAGGTGACGACGGTCCGTTCCGGCAGATGGTCGACCGCCCTCGGCAGCGCCCTTGCCGCGTCGGCGTCGTGCACCAGTTCCGCGTAGATCTCGTCCGCGACGACGGCCAGCCCGTGCCGCTCGGCGATCCCGCAGACCGCCCGCACGTCCTCGGCCCGCGCCACCGTCCCGGTCGGGTTGTCCGGCACGGTGAGCACCAGCACCCCCGGCTCCGCCCCTTCCGCGCGGGCCCGCTCCAGCGCGCCCTCCAGCCGCTCCGGGTCCGGCACCCCGCCCGCCCCGGCCGGGATCGGGACGCCGATCGTCCGCTTCCCGGCCAGCGCGCTCTGCGCGGCATAGCTGACCCAGGAGGGACGGGGCAGCACGACGTCCCCCGGCAGTGCCAGGACCAGTGCGAAGAGCAGCGCCTTGCTGCCGGGCGCGAAGAGCACCTGCTCCGGGCCGGTCGGCAGGCCCCGGCGGGTGAACCAGCCGGCCGCCGCCTCCCGCGCCTCGGCCGAGCCGGCCACCGGTCCGTACCCGTTGCGCCGGACCGCGTCCGCGAGCACCGCCGCCACCCCGGCCGGTACCGGGAGTCCCGCCTCGCCGAAGCCCAGGTGCAGCACCTTCTCGCCGGCGGCCCGCCGGGCCCGAAGGGTCTCGTCTATCGCCAAGGTCGCCGAATGCATGGTCACGGCGCCCACTCTCCTCGTCCGTCGCTGCAATCATCGATGCCGCGCCGAGCATACGTGCAAAAATATTTGCATTCAACGCCCGTCCGGGCATGCCACGCTGTGAACGAGGTCGAAGGACCGTTCGAGGCGGCCGTCCGCACCGGCGCCCACGTGGTCGGCGGCTTCGCCGAGCGGCACCCGCGGCTGACCGGCGTGCTGACCAACACCGCCGCCCTCTTCGCCCCGGACGGCACCGTCCACCTCCGCCGCAAGACCCACCTGCCGCGGATCGAGCGGCAGTACTTCCGGCCCGGCGACGGCCTCTCCCCGGTGGACACCGAGCTCGGCCGGATCGGGATGCTGGTCTGCGCGGACAACTCCTTCCCGGAGCCCGCGCGGGTGCCGGCGCCGGCCGGCGCGGAGGACTCCCTCGGCACGGAACCCGGCACGGCCCTCGCCGAGCTGCGCGCCGAGACGCTGCTCACCGCCCGGCTCTACCAGCCCCGCTACCAGGACCGCCGCCCGGAGCTCTACGGCTCCCTGGTGGAGCCCGGGTTCCCTCCCGGACGCCCTACTGAGACGACGGCCCGGCCTGCGCGGCCTCGGCGGCGTCCAGCTCCTCGAAGTAGGCGTCGACGACGGCGTCGGTGCGGGCCCGGTCGGGCAGTGGCTCGCCCAGCATCCGCTCGGCCAGCGCGGTGGCCGTGAGGGCGATGTCGGCCCGCAGCTCCGCGGCGACGGCCAGCCGGTCCAGCTCCATCCGCTCGGCGGCCTCGGCCTTCATCCGCTCCCGTTCGGCCTGGCCCTCCGCGCGCAGCCGCGCGAGGAGCTCGGCGCCCTGCTGCTCGGCGGCGTGCCGGATCCGGGCGCCCTCGTGCCTGGCCTCGCTCAGCTGCGCCCGGTACTCGGCGAGGGTCTCCTCGGCCTGGGCGCGGGCCGTCTCCGCGCGGGCCAGGCCGCCGCCGATGGCGTCCTCGCGCGCGGCCAGCGTGCGCTGGATGCGCGGCAGCAGCACCCGGCCCAGCAGCCCGAAGACGACCCCGAAGACCAGCAGGGCGAGCAGGAACTCGTAGCGGTCGGGAATCAGTGGTCCCATGCGCCGAACCCCCCAGCGGAAGACGTCAGTCGAGCCTAGGGAGCCGGACCGGGCGGGACAAGGGGGCCGCCCCGTGGAGGCCTCTGCCGCCCGGCGGGGGGAGTGGGCCCCGGCATCGATTGAAAAGCCATGATCCCTGTGCTCTCCTCAGGCGTCTCCGCGGGTCCTGACGCGACCCGTCCCGGCACTGGAGGAGGAGCATGAAGGACAGCCCGGCACCCGACGTCCTCGCCCCCGCGAAGCTCGGGCCGGTGACCCTGCGCAACCGGGTGATCAAGGCCGCCACCTTCGAGGGAGCCACCCCTGAGGCGCTGGTCAGCGACCGGCTGATCGAGTACCACCGCCGTCCGGCCGCCGGCGGTGTCGGCATGACCACCGTGGCGTACTGCGCGGTCGCACCCGAGGGCCGCACCGAGCGCCGGCAGATCTGGATGCGCCCCGAGGCACTGCCCGGCCTGCGCCGGCTGACCGAGGCCGTCCACGCCGAGGGTGCCGCGGTCTCGGCCCAGTTGGGACACGCGGGACCGGTCGCGGACGCCAGGTCCAACGGCCTGCCGTCGCTCGCGCCCGGCCGGATGTTCAACCCGCTCGCGATGCGGATGGGCCGCGCCGCCACCGAGGACGACATCGCCCGGATCATCGGTGCCCACGGCGAGGCCGCCCGGCTGGCCGCCGAGGCCGGCTTCGACGCGGTGGAGGTCCACCTCGGCCACAACTACTTCGCCAGCTCCTTCCTCAGCCCCCGGCTCAACCGCCGCCGGGACGGCTACGGCGGCAGCCTGGAGAACCGGGCCAAGGTCGCCCTCGGCGTCCTGCGCGAGGTGCGGGCGGCGGTCGGCGACCGGATCGCCGTCACCGCCAAACTGAACATGGACGACGGCGTCCCCGGCGGCCTCTGGCTGGACGAGAGCCTCCAGGTGGCCCAGTGGATCGAGCGGGACGGCACACTGGACGCGCTGGAGCTGACCGCCGGCAGTTCCCTCCTCAACCCGATGTACCTGTTCCGCGGGGACGCCCCGGTCCCGGAGTTCGCCGCGACCTTCCCGCAGCCGCAGCGGCTCGGCGTGCGGCTGCTCGGCAAGCGGTTCCTGGTCGCCTACCCGTACCGGCCGGCCTTCCTGCTGGACTCGGCCCGGCAGTTCCGGGCGGCGCTGCGCGACCTGCCGCTGATCCTCCTCGGCGGGATCACCGACCGGGAGGGGATGGACCTGGCGATGGCCGAGGGCTTCTCCTTCGTCGCGATGGGCCGGGCACTGCTCCGCGAGCCGGACCTGATCCGCCGCATCGAGCGGGACAGTGCCGCCAGGTCGCTCTGCATCCACTGCAACCGCTGCATGCCCACCATCTACTCCGGCACCCGCTGCGTCCTGGTGGAGCCCGCGCTCCCGCGTCCCGCCGCCAGGCCGGGCCCCGCTTAGGATCCCACCATGAGCACCAGCGGAAACGCCCGCGCGGGCCGCCGCGCGGGCGCCAGCACCACGCGGGAGGACATCCTCGCCGCCGCCCGCGGACTCTTCGCCGAGCGCGGCTACGACAAGACCACCATCCGCGCGATCGCGGGCCGGGCCGGCGTCAACCCGGCCCTGGTGCACCACTACTTCGGCAGCAAGGAGCAGGTCTTCGCGGCGGTCCTGGAGTTCCCCGCCGACCCCGCCGCGCTGCGCGCCCGCCTGCTGGACGGCCCGCGTGAGGAGTTCGGCCGCCGGGTCCTGACCGAGCTGCTGACGGTGTGGACCGACCCGAGCGGCCGGGAGTCGGGGCTGGCGCTGGTCCGGGCCGCGATGACCAACCCGGTCGCCGCCGCGATGCTCCGCCAGTTCGTGGAGCGGGTGCTGCTCGACCAGGTCGCCGAGGCGCTGGGCGCGGACCGGCTGCGGGTGTCGGCAGCGGTGGCCCAGGCGCTGGGCCTGATGGTGCTGCGGTACGGCGTCGGGGTCGAGCCGCTGGCCTCGGCGGAGATCCCGGAGCTGGTCGAACTGATCGCCCCGGTGGTCCAGGCGTACGTGGACGGGTGAAGCCGGGGCCGCCGGGCCCTTGCCGCCGGAGGTGCGGAGGCTAGAATTAAACACATGGCTAATTCCCTGCCCGCCATCGCCACCGAGGACCTCCGGGTGGTCCGCGGAGGCCGCGAGGTGCTGCGCGGGCTCTCCTTCACCGTCCCGCGCGGAACGGTCACCGGGCTGCTCGGGCCCTCCGGCTGCGGCAAGACCACCCTGATCCGCTGCGTGGTCGGCACCCAGATCACCGCGGGAGGCACGGTCACCGTCCTGGGCCGCCCGGCCGGCTCCGCCGCGCTCCGCGGCCGGATCGGCTACGCCACCCAGACCCCGGCCCTCTACGGCGACCTGACCGTGGTCCAGAACCTCCGGTACTTCGCCTCGCTGCTGCGCGCCCCCGCGGCGGACATCGACCGGGTGGTCGAGCAGACCGACCTGGCCGCCCAGCGCCACCAGGCCGTCGCCGACCTCTCCGGCGGCCAGCGCGCCCGGGCCAGCCTGGCCGCGGCCCTGCTGGGCTCCCCGGAACTGCTGGTCTTCGACGAGCCCACGGTCGGCCTCGACCCGGTGCTGCGCAACCAGCTCTGGGAGCTCTTCCGGCGGCTCGCCGACGAGGGCGCGACCCTGCTGGTGTCCAGCCACGTCATGGACGAGGCCGGGCGCTGCGAGCGGCTGCTGCTGATGCGCGAGGGCCGGCTGCTCGCGGACGACACCCCGGACGGACTCCGCGCCCGTACCGGCACCGCCGATCTGGAGCAGGCCTTCCTCCGCCTGATCGACGAGCCCCAGGAAGCCCAGGAACCCCAGGAACCCCACGCAGCCCAGGAAGCCCAAGACCGGAAGCCCCGGGAGGCACGGCGATGAGCACCGCCCTGCGGACCACCGACCCCGGCCCCGTCGCCGCTGCCGCACCCGCCTCCCTGGCCGGCCGGTTCGGCCTGGCACTGCTGCGCACCGGCGCCACCACCCGGCGCATCCTCACCCAACTGCGCCGCGATCCCCGCACCGTGGCACTGCTCCTTCTGGTGCCGGTCGTGCTGATGGTGCTGCTGCGGTACATGTTCGACTCCGTACGGCAGTTCAACGCGATCGCGCCCGGCCTCCTCGGCCTCTTCCCCTTCATCGTGATGTTCCTGGTCACCTCGGTCACCACCCTCCGCGAGCGCACCGGGGGCACCCTCGAACGGCTGCTCACCACGCCGATCGGCCGGCTCGACCTGCTGCTCGGCTACGCCGCCGCCTTCGGCCTGCTGAGCGTCGTCCAGGCACTGGTGGTGACCGGCGTCAGCCTCCATCCGCTGGGGCTCCGGGTGGAGGGCTCGATCGGGCTGCTGATGCTGGTCGCCGTGCTGGACGCGCTGCTCGGCACCGCCCTGGGGCTGTTCGTCTCGGCCTTCGCCCGCAGCGAGTTCCAGGCGGTGCAGTTCATGCCGGCCCTGGTCTTCCCGCAGCTGCTGCTCGGCGGCCTGTTCGTGCCCCGCGACCAGATGGCCGTGGTCCTCCGGTGGATCTCCGACGTCCTTCCGCTCTCCTACGCCATCGACGCCACCACCCGGATCACCGGCGGTACCCACGGCACCGCCCCCCTCGTCCGCGACCTGCTGGTGGTCGGCGGCTGCGCCCTCCTCGCCCTCGCCCTCGGCGCCGCCACCCTCCGCCGCCGCACCCCCTGAGCCGCGTCCGGCGGTGACGACCCGCGGTGACGACCGGGTGGCGGCCCGGTCTCCGCTGCTAGCGTCGGGGCAGCAGGTCGACGTCGACGCACCGGAAGGCGGGCTCGAAGCGGATGGCTGAGCGATACGCGGCACTGCTGCGCGGGATCAACGTCGGCGGGCACGCCCGGGTGCCGATGGCGGAGCTGCGCAAGCTCATGGAGGGCCTCGGGCACACGGCCGTGCAGACCCACCTCAACAGCGGCAACGCCGCCTTCACCGCCCCCGCCGGCCGGTCGGCGGCCCTGCAGGCCGAGTTGGAGGAGGCGATCGCCGCCCACTTCGGCTTCCGGGTGGCCTGCCTGGTCCGCGACGGCGGCTATCTGCGCGCGGTCGCCGAGGCCAACCCGTACCCGGAGGAGGCGGCGGCGGACGGCAAGAAGGTGCACGCCGTCTTCCTCTCCGAACAGCCGTCCGGCGGCGCCGAGGCGCTGGCCGCCGCCGTGCCGCCGGGCCCCTTCGCGCCCGAGGGCTACGCGCTCGGCGACCGGGTCCTCTACCTCGACCTGCCGAACGGCATCGGCCGCTCCAAGCTCCCGGAGGCCCTCGGCCGCTCGGCCCCGCTCAAGCCCTGCACCACCACCGCCCGCAACTGGAACACCGTGCTCAGGCTGGTGGAGCTGACGGCGGAGTGAGGCCCCGGCGGCAGTCGACCAGCGCCCCGAGGAAGGCCTCGGTGTCGGTCCGCAGGGTGCCGCCGAAGAAGTCCAGCTGGTCCAGCGAGCGCCGGGCCGCCTCGGCGTCCCCGTGCCCGCAGGCGTCGGAGACGAGCACCGGCAGATAGCCGAGGTCCAGGCCCTGCCGGACGGTCGGCTCGATGCCGATCTCGGTCGCGATGCCGACGATGGCGAAGCTGGTGATCCCCAGGTCGCGCAGGACGAGATCCAGCGGGGTGCCCTCGAAGGCGGACATGGTGATCTTGTCGAGGACGGCCTCGTCCGCCCGCGGGGCCAGCTCCGGCACCAGCTCGAACGGCTCCGAGCCCGGCAGGAAGGGGGAGACGACCAGCCCGGGGTCGTCCACCCGCTGCCAGGCCATCGCCGTCCGCAGCTGGGACGCCCCCATCAGCCGCACCGGCAGCGACATGTGGCGGGTGAAGACGATCGGCAGCCCCGCCTCCCGGGCCGCGTCGACGATCGACCGCACCCGGTCGGTGATCGCCTTGCCGTCGGGCAGCTGCCGGACCACCCCGTTCTGCATGTCGTAGACGATCAACGCGAGCCGCTCGGGATCGCAGACCTCGGACGGTGTCGCGGGCATCCGCACCGGTGCGCCGGATGGATGGGCTCGCTGCTGCACGGCCTTCGCCTCCCCAG
The DNA here is from genome assembly GCF_000744815.1 of Phaeacidiphilus oryzae TH49. Lineage (NCBI taxonomy): Bacteria > Bacillati > Actinomycetota > Actinomycetes > Kitasatosporales > Streptomycetaceae > Phaeacidiphilus > Phaeacidiphilus oryzae. The sequence goes on from NZ_JQMQ01000005.1 coordinate 4,223,613, forward strand.
GCCTACCCGGCGCTCCGCCGGACGGCACGACGATGGCAAGCCGCCCCTGCCCAGTCAAGGACGCCGGGCCGGACGCGGCGGCCGCCGCCCGGCCGGCCCCGCGCACCGGCTATCCTCGCGAGCATCCCCCCTCGGTTCCCGATGCCCGCCCGCTGGAGAAAACCCCATGGTCCTGCGCCTGTCCCGGATGATGCTGCACACCCTGCGCGACGCGCCGGCCGATGCCGAGACGACCAGCCACAAGCTGCTGGTCCGCGCCGGCTACGTGCGCCGCTCCTCGGCCGGCGTCTGGATCTGGCTGCCGCTCGGCAAGCGGGTGCTGGACAACGTCGCCCGCGTGGTCCGCGAGGAGATGGACGCCATCGGCGCCCAGGAGGTCATCCTCCCCGCCCTCCTCCCGCGCGAGGCCTACGAGACGACCGGGCGCTGGAGCGAGTACGGCGACGAGCTGTTCCGGCTCAAGGACCGCAAGGGCGCCGACTACCTCCTCGGCCCGACCCACGAGGAGATCTTCACCCAGGTCGTCAAGGACCAGTGCTCGTCCTACAAGGACCTGCCGGTGATCCTCTACCAGGTGCAGAACAAGTACCGGGACGAGGCCCGCCCGCGCGCCGGAGTGCTCCGCGGCCGCGAGTTCCTGATGAAGGACTCCTACTCGTTCGACACCACCGACGAGGGCCTCGCCGAGTCCTACCGCCTCCACCGCGAGGCCTACATCAAGATCTTCAACCGCCTGGGCTTCGACTTCCGGATCGTCTCCGCCGTCTCCGGCGCGATGGGCGGCTCGGCCTCCGAGGAGTTCCTGGCCCCGGCGGTCTCCGGCGAGGACACCTTCGCCGACTGCCCGTCCTGCGGCTACGCCGCCAACTCCGAGGCGGTCACCGCGGTCGTGCCGGCCGCCGAGGCCGTCGACCACCCGCCGGTCGAGGAGCTGGACACCCCGGACACCCCGACCATCGAGACCCTGGCAGCCCACCTCGGCGTCCCGGCCTCCGCCACCCTGAAGAACCTGCTGGTCAAGGTGGACGGCGAGATCGTGGCCTTCGGCGTCCCCGGCGACCGCGAGGTGGACCTCGGCAAGCTGGCCGGTCACCTCGCCCCCGCCGAGGTCGAACTGGTCACCGCCGAGGACTTCGAGGGCCGCCCGGACCTGGTCCGCGGCTACGTCGGCCCGCAGGGCCTGGACGGCGTCCGCTACTACGCGGACCCCCGGGTCGCCGCCGGCACCTCCTGGATCACCGGCGCCAACAAGCCCGGCAAGCACGCCCGCAACGTCGTCGCGGGCCGCGACTTCGAGGTGGACCGCTACCTGGACGTGGTCACCGTCGAGGCCGGCGACCCCTGCCCGAACTGCGGTTCCGCGCTCAACCTGGACCGCGCCATCGAGATCGGCCACATCTTCCAGCTCGGCCGCAAGTACGCGGACGCCTTCGCCCTCGACGTCCTGGGCCAGAACGGCAAGCCGGTCCGGGTCACCATGGGCTCGTACGGCATCGGCGTCACCCGCGCGGTGGCCGCCCTCGCCGAGCAGCTGGCCGACGACCAGGGCCTGTGCTGGCCGCGCGAGATCGCCCCGGCCGACGTCCACGTGGTCGCGGCCGGCAAGGCCGCGCAGACCGAGGCCGCCCTCGAGGTGGCCGGGAAGCTGGAGGCCGCGGGCGTCCGGGTGATCGTCGACGACCGGGCCGGCGTCTCCCCCGGGGTGAAGTTCACCGACGCCGAGCTGATCGGCGTCCCGACCATCCTGATCGTCGGCCGGCGGGCCGCCGAGGGGATCGTCGAGCTCAAGGACCGCCGTACCGGCGACCGCGAGGAGATTTCGGTGGAGGCCGCCATCGCCCGCCTGACCAGCTGAGACACCGAGCCGGGCGGGACGGTTGAGGCCCTCGGCCGCCCCGCCCGCCCGGCACCCGCCTACCATTCGTCCGTGGCCGAGACCCAGCTCCCAGAAACCACGGACGCGCCGGAGACGGTGGCGCCGGAAGCGATCGCGCCGGAAGCGGCGGCGCCCGAGGCGCGGCGGGAGGGCGGCCGGCGCCGCTCCCGGCTGCGCGCCCTGATCCCGCTGACCGCCGTCCTCCTCCTCTTCGCCGTCCCGGGCTGGATGCTGGTCGGTGCGCCCGGCTGGCCGCCGGCCGGCGTGGCCGTCGGCACCGCCCTCTTCGCCGCGGGCCTGGTCGGCATGCCGCTGCTGATGTTCCGCGGGCACGCCCGGGCCGACGACCTCGCCGCGCGCACCGGCGACACCCTCCTCGGCGTCATCTGGGTGCTCTTCACCTGGTCCGTGGCCGGTGGCCTGGTCCGCGCGGTGCTGTACGCGGTACTGCCCGCAGGGGCGGACGGCACGGCCGTGGACCGCTGGGTCGCCCTCGGCATCGTCGCGGTCTCCGCGGTGCTCCTCGCCTGGGGCTGCTACGAGGCGATGCGGGTGCCGCGGATCCGCCGGGTCGAGGTGCCGCTGCACCGGCTCCCGCGAGCGCTGGACGGGCTGCGGCTGGTCGTCATCACCGACACCCACTACGGCCCGATCGACCGCACCCGGTGGTCCGTCGGCGTCGCCGAGGCGGTCAACTCCCTGGACGCGGACGTCCTCTGCCACGCCGGGGACATCGCGGACGGCCCGGTGGCGAACCGGCTGAGCCAGTCCGCGCCGCTGGCCTCGATGAGGGCGAAGCACGGCAAGGTCTTCGTCACCGGCAACCACGAGTACTACGGCGACGCCCCGGGCTGGGTCGAGCGGCTCACCGAACTGGGCTGGCAGCCGCTCCACAACAGCCATCTGACGATCCGTCCGGACGCCGCCGGCGGTGCCCAGGAGCCGGCCGCCGTCCTGGTCGTCGCCGGCGTCGACGACCACACCGCCGCCGACTCCGGCCTCCCCGGCCACCGTGAGGACCTGGACGCGGCGCTCGACGGCGTCGACCCGGGCGCGCCCGTGGTCCTCCTCGCCCACCAGCCCAAGCAGATCGCCAACGCCGCCGACCGCGTCGACCTGCAGATCTCCGGCCACACCCACGGCGGCCAGATCTGGCCCTTCCACCTGCTGGTCCGCATCGACCAGCCGGTCGTCGCCGGCCTCAGCAGCCACGGCTCCGACCCGGCCGTCCGCACCCGGCTCTACACCAGCCGCGGCACCGGCTTCTGGGGCCCGCCCTTCCGGGTCTTCGCCCCCAGCGAGATCACCCTCCTGGTGCTCCGCGCCCCGGCGGGCGACTGACCGCCCTCAACGGCGGGCGCCCGCAGGCGGTGGCCGGACGGGAGACCCCTAGCGGCGCCCCCGGCCTCCGCTGGACCTCCTGGACCCCGTTCAGCTACCCCTTCAACCTCACCCAGCAGCTCGCCGCCTCCCTGCCCTGCGGCCTGACCAGCGGCGGACTCCCCGTCGGCGTCCAGTTGGTGGAAGCCCGCCACCGGGACGACCTGGTGCTGCGCGCCGCCGCGGCCCTCTAGCGGTCGCTGGGACCGCAGGCCGCACCGAGGCCGCCGATTCTCCGTCGCTGAACGCGAATATCCGGCGGAACTGTGGTGCGGGACACCGGATCGCTGTCACATTGGCGTGGTAGAAAGCTCGAACGCGACGGGTACGACGCCCCGACGTCGACGAGGAGGGCCGCGTGGGCACCCCCATAGCGGTACGGCCGGCGAGTCCCGAGGACTGGCCGTCGGCGATGGAACTCTGGCAGCAGGCGCACATCGTCCGGCGCAACGGGCGCCCCCTCGCGGGGGGCCAGGTGGAGCGCGCCCTGCGCAGACTCCAGGACGCCAAGACCCTGCTGCTGGTCGCGGAGGACCAGGACGTGCAGCTGGGCGGCCAGAAGCCGCCCGCCGAGGCGCTGGTCGGAACGGCGCTCGGCGTCCAGGGCCGCGAGGACGACGGGGCCGGGCCGCCGCTGCCGGGCCTGCTGCACATCTCCATGGTCAGCGTGGCGCCGGACCTCTGGGGCCGGCACATCGGCCGCCGCCTGATCGAGAGCCTGCTCTCCGAGGCGGGCAGCCTCGCCTACGACCGCGCCCAACTCTGGACCCACGCCGACAACCTGCGGGCCAACCGCCTCTACCGGGTCATGGGCTTCCGCCGCAGCGGCCGGGTCCGGATAGACGACTGGGGCGAGCTGATCGTCCACTACCACCGCCCCATCCCGAGCCCCTGACCGGCCGTTCGAACCTGACCGGCCGTTCGAACGCGGCGGCTACCGCGCCACCGCCGCCACCGCCTCCGCCACCGGGACATCCCCACCCACCAGCTCCAACGTCAGCCCGTCGACCCCCGAGGCCCGCGCCAACTCCGCCAGCACCGCGGCCACATCGTCCCGGGAGACCTCTCCCCGTCCGGTCTCCCGCGCCAGCGCCACCCTCCCCGTGCCCGGGGAGTCCACCAGCCGCCCGGGCCGCAGCACCACCCACTCCAGGCCCTTCCGGGCCCGGAGGTCGTCGTCCGCGGCCCCCTTCGCCCGCAGATAGGCCCCGAACACCGGATCGCCCCCGTCCGGGGCCGCCGCGTCCGCGCCCATCGCCGAGACCATCAAGTACCGCCGTACGCCCGCCTGTTCGGCCGCGTCCGCCAGCAGCGTCGCGGCCCCCCGGTCGACGGTGTCCTTGCGGGCGGCGCCGCTCCCCGGCCCCGCCCCCGCCGCGAAGACGACGACGTCCGCGCCGGTCAGCAGCGCGGCGACCTCGTCCACCGTCGCCGACTCCAGGTCGCAGACCAGGGGTTCCGCGCCCGCCTCCCGCAGGTCGTCGGACTGCTCGGGCTTGCGGATGATCCCCGCCACCGAGTCGCCCCGAGCCGAGAGCAGCCGCTCCAGCCGGAGCGCGATCTGACCATGTCCACCAGCGATCACCATGCGCATACCGCGAGCCTAGGCGCTCGCCTCCGGAACCCGCCGGATCACCGCGCCCCACCTTGCCGCGGCACCGCCGAACTCCCCGCCCCGGCGCCCCCGGGCCGGCCGTCCGAGCCCCTCCCCGGACCCGTGTCCGGCCCCGGCCCCGGATCCGCGAACTCCCGTACCGCGCTGGTCCGGCTCACCACCCGGCCCCCGTGGACGACCACCCTGCTGTGCCCGGCGGACAGCGCCTCCGCCAGCGACTCCCCCCGTACGGCCAGCAGTTCGGCCGGATACCCGGCCTCCACCAGCACCTCGTCGAGCCCCAGCAGCCGCCGGGCCGCCCCGCTCACCGCCGCGTACGCCGCCTCCGGCGCCAGCCCGCCGCCGGCCGCCAGCGCGAACGCCGAGCGCAGCGGATCCGCGCTGCCCACCGGATTCGCCGCGTCCCGCAGCCCGCCGCTCCCGGCCGCGACCCGCACCCCCGCGTCCGCCAGCATCCGCACCCCGGACGCGGACCATCCGGCGGCCGCCTCCGCCCGGCGGCCCGTCCTGCCGGTCCCGCCGCCGGGTCCCCGGTCGCCCACGCAGCTCCCGCCTTGCGGCAGCCAGACCACGGCCACCCCGTGCGCCCCCAACTGGGCCGCCGCCAGGGGCATCCCGCCGGGCGCCTCCCGCGCCTCCCGCCCGGTCCTGGCCAGCCGCCCCAGCGGCCCCACCGCCACCCGCGGCCGCAGCGGCCCCAGCGCGACCGCGGTCCTGGCCAGCCGCACCGGATCGGCCCCGTCCGTGTGGAGGTCCACCGCGCAGCCGAACTCGGCCGCCACGGCGGCCAGTTCGTCGACGAACCCGGCCGGGTCCGGATCCAGCTCCGGGCAGCCGCCGACCGCGTACGCCCCGGCCTTCACCGCCTCCCGCAGCTGCGCCCGCCCGTCCGCCCCGGCCCGGCCGGTCAGCAACCGGGGGCAGGCCACCGTCTGCAACTCCACCAGTCCGCGCAGCGCCTCCCCGGCCGCCATCGCCGCCTCGAAGCCGGACAGCCCGCCGAGGCCGCCGATCCCGACATGCGTCCGCTGCTCGGCGGCCCCGTAGCCGAGCGTCGTCAGCGCCCCCTCGACCAGCCGCCGCTGCGTCTCCCGCATCTCCCGCGCGCGGGCCTCCGGCCCGGCCGGGCCCGCGTCCCCGGTGCCGCCGCAGAGGTCGCCGCCGGCCTCCGCGCCGAAGGCGGCCTCAAGGTGGCTGTGCGCCTCGACCGGCGCCGGCAGCAGCAGATACCCGCGGAGATCGACCCGCTCGTAACCGCCCCCGCCGACCGCCTCCGCGCTCTCCGCGCCGAGGCCCGCGGCGGCGCCCGCGGCGCCGGGGCCCCCGGTCTCCTCCCGCGCGGACAGGCTCCTGGCCGTTCCGACCGCCTGGATCCGCCCCTGGGCGATCCGCACGTCGACCTCGCGCCCGTCCGTCAATCGCGCCCCGCTCAGCAGCAGGCCTGCCGCCGCTCCCGCCGCTCCCCGCGGCGACGGCGTTCGCGGGGCCGGCTCGTCTTCCGCGTTTCCACCGGCCATCGGGGGCTCCTTCCGACCGCAAGATCGCCGAGTCCGAGACTATGGGCGGGATACCGGCGCACCGCGGACGCTCAGCGGAGGCGCGGAATAGTCGTACTGGTTCGCACCCGGCGGATCGCCCCAGGCACCGCCTCCGGCCTGCGATCTTGCGGGCGCGATACGGATTTCACGATCCGGCGCGAACCGTGTAGTGTCTTCCTCGGCTCGCCCCAATAGCTCAGTCGGCAGAGCGTCTCCATGGTAAGGAGAAGGTCTACGGTTCGATTCCGTATTGGGGCTCTGATGTGAAGCACGTCGTTCGCGGCGGGCCGAACATCGCGGCGGTGTAGCTCAGTCGGTAGAGCAAGCGGCTCATAATCGCTGTGTCACCGGTTCAAGTCCGGTCACCGCTACCAACACCCCCGCGTAGCCGATTGGTGGGTCTTACCCTTCGGTCGGCTACTCTTGTTGTGCTCAAGTCTTAACCCCTGTCCGAGGAAGGCACTCCTGTGGCTGCCACCGACGTTCGTCCGAAGATCACGCTGGCCTGCGTGGAGTGCAAGGAGCGTAACTACATCACCAAGAAGAACCGGCGTAACGACCCGGATCGTCTGGAGATGAAGAAGCACTGCCCGCGCTGCAACGCTCACACCGCGCACCGCGAGACCCGCTGACCGGCCAAGCCGTTCCGCGGAACGCGTCTCCGATGCCTCCGGTGCTTGCACTCGCACCAGGCAGATGACCTGACGTGAACGAAGGCCGCACCCCGTCCGCGGGGGGCGGCCTTCGTCGCGTTCGGATCCCCGACCGATCGTCCCCACCAGCACCCGAGGGAGCCGCGCATGGCGCTCGACCCCGCCTTCATCGGGCGGTCCTACCCCCCGACCCCCGCCTACGAGGTCGGCCGCGAGAAGATCCGCGAGTTCGCCGAGGCGGTCGGCGACGCCAACCCGGCCTTCACCGACCCGGCCGCGGCCAAGGCGCTGGGCCACCCCGACGTGATCGCCCCGCCGACCTTCCCGTTCGTGATCACCTACCGGGCCGCCGCCCAGGTGGTCATGGACCCCGAACTCGCCCTGGACTTCGCCCGCGTGGTGCACGGCGACCAGAAGTTCGCCTACACCCGCCCGGTGCGGGCCGGCGACCGGCTGACCGTGAGCGTCACCATCGACAACATCAAGTCGCTGGCCGGGAACGACATCCTCACCGTCCGCGGCGAGGTGCACGAGGAGTCCGGCGAGCACGTCGTCACCTCCGTCATGACCCTGGTCTCCCGCGCGCCGGAAGGGGAGTGAGCACCGCCATGCCCACCGCCATCAGCTACGACGAGGTCGAGGTCGGCCAGGAGCTGCCGGCCGGCGTCTTCCCGGTCCGCCGCGCCACCCTCGTCCAGTACGCGGGCGCCTCCGGCGACTTCAACCCGATCCACTGGAACGAGCGCTTCGCCAAGGCCGTCGGCCTGCCGGACGTGATCGCCCACGGGATGTTCACCATGGCCGAGGCGATCCGCGTGGTCACCGACTGGCTGGGCGACCCCGGCGCGGTCGTCGAGTACGGCGTCCGCTTCACCAAGCCGGTCGTCGTCCCCGACGACGAGACCGGCGCGACGATCGAGGTCACCGCGAAGATCGCCGCCAAGCTCGACGACCGCCGGGCCCGCGTCGACCTCACCGCCGTGAGCGCCGGCCAGAAGGTCCTCGGGATGTCCCGGGCCGTGGTCCAGCTCGCCTGATCCCCGCCCCCCCCGGAGGCCGCGCCGCCGGCGCGCCTCCGGGGCCCGCGCCGCCCGTCCGGCCGCCCCCGTACCCTGATACGCGTGCCGGAACAGACAGAGACCCCCCTCGCGCCGCTCACCACCTTCCGCCTCGGCGGCCCCGCCCGCCGCCTCGTGGAGGCCGCCACGGACGAGCAGCTCATCGCCGCCGTGGCCGAAGCGGACCGCACCCGCACGCCCCTCCTCCTGATCGGCGGCGGCAGCAACCTGGTCATCGCGGACGAGGGCTTCGACGGCACGGCGGTGCACATCGCCACCCGGGGCGTCACCCTGACCGGCACCGAGCTGGAGCTCGCCGCCGGCGAGATCTGGACCGACGCCGTCGCCCGCACCGTCGAGGCCGGCCTCTCCGGCGTCGAATGCCTGGCCGGCATCCCCGGCTCGGCCGGCGCCACCCCCGTGCAGAACGTCGGCGCCTACGGCCAGGAGGTCTCCTCCACCATCACCTCGGTCGTCGCCTACGACCGCCGCGGCGGCGAGACCGTCACCCTCTCCAACGCCGACTGCCGCTTCGCCTACCGCGACTCCGTCTTCAAGGCGCACCCGGAGCGCTATGTGGTCCTCCGCGTCCGCTTCTCCCTCGCCGACGCCGACGGCCTCTCCGCCCCGGTCCGCTACGCCGAGCTCGCCCGCACCCTGGGCGTCGAGCCCGGCGAGCGCGCCCCCCTGGCCGCCGTCCGGGACGCGGTGCTCAAGCTGCGCGCCGGCAAGGGCATGGTCCTGGACCCGGAGGACCACGACACCTGGTCCGCGGGCTCCTTCTTCACCAACCCGATCCTCACCGAGGCCGAGTTCGAGGCCTTCCGCGCCCGCGTCCACGACCGTCTCGGCCCCGACGCCGAGCCCCCCGCGTACCCCGCGGAGGGCGGCCGCACCAAGACCTCCGCCGCCTGGCTGATCGACAGGTCCGGCTTCACCAAGGGCTACGGCACCGGCCCGGCCCGCATCTCCAGCAAGCACACCCTGGCGCTGACCAACCGCGGCTCGGCGACCACCGCTGACCTCCTCGCCCTGGCCCGCGAGGTCCGCGCCGGCGTCCAGGAGGCCTTCGGCGTCCGCCTCACCAACGAGCCGGTCCTGGTCGACACGGCCCTCTGAGGGGCCCGGCGCGGCCCGCGGCCGGCCGTGTCACCCCAGCACGGCCGTGTCACCCCAGCTCGGCCGTGTCACCCCAGCCTGCCGCTTCACCGCACCCCGGCCCCGACCCCCCGGTCCGGCTCGCCCGCCGGGGCGGGCAGCGGCCCGGACGCCAGCCAGGCGTCCACCTCCGCCAGCAGCCGCCCCCGCCGCTCCTCCGGCATCCGCGCCCCGCGCAACGAATGCCGTGCCAGCTCGGCCAGCTCCTCGTCCGAGAACCCCAGGCGCTCCCGGGCCAGCCGGTACTGCGCGGCCAGCCGCGACCCGAAGAGCAGCGGATCGTCGGCTCCCAGCGCGATCCGCACCCCCGCCTCGAAGAGCCGCCGCAGCGGGACGTCCTCCGGCCTCTCGTAGACGCCGAGCGCCACGTTCGACGCCGGGCACACCTCGCAGACCACCCCCTCCGCCGCCAGCCGCGCCATCAGCCGCGGGTCCTCGGCCGCCCGTACGCCGTGCCCGACCCGGCCCGCGCCCAGATCGTCCAGGCAGTCCCGCACGCTGGAGGGCCCGGCCAGTTCCCCGCCGTGCGGAGCGGCCAGCAGCCCGCCCTCCCGGGCGATCGCGAAGGCCCGGTCGAAGTCCCGGGCCAGCCCCCGCCGTTCGTCGTTGGAGAGGCCGAAGCCGATCACCCCGCGGTCGGCGAACCGCACCGCCAGCCGGGCCAGGGTCCGCGCGTCCAGCGGGTGCTTCATCCGGTTCGCCGCCACCAGCACCCGGATCCCGACCCCGGTCGCCGCCTCCGCCTCGGCCACCGCGTCCAGGATCAGCTCCAGCGTCGGCGTCAGCCCGCCGAGCCGGGGCGCGTACGAGGTCGGGTCGACCTGGATCTCCAACCACCGCGAGCCGTCCGCGAGTTCGTCCTCCGCGACCTCGTGCACCAGCCGCCGGATGTCCTCCTCGTCCCGCAGCACCGACCGCGCCGTGTCGTAGAGCCGCTGGAATCGGAACCAGCCCCGCTCGTCCGTCGCCCGCAGCTGCGGCGGCGTCTCCGAGACCAGCGCCTCGGGCAGGTGGAGGCCGTGTTTCGCGGCCAGCTCGTGGAGAGTGGCCGGCCGCATCGCACCCGTGAAGTGGAGGTGGAGATGGGCCTTGGGCAGTAGCCGGACGTCACGCTGGTGCTCCATCGGCCGATGATCGCGCATCGCGCCCCGCCGTGGAAACCGTTTCCCTCCGGCCGCCCGATCGAGTGATCCCCGCCCGGCACGCCGACGGCCCGCCACCCCCTGGGGTGACGGGCCGTCGAATCACCGCACCGAGGTCAGTCGGTGGCCTCGGCGAGCAGCTTCTGGATCCGGGAGACGCCCTCCACCAGGTCGTCGTCGCCCAGCGCGTAGGAGAGCCGCAGGTAGCCGGGGGTGCCGAAGGCCTCGCCCGGCACCACCGCGACCTCCACCTCGTCCAGGATCACCTCGGCCAGCTCGGCCGAGGTCCGCGGGCGCTTCCCGCGGATCTCCTTGCCCAGCACGCCCTTGACCGACGGGTACGCGTAGAACGCGCCCTCCGGCTCGGGGCAGACGAAGCCGGGGATCTCGTTGAGCATCCGCACGATGGTCCGGCGCCGCCGGTCGAAGGCGGTCTTCATCTCCTCGACGGCGGAGAGGTCGCCGGTGACCGCGGCCAGCGCGGCCCGCTGCGCCACGTTGTTCACGTTGGAGGTGGCGTGCGACTGCAGGTTCTGGGCGGCCTTGACCACGTCCTTCGGGCCGATCACCCACCCGACCCGCCAGCCGGTCATGGCGTAGGTCTTGGCCACGCCGTTCACCACGATGCACTTCTCGGCCAGCTCCGGCACCAGCACCGGGAGCGAGGTGAACTTCGCGTCCCCGTAGACCAGGTGCTCGTAGATCTCGTCGGTGAGCACCCACAGCCCGTGCTCCGCCGCCCACTGCCCGATCGCCCGCGCCTCGTCCTCGGTGTACACCGAGCCGGTCGGGTTGGACGGCGAGACGAAGAGCACCACCTTGGTGTTCTCGGTCCGCGCGGCCTCCAGCTGCTCCACCGTCACCTTGTAGCCGGTGGTCTCGTCCGCGACCACGTCCACCGGGACGCCGCCGGCCAGCCGGATCGACTCCGGGTAGGTGGTCCAGTACGGGGCCGGGACGATCACCTCGTCGCCCTCGTCCAGGATCGCCGCGAAGGCCTCGTAGATGGCCTGCTTGCCGCCGTTGGTCACCAGCACCTGGGCCGGCTCGACCCGGTAGCCCGAGTCGCGGAGCGTCTTGTCCGCGATCGCCTGCTTCAGCTCCGGGAGCCCCCCGGCCGGCGTATAGCGGTGGTTCTTCGGGTCGGTGCAGGCCTCGACGGCCGCCTGGACGATGTATTCCGGAGTGGGGAAGTCCGGTTCCCCGGCGCCGAAGCCGATCACCGGGCGCCCGGCCGCCTTCAGCGCCTTGGCCTTGGCGTCGACGGCCAGGGTGGCGGACTCGGCGATGGCTCCGACGCGGGCCGACACGCGACGGTCGGCAGGGCGGACGGAAGGGTCAGGGGTGGGTGCTGCTGCGCTCATAGCAAGCATGCTCCCAGACGCCGCAGCGGGGCTGCACGGAGGTTTCCCGGACGGGTCACCGTCGGGCGCCCCGCCGGCCCTTCACCCCGCCGAGTGGCTACAGGTTCGACTCCGACCCCCATCAACCTCTACACTCACTCGTGGTTCGACGCACAACACGCCTGCCACCGACGCCGGTGGATGAGGTAGGTTGTTCGTCGAGCGGAGCCGAAGCGTCGGTTCCGAAGGGCTATAGCTCAATTGGTAGAGCACCGGTCTCCAAAACCGGCGGTTGGGGGTTCAAGTCCCTCTGGCCCTGCTGATCGCACTCGCGAGGTCGCGCCCTGCGGTCCTCGTCAGGTACCCGGATTCAGGTGAGGACGAGTGACGGAGACAGTGGGCTCCACCGCGACGCCTGAGCGTGGTCGGCCGGAGAGCGACGACAAGCGCAGTGCCCCCCCGCGTCGCAAGCGCTCCCGGAAGAGCGAGCGCAAGGGATTCTTCGCGCGGGCCGCCCGCTTCTATCGCCAGATCATCTCCGAGCTCCGCAAGGTCGTCTGGCCCACCCGCAACGAACTGGTGACGTACACCTCGGTCGTCATCGTCTTCGTCGTGATCATCATGGCGGTCGTCTACGGCCTGGACTACGGCTTCTCCAAGCTCTCTTTCCTGGTCTTCGGCTGAGTTCCGCGCCGATCGGCGCAGCACCCGCCCGACGCTCACGCTACCGTTGTGACGGTACCGTTGTGCCTCCGAGTGCTGACGTGCGCCTGCGGAGGACGCCGACGGCGCGGAACCCGTTACACCCTTCATCTCCAGGAAGAAGCAGCCACAGTGTCTGAGTCCCCCCTGTACGACGACGGCGAGGCCCCCGAGGCTGGCGAGGCCGTCGAGTCGGCCGAGGCTCTGCTGGGGGAGCAGGACGCGCAGCCCAGCGACGCCGAGCAGATCGTCGACGCCGTCGACGGCACCGACGAGACCGAGGGCGCCGAGGACGAGGTCCAGGCGGCCGACGAGGCCCAGGCCGGCGTCCCCGCCGAGGAGGAGGCCCTCTCCGTCGTCTCCGACGAGCAGGCCGAGTCCGTCGAGGAGACCGACGAGGCCGAGGCCGGCGACGCCGAGGCCGACGCGGACACCGAGGCCGACGCGGACACCGAGGCCGGCGCGGACACCGAGGCCGGCGACGCCGAGGCAGCGGCGGACGCCGAGGAGGCCGAGGACGAGGACCCGGTCGCCACCTTCCGCGAGGAGCTCCGCCGCGCTCCCGGCGAGTGGTACGTGATCCACACCTACGCCGGCTACGAGAACCGCGTGAAGGCCAACCTGGAGCAGCGGGCGGTCTCGCTGAACGTCGAGGACTACATCTACCAGGCCGAGGTGCCGCAGGAAGAGGTCGTCCAGATCAAGAACGGCGACCGCAAGACCATCCGCCAGAACAAGCTCCCCGGCTACGTCCTGGTGCGGATGGACCTCACCAACGAGTCCTGGGGCGTCGTCCGCAACACCCCCGGCGTGACGGGCTTCGTCGGCAACGCCTACGACCCGTACCCGCTGACTCTGGACGAGGTCGTCAAGATGCTCGCCCCCGAGGTCGAGGCCAAGGCGGCCAAGGAGGCCGGCAAGCCCTCCCCGGTCCGCCCCTCCGAGGTGCAGGTCCTGGACTTCGAGGTCGGCGACTCGGTCACCGTCACCGACGGCCCCTTCGCCACCCTCCAGGCGACCATCAACGAGATCAACCCGGACTCCAAGAAGGTCAAGGGCCTGGTCGAGATCTTCGGCCGGGAGACCCCGGTCGAGCTCTCCTTCGACCAGATCCAGAAGAACTGACCTCCGCTTCGGTCCCGACTCTTCCGCCCGGCCCCGCCCAGCCCCACGCTGGTGCGGGGCCGCCGCGTCTCCCCGGCGGCGGGGGAGCGCGCGATGGAACGGCTCACCACTGACGGTCTCGTCCTGCTGCTGCACCGCGCGGCGTGCGCGCCGCTCGACCTGGAGGCCGGGCTGCGGCTGCGCGGCGCGCCCCTCTTCATGGGACCCACGGACGACATGGGCGGCCCGCCGCCGCGGTTCCCCCGCTGGATCGTCGAGCACGACCCGGTCGGCCGCGCGATCCCGCCGCACCCCCGGTCCAGCCACTGGCGGATACGGGCCACCCCGGACGGCGCACTCCGTGCCACGCCGCTCTCCGCCCCCGCCGCCGACGCCTTCCAGGCGGAGCTCGCGCAGTACGCGGCGGACCGCCTCCTCGCCCCCGGCTGGCTGCTGACCGGGCACGACCTCGCCGTCGAGGGCCCCACCGAGGTGCTGGGCGGCCGCCGCGCCTGGCGGGCGACGGCGAGCGCCGACTTCCCGCCCGACCGGCTGGACCTCCTCCTCGACGCCGAACTCGGCATCCTGCTGCGCCTGGACCGCTACCGCACCGACGAGCCGGTCCCCTACGAGACGGGGGCGATCACCTCCCTCGACCTCGACGTCGACCTCGCCCCCGAGCCGGCGCCGCCCGCGCCTGCCGGCGTCCCGCCGACGACCGGTCCGCCGTCCGGCCCGGGGCCCGCCGCGATGCCGGCCTGGATGCTGGCCTCCGGCGTCGGCAGGGCGGTCCGCAACCTGCTGGGCGGCCACCGCCCGCACGAGCGCTGGACGGGGCACCGCGGGGAGGCCCGGTCCGCCGCCCCCGAGGAGCCGGACGGGGAGCCCTGGTTCGACCCGGCCGAGGACGCGCTGCCGCCACTGACCGGTGGTGTCCCGTCGGAGGACGCCCTGCCCGGCATGCTCTACCGCGCCGGCCGCGGCGCGCACCGCCTTACCGCGACGGCCCACCTGTGGACCGACGAGCGTCCCGGCGAAGCCGAGTTCGCCGAGGAGCCGCCGATGCCGCCCGGCCTGCGGCCCGACGTCGAACGGATACTGGCGGCGCTGCCCGGCCGGGGGCACCGGGTGCTGCGCCTGCGGATAGCCGACCGGACCCGCTACCGGCTCGACCTCCTCACCGCCCCCGGCCCGGAGGCCGGCCCCGATCTGGAGGCCGGCCCCGCCGCGGGGCCGGCTGCGGAGCCCGAGACGGAACCCGACGCGGCGGCCTGCGACGGCGAGCGGTACTACCGCCTCGGCGGCGGCCGGCTCCTCGTCATGCCGGCCCTGCCGCTGACGGACCTCCGCCTCAGACCCCTCCTCGACCCCTCCTGGCTGCTGGCCGAGCACCGCTGCGCCCCCCTCGGCTGGGTCTCGTTCGGCGGCCGCCGGACACTCCGGCTGACGGCTTCCCCCGGCCCCCGCGACCCCGGCGGCGAGGAGATCGAGGCCCTCCTCGACCCGGAGCTCGGGGTCCTCCTGCGGCTGACCGCCCGCACCACCCCGGACGGCGAGCCGGCCTACCGCTACGAACTGCGCGAGGCCGCTCCGCTGCCCGCGGAGGAGGCCCGCGAGGCCGAGGACTTCCGGATCACGGCCCCGCCCGGAACCCGTACCGTGGAGCTGCCGGCACCCGGCCCCGCCCCGGCGCCCGTCGAAGCCCTCGCCGAGGCGGCCACCTGGGCCGTCGGCGGAGCCGTCGTGCTGGCTCGGCTGCTGCGCCGGAGGCCCGGCCCCCGGCCGCCCGCGGAAGGCTGATTTCAGGGCGGAAGCCACTTCGGGCTATGCTGGCCCGATGTGTGTGCTGCCTGGCCTGGCTCTCTGAGCCGAGCGACCCGGCGAGCCGCACGGAAATCCAAGGCCCCGCCGCCCGCGCTGACGCGCGTCCGCGGCGGGCGCACCTCTCGTAAGGACCCGGAGAGAGAGCATGCCTCCCAAGAAGAAGAAGGTCACTGGGCTGATCAAGCTCCAGATCAACGCCGGTGCGGCCAACCCCGCCCCGCCCGTTGGTCCGGCGCTCGGCCAGCACGGCGTCAACATCATGGAGTTCTGCAAGGCCTACAACGCCGCGACCGAGTCGCAGCGTGGCATGGTCGTGCCGGTGGAGATCACGGTCTACGAGGACCGCTCCTTCACCTTCATCACCAAGACCCCGCCGGCCGCGAAGCTGATCCTCAAGGCCGCGGGCGTGGAGAAGGGCTCCGGCGAGCCGCACACGACCAAGGTCGCGAAGCTGACCCGCGACCAGGTCCGTGAGATCGCCACGACCAAGATGCCCGACCTGAACGCCAACGACCTGGACGCCGCGGAGAAGATCATCGCCGGCACCGCCCGGTCGATGGGCGTCACCGTCGAGGGCTGACCGAACCCACTTCGGATCACAGTGGTAGGGCCTCGCGCGGCCCGTAGCCACCACGGCTCCCCAGAACTGACACAGGAGTAGAAGTGAAGCGCACCAAGGCCCAGAAGGCCGCCGAGGAGAAGATCGACCGCGAGCGGATCTACGCCCCGCTCGAGGCCATCCGCCTCGCCAAGGACGTCGCCTCGACCAAGTTCGACCAGACCGTCGAGGTCGCCATGCGCCTGGGTGTCGACCCGCGCAAGGCCGACCAGATGGTCCGCAGCACCGTGAACCTCCCGCACGGCACCGGTAAGACCGCCCGGGTCCTGGTCTTCGCGACCGGTGACCGTGCCGCGGCCGCGGAGGCTGCGGGCGCCGACATCGTCGGCGCCGACGAGCTGATCGACGAGGTCTCGAAGGGCCGCCTGGACTTCGACGCCGTCGTCGCCACCCCGGACCTGATGGGCAAGGTCGGCCGCCTGGGCCGCGTGCTCGGTCCGCGTGGCCTGATGCCGAACCCGAAGACCGGCACCGTGACCCCGGACGTCGCCAAGGCCGTCAACGAGATCAAGGGCGGCAAGATCGAGTTCCGGGTCGACCGGCACTCGAACCTCCACTTCATCATCGGCAAGGCGTCCTTCGACACCGAGAAGCTGGTGGAGAACTACGCCGCGGCGCTGGACGAGGTCCTCCGGGCCAAGCCGTCCGCCGCCAAGGGCCGGTACATCAAGAAGGTGACCGTCAGCACCACCATGGGCCCGGGCATCCCGGTCGACCCGAACCGCACCCGCAACCTCCTCGTCGAGGAGGACCCCGCGGCCGTGTGACCTGACCCGGTCACCGCACAGCGGTAGTGCCCTCGTCCCCGTTTGTGGGGACGGGGGCACTTCTTCTTCACCGGTCCCGACTACCACTGGTGTACCGTCTGCTCCCGTCCGTAACCGAGGCAGCACCTTCACCAGACGCGGGGGGACCACCATGGCCCGAATCCGAATCGCCTGCACCGCCCTGATCACCGCGGCCGCGGTGGCCGGCCTGGGCGCCTGCCAGTCCAAGACCGACGCCAAGGCCGGCTCGGCCGACAACGCGAGCGCGAGCCCGAGCGCCGGCGCCGGCGCCCAGTCGAGCGGGGCCACCGCCACCGACGCCCTGGCCGCGGTCGGCAAGAGCACCTCCGGCTACCGGTCGGTGCACATGAAGGCGGTCAGCTCGATCGGCACCACCAGGACCACCATCGACGGCAAGGTGGCCTGGAACCCGCTGGCCGAGGACGTCACCACCTCCGTGCCCGGCCTCGGCGCCAACGGGATGCACATGCTCCTCTCCGGGACCACCGCCTGGGCCCAGGTCGGCGGCAAGTGGACCAAGATGGACATGTCCAAGATGCTCGGCGGCGGCTCGTCCAGCTCGCAGGACCCGGCCTCGATGGTCCAGCTGCTGGTGAACACGGGCGACGTGAAGAAGGTCGGGCAGGAGACCGTGGACGGGGTCTCGGCCACCCACTGGGCCGGCACCGTGGACGTCCAGCGGATGGCGGCCCGCTCCAGCCTCCCGTCGGGCGTCAAGAAGATGCTGGAC
The DNA here is from genome assembly GCF_000744815.1 of Phaeacidiphilus oryzae TH49. Lineage (NCBI taxonomy): Bacteria > Bacillati > Actinomycetota > Actinomycetes > Kitasatosporales > Streptomycetaceae > Phaeacidiphilus > Phaeacidiphilus oryzae. The sequence continues at coordinate 4,241,143 of NZ_JQMQ01000005.1, forward strand.
ACCGCCGCCCAGCAGGGCCTCCGCACCGAGGCGGTGGACCTCTGGGCGGACGCCAGGGACCTTCCCGTGCGGGTCCACACCAGCGCCCAGACCAAGCAGGGCGCGGTGGTCTCCACCATCGACTACACCGACTACAGCACCGCCCCGCTGAAGATCACCCCGCCCGCCGCGGGCTGATCCGACAGGTCCTTCCACCGGCGATTTGCCCGCGGGCCGCGCCGTCCCGTAATCTCGGACGAGCCAAAGACCGCTGGTCGTCATCATGCCCGGATCCTCGTGGTTCGAGCGAAGGTGATCGAAGGTTCCGCGCAGACTTCTGCGGCGGGCGGCCCGCGCAGGTGGAATGGAGAACTTCTCGCTCCAGGGCGTCCTCTGACGCCATGTCGAGCGAATCGAGCCCCGTGCCCCTGCGCCGGGGCTCTTGTCGTTCGGGGACGCGCTTCCATCCCGCGGTGATGGCACAGCAGGTCGACGGAATGGTCGGCCACGCATCGACATCACGGAAGGAGGCGTAAGCCTATGGCGAGGCCCGACAAGGCTGCCGCTGTCGCCGAGCTGACGGACAAGTTCCGTACCTCGAACGCGGCCGTGCTGACCGAGTACACCGGACTTTCCGTGGCGCAGCTGAAGACGCTGCGTCGCTCGCTCGGTGAGAACGCCCAGTACGCCGTGGTGAAGAACACGCTGACCAAGATCGCCGCCAACGAGGCGGGGATCACCGAGCTGGACGCCCTCTTCCAGGGGTCGACCGCTGCCGCCTTCATCACCGGTGACCCGGTGGAGTCGGCCAAGGCTCTGCGTGACTTCGCCAAGGAGAACCCCGCCCTGGTCATCAAGGGCGGTGTGCTCGACGGCAAGGCTCTGTCCGCCGAAGAGATCACCAAGCTCGCGGACCTCGAGTCCCGCGAGGTGCTGCTCGCCAAGCTGGCGGGCGCCATGAAGGCCAAGCAGTCGCAGACTGCCGCGCTCTTCCAGGCGCTCCCCTCGAAGCTCGTCCGCACCGTGGAGGCGCTTCGGGCCAAGCAGGCCGAGCAGGGCGGTGCCGAGTAATTCGGCTCGCGTAGTGACCGGAGCCTGTCGGCCCCGGTCGTGAGCGGGCCGGACCGCCCGCCGAAATCGACAAACCCGGCACCAGCCGATTAGTGGAAGGACGCCATCATGGCGAAGCTCACCCAGGACGACCTGCTCGCGCAGTTCGAGGAGATGACCCTCATCGAGCTCTCCGAGTTCGTGAAGGCCTTCGAGGAGAAGTTCGACGTCACCGCCGCCGCCCCGGCCGCCGTGGTCGCCGCTGCCCCGGGTGCCCCGGGCGCCGGCGCCGAGGCCGCTGAGGAGCAGGACGAGTTCGACGTCATCCTCGAGTCGGCCGGCGACAAGAAGATCCAGGTCATCAAGGAGGTCCGCGGTCTGACCTCGCTGGGTCTGAAGGAGGCCAAGGACCTCGTGGACGGCACCCCGAAGCCGGTCCTGGAGAAGGTCAAGAAGGAGGACGCGGAGAAGGCCAAGGCTGCCCTCGAGGGCGCCGGCGCCACCGTCACCATCAAGTGACGTTGTCCCGCGGACATCTTCGGACCGTCGCCTGACGGTCCTCAGCGGCGGGGCGGACACCCAACGGGTGTCCGCCCCGCTGTCGTATCCGGGCGCCGTGCGGCCGCCCGCCCCCCTGTCCCTTACGGGGGGATTTGCCGCTTCCGGGCCCGGGCTGCGCGCGCTTGTCGGTCCCTACGAGTATGGTGATCACCGGCAGCAGAAAGGGCCGCTCAGCAGGGATCCACAAGGTCCGTGCGGTCGGAGGCCCTTGACGAACCGTCGGCAGCGCGCGATTCTCAAGGCGCGCAGGCGGTACGCAGAGGCAGCACAGGGGCCTCCCCGCGCCGGAAAGCGGCGGGGGGAAAGGTGAGCGGCGGCCGCGCGAGGCATGAAACAACGGCGTGGTGGGAACAACACTCCGCGTGAGGGGTCCCGGGGAACCGGGCGCCCGGCGGCGCCGGCGAGGGCGCGGCGGGTTACAGGGAGGAGTTCGGCGATTCGGTCTCCGAATCCGGACTGGACAGCAGTGTCGCCGATGGCTACACTGTCCCTTTGCGCTGCCTTTTAGCTGCTCCGTGACTCGTCGCCCGGAGTTTGCGCTGCCCCGATCAGGGGTGGCGAACCCGCCCGCCGTTCCGCTTTGACCAGGAGAAACGTCCCGGTCGTCGTGTCGGTACGAAGGGTCGGGGTCGTCGCCCGCGTGAGGGACGGCCGGTACGCGCGTAGTGAGTCCGAGCCCTCGGAAGGACCCCCTCTTGGCCGCCTCGCGCAACGCCTCGAACAACTCCGCATCCACCGCCCCGCTCCGCATCTCCTTCGCGAAGATCCGCGAGCCTCTTGAGGTTCCCAACCTCCTCGCCCTGCAGACCGAGAGCTTCGACTGGCTGCTCGGCAACGCGGCGTGGAAGGACAGGGTCGAGGCCGCGCTCGCCGAAGGGCATGACGTCCCGCAGAAGTCAGGTCTGGAGGAGATCTTCGAGGAGATCTCCCCGATCGAGGACTTCTCCGGTTCGATGTCGCTGACCTTCCGCGACCACCGCTTCGAGCCGCCGAAGAACAGCATCGACGAGTGCAAGGAGCGCGACTTCACGTACGCCGCGCCGCTCTTCGTCACCGCCGAGTTCACCAACAACGAGACCGGTGAGATCAAGTCCCAGACGGTCTTCATGGGCGACTTCCCGCTCATGACGAACCAGGGCACCTTCGTCATCAACGGCACCGAGCGTGTCGTCGTCTCCCAGCTCGTCCGCTCCCCGGGCGTCTACTTCGACCAGAGCATCGACAAGACGTCCGACAAGGACATCTTCTCCGCCAAGGTCATCCCCTCCCGTGGTGCCTGGCTCGAGTTCGAGATCGACAAGCGCGACATGGTCGGCGTCCGCATCGACCGCAAGCGCAAGCAGTCCGTCACCGTGCTGCTGAAGGCACTCGGCTGGACCCCCGAGCAGATCCTCGAGGAGTTCGGCGAGTACGAGTCGATGCGCGCCACCCTGGAGAAGGACCACACCCAGGGCCAGGACGACGCGCTGCTGGACATCTACCGCAAGCTGCGTCCGGGAGAGCCGCCGACCCGCGAGGCCGCGCAGACGCTGCTCGAGAACCTCTACTTCAACCCGAAGCGCTACGACCTCGCGAAGGTCGGCCGCTACAAGGTGAACAAGAAGCTCGGCGCGGACGAGCCGCTGGACGCCGGCGTGCTCACCACCGACGACATCATCGCCACCATCAAGTACCTGGTGAAGCTGCACGCCGGGGAGACCGAGACGGTCGGCGCGTCGGGTCGCGAGATCATCGTCGAGACCGACGACATCGACCACTTCGGCAACCGCCGCATCCGCAACGTCGGCGAGCTGATCCAGAACCAGGTCCGCACCGGTCTTGCCCGCATGGAGCGGGTCGTCCGCGAGCGGATGACCACCCAGGACGTCGAGGCGATCACGCCGCAGACCCTGATCAACATCCGGCCGGTCGTCGCCTCCATCAAGGAGTTCTTCGGCACCAGCCAGCTGTCCCAGTTCATGGACCAGACCAACCCGCTGTCCGGGCTGACGCACAAGCGTCGTCTGAACGCCCTGGGCCCCGGTGGTCTCTCCCGTGAGCGGGCCGGCTTCGAGGTCCGTGACGTCCACCCGTCGCACTACGGCCGGATGTGCCCGATCGAGACGCCGGAAGGCCCGAACATCGGCCTGATCGGCTCGCTCGCCTCGTACGGCCGGATCAACGCGTTCGGCTTCATCGAGACGCCGTACCGCAAGGTCGTCGACGGTGTGGTCACCGACCAGGTGGACTACCTCACCGCGGACGAGGAGGACCGGTTCGTCATCGCGCAGGCCAACGCGCCGCTGACGGACGACAACACCTTCGCCGAGGAGCGGGTCCTGGTCCGCCGGCGTGGCGGCGAGGTCGACTACCTCACCGGCGCCGACATCGACTACATGGACGTCTCGCCGCGCCAGATGGTGTCGGTCGCGACCGCGATGATCCCGTTCCTGGAGCACGACGACGCCAACCGCGCGCTCATGGGCTCCAACATGATGCGCCAGGCCGTCCCGCTGCTGAAGAGCGAGGCGCCGCTGGTCGGCACGGGCATGGAGTACCGCGCCGCGGTCGACGCCGCGGACGTCATCGCGGCCGAGAAGGCGGGTGTGGTCCAGGAGGTCTCCGCGGACTACGTCACCGTCGCCAACGACGACGGCACGTACACCACGTACCGGGTCGCCAAGTTCACCCGCTCCAACCAGGGCACCGCCTTCAACCAGAAGGTGATCGTGGACGAGGGCGCCCGGATCGAGGTCGGCCAGGTGCTGGCCGACGGTCCGTGCACCGAAGAGGGCGAGATGGCCCTCGGCAAGAACCTCCTGGTGGCGTTCATGCCGTGGGAGGGCCACAACTACGAGGACGCGATCATCCTGTCGCAGCGCCTCGTGCAGGACGACGTCCTCTCCTCGATCCACATCGAGGAGCACGAGGTCGACGCCCGGGACACCAAGCTCGGCCCCGAGGAGATCACCCGGGACATCCCGAACGTCTCCGAGGAGGTCCTCGCGGACCTGGACGAGCGCGGGATCATCCGGATCGGCGCCGACGTCACCACCGGCGACATCCTGGTCGGCAAGGTCACCCCGAAGGGCGAGACCGAGCTGACCCCGGAGGAGCGCCTGCTCCGCGCGATCTTCGGTGAGAAGGCGCGCGAGGTCCGCGACACCTCGCTGAAGGTGCCGCACGGTGAGTCCGGCAAGGTCATCGGCGTCCGCGTCTTCGACCGGGAGGAGGGCGACGAGCTTCCCCCGGGTGTCAACCAGCTGGTCCGCGTGTACGTGGCGCAGAAGCGCAAGATCACGGACGGCGACAAGCTGGCCGGCCGGCACGGCAACAAGGGTGTCATCTCCAAGATCAACCCGGTCGAGGACATGCCCTTCATGGCCGACGGCACCCCGGTGGACATCGTCCTCAACCCGCTGGGTGTCCCGTCCCGAATGAACCCGGGACAGGTCCTGGAGACCCACCTCGGCTGGCTCGCCATGCAGGGCTGGGACGTCTCCGGGCTGAGCGACGAGTGGGCCCGCCGCCTCCAGGCGATCGGCGCCGACAAGTCCGACCCGGACACCAACCTGGCGACGCCGGTCTTCGACGGCGCCCGCGAGGACGAGATCACCGGCCTCCTCGGGAACACCCTCCCGACCCGGGACGGAGAGCGGCTGGTCGGCGAGTCCGGCAAGGCCCAGCTCTTCGACGGCCGCTCCGGCGAGCCGTTCCCGCACCCGATCTCGGTCGGGTACATGTACATCCTGAAGCTGCACCACCTGGTCGACGACAAGCTGCACGCCCGGTCGACCGGACCGTACTCGATGATCACCCAGCAGCCGCTGGGCGGTAAGGCGCAGTTCGGTGGTCAGCGCTTCGGTGAGATGGAGGTCTGGGCCCTGGAGGCGTACGGCGCCGCCTACGCCCTGCAGGAGCTCCTGACCATCAAGTCCGACGACGTCCTCGGCCGGGTGAAGGTCTACGAGGCCATCGTCAAGGGCGAGAACATCCCTGAGCCCGGCATCCCCGAGTCCTTCAAGGTGCTCATCAAGGAGATGCAGTCGCTCTGCCTGAACGTGGAGGTGCTGTCGTCCGACGGTATGTCCATCGAGATGCGCGACTCCGACGAGGACGTGTTCCGCGCCGCTGAGGAGCTCGGTATCGACCTGTCCCGGCGCGAGCCGAGCAGCGTCGAAGAGGTCTGACAGGGGTCGACGGGATCTCGGCTGCGAATCACATGAGCTGAGGTCCCGTCACCCCCGAGGCCCCCATCAGACCCATCAAGACTTCGACCCCGAAAGAGGGATTGACGACAAGTGCTCGACGTCAACTTCTTCGATGAGCTGCGAATCGGCCTGGCCACCGCTGAGGACATCCGCCAGTGGTCCCACGGCGAGGTCAAGAAGCCGGAGACCATCAACTACCGCACCCTGAAGCCGGAGAAGGACGGGCTCTTCTGCGAGAAGATCTTCGGTCCGACCCGGGACTGGGAGTGCTACTGCGGCAAGTACAAGCGCGTCCGCTTCAAGGGCATCATCTGTGAGCGCTGCGGCGTCGAGGTGACCCGCGCCAAGGTGCGCCGTGAGCGGATGGGCCACATCGAGCTGGCCGCACCGGTCACCCACATCTGGTACTTCAAGGGTGTGCCCAGCCGGCTGGGCTACCTCCTCGACCTGGCGCCGAAGGACCTGGAGAAGGTCATCTACTTCGCCGCCTACATGATCACCTGGGTGGACGACGAGCGCCGTACGCGCGACCTGCCCTCGCTGGAGGCCCACGTCTCCGTCGAGCGCCAGCAGGTCGAGCAGCGCCGCGACTCCGACCTGGAGGCCCGCGCCAAGAAGCTCGAGGCCGACCTGGCCGAGCTGGAGGCCGAGGGTGCCAAGGCCGACCAGCGCCGCAAGGTCCGCGAGGGCGCCGAGCGCGAGATGAAGCAGCTCCGCGACCGCGCCCAGCGCGAGATCGACCGCCTGGACGAGGTGTGGAACCGCTTCAAGTCCCTCAAGGTCCAGGACCTCGAGGGCGACGAGCTGCTCTACCGCGAGCTGCGGGATCGGTTCGGCACCTACTTCTCCGGTGCGATGGGCGCCGCCGCGCTGCAGAAGCGGCTGGAGTCCTTCGACCTGGAGGAGGAGGCGGAGAAGCTCCGCGACATCATCAAGACCGGCAAGGGCCAGAAGAAGACCCGTGCCCTGAAGCGTCTGAAGGTCGTCTCGGCGTTCCTGCAGACCACCAACAAGCCGACCGGCATGGTGCTGGACTGCGTCCCGGTCATCCCGCCGGACCTGCGTCCGATGGTGCAGCTGGACGGTGGCCGCTTCGCGACCTCCGACCTGAACGACCTGTACCGCCGCGTGATCAACCGGAACAACCGCCTGAAGCGGCTTCTCGACCTCGGCGCGCCCGAGATCATCGTGAACAACGAGAAGAGGATGCTCCAGGAGGCCGTCGACGCGCTGTTCGACAACGGCCGCCGTGGCCGTCCGGTCACCGGCCCGGGCAACCGCCCGCTGAAGTCCCTCAGCGACATGCTGAAGGGCAAGCAGGGTCGTTTCCGCCAGAACCTCCTCGGCAAGCGAGTCGACTACTCGGCCCGTTCGGTCATCGTCGTCGGCCCGCAGCTCAAGCTGCACCAGTGCGGTCTGCCGAAGGCCATGGCGCTGGAGCTCTTCAAGCCGTTCGTGATGAAGCGCCTGGTGGACCTGAACCACGCGCAGAACATCAAGTCGGCCAAGCGGATGGTCGAGCGCGCCCGCCCGGTCGTGTGGGACGTGCTGGAGGAGGTCATCGCCGAGCACCCGGTTCTGCTGAACCGTGCGCCGACGCTGCACCGCCTCGGCATCCAGGCCTTCGAGCCGCAGCTGGTCGAGGGCAAGGCCATCCAGATCCACCCGCTCGTCTGCACCGCGTTCAACGCGGACTTCGACGGCGACCAGATGGCCGTCCACCTGCCGCTGTCCGCGGAGGCCCAGGCCGAGGCCCGCATCCTGATGCTGTCCTCGAACAACATCCTCAAGCCGGCCGACGGCCGGCCGGTCACCATGCCGACCCAGGACATGGTGCTGGGGCTGTTCTTCCTGACCTCGGACCGCGAGGACCGGAAGGGCGTCGGCCGGGCCTTCGGCTCGATCGCCGAGGCCCTGATGGCCTTCGACGCCAAGGAGCTGGACCTGCAGGCGCAGATCGACCTGCGCCTCCCGGCCGGCACCGTCCCGCCCCGCGGCTTCACCCCGCCGGTGGACGAGGACGGCGAGCCGACCTGGACCGAGGGCCAGCCGCTGCGGCTGCGTACCTCGCTGGGCCGGGCGCTCTTCAACGAGCTGCTGCCGGAGGACTACCCCTTCGTCGACTACGAGGTCGGCAAGAAGCAGCTGTCGGCGATCGTCAACGACCTGGCCGAGCGGTACCCCAAGGTCACCGTCGCGGCGACGCTGGACAACCTCAAGTCGGCCGGCTTCTACTGGGCGACCCGGTCCGGTGTCACGATCTCCATCTCGGACGTCGTGGTGCCGCCGTCCAAGCCGCAGATCCTGGCGGGCTACGAGGCCCAGGACGCCAAGGTCCAGAAGCAGTACGAGCGCGGTCTGATCACCCGTGACGAGCGCCAGCAGGAGCTCGTCGCGATCTGGACCAAGGCGACCAACGAGGTCGCCGAGGCGATGAACGAGAACTTCCCGAAGACCAACCCCATCTTCATGATGGTGGACTCGGGTGCTCGTGGAAACATGATGCAGATGCGTCAGATCGCCGGTATGCGTGGTCTGGTGTCGAACGCGAAGAACGAGACCATCGCCCGACCCATCAAGGCGTCGTTCCGCGAGGGCCTCTCCGTGCTGGAGTACTTCATCTCCACCCACGGTGCCCGTAAGGGTCTCGCCGACACCGCCCTGCGTACCGCCGACTCGGGTTACCTGACCCGTCGTCTGGTCGACGTCTCGCAGGACGTGATCATCCGCGAGGAGGACTGCGGCACCGACCGCGGCCTCAAGCTGGAGATCGCCTCCCCGGGCGCCGACGGCAAGCTGGTCAAGAACGAGGACGTCGAGACCAGCGTGTACGCGCGGGCCCTCGCCGAGGACGTCGTCGTGGACGGGCAGGTGCTGGCCCCGGCCAACACCGACCTGGGCGACGTGCTGATCGACGAGCTGGTGAAGCACGGCGTCTCCACGGTCAAGACCCGCTCGGTCCTGACCTGCGAGTCCGCCGTCGGCACCTGCGCGATGTGCTACGGCCGTTCGCTGGCCACCGGCAAGCTGGTGGACATCGGCGAGGCGGTCGGCATCATCGCCGCCCAGTCCATCGGTGAGCCCGGTACCCAGCTGACCATGCGTACCTTCCACACCGGTGGTGTGGCGGGTGACGACATCACCCAGGGTCTGCCGCGTGTCGTCGAGCTCTTCGAGGCCCGGCAGCCGCGCGGTGTCGCCCCGATCACCGAGGCCGCCGGCCGCGTGCGGATCGAGGACACCGAGAAGACCCGCAAGATCGTCGTCACCCCGGACGACGGCGGCGAGGAGATCGCCTACCCGGTCTCCAAGCGCGTCAAGCTGCTGGTGGAGGAGGGCAGCCACGTCGAGGTCGGCGAGAAGCTGACCGTGGGTGCCACCAACCCGCACGACGTGCTGCGCATCCTGGGCCAGCGGGCCGTGCAGGTCCACCTGGTCGGCGAGGTGCAGAAGGTCTACAACTCGCAGGGTGTGTCGATCCACGACAAGCACATCGAGATCATCATCCGGCAGATGCTCCGCCGGGTGACGATCATCGAGTCCGGCGACGCCGAGCTGCTGCCCGGCGAGCTGGTCGAGCGCAGCCGCTTCGAGGCCGAGAACCGTCGGGTCGTCGCCGAGGGCGGTCACCCCGCCTCCGGCCGTCCGCAACTGATGGGTATCACCAAGGCCTCGCTGGCGACCGACTCGTGGCTGTCGGCGGCGTCCTTCCAGGAGACCACCCGGGTGCTCACCGACGCGGCGATCCACGCCAAGTCGGACTCCCTGCTGGGCCTCAAGGAGAACGTCATCATCGGCAAGCTCATCCCGGCCGGTACGGGCCTGTCCCGCTACCGCAACATCCGGGTCGAGCCCACCGAGGAGGCCAAGGCCGCGATGTACTCGGCGGTCGGCTACGACGACATCGACTACTCGCCGTTCGGCGCGGGGTCGGGTCAGGCCGTGCCGCTGGAGGACTACGACTACGGGCCGTACACCGGCTGATCTCCGGATCGCGTCGTTCGGACGGCGTGCGCAGGGCGGTTCCCCTTCGGGGGAGCCGCCCTGCGGCGTTTCCGGGGGGCGGGCCTTCTTGTACATTCGTACTGGTACAGATGTACAGGAAGCGTCGAGAGGAGGCCGGCCGTGGGGCTGCTCTACCTGTTGGGGGCGATCGGCAGCGAGGTGCTGGGCACCAGCCTGGTGAAGAGCACCCAGGGGTTCACCCGGCTGCTGCCCACGGCGGCCTGCCTGGCCTGCTACGCCGGGTCGATCCTGCTGCTGTCCCGGGCGACCCAGGCGGGGATGCAGGTGGGAGTCGCCTACGCGGTGTGGTCCGGGCTCGGTACCGTCGCCATCGTGCTGATCGGCTACTTCTTCCTCGGCGAGGGCATCAACGCGGCCAAGGTGCTGGGCATCCTGCTGGTGATCGCGGGCGCGGTACTGCTCAACCTCAAGGGGGCGCATTGAGTCCGACGGGCGCGGCGAAGGCGGCGCGGCGCGATCCGGAGGGCCGGAAGCGGGCGATCGTGGTGGCCGCCTGCGAGCTGATCGCCGAGGTGGGGGTGGGGCGGGTCACCCACCGGCTGGTCGCCGCGCGGGCGGGGGTGCCGCTGGGGGCCACCACGTACTACTTCCGCTCGCTGGACGAGCTGGTGGAGGCGGCGCTGCGGCATGCCGCGGAGCTGTCCGAGGCGGTGCTCGGGGAATGGCTGGCGGCGGTCGAGACGGCGGAGCCGGCGGAGCTGCCGGCCGTGCTGGCCCGGCTGACCGCGGAGTACGTCCGCGACCCGGAGCGGGTCACGCTGGACACCGAGCTGTACGTCGGCGCCGCCCACGAGGAGCGGCTGCGGCCGCTGGCGCGGGAGTGGGTGGACGGCTTGGTCGCCGCGCTGACCCCGGCGGCGGGCGCGCCGGCGGCGCGGGCGGTGGCCGCGTATCTCGACGGCGTCGTGCTGCACGCGTTCATCCTGGGCCGCCACGTCGACGTCCCGGAGACCCACGCGGCGCTGGCCGCGCTGCTACTGCGCCGGAGGCGCGATTGATCCGGCCCGCACGCCTTCGCCCACCGGGCGTCAACATCCCGGCGTCGGCGGCTGCGGTCCGTAGTTCCGCTTCGCGCAGTTCCCCGCGCCCCTGAGTTGCTGCGCAACTCGCGGGGCGCCCCGGATCCGCGGCCCGAAGGGCCAGGCGGATCAGGGGCGCGGGGAACTGCGCGGCCGGCCGCGTACGGTCTGCGGACGGGTACGGAGAGTGGGTTGCAGCCCGGGGGCCGTTGCCGGGTGCGGCGCGGTGGTGGGCTGGTCGCGCAGTTCCCCGCGCCCTTGGGATGCGCCTTCGGCGCCGGAGGCGCGAAAACAGGGGCGCGGGGAACTGCGCGGTCGGCTGCGTATGGTCTGCGGGCGGGTGCGGAGATTGGGTTGCAGCCCGGTGGCCGTTGCCGGGTGCGGTGCGGGGGTGGGCTGGTCGCGCAGTTCCCCGCGCCCCTGGGATGCGCCTTCGGCGCGAATTCAGGGCTACTTCAGGGCGCCCCGGGCGGAGCCCAGTTGCGCTCGGTCTGCGGCGGCCTGGCCGGCGATCCAGCCGGCGTAGTCGCGCGCGGCCGGTGCCCGCGTGGACTTGAGCTCGGGGAACATCCGGTCCGTGGAGTCGCGGACCGCCGCGTCCCGCGCGGCCAGCGCCGGCAGCAGGCGGGACTCCCGGCTCTCCCGCTCCGCCGCCCCCGCCTCCGACTCGTACTCCTCCTCGGCCGCGCTGGCCGCCGCGGACAGCCGCTGGGCGATCCGCTCGGCGTAGGCGACCAGGAAGGACTGCCGGAAGGCCCGCTTCCGCGAGCCGCTGCGCACCGCCGCGCCCTCCTGGTTGAGCGCCGCCGTCGCCTGCACCAGCAGCGAGGTGTAGAGCAGCTCGACGGACTCCAGGTCCACCGGGAAGCCCAGCACCGTGCAGAACCCCAGCGACTGCGACCACACCACCCGGCACCGGTTGGCCGCCGCCACCGCGTTGAGGAGGGCCGCCTTGGCCCCCTCGTACGGCGCGTCCACGCCGATCCGGATGGCCTCCGGCCGCTCCCGTCCGCCGGACTCCACGGCCAGCAGGGCGTGGTCGATGCTGTGCCGGGCCATCAGCTGCTGCGCCTTGGCGGTGAGCGCCTCCGCCTCCTGGGGGAACTCGGTGGACTCGGCCTTGGCGAGCAGCGCGCGGATCCGGTCCAGCACGCGCGGGTCACCGGTGCCGGTGTCCACGGCCGCCGCCGCGGCGTCCGCGCGCGAGCCGTCGCGGCCCGGCGCCGGGCCGACCGGCTTGATCGGCGGCAGCCAGCAGAGGAGGCGGAGGAGCTCGAAGACGGTCGTCGCGGTGGAGAAGCGGTCCGCCTTCTCCCGCGCGGCCACCGCGGCCAGGAAGCGGTCGTCGGCGCCCCAGCCCGGCCGCGCCTCCAGCGCGGCCAGCTGGGCGGCCCAGCGGGCCGGGAGCGCGGCGGTCGGGTAGCGCCGGGCCTCGGAGGCGATCAGGTCGACGACGAGGCGGGTGTGCCGGGGGGTGGATTCGCGGCGGACGATCCGCTCGACGTCGGCCGGCTGCCAGCCGTTGCTCCAGAGCCGGCCGAGCAGCTGGTCGCCGAGGACCAGCAGCGCCCGGCCGGCGGCGGACCACTCCTCGGCCGGCTCGGCCAGCCCGGACGCGGCCACGTCGACGGCGTCGGTCAGCCCCGACTCGGGAGCCTCCAGGACGGGGCCGAGCAGCGCGGAGAGCCGCTCTCCGGGCGATCGCCGGCCGTTCCGCCGCTCGTCCCGCCGGCCGTCCCGCTCAGCGTGCTCGGCCCGCTCGTCCCGCTCCTCCCGCTCCTCCCGGCCGTCCTGCTCGCGGGCGTGCGCGAAGCGCAGATGGACCTCCCGCACCGGACGTCTGGTGCGGCGGCCGCCCTGGCTGCGCTGGCCCATCGCGTGTGCTCCCTGCTCGCTCTGCTCTGCTCGCTACTCACTGCTGCCGACTGCCCGCTGCCGCCGACTGCCCACAGTTCACTGCCCGAAGATCCTGCCCTGCGCCACCAGCGTCTCAGGAGGGTAGGACAAGCTCCCGCCGGGACCGGAAGCGGAACCGCTCCCCGGTGACCGGATCCTCGAACTCCAGGCTGCGGGCGAGGAGTTGGAGCGGGCTCGTCCAGTCCTCCGGGGTGTCGTCCGGCTCCGGCTCCGGCCCGGAGTACAGCCGGTCGCCGAGGATCGGCAGGCCGAGTCCGCGCATGTGCACCCGCAGCTGATGGGTGCGCCCGGTCGCCGGGAGCAGCCGGTAGAGGCCGTGGCCGCCGCGGGCGGAGAGCAGCTCGATCCGGCTCTCCGCGTTGGGCTCCCCGGGGACGACCCGGGCGGTGAGCTCTCCGCGCTCCTTCACCAGGCGGTCGCGCACGGTACGCGGGAACGCGAGCGCGGGATCGTGCCGGGCCACCGCCCGGTACTCCTTGCGCACCCGGCGGTCCTGGAAGAGGCCCTGGTAGGCGGCCCGGTCCCGGCGGTTGAGCACGAACAGCACCACGCCCGAGGTGAGCCGGTCGAGCCGGTGGGCGGCGCTCAGCTCCGGCAGGTCGAGCTCCCGGCGCAGCCGGGCCAGCGCCGACTCCGTGACGTGCCGGCCGCGCGGGATGGTGGCCACGAAGGGCGGCTTGTCCACGACCAGGATCCGCTCGTCCCGGTACAGCACCGGGATCGGGAACGGCACCGGCCGCTCCGCCGGCAGTTCCCGGTGGTACCAGAGCAGCAGCCCGGGGGAGTAGGGCGCCTCGGGCGGCAGCGGGGAGCCGTCCGCGGTGACGAAGCCGCCGTCCGTGAGCATCCGGTCGACGAGCGGCCGCCGGCCGCCGTCGGTGCCGCCGAGCCGGTGCCGGAGGTAGGCGCCCGCGCTCGGCCAGTCGATCTCCTCGTCCAGCGGGAGGCGCAGCCGCACCGGGTCGATGCCCAGCCGCTGCGGAAGCGGTGCGGGCGGTGGTGCGGGGCGGCGGCTCATGCGGGCAAGGGTAAGCCCGGACGGCCCGGCGGGGCCGCTGAGCCACCGGCCCACACTGGCCCCCGGCCCACCGGCCCCCGGTCCACCGGCCCCGGCCCCCGGGCCGCCGGCCCGTACGCGCGGCCCCGTACGGCCGGCCCCCTGCGGCGGTACCGTGCGATCCATGGCGGAGGACGCAGTGCGCGCGGGAGCGCGGAGGGACGTGCCGCTGGTGGCGGCGCTCACCGGGGCCGGGATCTCGACCGACTCGGGGATCCCGGACTACCGGGGCCCGAACGGGCTGTGGCGGCAGGACCCGGACGCGGAGAAGCTGGTCACCTGGTCCTACTACATGGCCGACCCGGAGATCAGGCGCAGGGCCTGGAAGGTGCGGCAGGCCGCGGCCGAGCGGCCGGTCCGCCCGAACGCCGGGCATCGGGCCCTGGTGGACCTGGAGAGGTCCGGAGTGCCGGTGCGGGTCCTCACCCAGAATGTGGACGGCCTCCACCAGGCGGCCGGGACGCCGGACCGCAAGGTGCTCGAACTCCACGGCTCCAGCCGGGAGTTCGTCTGCGTCGAGTGCGGCGCGCGGGGGCCGATGGCGGAGGCGCTGGCCCGGGTCGCCGCCGGGGACCCGGACCCCGCCTGCCACGAGTGCGGCGGGATCCTGAAGTCCAGCACCGTGATGTTCGGCGAGAACCTGGACGCCAGGGTGCTCACCCAGGCGCGGGCCGTCGCGGCGGCCTCCGACGTCCTCCTGGCGATCGGCTCGACCCTCCAGGTCCACCCGGCCGCGGGCCTGGTGGACACGGCCCTCGCCGGCGGCGCCCGGGTGATCATCGTCAACGCCGAACCGACGCCGTATGACCGGTACGCGGAAAGGCTGATCCGGGAGCCGATCAGCAAGGCACTTCCCGAACTCGTGTACGAGTTGAGCGGGTTGCGCAGGCCGGGCGAAGCCCGCTAGACGCGTTCCGCGCATGTGGCAAGCTGTCGCCGTGCGCACGCCCCGCATTGCGAACGGGGCCTGACCCCGACCAGGGCTCGACCCACGGGAGACCGCCTGTGACCCGGCCGACCACCGACGTACCGTCAGAAACCGCGACAGGAGAGCGAATACCGCGGACCGCGACCGCGAGGGTGCCGCGGATCACCCGCGCCCACCGGGTGCTGATCGGCGCGGTGTCGGTCGGCGCGGTGCTGATCGCCGGGATCGGCTTCGCCGGCAGCTACTCGGCCGTCCGCGACCTGGCCCTCCACAAGGGGTTCGGCGTCTTCTCCTACGTCTTCCCGCTGGGCGTGGACGTGGGGATCGCGGCCCTCCTCGCCCTGGACCTGGTGCTGACCTGGCTGCGGATCCCCTTCCCGCTGCTGCGGCAGGCGGCCTGGCTGCTCACCGCCGGGACCATCGTCTTCAACGCGGCGGCCTCCTACCCCGATCCGCTCGGGATGGGGATGCACGCCATCATCCCGGTGCTCTTCGTGGTGGTCGTCGAGGCCGCCCGGCACGCCATCGGGCGGATCGCGGACATCACCGCCGACCGGCACATGGAGTCCGTGCGGCTGATGCGCTGGCTGCTCGCCCCGCTGCCGACCTTCCGGCTGTGGCGCCGGATGAAGCTCTGGGAGCTGCGCTCCTACGAGGAGGCGGTCCGCCAGGAGCAGGCGCGGCTGGTCTACCGCACCCGGCTGCGCGCCCGGTACGGCAGGGCCTGGCGGCGGACGGCGGAGGTCGAGGAACTCCTCCCGCTGAAGCTCAGCCGGTACGGCGTCCCCGTTCCGGTGCTGCCGACGGCCGAGCCGGCCGCCGTGCCGGCCGCTCAGCCCGCCGCCGAGCCGCGGGACGCGGTGCCGGGCCCCGCCCCGACGCCCGAAGCGCCGACGCCGACGCCGGCCCCGGAGCCGGTGGAGGCGCCGATCCCGGCCCCCGTCCCCATGGAGCCGGTCGCGGTGGAGCCCGAGCCGGCTCAGGAGCTCCCCGTGGTGCGGTCGATGAACGGCGACCGCCGCCCGCTCACCGTCCCCATCCCGGAGCAGGCCGCCGTCGACCGCCGCCCGCGACCCGAGCCGGAGCCGGAGCCGGAACCCGAACCGCAGCCGCAGCCGGAGCCGGAGCCGGTGGAGCCCGCCCGGCAGAACCCGGTGGACGTCTACTTCGAGGGCCTGCTCTCCTACATCGACACCTACGGCTCGCAGCCGAACCGCCACCTCCTCGCCCGCCACCTCTACGACGAGTACGGCGTGACCGGACGCCAGGGCGACGGACCCATCGAGGCCGAGACCCTCCGCCGCTACTGGCCGGAGCTGGAGGCGCGCTACCTGGCCACCCGCGCCTGATTCGCCGTCTTCCGCCGGGCACCGTACGAGGCGCAGCATCGTCTAGGAATATGGAGGGGGAGGACCGGCGCGGAGCCGGTCCGCCGGGAGCGGGATCGGGGAGGCCTCCGATGAGCATCGAACCGCAGCCGTACCAGCCGGGCCCTGAGCAGCGGCCGGAGCGTGCGCAACGGCCGAGTCCGGGGCCGCAGCCCAGACCCCCGTACCGGCCGACCCATGAGTTCCGTCCGGAGATGCGCTGCTCCCACGCGGACCGCGAGCGCACGGTGGACGTCCTCCGCGCCGCCTACGCCGAAGGGCGGATCACCTCACCGGAGTTGGAGGAGCGCACCGAGGCGGTCTACGCCGCGGCGACCTACCGGCGGCTGAACGAACTGGTCGCCGACCTGCCCGCGGGCCCGATGCCCTTCGTGCCGGCGGCGGATCCGGCCGCCCGGTCGGCCTTCGCCGCGCCGCCCCGGCCGGACCAGCGCCGGGTGAACCCGACCGCCGTGGCGGCCCTGGTGCTCGGCCTGCTGGAGGTGCCCACCATGGGACTGACCGGACCGGGCGCGCTGATCTGCGGCCATGTCGCCCGCGGGCAGATCCGCGAACGCGGGGAGCAGGGCGAGGGGATGGCCAACGCCGGGGTGGCGCTCGGCTGGCTGGCGGTCGCCGGCTGGTCGCTGGTGCTGGTGCTGCTGGTGATCGCCGGGGTGGCGCTTGGCTCGCACGGGGTGCCGCCCGGTCGCTGAGCCGCCGGGCGGGCGGACGGGCGCGGCCCCCTTCCGTACGGCGGCCGATCGCGGCTACGGTGAGTCCGACTCCATAGACCCGAGACCCCGCGGGGCGGCCGCCGAGCTCCCCGCGGCAGGTCGGCGGCCGTCCGGTGGACCGCTTTGACCTGCGGCGCCGTATGTGTTTTGACCGGCGCCCCAGGGCTGGGTACGCTCTGACCTTGTGCCTGGGGTGTCCCCGGGTCTCTTGTGCATGCACCCGTAGCCGCCCCTGGCCTTCGGCCGGGGAACCGCAACGGCCGTTCGGCCGCCGGGGCGCTGGATGGGTCGCCGCACGCAGGGATTCCGCGTAATCACGCCGTGGTCGTTCTGCTGTGTCAGCTCGCAGCGGGCGTGCGACGGGCGAGAAGGGGCGACACACCCGACCGCGTGGGTCGGCCGCTCGGATGCTCCAGGTTAGTTTCACCCAGGCTTGGCACACAGAAATCGGAGAGACGGTGCCTACGATCCAGCAGCTGGTCCGAAAGGGCCGGCAGGACAAGGTCGAGAAGAACAAGACGCCCGCGCTCAAGGGTTCCCCCCAGCGCCGTGGCGTCTGCACGCGTGTGTACACCACCACGCCGAAGAAGCCGAACTCGGCGCTGCGCAAGGTCGCTCGTGTGCGCCTCACCAGCGGGATCGAGGTCACCGCCTACATTCCGGGCGAGGGCCACAACCTGCAGGAGCACTCCATCGTGCTCGTGCGCGGCGGTCGTGTGAAGGACCTGCCGGGTGTGCGCTACAAGATCATCCGCGGCTCGCTCGACACCCAGGGTGTCAAGAACCGCAAGCAGGCCCGCAGCCGCTACGGCGCCAAGAAGGAGAAGTAAGAATGCCTCGCAAGGGCCCCGCCCCGAAGCGCCCGGTCATCATCGACCCGGTTTACAACTCCCCGCTGGTGACGCAGCTCGTCAACAAGATCCTGCTGCACGGCAAGCGCTCCACCGCCGAGCGGATCGTCTACGGCGCCCTCGAGGGCGTGCGTGAGAAGACCAGCAACGACCCGGTGGTCGCGCTGAAGCGCGCCCTGGAGAACGTGAAGCCGACCCTGGAGGTCAAGTCCCGCCGCGTCGGTGGTGCGACCTACCAGGTGCCGGTCGAGGTCAAGCCGGGCCGGGCGAACACCCTGGCGCTGCGCTGGCTGGTCGGCTACTCCCGCGCCCGCCGCGAGAAGACCATGACCGAGCGTCTGCTCAACGAGATCCTCGACGCCTCCAACGGCCTGGGCGCCTCCGTGAAGCGCCGCGAGGACACCCACAAGATGGCCGAGTCCAACAAGGCCTTCGCGCACTACCGCTGGTAGTCCGAACCCACGTCAGTACGAGAAAGAGAGAGTCGAGCCACCATGGCTGCAACCTCCTCCCTTGACCTCGCCAAGGTCCGCAACATCGGGATCATGGCGCACATCGACGCGGGCAAGACCACCACCACTGAGCGGATCCTGTTCTACACCGGTGTGACCTACAAGATCGGTGAAGTCCACGAGGGCGCTGCCACGATGGACTGGATGGAGCAGGAGCAGGAGCGCGGCATCACCATCACGTCCGCCGCGACGACCTGCCACTGGCCCCTGAACGGCGTCGACCACACCATCAACATCATCGACACCCCCGGCCACGTCGACTTCACCGTCGAGGTGGAGCGCTCGCTGCGCGTGCTGGACGGTGCCGTCACGGTGTTCGACGGCGTCGCCGGTGTGGAGCCGCAGTCCGAGACCGTGTGGCGGCAGGCCGACCGGTACAACGTTCCGCGCATCTGCTTCGTGAACAAGCTGGACCGCGTCGGTGCGGAGTTCCACCGCTGCGTCGACATGATCGTCGACCGCCTGGGTGCGACCCCGCTGGTCATGCAGCTCCCGATCGGTGCCGAGGCGGACTTCAAGGGCGTCATCGACCTGGTGTCGATGAAGGCCCTGGTCTGGTCCGACGAGGCCGCCAAGGGCGAGATGTACGACACCGTCGACATCCCGGACACCCACACGGACGCGGCCCAGGAGTGGCGCGACAAGCTGCTCGAGACCGCGGCCGAGGGTGACGACCAGCTGATGGAGCTGTACCTGGAGGGCCAGGAGCCCACCGAGGAGCAGCTGATCGCCGGCATCCGCCGCGCGACCATCGCGGGCAACCTGACCCCGGTCTTCTGCGGCACCGCGTTCAAGAACAAGGGCGTCCAGCCCCTGCTCGACGCGATCGTCCGCTACCTCCCCTCCCCGACCGACGTCGAGGGCGTCAACGGCCACAAGGTCGGCGACGAGGAGACCGAGATCTTCCGCAAGGCGTCCGAGGACGAGCCGATGTCGGCTCTGGCCTTCAAGATCGCCGCGGACCCGCACCTCGGCAAGCTGACCTTCGTCCGGGTCTACTCCGGCAAGATCGAGGCGGGCACCCAGGTGCTCAACTCGGTCAAGGGCCGCAAGGAGCGGATCGGCAAGATCTACCGGATGCACGCGAACAAGCGTGAGGAGATCCCCTCGGTCGGTGCCGGCGACATCGTCGCCGTCATGGGCCTGAAGGACACCACCACCGGTGAGACCCTGTGCGACCCGTCGAACCCGGTGATCCTCGAGTCCATGAACTTCCCGGCTCCGGTGATCCAGGTCGCCATCGAGCCGAAGTCCAAGGGCGACCAGGAGAAGCTGGGCACCGCGATCCAGCGCCTGGCCGAGGAGGACCCGTCCTTCCAGGTCCACACGGACGAGGAGACCGGGCAGACCATCATCGCCGGCATGGGCGAGCTGCACCTCGACGTCCTGGTCGACCGCATGAAGCGGGAGTTCAAGGTCGAGGCGAACGTCGGCAAGCCGCAGGTGGCCTACCGCGAGACCATCCGCAAGGCGGTCGAGCGGATCGACTACACCCACAAGAAGCAGACGGGTGGGTCGGGCCAGTTCGCGAAGGTGCAGATCGCGATCGAGCCGCTGGAGTCCGCCGAGGGCTACGAGTTCGTGAACAAGGTCACCGGTGGCCGCGTTCCGAAGGAGTACATCCCCTCGGTCGACGCCGGTGCCCAGGAGGCCATGGAGTTCGGCATCCTGGCCGGCTACCCGCTGCAGGGCGTGCGCGTCACGCTGCTGGACGGTCAGTCGCACGACGTGGACTCCTCGGAGCTCGCGTTCAAGATCGCCGGTTCGATGGCCTTCAAGGAAGGCGCTCGGAAGGCCTCTCCCGCGCTCCTCGAGCCGATGATGGCCGTCGAGGTCACCACGCCCGAGGACTACATGGGCGAGGTGATCGGCGACATCAACTCCCGCCGTGGCCAGGTTCAGGCCATGGAGGAGCGGAGCGGCGCCCGGGTCGTCAAGGCCCTGGTTCCGCTGTCGGAGATGTTCGGGTACGTCGGTGACCTGCGTAGCAAGACGTCGGGCCGCGCCAGCTACTCGATGCAGTTCGACTCCTACGCCGAGGTTCCCCGGAACGTCGCGGAGGAGATCATCGCGAAGGCCAAGGGCGAGTAACTTCGCGTGGATCCCGTTCCGGGTCGAATCCGGACGGACTCACCGAAAACACCCCTTAGGCTGTAGGAGGCTCCGGCTCCCCTCATGGGAGCCGGGGGCCTCCGGCCCCCACCCCCGGGCCGGCACCGAGCGCGACTTACAGCAACCGGGACCGGCGCGAATCAAGACCACCTGACGTCGTACGGCGTACAGAAACTGTCCACAGGAGGACCCCAGTGGCGAAGGCGAAGTTCGAGCGGACCAAGCCGCACGTCAACATCGGCACCATCGGTCACATCGACCACGGCAAGACCACCCTGACTGCCGCGATCACCAAGGTGCTGCACGACGCGTACCCGGAGCTGAACCCCTTCACGCCGTTCGACCAGATCGACAAGGCGCCTGAGGAGCGGCAGCGCGGTATCACCATCTCCATCGCGCACGTCGAGTACCAGACCGAGGCGCGTCACTACGCCCACGTCGACTGCCCCGGTCACGCGGACTACATCAAGAACATGATCACCGGTGCCGCCCAGATGGACGGCGCGATCCTGGTGGTCGCCGCGACCGACGGCCCGATGCCGCAGACCAAGGAGCACGTGCTCCTGGCCCGCCAGGTCGGCGTGCCGTACATCGTCGTCGCCCTGAACAAGGCCGACATGGTCGACGACGAGGAGATCATGGAGCTCGTCGAGCTCGAGGTCCGTGAGCTCCTCAACGAGTACGAGTTCCCGGGCGACGACGTTCCGGTCGTCCAGGTCTCGGCGCTCAAGGCGCTCGAGGGCGACAAGGAGTGGGGCGAGAAGCTCCTCGGCCTCATGCACGCCGTCGACGAGTCGATCCCGACTCCGGAGCGCGACGTCGACAAGCCGTTCCTCATGCCGATCGAGGACGTCTTCACCATCACCGGCCGTGGCACCGTCGTCACCGGTCGTATTGAGCGCGGTGTGCTCAAGGTGAACGAAGAGGTCGAGATCATCGGCATCAAGGAAGAGAAGACCAAGACCACGGTCACCGGCATCGAGATGTTCCGGAAGCTGCTGGACGAGGGCCAGGCCGGTGAGAACGTCGGTCTGCTCCTCCGCGGCATCAAGCGCGAGGACGTCGAGCGCGGCCAGGTCATCATCAAGCCGGGTACGGTCACGCCGCACACCGACTTCGAGGGCCAGGCGTACATCCTGTCGAAGGACGAGGGCGGCCGCCACACCCCGTTCTTCAACAACTACCGTCCGCAGTTCTACTTCCGGACGACCGACGTGACCGGCGTCGTGACCCTCCCCGAGGGCACCGAGATGGTCATGCCGGGCGACAACACCGCCATGACGGTCGCGCTGATCCAGCCGGTCGCCATGGAGGAGGGCCTGAAGTTCGCCATCCGCGAGGGTGGCCGGACCGTCGGCGCCGGCCAGGTCACCAAGATCATCAAGTGACCTCGCTGAGCGCGTAGCGCTCGTCGCGAAGGCCCCGCGCGTTCCCCCTCCGGGGGGAGGGTGCGGGGCCTTCGTGGTTTTGTTCTCCCCGTCTGCGGGTCCGTAGGTGGCTGGGCGCGCAGTTCCCCGCGCCCCTGATTCGCCTGGCCCTTCGGGCCGCAAATCCGGGGCGCCCCGAGAGTTGCGGAGCAACTCAAGGGGCGCGGGGAACTGCGCGCCCAGCCACCTACGGACCCGCAGACGCTTCCGCCGGTGCGGGAAGGGCCACGGGGCGATCAGGCGCCGGGCCCGTCCAGGGATGCGGTGAAGGCGACGCAGTCCTCGTAGCGGGGGAGGAGGCCGGAGGCCTTCGCCTCGGCGAGGCTCGGCGCCGCCGCGTCCTTCGCCGAGAGGACCCGGTCGGCCGCCTCGACCGGCCAGTCGATGGCCAGCTCCGGATCGAGGGGATGCACCCCGTGCTCGCGTCCCGGCGCGTACCCCGCCGAGCAGAGGTAGGTCAGCGTCGCCTCGTCGCTCAGCGCGCAGAAGCCGTGGCCCAGGCCCTCGGCCAGGTAGACCGCCCGCCGCTCCGCGTCGTCCAGCCGCACGCCCTCCCAGCGGCCGTACGTCGGCGAGCCGACCCGCAGGTCCACCACCACGTCCAGGACCGCCCCGCGTACGCAGGTCACGTACTTCGCCTGGCTCGGCGGCACGTCGGCGAAGTGGACGCCGCGGACGACTCCGCGCGCGGAGACCGAGAGGTTGGCCTGTTCCAGGCGGAGCGGATGGCCCACCGCGTCGGCGAGGTGGTCGGCCCGGTACCACTCCATGAACAGTCCGCGGGAGTCCCCGTGCTGCTGGGGGATGATCTCCCAGGCGCCTTCGATGCCCAGCGGTCGGATCTTCACGCCTCGTCAACTCCGGTCTCGTGTTCCAGCAGGTGCAGCAGGTACTGGCCGTAGCCGCTCTTGCAGAGCGGGTCGGCGAGTCGGCGCAGCCGGGCGTCGTCGATCAGGCCGGCCCGCCAGGCGACCTCCTCCACGCAGCCGATCTTGAAGCCCTGGCGCTCCTCGATGACCCGCACGTACTCGGAGGCGCGGACCATGTCGTCGAAGGTCCCGGTGTCCAGCCAGGCGGTGCCCCGGTCGAGGACGGTGACCTGGAGCCGGCCCTGGCGCAGGTACGCCTCGTTGACCGCGGTGATCTCCAACTCGCCGCGGGCGCTGGGGCGCAGCCCGCGGGCGATCTCGACCACGTCGTTGGCGTAGAAGTACAGGCCGGGGATGGCGTAGCGGGACTTGGGGCGGGCCGGCTTCTCCTCGATGGAGACCGCCGTGCCGTCGGCGTCGAACTCGACCACGCCGTACGCGCCGGGGTCGGCGACCGGGTAGGCGAAGACCCTGCCGCCCACGGGGGAGGTGTGCTCGCGGAGCCGGGTGCCGAGACCGCCGCCGTGGAAGACGTTGTCGCCGAGCACCAGAGCGACCGGCTGGTCCCCGATGAACTTCTCGCCCAGGACGAACGCCTGGGCGATGCCCTCCGGGCGCTCCTGGGCGAGGTAGGAGAGGTCCAGGCCCCACTGGGAGCCGTCGCCGAGCAGCCGGCGGAACTGGTCCTGGTCCTGGGGGGTGGTGATGACCAGGATTTCCCTGATCCCGGCCATCATCAATGTAGTAAGAGGGTAATAAATCATCGGCTTGTCGAAGACCGGCATCAGTTGTTTGGACACCGCGCGGGTCAGCGGCCACAGCCGAGAGCCTGTTCCACCTGCAAGGACGATTCCACGCATGGCCGTCACCTTAGTGTGAATGGGGGACGCGTGTGGAACTCCACGGAAGCCGCGGACCCTAGGATCGGAAATCGCCGCCGCGTTCGTCCGCGGTGTGCTTCCTGATGTTCGAATAGTTCGCGTTGGTGAGATCGACTGGAGCGATCCGTGGCTCTGCTGAAACCCCGACCGGCCGACGATGCCGGCCCGGCGGACGCCTCGCACGAGTCGGCCGCGGACTCGGAGGGCTGGGACGGCCGGCTCAGGGCGGTCCTCCGCCGCCGGGTGCTGGGGATCGAACTGCGTGTCGCCCTCCTCGTACTCCCGCTGCTGCTCTGGGAGATCTACGAGCACCTCCACATCACCCCGGCGAGCGTCACCCACCAGCCGGACAGCCGGTACTACATGGTGATGACGCTGCGGGACATGGGAGTTCCGCTGCCGCAGGCGATCACCCGGGTGCACGACTTCATGCCCCGGGTGCCGGTGGAGTCCTGGTACTTCTCCACCAGCGACCCGACCTGGGTGATGGTTTCCAGCCGAATCCTCTACCCGGCCCTGAGCGTCCCGTTCGTGGCGCTGCTCGGGCTGAACCTGGGGATGCTGGCGGTCCCGGTGCTCTCCGTGCTCACCGCGGTGCTGGCCACCGCCCGGCTGGTGCAGCGGACCTACGGGCCGGTGGCCGCGGTGATCGCGGTGTCCGCGCTGAGCGGCTCGGTGGTGCTGTCGCGGAACCAGATCACCACCTACACGGACACCCTGGCGATGGCGCTGACCGCACTGCTGATGTGCAATCTGCCGATCGGTCGGCGGGTGAGCCGGACCAACCTGGTCCTGGCGGCGTTCCTGGTGGTGATGCTGGACTTCACCCGGCAGGTCGGGCCGGTGCCGGCCGGGATGGCGGTGCTGCCCTGGCTCTGGCTGTGGGTGCGGGACCGCAGGCTGCGCAACCGGTGGGCCTCGTCGGCCCTGGTGGTGGGCGGCACCGCGGTGGTGGTGCAGCTGGTGCTGATGCTGATCGCCCCCTTCGGCGCCTCCTCCACCTACGCCCAGAGCCATCAGGCCTACACCCTCGGCGCCCAACTGGTGGCGTTCCCGGGCGCGTTCGTCCACCTGCTGCACGAGAACCTGCACTATGTGGGCTGGGCCGACCCGGTGCTGCTGCTGTCCATGGGGCTGGCGCTGCTCTTCTGCGCTCTGCGGTTCCGCAGTGAGACCACCGCTGTCTTCCTCGGCACCCTGCTGCCCGCCGAACTCCTCGGCGTCCTCTCCACGATGTCGTACCTGCGGTACGAGTTGGTGGCCTTTCCGGCCATGTGCCTGGCGGCCGGCGGACTGGTGGCCCTGGTCACCGGCTGGGGGCAGGCGGAGGCCGCGGACCGCGCACGGGAGCGCGAGGAGGGGCGGCGGGCACTCTCCCGCCCCCAGGGGGGCGCGGAGCCGCCAGGAGGGCGCGAGGGGGCCACTGCGGGACCCCGGCGGCCCGGCGGCCGGTCGTGGATTTCGGTGGCCGCCTGCTGCACGGCCTTCACCTTCGCCCTGATCGGCTACTCGGCGGTGAACGCGGCGGCCGGCAGCGGCCCGGTGGCGGTGGCCCCGTCCACCGCGGCGGCGCAGGGGAACGGCCCGTACGCGCGGCTGCCGGTGGCGCGCAGGCCGGCGCACGCGACCCTCAGCGCGCTCTTCCGGCAGCTGCTGCGGCTGCGGCGGAACGCCGTGGTGCCGGGGCTCTCGATCAAGGTGACCGCGCTGGACTGGACGCATCGGGTGGAGTACCGGCCGATCGACCCGGAGTCCCCGTACTGGAACACCCGCAGCCCGCAGGGGATCGCGGACTTCTCGCTCAACGGGCTGCAGACCCCGGCCATGGTGCGGGGGATGGTGGACTCCCTCACCCTCTACGGGCGGGTGCGCCCGGACAGCGTGAAACAGGTCTCGACGCGGGGCGGTCCGTATGGTGAAGATGTCGTGTTCACTGTGCGAACAGACGACGGGAAGCTGCACAAGGGGATGGCGACCACTCTTTTCCCCACCCGTAGTACCGCCGCCTCCGGAGTCGTCACCAGGCTCGTTTATCTGACATGAACGAGAATCAGGTATGAACAATTGATGATCGCTCGATTCCTGCGGTGCGATCAAGCCGAGAGAAAGGTAAGGGCGGGTCGGGGCTCCTCAGTAGACTCGCCTCCACTATGCGCATTCTCGTCACCGGTGGCGCCGGATTCATCGGCTCGGAGTTCGTCCGCTCCCTGTATGCGGAAACAGCTGACCCTGAGGACACTTCCCGACCTTCCGCCCCACAGGTCACCGTGCTCGACAAGCTGACCTACTCCGGGGTCGAGGCCAACCTCGCCCCGGTCGCGGACCGGGCCGGCTACCGGTTCGTCCGGGGCGACATCTGCGACGCCGATCTGGTCGACCAGGTGATGCCGGGGCACGACGTCGTGGTGCACTTCGCCGCCGAGTCGCACGTCGACCGGTCGATCGCCGGGGCCGGCCCGTTCGTCACCACCAACGTCCTCGGTACCCAGGTGCTGCTGGACGCCGCCCGCAAGCACGGCGTCGGCCGCTTCGTCCACGTCTCCACGGACGAGGTGTACGGCTCGATCGACGAGGGCTCCTGGACGGAGGACTGGCCGCTGGCGCCGAACTCCCCGTACTCCGCCTCCAAGGCCGCCTCCGACCTGCTGGTGCTGGCCTACCACCGGACGCACGGGATGGACGTGGTCGTCACCCGCTGCTCCAACAACTACGGGCCGTACCAGTTCCCGGAGAAGGTCATCCCGCTGTTCACCACCAACCTGCTGGACGGCAGGCGGATCCCGCTCTACGGCGACGGCGGCAACATCCGGGACTGGCTGCACGTCTCCGACCACTGCCAGGGCATCCGGCTGGCCATGGAACGCGGCCGCGCGGGCACGGTCTACAACATCGGCGGCGGCACGGAGGCCAGCAACAAGGAGCTGACCGGGATGATCCTGGACGCGGTGGGCGCCGGCTGGGACATGGTCGACCGGGTGCCCGACCGGAAGGGCCACGACCTGCGGTACTCCCTGGACATCAGCCGGATCCGCGAGGAGCTGGGCTACCGGCCCCAGGTGACCTTCGCCGAGGGGCTGGCCTCCACCATCGCCTGGTACCGCGACCACCGGGACTGGTGGGAGCCCCTCCGGGCCCGGGCGGAGCTCGCCAAGTGACCGCCGCGCGCTGGCTGCTGACCGGGGCCCGCGGCATGCTGGGCCGGGACCTGCTGGCCGAGCTGACCGGCGGGACCGGCGACGCCGCCGCCCAGGTCACCGCGCTCGGGCGGGGGGACCTCGACATCACCGACCCGGAGGCCGTCCGGGCCGCCGTCGGCGGCCACGACCTGGTGGTCAACGCGGCCGCCTGGACCGACGTGGACCGGGCCGAGACCGAGGAGGCCGCGGCCACCGCCGTCAACGGCGCCGGCGTCCGGAACCTCGCCGCCGCCTGCGCGGCCACCGGAGCCCGGCTGCTCCACGTCTCCACCGACTACGTCTTCGCCGGGGAGGCCGACTCCCCGTACCCCGAAGACGCCGGCACCGACCCGCTCAACGCCTACGGCCGCGGCAAGCTGGCCGGCGAGCGCGCGGTCGCCGAACTCCTGCCGGAGACCGGCGCGGTGGTCCGCACCGCCTGGCTCTACGGGGAGCACGGCGGCAACTTCGTCGCCACCATGCTGCGGCTGGCCGCCCGCCGGGAGACCCTGGAGGTCGTCGACGACCAGGCGGGGCAGCCCACCTGGTCCCGCGAACTCGCCGCCCGGCTCGTCGAGTTGGGCCGCCGGATGCAGGCCGGCACGGCTCCGGCCGGGATCTACCACGGCACCGCGAGCGGCCGCACCACCTGGCACGGCCTGGCCCGGGCGGCCTTCGAACTCGCCGGGCTGGAGCCGGGACGGATCCGCCCGACCACCGCCGCGGCCTTCTCCCGCCCGGCCCCGCGCCCGGCGTTCAGCGTCCTGGGCCACGACCGCTGGGCCGCCGCCGGCCTGCCGCCGCTGCCGGACTGGCGGGAGTCGCTCGCCGAGGCGCTGCGCCGGCCCGCCTTCGCCGAGCTCGCCGAGGAGGCCCGGCTGGCCGCCCCGGCGCTCGCCGCCGAGCCCGCCCCGGGACGGGCATGAGCGCGCGCGGAGGCCTGGCCGCCCGGGCACTGCGGCTGCTCCCGCCGGGGACCCAGCTGGTCGTCGGCGGGACGGCGCTGCTCGGCGTCGCCTCGTACATCCAACTCGCCGCGGCCGGGCACCGGCTGGACACCGGGGCGCTCTCCTCGGTGTCCGTGCTGTGGTCCCTGGTGATGGCGATCAGCCTGGGCATCTTCTTCCCGGTCGAGCAGGAGCTGACCAGGATCGTCGCCGCCCGCGCGGTCCGCGGCGAGGGCGCCGGGCCGGTGCTGCGCCGGGGCGCCGGCTTCACCCTCGGCCTGGCGGCGCTGCTCTCCGCGGTGCTCGCCGTCGTCCAAGGACCCCTCGCGGACTGGCTGTTCGGCGGCGACCGCGCGCTGGTCTGGGCCTTCGCCGGCACCCTCTTCGGCATGGGCCTGACCTACCTCACCCGGGGGGTGCAGGCCGGGCTCGGCCGCTTCCACGTCTACGGCACCTCGCTGGCGCTGGACGGCGGGCTGCGGATCGTCCTCGCCGTCGGGATGGCGCTGGCCGGCGTCCACTCGGCGACGGCGTACGGGCTGCTGCTCGCGCTGGCGCCCTTCCTGTCCTTCCTCCTCACCCTGCCGCCGACGCTGCGCGGCAGCGGGCCGGGACCGGTCATGCCCTGGCCGGAGCTGCTGCCCAATCTGGGGATGATGATCTGCTCCCAGGTGCTGGCGCAGTTCGTGGTGAACGCCTCGGTGCTCTCCATGCAGGTGCTCTCACCGCGGCAGACGGGCCTGGTGGCGGCGGTGCTGCAGGCCGCGGTGCTGTGCCGGGTGCCGCTCTTCGTCTTCGGCTCCATGCAGCCCACGCTGATGACCGGCCTCTCCACCGCCGTCACCGCCGGCGACCGGGCCGGCTTCCGGCGGATGCTGCTGCGCACGGTCGCCGTGGTCTCCGGGCTCGGCCTGGCCGGGGGAGTGCCCGCGGTGCTCCTCGGCCCCTGGCTGATCAGGGTCTTCTTCAAGGCCCCGCCCGGCCTCGGCGACCTCGACTTCCTCTGGTTCTCCCTGGGCACCGTCTTCTACATGCTGGCCATGGTCCTCGGCCAGGCACTGCTCGCCACCCATCAGCACCGGCAGCAACTGCTCTGCTGGGCCGCCGGGACCGCCGTGCTGATCGGTGTCACCTGCCTGCCGGGTGCGCCCGCGCTGCGGGTCGAACTCGGTTACGCGCTGGGCTCGGCCGCCACCGCGCTCGCCATGCTCGCCCTCCTCGCCCGGAAGAGGACCCGCCGGGCCCGTTCCGCGGCGGAGGCCGAGCGGTCCGCCGCCTCGTCCGAAGCCCCTGAACAGCTCGTCACCGACGAGTCCGACCCCCGTCCTGTCTGGAGTACCCGTGTCAGACAACCGTGATGTGTGGCTGGTGATCCCCGCCTACAACGAGGGACCGGTGGTCGGAGACGTGATCGAATCCGCCCGCGAGGTCTTCCCGAACATCGTCTGTGTAGACGACGGCAGCCGGGACGATTCCGCCGAGGCGGTCGCCGGCACTGGGGCCCATCTGGTGCGCCACCCCGTCAACCTCGGCCAGGGCGCCGCCCTGCAGACCGGCCTCGACTACGCCATGGAGCAGGAGGGCGCCGAGTACTTCGTCACCTTCGACGCCGACGGCCAGCACCAGGTCGCGGACGCCCAGCGGATGGTGGAGCTGCTGCGCGGCGGCGAATGGGACGTGGTGCTCGGCTCCCGCTTCCTGACGGGCGCCGAGACGGTGCCGCGGCTCAAGCGGGTGGTGCTGCGCACCGCCGCCGCGGTCAGCCCGACCTCGCGCCGCCTCCACCTCACCGACTCCCACAACGGCTTCCGGGCACTCAACCGCAGGGCCGTCTCGGAGCTGCGGATCACCATCAACGGCATGGCGCACGCCTCGGAGATCGTCTCCTCGCTGGCCCGCTCCGGGCTGCGGGTCACCGAGATACCGGTCGAGATCCTCTACACCGACTACTCCCGGGCCAAGGGGCAGTCGCTGATCAACGGGGTCAACATCCTCTTCGACATCTATCTGCGGGAGAGCAGCCGATGAAGGGTTCCCTGCTGATCCAGATCCTGCTGATCGCCGGCGCCGCGGGGCTCTGCCTCCTCTTCGTCCGCCGCTGGGACCGGGCGCACACCCGCGCCTGGAAGCGGCTGGCGTTCTTCGCCTTCGTGGTCGTCAACGTCTACGCGGTGCTGCGGCCGGGCGACGTCACCTGGCTGGCCAACCGGGTCGGCGTCGGGCGCGGCACCGACCTGGTGCTCTATCTGCTGGTGCTGGCGGTGTCGTTCTTCGCCCTCAACACCTATCTGCGCTTCAAGTCCCTGGAGCGGAAGCTCACCGACCTCGCGCGGAGCGTGGCGATACGGGACGGCCGCCTGCTGAACGAGGCGCGCCTGACCGACAAGCCCGCCGAACCGTCCGAGAACGCCGAGCACAAGGAGCAACCCGTCCCGTGAGCCGCAACCCCCTGGACCTGATGCTGCCGTACTACGGCGACGTCGGGCTGATGCAGCAGGCCGTGCGCAGCATCCAGGCGCAGACCGATCCCGAGTGGCGGCTGACGGTGCTGGATGACGGCACCGAGCCGGGCGTCCCGGAGTGGTTCGCCGGACTCGGCGACGAGCGGATCCGCTACCACCGCAACCCGCGGAACCTGGGCATCCTGAAGAACTTCCAGCAGTGCGTGGACCGGGCCGAGGCCCCGTACATGACCATCATGGGCTGCGACGACCTGCTGCTGCCGGAGTATGTGGCGACCGTCCGCGGCCTCCTCGCCGAGCATCCCGGGATCGGCATGGTGCAGCCCGGGGTGCAGGTCATCGACGGCTCGGGCGAGGTGATCGAGGGCCTGGTCGACGCCACCAAGCGCCGGCTGTACGCCCCCCGGCTGGACGACGGCGGCCGGCGCCGGATGGGCGGCGAGGAGCTCGCGGTGAGCCTGCTGCGGGGGAACTGGCTCTACTTCCCCTCGATCGTCTGGCGGACCGAGGCGCTGCAGGCGGTGGGCTTTCGCGAGGGGCTCTCCGTCATCCAGGACCTGGCGCTCATCATCGACCTGCTGCAGCGCGGTGAGGAGATGGTGGTCGACTCGCGGGTGGTCTTCCAGTACCGGCGGCACGCGGTCAGCGAGTCCTCGGTGCAGGCCTTCTCCGGGAGCCGGTTCGCCGAGGCCGAGCGGTACTACGCGGAGGCCGCCGACCGGCTGGCCGCGCAGGGCTGGGAGCGCGCGGCGCGGGCCGCGCGCGTCCACAGCGCCTCGCGGCTGCACGCGCTGACGATGCTGCCGGGCGCGCTGGCGCGCGGCCAGCGCGGGGGCGCGAAGGTCCTGGCCCGGCACGCCCTGCTGCGCTGAACCGGGGCCGCGGCTACCGCGGGACGCGGCTACCGCGGGACGCGGCTACTGCGGGACGCGGCCCACCAGGACGAACTCGTTGTACTTGAAGGCCTTGCCGGTGGCCCGGGGGAACGGGAACGAGTAGGTGCGCTCCACCTCGATCCCCGCGCCGGCGGCGTGCGCGCGCAGCGCGGCGAAGTCGACGAAGCGGATGTGGGTGGGGTCGCTGGCGTAGCCGCTCTCCTGGGGGGTGATCAGCACCACCCGCCCGCCGGGGCGCACGCACGGCAGGTAGTCCTCGAAGAGCTCGGCCGCCGTCGGCTCGTCGATGTGCTCCAGCACATGGGCGCAGAGCAGCGCGTCGAAGCGGCCCTCGGTGGACTCCTCGCCGGCGAAGAACTCGTCCGGGGTGAACGCGGTGAGCCCGCGCTCCCGGCAGGCCGCCACCGAGGTGGGGTTGTGGTCGACGCCCACGCCCTGGCCGTCCAGGTGGGTGAGGTTGCGGCCGAGCCCGCAGCCGACGTCGAGCACCCGGCCGAGCCGCAGCGCGCGCAGATGGGTGCGGTAGGGGAGCTGGGTGGGCAGGAACCTGCGCAGCCCGGCCTGCTCCAGCGTGGCGAGCCGCTCGGTGTAGCTCTCGCCCGCCGTGCGCCCCCCGGCCTCGGCCGGGGTGCCGGTGGTCCTCTGGTTCGCCACGGCCTTGGTCCTCGTCTTCCGCCGACGGTTGGGTGCAAGGGGGGCGAAGGCCCCTTCTCCACCTTTTCCAGGCGCACCGGGCCAGGGCAACCAACGCGTCAAGGCGGTTTGACGGCTCTCTCGTGAGCGTACGGAAACCGTCCAGCTCGGAGGGGAGGCGCGCGGGCGGCGCGTGTGCGCCCGGACCACCGGGAAGGGGGAGCCGGCCGAGAGTCGTTCGGCGGGGCCGGGCGTGGGAGGGTTTGGCGCTCAGTGCCGACGGGGTACTCTCATCGGCCGCGATTGGTGCTTCGGGTGTCCCTTATGGCAGACTAGCGGGGTTGCTCGGTCGAGTGCCGATGCCGTGCGTCTCCCGTCGGGAGAACCGGAAGCGAGTCCCACAGTACTCGTCGCCCGTGATGGGCGGCCTTACGGCTGCCCCGCTCATGGGGGAAAGTACGGGAATCTTCTGGGAAGCATGCGCAGGGCGCCGATCCGGCTCCTTTTGTCGTTTGCGACGGGATTCCTCTTCGGGCTGCCCTGATGCGGAAGCCGTACGCGACACGCCCGACCGCGTGGGTCGGACACAACGGTGCAAGCCGTACGACGCCGGGAGCCGCCGCGTGCCTCACCCGGGGCGTCGCGGTCGTCAGAGCAGCGAAGACGACAGAAGGACTACGAAGTAGCCATGGCGGGACAGAAGATCCGCATCCGGCTCAAGGCCTACGACCACGAGGTCATCGACTCCTCGGCGAAGAAGATCGTCGAGACGGTGACCCGCACTGGTGCGCAGGTCGCGGGCCCGGTGCCGCTGCCCACTGAGAAGAACGTGTACTGCGTCATCCGCTCGCCGCACAAGTACAAGGACTCGCGCGAGCACTTCGAGATGCGTACCCACAAGCGGCTTATCGACATCCTCGACCCGACCCCCAAGACCGTTGACTCTCTGATGCGACTCGACCTGCCGGCCGGCGTCGACATCGAGATCAAGCTCTGAAGGGCGGGAGCGAGATGGCTAAGCAGTTGAAGGGCATCCTGGGCGAGAAGCTCGGCATGACCCAGGTCTGGGACGAGAACAACCGCGTCGTCCCGGTCACCGTCGTCAAGGCGGGCCCGAACGTCGTGACCCAGGTCCGCGCCGCGGACACCGACGGCTACGACGCCGTGCAGATCGGCTTCGGCGAGATCGACCCGCGCAAGGTGAACAAGCCCCTTCAGGGCCACTTCACCAAGGCCGGTGTCACCCCCCGCCGCCACCTGGTCGAGCTGCGCACCTCGGACGCCTCCGAGTACACCCTGGGCCAGGAGATCACCGCCGAGGTGTTCGAGGCCGGTGTCAAGGTCGACGTGACCGGCACCAGCAAGGGCAAGGGCACCGCCGGTGTCATGAAGCGCCACGGCTTCCGCGGTCTGGGCAGCTCGCACGGCACCCAGCGCAAGCACCGCTCCCCCGGTTCGATCGGTGGCTGCGCCACCCCGGGCCGCGTGTTCAAGGGCCTCCGCATGGCCGGCCGTATGGGCAACGAGCGCGTGTCCATCCAGAACCTGACCGTCCACGCCGTTGACGCGGACAAGGGCCTGCTGCTCATCAAGGGCGCCATCCCTGGTCCGAACGGCGGCCTCGTCCTGGTCCGCAGCGCGGCCAAGGGGGCCTGAAACCATGAGCACCATTAACGTCCTCTCGCCCGCGGGCGAGACCGTCGGCACCGTCGAGCTGCCGGCCGAGATCTTCGAGGCCAAGGTCAGCATTCCGCTGATCCACCAGGTCGTCGTGGCTCAGCTGGCCGCCGCTCGTCAGGGCACCCACAAGGCGAAGACCCGCGGCGAGGTCCGCGGTGGCGGCAAGAAGCCGTACCGCCAGAAGGGCACCGGCCGGGCTCGCCAGGGTTCGACCCGCGCGCCGCAGTTCGCCGGCGGTGGCACCGTGCACGGTCCCGTGCCGCGTGACTACTCGCAGCGGACGCCCAAGAAGATGATCAAGGCCGCCCTGCGTGGCGCCCTGACCGACCGCGCCCGCCACGAGCGGATCCACGTCGTCTCCGACGTGATCGCCGGCGACGCGCCGTCGACCAAGGCTGCCCGGACCCTCATCGGCAAGCTGACCGAGCGCCGCAACGTCCTGCTGGTCGTCGAGCGCGACGACGAGCTGGGCAAGCTCTCGGCCCGCAACCTGCCGGAGGTCCACATCCTGGAGGCCGGCCAGCTGAACACGTACGACGTGCTCGTCTCCGACGATGTGGTCTTCACCAAGGCCGCGTTCGAGCGCTTTGTGGCCGGCCCCGCCGAGTCCGGCAAGGCCGTCGCGTCCGAGGGCGAGCTCGAGGGGAGCGCCGCCTGATGAGCGAGCAGATCACGTCCAAGACCTTCAGCGACCCGCGCGACATCCTGGTCAAGCCGGTCGTCTCGGAGAAGAGCTACGCCCTGCTCGACGAGAACAAGTACACGTTCGTCGTCGCGCCGGGGGCCAACAAGACCCAGATCAAGCAGGCCGTCGAGGCGGTCTTCTCGGTCAAGGTCACCAACGTCAACACGATCAACCGGCAGGGGAAGCGCAAGCGCACCCGCACCGGCTTCGGTAAGCGCAAGGACACCAAGCGCGCGATCGTGACGCTGGCCGAGGGCAACACCATCGACATCTTCGGCGGTCCGGCCTCCTAACGGAGTCGGATCGTCCGGAACGGACGAGGACAGAAGAAGCCATGGGCATCCGCAAGTACAAGCCGACGACACCGGGCCGTCGTGGCGCCAGTGTCGCCGACTTCGTCGAGGTCACGCGGTCCACGCCGGAGAAGTCGCTGGTCCGCCCCCTGCACAGCAAGGGCGGTCGTAACAACTCCGGCCGTGTGACGGTTCGCCACCAGGGTGGCGGCCACAAGCGCGCCTACCGCGTGATCGACTTCCGTCGTCACGACAAGGACGGCGTGCCGGCCAAGGTCGCTCACATCGAGTACGACCCCAACCGCACCGCGCGCATCGCGCTGCTCCACTACCGGGACGGCGAGAAGCGCTACATCATCGCTCCGGCTCGGCTGGGCCAGGGTGACATCGTCGAGGCCGGCCCCGGCGCCGACATCAAGCCCGGCAACAACCTGCCGCTGCGCAACATCCCCGTGGGTACCGTCATCCACGCCGTGGAGCTGCGTCCCGGCGGCGGCGCCAAGCTGGCCCGCTCGGCCGGCAGCAGCATCCAGCTGCTCGCGAAGGAGGGCAAGATGGCCCACCTCCGCATGCCGTCCGGCGAGATCCGGCTGGTCGACGCCCGCTGCCGCGCCACCGTCGGCGAGGTCGGCAACGCCGAGCAGTCGAACATCAACTGGGGCAAGGCCGGCCGCATGCGCTGGAAGGGCGTCCGCCCGACCGTGCGTGGTGTGGTGATGAACCCGATCGACCACCCGCACGGTGGTGGTGAGGGTCGCACCTCCGGTGGTCGCCACCCGGTGTCCCCGTGGGGCAAGAAGGAAGGTCGCACCCGCAGGCCGAACAAGGCCAGCGACAAGCTGAT
The DNA here is from genome assembly GCF_000744815.1 of Phaeacidiphilus oryzae TH49. NCBI lineage: Bacteria > Bacillati > Actinomycetota > Actinomycetes > Kitasatosporales > Streptomycetaceae > Phaeacidiphilus > Phaeacidiphilus oryzae. The sequence continues at coordinate 4,276,242 of NZ_JQMQ01000005.1, forward strand.
CGTCCGCCGCCGCAAGACGAACAAGAAGCGCTAGGAGCGGGTGTAGATGCCGCGCAGTCTCAAGAAGGGGCCCTTCGTCGACGCCCACCTGATCAACAAGGTGGAGAAGCAGAACGAGGCCGGCACCCAGAACGTCATCAAGACCTGGTCCCGTCGCTCCATGATCGTTCCGGCGATGCTGGGGCACACCCTGGCGGTGCACGACGGCCGCAAGCACGTCCCGGTGTTCGTCACCGAGTCGATGGTCGGCCACAAGCTCGGCGAGTTCGCGCCGACCCGCACCTTCCGCGGCCATGAGAAGGACGACCGCAAGTCGCGTCGTCGCTGATCTGCGGTAGCGAAGACTGATGACTCAGACAGACACCATCAAGGGGACAACCATGGAAGCCAGGGCATCCGCGCGGTACATCCGCGTCACGCCCATGAAGGCCCGCCGCGTGGTGGACCTCATCCGTGGCATGAATGCCACGGAGGCCCAGGCGGTCCTGCGTTTCGCTCCGCAGGCCGCGAGCGTGCCGGTGGGCAAGGTGCTGGACAGCGCCATTGCCAACGCCGTGCACAACGAGAACCACAACAACGTGGAGTCGCTGTACGTCGCCGAGGCGTACGTCGACGAGGGCCCGACCCTGAAGCGGTTCCGGCCGCGCGCCCAGGGCCGCGCCTACCGGATCCGCAAGCGGACCAGCCACATCACCGTTGTGCTGGCGTCGAAGGAAGGGACCCGGTAATGGGCCAGAAGGTTAACCCGCACGGGTTCCGCCTCGGCATCACCACGGACTTCAAGTCCCGCTGGTACGCCGACAAGTCCTACAAGGACTACGTCAAGGAAGACGTCGCCATCCGCCGGATGATGACCAAGGGCATGGAGCGGGCCGGCATCTCCAAGGTGGAGATCGAGCGCACCCGCGACCGCGTCCGCGTCGACATCCACACCGCCCGGCCGGGCATCGTCATCGGCCGTCGCGGCGCGGAGGCCGACCGCATCCGCGGTGACCTGGAGAAGCTGACCAAGAAGCAGGTCCAGCTCAACATCCTCGAGGTCAAGAACCCGGAGCTGGACGCTCAGCTGGTCGCCCAGGGCGTCGCCGAGCAGCTGTCCTCCCGCGTCTCCTTCCGTCGCGCCATGCGCAAGAGCATGCAGTCGACGATGAAGGCCGGCGCCAAGGGCATCAAGATCCAGTGCTCCGGCCGTCTCGGCGGTGCCGAGATGAGCCGCTCGGAGTTCTACCGTGAGGGCCGCGTTCCGCTGCACACGCTGCGGGCCAACGTGGACTACGGCTTCTTCGAGGCCAAGACGACCTTCGGCCGGATCGGCGTGAAGGTCTGGATCTACAAGGGCGACGTCAAGTCCATCGCCGACGTGCGCGCCGAGAACGCCGCGGCCCGCGCGGGCAACCGCCCGTCGCGCGGTGGCGGCGGCAACGACCGCCCGCGTCGCGGCGGCGAGCGTGGCGGCCGCGGCCGCAAGCCGCAGGGGCAGCAGCAGGCTCCGGCCGAGGCCACCACGGCCCCCGCCGCCGCCGAGGCTGCCGCTCCGGCAGAGAACACCGGAACGGAGGCCTGACCTCATGCTGATCCCTCGCAGGGTCAAGCACCGCAAGCAGCACCACCCCAAGCGGCGTGGCATGGCGAAGGGCGGCACCGAGCTCGCGTTCGGTGAGTACGGCATCCAGGCCGTCACCCCGGCCTACGTGACGAACCGGCAGATCGAGGCAGCTCGTATCGCCATCACCCGTCACATCCGCCGTGGCGGCAAGGTGTGGATCAACATCTACCCCGACCGCCCGCTGACCAAGAAGCCGGCCGAGACCCGCATGGGTTCCGGTAAGGGCTCGCCGGAGTGGTGGGTCGCGAACGTGCACCCGGGACGGGTCATGTTCGAGCTTTCGTTCCCGAACGAGAAGGTCGCTAAGGAGGCGCTCACCCGCGCCGCCCACAAGCTTCCGATGAAGTGCCGGATCGTCCGGCGCGAGGCAGGTGAGAGCTGATGTCGGCCGGCACCAAGGCTGCTGACCTCCGCGGTCTGGCCGACGAGGAGCTCGTCGGCAAGCTGCGCGAGGCCAAGGAGGAGCTGTTCAACCTCCGCTTCCAGGCGGCGACCGGGCAGCTCGAGAACCACGGCCGGCTCAAGGCCGTCCGCAAGGACATCGCGCGGATCTACACCCTGATGCGCGAGCGCGAGCTGGGCATCGAGACGGTGGAGAACGCCTGATGACTGAGAACAAGACCGAAGAGACGCGCGGATTCCGCAAGACCCGTGAGGGTCTGGTCGTCAGCGACAAGATGGACAAGACCGTCGTCGTCGCCGTCGAGGACCGCGTCAAGCACTCGCTGTACGGCAAGGTCATCCGCCGTACCAGCAAGCTGAAGGCACACGACGAGCAGAACGCTTGCGGCGTCGGCGACCGCGTCCTCCTCATGGAGACCCGGCCGCTGTCCGCGACGAAGCGCTGGCGCATCGTCGAGATCCTCGAGAAGGCCAAGTAACGAACGGAGATTGGGCGCGGCCGTATGTGCCAACTAGTCGACACCAGGCATGAGTTGGTGAGCAGCGGCCGGCCCGGTCCCGATCGTTGACGATCAGGAGAAAGACGTGATCCAGCAGGAGTCGCGCCTGCGCGTCGCCGACAACACGGGTGCCAAGGAAATCCTCTGCATCCGCGTTCTCGGCGGCTCCGGCCGGCGTTACGCGGGTATCGGCGACACCATCGTCGCGACCGTGAAGGACGCCATCCCGGGCGGCAACGTGAAGAAGGGCGACGTCGTCAAGGCCGTCGTCGTGCGGACCGTGAAGGAGCGCCGTCGTCCGGACGGTTCCTACATCCGGTTCGACGAGAACGCTGCCGTCATTCTGAAGAACGACGGTGACCCCCGTGGTACCCGCATCTTCGGCCCGGTCGGCCGGGAGCTGCGCGAGAAGAAGTTCATGAAGATCATCTCGCTGGCGCCGGAGGTGCTCTAACCGATGGCAGGCATGAAGATCAAGAAGGGTGACCTGGTCCAGGTCATCACCGGCAAGGACAAGGGCAAGCAGGGCAAGGTCATCCAGGCCTTCCCCAAGGAGTCCAAGGTCCTGGTCGAGGGTGTCAACCGGGTCAAGAAGCACACCAAGGCCGGTCAGACCGCTCGTGGCGCGCAGACCGGTGGCATCGTGACCACCGAGGCGCCGGTCCACGTCAGCAACGTGCAGCTCGTCGTGGAGAAGGACGGCAAGAAGGTCGTCACCCGCGTCGGCTACCGCTTCGACGAGGACGGCAACAAGATCCGCGTTGCCAAGCGGACCGGTGAGGACATCTGATGACTGAGACTGCAGTCGAGAAGGTGGCGCCCCGCCTCAAGGAGCGCTACCGGAGCGAGATCAAGGGCAAGCTGCAGGACGAGTTCTCCTTCGAGAACGTCATGCAGATCCCCGGCCTGGTCAAGGTCGTGGTCAACATGGGTGTCGGCGAGGCCGCTCGCGACTCCAAGCTGATCGAGGGCGCGATCCGCGACCTCACCGCGATCACCGGCCAGAAGCCGGCCGTGACCAAGGCCCGCAAGTCCATCGCGCAGTTCAAGCTGCGCGAGGGGCAGCCGATCGGCTGCCACGTCACCCTGCGCGGTGACCGGATGTGGGAGTTCCTGGACCGCGTGGTCAGCCTCGCGCTGCCGCGTATCCGCGACTTCCGCGGTCTGTCCCCGAAGCAGTTCGACGGGCGTGGCAACTACACCTTCGGTCTGACCGAGCAGGTCATGTTCCACGAGATCGACCCCGACAAGGTCGACCGTCAGCGGGGCATGGACATCACCGTGGTCACCACCGCCCAGAACGACGACGAGGGCCGGGCGCTGCTGCGTCACCTCGGCTTCCCGTTCAAGGAGAACTGACGTGGCGAAGAAGGCTCTCATCGCAAAGGCGGAGCGCAAGCCGAAGTTCGGCGTCCGGGGCTACACCCGGTGCCAGCGCTGCGGCCGTCCGCACTCCGTGTACCGCAAGTTCGGCCTCTGCCGTGTGTGCCTCCGTGAGATGGCGCACCGCGGCGAGCTCCCGGGCGTGACCAAGAGCTCCTGGTAGAACTCGGGGCCCGATCCGGCCATTTTGGTGACTGAGCCATCAGTCACGTAAAGTGGCCGGGTCGGGCACCCGTCTGCCCGGACTTCATCTCTTACTACACCGCAGGTCCCTGCACGCCCAACGGGCGGCTAGCCACCGCACGTCTGCGCGCTTGTTGGAAACCACGGTGAGAGAGGCCAACGGCCATCATGACAATGACCGACCCGATCGCAGACATGCTGACGCGTCTGCGGAACGCGAACTCGGCGTACCACGATGTGGTGTCGATGCCGCACAGCAAGATCAAGACTCACATCGCGGAGATCCTCAAGCAGGAGGGTTACATCTCCGAGTGGAAGGTTGAGGAGCCCGGAGAGAACGAGGTCGGCAAGAAGCTGACCATCGACCTCAAGTTCGGCCCCAACCGTGAGCGCTCGATCGCTGGCATCAAGCGCATCTCCAAGCCGGGTCTGCGGGTCTACGCAAAGTCCACCAACCTGCCGAAGGTGCTCGGCGGCCTGGGCGTGGCGATCATCTCCACGTCCTCGGGTCTGCTCACCGGCCAGCAGGCCGCCAAGAAGGGCGTGGGCGGGGAAGTCCTCGCCTACGTCTGGTAATTCGGGAAACGGAGGTAAAGCCATGTCGCGTATTGGACGGCTGCCCATCCAGGTTCCCGCCGGCGTGGACGTCACCATCGATGGCCGTGCGGTCTCGGTGAAGGGCCCCAAGGGGTCCCTCTCCCACACCATCGCCGCGCCGATCGAGATCGCGAAGGACGAGGACGGCACCCTGCGTGTCACTCGCCCCAACGACGAGCGCCAGAACCGGGCCCTGCACGGTCTGACCCGCTCGCTGGTGGCCAACATGATCACCGGTGTGACCCAGGGTTACAGCAAGAACCTGGAGATCAGCGGTGTTGGTTACCGCGTCCAGGCGAAGGGCTCCAACCTGGAGTTCTCCCTCGGCTACAGCCACCCCATCCTGGTGGAGGCCCCCGAGGGCATCGCGTTCAAGGTCGAGTCCCCGACCAAGTTCTCGGTCGAGGGGATCGACAAGCAGCTGGTCGGCGAGATCGCTGCCAACATCCGCAAGCTGCGCAAGCCCGACCCGTACAAGGCCAAGGGCGTGAAGTACGCGGGCGAGGTCATCCGCCGCAAGGTCGGAAAGGCTGGTAAGTAAGCCATGGCAGTCGCTGTCAAGATCGGTAAGGGCAACGCGTACAAGCACACCGCCCGTAAGCGCCGGGCCGTGCGTGTCCGCAAGCGGGTCTCCGGTACCGCTGAGCGTCCGCGTCTGGTCGTCAACCGCTCGAACCGCCACATGGTGGCTCAGGTGATCGACGACATCAAGGGCCACACCCTGGCCTCCGCCTCCACCCTGGACGCTTCCGTCAAGGGCCAGGAGGGTGACAAGACCGAGCTGGCCAAGAAGGTCGGTGCGCTCGTGGCCGAGCGCGCCAAGGCCGCGGGGATCGAGAAGGTCGTCTTCGACCGAGCGGGCAACAAGTACGCCGGCCGCGTTGCGGCTCTGGCGGACGCCGCCCGCGAGGGTGGACTGGACTTCTGACGGTCCGTCGCAAGTCACGCGAAGTCAGCGGACGTAAACGAGAGAGGTAATTCCAATGGCTGGACCCCAGCGCCGCGGTAGCGGTGCCGGTGGCGGCGAGCGGCGGGACCGTAAGCGGGACGGTCGGGACGGCGGCGCTGCCGCTGAGAAGACCGCGTACGTCGAGCGCGTCGTCGCGATCAACCGCGTCGCCAAGGTTGTCAAGGGTGGTCGTCGTTTCAGCTTCACCGCGCTGGTCGTGGTGGGCGACGGTGACGGCACCGTGGGTGTCGGCTACGGCAAGGCCAAGGAGGTGCCGGCCGCCATCGCCAAGGGCGTTGAGGAGGCCAAGAAGCACTTCTTCAAGGTCCCCCGTATCCAGGGCACCATCCCTCACCCCATCCAGGGTGAGAAGGCCGCGGGCGTCGTGCTGCTGAAGCCGGCTTCCCCCGGTACCGGTGTCATCGCCGGTGGTCCGGTGCGCGCCGTCCTGGAGTGCGCCGGCGTTCACGACATCCTGTCGAAGTCCCTGGGCTCGGACAACGCCATCAACATCGTCCACGCGACGGTCGAGGCGCTCCGTGGCCTGCAGCGTCCGGAGGAGATCGCGGCCCGCCGCGGTCTGCCGCTGGAGGACGTGGCCCCCGCCGCTCTGCTGCGCGCCCGGGCCGCCGGGGTGGGTGCTGCCTGATGTCTCGCTTGAAGATCACGCAGACCAAGTCGTACATCGGCAGCAAGCAGAACCACCGCGCCACGCTGCAGACGCTCGGGCTGCGCAAGCTCGGCGCCACCGTGGTGAAGGAGGACCGCCCTGAGGTCCGCGGAATGGTGCAGACCGTCCGCCACCTCGTGACGGTCGAGGAGGTTGACTGATCATGGCGGAGAACAACCCGCTGAAGATCCACAACCTGCGGCCCGCCCCGGGCGCCAAGACCGCCAAGACCCGTGTGGGTCGTGGTGAGGCGTCCAAGGGTAAGACCGCCGGTCGTGGCACCAAGGGCACCAAGGCCCGCTACCAGGTTCCGGAGCGCTTCGAGGGTGGGCAGATGCCCCTCCACATGCGCCTCCCGAAGCTGAAGGGCTTCAAGAACCCGTTCCGCACCGAGTACCAGGTCGTGAACCTGGACAAGCTCGCGGAGCTGTACCCGCAGGGTGGCGAGGTCACCGTCGCCGACCTGGTCGCCAAGGGCGCTGTTCGCAAGAACAGCCTCGTCAAGGTGCTGGGCCAGGGCGAGGTCTCGGTCGCTCTCCAGGTCACGGTGGACGCCGCTTCGGCCTCCGCCAAGGAGAAGATCGCTGCCGCCGGCGGAAACGTCACCGAGCTGATCTGAACCGCGCGAGCGGGATGCAGTTCGAGCTAAAACGATCAGGGCCGTCCCTCTTGAGGGGGCGGCCCTGATCGTTTGCCGTGCAGAGCGGAACCCTGAGGCCGCCAAGCCTGTTAGAGTCCGTGGAGTCCACGTGTAGCTTGGGCCCCGTTTCGGTTGCGGTGAGCCTGACCGCTCAGGACTACCTGACTATTTGACGAACCGTCATTCCCGCCGTCAAGGCGGGAGCCGCAGGAGGCAGCACCGTGCTCACCGCGTTCGCCCGGGCGTTCAAGACGCCCGACCTGCGCAAGAAGCTGCTGTTCACACTGGCCATCATGGCGCTCTTCCGCCTCGGGGCGCACATCCCGGTGCCTGGTGTGAGCTTCCAGAACGTCCAGGAGTGCGTGAAGGAGTCGCACACCAGCGGCCTCTTCGGCCTGGTCAACCTGTTCAGCGGGAACGCGCTGCTGCAGCTCACCATCTTCGCGCTGGGGATCATGCCGTACATCACGGCGAGCATCATCCTCCAGCTGCTGACCGTGGTGATCCCGCGGCTGGACGCCCTGAAGAAGGAGGGGCAGGCCGGGACGGCGAAGATCACGCAGTACACCCGGTACCTGACGATCGCGCTGGCGATCCTCCAGGCGACCGGCATCGTGGCCACCGCGTCCAGCGGCACCCTCTTCTCCGGCTGCACCGTCGGCTCGCAGATCATCCCGGACACCTCGGTGTTCCGGATCGCCGTCATGGTCATCACCATGACCGCGGGCACCACGGTCATCATGTGGCTGGGCGAGCTGATCACCGACCGGGGCATCGGCAACGGGATGTCCATCCTGATCTTCACCTCGGTCGCGGCCGGTTTCCCCAGCGCGCTGTGGCAGATCAAGCAGACCGGCAAGATCGGCGGTGGCTGGGTCCCCTTCATCCTGGTCATCGCGATGGGCCTGTGCATGGTCGGCCTGGTCGTCTTCGTCGAGCAGGCGCAGCGCCGGGTCCCCGTGCAGTACGCGAAGCGGATGATCGGGCGGCGGGCGTACGGCGGGACCTCGACCTACATCCCGCTGAAGGTCAACCAGGCCGGTGTGATCCCGGTCATCTTCGCCTCGTCGCTGCTCTACATCCCGGCGCTGATCGTCCAGCTGAGCGGAAGCCACTCCTCGTGGGCCAACTGGATCGACACCAATCTGGTCAAGAGCGACAAGCCGACCTACATGGTCGTGTACTTCCTGCTGATCGTTTTCTTCGCGTTCTTCTACGTGGCCATCTCCTTCAACCCCGAAGAAGTTGCCGACAACATGAAGAAGTATGGTGGCTTCATCCCGGGCATCCGGGCCGGCCGCCCGACGGCTGAATACCTCAACTACGTGTTGACGCGGATCACATGGCCCGGGTCGCTCTACTTGGGCATCATCGCCTTGATCCCGCTGATCGCGCTCGGGGTCTTCAATGTCTCGCAGAACTTCCCGTTCGGCGGCACCAGCATCCTGATCGTTGTCGGTGTCGGCCTCGAGACTGTGAAGCAGATCGAGAGCCAGCTTCAGCAGCGCAACTACGAAGGGTTCCTCCGCTGATGCGAATCGTCCTCGTCGGGCCGCCAGGGGCAGGGAAGGGGACGCAGGCGCACCTGCTGGCCAAGTCCCTGGGCATCCCGCACGTGTCCACCGGCGACCTCTTCCGGGCCAACATCAGCCAGGGCACGCCGCTGGGCGTCCAGGCGAAGAGCTTCATGGACGCGGGCAAGCTGGTACCCGACGAGGTCACCATCGGGATGGCGAAGGACCGGATCGCCCAGGACGACTGCGCGGGCGGGTTCCTGCTGGACGGGTTCCCGCGGAACCTGGTCCAGGCCGAGGCGCTGGACGGGATCCTCAAGGAGTGGGGCGTCGCGCTGGACGCGGTGCTGGACCTCGAGGTCCCCGAGGACGAGATCGTGAAGCGGATCGCGGGGCGCCGGCTGTGCCGTCGCAACGGAGCGCACGTCTTCCACGTGGACTACAACCCGCCGAAGACGGAGGGCGTCTGCGACGAGTGCGGCGGGGAGCTGTACCAGCGCTCCGACGACACGGAGGAGGCGGTGCGGGTGCGGCTCGACGTCTACCACAACGAGACCGAGCCGATCATCGCGTACTACGGGGAGCAGGGGCTGGTCTCGACGATTTCGGCGCTGGGGCCGGTGGAAGAGGTCACGCAGCGGCTGCTGGCCGCGCTGGGGCGCGCGTAACGCTTTTGCGGGGCGCCGCTCGCTCCGGGCTTCACGCCCGGGGCGGGCGGCGCCTTTTTCTTCTGCCCCGGCCCCGCCTGGCTGCCCCGCAAAGTTGCGCAGCAACTTCAGGGGCGCGGGGAACTGCGCGCCTAGGCGCGAACGGCGCCGCAGCCGGCAACGGCCATTGGGTTGCAACCGAGACTCCGCTGCCGGCTGCGGCGCCGTTCGCGGCTGGCCGCGCAGTTCCCCGCGCCCCTTATTTGGCCCTTCGGGCCTGCGCTCGGGGCGCGTCGGCTGGTCGCGCCCGCGCGGCGGAGCCGCAGAGTGTTGCGGTCCCGCGCCCCTTACTTGGCCCTCCGGGCCTGCGTTCGGGCCGCGTCGGCTGGTCGCGCCCGCGCGGCGGAGCCGCAGAGTGTTGCGGTCCCGCGCCCCTTACTTGGCCCTTCGGGCCTGCGCTCGGGGCGCGTCGGCTGGTCGCGCCCGCGCGGCGGAGCCGCAGAGTGTTGCGGTCCCGCGCGCCTTACTTGGCCCTTCGGGCCTGCGCTCGCGCCTGCGGTGCTGCGTTCGGGGCGCTGTACCGTAGGGACGGTACTTGTGGATGGCGGCTGGGAGCGGAAGTCGATGGTTGAGATCAAGACGCCTGAGCAGATCGTGAAGATGCGGGAGGCGGGGCTGGTCGTCGCCGCGATTCACGACGCGCTGCGGGCCGCGGTGGAGCCGGGGATCACCACCGGTGAGCTGGACGCGATCTCGGCGAAGGTCCTGCGCGACCACGGCGCCAAGTCGAACTTCCTGGGCTACGGCGGCTTCCCGGCGACCATCTGCGCGTCGATCAACGACGTGGTCGTCCACGGCATCCCCGGCGACCAGAAGCTCCAGGACGGCGACATCATCTCGCTGGACTGCGGAGCGATCGTGGACGGCTGGCACGGCGACGCCGCCTTCACCGCGTTCGTGGGCTCGGGGCACGCCCCGGAGCTGCTGGAGCTCAGCCGCGTCTGCGAGGAGTCGATGTGGGCCGGCATCGCGGCGGTGAAGAAGGGCAACCGGCTGGTGGACATCAGCCGGGCGGTCGAGTCGTACACCCGCCGGCAGCCGCTTCCGCCCAGCGGGAAGTACGGGATCGTCGAGGACTACGGCGGCCACGGCATCGGCACGGCCATGCACATGGATCCGCACCTGCTGAACTACGTGGACCGGCGGCGCGGGCGCGGGCCGAAGCTGGTGCCGGGGTTCTGCATCGCCATCGAGCCGATGCTGAGCCTGGGGACGCCGAAGACCCACGTCCTGGCGGACGAGTGGACGGTCAAGACCGATGACGGCACCTGGTCCGCCCACTGGGAGCACTCGGTCGCGCTGACCGAGGAAGGCCCCTTGGTGCTCACCGCCCCCGACGGCGGCCGGGCCAAGCTGGCCGAGATGGGGATCACGGCCGCGCCGGACCCCCTGGCCTGATCCCTGGCCTGATCCCTGCCTGATCCGATTTCGTTATCGCTTCCGGCATGTCGTAGACTGTCGCGTCGGCTCTCTACCAGCTTCTCTCGGCATGTCCCGGGAGGTTCCGGGCTTAGCGGCCCCTGGAGGGAGTCGGAATCGGTAGCCGAACCCGGGAAGGCACGCGCTCAGGACATGCCCAAGAAGCAAGGGGCCATCGAAATCGAGGGCACCGTGATCGAGTCTCTGCCGAACGCCATGTTCAAGGTGGAGCTCCAGAACGGGCACAAGGTCCTCGCGCACATCAGCGGCAAGATGCGGATGCACTACATCCGCATCCTCCCGGACGACCGGGTCGTCGTCGAGCTCAGCCCGTACGACCTGACCCGTGGCCGGATCGTCTACCGGTACAAGTGACAAGAGCAGCAGATCTCGCGTCGTCGACGGCCGCACCCTTCCCGGTGCGGCCCTCTCACGGCGCGCCTGACCCGGAGAACCTGAACTCATGAAGGTCAAGCCGAGCGTCAAGAAGATCTGCGACAAGTGCAAGGTGATCCGCCGTAACGGCCGGGTCATGGTGATCTGCGACAACCTGCGCCACAAGCAGCGCCAGGGCTGACCACCTCCCCTGTACGGGTCGTACTTTCTTCGCGCGACGCGGATACAACACAAGACGGGATGCCCGGTTCCGGTCGACGGTGAACATCGCCGTACGGAATCGCCACCCCCGGTCGGAGGCCGGGGACCTGACGGACCATCGAGGATTCGTCGGGTGAGGCATCGCGTGAGACCTCCGGAAAAGCAACAGGAGCCAATCCATGGCACGCCTCGCAGGCGTTGATCTCCCCCGCGAGAAGCGGATCGAGATCGCCCTCACCTACGTCTACGGCATCGGCCGGACCCTCTCGCAGAAGGCGCTCGCGGAGACCGGGGTCAACCCCGACGTCCGCGTCCGCGACATCAGCGAGGACGACCTGGTCAAGCTGCGCGACTACGTCGACGCCAACTTCAAGGTCGAGGGTGACCTCCGCCGTGAGGTCGCCGCTGACATCCGCCGCAAGGTCGAGATCGGCTGCTACGCCGGTCTCCGCCACCGTCGTGGCCTGCCGGTGCACGGTCAGCGCACCCACACGAACGCCCGCACCCGCAAGGGCCCGCGTCGCGCGATCGCCGGCAAGAAGAAGCCGGGCAAGAAGTAGTCCGCCCACCCGTAACGGAACCGGACTTTCCTCCGGCCCGCTGGGCTAGCGGACCGACCACCTCGTCAGGAGAACAGACTTATGCCTCCCAAGGGCCGTCAGGCTGCGGGCGCCAAGAAGGTGCGCCGCAAGGAGAAGAAGAACGTCGCGCACGGCCACGCGCACATCAAGAGCACGTTCAACAACACGATCGTCTCGATCACCGACCCGACCGGGAACGTGATCTCCTGGGCCTCCGCCGGCCACGTCGGCTTCAAGGGCTCCCGCAAGTCCACCCCGTTCGCGGCGCAGATGGCGGCCGAGGCCGCCGCGCGTCGTGCGCAGGAGCACGGCATGCGGAAGGTCGACGTCTTCGTGAAGGGTCCCGGCTCCGGCCGTGAGACCGCGATCCGTTCCCTGCAGGCCACCGGCCTGGAGGTCGGGTCCATCCAGGACGTCACCCCCACCCCCCACAACGGCTGCCGCCCGCCGAAGCGCCGCCGCGTCTGACGCGCCGGCCGCTTCGATAGCGGTTTCGTGCGGCCCCCACCCCGGTGGGGGCCGTACCCTTGGTTTGTCGGCGTCATATAGCGGTCGCCGAAGACAACAGGAGGAACACCTCACATGCTGATCGCTCAGCGTCCCTCGCTGACCGAAGAGGTCGTGGACGAATTCCGGTCCCGGTTCGTGATCGAGCCGCTGGAGCCGGGCTTCGGCTACACCCTCGGCAACTCTCTCCGTCGCACCCTGCTCTCGTCGATCCCCGGCGCTGCTGTCACCAGCATCCGGATCGACGGCGTCCTGCACGAGTTCTCCACCGTGCCGGGCGTCAAGGAGGACGTGACCGACCTCATCCTCAACATCAAGCAGCTGGTCGTCTCCTCGGAGCACGACGAGCCGGTCGTGATGTACCTGCGCAAGCAGGGTCCGGGTGTGGTCACCGCAGCCGACATCGCGCCCCCGGCCGGTGTCGAGGTGCACAACCCCGAGCTGGTCCTGGCCACGCTGAACGGCAAGGGCAAGCTGGAGATGGAGCTGACCGTCGAGCGCGGTCGCGGCTACGTCTCCGCCGTGCAGAACAAGCAGTCGGGTCAGGAGATCGGGCGCATCCCGGTCGACTCGATCTACTCGCCGGTTCTCAAGGTCACCTACAAGGTCGAGGCCACCCGTGTCGAGCAGCGCACGGACTTCGACAAGCTGATCGTGGACGTCGAGACCAAGCCGGCCATGCGGCCGCGGGATGCCATGGCGTCCGCGGGCAAGACGCTGGTCGAGCTCTTCGGTCTGGCGCGCGAGCTCAACGTCGACGCCGAGGGCATCGACATGGGCCCGTCGCCGACGGACGCCGCCCTGGCGGCCGACCTGGCGCTCCCGATCGAGGAGCTGGAGCTGACCGTCCGCTCCTACAACTGCCTCAAGCGCGAGGGCATCCACACCGTGGGTGAGCTCGTGGCCCGCTCGGAGGCGGACCTGCTCGACATCCGCAACTTCGGTGCGAAGTCGATCGACGAGGTCAAGGCGAAGCTGGCCGGCATGGGCCTGGCCCTCAAGGACAGTCCGCCCGGATTCGACCCGACCGCCGCCGCCGACGCCTTCGGCGCCGACGACGAGGACACCGGGTACGCGGAGACCGAGCAGTACTGAGAACACATCGTCCCGTCGGCGTCCCCGCCGGCGTGATGCCGTAAGTCGTACGGCGTGCGCGGACCGCGTGCGCCGTACGCCCTGGCCCCGGTACCTGATACGGCCGGGGGCAGGAGAGATGAGGAGAAGATCCCCATGCCCCGTCCCACCAAGGGTGCGCGTCTCGGCGGTAGCCCGGCGCACGAGCGTCTGCTGCTCGCGAACCTGGCCACCGCGCTCTTCGAGCACGGCCGCATCACCACCACCGAGGCCAAGGCCCGCCGCCTGCGCCCGGTGGCGGAGAAGCTGATCACCAAGGCGAAGAAGGGCGACCTCCACAACCGTCGCCTGGTGCGCAAGACCGTGACCAACGTCGCGGTGCTGCACACCCTCTTCACCGAGATCGCTCCGCGGTACGAGAACCGCCCGGGCGGCTACACCCGCATCACCAAGATCGGTCCCCGTCGTGGCGACAACGCCCCGATGGCCGTGATCGAGCTGGTCGAGGCGCTGACGGTGCAGCAGACCGCGGTCGGCGAGGCCGAGGCCGCCGCCAAGCGGGCCGTCAAGGAGGCCGACGCCAAGGCCGAGGAGCCGCAGGACGCCGCTCCGGCCGACGAGGCCAAGGACGCCTGAGAACGGCGTCGCTGACGAGGCGGGCCCGTTCCTTCCGAAAGGAGGGGGCGGGCCCGTCCCGTTCCGTGGGAGAGGTCGAGGGGTCAGGGTTGATGGTGACTGAGGAAAGGCCGGGCGAGGGCCTGGTGCGGGTGCGGCTCGACCTCGCCTACGAGGGGACGGAGTTCTCCGGCTGGGCGCGGCAGCCGGGGCGGCGGACCGTGCAGGGGGAGCTGGAGTCCGCCATCCCCACGGTGCTGCGGATGCACGGCGAGACGGTGGAGCTCACGGTCGCCGGGCGGACCGACGCGGGCGTCCACGCGCGGGGGCAGGTCGCGCATGTGGACCTGCCGCTGGAGGTCTTCGAGGCCTGCGGGGAGGAGCGGCTGCTGCGGCGGCTGGCCGGGCGGCTGCCCTGGGACGTGCGGGTCTGGCGGGTGTCCCGGGCGGCGGCCGGCTTCGACGCCCGGTTCTCGGCGGTCTGGCGGCGGTACGCGTACCGGGTGTGCGACCAGGAGGCCGGCGTCGATCCGCTGATGCGCCGTCATGTGCTGTGGCACGACCGGCCGTTGGACGTGGACCGGATGAACGAGGCGGCCTCCGCGCTGCGCGGGGAGCACGACTTCGCGGCGTACTGCAAGCGCCGGGAGGGGGCCACCACGATCCGCGAGCTGCTGGATCTCCGCTGGGAGCGGGAGGCCTCGACCGGGTTCGCGGTGGCCGCCGTCCGGGCCGACGCGTTCTGCCACAACATGGTGCGGGCGCTGGTGGGGGCGATGCTCGCGGTCGGGGGCGGGCAGCGGGAGGTGTCGTTCCCGGGCGAGGTGCTGGCCGCGGGGGTGCGGGACTCCCGGGTCCATGTGGTGCGCCCGCACGGGCTGACCCTGGAGGAGGTCGGGTACCCGGCGGACTCCGCGCTGGCGCTGCGCGCGGCCGAGGCGCGCCGGGTGCGCAGCCTGTCCCTCCAGCCCTAGCCCCGCCCCCCTGCGGCCGAGCCCCGCGCCTCGGCGGCTGCGCGGGCCCTGGCGGCGAGGTCGTCGAAGACCAGGGTCGCGGCGGAGTCCCCGGCGTTCAGGGCCTCCTTGTCGGTGGCGGGGACGGGCTTGCCGGTGGTGTAGCCGGCGACGGTGAAGTACGCGTACCGGCCGAGGGCGTTGACCGTCATCCGGCAGGTGACCGCCTTGCAGAAGGGCGGGGTGCCCTTGGCGTACAGCGGGTCCACGTTCCCGGCCCGGGCGTTCCGCTTGGCCAGGGCCGCCTGGCCGCTGTCGCCGAAGACGGCGACGCCGACGGTGACCGCGGTGCTGCCGGACCGGTAGGTGGCGCGGTAGACGGCCTTGCAGGACTGCGCCTTGAGGTCGGCAGCGAGCGCCGGGGAGACCGCGGAGGCGCAGTTCGGGGTGGCGTTCGCGGCGATCCGGGTCCACGGGGTGTGCGGGATGACCGCGGGGAAGAAGACCTTCTCGCTGAGCGGGGCGGTGTCCTTGGCCGCCGTGGAGAGGTAGACCAGCGGGTCCACCGCCGCCGGGGACGGCTGCGGCGAGGGCGCGGCGGTGTTCGCGGCCTCGGCGGAGGAGGCCGGGGAGGGCGGCCCGGCGGCGGCCCTGTCGTGGTGGGTTCCCCCGCCGCGGGTCAGACCGACGCCCGCGGCTATGCCGCCGCCGATGACGACCACCGCGACGGTGAGGGTCACGGCCAGCCGGCGTCCGCGGCGTCCGCGCCGGCGGCCGGGAGCCGGCCGGGCGGGGGTGGTGGCGGCTGCTGCGGTGGCGGAGGCCGGGGCGGTCGCGCCCGGCGCATCGGCGGACGGCTGCGGCTGCGGCTGGGACTGCGGCTGCGGCTCTCCCTCCGACGGCCGGGGGTTCTCCTCGGGGGCGCCGGGGCGGATGGCGTACGGCGCGGCGGCCGGGGCCTGCCCCCCGGGCTGCGCCTGGGATTGCGGCCGCGCCTGCCGGTTGTTCACCGCGGCCCACTCCTCGGCCGTAGGCGGCCGGGAGGGCTGCACGGCGGCGGGGGGCTGCTGCTCGGGGCTGCCGGGGCGGATGCTGTACGCCGGCGCCTCCGGCTGCTGCGGCGCCGGCAGCGCCGCCCGCGCCGACCGTCCGGGGCGCTGGACGGCGATCCGCTCGGACGGCGGGTTCTGGCGGTTGAACCGCGTCGGTATCCGGCCGCGGGACCGCCCGGCTCCTGCCGGGTCGCGCCGCGGCAGCGGGGCTTCGCCTTCCGCACCTGCCCGTTTGCTCATGGATCGGCATACTAGATGACTCCCCGCACTCGGCCCTCGCGCGAGTCGCCGGTCAACTCCCTTGGGGCTGCGGCTTGGTGACGTCTTTGTGCGATCCCCGTGCTCGGGTTGCGAAAATCCGGTGGCCGGGGTCCGGCCCCGAGCGGAGAATCCCCGGTCATGGGTCATGTCGAGCTCGCACATCTGGATTACTACCTTCCGGACGGCAGCCCGCTCTTCTCGGACGTGTCCTTCCGGGCCGGCGAGGGGGTCGTGGTCGCCCTGGTGGGCGCCGCCGGGGCGGGCAGGACCACGCTGCTGCGGCTGATGGCCGGTGAGCTGAGACCGCACTCCGGAACGGTGTCGGTGAGCGGAGGGCTGGGCGTCCTCCCGCGGTTCGCCGGGCCGATCGGCGAGGCCAAGGGGGACGGCGGCCCCTCCGTGCGGGACCTGCTGGCCGGCCTGGCCCCCGCGCGGATCCGGGCCGCGGCCCGCGCCGTGGACGAGGCCGAGCTGGCCATGATGGCCCAGGACGACGCCCCCGCCCGCAGCTCCTACGCCCAGGCGCTGTCCGCCTGGCGGGAGGCCGGCGGCTACGCGTACGAGGCGCTCTGGGACGTCTGTACGAAGGCGGTCCTCGGCGTCCCCCTGGAGCGGGCGCAGTGGCGGGCCGTCCGCACCCTCTCCGGCGGGGAGCGGCAGCGGCTGCTGCTGGAGGCGCTGCTGCGCGGCCCCGACGAGGTCCTGCTGCTGGACGAGCCGGACGCCTTCCTCGACCCGCCGGGCAGGCGCCGGCTGGCGGAGCGGCTGCGGGAGACCGCGAAGACGGTGGTCTTCGCCGCCCGCGACCCGGAGCTGGCGAGCGGCGCGGCGGACCGGGTGGTGGAGGTCGATCCGGGCCCCTCGGGGAGCCGGGTCCACCCCGCCGCGGGGTGAGGGGGCGGGGCGGTCCGGTGGGCTTTTTTGACCTGTTCGGGGCCGCACCGGTATTCTGCGAGTTCGTTGTGCGTATTGGCTAGCTCCATCTCACGTGAGAGGTCGGTACGCCGGTCCACCGGGCCGATGACCAGCGTCGCTCCCCTGATTGCGTCCAGGGGTCCGCCATGGCTGATCGTGATCGTCCTGGGTGGCCCTGTCAGTCAGGACACTCACTGAAAAGCGAAGGCTACGACCGTGCGTACGTACAGCCCCAAGCCCGGCGACGTTCAGCGCCAGTGGCATGTGATCGACGCGACCGACGTCGTGCTGGGCCGCCTGGCAACCCAGGCCGCCACCCTGCTGCGGGGTAAGCACAAGCCGGTATACGCGCCCCACATCGACACCGGTGACTTCGTCATCATCATCAACGCCGACAAGGTGCACCTCTCCGGCAACAAGCGCGAGCAGAAGATGGCCTACCGCCACTCGGGCTACCCGGGCGGTCTGAAGTCCATCTCCTACGGCGACCTCCTGGAGAAGGACGCCCGGAAGGCGATCGAGAAGTCCGTTCGGGGCATGCTCCCGAAGAACTCCCTCGGGCGTCAGATGCTCTCCAAGCTCAAGGTCTACGCGGGCGACCAGCACCCGCACGGCGCCCAGCAGCCGGTGCCGTTCGAGATCACCCAGGTTCAGCAGTAGTCCGCGGTAGAGACGTCAGAGTCAGAGAGAGCAGCGAGGAACATCGTGGCTGAGACCACCCCTGAGACCCCTCTCGAGGTCGAGGAGACCTTCGAGGTCGAGGAGACCGAGTACACCAGCGAGTCGCTGGCCTCTCGCTTCGGCGAGGCGGTCCCCGGTACCGGCCTGGGTCGGCGCAAGCAGGCCATCGCCCGCGTCCGGCTGGTGCCCGGCACCGGCCAGTGGAAGATCAACGGCCGCACCCTGGACGGGTTCTTCCCGAACAAGGTGCACCAGCAGATCGTCAACGAGCCGCTCAAGGTTCTTGAGCTGGACGGCCGTTACGACGTCGTCGCCCGGATCAACGGCGGCGGCACCTCCGGCCAGGCCTACGCCCTGCGCCTGGGCGTCGCCCGCGCGCTGAACGAGGCGGACGCGGACAACAACCGTCCGACCCTGAAGAAGGCCGGCTTCCTGACCCGGGACGCCCGCGCCGTCGAGCGCAAGAAGGCCGGTCTGAAGAAGGCCCGCAAGGCGCCGCAGTACAGCAAGCGCTAAGTCCGGCCTTTTCGCCCCGCAGCCCGCGGTTGCGGGAGCAGGCATCCAGACGCCCCGGGGGCACCATCCGTGCCCCCGGGGCGTTCTGTTGCTTCGTCACTTCTGGTGACTGCGGCCCTACCTGAACGGTGGACGGTTCGGGACGGCAGACGAGTGCAACCCAGCGTCTGTCGGATTGTCATATCAGTTGTCCGGGAAACATCCCGCGCATAACGGCAGCGCAGGGGGAGGGTCCGGACGCGAGGGGGACGACGCCGCACGGCACGGCGACGAGCCACGGAGGATTGACCAGTGGGACGACTGTTTGGAACGGACGGCGTGCGGGGCGTCGCCAACGTGGACCTCACCGCCGAGCTGGCGATGGGGCTCTCCGTCGCTGCGGCGCACGTGCTGGGGGACGCCGGCGCGTTTGAGGGCCACCGGCCGGTGGCCGTGGTCGGCCGCGATCCGCGTGCCTCGGGCGAGTTCCTCGAGGCGGCGGTGATCGCCGGGCTGGCCTCCTCCGGCGTCGACGTGGTGCGGGTGGGGGTGCTGCCCACGCCGGCCACCGCCTTCCTGACCGGCGAGCTGAACGCCGACTTCGGGGTGATGCTCTCGGCCAGCCACAACGCCATGCCGGACAACGGCATCAAGTTCTTCGCCCGCGGCGGGCAGAAGCTGCCGGACGACGTCGAGGACGCCATCGAGCGGTCGTACCACCAGTACCGGGCCGGGGAGGGCGAGCACTGGGCTCGGCCCACCGGCGCCGAGGTCGGCCGGGTCCGCGACTACGACGAGGGCTTCGACCGCTACGTCCAGCACCTCGTCTCGGCGCTGCCGAACCGGCTGGACGGACTGAAGGTCGTCATCGACGGGGCGCACGGCGCCGCCGCGCGGGTCTCGCCGGAGGCGTTCACCCGGGCCGGGGCCGAGGTGGTCGCCACCATCGGCGCCGAACCGGACGGGCTGAACATCAACGACGGCGTCGGCTCCACCCACATCGACCGGCTGCGGGAGGCCGTCGTCGCGGCCGGGGCCGACCTCGGCTTCGCCCACGACGGGGACGCGGACCGCTGCCTGGCCGTGGACGCGGCCGGCGAGCTGGTGGACGGGGACCAGATCCTGGCGGTGCTGGCCATCGCCATGCGGGAGGCCGGCACGCTGCGGAACAACGCGGTCGTCGGGACCGTGATGTCCAACCTCGGCTTCAAGCTGGCGATGCGTCGCGAGGGCATCGACCTGGTGCAGACCGCGGTCGGGGACCGCTATGTGCTGGAGTCGATGAAGGAGAACGGCTACGCGCTGGGCGGGGAGCAGTCCGGGCACGTGATCCTCCTCGACCACGCGACCACCGGCGACGGCACCCTCACCGGGCTGATGCTGGCCGCCCGGGTCGCGGCGACCAAGCAGCCGCTGGCCGAGCTGGCCACCTGCATGGAGCGGCTGCCGCAGGTGCTGCTGAACGTGAAGGGCGTGGCCAAGGACCGGGCCGGCTCCGACGAGGGCGTGCGGAAGGCCGTCGCCGAGGCCGAGGCGGAGCTGGGGGAGACCGGGCGGGTGCTGCTGCGTCCCTCCGGGACCGAGCCGGTCGTCCGGGTGATGGTCGAGGCGGCGGACGTCGCCGCGGCGGAGTCGGTCGCCGAACGCCTGGCGGGCTGCGTCCGCGAACGCCTGGCCATCTGAGGCAGTTACCGCCCCCCAGGGGAGCGCCGCAGGCGCCGGCAAGGGGGCGGGGAACTGCGCGGCCCGCCGCGAACGGCGCCGCATTCGGCGACGCGGTCCGGGGCGTACCCGCTGGCCGCTGCCGAGTGCGGCGCCGTTGCGCGCGGCGCCGCTGGCGGCGCGCCTGCTACAGCTTGCGCAGTGAGACCCGCTGGACCTTGTGGTCGGCCCCCTTGCGGAGGATCAGCGTGGAGCGGCCGCGGGTGGGGGCCACGTTCTCGGTGAGGTTGGGCAGGTTGGTGTGCTGCCACACCTGCCGGCGGTACTCCAGCGCCTCGGCCTCCGGCACCTTCGTCAGCCAGCGGAAGTACGAGTTGGGGTCGGTGAACGCGGTCTCCCGCAGCTTGCGGAAGCGGTTGAGGTACCAGCGCTCGATGTCCTCCGGCCTGGCGTCCACGTAGATCGAGAAGTCGAAGAAGTCGGCGAGGCCGACCCGGGTGCGGCCGTCCTTGCCGGGGAGCGCCGGCTGCAGGACGTTCAGCCCCTCGACGATCAGGATGTCCGGCTGACATACCGTCAACTTCTCGTCCGGGACGATGTCGTAGACCAGGTGGGAGTAGACCGGCGCGGTCACCTCCGGCTTGCCCGACTTCACGTCGGCGACGAAGCGGGTCAGCGCCCGACGGTCGTACGACTCCGGGAAGCCCTTGCGGGCCATCAGCCCGCGCCGCTCCAGCTCCGCGTTGGGGAGGAGGAAGCCGTCGGTGGTGACCAGCTCCACCCGCGGATGCTCGGGCCAGCGCGCGAGCAGCGCCTTCAGCAGCCGGGCGGTGGTGGACTTGCCGACGGCGACGCTTCCGGCGACCCCTATCACGAAGGGCGTCCCGGGCTGGGTTCCGGTGTGGCCGTTGCCGTCCAGGAAGGCGTTGAGGGAGGCGCGGAGCCGGCCGGTGCCCTGGACATAGAGGTTGAGGAGACGGGAGAGCGGAAGGTAGATGTCCTCGACCTCCTTGAGGTCGATCACATCGCCGAGGCCCCGTACCCGTTCCACCTCCTCCGCGGTGAGCGGCAGCGGCGTCCGCTCGTGGAGGGCGCTCCACTCGGCGCGGGTGAGGTCCACGAAGGGACTGGCGTCGCCGCGGCGCTGCGCCGACGCTCGGGAATCGAGGGTTTCCAGGGTCCTGGCCACCCCTCCATTGTCCGGGTACCGCTGGCCGAAGATCAGACCGGGGTCGGCAGGGCGTAGACGTTGTGGTCCTGGCTGCCGGTGTAGACGCTGCCGGACGTCACCATCGGGGTGCCCCAGACGGCGGCGCCGACCGAGAAGCGGCGGGTCACCTTTCCGTCGGCCGGCTGGAGGGCGTAGAGGTAGCCGTCTCCGCCGCCGATGTACAGCAGCCCGCCGGCCATGGACGGGGAGGAGTCGATCGGGGCGGCCGTGCGGAAGGTCCAGGCGGGGCTGCCGTCCGAGGCGCGGAGGGCGTAGACCCGGCCGTCCTCGCTGCCGAAGTGGACCAGCCCGGCCGCGGAGACCAGCGGGGAGGAGATGATCTGGCCGCCGGTGAAGCGCTTCCAGCGGAGCTTCCCGGTGGTCGCGTCCACCGCGTACATCGCGTGGTCCTGGCTGCCGACGTAGACCGTGCCGCCCGCCATGGTGGGGGAGGACCAGATGCTGCCCTGGGTCCCGTAGGCCCAGCGCTGCTTTCCGGAGGCGGCGTCCAGGGCGTACAGGGCGCCGTCGAAGCTGCCGATCCACACGGTCTGCGAGGCCGGGTCGTGGAACGGGGAACTGAGCACCTCGGCACCGGTCGGGGCCTTCCAGCGGACCTTTCCGTCGGCCGCCGCCAGCGCGTAGACGTTGTTGTCGTGGCTGCCGAAGACCAGCAGGTCGCCGTAGCGGAGCGGGGAGGAGCAGCACTTCCCGCCGGTGGCGTAGGACCAGCGCAGCCTTCCCGAGGCGGCGTCGACGGCGTAGACGCTGTGGTCGTAGCTGTCGAAGTAGACGGTGTTCTCGGCGTAGGCGGGGGTGGACCAGACGATGTCGCGGGCGGCGAAGGCCCAGCGGGGGGCGCCGGTACGGGAGTCGAGGGCGTAGAGGTGGCCGTCGTCGCTGCCGATGTAGAGGAGGTTGTCGGGGGAGATGTTCGGCGAGGAGTGCACCGGGCCGCCGGTGCGGTGGGTGAAGGCGGCCTGCGGCACGCCGGGGTGGTCGCCGGTGCCGGTGGACGCGGTGCCGCCGCCGCCCGCGGTGCCCGCGGCGGCGCGGTGGCTCCCGGACTCCAGGCCGATCCAGGTGCCGGCGGTCGCGGCGGCGACCCCGCCGCAGACGGCGAGGAAGGCGCGGCGGCGGAAGAACGGCGTCGCGCGATGGGCCGGCCCGGAGGCGGCCGCGGCGGCCTGGGCGGCGGGCGGCGGCTCGCTGGCCGGGTCGCCGGAAGGCGTGCCGGGCCGGGTCTCCGGCGAACCCTCGGGGTAGCCGGTGGCGGCCTCGGGCAGCGCGACCCGGTCCGGCGGCCCCGGCCGGCCGCCCTCCGCCCGCGGGGAGAGCCTGGCGGTTTCCACGTCCCCTTCGTACGGCGGCTCCGAGGCGTAGGAGGGCAGGGGCTCGCTGTACGGCAGCGCCTCGCTGTACGGCAGGGCCGCGCTGTACGGCAGCGGCTCCGGCTCGCCGCCCAGGGTGCCGTCGCCGCCGGCCCGCTGCTGGATGTCCGCCAGCACCGCCGGCGGCAGCCAGCCGGGCTGGCCCAGCAGGGTGGGGCCGAGCTCGGAGGCGAAGGCGGCCGGGGTCGGCCGGGCCGCCGGGTCCTTCGCCAGGGTGCGGGCCAGCAGCCCGCGGAGCTCCCCGGGGACCGCCTCCAGCCGGGGGCGGCTCTCCACCACCCGGTACAGCATGGAGAGTTGGGGCCCCTCGCCGAAGGGGCCGAGCCCGGTCGCCGCGTAGACCAGCACCGAGGCCAGGCAGAACATGTCGGCGGGCGGTCCGAGGGGATCGCCGGCCACCTGCTCGGGGGACATGAACCCGGGCGAGCCGAGCACCGTCCCCGCCGTGGTCAGCGCGGTGTCCTCGGCGGCCCGCGCGATGCCGAAGTCGATCAGACGCGGCCCGTCCTGGGCGAGCAGCACATTGGACGGCTTGACGTCCCGGTGCACCAGCCCGGCCCGGTGGACGTCGGTGAGGGCGCCGGTCAGCCCGGCTGCCAGGGCGCGCAGCGTCGGCAGTGGCAGGGGGCCGTGCGCCGCGACGGTCTCCTCCAGGGTGGGCGCCGGCACGTAGAGGCTGGCCAGCCAGGGGCGCTCGTCCTCCGGCCCGGCGTCGATCAGCACCGCCGTGTACGGGCCGGACACCCGGCGTGCCGCCGCGACCTCGCGGGCGAAGCGCTTGCGGAAGCCGGCGGAGCGGACCAGCTCGGGGCGGATCACCTTCACCGCGGTGAGTACGCCCGCGGGGGAGCGGGCCAGGAAGACCTCCCCCATTCCGCCCGCGCCGAGCCGGGCGATCACCCGATACCCGCCGATGGACGCGGGCATCTGCTCCGCAGGTCTGTCCGCGGGCGTGTCGCGCATCACGGCCTCCCCTCGCCGGTGCGGTCGAAGCTCATTATGGCGTCCGGGGGTTGACACGGGCAGGGCGTGTGCCGCGGTTGCGCCGGGATCGGTACCGGCCCGATATCCGGGATCCGCCGGCGGCCGGCCGCGGCCCGCCGGGCCGGCCGCCGGCAGCGCCGTGCTCAGCGCGCCGGAGGGGGCTTCGCCGTGGTCCCGCCGGGGGTGCGGAGGGCCTTCCGCGGCCCGTGTCCCAGCCCCCGTGCGGGCCGTTCGGCGAGGGAACTGACGCGGTGTCAGCGACCCCGCGCGCCGGTGCGCACGCCGGCGGCGCGCCGGGGCCGGGGGCCCGCCGCCGGGCGGTCCGGCGGCCGCGAGGGAGGTGAACATCGGGTGAGAGTTCGCCCGCACCGGCCCGGGATCGTTCCGGGACCGTCCCGGGATCGTTCTTCCGCCCGGGTGCACCTCGGCGTTCCGCCTGTTCGAAGCACGGCCCTGCGACCCATAAGCTGTCGCTCATGTGCGGAATCGTTGGCTACGTGGGCGGGCAGCCCGCGCTGGATGTTGTTCTCTCCGGCCTGAAGCGGCTGGAGTACCGCGGCTATGACTCGGCCGGGGTCGCGGTGCAGACCCCGGACGGGCCGCTGGCCACCGAGAAGCGGGCCGGGAAGCTCGCCAACCTGGAGAAGGCGCTCGCCGAGAACCCCCTGCCGGGCGGGACGGTCGGCATCGGCCACACCCGCTGGGCCACCCACGGCGGCCCCACGGACGCCAACGCCCACCCCCACACGGACAACGCGACCGAGGTCGCGGTCGTCCACAACGGCATCATCGAGAACTTCGCCGCGCTGCGGGCCGAGCTGGCCGAGCGCGGCCACGTCCTGAAGTCGGAGACCGACACCGAGGTGGTCGCCCACCTCCTCGCCGACGAGGTGCGCGAGCTGGGCGGCGACACCGTCGACCTGGCCGAGGCCATGCGCCGGGTCTGCCGCCGCCTGGACGGCGCCTTCACGCTGGTCGCCACCCACGCCGGCGCGCCCGGCGTGGTGGTCGGCGCCCGCCGCAACTCGCCGCTGGTGGTCGGTCGCGGTGCGGGCGAGTACTTCCTCGCCTCGGACGTCGCCGCGTTCATCGCCCACACCCGCGAGGCCATCGAGCTGGGCCAGGACCAGGTCGTCGAGCTGAGCCGGGACGGCGTCACGGTGACCGACTTCCTGGGCCGCCCGGCCGACGTCCGCGAGTACCACGTGGACTGGGACGCCTCCGCCGCCGAGAAGGGCGGCTACGACTACTTCATGCTCAAGGAGATCGCCGAGCAGCCGCGCGCCGTCGCGGACACCCTCCTCGGGCGGATCGACGGCGAGGGCCGGCTCACCCTGGACGAGGTGCGGATCGACGACCAGGTGCTGCGCGAGGTCGACAAGGTCGTCATCGTGGCCTGCGGCACCGCGTACCACGCGGGCCTGATCGCCAAGTACGCGATCGAGCACTGGACCCGGATCCCCTGCGAGGTCGAGGTCGCCTCGGAGTTCCGCTACCGCGACCCGATCATGGACCAGCAGACGCTGGTGATCGCCATCTCGCAGTCCGGCGAGACCATGGACACCCTGATGGCGCTGCGGCACGCCCGCGAGCAGGGCGCCAAGGTGCTGGCCATCTGCAACACCAACGGCTCGACCATCCCGCGCGAGTCGGACGCGGTGCTCTACACCCACGCCGGCCCCGAGGTCGCGGTCGCCTCGACCAAGGCCTTCCTCACCCAACTGGTGGCCTGCTACCTGGTCGCCCTCTACCTGGGCCAGGTGCGCGGCACCAAGTGGGGCGACGAGATCTTCGAGGTGATCCGGCAGCTCGCGGACGCGCCGAAGCAGGTCGAGCAGGTGCTGGAGACCATGGAGCCGGTGCGCGAGCTGGCCCGCTCGCTGGCGGACGCCTCGGCGGTGCTCTTCCTCGGCCGGCACGTCGGCTTCCCGGTGGCCCTGGAGGGCGCGCTCAAGCTCAAGGAGCTGGCGTACATGCACGCCGAGGGCTTCGCGGCGGGCGAGCTGAAGCACGGCCCGATCGCGCTGATCGAGCAGGACCTGCCGGTGGTCGTGGTGGTCCCGTCCCCGCGCGGCCGGTCCGTCCTCCACGACAAGATCGTCTCCAACATCCAGGAGATCAGGGCCCGCGGCGCCAAGACCATCGTGGTCGCCGAGGAGGGCGACGAGGCGGTCGTGCCGTACGCCGACCACCTGGTGCGGATCCCGGTGACGCCGACCCTGCTGCAGCCGCTGGTGGCGACCGTCCCGCTGCAGGTCTTCGCCTGCGAGCTGGCCACCGCCAAGGGCCACGAGGTCGACCAGCCGCGCAACCTGGCGAAGTCGGTCACGGTGGAGTGACCGGGTGATCATCGGAGTCGGGATCGACGTCGCCGAGATCGCGCGCTTCGGGGCCGCCCTGGAGCGCACCCCGGCGCTGGCCGACCGGCTCTTCCTGCCCTCCGAGCGGTACCTGCCGGGCGGCGAGCAGCGCGGGATCGCGTCGCTCGCCGCCCGGTTCGCCGCGAAGGAGGCGCTGGCCAAGGCGCTGGGGGCGCCGCCGGGACTCCTCTGGACGGACGCCGAGATCCGCACCGAGCCGTCCGGCCGCCCGATCCTCCACACCACCGGCACGGTGGCCGCGCGAGCGGCCGAACTCGGCGTCCACAGCTGGCACGTCTCCCTGAGCCACGACGCCGGGGTCGCCTCGGCGGTCGTGATCGCCGAGGGCTGACCGCCGGCCGCCTCGCGGGATCTGCGCGGGGGGCGCCCCCCGGGGAATGATGGGGGGCATGCGGAATGCGTATGCGGTGGAGCGGGTGCGGGCGGCCGAGCGGGAGCTGATGGCGCGGCTGCCCGAGGGGACTCTGATGCAGCGGGCCGCCGCCGGGCTGGCCGCGACCGCGGCCGAGGCGCTCGGCCGGGTGTACGGCGGCCGGGTGGTGGTGCTCGCCGGGAGCGGCGACAACGGCGGGGACGCGCTCTACGCGGGCGCCCGGCTGGCACGCCGGGGCGCGGCGGTGCGAGCGGTGCTGCTCAACCCGGAGCGCGCGCACGGGGGCGGCCTCGACGCCCTGCGCGCCGCCGGCGGCCGGGCCGTGACGGAGCGCGGGGAGGCGCTGCGCGCGCTGACCGAGGCCGACCTGGTGCTGGACGGGATCGTCGGGATCGGCGGCCGCGGCGGGCTGCGCCCGGAGGCCGCCGAGTACGTCCACGCCATCGGCGAGCGGGCGACCGTCCTCGCCGTCGACCTGCCGAGCGGGATCGACGCCGACACCGGCGAGGTCGCGGGGGAGGCCGTCCGCGCCGACATCACCGTCACCTTCGGGACCCACAAGCCCGGGCTGCTGATCGACCCCGGCCGGGAGCACGCCGGCGTGGTCCGGCTGGTGGAGATCGGGCTCGACCTCCCCTCGCCGCCGGACGCCCAGGCCCTCCAGCACGCCGAGACCGCCGCGCTGCTGCCGCGGCCGGACGCGGAGAGCGACAAGTACCGGCGCGGGGTGGTCGGCATCGCCGCCGGCTCCGCCCGCTACCCGGGCGCGGCCGTCCTCGCCGTCTCGGCCGCGCTGCGCGGTGGCGCCGGCGCGGTGCGGTACGCCGGGCCGGCGGCCGCGGACGTGGTGCGGGCCCATCCGGAGACGCTGGTCACGGACGGCGGGCCGGGCTCCGCCGGGCGGGTCCAGGCCTGGGTGGTCGGGCCCGGGATCGGTACCGAGTCCCGCGCGGAGCAGGTGCTGGACGAGGCGCTGGCCGAGCCGGTACCGCTGCTGGTCGACGCGGACGGTCTGGGGCTGCTGGCCCGGCGCGGGCCCAAGGCGCTGGCCGACCGGGCCGGCGACCCCGGCCGGCCGGTGCTCCTCACCCCGCACGCGGGGGAGGCCGCCGCGCTCCTGGCAGGCGCCGGGCGACCGGCCGAGCGGGCCCGGGTGGAGGCCGAGCGGCTGGCGCACGCCCGGCAGCTGGCCGAGGCGTACGGCTGCGCGGTGCTGCTGAAGGGGTCGACCACGGTCGTCGCCCCCGCCCCGGGGGGCCCGGCGGCACCCGTACGGGTCAATCCGACCGGGACGCCGTGGCTGGCCACCGCCGGCAGCGGCGACGTGCTGTCCGGCCTCGCCGGGGCGCTGCTGGCCGCCGGGCTCCCGGCGCTGGACGCCGCCTCGGCCGCCGCGTATCTCCACGGACTGGCGGCTCGCCGGGCCGCCGCCGGCGGCTCGCCGATCACCTCGCTCGACGTGGCCGCCGAACTGCCCGGCGCCTGGCGGGACGTGCTGAGCGGCTGACCGCGGACGGCGCCGGACGGACGGGTGTTCGACAGGCGCGCCGCGGAGCCCTGGGTTTGACTCGTCGTCAGGCGCCGCCGCACGGCGGCCTCAGCGAGGAGAACCGAACGATGGTGAGTCCCCGTCCCCTGTCCCGCTTCCTGGCCCGCCGCGGTTCCGCGCTGGCGCTGGCCGCCGCGCTCGTGCTGCCCGCGGGCGGCGCCGCCGCGCTGGCCGGCGCCACCCCTGTGGCGGCCTACGGCGGCTGCCCGGCCCGCTCCGGCAGGACCGCCTGCGTCGACCTCACCCACCAGCGGATGTGGGTGCAGAAGGGCCGCCGGGTGGTCTTCGGCCCGGTCCGGGTCCGCACCGGGCGGGCCGGCTACCGGACCCGGCGCGGGCTGTGGCGGATCTACTGGCGCGACCGCCACCACTACTCGACGATCTATCACGTCGCTATGCCCTGGAGTCAGTTCTTCTCCGGCGGCCAGGCCTTCCACGGCCTCGCCGAGCCGATGAGCACCCCGCCGGGCTCGCACGGCTGCGTCAACATGACCTACCCGGACGCCCGCGCCCTCTGGGGCGTCCTCCGCCTCGGCGACCGGGTCGACGTCTTCGGCCGCAAACCGGGGACGTGACCGCCCGCCGCGCGGGAATCATCCCTCCACAGGCGCAGCGGCCCGGCGCGGACCCGGCGCCCAACCGGCGCCCGCCCGGCGGCCCCTCGGAACCGGGGCAGCTCGCAGGGCGTTCGTGCGGCGTGTGGGGATGGTCACCCCCGGGCCGCGCGTCCCGGGGAGCGTGGAGCGGAATGGGAGACTGGGCGGCGATATGAGAGAACCAGAGTCCTCGGCGGCACACCCGGCAGCGCGCTCCGCGACGCTGCCCGCCCCGCGCGCCGAAGCGGTCGTCGACCTGGACGCCCTGCGGGCCAACGTCCGGACGCTGCGCGAGCGCGTCGGCCCCGCCCAGGTGATGACCGTGGTGAAGGCCGACGCCTACGGGCACGGGATGCTGCCCTGCGCGCGCGCCGCCCTCTCGGCCGGGGTCCGCTGGCTCGGCACCGCCACCCCCGAGGAGGCGCTGGCCCTCCGCGCCGCCGGGATCGGCCCCGACCGGGCCCGGGTGCTCTGCTGGCTGTGGACGCCCGGCGGCCCGTGGGCGGAGGCCGTCGCCGCGGACGTCGACGTCTCGGTGAGCGGTCGTTGGGCGCTGGACGAACTGCTGGCCGCGGTACGGGCGGTGGGCCGCCCGGCCAGGGTCCATCTGAAGGCCGACACCGGGCTCGGCCGCAACGGCTGCCAGCCGCACGACTGGCCGGAGCTGACCGCGGCCGCCCGGGCCGCCGAGGCCGAGGGCCTGATCAGGGTGGTCGGCGTGTGGTCGCACTTCGCCGCCGCCGACGAGCCGGGACACCCGTCCATCGAGGCCCAGTCGACCGCCTTCCGGGAGGCGCTGGAGACCGCCGGCCGGGCCGGGCTGCGCCCGGAGGTGCGGCACATCGCCAACTCGGCCGGCGCCCTCACCCTCCCCGGGGCCCGCTACGACCTGGTCCGCACCGGGATCGCCAGCTACGGCCTCTCGCCCGCCCCCGAGCTGGGCAGCCCGGCCGACCTCGGGCTGCGTCCGGTGATGACCCTCCAGGCCGCGGTCGCCCTGGTGAAGCGGGTCCCCGGCGGCCACGGCGTCAGCTACGGGCACACCTACGTGACCCCCGGCGAGACCACCCTGGCCCTGATCCCGCTCGGCTACGCGGACGGCATCCCCCGGCACGCCGGCAACGCCGGGCCGGTCCAGCTGGCCGGGAAGTGGCGGACGGTGGCCGGCCGGGTGGCCATGGACCAGTTCGTGGTGGACCTCGGCGGCGACCACGCCGAGGTCGGCGACCGCGCGGTGCTCTTCGGCCCGGGCACGGACGGCGAGCCGACCGCCGAGGACTGGGCCCGGGCCGCCGGCACCATCGGCTACGAGATCGTGACCCGGATCGGGGCCCGCGTCCCCCGCCGCCACCTCCACGCGGAGCCGGAAGAGGCCGGGACCCGGGATCCGGACGGGGAGTGACGGTGCCTCAGCAGCCCGCTGCGTCCCCGCAGCCCTCCGTCCCCGGCTCCGGTCCCGGCCAGTCGGCCGTGCGCCAGGTGCGCGCGGCGGCCGAGGCCGTGGTGGACGACGTCGCCCAGGGCCGCTGGGCCCTGGCCGGGCGGCGGGCGGGCTGGCTGGGCGTCTCGGTCGGGGTGGTGGCCGCCGGGGCCGCGGCCGGGGTGGCTGTGGAGCGGCTCACCACCGGCCGGGTGATGCGCCAGCGGGCCCGCGCCGAGCTGGACGCGGCCGCGCCGTTCGGCAGCCTCCGCGGTGAGGTGCACACGGTCGCCGCCGAGGACGGCACGGAGCTGCATGTCGAGGTCGACGAGCCCACGGCGTTCGAGCTCGCGGTGGGGCCGGTGCTCGGGCCGGTCCCCGGCTCCGCCGCCGGGGGCGCGGAGGCCGCCGGGGAGGCCGCGCGGGAGGCGGCGGAGCCCCTCCCCAGGCGGGCCACCGCCCGTCTGGCCGGAGCGCTGCGCCGCCCGGTGGCCGCCCTGCGCCGGCTGACCGGCGGCGCGGAGCCGCCGACCGTGGTCTTCTGCCACGGCTACGCCCTCAACCTGGACTCCTGGCACTTCCAGCGGGCGGCCCTGCGGGACACCCACCGGCTGGTGCTGTGGGACCAGCGCAGCCACGGCCGCTCCGAGCGCAGCCGCTCCCACCTGGCCGGCGAGCCGGCCGCGATCGACCAGCTCGGCCGCGACCTCAGGGCGGTGCTGGACGCGGTGGCGCCCACCGGCCCGCTGGTGCTGGTCGGCCACTCGATGGGCGGGATGACGGTGCTCTCCCTGGCCCGGCAGTACCCGGAGCTGTTCCGCGACCGGGTCGCCGGGGTCGCCCTGATCGGCACCTCCTCCGGCGATCTGGCGGGCACCACCTTCGGCCTGCCGGCGGCCGGGGCCAAGGTCTTCCACCGGATCGCCCCGGGCGTGCTGCGGGCGCTGGGCAAGCAGTCCGCGCTGGTCGAGCGGGGCCGCCGGATAGGCGCCGAGCTGGCCGCGCCGTTCTACCGCAAGTACTCCTTCGGCTCCCCCGACGTCGATCCTGCGGTGGCCCGGTTCGCCGAGCGGATGCTGGACGGCACGCCGATCGACGTGGTCGCCGAGTTCTTCCCGGCCATCGCCGCGTACGACGAGCGGGCCGCGCTGCCGGTGCTGCGCGGGCTGCCGGTGCTGGTCCTCACCGGCACCCGGGACCTCCTCACGCCGCCCGGTCACGCCGAGGTGATCGCCGCCGAACTGCCCGAGGCCGAGCTGGTGCTCGTGGAGGACGCCGGGCACCTCGTCATGCTGGAGCGGCCGGATGTGGTCGACGAGCTGCTGTCCGAACTGATCCTCGGAACCCGCGGCCTCCGGCCGGCGGCCCGGGCCGACGAGGACGGCCGGGCCGCTGCGGCCGCCGAGGCCGACGAGGCCGCCGGGGCCGACACGGACGCGGAGCCGCCGGCCTCGGAGGCGTGAAATCCCTGACGCTCCGTCAACTGCCACCCCCACTGGACCACGGGACACCACGGAAGGACCCCATGCACCGCGTCACCATCCCGACCGACGACCGGATGCGCGCGCTGGGCCGCGCGCTGGCCGCCGAACTGCGTGCCGGAGACCTCGTGCTCCTCTCCGGAGGGCTCGGCGCCGGCAAGACCACCCTGACCCGCGGCCTCGGCGAGGGCCTGGACGTCCGCGGCGCCGTCACCTCGCCCACCTTCGTCATCGCCCGGGTGCACCCGTCCCTCTCCGGCGGCCCGGCCCTGGTGCACGTGGACGCCTACCGGCTGACCGGCCTGGACGACATGGAGGACCTGGACCTGGACGTCTCGCTGCCGGAGTCGGTGGTGGTCGTGGAGTGGGGCGAGGGCAAGGTCGAGGACCTGTCCGAGGACCGTCTTGAGGTCCGGATCGAGCGCTCAGCGGAGGAGGGGGACGAGGTCAGGACGGTCACGCTGATCCCGTACGGCGAGCGCTGGCAGACCGGCGCGCTGGCCGAGGTGGCCGCCGCGGCGGCGGTCTGACCGGCAGCGGTCCGACCCGCTCGCGGCTGGATTTTCCGACGTGCTGTCGGGAAGATGTTGCATGGCACCCGGCGGGCGTGTTGGTATGGGTCCAGGGCCAATGGGTTAGGTCTACCTAACTTACGGGAGGCGAGATGTCCGAGACCACCCCGGAAGCGCGGGCCGCGCGGCCGGGCGAGCAGGCCGACCGGGCCGAGCAGGCCGAGTGCGCCGCGCAGCCGGATCGGGCCCAGCCGACCGGGCAGGCCCCCGCCGACACCGTGCGCCGGCTGCTGGCCGCGGGCCCGGCCGCGGCCGCGGTCAGCCGCCCGCCCCTGCGCCACGCCGGCGACGGCGCCCGCCCCGACGCCGCCTAGCGCCCCCACCCACCGGCGCGGGCGAGCGAGGAGCGCCGTCCGCCCGGTCAGGGCACGACGACGACCTTGTCGCCCAGGTCGGCGAAGGCGTAGAGCGCCTTGCCGTCCGCCCTGGACTCCCGGATGCCGCCCGTCCGGGCGGCCGTCGGGGAGGCCGTGGAGCCGTTCACCGCCGCGCTGAAGCCGATCGTGACGCCCTGGTTGAAGGCGAAGATCACGGTGTTCTCGATCCGCGTCCCGTCCGAGCCCGTGCCCGGCCCCCGGTTCTCCCGGATCACGCTGTACGTCCCCGGCAGCGGGCTCACCGCGCTCGGCTGCACCGCGAACGTCCGCTCCGCCGTGGTCGCCTCCGACTTCACCAGCCAGACCCGCTTCGCCTTCAGCGAGTAGACCACCCGCTTCCCGGTCCCCGAGCCGGCCGGGATGGCCGGCGCGGCCGGCTTCGACGGGCCGCTGGTGTGCCCGGCGGCCGGCGGAGGCGGCTTGGGCGCGGCCTCCTTCACCGATCCCTGCGCCTGCAGCGCCAGTACGGTCACCACCGCGAGCGCACCCGCGGTGAGCCCGGTCACCACCGCGCCCGCCCCGAACCTCGCCACGCGACGACCTCCCGTTCGACCCTGCGAACCGATCCCTGCGATACGTCCGCGGCCGCGGCGGCGAGCCGCGGACCGGCCACCCATCCTGCCACCCGTCGTCCACTGCGTCGGCCGCCGTATCGTTGTGCCGTGCTTCTGCTCGCCTTCGACACCGCCACCCCCGCCGTCACCGCGGCCCTCTACGACACCGACGCGGCCGCCGTGCTCGCCGAGGAGACCCGGATCGACGCCCGCCGGCACGGGGAACTCCTGCTGCCCGCCGTCGACCGGGTGCTCTCCTCCGCCGGAGTCCGCAAGGAGGACCTCGGCGCGATCGCCGTCGGCATCGGCCCCGGCCCCTACACCGGCCTGCGGGTCGGGCTGGTCACCGCCGCCGCCCTGGGCAGCGCCCTGGACCTGCCGGTGCACGGCGTCTGCACCCTGGACGGCATCGCCCACGCGGCCCGCGCCCAGGGGCTCACCGGCCCCTTCGCGGTGGCCACCGACGCCCGGCGCAAGGAGGTGTACTGGGCCCGCTACGACGCCGAAGGGGAGCGGGTGACCGAGCCCGCCGTCGACCGCCCGGCCGAGATCGCCGAGCGGCTCTCCGGGATCCCCGTGGTCGGCGCCGGGGCGCTGCTCTACCCGGACGCCTTCCCGGACGCCCGCCCGCCCGAGCACGTCTCCGCCGGCGCGCTGGCCGGTGCCGCCGCCGAGCGGCTGGCGGCCGGCCGGGAGCTGCCGCAGCCGCTGCCGCTCTACCTGCGGCGGCCGGACGCCCAGGTGCCGGCCAACTACAAGACGGTGCTTCCGGCGTGACGGAGCCCGGCGAGGAGGGGTACCGGCTGCGGGAGATGCGCTGGTGGGACATCCCCGCCGTGCTGCGGCTCGAGGCCGAGCTCTTCCCGGACGACGCCTGGTCCGAGGGGATGTTCTGGTCCGAGCTGGCCGACAGCCGGCACCCGGCGGCCACCCGCCACTACGTGCTGGCCGAGGCCGGGGACGGCACCGCCGCCGGCTACGCCGGGCTGATGGCGGTCGGCTCCGAGGCCGACGTCCAGACGATCGGCGTCACCCGGGCACACTGGGGCCGGGGCCTCGGCGCCCGGCTGCTCGCCGAGCTGATCGGGCGGGCCCGCGCGGCCGGCTGCGCCGACCTCCTGCTGGAGGTGCGGGTGGACAACGACCGCGCCCAGCGCCTCTACGAACGCCACGGCTTCGAGCCGGTCGGCGTCCGCCGCGGCTACTACCAGCCGGCCGGGGTGGACGCCCTGGTGATGAAGCTCGACCTGACGAAGCAAGCACAGCATCGAGACCGCACTCCAGAAGGAACCATCGAGCATGGCTGACGAACCGCTGGTCCTCGGCATCGAGACGTCCTGCGACGAGACCGGCGTCGGCATCGTCCGCGGCACCACCCTCCTCGCCGACGCGGTCGCCTCCAGCGTCGACGAGCACGCCCGCTACGGCGGGGTCGTACCGGAGGTCGCCAGCCGGGCCCACCTGGAGGCGATGGTCCCCACCATCCGCCGGGCCCTGGACGAGGCCGGGGTCAAGGCGAGCGACCTGGACGGCATCGCGGTGACCGCGGGCCCCGGCCTGGCCGGCGCGCTGCTGGTCGGCGTCTCGGCGGCGAAGGCCTACGCCTACGCCCTGGACAAGCCGCTCTACGGGGTCAACCACCTCGCCTCGCACATCTGCGTGGACCAGCTGGAGCACGGGCCGCTGCCCGAGCCGACGATGGCCCTGCTGGTCTCCGGCGGCCACTCCTCGCTGCTGCTCAGCGAGGACATCACGACGGACGTCCGCCCGCTGGGCGCCACCATCGACGACGCCGCCGGGGAGGCCTTCGACAAGGTCGCCCGGCTGCTGAACCTCGGCTTCCCCGGCGGCCCCGTGATCGACCGGTACGCCCGGGAGGGAGACCCGTCCGCGATCGACTTCCCGCGCGGCCTCACCGGCCCGCGGGACGCCGCCTTCGACTTCTCCTTCTCCGGGCTGAAGACCGCGGTGGCGCGGTGGGTCGAGGCCAGGCGGCGGGCCGGCGAGGAGGTCCCGGTGCGGGACGTGGCCGCGTCCTTCCAGGAGGCGGTGACCGACGTCCTCACCCGCAAGGCGGTCCGCGCCTGCCGGGAGAACGGCGTGGACCACCTGATGATCGGCGGCGGCGTGGCCGCCAACTCGCGGCTCCGGGCGATGGCCCAGGAGCGCTGCGAGAAGGCCGGCATCCGGCTCCGCGTCCCGCGGCCGAAGCTGTGCACGGACAACGGGGCGATGGTGGCCGCGCTGGGCGCGGAGATGGTCCGGCGGAACCGGACGGCCTCGGCCTTCGACCTCTCCGCCGACTCCTCGCTGCCGGTGACCGAGACCCACGTCCCGGCGCGAAGCGAGTAAGCGGAACAGTTCGCTCCCGATCCTTCATGCCCGCCGCTTACCGAGGTCTCACCGGATAGGCCACTCGTTCCCGGCTGTGCCGCGGCTGTGGCCCCGCTTTGTTCGTCTACGCTCCGAGCCATCCCGCGCATCTCGCGGGACGGCGGCGGGACGGGCTCCGATCGGGAGCGGACAGGGGGCAGGGATGCACCGGCGGATCGGGGTCGCGGCGGGGGCCGCGGCGCTGCTGCTGACGCTGGCGGGATGCGGCGGCGGGGGGTCCTCGGGGAGCGGCGGCGGAACCGCCTCCGGGACCGGAAGCCCGGCGGCCGCAGGCGGCGTCGGCGGAGGCGGCGGGGGTTCCGGAAGCGGTGCCGCGGCCGGCGCCGCGGTCTGGTCGAAGTGGGGGCTCAAGCCGCTCCCGCCGGCCCCGGCGGCGCCCGCCGACCGGCCGATCAAGCTCTCCCGCACCGGCCCGGTGCCGGTCTTCTCCCGGGTGCCGACCACCCAGCGGGTGGTCTTCATCACCATCGACGACGGTCTGGTCAAGGACCCCCGTTTCGTCGAGATGGAAAGGGAGCTGCACGTCCCGATCACGATGTTCCTGATGAACGACGCGATAAAGGACGACTACGGGTACTTCAGGTCCCTGCAGGCGCTCGGGTACTCGATCCAGAACCACACCCTCCACCACCCGGTGATGAGCAGGCTCGGCCTGGCCCAGCAGAGGAACGAGATCTGCGGAGACCAGAAGATCCTCACCGCCGAGTACGGCACCGCCCCGTACCTCTTCCGCCCGCCCTACGGCGCCTACGACCGGGCGACCCGGGAGGCGGTGCGGGCCTGCGGGCCGGCCGCCATCGTCTACTGGACCGACACCATGGAGATCACCGGGATCCGGTACCAGAACGGGCGGCTGCGCCCGGGGGACATCATCCTCGCCCACTTCCGGGGGCCCCAGCAGCTCAAGGGCGAGAGGATGACCGCGATGTTCGCCAACATGGTCAAGCGGATCGAGGAGCAGGGCTTCACGGTCGGCCGGCTGGACGACTACATCTCCCGGCCGGGGCAGGCCGGCTGACGTCGGGTCAGCCCGCCGCCGCCGGGTGTCCCACCAGCATGGTCGGCGCCCCGTCGGCGCGGGTGAGGAACACCGTGGCGGCGTTCGGGCCGGCGGGCTTCACCTTGCGGCGGAGCTCCTCCGGCTCGACCGCCGAGCCGCGCTTCTTCACGGTGAGGTTGCCGACCTCGCGCTCGCGCAGCAGCGCCCGCAGCCGCTTCAGGTTGAAGGGCAGCACGTCGGTGATCCGGTACGCGGAGGCGTAGGGGGTGGCGGTCAGCCGCTCCGAGGACAGATAGGCGATGGTCGGGTCGATCAGCGTCGCTCCGCCGAGCTCCGCGGCGACCTCGGCCACCAGATGGGCGCGGATCACCGCGCCGTCCGGCTCGTAGAGGAAGCGGCCCACCGGCGCGGACGGGGGGTCCGGAAGCCGGCCGCCGGCCAGGGAGGCGCTGGACGGCAGCAGGGTGGCCCGGTGCGGGGACGCGGCGGCGGGCGCCGTGCCGAACCACAGCGCGGCCTCCTTGACGTCGCCCGACTCCGAGACCCACTCCGCCTCGACCCCGTCCGGCACCGCCTCGTGCGGGATGCCGGGGGCCACCTTGACCGCGGCGCAGCGGAACCGCCCGGCGGAGGCGGCCGCCAGCGCCCAGCTGAGCGGGGGCGAGTACGCCTCGGGGTCGAAGGTCCGGCCGCGGGCGGTGCGGCGGGCCGGGTCGGTGAAGAGCGCGTCGCAGCCGGCCGTGTCGACGGCGGTCACGTCGGCGCAGACCACCTCGATGCGGTCGGCGAGGCCGAGGGCGGCGGCGTTGGCCTCGGCGGCGGCGCAGGCCTCCGGGTCGCGGTCGACGGCGAGGACGCCGAGGCCGGCGCGGGCCAGGGCGATCGCGTCGCCGCCGATGCCGCAGCAGAGGTCGGCCACCCGGGTGGCGCCGAGCTCCGCGAAGCGGGCGGCGCGGTGGGCGGCGACGGAGGCGCGGGTGGACTGCTCGACGCCGTTCGCAGTGAAGTACATCCGGGGGGCGTCCGGGCCGAATTTCGCTCCGGCGCGTTGGCGGAGTCGCGCCTGGGTGAGCGCGGCGGAGACCAGCTCCGGGGGGTGGGTCCTGCGGAGGCGGCTGGCGAGGGCGAGTTCTTCGCCGGGAGCGTAATCGGCGAGCTCCGCCAGGAGGGCCTGGCCTTCGGGGCTGAACAGGGTGCGGATCTCCACGGGGGTCATTCTCTCCGGTCGCAGGGGGTGTTCTCCCCGTGGCGGCTCCGGGGGTGGCGACTCGAGAACGCGGCGCGCCCCGCGCCACGTTGGCACTCTGGTTGACTGAGTGCTAATGGCTGTCTAATGTCTTCGTTGGCACTCTCCCACGGAGGGTGCCAGCAGCGACAAGGCAGGTCCGGCACCCGCGACGACGGGCCCACCAGGTTCGCGACCCTGACATGACACACCCCGTTGATCCTCCGAAGGGGGAGGTCGGATCGTGACGACCGCCAGCAGCAAGGTTGCCATCAAGCCGCTTGAGGACCGCATCGTGGTCCAGCCGCTCGACGCCGAGCAGACCACGGCCTCGGGCCTGGTCATCCCGGACACCGCCAAGGAGAAGCCCCAGGAGGGCGTCGTCCTGGCCGTGGGCCCGGGCCGCTTCGAGGACGGCAACCGTCTGCCGCTCGACGTGAAGACCGGCGACGTCGTTCTGTACAGCAAGTACGGCGGCACCGAGGTCAAGTACAACGGCGAGGAGTACCTCGTCCTCTCGGCTCGCGACGTGCTCGCGATCATCGAGAAGTAAGTCCAGCGGCGTAGCAAGGTATCGCTGTACGCATCGTCGTGACCCGCCCCGGGTCTCCGTGTCACACATGACCGGGGCCCGGGGCGCGGTTGTTGAGAGGGAAGACCTGAGCATGGCGAAGATCCTGGAGTTCGACGAGCACGCCCGCCGCGCGCTGGAGCGGGGCGTCAACAAGCTTGCCGACACAGTCAAGGTGACCATCGGCCCCAAGGGCCGCAATGTCGTCATCGACAAGAAGTTCGGCGCCCCCACCATCACCAACGACGGCGTCACCATCGCCCGTGAGGTCGAGGTCGACGACCCGTTCGAGAACCTCGGCGCCCAGCTGGTGAAGGAGGTGGCGACCAAGACCAACGACATCGCGGGTGACGGCACCACCACCGCCACCGTCCTGGCCCAGGCGCTGGTCAACGAGGGCCTGCGGAACGTCGCCGCCGGCGCCGGCCCCGCCGGGCTGAAGAAGGGCATCGACGCCGCCGTCCAGGCCGTCGCCGAGCACCTGCGCAAGGTCGCCCGCCCGATCGAGGGCAAGGACGACATCGCCGCGGTCGCCGGTCTGTCCGCCCAGGACCCGCAGGTCGGCGAGCTGATCGCAGAGGCGATCGACAAGGTCGGCAAGGACGGCGTGATCACCGTCGAGGAGTCCCAGACCTTCGGTCTCGAACTGGACTTCACCGAGGGGATGCAGTTCGACAAGGGCTACCTGTCCCCGTACATGGTCACCGACCAGGACCGCCAGGAGGCCGTCCTGGAGGACCCGTACATCCTGATCCACCAGGGCAAGATCTCGTCGATCCAGGACATGCTGCCGCTGCTGGAGAAGATCCTCCAGGCGAACAGCTCCAAGCCGCTGCTGATCATCGCCGAGGACGTCGAGGGCGAGGCGCTCTCCACCCTGGTGGTCAACAAGATCCGCGGCACCTTCAACGCCGTCGCGGTGAAGGCCCCCGGCTTCGGCGACCGCCGCAAGGCCATCCTGGGCGACATCGCCACCCTGACCGGCGGCCAGGTCATCGCCGAGGAGGTCGGCCTCAAGCTCGACCAGGTCGGCCTTGAGGTGCTCGGCACCGCCCGGCGCGTCACCGTCACCAAGGACGACACCACCATCGTCGACGGTGCCGGCGACAAGACCGCCGTCGAGGGCCGGGTCAACCAGATCAAGGCCGAGATCGAGGCCTCGGACTCCGACTGGGACCGCGAGAAGCTGCAGGAGCGGCTGGCCAAGCTGGCCGGCGGCGTCTGCGTCATCCGCGTCGGCGCGGCCACCGAGGTCGAGCTGAAGGAGAAGAAGCACCGCCTGGAGGACGCGATCTCCGCCACCCGCGCGGCGATCGAGGAGGGCATCGTCGCCGGCGGCGGCGCCTCCCTGGTGCACTCCGCCAAGGTGCTGGAGGACGGCCTCGGCCTGAAGGACGACGAGGCCACCGGTGTCGCCGTGGTCCGCCGCGCGCTGGTCGAGCCGGCCCGCTGGATCGCCACCAACGCCGGCCAGGAGGGCTACGTCGTCACCTCCAAGACCGCCGACCTGAAGAACGAGCGCGAGGGGTACAACGCCGCGACCGGCGAGTACACCGACCTCGTCAAGATCGGCGTCATCGACCCGGTCAAGGTCACCCGCTCCGCGCTGGAGAACGCCGCGTCGATCGCGGCGCTGCTGCTCACCACCGAGACGCTGGTGGTCGAGAAGCCGGAGGAGGAGTCGGACGAGGCGGCCGGCGGCCACGGCCACTCGCACGGCCACGCGCACTGAGGTTGCCACCTCTGAGCTGAGCCCGCTCGGGGGGTTCTTGGGGCTTTCGCCCCAGGGCCCCAGGGCGGGCTTTGCGCGTTACGGGGGGCAAGCGGGTCTTCGCGGGCGGGTGCGGCGCCGTTGACCGCTGGGCGCGCAGTTCCCCGCGCCCCTGATGTGCCTGGCCCTTCGGGCCGCACATCAGCGGCGCTCCCCGGGTTTCAGCGCCGAAGGCGCGAAATCAGGGGCGCGGGGAACTGCGCGCCCAGCGGTCAACGGCGCCGCACCCGCGGACGGCTCAGCCGGTGGACGCCCGTAGCGCGGCTATCGCGGAGCGAACATCCTCGCGCGTGTTGAACACGTGGAACGAGACCCGCAGCGCGCCCGCCCGGTGCGAGGTGACCACCGACGGCGACGCCAGCGGCGGAGCCCCCGGCAGGGAGACGATCGCGGAGGCGTTTTCCGCGACCGGCTTGTAGCCCAGATCCGTCGCCGCCTCCCGGAACTCCCGCGCCAGCGCCAGGTCATGGCGGTTGATCCGGTCGATCCCGACCTCCGCGAGGAACGCCAGCGACTCCGCGGTGGCGACGCACCCCAGCCAGTCCGGCGTCGAGTCGAAGCGCCGCGCGTCCGCGGCCTGCTCGACCGCGTCGTAGGTGTTCGCCCACGGGTCCTCCGCCGAGTACCACCCGGGGCCGACCGGCCGCAGCCCGTCCTCCCGCGCCGCCGTCCCGTCCAGCACGCAGAAGCCGACGCTGCGCGCTCCCAGCAGCCACTTGAAGCAGCCGCAGACCCAGTAGTCCGCGTCGGCGGCGTCCAGCGGCAGCCAGCCGGCCGCCTGGGTGGCGTCCACCAGCAGCCGCGCCCCCCGCTCCCGGCAGACGGCGTGCAGCGCGCGCAGATCGGTGACCCGGCCGTCCGCGGACTGCACCACGGAGACGGTGACCAGCGCGGTCGAGTCGCGGACCGACTCGGCCAGCCGCTCCAGCGGCACGGTCCGCACCGCGAGGTCCCCGCGGGAGTGGAAGGCCTGGACGGCGGAGGCGAACTCGCCCTGCGCGCAGAGCACCTCGGCCCCGCCGGGCAGCGCGGCGGCGATCGGCGCGATCAGCGCGGAGGCGGTGGATCCGATGGCGGTGTCCGCGGCCCGGGCGCCGAGCAGCCCCGCGAAGCGGGAGCGTGCCTCGGCGACGATCTGCGGATCGCGGCTGATCGGGGCGCCCCGACCGGACTGCCAGGTGTCGAGCGCGGCGCGTACCGCGTCGAAGCTGCGGGCCGGCGGGAGCCCGTAGGAGGCGGTGTTGAGGTAGGCGGTCTCTGGGGCGAACTGGTCCCGGACGAAGCCGGGCAGGATGTCGCTGGATTCCGGCATGGCAGCAGGATCGCCCGAGCCGAAGGATAAGTCCAGACCGTTTTCGTTTCGGCGGGATCCAAGCCTCGCTTATGCTTGGCGGCATGATCGAGGTACGCCATCTGAGAGTGCTCCGGGCCGTCGCGCGGGCCGGCTCGTACTCCGCGGCCGCGCGGGAGCTGGGGCTGACCCAGCCCGCGATCAGCCAGCAGATGAAGGCGCTGGAGAAGTCCGTCGGGACCCCGCTGGTGGCCCGGGTCGGCCGGGAGACCCGGCTGACCGAGGCCGGCGAGGTGCTCACCCGGCACGCCAACGGCGTGCTGGCGGGGCTGGCGGCGGCGGAGGAGGAACTGGCGGCGATCGCCGGGCTGAGCGCCGGACGGGTCCGGCTGGTCTCCTTCCCGACCGCGTGCTCGGCGCTGGTCCCGGCGGCGGTCGCCCGGCTGCGGGCGGCCGAGCCGGGGGTGCGGGTCTCGCTGGTGGAGGCCGAGCCGCCGGAGGCGGTGGC
Source organism: Phaeacidiphilus oryzae TH49 (assembly GCF_000744815.1). Classification (NCBI taxonomy): domain Bacteria; kingdom Bacillati; phylum Actinomycetota; class Actinomycetes; order Kitasatosporales; family Streptomycetaceae; genus Phaeacidiphilus; species Phaeacidiphilus oryzae. The sequence goes on from NZ_JQMQ01000005.1 coordinate 4,317,853, forward strand.
GATGCTGCGGGCCGGCGAGTGCGAGGTGGCCCTCGCCTTCCGGTATCCGGACGGCGCGCCGGCCGACGCGGCGGCCGGCGGTTGCGCGGACTGGACCGATCTGGACGTGCGGCCGCTGCTGGAGGACCGGCTGGTGGGGGTGCTGCCGGCCGGGCACCGGCTGGCCGGGCGCGGCGAGGAGCGGCCGGTGGGGCTGGACGAGCTGGCCGGCGAGCAGTGGATCGCCGGCTGCCCGCAGTGCCGCGGGCAGCTGGTGGAGATGTGCGCCGCGGCCGGCTTCGCGCCGGACATCGACTTCGCGACCGACGACTATCCGGCGGTGGTCAGCCTGGTGGCCACCGGGCTCGGGGTGGCGGTGCTGCCGGAGATGGCGATGGAGTCGGTGCGGCGGAGCGGGGTCGAGGTGGTCCCGGTGGTGCCGAGCGTCCGCCGCGAGGTGGCGGCGCTGACGCTGCCCGGGCTGGCCCAGGTGCCGGCGGTGGCGCTGATGATGGACCAGTTCGCGGCCGCCGTCGCGGAATGAGGCGCGGACGCCGGGAGGGCGTCCGCTGCGGGGGGATGCGCCGATGCGTGATGTGCCGATGCGCTGAAAAAACGTTTCTGCTGGTTGAGCCGCGGCCGGTGCCCGCCGGGTGGCGGCCGGTCAGTAGTAGGCGGCCGTACGGTGCCGCCGGACCAGGCCCAGTTCGGCCATCTCGTCCTCTTCCTCGTCGAGGTCCCGGGCGAGGTCCGGGTCGGGGGCGCGGTGCCGGGACCTGCCCAGCATCTCCTCGCGCTCGTCCTCGGTGAGGCCGCCCCAGACGCCGTACGGCTCGCGTACGGCCAGGGCGTGGGCGGCGCACTCGGCCCGCACGGGGCAGCGCATGCAGACCTCCTTGGCCGCCTGCTCGCGGGAGGTCCGGGCGGCCCCGCGCTCGCCCTCGGGGTGGAAGAAGAGCGAGCTGTCGACCCCGCGGCAGGCCGCGGAGAGCTGCCAGTCCCACAGGTCTGCGTTGGGGCCGGGAAGGCGTGAGAAGTCGGCCATGAGCTCATCCCCTCGGTTCGTGGGCGAAAGCTGAAAATATGACGAACTGTTCGAAACTGGAGTGTATGTGACGAGCACCACTCAGACTGGCATAGCGTGACTATCAGCTCCAAATCACATCAACAGAACATCAAGCCGGGCATTCACGACACGCGCGGGTGCGGAGAGCGGGGGCTGAACGGCTCAGTAGGCGGGTAGACCAGCTCAGATGCTTCGGATTCGGGGTCGCGAGCGGCGTGCGGAGGTCGGCTGAGCGGTAAATCTGCGCCGTGGTACCGGGAACTATGGGTGATCGGTAACCTTTCGGCCACGTAGAGTGGTGGAGGCAGCTGCCGACCCCGTAACTCATTCGAGTGACGGTCGTTGGGAGTGCGGAGGCGGTCAACAGGCGCAGGGCTTCGCGGACCGTCGCGCGGCGAACGGGCGACGGACGGTGAAGCCGTCCGGCGTCGCGGTGGCCCGTATCGGAGACGATTTCGTACCAGCCAGGAGGCACAACGTGACCCGGATCAGCTGCGGAGGGCGGTCATGACTTCCGTACTCGTCTGCGACGATTCCCCGCTCGCCCGTGAGGCGCTGCGCCGTGCGGTGGCGACCGTGCCAGGTGTGGACAGGGTGACCACCGCGACCAACGGCGAGGAGGTGCTGCGGCGCTGGGTCGCCGACCGCTCCGACCTGGTGCTGATGGACGTGCGGATGCCCGGCCTCGGCGGGGTCGAGACCGTGCGCCGGCTGCTGTCGGCCGACCCGGGAGCGCGGATCATCATGCTCACCGTGGCCGAGGACCTCGACGGGGTCGCCCTCGCGGTGGCCGCGGGAGCCCGCGGCTACCTCCACAAGGACGCCTCGCGCGCGGAGCTGCGGGCCACCGTCACCCAGGCCCTCGCCGACCCCACCTGGCGGCTGGCCCCGCGCCGGCTGCGCTGCGCCGAGATGGGCGCCGCGCCGACGCTGACCGCCCGGGAGATCCAGGTGCTCGAGGGGATGAGCCACGGCCGCAGCAACGCCGAGATCGGCCGGGAGCTCTTCCTCTCCGAGGACACGGTGAAGACCCACGCGCGGCGGCTCTTCAAGAAGCTCGGCGCCTCGGACCGGGCGCATGCGGTGGCCCTCGGATTCCGCTGGGGGTTGGTGCGCTGAGCACCGACCCCGGCGCTCTCGGCGAGCGGGCCACGGGGACTCCAGGGACTGGATGGAGGGGCGGGTTCGCCGGGGCGTGCTGTCCGGTTTCCCCTCCGAGGACGCACCATGGAGGCATGGAGCACCTCGGGGAGCCGGTGGCAGATGCAGGAGGGGCGCCGCGCAGCGCCTCGGACAGGGGTGGCGGCCGGGCCACGGGCGAGCGTGACGCGGATAACGTTCCGGTGCACAAGTCGGAGGGGGGTGCCGCGTTTCCCGTCGTGAACAGGCACCATGGACCGGTGCGTGACGACGACGAGGCGAGCTCCCCCGGGGACGGCGCTGCGGCCGGTGCGAGTGGTACTCGCGTCGGGGGCGCCGGAGTCGCCGGGGTCGCAGCCGGAGAGCTGGTCGTTCGCGCGGTGCAGGGGGACGGCGCGGCGACCGGGGAACTGCTGGCGCAGGTGCATCCGCTGGTGCACCGCTACTGCCGGGCGCGGCTGGCCCGGCTGCCGGGGGACGCCCGGCACCATGTGGACGACGTGGCCCAGGAGGTCTGCCTCGCGCTGCTGAGCGCGTTGCCGCGGTACCGGGACGAGGGCCGTCCGTTCGAGGCGTTCGTCTACGGCATCGCGGCACACAAGATCGCTGATCTGCAGCGGGCCGCGATGCGCGGTCCCGCGGGGCAGGCGGCGATCCTCGCCGAGGAGCTGCCGGAGACGGCGGACGAGTCGCTCGGCCCCGAGGAGCGGGCGCTGCTGAGCTCGGACGCGGCCTGGATGCGGGAGCTGCTGGCCTGTCTGACCGACCGTCAGCGGGAACTGGTGCTGCTGCGGGTCGCGGCGGGGTTGACCGCGGAGGAGACCGGCGAGGTGCTGGGGATGTCCGCGGGGGCCGTTCGGGTGGCCCAGCACCGGGCGTTGGGGCGGCTGCGGGAGCTGGCCGCGTCCGCGCGGGCCGCGCGGTCCTCCTCCGGGGCGGAGCAGGGGCCGGACCGTCCGGAGGGCTTGAGCGCTTAAGGCGCGGCGCCACGCGGCGCCACGCGGCGCCACGGTTCCCGGCGCGCACGAAGGGGGCGTCAGGGGCGCGGGGCACCGCGCGACCGGCCCGGCGCCACGCCGCACTCCGTGCCGCACTCCATGCCGCGCCCCCGGGGTCTCGGGGGCTGGTCGGGCAACGCGGGCGAGTCGGTACCATGGGGTTTCGGTGACTCTCGCCGAGGTCGGTTTGCGCGGGCGGGTGCGTTCCCCGCTGTCGCCCTGCTGTTCAGCCTGGGGAATGTTGGAGTAGGTGCCATGTCACTCAATGCCGCTGGCGTACCCGAGAAGTTCGCTTCTCTCGGTCTGACCTTCGATGACGTGCTGCTGTTGCCGGGCGCGTCGTCCGTGCTGCCGAACGAGGTGGACACCCGCTCGCGGGTCTCGCGGAACGTCAGGGTGAACCTGCCGCTGCTGTCCGCGGCGATGGACAAGGTCACCGAGGCGCGGATGGCGATCGCGATGGCCCGCCAGGGCGGCGTCGGCGTGCTCCACCGGAACCTGTCCATCGAGGACCAGGTCAACCAGGTCGACATGGTGAAACGCTCGGAGTCCGGGATGGTGACGGACCCGATCACCGTCGAGCCGGACGCGACGCTGGCGGACGCGGACGCCCTCTGTGCGAAGTTCCGGATCAGCGGCGTGCCGGTGACGGACCCGGCGGGCAAGCTGCTCGGGATCGTCACCAACCGGGACATGGCCTTCGAGACCGACCGCTCGCGGCCGGTGCGCGAGGTCATGACGCCGATGCCGCTGGTCACCGGGCATGTCGGGATCGCCGGTGACGAGGCGATGCAGCTGCTCCGCCAGCACAAGATCGAGAAGCTTCCGCTGGTCGACGACGAGGGCCGGCTCAAGGGCCTGATCACCGTCAAGGACTTCGTCAAGGCGGAGAAGTACCCGAACGCCGCCAAGGACGCCGAGGGCCGGCTGCTGGTCGGCGCCGCCGTCGGCGCCAGCGCCGAGGCGATGGAGCGGGCCCAGGCGCTCGCCGCGGCCGGTGTGGACTTCCTGGTCGTGGACACCTCGCACGGGCACAACAGCAACGCCCTGAGCTGGATGGCGAAGATCAAGTCCGCCGTGGACGTGGACGTCGTCGGCGGGAACGTGGCGACCCGCGACGGTGCGCAGGCGCTGATCGACGCCGGGGTGGACGGGATCAAGGTCGGGGTCGGCCCGGGGTCGATCTGCACCACCCGGGTGGTCGCCGGCGTCGGCGTGCCGCAGGTCACGGCGATCCACGAGGCGTTCCAGGCCGCGCAGGCGGCCGGCGTGCCGGTGATCGGGGACGGCGGGCTGCAGTACTCCGGCGACATCGGCAAGGCGCTCGCCGCCGGCGCCGAGACGGTGATGCTCGGCTCGCTGCTGGCCGGGTGCGAGGAGTCGCCCGGCGAGCTGCTCTTCATCAACGGCAAGCAGTTCAAGTCGTACCGGGGGATGGGCTCGCTCGGCGCCATGCAGTCCCGCGGGCAGGCCAGGTCCTTCTCCAAGGACCGCTACTTCCAGAGCGACGTCAGCTCCAACGAGAAGCTGATCGCGGAGGGCGTGGAGGGCCAGGTCGCGTACCGCGGGCCGCTCGCGGCCGTGCTGTACCAGCTGGTCGGCGGGCTGAAGCAGACCATGGGCTATGTCGGCGCGGAGACCATCGCGGAGATGGAGAGCAAGGGCCGGTTCGTCCGGATCACCTCGGCCGGGCTCAAGGAGAGCCACCCGCACGACATCCAGATGACCGTCGAGGCGCCGAACTACCACGGCGGCTGATCCGCGCCGGTCCGGCGCTGGACCGCACCCGTTCGCCCGTGCCCGGGCCGGGCGGCGCCCTGCTCGGATGCGAGAATGGACCGGCCGGTGCGCCGGCCGACAGGGCTTGAGCTTCAGAAGGGCAGCAGAGCGTGACCGAGATCGAGATCGGCCGGGGCAAGCGGGGCCGTCGGGCGTACGCCTTCGACGACATCGCCGTGGTGCCGAGTCGGCGTACCCGGGACCCGAAGGAGGTCTCGATCGCCTGGCAGATCGACGCCTACCGGTTCGAGCTGCCCTTCCTGGCCGCTCCGATGGACAGCGTGGTCTCGCCCTCGCAGGCCATCGCGATCGGGCGGCTCGGCGGCCTCGGGGTGCTCAACCTCGAAGGCCTGTGGACCCGGTACGAGGACCCGCAGCCGCTGCTGGACGAGATCGCGGAGATCACGGACGAGCGGGCGGCGACCCGGCGGCTCCAGGAGATCTACACCGAGCCGATCAAGCCCGAGCTGATCGGGCAGCGGATCCGCGAGGTGCGGGACTCCGGCGTGGTCACGGCGGCGGCGCTGTCGCCGCAGCGGACCGCGGAGTTCTCCAAGGCGGTCGTGGACGCCGGGGTGGACATCTTCGTGATCCGGGGGACCACGGTCTCCGCCGAGCACGTCTCCTCGGCGGCCGAGCCGCTGAACCTCAAGCAGTTCATCTACGAGCTGGACGTGCCGGTGATCGTGGGCGGCTGCGCGACGTACACCGCGGCGCTGCACCTGATGCGGACCGGCGCGGCCGGTGTGCTGGTCGGCTTCGGCGGCGGCGCCGCCCACACCACCCGGAACGTGCTGGGCATCCAGGTGCCGATGGCGACCGCGGTGGCGGACGTGGCGGCGGCCCGGCGGGACTACATGGACGAGTCCGGTGGCCGGTACGTCCACGTGATCGCGGACGGCGGCGTCGGGTACAGCGGTGACCTGGCCAAGGCGATCGCCTGCGGTGCCGACGCGGTGATGATCGGCGCCGCGCTGGCCCGGGCCACGGACGCGCCGGGCCGCGGCCACCACTGGGGGATGGAGGCCGTCCACGAGGAGCTGCCGCGCGGGAAGCGGGTGGACCTCGGGACCTACGGGACCACCGAGGAGATCCTCCTCGGCCCCTCGCACGCCCCGGACGGCACGATGAACCTCTTCGGCGCGCTGCGCCGGGCGATGGCGACCACCGGGTACTCGGAGCTCAAGGAGTTCCAGCGGGTGGAGGTCACGGTCGCCCCCTCGGCCGCCCACCGCTGAGGAAGGACTCCGCTCCCACCGCCCCCGATCCACGGGCCCTTCGGCCCGGGGATCGGGGGCGGACCCGTGGTTGACGCCCTGTGGGCGTCCGGGCGCACCATGGCATATGGGGAGTTCTCGGCTGGGGGATGAGGAGCGCGGCGAAGCGCTTGCCAGGATGGCGGACGGGGAGCTCGACCTGCTGGTGGTCGGGGGCGGGGTGGTCGGCGCGGGCACGGCGCTTGACGCGGTGAGCCGGGGGCTGTCCACCGGACTGGTGGAGATGCGGGACTGGGCGGCGGGCACCTCGTCCCAGTCCAGCAAGCTGGTGCACGGCGGGCTGCGCTATCTGGAGATGCTGGACTTCGGCCTGGTGCGCGAGGCCCTGGTCGAGCGGGGGCTGCTGCTGGAGCGGCTGGCCCCGCATCTGGTACGGCCGGTGCCGTTCCTGTACCCGCTGCGGGGGCGCGGCTGGGAGCGGGGGTACGTCGGCGCCGGGGTGGCCCTCTACGACGGGATGTCGGTGACCGGGGGGCACGGCGGCGGGCTGCCGCTCCACCGGCACCTGACTCGCCGTCAGGCGCTGCGCCAGGCGCCCGCGTTGCGGAAGGACGCCCTGGTGGGGGCCGTCCAGTACTACGACGCCCAGGTGGACGACGCCCGGTTCGTGACGATGCTGGTGCGCACCGCGGCCGGGTACGGAGCGCTGGTGGCGAACCGGGCCCGGGTGGTCGGGTTCCTCCGCGAGGGCGAGCGGGTGGTCGGCGCCCGGGTGCGCGACCTGGAGCAGGGCGGTGAGTTCGAGGTGCGCGCCCGGCAGGTGGTGAACGCGACCGGGGTGTGGACCGACGAGACCCAGGAACTGGTCGGTGAACGGGGCAAGTTCCACGTCCGGGCGTCCAAGGGCATTCACCTGGTGGTCCCGAGGGATCGCATCTTCTCCAAGACGGGTCTCATTCTCCGCACAGAGAAAAGCGTGCTGTTCGTGATCCCGTGGGGCAGGCACTGGATCATCGGAACCACGGACACCGATTGGGAGTTGGACAAGAGTCATCCGGCGGCGAGCAGCGCCGACATCGAGTACCTGCTGCAGCACGTGAACGCGGTCCTGCAGCGGCCGTTGACGAGGGAGGACGTGGAGGGCGTGTACGCCGGGCTGCGTCCCCTGCTGGCCGGCGAGTCCGACGCGACGTCGAAGCTGAGCCGGGAGCATGTGGTCGACCACACCGCCCCCGGCCTGGTCGTGGTCGCGGGCGGCAAGTACACCACGTACCGGGTGATGGCCCGGGACGCGGTGGACGAGGCCGTGTACGGGCTCGACCGCAAGGTGCCGCCGTCCTGCACCGAGCGGCTGCCGCTGGTCGGCGCGGAGGGCTTCCCCGCGCTGTGGAACGGGCGGGCGGAGATCGCCCGCCGCAGCGGGCTGCACGTGGCCAGGGTGGAGCATCTCCTCGGCCGGTACGGTGGGCTGATCGACGAGGTGCTGGCGCTCTTCGGCTGGGACCCCTCGCTGGCCGAACCCCTCGCCGGGGCCGAGGACTACCTGAGAGCCGAGGTGGTGCACGCCTGCCGGTACGAGGGTGCCCGCCATCTGGAGGACGTCCTCGCCCGGCGGACCAGGATCTCCATCGAGACCTTCGACCGCGGCACCGCGGCCATGGAGGAGGCCGCCGATCTGATGGCGGGTCAACTCGGCTGGGACAAGCGGCAGGTGAGACGTGAGGTCGACCACTACGCAAAACGGGTCGAAGCCGAACGGGAGTCGCAGCAGCAGCCGGACGACCGCACCGCCGACGCTGCGCGGTTGGGTGCGGCGGACATTGTGCCGCTACGGTGAGCGCCCGTGCCGGGAAAGTCGCCGCGGGGACACCGAGGCGGCACGGGGAGTCCCGGGCACCTCTCCACCCCCGAGCGGTGGGGATGCGAACGGACAAGGAATGATAGGGACTTCTGGTGGAGGGGTGCCGTGGTGGCGGCGGCATCGTGTCGGCAGTGTGCTTGATCGTTCTCGTGCAGCAGTAGCAGGGGGTCGCCCGGATGGCCGATGAGCAGGACGTGCAGGGGGCCCGGCAGGAAGCTGAGGCTGGTGGCCGGCTTCTGGCCGGTCGCTACCGGCTGGGCTCCGTGCTCGGCCGCGGCGGCATGGGCACGGTGTGGCGTGCCGAGGACGAGATGCTCGGCCGGGTCGTCGCGGTCAAGGAACTCCGGCTCGCGGCGGGCGCCGAGGAGGAGGAGAAGCGCCGGCTGGTCGTGCGCACGCTGCGGGAGGCGAAGGCCACCGCGCGGATCCGGCACACCGGTGCGGTCACGGTCTACGACGTCGTCGAGGAGGACGAGCGGCCGTGGATCGTGATGGAGCTGGTCGAGTCCCGCTCGCTGGCCGACGTCATCAGGGAGGACGGCCCGGTGGGCGTCGAGCGCGCCTCCGAGATCGCTCTCGAACTCCTGAGCGTCCTGGCGGCGGCGCACCGGCAGGGGATCGTCCACCGGGACGTGAAGCCCTCCAACGTGCTGATCGGCGAGGACCCCGACGGGCCCGCGCGGGGCAGCCGGCAGGCCGGCGGGCGGGTGGTCCTCACCGACTTCGGCATCGCCAGCGTCGAGGGGGACCCCTCGGTCACCTCGACCGGGATGCTGGTCGGAGCGCCCTCCTACATCTCCCCGGAGCGGGCGCAGGGCCGCAAGCCGACGCCTGCGGCCGACCTCTGGTCGCTGGGCGCGACACTGTACGCGATGGTCGAGGGGCGGCCGCCGTACGACAAGGGCTCGGCGATCTCGACCCTCACCGCGGTGATCACCGAGCCGTTCGCGGAACCGGAGAACGCCGGGCCGCTGCGCCCGGTCATCGAGCAGCTGCTGCACAAGGACCCGGAGAAGCGCCTGGACGGCCCCGGGGCCCGCCGGGAGCTGCGCAGGGTGCTGGACGAGGCGCGGAGCGCCGCGGCGACCCGGGCGGTGGCCGAGGAGGCCGCACTGAAGGCCGTCGGCCGGGCCAAGCAGAGCGCGGCAGCCGCGGCGGCCGCCGCCGAGGCGCCGGCCAGGCCGCAGGGCCGGGGCGCCGAGGGCGGCAAGCGCCGGGGCGGGTTCGGCGCGCTCTTCTCCGGTGGGCTGCTGCCGGGGGCGCGGAGCGGCGAGGAGGCCGCCCAGGCGGGCGAGACGGGGGCTGCCGGGGCGGCGGGCGCGGCTGCCGGTACGGCCGCCGGCGGTGCCGCCGCGGCCGCGGCGCCGGCCAAGTCGGGCACGGACGCCGGGGCCCCGGGGCGTTCCGGGGAGCCCGGGAGGTCCGGGAAGACCGGGAAGACCGGGGACGGCTCTGCACCGGCCTCGGGCTCGAAGCGCGGGTCAGGCGACGGATCCGGCGGAAGCACCGGGTCCGGCGCCAAGGACCGAGTGGCCGGCTTCTTCGCCGGCGGGCGTACGGGGGGCAAGGACGGCGAGCGCGGCTCCGGGCAGCGCGCGGAGGAGGCCGCCGCGGGCGGCGCAGGCGCAGACGCCGATGTGCCGGCGCAGGGCGGCCGGGAGGCGGCGGGCGGTGCGGCGGCTAAGGCGCAGCCCAAGGGCTCGCCGGCCGCGCGGCGCGAGACGCAGGGCGAGTCCGCTTCACCCTCGTCTCCGCCCTCGCAGTCGCCGTCGAAGCCGAACTCCCCGGTGCGGTCGGAGTCCCGCTCGGAGGGGAGTCCGGCGGCCGGGACGGCGAGGACCGCGAAGACCGCCAAGACCGCGAGGATCGCCAAGACGGCCAAGACCGCCGCGCTGCCGGCCGCGGAGGCCGGGGCCGCCGCAGGTGCGGGTGCAGGTGCGGCCGAGGCCGTCGGGGCGTCCAGGGCGGAGGGCCTGGGGCGCTCCACCGGCCCGGCCGGCGGTGCCCGTACGGCGGCGCCGGGGCTGGTCGGCTCGGCCGGATCGGCCGGCGGCGGGACTCCCCCCACGGGCCAGGGCACCGGCGGCCCCGGCGGCGGGCCGTGGGGGATGACCCGGCGGAGCGCCGTCGTGATGGGCGGCCTGGTCCTGGTGGTGCTGGTGCTCCTCGGGACCACGCTGGGGCTGCTGGCCTCGCACGGTTCCGGGAAGCAGGGCTCCCCGCAGGGGGCGTCCGGCACCACGGGCGGCGCGACCGGGGGCCACACCGGCTCGGGGGCGAGCGGCTCGGCGTCGACCTCGCCGTCCGGCTCGGCCTCCGCGCCCTCCTCGACCTCCTCGGGCGCGAGCGGGACCAGCGGCTCCGCGTCCGCCTCCTCCTCGGCCTCGGCTCCGGCCGGCGGCGGGGTGCCCAGCGGGTTCCGTACCTACAGCGACTCGGGGAACCACTTCTCGATCGCGCTGCCCGGCTCGTTCCAGCAGGGCGGCAACCCGAAGACCGGCCCGCAGGGCCAGAGCGTGATATTCACCGGGCCGGGCGGCGATTCCTACATCGAGGTCGACTGGAACATGATGCCCGGGATGGGCGCGCAGCAGGGGCTCCAGCAGCTCGCCTCGCAGAGCGAGGGCGGCTTCCCGGGCTACCAGCAGCTGCGGCTCTCCGGCAGCACCTTCAAGAGCGGTTGGGACTCGGCGGACTGGGAGTTCAAGTACAGCAACGCGCCGGTGCTGAAGCACGCGGTCACCCGCCACTTCGTGGTGGACAAGAGCCACAGCTTCAACATCACCTGGATCACCCTGGACAAGGACTGGAGCAGCCAGGCGAGCCGGCAGATCCTGAGCACCCTCTACTCGAGCTTCAAGTTCACCTCCTGACCATGCGTAAGCTGTCCACGGGGGGCGTGGGCGAGAGGGAGGACGTGTCGTGGCTGGCGGCAGGCAGTCGGGGGGCCTGCTCGGGGGCCGGTACGAGCTGAGCGGCCGGACCGGCGAGGCGGTGGACGGCTGGACCGGGCTTCCGGTGGTGCTCCACGGGATTCCCCTGCCGGAGACGGTGGAGGCGTTCGCCGAGGACGCCGATGACCCCGAGGATGTCCAGGACGTCCCGTACGCCCCGTACGCGAGTCGCGCCGGGGAGGCCGAGGCCCGGACGCCGGCCGACGGGGTACCGGCCGGCGTCGAGGACGCCGTGCCGGGACAGCGCGCCGAGCCGCGCGAGGAGAGCGCCGCCGAGCGGGCGGTGCGGGTCGCGGCGGAGGCCGTCGCGACGGCGCCGCGCCATCCGCGGCTGGTCGAGCTGTACGACTCGGTGGCCGCCGGGGCCACCCTCCACCTGGTCGGTGAGCGGGTGCTCGGCGCGCCGCTGTCGCTGCTGCTGGAGCGCGGGCCGCTGTCGCCGTACCGGGCCGCGGAGATCGCGGCCGACCTGGTCGGCGCGCTGCGGGCGGTGCACGCCGCCGGACGGCGGCACGGAAACGTCACCGCGGACACCGTCCTGGTGTGCGAGGACGGCAGCGCGCTGCTCGACGGACTCGGAGTGGACGCCGTCCAGGAGGCCCTCTGCGGGCCGGTGCCGCCTGCCGAGGGCGTCGGCGTCGGCGGGGTCGGGGCGGCCGGGGCGGCCTTCGGCCCGTGGGGGCCGGTCAGGCGGCGGGCGCGGGACGCCCGGCTGGTGCTGGTCGGTCCGGTGGCCGAGCGGTGGGCGCCGGAGCTGGCCGGACCGGAGCCGGCGGACGCGCCGGGCCGTCCCGGGTCACGGGCCTCGGGGCAGGACAACGCCTGGGTGGTGGACACCCTCGGGGACGCCGAGCCGGGACCCGCGCCGGAGGGCCCGCCGTCCGGCGAGGAGGTCGGCCCGGCGGCGGACGCCTGGGCGCTCGGCGTCCTCCTCTACCGGATGACGACCGGTCAGGCACCGTTCGACGAGCAGGCCCTGGTGCCCGGCGAGGAGCTGCTGGACGCGGTGCGCTCCGGCACCCACGCCTCGGCCTCCGGGTGCGGGCCGCTGCGTCCACTCGTCGAGGAGCTGCTGCGGACCGACCCGGACGCCCGGCCGACCCTCCCGGCGGTCGCCGAGCGGCTGGCCGGACTGCTGGCGCGGGCGCCGGAGCCGCTGACCGCGGACGGGATGCTGGCGGTGGCCGAACTCCTCTCCGGACGTGCCGGACCGGGCGCGCCCGGGGGCGCCCCCGGCGGCACCGGCACCGGCGCGGCCGCCGCCCACGGACGGCACGCCCGGCCGCACGGGCGTGCGCGGGGGCGTGCGAGGCCGGAGGGGCGGGAGAGCCACGGCGAGGAGCGGAAGAAGCGGCCGGGCGGCCGGGAGCGGCCGGGCGCCCGGCTTCCCGAGCCGCGGGAGGGGGGCGTGGTGGGGGCGGAACGTTCTCAGCGGACGGGGACGCCGGGTTCCGGCCGGCGGGGCGGGCGACTCCTCGGACCGCTGCTGGTCGGTGGAGTGCTGCTGCTGATGGTGCTGGCCGTGCTGATCATCGCGCTGGTGGTGGGGCGACACTGAGTCGCCGCTGGTGACCCGAGGTGGCGAACCGTCTCAATCACCGGTCAGTAGGCGGCAATTCGGGTCACAGGCCGGTCTCGGCGGCATGCCCGGGGCGAACGATGTCAGGTGGGTTGCCTAGTCTGTGCTGAGTTGGATGTACTGACCGCGGGGGCAGCCCACAGCGTGTACGGACGCGGCAAGGTGGCAGGGGGCGCAGGGTGAGCGACAGCAGTTCTGCCGGGGGCGGTTCAGCCGCCGGCACCGGCGGCGAGGACGCGCGCCTCCTCGCGGGCCGGTACCTGCTGGGCGAGCGGTTGGGCCGCGGCGGCATGGGCACGGTCTGGCGGGCCCGGGACGCGATGCTGGACCGTGAGGTCGCGGTCAAGGAACTGTCGGTGGGTCACCTCGCGGAGGAGGACCTGAAGATAGTCAAGTCCCGGATGGAGCAGGAGGCCCGGGCCGCCGCCCGGATCAAGCACCCCGGCGTCATCACCATCCACGACGTCCTCGAGCAGGAGGGCAAGCCGTGGATAGTGATGGAGTTCATCGACGGCCGCTCGCTCGCCGAGCTCGTCGACCAGGAGGGCACCCTCAGCCCTCGGGAGGCGGCCGACATCGGCGCCAAGGTGCTGGCGGCGCTGAGCGCCGGGCACCGGGCCGGCGTGCTCCACCGGGACGTCAAGCCGGCCAACGTCCTGCTGGAGCGGAGCACCGGCCGGGTGGTGCTGACCGACTTCGGCATCGCCACCTACGAGGGCGACTCGGCGCTGACCCGCACCGGCGACCTGGTGGGCTCGCCCGACTACCTGCCGCCGGAGCGGGTGCACGGCGGGAGGCCTGGGCCTGAGTCCGACCTGTGGTCGCTGGGCGCGACGCTCTACGCGGCCGTCGAGGGCCAGTCGCCCTTCAAGCGGGACACCCCGATAACGACCCTCGCGGCGGTGGTCAGCGAGCCGCTGCCGGAGCCTGAGCGGGCCGGGGCGCTGAGCCCGGTGCTGCGCGCGCTGATGGCCAAGGAGCCGCAGCAGCGGCCGCCGGCCGACCAGGTGCGCTCGATGCTGGAGAGCGTGGCCGCGGGCCACACCATGGGCATCTCGGCGGGCGCGGTGGCCGAGGCCGTCTCGACGTTGCGCTCGCCCACCGAGTCGGTGCCGCTGGTCGACCGGACCGGCGACGACCGGCCCACCGGCTTCCCCGAGTACGTCGGGGACCAGACGGACTTCGGCACGGCGGCGCGGGTCCCGGCGCAGGCGAGCGGGCCGAACGGCACGGGCGGAACGAACGGGACCGGCGGAACGAACGGGCTGGCGAGCGCGGGCGCGGGCGCCGGCGCGGGCCTCATGGACGCGCTGCCGACATCCACCGAGGCGACCGGCGCGGGCGCGGCCCCGAGCGCGGCCAACGAGGCGCCGACCCGGATCGGCGGCGGCACCGCCGGCTACGGCTCAGCCGGCGGGTACGGGGGCGTGGGCGGGTACGGCCCGCCGGAGCCGACCGGTGCGACGGTGATGGCGGGCGGGGGCCAGGGCACCGGCCCGGGCCCGGGCGGGCAGAGCTGGGCGCCGGGGTCGTTCGGGGCGCAGCCCGGGTTCGGCGCGCCGATGGGGACTCTGCCGCCGGGGCCGGCGGTCGGCGGGCCGCCGGCGAAGCGCGGGCGCGGGCGGATATGGGCCGGCGGGATCGCCGGTCTGTGCGCGGTGGCGGTGGCCGCCGTACTGGGCGTCCACTACCTCGGGCAGCGGGACGGCAGCGGCGGGACGCCGTCGGCCGGCGGGCTGAGCGCCAGCGCCAGTGCCAGCGCCGCGCCGGGGCCGACCTCGCCGCCGTCCTCAAGACCGGGCGCCAGGCGGCCGGTTCCCGGCGGGTACCACTGGGTGAACGACCCGGAGGGCTTCGGGTTCGCGCTGCCGAACGACACCGGGCAGGGGCCGTGGCGGCGGCTGGAGAAGAACCCCGGGGCGATCGACTACAGCCCCGACCCCTCGTACGACCCGGACCATCCGATCCATGTGCTGCGGTTCGGGGTGACGGCGGGGAGCTCGGAGACTCCGTACCAGCACGCGCTGGAGATGGAGCAGGACCATGTGTCCAAGAACCTCGCCGGGTACAAGCGGCTGGCGCTGGCGCACAGCACCTTCAAGGGGATGAACGCGGCGTTCTGGTCGTTCACCTACCAGGCGACGGTGAACGGGCAGCCGAGCACGCGGTACGCGCGGGAAGAGCTGGTCCACGACCCGGTGAACGGGACCGAGTACGACATCTTCATCGGCTATCCGCTGTCCGATCAGACGACGGCCGACCAGCGGTTCAACACGGTCCTGAACTCGTTCACGGTGGAGAACTCCTAGCTCCGCGCTTCAGCCGTTTCCCGGCGCTGCCGCTTTGGGCCCGGGCCCCGCTGTCCGGACCACCACCCGGTGCGGCGCCGTAGCGGGCTGGTCGCGCAGTTCCCCGCGCCCCTTCACTCGCGCCTGCGGCGCTGCGTTCGGGGCCGGGGTGGGGCCGGGGTCGGGGGCGGGGCGATCAGGGGGCGGCCTGGGCGGGGCGCGCGTAGCGTGGGGGGTCCGGCTGGTGGGAGGAGGCGGGTCGTGGGCGCTGTCAGTGGGGCTCGGCAGGTGGACGCCGTGGTGATCGGCATGGGTCCGGGCGGCGAGGAGGTCGCCGGGCGGCTCGCGGACGCGGGGCTGGACGTGGTCGGCGTGGACGAGGCACTGCTCGGCGGCGAGTGCCCGTACTGGGCCTGTATCCCGACCAAGATCATGGTGCGGGGCGCCGGGCTGCTGGCCGAGGGGCGGCGGATTCCCGGCATGGCCGGCCACGCGATGGTCCACGAGGAGTGGCCGCCCGTCGCCCGGCACATCCGGGAGGCCACCGACGACTGGGACGACAAGGTCGCGGTGGACCGCTTCACCTCCCGGGGCGGGGCCTTCCTGCGCGGGCAGGGCCGGCTGACCGCCCCCGACGAGGTGACGGTGCTCGGCTCGGACGGCGTGGAGACCGTGCTGAGGCCCCGCCGGGCGATCGTGATCGCGGTCGGGTCGCAGGCCGCCGTGCCCCCGGTGCCCGGGCTCGCCGCCACCCCCTACTGGACCAATCGGGAGGCGGTGGCCGCCGAGGAGGTGCCGGAGTCGCTGCTGGTGCTCGGCGGCGGGCCGGTGGGCCTGGAGATCGCGCAGGCGATGTCCCGCTTCGGCAGCGCGGCGACGGTGGTGGAGGCGGCCCCGAGGCTGCTCGGCCGCGAGGAGCCGGAGGCCGGTGACCTGCTGCTCCGCACCCTCACCGAGGACGGGCTGACCGTCCACACCGGGCAGGCCCTGGAGGGCGTCTCCTACACCCCGGGGACCGGCTTCGAGGCCTGGTGCGAGCGCGGGGAGCGGTTGACGGCGGAGCGGCTGCTGGTGGCCGCCGGACGGCGGGTGGACCTGGCCCGGGTCGGCGCCGGCGTCCTCGGCGTGGACGACACGGCGCACGCGCTGCCGGTGGACGAGCGGCTGCGGGTGCCGGGCAGCGGCCGGGACCGGCGGCCGGGGGTGTGGGGCGTCGGCGACGTCACCGGCAAGGGCGCTTTCACCCATATGGCGATGTACCAGGCGGACGTGGCGGTGCGCGCGGTGCTCGGGCAGGGCGGGCGCCCCGCCTCGTACCACGCGGTGCCGCGGGTGACCTTCACCGATCCGGAGGTGGGCGCGGTCGGGATGACCGAGGCGCAGGCCCGGCAGGCCGGACTGCCCGGGATCCGGGTCGGCGCCACCGACCTGGCGGCCAGCAGCCGGGGGTACATCCAGCGGGTGGGCAACGCCGGGTTCATCAAGCTGGTCGCCTCGGGCGAGGTGCTGGTCGGTGGGACGGTGGCCGGGGCGTACGCCGGGGAGATGCTGGGGCAGCTCTCGACGGCGGTCAGCGCGCGGGTGCCGCTGGCCGATCTGGCCGACACCATCTGGGCCTTCCCCACCCTCCACCGGGCCTTCGGGGACGCGTTGCGCGCCCTGCGCTGAGCCTGTTGGCAAGGGGTTGTGAAGGCGTCGGGGGTGCGCGGAGCTGGTAGTTACCGAGGGGTACACAACCAGCCCCCGGCGGCCTACTCTGCCAGTCATGACTGACACCGTCGACACCGTCCGCAATCCGATCGCCGCTCCCGGCCCGCGCACGGCGGATGACGCCGTGACGGCGGAGGTGGTGGCCCGGCTGATCGGCGGGATCACCGCGGGTCCTGAGGCGGAGACGACGGCGGTCCGCTCGCCGCTCACCGGCGAGGTGCACGCCGAGCTGCCGTGCTCCACCCCGAAGGACGTGGCCGACGCCTTCGACCGGGCCAGGGCCGCCCAGCGGGCCTGGGCCGCCCGCCCGATCCGGGCCCGCGAGGCCGTGCTGCTGCGCTTCCACGACCTCCTCTTCCAGCACCGGGACGACCTCCTCGACCTGGTCCAGGCGGAGACCGGGAAGGCCCGCTCGCACGCCTTCGAGGAGCTGGGCGCGGTGGCGGTGGCCTCCCGCCACTACGGCCGGACGGCCGGGCGCTACCTGCGGACCCGGCGGCGCAACGGCGTCTTCCCGGTGCTGACCCATGTGCAGGAGATCCGGCACCCCAAGGGCGTGGTCGGGCAGATCTCGCCGTGGAACTACCCGCTGGAGCTCTCCATCGGCGATGTGCTGCCCGCCTTCGTGGCCGGCAACGGCGTCGTCACCAAGCCGGACACCCAGACCGCGCTGACCTGCCTGCGGGCGCGGGAGCTGCTGGTCGAGGCCGGGCTGCCGGCCGACCTGTGGCAGATCGTGATCGGCGAGGGCCCGGTGATCGGGCCCGAGGTGGTGGACCGCGGCGACTACGTCTCGTTCACCGGCTCGACCCGGACCGGCAAGGAGGTCGCGCAGCGGGCGGCCGGCCGGCTGGTCGGCGCCTCGCTGGAGCTGGGCGGCAAGAACGCGATGCTGGTGCTGCGCGACGCCGACCTGGACCGGGCGGCCGAGGGGGCGGTGCGGGCCTGCTTCTCCTCCGCCGGGCAGCTGTGCATCTCGATCGAGCGGCTCTTCGTGGCGCGCGAGATCGCCGACGCCTTCCTGGAGAGGTTCACCGCGCGGGTCCGCGCCATGAAGCTCGGCAACACCCTGGCGTACGGGGCGGACATGGGCTCGCTGGTCTCGGAGCGCCAACTCGCGACCGTGGTACGGCATGTGGACGAGGCGGTGAAGAACGGGGCGGTGGTGCTGGCCGGCGGCAAGCCGCGGCCGGACCTCGGGCCGTTCTTCTACGAGCCGACCGTGCTGGACGGCGTGGACGAGCAGAGCGCCGTGTGCGGGGAGGAGACCTTCGGCCCGGTCGTCTCGGTCTACCGCTTCGACAGCGAGGACGAGGCGGTCGAGCGGGCCAACGCGACCCGGTACGGCCTCAACTCGAGCGTCTGGACCAAGGACGGCGGCCGGGGCCGGGCCGTCGCCGCCCGGCTGCAGACCGGGACGGTCAACGTCAACGAGGGGTACGCGCCCGCGTACGCCAGTGCCGCCGCGCCGATGGGCGGGATGAAGGAGTCCGGCGTCGGCCGCCGGCACGGCTCCGAGGGCATCCTCAAGTACACCGAGGTGCAGACGGTGGCCACCCAGCGGCTGGTCGGCTTCGGGCCGGCCTTCGGGATGACCGACGAGCAGTACGCGAAGTTCCTCGGCACCTCGCTCAAGGCGCTCAAGGCGCTCCGGCTGAAGTAGCCGTCCGTTTCGTACGTACCGTTCCGTACCACCGGCCGGCGGTCCGGGTACGGCTGGAGAGGGGTCTGTCTTGGTGGCGTCGGCGGAGTCGACTGGGTCGGCGGAGGAGCAGCGGGACGGGTTCGACTACGACGTGATCGTGGTCGGGTCCGGGTTCGGGGGCTCGGTGGCCGCGCTGCGGCTGACCGAGAAGGGCTACCGGGTGGCGGTGCTGGAGGCCGGGCGCCGCTTCACCCCGGAGACCCTGCCCAGGACCTCCTGGGACATGAGGAACTTCATCTGGGCGCCGGCCCTGGGGCTCTACGGGATCCAGCGGATCCATCTGCTGGACAACGTGATGATCCTGGCGGGGGCGGGCGTCGGCGGCGGCTCCCTCAACTACGCCAACACCCTCTACGTGCCGCCGAAGCCGTTCTTCGAGGACCCGCAGTGGGGCGGGATCACCGACTGGGAGAAGGAGTTGAAGCCGTTCTACGAGCAGGCCAAGCGGATGCTCGGGGTGCGGCTCAACCCGACGATGACGCCCTCGGACGTCCACCTCAAGGCGGCGGCCGAGCGGATGGGCGTCGGCGACACCTTCCATCTGGCGCCGGTCGGGGTCTTCTTCGGGGACGGCAGGGACACCGAGGGCGGGCCGGAGGTCGAGGCCGGCGCCCCGGTCCCCGATCCGTACTTCGGCGGGGCCGGGCCGGAGCGCCGGGCCTGCACCGAATGCGGCGAGTGCATGACCGGGTGCCGGCACGGCGCCAAGAACACCCTCACCGAGAACTACCTGTACCTGGCGGAGCGGAACGGCGCGGAGATCCATCCGCTGACGACCGTGGCGCGACTGCGGGAGATCGACGGAGGCCTCGAGGGCGGCGGCGGGTACGCCGTGGACACCCTGCCCACGGACGCCCGGAGCCGGGGCGCGAAGCGGGCCGGGGCACGGACGCTGACGTCCCGTCAGGTCGTGGTCGCGGCGGGCACCTGGGGCACCCAGCAGCTGCTCCACGCGATGAAGGACGAGGGGCTGCTGCCGCGGATCTCGGGGCGGCTCGGCGCGATGACCCGGACCAACTCCGAGGCGCTGGTGGGCGCGCAGACCACGGACCGCAGGTACGGGCGGAAGGCCGACTTCACCAAGGGCGTCGCCATCACCTCCTCGATCCACCCGGACGCCAACACCCATATCGAGCCGGTGCGGTACGGCAAGGGGTCCAACTCGATGGGCTTCCTGGCCGTGCAGCAGGTGCCGGGCGGCGGGCGGGCGCCGCGGTGGCTGCAGTACCTCGCCACCACGGTGCGGCGGCCGGACCTCTTCCTGCGGGCGATGAACAAGCGGCGGTGGTCGGAGCGGACCATCATCGGGCTGGTCATGCAGTCGCTGGACAACTCGCTGGTGGTGGAGCGGACCAAGGGCCTCTTCGGAAAGCGGAAGCTGACCTCCCGGCAGGGGCACGGGGAGCCCAACCCGGGGTTCATCCCGGCCGCCGCGGAGGGCGCGTCCGCGCTCGCCGCGGAGATCAACGGGTTCCCCGGGAGCACGGTGGGGGAGATCTTCGACATCCCGCTGACCGCGCACTTCATCGGCGGATGCGCGATCT
This sequence comes from Phaeacidiphilus oryzae TH49, assembly GCF_000744815.1. NCBI lineage: Bacteria > Bacillati > Actinomycetota > Actinomycetes > Kitasatosporales > Streptomycetaceae > Phaeacidiphilus > Phaeacidiphilus oryzae. The sequence goes on from NZ_JQMQ01000005.1 coordinate 4,337,673, forward strand.
CCGAGACGGCGGAGGGGGGCGTCGTCGATCCGTACCACCGGATGCACGGGCACGCGGGGATCAGTGTCGTCGACGGCTCCACGGTCTCCGCGAACCTCGGGGTGAACCCGTCGCTGACGATCACGGCCCAGGCGGAGCGGGCGATGGCGTTCTGGCCGAACCGGGGGGACGCGGACCCCCGCCCCGCGGCCGGGGCCGGGTACCGGCGGGTCGAGGCGGTGGCGCCGAAGTCGCCGGCCGTGCCGGCGGGGGCGTTCGGCGAATACCGGGTGCTGCTGCCGGTGCCGGAGGTGCCGGAGGTGCCGGTCAAGGCGGGGGCCGAGGCGGGGGCCGAGGACTAGGGCTCTCCATCCGGGACCCGACCACTGCCGAAACCGCGCACCGCGCCCCTGATGTCCGTCCTTCGGGCTTCGCGTCGGGGGCGCTACGCTCGCGCGGGTGAATGAGACGGGGCGGGTCGAGGCGTTCTCGGACGGGGTGTTCGCGGTGGCGATCACCCTCCTGGCACTGGAGTTGAAGGTTCCGCAGCTGGTCGGCCAGGTGCAGGGCCGGCTGTGGGGGGAGCTGGCCCGGCAGTGGCCGGGTTTCGTGGCCTACGTGGTCAGCTTCCTGGTGATCGGGATCATGTGGGCCACCCACCACCAGGCGTTCGGCTGCATCGTGCGGGTGGACCGGGTGCTGGTCTTCCTGAACCTGCTGCTGCTCCTCGGGGTCGTGCTGCTGCCCTGGGCGGCCCAGCTGGTCGCCGAGTACCTGGACACCCCCCGCGGCGGGACCGTCGCCGCCGTCGTCTACAGCGGGGTGATGACCTATCACGCCTTCAGCTTCGGGCTGCTGTGGTGGTGGGTCGTCCGGCAGGGGAGCGGGCTGCTCGACCCCGCCCTGGACGACGACGCGGCACGGGCGATGCTGCCCCGGTTCCTGGTCGGTTCCCTGGTGTACCCGGCGCTGGTCGGGGTCTCGTTCCTCAGCGCGCTGGCCGCCGTCGTGCTGCACGGGGTGATGGCGGTCTACTACGCCTTCAACCAGCTGGCGGTACCGCGGCGGGAGGCGGAGGCGGAGGCGGGGGTTGGGCGGGGGGCCGGCTGAAGACGCAAAGGGCAAAGGGCCCCGCGGGGGAGGGCGGGGCCCTTTGCTCAGCAGCCGGCGTCAGGGCCGCGCCGGCGCTGCGGAAACGGCGTCGGGGGAGGAACGCCGTTGATGTGGCCTGCGGTCGGGCGTCGAGCTGTGGTGGTGCCGTACAGCGGTTGTCGTCCTGCAGGGGGCGTGCGCGGGGCGCTACGCGCCGCTGAGCGGAGATGCGACGGACCGTTCGGTTACTGAGTGTGCGTAACGCCTACCGCGGAACCCGTCGATCGTCTTCTCTGAACCCCCGGTTCGGGACACCCTCCCCGTGCCCGCAGTCCGCCCCTGTAACCAGCATCGTGCTCGCCCGAGGGCCCTCTGTGCAACCCATTCGACGCATACCGGCATAGTCGTTTTTCCCTCCGCGGATCGGAGGGGGCGGTCAACGACCTTGGTGGAAAGTAAAGTTAAGGTGACGCTCCGCATTCGGCGGGCGGCGGGTAGTGAAAGCCGCGGCGTGCGCCGGGGCCGGTCCAGGAGAAACGTCCCGGCTGGTGAGAGGGGGCGGACCGCCCCGGGATCCGGGGTGTCGGGGGCAGCCGGCCCGAGGCGTCCCTCGGGACGGCCACCCCGTCCACCCAGTCGTGACCGGGCCGCTGTCCCCTGCCGTCCGGACACTGCGCCGTTGCGAGGTCCCACGGCACGCGCCAACGTGCCTCATCGCTTCGGCGGACTGTGTTGTGCTCCACGCGTGGTTGGTGCGCCGCGGTCCCCGTGTCTGGCCGACACGGCTCTCGGTGCGGTCATGTGAACCAACGATCCGCCGGGGAGCTGGTCACGCGGAAGCCGTGCTGCCGTACGGGTGAAACCTTTCGCCGGACGGCTCGGGGCCGGTCTCGGGGCCGGTCTCGGGCCCGGCTCGGAGCAGGTCTCGGGCCCGCCTCGGGGAGGTGCGGCTATACTCGGGCGCATGTTCAGCACGGCTTACTTCTTTAGCTATGGCGCCGGAGGCTCCGGTCGCCATGGTGATGCCGCCTGAACAGATCCACACAGGCTTCACTCAGCGCCCTGGGCCCACCGGCCCGGGGCGCTGTCCGTTTCACGGCGCCGGCGGCCGGTGCGATCCGGGGCTCCCCGACAAGGAGACCGACTGCCATGAGTACCGAACTGGTCCCGACCCAGCCGAACGCCCGCCCGGAGACCGGGGTGCGCGCCGAGGCGCCGGACGCGGCCGCCGCGGAGGCGCTGATCGCCCAGGCGCGCGAGCGGATCGACGCGCTCGACGGCGAACTGCTCCGGATCGTGAAGGAGCGGATGGCGGTCTCGGCGCGGGTTCAGCGGGCCCGGATCGCCACCGGCGGGCCGCGCCTCTCGCTGGCCCGCGAGCAGCAGATCCTGGCCCGCTTCCACGCCGAACTCGGCCGGGCCGGTACGGAGCTGGGGATGCTGCTGCTGGAGCTGTCCCGCGGGCGGGCGTGAGCGCGCGGGCGCGTGGCGGAGCGGGCGAGCCCGGCGGGGCGCGCGGGCGCCGGGCCGCCCGGGTGGTGCGGAAACCGGGTTTCACGGGGCGGCGGTTAGGATGAGGGGGCTCCCATTGTTTTCGCCGGAAGGCCGCCCCGCCAGTGTCATCAGCATCAGCGACCGCCGACTCCGTGGACCGCCCGGACGCGCCGGGATCCCCCGCCACCGTGCTCGTGGTGGACTTCGGCGCCCAGTACGCCCAGCTCATCGCGCGCCGGGTGCGTGAGGCGCGGATCTACAGCGAGATCGTCCCGCACGACATGCCCGCTGCCGAGATGCTGGCCAAGCGTCCCGCCGCGATCATCCTCTCCGGCGGCCCGTCGTCGGTCAACGACCCGGGCACCCCGGCCGTCGAGCGCGAGCTGCTGGAGGCCGGAGTGCCGGTCCTCGGCATCTGCTACGGCTTCCAGGCCATGGCGGTCGCGCTCGGCGGCACCGTTCCGGCGACCGGGAAGCGCGAGTACGGGCGGACCGGGCTGACCGTGTCCCGCCCCGGCTCCACCCTCTTCGAGGGCACCCCGGACGACCAGGCGGTGTGGATGTCGCACGGCGACTCGGTCGGCGAGGCGCCGGCCGGGTTCACCGTCACCGGCTCCACCCCGGGCGCCCCGATCGCCGCCTTCGAGTGCGACGAGAAGCGGCTGTACGGCGTGCAGTACCACCCCGAGGTGCTCCACTCCACCCACGGCCAGCAGGTGCTGGAGCACTTCCTCTACCGGGGCGCCGGGCTCGCCCCCGACTGGACCACGGAGAACGTGGTCGAGGAGTCGATCGAGGCGGTGCGCGCCCAGGTCGGCGGCAAGAAGGCGATCTGCGGGCTCTCCGGCGGGGTCGACTCGGCGGTCGCCGCCGCGCTCGTCCAGCGGGCCATCGGCGACCAGCTGACCTGCGTCTTCGTCGACCACGGGCTGCTCCGCAAGGGCGAGGCCGAGCAGGTCGAGAAGGACTTCGTGGCCGCCACCGGCGTCAAGCTCAAGGTGGTGGACGCGCAGCAGCGCTTCCTGGACGCGCTGGCCGGGGTCAGCGACCCGGAGCAGAAGCGCAAGATCATCGGCCGTGAGTTCATCCGGGTCTTCGAGCAGGCCGCGGCCGAGGTCGTGGCCGAGGAGGGCGGCGTCGGCGGCGAGGGCGCGGTGGAGTTCCTGGTGCAGGGCACCCTCTACCCGGACGTCGTCGAGTCCGGCGGCGGCACCGGCACCGCGAACATCAAGTCCCACCACAACGTCGGCGGGCTGCCCGAGGACCTGCAGTTCCAGCTGGTCGAGCCGCTGCGCCGGCTCTTCAAGGACGAGGTGCGGAAGGTCGGCGAGGAGCTCGGCCTGCCGGCCGAGATCGTCTGGCGGCAGCCGTTCCCCGGCCCGGGGCTGGGCATCCGGATCGTCGGCGAGGTCACCAGGGACCGCCTGGACCTGCTGCGCGAGGCCGACGCGATCGCCCGCGAGGAGCTGACCGCGGCCGGTCTGGACCGGGAGATCTGGCAGTGCCCGGTGGTGCTGCTGGCCGACGTCCGCTCGGTGGGCGTGCAGGGCGACGGCCGGACCTACGGGCACCCGATCGTGCTGCGCCCGGTCTCCTCCGAGGACGCGATGACCGCGGACTGGACCCGGCTGCCGTACGAGGTGCTGAGCAAGATCTCGACCCGGATCACCAACGAGGTGGCCGACGTCAACCGCGTGGTGCTGGACGTGACCAGCAAGCCGCCGGGGACCATCGAGTGGGAGTAGCAGCGGCGTAGCGGCGGCCTTCGAGGCCGGCCGTGGGCGGGCGGCGCCGTCGGACCTGGACCGGTCCGGCGGCGCCGCCGTTGTCGTAGAGGGGTTCTACGCTGTGCCGCGTGAGCGAATCTGTGCGCGAGAACACCGCGACCTACGACCGGATCGCCGGTGCGTACGCCGAACGCTGGTCGTCGAGCGAGGACTGGTGGACGTCCGAACTCGACTGGCTGGCGGACCGGTTGGGGGAGGGCGCGACGGTCGGCGACCTCGGCTGCGGCCCGGGGCTGCATGCGGCGGCGATGCGCCGGCGCGGGCTGCGCGCGGTCGGCCTCGACCTGTCCGCGGGGATGCTGCGGTCGGCGGGGGTGCCGGGCCTCGCGCAGGCCGACATGCGGGCGCTGCCGCTGCGGGACGGGGCGCTGGACGCGGTGTGGTGCGCTGCGGCGCTGCTGCACATACCCCGGGAGGGGGCCGCGGGGGTGCTGCGGGAGTTCGCGCGGGTGCTGCGGCCGGACGGCGGGCTCGCGATGCTCTCGGTGGCCGAGGGCGAGGGCGAGTACGTCGAGGCCGTCTCCTACCGGCCCGAGCTGCGGCGGAACTTCGTGCTGTACGGCGAGGAGGAGCTGACGGGGCTGCTGGACGGGGTCGGGCTGCGGGTGGAGGCGGTGCGGCGGCGGACGACGCATCGCAGCTGGCTGCATGTGCGGGCGCGGTCCTGGGGCCCGGTCGCGACGGCGCCCGGGGCCGGGGCCGGGCCCGGGGCCGGGGTCTAGGGGACCCGGCGGTCCTTGCGTCGGGTGCGCTGGTGGATCGCGGAGATCAGGCCGGCCGCGCCGAGGGTGATCAGGATCAGCGGGATGACCAGGCGGCCGGGGACGTGCAGCACCCCGGCCGAGCCCAGCAGATAGAGGATCGCGACCGCGGCGAAGGCCAGGCCGGAGATCAGCGAGAAGAGGTCGATCCCGGGGCGTCGTCTCAACGGTCCACTTCCAGGCGTCCGGCGCCGACCGCGAGGTCCAGCGCGATGGTGCCGTGCGACTGCGGCGCGGCGGAGGGCAGTTTCAGGGTCTCGTCGCGGGCCAGGCCGCTGTGGGTGCTGCCGTCGGGGAGGATCAGGTCGCCCGCCCCGGTCTGCGCGGAGATCCGGACCGCGACGTCCGGCGGCAGCTGAACGCGGAGGTAGCCGGCGCCGACCCGGGCCTTGACGCCGAGGGTGCGGCCGGCCCCGGGGGCGGCCCGGCTGAGGTCCAACTCGGCCCGTCCGGCGCCGAGTTGGTAAGGGGAGTGGACGGCGGAGGCGGAGGCGGGGGCCCAGGTGCGATGGCCGCCACCGGTGCGCAGCGGGGCCGGCAGGGCGCTCACCCCCGCCAGCAGAAGGGTGAGCAGCAGCGCGGGCAGGGCCAGGGTGCGGCCCCGTCCGCGTCCGTGGAGGGCGCCGACCAGCAGCCCGGCCGCGAGGGTCAGCAGCGCGGCGGCCAGGATCGTCGCCACGTCGGCGGAGTGGTGCCGGGCGTAGGCGGCCAGCCAGACGCCGGTGCCGGCGAGGAGCGCCAGGAGGAGGAAGAGGGGCGTCAGAAAGGACCGCTCGCGCTCGTACGCGGGGAGTCCGGCCGTGTCGTCGGCGGCCGGGGCCCAGGCCGGCGGGGGCGGCGGCGGGTTCTCGCGCTGCCACCAGGCCGGAGCGGGCAGTGGGGTGGGGGCGATCGGCTCGGGGGGCGGGGGCGGCGGTCCGTCCTCGGGCGCGGGCGGGCCGACGGGGGCGGACCCCGGCCAGTCGGCGGGCGCGGTGGGGCGGGCGTCCGCGGGGACGGCGTCCTGCGGTTCGCTCCCGGGCGGTGCCGTGGGCGTTTCGGCGGTCTGCCGGGGGTGCGGATGGCGGGCCGGATCGTAGCGGATGGCGGCGATCGCCAGCAGGGCGATCAGCAGCAGGGAGAAGAAGTGGTTGCCCTCGCTCATGTACGCGAAGAGGACGCCGGTGCCGAGGAGGGTGATCAGGATGGCGCCCAGCGACTGGGCGTCGACGTGGCCGCTCAGCAGCCGCTGGAGCTCGTTGCGGCGCGGCGCCACGCCGCCGATCGGGATGATCAGCCAGGCCAGCCCGTACAGGAAGAGGCCGATGCCGCCGGAGACGCAGAGGACGGCTAGGACCACCCGGAAGATCACCGGGTCCAGGGAGAGGTGCCGGCCGAGGGCACCGCAGACGCCCGCGATCACCCTGTTCTCCGGGCGGCGCTCCAGCGGGGGCCGGACGGTGGGCTGATAGGGGGGTGGCGGGGTGTACGGGGGGCGCGCGGGGTGCGGATGCTCCCGGCGCTCCCGGTGCTCCTGGCGTCCCCGGTGTTCTTGGTGGCGGCGGCCTTCCATGCGTCCATCCTCCGGCAGTCCGGGGGTGCTGTGCACCGCTTCCGGCCCTGATCGGGCCCTGGGACGACCCCGAATTGTCCCTGAGGGGCCCGGATCCGGTTCTGCGGGAATCGTCGGGGCCGACCCTGATGCGTCGGGGTGCGGCGGCGTGTGACGATCGGGGCGTGGCAGTCCCTCCCGAGCAGCAGCCCCCGGCGTCGTCGGCGTCCGGGCCGTCGGCGTCGGCCGCTTCCGGGCCTCCGCCCGGGCCCGGGCCCGCGTCCGGTCCCGCGGGCGCGGGCGCGACGGCGGCCGAGCCGCCCCAGCCGCCCCCGGTACGCAAGCTCTACCGCAGTTCGGACAGCCGGATGCTGGGCGGGGTGGCCGGCGGACTGGCCGCCCACCTCGGGATCCCGGTGCTGTGGGTGCGGATGGCCTTCGTCGTCCTGGTGCTGGGGGACGGCCTCGGGGCGCTCCTCTACGCGGCGTTCTGGTTCGTGGTGCCGCTCGGGATGGACGCGGCGACCGCGCGGCGGTTCGGCTACCGGGGCCCCGGAGGGGGGCGCGGGGCGCCGGAGACCGGGGCGTACGGACGGCCGGCCGGTGCCGGGCGGCCGCGCCGGCGGGGGTTGCGCGGGCTGCGCAGCGCGCTGCAGGACACCTTCCAGGGGGAGCCGGGCGAGCCGGTCTCCGGGGCGACGGCGAGCGGGGCCACCGCTGCTGACGGCGGGTCAGGCGCCGCCGGCGCCGGGGCCGGAGTCGGGTCCGCTGCTGCGGGCGGAGGGGCCGGCCGGGGCGGATCGGTCTTCGAACGGGGGCCGCTGCTGGCGCTGGTCGCGCTGGTGGCCGGGGTGCTGGTGCTCCTCAACACCTTCAACCGGCATGTCTCGCCGTATATGTGGCCGCTGCTGATCACCGGGCTCGGGGTGGCCCTGGTCTGGCGGCAGGCGGACGACTCGCGCTGGTCGCGGCTGCTGGCCATGGGCTCCTCGGCCGGCGGGCAGCGGGGATCGGCCTGGCTGCGGCTGGGCTCCGGGGTGCTGCTGGTGGCCGCCGGAATCGCCGGCTTCCTGCTGATGCAGGGTTCGCTGCGGGACTTCGCGCAGATCATCGAGGCGGTGCTGGCGGTGCTCGCCGGGGTGCTGGTGCTCGGCGGCCCGTATCTGCTGCGGATGTGGCAGGACCTGAGCACCGAGCGCCGGGAGCGGATCCGGGCGCAGGAGCGCGCCGAGGTGGCCGCGCACGTCCACGACTCCGTGCTGCACACCCTGACGCTGATCCAGCGGAACGCCGAGGACCCCAAGCAGGTCGTCCGGCTGGCCCGGGCGCAGGAGCGCGAGCTGCGGCGCTGGCTGTACCGGCCGGCCTCGGACGGCAGCGAGAAGGAGGACGCCCCGGAGACCCTCGCCGAGTCGGTGCGGGCCGTCGCCGCCGAGGTGGAGGACGCCCACGGGGTGCCGGTGGAGGTGGTCTGCGTCGGCGACTGCCCGATGGACGAACGGCTGGCCGCGGCCATGCAGGCGGCGCGCGAGGCGATGGTGAACGCCGCCAAGTACGGCGGCGGTGGACCGGTTTCGGTGTTCGCCGAGGTCGAGGGCCGTACGGTAATGGTGTTCGTACGGGACCGCGGGCCCGGGTTCGACCTGGACGCGGTGCCGGAGGACCGGATGGGCGTCCGCGAGTCGATCATCGGCCGGATGCGGCGGAACGGCGGCAGCGCGCGGGTGCGCCCGGCGCCGGACGGCGGCACCGAGGTCGAGCTGCAGATGGAGAGAGCGGAATCATGAGCAGCGGTTTGAGCGGCGCGAGCGCCGTGGGCGGCGGGGCGGGCGCGGCCGGGGCGGCCTCCGGCGCGGGCGCCGGGCGGCGGGCGCGGGTCGTGCTGGTGGACGACCACCGGATGTTCCGCACCGGTGTGCGGGCGGAGATCGGCGAGACCGGGCGGACCGGGATCGACGTGGTCGGCGAGGCCGACGACGTCGACCAGGCGGTGGCGGTGGTCGGCGAGACCCGGCCGGACGTGGTGCTGCTGGACGTCCATCTGCCGGGCGGCGGCGGAGTCGAGGTGCTCCGCCGCTGCGCCTCGCTGATGGGGGAGGGGGCGGGTACCGCCGGGGCCGCTTCCCCGGCCGGAGCCGGGGCCGGGGTCGGAGCCGGGGCCGGGGCTGCCGAGGGCGGGCAGCCGGCCCGGCCGGTGCGCTTCCTCGCGCTGTCGGTCTCGGACGCCGCGGAGGACGTGATCGGCGTGATCCGCGGCGGCGCGCGCGGCTACGTCACCAAGACCATCACCGGTGACGACCTGGTGGACGCGGTCTTCCGGGTCGCCGACGGGGACGCGGTCTTCTCGCCGCGGCTGGCCGGCTTCGTACTTGACGCCTTCGCGGCGACCGACACCCCGCCGGTGGACGAGGACCTGGACCGGCTCACCCAGCGGGAGCGCGAGGTGCTGCGGCTGATCGCCCGCGGCTACGCCTACAAGGAGATCGCCAAGCAGCTCTTCATCTCGGTGAAGACGGTCGAGTCGCATGTCTCCGCGGTGCTGCGGAAGCTGCAGCTGAGCAACCGCCACGAGCTCTCGCGATGGGCGGCGGCCCGGCGGCTGGTGTGAGCCCGGCCCCGCTCAGCACGGCCTGGGCCCGGCTCGGCCGAGGGCTCAGGCCGGGCGGGTGGCGGCGCTGATCGGCATCGAGTCCAGCGGCGCGTAGCGGACCGGCGCGCCGGGATGCGGGGCGTGGATGATCTTCCCGCCGCCCACGTAGATGCCGACGTGGCTCCGGCCCGAGTAGTAGAAGACCAGGTCGCCCGGGGCGAGCTGGGAGACCGGGATCCGGCGGCCGACGTCGACCTGCTGGTAGGTGGTGCGGGGGAGGGATATCCCGGCCGCCGCGTACGCCTTCTCGGTCAGTCCCGAGCAGTCGTACGCGTCCGGGCCCGCGGCGCCCCACGCGTAGGGCTTGCCGAGCTGGGCCTCGGCGAAGGCGACGACGGCCGCGGCGACCGCGTCGGGCGCCGGCGCGGTGGAGGCCGGGGGAGTCGTCGAACCCGCCTTCTCCAGACTCACCTGGTCGGCCGCGGTGAGGCTGGAGAGGAGGTGCTGGGCCTGGGCGAGGTCGCTCCTGATCCGGTCCTTGGCCTGCGCCAGGCGCTGCTGCTCGGCGCTCGCCCGGGCCACCGCGGCCTCGGCGGCCGCGCGGTCCGCGGTCAGGGCGCGAACCTGGCGGCCGTACTGGTCGAGGACGTGCTTCTCGGCCTGGGTGACCTGGTTGAGGGCGCCGGCCTGGGCGAGGAAGCGGTCGGGGCTGCCGGAGAAGGCGAGCCGGAAGCTCTCGGTGAACGCGCCGGTGCGGTACTGGGCGGCGGCGACCGCGCCGAGGGCGGTGCGGGTGGACTCCAGGGCGGCCTGGCCGCGGGCGAGCCGGGTGCGGTCCTCGTCCGCCCGGCGCTGGAGGGCGCGGAGGCGGGTGGTGGCCTGGTCGTAGTCCTGGGTCTCCCGCTCGGACTGCTGGTACAGGCGGTCGATCTCGGCGCGGGCCTGGCTGGGGGTGGTCGGCCTGTTCTGGGCGGCGTCGGCGCTGCCGGGATCGGCGATGACGCCCACCGAGGCGGCGGCTGCGGCGGTGAGGCCGGCGGCGCTGCGGGCGGCCGTACGGGCGCGAGCGGTGCGGGCGGTCAGGCGCCGGGGTTTTCGGTGCTTGCCGGGCTGCTTCTGGGCGGTCTGCTTCTTGGCGGCCATGGCGGATACCACTGGTCCTTCCAGACGGGGGGTCTGGAACCGGGACGCTAACCCCGGGGTGAAGCGGTTCGCCTGGGAAGTTTCGGGGCTGGTCGTATCTGGGTGGAATCGATCACGGGGTGCGCGTTAACGGCTGTGAGGGGGGCGTCCGAAGTGCCGATTGTGCGTGGGTACGATCGAGCCCGTGTCCGAGCTCATTGATTTCTTCGTCGCCCTGCACATCATCGGTATCGCGGCTCTGCTGGGTGGGTTCCTCACCCAGATGAAGAGCTTCAAGTCGGGCGACGTGCGCGTCGTTCCCGCGATGCTGCATGGGGCGCTCACCATGCTGGTCACCGGCGTTCTGCTGGTCGGGTTCAACGAGATGAACCACTCCCACCCGAACATGATCAAGATCGGGATCAAGATCGTTGTGCTGGTGGTGATCCTCGGGCTGATCTATGTGAACCGGAGCGAGGAGAAGCCGGGGAAGGGTGTGGTGGGAGCGATCGGCGGGTTGACGCTGGTCAACATCTTCATCGCGACGCTGTGGCAGTAGCGGCGGCGGTGTGAGTCTGCGCGACGGTGCTGGACCCCTATCGGGGGGTGCGGCGCCGTTTTGCTTTTCCCCGTGGCCCTTCCCGCACCGGAGGGACGCGGGAGGGGCGGCAACGGGGGCGTGCGTCGGCGGGTGCGGCGCCGTAGTGGGCTGGTCGCGCAGTTCCCCGCGCCCCTACTTGCGCCTGCGGCGCTGCGCCGGGGCGGTGCTGGGGTCACTCGGCGTCGAGGCCGCCGCGCTTGATCAACTGGGCGGCGATGACGTTGCGTTGGATCTCGTTGGTGCCTTCGCCGACGATCATCAGGGGGGCGTCCCGGAAGTAGCGTTCCACGTCGAACTCGGTGGAGTAGCCGTAGCCGCCGTGGATGCGGACCGCGTTGAGGGCGATGGTCATCGCCGTCTCGGAGGCGAAGAGCTTCGCCATGCCGGCCTCCATGTCGACCCGCCGGCCGGCGTCCGCCTCCCGCGCCGCGTACAGGGTGAGCTGGCGGGCGGCGGTCAGGGAGGTGGCCATGTCGGCCAGGTAGTTGCCGATGGACTGGTGCTTCCAGATCGGCTTGCCGAAGGACTCCCGCTCCTGGGAGTACGCCAGGGCGTCCTCCAGCGCGGCCTTGCCGACGCCGAGGGCTCGGGCGGCGACCTGGAGGCGGCCGGTCTCCAGGCCCTTCATCATCTGGGGGAAGCCGGCCCCCTCCGCCCCGCCGAGCACGGCGTCCGGCGCCGCCCTGTAGTCCTCGAAGGAGAGTTCGCAGCTCTCGACGCCCTTGTAGCCCAGCTTGGGGAGGTCGCGGGAGACCGTAAGACCGGGGCCGTGCTCGACCAGCAGGATGGAGATCCCCTTGTGGGCGGGGCTGGCCTCCGGGTCGGTCTTGCAGAGCAGCGCGATCAGCTGCGAGCGGCGGGAGTTGGTGATCCAGGTCTTGGAGCCGTTGACCAGGTAGGACCCGTCCTCGGCCCGGCGCGCGACCGTGCGCATGTTCTGCAGGTCGGAGCCGCCGCCGGGCTCGGTGAGGGCCATCGTGGCGCGGATCTCGCCGGTGGCCATCCTCGGGAGGTAGCGGCGCTTCTGCTCCTCCGTACCGAAGTTGAGCAGCAGTTTGGCGACCACGGTGTGCCCGCCCATCGCGCCGGCCAGGGACATCCAGCCGCGCGCCAGCTCCTCGGTGACCAGCACGTAGCAGGGCATGGAGACGGCGTTGCCGCCGTACTCCTCGGGGATGGCCAGGCCGTAGATGCCGAGCTGCTTCATCTTCTCGATGAGCGCCTCGGGATAGGTGTTGGCGTGTTCGAGCTCGTTGACGACCGGCTTGACGTCCTTGTTGACGAAGTCGCGAACGGTCTGGACGACGAAGCGCTCGTCCTCGCCGAGGGTGTCGAGGGTGCTCATTGCGGGTGGCTCCTGGAAGGGGGTGGGGGGCGTCAGACGGCCTTGCGGGCGCGGAGGGCGGCGATCTCCTCGGGGCCGCGGCCGAGGGAGGCGAGGATCGCGTCGGTGTGCTCGCCGGGGGACGGGACCGGGCCCATCCGGGGGCTGACCCCGGCCAGGTCGGCCGGCGGCAGCAGGGCCGGTACGGCGGCCCCGCCGGGGACGGCGACCTCCCGCCAGCGGCCGCGGCCGGAGAGGACGGGGTGGTCGAGGAACTCGGCGACGCTGTTCACGCCCGCGTTGGCGACCGCGATCCGGTCCAGCTCCTTCTGGATCTCGCTGCTGTCGGAGCGGGAGAAGCGCTCGGCGATGATCGCGTTCAGGGCCGGGCGGTTGGCCACGCGGTCGCCCTGGGTGGCGAACCGCGGGTCGGTGGCCAGGGCCGGGTCGCCGAGGAACTCGGCGCACACGGCCGCCCACTCGCGCTCGGTCTGGATCGAGAAGAGGACGTCCTTGCCGTCGGCGGCGGTGTACGCGCCGTACGGGGCGATGGTGGCGTGCTGGGTGCCGACCCGCGGCGGCTGGGTGCCGGTGAAGCGGGTGTAGTAGGCGGGCTGGTTCATCCACTCGGCCAGCGCCTCGAAGAGCGAGACCTCGACCGGGCGGGCCCGGCCGGTGGTGGCGCGGGTGAAGAGCGCGGTGAGGATGCCGGAGTAGGCGTACATCCCGGCGGCGATGTCGGCGACCGAGACGCCGACCCGGGCCGCCTCCTCGGCGGTGCCGGTGAGCGAGACCAGGCCGGTCTGGCACTGGATCAGCAGGTCGTAGGCCTTGCGGTCGGCCCACGGGCCGTCGGTTCCGTAGCCGGAGACCGTGCAGGGGATCAGCCTCGGGTAGCGGGACTGGAGTTCGGCCGCGCCCAGGCCGAGGCGGTCGGCCGCGCCCGGGGCCAGGTTCTGCACGAACACGTCGGCCTCGGCGAGGAGTTGGTGGAGGATCTCCTTGGCGCCGTCCTGCTTGAGGTCCAGGCTGAGCGACTCCTTGGAGCGGTTCAGCCAGACGAAGTAGGAGGAGGTGCCGTGCACCGAGGTGTCGTAGCGGCGGGCGAAGTCGCCGCCGCCGGGGCGCTCGATCTTGATGACCCTGGCCCCGAGGTCGGCGAGCTGGCGGGTGGCGAAGGGGGCGGCCACCGCCTGCTCCAGGCTGACCACGGTGATTCCGGCGAGCGGGAGGTCGTCCGGGAGGTCGTCCGGGAGGTCGTCCGGGAGGTCGTCCGGCCGGTTCTCGTCCTCGGGGCGGTTCTCCGGGAGGTCGTCGCTGTGCGCGGTCACGCCTTCTCCTCCTGAGGGAGCGTCAGCGGGTAGGTCTTGGCGAGGAGTTCGGCGCCGCCGGTCCAGTCGATGCCGGCCAGCAGGGCGGGAACGTCGGGGCCGCAGGCGGCCAGCTTGCCGGCCAGCTCCTCGTCGGTCGGCGGGCGGCCGGGAGCGCCCGGTGGCAGGGTCATCGCGGTGTGGAGGCGCTCGCCGCCGGCCAGCTCGACCTCGATCGAGACCTCGCCCTCCAGGAGGTTCTCGGTCTCGATCGGCAGGCGCTCCTCGGCGGTCCGCTCGATCAGGGCCCGCGCCTCCGGGCGGCGGACGGAGGCGTCGGTGAAGGCGGCGAAGCCCGGGTAGTCGTCGACCAGCGCGGTGGCCACGGCGTAGGGGAGGGAGAACTTGCCCTCAAGGCCGGTGGACGGCCGGGCGTGGATCAGCGGGTGGACGGTGCCGGCCGGGGTGGTGACGGTGACCCGGGAGATCTCCCGGCCGTCCGTACGGTCCTTGAGCTCGCGGAGGGCGGCGATCGGCCGCTGCATGGCGTAGCAGCAGGGGAAGAGCTTGATGGCGAGGCCGCCGGGGACGGCGGGGCTCGCCGGAAGCGGCTCTTCCGCCTCGGGGTCGGCGCCGAGCTTGCGCAGCCAGGAGTCGAGGGCGCGTGGGTCGGCGGTCGCGCCGGCGCGGGCCAGCCGGGCCGCGCGCACGCCCGCCTCGGCGGCGAAGCCGACCTGGAGGGACTTGCCGTGGGTGCCGAAGGCCTCCTGGACTCCGCCGGCCGCGGGGACCGCCAGGGCCATCGCGGTGGCCAGCTGCTCCGGCGTCAATCCGTAGGCCACGCCCGCCGCGACGGCCGCCGCCGGGGCGCCCGCGGTGCAGGTGATGTGCCAGCCCTCGGCGTAGTGCCGCCAGCCGAGGCGGGCGGCCAGCCGGGCGAAGACCCCGGCGCCGGCGAGGTATGCCCGGGCGCCCGCGTCCCCGCCGCCGGCGGCGAGCACGGCGGGGACGGTGACCACCGAGATGTGGGTGGTGGTGTCGGTGTGGAGGTCGTCGAAGTCGAGGACGTGCGCCATCGCGGCCCAGCGGGCGGCAGCCGGGAGTCCGGCGGCGATCGGCCGGAGGGCGTCCTCGCGGGCGGCCAGGGCCACCGCGAGGGTGTCGGTCAGCGCCCGGTCGGCGAGGGCCAGGTCGTCGGCGTCCGGCCGGTACCCGTGGGCCCAGGCGGCGAGGGTGGCGGCGACGGTCGGCCGGGGCGGGCCTGGGGTCGCGGTCGCTTCGGACACGGGGTCCTCCGTCTCACATCGTCGTGACGGCTGGCGTGGCTGCTCTGATTTGTACGGCCATTTGGTCTGACTGTCAATGGTGCGTCCTGAGCTGCGGATCCCTTCGCTTACGCGGTTCGGAGCGGACAACCCTTGACCGGCCGAGTGACTGGGCCGTACGGTGACGCCACTTTGTACGTATCAATCGGCCAACTGTCCTGACCTGGTCCACACCCCGGAGGTTCGGTCGATGGCGACCCCGACTCCTCTTTCCCCCGCCGCCGCCCCTGCCGCGGCGGCCACCGTCCGGGCGCGCTCCGCACTGGCGGCGCTCGGCGACTCGGCCGTCGGCGCACTGCACCGGCGGGTGCTGCTCACCGTCAGTGCGATGTTCCTCTTCGACCTCGCCGACCTGAACACCTTCGCCTACGCCGCGCCCGTGCTGCGCGACCGGCACGGCTTCACCGTCGACGACGTCGCGCTGGTCACCGCCACCGGCTTCGGCGGGATGGCGATCGGCTCGGTGATCGGCGGCCGGCTGGCCGACCGGATCGGGCGGCGGGCCGGAATGACCGTCTCGGTGCTGCTCTTCTCGCTGGCCTCGCTGGTCAACGCACTGGTCTCGGCGCCCGGCGAGATGGCCGTCACCCGGTCCCTCACCGGTTGCGGGCTCGGCGCGATGACCGCCATCGCGATCTCCTACCTCTCCGAGGTGACGCCCACCCGGCAGCGCGGCCGCTTCCAGGCGGTGGCGCTCGGGGTGGGGCTGATCGGCATCCCGATCGTGGCCTTCGGGGCCCGCGCGGTCACCGTGGACACCCCCGGCTCCTGGCGCTGGCTGTTCGTCTTCGGCGCCCTCGGCTTCCTGCTGCTGCCGTTCCTGTGGCGGCTTCCGGAGTCGCCGCGCTGGCTGCTGGCGCGCGGGCGGGCCGAGGAGGCCGTCGAGGTGGTGCGGCGGTTCGCGCCCAGTGCCGTCGCGGCGGACACCGCGGTGGACACCGCGGCCGACATCGCGGCCGACCACGGGCCAGACCGCGGCACCGGCACCGGCACCGGCACCGCGGGCGACAGTGCGCCCGGCACCGGGTCCGACGTGGTGGCCGGCACTGCCGAGAGTGCGCCCGCCGAGGCCGTGCCGCCGCCGAAGGCGGCCTTCGGCGAGCTGTTCCGGGCCGGGCAGCTGCGCAACACCCTGGTCATCATGGTGCTCTGGGCGTTCGCGCTGACCGGCTTCTACGGCTTCCAGTCCTGGGTGCCGACCCTCCTCGTCGACCATGGGCACGACTTCGCCAAGTCGATGACGATGTCCGCGGTGACCACCATCGGCGCCGTCCCCGGCGCCTTCCTCGCCGCCCCGTTCATCGACCGCTTCCAGCGCAAGCACCTCGCGGTGGTGCTCGGTCTGATCATCACCGCGCTGGGGATCGGCTACGGGCTGAGCGGCGGGGCGGCCGCCATCATGGTCTTCGGCGTGCTGGTCTCCGCGCTCTCCCAGTGCTTCATCGCGGTGCTCTACTCCTACACTCCCGAGTACTTCCCGACCCGGCTGCGGACCGCCGGATCGGGCCTGGCCAACGGCACCGGGCGGGCGGCCAACGTGGCGGCGCCGTTCCTCATCGCGGCCGTCTACACCGCGCCCGGGCTCGGTTACGTCGCGGTCTTCGGATTCGTGGCCGGGGTGTGGCTGGTGGCGGCGCTCGTGGTGGCCCTGCTCGGGCTGCGGACCCGGGGCAGCTCGCTGGAGGAGCTGCACGGGGAGTCCTGAACCGGGCCCCGGTGCTTCGGACGGCAACTGATCGACTCTGCGGAGGTGCGTGAATGATGAGCGGTGACCCGGCCGAGCTGATGCGGAAGGTCGAACGGGACTGGCACCCGGGCGAGACGACCGAGCGGGACGCCATGGCGGCCGCCCCGGTCGCCGGCCTCTCCGCGGTCTACGACCTGGCGGAGCCGGTCGCCCGGGAGGGGGATCCGCTGCCCCTGCTCTGGCACTGGCTCTACTTCCTGGAGTGGCCGCGGCAGAGCGCCCTCGGCGAGGACGGCCACCCCGCCGCCGGGCACTTCCTGCCGCCTCTGCCGCAGCGCCGCCGGATGTTCGCGGGCGGCAGGCTGCGGATCGAGTCGCCGCTGATCATCGGCCGAGAGGCGGTCAGGACCAGCCGGCTGGGGCCGGTCAGGGCCAAGCGGGGACGCAGCGGCGACATCCTCTTCGTCACCGTGGTCAGCGAGTTCGCCCAGGGCGGCGAGGTCCGGGTGGTCGAGGAGCAGGACATCGTCTACCGGATCGGCGACGGGCGTCCCCCGGTGGCCGGCCCCGACCTCGATCTGACGAGCCGTCCGAAGGCGGACGAGGAGTGGCAGTTGGCGCTGCGGCCGGGCGCGGAGGAGCTGTTCAGGGTCAGCGCGCTGACCGCGAACACCCATCGGATCCACTACGACCAGCCGTACGTCACCGGGGTCGAGGGCTACCCCGGGCTCGTCGTCCACGGGCCGCTGCTCGCCCTCACCATGCTGGAGCTGTGCCGGCGCGAGGCCCCCGGGCGTCCGCTGCGCAGCTACGCGTACCGGCTGCGCAAGCCGGTCTTCGCCGGCGAGCACCTGCTGGCCTGCGGTGAGCCGGCCGGGGACGGCAGCGGGGCGCGGCTGCGCGTCGCCACCGTACGGGACGGCGAGCACGCGACCGGCGAGGCGGTGTTCGGATGAGCGGGGACGGGGGCCTGGCCGAGGCCCGGGCGCTGCTGTTCGTGCCGGGGGCGCGGGCCGATCGCTTCGACAGGGCGGTGGCCGCGGTGGCCGCCGCGGCCGGCCGGCGGGCCATGGTGGTGGTCGACCTGGAGGACGCGGTCGCCCCCGGGGAGAAGGAGGCGGCCCGGGACGCCGTGGACGGCTGGCTGGGGCGCGGCAACCGCGCGGTCGTACGGATCAACGGCGCCGGGACGCCGTGGTTCGCGGACGACCTCGCGCTGGTGGTCGGCCGCGGCTGCCCGGTGATGCTGCCCAAGGCGGCGGACCCGGCGGTGCCGGAGGAGATCGTCCGCAGGACCGGCGGGCGGTCCGCGGTGCTCGCCCTGGTCGAGACGGCCGAGGGGGTCGAGGGGGCCTCGGCGCTGGCCCGGGCCGCCGGGGTGGCGCGGCTGGCCTTCGGCAACGTGGACCTCTCCACGGAGCTCGGGGTGGACGCGGCCGACGCGGAGGCGCTGCGGTACGCCCGCTCGCGGGTGGTGCTGGCCTCGGCGGCCGCCGGGCGCCCCGGGCCGGTCGACGGGGTCACCACGGATCTCGGGGACGAGGCCGCGCTGCGGGCCGACGCGCGGGAGGGGCGGCGGCTCGGCTTCACCGCGAAGCTGTGCCTCCATCCGCGCCAGCTGGGCCCGGTCGTGGAGGAGTTCGGGCCGGCGGAGCGGGAGCTGGAGTGGGCCCGGCGGGTGCTGGCGGCGGCGCCGACCGGCACCGAGCTGACGGTGGTCGACGGCAAGATGGTGGACCGGCCGGTCTGGGAACGCGCCCGGCGGCTGATCGCGTCGGTAGACTGACCGCCTTCCGGAAGAGGGTCCTGCGATCGAGGAAGTGGTGTGACGGCGAAGGGTGCCCGCGGGGTCAGCGCGTACCAGCGGCTGGCCGACGATCTGCGGGCCGACCTGCGGGACGGCAAGTACCCGCCGGACGTCAAGCTGCCGACCGAGGCGGAGCTGGCCGAGACCTACCGGATCAGCCGGCAGACCGTGCGGCGGGCCTTCCAGGACCTGGTCGCCGAGGGGCTGGTGCACCGGGTCCCCGGCCGGGGCACCTTCGCGGCCCCGCGGGACGGCCGGTACCTGCGGCAGTTCGGGTCGGTCGACGACCTGATGGGGCTGTCCATCGACACCACGATGCAGATCGTCACCGGGCTGCAGCGGCGGGTCGACGTGGACGCGGCGGGGCGGCTGCGGCTGGACTCCGACGCGTTGCAGACCTTCTCCTTCCGGCGGCTGCACGACGGGGCGCCGTTCTGCCACACCGTGATCTGGCTGCCGCCGGACGTGGGGGAGCTGCTGCGGGACGCGCCGGAGCTGGCCTCGCCGGGTGTGGAGAGCCGGGCGACGGTGATCGGGCTGCTGGACACCCGGCTGGAGAGCCCGATCACGGACGCCGAGCAGTCGATCACCGTGGGCGAGGCGGGGGCGGCGACGGCCGAGGCGCTGGGGTGCGAGGCGGGGCGGCCGGTGCTGCGGATCGACCGGCTGTACAGCACGGCAGCGGGGCGGCGGGTGGAACTGGCGATCAGCTGGTTCCTGCCGGAGCAGTACTCGTACCGCGTGCATCTGCGACGCTCGCCGGGGGGCGGGGGGTTGTAGTCTCCTGCCCCGGCCCCCGCTTCAGCGGCCCCGCAAAGTCGCGCAGCGACTTCAGGGGCGCGGGGAACTGCGCGCCCGGCCATCGACTGCCCGCAGTCGGCAGCGGAGTCCGGGTTGCAACCCGGTGGCCTCCCCCAAGCTCTTCGAGCAGGGGGGACCCCCCAGCCGGGTGCGGCGCCGATGGGGGTCCCCCCGCGCCGTCAAGGCGTGGGGGAGGCTGGGCGCGCAGTTCCCCGCGCCCCTTACTTGGCCCTTCGGGCCTGCGTTCGGGGCTGCTCAGCGAGGTCCGGGGCGGCAGCCCCGGGAAACGGGGAGGGGCGGGACTGGGGGGCAACTAGACTCGTCGATTGATGAGCAGCAGCCTGTTTGACGATGACATCCCGCTTCCCGGTCTGGAGCCCGCCCCCGGGGGCGACGCCGAGCCCGCCCCGTACGAGGAGGAGCTTCCGGCGGACCTCTTCGACGGCGTCTTCGACCAGCCGCCGTCCACCGGCATGGCCACCGCCGGCCGCTACCACGGCAACGGCTCCCCGCGTACCGTCGCCGATGCCGCGCAGCTGCTCGACGGGATGAACCCGCAGCAGCGCGAGGCCGTGCTGCACGCCGGCTCACCGCTGCTGATCGTGGCCGGCGCCGGGTCCGGCAAGACCCGGGTGCTGACCCACCGGATCGCGTACCTGCTGGCCGCCCGCGGCGTGCGGCCCGGCGAGATCCTGGCGATCACCTTCACCAACAAGGCCGCCGCCGAGATGCGGGAGCGCGTCGAGGCGCTGGTCGGCCCGCGGGCCAACGCGATGTGGGTGTCCACCTTCCACAGCGCCTGCGTCCGGATCCTGCGGCGGGAGAGCAAGCGGCTCGGCTTCACGTCGAGCTTCTCCATCTACGACGGCACGGACGCCCAGCGGCTGATGGGCCTGGTCTGCCGGGACCTGGACCTGGACCCGAAGCAGTTCCCGCCGAAGTCCTTCAGCGCCAAGGTCTCCAACCTCAAGAACGAGCTCATCGACGAGGAGACCTACGCCGCCCAGGCGAGCAACCCGATGGAGCGCCAGCTCGCCGAGGCGTACACCCTCTACCAGCGGCGGCTGCGCGAGGCCAACGCGCTGGACTTCGACGACATCATCATGACGGCGGTGCACCTGCTCCAGGCCTTCCCGGACGTCGCCGAGCACTACCGCAGGCGATTCCGGCACATCCTGGTCGACGAGTACCAGGACACCAACCACGCCCAGTACATGCTGGTCCGGGAGCTCAGCGGCGGGGCCGCCGGCAGCGCGCCCAAGCGGACGGTGGACGGTGAGCTGGTCAACCCGGCGCAGGCCGGGCTGGCGGAGGTGCCGCCGGCCGAGCTCTGCGTGGTCGGCGACGCCGACCAGTCGATCTACGCCTTCCGCGGCGCGACCATCCGGAACATCCTCGACTTCGAGGAGGACTACCCGGATGCCGTGACCATCCTGCTGGAGCAGAACTACCGCTCCACCCAGACGATCCTGAGCGCCGCCAACTCGGTGATCGAGAAGAACACCAACCGGCGGGCCAAGAAGCTGTGGACCGCCGGGGCCGACGGGACGAAGATCGTCTCGTATGTCGCGGACGACGAGCACGGCGAGGCCCAGTTCGTCGCGGACGAGGTGGACCGGCTGATCGACGCCGGGGACGTACGGCCCGGCGACGTCGCCGTCTTCTACCGGACCAACGCCCAGTCGCGGGTGTTCGAGGAGGTGTTCATCCGGGTCGGGCTGCCGTACAAGGTGGTCGGCGGGGTGCGCTTCTACGAGCGCAAGGAGGTCCGGGACGTGCTGGCCTACCTGCGGGTGCTGGCCAATCCGGAGGACACCGTTCCGCTGCGGCGGATCCTCAACGTGCCGAAGCGCGGGATCGGCGACCGGGCCGAGGCCATGGTGGACGCGCTGGCGCTGCGCGAGCGGATCTCCTTCTCCCAGGCGCTGCGCCGGGTGGACGAGGCCTACGGGATGGCCTCGCGGTCGATGAACGCGGTCAAGAAGTTCAACGAGCTGCTGGAGAAGCTGCGCGCGGTCGTCGAGTCCGGGGCGGGCCCGGCGACGGTCCTGGAGGCGGTGCTGGAGGAGACCGGCTACCTGGCCGAACTCCAGGCCTCGACCGATCCGCAGGACGAGACCCGGATCGAGAACCTCCAGGAACTCGCCGCGGTGGCGCTGGAGTTCGAGCAGCTGGGCGAGGAGCAGGCCGCCGAGGAGCAGGCCTCCGGGGAGGAGACGCAGGACGCCGAGGCGGATGGCGCGGAGGCGGAGGGCGCGGACGGGGACGGGGACGCCGCCCCCGCCGCGCGCGGCGGATCGGCCGGTCTCGCGGAGTTCCTGGAGCGGGTGGCGCTGGTCGCCGACTCGGACCAGATCCCGGACGAGGAGGGCGAGTCGCAGGGCGTCATCACGCTGATGACCCTCCACACCGCCAAGGGCCTGGAGTTCCCCGTGGTCTTCCTGACCGGCATGGAGGACGGGGTCTTCCCGCACATGCGCTCGCTCGGCCAGACCAAGGAGCTGGAGGAGGAGCGCCGGCTCGCCTACGTCGGGCTGACCCGGGCGCGCGAGCGGCTCTACGTCTCCCGGGCGGCCATGCGCAGCGCCTGGGGCCAGCCCTCGTACAACCCGCCGTCCAGGTTCCTGGACGAGATCCCGGCGACGCTGGTCGAGGAGAAGCGGACTGCGGCGGCCGCCGCGCCGCCGGCGATGCGCTCGGCCTCCTCGCTCTCCGGCGGCGGCGGGCGGACCGCCCCCGCCGGCTGGGGGCGGAGCGCCCGGACGGTCCGGGAGCGCGAGGTGGTGGCGCTCGCGGTGGGCGACCGGGTCACCCACGACCGCTTCGGCCTCGGCACGGTGGCCGCGGTCGCGGGCAGCGGCGACAAGGCGGAGGCCACCATCGACTTCGGCGCCAACGGGGAGAAGCGGCTGCTGCTGCGGTACGCGCCGGTGGAGAAGCTCTAGGGCGGGCAGCGCCTGAGGGTTGTCGGCCGCTGGCCGGCGGCCGTCGCCCGGCCCGTCAGCGCGGGTCGAGGTGGTGGCCGAGCAGCCAGGGCAGCGGGTCGGAGGCCTCGCCCCCGTGCGGATGGACCTCGAAGTGGAGGTGCGGGCCGGTGGAGTTGCCGGTGTCGCCGGAGTAGGCGATCACCTCCCCGGCCCGTACCCGGCCGTGGGTCAGCCGGTAGCCGCTGAGGTGGCAGTACCAGGTCTGCGTCCCGTCGGGGGCGATGACCTTGACCATGTGGCCGTAGTCGTCGTTCCACAGGGTGTGGACGGTGCCGTCGGTGGCCGCGCGGACGGGGGTGCCCTCCTGGACCGGGAAGTCGATCCCGGTGTGGAGGTGCAGCCAGTGCTCGCCCACCGCGCCGAAGAGGGCGCTCAACCCCTTCTGGGTGACCGGTAGTTCGAACTTCGGGCGGCGGGCCTCGGCGGCCCGCGCGGCGTCCGCGGCGGCCTGGCGGGCCCGGTGCTGGGCGTCGGCGACGGCGGCCAGATGGTGCTCGGTACGGTCGCGGACGCGCGCGGCGAGGGCCGCGTCGGCCTCGGCCCGGGTGAGACGGCCGGCGGAGGCGCCCGCCGGTCCGCCGGTCCGGCCCGGCTGGCCGGACGGACCCGGCTGGCCGGACGGGCCGCTCTGGCCGGGGAATCCGGCGGGGGTGCGGTCCGCGGCGGCGGCTTGAGCTCCGCCGTCGCCGGCTAGGTCGATCCCGGCTGCCCCGGCCACGTCCGAGCCGACCTCGCCGGCGATCCGGCCCAGGCCGGGGACGAGGACCACCGCGGCCGCGCCCAGAGCGCTGAGGGTGCCGAGCGCGCCCAAGGCCAGTGCGGACGGGGAGAGGAGGGCCCGCAGCGGGGAGGGCGCGGCCCGGTGGCCGGCCTTGCGGGCGCCGCTCCGGGCGCTGGTTCGGACGCCGGTTTCGGCGCTGGGTCCGGCGGTGGGTCCGGCGGTGGGTCCGGCGCTGGTTCCTGCGCTGGTTCGCACCGTGGCGGGTCGGTCGGCCGCACGGCGGCCGGTGGCTCGCCGGCCGGCGGCTCGGCCCGCGCGGTGCCGGCCGGCCGACTCGGAGCCCTGCGGGCTCCGCGGCCGGCCCGGGTTCTCGGCCCCGGCGGCGGGGGTGAAGCGGTGAGCGGGGGCGGCAAGCGACATGGCGGTGAGGCGACCTCGTCCGGTCCGCGGACAGAATGAGCGCGACTGTACTCGCTGTCACGAAAGCCTTACAAACCGTGTCGGCTGGGCGTGTTGGCGGTCGCTCAGGTGTCCCTCAGGCCGCGCCGGTTGCCTCCGCGGGGCGGTCCGGCGCCGCCTCCCGCCGGGGCGCGCGGGCCGCCGGGGCGGTCGGGTAACCGGTTGCCAGCGCCTCCCTGACCAGCGCCATGGTGCCGTAGTGCACCGGCAGTGCGAGGTGGCCGACCCGGGGCACCAGCAGATTGCGGACCGCCAGGTCCGGGTGCTCGATCCTTGCGCTGGAGCCGGGCAGGACGAGCTCGTCCAGTCCGCCGCGGATCGAGGTGAACCTGGTCCGGCAGCCGGGCGCGGGGGCCCGCAGCTCGGTCAGCAGGGAGCTGCCCGGACGCATCTGGCGGACGATCGGCAGCAGGTGGGGGAGGCGCGCGAGATGGGTGCCGGAGTGCGGGGTGCCCAGCGTGATCAGGCTGTGGACGTGCTCGTCGCCGGCGAGGCGCTGGACGTAGTAGCGCCCGATCAGCCCGCCGAGGCTGTGCCCGATGACGGCCACCCGCTCCCCGCCGTAGGCGGCCCTGATCCGCTCGACCTGGTAGCCGAGGTCGGCCGCCGCGTAGCGAATGTCGCTGGTCAGGGGGCTGTAGTTGACGCAGTGGACGCGGGTCCAGCCGTGCCGGAGGAGGTTCTGCCGGAGCAGGGTGAACACCGAGCGGTTGTCGATCAGCCCGTGCAGCAGGACGACCGGCGAGTAGTCCGGTTCGGATGCGGAGAACGACTCCCCGCCGGGTTCCGGGAGATGGGCGCAGTGCGGGCGCGGCTCGCCGGCGGGGGTGCCGGTCCGGGAGCCGGCGGCCGGTGGCGCGGTGGTGTTCCGGTTGCCCGAAGGGCTTGGCAGGGCGGGGAGTTGCTCGGGCGTCAGGCCGTATGGATAGAGCAGCAGATGCCCGGCGAGTGCGGCGAATTCCATCCCCATCACCCGGGCCGCGGTCGCGGCGCACCGGAGAAGGCTGACCATGATCGTCCCCACTTCCCTGCGCAGGCGCACATGGAGGTGGCGGCACACTCCTTCGTGCGCGATCACGGAAGCCGACCCGCGGGGCGAGTGCTCGGACGGGAAGGCGCGAATGCGATGAAACCGGGGTGAGAAGGACTGCCCCGAGGCGCACCTGATCCCGGACGAAAAGCACGGGCGAGTGATGGGCGGCTACCGTCGCGCGAACTCGCCCCTTGCCGGATGGAGCTGACGAGCTGTGGGTTTCGGCCGGTCGGACCGGGGAGGGCCGCGCGATGAACGTCTGTCCCGGTGTGATTCTCCCCTCGCCCGACGGCCCGAAACGGTTTTTCCGGCCGCCCGGCGCTAACGTTCCTCCAACGGCGTGGAACGGCCGTTAACGCAGGCGCGTTGACGGGGTATCCCAAGGGCGTATGCGCGACGACGCGAGAACGCAGGAGGCGTTGATGGAGATGACCGGGCCGATCCGGGTAGTGGTCGCCAAGCCTGGCCTGGACGGGCACGACCGGGGCGCGAAGGTGATCGCGCGGGCGCTGCGCGACGCGGGCATGGAGGTCATCTACACCGGCCTCCACCAGACCCCTGAGCAGATCGTCGACACCGCCGTCCAGGAGGACGCGGACGGCATCGGGCTGTCCATTCTCTCCGGCGCGCATATGACCCTCTGCGCCAAGGTAGTCGAACTCCTCCGGGAAAGGGATGCCGCCGACATCACGGTATTCGGCGGCGGGATCATCCCGGAGGCCGACATTCCGGAGCTGAAGAAGCTCGGCGTGGCGGAGGTCTTCACCCCCGGCGCGTCGACCGGCGAGATCGTCGAATGGGTCAAGGGGCATCTGCGGGCCGGGGCGGCTGCGTAGCGGCTGGACCGGGGGTGGCGCCGGGCCGGGACGTGAGTTCGCACCCCGCCTGGGGCCCGGTCTCGTACCCGGCCTGGGGCCTGGTCTCGTACCCGGCCTGGGGCTCGGTGAGTTCGGCATGGACGGCCGCGCGCACCCGCAGCGTCGCCGAGAGGCGGTCCAGCACCTCCGCCCAGGCCGGGTCCAGCGCCGGGGCGGCGGCGCGCTCGGCGACCTCACCCGCCGCCGAGGGCGCCAGCGAGCGCTCGGCCGCGCCCAGCACCCCGCTGTGGCTCCATGGGTAGGCACCCGCCTCGGCCGCCCGTACCAGCGCGCACAGCACCGCCGTGGCCAGCGGCGGGGGCCAGGGCGCGGGACAGGCGGCCAGCGACTGGAAGGCGTCGGCGAGCCCGTGCCGGGCGACGAAGCGGGCGGTCCACTCCGCCCGTTCGGCCTTCGGCAGCACCGTCAGCAGGCCCGGCGGCGGGGGCGCGCCCGGCGGGAGCAGGTCGAGGAGCGCCCGCGCCCAGGCCGCGTCGCCCTGGCGGACGGCGGCTCGGGCCCAGGCCGCGTGGAGCTCGTCCCGCCAGCCGTCGGCGACCGGGAGGCGGAGCAGCGCCTCGGGAGTGGCCGGGGCGCCCGCGTAATCGCCTGCAGATTCGCCCGCCGAGCCGTCCGCGGGGTCGCCGGCGGAATCGTCTCCGCACCAGATGGTGAGCGGGGCGGCGGCGGTGATCTCACCCAGCCAGAACGCCCGGTCGCCGCGGCCGGTGGGCGATCTGACGGGTATTCCGTCCCGCTGCATTCCGGCGTCGCAGGCGCTCGGGGGATCGACCGCGATGCGGGCCGGTGAGCCGCGGCCGCCCGGGCCCCGGACGATCCGGACGGCTGCCTGGGCGCGCTCGGCCATCCGGCCGGCGAGCGCCGAGCCGGGCAGCGTGGAGAGGAGCTCCGCGGCGGTGTGCCGGACGTTGGGGGAGCGGTCGGAGAGGGCCTCTTCAAGGAACGGCTCGTCGGCGGCGGAGAGACCCTCCTGCAGCGCGTCCAGGAAGAGGAGGCGGTCCTCCGCGCGTTCCCGCGCCCAGTCGGAGCGGAGCAGGGCCAGCGCGGCGGCCGGATCGCGCCTGCGGAGGGCGGTGAGGTGGTTGATCCGCTCGGTGAACAGGCCCACCTGCCAGATGCGATGGGGATCCGCGGGCGCGGCGCCGGTGGGGCGGCCGGACCCGGTCTCCGCCGCCGCCTCCAGCTCGGCGGCGGCCGAGGTGCGCAGCAGGGCGGACCAGCTCGGGTTGAGGCCGGCCAGCCAATGCCCGAGGGGGCCGGCCAGGGCGGCGACGTCCTCGCGCAGCTCGCTGCGGCCGCGCGCGGCCGCCAGCAGCTCGGGCAGCAGCTCGGCCGGTGCCCGGTAGCCGGCGGAGCGGGCCAGGCGCAGCCAGTCGGCGAGGAGCTGGGGCCGGTTCGCGGTCTCGGGCGCCGGCCGGGGCGGCCGCTCGTACGGGGGGACGAGGGCCGGGGCGAGCGGAGCGGCGCCCGACCGGTCCTGGTCGGCCGCGAGCAGCCAGGCCAGCCGGGCCCGGGCGGCCGGCGGCGGCAGCGGACGCGGGTCGTGCGGGGGCGGACCCTGCGGGCCCTGCGGTCTCGCTGGTCCCGGTGCTCCTGTTACTCCCGGTGCTCCTGGTACTCCCGGTGGTCCCGCTGTTCCTCGCGGCTCGGCGGACTCGGCCGGTCGCAACCCCGCCCGGCGGCGGAGGGCCGCCGTCGCGGAGGCGTTCAGCAGGGCGCGCGGCTCCGGCGCGGACGGCCGCCGGACGGTGCCGAGGAGGGCGGCGGCGACCAGGTCGTCCCATGCGAGGTCGGTGTCGGGAACCATGGCGGGCCTTCGGATCAGCGGTGGACCGGGACGGGGGAGGGCTCCGGGTGCCGGGCCCAGCAGGTCACCGGGGCGAAGCCGCGGTGACCGAGCTCGCCGAAGACGGTCAGCGGCCGGCCCGCGCCGACCGCGGTGAGCCGCCACAGGCCGGTGTCCACGGCGTACCGACCGTCCACCGGGACGGACCGGGCGCCGGTCGGCTCGGTGATCAGCCAGCCCTCCGGTCCGGGGCGGCAGACGACCTCGCGCAGCACCACCGGTATCCGGTCCGTCCAGGGATCGGCGGCGAGCGCGGCGGTGTAGTCGGCGAGGGCCTCCGTCAGGCTGCGGCCGGGTGGCGGCCCGGCGTCGGCGGCGTCCTCCGCGATCGGCTCCGCCGGATCGGCGAGCACCGCGCGGAGTGGGAGGGCGGACGGGTAGTAGGCCACCTCGGCCGCCAGCTCTCGGCCGACCGGCAGCAGCGGCCCGGGCATCGGGCGGCCTGGGCCCGCGTAGGCCAGCAGCAGTGCGATACGGCCGCTGCTCCGGCCGAGCAGCCAGGTCCTGCGGGCGGTCAGCCGGTGCGGCGATTGCTGGGCTGTCGGCCGCTGAGCTGTTGATTGCCGGGCGCCCGGTCGCTGGGCTGCCGGTTGCGACTGCGACTGCTGCGGCTGCCGGGGCGGGCCCTCGCCGGTCTCCGTGCGGCCCAGCACCAGCCAGCGATCGCGCAGCCGGGGGCCCGTCGCCAGCACCTCGGCGGTCGGGGTGGGCCGGCCCACGCGGGTGCTGACGGTGGCCGCGAGAGGGGCCGGCAGGGCGCCGAGCCGGCCGTAGCCCACGGCCAGCAGATGGAGCAGCGCGTACTCCTCCAGCAGCCGGTCCGGCCAGTCCGGGCCGCTGCTCGGGATGGTCGCCAACTCCCGTAGCCGGGCCGCGAGTCCGGGCGCCTGGGCGTCGACCATCCGGGCCGCGGGCTCGGAGAGGGAGCGGGGGTCCGCGGCGGCCTCGGCCAGGCCTGGCCCGAGCGCGTCGGCGAGCCGGCGCTCCAGTTCCGCGGCGCCGGCCGTGATCCGGTCGTCCCGCTGCTGCCGCCGCTGCCGACCCTGCGTTCCTCCGGGCTTCGCTGCCATGGCGGGAAAGCTAGTACGGGGGTCTGACAACCGCCTCTGACCTGGTACTTGACGGATCGTCGGGGGATTGTCAGTGGTCGGGTGCAGCCTGTTCCCAGGGACCTTCCGGGGAGGGCGATCGTGGGAACGACGGTACTGAGGCCGCACGCCGAGCAGGCGTACGCCGCCGAACTCGCCGCGCTGGAGCGGGCGGACGACCGGCCCCGGCCCGAGCGCTGGCGGCTCTCGCCCTGGGCGGTGGCCGCGTACCTGCTCGGCGGGCGGCTGCCGGACGGCACCGGGATCACCCCGAAGTACGTCGGCCCGCGCCGGATCGTGGAGACCGCGGTGGCGACCCTCGCCACCGACCGTGCGCTGCTGCTGCTCGGGGTGCCGGGGACGGCCAAGACCTGGCTCTCCGAGCATCTGGCCGCGGCGGTGAGCGGGGACTCGACGCTGCTGGTGCAGGGCACCGCCGGCACCCCCGAGGAGTCGCTGCGGTACGGGTGGAACTACGCCGAGCTGCTGGCGCACGGCCCCCGGCGGGAGGCGCTGGTGCCCGGCCCGGTGCTCAACGCGATGGCCGAGGGCAAGCTCGTCCGGGTCGAGGAGCTGACCCGGATACCCGCCGACGTGCAGGACTCGCTGATCACCGTGCTCTCCGAGAAGTCCCTGCCGATACCGGAGCTGGGCGAGGAGGTGCAGGCCGTCCGAGGCTTCAACCTGATCGCCACCGCCAACGACCGCGACCGGGGGGTGAACGAGCTGTCCAGCGCGCTGCGCCGGCGGTTCAACACGGTCGTGCTGCCGCTGCCGGCCGGGGTGGAGGAGGAGGTGGAGATCGTCAGCCGGCGGGTGGCCGAGCTGGGCCGCTCCCTGGAGCTGCCGACGGCCCCGGACGGCTCGTCGGCCGCGGAGATCCGCCGGGTGGTCACCGTCTTCCGCGAGCTGCGCGAGGGCGTGACCGCCGACGGCCGCACCAGGGTCAAGTCGCCCTCGGGGACGCTCTCCGCCGCCGAGGCGATATCCGTGGTGACCGGCGGGCTGGCGCTCTCCGCGCACTTCGGGGACGGCGTGCTGCGGGCCGCCGACCTGGCGCCGGGACTGACCGGCGCGGTGGTCCGGGAGGAGGCCGTGGACGGTCTGGTCTGGCAGGAGTACCTGGAGACGGTGGTCCGGGAGCGCCCGGGCTGGCAGGACCTCTACCGGGCCTGCCGCGAGGTCGGTCCGTGAGCGGTGCCGTCCGGGCCGACCCCGCGCTCGACCTGGCCGTGCTGGGGGTGCGCCACCACGGTGTGGGCTCCGCGCGGGCGGTGGCGGCGGCGCTGGAGGAGCTGCGGCCGGACGCGGTGCTGATCGAGGGCCCGCCGGAGGCGGACCCGCTGCTCGGTCTCGCCGCCGATCCGGGGATGGCGCCGCCGGTGGCGTTGCTGGTCTACGCGGTGGACGAGCCCGCGCGGTCGGTGTTCTGGCCGTTCGCCGAGTTCTCCCCGGAGTGGGTCGCGCTGCGGTACGCCCTCGGGGCGGGGACGGCGGTCCGCTTCGCCGACCTGCCGACCGGCCATCTGCTGGCGGCCGAGGGGCCGGAGGGTGCGGCCGGGGCGGCGGAGCCGGACGTGCCCGGACCGGACCGGGATCCGATCGCCGAGCTGGCCGCGGCCGCCGGGCGGGCGGACGACCCGGAGGCCTGGTGGGAGGACGCGGTGGAGCACCGGGCCCCGGACCCGGCCGATCCCCTGGCGTACTTCGCCGCGCTGGCCGAGGCGGTGGCCGAGCTCCGGGCCGACCACGCCCCGGACCGGGACGACCTGCGGGAGGCCGCGATGCGCCGAGCGGTCCGGGCCGCCCGCCGCGCCGGCCACCGGCGGATCGCCGTGGTCTGCGGCGCCTGGCACGTGCCGGCGCTGGCCGGCGGCCGCTCGCCGCTGCCCTCGGCCGCCGCGGACGACGCCCTGCTGCGCGGGCTGCCGCGGCTGCGGACGGAGGCCACCTGGGTGCCCTGGACGGACCGGCGGCTCGGCCGGGCCGGCGGCTACGGCGCCGGGGTCGCCTCGCCCGCCTGGTACCGGCATCTCTTTCGGCACGGCGCCGGGCGGGACGGGCTGGCCCGCTGGATGGCCGACGCCGCCGGGCGGCTGCGCGGGGAGGGGATGGCGGTCTCCCCGGCCGGGGTGATCGAGGCGGTACGGCTGGCCGAGGGGCTGGCGGCGCTGCGCGGACGCCCCGCGGCCGGGCTGGCCGAGGCGGTCGAGGCCGCGCGGAGCGTCCTCTGCGAGGGCTCGGACGTCCCGCTCGGACTGGTCCGGGAGCGGCTGGTGGTCGGCGAGTCGATGGGCCGGGTGCCGGACGCGGTGCCGGCGGTGCCGCTGGCCCGTGATCTGGAGCGGAGCCGCCGGCGGCTGCGGCTGCGCCAGGAGCCGGCCGTCCGGGAGCTGGACCTCGACCTCCGCGAGCCGACCGGCGCCGCCCGGAGCGTGCTGCTCCACCGGCTGCGGCTGCTGGGGGTGGGCTGGGGGGTGCCGATCGCCTCGCAGACGGTCAACCTCGGCACCTTCCGGGAGAGTTGGCGGCTGTGCTGGGAGCCGGAGACGGCCGTGGAGGTCACCGAGGCGGGGGTGTGGGGGACCACCGTGGAGTCCGCGGCCGAGGCGCGGGCGGCGGACGCGGCGGTCTGCGCGGGTTCGCTCGGCGAGCTGACCGGGCTCAGCGAGCGCTGCCTCCGCGCCGAGCTGCCGGGCGCGCTCCCGGCGGTGCTGCGGGCGATCGCCGACCGCGCGGCGCTGGACACCGACGCCTTCCGGCTGGCGGAGGCGCTGCCCGCGCTGGTCCGCGCGGCCCGCTACGGCGATGTCCGGCGCGCGGGCGGCGCGGCCGGGGCGGCCGGAGCGGGCCGGGCCGGAACCGTGGCGGACGCCGACTCCGGGGCGCCCGACGGCCACGGCGGCGACGGCCACGCCGATGGCGAGGGCGACGGCGACAGCGCCGGCGCAGCGGACCCTTCCGCGCGCGGGATCACCCGCCTCGCCCTGAGTCTCGCCGAGCGTGTCTGCGTCGCCCTTCCCGCCGCCTGCTCGGGCCTCGACACGGACGCCGCCGAGTCCGCCCAGGCCACCGTCGACGCCCTCCACACCGCGATCCACCTGTTGACCGGCCCGGGCGCGGACCCGCACGGCGGAGCAGCCGGAAAGGACGGAGCGGCCGGAAAGGACGGCGGTCCCGAGGCCTCCGGTCTCGCCGGGCGGTGGGTCGCGGCGCTGCGGGCGATCGCCTCGCGGGGCGGGGTGGCCGGGGTGCTGCGGGGCCGGGCGGTGCGGCTGCTGCTGGACGGGGGGTGGCTGGGCGCGGAGGAGGTCGGGCGGCGGATGGCGCTGGTGCTCGGGCGGAACGCGTCGGTGCGGGACGCCGCCGGCTGGGCGGCCGGCTTCCTCGGCGGCGGACCCGCCGGAGGGGTGCTGCTGCTCCACGACCCGGTGCTCCTCGGGCTGGTCGACCGCTGGCTGACGGGCCTGCCCGAGGCGGCGTTCCGGGAGGCGCTGCCACTGCTCAGACGGGTCTTCGCCGGTTTCGAGCCCGGCGCCCGGCGGGCCGTCGGAGAGCGAGTGCTGGCCGGCGCGCCCGCCCCGGCCGCGGCGGCGACGGTGGGGCGGCGAGGGTCGGGGCGGCGGGCCCCCGGCGGGGCTTCGCCGCGGAGCTGGACGAGGCGCGCGCGGACGCCGTACTGCCCGTCCTCGGGATGCTGCTGGGCGCGACGGAGGAGAGATGACGCAGAACCCGTACGACGAGCGCGCCCGGCGCTGGCGGCTGGTGCTGGGCGGGGGCGAGGCCGACGCCTTCGGTCTCCGGCTCAGCGGCGCCGACGCCGGGATGGACCAGACCCTGGACGCCCTCTACGGAGACGGCCGCGGCCGTGGCGCCCGCCCGGCGCCCGGCCGGACCGCGCGCCCCGGGGCGGGCCTGGGCGCCTCCGCGCCGCAGGCCGCCCGCTGGCTCACGGACGTCCGGCGCTGGTTCCCGAGCAGCGTGCTGCACCTCCTCCAGCGCGACGCCATCGAGCGCCTGGGCATCGAACACCTCCTCGCGGAACCGGAGTTGCTGGCGGCCGTCGAGCCCGACGTGCATCTCGTCGGCACGCTCCTCTCGCTCTCCCGGGCGCTGCCGGAGTCCGCCCGGGAGGCCGCCCGCCAGGTGGTCCGCACGGTGACGGCGGACCTGGAGCGCCGGCTCGCGGTGCACACCCGTACCGCGCTCGGCGGGGCGCTGGACCGCGCCGCCCGGGCGGTCCGCCCCCGCCTCGGGGATGTGGACTGGAACCGAACGATTCGGGCCAATCTGAACCGCGGCAACTGGCTTTCCGAGCACGGCGCGGTGGTTCCGGAGAAGTTGGTGGGCTACGCACGGGCGCGCCGCGGGCTGCGCCGGGAGGTGGTGCTGTGCGTGGACCAGTCCGGCTCGATGGCCGCCTCGGTGGTCTTCGCCTCGGTCTTCGCCTCCGTGCTGGCCTCGCTCCCGGCGCTGACGACCCGCCTGATCGCCTTCGACACCTCGGTGGTGGACCTCACGGGGCTGATCGCCGATCCGGTGGACGTTCTCTTCGGGGTCCAGCTCGGCGGCGGCACCGACATCGGCCGGGCGCTGGCGTACTGCGCGGAGCGGATAGCGCGGCCGACGGAGACCGTGCTGGTGCTGGTGAGTGATCTGCACGACGGAGCGTCGGAGGACCAGCCCCGGGGTCACGGGGGCTGGCCGGCTCGGTTGGCCGCTCTCCAGGCGGCGGGCGTGCGCTGCGTCGCGCTGCCCGCCCTGTGCGACGAAGGCGCCCCCGCCTACCACCGGGAGAACGCCGCCGCTCTGGCGGCCGTCGGGATACCCGTCTTCAGTTGTTCGCCTGATCGTTTTCCCGAGGTGATGGCGGCGGCCCTGGAGGGGCGGCCGCTACCCCAGTGAGGAGGGGAGGACGATCGCGGCCCAGACCGTCTTGCCGCCCAGTCCCGGCCGGGGCGTGGTGCCCCAGGCGGCGGTGAAGGTCTCGATCAGCAGCAGGCCGCGGCCGCTCTCGTCGTCCGCGCCGGCCTTCTCGACCGCCGGGCCGCCGTCGTCGGTCCCGCCCTCGTCGTCCACCTCCAGGAAGAGCACCCCTCGCGCGCTCCACAGCCTGCAGTGGACGCGGCTGCTGCGGGTGTGCGAGACGGCGTTGCCGACCAGTTCGGACATGCACAGTTCAACGTCGTCGAGGAGCTCGCCGCGGAGCCGCCACATCGCGCCGGTTATCCGCACGAAGCGGCGGGCGGTGGCGACCGACTCCGGCCGGCCCGGGAAGGTCGCTGCGGCCTGGCGGTCCATCGGCCAGGTGTTCCGGGCCGTGGAGAGACCGTTCAGCTCGCTGCGGCCGGGGTCCTGGTCGGGTGGATCGTCGGGATCCCGATGCTGCACACGATGGCGTTGGCTGTGCATCCGCGGTCTACTCTCGGTAACAGGGGCGAACCGGAGGCACCGGCACGACGGCTGCTTGCCGGCTCGGTTACCGTGTGCAGCGCTTCCGTTACTCCCTCAACACTCCCGGAGTAACGTTACAAAGGCAAGTTAGTCGAGACGATTGGCCGGGCTCCCGAGGTGAATTCGGGGGCGTGCGGGAGAGGGCGCGCCCCCCGGCGCGTCTGTCGCAGGGAGGGGCGAAGGCGCGATGGTGCAGCCGATCGGCGAAGCGGCGGGTCCGGCGCGGGATTCCGGGGCGGGCGGAATCGGCCGCGCCGGTCGGCCCAGCCCCACCGTCCAGCGCAGACGGCTCGGCCTCGAACTCCGGCGCCTGCGACAGAAGGCGAGGCTCACCATCGAGGAGGTGGCCCGCTCCCTGGATTGCTCGACGGCGAAGGTCAGCCGAATCGAGACCGGGAAGTTGAAGGCCCGTCAGATCGACGTGGACGCCATGCTCCGGCTCTACGGAGTACGGGACCCCGAGGTACGCGAACAACTGCTGCAACTCAACCGCGGTGCGCGGGCCACGGGTTGGTGGCGCAGCTTCGAGGAGGTGCTGCCGCCGGGCTTCGAGACCTTCATCGGTCTGGAGGCCGACGCGGTCGCCGTCCGCACTTATGCGCCGGCCGTCGTGCCCGGTCTGCTGCAGACCGCGGACTACGCCCGCGCACTGCTCCGGGCCGGCTATCGGAACGCGCCTCCGGACGACGTCGAGCAGATGGTGAAACTGCGCACCACCCGGCAGGAACGGCTGACGGAGACGCAGAATCCCCTTCGGTTGCGGGCGGTTGTGGACGAGGCGGTGCTTCGGCGGCCGGTCGGTGGCCGAGATGTGATGAAGCATCAGCTTCTGAGTATGGCGGAACTGGCCTCTCGTACTAATGTCCACCTACAAGTACTGCCGTTCGAAACGGGTGCCCATTCCGCACTTTCGGGAATGTTCACCCTGCTCGAGCTTCCGGACGAGGCAGATGCGGACGTGGTCTATGTCGAAGGGCCTGCTGGAAGCGTCTACCTGGAGAAGCCGCCCGATGTCCGGCGAGCGGCGGAGATCTTCGCCACCCTGGCGGAGCAGGCCCTGGACGCCGACCGCTCCGTGCGCGTCATCCTTGCAGCAGCAGAGGAGATGTGAGCCCGTGGAGCGACTGGAACTCACCGATATCCGCTGGTTCAAATCGAGCAGCAGCGACACCAACGGCTGCGTGGAGGTCGCCTTCCTCCCCGACGGCGCGGTCGCGTTGCGCGATTCCAAGAACCCGCACAGGCCCGCCCATGTCTACACGGCGCACGAGTGGGCGTGCTTCCTGGACGGGGCCAAGCGGGGCGAGTTCGACCGGTAGCCGCCGCCTCTGACCCAGGCGAACGGCCTCAGGGAGCCGGATCCCACTGTCCGGCCGCACGCGGGGACGAACGGGGGAGAACCACTCAGCACCACCCGGTACCACCGAGCACCATCAAGCACCACCGAGAAACACCGGGAAACACCGTACGGAGCCGGCGGGCGGCGGCGGAGAAGCCTCCGTCCGCCGCCTGACGGGCGCTTTGTGACCGTTCTCACGGGCCCATCCAGGGGGCCCGATTCATCCGAGCACGTGGAACGGGGATAACCTGCGAGACGGACATGCCGCGTGCAAAGGCCGACGTGGGCTTCCGGAAGGCGATGGCGCTGGACGCAAGGATCCCGGTCCGGGCGTACCCCTGAGCCATCACGTCACCCTCACGAAGTGCAACTGCGCCGACCCGCCCGGCACGCTCGGAAGAAAAGCAGTCGCGATCACAAGGACGGACGCGCGTGGACCTGTTCGAGTACCAGGCGAGGGACCTCTTCGCCAAGCACGGTGTACCGGTGCTGGATGGTGAAGTCATTGACACGCCTGAGGCCGCGCGTGCGGTCGCGGAGCGCTTCGGCGGCAAGGCCGTGGTCAAGGCCCAGGTGAAGGTCGGTGGCCGAGGCAAGGCCGGCGGCGTGAAGCTGGCCGCCGACCCGGAGGACGCGGTCGCCAAGGCCGGGCAGATCCTCGGCATGGACATCAAGGGCCACACCGTGCACAAGGTGATGCTGGCCCAGACCGCGGACATCAAGGAGGAGTACTACGTCTCCTTCCTGCTGGACCGCACCAACCGGACCTTCCTGGCGATGGCCTCCGTCGAGGGCGGTGTGGAGATCGAGGTCGTCGCCGCGGAGAAGCCCGAGGCGCTGGCCAAGATCCCGGTGGACGCCGTCGAGGGCGTGACCGAGGCCAAGGCCCGCGAGATCGTCGAGGCCGCGAAGTTCCCGGCCGAGATCGCCGACCAGGTCGTGGCGACCCTGCAGAAGCTGTGGGAGGTCTTCGTCAAGGAAGACGCCCTGCTGGTCGAGGTCAACCCGCTGGTCAAGACCGGCGACGGCAAGATCATCGCGCTGGACGGCAAGGTCTCCCTGGACGCCAACGCCGAGTTCCGCCAGCCGGAGCACGCCGCGCTGGAGGACAAGGCCGCCGCGAACCCGCTTGAGGCGAAGGCCAAGGAGAAGGGCCTCAACTACGTCAAGCTGGACGGCGAGGTCGGCATCATCGGCAACGGCGCGGGTCTCGTGATGAGCACCCTGGACGTCGTGGCCTACGCGGGCGAGGCGCACAACGGCGTCAAGCCGGCCAACTTCCTCGACATCGGCGGCGGCGCGTCCGCCGAGGTGATGGCCAACGGCCTGGAGGTCATCCTCGGCGACCCGGACGTCAAGTCCGTCTTCGTCAACGTCTTCGGCGGCATCACCGCCTGCGACGCGGTGGCCAACGGCATCGTCCAGGCCCTGGACCTGCTGAAGTCCAAGGGCGAGGACGTCACCAAGCCGCTGGTCGTCCGGCTGGACGGCAACAACGCCGCGCTGGGTCGGAAGATCCTCGACGACGCCAACCACCCGCTGGTGCAGCGCGTGGACACGATGGACGGCGCGGCCGACAAGGCCGCCGAGCTGGCTGCTAAGTAAGGGACGAGGGACTCACCACACCATGGCTATCTTCCTCACCAAGGACAGCAAGGTCATCGTCCAGGGCATGACCGGCTCCACCGGCATGAAGCACACCAAGCTCATGCTGGCCGACGGCACGAACATCGTCGGTGGCGTCAACCCGCGCAAGGCGGGCACCAAGGTCGACTTCGACGGCACCGAGGTGCCGGTCTT
Source organism: Phaeacidiphilus oryzae TH49 (assembly GCF_000744815.1). Classification (NCBI taxonomy): domain Bacteria; kingdom Bacillati; phylum Actinomycetota; class Actinomycetes; order Kitasatosporales; family Streptomycetaceae; genus Phaeacidiphilus; species Phaeacidiphilus oryzae. The sequence goes on from NZ_JQMQ01000005.1 coordinate 4,374,489, forward strand.
CGGGACGGTCAAGGAGGCGATGGAGGCCACCGGCGCCGACGTCACCGTGATCTTCGTCCCGGAGAAGTTCACCAAGGACGCGGTCATCGAGGCGATCGACGCCGAGATCCCGCTGGCCGTCGTGATCACCGAGGGCATCGCGGTCCACGACTCCGCGACGTTCTGGGCGCACGCGCAGCACAAGGGCAACAAGACGCGGATCATCGGCCCGAACTGCCCGGGTCTGATCACCCCCGGTCAGTCCAACGTGGGCATCATCCCCGGCGACATCACCAAGCCGGGGCGGATCGGGCTCGTCTCCAAGTCGGGCACGCTGACCTACCAGATGATGTACGAGCTGCGGGACATCGGCTTCTCGTCCGCGGTCGGCATCGGCGGCGACCCGATCATCGGGACCACCCACATCGACGCCCTGGCGGCGTTCGAGGCGGACCCCGAGACCGACCTGATCGTCATGATCGGTGAGATCGGCGGCGACGCGGAGGAGCGCGCGGCGGACTTCATCAAGGCGAACGTGACGAAGCCGGTCGTCGGGTACGTGGCCGGATTCACCGCGCCGGAGGGCAAGACCATGGGGCACGCGGGGGCGATCGTCTCCGGGTCCTCGGGTACCGCCCAGGCGAAGAAGGAAGCGCTGGAGGCCGCGGGGGTCAAGGTCGGCAAGACGCCGTCCGAGACGGCGCGGCTGGCGCGCGAGGCGCTGAACGGCTGAGGCCGGCGGAGTCGTCGCTGCGGCGGCGCTGCGATCCGCTCCCCTCGGGGGGCGGGTGGCGGCGCCGCCGCGGTCTTTTCTCCCCCTGCTCCGAGGTGGCGGGGGCGCGCAGTCCGCGCCCCTTGCCTGCGCCTGCGGCGCTGCGTTCGGCGGGGTCGCCGGGTGCGCGCTGCTCAGTGCGGGGGGAGCGGGGGCCACTGGGGAGGGGCGGGCGGCCGGTGGGGGGCGCACGGGGGCGTGGGCAGGGGTCGGATCTGTCCAGGGCAGGTGGGCGGAGAGGGACGGAGGGGGGTCAGGGGCGGGAGGGTGAAGGCGGGGGCCGGGAGGACCGTCTGCTGGAGGCGGACGGCCTGGGCGATGGGGACGTGGGGAGGCGGGGGCGGCCAGGCGGTGGCGAAGAGGGCCGTGGTGGCGGCGAGGGTCGCGGCCGCGGCCGTGGTGGGGAGCCAGGACTGGGCGCGGCCGGTGCGGCGGACCCGGCCCACCGGGACGTGCGGGACCTCGTTGGGGCAGGCCCGGGCCGCCGCCGCGCGCAGCCGCGCGCCCAGCGCCGGGCCGAAGTCGGCGGACTGCCAGTCGGTGCCGAGCAGCGTCGGCAGCCGGAGGGCCAGCAGCGCGCGCGATCTGATCACCCGTCCGCAGGTCGCCGCGGTGGTGGCCTCCACCTCGCGGGCGGTCTGAGCCCAGGTCAGGCCGAGGGCGTCGTGGAGGACGAGGGCGCGGCGGTACGGCCGGGGGAGGCGGAGGAGCGCGCCGAGGAGCATCCGGTCCTCGCCCGTGAGACCAGGCTCGTCCGGTGTCAGCCGGCGCTCCAGACGGTACGTCAGCGCGTGGAGGCGGGTGGAGTCGAGGAACTCGCGGATCGCGATGCCGTGCATCTCCCGCGGGCCGCCCGGCCGCCAGGGCGAGAGCGCCAGGTCGAAGGCGCGGGCGCGGACCCATCCCTCCGGTGAGGCGTCGGACCCGACCGCGGCCCAGCCGCGGGCTGCCAGGCCGAAGGCCCTGTGCGCCGCCTGACGTGCGCGTTCTCGGTTCGCGGTGACCAGGTACACCTGCCGGACCACGCGGTCCACGCTGTGGTGGTAGAGCAGTTCGAAGCCGGTCGGGGACTCGAGGTCGGAGACATATTTCCTGACGAACCGCATATAGGCATGATTCGCGACACGGGCCCGCAACGCTCATGTTCTTGGGCGTATCGGGTGTTCTTGGCACCATGAGCCGACATGGCCAACCAACCGCAGCAGCTCCCCACCGGTGGTCCCCGTAGCCGCCCGGCGTCCTGGGCGCCGGCGCCCGTGCTGCGCAGACTCCCGGGCCTGCTGGCCGTCCTGCCGCCGCTGCTGAAGGGCGCGTTCGACGGGGCGGCAGCGGCGCTCGGGGGCCTCGCGCTGCTCTTCGCGCCGGTGTATGTGCTCTGGATCATCAGTCCCGATCTCTCCGGCGGAGCCGGCTCGGTGCTGAGGACGGCCACCTGCCTCTGGTTCTACGGGCACGGCGCCGCCCTCTGGCGGACCGGCGTCGACGGCGCCCCGGTCCCGGTGGGCGTGACCCCGCTGCTCCTCAGCGCGCTCTTCGCGGTGCTGCTGCGGCGGGCCGCGGTACGCGCGGACGCGCGCGGCAGGGCGCCGGCCGCCGCCGCGCTGGCACCGGCCGCCGGCTACCTCGCCGTCGGGCTCCTCGCCCGGGCCGCATGGGTGACGGGCGGTCAGGGCGGGCTGTCGGTACGGGGCATGACGGGCGCGGGCTGGCTGGTGGCCTGGGTGGCCGTACTGGTCGGCGGCCCGCAGCTGCGCCGGCTGCGCGGGCCGCTGCTCGACCGGGCGGCCCGCTGGGGCTGGTACCGCCGGGTCGGCGGTGACGGCCGCGTGGAGGCGTGCGCCGAATGTCTGCGCGACGCCGTGCGCGCCGCCTGCGCCGGAGCGCTGGCGCTGCTCGCGGCGGGCGCGGCGGTGTGGCTGGTGGCCGTGCTGGCCCACCTCGGCGGCGGGGGGCGGATCGCCGGGCACCTCGCGCCGGATCTCTCCGGACGGCTGGCGCTGCTGCTCCTCTGCGCGCTCTTCGCGCCGAACGCGGCGGTGGCCGGTTCGGCGGCGGCGGTCGGCGCCGGGTTCCAGGTGCCGGGCGGCGGACTGATCGCGTTCCCGCTGCTGGGCGCCGTGCCCGGCGGGAGGGTGGACGGCAGCGGCGGTCTCGGGCTGGTGCTGGGTCCCGATCTGGGGGCGGGCCTCGGATTCGTCCTCGGTCCTGCGACGCCGGCGGCGCTGGCCGCCGGGGTGGTGGTCGGGCTCTTCGCGCGCCGGGCGGGCCGGCTGCGCGCGGCCCTGGCCCGGGCGCTGCTCGCGGCGGCCGGAGTCGGCCTGCTGGCCGGGGCCGGCGCCTGGGCGGCCGGGGGCGCCCTGGGGGTGAGCGCCCTCGCCTGGGTGGGGCCTCCGCCGCTTGCCACCGGGCTGTGCGCGGCGATGTGGACGGTGCTCGCCGGGGTGCCCGCGACGGTGGTCGCGCGGGGCGGACTGCGGGCGCTCGATCCGTCCTGGCTGCTGCGCCGTGAGACATGGGCGGGGATGCGGATCGGAAGCGGGTTCACATCCGCGTCCGGGGCGGGTGCCGGTTCCGATTCCGGGGCCGGTTCCGGTTCCGGGGCCGCCTTCCGGCTGCGGCTCGGGCTCCGTGAGCGGTTGACGCGGCGTCAGGAGGCGGGCGCGGTCGAGGCCGAGGGGCCGGGCGCGGCGGTGGGCGGCCCGGGTCCGGCGGCGGACGCGAAGGAAGAGCGGACGGCCGCGCGGCCCGCCCGGCCCGCGCGCGGATTCGACCCGACGCTGGGCGGAGCACTCGGGGGCGGCCTCGCCGACGAACTGGGCGCCGCGCTGGGTGACCTCGGTGGCCTGGGCGGCCTGGACGGTCTGGACGGTCTGGACGAGCTGGACGACGAGGACGCCCCGCCGCTGCGGGACGAGCGGACCTCGCGGCTGGGCGGCTGGCGGACCGCCCTGCGGGATCAGGCCTGGCGCCTCGGCTCCCGGCCGCGCCGCTGAGGTCTCACTCGGCCGACGAGGCGGCCTGGGCGAAGTAGGGGCGCAGCGGCTGCGGCAGCAGGCTGGTGCAGCCGCTCCTGGTCTGCTGGGTCAGGGCGTCCTGGACGCAGTCGAAGTACGGCTTGTACGCGAGGTGGACGGTGAAGTAGCCGCCGACCATCACCAGGCCGAGGAGCGCGGCGAGCAGTCCGGCCATCGCCGCCGGGGCCTGCGGCTTCACCGGCGGGGCGGGCATCGGCTGCCAGCCGGGCCGCGCCACGGGGTACGGCGGGCGCTGCTGCTGGGCCTGGGGCTGGGCCTGGGCCTGGGGCTGGGCCGGGGCCTGGGGCCGGCCGGGCTGCCCGGTGCCGGGCTGGGGCGGGACCCGGGCGCCGCCCTGCGCCGCCTGGTCCGGCTTGGCCTCGCCGTCCTTGCGCGGCGCGTTCGGCGCCCCACGCAGCGCGCTGACGCTCCAGTAGAGGGCGAGCGCGGCCAGCAGCAGGGTCAGGTACGGCACCCCGAGGATGAAGAAGAAGACCCCCCACATGCCGCTGAACAGCGCGTACCGGGCCCGGCGCTGGGCCGGGTCGGTGGGGTCGAAGGACGGCTGCGGGCCCCGCGGGGGGTACTGGCCGGGGCCGCCGGGGCGCTGGCCCTGACCGGGGCCCAGCTTGCCGCCCTGCCAGCCGGGCGACCAGGGGTGCGGCGGCGGCACCGGAGGGCGGTTGGGGTGCCGGCGCGGGGGCGTCCCGGTGCCGCCCGCGCCCGGTCGTCCGCCGCGCGCCGGTCGTCCGCCGCGCGAGCCTCCGTCTGTGCCTGTGCCTGTGCCCCTGCCCGGGCCTCCACCCGTACCGGAGGGGCGTGGTGACGGGCCGTCAGGGCCTCCAGAGGATCCCGAGGACCCCGAACCGGCCGCGGAGCCGTCCTCGTCCGCGGACTGGGTGCTCACCGGGTGGCGCGGCTGCCAGGGGCGGACGGGGGCGTCCTTGGCCGGCGGGGCGAACGGGTCCTGCCGCCGCTCCTCCGACCACACCACGCCGCCGAGCCCGCCGAAGGCGCCGAGCCCGCCGACGGCGCCGGGCGCGAGCACGGGCCGCGGCAGCAACGGCGGGCGGCCGGCCCCTGGGACCCGGGCCTCGCGCCCACCCCCGTCGGCTGGTGCGCCGGAGGCGGTGCGGAGGGGGCGTCCGGTCCCTCGGGAGACTGCCGTCTGACCGCTGATCATCGTGTCTGCCGCACTCCCACGTCCATCGCCGGCCCGCCAGGACCGTTCCGTCACGACCATTCCCGCCGCGTCGGGACCACCTTCTCACCCTCCGCCACGCGTGCGGGGCCCGGCCTCCCGGTGCGCCGCCGGTATCGTTGCTTACGGCCGGGGAGCCCGCATCGTTCCCGGAGGCTCCCGCGAACCGCTCTCCGGCGGGCTCTGCCCGCCGGCTCTCCGCGTCGCAGTGCAGCGCGCGTAGATTGCCGAAGCGGGTGCCGGTATGTCGGAATGTGCGCGAACAGTCGAGTGGTCGCGGGGTTCCCGCGCCCTGTCGCGAAGGATCGGGAAACATCTTGAGCGAAAGCGACGTGAGCGGCGCGAGCAGCACGAGCGCCCAGGCCACGGCGGGCTATCCGGCCGTCCGACCGGGGCCCGCCCGGATCGTGGTGCTGGTCTCCGGCTCCGGAACCAACCTCCAGGCGCTGCTGGACGCCTGCGCCGACGAGGGCTACGGCGCGCGGGTGGTGGCGGTCGGCGCGGACCGGGACGGGATCGCGGGCCTGGAGCGCGCCGAGCGCGCCGGCGTGCCCACCTTCGTCCACCGGCTCAAGGACTTCACCGAACGCGCCGACTGGGACCGGGCGCTGCTCGACTCGGTGACCTCGTACCGGCCCGACCTGGTGGTCACCGCGGGCTTCATGAAGATCCTCGGACTGCCGTTCATCGACCGGTTCCACGGGCGGATCGTCAACACCCACCCCGCCCTGCTGCCCGCCTTCCCCGGCGCCCACGGAGTCCGGGACGCCCTCGCGTACGGGGCGAAGGTCACCGGCTGCACGGTCCACCTGGTCGACGGAGGGGTGGACACCGGGCCGGTGCTCGCCCAGGGGACGGTCGAGGTGACCGACGCCGACCACGAGGACGGCGGCGAGGCGCTGCACGAGCGGATCAAGGGCGTCGAACGGCGCCTGCTGGTGGACGTCGTGGGCCGGCTGGCCCGGGAGGGCCACCGGGTCGAGGGACGCCGGGTGCTGCTGCCCTACCGGCCCTCCGGCGAGGAACTGCCGTCCGGCGAGGACCGGCCCTCCGGCGAGAACCCGCCCTCCGGCGAAGGCGCCTGACGGGCCGTCAGTGCCGTGAATGAGTTTTCCGACAGCTTCAACTGCATCGAGGGAAGAGCGGAATGAGCCCCGACGACAACCGACGTGACGAGAACCGACGCCCGATCCGCCGCGCGCTGGTCAGCGTCTACGACAAGACCGGTCTGGAAGAGCTGGCCAAGGGCCTCCACGAGGCCGGGGTCGAGCTCGTCTCGACCGGCTCCACCGCCGCCCGGATCGCCGGCGCCGGCGTCCCGGTCACCAAGGTCGAGGAGCTGACCGGCTTCCCCGAGTGCCTGGACGGCCGGGTCAAGACCCTCCACCCGCGGGTGCACGCCGGGATCCTCGCCGATCTGCGGCTGGAGGCCCACCGGGCGCAGCTGGAGGAGCTCGGCGTGGCGCCGTTCGAGCTGGTGGTGGTCAACCTCTACCCGTTCCAGCAGACCGTGGACTCCGGGGCCGGCCCCGACGAGTGCGTCGAGCAGATCGACATCGGCGGCCCGAGCATGGTCCGCGCCGCCGCCAAGAACCACCCCTCGGTGGCCGTGGTGACCTCGCCCGAGCGGTACGGGGACGTGCTGGCCGCGGTGTCCGCGGGCGGCTTCGACCTGGCCGCGCGGAAGCGGCTGGCCGCCGAGGCCTTCGCCCACACCGCCGCCTACGACGTGGCGGTGGCCGGCTGGTTCGCCCGCGACTACGCGCCGGCGGACGACGCGGCCTTCCCCGAGTTCCTGGGCTCGACCTTCACCCGGCAGTCGGTGCTCCGCTACGGCGAGAACCCGCACCAGGCCGCCGCGCTGTACAGCGACGGCTCCCACTCCGGTCTGGCGGCGGCCGAGCAGCTGCACGGCAAGGAGATGTCCTACAACAACTACCAGGACACCGACGCCGCCCGGCGGGCCGCCTACGACCACGCCGAGCCCTGCGTGGCGATCATCAAGCACGCCAACCCGTGCGGGATCGCGATCGCGGTCGAGGGCGAGACCATCGCCGACGCCCACCGCAAGGCGCACGCCTGCGACCCGGTCTCCGCCTTCGGCGGGGTCATCGCGGTCAACCGGCCGGTCTCCAAGGAGATGGCCGAGCAGGTCGCGGAGATCTTCACCGAGGTGATCGTCGCCCCGGCGTACGAGGACGGCGCGGTCGAGGCGCTGCAGCGCAAGAAGAACATCCGGATCCTGGTCGCCCCCGGCGAGCCGTGCAACCGGATCGAGTACCGCCAGGTGAGCGGCGGGCTGCTAACCCAGCAGGTGGACCGGGTCGACGCGGACGGCGACGACCCGGCGAACTGGACGCTGGCGACCGGCGAGGCGCTGCCCGCCGAGGAGCTGAAGTCGCTCGCCTTCGCCTGGAAGGCCTGCCGGGCCGTCAAGTCCAACGCGATCCTGCTGGCCAAGGACGGCGCCTCGGTCGGCGTCGGAATGGGCCAGGTCAACCGGGTCGACTCGGCGAAGCTCGCGGTCGAGCGGGCGGGGGAGCGGGCGGCCGGCTCGTTCGCCGCCTCGGACGCGTTCTTCCCGTTCCCGGACGGTCTCGAGGTGCTGATCGCGGCCGGCGTGAAGGCGGTCGTCCAGCCGGGCGGCTCGGTCCGCGACGAACTGGTCGTCGAGGCCGCCGAGAAGGCCGGGCTGACCATGTACTTCACCGGTACCCGGCACTTCTTCCACTGACCGGGGCCGGAAGGCCGGAAGACGCGGGAAACCGCGGAAGACGCGGGAAACGCGGCGGGCGCGGCCGAAGGGCCGCGCCCGCCGCGCTGTCCGTCCGCTGACGCCGGGTCAGCGGGTGCGGACCACCACCGCGCCGGTGATCTTGTCGGCGAAGGTCTGCTTCTTGGCGTCCCAGATCGGCCACAGGTAGCCGAGGTAGCAGGCGATCCCGTCCACGAAGTGGCAGATCTTCCGGCCTATCGCCAGGCCGAAGCCGAGCGGCTGGGCGGTGGTCTCCTTGACCACCATGATGCCGAGGGCCTTCTTGCCCGGGGTCTGGCCGGTGGTGCCCTCGCGGTAGCACATCAGCAGGAAGGCGGCGAGGCCGAGGATCCCGCCGATGACCATCATGATCAGACCGCCCGGCGAGCTGCCGGAGCAGGTGGTCTGGAAGGTGTTCGGGTCGGTGGTGCAGCTCTGCGCGGAGGCCGCCATCACCGAGCCGATGATGTAGAAGATGACCGGCACGATGCCGAACACCAGGCTGTCCAGCAGGTAGGCGCCGACCTGCAGGCCCCAGTGGCCGTACTCGCCGGACGGCGCGGCCTGGCCGGGCGCCGGCGGCGCCGGGTAGCCGCCCGGGGTGCCGTAGCCGCCGTTGCCCGCGTAGGCGTTCGGGTCCGGGTAGCCGGGGGCGCCGGCCTGCTGCTGGGGGTAGCCGTAGCCGGGCTGGGCGCCGGCCTGCGGGGGCTGCTGCGGGTAGCCGTACGCGGGCTGACCGGCCGGCGGCTGGCCGGGCGACGCATAGGGGTTGGCGCCCTGCGGGGGCTGCTGGGGCTGCTGGGGTTGGCCGTAGGGGTTGTTCGGGCCGGGCGGGTAGCTCATCTTCTGTCTTTCTGTGTGTGCCGGGATCTGACGGTGTTCGGACGGGCCCGGTGTTCCCCGCCCCGGGAGGGCGTCGGCACGCCCGGTGCGGGCGCGGGGGGTGCACCGGTGGGGTCGTCACCAGAGGAAGTCGTATCGGTGCAGCTGCCACAGCCAGGAGAGGGCGGCCGCGGTGATCAGCACGGCGGTGCGCCGCCTGGACGGGAGCGCGCGCCAGCGCTCGCCGAGGCCCAGCGGGGCGCACAGCAGGGCGACCGCGGCCACGGCGGTCACCGGGTTGGCGGCGAGGGCGGCGAGCGGGTGGCCGCCGCCGAGCTCGGTGAAGACGGTGGTGCTGCCGCAGACCGGGCAGGGGACCCCGGTCAGGCGGCGCAGCGGGCACAGGACGCCCGGGTCGTGCCAGGCGTGGAGGGCCGCCGCGGCGGCGGCGACGGCGGAGCCGAGCGCGGCCCGGGCCGCGACCTCACGCCAGCCGCCGCGGGTCTGACGGCCCATCAGGCCGAGCAGCCCCGGTCTGGCGGGTACGTCGATGTTCACCGGCCCCCGGACCCCCGACCCTCTGTTCCCCCGACTAGCGCCTCCCGCGGCGGGCGCCGCGTCCGTGGGGTTTCCGTGCGGAACCACTGGTGCGGTTCGCACAGGATGCGCACCGCTGGAGGTCTGTTGCGGGGTCCATCGTTCCGGTGCGTGTTCCCCCGTGTCCAGTGAGTTGGCGGGGGAGAAGGGAACTGTTCCGATTCCGCAACCGAAACGTTCCTGAGGCGGGGGCTTTCGCCTCCGGCGCCCGCCATCCGGGAGGATGTACCCATGACCGCCCAGATTCTCGACGGCAAGGCCACCGCGGCCGCCATCAAGTCCGAACTCAGCGTCCGCATCGAAGCCCTCAAGGCCAAGGGGATCACCCCGGGTCTCGGCACCGTCCTGGTCGGCGACGACCCCGGCAGCCACTCGTACGTCCGCGGCAAGCACCGCGACTGCGCGCAGGTCGGTCTGGCCAGCATCCGGCGCGAGCTGCCCGCCGACGCCACCCAGGAGCAGGTCGAGGACGTCGTCCGGGAGCTCAACGAGAACCCGGAGTGCACCGGCTACATCGTCCAGCTGCCGCTGCCGAGGCACCTGGACGAGAAGCGGGTGCTGGAGCTGATCGACCCGGCCAAGGACGCGGACGGGCTGCACCCGATGAACCTCGGCCGGCTGGTGCTCGGCGTGGACGCGCCGCTGCCCTGCACCCCGAACGGCATCCTGGAGCTGCTGCGCCGGCACGGCGTCGAGGTCAAGGGCGCCGACGTGGTCGTGGTCGGCCGCGGCATCACGGTCGGGCGGTCGATCGGCCTGCTGCTCACCCGCCGCACCGAGAACGCCACCGTCACCACCTGCCACACCGGCACCCGCGACCTCTCCGCCCACCTGCGCCGGGCGGACATCATCGTCGCGGCGGCGGGCGTGACGCACATCGTCAAGCCTGAGGACGTGAAGCCGGGGGCGGCGGTGCTGGACGTCGGCGTCAGCCGGGACGCGGAGGGCAAGCTGGTCGGGGACGTCGACCCGGCGGTCGCCGAGGTGGCCGGCTGGATCTCGCCGAACCCGGGCGGGGTCGGCCCGATGACCCGGGCCATGCTGCTCTCCAACGTGGTCGAGGCCGCCGAGCGCGCCGCCGCCGGCTGAGCCGGCGACCGGGGGCGCGACGCAGGAACGACGGGGAACGACGTAGGAACGACGAGGGAACGACGGAAGGGAGAGGGCCGGCGATGGCATCACCCGCTCGAAGCCCGCGCAGCAGGCGCCGCCCGGTGAAGACCGTCGGCACCTATCCGCCCGAGGGCTCGCACGCCGCCCTCGGGCGCGGCCACTCGGTCCCGGTGCGGCAGTGGCCGATAGTCGCCGTGCTGCTGGTGGTGGCGATCGGCCTGGCGGTCACCGCACTGGGATCGTTCCGGGCCGGGGTGCTCACGATCGGGGTCGGCATGCTCCTGGGGGCGGGGCTGCGCTGCTGGCTCCCGGACGTCGGGCTGCTCGCGGTGCGCAGCCGGTACACCGACGTGGCCCTGATGGGCGTGGTGGGGGTGGCGATCGTGCTGCTGGCGCTGGCCGCGCAGCCGAATCCGGTCATCCAGTGGTCGATACTCCGCGACCTCTCCGGCTGGCTGGGCCGCAGCAACTGAGGCCGCCCCGCGGCGCCCGGGGAGACGGGCGGGCGCGGGGCGGCGGTCTGCGGCGGCCGGTACGGACCGGCCGCGCGGCCGGCTGCGGCCGGCTGCGGTCAGCTGCGGGCCAGGTGGCGCCGCATGCGGTGGTGGCGGGCGTGGTGGCGGACGTGGTGCCGCAGGTGGTGGTGGGCCGCCGGGTGGTGGGCGAACCGGTGGACCGGGACGGTCCAGGTGTAGGACGCCGTGCTCACCCGCGCCGGCGCGGCCGCCGGGTGCTCGTACGGCCGGACGTGGAGACGCGGAGCGAGGTGCTGCCGGGCGGCGACGGCATGGTGCCGGACGGCGGCGGCGTGCGGCCGGACGGCGGCGGCGTGCGGCCTGACGGCGGCAGCGTGCGGCCGGACGGCCGCGGTGTGCGGCCGGGCGAGGACGCGGTGCGGCCTGGCGACGAGGTGGTGGCGGCGGGCGTGCTGGAGCCGCCGGCCGTGGCGGGCGTGGCGCGAATGGCGGGCGGCGTGCGGCCGATGGGCCGGGCGCGCGTGGTGGACGGCCTTGGCGTGGTGCGGGGCGGCCGCCGGGCGGGTGGCCGGCTCCGGGCGCTCCTCGAGCACGTACACCTTCACCGTGTAGGTGTGCTCGGCGAGGACCATCGCCGTCCGCGGGGGGACGGGTACCGCCCGCGGGCAGGCGGCGGACGCGGCGGGCGCCGCTCCGAGCAGCAGGCCGATGCCGGCCCCGGCGGTGGCCGCGACCACGGCGAGGCGCTTGCGAACTGACATGGTGTGAGTCGTCCTCTCGTGAACCAGGTTCTCCCCGGTCGTTCCGTTCGCCACGAGAGTTGCCCCTGCTCCCGGGAATGGGTACGCAATACCCGTCATCTGGGACGACCTGGGTCGAGTCGGGCATCCCACCTGCGGGGACGTCCCGCGGGGCGGAGGAGGACGGGACGGGGATGGGACATGGGCGGCTGGCGTCCGCTGCCGGGGGACCTGCCACCGGACCTGCGGCGGCTGGTCGAGCAGCTGCGGCTGCTCAAGGACCGCACCGGGCTCAGCCTGGTGGCGCTCTCCGAGCGCACCGCGTGCAGCAAGTCGGCCTGGCAGCGCTACCTCAACGGGACCAAGCTGCCGCCGCGCTCGGCGGTGGAGGCGCTCGGCCGGGTGGCGGGGGCGGACGCGCCCCGGCTGCTGGCGCTGTGGGCGCTGGCGGAGCGGGACTGGATCGCCCGGGAGGGTGAGTTCGCGGAACTGACGGAGTGTCAGGCTGTCCAGGGGGCGCCCGGCCCCGCACACGCGCCCGCCGCTCGGGTGCCCGCCGTCCGGGCCGTGGGCCCGGGGTGGGGGCGGCGAAGGGGGTGTCGGTCGCGGCCGTCGTCGCGGCGGCGGTCGGCGCCGGCGCCTGGCTCGCGGTGGACGGCCTCGGAGCGGCGTCGGCCGGGCAGGCGGCACAGGGGGCCGGGCTGCGGGCCGTCGTCGCCTCCTCGCCGGCCCCGGGCCAGGGCGGCGGCGGAGCCGGGACGGCCTCGGTCGACCGGCAGCTGCGCGGGGCGCCCGGGCCGATCGCCCCGGTCTGCTCCGGACCGGCCTGCCAGGGGCTCAACCCGCGGACCACCGGCTGCGACCGCGGAGCGCACACCATCGGCTCGGTCACGGTGGACGGGCTCAGCCTGGAACTGCGCTTCAGCCCCCGCTGCCGGGCCGCCTGGGCCCAGGCGGAGGGAGGGCCGGGGGCCCGGCTGCGGGAGGTCGCCGTCGCCTCCGAGGACGGCAGGCTGCTCGCCGAGCCGCTCGGCCCGCATGCCGCGCCCGGCCGGGCCGCGCCCTCCGCCGGGCTCAGTCCGATGCTGAGCGCCGCGGATCCGGCGGCGGTGGAGGCGTGTGCGCTGGTGGACGACGTGGAGGCGTGCGCGGGGGCGGCCGACCACGGCGGCGCGCCCGGCCGCTTCGGCTATCTCCCACCCGGCTGACCGGCGGGGCCGGACGGAGGGGGCGGGTCCGGTACTACTGCCCGGGGGTATGGCCCGCAACGCCCGTGGGACGGTAGGACATAGAGCACACTGGGCCGACGCTCCGACGAACACCGGGCTGGGATAGCCTGACTGCGATCTCTCGAAGTCAAGAGATCGATCAGGGACCGGCACCCCGGAAGGCGGCGCGCTCCCGGCCGGTCGTACCTGACCACCACCAGGCAACGCAGGAGAAGTCACAGATGACCCGGACTCCCGGCACTCCCGTCAACGTAACCGTCACCGGTGCGGCCGGCCAGATCGGTTACGCGCTGCTCTTCCGCATCGCTTCCGGTCAGCTGCTGGGCGCGGACACGCCGGTCAAGCTGCGCCTGCTGGAGATCCCGCAGGCGGTGAAGGCCGCCGAGGGCACCGCGATGGAGCTGGACGACTGCGCGTTCCCGCTCCTCCAGGGGATCGAGATCAGCGACGACCCGAACGTGGCCTTCGACGGCGCGAACGTCGCCCTGCTGGTCGGCGCCCGCCCGCGGACCAAGGGGATGGAGCGCGGGGACCTCCTGGAGGCCAACGGCGGCATCTTCAAGCCGCAGGGCAAGGCCATCAACGACCACGCCGCCGACGACATCCGCGTCCTGGTGGTCGGCAACCCGGCCAACACCAACGCGCTGATCGCCCGTGCCGCCGCGCCGGACGTCCCGGCCGACCGCTTCACCGCGATGACCCGCCTCGACCACAACCGCGCGCTGACCCAGCTGGCGAAGAAGGCCGGCGTCTCGGTCACCGAGATCAAGAAGCTGACCATCTGGGGCAACCACTCGGCGACCCAGTACCCCGACATCTTCCACGCGGAGATCGCCGGGAAGAACGCGGCCGAGGTCGTCAACGACGAGAAGTGGCTGGCCGAGGACTTCATCCCGACCGTCGCCAAGCGCGGTGCGGCGATCATCGAGGCCCGCGGCGCCTCCTCCGCGGCCTCCGCGGCGAACGCCGCCATCGACCACGTGTACACCTGGACCAACGGCACCGCCGCCGGCGACTGGACCTCGATGGGCGTCGTCTCCGACGGCTCCTACGGGGTGCCGGAGGGCCTGATCTCCTCCTTCCCGGTCACCACCCGGGACGGCAAGTGGGAGATCGTCCAGGGTCTGGACATCAACGAGTTCTCGCGCGGGCGGATCGACGCGTCCGTCAACGAGCTGGCGGAGGAGCGCGAGGCGGTGCGGGGCCTCGGCCTCATCTGATCGCGCAGTTCTCCTCTGGTCGCAGTCCTCTTCCCGCGCCCCTGAGTTCCGGCCCCCACGGGCCGCGAGCTCAGGGGCGCGGGCCGTCGAGGACGGCGGCCAGGCGTTCCAGGGCTCCGCGGTAGGCGTGCTCCGGCGGGGTGGCGTAGCCGACGGCCAAGGCGCGGGTCTCCGGCGCGGCGCCGAAGGAGCTGAGCGGTTCCAGTCCGAGGCCGCGGGCCGCGGCGGCGCGGACCAGGTCGGGCAGCGGTGGCGCGGCCGCCGGCAGTTCGACCACCGCGTGGAGGCCGGCGGCGATGCCGGTGATCCGGGCGCCGGTCGGCGCGAGGACCGAGACCAGGGTGTCCCGCCGGCGGCGGTAGTGCGCGCGGGCCCGGCGGACCTGGCGGTCGTAGTCGCCGGAGGAGAGGAAGTCGGCGAGGGTCAGCTGGTCGAGGACGCCATGCTGGCGGTCGGCGTGGCGCTTCTCCTCGACGACCGGTTCCAGCAGCGCGGGCGGCACCACCAGCCAGCCCAGCCGGAGGCCAGGCGTCAGGGACTTGGACGCCGTGCCGGCGTAGGCCACCCGGTCGGGGGCGAGCGCCTGGAGGGCGCCGACCGGCTGGCGGTCGTAGCGGAACTCGCCGTCGTAGTCGTCCTCCAGCAGGTATCCGTCCGCCGCCCGGGCCCAGGAGACGGCGGTGGTGCGGCGGTCCGGGGCGAGCGCCACGCCGGTCGGGAACTGGTGGGCGGGGGTGAGGAGGGCGGCGTCCGGATCGGCGTCCAGCAGGGCCGCGGTCTGTGCCCCGTGCTCGTCCACCGGCAGCGGGACCGGGGCGAGTCCGCCGCGGGCGACGGTCTCGCGGATGTCCGGGAGGCCCAGCGCCTCCACCCCGGCCCGCCGCGCGCCCCGGGCGGCCAGGGCCCGGGCGAACAGCCCGGCCGCCTGGACGTACCCGGCGCAGACCACGATCCGCTCGGGGCTCGCGCGCACCCCGCGGACCCGGGCCAGGTACTCGGCCAGGGCGGCGCGGACGGCGGGCAGCCCGCGCGGGTCCCCGTAGCCGAGCGCCTCCCGGGACGCCGAGGACAGCGCCCGGCGGGCCGCCGCGAGCCAGCGCTCCCGCGGGAAGAGCGAGAGGTCCGGGGTGCCCGGGCGCAGGTCGTACGGCATCGGGCGGCGGCCGGGGAAGGCCTGGCCGAGGGTGGCGGGGACGGCCGGTATCGGCTCGCCGCCGAGCCGTACGGGGCTGCCGGAGAGCTCCTCGGCCTCGGCCACCCGGGTGCCGGAGCCCTGACGGGCCGTCAGCCAGCCCTCGGCGGTGAGCTGGGCGTAGGCCCCGGCCACGGTGTTGCGGGCCAGGCCGAGGTCGGCCGCGAGGGCGCGCGAGGACGGCAGGCGCGCCCCCGGCGAGAGCCGCTGCTCCCGGATGGCGGCGCGCAGCGCGTCCTCCAGGCCGGCGCGGGTGCCGCGATCGCCGGGCAGGTGGAGGTCGAAACCGAGCTCGCGATTGGCCCACGAATCCATGCCCCAAGTGGACCACGCGGCTATGACAATCGCGGCTTAGGTTGGGGGCATGAACGACAGCAGCGAACCGCGTATCGACACCGGCCACGAGCGCCGGATGGACCTCCAGGAGCAGCTCCCCGACTTCTACGCCGCCGTGCTCAGGATGGAGAAGGAGTCCAGGCGGCATCTCGACCCGGTGATCGCCGAGCTGGTGAAGGTCCGGATCTCGCAGATCAACGGCTGCGCCTTCTGCCTGGACATGCACACCACCGACGCCCGCCGGGCCGGGGAGGAGGAGTACCGCCTCCACGTCCTCCCCGCCTGGCGCGAGGCGCCCTTCTTCACCGCCCGGGAGCGGGCCGCGCTGGCCGTCGCCGAGCGGATGGCGCGGATCTCCGAGGGCGGGGTGCCGGACGAGGAGTACGAGGCCGCCGCGAAGCTCTTCGGGGAGCAGGAGCTGGCCGCCCTGCTGGCCGTCTGCGTCACCATCAACGCGTGGAACCGGATCGCCGTCAGCACCAGGCTGGCGCCCCCGGCGCGGGACTGACGGCCGGTCCGAAAGGGCCGGGCGGTTTCGGGGAGGGGCGGGTCGGCCGGGGGCGGTAGCCGGACCGGTACCGGGCGTCCAGTCGATTGACAGCCACCGAGGCGAGCGACACGCTGCGGACGGACCCCGACGGAGACCGGTGTCGGTCGGGGACGGGGGTCTTCACTTCCGGTCGGCGGCGCGCGCGCCGGGCAGGCGCGGCGCGCCGCAGTGGGCGTGCGCCCGCCCTTTCGCCCTCTCGGCTTCTCGCACTCGATGAGGAGTGCCGGCATGCCTCAGCAACAGCACTCGCAGACCTTCGGACGGGTCACCGTCCGCACCTTCCCGCTGCCGCCCAAGGGCTTCGACCCGATGCAGGCCAGCCCCGCGCAGCTGGAGCAGCACGGCTTCCCGCGCCGCCCGGACCCGGAGCGCGAACCGCACATCTCCGCGCGGTGGGTGGAGGCCTTCCGCGCGTACCCGAAGCTCGCCCACGTCACGCCGACCTTCCGTCCGCTGGAGCACCGGCACGCGCCGAACCAGCGGACCCGGAAGGGCACCCAGGGGCACCTCAACGCGACCTCGGCGAACTGGTCCGGCTCCGTGCTGCTGATCGGCAGCGGGGACAGCTTCAGCTGGATCACCGGCTCGTGGACCGTGCCGCAGACCTACGAGTCGCCGGCGGGCGGTGCGCAGTACTCCTCCGCCTGGCTCGGCATCGACGGAGACGAGTCGCCGGACGTGATGCAGGCCGGGACCGAGACCGACCCCGGCGGGAACTGCTACGCCTGGTTCGAGTGGTTCCCCAACTACTCGATCGCGATCGACAACTTCCCGGTCAGTCCGGGCGACGTGGTCTCGCTGCTGCTGTGCGCGACGGCGCCGAACACGGCGTGGATGTCGATCGGGGACCTGACCTCGATGCAGTACACCAACTTCTCGTTCTCGGCCCCGGACGGGACGGTGCTGGTCGGGAACAGCGCCGAGGCGATCGTCGAACGGCCGGAGGTGAACGGGCAGTTGGCCACGTTGCCGCGGTACGGCGAGGTGTTCTTCGACGACACCATCGCGTACACGGCGGGCGGGCAGTCCTGCCCGATCGGGCTCGGGACGCCGGTCTCCATGGTGGCCAACGACGGCGTGACGGTCGTCTCCGCGCCGACCTTCGAAGCGGACACCGACTCCTTCAAGATCTCGTACACCGGCGTGTGAGGCGGGCGTTCTCGCCTCCGCCTCCGCCTCCGCCTCGGCCCCGCGGCCCGGCCGCCCCGGCCCCGCGTGAGCCCGAAGGGCGCGACGCGCGGGGCCCGGGGCCGGCCCCGAGGCCTCAGCCCAGCACCCCTCGCAGCTGCGCCAGGGCCCAGGAGAGGTCCTCCTCGCTGATGACCAGCGGCGGCGCGACGCGGATCGTGGAGCCGTGGGTGTCCTTGGCCAGGACGCCCCGGGCCATCAGGCGTTCGCAGATCTCGCGGCCGGTGCCGACCGCGGGGGAGACGTCCACGCCGGCCCACAGCCCGCGCCCCCGCACCGCCGTCACCGGCCAGTCGCCGTCCGCGAGTTCGGCCAGCTCGCGGTGGAGGCGGGCACCCAGCTCCGCCGCCCGCCGCTGGTACGCGCCGGTGCGCAGCAGCGCGATCACCTCCAGCGCGACCGCGCAGGCCAGCGGGTTGCCGCCGAAGGTGGAGCCGTGGCTGCCCGGGGTGAAGACGTCCATGACGGCCCGTGAGGAGACCACCGCGGAGATCGGCAGCACGCCGCCGCCCAGCGCCTTGCCGAGGATGTAGGCGTCCGGGACGACGCCCTCGTGCTCGCAGGCGAAGGTGCGCCCGGTCCGCCCCAGCCCGGACTGGATCTCGTCGGCGATCAGCAGGACGCCGCGCTCCTCGGTGATCCGCCGCGCCTCGGCGAGATAGCCCGGCGGGGGGACGATGACGCCCGCCTCGCCCTGGATCGGCTCCAGCAGCACGGCCGCGGTGCGGTCGTCCACCGCCGCGGAGAGCGCCTCCACGTCCCCGTACGGGACCAGCTCGAAGCCGGGAGTGAAGGGGCCGAAGCCGTCTCTGGCCTCCTCGTCGTCGGAGAAGCCGACGATCGTGGTGGTCCGGCCGTGGAAGTTGCCCCGGGCGGCGACGATCTTCGCGGTGTCCGCCGGCACCCCCTTGACCCGGTAGGCCCACCTCCGCGCGGTCTTGATCGCGGTCTCCACCGCCTCCGCGCCGGTGTTCATCGGCAGTACCGCCTCCATCCCGCAGAGGTCCGCCAGCTGCTCGCAGAAGGGGGCGAAGAGGTCGTGCTGGAAGGCCCGGGAGGTGAGGGTGACCCGGCCCAACTGCCGCTCTGCGGCCGCGATCAGGCGGGGGTGGCGGTGCCCGAAGTTCAGCGCCGAGTATCCGGCCAGCAGATCCAGGTAGCGGCGCCCTGCGGTGTCGGTCACCCAGGCGCCCTCGGCGGACTCGATGACCACCGGCAGCGGGTGGTAGTTGTGCACGGTCGCGTCGTCCATGTCCCGGTTCTTCCCGCCCGGCGGTGCGCTCCCACCTGGGCGGCGCCCGGTAGAGTGGGTGGTCTGAGGCGAGGCCGCGACTGGCGTCTACTACGTGGAACCGACCACGAGGAAGCGGCCGAGCAGGTATCCACCGGAATGCCGTCCGCCTGGGCATCCGGGTCCGTCGTCGACCCGGGAGGCATGGCCTCATGAGCAGTCCCCACCCGCACCACCCCGCCCTCGCCGCCACCGATCCCGAGCTGGCCGAGCTGGTCGGCGCCGAGGAGCGGCTGCAGGCCGAGACCCTGCGGCTGATCCCCAGCGAGAACTACGTCTCCCAGGCCGTGCTGGAGGCCTCCGGGACGGTGCTGCAGAACAAGTACTCCGAGGGCTACCCCGGAAAGCGCTACTACGAGGGCCAGCAGGTCATCGACCAGGTCGAGCGGCTGGCCGCGGACCGGGCCAGGGAGCTGTTCGGCGTCGAGCACGCCAACGTCCAGCCGTACTCCGGCTCGCCCGCCAACCTCGCCGTCTACCTGGCCTTCCTGAAGCCGGGGGACACCGTGCTCGGGATGTCGCTGCCGATGGGCGGCCACCTCACCCACGGCTGGGGGGTCTCCGCGACCGGCAGCTGGTTCCGGGGCGTGCAGTACGGCGTCCGCCGCGACACCGGCCGGGTCGACCTCGACCAGGTGCGGGAGCTGGCGCTGGCCGAGCGGCCGAAGCTGATCTTCTGCGGCGGCACGGCGGTGCCGCGGACCATCGACTTCCCGGCCTTCGCCGGGATCGCGCAGGAGGTCGGCGCGGTGCTGGTGGCGGACATCGCGCATATCGCCGGGCTGGTCGCGGGAGGGGCGCATCCGTCGCCGGTGGGGCACGCGGACGTCATCTCCACCACCACCCACAAGACCCTGCGCGGGCCGCGCGGGGCCATGCTGATGTCCACCGCCGAGCACGCCAAGGCGATCGACCGGGCGGTCTTCCCCGGGCTGCAGGGCGGACCGCACAACCAGACCACGGCGGCGATCGCGGTCGCGCTGAAGGAGGCCTCCGGACCGGACTTCCGGAAGTACGCGGCGGACGTGGTGGCGAACGCCAAGGCGCTCGGCGAGGAACTGGCCGGGCGTGGCTTCGAGCTGGTCTCCGGCGGCACCGACAACCACCTGCTGCTGATCGACCTCACCGGGAAGGGCGTCGCCGGCAAGCCGGCGGCCAAGGCGCTGGACCGGGCCGGGATCGTGGTCAACTACAACACCGTGCCGTACGACCCGCGGAAGCCGTTCGACCCGTCCGGGATCCGGATCGGCACGCCGTCGCTGACCTCCCGCGGGGTGCCGGTCTCGGCGATGGGCCAGGTCGCCGAGTGGATCGACCGGGTGGTCGGGGCGGTCGCCGTCGGCGAGGCGCAGACCGAGGCCGAGGTCGGCAAGGTCCGCGCGGAGGTCGCGGAGCTGATGGCGGCGTGGCCGGCGCCGGGTCTCGCCCGGTGAAGCGCTGACGCGCCCCCCGCCGCCGGGCACGGCCCGAGGCCGGGCGGGCGCGCGGTGTTCCTAGACTGCCTCCGTGAGCGAAACCGTTCAGGACGTGGTGCTCGTCCTGCTCTTCATCGTCGTCGGCGGGCTGTTCAACATCGCGGAGATCTCGCTGATCTCGCTGCGGGAGGGGCAGATCCGGGGCCTGGAGGAGACCGGGGGCAAGCGCGGCCGCCGCGCCGCCCACCTCGCCTCCGACCCGAACCGCTTCCTCGCGGCCGTCCAGGTCGGGGTGACCTGCATGGGCTTCCTCTCGGCGGCCTTCGGCGCGGACACCCTGGCCGGCAAGGTCTCCCCCTACTTCGTGGACTGGGGGCTGAGCAAGGGCGTCGCGGACACCGTCGCACTGGTCGCGCTCACCCTGGTCATCTCGTATGTGTCCCTGGTGCTGGGCGAGCTGACGCCGAAGCGGATCGGGCTGCAGCGGGCCGAGCCGATCGCGGTGCTGGTCGCCCCGGTGGTGGACCTCATCTCGGTGGTGCTGCGGCCGGCCATCTGGCTGCTCGGCCGCTCCACCAACCTGATGGTCCGGCTGCTCGGCGGCGACCCCAAGGCCGGGCGGGACGCGATGAGCTCCGAGGAGCTGCGCGGACTGGTCGCCTCCAACACCGAACTCGGCAGCGACGAACGGGAGTTGATCAACGACGTGTTCGCCGCCGGGGAGCGGCAGCTGCGCGAGGTGATGCTGCCGCGCACCGAGGTCACCTTCCTCGACGGCGACCAGCCGGTCCAGCAGGTGCGCGGGGAGGTCGCCGCCTACCCCCACTCCCGTTACCCGGTGGTCGACGGCTCGTACGACGCGGTGATCGGGTTCGTCCACGTCCGCGACCTCTACCGGGCGGAGGCCGGGGAGCCGGCCGGCGGCGGGGCGGCCGCCGACGGGCAGCAGCCGCCGCGGACGGTCCGCGAGCTCGCCCGGCCGATCAAGCTGCTGCCGGCCACCAAGCGGGTCCTCCCGGCGATGTCCGAGATGCGCCGCGAGGGCAGCCATCTGGCGATCGTCGTCGACGAGTACGGCGGCACGGCCGGCATCGTCACCCTGGAGGACCTGGTCGAGGAGGTGGTCGGGGAGATCCGGGACGAGTACGACACCGAGGAGTCCGCCAGCCGCCGGCTGGCCGGCGGCGGCATGGAGGTCGACGGGCTGCTCAACCTCAACGACTTCGAGCAGGAGACCGGGATCGAGCTGCCCGAGGGCCCGTACGAGACCGTCGCCGGCTATCTGGTCTGCATCCTCGGCCGGCTGCCCGCCGCCGACGACCAGGTGGAGGTGCAGACCCCGCGGGGCGACTACCGGCTGAGCGCGGCCCGGATGGACGGGCGGCGGGTGGACCGGGTCCGGGTCAGCGCGAGCCCGTCGGCGGGGGCGCCGGCCGCGCCCCCGGCGGGCGGGCAGCCGGTGACGCCGGCCACGCCCGGTCAGGACGGAGCAGTGGGGCAGGCCTGAGAGAATGAGGGTCATGACGACTGATCGCGCCAGCGCCGCAGCCAACGACCGCCCCCGCGTGTTCTCCGGGATCCAGCCGACCTCCGGCTCCTTCCACCTGGGCAACTATCTCGGCGCGGTCCGGCAGTGGGTCGACATGCAGGACACCCACGACACCTTCTACTGCGTCGTCGACCAGCACGCGATCACCGTCGAGCAGGACCCCGCGCAGCTGCGCGAGAACACCCGGGTCTCGGCCGCCCAGCTGCTGGGCGCCGGGCTCGACCCGGAGCGCTGCACCCTCTTCGTCCAGTCGCACGCCCCCGAGCACGCCCAGCTGGCCTGGGTGATGAACTGCATCACCGGCTTCGGCGAGGCCGCCCGGATGACCCAGTTCAAGGACAAGTCGGCGAAGCAGGGCAACGACCACACCTCGGTCGGCCTCTTCACCTACCCGGACCTGATGGTCGCCGACATCCTCCTCTACCAGGCGGACGAGGTCCCGGTCGGCGAGGACCAGCGGCAGCACCTGGAGCTGAGCCGCACCCTCGCCGAGCGCTTCAACCACCGCTACGGGCAGACCTTCACCGTGCCGACCGCCTTCATCCCCAAGGCCACCGCCAAGATCTACGACCTCCAGGACCCGGGCGTGAAGATGTCCAAGTCGGCGTCCTCGCCCAAGGGCATCGTCAACCTGCTGGACGACGCGAAGACCAGCGCCAAGAAGTTCAAGAGCGCCGTCACCGACACCGAGACGGTGATCCGGTACGACGAGGAGGGCAAGCCTGGCGTCTCCAACCTGCTGCGCATCCACTCCGCGATGAGCGGGCAGACCGTCGAGCAGCTGGAGGCGCACTTCGAGGGCAAGATGTACGGCGCCCTGAAGACCGAGCTGGCCGAGCTGTTCGTGGAGTGGGTCACCCCGTTCCAGCGCCGGACCAACGAGTTCCTCGACGACCCGGCGGCGCTGGACAAGGTGCTGGCGCAGGGCGCCGAGAAGGCCCGCGCGGTCGCCGGCCCCACCCTGGCCGCGGCGTACGAGCGGATCGGCTTCCTGGCCTCCCGGCACTGACTCCGGCCCGCCGGGGACGTGTTCCGGCCCTTGCCCGGTTCGCTGCCCCTCGGGGCCGAGTCGTATTAGGGTCTGGGCAGCTTCAGGGGTTCCTCGGGTGATCCGGGGGAGGAGATGAGCGGACGATGGGCGGAGGAGGTGGGCGCGGAGTGATACCCGAGTCGACGTCGGAGACCGCTACCCGCGTCGCGGCGACGGTGCCCGGACCGCGGCCCGTGGTCGCGGCGCCCACCGTCATCGGGGTCTCCATCGCCGTCCCGGAGCCGTGGGCCACCGAGATCCAGGATCTCAGGGCGGGCTACGGCGATCCGCTCGCCCGGGCCATCCCGACCCACGTCACCCTCCTCCCGCCGACCCAGCTCGCGGCCGAGGCGCTGCCCAGGATCGGGGAGCACCTGCGCCGGGTCGCCGCCGGGCAGGCGCCGTTCCGGATGCAGCTGCGCGGCTCCGGCACCTTCCGCCCGGTGTCCCCGGTCACCTACGTCAAGCTGGACCAGGGGCTGCGGGAGTGCCGGGTGCTGGAGGCCGCGGTACGGGCCGGGCCGCTGGCGCGGGAGCTGGCCTTCCCGTACCACCCGCACATCACCGTCGGGCACGGGCTGCCGGAGGACGTGCTGATCCGGGCCGAGAGCGAACTCCGCGGCTACTGGGCGGAGTTCGAGGTCACCTCGTTCTCCCTCTACCGCTTCGGCGCGGACGAGGTCTGGCGCCCGATGCGGGCCTTCGACCTGTCCGGCTGAGCCGGCCCCTCCGTTTCCCGGGCCCGTCCGGCTCGTTGGTCCTGGTGAAGAGCGCCCCCGAACCAGGTGAAGGCATGTCCCAGCTTCGGCTGTCCGCCCCCGGTCCCGGACCCGGCCCCCGCCCCGGAGAGGGCGAGCGGCCCTCGGCCGGCCGCCGCCGGCCCGCGCCGGCGGTACGCCGCTGCGCGGAACCGCTGGCGCTCGCCGGACCGGTCGCCGCCCTCGCCGTGCTGGGCTGGGCGCACCGCTGGGCGGCCGACGACGGCCTGATCTACACCCGGGTGGTGCGGCAGATCCTCGCCGGGCACGGCCCGGTCTCCAACCCCGGCGAGCGGGCCGAGGCCGGCACCGGCACCCTCTGGCAGTGGCTGGTCGCCGGGGTGGACGGGCCGATCGGGGTGGACCCGGCGCTGCTCGCGGTGGTCCTGGGGCTGGTCTGCAGCGCGGCCGGGCTGCTCGCCGCGCTGGACGGGACCCGGCTGCTGTACCGCGCGTCCACCGGCGCGCCGCTGCTGCCGCTGGGCGCGCTGGTCCCGCCGGCCCTCGCGGTGGAGTGGGACTTCGCGACCTCCGGCCTGGAGAACGGGCTGAGCACGCTGTGGATCGGGCTGTGCTGGCGGGTGCTGGTCCGCTGCCCCGCCCCGGAGCGGCCGGCCCCGGCGCCCCCGGCGCCCGCAGCGCCCCCGGCGGCGCGGGTGGCGGGCGGGGCGGTGCTGTTCGGGCTGGGGCCGCTGGTGCGGCCCGATCTCGCGCTGGTCACCGGGGTGTTCGCGGTGGCCTGGTGGCTGGCCGCCCGGCCGGGACGGCGGCGTACCCTCGCGGCCGCCGGCTGCGCCCTCGCGCTGCCGGCCGGCTACGAGCTCTTCCGGGCCGGCTACTACGGGATCCTGGTGCCGCTTCCGGCGCTGGCCAAGGACGCCGGGGGCAGCGTCTGGCCGCGCGGGCTCGCCTACCTCGGCAACCTCGCCGGGCCGTACTGGCTCTGGGTGCCCGGGCTGCTGATCGCGGGGTGGGCGCTGTACGCCGCCCGCGGCCTGCGGGGCCGGTCCGGGCCGCGTGGGGTCCGCGGCCGCCGGGTGGCCGTGGTGGCCGCCCCGCCGGCTGCCGGGCTGGCCTCCGCCCTCTACGTCTGCCGGGTGGGCGGGGACTTCATGCACGGCCGGATGCTGCTGGAGGCCCTGCTCCTGGTGCTGCTGCCGGTGCTGCTGGTACCGGCCAACCGGGTCTCGGCGGCGGTCGCCGCCGCCGTCGCGGTGTGGGCGCTGGGCTGCGGGCTGTGGCTGCGCCCGCCCGCCTCGTCCGGGCGGCCGTACGAGGTCGTCGACGAACACGCCTTCTACCTGCGGGTGCTGTCCCAGCCGCATCCGGACTCGCTGGGCTCCCGGCGGTCCGTCGACCCCGGGCTGCGGGCCGACCTGGCCGCCGCCCGGCGGTCCGGGCGCCCGGTACTGCTCCTCCAGCCCGACCACGGCTCCGTCTACCGCGCGCTCCGGCTCGATCCGCGCCGGCCCGGCCGGATCGCGCTCGCCGATGCGGTGCTCGGCGAGAGCGGCTACCTCGTCCCGCTGGACGGGACCTCCATCGACCCGCTGGGCCTCTCCTATCCGCTCGCCGCCCACCAGGCCGCAGGCCCGGTCGGGTCCGCCGGCCGGGCCGGGCACAGCCGGCGGATCGCCGCGGCCTGGATCGCGGCGGACTACGGCGACCCGGCCGGGCCCGCCCCGCGCGGTGTCGATCCGCGGGCGGTGGACGCGGCCAGGGCCGCCCTGCGCTGCGGCCCGCTGGCCGAGCTGCAGCGCTCGGTCCGCGCGCCGCTCACCCCGAGCCGCTTCTGGCGGAACCTCACCGGCGCCTGGCGGCGCACCCTCTTCCGCTACCCGGCGGACCCGTTCGCGGCCGAGCGGGAGCTCTGCCGGACGCGCTGACGCTCAGCGGTCCAGCAGCTCGAAGAGGCGCTCCCACTGGTCGAGGACGGCGTCCGGCGAGTAGCGGCGGATGCTGTGGAACGCCTTGTCGCCCAGCCGGTCCCGGAGTTCCCGGCCGGCCATCAGGCGGCGGAGGGCGTCGGTGAACGCGGGCAGGTCGCCGGGCGGCGCGAGGAGGCCGTCCACCCCGTCCTCGATGATCTCCCGGATTCCCGGGGCGACGTCGAAGGCCACGCAGGGCACCCCGCAGGACATCGCCTCCAGCAGGGTGAGCGGGAAGCCCTCGGCCCGGGAGGGGAGGGCCAGCACGGCGGTCCCGGCGAGGACGCCGGGCACGTCGCCGGTGCCCCCGGCGAAGGTGACCGAGGAGGTGATCCGGAGGGCCTTGGCACGCCGCCGCAGCTCCTCGGTGTACGCGGCCGAGCCGCTGCCGTGGATCCGCAACTCCCAGCCCGGGAACGACTCGTGGAGCTCCGACCAGGCGTCGAGCAGCTGGTCCAGGCCCTTCTCCGGGGCGATCCTGCCGATCGCGGAGACCACCTTGGCGGAGCTCCGGAACCGCTCCTCCGGCGGCGGGAAGGGCAGCGGGTTGGGGACGGCGCCGACGTGGTTCATCCCGGTCTCGGTGATCCAGGCGTCGGCGTCCTCCCGGGTGAGGACCAGCATCCGGTCCACCTGGGAGCGGGCGTAGCCGCTCAGCACCCGGGCGTGCCGGGAGCTGTCGGCGGTGGCCTGGTAGGACTCGTGGCTCATCCCGATGGTGTGCAGTCCCCTGCGGCGGGTGCGGGAGGTCCAGCCCATCGCCCAGATCTGCACGTTGACGACCACGCCGCCGGGCTCGGCCCCGGCCAGCAGGCGGTCGAACCGGCGTACCGCCGCGTCCCGGCGCTGCCGCCGTCTCAGCGCGCCGAGCGCCCGCCGGGGATGCAGCAGGGCGGCGACCAGCGGCCGGCGCGGGGTCCAGGGCGTCCCGGGGTGCCGGGGGTGGAGGGTCAGCACCTGGTAGCCGGGGGGCGGGCCGCTCGGCGACGGCGGGCGGCGGAGCTCGGGCGCCGCCGGGGCGATGCCGACCAGCCGGACCCGGTGGCCGCGCCCGGCGAGGAGGCCGGCCATGGTGTGCGCCCAGGCGGTGGCCCCGCCCAGCTCGTCGGCGGCGTTGACGACGAGGAAGACGTCCCGGGGGCGCGGCCCGCCGCGCGGCCCGCTGCGGGGGGTCATCGGGCCAGCTCCAGCATCCGGTCCACCACCCGGGCGGCGGCCCGCCCGTCGTCCAGGTCGCAGTACCGCTCGCGGAAGCCCGCGTACGCGTCCGCGTACCGCGCGGAGGTGGCGCCGAGGTTCCGCAGCGCGCCCACGACCTCGGCGGAGGTGCTCAGCAGGGGGCCCGGGGCCTCCCGTTCGAAGTCGAGGTAGAAACCGCGCAGGATGTCCCGGTACCACTCCAGGTCGTAGGTGAAGAACAGCATCGGGCGGCCGGTGTGGGCGAAGTCGAACATCAGCGACGAGTAGTCGGTGACCAGGACGTCGGCGACCAGGAAGAGTTCGGTGACGTCCGGGTAGCTCGCCACGTCCCAGACGAAGCCGTCGCCGGCGTTCGGGACCTTCTCCACCACGTGGGTGTGCGGCCGGATCAGCAGCACGTGGTCGCGCCCCAGCTCGCGCCTGGCGTGGTCCAGGTCGAGGCAGAGGTCGAGGGCCACCCCGCCGTTGAACCGGCGCCGGTCCTCCCGCCAGGTGGGCGCGTAGAGGACCACCTTCTTGTCCGGCGGCAGCCCCAGTCGGCGGCGCACCGCGTCGGCGGTCTTCTCCCGGTCCGCCGCGTACAGCAGGTCGTTGCGCGGGTAGCCGGACTCCAGCACCTCGCCCTGGTAGCGGAAGGCCCGGCGGAGCAGCGGGGTGGAGAACCGGTTGGGGGAGAGCAGCAGGCTCCAGTGCGGGGCCTCCCGCTCGATCTCGGAGAGGTAGTCCTCGCCGGCCAGGTGGGCGTTGTCGAAGTCGAAGCCGATCCGCTTGAGCGGGGTGCCGTGCCAGGTCTGCACGATCACCTGGCCCTCGCGGCGGCGGATCCACGGCGGGAAGTGGGTGCTGCCGACCACGTACCGGCTGCGGGCCAGCGCCTCGTGCCATTCGGCGCTGCCGAAGAGCACCGGCCGGGCGCTCGGCGGCATGGCCACATGCGGGCCGCGGACCGCCCACAGGTGCTCCACGTCGAGACCGCGGTCGAGCATCTCGCGGTGGATCGCCCACGGCGAGTCGCCGTACGGGCCGCCCTTGAAGTTGTCGAAGAGCACCGCCTCGCGCAGCGGCCGCCGGAGGGCGGCGGGGTAGTCGACGGTCTGCAGGCGGCGGCGGCCGTAGGCGCTGTCGGCCTCGCGATCAAGCGGGGGGTGGACGGTGAGCACCGCCCGGTCGTAGCCGACCCGGTCCAGCGCCGTGCGGGCGCCGCGGGCGGTCTGCTCGACGGGGAGGGAGCGGTGGAGGGCGGGGGCGGCCAGCACCGGGGTGTCCTCGGAGGTGTCCTCGGCGGCGCCCTGGCCGGCCGGCCCGGCCGTCGCCGGGTCGTCCGGCCGGTGCAGCAGCTGCCAGTCGCCGGGGGCGAGCGCCAGGTTCTCGCCCTCGTAGGCCGGCTCGGGGTGCAGCGGCAGCAGCACCTGGAAGCGCTCGGCGAACCGGCCGCCGGGGCCCGGCTTCGGCAGCGGGACGGTCAGCTCCTCCTTGGTCCAGTCCCGTTGCAGCACCAGCCGGCCGCGCGGGCCCGGGCAGCTCAGCTCCAGTTCGAGCGCCCCACGGGTGCGGGCGGAGACGGAGTGGAGGACCATCGCGGCCGGCTGGTCGGTGAGCTGGAGGTAGCCCTGCGGGGAGCGCTTGGCGTGGAGGGTGCCCGGCGGCAGCGGCAGTTGGACCGAGGCGCAGTCGGCCCGCTCGTCCACCACCACCGGCAGGTCGCTGCCGTCGGCCAGGTGCAGCCGGGTGTTCCAGCCGAGCCGGGTGAGGCCGAGCCCGCGGGCGGCGGTGAGGGCCGCGGCGGGGATCCGGGCGGTGAAGCCGCGGGTGCCCTCCGGGCCGGGCGCCCCCTCCGGGCCGGATGCGCCCTCCGGACCCGGTGCGCCCTCCGGTCCGGTGGTGGGGGCCGGTTCCAGGGCGGCCTCGATCCGGCGGCCCGAGTTGGCCTGGGTGAGCACCAGCACCGCGCCCTCCGACGGCAGTTCGCCGGCCAGCGCGAGGTCGAGGAGGAAACCCTCGGTGCCGTCGCCGGCCAGGCGCACCGCCGCCAGCCGGACGCGCACCCGCTCCACGGCCAGGTAGAGGTGCTGGTCCTTGATCTGCGGAACGATCCGGACGTCCGGCGCCACCCAGTGCGCCGGCGGATACGCCCCGCTGCCCTTCGCGCCGGCCTTCAGCCGGCTGCGGGCCGGGCGCCCGCCGGAGACCGCCGCCACCGTCACCCGCCAGGTGCCCTCCACCCAGCGGCCGCCACGGCGCAGCCGCCGCACGTCGAGCGCGGTCTCGAAGCCCGCCCAGGCGCAGCTGACCAGCGACTGCCCGGACTCGGCGGTCGCCGACGGGTGCCGCGTCGAGCGGGCGCGCAGCAGCAGCGTGCGGCGGCTGCCCTGCTCGCGCAGCAGCACCGCCTTCGGCGTCGAGGACTTCCGGCGGGCCCCCAGGTACTTGGTGTAGGCGCGGCCCTCCAGCCGGAGGGTCTCGCCCGCCCAGACCGCCGCGTCGAGACGGGTGCGCAGCACCAGCTCGCGGTCGAGCCGGGCCACCGCGGGCGGCAGCGCGGAGCGCCCGGCCAGGAACGGGTAGGCGGCGCGGGCCCGGAGCGCGCCGCCGACCGGCACCCCGCCGGGGAACTCCTTCTCGTACGCGAACAGCTGGAGGAGCTCGTCGAGCCGGCCCTCGGCGGTGAGGTGCATCTTGACCCGGGTGGAGACCAGGCAGCGGGCGATCGGCTCGGGGCCCATCCGCCGCAGCAGCGCGCCGACCTGCTCCAGGTAGACCCTCCGGTACTCCTCGTCGGCGGCCGGCAGCTGCTTGGCCAGGATGAGGATCTCCTCGTTGAGGAGGTTGTCCTGGTAGATCCGCAGCAGTTCACCGGCGTCGGCCGGGCGGGCCCCGGACTCGCGCAGCAGGAAGTCCCGCACCAGGTCGATGGAGGCGATCCGGTCGCGGATCTGCCGGGGGTCGATCCGGCGCTGGGTGATGGAGAGGTTGCCGCCCTCGCGCTCCCGCCAGTTGTAGACCGGGGTGGAGAGGACGTCCACCGCCCTGGCCGCGAAGTGCCCGGGCAGGCTGACCGGGGCGTCCTCGTAGAGGATCCCCTCCGGGTAGCGGAAGTTGTGCCGGTCCCAGAACTCCCGCCGGTAGACCTTGTTCCAGGCGGTCCGGTCGATGATCAGCTCCGGGCGCTCCCGGAGGTGGGTGCGCAGCGCGGTGGTGGCGAAGGCCTTGCGGTGCAGCGCGGACGGGACGGCGCCGACCGAGCGGAAGCGCATCACGTTGCCGGAGGCGAAGTCGGAGCCGGTTTCGTCCAGGGTGTCCGTCATCAGCCGGTAGGCGTCCGGTGGCACGGTGTCGTCGCTGTCCACGAAGGCCAGGTAGCGGGCGTCCGGACGGCAGCGGGCGAAGCCGGCGTTGCGGGCCGCGCCCAGGCCCTGGTTCTGCTGCCGGTGGAAGCGGAACCGGGGGTCCGCGGCGGCGTACTTCTCCGCGATCGCGGGGCTGCCGTCGGTCGACCCGTCGTCCACCATCAGGCACTCGAAGTCCTCCATCGTCTGCGCTGCGATGGAGTCGAGGCACTCGGCGAGGTACGGCTCGACGTTGTGCACCGGGACGACGATCGAAAGTCGGGTGGCCATCTGCTGCGGGCCCTTCTTGCTGCGGCGAGTATTGGCAGGTCGCGGACGCGGTTCGCCTCGCCTCTCCGAGTGCAACGGTGCGTCGCGGATTGGGTTGCTCAGCGCCGGGGCGTATCACCCGCGAGCGTGAGCCGGTGGGGGCCGGACTGACCGGCGAACGCTTGTCCCGGACGGTCCTTCCGGACGGTCCTTCCGGGTGGGCCTCCCAGGTGGTCCGGCGCTAGCGCCGGTCCGGGCGGCGCAGCAGCCGGTGCAGCCGCCTGAGCAGCGCTCCGGCGACCGCTCGGGAGCCGCCGACGTGGAGGACGGCGGAGCCGTCCCCCGCCGGCCGACCCAGACGAGGTGGAGGCCGGGCCTGGGGAGGAGGCGCAGCCGCGGCCGGGGGGCGGGGAGGCGGCCGCGGACCACCCGCAGGGGCAGGTCCTGGTCGGGCCCGGGGTCCCTGGTCCGGCCGTCGCCGGTGCCTCCGGTGCCTCCCGTGCCGGCGGGGGAGCGCAGCAGCAGCCGGGGCTCGCTGCGGCCCGGCCGGTCCGGTACCGGCAGCGTTCTGCGGAAGGTCAGTTCGGCGGTGTCCGGCTCGGCGCCGGTCAGCAGGTCGGCGACCCGGACGCCCTTCGGCAGCCGGACGCCGGTCCGCACGGTCACCTCCAACCGCCGTCCGCCGCGCGGGAGTTCGAGCCGGGTGCCCTCGGCGCCGGAGTCGCCGGGGCCGAACTGGAAGCGGGCCAGCCGGACCAGGTCGTCGGTCCTGCGCTCGCGGATCAGCGCCAGCCGGAGCCGGCCGAGCGGCGGCAGCCCGGTCATCCTCCCGTCCGGGAGGAACTCGGCGGCGATCCGCCCGGCCTCCTCGGTGTAGGCCTCCCGGCGCTCCCGCGGCCAGTCCGGGAACCCGGCCCGGAAGCGGCCCAGCACCTCCTGCTCGGCCCAGCGCCGGAGGAGGGCGTCCCGGCCCGGTCCGGGCTCGGTGTACTGCACCACCGCCCGCAGCGCCTCCCGCACCACCCCGTAGAACTCCGCCGGCTCCGGCACCTGGTGGGTGAGATGCTCGAACCCCGGGCGGTGCACCAGGTGGTAGCAGTCGTAGTCGCGGACCACCGCGATCGACCGGGCGAGGAAGTACGCCGGCACCACCAGCGGCTGCTCCTCGGCCAGTCGCACCCCCTCGGCGAACCGCAGCTTGTGCCGCTCGACCAGCGAGCGCCGGAAGAGCTTGTGCGCGGTCAACGACCAGACGGCATGGGTGGAGTGGACGTCCCCGACCTCGGCCCCCCTGGCGAACGGCCTGGTCGGCGCCTTGCGGCCGACCCCGCGGATCCGGCCGAGCACGACGTCGGACCCGTGCCGCTCGGCCGCCGCCACCATCCGCTCCAGGCCCTCGTCGCCGAGGTAGTCGTCGGGGTCGGCGAAGAACAGGTACTCGCCCGCGGCCAGTTCGATCGCGCGGTTGCGCGGGCCGCCGGGCGCACCGGAGTTGGGCTGATGGAGCACCCGGATCCGGCCCGGGTGGCGGGCGGCCCAGTCGTCCAGGAGCTCGCCGCTGCCGTCGGTCGAACCGTCGTCCACGGCCAGCACCTCGATCCGCTCGAAGCCGAGGGACTGTCGGACGATCGACGCCAGGCACTCGCCGAGGTGCTCGGCGGCGTTGTAGACCGGGACGACGACGCTGACCGTCGGCGGTCTCGGGGGGTTCACGGTCATGGTCGGACCGGCCTTCTGGTGCGGAGGAGCGGAAGGGCGAGGACGCCGAGGAAGACCGGCGGCAGCATGTACCGGGCCAGCGGCGCGGGGTTGGCGGCCAGCACGGAGAGCTGGAGTCCGGCCGTCAGGGCGATCACCACGGCGCCGGTCCGCCATCCGCGCCGCCGGGCGAGGGCCCAGCCGACCGCGTACGCGGCATAGCACCACAGGGCGCCCCGCCAGAGCAGCCACTGGGTCTGCCGGGCGGTGCTCAACTCGTAGGACCAGACGGCGAGTCGGTGGAGCGTACGGTCGACGGGCCGGGGCGTCAGCGCCGCTCGGTAGCGGCTGTGCCGCATGCTGCTCCAGTCGGCCCAGCCGAAGAGGTCGGCGGGGACCACCGGGGAGGAGATCATCGTCTGGCCGTCCCGCGCGGCCGGGCCGGGCCAGATGCCCCAGCCGATCTGAGCACGGCAGAGGTGGCCCTGGGCCACCGCCTGCGGGGTGCGCTCCAGTACCCGCCACCAGATCCGCATCAGCTGGTCGTTGCGGGCCCCGGCGGCCGCCCGGTCGAAGGGCGCGGCCATGGTGTCGTCCACGTCCCAGCAGTCGGCGCCCCGGCCGCCCCAGTGCGAGAGCGGGGCGACCTCGGCCATCACCCGCCGGTCGGCCGCGGTGAAGGTCTGCGGGTACTCGCCGTAGGCGACCGCGATGTCGGCGTAGTTGAAGGCGTACAGCTGGTCGGTGCGCGGCATCTGGATGCCCACCGCCGGGTACACCGCGAACTGGAGGACCAGGTAGACGGCGGTCGCCGCGGCCACCGCGGCGGCCACCCAGCGGCGCATCAGCGGCAGCCCCGCGATCAGCAGCGGCGCCGCCGCCAGCACCACCAGCACGCTGTTGTTGCGGAACAGCGCGAGGCCGAGGAAGCCCGCCTGGAGGAGGGCCAGCCGGCGCCAGAAGCCGGCGTCCCGCACCCCCGCCCGGCCGTCCAGGACGCGGGCCAGCAGCCGCAGCGCGGCGGCGAAGGAGAGGACGGCGGACAGCGTGAACGCCGAGTCCTTCCAGACGAAGACCGGCAGTGTGCCGGTGGCCGGCAGCAGCACCAGGGCCAGCGCCGCCGCGGCCGAGTGGCGGCCGCGGGCGCCGAGGTCCCTCAGTGCCACGCAGGTGTAGGCCAGCACCGCGGCCGCGGCGACGACCTGGGCCAGGGTCAGCGGCCAGAGACCACCGGACAGCCGGATGGCGGCCCAGACCAGGCAGTTGTAGAGCACCGAGTGGTTGTCCATCCAGTGCCCGGTGGTGACCTGCCAGGTGTAGGCGACCGAGTCGTAGCTGAGCAGCCCCGGGAAGAACGCCGCCCACCAGCCGAGGAGGACGGCCAGGGTGCCGAGGAAGACGGCGGCGGGCAGCCGCCGCGCGGGCGCCGGCAGGCGGCGCTCCAGGCCCTCCCGCAGGCGGCGCGGACCGCCTGCGGGGGCCTTTCCGCGCTGCCCGGCGGACGGTCGCTCCGGTGGGGCGGTGGCGCGCGGGATCAGGACACTGTCCCTGAGGCGGGTGAAGCGGGGGCTGAGGCTCATACGACTCTCCTCTGGCGCCGAGGCGCCGAGGCGGAAAAGGCGGCAGGGCGGGAGGCGAAAGGCGGCCCTCCGGCCAGCGGCTTCAACGGGGGACCGGTGGCGGAAGGTTGCGGCGGGCACGGCCCGATCACCCGGATGAGCGAACCCCGCGCGTCCGACCCGGGCGGGGCTCGTTGTAGTCCTTCGGACCACACCGCCGCCAGGAAGGGTCGGGCCGCTGTGCAACTCTCCGTCCTCACCTCGGTCACCAGCGTGGTGATCGTGCTGTGCATCCTCGAACTGCTGCGCCGCCAACAGCTGCGGGAGAAGTACGCCGTGGTCTGGCTGCTGATCGGCCTGGCCGTGATGCCGCTCGGCTTCGATCCCTCGCTGCTGGACTCGGTGGCCGGCGCGATGGGCGTCGCCTCCGGGGCGAGCCTGGTGCTGTTCTCCGGATTCGTGCTGATCCTGCTGGTCAGCCTGCATCTGAGCTGGGAGACCAGCCGGCTGGAGGCGGAGACCAGGTCGCTCGCCGAGGAGGTGGCGCTGCTCCGCACCGAGCTGGCCGAGGTCCGGCGGACCGCGGCCGGGGACGCCCCGGTGGGGACGGTCCGGTGATCGGCGAGCGGCGGGTGCTGGTCGTCCTCCCGGCCTGGAACGAGGCGGAGGGACTGGCGGACGTGCTGGCGGAGCTGGCCGAGCGGCTGCCGGGGGCGGACGCGCTGGTCGTCGACGACGGCTCGACGGACGGCACGGCCGGGGTCGCCGAGGCGGCGGGGGCGGTGGTGGCCAGGCTGCCGTACAACCTCGGGGTGGGCGGGGCCATGCGGCTCGGCTACCGCTACGCCCACGAGCACGGTTACGACGTGGCCGTGCAGGTCGACG
Source organism: Phaeacidiphilus oryzae TH49 (assembly GCF_000744815.1). Taxonomy (NCBI): domain Bacteria; kingdom Bacillati; phylum Actinomycetota; class Actinomycetes; order Kitasatosporales; family Streptomycetaceae; genus Phaeacidiphilus; species Phaeacidiphilus oryzae. The sequence goes on from NZ_JQMQ01000005.1 coordinate 4,408,582, forward strand.
CCGACGGCCAGCACGATCCCGGCTATGTGCCGGCGCTGCTGCGCGCGCTGGACGCGGGGGCGGACCTGGCGATCGGCGCGCGGTTCAGCGGTGAGGGCGCGTACCGGGTGCGCGGGCCGCGGCGGTGGGCGATGCGGCTGCTCTCCGCGGTGCTCTCGCGGATCGCGGGGACCCGGCTGACCGACACCACCTCAGGGTTCCGGGCCTGCAACCGGCGCACCATCGAGCTGTTCGCGCGGTGGTATCCGGTCGAGTACCTGGGCGACACGGTGGAGAGCACGGTCGGCGCGGTGCGCTGCGGGTTGACGGTCCGTCAGGTGCCGGTGGCGATGCGCCCGCGTACCACCGGCCGGCCCTCCGCGTCGCCGACGCGGGCGCTGGTGTACCTGCTGCGCGCGGCGCTGGTGCTCGCGCTGGCGATGGGCCGCCGGGCGCCGGCGGGCTGATCGCGCCGGCGGGCTGATCGCGCCGGCGGCGCCGCCCGGCGGCGACGCGTCACCCGGTTGCCCTACCGAATCGTGTCCTCCGTGGTGGGCGGTCGTTGGAGTGCGGTCGGGCGGGGGGCCGCCCGGCTGCGCCCGGGGAGGTCCGGATGACCACACTGCTGCCCCGTCAACCGGTCGAGGTCGCGCCGCCCGCCGCGCGTCCCGCGCTGCGGACCCGCTGGTGGCCCGCCGTGGCGGAGGCGCTGCTCGCGGTCGGCGCCGCCCTCGGCTTCGCCGCCTGGGCGACGACCATCGGCGACAGCCCGGTGCTGAGGGTCGGTCAGGTCAGCGGGCTGGCCGCGCTGCAGTTCCGGCTGGCCCTCTGCGGAATCGTTTTGCTGGTGGTCGCGGGGCTCGCGGCCGGCGCCGGGGGCCGCCGCCGGGAGTCCTCCGTCCGCCTCTGCGCCGCCGCCGCGGCCGGCCTCGGCGGCGGAATGCTGGCCGGCGGCGTGGTCTTCGCACTGCACGGCACCAGCTGGCCGCTGCTCGGTCAGGGCGGGGACAACATCCGGCTGATCGCCTGGACCGACGACGTCCTGCGCACCGGCCGGTTCCACAACGTCTACCCGCCCGGGATCCCCCGCCTCGCGGCCTGGATCGCCCGCTACGCCGAGCACGACGACGCGAACGCCGCCCTCAAACCGCTCTTCCTCACCGCCTCCGCGCTGGTCGCCCCCGCCGGCTACCTCGCCTGGCGGACGGTCCTGCCGCCGCTCACCGCGCTGGCCGTCGCGCTGGCCGGCGCCTACGCGCTGAACGCGCCGGAGAAGCCGTACCCGCTGCTGGTGCTGGTCATGGTGGTGCCGCTGCTCGCCAAGGCGGTGCAGTGGCTGCGGCTCTCGCCCGGCTTCGGCCGGGCCGGGGCGTTCGCCCGGGGAGCCGGCCTGGGGCTGCCGTTCGGGCTGCTCTTCCTGCTGTACGCGGGCCAGCACGTGTGGTCCTTCCCCGCCTTCGCGGTGCTGCTGCCCGCCGCGCTGCCCTGGCGCTCCGGACGGGCCGGCCTGCTGCGCGGGGCGCTGCTGCTGGCCGGCCTGGCCGCGGGCTTCCTCGCCGTGGGCGGGGCGTACCTGCGCCAACTGCTGGGCGCCGCCGGCACCCACGACACCTACTGCTCCGCCTGGACGCTGGCGGACCCGGCGGCCGTGGGCGTCTTCCCGCTGACCGCGGGCCCCTGGCCGCTGCTGCTGGCGGGCGCCGGGACGGCGATCGCGCTCGGCCTCCGGACACCGGCCGTGAGCGCGGCCCTGGCCTGCTTCGGCGGCGCCTGGCTGCTGCGGTTCTACCTCGCCCACCGGATGGCCCGGGACGCCGACGTCCACCTCTTCACCCACACCGAGGCCGAGGTGCAGTACACCCTGGTGGTCCTGACGGTGCTGGGCGCCTCGCTCGCCGTCCGCGAGCTGGTACGGCACTGGGGCGGTGGGCCGGGGAGCGGCAGCCCTGGGGGCGGCGGCCCGGCGGGCGCCGTCGCCGCCCGGGGCGCGGTGGGGCTGCTCTTCGGCGCGCTGCTCTTCTGCGGGGTCGCCGGGTCCGCGGCGACCGACGCGGTGCTCGCCGTCCACCCGGTGCCCGGGCGGGCCGTGCTGGGCAACGCGGCCTGGATCGCCCAGCACCTCCGCAACCCCGGCGGCAGCTGCTCCCGCTACGCGGTCGGCGGCCGCTGCGTGACCGCCCCGCGCCGGCCGGTGCCGCCGCCCTTCGACACCACCGGCCGACTGCGCTGCCCGGACTTCGGGTTCTCCTCCCGGCCGCCCGCCGGCTGAGCCCGCCCGGCCCGCCCGCCCGCTCCGCTGGGCACGGCGCGCCGGGCGGCCGGGCGCCGGCTTCGCGGCCTTACCTGCGGGGCTTAGGGTCTCCCGTCATGGATGTGGTGCAGGAGGCGGCCGGGCCGGGCGGGGCCACGGTGGGGTGTCGGGCGGACCCGGACGAGGCCGGCGGGCGGAGGTGGTACCGCCGCCGGATCGGCGGCCCGGCCCTTGAGCTGGTGGTCGCCGTCGGCGTGGCGGTCGGGTTCACCTACTGGGCAAGGAACCTGACGGACAATCCGATGGAGCGGATCGGCCAGGTCAGCGCCCTCGCCGCGCTCCAGTTCCGGTTCGCGGTGGTCGCCGTGGTGCTGCTGGCCGCGCTCGTCGCGACCGTGCGCGGCCGGTTCACCCGCTACCGGCCGGTGGTGCTGCGGGTGGCCTGCGCCGGGCTCGCCGGGCTGGCCAGCGCGCTGGTCGCGGCGGCGCTGGTGTTCGCGCTGCGCGGCACCGTCTGGCCGCTGAACGGCCAGTACGGGGACACCGGCCAGCTCGCCACCTGGGCGACGGACATCATCCACGGCAAGGGCATCCAGCCCTTCTACCCGCCCGCCTTCCCGTACCTGCTGGCCTGGTGGTCGCAGGCGTTCACCGGGGGCAACACCTGGCACGGACTCCAGCAGATGGAGATCCTCACCACCGCGCTCTACGGCCCCACGGCGTACGCCGCCTGGCGGCTGACGGTCCGTCCGCCGTGGGCGCTGGCCATGGTGGTGGTCGGGGCGATGCCGCTGATCGCGCCGTACAAGCCGTACACCAACATCGTGCTGGTCATGCTGGTGCCGCTGTTCGCCCGCTTCGTGCGCGGGATGCGCCGGGCGGCGGGGCGCGGGCCGCGGCGGAACGCCGTCGGCGCGGTGCTCGCCGGGGCCGGCTTCGGCGTGCTGTTCCTGGTCTACTCCGGCTGGTACGTGTGGGCCGCGCCGGGGATGCTGGTCGCCGCGCTGGCCTCGGTGCCGTGGGCGCGCGGGCGCCGGGCCCGGCTGGTCTCGCTGGGGTACGCGGCGGGCGCGGCGGTGGTCGCCTTCCTGGTCTCGGCGGTCAACCTGATCCCGCTGCTCACCTCGGCGAGCTCCGGGACCACCGACCGCTACGCCTACTTCGACACCTACATCGAGCCGACGTACATCGCGATGTTCAGGTTCAACCTGCCGGCCGGGGCCACCACGCTGAGCTGGCCGCCGCCGGGGGAGCTCGGCGGGGTGGGGGTCTTCACCCTGCTGCTCCTCGCCGGGCTGGGGGTCGCGCTGACGCTCGGACCGCGGCTGCCGCTGGTGATGACGGCGGCGGGGTTCACCGCCGGGGCGTGGCTGATGCGGATGTGGTTCGCCCAGCACATGTCCCGTGACCACGCGGTCCAGCTGTACCCGAGGACCACCGTCCTGATCCTCTACTGCCTGCTGGTGCTGTGCGTGTACGCGGCCAAGCTGGCGAGCGAACGGACCCGTGCGGTACGGGAGATGACGGCCCGTCGGGGGCGGGTGGCGGTGGTGGCGGCGCTGGCCTCGGTGACCCTGCTGACCGCGATGATCGGCTCCTCGACCGGCAACCGCTTCCTGCCGACCAGCCCCAGCGCGCAGAGCGCGGGCAGCGAGACCTGGAACGCGCAGCGGCTGCGCCAGCCGGACGGGAGCTGCTCGCCGTACTGGGCGAAGACCCAGGGCAAGGGCGGCTGCGACGAGCCGACGCCGAAGGCGGTCCCCAACCCGGCCCCCACCGACCACCTCTTCAAGGGCAACCTCGACGACCTGATCGGCGTCATGGCCGGCGACTGACGCCTCCGGCGGGGCGGTTCTTACCGGGCCTCCTGGCGTGGCGGGGCGTCAGGCCGGGGGCGGGACGGAAGAGTTCCCCTCGTGGAGTGGGCCAGCGAGGACACCGAGGACGACGAGCGGGGCGGCCGGCGGACCCGGCGTTCCGGCGGGGTGCCGCCGGGGGCGCCGGGGGCGCCCTTGCCGTCCCTGCCACCCGGCTCGCCCGTGCCGCCTGGCTCGCCCGTGCCGCACCTCTCGCCCGCGCCGCCGGCGCGCCCCGAGCCGACCGGGGCCGCCGAGGCCCCGCCGCCCGTGCGGTCGCCGAGCCCCCAGCGGCCCCTGCGGTCGCCGGGCCCCTGCCGCCGGGGCCCCCGCGGGCGCCGAGCCGCCTGCTGCGGCCGAGGCCCCGTGGCCCCTGCGGTCGCCGAGCCTCCTGCCGCCGGGGCCCCCACGGGCGCCGAGCCGCCTGCTGCGGCCGATGCCCCAGCGGCCGCTGCGGCCGCCGAGCCCCCTGCCGCCGGGGCCCCTGCGGCCGCCGAGCCTCCCGCGGGCCCCGAGTCGCCCCCCACCACCAATGCCCCTGCCGCCGGCGGCGCCAAGCCGCGCGCGCCAGGCGGGTGGGTGGCCGGCGGGGTGGTGGCCCGCGCCGTGCGGGGCGTCGTCGGTTCCGCCCGGGCAGCCTGGCCGGCGATGGCCGGGTACGCCGGGGTGCGGCTGTTCGGGCTGGTGGTGCTGTGGCTGTGGGCCCGTCGGCGCGGGACGACCGCCTACCACCGGCTGACCGACTGGGACACCGGCTGGTACCTGCGGGTGGCCGAGCGCGGCTACGACCACGCGCTGGTCGTCCACCGCCACACCGGCCACGTCGTCCCCTCTGACCTCGCCTTCTTCCCGCTGTACCCGGCACTGCTGCGGGCGGTCCACGAGGTCTCTCCGCTGACCCTCGTCCAGTCGGCGCTGCTGGTCACCGAGGTCTGTGCGCTCCTCGCCGCCTGGGGGATCCACCACGTGGCGGCCCGCCTCCACGGCGGCCGGGCGGCCGTGCTGGCCGCGGTGCTCTGGGGCTGCTGGCCGGTCGCGATCGTCGAGAACATGGCGTACAGCGAGTCGGTGATGACGGCCTGTGCCGCCTGGGCGCTGTACGCGGTGCTCACCGGCCGCTGGCTGTGGGCGGGGGTGCTCGCCTCGCTGGCCGGGCTGAGCCGGCCCAGCGGCGGCTCCGCCGCGGCCGGTGTGGTGGCGGGGGCGCTGGCCGCGCTGGGGCTGCTGCTCTGGCGGGGATGGACGGGACGCCGACCCGCCGGCCGCTGGGCGGGTCTCGTCCCCGGCGTGCCGGCCGCCGGGCGCGGCTGGTGGCGGCCGGCGCTCGGCGCGGTCCTCGCGCCGCTCGGCTGGCTGGGCTACATCGTCTGGGTAGGCCGCAGAATCGGCCGCCCGGACGGCTACTTCGTCGTCCAGCGCGCCTGGCACTCGACCTTCGACTACGGCGCCTCCACCTGGCGCCAGATCGCCGGCGTCTTCGCCAACGGCGACGGCCACCCCACCGCCGTGCTGCTGGTGGCGGCGGTGCTGATCGGCGGCGTCGCGCTGCTGCTGATCAGCGCGGTGACCCTGCAGCCGCTGCCGCTGCCGGTCTACAGCCTGGCGCTGCTGGTCATCTCGCTCGGGGACTCCGAGTACTTCGTCAGCCGGGCCCGCTTCCTGCTGCCGGCCTTCCCGCTGCTGCTCCCGATCGCGGTGGCCGTCGCCCGGCTCCGCAGCGGCGCGGTCCGCGCCATCGTCCTCTCCTCCGCCGCCGTGCTCTCCGCCTTCCTCGGCGGCTACCTCCTCCTGGTCTGGGTCCACGCGCCGTAGCAGGCGAAGCCGGCCGGCAGGCCCAGCAGCAGCAGGACGGCGGAGGCCGGGTAGAGGTTGCCGAGCAGCAGCTGGAAGCCGTGCCAGGCGTACTCGGCGTGATGGTTGTGCGGAAGCCGCCAGGTGAGGCCGGCCGGCCAGGGCCGGCCCTGGAAGAACCGCCGGCTCCGCAGGGGCCAGGCGGCGTACGCCAGGAGATACCCGGCGGTGAGGACGAGCCCGATCGCGGGCGGCGCGAACCGGTGCACGGAGGGGCGGGCGACCCGCGCCCGCGCCAGCAGTGCGCGCGCCGCCCCCGGCGCGGAGGCGACCACCAGCACCAGCCCCGGTACCGTCCACACCCAGTGGTGCGACCAGGCGATCGGCGAGGCCAGCGTGCTCGCCGTGCCCACCGCCAGCACCGCGGCCAGCCGCTGCCCCCGGCGGTGCGCGGCCACGCCGACCGCGACGCCCAGCGCGGCCGCGAGGATCGACAGCACCGTCCCCAGCCGGTGGGCGAACGGGGTCCCGTCCAGCAGCCGCAGCACCATCGCGGTCATCGACTGGTCGTCCACCATGGCGAGGCCGATCCGGTGGTCGATCAGGGTGCTGGTGGACGGCAGCACGTCCAGCCAGTACCGGACCGAGGCCCCCGGCATCAGCACCAGGCCGAGGAGGGCCGTCCCGGCGAAGCCGGCGAAGGCCCTGGCGGCCGTCCGGCGCCGCCCCGAGGCCGCGTAGAAGACGGCGAAGAGCGCCGGGGTGAGCTTGACCCCGGCGGCGATCCCGGTGGCCAGGCCCTTCCAGCGGCAGCGGTCGGGCAGCGCCGCGTCGAACACCACCAGCCCCAGCAGCAGCAGGTTGACCTGGCCGAACATCAGGGTGGCCTGCACCGGCTCCAGCCACAGCGCCACCCCGGACAGGGCCAGCGTCAGCGGCAGCCGCAGCGCACGCGGGGTCTCCGGGGCCAGCCGCAGCGACCACCGGCAGACCCCGACCAGCACGGCCACCGAGCCGCCCAGCACCAGCGCCCGGGCCGCCCCGAACCCGGGCACCGCGCCGAAGAGCCGTGCCACCGCCGGGGGATAGATGTACGGCAGATGGGCGGGCCCGAACCCGCCTCGGTAGAGGAGGGACGGGGCGGCATGCCCGGCCGCGTAGTAGACGTGGAGGTCGATCAGCCGGCCCTCGGCGTACCCCCAGGCGTGGAGGGTCCACAGCCAGGCGGCCAGCGAGGCGGCCAGCAGCGCCGCCGCGGCCGGGGTCGGCCGGCGCCACCGCCGGACCGCCGGCCCGGGGCCGGCGGGCGGCGGCCGGAGCTCCGACGGGGCGGTGGGCAGGGCCGGGCCGACGGCGGCCGGGGCGCTCCGCGGGCTCATCCGCCTGCCTCCGCCCGCCGGAAGACCACCGAGCGGGTGCCCCAGAAGCGCAGCAGGGTGGCCAGCGCCATCCCGATCACGTTCCCGGCCAGGACGTCCGCCCGCGGACTGGTCAGCCCCAGCAGGTAGTGGCTGACGCCCAGGCAGCCGAGCTGCACCAGGGCCGCAGCCGCCTGCACCGCGCAGAAGAGCAGCAGGCCGCGCGCGCCCCGCCCGGACTCCCGCCGCCGGTACGGGCCGAGGCGCATCCCCGTGTAGGCGACCGCGCAGGCGGCCACCGAGGAGACCGCCTTGGCGGTCAGCGGCCCGAGCGTGAGGAGGCCGCCGCCGAGGGCGGCCCCGCCGCCGGTCCGCAGCCAGGCGAACAGCCCCAGGTCGGTGGCGTACGCGGCGCCGCCGGCCAGCAGGAAGCCGGCCAGTTCGAGGCCCAGCCGGCGCACCCGCTCGACCCGCTCCTCGCCGACCGCGCTCACAGCCCCACCACCGCCAGCCCGTACAGCACCGTCCAGGCCGCCCCGATCACCATCAGCGGCCGGTCGCCGAGCACCACGTCCTCCGGGGAGCCCGCGGAGCCGCGGTCGGCGAAGACCGCGTAGCGCAGCACCGCCAGCACGAAGGGCACGATGGAGAGCTGCCGCCACGGCAGCGACTCGCCGGCCGGCACGGGCACCGGCGCCGAGTCGATCGAGCCGGTCGCCCCCAGCGCCCACAGGCAGTAGCTGAGCACCGCCACTCCGGCGGCCAGCTGCCAGACGAAGCGCAGATAGCCGTCGCTGTACTGGGCCAGCAGCGCCCGGCTGCGGCCGCCCTGACCGTCCATCAGCATCCGCTCCGAGTACCGCTTGGCGGCCACCATGAAGAGGGCGCCGAAACCGGTGGTGATGAGGAACCAGCGGGACAGCGGGATCTCCGTCGCGAGACCGCCGACCATCGCCCGCAGCAGGAAGCCGGAGGCGACCACCACCAGGTCCACCACCAGGATGTGCTTGAGCGAGGTGCAGTAGAGGAACTGCATCGCCAGATAGACGCCCACGACCAGTGCCGTCGCCGGATTGCAGGCGGCGGTGGCGGCGGTCAGCGCGGCCAGCGCCAGCGCCGCTCCGGCCCCGTACGCGACGGTGACCGGGACCTGGCCGGAGGCCACCGGGCGGTGCCGCTTCTCCGGATGCGCCCGGTCGGCGTGGACGTCCTTGGCGTCGTTGATCAGGTAGACGGCCGAGGCGGCCGCCGTGAAGAGGACGAAGATTAGCGCCAGCCGCAGCCCCACGGTGACCGAGAAGAGCTGCCCGGCCGCTGCCGGGGCGGCCACGACCAGCAGGTTCTTCACCCACTGCCGGGGCCGGGCGGTGCGCACCAGTCCGCCGGCCAGTGCCAGCGGGTCGCCGAGGAGGGTGGCGCCGTGCGGCAGCGGGCTGGCGCCGCCCTGCGCGCCCGGCGGCCGGTCGTCCTCGAGGGTGGCGGCTGACGCGTGCTCAACCATGGTCGGTCTCCGGTGCGTTGGCGGAAGCGGGAGCTGAAGCGGGAACGGTGTCGAGGATCCAGCCGCGGCCGGCGGCGGCGAGGGCCGCGCCCAGCGCGGCGCCGGCGGCGACGTCCGAGGGGTAGTGGACGCCGACGGCCAGCCGGGACAGGCACATCGCCCCGGCGGCCGCGCCGAGCGCGAGGGCGCCGCAGCGTGCGGCCCCGCCGGACGGCAGCAGCGCCGGGAGGACCACCGCCGCGGCGGTCGCCGAGGCGGCGTGCGAGCTCGGGAAGGAGTGCCGTCCGGAGGTGCGGACCAGCGCCTCCCGTCCAGGCAGTCGGGGGCGCGGACGGCGGACCGCGCGCTTGACGCCCATCCCGGCCAGATGGGCCGCGCCGATCACCGCGGCCCCGCGCAGCCAGCCGCGCCGGCTTCCCGGCGAGGCGGCGGCGCCGGCGGCGCTCAGCGCCAGCCACAGCGCGGCGTGCTCCCCGGCCAGTGACAGCGCGCGGGCGGCGGCAGTGGCGGCGGGGGAGCCGTCGGTGCGGTCGCGCACGGCGGTCAGCCAGCGCACGTCCCGGCCGGCTTGCCGGCTCTGTACGCCACCGCTGCCGTCGCTGCCCACGCTGCCGTCGACGCCCCTATCGGCGCTGTAGGCGTCCTCCGCTTTCCCAGCGTGATCCGCGGCACCCCGGGGCGCCGTCCGCGGCAAAAGCAGCCCCGGGACGTTCGCGCTGGTGGCCGCGTCGGTCAGGGTGTCGGGCAGGCTCTCAGGCATCGGCGAGACTCCGGGGTCGGGGGAACGGCTCCCTGCCCAACCACCCGATCCGGTGAGAAGTCACGCAGCGTGCCCAGTGGCTGATCATCGAGGCACTACGTTCGGTGCCATGGCAGAGACGCTGGGTACCCGAACGCTGCTCTCCGGCTGGGGGCGCACCGCCCCCTCCGCGGCCACCCTCCGTAAGGCCGCCACCGCGGCGGACGCGGTGGCCGCGGTGGCGGCGGCGCGCGCCGGGTCCGGCCGCGGACTGGTCGCCCGCGGCCTCGGCCGCGCCTACGGCGACGCCGCGCAGAACGCCGGCGGGCTGGTGCTCGACATGACCGGGATGACCCGGGTCCTCGCCCTGGACGCCGCCGCCGGGACGGTCACCTGCGAGGCCGGCGTCAGCCTCCACAAGCTGATGGAGTCGCTGCTCCCGCTCGGCTGGTTCGTCCCGGTCACCCCGGGGACCAGGTACGTCACCCTCGGCGGCGCCATCGGCGCCGACATCCACGGCAAGAACCACCATGTCTCCGGCTCCTTCACCCGGCACGTCACCCGGCTCGACCTGCTCACCGCCGACGGCTCGGTCCGCACCGTCGCCCCGGACGGCCCGACGCCCGAGGACGCCGCCCTCTTCCGGGCGACGGCCGGCGGCATGGGCTTGACCGGGGTCGTCCTCTCCGCTGAGATCCGCCTGCATCCCGTCCAGACCTCCCTGATGAGCGTGGACACCGAACGCGCCCGCGACCTGGACGATCTGATGGAGCGGCTGGCCGCCACCGATCACCGCTACCGCTACTCGGTGGCCTGGATCGACCTCCTCGCCCGCGGCGCCCGTACGGGCCGCTCGGTGCTCACCCGAGGCGACCATGCCACGCCCGACCAGCTGCCGGCCGGACGGCGCGCCGCCGACCCGCTGGCCTTCCGCCCCGGCACCCTCCCACCGGCCCCGCGCGGCATCCCCGGCGGGCTCCTCCGCCCCTCCACCGTCGGCCTCTTCAACGAGCTCTGGTACCGCAGGGCGCCCCGGGAGCGGCGCGGGCAGCTGCAGAGGATCCCCGCCTTCTTCCACCCGCTGGACGGTCTGCCGGAGTGGAACCGGATCTACGGCCGGGCCGGTTTCGTGCAGTACCAGTTCGTGGTCGGCTTCGACCAGGAGGCGGCGCTGCGCCGGATCGTCGAGCGGATCAGCCGGCACGGCTGCCCCGCCTTCCTCGCCGTCCTCAAGCGGTTCGGCGAGGGCGACTCCGGCTGGTTGTCCTTTCCGGCGCCCGGTTGGACGCTGGCCCTGGACGTCCCGGCGGGCCTGCCCGGGCTCGGCGGGCTGCTCGACGAGCTGGACCAGGAGGTGGTCTCCGCCGGCGGCCGGATCTACCTGGCCAAGGACTCCCGGCTGCGCCCGGAACTGCTGCCCGCCATGTACCCGAGGCTGGACGACTTCCGGTCGCTGCGCGCCCGCATCGACCCGGAGGGGGTCTTCACCTCCGACCTGGCCCGCCGCCTCGACCTCTGAGCCGCTCCGCGCCCCTCAGAGCCCACGGGGCTGGAGGGCACCCCGCCGCACCCACCAACCCACGGGAGTTGACGCCGCATGATGAACGCCCTGGGCGACCCCCAGTCCCTGCTGGTCCTCGGCGGCTCCTCGGAGATCGCGATGGCCACCGCCCGCCGCCTGGCCGGCGGCCGCACCCGCCGGATCTGGCTGGCCGGCCGTCCGTCCGAGCGCCTGGACGCGGCCACGGCCGAACTCCGTGGCCTCGGCGCCGAGGTGACGACCGTTCCGTTCGACGCCGGCGACCCGGCCGGCCACGAGGAGGTCCTCGGCAAGGTCTTCGCCGAGGGCGACGTCGACCTGGTGCTCCTCGCCTTCGGCGTCCTCGGCGACCAGGCCAGGGACGAGGAGGACGCGGCCGCCGCGGTCGACGTGGCCCGGGTGAACTACCTGGGCGCGGTCTCCGCCGGGGTGATCTGCGGCCAGGCCCTGCGCCGCCAGGGGCACGGCTCCCTGGTCGTCCTCTCCTCGGTGGCCGGCGAGCGGGCCCGCCGCTCCAACTTCATCTACGGCTCCACCAAGGCCGGACTCGACGCCTTCGCCCAGGGCCTCGGCGACTCGCTGCGCGGGACGGGGGCCCATGTGCTGGTGGTGCGCCCCGGCTTCGTCCGCAGCCGGATGACCGCGGGCCTGCCGGAGGCCCCGCTGGCCACTACCCCGGACGCGGTCGCCGAGGCGATCCTCGCCGGACTGCGCCGGGGAGCCGAGACGGTGTGGGTCCCGGGTGCGATGCGATTCGTCATGTCGGGCCTGCGGCACCTCCCGAGGGCGGTGTTCCGGCGCCTGCCCGTGTGAGGTCCGGACGAGCCCGGCGTGTCGCCGGGAGGAAGCGGGTACGCGCAGATCATGGACTGGCTCACAGGACTGCCGGTGGTGGGCCCGCTCGTGGCCCGCCTGATGAGGACGCATGCCTACCGGGCGTTCGATCATTTCAACGAGTCGAGCGCCAATCGACTCGCCGGGGCGGTCACCTTCTTCGGTTTCCTGGCGATGTTCCCGATGCTCACCCTCGCGGCCGCGGTCGCCGCCGCCTTCCTCTCCCAGGACCAGGTCAGCACCCTCCAGCACCAGGTGAGCCGGCAGCTGCCCGGGATCGCCGACTCGATCGACCTGAGCGCGCTGGTCCGGAACGCCGGCACGGTCGGTGTGATCAGCGCCTTCGCCCTGCTCTTCTCCGGGCTCGGCGTGGTCGGGAACCTGCGGGAGTCGATCCGCGCGATCTGGTCGCTGCCCGAGGACACCGGGAACCCGATCCTCCGCAAGGCCCTCGACGTCGGGGTGCTGGTCGGTCTCGGCGTGGTGGCCGCGGTCTCGATAGCGGCCTCTTCGGTCGGCAGTGCCGCCGCCGGCTGGGTGACCCAGGAGCTCGGACTCAGCGGCACCGGCGCCGGCCAGGGCTTCCTCAAGGCGGCCGGCTTCGTCGTCGCGGTGCTGGCCGACATGCTGCTCTTCGCCTACCTGCTGGCCGGACTGCCCCGGCTGGCCGACGAGTTCCGCTCCAACGGCCGGCGCCGGCTGCTGGTGTGGGGAGCACTGCTGGCGTCGGTGGGGTTCGAGCTGCTGAAGCTGCTCATCTCCTCCTACCTCAGCCGGGTGGCGGCGAAGAGCATGTACGGCGCGTTCGGCGCCCCGATCGCCCTGCTGCTGTGGATCAACTTCGTCTTCCGCTGGTTCTTCTACTGCGTGGCCTGGACGGCGACGGCCGAGCCCGGCGCGGCCAAGGCCCGGGCCTGCGCACGGGCCCGGGAGACCATCGAGGAGATCGAGGAGAAGGACCGCGAGGAGCGGCAGCCGCGCTGACCGCGGCGCTCAGAACCGGCGCCGCCCGGACGGCCGGCCGTGGCGCAGCGCGAACGCGCTGGCGCCGGCCACCAGGACGACCGCCGCGGCGATGATCCCGGCCCAGCCCAGCGCCCCCACCCCGCCGGTGCCGGAGACCTTCGCCGCGGTCTGCGCGGCGTCCGCGCTCGTCGGATGGGAGACCTGCGAGCCGGGGGTCGCCGCGGCGTCCAGCGAGCCCACCGGCTCCGCCTTGCCGTCCGCCTGGAAACCCCAGTCCAGCAGCGCCCGGGCCTCGGCGTAGACCTCGTCGGACCGCGGGTTCTCCGGATGCATCAGGGTCGCCATGACGGTGTGCCCGTTCCGCCTGGCGGCCACGATCAGGGTGTTGCCCGCGTTGGTGGTGTAGCCGTTCTTGACGCCGACCACCCCCGGGTACGGCCGCACCCCGTACACCCCCGACAGCAGCCGGTTGGTGTTGTCGATCTCGAAGGGCTTGTTCTTGGTGTTCGGACCGCCGGGGAACTCGGCCCGCGCTGTCGAGCAGTACCGGGCGAAGTCCGCGTTCCGCAGCCCCTGCCGGGCGAAGAGCGAGAGGTCGTACGCCGAGGAGACCTGGCCGGGCTCGTCATAGCCGTCCGGGGTCACCACGTGGGTGTCGTCAGCGCCCAGCTTCTTCGCCTCCGCCTGCATGTCGGCGACGGTCCTGGCGACCCCGCCGTTCATCGACGCCAGCGTGTGGACGGCGTCGTTGCCGGAGCGGAGGAAGACCCCGAGCCACAGGTCGGAGACCTTGTAGGTGTGCCCGGGCAGCACCCCGACCAGGCTGCTGCCCTCGCCCATCCCGGCCAGGTCCTGGTTGGTGACCTTGTGGGTGGCGGTGGCGGGGAACCGGGGCAGGACGGTGTCCGCGAAGAGGGTCTTGAGGGTGCTGGCCGGCGGCAGCCTCCAGTGGACGTTGTCCGCCGCGAGCACCTGGCCGGTGTCCGGGTCGGAGACCATCCAGGAGAGCGAGCTGATTCCGTTCGGCAGCGTGGGGGCGTCGTCGCCGAGCTGCACGCCCGGCCGTCCGAGCCGGGCGCCGCCGACGGCGGACATCTGCGCGGGGGGCCTCGGGGTGGCGCGGGCCTTGGGGGTGGCGGCCGCCGCGCCCGCCGCGGGGGCGAGGCCGAGCACCATCGAGCAGCCGGCCGCGACCGTGGCGGCGATCAGATGATTTTTCACACGCACGCGCTGAAGGTACCGGATCGGCCCGCCGCTCCCGGCCTGTTCACACGCCCTCATCCGTATACCCCCCGATCGGGCGATCGCCCTTACCGACTCATACTGGACGAAGCCCGCCCCGCTCAGGAAGGACCCCCGCAATGAGACTCACCCGCCCGATCTCCTGGTTCCTCACCGCATTCGGCGTGTGGTCGGTCTGGATCTGGGTGACCTTCTTCAAGAATCTCTGGGCCGACGGCGAGGGGCTGGCCTTCGTCGCCCACGACCACTCCCGGCCCACGGCGTACTTCTGGGTCCACGCGGCGCTGGCGGCGGCGTCCTTCGTCCTGGGCGTCGCCATCGGCGTGATCGGTGTCCGCGGCGTCCTGGCGAACCGCCGCGCGGCGGCGGAGGCGGAGGCGGCGAAGTCGGCGGAGCCCGCGGAGCCCGCAGGGCGCGAGAAGGCCGACATCGCCGACTGACCCGCCGTAGCGGGCCGGCCGCGCAGTCCCCCGCGCCCCTGCTCCGCCCGGCCCTTCGGCCGCGGATCAGGGGCGCCACTCGCGTCGCGGACGGCGACGGCCCCGGAGCCCCCGCATCGGGGGTCCGGGGCCGCCCGTGAGGCGCCGAAGGGCTAGTACCGGCGGGTGACCAGCGCCCTCTTCACCTCCTGGATCGCCTTGGTGACCTCGATGCCGCGCGGGCAGGCGTCCGTGCAGTTGAAGGTGGTGCGGCAGCGCCACACGCCCTCGCGGTCGTTGAGGATCTCGAGGCGCTCCTCGCCGCCCTCGTCACGCGAGTCGAAGATGAAGCGGTGGGCGTTCACGATCGCCGCCGGGCCGAAGTACTGCCCGTCGTTCCAGAACACCGGGCAGGACGTGGTGCAGGCCGCGCAGAGGATGCACTTGGTGGTGTCCTCGAACTTCTGCACGTCCTCGTTGGACTGCAGCCGCTCGCGGGTCGGCTCGTTCCCGGTGGTGATCAGGAACGGCTTGACGTCCCGGTACGCCTGGAAGAACGGCTCCATGTCCACGACCAGGTCCTTCAGCACCGCGAGGCCCTTGATCGGCTCGACGGTGATCGGCTTGGCCGGGTTGACGTCCTTGATCAGGGTCTTGCAGGCGAGGCGGTTCTTGCCGTTGATCCGCATCGCGTCCGAGCCGCAGACGCCGTGGGCGCAGGAGCGGCGGAAGGTCAGGGTGCCGTCCTGCTCCCACTTCACCCGGTGGAGGGCGTCCAGCACGCGCTCCTTGGGGTCGGCTGTCAGCTGGTAGTCCACCCACACCGGCTCCGGGTGCTCCTCCGGGTTGAACCGGCGGATCCGCAGGGTGATGGTGATCTGCTGGACGGCGCCCGACTCGGCGGCGTCCAGCGCGGCGGAGTGCGGAGCGTCAATCGTGGGGGTGCTCATCAGTACTTACGCTCCATCGGCTGGTAGCGGGTCTGGACGACCGGCTTGTAGTCGAGGCGGATGGACGTCTGGCCGTCCTCGCCGACCTCCCGGTAGGCCATGGTGTGGCGCATGAAGTTGACGTCGTCGCGGGTCGGGTAGTCCTCGCGGAAGTGGCCGCCGCGGGACTCCTGGCGGGCCAGCGCGGAGACCGCGGTGACCTCGGCCAGCTCCAGCAGGTTGCCCAGCTCGACGGCCTCCAGCAGGTCGGTGTTGTACCGCTTGCCCTTGTCCATCACGGAGGCGTTCTTGTACCGCTCCTTGAGCGACTGGATCTCCGCGACGGCCTCCTTGAGGGTGGCCTCGGTGCGGTAGACCATGGCGTTCTTGTCCATGGTCTCCTGCAGCGCGGTGCGGATGTCCGTGACCCGCTCGGAGCCGGTGCCGCTGCGCAGGTTCTCCAGCAGCTCCTCGACGAACTGGGCCGGGTTCTCCGGCAGTTCGACGTGGTCGTGCTCGGCGGCGTACGCGGCGGCGTTGATGCCCGCGCGGCGGCCGAAGACGTTGATGTCCAGCAGCGAGTTGGTGCCCAGCCGGTTGGCGCCGTGCACGGAGACGCAGGCGACCTCGCCGGCCGCGTACAGGCCGGGGATCACCGTGGTGTTGTCGAGCAGCACCTCGGCGTCGTTGTTGGTCGGGATGCCGCCCATGGCGTAGTGCGCGGTCGGCTGGATCGGGATCGGGTCCGTGTAGGGCTCGATGCCGAGGTAGGTCCGCGCGAACTCGGTGATGTCCGGCAGCTTGGCGTCCAGCTGCTCCGGCGGCAGGTGGGTGAGGTCCAGGTAGACGTGGTCGCCGTCCGGACCGCAGCCGCGGCCCTCGCGGATCTCGGTGTAGATCGCGCGGGAGACCATGTCGCGGGGGGCGAGGTCCTTGATGGTGGGGGCGTAGCGCTCCATGAAGCGCTCGCCGTCCTTGTTGCGGAGGATGCCGCCCTCGCCGCGGGCGCCCTCGGTGAGGAGGATGCCCATCCGCCAGATGCCGGTCGGGTGGAACTGGAAGAACTCCATGTCCTCCAGCGGCAGCCCGCGCCGCCAGGCCGCCGCCTGCCCGTCACCGGTGAGGGTGTGGGCGTTGGAGGTGACCTTGAAGAACTTCCCGTTGCCGCCGGAGGCGAAGATGATCGCCTTGGCCTGGAAGATGTGGATCTCGCCGGTGGCCAGCTCGTACGCGACCACGCCGGCGGCCCGCTTCTGCCCGTCCACCTCGGTCAGCAGCAGGTCCAGGACGTAGAACTCGTTGAAGAACTCCACGCCCTCCTTGACGCAGTTCTGGTACAGCGTCTGGAGGATCATGTGGCCGGTGCGGTCGGCCGCGTAGCAGGAGCGGCGGACGGCGGCCTCGCCGTGGTTGCGGGTGTGGCCGCCGAAGCGGCGCTGGTCGATCCGCCCCTCCGGGGTCCGGTTGAACGGCAGGCCCATCTTCTCCAGGTCCAGGACCGCGTCGATGGCCTCCTTGGTGAGGATCTCCGCCGCGTCCTGGTCGACCAGGTAGTCACCGCCCTTGACGGTGTCGAAGGTGTGCCACTCCCAGTTGTCCTCCTCGACGTTGGCCAGGGCGGCGGCCATGCCGCCCTGCGCCGCGCCGGTGTGGGACCGGGTGGGGTAGAGCTTGGTCAGCACCGCGGTGCGGCTGCGCTTGGTCGACTCGACCGCGGCGCGCATCCCCGCGCCGCCGGCGCCGACGATGACGGTGTCGTACTTGTGTACCTGCATGTGCCTGCGCCTCAGCTGATGTTCGGGTCGAAGGTGAAGATGACCAGGGTGCCCAGGAGGACGGTGAAGACCGTCGCCGCGAGCAGGATTCCCTTCAGCCAGTTCCGGGTGGCCGGGCGCTCCGCGTAGTCGTTGATGACCGTGCGCAGACCGTTGGCGCCGTGGAGCATCGCCAGCCACAGCATCAGCAGGTCCCAGATCTGCCAGAACGGGTTGGCCCAGCGGCCGACCACGAAGGCGAAGGAGACCTTGGAGACGCCGCCGTCCAGCACCAGCTGGATGAGGAGGTGGCCGAGCACGAGGACGACCAGGACGATGCCGGACAGCCGCATGAACAGCCAGGCCATCATCTCGAAGTTGCCGCGCGTGGAGCGCGGGGTCTTCCGGGTCCGCTTGCGCGGCGGCTCGATGACGAAGGCTTCGGGGGAGACCGGTTCGGCGGTGGCGCCGGCGCCGGCCGCCGGGGATTCGGTGGTGGTGGCCATCGCGCATCAGCTCCCGAAGATGGTGCGGATCGTGTGCTGCAGGATCGGGTAGAAAGCGCCCGCCATCAGCAGCACCCACAGCGTGACCGCGGTCCAGAGCATCTGCTTCTGGTAGCGCGGCCCCTTGGACCAGAAGTCGACAGCGATCACTCGGAGGCCGTTGAGCGCGTGGAAGAGGATCGCCGCGGTCAGGCCGTACTCCATCACGTTGACCAGCGGCGTCTTGTAGGTGGCGATCACGCTGTCGTAGGCATGCGGGGACACGCGCACCAGGGCGGTGTCGAGGACGTGTGCGAACAGGAAGAAGAAGATGAGGACACCGGTGACTCGATGAGCCACCCACGACCACATGCCTTCCCGGCCGCGGTACAGCGTTCCAGCCGGCACGGAACTCAACCCTCCGGAGACGGGGACTGGGACCGGCCTCGTCGTCGATGGCGGGTGCCGGCCCGGCCGGGTACGGTCCACCGGCCCCCGACATCGTATCGGCGTAGATCTTCGGCACCCCGGTGGGGGGTCTCCACGCGCCGGGCCCGCCCTCTGATGGCGGCGGGGCGGGCGTCCGGAGCGGCGCGGGAGGGGGCGCGGGCGGGTCAGTTGACCTCGACCAGCCGGTCCGGCGGGTGCGGTGTGGCGACCAGATGCGCCAGCCGGGACAGCGCCATCCGCCGCAGCTGCTCAGCCGTCACCACCCGCTCCTCCTCCGGGTCGTTCTCCAGGCGTGCCCGCACGCTGCTCAGCACGTGGTCGAGGACGTCCTCCGGCGGGCAGCCGTCCAGGCTCACCACGAACACGTGGCCGAACCGCGCCTCGTACGCGGCGTGCGCCGCGCGCAGCGCGGTATGCGCCGCCTCCGGCCCGGGCGCCCGCATGCCGAGCAGCGGCTCGGGCGCGACGCTCTCGTCGGCCAGCGCCTCTGAGAGGTCGGCCGCCGTCAGGTCGTAGGAGGCCTCGCTCGCGGCGGCCAGCAGGGACGGCACGTCCGGATAGGGGCGGTGGAGGGTGAGCCGGATCGCCCATCGGCGGCTGCCGCAGCAGGCGAGGAGCGCCTCCTCGGCGGCACCCGGGCTGGCGTCGTTCAGCCGTCGCAGCCCGGCCGGGTAGACGGCGCGGTCGCTGGTCAGCGGGTCCTCCTCGGCTCACGGCGGTGCGGGATCGGCGGGGTCGTAGGTCGTGCGGAGGTCGGGCGGCGGTCGTGCCGGGGTGAGGCTAGCGGGGCGTGGGCGGTGCACGGGATCGCGCGAAGGGCGCACGAACCGCGCGCGGCGGCCGGACGGCCGCCGGGGGCAACGGTATTGCCGGTACCGGGAGTACACCCGGCCGTTTCCAGAATTCACCCGGCGGTGGGATCCCGTCGAGAGGGCGGTCGTGTCCCGTCCCTCCTTAGGCTGTCGCTGTCCCACCTGAGCTTGTTCAAGTCCGGGGCCAGGAGGTACAAGCCCTCGGGGGGGCGCATGCCGCAACGGAACCGCTGATCGCCCTGGAACATCATCCGCTGGATCGCATCTCCCTCTCAAGGAGGGCTCGGAAGGTGCGCGGGGGCCGACCGGTGAGGCGCTGGACGGTGTCGGTGATGCGGTCCTCCGCCCCTTCGGCGATGGCACGGTCCATGCCGGCCAGCATCGCGGCGAACTCCACCGGCACCTGCGTCGTGAGGCGGTCGCGCATCTGCTCGTAGGACAGACGGCGGTGGACCACGGGCCGACCGGTGACCTCGGTGATGACCGCGGCGATGTCGTCGTGGCTGAGTGCCTCGGGTCCGGTAAGGACGAGATCGGTGTTGAGGGCTTGCTCGTCGGTCAGAGCGCGCACGGCGACGGCCGCGATGTCCTCGGCGTCGACGAAGCCGACCCGACCGCTCGCGGTGGCGGTCCAGATGATGCCCTCGTCCCGGATACTGCGAGCGTGCGCGTGCGTGCCGGTGAAGTTCTGCATGAACCACGAGGGCCGCAGTACGGCCCACTGTTCGAAGAGATCGGGCAGGGCCTGGTGCACCGTTCCCACCGCCGGGCCGCCCTCGGGGATGGCCGAGGAGCTCAGCAGCACCGCGCGGTGCACGCCGGCGGTGCGGGCCTGATGGAGGAACTGCAGCATGGTCGCCGCGGGGTCGGAGTCGCCCAGGGGCGGTATGAGGTAGACGCGGTCGACGCCATCGAGGGCGGCCGCGTGAGTGGCGGGGTCGTACCAGTCGAAGGGGGCCGGCTCGGCGCCGGCGACCGGGGTGGCCCGGCGGCTGGCGGCTTTGACGTGGTGGCCTGCGGCCGTCAGCTGTGCGGCGGTGCGGCTTCCGGTGGTACCGGTGGCGCCGATGACCAGAGTGGTGCCGGTGGTGGTCATCGGCTGCTCCCGGTGAAGTCGGTGCCGGGTTCCTGGACGGCGAGGGGGTTCCAGTAGTCGCGGTAGGAGGTGATGTGCCCGTCTCGTACGGTCACGACGGCGATGTAGGTCATGTCGAAGGGAGCGTCGCTCTCCACCAGGCGGCCGACGCCGCGCATCTCGACCACGATGGTCTGTGGATCGGTGGTCTGGTGGATCCGCAGGTCGGGGAAGTCGCGCAGGTCGATGTGGTCGGGGTAGTGGCGCATGTAGGCGGCGATGGCCTCCTTGCCCTCCAGGCGCCGGGGCCAGCCGTCGGGGGCGAAGGGGAACTCCATGAGGCCGTCCTCGGCCCACAGGGCGACCCACGCAGCGATGTCCTTCTCGAGCAGCAGTCGCAGGCTGTGGCGGTACAGATCCGCCGGGGAGGCCGGTGCGGACATGGGTATCCTCCAGTCATAGAATCCGGACTCTGGGTCCGCTTCGACGATATGGACCAGGGGTCCGTTTTGCAAATGGAAGGAGCGGCATGCCCGAACGCCACTCGTCCCGCAAGGACGCCATCCGCAACCGAGAGGCCGTGCTTGCGGCCGCCGACGCCCTCTTCGCTCGTAACGAGAGTCCCGAGGACGTCACCATGGCCGACGTCGCGGCAGCGGCCGGCGTCGGCAAGGGCACGCTCTTCCGGGCCTTCGGCGATCGCGCCGGGCTTCTCCGCGCGCTGTACGAGGCGCGACTCGAACCGCTCAGGCAGGCCGTCGAGACCGGGCCGCCACCCCTGGGGCCCGCGACCCCACCGCGGGTTCGCGTGCCCGCCCTGCTCGATGCCGTCCTGTGCTTCAAACTCGACAACCGGCGCCTCGCGCTGGCTCTGGAGGAAGGCGGGAGCAGCAGCCCGTACCAGGCGGAACACTACGAGCGGTGGCACAGCCTGCTCCGATCCGTACTGGAGCAGATCCCCGGCCTGACCGACGGCGACTTCACCACCCACGCCCTGCTCGCCGCCACACGAGCCGACCTCGTCGAGCACCTGGCCGGAGAAGGGCGCGTTCCGCGGGAGAGGATGCGAGCACAGCTGGCGAACTTCGCCACCAGGGTCCTGGCCTCCGGTCCAGTGGAAGAGTCGACCGCCGAGGAGTGATCGAGGATCGGGCGAGTCCTTGATCAGCGAAGCCTCGCCGAACGACCGACGACGAAGGTGGGGACGGCCGCACACGCATGACTCTGGGCGACGGCGTCTCCTGGGATTTCGTGCACTGCGGCCTTCACCGTGATCTGCCTACCCCCTGGTCACCGAGGCGCGGGCGAGAATGCCGAACGGGACGGGGCGGGCCGGGAGTCCGGGGTGGCCGGGGACGAAGGTCGGGTGTTCCGCGGCGGATCGCCGAGCATGCCGGTTTCCATGCGATTGATGGCCTATGTCTCCGATGTCTCGTACGGCGCGGTACCGGTCGTCCGGCGGAGGGCCGTCCGGACCGTCACGCGGATCGCCGACGCCGGCGGCCCGCTGCGCGCCGGGCAGGTGTTCCGGGCCACGCTCGCGGGGGTGGTCGCCTGGTACCTCTGCATCTGGGGCGGGCTCAGCTCCGAGCCGTATCCGGCCGCGCTGGCCGCGCTGCTCTGCGTGCGGTCCACCGTCTTCGGCTCCTTCTCCTCGGCGGCGAGCTACGCCGGCGGCTGCCTGCTGGGGGCGCTGATCGCGCTGCCGGTGGTGTTCACCAGCTGGCCGACGTACGCGGGGCTGGCGGCGGTGCTGCTGCTCTCCGGGCTGGCCGGCGGCTCACGGCTGTTCGGGGCGCACGGGATGCATGTGCCGGCGACCGCGCTGGCGGTGCTCGTGCTGGCGCGCGGCGAGGTGCAGCAGCAGCTGGTGCCGCACATCGCGGACATCGTGGTGGGAGCGGTGGTCGGGGTGCTCTTCAACCTGGTGCACGCTCCCGTCCGGCTGCGCGCGGCGGAGTCCGCGGTGGACCACGTGCGCAGCGAACTCGCCGTCGTCCTGCGCGGGCTGGCCGGTGCGCTGGCCGACGGCGAACCGCCGGAGGAGCGGCTGGGCCGGGCCTGGCGCGACCCACTGGCGGCGCGGGTGCGCACGGCGCGCGGCGAACTGGAGCATGCGCGGGAGAGCGTCCGCTGGAACCCGCGCCGGCGCGCGCGTCGTGCGGCCCGGCAGCGGCTGGACGAGGAGGCGCTGAGCGCGCTGGAGCGACTGGTCGACCATGCCGGCGAGATCGGCCGGGTGCTGGACCGGGCCGTGCCGCCGGAGGACTTCCGCGGCGGCTACGCCCGGCTGCTGCACAGCGCCGCGCTGTGCGTACGGGAGTGCCGGCGGGGCTTCCGGCACCCTCTGCTGGACGCGACCAGGCACGGCTGGGAGGCCCTGATGCGGGACACCGACGCCCGCCACCACCGCCACGGCCCCGGTTCGGAGGCGGGACGCGCGGTGCTGGCCGTGGAGGGCCGCCTCCTCCTTCTCCTCGACCGCGCGCTGGCGGACCTGGACCGGCCGCAGGCGTCGCCGTGATCCGGCGCCGGGGGCGGGTCGTCGGGCCGACCGCGAACGGCGCCGCAGCCGGCCGCGCAGCCCGGGGAACCCCTGGCCGCGGCCGGTTGCGGCGCCGTTCGCGGCGCTGTCCTCAGGGCCGGGTCACAGCTCGATGTCGTGGGTCGTCGAACCGTTGTTGACCAGGAGGAACTCCGCCACCGGCGAGTGGGTCGCGCTGGACGCGATCAGCGTGTAGCCGCCGGGGGTCAGGCCGGTGACCTGGTAGCGGCCGCCGGTCGCCTTCACCAGCGCGCGGCGCTTCCCGCGGTCGGTGACCACGGTGATCCAGGCGTCGCAGCCGCCGGGGTGCTCGGCACAGCGGATCGCCCCGCACACGGTGGCGCCCGCGGCGCCTGCCGCACCCCCGGTGGCCTGCCGCTGCCGCGGCACCGCGGCCGTGGCCGGGGCGGGGGCGGGGCCGGGGCCGGGGCCGCCGGCGCGGGCCTCTCCGGAGCGCCGGTGAGCGCCGCCCGCGCCTCCTCCTCCGAGGCGCCGCCGGAGCGCGCCCACGCGTTGCGCACGGCCCGCAGCTGGGTGGCCGTCGGCCGCCCGGCGGCGCCGGTGCGCACCGCGCCGCCTGCCCCGTCCGCTGCGTTCGCCGCCTCTGCCGCATCCGCCGCGTCCGCCGCATCCGCCGCGTCCGTCCGGTCCGGGACGGCCGTGACGGCCGTCGCGCCCGTCGCCATCCGCACCGTCCTCGGGACCGGCTCGGCCGGGCGCGGTGCCAGCCGCGGGGTGTCGGGAGTGGCCTCGACCGACGCCGTGCGCAGTCCGTGCGAGTCGGCGACGCCCGCCAGCACCTCGTCCAGCGCGGCGAGTTCGCGCAGCGCCCGGCTCAGGCGGGCGGCCCGCGGGTCGGACGGCGCCCGCAGCGCCGCCTCCAGGTCGATGACCATCGGGCTGACCCTGGTCCAGGTCCCGCCCCGCTGCCCGGTGGCGACACTGCGGTCCAGGGCCTCCAGCGAGTCGGAGAAGACCTCGGTGATGCGCTGCATCCGGGCCCGCAGCTCGGGCGCCAGGTCGAGGTCGAGGTCGGCGGACGAGGCCAGCGCGTTGGCGTGCCGGGTGGCGGTGCCGAGCAGCGCCAGCAGGTTGTCGGAGCGCCGGCCGCGGACGCCCATCGGCATCCGCACCAGCGGCCGCGCCACGCTCTGCACCTGGAAGAGCGCCGCGTCCACGCCGCGGGCCGCCGCGCGCAGCCGGATCGGCTCCGCCGGGTCCTGCCAGCGCTGCCCGACCTGCCGTACCAGCGTGCCGACCGCGCTCAGGTAGCCGCGCTCGGCCTCTCTGGCGACCTTCCGGGTGGAGACCGGGAAGATCAGGATGCCGACCAGGATGCCGACCGCGAAGCCCAGCCCGTTCTCGAACAGGCGCTCCGTGAGCAGCCAGTCCATCTGGTTCAGCGGGGTCTCGGTGGCGTACATCTGGCAGAGCGCCACGACCAGGCCGATGACCCAGTACGCGTACTGCCGCTGCATCCCCCAGGCGCCGAAGGTCAGTCCGGCGACCATCACCGCGAGCATCCAGTAGACGTGCGCCTCGCCGCCCACCTGGTTCACCAGGTGCACCAGCGGGATGCCGATCAGCGCGCCGACGACGGTGCCGACCATCCGGTGGGCGAACTTCCGCCACCGCTCGTGGGTGGTGTTGGTGCCGAAGGAGACGATCATGAGGCCGATCAGGCCCCAGTAGTAGCGGTGCCCGTTGATCGCGTCCGCGCAGGGCACCACGATGGCCGCGCCGACGGCCAGCTGCAGCGGGGCGCGCAGCACCGGCACCAGCCTGCGCCAGCCGCTGCCGCCCTTCTGGTTCACCAGCTTCTGCGCGGCCGGGCCGGAGCCTGCCGGCACCCCGCGCTCCAGCGCCACGGTGGGCTGGAACGGCACCTTGGCGCCGGACTTGGGGGTGCTCCAGCCGAGGTCGAGCCAGTACGCCAGCGAGGTGGCCAGCGAGTCCAGCAGGTCGGCGATCCGCCGGGCCAGCGCCCGTACCTGCTCCTCCTCGCCGCCGATCCCCTGCGGGGCGTTGTCGGCCTGACGGCGGATCATCTCCGCCGCCGGGTGCAGCGCGCCGACCCGGCCGAGGTGGGTGTCCCGGGTGAGGACGAGCCCGACCACCAGGGTCTCCCGCAGCTCGGAGGGGACGTGCCGGCCGGCCATGTCCTGGATGGCCTTGCCGATGCCGCTGAGCGCCAGCTCGGCGTCGAAGAGGTACTGGTGCAGCAGCTCGGCCGCGACCGGGTCGGCGGCGACCTCGGGCATGGCGAGCCGGCCGTCGATGGTGAGGGTGGTGACGTTGAGCCGGCGCAGCGCCCGCCGCATCCGCTTGATGGCGACGGCCTGGTGGGCGTCCGGGTCCAGCGCGGTGGCCGCCGAGTCCAGCACCCGGCGGGCCTCGACGACGAAGGCGCGCTGGGTGCGCAGCAGGTCCTCGTGCGGCATCGGGTAGCAGAAGACCAGCCGCGCGGCCAGGATCGCCACCGAGGTGACCACCGCGATGACGAACAGCCAACCGCACTGGTCCAGCGGCATCGGCGCGATGGTGTTCACCATCAGGCCGTTGAAGAGCATCATCCCGGTCAGCAGGCCGAGCGGCCCGAGCCGGACCATCAGGAAGGTCAGTGCCAGCGCGGCCGAGATGCACACCAGTTCGGCGACCCGCCAGCCGTGCTGGCTCATCCAGGCGCCGAGCGAGAGGACCGCGGAGTACGGGACCGGCATCCAGAGGATCGACTTGGCCAGCCGTCCCGCGGTGTTCTCGGCCACCGCGAAGCTGGACATCAGGCCGAGCATGCCGCCGACCATCATGCCGAGCATCGCCGGCACGTCGAGGGCGTGCGCCATTCCGTAGCCGACGGCCAGCGAGACCACCATGCCGATCAGGGAGCGCCAGCCGGCCTGGAGGTGTCCCAGCCCGGGGTCGGCGGCTATCACCCAGTCCCACCAGCGGCGTGGGCCGCCGACCCGGTGGGGGACCGGGGAACGGGGGAGGGCGGCCGCGGTGCCGGTGCCGGTCGGTGCGGTGGCGGTCGAGGCCTCCGACGCGGCGCCGTCGCGAAGCGCGGGGTCGGGGTGGGGGTGTTCTCTGATGGTGCCGTCGGCCGCCGTGGCTGAGTGGGCCGGATCCGCTTCGGATGCTCGGGTCGTGCTGCTGGCGGGGGAACTCAACTGACCTCCGGTTCGAGGGCCTTCAGAAGGGAGCAGACGGCCTCGCGGGCCGCGGTGACGGTCTGCTCCGGGTGGTCGACGTTCTCAAGCGCTTCGAGCAGGCGCGCGGCCATGTGCTGCCTGCCGGTCTCCAGCACCTCACGCCCGGCGGGGGTGAGCTGCGCCTTGATCGAGCGCCGGTCCTCGGAACAGCGGTGGCGCTCGATCAGTCCCCGTTCCTCCAGGTGCTGGAGCACCACGGTGACCCGCGGCTGGGTCAGCCCGGTGGGCCCGGTCAGCTCGGTGACCCGGAGGGGGCCCGGCTCCAGGGCGTCCAGGGCGTTGACGTAGCTGCGCGGGAGGCCGAAGTCGCCGGACTCGAAGAGGATGCGGGACACCCGGCCGAGGCCGCCGAGGAGGCCGCGCGCGGCCTGCTCGATCCGCAGCTCCTCGGGCGTCGGCGTTTGATGCATATCGCAATTATATATGTCGGTGATAAGTGGTCCGTACCGAACCGGCTGTGAGAAGTGGGTAAGAGTCATCCCAAAACGGGGCGAGGCCCCCGGTCGTTCGCCCGCCCGCAGCATTGCGTGTCACCCGTGCGGATTGCTCGACGGCCGCCGTTCGCCGACCGTTCACTCCCGCACGGCACGCTTACCTGGCCGGAGGAGCAACGTAAGGACCACTGGACCGCAGACGGAGCAAGCCGACCCATGCCTTCACCACGCCGCCGACCGCGCGTGCTGTACGTGGCCTTCTACTTCCCGCCGACCCGCGCGAGCGGCGTCCACCGGGCCGTGGCCACCGCCAACTGCCTTGCCGCGCGCGGCTGGGACGTGACCGTGGCGACCCCGCCCAGGGAGTTCTTCGAGCGGCAGCTGCGCTCCAGCGACCCCTCGATGGAGTCCGCCGTGCGGGAGGACGTCACCGTCGAGCGGGTGCCATTGGCCAGTCACCTCCCCTGGGAGCGGGACGTCCGCCGGCTCGGCCGGGTGCACCGGCTCGCCCCCGTCCTGGCCGGCGACGTCCACGACGGCCTGCGCCGGCTGACCGTGGACGAGCCGTACGCGCTGTGGGTGCCGCCGCTGCTGGCCCGGGCGGCCCGGCTGCACCTGCGCCGGCGCTTCGACCTGGTGATCGCCACCGGGAACCCGTTCGCCTCGTTCGTCGCCGCCTGGGCGCTCGGCCGCGCCCTGCGCATCCCGTACGTCCTGGACTACCGGGACGCCTGGACGCTGGAGCTGTTCAGCGAGCGGCCCGCCTTCCCTGCCGACCACCCGGTCTGGCAGTGGGAGCGCCGGGTGCTGGCCGGCGCGGCCGAGGCGGTCTTCGTCAACGAGCCGCTGCGCCGCTGGCACCAGGCCCGCTACCCGTTCGCCGCGGACCGGATGACCGTCGTCCCCAACGGCTGGGAGCCGGAACTGCTCGCTGTCGAGCAGCATCTGAGCGGGCCCCGGCCGGAGCCCGAGCCGTCGGCCGCTGCCGCCGCCGAGCGGCCGCTGCGCTTCGGCTATGTCGGCACCCTCACCGACCAGCTCCCGCTGGAGCAGTTCTTCGACGGCTGGCGGCGGGCCCGGGAGCACCCGGAACTGGCCGGCGCCCGGCTCGACCTCCACGGCCATCTGGGCTTCTTCCCCCACCACGCGGAACGGCTGGCCGCCCGGATGCCGCTCGGCTCGCACGGCGTCGAGTACCGCGGCCCGGTCGCCAAGGCGGACGTCGCCGCCACCTACGCCGGCTTCGACGCCCTGGTCTTCCTGGCCGGCGGGGCGCGCTACGTCACCTCGGGGAAGATCTTCGAGTACATGGCCACCGGTCGTCCGGTGGTCTCCGCCCACCGGCCGGGCATCGCCGCCGCCGAGGTCCTCTCCGGCTATCCGCTCTGGTACGGGGGCGACGGCCTGGATCCGGCCGCGCTCTCCGGCGCGCTGGTCAAGGCGGCCAGGGCGGCCCGCGCCGCCGACCCCGGACTGGGCGAGGCGGCCCGCGCGCACGCCGCGCGCTACACCCGCGAGGCGGCGCTCGCGCCCTTCGAACAGCGGATGCGGAGGATGGTCGATGCCTGAGCGTTCGATGTCTGAGCGGTCGATGTCTGAGGAGCCGCAGCGGCACGCGGAGGCCGGTCGGCTGGCCGTGGTGACCCCCTGGTACCCGTCGCTGAACCGGCCGTTCGCCGGCTCCTTCGTGCGGACCATGACGGCGGCCGTCGCCGATCGCTTCGGCTCGGTCGGCCTCTACCACCCGGAGGACTGGCGCCGGCCGGACGACCCGGCCGAGGCCGAGCTCGCCGGCCGCGCCTTCGCCCGGCTCGCCGGGCCGGCCACCGGCCGCGTCCCGGTCGAGCCCAGGACCACCGCGGAGGGCTGGGAGCTGACCCGGGTCCCCGCCGTCATCCGGACCAAGCGCAACTACGCCGACTGGGGGCGAACCCACGAGGAGGCGCTCCGCGCGGTCCTCCCCGGCGGGGTGATCGACGCCGACGTGGTGCACGGCCATGTCGGCACCTACGGCGGCTGGTGCGCGGTGCGGCTGGCCCGGCCCGGGGCGCGGGTGGTGGTCACCGAGCACGCCGCCTTCCTGGACCGGGTGCTCGACCAGCCCGCCGCGCTGGCCATGTACGACGAGGTGCTGGAGCGGGCGCACGTCTTCCTCTGCGTCGGCGACGCGCTGCGCCGGCAGATCGCCGGCTACCTCCCGCACCACGCGGAGAAGCTGCGGGTGCTGCCGAACGCGGTGGACTTCGACGCCCGTGCGATGCGCGAGGAGCCCTTCGACGGCCGGCTGCGCCGACTGCTCTACGTCGGGGCGCTGAACGAGCGCAAGGGCACCGCCAAGCTGCTCCGCGCCTTCGCCGCCCTGCTGGCGGAGGACCCGGAGCTGACGCTCACCCTGGTCGGCCCGGAGGACGCGCCCGGCGAGGCCGCCCGGCTGGCCGGGGAGCTCGGCGTCGCCGGGCGGGTGGAACTGCTGCCCCCGGTGCCGCCGCAGGCCGTACCGGGGCTGCTGCACCGGCACGACCTGCTGGTCCACCCCAGTTCCTGGGAGACCTTCGGGATGACGGTGATCGAGGCGGTGGCGGCCGGCACCCCGGTGCTGGCCACCCGCTGCGGCGGCCCCGAGGAGACCCTCGCCGGGCTGGAGGGCACGGCCGGGGAGCTGATCGAGGTGGACGAGGACCCGCGGGTGATCGCCGACGGCTACCGCAGGCTGCGGGCCCGGTCGGAGTCCGGCGGACTGGACCTGGCCGAGGCGCGCTCGCGGCTCGCCGCCAGGTACGGGCTGCCGGCCGTGGGCGCGGCGCTGGCCGGGGTCTACGGGCTGGACGAACCGCCGGCCGGCGAACCGGCCCCGCGGATCGGAGCCCCGGAGCCCGCCGCCGGGTCCGTGGTCGGAGCGGGGGCGCGGCAGTGAGCACTCCCAGCGCACCCCGCACCCCGGACGAGGTCGGCGTCCTCTACCTGGCGCTGAGCACCGCCCGGGCGCGACAGGTGAAGTACGACACCGACTTCCTGGTCTCCCGCGGGGTTCCGGTCGACCTGCTGGTCAGCGCGGGGGACGACTGGTCCGCGCACGGCATCGACCGCCGGGTCCGGCTGAGGAGCCATCAGGAGGCGCTCAGCGCGGCCGGTCTGCCCCCGCGCACCCGGGAGGCCGTACGGCTGGCCCGCGGGGCCGCGCGTCGGGTGCCGCTCGCGCCCGCGCGCACCCGGGCGCTGCGCGCGGTGAACGGGGCCGCGCGCCGG
This sequence comes from Phaeacidiphilus oryzae TH49, assembly GCF_000744815.1. Lineage (NCBI taxonomy): Bacteria > Bacillati > Actinomycetota > Actinomycetes > Kitasatosporales > Streptomycetaceae > Phaeacidiphilus > Phaeacidiphilus oryzae. The sequence goes on from NZ_JQMQ01000005.1 coordinate 4,437,997, forward strand.
GCCGAGCTGCTGGCCGCCGAGCGGCAGGAGCGGCGGCGCCGCACGGGGCTCGCCGTCACCCTGGCCGGCTCGCCGCCCGCCGCGCCCCGGCTGGCCGTGATCGGCGGAGCGGCCTCGCTGCCGCTCGCCCACCGGCTGGCCGACGCCTATCCCGGACTCGAGATGACCTTCGAACTCGACTGGTCGCACCCGTACTTCGCGGACCTCCCGGTGGTCGACAGCACCGTGGCGGCAACCGCCGGATCGGCAGGAGGAGCCAGCCGTTGAACGCCAGCGACACCAGCACCACCCCCGGCAGCACGGAGAGCAGCACCGGGAGCAGCACCGCCGCCACCGAGGACAGCAGCGGTGCCCGGCGGGTCCTCCATCTCGCCTTCGGCCCGTACCGGGTGCGGGCCGCGGCGGCCCAGACGGCGGCGCTGGCCGAGAGCGGCGCCCAGGTCCTGCTGCTGGTCGCGGACCGGCCGGAGTGGGACGAGCTGCCCGTGCATCCGGGGGTCGAGCTGCGGAGGGTCAGCCGGGCCGGCGGCCGGGGGCCGCTGCCCGGCGCGGTGGAGTTCTGGCGGCGGGCCCGGTCCGCGGTGGACGCGGCGCTGGCCGAACTCGACCCCGACCTGCTGGTGGCCGGCGACGCCCACGCCGTGCCGGCCGCGTACCACGCCTCCCGGCAGCGGCCGGAGCTGACCGTGGTGCACGAGCCGCTGGGGCTGATCGGTGGGCCGGGCGCGCGCGGTGGTTTCGCGGGCGCGCCGGCCGGGCTGGCCGCACCGGCCGCGGCGGGCATCCGCCACCTGGCCGTGGTCACCCCGTGGTATCCGTCCCCGAACAACCCCTTCGCCGGGGACTTCGTCCGGGCCGCCACCCACGCCGCGGCCCCGTACGCCCACGGCATCTCGATACTGCACACGGAGGACTGGACCGGCCCGGCCGGCGGCCTCGCCGCGGACGTGGTCCGGACGGCGGCGGACCGGCTGCCGGTGTCGATCGGCCAGGAGAGCGGGCTGCTGCGGGTGCCCGTCCCGGTCTTCCCCAACACCTCGTACGCCGACCAGGCCGAGGCCAAGGTGCGGGCGCTGGCCCGGGTGCTGCCCGGCGGGGTGATCGACGCGGACGTGGTGCACGGGCACGTCGGGATCTTCGGCGGGTTGGTCGCCGCCCGGCTGGCCAGGTCCGGGGCCCGGGTGGTGGTGACCGAGCACGCGACCTTCCTCCACCGGGTGCTGAAGCAGCCGCGGGCGCGCGAGCTCTACCGCGAGGTGCTGGAGCGGGCGGACGCCTTCCTCTGCGTGGGCGAGCAGCTGCGCAGCCAACTGCTGGGCTACTTCCCGGAGTTCGCGGACCGGATCGCGGTGCTGCCGAACGCGGTGGACTTCGGGGCGATCCCGGCCGCCGCCCGGCCCGGCCCGGAGCTGGCCCGTTGGCTGTACGTCGGCCGGCTGATCGAGCAGAAGAACCCGGCCGTGCTGGTCGAGGCCTTCGCGGTGGTGGCCCGGGAGAACCCGGCGGCCACCCTGACCCTGGTCGGCTCCGGTCCGCTGGAGGGCCCGCTGCGGGCCCGGGTGGCCGCCCTCGGGCTCACCGACCGGGTCGAGTTCACCGGCGGCATCCCGCACGAGGAGGTCGTCCGCCGGATGCACGAGGCCGAGCTGCTGGTGCACGCCAGCCGCGCGGAGACGTTCGGGATGACCCTGGTCGAGGCGGTGGCCGCCGGCCTTCCGGTGCTGGCCACGCGGTCCGGGGGACCCGAGGAGACCATGGCCGGACTGGACGGGGTGGCCGGGACGCTGGTCGAGGTCGGCGACGACCCGGGCCTGCTGCTGGCCGGCTACCGCAGGCTGCGCGAGGGCTTCGACCGGCTCGACCTGCCCGCCGCGCGCGAGCGGCTGCGCGCCCGTTACGGCGCGGAGGCGGTCGGTGCGCGCCTGGGGGCGGTCTACGGCGTCCCGGGCGTGACCGTGCCGCCGAAGCCGGCCGGGGCCGAGGCGGAGGCCGGAGCCGGGACCGACTACGGAACCGCGGCCGGGGCCGCCGCCCGGGAGGCCGGTGCTGTCGCCGAATCCGCGACAGGTTCGGCCCGCGCCGTCGACGCTGCCGCCGCGCCCGCCGCTGCCGTCGAGCCCGCTGCCGCGGCCGACGCCCCGGCGGCGGCGCGCGGCGGCGGTCCGCTCCGCGAGGTCGTCGTCGGCGAGGGCGACGCCCCCGCGTCGGTGCTGCTCCTCGCCCTCAACCACCCCGCGCCCCGCCGGGTGATCGCGTACGCCCACTGGCTGATCGCCCGTGGCGTGCGGGTCACCCTGGTCAGCGTGCAGGGGGCGCACTGGCGCGGGCTGGGGCTCGATCCGCGGGTCGAGATCCGGACCCTGCGGGACGCCGAGGGCCGCCACCCGCTGCCGCGCGGGGAGCGCGTGATCGTCAACCGCGCGCCCCGCGCGGTCATCCGGCGCGCCCGGGCGAAGGTCGAGGGGCGCCCCGAGACCCGTCCGCTGGAGCTCGCCGTCGGCGTGGTGGAGCGGGCCCACCTGCGGGCCGGGGACGTCTTCCACCGCAAGGTCTTCCTGCGCGGCTACCGCGTGCTGCGCCCGTATCTGCTGGCGCAGGTCAGCGACCAGGCGCTGAACGGGCTCGACGTCGCGGGGCAGGACCTGATCGTGGCCGCCGACTCCAACGCGATCACCCTCGGCTGGCGGCTCGCCCGCCGCTACCCGGACGTCCCGGCCACCACCGCGATGGACCGGGAGCCGTTCGCCCACCGCGAGGTCACCGACCCCTGGATCGACCCGGAGGGCAAGGCCGAGAACGCCGACATCCCGCCGGCGCCGGGTGCCGCGGCCGCCGCGGCCGCCGCGGAGAAGAAGGACGCGGACGCCGCCGCCCTGGTCGCGGCCGGCACCGCGGCCCCCGGCCTGGAAGGCTGACCGTGACCGCCTCCTCGGGACGCCGGCCGCGCATCCTCTACCTCGCCTTCTACTTCCCGCCCAGCCGGGCCAGCGGCGTCTTCCGCGCGCTGGCCACGGCCAACCACCTGGCCGCCGCCGACTGGGACGTCACCGTGCTCACCGCGCCCGCGGACTTCTTCCCGAGGTTCCTGGGCGCGGGCTCCACCGACCCCGACCTGGCGGCCACCGTCGACCCCCGGGTGACGGTCTCCCGCCCCCCGATGAACACCTACCGCTGGAAGCGGGACCTCCGCAGCTACGGCGCCTTCCGGGCCAACCTCCCGGTGCTCACCAACGCCTTCTACAACTGGACCCAGCGGCACCTCTTCCCCGAGCACTACGCCGGCTGGCTGCCCGGGGTGATCTCGCAGGCGGTGCGGCGGCACGCGGTCCGCCCCTTCGACCTGGTGCTGGCCACCGGCAACCCGTTCGCCTCGTTCGCCGCCGCCTGGGCGCTCGGCCGGATGCTCCACGTCCCGTACGTGCTGGACTACCGGGACGCCTGGACCTTCAACCAGTTCACCGAGCAGCCCAAGTTCCCGCCCGGCAGCAACGCCTACGCGTGGGAGGAACGGGTGCTGCGGGACGCCGCCGAGGTGGTCTTCGTCAACGACGGGATGCGCCGCCACCTCGCCGGCCAGTACCCCTTCGCCGCGGACCGGATGACGGTGGTCCCCAACGGATGGGAGCCGGAGATCCTCGCCGCCGAGCCGGCGACGGAGCCCGGGACGGAGCCGGCGAGCGGTCGTGACGATCCGTCAGCCTCCGACCGCCCCCTGCGCTTCGGCTACGTCGGCACGGTCACCGACCACCTCCCGCTGGAGGAGCTCTTCGCCGGCTGGCGGCGGGCCAGGGCCGGTCATCCGCTGCTCGCCGACGCCACCCTGGACATCCACGGCCACCTCGGCTTCTTCCCGCACGACGCGGACCGGCTGCGGGACCGGCTGCCGCTGGCCGAGCCCGGACTCGGCGTCTTCTACCGCGGTCCCGTGCCCAAGCCCCGGATCGGCGAGGCCTACCGGGCGCTGGACGCCCTGGTCTTCTGCGTCCCCGGGGCCAGGTTCGTCACCTCGGGCAAGGTCTTCGAGTACATGGCCACCGGGAAGCCGGTGGTCTCCGTCCACCACCCGGAGATCGCCGCCGCCGAGGTGCTGGAGGGATACCCACTCCACTTCGGCGGGACGGGACTTGACGCCGACTCGGTCGCCGACTCCTTCGTCTCCGCGGCCAAGGCGGCCCGGGACGCCGACGCCGCCGCCCGCGCGGCGGCCCGCGCCCACGCCGAGCAGTGGACCCGGCAGGCCGTGCTCACTCCTTGGGAGCAACGGCTGCGTGCCCTGGCCACCGGGTGATCGTTCTCCCCGGGAGGGCCGGCCGGGTCTTCCGGCGCCGGTCAATTCCCGGAGGGAGCAGAAGAGTTGTCATACCCGCAGGGAACCGGTCCATCCACGGAGAAGGCGGAGTCGAGGCACCCGGATGCGGGATATTCCGCGGATCACAGGCACCGGCCGCCCCGCGGCCGTAGCCTTGTGGGGGTGAACGAGCCAACCTCCGGCCCCGCGCCCTCTGGTCAAGGCGCTGCCACCGCCCCCGCGTCCGCACCGCCCTCCGCCGAGCCCGGCCGCCGGCCGAACCGCGAGCCCAGCCCCGAGTTGATCGCGGAGCTCATCGCCTTCCGCCGGGATCTCCACCGCAATCCCGAGCTCGGCCGCGGCGAGTTCCGCACCACCGGCCTGCTGATGGACCGGCTCCGCCGCGCCGGGCTGGACCCGCGCCCGCTCCCCGGCGGCACCGGACTCCTCTGCGACCTGGTCCCGGAGGGCGCCCCGGAGGACGCGCCGCGCACCGCCTTCCGGGCGGACATCGACGCGCTGCCGATCGAGGACGCCAAGCCGGAGGAGGTCCCGTACCGCTCGCAGGTGGCCGGCCGCTGCCACGCCTGCGGCCACGACGTCCACACCACGATCGTCCTCGGCACCGGCCTGATGCTGGCCGAGGCGCTGCGGGCGGGCCGGCTGCGCAGGCCGGTACGGCTGGTCCTCCAGCCGGCCGAGGAGGTCATGCCGGGCGGCGCGCTGGACGTGATCAAGTCCGGCGGCCTGGAGAACGTGGGCCGGATCTACGCCGTCCACTGCGACCCCAAGGTGGACGTGGGCCGGATCGGCCTCCGCGCCGGGGCCATCACCTCCGCCTGCGACAAGCTCAACCTGACCCTCTCCGGCCCCGGCGGGCACACCGCCCGCCCCCACCTCACCACCGACCTGGTGGACGCGGTCGCCCGGATGGCCACCGACCTGCCCTCCGCGCTCTCCCGCCGGCTGGACCCGCGCTGGGGCGTCTCGCTGGTCTGGGGCCGGATCACGGCCGGATCCGCGGCGAACGTCATCCCGCAGCGGGCCGAGCTCGAAGGCACCGTCCGCTGCCTGGAGCTGGACGGCTGGCGGGAGGCGCCCGAGGCGCTGCAGGAGCTGATCGGCCAGCTCGCCGAGGCGTACCGGGCGAAGTGGGAGATCAGCCATCTGCGCGGGGTCCCGCCGGTGGTCAACGAGGCCGAGTCGGTGCGGCGGTTGGGCGCGGCGATGGACGCCTGCTTCGGCGCGGGGCGGGTGGAGGACACCGCGCAGTCGCTGGGCGGCGAGGACTTCTCCTGGTATCTGGAGCGGGTGCCCGGCGCGCTGGCCCGGCTGGGCGTCCGGGACCCGGAGTCCGGCGTCAGCCTCGACCTCCACCAGGGCACCTTCGACGTGGACGAGCGGGCGATCGGCGTCGGTGTCCGGCTCTTCACCGAACTGGCGCTCGCCGCCGAGCCGGAGGTCTGACCAGGCGTTGCGCGGCCCCGTTGGGGGAAGGCTGTGGAGGCGATCATCTCGTTTCGATATCTGTAACCCAACGGGGTTCTACGCGCGTTAACCTCTGCCACAATCGGCGCCGGTCCTCTGGCGCGCCTGTGGTAGGGAGTTGACCTTGCGTCAGGTAACGAAGCTCGCCGCGGCGGTGCTCTGCGGCGCCCTCGGCATAGCCCCGCTCGCCGCCTGCGGGGCCACCTCCACCAGTGCCGGCTCCGGCGCCTCCGGCTCGAGTTCGAGCGGCAGCGGCAAGAGCGCTCTGGCGAAGGTCGGGATGGCCTACGACGTGGGCGGCCGCGGCGACCAGTCGTTCAACGACTCGGCGGCCCGCGGCCTCGACAAGGCCAAGACCCAGTTCGGGTTCCAGACCAAGGAGCTGGAGGCGGTCCAGGGCGAGTCCGACGCGGACCGCGTCCAGCGCCTCCAGCAGCTGGCCTCGGCCGGCTACAACCCGGTGATCACCGTCGGGTACAGCTACGCCACCGCGCTGAAGCAGGTCGCCAAGCAGTACCCGAACACCCATTTCGCGATCGTCGACTCGACGGACGTCACCGGCTCCAACATCACCAACCTGGTCTTCACCGAGGAGCAGTCCTCGTATCTGGTGGGGATGGCGGCCGCGCTGACGTCCAAGACCGGGACGGTGGGCTTCATCGGCGGCGTCAACGTGCCGCTGATCCAGAAGTTCCAGGTCGGCTACGAGCAGGGCGTCCACGCCGTCAAGCCGAACGACAAGATCCTGGAGCAGTACCTCACCCAGCCGCCGGACACCAGCGGCTTCGCCGCCCCCGACAAGGGCAAGGCCGCCGCCCAGGGGATGCTCAGCCGGGGCGCCGACGTCATCTACTCGGCCGCCGGCAGCTCCGGCACCGGCGCCATCGAGGCGGTCAACGCGGCCGGCAAGGGCAAGTGGGCGATCGGCGTCGACTCCGACCAGTACAAGCAGGACGCGCTGGCCAAGTACAAGAGCTCGATCCTCACCTCCGCGGTGAAGAACGTCGACCAGGCCGTCTACGAGTACCTGCAGTCGGACGACCAGGGCAGGATCCTCAGCGGGGTGCAGCGGTTCAGCCTGGCCCGCGGCGGCGTCGGCTACGCGACCTCCGGGAACTTCCTGGCGCCGGACGTGATCTCCAAGCTGGAGGCGGCGAAGAAGGACATCATCGACGGCAAGATCACGGTCAAGAGCACCCTCTGATGGAAGCGGCGCTCGCGGTCGAACTCCGGGGGATCGGCAAGCGGTTCCCCGGGGTCGCCGCCAACCACGACGTCCACCTGTCGGTACGGCGCGGCACGGTGCACGCCGTGGTCGGCGAGAACGGCGCCGGCAAGTCCACCCTGATGAAGATCCTCTACGGGATGCAGCGCCCGGACGAGGGCGAGATCCTCCTCGACGGCGAGCCGGTGCAGCTCCACTCGCCCTCCGACGCGATCGGACGCGGCATCGGCATGGTGCACCAGCACTTCATGCTCGCCGACAACCTCACCGTGCTGGAGAACACCGTCCTGGGCGCCGAGCGGCTGCACGGCATCGGCGGCCGGGCGCGGGCGCGGATCGCCGAGCTCTCCGAGCGGTACGGCCTGGGCGTCCGGCCGGATCTGCTGGTCGAGGAGCTGGGGGTGGCCGACCGGCAGCGGGTCGAGATCCTCAAGGTCCTCTACCGGGGCGCTCGTACGCTGATCCTGGACGAGCCCACGGCGGTGCTGGTCCCGCAGGAGGTGGACGCCCTCTTCGGCAACCTCCGCGACCTGCGGGCGGAGGGGCTCACCGTCATCTTCATCTCGCACAAGCTGGACGAGGTGCTCTCGGTCGCCGACGCGATCACCGTGCTGCGGCGCGGGACGACGGTCGCCGAGGTCCGCCCGGACCAGGTGACCTCGCGTCGACTCGCCGAGCTGATGGTCGGCTCGGAGCTGCCCTCGCCGGAGACGGGGAGCTCCCGGGCCGGGGAGGCCGTGCTGCTTGAAGTGGAGGGGCTGCGGCTGACCGAGGCCGGGGGCGAGCGCCCGCTCCTCCAGGACATCGGCTTCCGGATCCACGAGGGCGAGATCCTCGGCATCGCCGGGGTCGAGGGGAACGGCCAGGCCGAACTGGTCGAGACGATCATGGGGATGCGGCAGCCGGACGCCGGCACGGTCCGGCTGGCCGGCCAGGACATCTCGCGGGCCTCCACCCGCGCCCGGCGGGAGGCCGGCATCGGCTACATCCCCGAGGACCGGCACCGGCACGGGCTGCTGCTGGAGGCGCCGCTCTGGGAGAACCGCCTGCTGGGCCACGCCTCCGAGCCCGAGCTCTGCCGGCGGGGCATCATCGACGTGGCGGCGGCCAGGGCGGACACCCGGCGGCTGGTCGAGGAGTACGACGTCCGGACGCCCGGGATCGAGGTGACGGCGGCGTCGCTCTCCGGCGGCAACCAGCAGAAGCTGATCGTGGCACGGGAGTTGGGGCGGCGCCCGCGGCTGCTGATCGCCGCGCATCCGACCCGGGGCGTCGATGTGGGCGCCCAGTCCCAGATCTGGGACGCGCTGCGGGCGGCGCGCCGGGAGGGCCTCGCGGTGCTGCTGATCTCCGCCGACCTCGACGAGCTGATCGGGCTCTCCGACGCCCTGAAGGTGCTGTACCGGGGCGCGATCGTCGCCGACGCGGATCCGTCCACCATCACACCGGAGGCGCTGGGCGTGGCGATGACGGGCGCGGCGACGTCACCGGAGGCGGGCGGATGAGTTCTCCACCCACCCACCCGCCCCTCCGCGCCGCAGGCGCACTGAAGGGGCGCGGGGAACCGCACGGCCGACCCACCACGGCGCCGCACTCGGCGGCGGCCACCCGGTTGCCACCCGGACTCCGTTGCCGCCTGCGGCAGCCGGCGCCGCTGGGCGCGCAGTTCCCCGCGCCCCCGAGGCGGCCCTGCGGGCCGGTCTCCGGCGCGAAGGGGCGGCTGGCCGGGGTAGCAACGTCCCGCACGGGAGGCCGATGTGACTGAGCGTCAGAACAATCGCAGCGGCGGGGCCCCCGCACGCTTCGCGCGCGCACTGCGCGAAGGGCTGCTGGCCAGCCCCGCCGCCGGCGCCCGCTCGCGCCGGGAGCGGATCGCCCTCGCCCTCGCCGCGCCCGTCCTCGCCGTCGTCGGCGCGGCCGTGGTCACCACCCTCGTGCTGCTGGTCTCCGGCAAGAACCCCCTGCACGCCTTCCAGATCATGGCGACCTACGGGACCTACTCCGACTCCCAGGTCTACATCCTGGACCGGGCCACCACGTACTACCTCTCCGGCCTCGCGGTGGCCGTCGGCTTCCGGATGAACCTGTTCAACATCGGCGTCGACGGCCAGTACCGGATGGCCGCCTTCTTCGCCGCGGTCGTCGGCGGCGCCGTCGCCCTGCCGGGACCGCTGCAGATCCTCGTGATCATCCTGGTGGCGATGCTGGTCGGCGCCGCCTGGTCGGGCATCGCCGCCGTGCTGAAGACCACCCGCGGGGTCAGCGAGGTGATCTCCAGCATCATGCTGAACGCGATCGCCACCAGCGTGATCGCCTATCTCCTCAACCCGTCCCGGCTGGCCTCCAAGGCCTCGCTCGGCAGCAACAACCTGACCACCCCGCCGATCCCGGCCGCCGGCCGGTTCCCGTCGATCAACACGGTCGGCGGGCCGCTCTGGGGCTTCCTCTTCGTCGCCGTCCTGGTCGGGATCGTCTACCACCTCCTCCTCACCCGCACCCGCTTCGGCTTCGACCTGCGCACCACCGGGGCCTCGGAGACCGCGGCCCTGGCCGGCGGCGTCGACGTCAAGCGGATGGTGCTCTCCACCATGCTGCTCTCCGGCGCGATCGCCGGCCTGGTCGGCATGCCGCAGCTGCTTAACGACTCGTACCAGTACAGCTTGGACTTCCCGGCCGGGATCGGCTTCACCGGCATCGCCGTCGCCCTCCTCGGCCGCAACCACCCGGTCGGGATCGCGGTGGGCGCCCTGCTCTGGGCCTTCCTCGACCGCACCGGCGGCCAACTCGACTTCCAGGGCTACGACCAGGAGATCGTCGGGATCATCCAGGGCACCATCGTGATCTGCGTGGTGGTCGCCTACGAGGTGGTCCGCAGGTACGGGCTGCGCCGCCAGCAGCGCGCGGTCGGCGAGCACCTGGGCCGCACCCGGACCGGCGGCCCCACCACCCAGGCCCAGGAGGCGACCTCATGAGTGACCGGAAGCCCACGCCCGACGGCCCGGTCGCCACCCGCTCCGGCGCCCGCCGCCCCGCGCTGCTGCCCCGCCCGCGGAGCAGCGGCGCCGGCCGCGCGCCGGACGGCCCCCGGGCCCGCGCCGGGAGCCTCTTCACCCGCTCCCCGCGCACCACCTGGACCCTCGCCCTGCTGGCCGCCGTCCTGGTCTTCGCGGTGCGTGCCGCGACCGGGGCCGAGGACCTCACCTCCGTCGGCCAGGTGCAGGGCGCGCTGGCCTTCGCCGTGCCGATCGGCCTGGCCGCCCTGGGCGGGCTGTGGTCGGAGCGGGCCGGGGTGGTCAACATCGGCCTTGAGGGGATGATGATCCTCGGCACCTTCGGCGGGGCCTTCATCGCCTGGAAGAGCGGCAGCCCCTGGCTGGGCGTGCTGGCCGGGATCGCGCTGGGCGCCCTCGGCGGACTGCTCCACGCGGTGGTGACGGTCACCTTCGGGGTGGACCACATCGTCTCCGGCGTGGCGATCAACATCCTGGCCGCGGGCGCCACCGCCTATGCCGCGAAGATCCTCTTCACCAGCCCGGCGGCCGAGGCGGCCGGCGGCGGCGCCAAGCAGTCCCCGCCGGTCGGCTCGCTGCCCTCGGTGACCGTGCCCGGCCTCTCGCCCTGGCTCCAGCACGTCGCCGCCCACCACTGGTTCGCGGTCTCCGACCTGGCCGGGATCGCCGGCGGGATCGTCACCGGGCTGCCGGTGCTGACCCTGATCGCGGTGGCGCTGGTGATCGGCACCTACTGGGTGCTCTGGCGCACGGCGTTCGGCCTGCGGCTGCGGTCCTGCGGCGAGAGCCCGGTGGCCGCCGAGTCCCTGGGCGTCGGCGTCTACCGGTACAAGTACGCGGCCGTCGTGGTCTCCGGGGGGCTGGCCGGCCTCGGCGGGGTGTTCCTGGCCATGGTCGGCTCGCACTTCTACCAGGACGGCCAGACCGGCGGGCGGGGCTACATCGGCCTGGCGGCGATGATCTTCGGCAACTGGCGGCCGGGCGGCCTCGTCCTGGGCGCCGGCCTCTTCGGCTACACGGACAGCCTGCAGCTCCGCGGCGGCGGCTCCTCGGTGCACGCCCTGCTGCTGGTGCTGACCGTGCTGCTGGCCGTCCTCGGCCTGGTCAACCTCTACCGGCGGCGGAGGCTGGCCGGCGGGATCGGGGTGGGCCTGGCGCTCGCCGTCGGCCTGTGGTTCGGCCTCACCGCCACCATCCCCGGCGAGTTCGTCACCGCGGCGCCGTACGTCACCACGCTGCTGGTGCTCGCCCTGGCCTCGCAGCGGCTGCGGATGCCGCGTGCCGACGGCATGGTCTACCGCCGGGGCGGGGGAACATGACGGCATGAACCTCGACGACGTGGACTGGGACTCCCTCCGCCGCACCGCCCGCGAGGCGATGCGCCGCGCGTACGCCCCGTACTCCAGGTTCCCGGTGGGCGCGGCGGCGCTGGTCGACGACGGCCGGCTGGTCAGCGGCTGCAACGTGGAGAACGCCAGCTACGGTCTCGGCCTGTGCGCCGAGTGCGGACTCGTCTCCGCCCTCCACGCCACCGGGGGCGGCCGGCTGCTCGCGTTCGCTTGCTGCGACGCCGCCGGGGAGCCGCTGACGCCCTGCGGCCGCTGCCGCCAACTCCTGTGGGAGCACGGCGGACCCGAGCTGCTGGTCGACGCAGCGGACGGCCCGCGCCGGCTCGCCGAACTCCTCCCGGACGCGTTCGGCCCCGACCACCTGGGGAGTGTGCGATGAGCGGCACCGTGGACGCCGTCTCCGTCATCCGCGCCAAGCGGGACGGGGCCGAGCTGACCGACGAGGAGATCGACTGGGCGGTCGCCGCGTACACCGCGGGCGAGGTCGCCGAGGAGCAGATGGCGGCGCTCGCCATGGCGATCCTGCTGCGCGGGATGACCCGCCGGGAGATCGCCCGCTGGACGGAGGCCATGATCCGCTCCGGCGAACGGCTGTCCTTCGCGGCGGAGTTGGACCGCCCCACCGTGGACAAGCACTCGACCGGCGGGGTCGGCGACAAGATCACCCTGCCGCTGGCCCCGCTGGTCGCCGCCTGCGGCGCCGCCGTCCCGCAGCTCTCCGGCCGCGGGCTCGGCCACACCGGCGGCACCCTGGACAAGCTGGAGTCCATCCCGGGCTGGCGGGCCGAGCTGACCACCGACCGGTTGACCGCCGTCCTGCGGGACGTCGGCTGCGCGGTCTGCGCGGCGGGCTCCGGCCTGGCCCCCGCCGACCGCAAGCTCTACGCCCTGCGGGACGTCACCGGCACGGTGGAGTCGATCCCGCTGATCGCCTCCTCCATCATGTCCAAGAAGATCGCCGAGGGCACGGGGGCGCTGGTGCTGGACGTGAAGTGCGGCTCCGGCGCCTTCATGAAGGACCTCGACTCGGCCCGCGAACTGGCGGCCACCATGGTCGAGTTGGGCAACGACTCCGGGGTCAGGACGACGGCCCTGATCACCGACATGTCCACCCCGCTCGGCCGGGCGGTCGGCAACGCCGTGGAGGTGGCCGAGGCGGTCGAGGTGCTCGCCGGCGGCGGGCCGTCCGACGTCGTCGAACTCACCCTCGCCCTCGCCCGCGAGATGCTGAGCGCGGCGGGCCTGGACGCCGGGCACGACCCGGCGGACGTCCTCAAGTCCGGTGCGGCGATGGACCGCTGGCGCCGGATGATCCGCGCCCAGGGCGGCGACCCCGACGCCCCACTCCCGGCCCCCGCGAGACCCACACCGTCACCGCGGACCGGGCGGGCGTGGTCACCGCCGTCGACGCCTACGCCGTGGGCCTGGCCGCCTGGCGCCTCGGCGCCGGCCGCGCCCGCAAGGAGGACTCCGTCCAGCCGGCGGCCGGCCTCCTCCTCCACGCCCGCCCCGGCGACCGGGTCACCCCCGGCAGCCCCCTCTGCACCCTCCACACCGACACCCCGGCCGCGATCCCCGGCGCCCTGTCGGCCCTCGCCGACGCCACGGAGATCTCCCCGGAGGGCACGGGCCGGCCCCCGTCCCCCCTGATCCTGGATCAGCTCGCGTAGGTCGACAGCCCGCCGGTGTCCAGCCGCCACGGCCCGACCTCCACCATGTCCCCGAAGACGAAGGGCGTCCGCCGGCTGTAACCGGGCAGCGAGTGGACGATCCCGGTCCCGTCCCGGGGGTCGACCAGGAGGTAGTGGGGGATGCCCATGGCCGAGTAGTCCGCGACCTTGTTCTCGTGGTCGTTGGCGGGGCTGGACTTCGCGACGATCTCGACGACGAGGAGGACCTCGTGCGGAGTGAGCGCGGGCGGGTCGGCGGCCTCCAGGGCTTCCTCCGGAAAGACCATGATGTCGGGGCGCCGCAGACGCCCGAGGCCGGCGTCCTCCAGGTCGGCACCGGCGAAGGCGACCATGCCCGGATGCGTCTGTTCGAGCTGGGCGTTGAGCTGCCGGGTCAGCCGAAGGACGGCGAGTTCGTGTCGCCGGACCGGCGACATCATCATGACGATCTCGCCGTCCGCGATCTCCACCCGCCCTATCCCCGGCATCTGCGGCAGTCGGTCCGCGATCTCGCGCAGTCGGGCGTAGGCGCTGGGCTCGATGCTTATAGCTGAAGTGTAGGAGCCGTCACACCGCCGCCGCGCCGGCGCGATCACGTCGCGCCCGGAGCGCCGCGTAGCCGGTGACCGCCGCCGCCAGGGCCATCGCGATCAGGCCCACCGCGACCGCCCCGGTCCACGCGAACGAGTGGTACGCGTCCGCCCCGATCGAGCCGCCCACGCTGTTCCCGATGTAGTACGCGGCCAGATACAGCGCGGAGGCCTGCGCCCGGGCGGTGGTGGCGGTGCGTCCGACGCTCGACGAGGCCACCGAGTGCCCCGCGAAGAACCCGCCGGTGATCAGGACGAGCCCCAGCAGCGCCGCCGGCAGCGAGTCCGGGATCGACACCAGCAGCCCCACCGCCGTCACACCGATCGACGCGAAGAGCGCCCCCCGCCGCCCCAGCCGCGCCACGATCCGGCCCGCCGACGCCGAGGTGAACGTCCCCACCAGGTACACCAGGAAGATCAGCCCGACCAGGCCCTCCGGCAGGCCGAACGGCTCGGCCGTCAGCCGGTAGCCCATCACGTTGTAGACCGCCCCGAAGACCGCCATGAACAGCAGCCCCAGTGCGAACAGCCGCAGCAGGAGGGGGTTGCGGAGATGCCCGAGGACCGTCCGCAGCAGCGCCATCGGGTTGACCGGACCCGGCCGGAAGTACCGGGCCTTCGGCACCAGCACCCGGAAGAGCACCGCGCAGGCCAGCGAGACGACCGCCACCGAGGCCAGCCCCCACCGCCAGCCGGCGACCCCGCCGACCAGGTCGGCGAGGATCCGGCCGCCCATCCCGCCGATGCTGTTCCCCGCGATGTACAGCCCCATCGCGGACGGCAGCGCCGAGGGGTGCACCTCCTCCGCCAGGTACGCCATCGCGGTGGCCGGCAGCCCGGCCAGGCAGACGCCCTGCACCGCGCGCAGCACCACCAGCGTGGTCAGCCCCGGCGAGAACGGGATGGCCAGGGCCAGCACCGCGGCCGCGAAGACGGAGAAGGTCATCACCCGGGTCCGCCCGAACTTCTCGGAGAGCGCGCTGATCGGGATGACCGCGGCGGCCAGGCCGAGGGTGGCGGCCGTGACGGTGAGACTGGCCTGACCGGGCGTCAGCCGCAGCGAGTCGGAGAGCGCGGGCAGCAGCGCCTGCGTGGAGTACAGCAGCACGAAGGTGGCCACCCCGGCGGCGAAGAGTGCCAGCCGGATCCGGCGGTAGCCGGGGCTCCCCGGCCGGTGGCGGAGATCCCGCGGGTCCGCGGCGGCCTGCGCCGGCACCCGGGGGGCGACCGCCCCTTCCTCGATGTCCGTTACATCCGCTGTGTCCGCTGTGTCGGCTGAGTCCGTCAGGTCTGCGTCAGGCATGTTCCGAAGATATGTCCGGCCAATATATGCGTCCAATGCATGAACGGTAGATAATCGATGCTGTGACGCATGATCCCAGCCCAGAGCCGCTCGACCCGGACCTCGACCTCGATCCGGAGGCGCCGATCGGCTTCCTCGCACCCCGGCTGGTGCAGTTCGCCGCGGTCGCCCGACGCGAGCATGTGACCCGGGCCGCCGCCGACCTGGCCATGCCGCAGCCGACCCTCAGCCGGTCCATCGCCCGTCTGGAATCCGAGCTCGGCGTCGAACTGCTGGCCCGCGAGGGCCGCACGGTCCGGCTGACCCGCCTCGGCCGGGTCTTCCTGGACGCCGTCGAGCGGGCGCTCGGCCAGCTCGCCCGGGGCGCCGACGAGGTGCGCGCCGAGTCGGCGCCCGGCACCGGCCGGGTGGCCTTCGGCTTCCTCCACACGATGGGCTCGGAGACCGTCCCCGAACTGCTGCGCGGTTTCCGTGCCGCCGCGCCCGGAGTGCGCTTCCAACTCGTCCAGGACTACGCCGGGCGGATGCTGGACCGGCTGCGCTCCGGCGAGCTCGACCTGTGCCTGGTCTCCCCGCTGCCGGACCGCGAGCGGATGCCGGACCTCACCGCCCGCCACCTCGGTGTGCAGCGGCTGGACCTCTGCGTCCCGGCCGGGCACCGGCTGGCCGAGGCGGGCCGGCAGCGGGTCCGGCTGGCCGAGGTCGCCGAGGACCCCTTCATCGCCCTGGAGCCCGGCTACGGGCTGCGCAGGATCACCGACGCCCTCTGCGCGGAGGCCGGCTTCGAGCCGCGCATCGCCTTCGAGGGGGAGGAGACCGAGACCCTCCGCGGCCTGGTCGCCGCCGGTTTCGGGGTCGCCCTGCTGCCGCCGAGCGGCGCTCCGCGCGCGGGGGTGGTGGAGCTCCGGGTGACCGGCGGCAGGGCGGTCCGGGAGATCGGCCTGGCCTGGCCGGCGGGGCGCCGCCCGTCGGCGCCTGCGGCCGCGTTCCGCGACTACGTCCTCTCCCGGGCAGGCCACCTGCCCCTCCACGGCTGAGCCGTGCCCCGGGAGGGAACTAGGCCGACGTCGTCGGCGTCGCCGCGCTCGCCGTCCGGGGCGCGGGAGGAACCTCGGGCGCCACCGCAGGCGCCGGCACCGCGCGCGACTCGAGACGTCGCCGCACCGCCGCCCGCCCCGCCGGCA
Source organism: Phaeacidiphilus oryzae TH49 (assembly GCF_000744815.1). Classification (NCBI taxonomy): domain Bacteria; kingdom Bacillati; phylum Actinomycetota; class Actinomycetes; order Kitasatosporales; family Streptomycetaceae; genus Phaeacidiphilus; species Phaeacidiphilus oryzae. Next base: position 4,454,105 of record NZ_JQMQ01000005.1, read on the forward strand.
CCACGGCGACATGGGCCAGCATCAGCCCCAGCACGCCCAGAATCACGTCGTCGACGTTCAGCACCTTCCCGCCGACCGCCGTCTGCACCACCTCGACCGCCGTGGCCAGCAGCAGCCCCGCCCCGCTGGTCCGCAGAAAGGAGCCGAGGGTCGAGGCGTACGGGCGCCCCCCGGCCATCGGGAGGAGGATCCCGACCGGCGCCAGCGTCAGCAGGCCGCGTGCGACCTCCTGATACCCCGCGAGGGTGCCGCCGGCCAGCTCGGCCCGGACGGTGGCGAACGGCGTGAAGTTGGCGTCGAGCATCCACTCGGTCGGAGTCGACCGCAGCACCAGCCAGAGGACCAGTGCGAGGTCCGCGGCGAGCAGCACCAGCCCGGCCACCCGGACCGGCAGATGGACGCGTGGCTCCGGGTAGGGGGACCGCTCGGTCCGCGGGCGGCGCGGGTGTCGCGCTTCCGTGTCACTGCGCCGCCCCTGCTCCGGGGGCCGGGCGCTACCGGTCCGCACGCCGGCGCCTCCTTGTCGCACGCCGGGAAGGACGCGAGGGACGCGTCCGCCGGTTCCGGGAGTTCACCGACCGCTCGTCTGAAGGCAGGACGGGGTCGCGGAAGGAGGCTCGGTCGGCAGCGGCGAGGCCGAGGCGCTCGGCGGCGGGGACGGCTCGGCGGTCGGCGGCTCCGTCGTCATCGGGCTCGGCGTGCCGGCCGCCACACCGTGCGCGACCTGCGCCGCCGCGGCCGCCGACCGCGCACCGGAGGCCGCCGCCGAGGCGGCCGACGCCGCCGCGGAAGCCGACAGCCACCGCGCGTCGGAGTCCGCACCCGCGTCCGCGTCCGAACCGGAACCCGATCCGGAGGCCTGCGGAGCGGCCGCACCCGACGAGGCCGGCTCGCTCAGCTGCGAGGCGGCCGCCCCGGTCGGCGGGCACGCCGTGCGCAGCGCCGGCTCCCCGGCGTACACCGGCGCGGGCGTCGGCTGGATCCCGCACCCGGCCAGCCCCGCGAGGGCCCCCGCGGCCAGCAGTGCACCGCAGACCCGCCCGCGGACGGACCGCCCCGGCCGTCGACGTCGCCTCATGACCGACCGCCTCCGCCACCCGTGTCGCCGGCGCCGCCGACGCCGTCCTCGCCCTCGTCGGTCTCCTCCGGCCGCGGCGCCAGCGGCATCCGCAGCGTGAAGACGGCCCCGGCCTCGGCCCCGGGCGCGTTCCGCGCCTCCAGGCCGCCGCCGTGGATCCGGGCGTTCTCCATGGCGATGGAGAGGCCGAGCCCGCTGCCCTCGGAACGCCGACGGGAGGCGTCCGCCTTGTAGAAGCGGTCGAAGACATGCGGCAGGACGTCCTCCGGAATGCCCGGCCCGGAGTCCGCCACCTCCACCACCAGCGTCCGCTCCTCGCGCGGCAGCCGGTCCCCGCCGTCCCCGGCGCTCGGCTCGGTCCACACCCGCACCCGCACCGGCGAGCCGCCGTGCTTCAGCGCGTTGCCGATCAGGTTGGCCAGGATGACGTCCACCCGCCGGGGGTCCACCCGGGCGACGATCCCGCGCGGGGCGTCCACCTCGACCGCGTCCACCCAGGCCCGGGTGTCGATGCAGGCGATGATCAGGTCGGCGACGTCCACGTCGTCCGCGACCAGCCGGGCCGTGCCGGCGTCGAAGCGGGTCACCTCCATGAGGTTCTCCACCAGGTCGGAGAGTCGCCGGGTCTCGTTGACCACCAGCCGCACGGCCGGTTCGATCATCGGGTCGAGGGCGTCCGCCTCGTCCTCCAGGATGTCGGTCACCGCGGTCATCGCGGTCAGCGGGGTCCGCAGTTCGTGCGACATGTCGGCGACGAACCGGCGGGAGGACTGCTCGCGGGCGCTCAGCTCCTCCACCCGCTGCTGGAGGGCGGCCGCCGCGTCGTTGAAGGTCTCGGTGAGCTCGGCGAGCTCGTCCGCGCCGCTGACCTGGAGTCGGGTCTCCAGATGGCCCTGACCCAGCTGCTGCGCGGCCCGGCTGAGCCGCTGCACCGGGCGGAGGACGGTCGCCGACGCGGCCTGGGCGAGCAGCGCCGCCGCGATCAGCGCCAGCAGCGTGGCCGTGCCCAGCGACCAGGCCAGCGAGTCCAGGTCCTTGCGCTCGTCGTCCAGCGACTTGAGCATGTAGCCGGTCGGCCCGGTGCCGGCGGGCACCACCGCCGTCCCGCTCACCAGGTACGGATGGCCGCTGAGCGTGATCCGCTGCCAGAAGAGGTGGTACTGCCAGTGGTCCGGGCGGGTCGGCGCCTCGCTGGGCTGCTCGACCTTCTCCCGCAGCCGGGCCGGGATCACGGCGGTGGTGAAGTCCGGGGCGCTGCTCACCGTGCAGGACCCGTCCTTCAGCAGCACCGCGTACTGCAGCCCGCTGTTCGCCATCGAGTCGGCCGCGGACTGCAGCTGCGCGCAACTCGGCTTCAGCGGAAGGGCGTTGGCGTCGCGCGAGAGCGAGGCCCGGAAGTCGGTGAGGGCCGCGTCCTGGGTGCGCTTGAGCACCGCGTCCCGGTTCAGCCAGTACGCGATGCCGGAGGCGGAGACCGCGGCGACCAGGGCGACCAGCACGAAGACGGCGATCAGGCGGATCCGCAGCGAGCTCAGCCGAAGCCTGCGCACCGCTCCCGCCGCCCCTGACCGCACCACCGACCGCCCGCCCTCGCTTCGCTCGTACCGCCGTACCGACTACTGCGGCGGATCGAGACGGTACCCCACTCCGCGCACCGTGCGGATCAGCGTCGGCGACGACGGCACGTCCTCCACCTTGGCGCGCAGCCGCTGCACACAGGCGTCGACCAGCCGCGAGTCGCCCAGGTAGTCGTGCTCCCAGACCAGCCGCAGCAGCTGCTGGCGGGAGAGCGCCTGGCCCGGGCGGCGGCTCAGTTCGAGCAGCAGCCGCAGCTCGGTGGGGGTGAGCTGGAGGTCCTCGCCGTTCTTGGTGACGGTCATCGCGCTGCGGTCGATGACCACGCCGCCGTAGACCGCGGAGTCGGTGCTCTCCCGCTCGCCGCGGCGGAGCACCGCGCGGATCCGGGCGTCCAGCACCCGCGGCTGGACGGGCTTGACGACGTAGTCGTCCGCCCCCGACTCCAGACCGACCACCACGTCGATGTCGTCCGAGCGGGCGGTGAGGAGGATGATCGGCAGCTGGTCGGTACGACGGATCCGCCGGCAGACCTCGAAGCCGTCGATCCCGGGCAGCATCACGTCCAGCACGATCAGGTCGGGACGCTGCTCCTTCCACAGCTTCAGGCCGTCCTCGCCCGTGGCAGCGGCCACCACGCGGTGGCCCTGCCGGGACAGGGCGAGTTCGAGGCCGGTTCGGATGGCGTCGTCGTCCTCGATGAGCAGTAGGAACGGCACGCCGGTCATTCTGCCCTGCCACCCCCCGTGAGTTCGAGTGCCCCCCGCGATCTCCGTCCGGTACGCGGTTCCCCCGCGGCCGGATCCGGTGACCGAACCGCCGGACCGATCCCTTGTGACACGCCTGTGACAATCGACGGACAGCGCCATGACGCCGGCCGGGCAAGCTCTTCACCAAGCAGCCGGAGCTGCTTGAGCGACCACCCGGTTCGACCTTCGTGGGGGGCAACAATGAACGCAGCCGTCGAGGTTAGGGACGCGCGAACACTGCACACGGTTCGCCGGCCGGCCGCGCGTTCTTGCCGCAACGTCGACTCCGGGCAGTCCGGCAACACCACGACCCTTTCGCTGCGGGCGCTCCACCTGCCGGCGCGGGAGGTCGGGGGACGCGCCACCGAGATCCCGGGGGGTGCCGGGGAGGGCAGGCGCGGAGGCCGTCCGGGGGACGCAGCGGCCACCGCGACCAGGCCCGAGGTCGGAGTACAGGGAGGCGCGCCGGGGGAGCCCGTGCCGGGCGCGGAGGACGACTTCACCGCGTATGTGCGCGAGCGGCGCGCCTCCCTGTACGCCACCGCCTACCACCTGACCGGCGACCGCTACGAGGCCGAGGACCTGCTGCAGAGCGCGCTGTTCTCCACCTACCGGGCGTGGGGCCGGATCACCGACAAGGCCGCGGTCGGCGGTTACATGCGGCGGACCATGACCAACCTCCACATCTCGGCCTGGCGCCGGCGCAAGGTCAACGAGTACCCCACCGAGGAGATGCCGGAGTCGCCGAGCTCCGCCGACGCCGACGCCATGGGCGGCACCGAGCTGCGCGCGGTGCTGTGGCAGGCGCTGGCGAAGCTGCCGGAGAACCAGCGCACGATGCTGGTGCTCCGCTACTACGAGGGCCGGACCGACCCGGAGATCGCGGAGATCCTGGACATCAGCGTCGGCACGGTCAAGAGCTCCATCTGGCGCGCGCTGCGCCGGCTGCGCGAGGACGAGAGCCTCTCCCAGGGCGGCGACCTGGGCGCGGCCTTCGGTGAACTGGTCGCCTGACGACGGCGTGACAGCCGCCGGGGGGCGGCAGGCGACGGCGGGGGGACACGGGGGAACGGGGAAGCAGGGGGAACGGGGAAACCCGGGGGAGCGAAGGGCCCGGTGCCGCGGGGGGTGGCACCGGGCCCTCGCGCGCGGTCACCGCCGGCGCAGCGCCTCCGCCTGCGCGGCGACCGCCTCCGGATCCAGGCTCTCGGCCGAACCGCCCTCCCGGGCAAGGGCGTTGGCGGCCTGCCGAAGGGCCTCGTTCACCGGCGTCGGCACCCCGTGGAGCCGGCCGAGGAGGACGATCTCACCGTTCAGGTAGTCCGCCTCGATCGACCCGGTCCCCCGGGCGAGGCTCTGCCAGGACGAGCCACCGCCCCGCACCGGGCCCTCCACCTTGCCGAAGTTCACCCGCTCGCCGCGGACCTCCCGTTCCTCCTCGGAGGACGCGTAGTCGATCCCGGCCGCGGCCAGTACCGCCTTGGCCTCGGCGCGCGCCTCCTCGACCAGCCGGCGGGCGGTGCCCTCCTCGTTCAGCCGCTTGGGGCCGAAGGCGGCCTCCGCCGCATTGGCCAGATTGCTCAGCAGCTTGGCGTACTTCCAGCGCATCGGCGTGGCGCTGACCGGGGCCAGGAAGTGCGCCGACTCCAGGTCGGCGGAGATCGCCTTGGCCGTGGCGTCGGCGGCGTCCCCGCCGTCCCCGCCGTCCGCCCCGCCGTAGCGGCCCAGATGGAGGATGCCGGTCAGCGGGGTCCCCTCGGCGGCGACGAAGCCCGGCTCCAGGAAGGTCGCCGGCAGCCAGACGCACATCGCGTACACCCGGGCGAAGCGGCGCAGCGCCAGCCGCTCGGCGGCCACCCCGTTCTGCGCGCAGACCAGCGGCAGCGTGTCGGCGGCGATGCCCCCGCCCTCCACCGGGCGGGGCGCCCAGGCGTCCAGCGCGGCCACCGCGTCCTGCGTCTTGACCGCCAGCACCAGTACGTCGTCCGCGCGGAGCGAGACCTCCTCCGGGCCGGCGGCCACCGGCAGCCGGTGGGTCCGGGTCCCGTCCGGCGTACTCAACCTCAGTCCCCGCGCGCGCAGCGCCTCGGCGTGGGCGCCGCGCGCGACGAGGACGACCTCCCGCGAGCTCTGCGCCAGCCGCCCGCCTATGGACCCGCCCACGGCACCGGCCCCAACAATGATGTATCGCATAGGGAGCAGCTTGCTACAGCCCACGCCCCCGGCGCTGCCCTAGCTGCCGACCGGGTGCCACACCGTCTTGGTCTCGCAGAAGGCGAGGAGGCGGCGGGTGCCGTTCGGCGTCGCCGACCAGTCCTCCGAGCCGGCGAAGACCCGCTTCAGCGTCTCCGCCGCGGCCGCCTCCAGCTCCGCGTCCCGCCCGGGCAGCGCCAGCGCGTTCACGTCCGCATGCGAGGCCAGCGTCGGCGCCACGTCCGCCACCCGCTCCGCCGACAGGAGATTCACCACGCCCGCGGGCACATCCGAGGTGGCCAGCACCTCCCCGAGGCTCAGCCCCGGCAGCGGCGCCGCCGAACTCAGCAGCACCACGGCCGTGTTGCCGGCCGCCAGCACCGGCGCCAGCACGGACACCAGCCCCAGCAGCGCGTGCCCGCTCCCGCCGTCCGCCTGCGGGGCGACCACCCCCACCACGCCCACCGGCTCCGGAGCCGAGAGGTTGAAGTACGGCCCGGCGACCGGATTCGCCGACCCCGCGACCTGCGCGATCTTGTCGGTCCACCCCGCGTACCAGACCCACCGGTCGATCGCCGCATCCACCTGCTGGGCCGCCCGGCGCGCGGTCAGCCCCTCGGCCGCGGCCACCTCGTCGGCGAACTGCTCCCGCCGCCCCTGGAGCAACTCGGCCACCCGGTACAGCACTTGGCCCCGATTGTAGGCCGTCGCCGCGGACCAGCCCGGGAACGCCCCGCGCGCCGCGGCCACCGCGTCCCGGGCGTCCTTCCTGGTCCCGCGGGGCGCGTTCGCCAGCCAGGAGCCCGTCTTCGCCTCCGCCACCTCGTACACCCGCCCGCTCTCCGACCGGGGGAACCGCCCGCCGACGAAGAGCTTGTAGGTCTTCGGCACGCCGAGCCGCGCCTGCTGCGCCTGCTGCTGATCAGACATCGAGGTATGCCTCCAGACCGTGCCGCCCGCCCTCGCGCCCGTATCCCGACTCCCCGTATCCGCCGAACGGCGACGCCGGGTCGAACCGGTTGAAGGTGTTGGACCACACCACCCCGGCCCGCAGCCGCCGCGCCATCCACAGCATCCGCGACCCCTTCTCCGTCCACACCCCCGCCGACAGCCCGTACGGGGTGTTGTTGGCCTTGGCCACCGCCTCCTCCGGGGTCCGGAAGGTCAGCACGGAGAGCACCGGGCCGAAGATCTCCTCGCGGGCGATCCGGTGCGCCTGGCTGACCCCGGTGAAGAGGGTCGGCGCGAACCAGTACCCGGTCTCCGGCAGCCGGCAGCCGCTCGGGGACCACCGCCGGGCGCCCTCCGCCTCGCCGGCCTCCGCCAACTCACCGATCCTGGCCAGCTGTTCGGCCGAGTTGATCGCCCCGACGTCGGTGTTCTTGTCCAGCGGGTCGCCGACCCGGAGCAGTTCCATCCGCCGCCGCAGCGCGGTCAGGAACTCCTCCTCGACCGACTCCTGGACGAGCAGCCGCGACCCCGCACAGCAGACCTGGCCCTGGTTGAAGTAGATGCCCTGGACGACGCCCTCCACCGCCTGGTCGATCGGGGCGTCGTCGAAGACGATGTTGGCCGCCTTGCCGCCGAGCTCCAGCGTCAGCCGCCGCCCGGTGCCGGCGAGCGTCCGGGCGATCTCCCGCCCGACGGCGGTCGACCCGGTGAACGCCACCTTGTCCACCCCGTCGTGCCCGACCAGGGCGGCCCCGGTGCGCCCGTCCCCGGTGACGATGTTGACCACCCCTTCGGGCAGCCCCGCCTGCCGGCAGATGTCCGCGAACCGCAGGGCGGTCAGCGGGGTGGTCTCGGCCGGCTTGAGCACCACCGTGTTGCCGCAGGCCAGGGCCGGGGCCACCTTCCAGGCGAGCATCAGCAGCGGGAAGTTCCACGGGATGACCTGGGCCGCGACGCCCAGCGGCCGGGGATCAGGACCCCAGCCCGCGAAGGCCAGCTTGTCCGCCCACCCCGCGTAGTAGAAGAAGTGCGCGGCCACCAGCGGCAGGTCGACGTCCCTGGTCTCCCGGATCGGCTTGCCGTTGTCGATCGACTCCAGCACGGCCAGCTCGCGCGAGCGCTCCTGCACCAGCCGGGCGATCCGGAAGAGGTACTTGGCCCGTTCCGAGCCCGGCAGCCCCGACCACCGCCCGAAGGCGATCCGGGCCGCCCGCACCGCCCGGTCCACGTCCCGCTCGTCGCCCTGCGCGAACTCGGCGAGCACCTGCCCGGTGGCCGGGTCCACGGTCTTCAGCGCCTCGCCGCCGGCCGGCTCCACGAACTCGCCGTTGACGAAGTGCCCGTAGGAGGAGTCGAGCTCCCCGGCCGCCGCCCGGTCCTCCGGCGCCGGCGCGTACTGGAACAACGCGTCTTCCACGGCTCCCCTCCTAGTCCACGGTGACGTAGTCGGCACCCGAATAGTGCCCGCTGCGCAGCTTCTGACGCTGCATCAGCAGATCGTTGAGCAGGCTGGACGCCCCGAGCCTGAACCACTCCGACGACAGCCACTCCGGCCCCGCCGTCTCGTTCACCAGCACCAGGTACTTCAGCGCGTCCTTGCTGGTCCGGATGCCTCCGGCGGCCTTCACCCCGACCTGCGCGCCGGTCGCCAGCCGGTAGTCCCGCACCGCCTCCAGCAGCAGCAGGGCGGTGGCCGGGGTGGCGTTCACCGCGACCTTGCCGGTCGAGGTCTTCACGAAGTCGGCCCCGCCGAGCATCGCCAGCCAGGCCGCCCGCCGGATGTTGTCCCCGGTGGCCAGCTCGCCGGTCTCCAGGATGACCTTGAGCCTGGCCGCCTCCCCGCAGACCTCCTTCACCTCCCGGACGGACTCCAGCACCGCTCCGTACCGCCCGGAGAGGAACGCCCCCCGGTCGATCACCATGTCCACCTCGTCCGCCCCGGCGGCGACCGCGTCCCGGGCGTCCGCCAGCCGCACCGGGGATGCGGCCCGCCCGGAGGGGAAGGCGGTGGCCACCGAGGCCACCTCGACCGGGGACCCGGCCAGCGCCTCCTTCGCCACCCCCACCAGGTCGGGGTAGACGCAGACCGCGGCGACCCGGGGGGCCGACGGATCGGAGGGGTCGGGGCGCAGCGCCTTGGCGCACAGCGAGCGGACCTTGCCGGGGGTGTCCGCGCCCTCCAGGGTGGTGAGGTCGATCACGGAGATCGCCAGATCGATCGCGAACGCCTTGGCCGTGGTCTTGATCGACCGGCTGCCGAGGGCGTCCGCCCGGGCGGCCAGCCCGACCGCGTCGACACCGGGCAGACCGTGGAGGAAGGCACGCAGCGCCGCGTCGGATCCGGTCGCGGCGGCAGCCAGGGAAGCCTGGTCGGGCAACTGGGGCATGGGCACAAGCTGAGCATATCTACGCGCGTAGCAGGATGTCCGCATTCCGGGAAGGTGAGGCAGAATCGTTCACCATGAACGACTCTGCCCCCGCCGAACCCGCGTACGCCGACCGGGTCCACCGCTCCAAGCCCGGCGCGGTCGCCGGAGTGCTGCTGATCGCGCTCGCCCTGTGGCTCGGGATCGACGCGATGCTCGGCGGCAGCGGGCGGGACGTCTTCATCGCGCTGGCCGCGCTGGTCCTGGTGGTCCCCGGGGTGATCGCGTGGACCCTGTGGCCGTCCGTCCGCTACAACGAGGAGCGCCTGGTGGTCCGCAATCCGCTGCGGACCGTCACCGTGCCGTGGGCGGCGGTGGACGACTTCCGGTCCGGCTACTCCGTGGAGATGCTGACCGGCGGCAAGAAGTACCAGGTCTGGGCGATCCCGGTGTCGCTGCGGCAGCGCAAGAAGGCGAACGTCCGGGCGGCCCGTGCGGCGGCCGGCGGCGACCCGTACGCACCGGTCTCCGGCCTCTTCGGCGGCGGGCGCCGGCGGGCGTCGGACGCGGCGCACCCGATCGGCGGGCCCGGGTTGCGCGGCGCGCTGCGGGCGCAGGAGGGCGCGGACCGCGCCGACCCGACCGTCGCATGGTCGGACCGGGTCGTCTCCGAGCTGCGGGAGCGGGCCGAGGCGGCGCGCGCGGGGAGCGGCGACGCGGCGCCGGCGCCGGCGCGGGCGACCTGGACCTGGGCGCTGATCGCCCCCATGCTGATCGGCTTGATCGCTCTGATCGTCCTCCTGGCCGGCTAGCCCCCGGTCACCGCGCCGCAGGCGGGGAACCGCGCGGCCGGCCACTGCGGTGCCGCACCCGGTATCCGGCCGCCGGGTCGCGGCGCGGACTCCGTCGCCGGAAGCGGCGCGGCGGCGGCCCCTACGCCCTCGTCCTCGCCGGCTCCAGGCCTGCGGCCTGGGTGATCTCGCGACCCAGGGCCGCCAGCCGGCAGCGCGCCGCCGCCCGCACGGCGGTCAGCTCCGCGCTGGACGGCACCGGCAGCACCACCTCCAGATAGCACTTCAGCTTCGGCTCCGTCCCGGACGGGCGGACGACCACCCGCGCCCGCTCCACCGCCGCGCCGCCGCCCTCCGCGCCCGCGAGCCGGTACCGCAGCCCCTCCGTCGGCGGCAGGCCGTCGACCCCGGCCGAGAGGTCTTCCGCGGAGTCCACCCGCAGGCCCGCCAGCTGCTCCGGCGGGGCCTCCCGCAGCCGGGCCATCGCGTCCGCGATCCGCTTCGGCTCGCCGACCCGCACCGACACCTGCTCGGTGGCGTGCAGCCCGTACGCCAGCGCGAGGTCGTCCAGCAGGTCCTGCAGCGTCCGTCCGGACTCCTTCAGCTCGGCCGCGAGTTCGCAGATCAGCAGGGCCGCGGTGATCCCGTCCTTGTCCCGCACCCCGTCCGGGTCGACGCAGTAGCCGAGCGCCTCCTCGTAGGCGTAGCGCAGCCCCGGGACCCTGGTCAGCCACTTGAAGCCGGTCAGGGTCTCCGTGTACGGCAGGCCCGCGGCGTCCGCGATCCGGCGCAGCACCGAGGAGGAGACCAGGGTGGTGGCGAAGGTCCCCTGCGCCCGCCGGTGCACCAGGTGCGCGGCGATCAGCGCGCCGACCTCGTCCCCGGTGAGCATCCGCCACCCGTCCGGGCCCTCGCCGGAGTGGTCGGGCACGGCGACCGCGCAGCGGTCCGCGTCCGGGTCGTTGGCCAGCACCAGGTCGGGCCCGATCGCCGACGCGGTGCGGAAGGCCAGCGCCATCGCGCCCGGCTCCTCCGGATTGGGGAAGGGGACGGTCGGGAAGTCCGGATCCGGTTCACCCTGTTCGGTGACGACCGTCGGCGGCGGGAAGCCGGCCCGTTTGAAGGCGGCCTGCAGGGTGCGCCGCCCGACGCCGTGCAGCGGCGTGTAGACGACCGCGAGGTCGCGCGGCGAGCCCTGGTCGACGACGGAGGCCGAGCGGTCCAGGTAGGCCTCGACGATCGAGTCGTCCAGCACCTGCCAGCCGCTCTCGGCCCGCGGCACCGCGCCGACCGCATCGACCGCCTCGATCCGCTCGGAGATCTCCGCCTCGGCCGGCGGCACCAGCTGCGAGCCGCCGTCCTCCGGGCCGCCGAGGAAGACCTTGTACCCGTTGTCCTGAGCCGGGTTGTGGCTGGCCGTGACGGCGATCCCGGCGGCCGCGTCCAGCGACCGGACGGCGAAGGCGAGCACCGGGGTCGGCAGCGGCCCCGGCAGCAGCGCGGCCCGCAGGCCGGCCCCGGTCAGCACGGCGACGGCGTCCCGCGCGAAGTCCTCCGAGCGGTGCCGGGCGTCGTGCCCGACCACCACCAGCGGCGGTTCCCCGCCGCCGTCCTGACGGCCCTTCAGGAACTCGGCCAGCCCGGCGGTGGTGCGGATGACCACGGCCCGGTTCATCCGGTTGGGGCCGGCGCCGAGCGCCCCGCGCAGCCCCGCCGTGCCGAAGCGCAGCGGCTCGGCGAACCGCCGGGCCAGCTCGGACCAGGCCCGGGCGCAGCCCTCGGAGCCGGGGCCCTCGCCCGAGTCGTCGCACTCCGCGCGGGCCAGCAGTTCGGAGAGTTCGGCCCGGGTGGCGGGGTCGGGGTCGTCGTCGAGCCAGGCCCGGGCGCGCGCGAAGAGATCGGTGGGATGAGTGGGCGCCATCGCTTCCCTCGTCCTTTTCGTCGGCCGTCTCAAGGGGGTGCTGGGGGGTGTCCCCTGCTCGAGCAGTTCGGAGAGCTTGGGGAGGATCATCGCAGCCACGGCGGTCCTGCTGACGGACTTCCCGCCGAGCGCGCCCGCAAGCCGTCCTCACAAGCGATAATTCGGCCGTCTTCGATTCCCCGCCTACCCCGCCGACCCCGCCGGCCCCGCCGGCCCCGCCGGCCCCTGCGGTCACCGCGGCCCCCGGCAGCCCCGGGGGCCGTCCTGACGCCCCCTCAGGTCCGTGGCAGGACCTTGGCCAGCAGCTCGCCCATCCTGGCCGCCGAGGCCCGGCCGGCCGCCAGCACCTCGGCGTGGTCCAGCGGCTCGCCGGTCATCCCTGCCGCGAGGTTGGTGACCAGTGAGATGCCCAGCACCTCGGCGCCGGCCTCGCGGGCCGCGATCGCCTCCAGCGCGGTGGACATCCCGACCAGGTCGGCGCCGAGCGTCCGGAGCATCCGGATCTCCGCGGGCGTCTCGTAGTGGGGGCCGGTGAGCTGGGCGTAGACCCCTTCGGTGAGGCCGGGGTCGATCTCCCGGCAGAGGTCACGCAGGCGCTGCGAGTAGAGGTCGGTCAGATCCACGAAGCGGGCGCCGACCAGCGGCGAGGCCGCGGTCAGGTTGAGGTGGTCGCTGATCAGCACCGGCTGGCCGGGGGAGTGCTCGGGGCGGAGGCCGCCGCAGCCGTTGGTGAGGATCACCGCCCGGCAGCCGGCCGCCACCGCGGTCCGCACCCCGTGGACGACGGCGGCCGGGCCGTTCCCCTCGTAGTAGTGGGTGCGGCCGAGGAAGACCAGCGCCCGCCGGCCGCCGACGCGCAGCGAGCGGACCCGCCCCGCGTGGCCCTCGGCGCGCGGGGCGGCGAAGCCGGGGAGTTCGGTGACCGGGAAGTCGTGGTCGGGCACGCCGAGGGCGTCCGCGGCCGGCGCCCAGCCGGAGCCGAGGACCAGCGCGAGGTCGTGCGCCTCGACCCCGGTCCGGGCGCGCAGCGCCTCCCCGGCGCGCTCGGCCAGCCGATAGGGGTCCTGCTCCTGCTGATCGCTCACCCGCGCGAGTTTATACGCGCGTAGAAGACTCCGGCGCGGTCCGCGCTCAGCACGGGCGCTTCCGCAGCTCCATGACGTAGTCGTGGGGCGCCCCGGCCGACTCCGCCGCGTCGGCGATCAGGCCCAGGTACCGGGCCGAGGGGAGCCCGCCCTCGTAGTCGTCGAGGACGTAGGTCCAGGCCGGGAGGTCGCCCTCCAGGGTGGAGGCCCGCACCCGCATCTTCCGGTAGAGCCCGAGCGACCGGCCCTCCCACCGGTCCAGCGCCGGCTCGTCCCGCTCGGGCACGTCGTAGAGGGCGACGAAGACCTGGTCGAAGCCGGTCTCGGACTCCACCAGGGTCGCCAGCGAGCCCTCCCAGCCCAGGTGCTCGCCGCCGAAGGTCAGCCGCCAGCCGGTCAGCCACCCGGTGCACCGGAGCGGCGAGTGGGGCGCGCGGCCGAGCATCTGACGCGCGTCGAGATTCGTGGCGTACGCGGCGTAGAGCGACATGGCGTCAGCGTATCGGGACGCATCTCACGTCACCCCGCGTCGTGCGGAGGTGCCGGCGTACGGGAGAATGAAGTACGTGACTCGGATCGTGATCATCGGTGGCGGACCTGGCGGCTACGAGGCGGCGCTGGTGGGCGCGCAGCTCGGCGCGGAGGTGACCGTCGTCGACCGCGACGGTCTCGGCGGAGCGTCGGTGCTGACCGACTGCGTCCCCTCCAAGACCCTCATCGCCACCGCCGAGGTGATGACCAGCTTCGACACCTCGCACGAGGAGCTGGGCATCCGCATCGACGGCGCCGACTCGCCCGCGGACGGCGGCCGGGTCACCGGCGTGGACCTGGGCAAGGTCAACCGCCGGGTGAAGCGCCTCGCGGTGGCCCAGTCGCACGACATCAACCAGTCCGTCACCCGCGCCGGGGTGCGGGTGCTGCGCGGCGCCGGGCGCCTGGAGGGCCGGCAGGCCCAGGACGGCTCCCGCACCGTGATCGTCGACCTCCCGGACGGCGGCACCGAGCGGCTGACCGCCGACACCGTGCTGCTGGCCACCGGCTCGCACCCGCGCGAGCTGCCCGAGGCGGTGCCGGACGGCGAGCGGATCCTCACCTGGACCCAGGTCTACGACCTGGACGAGCTGCCGGCCGAGCTGATCGTGGTCGGCTCCGGCGTCACCGGCGCCGAGTTCGCCGGCGCCTACCAGGCGCTCGGCTCCAAGGTCACCCTGGTCTCCTCGCGCGACCGGGTGCTCCCCGGTGAGGACCAGGACGCCGCGGCCGTGCTGGAGGACGTCTTCCGCCGCCGCGGGATGAACGTGATGTCCCGCTCCCGCGCCCAGTCCGCGCGCCGGGTCGGCGACAAGGTCGAGGTGACCCTGAACGACGGCCGGGTGCTCACCGGTTCGCATGTGCTGATGGCCGTCGGCTCGATCCCCAACTCCGCCGGGCTGGGCCTGGAGGAGGCCGGGGTGGTCCTCAAGGACTCCGGCCACATCAAGACCGACCGGGTCTCCCGCACCTCCGCCCCCGGCGTCTACGCGGCCGGCGACGTGACCGGGGTGCTGCCGCTGGCCTCGGTGGCCGCCATGCAGGGCCGGATCGCGATGTACCACGCGCTGGGCGACGCGGTGGCCCCGCTCAACCTCAAGACGGTGGCCTCCAACGTCTTCACCGACCCGGAGATCGCCACCGTCGGCTACACCCAGGGCGACGTGGCCTGCGGCAAGATGGACGCGGTCGAGGTCAAGCTGCCGCTGCGGGGCAACGCCCGGGCCAAGATGCAGGGCGTACGGGACGGCTTCGTCAAGCTCTTCTGCCGCCCGGGCACCGGCATCGTGGTCGGCGGCGTGGTGGTCGCCCCGCGCGCCAGCGAGCTGATCCACTCGATCTCGCTCGCGGTGGACAACAATCTGACGGTGGAACAGGTCGCCAACGCGTTCACGGTCTATCCGTCCGTGTCCGGTTCGATCGCCGAGGCCGCCCGCCAGCTGCACAGCCGCCGCCGCGCGGAGGCCTGAGCGCCCTGACGCTTCGTCACACCCCGCGCGGCCTGCGGTAAACGGCCCCGGGGGAGCGGGCCGGGGGGCGCGCGGGTCGCGCGGAGTCGCATCGGGGCGCGCATTGTACGGTCACACCCCGGCTTTGCGTGGACAACTTCGACCAGCGGGTCCAATCCCCTGAAAGCAGACGGTCACGCAGGTTACCGTCTGTTTCGTGTTCGCAGCAGAACGTCGCCAATTGATCCTCGAAATGGTGCGGGCGAACGGCGCGGTGTCGCTCCGTGAGCTCGCCCGTGTCGTCCAGACCTCCGAAGTGACCGTACGGCGCGACGTCCGCGCCCTGGAAGCAGAAGGCCTCCTCGACCGCCGGCATGGGGGCGCGGTCCTCCCCGGCGGCCTGGCCCGAGAACCCGGCTATCCGCAGAAGACCCATCTCTGCGCGGCCGAGAAGAGCGCCATCGCCGACATCGCCGCCTCCCTGGTGCAGGAGGGCGACGCGATCGTGGTGGGCGCCGGCACCACCACCCAGGAGCTGGCCCGCCGGCTGGCCCGGGTGCCGGGGCTCACCGTCGTCACCAACTCCCTCCTGGTCGCGCAGGCGCTGGCGCATGCCAACCGGGTCGAGGTGGTGATGACCGGGGGCACCCTGCGCGGCTCCAACTACGCGCTGGTCGGCAGCGGCGCCGAGCAGTCCCTGCAGGGGCTGCGGGTGGCCCGGGCGTTCGTCTCCGGCAGCGGGCTGACCGCCGAACGCGGGCTGTCCACCAGCAACATGCTCTCCGCGAGCGTGGACCGGGCGCTGGTGCAGGCGGCCGGGGAGGTGGTGGTCCTCGCGGACCACACCAAGATCGGCACCGACACCATGTTCCAGACCGTCCCGAGCGAGGCGATCACCCATCTCGTGACGGACGAGGGCGCGACGGCGGCCGACCGCATCGAACGCGAGTTGGACGCCCTGGCCGACCGCGGAGTCCAGGTCACGCTGGCCCCCGTCGGCAACGGCCCGGTGGGCGGCGGCGGAACGGTCACCGCCGCGCATCCGCAGCAGTCGCCCGCGACACAGCCGCCCGTGCAGGGCGCCGCGGCGCCCACCCCCCTGCCCGGCCAGCGCCGCCACCCCGGCGGCGGGCCCCTCCACCCACCGCGCCTGGCGGAGATGGGCGCGCATCGCACCGCTAAGCGGTAGCCGCGGTGGCTGCTGCGTCCGCGCGCCCGAAAGGAGGGCCGCAGGCCCGACCCGCAGGGCCGCTTCAGGGGCGCGGGGAACCGCTCGCCCGGCCGTCCACGGCGCCGCATGCGGCAACGGCACCCGGGCGGCGCCCCGGCCGCCGCTGCCGTCTGCGGCGACGTGGCGGGCCGGGCGCCGCGGTGCCGGGTCGTCAGTCCTGGATGTCGCAGATCGGCGCGCCGGAGGTCAGCGTGGAGCCGATCTGCGCCTTCAGTTCGCCGATGGTGCCGGACTTGTGGGCGTTGATGGGCTGTTCCATCTTCATCGCCTCCAGGACGATGATCAGCTCGCCCTCGTTGACGCTCTGCCCCTCCTCGACGGCGACCTTGACCACGGTGCCCTGCATGGGGGAGGCCAGGGTGTCACCGGAGACCGCCGAGCCGGCCTTGCGCGAACCGCCGGAACGCCGCTTGACCTGCCGGGCCCCGCCGGCCGCGGCCGTGCGCGCCAGCGACATCCCCAGCGAGGCCGGCACCGACACCTCGATCCGCTTGCCGCCGACCTCGACGACCACCGTCTCGCGTCCGCTCGGCTCCTCGCCCTCGCCGGCCGGGGCCGGGGTGAAGGGCGGGATGGTGTTGTCGAACTCGGTCTCCATCCAGCGGGTGTGGACGGTGAAGGGCTGGGTGGAGCCGGTCAGTTCGGGGGCGAAGGCGGGATCGACGACCACGGCGCGGTGGAAGGGCAGGGCGGTGGCCATCCCCTCGACCTGGAACTCGGCCAGGGCGCGGGCGGCGCGCTGGAGGGCCTGTCGGCGGGTGGCGCCGGTGACGATGAGCTTGGCCAGCAGGGAGTCCCAGGCCGGTCCGATCACGGAGCCGGCCTCGACCCCGGCGTCCAGGCGCACCCCGGGGCCGCTGGGCGGGTTCCAGGCGGTGACGGTGCCGGGGGCGGGCAGGAAGCCGCGGCCGGGGTCCTCGCCGTTGATGCGGAACTCGAAGGAGTGGCCGCGCAGTTGCGGGTCGTCGTAGCCCAGGGGTTCGCCGTCGGCGATGCGGAACATCTCCCGGACCAGGTCGATGCCGGCGACCTCCTCGGTGACCGGGTGTTCGACCTGGAGGCGGGTGTTGACCTCCAGGAAGGAGACGGTGCCGTCCTGGCCGATGAGGAACTCGCAGGTGCCGGCGCCGACGTAGCCGGCCTCCTTCAGGATGGCCTTGGAGGCGCGGTAGAGCTCGGTGGTCTGGGCCTGGGTCAGGAAGGGGGCGGGGGCCTCCTCGACGAGTTTTTGGTGGCGGCGCTGCAGGGAGCAGTCGCGGGTGGAGACGACCACGACGTTGCCGTGGGTGTCGGCCAGGCACTGGGTCTCCACGTGCCGGGGCTTGTCCAGGTAGCGCTCCACGAAGCACTCGCCGCGGCCGAAGGCGGCGATGGCCTCGCGTACCGCGGAGTCGAACAGTTCGGGGATCTCCTCCAGGGTGCGGGCCACCTTCAGGCCGCGCCCGCCGCCGCCGAACGCGGCCTTGATGGCGATGGGCAGGCCGTGTTCGCGGGCGAAGGCGACCACCTCCTCCGCGCCCGCGACCGGGTCGGGGGTGCCGGCGACCAGGGGGGCGCCGGCGCGCTGGGCGATGTGCCGGGCGGCGACCTTGTCGCCCAGGTCGCGGATGGCCGAGGGCGGGGGGCCGATCCAGGTCAGGCCCGCGTCCAGGACCCGCTGGGCGAACTCGGCGTTCTCCGACAGGAAGCCGTAGCCGGGGTGGACGGCGTCCGCGCCCGACTCGGCGGCCGCGGCCAGGACCTTGTCCATGTCCAGGTAGCTGGTGGCGGGGGTGTCGCCGCCCAGCGCGTAGGCCTCGTCGGCGGCCCGGACGTGTACCGCGTCCCGGTCCGGCTCGGCATACACCGCCACGGAGGCGATCCCGGCATCCCGGCACGCCCTCGCGACCCGGACCGCGATCTCCCCGCGGTTGGCGATCAGCACCTTGCGCACTTTGGCTCCCTTCTTGAACCTAGGCGAGTTTAGGGACAACCACCCGATACTGCCGAGTCAGGTCCTGGAGGCGCGGTCGCGCGCGGCTGGAGCGCGGCGCTGAGGGGCCGTGGTCCGCCCGTCCCCGGCCCACGCTACGCCGGGTCCCGCACGGCGTACCGGAGCCGCCGGGGGCCGGGGCGTGGCATTCACCACGTCGGCAGCGCGTACGGTGGTCCGACCCCCTTGAGGAGTTGACTACTATTCAGTAAGTTCGGGCTGTCAAGGGGGTGTGCCCGGTGCGAAGACTCGTACTGTCCCGCAAGGCGGTCCTGGCGACCGCGGCGGTGCTGCTGATCGTCGTGGGCCTGGTGCTCGGCCTGGTCGGCCTCGTCCTCGGCGTGGCCGTGAACCAGCAGAGGATGTCCTTCGGCGGGTTCGATCCGCACCTGATGGCGATCGCGGCCTGGATCGGCCAGGGCGCCCTGGCGGTCGTCTTCGTGGTGACCGGGGTGCTGGTCGCGCTGGCCGCCGCGCGCGACGCGACGGCGGGGACGCCGACCCGGGTGCTGCTGCTGATCGCCTGCGTGGTGGACGGGGTGCTGGCGGCGGCGCTGCTGGCGCTGATGGGCGTCGGCGTCTTCCTCGTCCTCCTGCTGCTGCTCGCGCTCTTCGTCGCGGCCTTCCTGCTCCTCCGCGACTATCCGGCCCCGCCGGCGGACGCGCCGCACAGCCCCACCCCGGCGGCCTGACCCCGGCCCACCGCCGACCGGTGCCGGAGACACCAGGGGCGCCGGGGGATCACGGCGCGGCGCTGGCGGACCGCTGCTCCGGCCCCGGCTCCGGGGCCTGCCTTCCCGGCTTCGCGGCCGGCGGCCGAGCGGTCGCCTCCCGCGTGACGTCGCCCAGCAGCTCCACGACGTCGGCGCCGTAGGCGCTCGGCTGGACGACCTTCAGCAGCAGACAGAACGTCCCCTCGGTGCCGTAGCGGTGGGCGAGCCGCCGGTACTGGGCCGAGAGCCAGCGGGCGGCCGCCAGGTTGGCGATCGCGCTCTGCCCGCAGACCAGGAAGGTCGGCCGGCCGCCCTCGCCGGCGGTGATCCGGGCCAGCAGGGCGTACTCGGCCTCGTCGCTCCGCAGATACTCGCGTCCGCCGACCTCGAGGCCGCGTTCCATCCGGACCCCGGGCAGCTTCCAGCGCAGATGGGCCGCCGTGCGGTTGTTGGCGGCCGGACCGCCGACGCAGAACTCGGTGCGCCCGCCCAGCCCCTGGGTGACCTGGTCGTGGCCGACCACGTCGGCCCGGGCGCCGCACTCGCGGATCAGCGCGGCCAGTTCCATCACCGCCAGCACGTCCCGGCGGTTGACGCTGACCTCGGTCCCGCTCATGTGCCGGGGCAGCACCGTCGTGCAGCCACTGTCCGCGCGCAGGCCGAAGAAGGCGCGCTTGCGCTCCAGCCGCCGCCGCAGCAGCCCCCTCTGCACCGTCCAGGCGAGCGCCGCGCTGACCGCGCTGGACACCACGCCGAGCACGACGTTGAGCACGCTGTCCCCCATACGGAGCAGCCTACCGGCGGGGGCCGTCCGCCCGGGACGGGTGACGCGGCGTCAGGAGGCGGGCGCCCAAAGGTCGGTGATCCGCACGCCCAGCTTCGCCAGCAGGCCGCGGAGCAGCGGCAGGGAGAGGCCGATGACGTTCCCCGGGTCGCCGTCGATGCCGTCGATGAACGGGGCGGACCTGCCGTCCAGGGTGAACGCCCCGGCCACGTTCAGCGGCTCGCCGGAGGCGACGTAGGCGGCGATCTCCTCGTCGGTGGGGCTGCCGAAGCGGACGGTGGTGGAGGCGGTCGCCCCCGCGCGCCCGCCGGTGGCGGTGTCGATCACGCAGTGCCCGGTGCGCAGCACGCCCTCCCGCCCGCGCATGGACTGCCACCGGCGCAGCGCCTCGGCCGGCTGGCCGGGCTTGCCCAGCGCCTCGCCGTCCAGGTCGAGCACCGAGTCGCAGCCGATCACCAGGGTGGGTTCGGCCTGCAGCGAGGCCACCGCCTCGGCCTTGGCCTCGGCCAGGATCTGGGCGAGTTCACCGGGGGTGGGGGCGGAGAGGGCGTCCTCGTCCACGCCGCTCACCTCCACCCGGGGGTCCAGTCCTGCCTGGCGCAGCAGCCCGAGCCGGGCGGGCGAGGCGGAGGCGAGGACCAGGGTGCGGCGGATGGTGTCGGTCATGGCGATCAGCGTACTGGCGGGTCCGGCGTCAACCCGCCGGTCCCGGGATCACCCACCGCTCGCGATGACGAGCAGCACGAGGACCGCGCACACGGTGATGCACACCGCGGCACGACGGAGCATCGCCGCGGCGCGGCGCTCCTCGGCCGACGGCTCATCGGCGGGATCCGACCACAGCACACCTCCGAGGGTGCCGGGCCGTCCTCCGCCGCGCCTGAGTACCCGTACTCAATCGGGTACTCAGCCTTCTCGGCTAGGCCCAGGCGGAGGTGCGCCAGGCGGCCCGGCCCGGCTGCGGCATCGCCCGGCGGGCGAGCGCCCGGGCGTGGTCGGACCAGACGGACGCGGCACCCGACTCGTCGCTCGGCGTGCTCGCGGCGGCGTTGGCGCGGGCGGAGACCACGGCGATCACCGCGGCGATCTCCTCCGGGGTGGGCCGGCCGTGCAGGACCTTGATGGGCGTCATGATCTGCCTCCTGAAGGGGGGTCAGGCGTAGCGTATGCCACCTCCTGAGCAGGGGGTACATGTGTGGGTCGCCACATCCCGCCGGGGGTTTCGGCCCGGCGATAGGGTGGCCGGCATGAGCTCCTCGTGGACTGATCTGGAACGGCCCCCGCTCCGCGAGGCGGCCCTGCGCCGGGCGCTGGTGCGGGAGGGCGGACTCTGGTCCGCGCTGACGGTTCTGCCCCGCACCGGCTCCACCAACACCGACCTGGCCGCCCAGGCCCGCTCCGGCGCCCCCGCCGGCGCGGTCCTGCTGGCGGACGAGCAGACGGCGGGGCGCGGACGGCTGGACCGCGCCTGGGCGGCGCCGCCGCGCTCCGGCATCCACTGCTCGTTCCTGCTGCGCCCCACCGCGCCGCTGACCCGCTGGGGCTGGCTCCCGCTGCTCACCGGGGTGGCCGCGGCCGGGGCGCTGAGCCGGGCCGCCGAGCTGGACGTCCGGCTGAAGTGGCCGAACGACCTGCTGGTGCCCGTCGGCGGGGAGGAGCGGAAGCTCGGCGGGATCCTCGCCGAGGCGGTCTCCGGCGGGCCTGCCTCCGAGGAAGGGGACGGGGTGGTGATCGGGGTCGGCGTCAACGTCTCGCTCACCGCCGAGGAGCTGCCGGTGCCGACGGCCGGTTCGCTGAAGCTGGCCGGCTCGGCCCACCTCGACCGGGACACCCTGGTGCGGATGGTGCTGCGGGAGTTCGCGGACCGCTATCGCGCCTGGGAGGAGGCCGGCGGCGATCCGGACGGCTCCGGGCTGCGCGAGGCCTACCTCGAACGGTGCGCGACCATCGGCCGGACGGTCCGGGTGGAGCTGCCCGGCGATCGCGAACTCCGGGGCGAGGCGGTGTCGGTGGACGACGACGGACGCCTGGTGGTGCGCGCCGGGGACGGTGCCGAGGAGGCGGTCGGCGCAGGAGACGTGGTGCATGTGCGCCCAGTGTGATGATCAGCTGAGCACGGTCTCTCAGGGGGGCGGCCACCCGGAACGGGTGATTCCGTGCGACTATTCCTCAGGACACCGGTGTGAGCGAGGCCACTTCGGGGACATGCCGGTGGTGCCCGCACACGCAGGGAGCGCGCGAGGACGGATCTGGTGGCAGGGAACGATGAAAGCGGTGCGAACGACGACATCGAGCTCGCCGAGATCGCTGAGCACCGGGTGCGGACCGGGCCTCCCGGAGAGAGCGGGGAGCGCGCGGCGGGCCCCGCGGGCCGCGATGAGCCCGGCGAGCCGGAGGACGGTGAGTCCGAGGACGACGAGCCGCCCCAGGACCAGGTCGCCGCACGGCTCGAACAGCTGATCCTCGACTCCGAGCGGAAGTACACCCCGTTCCAGACCGCCCGCGCGGCCGGCGTCCCGATGGAGCTGGCCACCAGGTTCTGGCGGGCGATGGGCTTCGCCGACATCGGCCAGTCCAAGGCCTTCACCGACGCCGACGTGATCGCCCTCCGGCGGCTGGCCGGTCTGGTCGAGGCGGGCCTGCTGAGCGAGTCGATGGCGGTCCAGGTCGCCCGCTCCACCGGGCAGACCACCGCGCGGCTCGCCGAATGGCAGATCGACTCGGTGCTGGAGAACCTCACCGACGCCGCCGAGCCCGGCCTCTCCCGCGCGGACATCGCGTACCCCCTGGTCGAGCTGCTGCTGCCGGAGCTGGAGCAGTTCCTGGTCTACGTCTGGCGGCGGCAGCTGGCGGCGGTGACCGGCCGGGTGGTCAACGCCTCGGACGACGACGAGATGCAGAGCGGCCGGCTGGCGGTCGGCTTCGCCGACCTCGTCGGCTTCACCCGGCTCTCCCGGCGGCTGGAGGAGGAGGAGCTCGGCGAGCTGGTCGAGTCCTTCGAGACCACCTGCGCGGACGTGGTCGCCGGGCTCGGCGGCCGGCTGGTCAAGACCCTCGGCGACGAGGTGCTGTTCGTCTCCGAGGACGCGGCCACGGCGGCCGACGTCGCGCTCTCCCTGGTGGAGACGCTCAGCAAGGATGACGCGATGCCGGCGCTGCGGGTCGGGATGGCCTTCGGCACCGTCACCACCCGGATGGGCGACGTCTTCGGCACCACCGTCAACCTGGCCAGCCGGCTGACCTCGATCGCCCCCAAGGACGCCGTGCTGGTCGCCGAGGAGTTCGCGACGGCCCTGCGGCGCGAGGGCGCGGCGCCGCCGCTGGACTCGCCGGAGCAGGCGGAGGCGCACGGCGGGCCGCCGCCCGGGGCGGTGGACGCACTGTCGGCGGTGGCCTCGGTCGGCGTCTCCGCGGAGGAGCGGGCCTCGGCGGCGGAGTCGGACGCGCCGGCCCCCGGCCCGTACCCCTACCAGCTGCAGCCGATGTGGCGGCGCCCGGTGCGGGGGCTGGGCCTGGTCGAGCCCTGGCTGCTGACCCGCCGGGGCTGAACCGGGCCCGCGAGGGCGGGGTCGGGGACGATGATGACCCGCCGTAGTCGTTCAAAAGGGGCATATCGGCCGGTTGCTCCCTAAGATTTCCGGCGTGCGGGCAGATAGCGATTCCGGTGGCGGCGACACCCGGCTGCGTCATGTCGTCTCGTTGACGCAGGCCATGTCCGCAGCCCAGACCCGTCGTGACGCCGTTCGCGGGGCGGCCGTGCAGGCGATGGACGCGCTGGACGCGACCTTCGCGGCGATCTCCGTCTGGGAGCGCGAGACCGGTCGGCTGCGCGTCCTGGTCAATCACGGAGAGTTGTCGCCGGACGAGGAGGAGCTCCCCGAGGACGAGTCCTATCCTGTGGCCGAGTATCCGGAGATCGCCCGCTTCCTCGAACAGCGCGGCCTCGGCGAGCCCTGGACCTCGGACGGCCTGCCGCGGGCCTGGGTGCAGACCGCGGACGACCCGTCCGAAGGGCCGGACGCCGACGGCGACCTGCCGGGTGCCCCCGGGCTCAGCCGGAACGGGCCGTTCTGCCGCGAGCGGGTCGCCGGGCTGCGCCGGCGCGGGCGCGGCTGCTGCCTGGTCGCGCCGATCGTGCTGCGCGGGCGCGCCTGGGGCGAGCTCTATCTGGCCCGGTCGGTCGGGGCCCCGGTCTTCGATGACCGGGACGCCGAGTACGCCACGGTGCTCGCGGCGCAGATCTCCGCCGGCCTCGCGCAGAGCGAGCGCCTGGAGGAGGTCAGCAGGCTGGCCTTCACCGATCCGCTGACCGGCCTGGCCAACCGGCGCGCCGTGGACGCCCGGCTGGACGAGGCGCTGGAGCGGCACCGGGTCGACGGCACCGTGGTGTCCCTGGTGATGTGCGACGTCAACGGCCTGAAGCAGGTCAACGACGAGCAGGGGCACGAGGTCGGAGACCGGCTGCTGGAACGATTCGCCAATCAGCTCTCGCTCTGCGGGGCGAAGCTCCCCGGCAGCGTGGCCGGCCGGCTCGGCGGCGACGAGTTCTGCCTGGTCTCGGCGGGGGCGAGCGCCGACGAGGTGATCGCGGTGGCGGAGGAGCTGTGCGCCCTCGCCATGCGGCTGGAGGAGGGCCACGGGGTGGCCTGCGGGATCGCCTCCACCGGTGACTCGATCGGCCCGGTGACCACCGCGGACCGGCTCTTCCGGCTGGCCGACGCGGCCCAGTACCGGGCGAAGGCCGGCCGGGCCACCCATCCGGTGGTGGCCGGCCGCGGCGCCAGCCCGGACGCCGTCGTACGGCTCGCCGACCATCCGCCGAACGGCGGCGCGATCCCGGCGCGGGAGCGCCGGCGGTTCCGCGGGGCCACCCGGTCCGCGAACCCGGGCGCCCTGGTCGGCGCGGTGCTGGCGGCGCTGGACGCCTCCGCATACCCGCTCGACGCGCAGGCCGGGGAGAGCGAGAAGCAGGTGCCGGCCCAGGCGCCCGCGGGGGAGGCCTGGCTCCCCGGGCCGTGGCCGCCGGGCGGCGAGGCCGGCGGCGGCAGCACCGCCACCGAGCTCAGGGTCAGGTACCGGGTGCACCCGGGGGACACCCTGGGGCGGCTGCGGGTCGTCGCGGAGACGACGGCGCGGATGGTGGACGCGGTCGCCTGGTGGATCTCCTACGTCCCCCCGGGCTCCCAGCTGATGCGGACCGCCGCGTACGGGGTGGAGCGGATGACCGCCGCGCGGGCGCGGAGCTCCGCTGCGGGCGGCGGCGATATGCAGCGGGCCGTCATCGAGGCCCCGGACGCGGTCTTCGACCTGCGCTCCTACCCGCTGACGGCGCGGGCGGTGCGGGGGGACGCGTTCTGGCTGCGGGCGGGGGCGCCGGGGAACGACCCGGCGGAGGAGGCCGTGCTGGTGGTCGGCGGGTACCGGGCGATGGTGGCGGCGGGCGGCCGGAACGTCGCCGGCGGCTGGCTGCTGGAGGTCTTCGCCGACGAGGCGACCCTGCCGCTGACCGGTGTGGCGCCGGCGCTGCGCGCGCTGCTGGCGGTCGCGCTGTCGGGACCGGCGTCGGCGCCGGACTGACCGCGGTCCCCCCGCCCCTCGACGCGCCCTGCGGGCTCGTCCGGGGCGGGGTGGTCCGGGGCCCGCTCAGCCGGATCTCGGCCGGGTCTCAGCCGGTCGCCGCCGAGGCCGGGGCCTCCGCCGGGACGCGGTCCGCGTGGGTGTAGAGGTTCGCTGAGCGGCCGCGCAGGAAGCCGATCAGGGTGAGGCCCAGTTCGTCGGCGAGGTCGACGGCGAGGGAGGACGGCGCGGAGACCGCCGCGAGGAACGGGATGCCGGCCAGCGCCGCCTTCTGCGTCAGCTCGAAGGACGCCCGCCCGCTGACCATCAGCACATGCCCGCGCAGCGGCAGCAGCCCCTCCCGCAGCGCCCAGCCGACCACCTTGTCGACGGCGTTGTGCCGCCCGACGTCCTCGCGGAGGCAGCGCAGCTCGCCGTCGGCGGTGAAGAGCCCCGCCGCGTGCAGCCCGCCCGTCGAGTCGAAGACCTTCTGCGCCGCGCGCAGCCGGTCGGGGAGTTCGAAGAGGGTGTCGGCGGAGAGCTCGGTGCGGTCCTCCGTGAGGTCCCAGCGGGAGTGGGTGCGCACCGAGTCGATGGTGTCCCGCCCGCAGATCCCGCAGGCGCTGGACATCAGCAGGTTGCGGTGGGCGGAGAGCGGCCGCGCGGCGCGGGCCGCCCCGCCCAGCACCGCGTCGATCACGTTGTAGGTGTTGGCGCCGTCCTCGTCCGTCCCCGCGCAGTAGCGCAGCGCGGAGAGCTCGTCGGCCTCGGCGACCAGGCCCTCCGCCACCAGGAAGCCGGCGACCAGGTCGAAGTCCTGGCCGGGCGTGCGCATGGTGATGGTGAGCGCCTCGCCGCCCAGCCGGATCTCCAGCGGTTCCTCGGCGGCGAGGGTGTCCGGACGGATGACGCGGCGTTCGTCGGCAAGCCTGACGACCCGTCGGCGCGCGGTGACTCGACCCATGCCCCAACTCTCGCACAGACCAGCGACGCTGACACCGGCCCGGCGATCACCCGCTCAGCCGCGGTGGGTGCTCCGCGCGCGGGCGACGTTGACCGCCACGATCCCCAGCCAGACGACCACCAACCCGATCGGCCCGCCGCCGCGGAAGCCGGTGGTGGCGATGGCGGTCAGCGGAATCGCGATGATCAGGGAGAAGGCGGCGAACCAGGCGTCGCTGCGCGGCTGCCGCGGCTGCCGTCCCGAGCGCCGCTCGCGGATGCCGGCGGCGTCCTCCTCGGCGAGCCGTCTGCGGACGCGCTCCTCGACCCGGGCGTCCAGTCGGTCCTCGACGCGGTCGAGGAAGGAGTCCACGATTTCGGACTCATAGCCGGCGCCGAGCTCCTTGCGGGTCTCCACGGCGGCGAGCAGGTCCTTCTTGACGGAATCGTCGTACCTCACGGAGTCGCGGTCCATGAGCCGAGACTAGGTCGCGGGAGGGCGGGGCGGCCGTCCGATCGGGGCCGAATCAGGGGAAGCTCAGGGAGGCGTCAGGGGGGTCTCAGGGGCGGCCCGGGGGTTTCTCAGGGTGGGCTGTCCGGCGCATTAGGACGGGATCGTCCTGGTAAGTCGTCCCGGTCTTCGAGGGAAAAGATCTGGTGGGAGAGGTCGTCCCGGTTAGAGTCTTGACCCACCCGCAGCCTCGGAGGATCGCGATGAGTGTGCCCAGTGCGCCACAGGAGGGTGCCGCGTCGGGTGCCGCGCCGGGTGTGGTCGAGGCGGGGCCGTCCACCCGGCTGCTGCGCCTCTTCGAGGGGCACCGGCTGACGCCCACCCAGCGCCGGATCGCCCACGCCCTGGTGACCAACGCCGCGGAGACCCCCTTCCTGTCCAGCGTCGAGGTGGCCGAGCTGGCCGGGGTCAGCCAGCCGTCGGTGACCAGGTTCGCCGTGGCGCTCGGCTTCGACGGCTACCCGGCGCTCCGCAGGCGGCTGCGCGAGCTGGGGCTGGCGGAGGGCGCGGAGGCCGCCGCGGCCGGTTCCCGGGAGACGCCGGGCGAGGCCGCGCGGAACGAGCACCAGCAGGCGGTCCTCTCCGAGCTGGCCAATCTGGAGCGGCTGGCGGAGGTGCTCGCCGACCCGGAGCCGGTGCAGCGGGCGGCCCGGGCGATGGCCGCGTCCCGGCCGCTGCCGGTGGTCGGGCTGCGCGCGGCCTCCGCGCAGGCGGCCGGCTTCAGCTACTTCGCCAGGAAGGTGCACCCGGACGTCCGGCTCCTCGACGAGGGCGGCAGCATGCTGGCCGAACGGCTCGACCGGGCCGTGGACGCCGGGGCGAGCACCCTCCTCTGCTTCGCGCTGCCGCGCTATCCGCGGGAGCTGGTGGAGGTGCTGGAGCAGGCGCGGGACCGGAAGCTCTTCGTGGTGACGGTGGCGGACAGCGCGTTCGCGCCGGTCGCCCGGCTCTCCGATCTGCTGCTGCCGGCGGCGGTGGGCAGCCAGCTGGTCTTCGACACGGCGTGCGCGCCGATGATGCTGGGCCGGGTGCTGCTGCAGGCGATGTGCGACGAACTGCCGGACGCCGAGGCCAGGTTGGAGCAGTTCGAGCGGACGGCGGCGTCGCGCGGGCTGTTCCTGGACTGAGTCCGGGGTGGGGCCGGGCGCGGCGCCGCCGTGGTTCCGGGGCCGGGTGGTGCGGTGCGGTGGGGGTCAGTGCTCGCCGGTGGAGTGGGTGTGCGGCAGGCGGACCCAGCCGGAGGCGCCGGTGCGCAGGTCCCGGACCAGCGACCACACGCCGTTGTCGCGGATCACCTCGAACCTGTCGCCGGCCTTCAGCAGGCCGGTGACCGGGTCGTCGGCGTCCGGGCCGTGCCGCAGCGAGAGCGCGGGGCCCTCGTGGCGGACCGCCTCGCCCGGGCGGCCTTCGGCGTTGCGGCCGGTCTCGTGGTGGCGGCCGGTCTCGTGATGGCCGGTCTCGTGACGCCCCGTCTCGTGGCGGCCGGTCTCGTGACGCCCCGACTCGTGCCCCAACGCGGACTCGTGGCCGGTCTCGTGGCCCGTCTCGTGGCCCGGCCTGTGGTGGGTCGGGAGGGTGCGGTGGACGGTCCTGCCGGTGGTGTGGGTGGTGGCGCCGGTGAGGGTGTGGCCGTGCCGGACGACGTGGTCGTGCCGGACGGCGTGGCCGGCGTGGCCGGGCTTGTGGTGCCTGGTCAGCCGCTCGTGGTGGGCGGCCGCGAGGTGCCCGGCGGACGGGTGCCCGGCGGTGGCGCGGCCCTTGTCGTCGGCGTCGTGGCGGTGGTGGGCCGTCGCGGCCTGCGCCGCGCCCGCCGGGAGGGCCAGGACGGCGGCCGCGCTGATCGCGGTGACGAGGACGGAGCGGACGCGCGCCTTGGCGGTGGGGCTCGGCGCGGGGGACTGCGACATCGGGTGGCTCCCTTTCGGTGGGACGGGGACTGATCGGGAAGCGGAACGACCGGCGCGACCCGCGACCGGCCTTCCGACCTGCCTGAACCGTTCCGACCGGTAATCGGACATCCCCGCGGCCCACCCTTCACCCGCACAGGGCAGCGCGCGGCCCTCCGCTGCGCTGCCCTGGCGCCCCGTGCGTTCGGAATCCGGTGAGACCGGGTGAGACTACGGTTGGACGGCCATCGCGAAGACGTGGATCGCGCTGGACGAGGGCAGCGTCACGCTCGC
Source organism: Phaeacidiphilus oryzae TH49 (assembly GCF_000744815.1). Classification (NCBI taxonomy): domain Bacteria; kingdom Bacillati; phylum Actinomycetota; class Actinomycetes; order Kitasatosporales; family Streptomycetaceae; genus Phaeacidiphilus; species Phaeacidiphilus oryzae. The sequence continues at coordinate 4,482,682 of NZ_JQMQ01000005.1, forward strand.
CACCTGCTTCCCCGCGGTCAGCGGGATCGCGTTGGTGTAGAGGCGGTACGAGACCCCGTAGTTGGCCGGACCGGTGGGGGTGTTCCGGTGGTCGGTGGTGAAGGCCGTCTTCGCCCCGTAGCTGTCGGTCGCCCCGCAGCACCAGTTGGGGAAGCCCAGGGTGCCGGTGGAGCTGCTGCCGTCGGTGTAGTGGACGGTGACGGTGTCGGAGGTGAAGCCGGCCTCCGCGCCGAGGAAGGCCAACCGGCTTCCGCTGCCGCTGAGTTCGATGGTCGGCGAGCCGCCCGCGACGTTGTCCGGGGCGCCGGCCGCCGCGCTCGGCCAGGTGAAGGTGTAGCCGTTGGCGCTGAGGGTCGCGCCCGGGGTGACGCCGGCCGCGGCCAGCGCCTGGGCGGAGTAGCTGTCGCCGTCGCCGTCGAAGTTCCCCGGGGCGGTGTCGCTCTCGTCGCTGACGCCGACGTCGTCGAAGGCGTGGGCCAGGCTGGTGTACGGGAGGTCGTAGCTCACCGTCTCCTCGCCGGCGGAGCCGAGCCGCTCGCCGGCCGCGGTGTACGCCGCGGTGGCGGTGAGGGTGCTGGTGGACCTCCCCTCGGGCGGGGTGGGCGCGGTGACGGTGAACTCGGCGGTGGCCGAGTGGCCGGGCAGGACGTCGCCGATCCGGGCCCGGGACGGGGTGACCGTCCAGCCCGTGGGGGCGGAGAGGGAGAGCGCGGCCCCCTTCAGCGGTGACGGCCCGTCATCGGTGAGGGACACCGGCACCGTCACGGCCTTGCCGCCGGGGAAGTCCCGCTGGCCCAGGCCGACCACGGTCGCGGGCGCGGCGGTGCCGCCGCCCCGGGAGACCCGGTAGATCACCGTGCCGTGCGGGGGGACGGTGGCCGCGATGGTGCCGGTGGTCCGGGTGCGGGCCTTGGTCACGAGGTTCTTCAGGGTGTAGTCGCCGCCCCCGGGGAGGCCGGCCGTGGCGGCGGTGGTGGAGACGGTCTGCGCGATGTCGGCCTTGTTGAAGAGGACGACGGACCGGTCGCCGTTCGCCAGCGGCTTGCTGAGGACGTCGTACGGGGTGGCGGAGCCGGCCGGGGAGGACTGCACGACGGTGCCCTGCCTGCCCAGCGGGTCCTGGTCGACGGCGATGACGTCCTTGTTGGAGACGATCGCCAGCGGGGCGCCGGAGAGGGCGCCGACGTCCGTGGAGAGGAGGAGCGGGGAGGCTAGCTCGGACCAGAGGGTGAACTGGGACTGCTGCTCGGTCAGGGTGAGCCCGGGGTTCCCGGTCTCCAGCATGTCGGCGTCGTTCCAGTGGCCGGGGCCGGCGTACCGGGCGAGGCCGGGGGTGGAGGTCTGCGTGTAGTTGGTCAGCACGCTCGACCAGTTGTCGGCGATGTCGTCGCCGACCCGCCAGAGGTTCCCCTCCTGGCCGATCCACTTCATGATGTCCCAGAAGTCCTGGCCGTCGTAGTAGTAGGCCGGGGCGGACTCGGAGAAGACCATCGGGCGGCCGGTCTTCAGCAGGGCCTGGCTGGCCTGGGTGTAGACGATCTGGGCGACCTGGGCCGGGGTCTTGCCGGGGTAGTCGGAGAGCGGCTGGTAGCAGTAGTCCAGCTTGAGGTAGTCCACCCCCCACTTCGCGTAGTCGGCGGCGTCGGTGTCGAAGTGGCCGTAGGAGCCGGCGGCGCCCTGGCAGGTGTTGGTGCCGGCGTCCTCGTAGATGCCGAACTTCAGGCCCTCGGCGTGGAGGTGGTCGCCGACGGCCTTCATGCCGTCCGGGAAGCGGGTGGTGTCCACCTGGAGGTGGCCGGCGGCGTCCCGGGTCTTCTGCATCCAGCAGTCGTCGACGTTGACGTAGTCGTAGCCGAGCTTGGCCAGGCCCTTGGCGACGAGGGCGTCGCCGGTCTTCGTGAAGAGGTCGGCATTGATGTTGCAGCCGTACTTCGCCCAGTCGTTGAAGCCCATGGGCGGGGTGAGGGCCAGGCCGTTGTAGGAGCCGGCGGTCGTCCTGCTCGCGGCGGTGGTGGTGGCGGCGGTGGCGGTGCTCGCCGCGGCGGTGGGGGCGCCGGCCAGCGCGGCGGCGGCGAGAGCGGCGACCGCGGTGGCGGCGAGCGCGCCGAGGCGGAGCTTCCGGGGGTGTCTGGGCATCACACGCTTCCTCGCATCGGATGTCGGAACGTCGGGGCGTTGCCGTGCTGCCGTGCTGCCGTGCTGTGCGGTGCTGTGTCGTGCTGCGTCCGGCCGTGATGCGTGAAGCTGCATCACTCGGGCTGCGTCCGAGCAGATTCGCGCATTCCGGTTTCCCCGTCAACAGTCCCTCCTCATCCCGTTCTCAGGCCTCTTTCAGGAAGGCCGCCTAGCCTCTGCCGCCGTGAGAGCGGTACGCGGAAGGTATGGGCTGGCGCGGGTCTCGATCCTGCGCGGAACGGTGGCGGCGGCGCTGCTCTGGGCGGGGCTGCTCGGCGGCGCGGCCGGATCGCTGGTGCCGGTCCTGGTGCTGAACGCCTTCGTCTGGCTGAAGGTGGGCTCGGGGCTGCTCGTCCTCGGCTTCGCGGCGGGTCTGCTGCACCGGCGCCGGCTGATGTCCCGGCTGGCGGCGGACGCCGAGCGGGCCGGGTACGCGGTCACCCTGGAGCCGGTCGCGCTGACCCGCGCCCGGATGCGCCGGGCGCACGGCCTCTGGATCCTGGCCGGCGGGGTCGCGGGCTGCGTGACCGGCATCGCGACCGGCCCGGCGCTGGGGATGCTGCTGTTCGGTGCCGGTCTGGGCCTGGGCCTCTCCGCGCTGCTGATGCGGCGTCAGGAGCGGCGGACGGAAAGACTGGTGTGGGCGCCGGTCGCCGACGGGCGGGGGCTCGCCCGCCGCCGCGGGGCGCTGGGCCCGTTCCTCACCACCGGCCCCGCGGCGGGCCGGGACGCCCGCTGAGCGCCCGGCGGTTCACCCGGACGACGGCCCGCCGACGGCGTGCCGGAAGGCGGCCGACACCTCCGGCGCGGCCCGGTGGCATAGCTTCGCGGTGTGCCCGATCTGCCGCGCCGCTCGGCGCTGTCCGCGCTCTCGGCCGTCGCCGTCCTCGCCGCCGGGGCCGGGGCGGCGGCCTTCGCGGCCGGCGAGTCCTCCGCCGGTGGCGACGCGGCGGGGAACGGCTGGCGGATCGGTTCTGGCGGCACTCTGCCGGTGGACGACCGGTCGGCGCAGATCAAGGGGTACGCCTCGGCCGCGAGCGTCCCGGTCGGCGGCGTCCTCGACTTCCACGTCAGCACCCGGCCGGCCCGCCGCTACCGGATCACCGTCCACCGCGTCGACGGCGGCGGCGCCGACGGCGGGGCCCGGTTGCTGGCCGCCAGTCCGGAACTGCGCGGTACCGAGCATCCGGTGCCCGAGCCCCACCCGCGGACCGGGCTGATCCGCTGCGACTGGCCGGTCGGCTGGCGGCTGGAGGTCCCGCGGGGATGGCCGTCCGGCTCGTATCTGGCGGCCTTCACCGCCGAGAGCGGGCACCGGAGCTACGCCCCCTTCGTGGTGCGGGACGACGGCCGCCGGGCGGGCCTGCTGGTGGTCCTGCCGTTCGCCACCTACCAGGCGTACAACCAGTGGCCGCTGGACGGGCGGACCGGCAGGAGCCTCTACTACGGCTACGGCCACGACCCCTCCGGCGGGGCGGCCGAGGCCTCCGGCACCCCGGTGGACGCGGCGGGAGCGGCCATGGCCTACGGGCTGAGGGCGCGTCAGGTCTCCTTCGACCGGCCGTACTCCGGGATCGGTCTTCCACAGCGCGCCGACATGGACTTCCACGCTGTGCGGTGGCTGGAACGGGAGGGCTTCGGGGCGGACGCGGTGTACGCGGCGGGAACCGACCTCCACGACGGGACGGCGGACCTCTCGCGCTACCGGGCGGTGGTCTTCACCGGACACGACGAGTACTGGTCGGCCCCGATGCGGGAGGCGGTCGCCGCGGCGGTGGACGGGGGGACCAGCGTCGCCTTCCTCGGCGCCAACAACGTGTACTGGCACGTCCGCTTCCCCGGGGCCGGGGCGCGGACCGTGGAGTGCTGGAAGACCGATCCCGACCCCGCGCCCGGCCCCGGCGGTCCCACCCGCCGCTGGCGGGACCTCGGCCGGCACTCCGAGGAGGCCGAGCAGCGGCTGCTCGGCGTGCAGTACAACGGCATCCCGCGGACCGAGGTGCCGCTGGTGGTGGCCCGGTCGCGGCACTGGTTCTGGGCGGGCACCGGGGTGGCGGACGGCCATGCCGTCCCGCGGATCGTCGGCGGTGAGGCGGACGGGCTGGACGAGGCGGCGCCGCGCCCGGCGGCCGCCGTCGAGCAGGTGCTCCTCTCGGCCTCCCCGTACCGGCCGCACGGCCGTGCGGAGGCGACTCTGACCCAGCACACCAGCCTCTACCGGACCGGGCGCGGGGCGCTGTTCTTCGTCGCGGGCACGTTCAACTGGCCCGCCGGGCTGGACCGCCCGGGCTACGCCGATCCCCGCATCCAGCGCGCCACCCGCAATCTGCTGCGGCGGATGACGGCGAGCGGCCGAGGCAGCGACTGAGACGGCGATCGCGGCAGCACGCCGGTGGCGGCCACCGCCGCGAGCAGCAGCAACCACCCGGCGCCGACCGCCGCGCCCGTCACCAGCAGGGCGGCCAGCAGCACCGCATAGCCGAGCCCGGCCGCCGCGGGCCGGCGCCCCGGCCGGGAGTCCGGCTGGGACGCGGTCTCCCACCAGGCCGCGGCCAGCAGCACCGCCGGGCAGGAGAACCAGGGCGAGCCCAGGTCCGCCACCCGCAGCAGCCCGGGGCCGGCCGCCTCGGCGAGCCCGGCCGGCCCCCACTCGACGAGCGCCACCGCCGCCGAGGCGACCACCCCGGCGAGGAGCTGGGCTCCCAGACCGGCCAGCGCGGGCCGCCGGAGGCCGGGCCGGAGGGCCGCGGCCGCCCAGAGCGCGGCCAGCCCCAGCCAGACGCCGAGCCAGGCGTAGACCTCGCCCATGGAGGCCGCGTACGACCAGTCGTTGTGCCCGACCAGCCGCAGTCCCTGCCCGAGGACCCGGGCCAGCACTCGGTGGGCGGGGACGAACGCGGCCCCGGCCCAGGGCACGGCGGCCAGCGTCACCGCCGCGACCAGCGCCGCGGCCTGCACCGCCGCCCGCTCGCCCGTCCGCTCGCCCGTCCGCTCGGCCATCCTCCGACGGTATGCGCTCCGGGCCGGGGGAGGCGGCAGGGCACCGCCGAGTTCACCCGGTCTTCGGCGCGCCGACGCGTGAACCCCGGCTCCCGGGGCGGGGGGTCTGGACTCGGCTGCTGTGTACGGCTACATTCAGAGCCTGACGTTGTGAATGAAGTTATCCAGCAGGTGGCGGGCGAAGCGGCCCGCCGGAGAGGTCGGAGCATGGGCCGGACCGTTCGCGCGCCGCGCGGGAGCAAGCTCAACACCCTTGGCTGGCAGCAGGAAGCGGCCTACCGCATGCTGCAGAACAACCTCGACCCCGAGGTCGCCGAGCACCCCGAGAAGCTCGTCGTCTACGGCGGGACCGGCAAGGCCGCCCGCGACTGGCGCTCCTTCGACGCCATGCTGCGGACCCTCCAGACGCTGAAGCAGGACGAGACGATGCTCGTCCAGTCCGGCCGCCCGGTCGGCGTCATGCAGACCCACGAGTGGGCCCCGCGGGTCCTCCTCGCCAACTCCAACCTGGTCGGCGACTGGGCCAACTGGGAGGAGTTCCGCCGCCTGGAGCAGCTCGGCCTCACCATGTACGGCCAGATGACCGCCGGGTCCTGGATCTACATCGGCACCCAGGGCATCCTCCAGGGCACCTACGAGACCTTCGCGGCCGTCGCGGCCAAGAAGTTCGACGACACCCTGGCCGGGACCATCACCCTGACCGCCGGCCTCGGCGGGATGGGCGGCGCCCAGCCGCTCGCCGTCACCATGAACGGCGGCGTGGCGATCTGCGTCGACTGCGACCCGCGGGCCATCGACCGCCGGATCGAGCACCGCTACCTGGACGTCAAGGCCAACGACGTCAAGCACGCGCTGCAGCTGGCCACCGAGGCCAGGGACGCCCGCAAGCCGCTCTCCATCGGCCTGCTGGGCAACGCCGCCGAGCTGCTGCCGCAGCTCCTCGCGGACGGCGCCCCGATCGACATCGTCACCGACCAGACCTCGGCCCACGACCCGCTGTCCTACCTCCCGGTGGGCGTCGACTTCGACGACATGGCCGCCTACGCGGCCGAGAAGCCCGAGGAGTTCACCCAGCGCGCCCGCGAGTCGATGGCCAGGCACGTCGAGGCGATGGTCGGCTTCCAGGACGCCGGCGCCGAGGTCTTCGACTACGGCAACTCGATCCGCGGCGAGGCCAAGCTGGCCGGCTACGAGCGGGCCTTCGACTTCCCCGGCTTCGTCCCGGCGTACATCCGGCCGCTGTTCTGCGAGGGCAAGGGCCCGTTCCGGTGGGCCGCCCTCTCCGGCGACGCCAAGGACATCGCCGCCACCGACAAGGCGATCCTGGACCTCTTCCCGGAGAACGAGTCGCTGGCCCGCTGGATCAAGATGGCCGGCGAGCGGGTGCACTTCCAGGGCCTGCCCTCGCGGATCTGCTGGCTGGGCTACGGCGAGCGGGACAAGGCCGGCGAGCGGTTCAACGAGATGGTCGCCGACGGCACCATCAGCGCCCCGCTGGCCATCGGCCGCGACCACCTGGACTGCGGCTCGGTCGCCTCCCCGTACCGGGAGACCGAGGCGATGCTGGACGGCTCGGACGCGATCGCCGACTGGCCGCTGCTCAACGCCATGGTGAACGTCGCCTCCGGCGCCTCCTGGGTCTCCATCCACCACGGCGGCGGGGTCGGCATGGGCCGCTCCATCCACGCCGGGCAGGTCTCGGTGGCCGACGGCACCGCGCTCGCCGGGGAGAAGCTGCGCCGGGTGCTGACCAACGACCCGGGGATGGGCGTCATCCGGCACGTGGACGCCGGCTACGAGATCGCCGACCGGGTCGCCGACGAGCGCGGGGTCCGCGTCCCCATGCGCGAGGGGGAGTAGCACCGATGACGGTTCGTCAGACGGACGGCGCCTTCGCCGACGCCCACCGGCGGATGTGGCGGGAGCTGCTGCCCGTCGGCCGGTACCAGGGCAGCGGCGGCTACCGCCGGTACGCCTGGACCGCCGCCGACGCCGAGTGCCGCGCCTGGTTCCAGGAGCAGGCCGCCGCCCGCGGACTGGCCTACGAGGTGGACCGGAACGGCAACCAGTGGGCCTGGTGGGGCGACCGCCAGGGGACGGACGCCGTGGTCACCGGCTCCCACCTGGACTCCGTCCCGGACGGCGGGGCCTTCGACGGACCGCTCGGCGTGGTGTCCTCCTTCGCCGCCGTGGACGCCCTGCGGGAGCGCGGGGCGGCCCCGCGCCGCCCGCTGGCGATCGTCAACTTCGGGGACGAGGAGGGCGCCCGCTTCGGCGTGGCCTGCGTCGGCTCCCGGCTCGCGGCGGGCGTCCTGACGCCCGATCAGGCCGCCGAGCTGCGGGACGCGCAGGGGGTGCGGCTGCCGGACGCGATGGAGCGGGCCGGGCAGGACCCGTCCGCGATCGGGGCCGACCACGAGCGGCTGGCCCGGATCGGCGCCTTCGTCGAGCTCCACGTCGAGCAGGGCCGGTGTCTCGCCGACACCCCGCACCCCGTCGGCGTCGCCTCGGCGATCTGGCCGCACGGGCGCTGGCGGTTCGACTTCGCCGGAGAGGCCAACCACGCGGGCACCACCCGCCTGGAGGACCGCCGGGACCCGATGCTGACCTACGCCAACACCGTGCTGGCCGCCCGCAAGAAGGCCCGGCTGGCCGGCGCCCTGGCCACCTTCGGCAAGGTGGCCGTGGAGCCCAACGGGGTCAACGCGATCCCGTCCATGGTGCGCGGCTGGCTGGACTCCCGGGCCGCCGACGAGGCCACCCTGGACGCCCTGGTCGCCGAGATCGAGAAGGCGGCCGGCGAGCGGGCCGAGCGGGACGGGGTCGGGCTGGCCGTCACCCGGGAGTCGTACACCCCGGTGGTCGACTTCGATCTGGGGCTGCGCGACCGGGTGGGCTCGATCCTCAAGGAGAGCACGGGAATCGGCGTCCCGGTGCTGCCGACGGGTGCGGGACACGACGCGGGAATCCTCTCCTCGGCCGTGCCGACCGCCATGCTGTTCGTACGCAACCCCACGGGGGTCTCGCACTCACCGAGCGAGTTCGCCGAGGAGGAGGACTGCGTGGCAGGAACCGCCGCACTCGCCGAGGTACTGGAGTCGCTCGCATGCCGGTGAATGACGTGACCCGCTACTGGGCCCCGTACGCCTGGATCGACCCGACGGTCGAGGAGGACGTGCTGATCGAGGTGGGGGCGGACGGCCGGATCGCCGCCGTCACCCCGGACAGCGGGCCGGCCCCGGCCGGCGCCACCGTCCTCACCGGCTTCGCCCTCCCCGGGCTGGCCAACGCCCACTCGCACGCCTTCCACCGCGCGCTGCGCAGCAGCGTGCAGGTGGGTAGCGGGACGTTCTGGACCTGGCGGGAGGTGATGTACCGGACCTCGGCCGCGCTGGACCCCGAGCTCTACCTGGAGCTGGCCACCGCCGCGTACGCCGAGATGGCGCTGGCCGGGATCACCGCGGTGGGCGAGTTCCACTACCTCCACCACGCCCCCGGCGGCGTCCGCTACGAGGACCCGAACGCCATGGGCGAGGCGCTGATCGAGGCCGCCCGGCGGGCCGGGATCCGGATCACCCTGCTGGACACCTGCTATCTCTCGGCCGGCTTCGGCGCCGAGCCGGACCACCACCAGCTGCGGTTCTCCGACGGCACGGCGGATGCCTGGGCCGAGCGGGCCTCCGGGCTGAAGGAGCACCCGCACGCCCGGATCGGCGCCGCCGTCCACTCCGTACGGGCCGTCCCGTCGGACCAGTTGGCGACCGTCGCCCGGTGGGCGGAGGAGCGGCTGGCGCCGCTGCACGTCCACCTCTCCGAGCAGACCGCGGAGAACGACGCCTGCCAGGCCGCCCACGGCCGCACCCCCACCCGGCTGCTCGCCGACCACGGGGTGCTCGGCCCGCGCACCTCGGCCGTCCACGCCACCCACCTCACGGAGGAGGACGTCCGGTTGCTCTCCGGCTCCTCGACGGTGGTCTGCATGTGCCCGACCACCGAGCGGGACCTCGCCGACGGCATCGGGCCGGCGCGGGAGCTCACCAAGGCCGGCTCGCCGATGTCGCTGGGCAGCGACAGCCACGCCGTGGTCGACCTCTTCGAGGAGGCCCGGGCGGTCGAGCTGGACGAGCGGCTGAGGACCCGTCAGCGCGGCCACTGGACGGCGGCGGCTCTGCTCCGGGCGGCGACCGAGGACGGCCACGCCTCGCTGGGCTGGCCGGAGGCCGGGCGGCTGGCGGCCGGGGCGCTCGCCGACTTCTGCACGGTGGACCTGGAGACCGTGCGCACGGCCGGCCCGCCGGCCCGGCTGGCCGCCGAGACCGCGGTCTTCTCGGCCACCGCGGCGGACGTCCGGGACGTGGTGGTCGGCGGTCGGATCGTGGTCCGCGACGGCGAGCACCAGCTCGTTCCGGGAGTGGCGGGGGCGCTGCGGCGCGCGATCGAGAAGGTGGGAGACCGTTGAGCAGCACTCTCATCACCGGCATCGGCTCGCTGGTCACCAACGACCCCGAGGCGGAGGGCGGCGACGGCGGCCCGCTCGGGCTGCTGACGGACGCCGCCGTGGTGCTGGACGGGGAGCGGATCGCCTGGGTCGGCGCCTCCGCCGACGCCCCGCCGGCCGACACGCGGGTCGACGCCGAGGGCCGGGCCGGGCTGCCCGGCTTCGTCGACTCCCACTCCCACCTGGTCTTCGCCGGGGACCGGACGGCCGAGTTCAACGCCCGGATGTCCGGGCAGCCGTACCGGGCCGGGGGCATCCGGACCACGGTGGCGGCCACCCGGGCGGCCACCGACGAGGAGCTGGACGCCAACGTCCGGCGGTACGTCGCCGAGGCGCTGCGGCAGGGCACCACCGTCCTGGAGTGCAAGTCCGGCTACGGGCTGAACGTCGAGGACGAGGAGCGGTCGCTGCGGATCGCCGGCCGGCACGCGGACGAGACCACCTTCCTGGGCGCGCACATCGTCCCGCCGGACTACGCCGACGACCCGGCCGGATACGTGGACCTGGTCACCGGCCCGATGCTGGACGCCTGCGCCCCGCACGCCCGCTGGGTGGACGTCTTCTGCGAACGGGGCGCCTTCGACGGCGACCAGGCCCGGGCGATCCTGAGCGCGGGAGCGAAGCGGGGGCTGGGCGTGCGGGTGCACGCCAACCAGCTGGGCGAGGGGCCGGGCGTGCGGCTCGCGGTGGAGCTGGGCGCGGCCTCGGCCGACCACTGCACCCACCTCACGGACGCCGACGTGGACGCGCTGGCCTCCTCCTCGACGGTGGCCACCCTGCTGCCGGGGGCGGAGTTCTCGACGCGCAGTCAGTACCCGTCCGGGCGGCGGCTGCTGGACGCGGGCGCGACGGTCGCCCTCTCGCCGGACTGCAACCCCGGGTCCAGCTTCACCAGTTCGATGGCCTTCTGCGTGGCGCTGGCCGTCCGCGAGATGGGGATGACCCCGGACGAGGCGGTCTGGTCCGCGACGGCCGGCGGCGCGCGGGCGCTGCGCCGTACGGACGTGGGAGTGCTGCGGCCCGGAGCGCGAGCGGACCTCCAGCTGCTGGACGCCCCCTCGCACGTCCATCTGTCGTACCGGCCGGGGGTCCCGCTCACCTCGGCGGTCTGGCGCGCGGGCGTCGCAGCGTGATCACGAACCACCCGCAGAGCCTTTTCCTCTAAGCTTTCGCGCATGCGTACTAGGGGGAGGCGGCAGCGCCTGCTGGTGGGGCTGGTCGCGTTCGTGGTGTCGGCGGCGGTGACGGCCATCGCCGCCGCGACCTCGACGCCCGGGGGCTCGTCGAAGACGTTCGCCCGGACGCTCTCGTCGCCGAGCCCGGCGAGCGCCTCGCCGTCCGCGGCGGCGCAGCGGGCGCCGCTGCGGATCGGCCTGTCCTACGCGGATACCCTCACCTGGATGTCCGACCAGGAGCTGGCCAAGGGGTTGAACGACGCCGTGACCCTGGGCGCGTCCTGGATCCGGGTCGACCTCTCCTGGAACGACATCCAGCCGGACGGCCCCGGCGAGTTCGAGTGGCACCGCTTCGACCGGGTGGTGAAGGCGGCCGACGCCCGGCATCTGAAGGTCCTGGCCACCATCGGCTACACGCCGCAGTGGGCCCGCGAGGCCTCCTGCCGCACCGACCAGTCCTGCCCGCCGGCCGACCCGGCGGCCTTCGCCGCGTTCGCCCGGGACGCCGCCCAGCGGTACGGGCCGATGGGCGTCCACACCTGGGAGATCTGGAACGAGCCGAACCTCCCGTACTGGGCGCCGGCGCCGGACCCGGCGGCGTACACGACGCTGCTGCGGGCGAGCACCCGGGCGATCCGCTCGGCCGACCCACAGGCCTTCCTGCTGCTGGGCGGGCTGGCGGCGGTGGCCACCGACCCGGCGACCCACTATGTCTCGCAGACCTCCTTCCTGGAGGCGGTGTGCAGGCTGGGCGCCAACAAGCTGGTGGACGCGATCAGCTACCACCCGTACACCTATCCGTACCTGCCGAGCGCGACGACCTCGTTCGGCACGGCCTTCCAGCGGATCAGCTCCACCAAGGACAACCTGATGGAGATCCTGGACCGGTACGGCACGCCCGATCTGCCGATCTGGATCACCGAGACCGGGGCGCCGACGGACGGGCCGAGGTCGGCGGCGGACGGGACGCACATCCCGGCCGGCGCCAGCCATGTCACCGAGTCCTGGCAGGCCTCGATCGCCCGCGACACGATTCCCGCGGCGGCGGCCAACCCGCATGTGGCGGCGGTCTTCTGGTTCTCCGACCGCGACTCGGGCACGCCGGCGCAGCGGCAGCAGCGCTCCCTCTTCTACGGCCTCCGCGAGTACGACGGCACAGCGAAACCGGCGTTCGCCGCGCTGAAGCAGTCCATCGCGGCGTACGAGCGCCGCGCGCCGCGCTGAGCGCCCCGGTGAGCCCGAAGGGCGAATCAGGGGCGCGGGGAACTGCGCGGCCCGCCGCTTACGGTCCGCACCCGGCAACGGCGCTTGGGCTGCAACCCGGACTCCGTACCCGGCTGCGGCGCCGTAGTGGGCCGGGCGCGCAGTTCCCCGCGCCCCTTACTTGCGCCTGCGGCGCTGCGCCAGCGGCTCGCGCCAGAGGCGAGCGGAGTTCGGGTTGCAACCCGGTGGCCGTACCCGACTGGGGCGGGATGTCGCGCCCCCGGCGCAGCGCCGCAGGCGCAAGTAGGGGGCGCGGGGAACTGCGCGGCCAGCCATGCACTCTGCCGCACTCGGCAGCGGAGTTCGGGTTGCAACCCGGTGGCCGTTGCCGGGTGCGGCGCCGTTGCGCGCGGGCCGCGCAGTTCCCCGCGCCCCTTACTTGCGCCTTCGGCGCTGCGCTCGGGGCTGCGCAAGCAGCTCGCGCCAGAGGTGGAGGTGGTGGGTGGTGAGGTCGGGCCACGCGTAGTCGCGCTCGGCCGCTTCGCGGCCCGCCGCGCCGAGGCGGTCGGACAACTCCGCGTCGCGTAGCAGCAGGCGGCACGCCTCGGCGAGGGCCGCCGGCTCGCCCGGAGGGACCAGCAGGCCCGTCTCGCCCTCCGTGACGACGGAGGGAATGCCGCCCACCCTGGAGCCGACCACCGGCGTTCCGCAGGCCATCGCCTCGATCAGGGCCATGCCGAAGGACTCCGCCTCGGTGCGGGAGGGGAGCACCAACGCGGCTGCCCCGCGTACCGCCTCCACCAGCGCGCGGCCGGACAGCTCGCCGTCCGCGTCCACCCGCCCTGCCACGCCCAGTGCGCCCGCCAGCCGCAGGTGGTCGGCGAGCGCGTCGCCGCCGCCGACCAGCCGGAGCCGGGCCTCCGGGACCTCCTCCGCCAGCTCGGCGAAGGCCCGGACCAGCACGTCGACGCCCTTCCAGGCCGAGGAGCGGTCGATCCGCCCGACGTAGAGGAGGGTGGGCGGCCGGCGCGAGGGCGGCGGGCCGGGCGTGAAGACCGCCGTGTCCACCCCGGGGGTGATCCGCACGCTCCCCGGGACGGCGTCCGCGAGCGACACCGGGGAGACCGAGACCAGCGCGTCGCAGCGGGCGAAGACCCGTGGCAGGACGTGACGTTCGTAGGCGCCGATCAGCAGGTCGGCGGCCGCGCTGCCCTTGGCCATGGAGCCCGCGTGGTAGGTGAGGAGGGTCCGGCGCCGCCGCCCGGAGAGCGCCACGGCGAGGTCGCCGAGACCCGGCACGGGGGCGTGCGCGGTGACCAGCCGCACGTCCAGCCGCCGCAGCCAGTACCGGAGTTGGAGCGGCCACAGCGGGCTGAGCGGGGTGTTGGAGACCCGCAGCCAGGCGCCCAGGCGCAGCACCCGCACCCCGTCCTCCACGGTGTCCGTGGTCCGCAGGCCCCGCCGGGTGGTGATCACCACCGGCCGCAGGTCCGGCTGCCCGGCCGCCGCTCGCGCGAGTCTGGCGGCATACCGCTCCACCCCGCCGACCTGCGGCGGGTAGTAGGGGGCGACCACGGCCACCGTCCTCATCCGCGCACCTCCCGCCGCCGGTACCGCCAGACCGCCAGCGCGGCCAGCGCGGTCAGCCCGCAGGCCAGGTTGCCCGCGCCCCACGCCCAGCCCAGCCAGACCAGCCCGCGCGGCGCCCAGGCGTAGGCCAGCCCCACCGCGACCACCGCGTACAGCGCCTGGCTCAGCATCAGCGCGGTCATCAGCCCGGCCAGCCGCAGCACCACCGACGCCCAGTAGTTCAGCGCCACCGCCAGCGAGCCCGCCGCCAGTACCACCAGCAGCGTCCGGGCGTGCTCCTGGTAGCCGCCGCCGAACAGCCGGAGCAGCAGTCCGCTCGCCGCCGCGACCACCGCGGCGGCCGCGAACTGCGCCCCGGCGGTGATCGCCGCCGAGCGGCGCAGCAGCGCGCCGAACCGGGCCCCGTCGTAGGAGACCTCGGCGAAGAGGGCGTCGCCCACGGCGTGCGACACCGAGTTGACCAGGGCCGCGATCTGGAAGGCGACGAAGTAGTAGCCGGCCTCCGCCGAGCCCAGCCGCTGCAGCACGATCAGCGGCAGCGCCAGCAGCGGGATCAGGTCGAGGAGGCTGGAGACGTAGTTGGCGGCGGAGAAGCCGAGTTGCTCGCGCAGCCGGGTGCCCCGGCCGCGCACCCGGGGCCGGTAGCCGAGCCGCCGGTGCATCAGCAGCAGCGAGGCGGCCGCCGCCACCGCGTAGCCGCCGCCGGAGGCGCCGACGATGCCGAGCGCGCCCATCCCGGTCAGCGCGATCGGCAGGGCCAGCTTGGCCAGGCCCTGGACCAGCCCGTCGACCAGCACGTTGTACTGGGGGACGCGGGCGCCGGTGAACACCGAGTCGGTGAGGAGGTTGCCGCCCGCGCACACGCAGGCCAGCACGAACAGCGCCAGCCCCCAGGGGTGGTGGCGGACGAAGAGCAGCCGTGGCGCGTACAGCGGCAGGCCCGCCAGGTAGACCGTGCCGGCCACGGCCGCGAGGCCGCCGACCACCAGCAGGGACCGGGTGATCTGGCCGTTCCTGGCCTCGCCCGGCGCGGGGAACCGGATCAGGGTGGTGTTCAGTCCGAGGAGGCTCAGATACGAGATCCAGGAGACCGCCGAGATCAGCGAGGTGGCCAGGCCCACCTGGGAGGGGCTGTAGTAGCGGGCGACCACCACCCAGAAGAGGAAGCCGAGCGCGGCGGTGGTCCCCGAGGAGGCCAGCAGCAGGAAGGAGTTGCGGTAGACCTGCTCCGGGGGGCGGGCGTGCCGGCCGTGGGCGCGGCCGGTGCGGAGGCCCCTAACCATCGCCCGGCACCGCGACCGCCACCGCTCCCGCGCCCGCGGCCTCCCGGTAGCGCTCCAGCAGCGCCTCCGCGTGCTCCTCCCAGCTGAAGGCGGTCTCGGCGTAGCGGCGGGAGTACCCGCCCATCCGGGCCCGCAGGCCGGCGTCCCCCGCCAGCCGGTCCAGCTCGTCCCGGAAGGCCTCCGGGGTCCGCGGCAGCAGGCTGATCGAGGAGCGGTCCAGCCGGTACGGCGCGTAGCCGGGGTCGTCGGTGGTCGCCACCGGCAGTCCGGAGGCCATCGCCTCCTGCACGCTCAGCGGGAAGCCCTCGGAGACGGAAGGCAGGGCGAAGACGTCGCAGGCCCGGTAGGCCTCGGCGAGCCGCTCCTGCGGCAGCGCGCCCAGGCAGTGGACGCCGGGCAGCCGGGCGGCGGCCGCGAGGGCCTCCCGGTCGCCGCCCCCGGCGAGGACCAGGTCCCAGCCCGCACCCGGCTTCTGACGGGCCGTCAGCAGAAGGTCGAAGCCCTTCTTGGGCACCAGCCGCCCGGCGAAGAGCACCAGCGGCCGCCCGTCGGCGGGCAGCCCGAGCGCCGTCCGGGCGGCGTCCCGTTCGGCGGGGCCGGCGGCCGGGCGGAAGCGCTCGGTGTCGACGCCGTTGGGCAGGTGCCGCAGCCGGTCCGCCCGGGCCCGGTAGCCCTCGGCGAACCGGGCCACCTCGGCGTTCAGGGTGAAGACGGTGCGGGCCCGGCGCAGCAGCGCGCGCCCCGCCGTCCCGTACACGGCCCGCTGCACCGCGACCACGGCGGCGGAGGGGTGGTCGACCAGCCCGACGTGCTGGGTGGTCAGCTGCGGGGTGCGGGTGAGCGCGGCGGCGAGACCGGCCGCCCAGGAGGTGACGTAGAGGCAGTCGTGGATGTGCACCACGTCCGCCCAGCGGGCCCAGCGGACGGCGGCGGTCAGCACCGAAGGCGCCAGCACCGGGAACGGCACCCCGGTACGGCGCTCGACGCCGTTCCAGGCGGGCACCCGGACCACTCTCGGTGCGGCTCCCGCCGCCTCCGCGTCCGCGCCCGTCCCCGGCCACGCCGTTCCCGGCTCGCCCGAGGCGCCGCCGGGAGCGCTGGTCAGCACCGTCACCTCGGCTCCGCGCCGGGTCAGCAGCGCCGCCTCGCGGCTCACCACCGCCTCTATCCCGCCCAGATGCGGCGGGTAGTAGTGGCTCACGAGGAGGATCCGGGGCCGGCCGTTCACTGGTAGATCTCTGCTCCCTCGCTGCTGTAGACCTTGTTCTTGGTCGCGTCCAGCAGCCCGGCCGGCAGGGTGAAGGTGATCAGGTCGCCCTGGTAGAAGACGCTGATCCGGCCCTGCTGGACGGCGGTCCTGCCGAGGAGCACGGTGGTGTCCTCGCGCAGCAGCGTCGGGTAGAGCCCGCCCACCGCGGGCCCGGTGATCAGCGTCTGCAGCCGGGCGAAGGTGAACTCGTCGGTCTGCAGCAGCCTCGGCGAGGTGGCCGAGGTCCGCTGGGAGAGCCAGTACGCAGCCTCCCGCTCGGCCAGGTCGGGGTAGTAGACGTCGTAGTACTGCCCGGAGTCGCTCAGCTGCAGCTGCGCCGGGTAGCCGCCGAGGGCCTTGGGCAGCACCCCGGTGAGGTCCAGGAAGAGCGCCGCCACCAGCACGCAGACCAGCGGAGCGGTCCGCCGCCGCGCCCAGCGGAGCGCCCAGAGGGTGGCCGCGGCCATGAACGGCGCGAAGAAGAACAGGCCCTGCTGGAAGGCCCGCAGCAGGCTGTAGTCCACCGAGAGCTGGGGCAGCAGCACCAGCAGGCCGATCAGTCCGGCGGCGCCGACCGCCAGCGCGATCTGGTCGCGGGTCGGCCGGAAGGCGCTGCGTCTGCCGCGCACCGCGACCACGAAGCCGACCAGCAGCAGCAGTTGGAGGAGTGCGGCGGCGCCCGTGCGCAGCACGCCGTTCAGCCCGGTGACGCTCAGCCCGGTCGAGCCGAGCAGCCGGCCGAGGGCGGTCAGCGGCTGGTTCGGCGTGCGCACGGCCGTCACCCGCACGGCGTCGGCCGTCTTCAGCGGCACCAGGTCCGCGGACGGCGGCAGCGCCGCCCGCTCGCGCAGGGTCTCCGCGCGGTACTCGGCGAGACGCTGGGCGGGGCTGGTGGAACCGCCGCCGAAGAGGCTGTACGAGGTGTCCGAGGAGCCGGAATGCGCCTGCCCGGGGTGGAGCAGCTCGTGCACCGCCCCGGTGACCGTCTGCCGCAGCTCGCCGCTGGTGTGGGTGACCGGCCCGGCCCACACCAGGGCCAGCACCGCCGGCAGCAGCACCAGCCACCAGGTGACCAGCGGGGGCCCGCCGGCCCTGGCCGGGCGCTCCCGGCGCCGGACGCGGTCCTTGAGGCGCAGCAGGAGGTGGACGGCGAAGGCGATCCCGAAGGTCGCCACCACCACGTAGGTCGTCGAGTAGTGGGACAGCACCATGCCGACCATCAGCACGGCGGTCACCGCGCGGCGGGCCCGCAGCGGCCGCCCGGAGTCGGTCAGCATCACCGCGACCCCGCCCAGCAGCAGGAACGCCACCTCCTGGCGGCCGAGGAAGGTCATGTCGGTGAAGAAGGTCGGGAAGACGACGAAGTAGACCGCCGACAGCAGCGCCACCATCCGCGGGGCCACGTTGTGCACCGAGCGGAAGACCTGGACCGGGACCAGCGCGAAGAGCAGCGGCAGTACGGCCTTGAAGACGTAGACGTCCGGGATGCCGGTCATCCGCACCACGCTCACCGGCAGGATGGTGATGCTCAGGCAGGCGTTGTACGCGTTGGGGTAGCTGTGGACGTCCCAGAGCGAGCCGCCCAGGGTGAGGCGGAAGAACTCGTACTCCCACTGGATGTCGTGGCCGGTGACGTACCACCCGCGCAGCGAGTTGAGCAGCAGCAGCGCCGCCGAGGCCAGGAACAGCCCGGTCTCCAGCACCGGTATGGACCACCGCCGCCGGCGGGCGAGCAGCAGCACCAGCAGCGCGCCCACGGCGACCAGGGCGACCGTGCTGACCGTCCCGCCCAGGCCGTTGTTGAGCCGCACCGGACCGGCCACGGAGAGCACCAGCGCCGCCGCCCCGAGGCCGAGGACAGCCGCGAGCCCGGGCCGGCGGCGGTGGCGACGGCGACGGCCCGGGCCGCCGGTCCGCTGCTCGCGGGGCTCCTCGGGGACGAAGGTGCCGACGGCGATCAGGACGAGGGCGGTGGCGCCGGCGAGCGGGATCCGGGTGAGCGGATGGTGCTGGCCGAGAAGCGGCAGCACGGTGTTGACGGCGAGGGCGACCAGGATATCGGTGACGACCGCGAGACCGGCGGCCACCAGCAGGTTGCCGTCCCTGGAGGACACCACCCGGGAGGCCGTCCCGCGCCACACCGCCACCGGCGCGCCGAACATCAGCCAGAGTCCGGCCAGGGTCAGCGGCACCCCCGGAACGCCGGGGAGCATCTCCACCGCGCAGGCCAGGGCGATGCTCAGCAGCACCGCGTTGCGCCCCTGGAGGAACGACGGCAGCCGGCGGCCGGGCGGTCGCCCGGACGGCTGTGCTGTCGGCTGTTCGGTCGCCTGTGCGGTCCGCTGCTCGGCTGCGTCCTCGATCGGCTGCTCCGCCGCCTGCTCGGCCGCCTGCTCGGCGGCCCGGTGGTCGGCGCTCACAGTCCGGCCTCCGCGTACACCCGTTCCACCTGCTCGGCGACCGACGCCCAGCTGCGGGCGCGTGCCGCCCGGGCGCCCGCGGCGGCCAGCCGCCACCGCAGCCCGGGGTCACCGGCCAGCCGGTCGATCCCCGCCGCCAGTGCGGCCGGGTCCGGGGGAACCAGCAGGCCTACGCCGTCCAGGAGTTCGCGGTTCCCCGGCACGTCCGTGGCCAGCACGGGCAGCGCGGAGGCCATCGCCTCCAGGGCGGCCAGCGGCATCCCCTCCCGGTCGGAGGGCAGCACGAAGGCGTCCGAGGAGGCGTAGGCGGCGACCAGCTCCTCGCCGTGGAGCTCGCCGGCGAAGCGGACGGCCTCGCCGCCGAGCCCCAACCGGGCGGCCCGCGCCTCCAGCGCGCCGCGCAGCTCGCCGTCGCCGACGATCCGCAGCCGGGCCGGCCGGCTCAGCCGGCTCATCGCGTCCAGCAGCCGCCCCACGTTCTTCTGGACGCCGAGGCGCCCGACGAAGAGCAGCCGCAGCGGCCGCCCGTCCGCCTCCGGCGGCGTCTCGGGCACGGGACGGAACCAGGCCTCCCCGACCCCGTTCGGCACCACGAAGACCCGCTCCCGGGGCAGCCGGTACTCGGTGCGGAGGAAGCCGGCCTGGTCGGGGGTCAGCGCGATCACGGCCGCCGCCGAGCGCAGCACCCGGCCCAGGACCTGCCGCTTGTAGAGCGGCAGCAGCCGGCCCAGCGGGCCGGAGGCGTCCACGTCGAGGTGGAAGTGGACCACGTAGCGCCGGCCGCGGAGCCGGGCGCTGAGCGCGACCAGCTCCGGCAGCAGGGCGTGGGCGCAGTGGAGGTGGAGCACGGCGTTCCGGGGGACGCGCAGCAGGGCGAGGGCGAGGCCGGGCGAGACGGGGGTGTGCGCCAACTCCGCCGCGCGGTAGCGGCGTACGGAGAGCGAGGGCCCGCCGTCGGCGGCAGCGTCCGGGCCGGAGGCCGGGCTTCCGGCCGGGCCTGCGGCCGCGCTTCCGTCCGGGCCTGAGGCCCGTTCCGGGCCGAGGGCCGTGGTCAGCACCCGCACCTCGTGCCGCTCGGCGAGCCGCTCGGAGAGGTTCGCCGCCACGCGCTCCAGCCCGCCCAGCCGGGGCGGGTAGTACGGGGAGACCTGAACGATGGTGCGCATCAACTGCCCGCGGCCGTCCGGGTGGTGCCGAAGCTGTAGCGCAGGCGCTGCGGGTGGCCGAGGAGGGCGACCCGCACGTCGGCGACCGAGCCGGCGGAGCGCAGGCGGGTGACCGACCGGGTGGCGACCCCGTCCCGGGGGTGGAGGACGAGGGTGGTGGCGGCGAGGGCCTTCCCGCCGTCCGAGTCGAGGGTGACGCGGAGCCGGTAGGTGCGGACGCCGGTGCCGTGGGCGTTCAGCGAGACCGGGACGATCACGGTGTCCCCGTCGAAGACCGGGCTGGTGGTGAAGTAGAGCTCGGTGAAGGACTGCGGGATCCGGGTGAAGGACTGCAGCATCACGGTGCGCACCGGCTGCAGCGTCCAGAGCAGTACCCCGGCCGCGAGCAGCACGGCCAGGCCGGCCACGCCGGCGGAGACCCTGGCGCCGACCCGCGCCCCGGCCCCGAAGGCCCGCTCCCGCCGCGCCTTGTGCCGAGCGCCCGTGGGCCGGGCTTCG
This sequence comes from Phaeacidiphilus oryzae TH49, assembly GCF_000744815.1. NCBI lineage: Bacteria > Bacillati > Actinomycetota > Actinomycetes > Kitasatosporales > Streptomycetaceae > Phaeacidiphilus > Phaeacidiphilus oryzae. Next base: position 4,502,939 of record NZ_JQMQ01000005.1, read on the forward strand.
CCGCCCGGGTCGTCCTGCTCGGGGTCCTCGCTCGCCGCCTCGGTCCGCCTCTCGGTCATACCGCCTCGTACTGCTGCTCGACCGGCAGTTCCGGCTCCGCAGCATAGACGCCCAGGCCGAAGCGGTGGGACAGCAGTTGGCGCAGGTTGGCGAGACCGTCCGGCAGCGCGTCCAGCTTCACCTCGCCGCCCCGGATGCGGTATTCGATCGGGACCTCCAGGAAGCGGTAGCCGGCCGTGGTGGCGGCGTTCTTTATCTCCTGGGAGAAGGCCATCCCGGTGGAGCGGACCCGGATCCCCTGCCAGACGTGGCTGCGCAGAAGCCACATCCCGGACTGCGAGTCCCGCAGGCCGTTGCGGAAGAGGAGGCGGCTCAGGGCGCTGAGCGCGTGGTTGGCGACCCGGTGGGTGGTCCGCATCGCCGAGCGGTTGGCGTGCTGCAACCGGTTGGTGGTCAGGAACTCGACGTCCTGCTCGACGAGGGTGCTCAGCAGGCCGGGGAGGGCGTCGAAGGGGTAGGTGCAGTCGGCGTCGCCGGTGGCGAACACCTCGCCGCAGGCGGCGCGGAACCCGGCCAGATAGGCGTTGCCGTAGCCGCGTTCGGGCTGGGCGACGATCCGGGCGCCCAGGTCCCGGGCGACCTCCGCGGTCCCGTCGGTGGAGCCGTTGTCCACCACGATCACCTCGGTGTCCCAGCCGGCGTCGGCGAGTTCGAGGTACGGCACGGAACCGAGGACGGTGGGGATGTTGGGCGCCTCGTTGAGCGCAGGGATGACTATGGAAAGTGTGCCCACCGAAGAATCCCCCGCTGTCAACCGCCGGCTCCGCCCAGCCCCTGTGTCCCGCGGGCGTTGCGAACTCGCGTGCTGGTGAAGGGCACGCGTTCTGACACCGACGGGGTATGTGCAACTTTAGGGCACGGACTGCACGGAATGTGACTCCCGTGACCATGTCGTAACGCACGCATGACCGAGACCGACAGCCGCGGTGAGGGGTCCGGCCCGCCCGGCGGACCGGCCGGACCCCGTGCTCAGCCCACCAGCCAGGAGGCCACCGGGTTGGCCTTCAGCCCCGCGCCGCCCTGCATCAGGGTCGCCACCTGAGAGGGGGTCAGCGACTGGTTCCAGACCTGGATATGGCCGATGACCCCGGCCCAGGCGTCGTTCCAGATGCCGTGCTTGCGGTCCCGGCCGAGCTGCAGCGGGCCCGGACCGGCCCAGATGCCGGGCACCTTGGCGGCGCCGGCCGGCTTGCCGTTCACATACAGCCCGATGGTGTGCTTGGCCGCGTCGTACGTTCCGGTGAGCAGCGCCCAGGTGTTGGTGGTCGGCGCTCCGGCGGGGGCGTGGACGGCGTGGCTGGTGCTGTCCGCGCCGCCCTTCCCGGACTGCACGCGGAAGGACCAGTACTGGTGGCCGCCGGAGTCCTCGCGGCCGAGGTCGAACAGGTAGGAGGCGCCGTCGCCCTCGCTGATCGCCGAACGCGAGCCGCCGGGCTGCTGGTTGTAGACCCAGGCCGAGACGGTGAAGCTCTTGGTGACGTCGACGATCTGGTCGGCCGACTGGGCATAGGAGATGCCGTCGTTCTTCAGGCTGATCACATAGCCGTTGGGGACCTTGCTGACCTGCGCGTCCGGGCCCATCGCCAGCGGGGCGTCCCCGGAGCTGTCGCGCAGCAGGTTCGGCTGGCCGGGGACGGTCGGGGAGTCGTTCGGCGCCCCCGTGGGCGAGGCCGAGGTGCGGGCCGAGGCGGACGGGGTCGGCCCGGCGTGCGGATGCTTCGCCCCGCCGCCGCCGAGGCCGTTCACCCCCAGCCAGCCGGCGCCGGCGCCCAACAGGCAGGCCACGCCGATGATCGAGGCCCAGCGGAGCCGCCGCCGACGGCGTACCCGGGACTCGTTCTCCTCGGCGAGCGCGGCCCAGTCCGGCTCGGAGGACGCCGGCTGCGCCGGGGCGAACGTCTGCTGCGGGAGGGGCGCCCACTGCGCGGGCACGGGCTGCGGCGCCTGCGGTGACTGCGGCGCCTGCGGGGGGAGTGCGGACGGCGGAGGGAGCTCGAACTCCTCGTCCTCGGCGGGTATCTGCTGCGCCTGCGGCTGCCCGGCGGCGCGGGGATCGAGTGGTGCTGGCCGGAGGCGCGTCGGCTCCTGGCCCGGGGACTCGGCCCTGTCCGGGCCCTCCGTACCGTCATTCATGCTCGGATGCTAGAACATCCATGCTCTTCTTCTGCACCTGGTGGACACCTGAATCCCCCCTTTCCCGTGCCCCGCCGCCCGTCCGCGGCGCCGCAGGCGCAGGCGAGGGGGCCTGTGGGCTTCCGCACGCGTTTCCTCGCGGGCTACATCCGCTGTGGTAGGCGGAACGCAACCGACGGCCGACGCGCCGACGGCGTCTCCGGGCCAGGCTCGAAGCATGCAGACGCAGAAGCAGGCGCAGACGCAGGCCGCGACCACGGCCCCCCGCCCGGACACCGCGATCGCGCTCGACGGCGTGCGCAAGAGCTACGGCGCGCACACCGCCGTGGACGCCCTCGACCTCCGCGTCCGCCGCGGCGAGACCCTCGCCCTCCTCGGCCCGAACGGCGCCGGCAAGTCCACCACCGTCGCGCTCCTCACCGGCCTCCTCGCCCCGGACGCCGGCCGGGTCACCGTCGCCGGGGACACCCCGCACCGCGCCGTCGCCCGCGGCGCCATCGCCGCCATGCTCCAGGACAGCGGTCTGATGCCCGGCGTCACCGTCGCCGAACTCGTCGAGCTGGCAAGGCGGTTCTACCCCCACCCGCTCAGCACCCCCGCCGCCCTGGAACTGGCCGGCCTCACCGCCGTGGCCCGTCGCCGGGTGGACCGCCTCTCCGGCGGGCAGGCGCAGCGGGTCCGCTTCGCGCTGGTCGCCGTCGCCGACCCGGAGATCCTGCTGCTCGACGAGCCGACCCGGGCGATGGACGTGCAGGGCCGCCGCGAGTTCTGGACCGCGATGCGCCGCTACGCCGCCTCCGGCCGGACCATCGTCTTCGCCACCCACTACCTGGACGAGGTCGAGGAGAACGCCGACCGGGTGGTCGTGATGGCCCGCGGCCGGATCGTCGCCGACGGCACCCCGGCCCGGATCCGGGCCGTCGCCGGCGCCGCGACCCTCCGCTTCCGGCTCCCGGCCGGCGCCGAGCTCCCGCCGCTGCCGGCCGGCGCCGGCGTGACCCGCGAGGGCGAGCGCGTCACCGTCACCACCGCCGCCCCCGACGACGCGGTACGCGCCCTGGCCGGCAGCGCGGCGCCCTGGCGGGAGCTCACCGTCGCCCCGCCGAGCCTGGACGACTCCTTCCTCCGCCTGACCGCCTCCTCCGCCTGACCGCTTGCTCGCCTGACCGTCCCGGCCTGACCGCCGAGACCCGGAACCGAGGACCCGCCATGACCGCCTACCAGCTCCGCCTGGAAAGCCTCCGGATGCTGCGCGACCCCCGCTACCTCGCGCTCGCGCTGCTCGCCCCGATCGGCTTCTACCTCCTCTTCGCCACCCTCTTCGGCGGCGAGGACCCGGCCCGCCCCGGCGCCCTCAAGGGCACCGTGGAGATCATGGTCGCGATGGCCGCGTACGGCGCGGTCTGGGGCGCCCTCTCCGCGACCGGCCCGCGGATCGCCCAGGAGCGCACCGGCGGCTGGCTGGAGCAGCTGCGCGCGATGCCGGTGACGGCCCGTCAGGTGATGACCGCCAAGCTGGCCGCCGGCATGGCCGTGGCGCTCCCCGCGATCGGGCTGGTCTGCGCGACCGCCGCGGTGGTGAAGGGCGTCCGGCTGAGCGCCGCCGAGTGGGTCGCCGTCCTCGGCGCGATGTGGCTGGGCAGCCTGCCGTTCGCGGTCCTCGGCGTGGCGATCGGCTACCTGGTGGGAGCCGACGCGGCCTTCCCGCTGAGCTACGGGCTGTACATGGCGATGTCCGCGATGGGCGGCCTGTGGGTGCCGCCGGCCCGGCTGCCGTCCTCCTTCGTCCATGTGGCGAGCGCGCTGCCGACCTACCGGCTGGCCGACCTGGGCTGGCGGATCGCCGCCGGCCACCCGCCGACCGCGCTGGACGCCGGGGTGCTGGCGGCCTGGACGGCCGGGCTCGGCCTTCTCGCCGCCCTCGCCTACCGCCACCGGCCGCGCCGGGTCTCGGCGGCGTCGTGACCCGCCCGTACGCTGACGCCATGACGGACCGTCAACGGGCCGTCGCCGAATGGACCCTGGTCGGTTCGGTGACGGCCTTCGGCTGCCTGGGCGTGTGGCTGGAGCTGCACTACACCGCCCGAAGCGTGCCGTGGCCGCCGGGCGCCTACCTGCTGACCCTGGCCGGGGGAGCGGCGCTGCCGCTTCGCCGCAGCCGGCCCGGCCCGGCGGCGCTGGCCTGCCTCCTCTGCGTCCTCGGCTACCACCTGGCCGGCTATCCCGGGCTCGCGCCCGCGGTGCTGCTCTTCGTCGCGATCTACGCGCTGCCGGTGTACGGCGGCCCGCGCGGGCTCTGGTACGGACTGGCGGTGGCGGCGGCGGTCTGGACGGCCCTGTCGCTGCCGCCGCACCCGCTGCCGTGGTACGCGCTGGACGTGTCGATGCCCGCGCTCTGCTACGCGGCCACGGCGGTGGTCGGCGAGTCCGCCCGTCGGCGCCGGGCCGAGCACGAGGCGCGGGTGCGCGAGGAGGCCGCGGCCGCCGAGGAGCGGCTCGGCCGGCGGCTGGCCGAGGAGCGGCTGCGGATCGCCCGCGAGCTCCACGACGTGCTGGCGCACACCATCTCGGTGGTGGCCGTGCAGAGCGGGGTGGCCCTGGACGCGCTGGACGGCGGGGACGCCCCGGCCGCCCGGGAGGCGATGCGGGTGGTGCGCGGCTCGGCGAAGCAGGCGATGCCGGAGCTGCGGGCGGCGCTCGACCTCCTCCGCGGGCGGGCGGGGGACGCACCGGGGACGCAGCCGCGGCCGCAGCCCGGCCTCGGGCAGCTCCCGGAGCTGGCCGCGCAGGTCCGGGACAGCGGGCTGGCGGTCGAGCTGGCCGTGGACCGGGGCGCGGCGGAGGCGCCCGCGCTCCTTCAGCTCACCGCGTACCGGCTGGTCCAGGAGGCGCTGACCAACGCGCTCCGGCACGCGCGCTCCGCCGAGCGGGCGCGGGTCCGGGTGCGCGCGCTGCCGGCCGCGCTGGTCGTGGAGGTGGTGGACGACGGCGCGGGGCCGGACGGCCGCCCCCCGGCGGACGCGCCGGGGTTCGGTCTCCTCGGGATGCGCGAGCGCGCGGAGGCACTGGGCGGTAGCGTCCAGGCGGGCCCGCGCCCCCACCCGGAGACCGGTTTCCGGGTGACCGCCGAACTGCCGTGGGAGCGCCGATGATCCGGGTACTGCTCGCCGACGACCAGGCGCTGGTCCGGGCGGGATTCCGGGCGCTGCTCGAGCGCGCCGAGGACGTCGAGGTGGTGGGCGAGGCCTCGGACGGCCGGGAGGCGGTCGAGGCGGTCCGCCGGCTGCGGCCGGACGTGGTGCTGATGGACGTCCGGATGCCGGTCCTGGACGGCATCGAGGCGACGGCCCGGATCGTGGCCGACCCCGCGCTGGCCGGGACCCGGGTGCTGGTGATCACCACCTACGAGCTGGACGAGTACGTCCACCGGGCGCTGCACGCCGGAGCCTCCGGTTTCCTCCTCAAGGACCTGGAGCCGGACGAGCTGCGGCGGGCGGTGCGGGTGGTCGCGGCGGGGGAGGCGCTGCTGGCGCCGAGGGTGACCCGCCGGCTGATCGCGGAGTACACCCGGCGGGGCGGCGGCGCCGCGGCCGGCGCGGGGGCGCGGCCGGGCCTGGACTCCCTCACCGAGCGCGAACGCGAGGTCCTCGTCCTGGTGGCCCGCGGCCTCAGCAACGACGAGATCGCGACGCGCCTCTTCATCAGCCCTGCCACCGCGAAGACCCACGTCTCCCACACGATGACCAAGCTCTCCGCCCGGGACCGGGCCCAACTGGTCGTCTTCGCCTACGAGTCCGACCTGGTCTGAGCCCGGAGCCCGGAGCCCGGCCGCGGTACCCGCGCGGGGCCTCGGCCCTCTGCGGGTACCGCGCGGGCCTCAGCCCTCGTCGGACAGCAGCCCCGCGCGCAGCCGGGCCAGGGTGCGGGCGAGGATGCGGGAGACGTGCATCTGGGAGATCCCCAGCTCCTCGCCGATCTGACTCTGGGTCAGGCCGCCGACGAAGCGGAGCGAGAGGATCCGCCGCGAGCGCTCGGGCAGCTGCGCGATCAGCGGCTTGAGGGACTCCAGGTTCTCGATCCCCTCCAGCCCCTCGTCCTCCACGCCGATCCGGTCGGCCAGCGAGGACTCGACGTCGTCCTCCTCGGTGCCGGCGGCGTCCAGCGAGCTGGCGGTGTACGCGTTGCTCGCCGCCATCCCCTCGACCACCTCCTGCTCCTCAAGGCCCAGGTGGGCGGCCAGCTCGGCGACCGTCGGCGAGCGGTCCAGCTGCTGCTGCAGCCGGTCGGTCGCCTTGGCCAGGTCGAGCCGGAGCTCCTGCAGCCGGCGCGGTACCCGCACCGCCCAGCTGGTGTCCCGGAAGAAGCGCTTGATCTCGCCGACGATGGTCGGCATGGCGAAGGTCGGGAACTCGACCTCGCGATCGGGTTCGAAACGGTCGATGGCCTTGATCAGGCCGATCGTGCCGACCTGGATGATGTCTTCCATCGGCTCGCTGCGCGACCGGAACCTGGCCGCGGCGAACTTCACCAGCGCCAGGTTCAGCTCGATGAGCGTGTTGCGGACGTAGGCGTATTCGTGGGTGCCCTCGTCCAGCGTGGTGAGTCGGGCGAACAGCGTCTTGGACAGCGCTCGCGAGTCGAGGGGGTCGACGCTCTCCGCCGGAGGGATCTCGGGCAGGTCGTCGAGGGTCGCAGGCCGGAGCGGGTCACCGAGGTCGACGGCGGTGGGGCCGCTGAAACCGGTCGCTGGGTCGCCCTTCGACGGCGCCGGCTGGCCGGTCGTGACGTCGAGCTGGGCAGCCATGTTCTTCCTCCCTCGGTTTGCGGTGACTTGAACGGCTTCCAAGGCACCGGCCGTGATGATGTACGGACGTGGCTCCTTTCCTGCCTACCCTTTTTGGGGAGCGGGATGCAAACCCGCCATCGAACGGAACGTGACGGACAGTTGGGGCGCTATGTCCGATATTTCGGAATTTCATCGCTTTCGATTTTGACGCTGAGCGCATAGGCTCCAGGGAGAAAACGTCCGGTCATCGTCGGGAGGTCAAGAGTGGACCAGGGGCTCGCCGGGATGCCGGGCCGCAAGGGCACCGAGCCGCGTCTCACGGTCGCCTCCGAGCGGGCCGAGGGCGCTGTCGTGGTGGCTCCGATCGGCGAACTGGACCAGGACACGGCGGATCTGCTGCGTGCCGAACTCGATCGCGCGCTGTCCGTCGAAGGGGTCAGAGTGGTCGTCGACTGCGGCGGACTCCTCTTCTGCGATTCGACCGGACTCAACGTCCTCCTCTCCGCCCGGCTGCGCGCCGAGGAGCAGGGCCGGCGGGTGCATCTCGCCGCGCTCCGCCCGATGGTGGCCCGGGTGATGGAGATCACGGGAGCCCGGGCGGTCTTCGTGGTCCACGACACCCTCGCGGAAGCCGTCGCGCCCGACGCCGAGACCGGCTGACCGGTCGCCGGACCGGATGTCGGCAGGCGATTCCGCGATGGGAGTATTGGGCGGGCGATCGGTGGGCAGGGATCGTCCTGATCGACCTGCGGCTGGGGGTGAATGCGCGTTGAACACCATCCGACCGCGGGGTACGCGTCCGGGCGTCCCCGCAGGCGGACAGGTCCGCCGTCTCGCGCTCAGCGGGACGCGCGGTGTGGTGGCGCGGTGCCGGGACTTCACCCGGGGCGCGCTGTTGGACTGGGGCTGGATCCCGGCCGCCGACCAGGAGCGCCTGGCCGTGGCCGAGGACGTGCTGCTGCTGGTGTCCGAGCTGGTCACCAACGCCTGCCTGCACGCCGGCGGCCCGCGTGAGCTGCGGCTGCGCTGGGCCGGGGAGCGGCTCCGGATCGAGGTGGCGGACGCCGCGAGCGCATTGCCGGAGGCTCGCAGTCCGCATGTCGGCAGCCGGCCCGGTGGGCACGGCCTGCACATCGTCGCCCGGCTCGGCCGGGGATGGGGAGTGGACCAGCAGGCGGACGGAAAGACCGTCTGGGTCGAGGTCGCGCTGCCGGGCGCCTCCGCCTGAGCGAGCCGCCTCGGGGCGGGGCGGCCCGGCGGGCCGACCCGCGGCGCGGGCCCTGCGCGGCGTTGTCCGTCCGCGGTCCCGTCCGTCCGCGACGCCTTCCCTCTGTGGTGCCGTCCGTCCGTGGGGCGAGGACCGTCCGGATGGCGGACCGTATGTGCGCAGGCTGCGGCAGCCGCGGGGAGAGATGGCAAACCTTTCGGCGGCCGCTGATCCCGCGCGCTGCCCCCGGGCTGAATCTGACTGATCAGTAAGCTGCGCCCGACCAGTCCTTCCACAACTGTTCCCCCTTGGCGCGGCTTGGCGTATCTTCCTCGGTCTGAACACATCTGACGAACCATCAGATTGAGGAGGGCGATCCCTATGGCCGCGCGAACCCGACTTGCCGCGGTGCTCGCCGCGACCGCTGCTGCCCTGGTCGGCGTGCCCATGGCGTCCGCACACGCGGCGTCCACCGTGCCGGTGAACTACCAGTGCAAGACGCCCATCGGAAACAAGTCGGCGGTCTCCGACATCTCCATCACCGACACCAAGTCCGGCTCCTCGTACAAGCTGACGATGTCCTTCGCCAAGGGCGTCTCGTCCAGTCCGATCGAGCTGGGCCCGGGGGCCATGCACCCCAGTGCCGTGATCGAGGTCGGCGGGGCGGACAGCGGCACGGTCAAGGTCTCCGGTCCGCCCAACTCGGCGGCGATACCCGCGAACACCCCGATCAAGATCAACGATCTGTCGGGGACCTACGCCCCCCACCACAACGGCCAGGTGACGTTCACCCCCGGCGTGCTCACCATCAGCGCCCTGGGGACCACCACCACCTGCACGCCCGCCACCAAGCCACAGCCGGCACTGACCCTGGACGTCACCGGGGCGACCGCGGGCGGCGGTGGCGGCGGCAGCACCGGCGGCAGCGGCGGCGGGACCGGCGGGGCCGGCAGCGGCGGCGGCAGCGGCTCGGGCGCGGGTGCCGGCTCGGGAACCTCCACGGGCTCCGGCGGCACCGCCTCCGGCACCCTGCCGCAGACCGGCCCCTCCGACAACGCGGTGGCCTTCGGGCTCCTCGGCGGCACCGTGCTGCTGGTCGGTGTGGGCGGCGGGCTGGTGCTCAACCGCCGCCGCTCCACCCGGAGCTGACGGATGCCGATGCGTTCCGCCCCCGGCCCCCGGCGGGCGACGGCAGCGGCGGCGCCCGCGGTCTCCGGGCCCCCGCCACCATCGCGGCCGCCCGCCCGCCCGGGGCTGCCCGCCCGCCTGGCGCGGTTTGGCCGTCCGGGGCCGTTCGCCCGCCTGGCGCCGCTGCTGCTCGGCTGCCTCCTGGCGGTCGCGCTGGGGGCGGTCGCCACCCTGGGCGGACAGCTGGCCGGCGCCACTCCCGCCCGCGCCGACACCGCCCCGGCCGTCACCGCCGCCCCGGACAGCGCGGACCCGGGCGGCACCACCACCGTCTCCGGCACCGGCTGGCCCGCGCACGCCCTGCTGACCGTGCTCCTCTGCGGACAGGAGGCCCTCGGCGGCTCCACCGCCTGCGACAACGACCACGGGCGCGCGCCCACCACCGACGCGGGCGGCTCCTTCCACCTCAGGCTGCCGGTCACCAAGCCGCCCAAGCCCTGCCCCTGCGTGATCCAGGTGACCGAGGTGGCCGGTGCGCAGACCAGTGTCGCCACCCCGATCACCGTGCGGGGGGCGCCCACCGCCGCGCTGCCCGCCGGGCTGGGCGCGCTGACCCCGCTGAGCGCGGACCTCCAGGGCCGCAGCGGCCTGCTCAACTGGTTCGGCGCGCCGGCCGACCGCAGCCTCACCGTCATCCTCGCCAACCAGGGCACCCGCCCGGTGAGCAACCCGGTCTTCCGGCTGGGGATCACCCACTCGGTCTTCGCGCCCGACTGGCAGTCCTTCCAGTGGACCGGCACGCTCGCGCCGGGCGCCAAGCAGGAGATCGACGTACCGGTCAACTTCCCCACCGGGGCGCACGGGCCCTACCAGGTCCAACTCCAGTACCAGCAGCGGACCCTGACCGAGCAGGACCTCGACCTGCCGCGCTCCTGGGGGATCCCGCTGTTCTGGATCCTGCTGGCGGTGGTCGCCGCGCTGGCCCTCTACCGGATCGGCATCGCCGTCGTCGACCGGGTACGCCCCCGCCAGGCGCCCCCCACCGCCGAGCCCGCCAAGTCCACCCGACCCACCCACCGCCGCCGCCCCCGCCCCGACCTCCGCCACCGCCTCGCGTACCGCCTGGCCCCCGACACAGCGCCTCCGGCCGCCGCCGGCCGCACCGCCTCCGGCGAGACCCCCACCCGTCCGTCCCCACCGGCCGGCGCCTCGCCGCCGGTCCCGCCCCCTCCGTCCCAGCCTCCTACCGGCGCCGCCGCCGCGCCGGCCGCCGCCTCCGATGAGGCGCTCACCCGTCCCTTCCCGCCGGCCGGCGGCCCGCCGCCGGTCCCGCCCCGTCCACCTCAGCCTCCTGCCGCCGCCGGGCCCCCGCCTCCACCGAGGCCCCCACGCGTCCGTTCCCGCCGGCCGGCGTCCTGCCGCCGGTGTCATCCCCTCCGCCTCAGCCGCCCGCCGGCACCACCGATGCGCCGCCTGCCGCCGCGCCTCCGGCCGCCGCCGGGCCTCAGCCTGCCGCCGCTCCCCCCGCCTCCACCGAGGCCCCCACCCGTCCGTTCCCGCCGGAAGGCGGCCCGCCGCAACCCCCCGCCGCCGACGAGGCGCAGGCGTGGTCGCAGCGGGCCGCTCGGGGGGAGCCCCGCCGCTGACGGCGGGCGGGCGGCCGGGTGGCCGGAACGGCGAAGGCGCCGCCCCCCGCGCGGGGAGCGGCGCCGTGCTCGTCGTCGAGCGGTCGGGGGACGGCTGCTAGTGGACGTCGCCCATGTTCTTGGACACCGAGCGGCGGAACATCCAGACCGCGACGCCGGCCAGCGCGCAGACCGCGCCCTGGATCGCGAACGAGGTCTGGCTGAGGAACGAGTCGCCCAGCGACTGCTGCAGCACCGCCGCCACGCAGTCGCCCGCCGTCACCGCGAGGAACCACAGGCCCATCATCTGCGAGGCGTACTTCTGCGGCGCCATCTTGGTGGTCACCGACAGGCCGACGGGGGAGAGGCAGAGCTCCGCCACCGTCTGGACCAGGTAGACGATGGTCAGCCACAGCGGGGTGACCTTCTCGCCGCCCGAGGCCGCGGCCTGCGCCATCATCATGATGCCGAACGAGATGCCGATGCCGAGCAGGCCCATCGAGAACTTCACCAGCGTGCTGGGGTTCTTCTGGCGCTTCGCCAGCCACACCCACAGCCAGGCGATGACCGGCCCGAGCGCCATGATGAACAGCGGGTTCTCGGACTGGAACCAGGACGACGGGAAGTCGAAGCCGAGCAGCGAGTTCGCGGTGTTGTTCGTCGCGAACAGGTTCAGCGTCGAGCCCGACTGGTCGTAGATCATCCAGAACAGCGCGGCCGCGACGAACAGCCAGATGTATCCGCTGACCTTCTTCTTCTCGTCGGTGGACAGCTCCTTGTCCCGGCGGATCCGCAGGAAGCACAGGATCGGGATGGCCAGGCCGGCCACGGTCAGCGACCAGATGATCCAGTTCGAGCTCAGGTGCCCGGTGACGGCGACGATGCCGTAGAAGACGACGGCGAGGGCGGCCCAGAACGCGGACTTCTTCGCCATCGAGGCCTTCTCCGCGGCCCCCATCGGCGCGGTGACCCGGCTGCTCTCCTGCGACAGGTGCTTGCCGCCGAGGAGGTACTGGATCAGGCCGAGCGCCATGCCGACACCGGCCAGCGCGAAGCCGAAGTGCCAGTTGACGTTCTGTCCGACGGTGCCGATGACCAGCGGCGCGGCGAAGGCACCCAGGTTGATGCCCATGTAGAAGATGGTGAAGCCGCCGTCCCGGCGCGGGTCGTTCCGGTCCGGGTAGAGGTGGCCGACCATCGTCGAGATGTTGGCCTTCAGCAGGCCGGAGCCGACGGCGATGAAGCCGAGGCCGATGAAGAAGGAGAACTCCACCGGCAGGGCCAGCAGGAAGTGGCCGATCATGATGACGGCCGCGGCGATCCCCACGGTCTTGCGCGGGCCCCAGAAGCGGTCCGAGAGCCAACCGCCGGGCAGCGCCAGCAGGTAGACCATCGCGTTGTAGATCGAGTAGATCGCGGCGCCGGTCGCGGCACTGAAGCCGAGACCGCCCTGGGAGGCCGGGGCCACCAGGTAGAGCACCAGCAGGGCGCGCATGCCGTAGAAGCTGAAGCGCTCCCACATCTCGGTGGCGAAGAGCGTGGCGAGGCCGCGCGGGTGACCGAAGAAGGTCCTGCCACTGGGCGCCGGACTCTGGGCGGCGGCCGCCTGGGCGGCCTCCGTCTGGATGGGCGGCATAGTCGTTCCTTTTTCCTCTGCGGGTGCGGCGGCCGTTCGGTCGCGCGCATCCGTGGAGACCACCGGCGCACCATGGCCCCGGTCCTCGTCGACAGGGGGGTGCCCCGGGGTTGTTCTCACGGGGTCAGGTCACTGTACGTCGCACCATGGGCCGAAATGGAGGGTTATCCAGGTCACATCGGGCGTTCGTGACAAAAGGGTGAAAGCGTCGACCACTTTCGAATCAGCCTTCGCCCGGCAGAATATCCTGGGAAACGTAGATCAAAAACCAGGATCTCCACGCGGTTCCTTGCCCTGGCCAACAATCCTCCGCTGCCCGCCCGCTCCGCTCGCCATGCCCTCTGTGGTCGGGATCACAGCGTCCCGACGGAACCTCCACCGCCCCGTGACGGCCCGGAGGCCGGTCAGGGGCGCGGGCAATCGCGCGGGCAATCGCGCGGGCGACCGCCCGCGGCCGGCGCCGGGCCGGAACCCGCCGGCCCGCGCCCCTGTCGACGTCCCCTCAGCGCGCGACCGCGGGCCGGGAAGGGCCCCGGGGAGACCTCACCGGACGTTGCCCAGCAGCGGCGCGATCCGCCTCCGCGCCCCCAGGAACGCCACGCCCGCCACCAGCGCGGCCACCGCCTCCACCAGCACCACCGGCCTGCTGTTCAGGTTCGCGCCGAAGGTCGTGGCCAGGGACGTCACGCAGTCGCCCGCGGTGACCGCCAGGAACCAGACGCCCATCATCTGCGAGGCGTACTTCTCCGGCGCCAGCTTGGTCGTCACCGAGAGGCCCACCGGGGAGAGGCACAGCTCGCCGATCGTCTGGATCAGGAAGATCGCCGCCAGCCACAGCGGGCTGGCCTTCTCGCCCTCCGAGAGCACCGCCAGCGCGCAGTAGAAGACCACGAAGGAGACGCCGACCAGCAGCAGGCCCATCGCGAACTTCACGGTGGTGGTCGGCTCCTTGCCGCGTCGCGCCAGCGCCTGCCACATCGAGGCGAAGACCGGGGCCAGGATGATGATGTAGAGCGGGTTGACCGACTGGAACCAGCTGGACGGGAAGTGCCAGCCCGCGATCGAGGTGTTGGTCCGGTCGTTGGCGAACAGGTTCAGCGTCGAGCCGCCCTGGTCGTAGATCATCCAGAAGACCGCGGCGGCCACGAAGAACCAGATGTAGCCGGTCATCTTCTTCCGCTCGTCGCCGCTCAGCTCCCGGTCGGCGCGGATCCGGTAGAGCGTCCAGGCCGGGAAGACCAGGCCGATGACGGTCAGCGGCACGGTGGCCCAGTTCAGCGTCCAGGCGCCGGTGAGCACCACGATCAGGTAGAAGACCACCACCACGGCGACGCCGATGCCGATCTTCCGCAGGATGGCGCGCTTCTCCTCCGCGCTCAGCGGCGACGGCACCAGGCTGCTCTCCGGACTGAGATGCCGCCCGCCCCACAGGTACCAGCCGAGGCCGAGCAGCATCCCGAACCCGGCGAGCCCGAACCCCGCGTGGAAGTTGACGTTCTGCCCGAGCGTGCCGATGGCGTACGGGGCGGCGAAGGCACCGATGTTGATGCCCATGTAGAAGATGGTGAAGCCGCCGTCCCGGCGGGGGTCCCGCGGGTCGTGGTAGAGCTGCCCGACCATGGTCGAGATGTTGGCCTTCAGCAGGCCCGAGCCGACCGCGATGAAGACCAGCCCGACGAAGAAGGTCGCGGTGACCGGAACGGCCAGCAGGAAGTGCCCGATCATGATGATCGCGGCGGCGACCCCCACCGTCCGGCGGGCGCCCCACAGCCGGTCCGCGATCCAGCCGCCGGGCAGCGCCAGCAGGTACACCAGCGAGTTGTAGACGGCGTAGATCCCGGTCGCGGTGATCGCCGAATAGCCGAGCCCGCCGTCCGCGGTCGGGGTGGCGAGATAGAGGACCAGCAGGGCGCGCATCCCGTAGAAGCTGAAGCGCTCCCACATCTCCGTGCCGAACAGGGTGGCGAGGCCGCGCGGGTGTCCGAAGAACCCCCTGTTCTCCTCGGGGGGCACTCCGGCCTCCAGGTTCGCCGGCTGATCCTGCGTCATCCCCGCGCCTCCGCACAGTCGTCCGTAGCTGCTGACGCTAAGTGATCACACCGTCACGAGCTCGCCGACGTACGCCGTTCGGCGCCCCGCGCGTCGGGGTTCGCGCACTACGATCGGCACATGACCCGAGTTCTGCTCGCCGAGGACGACATCGCCATCTCGGAGCCCCTGGCCCGCGCGCTGCGCAGGGAGGGCTACGACGTGGTGGTGCGCGAGGACGGCAACGCCGCGCTGGACACCGCCCTCGAGGGCGGGAACGTCGACCTGATCGTCCTCGACCTCGGGCTTCCCGGCATGGACGGACTCGAGGTCTGCCGCCGGCTGCGGGCGGACGGCCACGGCTTCCCGGTGCTGGTGCTGACCGCCCGGGCGGACGAGGTGGACACCGTCGTCGGGCTGGACGCGGGCGCCGACGACTACGTCACCAAGCCCTTTCGGCTGGCCGAACTCCTGGCCCGGGTCCGGGCGCTGCTCCGCCGCGGCACGGTGGACCTGACCACCGGCGCCCACGGGGTGAAGATCGACGTGGAGTCCCACCGGGCCTGGCTCGGCGAGGAGGAACTCCAGCTCTCCGCGAAGGAGTTCGAGCTGCTGCGGGTGCTGGTGCGGGACGCCGGGCGGGTGGTCACCCGGGAGCAGATCATGCGCCAGGTCTGGGACACCACCTGGTGGACCTCGACCAAGACGCTGGACATGCACATCTCCTGGCTCCGCAAGAAGCTCGGCGACGACGCCGCCAGCCCGCGGTACATCACCACCGTGCGCGGTGTCGGCTTCCGCTTCGAGAAGGGCTGAGGCCCCCGGGGATGGCGATCGGGGCGGCGATCGGAGCAGCGACCGAAAAGGCGACCGCGGCGATGACCGGGACGGCGACCGCGGCGGCGACCGCGGCGGCGATCGGGGCACGGCCGTGAAGCGGCGGATGATCAACTCCACCCTGGCGGTCGTCCTGGTGGTGGTCGCGGTCTTCTGCGTCCCGCTCGGCGTGGTGGAGACCCGGAGCATCGAGAACGCGGCCCGCGAGCAGGTCTCCGCCGAGGCCCTCCACCTGGTCGGCGTGGTGGAGAACCGGGTGGCGGCCGGCGAGCCGATCGAACCGGAGGCCCTGAAGGGGCTCCAGGACGAGACCGCCGCCCGCTACGCCGTGGTCAGCGTGCCCGGCCAGGCCCCGATCGCGATGGGCGACAAGCCCGGCGGCGACGTCCTCAGCGTCACCGAGACCGGCGCCCACGGCGAGACGGTCACCGTCGAGCAGCCGCGCACCAACCTCAACCGGGACATCAGGGACACCCTGCTGCTCCTCGCCGGGGTCGCCCTCCTCGCCATCGCGGCCGCGGTGGCCCTCGGGGTGTGGCAGGCCCGGCGGCTCGCCCGCCCGCTCACCGACCTCGCCGAGACCGCCGAGCGGCTCGGCTCGGGCGACCCCCGCCCGCGCGACCGGCGTTACGGCGTACCGGAGTTGGACCGGATCGCCGAGGTGCTGGACGGCAGCGCGGAGCGGATCGCCCGGATGCTGACCGCCGAGCGCCGGCTCGCCGCCGACGCCTCCCACCAGCTGCGCACGCCGCTGACCGCGCTCTCCATGCGGCTTGAGGAGATCATCGAGACCGACGACCACGACACCGTCAAGGAGGAGGCGACGATCGCCCTCGGGCAGGTGGAGCGCCTCACCGACGTCGTCCAGCGGCTGCTGACCAGCAGCCGGGAGCCGCGCAACGCCTCGGCGGTGACCTTCGAGGTGGACGAGGTGATCAAGCAGCAGACCGAGGAGTGGCGTCCGGCGCTGCAGCGCTCCGGCCGCCCGCTGCACATCGAGGGCCCGCCCGGGCAGACCGCCGTCGGCACGCCCGGCGCGGTGGCCCAGGTGCTGGCCGCGCTGATCGAGAACACCCTGATGCACGGGGACGGGGCGGTCACCATCCGCACCCGGGTGCGGGACACCTCGGTGGTCCTGGAGGTCCAGGACGAGGGCGAGGGCGTCGATCCCGAGCTCGGCGCTCGGGTCTTCGAGCGGACGGTCTCCGGTCACAACTCCACCGGCATCGGCCTGGCGGTGGCCCGGGACCTCGCCGAGGCCGACGGCGGCCGCCTGGAGCTGGTCTCCCAGCGCCCGGCCGTCTTCTCCCTCTTCCTCCGCCGAGGCGACGACTGCTAGGGGCCGGCGGCCAGGGCCTGCCGGGGGGGTGAAGACCGGTCCTAGCGGCGCTTGGCCGGGGCGCGGCGGGGCTGCTGCTTCGGCCGCGGCGGCTGCTGGGCCTCGGCGGACGCGAGGATCGCCTCCGCCTCGTCGGTCACCTGCGTGGTCGGGAGCGCACGAAACACCCAGGTGCGGTAGGACCAGAACCGGAAGATCGTGCCCAGGCCCAGGCCGACCACGTTCTTGGCGATGATCTGCTCAAGGCTGGTGTTCAGCCCCAGCCCGTAGACCGAGACGTACAGCACACCGTTCTCGATGACCAGGCCGATCAGGCTGAACACCAGGAAGAGGGTGATCTCCCGGGAGCGGGACTTCTTGTCCGAGTGCCGGTAGACCCAGTACCGGTAGCCGACGTAGTTGAAGACGATGGCGATCGCCGTGGCCAGCACGCCCGCCCGGACCGGCTGCATCGCCCGCTGGAGGATCGTGAAGGCGATCAGGTTCACCAGCACGCCCAGCAGGCCCACCACGCCGAACTTGGCGACCTCCCGGTAGACCCGCGCCAGCGGCCCGAGCAGCCGGGAGACGGCGCCGTCGGAGGCGCGCGGGCCGGTGTGCTTCCCACGGGACATGGGTCGGGTCTCCCTCATAGGTCGAAACTCCGCGAAGGCCTGAGCTGTGGAAGGCCGCGGGCCGCGGGCGAGGTCCACGATACTTGCGCTCTTCCCCCACCACATCCGTTCCCCCGCGCCGGATCCGGCCGGAGCGGCGGGGTCTGCCCGGCCTCCTACCGAACCTCTGCCGACGTCTTACCTCCGGCCTGCGTCGATGAGCGGTCGCTGGGGCTGGATATCCTGGTGTGTGTGAGTTTTCCTCTGGTCGGCATGGTCGGTGGCGGGCAGTTGGCCCGCATGGCACACGAGGCGGGTATTCCGCTGGGCATCCGGTTCCGGTTGCTCGCGGACACCCCGCAGGATTCTGCAGCGCAGGTGGTGAACGACGTAGTACTGGGCGACTACCGCGAGATGGACGCCTTGCGGGGATTCGCCGCCGAATGCGAAGTGGTCACCTTCGACCACGAACATGTGCCGACCGAGCATCTACACGCGTTGCAGGCCGAGGGGATCGCCGTCCGGCCGGGCCCCGACGCCCTGGTGCACGCCCAGGACAAGGGCGTGATGCGGGAGAAGCTGGCCGCGATCGGCGTGCCCTGCCCGCGCAACCGGATCGTCCAGGACCCCACCGACGTGGCCCGCTTCGCCGAGAGCGAGCCGGGGGCCACCGGCTGGCCGGTGGTGCTCAAGACCACCCGCGGCGGCTACGACGGCAAGGGCGTCTGGGTCGTCGGCTCGGTCGACGAGGCCGCCGAGCCGTTCCGGGCCGGCGTTCCGGTGCTCGCCGAGGAGAAGGTGGACTTCGTCCGCGAACTGGCCGCCAATGTGGTCCGCTCCCCGCACGGCCAGGCCGTGGCGTACCCGGTGGTCGAGTCGGTGCAGAAGAACGGCGTCTGCCACGAGGTCACCGCCCCCGCCCCCGGGTTGAGCGAGGAGCTCTCCTCGGAGGCCCAGGGCATCGCGCTGAAGGTCGCCGGCGAGCTGGACGTCACCGGCCACCTCGCGGTGGAGCTGTTCGAGACCCGGGACGGCCGGATCCTCGTCAACGAGCTGGCCATGCGCCCGCACAACTCCGGGCACTGGACCATCGACGGCGCCGTCACCTCGCAGTTCGAGAACCACCTGCGGGCCGTCCTCGACCTGCCGCTCGGCGACCCGCGCCCGCGCGCCGAGTGGACCGTGATGGTCAACGTCCTCGGCGGCGACTACCCCGACATGTACGGCGCCTACCTCCACTGCATGGCGCGCGACCCCGGGCTCCGCATCCACATGTACGGGAAGGGCGTGAAGCCGGGCCGTAAGGTGGGCCACGTCACCGTCTGCGGGGACGACCTGGAGGACGTACGGGAGCGCGCCCGGCACGCGGCGGCGTACCTGCGCGGCGACATCACCGAGTGACCCGCCTACATCGAGCTATAGGGGCAGAACAGAGATGAGCGAGCAGCCGTTGGTCGGGATCGTCATGGGTTCCGACTCCGACTGGCCGGTGATGGAGGCCGCCGCCGAGGCGCTCGACGAGTTCGAGGTGCCGTACGAGGTGGACGTGGTCTCCGCGCACCGGATGCCCCGCGAGATGATCGCCTACGGCGAGGCGGCTGCCGGGCGCGGGCTGAAGGCGATCATCGCCGGCGCGGGCGGGGCGGCCCATCTGCCCGGCATGCTCGCCTCGGTGACCACCCTGCCGGTCATCGGCGTCCCGGTGCCGCTGCGCTACCTGGACGGGATGGACTCGCTGCTCAGCATCGTGCAGATGCCGGCCGGCGTGCCGGTCGCCACCGTCTCGGTCGGCGGGGCGCGCAACGCCGGGCTGCTGGCGGTGCGTCAACTCGCCGCCTACGACGAGTCGTTGGCCGAGCGGATGCGGGAGTTCCAGGCGGAGCTGAACGAGCAGGCCACCGAGAAGGGCAAGAAGCTGCGGGCGAAGGCCGCCGGCTCCGGCGGCTTCGGCTTCTCCTCCTGAGCTTCGGCCTCTCCTCCTGAAAGGAACGGGATCCCCTCCGATGAGCTCCCCCGAACTGCTGGACCGCGCCCGCGCGCTGCTCGCCGAGCACCCCGTCGTCGACGGCCACAACGACCTGCCGTGGGCGCTGCGCGAGCAGGTCCGCTACGACCTGGACGCCCGGGACATCGCCCAGGACCAGGCCGAGCACCTTCACACCGACCTGGCCCGGCTGCGGGCCGGCGGGGTCGGCGCCCAGTTCTGGTCGGTGTACGTGCCGAGCCGGCTGCAGGGCGACTCGGCGGTCGCCGCGACCCTGGAGCAGATCGACTGCGTACGGGCGCTCGCCGCGCGCTACCCGGACACCCTGCGACTCGCGTTCACCGCGGACGACATGGAGGCCGCCCGGTCGGCCGGCCGGATCGCCTCGCTGATGGGCGCCGAGGGCGGGCACTCCATCGACTGCTCGCTGGCCACCCTGCGGGCGCTGCACCGGCTGGGCGTGCGGTACATGACCCTCACCCACAACGACAACGTGCCGTGGGCGGACTCGGCGACGGACGAGCCGGCCGCGGACGGCCTCACCCGCTTCGGCGAGGAGGTCGTACGGGAGATGAACCGGGTCGGCATGCTGGTCGACCTCTCCCATGTCGCGCCGGCGACCATGCGGGACGCGATCCGGGTCTCCCGGGCGCCGGTCATCTTCTCCCACTCCTCCGCGCGGGCGGTCTGCGACCACGTCCGCAACGTCCCGGACGACGTCCTGGCCTCCCTGGCCGGGAACGGCGGGGTGGCGATGGCCACCTTCGTGCCGAAGTTCGTCCTCCCGGAGGCGGTGGAGTGGACGGTGGCCGCGGACACCAACATGCGGGCGCACGGCCTCGACCCGCTGGACCTCACCGCCGAGGGCAAGGCCGTGCAGGCGGCCTTCGAGGCGGCCAACCCGCGCCCGGTGGCGACCGAGAAGACCGTCGCCGACCACCTCGACCACATGCGCGAGGTCGCGGGCATCGACCACGTCGGCATCGGCGGCGACTACGACGGCACGCCGTTCACGCCCAAGGGCCTGGACGACGTCGCCGGCTACCCCAACCTCATCGCCGAGCTCCTCGACCGCGGCTGGTCGGAGCCCGACCTCGCCAAGCTGACCTGGTCCAACGCGGTCCGCGTCCTCCGCGAGGCGGAGTCCGTAGCCACCAAGCTGTCGGCGACGGAGCCGCCGTCGATCGCCACGATCGACCAGCTGGACGGCTGAGCGCCCGCGCCCCTCGACGGCCTGTCGGCCTCATCGGGGCGCCGGCCCGCGGAGGCGGGACGCCAGGCTCTCCAGCAGGAGTTCCAGCGCCAGCGCGTACCCGCTCTCCCGCATCTCCGCGACCAGATGACCGGCCGTGGCCGCGATATGCGGCCGCTCCGCCGCCGGCAGCGCCGCATACGTCTCGCTCCAGGCCCGCGCGTCCCGCACGCCCTCCGGCAGCCCCAGCATCGCCGTGTCCAGCGCCGCGAACGCCAGGGCCTGGTCCACGAACGCGTGGTAGTACCGCACCGCGTCCGCGTCCCCGAAGCCGGCCCCCCGCAGCACCCCCAGCAGCGTCTCCACCGCCGCGATCTCATGCGTCCGCGCGGTCACCCGGAACGCCAGCAGCTGCGCGACCCGCGGATGGTCGCGATAGGTGGTGTGGATCCGCCGCCCGATGTCCCGCAGGTCCGCCAGCCAGTCCCCGCTCGGCCGGTGCCCGGCCATGCAGCGCCCGATCAGCTCGTCGCCGATCGCCAGCAGCAGCTCGTCCGTGCTGCGGAAGTACCGGTACAGGGCGCTCGGATCCGCCCCCAGCGCGGCCCCGAGCCGACGCACCGTCAGCCCGCCCTCCCCGTGCTCCCGTACGAGCCGCAGCGCGGTGTCGATGATCAGCGCCTCGCTCAGCACCGTCCCCTGCTTGGTCGGCCTCCGCCGCATCCGCTGGTCGGTCGTCCGCCGCGTCGTCGTCGCCATCCCGCCATGCTCGGGGCGGCCCGGCCTTACGTCAACGCTATTGACGTTAAGGACCGCGCGCGCTTCGATCGCGTACGCCGGTTCGACCCCCCGTCCCCCAGAGGAGCAGGAGAGCCCCGTCATGACGGATCCCCAGACCCACTCCCACTCCGCCGCGCCCGCCGATCTGGTCTTCGCCGGAGGCCCGGTGCTGACCATGGACGCGGCCCGCAGCCGGGCCACCGCGGTGGCGGTGCGCGGGGAGCGGATCGTCGCCGTCGGCCACGACGAGGTGCGGGAACTCGTCGGCCCGCGCACCGAGGTGGTGGACCTGCGCGGACGCGCGCTCCTCCCGGGCTTCCAGGACGCGCACATCCACGCGGTCTACGGCGGCGTGGAGATGGGCGAGTGCGACCTCACCGGGGTGGTCTCGCTCGACGACTACCGGGCCCGCATCCGCGCCTACGCCGACGCCCACCCCGAGCGGGAGTGGATCACCGGCGGCGGCTGGTCCCTGGAGAGCTTCGAGGGCGGGGTGCCCTCCCGCCGGGTCCTGGACGAACTGGTCCCGGACCGCCCGGTCTTCCTCCTCAACCGCGACCACCACGGCGCCTGGGCCAACACCCGCGCGCTGGACCTCGCCGGGATCACCGCGGACACCCCCGACCCGGCCGACGGCCGGATCGAACGGGAGCCGGACGGCACCCCCGGCGGGATGCTGCAGGAGGGGGCGACCGGCCTGGTCTCCAGGTTCGTCCCGGAGGTCTCCGTCGAGGACCGGATCGCCGGCCTGCTCCGCGCCCAGCGGCGGCTGCACGCCCTCGGCATCACCGGCTGGCAGGACGCCATCCTCGGTGTCTTCAACGGCCAGCCGGACGTCTCCGACGCGTACCTCGCCGCCGCCCGGGACGGCCGGCTGACCGCCCGGGTCAACGGCTCCCTCTGGTGGGACCGCTCGCGGGGCGCGGACCAGATCCCGGAGCTGACGGAGCGTCGGAAGTCGCTCGCCGTGGGCCGGCTGACGGCCCGTACGGTCAAGATCATGCAGGACGGGATCGCGGAGAACCAGACCGCGGCGATGACCGTCCCGTACAAGGACGCCTGCGGCTGCTCGACCGGCGCGGCCGGGCTGAGCTTCGTCGACCCGGAGGCGCTGAAGGCGTACGTCACCGAGCTGGACGCGCTCGACTTCCAGGTGCACTTCCACGCGCTGGGCGACCGGGCCGTGCGCGAGGCGCTGAACGCGGTCGAGGCGGCGCGGGCGGCGAACGGCTGGCGCGACACCCGGCCGCACCTGGCGCACCTCCAGGTCGTCCACCCCGATGACCTGCCCCGCTTCCGCGCGCTCGGCGCGACGGCCAACATGCAGCCGCTCTGGGCCTGCCACGAGCCGCAGCTGGACGATCTCTGCACACCGTTCCTCGGCGGCGAGCTGGGCGGCTGGCAGTACCCGTTCGGCGATCTGCTGCGGGCGGGCGCGACGCTGTGCGCCGGCAGCGACTGGCCGGTCAGCTCGCCGAACCCGATCGAGGGGATCCACGTCGCGGTCAACCGCGTCGCGCCGGGAGCCGCGGGCGCGTACGAGCCGTTCCTCCCGGGGCAGTCCCTCGACCTCACCGCGGCGCTGGCCGCGTACACGGCGGGCTCCGCGTACGTGAACTTCCGCGACGCCGACACCGGCGCCATCCGCGCCGGCGCGCTGGCCGACCTCGCCCTCCTCGACCGCGACCCCTACGCGCTCCCCACCGAGGAGATCGCCACCACGACCGTCCTCGGCACCTGGGTATCCGGCGAACGCATCCACGAGGTGTAGCCCCGCGCCCCGAGCGCAGCGCCGCAGGCGCAAGTACTGAGCTTCGCGGCGTGATGTCGCCGCCCCGGATGCAGCGCCGCAGGCGCGAATCAGGGGCGCGGGGAACTGCGCGCCCAGCCCGCTACGGCGCCGCACCCGGCAACGGCTACTGGGCTGCAGCCCGGACTCCGTTGCCGGGTGCGGCAGAGTGCCTGGCTGGGCGCGCAGTTCCCCGCGCCCCTGATGAGCCCTTCGGGCTCACTGGGGTCCGGGGCGGGGGCCCCGGATGGGGGTCCCCCGCGCCGTTCAGGCGTGGGGGAGGGCAGAGGCGGGGCTGGGGCTCAGTCCGGGACGTGGCGACGGGGCGTCGCGTACGCGGAGGCGCTCCACGCCGCTGCGGCCAGCAGCGCCGCCGTCGGGAGCGGCCACCACTCCACCCCGCCGGAGGCGAACGTCGCGCGCACCGCCGCGTTCGCCGGGGAGAACGGCGCCACCAGCAGCAGCACCGACCCCGCCAGCAGTCCCAGCGTCCCCGCCCCCGCGCGCACCACCGGCGGCACAGCGCACAGCGCCCCCAGCGCACTCCCGCTCGCCGCGCAGACGACCGCCGCCAGCGGTCCCGCCGCACCCCCCGCCGCCCCGGCGCAGACCGCCGCCGAAAGCCCGTCGGCCACCGCCACCAGCCCCAGTCCGCAGCCCAGCAGCACACCCAGCGCCGCGAGTTGGGGCCGCCGGCCCGACCCCGCCGCGGCCGCCAGCACCGCCCGTGCCGCGGACGGCTGGGCGCCGAGCGCCAGCCGGCTCAGCCAGCCCAGCGCGGGCACCAGCATCGCGGCGTTCCAGCCCAGCTGATCGGAGAGCCGCGGCTGCCCGCTCAGGCTGATCGCGACCAGTCCGGCGTAGAGCAGCACCGGCGCCACCCACCGCTGGGAGCGCAGCAGCAGCCCGAAGGCGTACCCGGCGAGCGCCGTCACCGGACGCCCCGGTCCTGTCCCCGCCCCCGTCCCTGACCCGGGGGACCGTGCGGGGACGGCCCGGGCGCAGCTCCCGCGCGGCCCGTACCGCACCCCGACCCCGTCCAGTTCCACCCGGCAAGGATAGGAGTGCTCAGCGGCCGCCGTGCCCGATCCGGTCCAGCAGCCGCTGGTGGCGGACCGCGTGCGCGAAGTCCGGGGCCAGCGAGGTGCCCTCCGCGAGGTCGCGCCCGATCTGGGCGTAGGCCGCGCCGACGTTGTAACCGGGCTGCCCGCGCAGTCCGGCGATCGCCGGGACCTCCTCGAAGTACCGCTCGGGGACCGGAAGTTCGGTCAGCTCCGCGGCCTCCCCGCGGCCCCCGCGCAGGCTCGCCTCGGTGAGCTGGAGGCTGCCGTCCGGGGCGGTGACCAGCAGATCGCCCTCGGTCCCGTTGATCTCCCAGAGGAAGTTGGTGCCCCGGGAGAGGCCGCCGCGGTAGTGGACGGAGGCGACCGCGCCGGAGGCGAGGGTGCCGGCCACCGCGATCTGGTCGTCGACCAGCTGCGGCACCGCCTCCCCGGTCTCCGGGTCGCGGACGCTGGACCGCCGGTTCGCGGTGACCGCGCCGAGCGGCGCCTTCTCGTCGAACTCGCCGAGTACGGAGGCGATCCCGTCCAGGGTGTGGCCCATCGGGATGGTCAGCATGGTCGCGCCGTTGGCCGGGTCCAGCAGGTACCCGCCGCTGGTCGGCCACTCCGCGCCCCAGTTCCGGCCGGAGCCGATGACGGAGGTGGAGAGGACCTCGCCGACGTACCCGTCCGCGACCAGGTCGCGGAGGTAGCGCACGGCCGGCGCGTACCGGGCCTGAAGTCCGACGAATCCGCGCACCCCGCGGGCCTCGGCCTCCGCCGCCAGCTCCTCGGCCTCGGCGAGGCCGTTGCCCAGCGGCCACTCGGAGAGCACCGTCTTCCCGGCGGCCAGCGCGCTCTCGATGATCTCCCGGTGGTCCGGCACCTTGACGGTGACGACGACCAGCTCCACCTCGTCCGCGGCCGCCAGCTCGGCGGCGCTGCCGAAGGCGCGGGAGCGCGGCACGCCGTACTTGTCCGCCGCGGCCCGGGCGGACTCGGCGCTGCTCGCGGAGAGCGCCCGCAGCTCGAACCCGTCCAGCCGGCTCAGGGCCGGGACGTGGGCGGTGGCCGCCCACCCCCGCTTGGCGGAGAGTCCGACGATCCCGACGCCGATGGGGGCCATGGCAGCGCTCCTTCACCAGAGGTAGAGTGTTCGATGATCACCGAACACTGCTCGCTGCGCCGAGTGTACGAAGAGCATCGAACACCTTGCAAGCCCCCGCCGGGAGCGCACCATGACGACCACCACTCACCGCGCCGCGCCGGAGCACGTCCACCCGCGCGACGTCCCCCTCGCCACCGCCCTAGCCGCGCTCGCCGACCCGGTGCGGCTCACCCTGGTCCGCGAGCTGGCGGCCAGCGAGGACTGGTCGCGGGCCTGCGGCAGCTTCGACGTGCCGGTGCGCAAGGCGGCGCTCAGCCACCACTTCGCCGTCCTCCGCGAGTCCGGCCTCCTCGAACAGCGCGACGGCGGCGCCAAGCGCTACAACCGCCTGCGCCGCGAGGAGTTCGAGGCCCGCTTCCCCGGTCTGCTGGCCCTGGCCCTGCGGGCCGAGCTGGACTGAGGCTCAGTCCAGTCCGAGCCGGGGGATCTCGATGGCCGGGCAGCGGTCCATCACCATGTCCAGCCCGGCCTCCCGGGTGCGGGCGCAGGCGGCCTCGTCGACCACCCCCAGCTGGAACCAGACGGCCTTCGCCCCCGCGGCCACCGCCTGGTCGGCGACCGGCCCGGCCAGCCGCGAGTTGACGAACACGTCCACCACGTCGACCGGGAAGGGGATCTCCGCCAGCGTGGCGTAACCCGGTTCGCCGTGCACGGTCTCGGCCTTCGGGTGCACCGGGACCACCCGCTTGCCGAAGCGCTGCAGGACGCGGGCGACCCCGTAGGCCGCCCGGCCCTGGTTCGCGGAGAGGCCGACCACCGCCCAGGTGTCCCCGTCCCGGGTGAGGATCCGGCGGACGGTCTCGTCGTCGGCGTAGCTGAGCTCACTCATCAGGCGCTGCCTTTCGCTTCCCGCTCTCTGGCCCCGGGTCAACTCTCTTCCGCGCACGGGAATTCCGCGAGGGGAGCACCGGGACCGGCGGCCGGACGCCGCCCCGGGCCGCCGACGCCGCCCCGGGCCGCCGGCGCCGCGCCGGCCGCTAGCTCGGCCGGCCCAGCGCCCGGTACGTCCAGCCGGCCCCGCGCCACAGCTCGGGGTCGAGGGCGTTGCGGCCGTCGAGGATCCGGCGCTCGGCGACCACCTCGGAGAGGACCGCCGGGTCCATCTCCTTGAACTCCCGCCACTCGGTCAGGTGGAGCACCACATGGGCGCCGCGGGCCGCCTCCACCGCCGAGTCGGCGAAGCCCAGGGCCGGGAAGAGCTTCCGGGCGTTGTCCATCGCCTTCGGGTCGTAGACCGTGACCTGGCCGCCCTGCAGCTGGATCTGCCCGGCCACGTTCAGCGCCGGCGAGTCCCGTACGTCGTCCGAGTCCGGCTTGAAGGCCGCGCCCAGCACGGCGATCCGCCGGCCCAGGAACCCGTCGCCGCACTGCTGCCGGGCCAGCTCCACCATCCGGGAGCGGCGCCGCATGTTGATCGAGTCCACCTCGCGCAGGAAGGTCAGCGCCTGGTCGGCGCCCAGCTCCCCGGCGCGGGCCATGAAGGCGCGGATGTCCTTGGGCAGGCAGCCGCCGCCGAAGCCGAGCCCGGCGTTGAGGAAGCGGCCGCCGATCCGGTCGTCGTAGGAGAGGGCCTTGCTCAGCCGCACCACGTCCGCGCCGGCCGCCTCGCAGACCTCGGCCATCGCGTTGATGAAGGAGATCTTGGTGGCCAGGAAGGAGTTGGCCGCGGTCTTCACCAGCTCGGCGGTCGGGTAGTCGGCGACCAGGAACGGCACGCCGGCGTCCAGCAGCGGCGCGTACACCTCGCGCAGTCGCTGCTCGGCCGGCCCGCCCTCCTCGCGGACGCCGACCACCAGCCGGTCCGGCCGCAGGGTGTCCTTCACCGCGAAGCCCTCGCGGAGGAACTCCGGGTTCCAGGCCAGCTCGACGGCCTCCCCGGCGGGCGACCGCACCGCGAGCCGCTCGGCCAGCCGGGCCGCGCTGCCCACCGGCACGGTGGACTTGCCGACCACCAGCGCGGGCCGGTCCAGCAGCGGCGCCAGCGAGTCGATCGCGCTCTCCACGTACGACATGTCGCAGGCGTACTCGCCGTGCCGCTGCGGGGTGTTGACGCAGACGAAGTGGAGGTCGCCGAAGTCCGCGACCTCCTCCCAGGAGGTGGTGAAGCGCAGCCGCCCGGTCGAGCCCTCGTGTCCTACCACGTGCTTGACCAGCAGCTCGTCCAGGCCGGGCTCGTAGAAGGGGGTGCTGCCGGCGGAGAGCCGGGCGATCTTGTCCGGGTCGACGTCCAGACCCAGCACCTCGTGGCCGAGCTCCGCCATGCAGGCGGCGTGGGTGGCGCCCAGGTAGCCGGTGCCGATCACGGTGATCTTCACGTGGGGGGTCCTTAGCTCGTCGACGTCGGATTGCCCCCCGGATGGTAACCGGGACGCCCTCCGCGCCGCCCCGGCGGCCGACACGGCCTGTTGCGCTTATCACGTACGGCCCGGGCGCGTGGAGCCCGTACCATCAGGTGTTACTGAAGAGTAGTTAATCGTCTTGGCGTGAGGGGCCCAGAGGATGGCGAGCAGCACCGACTTCGACCTGTTCCGGATCTCGGAGGAGCACGAGATGCTCCGGGATACGGTCCGTTCACTCGCCGAGGCGAAGATCGCCCCGTTCGCCGCGGAGGTGGACGAGCAGGCGCGCTTCCCGCGCGAGGCGCTGGACGCGCTGGTCGCCAACGACCTCCACGCCGTGCACGTACCCGAGGAGTACGGCGGGGCGGGCGCGGACGCGCTGGCGACCGTGCTGGTGATCGAGGAGGTCTCCCGGGTCTGCGTCTCCTCCTCGCTGATCCCCGCGGTCAACAAGCTGGGCTCGCTCCCGGTGATCCTCTCCGGCGGTGAGGAGCTGAAGGCCAAGTACCTGGCGCCGCTGGCCCGCGGCGAGGCGATGTTCTCCTACTGCCTCTCCGAGCCGGACGCCGGTTCGGACGCGGCCGGGATGAAGACCCGCGCGGTCCGCGACGGCGACGCCTGGGTGCTCAACGGCGTGAAGCGGTGGATCACCAACGCGGGCGAGTCCGAGTACTACACGGTGATGGCGGTGACCGACCCGGAGAAGCGCTCCAAGGGCATCTCCGCCTTCGTGGTCGAGAAGTCCGACGAGGGCGTCTCCTTCGGCGCCCCGGAGAAGAAGCTCGGCATCAAGGGCTCGCCGACCCGCGAGGTCTACTTCGACAACGTCCGGATCCCGGCCGACCGCATGATCGGCGAGGAGGGCACCGGCTTCGCCACCGCGATGAAGACCCTGGACCACACCCGGATCACCATCGCCGCCCAGGCGCTCGGCGTCGCCCAGGGCGCGCTGGACTACGCCAAGGGCTACGTCCAGGAGCGCAAGCAGTTCGGCAAGCCGATCGGCGACTTCCAGGGCGTCCAGTTCATGCTGGCCGACATGGCGATGAAGATCGAAGCCGCCCGCCAGCTCACCTACGCCGCCGCCGCCAAGTCCGAGCGGGTCGACTCCGACCTCACCTTCTTCGGCGCCGCCGCCAAGTGCTATGCCTCCGACGTCGCGATGGCCGTCACCACCGACGCCGTCCAGCTCCTCGGCGGCTACGGCTACACCCGCGACTACCCGCTGGAGCGGATGATGCGGGACGCCAAGATCACCCAGATCTATGAGGGCACCAACCAGGTCCAGCGGATCGTGATGGCCCGCAACCTGCCGTAGCGGCCGCCGCTCGCGGCGAAGGAGGCCCCCGGTGCCGTGCACCGGGGGCCTTTCGCATGGGCGAAGGACCCGGCTAATCTAACTAGGGCAACGATCTAATTGAACTAGTGCAATAAAGGCGGTCGTGCGATGTACATCCCCAGGCACTTCCTTCCCGAGGAGGCGGACGTCCAGGAGCTGCTGGCGGCCGTCGGCTCCGCGGATCTGGTGACGATGACCGGCCGGGGCCTGATGGCCACCCAGCTGCCGTGGGTGTACGACCCGGACGCGGGGGAGCGGGGGGCGCTGCTCGGCCACCTGGCGCGGGCCAACGAGCAGTGGAGCGAGCCGGTCACCGGGGAGGCGATGGTGATCGTGCGCGGGTCCGAGGCGTACATCTCGCCGAACTGGTACGCCTCCAAGGCCGAGCACCACCGGGTCGTGCCGACCTGGAACTATCTGACCGCCCATGTCTACGGCCGGCTGGTGGTGCACGACGACCCGGAGTGGCTGGCCGGCCAGGTGAGCAGGCTGACGGACCGTCATGAGGCGGAGAGCGCCCGGCCGGGGGAGCGGCCCTGGGCGGTCGCGGACGCTCCGGAGAAGTACCTCGCCGGGCAGCTGCGCGCGATCGTAGGCGTGGAGCTGGCGATCAGCCGGGTGGAGGCCAAGTTCAAGCTGAGCCAGAACCGCCCGGCGGCCGACGTGGCCGGGGTGGCCGCCGGTCTGGACGCGCGGGGGCGGGCGGGGGATGCCGCCGTGGCGGCGGCGGTCCGGAGGCACGATCCGCACCAGCGGTGATCTGCTGTTGGCCGTGGTGTGGTTTTTCGTTCAGCTGTGTGGGACAGAGTCCCGCCTGGATCGGAAGCCGCATCGGAGGTCAACGTGTGTGAGTACGAGTCGGACTGCGCCGAGGAGCACGGGGAGAACGGCGGGATGAGCCGCAGGGGCCTGCTGCGCGCCGGGCTGGTGACCGGGGCGGCCGGGGCGCTGACCCTCGGCACGGTCTCGTTCGCCCAGGCGGCGACCGGCGGCGCCGGCGGGAACTCCGGCGGCGGCAGCGTCACCAGGACCGTCACCGGCCACCTCGACCCCGGCGCCGCCGACTTCGTCTACCTCCCGGTGGAGGTCCCGGCGGGCGTCCGGCAGATCGACGTCTCGTACAGCTACGACAAGCCCGCCGTCCCGGCCGGTACCCCCGGCAACTCCTGCGACATCGGGGTCTTCGACCAGCGCGGCACCGCCCTCGGCGGCCCGGGCTTCCGGGGCTGGTCCGGAGGGTTCCGGACGTCCTTCTCGATCAGCGCCTCCGAGGCCACCCCCGGCTACCTCCCCGGCCCCGTGGAGGCCGGCACCTGGCACGTCGCCCTCGGCCCGTACCAGGTGGCCCCGCAGGGGATGGACTACTCGGTGACGATCACCCTCACCATGGGCGAGCCGGGCGCGCCCTTCGTCCCCGACTACCCGCCGCTGCGGGCCAAGGGCCGCGGCCCCGCCTGGTACCGCGGCGACTGCCACCTCCACACCGTCTACTCGGACGGGAAGCGGCTGCCCTCCGAGGTGGCCGACGGCGCCCGCGCGGCCAAGCTGGACTTCATCACCTCGACCGACCACAACACCCCGGCCTCGCACGCCGTCTGGGGCCAGTACGCCGGCGACGACCTGCTGATCATCACCGGCGAGGAGGTCACCACCCGCAACGGCCACTGGCTGGCGCTCGGCCTGAAGCCCGGGGAGTGGATCGACTGGCGGTACCGCGCCCGGGACGACGCCTGGAAGCGCTTCGCCCGCCAGGTGCGCGACTCCGGGGGGCTGGTCGTCCCCGCCCACCCGTACTGCCCCTACATCGCCTGCATGTGGAAGTTCGGCTACGGCTACGCGGACGCCGTCGAGGTCTGGAACGGCCCGTGGACCTACGACGACGAGTCGGCCGTGGACACCTGGGACGGCATGCTGGTGGAGGCCGTGCGCACCGGCCGGGACTGGATCCCGGCGATGGGCGACAGCGACGCCCACAGCGCCCCGCAGGTGATCGGCCTCCCGCAGAACGTGGTCAAGGCCGAGGACCTCACCCGGGACGCGGTGCTGGCCGGGCTCAGGGCCGGCACCAGCTGGATAGCCGAGTCGGCCGACGTGGACCTGGAGTTCACCCTCACCGGCGGCGGCCGCACGGCCGGCATCGGCGAGCGGCTGAGCGTGGCCGCGGACGCCCCGGTGGACGCGGTGGTGAAGGTCGCGGGGGTGCCGAACGGCACGGTCCGGTTCATCACCGACGAGGGCCAGCAGTGCCAGGCCTCGATCCCCGCCTCCGGCGAGGGGACGGTCACCTGGCGGACCACCGCCGCCCATGCGGCCTACGTCCGCGCGGAGGTACGCCATCCGATGGCGGACGGCAGCCCGGGGGCGGGCAACACCATGGGCCCGCAGCTCCAGTGGGGCCCGATGGCCGCGCTGACCAACCCGGTCTTCCTGACGGCCGGCTGAGGCCGCGGAGCGGCCGGCCGCGCACGGGAACGCCGAAGGCCCAGGGGAGGCCGGAGGCCCCGGGAACGCCGAAGGCCCCCGGAACGACGCTGGTCCGGGGGCCGGTATCGGGGTGGAGCGGGTGAAGCGGGTGGAGCGTCAGCTGTTGCTGTTCACGCAGCGGTTGCCGAAGCTCGGGTTCAGCAGGCTGACCAGGCCGATCGAGTTGCCGCAGAGGTTGATCGGCACGTCGATCGGTACCTGGATCAGGTTCCCGGACAGCACGCCGG
Source organism: Phaeacidiphilus oryzae TH49 (assembly GCF_000744815.1). Classification (NCBI taxonomy): domain Bacteria; kingdom Bacillati; phylum Actinomycetota; class Actinomycetes; order Kitasatosporales; family Streptomycetaceae; genus Phaeacidiphilus; species Phaeacidiphilus oryzae. Next base: position 4,534,656 of record NZ_JQMQ01000005.1, read on the forward strand.
GAGAGTTGGTGGCCGAACCGACGGCGGTCGAGTTGGCCGAGGCGGCCCCAGCGCCGCCGAGCACGGCGACGGCGGCGAGGGCGGTGGCGGCCACCGCAGAACGGATGCGCATGTTCGCTCCCTTGCGAAGATGAAAAGGGATGTAGAGAAAGCGGATGCCGAGGGGCGAGATGACGCCCTCCGGCAACCACATCCATCTCCGCGCGGGGAATTCCGGTAACGGTCCGTCAGGGCCTTTCACTGGGACGAGTGATGCGCTTGCGCCTGCTCGTCGGCCTGGCCGCCCGCGCCGACCAGCCCCCGGCGGACCGAGGCGGTGGCGGCCAGCCCCGGTTCGGCCCGCCGCATCTCGCGCCGCCCCATCGCGCCGCCCACCACCGAGGGCAGGTAGCCGCGGACGCCCTGCATCCCGCGCAGCCAGGACTGGGCGTACACGTGTGCGGACCGGCGCGCGACGCCGTCCGCGATCCGCTCGACGGCCGGAGCCAGCGGGTAGGTGCGGTTGAGCGGCCAGGGCAGGCGGGCACGCAGCTCGCGCAGCACGGTGTCCTCGTCGGCCCCGCGCACCATGTCGGTGTCGGTCCAGCTGAGGTAGCCGACGCCGACCGCGACGCCCCGGTGGCCCACCTCCGCGCGCAGCGCGTGGGCGAAGGACTCCACGCCGGCCTTGCTGGCGCAGTACGCGGCCATCATCGGCGCCGGGGTGAGCGCGGCCAGCGAGGCGATCTGCAGGTAGTAGCCCCGGGACTCCAGCAGCTTGGGGAGGAAGGCGCGGGCGGTGGCCACGCTGCCCAGCAGGTTGACCTCGATCACCCGGTCGAAGGTCCGGGCGTCCGCGTCCAGGAACGGGCCGCCGGTGGCTATCCCGGCGTTGGCCACCAGGGCGTCTATCCGGCCGAACCGCCCCACGATCTCGTCCGCGACCTGGGCCATCCGCTCGCCGTCGGTGACGTCCGCCTCCCAGTGCACCGTGTCCGGGCCCAACTCGGCCGCCACCGCGGCGAGTTCCTTGGGCTCCAGGCCGACCAGGGCGAGCCGCGCCCCCCGCCCGTACAGCACCCGGGCGAGCTGGGCGCCGACGCCGCGCGCCGCCCCGGTGATGACGACGACCTTGCCGTGGACCGTGCGGGCGCTGCTCATGCTGACTCCTCGGTGGCGGTCTTGCGGGGGGCGGTCCCGTCGGCGGCGGCTCCGTCGGCGGCGGTCCTGCCGGCGGCGGTCCTCCCGGTGGGGGCGCCGGGGGCGGCCAGATGCTTGCGGGCGAGCTCCCGCGCCTGGTCGGCGACGGTGCGGGGGGCCTCGGTGGGGGTCATGTGGCCGAGCCCGGGGAGCTCGGTCAGGCCGGCGCAGTTCGGCAGCGCCTCGGCTATCTCCCGGGCGTGCACCGGCGGGGTGAGCTTGTCCGCGGTGCCGACGATCACCGCGGTCGGCGCGGTGAGCCGCTCCGGGTGGGCCGAGAGGTCGAGGCGGGAGAGGACGTGCCCCCAGCCGGAGCGGGCCCTGGTCGGGCAGGCGTGCACCACCCGGGCGGTGGCCTCCACCTGCTCGGGGGTCGCGGTCGGCGACAGCACCCCGTACTTGAGGGCGGCCTTGGTGACCGGGCTCATCGGGCCGAGCGGCAGCGCCGAGTGGAGCAGCAGGGTGTGGAAGGCCTTCCGGACCGCGCGCGAGCGGACCGACGGCGGCAGCACGGTGGAGCGCGGCACCAGGTTCTGGCAGCCCGTGGAGCAGAGCAGCGCGGCGGCCGTCCGCTCCCGGACCTCCGGGCGGTCGGCGGCGGCCATCAGGGTCATCCCGCCCATCGAGTGGCCGACCACCACCGCCCGCTCGCCCTCGGCCAGGGTCGCCTCCAGGACGGCCGAGAGGTCGTCGGCGAGGCCGGCGGGGGAGTAGGCGTGCGGCAGGCCGAGGTCGCTGGCGCCGTGGCCGCGCTGGTCGTATGCGATCACCCGGTGGTCCTCGGAGAGCAGCCGGATCACCGGAGCCCAGAAGACGGTGGAGCAGGTCCAGCCGTGGGCGAGGACGACGGTCGGGAGTCCGGCGCGGTCCTCCGGCCCGTGCTCCTCGACGTGCAGCCGGGTGCCGTCGTACGAGGGCACCATGCGGGAGTGGCGCGGGGCCGGCGGCGCGTAGGGCGAGACGGGGCTCTGCGGGATCGTCATCAGCGGTTCACCAGCTCGTACTCGTTGAGGTCGACGTGGTCGGTGGCCCGGCGGAAGGCGGCGGTGCTGCCCGGCCACAGGGTGGTGTTGCGGCCGAACCGGTCCTGGTACCAGCTGTTGCAGCCGCCGGTGGACCAGACCGTGGTCTGCATCCGGCGCTGCATCTCCTCGTTCCAGGAGCGGACCGCCGCCGGGGTGGCGTCCAGGGCCGCGGCGCCGGTGCGGTCCAGCGCGCGGAGGTACGAGACCGCGTACGCGGTGTGCGACTCGATCTGCAGGATCATCGAGCTGTTGCCGAGGCCGGTGTTCGGCCCGATGATCATCAGTAGGTTGGGGAAGCCGTCGATGGCCGCTCCGCGCAGCGCGGCCAGGCCGTCCTTCCAGTGCTCGGCCAGGGTGTGCCCGGCGGCGCCGGTGATCTTGTCGCCGATCGGCATGTCGGTGACGTGGAAGCCGGTGCCGAAGACGATCGCGTCCACCTCGCGCTCGCTGCCGTCCGCGGTGACCACCGTCGAGCCGCGCACCTCCGTCAGTGCGGAGGCCAGCACCTCGGCGTTGGGCTGGGCCAGCGCCGGATAGTAGGTGTTGGAGAGCAGGATCCGCTTGCAGCCGATCAGGTAGTCCGGGGTGAGCTTGGCGCGCAGCTCCGGGTCCGAGACCGCCCGGTTGAGGTGGGCCTTGGCCAGCAGCTGGGTGGCGCGCATCAGCTGAGGCCGCCGGGTGAACGCGCCGACCTGGAACTCCCGTACCAGCCAGAGCAGTTGGCGGCGGAGCCGGCGGGTGGCCGGGAACGAGCGGTGCAGCCGGCGCTCGAAGCCCGCGGTGTCCCGGTCCATCCGCGGCATCACCCACGGCGGGGTGCGCTGGATCACGGTCAGCCGCTCGACCTGCGGCTGGATCGACGGGACGATCTGGATCGCCGAGGCGCCGGTGCCGACCACGGCGACCCGCTTGCCGGTCAGGTCGTAGTCGTGGTCCCAGCGGGCCGAGTGGAAGACCTTCCCCGGGAAGTCGGCGAGCCCGGGGATGTCCGGGATCTGCGGCTCGGAGAGCGGGCCGCCGGCGGCGATCAGCACGTCCGCGGTCATCCGGCCGGCGGAGGTGGTGATCTCCCAGCGCTTCTCCTCGCCGTCCCACCGCGCGGCCTCCAGCTCGCAGTCGAACCGGATGTGCCGCCGCAGCCCGAACTCGTCGGTGACCCGCTCCAGGTAGGCGCGGATGTGCGGCTGCCCGGAGAAGGTCCGGGGCCAGGCCGGCTCGGGGGCGAAGCTGAACGAGTAGAGGTGGGAGGGCACGTCGCAGGCGCAGCCCGGATAGCTGTTGTCCCGCCAGGTGCCGCCGACCGAGTCGGCGCGCTCCAGCAGCAGGAAGTCGCTGATGCCCTCGCGGCGCAGCCGTGCACCCATGCCCAGGCCGCCGAAGCCGGTGCCGACCACCACGACGCGGTGGTGCTCGGTGGCTTCGGCGGCCGCCTCGTCGCGAGGGGCCCGGTGATCTGCGGGTGCTGCCATGGTGTGTCCCTCCGCCGGATCGTGCCAGTGGATGCTGGCGCGATTGGCAGCGTAGGGCAGCCCGGGCAGAAGCGACAGGGGGTGGGAGGAAGTTTGTTACCGCTAAGTCAGGATCCGCCTCCCAGGCTTTCGACCTCCCAGGCTTTCGACCTCCTAAGCTTTCGACCATGGCGGCGACAGATGAGCACCCGCAGGCGCACCCGCGGAGCTACCGAGTGGCGGAACTGGCCAAGGAGGCCGGGATCACCGTCCGCACCCTCCGCTTCTACCGGGAGCGCGGGCTGCTGCCCCCGCCCCGGCGCGAGGGCCGGATCGCCTGGTACGACGACACCCATCTGGCCCGGCTGCGCACCATCGCCACGCTGATCGAGCGCGGCCACACCCTCGGCGGCATCGCCGAGCTGATCGCCGCCTGGGAGGACGGCCGCGAGGTCGCCCAACTCCTCGGCGTGGAGAGCGCGCTGGCCGCGCCCTGGTCCGAGGAGACCGAGGTCAGGCTGCCGGCCGACGAGGTGGCCGAGCGGCTCGGCCTGGCGGTCGAGCCGGAGGAGCTGGCCGAGGCGGTGGACATCGGCTACGTCCGGGTCGAGGGCGACGACCTGGTGCACGTCAGCCGGCGGCTGCTGGACGCCACCCTGGCCTTGGTCGACGCGGGCGTCCCGCTGGCCGACGTGCTGGCCGCCGGGCGGGTGGTCCGCGAGCACGCGGACGCGCTGGCGGACCTCTTCACCATGCTGATCCGCCGCCACCTGGTCGACGCGGTCGACGCGGAGGCTGCGCCCGGCTCGGCCGATCCCGAGCACCTCGGGGTGGCACTGGAGCGGCTGCGCCCGATGGCCCGCACGGTGGTCGACGCCGAACTGGCCATGGCGATGGACCGGCGGGTGCATGCGGAGCTGGACAGCCTGCTGAGCGAACGGGCCCGTAAGCGGAGTTCATGAGAACTCAACCGGATGGTAACTGGCCGTATTCGGTTGCTACTTGACCGTAGTCGAGCGCACGCGGTTCACTGCTGATTCGCCGTTGACCGTCTTGCTGACCCGACTGTGTCGTGAACGGAGCCGAGGCCTTGGCCGACCAACCGCTCAGCCCGATCGACTCCACCTTCTGGCACCTCGAGACCGCCGACCACCCCATGCATCTGGGCGCGCTCGCGGTCCTCCAGCCGTCCGCCCGGCAGGGCCGCGACCCCGGCCGCCGGATCGCCGAACTCATCGCCGAGCGCACGGCCGCGATGCCCCGACTCCGGCGCCGCGTCCAGGACGTCTGGTACCCGCCGGGCGCGCTCGGCTGGGCCGAGGACCGGGGCTTCGACGTCCACCGGCACGTCGAGCGCATCGTCCTCGGCGGCGACCCCGCCGAACGCGACGAGATCACCGCCGAGCTGATGGCCCAGCCGCTGGACCGCGACCGCCCGCCGTGGGCCGCGTACGTCCTGGCCGGGCGGCGCCGCGGCGACCAGGTCCACGTCCTCCTCAAGCTCCACCACGCCCTCGCCGACGGGCTGGGGGCGGTCGAGATCGGCGCCGGCCTGATGGACCAGATCCAGGACCTGCTGCCGGCGCCCCGGACGGCCCCGCCGGTCCCGGCGGCGGGCGGCCCGAACCCGCTGGCCCTCGCCACCGGCCTGCTGCACACCGCCGACCCCCGCTCCCTCCCCGCCCGGATCCGCTACGCCGGACGGCAGTTGGGGATAGGGGCGGCCGTCCTGCGGACCGCGATCGAGGGCGGCAGCCCGCTGCTCGCCGCGCCCACCAGCGGCACCCGGGCGCTGGCCACCGCCGAACTGGACCTCGACGACATCACCCGGATACGCAAGATCGTCCGCGGCACCGCCAACGACGTACTGATCGCGGTGGTCGCCGGGGCGCTGCGGCGCTGGCTGCTGGACGGCGGCGCGGACCGCGCCGAGCTGGCCTCGGCGGCCCCGCGGGCGCTGATCCCGGTCTCCCGGCGGCGGCGCCGGCAGGGGGTCGGCAACCTCCTCTCCGGATACCTGATCCGGCTGCCGCTGGGCGAGCCGGACCCGCTGGTGCGGCTGGAGACCGTGCGCACGGCGATGGACCGCTGCAAGGCCGCAGGCACCAACGGCGGGGCGGGCGCGGTGGCCCTGCTGGCCGAACCGCTGCCGCCGGCGCTGCGCCGGGCGGGGGCGCCGCTGGCGGGCAGGGGGGCGCGGCTCCTCTTCGACGTCCTGCTGACCTCCGTCCCGCTGCCGGACATCCCGCTGTCGCTCGGCGGGGCGCCGCTGCGGGCCCTCTACCCGCTGCCGCCGCTGGCCCGCGGCCACGCGCTGGCCATCGCCATGTCCACCTACCGCGGCCGCGCGCATATCGGCGTCCTCGCCGACGGCCGCTCCTCCCCGGACCCCCGGGCGCTGCCGGCCGCGCTCGCGGCGGAGCTGTCCGCCGTCCTGGCGGCGGTCCGGTAGCGCGGCCCCGCGCGTCGCGCGGTGTCAGCCGGAGGTGGAGGTGATCTTCCGGTCGTTCTGGATCTCGGAGAACAGCGCGGGCGCCCGTACGGAGTCCCACAGCACCGCGGACTCGCCGGTCGGCGTGAGGTAGGAGTTCGAGGAGGTCGGAACCGTCAACTGGGTCCCCCCGGACCCCGCCGCCCGATGCAGCGTCCACCCCATCCGCACCAGCCCCGGGACCCCCGTCCCCTTGTCCACGCTCAGCGAGTTCAGCGCGGCGCTCAGCACCGGATAGAAGGTGAACGGGTTCAGCAGGGTGGAGGGCGACAGCAGCTCCTTGGAGAGGGCCGCCAGCACCCGCCGCTGGTTCTCCATCCGGGCGAAGTCCGAGCTGGCGAACGCATGCCGGGTCCGCACCAGCTGCAGGGTCTCCACCCCCGTCAGGGTCTGGCACCCGGCCCGCAGATCGGCCCCCGAGTAGGAGTCGTGGACGGCCTCCGGCAGGCAGATGTCCAGCCCGCCGAGCGCGTCCACCACGTCCACCACCCCGGCGAAGCCCACCTCCGCGTAGTGGTCGACGCGCACCCCGGTGGCCGTCTCCACGGTCCGCACCAGCAGTCGCGGGCCGCCGTAGTTGTACGCCGCGTTGATCTTGCTCTGCTGGGACGGGTGCCGGACGCCCCTGGAGTCCGTGTACGCCGGGATGGTGACCCATGAGTCGCGGGGGATCGACACCAGCACCGACCCGTCGGAGCCCTGGTGGAGCAGCATGATGGTGTCCGTGCCGCCGGAGCCCGCCGCGGCCGTGCCGGTGTGGTACTCCTTCGCCTGCTGCGGGGTCAGCTTGCTGCGGCTGTCCGAGCCGGCCAGCAGCCAGTTGGTGCCGGGCCCGTCCGCCGGGCGGCCGCCGTAGTCGGAGACCGCGTCGACGTGGTCGAGCCTGGAGTCCGCCCAGAAGTAGGTGGCCACCCCGGCCGCCAGCCCGAGGACGACCAGCACGGCGACCGTCCGCCAGAGGATCGTCCAGGTCCGGCGCAGCGGCCCTTTCCGCGGCCTGCCCGGCCGGCCCCGCCGGAACGGCGGCTCCCGCCGCTGCGGCGGCTCCCGCGCCGGAGAGCAGAACCGCCGCTGCCACCGGCGGCCGCCGCCCCCTGACGGGGCGACAACTCCGGTGGCAGCGGCGGTTCGTCGGGCGGCGGGGGAGGGGTGGCCATGCGACCAGGCTCCGCCCGGCGCGGGCGCCCCGCTCGCGGGGCGTGCTCCGTCTGACGGAGCGTTAGCCCAACCGGACGCGCGCCCCGGCTCGGCCTCAGTTGGAGAAGCTCGGCACCTTGGTGTCGTTCTTGAAGGCGTCGAAGACCTGGTTCGCCTCGGACATGTTCCACTTCACCGCGTCGCCGTCGGTCGGGGTGTAGTAGTTGGCGTCCGCGATCGGCACGGTGATGGTCTTGCCGTTGCCGCTGTTCAGGCCCTTCATGGCGAAGAACATCCGGCCGAGGTCGTAGAGCCCGGTGCCGTTGTCCACGGTCAGCATGCCGAGACCGGCGCTCATCGTCGGGTAGAGGGTGAACGGGTTCAGCATGACGCCGGGCGAGGTCGCCTTCTTGCCCAGCGCGGCCAGGAACTGCTGCTGGTGCTGCATCCGGCCGAGGTCCTGGGTGGCCTCCTGGTGCCGCTCGCGGACGAAGGCCAGCGCCTGCGCGCCGTTCAGGGTCTGGCAGCCGGCCTTGAGGTCGGCGCCGGACGCCGTGTCGTGGATCGCCTTCGGCAGGCACATGTCCACGCCGCCGATCGCGTCGGTGACGGAGACGAAGCCGTTGAAGCCGATCTCGGCGTAGTGGTCGATGTGGACGCCGGTGTTGTACTCGACGGTCTGCACCATCAGCTTGCCGCCGCCCTCGGCGTAGGCCGCGTTGATCTTGTGCTTGGCCGCCGAGTGCTGCACGCCCTTGCTGTCCGTCCAGGCCGGGATCGTGACGTAGGAGTCACGCGGGATGGACATCAGGGTGTTCCCGTTGCCGCCGATGTGCAGCACCATCATCGAGTCGGTGCGGGAGCCCGAGGCGTAGCCGGTGTGCAGCGCCTTCATCTGGGCGTCCGTCATCCCCTGGCGGGCGTCCGAGCCGACGATCAGCCAGTTGGTGCCCTTACCCGCCGGCGGCCGGCCGGAGTACGAGGCCAGCACGTCCTGCCGGTTGAGCTTGGAGTCGGCCCAGAAGTAGGTGCCCACCGCCACCGCGATGATCAGCACCACCAGGGTGACGATCGTGTTCCGCACCCGGTGCCGGCGGCGCGGCGGGTAGCCCCCGCCGCCTCCGCCCGCGGGCGGGCGCGGGCCCGGCCCGCCCGGCTGCCCGTACGGGTCGCCGTGCGGGGCCCCGTAGGGGTCGCTCGCCGGGCGCGGCGGCGGGGTGCCCATGCGGCCGCGCGGGTTCAGCTCGGGCGGGAGCGTGGGCTCACCGGCTGCTCCAGACCGCCCCGCGTACCCGGCGGTCGGGCGGTCGTATCCGCCCTGGTTCCATCCGTCACGCCTCTCGTTCATGGCGGAGAGCATGCCCCATGTCCCTCTGTACGCCACAGTCAGGGACGAGAACGGGCCGGAGCTGTAGCAATTCTGATGCAGAAGGAGGCAGGCCCGGCACAACTCGGGCACGCCATCCGGACAACCCGGGTGGCCGGGATCACGCCGGGGTGGGGCTAGCCCCCGGGTCGGCTCAGGGGTGGCCCCCGGGGCGAATCGGGGCTCTTCCCCATCGTCCCGGCGTCCGCCGGACGGAAGGCTGAAGGGGATCGCAGCAGACCGTTCACCGAGGAGGGGGCCGTGAACGCTTCCGTACCCGCGTCCGTCCGCGCAGCCGCGACCGGAGGGGCAGCCGCAACCGGAGGGGTGCCCGCGACCGCGCCCGCGCTCGCCCCGACCGCCGCCGCGGGTGCCGGGCGGGGGCCCGGCGCCTTCGCCGCCCGCGGCCGCCGAATGAGCAAGGCCTACGGCTCCGGCGAGGCCCGGGTGGTCGCCCTGGCCGAGGTCGACGTGGACATCCCGCGCGGCCGGTTCACCGCCGTGATGGGCCCCTCGGGCTCCGGGAAGTCCACCCTGATGCACTGCCTGGCCGGCCTGGACGGGGTGGACTCGGGCCGGATCTGGATCGGCGACACGGAGATCGGCGGGCTCAGCGACCGCCGGCTGACCCGGCTCCGCCGGGACCGGGTGGGCTTCGTCTTCCAGGCCTTCAACCTGCTGCCGACGCTCAACGCGCTGGAGAACATCACCCTGCCGCTGGACCTGGCCGGCCGCCGCCCGGACCGGGACTGGCTGGACACCGTGATCGACACCGTCGGCCTGCGGGACCGGCTGAAGCACCGGCCGAACCAGCTCTCCGGCGGGCAGCAGCAGCGGGTGGCCGTCGCCCGCGCGCTGGCCTCCCGGCCCGAGATCGTCTTCGGCGACGAGCCGACCGGCAACCTGGACTCCCGCTCCGGCGGCGAGGTGCTCGGCTTCCTCCGGCGCAGCGTGGACGAGCTGGGCCAGACCGTGGTGATGGTCACCCACGACCCGGTCGCCGCCGGCTACGCGGACCGGGTGCTCTTCCTCGCCGACGGCCGGATCGTCGACGAGATGCCCGCGCCGACCGCCGAGGCGGTCCTGGACCGGATGCGCGACCTCGGCGGTGCCGAGGGAGGCGGCAGGCCATGATCCGGACCGCGCTGCGCAACCTCTTCGCCCACAAGGGCCGGGTGGCCCTCTCGCTGATCGCCGTGGCGATCTCGGTGGCCTTCGTCTCCGGAACGCTGATCTTCACCGGCACGGTCAACGCCACCTTCGACCGTCTCTTCACCGCCACCTCGGCCGATGTGACCGTCCATCCGAAACAGGCCGCGGCCGGCTCCGCCGCCTCCCGCACCACCGACGGCGGCCAGTCCCTGCTGCCCGCCGCGCTGGTCCGGCGGATCGCGGGCGCCCCCGGCGTGGCCGCCGCCCACGGCGAGGTCTCCACCACCCGGCTGTCCGTCACGGACACCCGCGGGAACCGGATCGGCCCCACCGGCGGCGCCCCCACCATCGGCTCCGACTGGGATCCCTCCCGCCGTCAGCCGGCCGCCCTCACCTCGGGCCGCGCGCCGAGCGGCGCCGGCCAGGTGCTGGTGGACTCCGACACCGTGGCGGCCCACCACCTGGTGATCGGCGACCGCCTGGTCGCGGTCACCCCGTACGGCTCCTTCCCGGAGACCGTCACCGGCATCGTCACCTTCACCACCGCCAATCCGGGGGCCGGCCTCTTCGTCTTCGACGGCGCCGCCGCGCAGCGGCAGCTCCTCGGCCGCCCGGGGGTGTACAACGACATCGCGGTGGACGCCGCGGCCGGCCACAGCGACCAGCAGGTGCGGGACGCGGTCGAGCGGGCGATCGGCGGCGGCTACACCGTCCGCACCCGCGCCCAGGAGACCGCCGACCAGCAGAGCCAGATCGGCTCCTCGCTCGGCGTGCTCAGGGGGGCCATGCTCGGCTTCGCCGGGATCGCGGTGCTGGCCGGCGTCTTCCTGATCTTCAACACCTTCTCCATGCTGGTCGCCCAGCGCACCCGGCAGCTCGGGCTGCTCCGCGCGATCGGCGCGGACCGGCGGCAGACCCGCCGCGGGGTGCTCGCCGAGGCGCTGCTGCTCGGCGCCGCCGGCTCGGCCCTCGGCGTCGGCGCCGGCATCGGGCTCTCGGTCGGCCTGATCCGGCTGATGCGGGCCAGCGGGATGAACCTCACCCTCGACCAGCTGTCCATCGGCTGGACCGCCCCGGTCGCCGGCTGTGCGGTCGGCGTCCTGGCCACCCTCGCCGCCGGGTGGATTCCGGCCCGGCGGGCCGGCCGGGTCTCCCCGGTGGAGGCCATGCGCAGCGGTGGCGGGGAGCCGGCCGGACGGCACTCCACCCGGCGGGCGGCGGTCGTCCGCGCCTGCCTCGGGCTTCTCACCACCGGCGCGGGCGGGTACGCACTGGCTCAGGCCGCGCTCGCCGAGCGCGGCGGCACCGGGGCGGCGCTCCTGGCCCTGGGCGTGGCGGCCAGCCTGATCGGTGTGGTCGTGCTGGCCCCCGTGCTCGCCGCACTGGTGATGCGGGCCCTCGGCCGGCTGCTGACCGCGCCCGCCGGCGCGGCCGGCCGGCTGGCCCAGCGCAACGTGCTGCGCAACCCGCGCCGCACCGGGGCGACCGCGGCCGCCCTGATGGTCGGGCTGGCCCTGGTGACCGGGATGTCGGTGGCCGGGAACTCGATGGTGGCCTCGGCCGGCGCGGCCATCGACCGCTCGGTCGGCGCCGACTACGTCGTCCACTCCGACGGCGGGCTGCCGATCACCCCGGCGATGGTCTCCGCCGCCCGCCGCACCCCCGGTCTCGGCCACCTCACCGAGCAGCGCGAGATCGGCGCCGTCCTGCGCACCCCGGACGGGGCCGGCGCCGGGCACGCGTACACCGTGGAGGCCTCCGACCCCAGCTTCACCCAGGACTTCCGGGTGGCGACCGACTCCGGCGACGCCACGGCCGTCTACCGGCCCGGCGGGGGGATCGTCGTCCCGCGCTCCTTCGCCGCCGCCCACCACCTGACCGTGGGGGAGAGCGTCACCGCCTCCTTCGACGGGGCGCGCCGGACCGCGGTGCTGCCGGTGGGTGCCATCGCCTCCGACACCGGCGCGCTGTACAAGGGGGCCTTCTACGTCTCCACGGCCACCCTCGAACGGTACGTTCCGGCGGACCGGCTGCCCGCGGACGACATGCTGCTGGCCGCCGCGGCCAAGGGTGCCGACCGGGGCACCGTCTACTCCGCGCTGAAGGCCGCCGAGCGGAGCTACCCCCAGCTGACCGTCGCCGACCAGGCCGACTACAAGCGCAACCTGCGGCAGCAGATCTCCTCGCTGCTCGACCTGGTCTACGGGCTGCTGGCGCTGGCCATCGTGGTGGCGGTGCTCGGCGTGGTGAACACGCTGGCGCTGTCCGCGGTCGAGCGCGGCCGGGAGATCGGGATGCTGCGGGCGGTCGGGGCGGCCCGGCGGCAGGTCCGCCGGATGTTCCGGCTGGAGGCGGTCGCGATCAGCGTCTTCGGCGCGCTGCTCGGTGTCGGCGTCGGGCTCGGCTGGGGGGTCGTCGCGCAGCGACTGCTCCGCCTCCAGGGCCTGGACGTGCTGGCCGTCCCGTGGCCCACCCTCGCCGCGGTGCTGGCCGGCTCCGCCGCGGTCGGCGTCCTCGCCGCCGTGGTCCCCGCCTGGCGCGCCGCCCGGGCCGATCCCCTGGCCGCGCTGTCGGCCGAGTGATCGCGAGCACCGCGCGCCCCGGATACCCGCCCTCGGCGCCGTATCCGGGGCGCGCCCTCGGCGCGCGGACACGGTACGGTGACCCCCGATGAACGAGAGCAGCCCGACGCAGTCGCCTTCCGCACCCAGCGTGTCCGTGATCATGCCCGTGCTCAACGAGGAGCGGCATCTTCGCACCGCCGTCACCCGGATCCTGGAGCAGGAGTACCCGGGCGACCTGGAGGTCGTCATCGCCCTCGGCCCCTCCGAGGACCGCACCGACGAGATCGCCGCCCAGCTGGTCGCCGAGACCGCCGGCACCTCCCGCGAGGTGCGGACCGTGCCCAACCCGACCGGCCGCACCCCCGCCGCGCTCAACGCGGCCATCCGCGGCTCGCGCCATCCGATCGTGGTCCGCGTCGACGGCCACGGCCTGCTGACGCCGGGTTACATCGCCACCGCCGTCCGCCTGCTGGCGGACAAGTCGGCGGCCAACGTCGGCGGCGTGATGCACGCCGAGGGCGAGACGGACTGGGAGCGGGCCGTCGCCGCCGCGATGACCTCGCGGATCGGCGTCGGCAACGCCGCCTTCCACACCGGCGGCGAGGCCGGCCCGGCGGACACCGTCTACCTCGGCGTCTTCCGCCGCAAGGTGCTGGAGCGCCTCGGCGGCTACAACGAGGAGTTCGTCCGGGCCCAGGACTGGGAGCTGAACTACCGGATCCGCCAGGACGGCGGGCTGGTCTGGTTCACCCCGGACCTGAAGGTCTCCTACCGCCCCCGCCCCTCGGTCCGCAAGCTCGCCCGCCAGTACCGGGACTACGGGCGCTGGCGCCGGGTCGTCACCCGCTACCACCGCGGCTCGGTCAACCTCCGCTACCTGGCCCCGCCGGCCGCGGTGGCCGGCTGCGCGGTCGGCCTGGTCGCGGGCGCGGTGCTGCACCCGCTCTTCCTCGTTCTCCCCGGCGGGTACGCCGCCGCGGTGCTCCTCGGCTCGCTGCGCGAGGGCCGCGGACTGCCGGCCCGGGCCCGGGCCTGGCTGCCGGTGGCGCTCGCCACCATGCACATGTCCTGGGGCTGGGGCTTTCTGACCAGCCCCCGCTCGCTGGCCCGCCGGGTGATCGCCTCCACCGCCCCCGGGCCCGGGGCGGTCTCCAACGGCCAGGCCCAGCAGCCCGTCTGACGCTCCGTCGGCTTCTGCTGACAGCGAGGAGGGCCCCCGATCCCAGCCGGGATCGGGGGCCCTCCTCGCTGTCGGAGGCCGTCAGGCCGGATCAGAAGGCGAACGCCGGGTTCACATGGGCGCACATCGTCTGGTTGCCGGACTGCTTCGGCGCGCTGGTCGGCACCGCCCCCGCGGACGGCTTCGAGCCGTAGGTGTCGCCGCTCGGCCAGTCGCCGCCGACGACCACCGTGGTCATCGTCGCCGTCGGGTCGGACTTCACCGCGGAGGCCGGCAGCTTCAGCGCGGCGGCCACCGCCTTCGCCTTGTCCTCGTCCCCGGGCGGGTAGTTCACCGTGCTGGTGGCCTGCTGCTGCGGCGCGTTGCCCGCGGTCGTCGCCAGCCGGAAGCCGTCCGCCTTCAGCGCGGTGGTGATCTGGTCGGCCCGGCCGGTGACCGTCCCGCCGTTCTCCACCTCCACGTTGACCGCGTACGCGGCCACCGAGGCGCCGCCGGAGGCCGGCCCGGAGGAGGCCGAGGACGTGGCCTTGGCCGGCTTCCCGTGCGAGTCCAGCGAGACGTCGTTGCGGATCATCGCGAAGATCTGGTCCGCGTCGCCGGGCTTGGGGATGACCCAGGCGGTGGGGTTCTGCGGGTCGGCCGCGTACGGCATGGTGAGGGTGGTCAGCCGGTCCAGCTGGAGGCCCTTCAGCTCGGTGCCGAGGCCGGCCAGCTTGGTCACCGAGTCGAGGCCGTCGTCCACCGAGAGCGCCTTGGTGGCGGCGTCCGCCAGGTCGAGCACCTTGCTGGGATCGCCCAGCGTCCCGCCGGACTTCAGCCGCCGCATCATCGAGGTCAGGTACATGTGCTGGACCTGGGTGCGGTAGAGGTCGCTGCCGTCGCCGAAGCCGTGCCGGGTGCGCAGCCACTCCAGCGCCTGCACGCCCTTGATGACGTGGTCGCCCTTGGTCAGCCGCAGATGCGAGTCCGGGTCGTAGACGTTGTTGTCCACGCAGACCGGCACCCCGCCGACGGCGTCCGCCATCGAGACCACCCCGGAGAAGTCCACCATCATGTAGTGGTTGATCGGGATCCCGGTCAGCTTGTACCAGGTGTAGACCGTGCAGGAGGGGCCGCCGCGGCTCAGCGAGGTGGTGATCTGCTGGTGCGGGGTCGCCGGGTAGACCTTGCCGGTCTTCGGGTCCTTGCACTGCGGGATGTCGACCATGGTGTCCCGCGGGATCGACAGCAGCGAGGCGTTGCTGTGGTCCGCCGAGACGTGCAGCAGCATCTCCACGTCGGCGTGGAGGGGACCGCCCACCGAGCTCTTGGCGCCGCCCAGCTTGAGGTCCTCGGCCGTGTTCCGGCTGTCCGAGCCGATCAGCAGGATGTTCAGCGCGCCGTCGCTGCTGGAGGAGGGCATGTCGCCGGCGCTGAGCGCGCCGTGCTGGATGTTGCCGTCCAGGTGCTTGACGTACAGCCAGCCGCTGACCAGGCAGATCGCCACCACCGCGGCCAGGCTCAGGGCGAGCGGCTTCAGATAGCGCCGGCCGCCGGCCGCCGCGCGGCCGCGACCGCTGCCCCGGCCGCGCCCGGCGCTGCGTCCGCGCCCACCGCCGCTCCCCCGCGGCCGTGGCCGCCGCCTCCGCCGCGGCCGTGTCCGGCCCCGCCAGGCCCGCCGCGCCCGCCGGCGGAGCGGGAGGGCTGCCGGGAGACCGCGGGGACGGCGATCGTGCTGCCCACCCCCGAGTCGTACGGCTCGTCGCCGTACGGCGGTCCGCCCGGTCCGCCCGGTCCACCGGGCCCGCCGCCGTGCCGGGCCGTCGAGGGGGAGTGGCCGCCGGCTCGCCCGGGGCGCGGCGACCGGCGGGCGGGGGAGGGGCCGTGCGGCGGGCACCGCGTCCAGCCGCGCGCGCCGGCCCGGCTGCCGCGCGGCGGCCGGGCCGGGGCGGGGCGAATTCGTTCTCGTCCGTGCTCATCTGCGCGCGGGCTGCCCTTTCCTGACGTTTTCGACGAATGCTGTGCTGCTGTGCTCCGACGCCCGCCCGCCCCCCGGCGGCCTGGAGCCGCCGGCGGACCGGCGCCCGGTCAGCCGGAGGCGGCCGGGCAGCCGCCGGCGGGCTGCGCCAGCGGCTTGCCGACCCCGCGGAAGTCCTGACCGAGAGTCAGCACCATGGGGGTGCGGGGACCCGTGTCCTTCCCGGTGGCGTGCAGCGCGGACGCGGGCAGGCGCATCGCGGCCACCAGGGTGCGCGCCTGGTCCGCATGCGCCGGTGCGTACACCAGGGAGGTGTGCGCCTGTACCGAGGCCGGCCCGCCGTTGCTGGTGCGCAGGTAGCCCTGGTGGTTCTGCATCCAGGTGAGGACGGTCTCCGCCTGACCGAAGGCACCGCTGCCGTTGAGCACGGTCACCCGGACGTCGATCGGGGCCGCGTCGGGACCGGGGGGAAGCGCCGGGGCGGAGGCCGTGGCGGAGGTCGTCGCGGGGGCCCGGCAGCTCGCACCGGTGCCGCCCTTGGCGGCGTCGCCTCCGGCCGCCGCCTTGCCCGCGGCGCCCGAGGAGATCCCGGAGACGGAGGCCGATCCGGCGGCCCCGGCCGACGCCGGCGGTGTCCCGCCGCCCCGCAGGAAGAGGACGCAGACCGCCGCGACCACCACCGCCAGGAAGCCGAAGGCGGCGGTCAGCCAGGCACCGGTCCGCGCCTTCCGCGCGGCCAGCGCCCGCCGCCGGGCCAGCCGGCCCCGGGCCGCGGGGCGCCGAGCGGCGCCCCCTCGGCGAACTCGGCCTGCCCGCCACGGCCGCCGGACGCGCCGAAAGCGGCGGAGGCCCCGGGCTCGGCGTGAGCGCCGGGCTCTGCATGAGCGCCCGGGTCGCTGTGAACGCCGGGCTCGCCGTGAAGGCCGGGCCCGGCATGAGCGCCCGGGACGCCGTGAGCGCCAAGCTCGGCGTGAGCGCCCGGCTCGCCGTGAAGGCCGGTTTCGCCGTGGGCGCCGCGCGTGCCCGGCGTGGCGGGCGGTCCGAGTGCGCCGGGGTCCGTCTGGGCCCAGCCGGGGCCCTTCGGGTACGCGGCGCCGGTCCGCGGCTGCCGGTGGGCGGGTGGCGTCACGGGGGGGTCTGCGTCGAGCGGGTTCACCCCTGTCCCTCCACGTGCCGTGCTTGCGGTATGCCTCTCCACCCTCCCCCGAGTCCGCCTGGCGCGGGGGCCCTCCGGCGCCACCCTAACCGCCCGATCCCCCGCCTCCCCGGATCGGTGACAAATTCCACCCCTCACTCGCCCTTTGAGTTTGCCGCTACTTGCCGCAGATGTCCTGGTTCGCCACCCGTCCGCTGTATGCCGACGGTGACGGCGAGGGCGTCCCCGAGACAGATGGTGACGCAGTGTCACTCACTCCCTGCGCCCCCCGAGTGGGGGACAGCATCCCGGACGTTGACGCGGAGATCGAGCCGGAGGCCGAAGCCGAAGCCGAAGCCGAGGCCGAGGCGGAGCCCGAGGCCGTCGCCCCGGCCACGGCCGCAGGCGTCACCGGCTGATCGTTCCGCAGCTCGTTCCACAGGTCGGTCGCGGCCGGCTCGGTGAACTGCAGCCGGTTCGGGTCCGGCGGGTACTGCTCCACCGGGGCGGTGATGAAGACGGTCTGTCCGGCCGAGGTCGACTTCAGGCTGCGGGCCAGCGAGTACAGCTTCTCCAGGCTGTCCAGGCCGGGGTCGACGGTCAGCGCGGAGGTGGCGGCGTCCAGCAGCGGGATCAGCTTCGTCGGGTTGAGCAGCACCCCGGTGTTCTCCGCCGACTGCACCAGGGAGGAGAGGAACTCCTGCTGGCGGCCGATCCGCTCGGTGTCCGTGCCGTCGCCGAGGGAGTAGCGGACCCGGACGAAGCCGAGCGCCTGGGACCCGTCCAGGTGCTGGCGGCCGGCCGGCAGGTTCAGCTTGGCGTCCTTGTCGTTCACCGGCTGGGAGAGGCAGACGTCCACCCCGCCCATCGCGTCCACCATCTTCTTGAAGCCGGTGAAGTCGACCACCATGAAGTGGTCGATCCGGATCCCGGTCGCCTGCTCCACGGTGCGGATCGTGCAGGCCGTGCCGCCGTTGGAGTAGGCCCAGTTGAACTGGGCGTGCTCCGGCAGGGTGTGCTTCCCGTCCGGCAGCTGGCAGGCGGGGATCCGCACCATCGTGTCGCGCGGGATGCTCACCGCGGTGACGTGCCGGCGATCGGCGGAGAGGTGCAGCAGGATCGTGGTGTCCGAGCGGGCGCCCGAGCCGGCGTCCCCGTACTGGGCGTTGGCGCCGTCCCGGTTGTCCGAGCCGATCAGCAGGATGTTCTCGGCGTGCTCGGCGCCGGCCGCGACGGTCGGCCGGGCCTGCGGCGGGCCGAGGAGCTTCTCGGTCGTCGAGTCGGCCTTGATGTTCCCGCTGAACCTGTTGTACGCGTACCAGACCGCGCCCGTGACGACGACGATGATCAGGGCGAGGGTCCCCGCGGTCCAGGCCAGGATCCGTCGGCGGCGCCGGCGGCGGGGGCGGGGAGCGGGGTGCGCTCCGGGGTGCTCGGCCGGCTGCTCTGCCGACTGCTCGGCCGGCTGCTCCGCCGGCTGCTCGGGCGACTGCTCTGCGGGGTGCTCCGTGGCGCCGCCCTGCTCGGGCTGCTGGGGTCGATCCGGTATCGGCTCGGGTCCTTCGCTGCTCACGTCGCTTCCCGTCTTCTCGTCGCGGTCCGGATCGGATCCACGGTGTGGGACCGTCCGCTGGACAAGAGGGTTGTGCGCACCTCGCAATGATTTCCGAAAAGCCCCTTGAATCGGTGCCGATGTCCGTACCGATGCTCGCCTGCCCCTGGCCGGGACGCCTACGCACTGCCCCGAATGGGTTACTCCCCGCGTCTACGCGCCTGCTCGGAACGGGTGCGCAGGCAAGCCGACGGGCCGGGCCGCGGCAGCGGTCCGGCCCGTGGTGGGAGGCATGATCCGGAGTCCCCTCCGGCGGGGGGTCACCCGAAGCGGTGGGTCACCCGCTCCGCGGCGGCCCGCTCGTCCAGCGACGGATCGCCGGCCGGAGCCGAGTGACGGCAGAGCACCACCGATGCGCCGGCGGCCAGTGGCGCAAGCAGTCCGGCGGTCATTCCCTCCCAGGTGTCGAACGGCAGGGTGCTCAGCACCCGCGAGCCCGGCGCCAGCCCGAGCTCCGCCGCCCGCTCGATCGCCCCCGCGGTGACCTGGGCGCCGGTCAGCACGGCCCCGTCGATCTCCAGCGCGGGCCGGTCCGGGTCGACCGGGGCGTACGGCACGAAGCGGTCGCCCTGGGCGGGCACCTCGGTGGCGTAGTCCAGGAAGCCGGGCGGCAGCTGCGGGAAGCGCGCGCCCAGCGGGCGCAGCGCGAGCGCCACCCGCTCGCCGGGGCACTCCGCGGCC
Source organism: Phaeacidiphilus oryzae TH49 (assembly GCF_000744815.1). NCBI lineage: Bacteria > Bacillati > Actinomycetota > Actinomycetes > Kitasatosporales > Streptomycetaceae > Phaeacidiphilus > Phaeacidiphilus oryzae. Next base: position 4,553,583 of record NZ_JQMQ01000005.1, read on the forward strand.
GCGTCCAGCGTGTCGGGGCCGCTGACCGCCAGATCGGCCTCGGCCGGGTCCCCGCCCATGCAGGCGTTGACGCCCACCGACCAGCAGGCCAGCAGCCAGATCGCGGTCTGCCAGTGCGCCGGCAGCAGCACCGCGGCCCGGTCGCCGGGCGCGGCCGAGAGGTCGTCCTGGAGCAGGTTGGCGGTCTTGGCGACCCAGTTGTCCAGCGTCTTGACGGAGAGCTCGACTCTCTCGCCCGACGCGTCGTCGTAGAAGGTGACGATCGGCCGCGCCGGGTCGACCTCGAGTGAGGACCGCAGCAGGTCGGCAGGAGTCTGCGCACCGCCGCCAGCGCCCAGGGGGGGCTGGGAGTTGCCCCCAGCGAAAGTCTCGTTCTGGCTCATGGTGCGCTCCACCCTAGCCCGTACTTCTTATGGCCTCGCGCAGGTGTGCGGGGGGCCCGCGGAAGGAACGGTGCGCGCGGGGGCGCGTGCGCCGTAGCGCGCGACCTGGGACCGGTTCTGAGGTGGCGTCAGTTTGGATAAAGGTTCAATATCCTATTTATGAGCATTCGCCCCGTCTTGCCCCTGAGTGCCTCCGCGCTGGTGCTGACCATCGGCGCCGCCGTGGCCTGCTCCTCCGTCGCGGTCGGCGCGACCGATGCGGCAAACGCAGCCGTCCGCTCGTCCGCTGACGACGCGTCAGGCGCCGCCGCCTCCGCCGCCATCCCCGGCAGTACCACCACCCTCTCCCTCGCGGGCGCGGCCGGCCCCGCCGCCGTCGCCGGCACGGCCACCCGCCGGGCGCTGCCCACCGCGACCGCGACCCTCACCGCGACCCCCACCGCTGCCTCCTCCGCGGCGCGGGACCTGCGCACCGACATCGGCCACCGCTTCTCCCTGGTCGGCGTGACCTGGAACGACCCCCGCGCCGGCCTCGCCGACCTGATCCGGTTCAGCGTCCGCGACCACGCCACCGGCCGCTGGAGCGGCTGGGAGCCGCTGCCCTCCGCTGACGACGACCGGCCGGACGGCGACTCCGCCGAGGCCACCGCCCCAGGGGTGCGCGGCGGCGGAGCGCCGATGTGGGTCGGCGACTCGGACGGCATCCGGGTCCGACTGGTGCCGCCGGCGAGTGGCGGCTCCAGGGCGCTGCCGGCCGGCCTCCGCCTCGACCTGGTCGACCCCGGTCAGGCCCCGCCGCCCCCGCCCGTGGCCGGCCCGTCCACCCGGGCGGCCCAGCCGCGCGCGGTCAAGCCCCGCGCGGCGAAGCTCTCCAGCTCGGCGATCGCCCCGCTGATGGTCTCCCGCGCCGGCTGGGGCGCCGACGAGAAGATGCGCGAGAAGACCCTCCAGTACACCGGCGCGGTCCACGCGGTCTTCATCCACCACACCGACACCGGCAACGGCTACTCCTGCGCCCAGGCCCCGGCGGTGATCCGGTCGATCTACCGCTACCACGTGAAGAGCCTCCACTGGGCGGACATCGGCTACAACTTCCTGGTCGACAAGTGCGGAACGGTCTACGAGGGCCGCGCGGGCGGCGTCGACCGGAGCGTCCACGGCGCCCACACCCTGGGCTTCAACACCGACACCGTCGGCGTGGCCGCCATCGGCACCTTCACCTCGGGCAAGGTCCCCAAGGCCATGCTGGACGCGCTCGCCCGGATCGCCGCCTGGAAGCTCAGCCCGGCGCACATCTCGCCGACGTCCAAGGTGACCCTGGTCTCCGGCGACTCCGGGTCGCGCTACCCGAAGGGCCGGAAGGTCGCCTTCTACGCGGTCTCCGGCCACCGCGACGCCGTCGCCACCGAGTGCCCGGGCGCCTCGCTCTACGCCGACCTGCCCTCGATCCGGGGCGCCGCCGCGCGCATCCAGGCCGGCGCGGCCAAGGCCGCCCCGGTGCCGGCCTAGGCCCCCGGACCCGGACGGCTGCCGGGGTCCAGCCGGGCCCGGGACCGGGACCGGGACCGGGTAGCCTCTCCGGGTGACCCAGCCCTCGACCGCCCCCGCCGGCCCCCGGGCTCCGCGCGCACGCGCAGCTGGCGGCCGCCGTACGAGGTGGACCTGGGCCTCACTCTGGGCCCGCTGCGCCGGGGGACCGGCGACCCCGCCCACCGCGCCACGTCCGACGGCGCGGTCTGGCGGGCCTCCCGCACCCCGGCCGGGCCCGGCACGCTGCGCCTCGCCGTCCGCGCCGCCGACGGCACGGTCGAGGGCCGCGCCTGGGGCCCCGGCGCGGACTGGCTGCTGGACCGGATGCCGGCCCTCCTCGGCGCCGATGACGACCCGTCAGGCTTCGACCCGTCCGCCCACCCGTTCCTCCGCGCGGCCCACCGCCGCCACCCCGACCTGCGGCTGGGCCGCACCGGGTTGGTGATGGAGTCGCTGATCCCGGCCGTCCTGGAGCAGAAGGTCACCACCACCGAGGCGTACCGGGGCTGGCGGCTGCTGCTCCACCGCTACGGCGAGCCGGCGCCCGGGCCGGCGCCGGCCGACCCAGTCGGCCGCCCGATGCGGGTGCCGCCCAAGGCGCGCGACTGGGCGGCGATCCCGTCCTGGGAATGGCACCGGGCGGGCGTCGACTCCAAGCGCGCCGGCACCGTGCTGCGCGCGGTCCGGCTGGCCCCCGGCTGGAGGAGGCCTCCGTCCTCGGCCACGAGGCGGCCCGCGCCCGGCTCACCTCCGTGCCCGGCATCGGCGTGTGGACCTTCGCCGAGACCGTTCAGCGCTGCAACGGCGACCCCGACGCGGTCTCGATCGGCGACCTCCACCTCCCCCACACGGTCGGCTGGAACCTCGCGGGCCGCGAACGCACCGACGACGCCGGGATGCTGGCCCTCCTGGCCCCCTGGTCGGGTCACCGCTTCCGCGCCTGCCGCCTGATCCTCCTCCACGGCCGGGCCGCGCCCCGACACGCGCCCCGCTTCGCCCCGCGCGACTACCGCCACATCTGACCGCCCCCCGTACCCGCGCCTTCGGCACTGCCCCTCCGCGGCGGCCGGGCCCCGGGAGACGGGCAGGGCCCTACCGGACCTCGATGAAGGAGTCCGCGCTCCGCGCCGGACGCGGCTTCGCCGGGGCAGCCGGCCGTCCCACCGCGATCGCCCCCATCGGGTCCCACGCCTCAGGCAGCGCCAGCACCTCCCGCACGGTCTCCCGGCAGAACATCGTCGAGGAGACCCAGGCCGATCCCAGCCCTTCCCCCGCCAGCGTCACCAGCAGGTTCTCCACCGCCGCCCCCACCGCGACGACGAACATCTCCCGCTCCGCCGCCGCCCGCCGCGCGTCCGGATAGCCGTGAGCACCCCCTTCGGCGCCCGCCACCAGGCACGGCACCACCAGGTACGGCGCCCCGCGCAGCACGTCCCCGCGCCGGGTCCGCCGGGCGATCCGCTCCTCGTCCCACCCGTCGATCTCCGCGAGGTCCCGCCGCCAGGCCGCCAGCATCGAGTCCAGGAGCCGCGTCCGCGCCTCCGCCGACTCGACCAGCACGAACCGCCACGGAGTGGTGTGGTGGGGGGCCGGCGCGGTGACCGCCGCCGCGACCGCCCGCCGTACCGCCGCGCCGTCGACCGGCTCGTCGGTGAACTCCCGTACGGTCCGCCGCTGGAGCACCGCCTCCCGGATCGCCTCGCTCGTCCCGAGCCGGAACATGTCCGAGGCGGCGTCCCGGGCCACCGGCCGTGCGCCCGGCCCGTCCTCACGGGTGGTCAGATGGGCGAGCCCGCGCACCACCGCCACAGGCAGCTGCTCGACCTTGCCCTTGACCAGGTCTCCTGCGCCGGCCAGCTCGTCCGCGGAGGCGGTGACGGTCAGCGCCAGCTCGTTGCCGAACGGGTCCACGTCCCCCCGCCGGTCCTCCAGCGCCCGCAGCCCCGCGGCCCCGATCGCGACATCCGTCAGCCCGTTCCGCCAAGGGCGCCCGAAGGTGTCGGTCACCACCACGCCCACCTCGACGCCGAGCAGCTCGCGCAGCCCCGCGCGGACCCCCCGGGCCGAGGCGTCCGGGTCCTCCGGCAGCAGCAGCACGGTCCCCGGCGCGGTGTTGGACGCGTCCACCCCGGCCGCGGCCATCACGAAGCCCTGCCGGTTCTGCACGATCCGGGTCGGGCCCCGCCGTGCCACCAGGCGCACCGTTTCGGCGTCGATCGCCTCCTCGCGGTCGTCGGCGGCGACCAGCCGGCCCTCCGCCTTGCTCACGATCTTCGAGGTGACGACGAGGACGTCCCCGTCCTCCAGCGGCTCGCCGCTCTCGCCGACCGAGGCGGCGATCAGCTTGGCCAGGTCGTCGCCCTCGCGGACCTCGGGGATCCCGGGCAGCGCCCAGACCCGGAAGGCCGTCTGACGGTCCGTGAGTCCGTCGCCCATCAGCCGCGCACCTCCGCCGCCAGCGCCAGCGCCGCGCGCGCCATCTCGGCGCTCGCCTCGACGCTGCTCATCCACAGCGGAACCGCCCGGCAGGCGATCCCGGCCTCCTCCACCTCGGGCACGGCGGCCGCGTCCGCGGTGTCCACCAGCCAGCCGTCCAGCAGGCCCGGCCCGTAGTGCTTGGCCACGGCCGCGGCCGTGGTCTCGACGCCCACCGCGGCCAGCACCTTGTCCGCCATCCCGCGCACCGGCGCGCCCCCGATGATCGGGGAGAGGCCGACCACCGGCGCCTCCGCCTCCACCACGGCCTGCCGGATGCCCGGCACGGCCAGCACCGTCCCGATCGACACCACCGGGTTGGACGGCGGCAGGAGGATCACGTCGGCCTCCCCGATCGCCTCGATCACCCCCGGCGCCGGCTTCGACTCCTCGGCGCCGACCGGGACGATCGCCTGCGCGTCCACCTCGGCGTGCAGCCGCACCCAGTACTCCTGGAAGTGCACCGCCCGCCGCCCGCCCGGGGCGTCCCGGTCCTCGATCAGCACATGGGTCTCGACCCGGTCGTCGGACATCGGCAGCAGCCGCACCCCCGGCTTCCAGCGCGCGCACAGGGCCTCGGTGACGGCGCTCAGCGGATAGCCGGCGGCGATCATCTGGGTGCGCACGATGTGGGTGGCGAAGTCCCGGTCGCCGAGCCCGAACCACTCCGGGCCGACGCCGTACGCCTTCATCTCCTCCTTGACCGACCAGGTCTCGGCGGCCCGGCCCCAGCCCTGCTCCTCGTTGATGCCACCGCCGAGGGTGTACATCACGGTGTCGAGGTCGGGGCAGACCTTGAGCCCGTAGAGGTGGATGTCGTCGCCGGTGTTCCCGATGACGGTGATCTCCGTCTGTTCGCCGTCGCCCGGGACGGCCTGCTTCAGGCCCCGCAGGAAGCGGGCCCCGCCGATCCCACCGGCCAATGCCACAATCCGCATGGCCCCATCCTGTCAGTCCCGGTTCAACCGGGGACCGGCGCCTCCTCGGCGCGGGGCACCGCGCGGTAGGGGGTCATCTCGGTGAGTCCCGGGAAGTAGGCGTGGAGGCTCACCGCGGGCTCCAGGGAGTCGTTGACCACCTCGTGGACGTACCCGGGGGAGAACACCCGCTGGCTTCCCGGCCGCAGCGAGCGGTCCCGCCGGGCCGCCCCCGCCCGGCCGCGCGAACGCTCCGTCAGCCGGCCCTCCAGGACGGTCAGCACGCCGCTCGACCGGCCGTGGTCGTGGGCTCCGCTGCCCTGCCCGGGAAGCCAGCTCAGCAGCCACACCTCGTACCCCTCGCCGACCTCGAGGCGGGAGTACCAGCGGGTGGTCGGGTCGTAGCGGACGAGCGGCCGCCAGCGCCCGCGGTCCTCGGCGATCCGGCGGGCGAGGGCGGCGAAGGCGCCGACCGTGGTGGGCCGCCGGACCGGCGGGGGAGCGAGGTGCGGCCAGGCGAGGGGGTCGCCGGCGATGCTCACATCGCTGAGGCCGTCGGCCCAGCGGGACGGGGAGGAGAGGTCGTCGAGCGAGCGGGAGGACGAGTGCACGTCAGGAGTTCCTTGTCGCGAGGTCGCGCGGGCCGTTCGAGGGTTTCGAAGGGGCGACCGGGATATGGCCGGGAGGCTTTCGGGGAGGAAAGGCGCGGGAAATCACCGGCAACAGGAACACAGCGCACTGGCGGCACGACGGAGCTCCAGGTGGAGCGTCCGGGTCGCGGTGTGCACTGACATGAGAAGTAGTCGACCTTGCCGCGCCCCCCGCTGTCAACTTCTCCCGGATGCGACCTGCGTCTCTCACCCGATGGTGTGAGGTCGGTGAGGGCGGGGTTTGCCCGCGCTCTCTCCGGGAACCTCCTCGCCCATCACCTCTGGGGCCGTTGTCTCCTCGTGATCTGGTCGTGATCGCTGCAACCGGGTTCGCCTCCGCGGGCGTCCCCTCCACCAGTACGTCAGTGCGACGGATGGGGCCGGATGGACGCGGAAGCGGTAGGAAGACGTTCCGGTTTGCCCCGTTTTGCACACTAATTGTGGCGGCTTGGTTCCAGGGGGTGAATCCGGGGCCCAATACCAGAGCGCGGCTTGACTGAGCCAGAGCACCACACCTGTAATTTCACACGTGTCGTTCCGCCGCAATGGATAACGGCCGCATCACGGGGACGCGAACGCGAGGGGCTAGGAGGCGCGCTGATGAGCGAGCTCTTTGAGCTGTTGATCGGTGATGAGATCGAAGAGGAGCTCGGCTGGCAGGAGCGCGCCCTGTGCGCCCAGACGGATCCGGAATCATTCTTTCCCGAAAAGGGCGGGTCCACTCGCGAGGCGAAGAAGGTCTGCCTGGCCTGCGAGGTCCGCGCGGAGTGTTTGGAATATGCCCTCGCCAATGACGAACGCTTCGGCATCTGGGGAGGACTCTCCGAGCGGGAACGCCGCCGGCTGAAGAAAAGCGCGGTCTGACCGGCGCCCGCACCCCGGCCCGCGGGGCCGGGGACGTGCGCGGGGAAGCGCGGCCATGGCCGGCGACGGCGACGGCGCCGCACCCGGCGACGGCTCGGGGGCCGAACCCCGAACGTCCGTCCCGGGTGCGGCGCCGTCGCCGTCGCCGGTGGTCCGGGTCGGAGCAAAACGCCCAAACCCGGCACACCGTCAGTTCTCGTCCCGCACGCCCGCGCTGACGCCGCCCACCCCCGCCGCCCGCCGCTCCACGCGTGCGGCACAACCCCCCGAACCACTTCTGTAGTGTGGGGCGCCGTCATACACCCCGGCCCCCTGCCGGGACCCGCCGCCACCGAACCGGGGCCCGCTTCGTCGATGTCCGCGTACTCCAGCTACTCCAGCAGCTACCCGGGCGCACCGGCCGCCGCGCAGCCCGCGCCCGCGTATCCACGCCACATGGTGACCGCCGTCATCGTGTCCCACGACGGCGCGCGCTGGCTGCCCCAGACCCTCGCCGGCCTCCTCGGCCAGGACCGGCCGGTCCAGCGGATCATCGCCGCCGACACGGGCTCCACCGATGACTCCCCGCGGCTCCTCGCCGAGGCGATCGGCAACGAGTCGGTCGCCCCGATGGCCCGCAGGTCCGGCTTCGGCACGGCCGTCAACGAAGTGGTACGCGGCAGCCGCCCGCTCGAACCCGCCGACCTGCCCTATCCGGTGGCCCCGGCGTACGACCCGTACGGCGGCGGTGCCGTCGCCGACCCCGCCGCCCGCGGCGGCCAGTTCGGCGACCCCCTCGGCCACCACGACGAGCTCGCCGCCGAGCAGGCGGCCGGCACCGGCGGCGCGACCGAGCCGGTGGAGTGGCTCTGGCTGCTGCACGACGACTGCGAGCCGCAGACCGACGCCCTGCGCCAGCTCCTCCGCACCGCCGACGCCACCCCGACCGCCGCCGTCGTCGGCCCCAAGCTCCGCAGCTGGTACGACCGCAGGCAGCTGCTCGAGGTCGGCGTCAGCATCGCCCGCAGCGGACGCCGCTGGACCGGACTGGACCGCCGCGAGCAGGACCAGGGCCAGCGCGACCAGGTCCGCCCGGTGCTCTCGGTCTCCTCGGCCGGGATGCTCATCCGCCGCGACGTCTTCGAGGAGATCGGCGGCTTCGACCCGGCGCTGCCCCTGATGCGCGACGACGTCGACCTCTGCTGGCGGGTCAGCGCCGCGGGGCACCGGGTGATCGTCGCCCCGGACGCCGTCCTCCGGCACGCCGAGGCGGCCTCCCGCGAGCGCCGGCCGATCGACGTCTGGTCCGCCCACCCGCACCGGGTGGACAAGGCCGGCGCGGTCTACACCCTGCTGGCCAACGCCCGCGGCCTGCTGCTGCCCTACGTCTTCCTGCGGATACTGCTGTCGACCCTGGTCCGCGTCGTCGGCTACACCCTCGGCAAGGTGCCGGGGCAGGCGCTGGACGAGCTGGCCGGGCTCGGCCACGTCATGGTCCGGCTGCCCAAGGTGCTGGGCGCCCGCGCCCGCCGGGCCAGGACCCGCGACCGGCACGGGGCCGTCGACGACCGCTCGCTCTTCCCGGCCCCCGGCGCCACCACCCGGATGACCGTCGAGCAGCTGGTCGGCGACCTCGCCGGACGCGGCAGCAACGAGGCCTTCGCCTCCCGGCACGGCGGCGGCGCCGTCGAGTCCGGTCCGGGCGACGACGACGCCGACTTCCTCGAGGTCGAGCAGTTCGCCCGGCTGCGCCGGATCGCCCGCAAGCCCGCCCCGGTGCTCTTCGCCGCGCTGCTGGTGATCGCCCTGTTCGCGTGCCGCGGGCTGATCGGCGGCGGCGTCCTCTCCGGCGGGGCCCTGCTGCCGGCCGGCGGCGGCGCCTCCGACCTCTGGTCCCGGTACGCCGACGCCTGGCACACGGTCGGCGGCGGCACCACCGCGGGCAGCCCTCCATACCTCGGCGTCCTCGCCGTCCTCGCGACCGTCCTGCTCGGCAAGGCCGACCTGGCGGTCACCCTCCTCCTCGTCCTCTCCGTGCCGCTGGCCGGGGTCTCCGCCTACCTGGTCACCCGGCCGCTGATCGACTCCCGGCTGGTCCGCGCCTGGGCCGCCACCGGCTACGCCTTCCTGCCGGCCGCCACCGGCGCGGTCGCCCAGGGCCGGCTCGGCACGGCGGTGCTCGCCGTCCTGCTGCCGCCGCTGGGCCGGGCCGCCGCGGTGGCCGTCGGACTCGGCATCAGGAACGAGACCGCCGCCCGCGGCGGACGGCCCGGCTGGCGCTCCGCCTGGGTCGCCGCGCTGCTGCTCAGCCTCGCCACCGCGTTCGTGCCGCTGGCCTGGTTCCTCGGGCTGGTCTTCGCGGCCGCCGTGCTGGCCCACGCGGTGGTCCGGGGCGGGGCGTTCGGCTCCGGTGGGCAGGCGCTGACCCGGCTCGGCCCGCGCTGCCTGGCCATCGTCGGCAGCCCGGTCCTGGTCCTCGCACCGTGGTCGCTCGGGGTGCTCTCGCACCCCGGCCGGCTCCTGCTGGAGGCCGGCACCGCCGGGGCGGTGGGGCAGCTCCCCACCTCCTTCGACCTGCTGACGCTGGATCCGGGCGGCCACGGGGCCGTGCCCGGCGCCCTGGCGCTCGGCGTGCTGCTGGCCGCGCTGGCCGCGCTGCTCCGCGCCGACCGGCGGCGGGCCGTGCTGGCCGCCTGGGGCGCGGCCGCGGTCGCGCTGATCGGCGGGGTGCTGGTGGCCGGGGTCCGGGTCGGCCCGGGCCCGGGGCAGACCGCCGTCAACGCCTGGTCGGGGCCGGCCATGCTGGTGGCCGGGATCGCGCTGCTGGCCGCCGCCGCGATCGGCGCGGACGGCGCCCGCGAGCGGGTCACCGGGATCGACTTCGGCTGGCGGCAGCCGGTCGCCGCGATCGTGCTCGCGATCGCCGTGCTCGGCCCGGTCTGCTCGGCCGGCTGGTGGCTGGTGCGCGGGGCGGCCTCGCCGCTGAGCCGGGGCAGCGCCGACCTCCTGCCGGCCTTCGTCGCGGAGGACGCCTCCAGCGTCGACCGGGTCCGCACCCTGGTGCTCAAGCCCTCCGCCGACGGGGCCTCCGTCGACTGGGCGCTGGACACCGGCGGCGGGCCGCAGCTGGGCGACGCCGAGATCGCCGACGCCACCGAGCCGGCCACCGGCCTGGACGCGGTCGTCGGCAGCCTCCTCTCCGGCTCCGGCGGCGACCCGGTCAGCCGGCTGGAGAGCTACGGCGTGCAGTATGTGATGGTCCGTCAGCCGCTGCCGTCCTCCTTCGCCTCGGCGCTGGACGGCACCCCCGGGCTCGACCGGCTCAACCAGGTCTCCGGCATCACCACCTGGCGGCTGGACGACACGGTCTCCAGGGCCGCCATCGAGCAGCCCGCGGGCTCCTCGGCCGCGTCCGCGTCCGCCCCGGCCTCCGCCACCTCGGCCTCGTCGACCTCCTCCTCGTCCACCGCGCCGGTCCCGGTGCCGGCCGGCGAGGTGGACGTCCGCGCCACCATCCCGTCCGGCCCGCAGGGCCGCGTGCTGCGGCTCGCGGACCGGGCCGACTCCGGCTGGCAGGCGACGCTGGACGGCCGTCCGCTCACCGCGACCACCGTCGACGGCTGGGCCCAGGGCTTCCGGCTCCCGGCCGACGGCGGCCGGCTGGTCGTCACCTACCAGACCGGGATCCTCCACAAGGTGTGGATCGCGGTGCAGGTGGTGCTCGGCGTCGTGCTGGTGATCCTCGCGCTGCCCGGGCGGCGCGACCGGATCGACGACGACCTGCCCGAGGGCGAGGCCGCGAGCGCCTTCGCGGACGTCCCCCCGGTGCCCGGCAGCCGCCGCGCCCGCCGCCTCGCCGCCGCGGCCGAGGGACCGGACGGGACCGCCGAGGCCGAACCCGGCGTCTACGCCGCCCCGGCCTACCAGCCGGGCGCCCCGGAACCGGCGGCCGCCGGAGCCCCGGACGACCCGTACGCCCCGGCCGGCGCGGACCCCGGCTACCCGGAGTACCCCGAGGAGGGCGCCGGCTACCCCCAGCCGCAGGCCTACCCGGACTACCCCGGCTACCCGGACTACCCGTCCGACCCGGCCGACCCCGCCGCGGCCCCCGCCGGCGCGCAGAACCCGCCCGCCTACGGCGGTTGGGACCCGTACAGCGTGCAGCAGCCGGGCACGCCCCCGTACGGCTTCCCGGCCCAGGGCCGCCCGGCGCACGACGATCCGGCGGGCTACGGCAGCCTGGCCCCGGACGACCCCTGGCTGAGCGACGAGAACGGCCAGGGCTACCAGGGCGACGACTACCGACGCGGCGACGGGAGCTGACACGGCATGGGAATCAACCGCACCACCCAGTCCCTGCTGGCCGCCCTCGTCCTCCTCGCGGCCGCCTTCGGCATCGCCGAGGCCGACCAGCCGACGGCGGTCTCCGCCTCGGGCCCGGGCGCGGGCGCCACACCGCTGCACGCCCAGGTGCAGACCAGCAGCCTGGTCTGCCCTCCCCCGCAGGGCACCTCCTCGGCGAGCACGCGATACGCCCTGACGGCGCCCGGTCCGGCCCCCGACGCCACGTCGAACGCCGCCGCCGGCAGCGAACCCGACTCCGCCGCCCTCACCCCGGTCGCGGCCGCCGGCGCCGGCGCCGGCAAGCCGCTGGCCACCCTCGGCAGTCCGGGCGGCCAGACCACCGCCAAGGCCGCGGCCGGCTCGGCCGCCGTCTCCGCCGACGGCAGCGGCCGGCTGGCCCCCGGCCTGACGGTCGAACAGACCACCACCAGCAGCCGGGCCCTGACCGGCACCGCCTGCACGGCTCCCGGCACCGACTTCTGGTTCGCCGGCACCAGCGCCGCCCAGGGCCGCGCCGACCGTCTTCTCCTCACCAACACCGAGAGCGTCGCCGCCTCGGTCTCCGTCCAGCTCTTCGGCCCGGACGGGGAGGCCGACAACACCACGGCCGCCGACCTCACCGTGCAGCCCGGCAGCACCCTGGACCAGTCGATCGGCAAGCTGGTCAACGGCGCGATCAACTCGACCGACCTGGCCGCCCACGTGATGGTGCACAGCGGCCGGGTCGCCGCCTCGCTCTACGCCGACGACGGCAGCAGCGGCGCCGACTGGATCCCCGCCACCCAGGCCGGCAGCACCGTCACCGTCCCCGGCCTCCCGGGCGACACCAAGGACGCCCGGCTGATCGTCGCCGATCCGGGGGAGGAGGACGCCGACCTCAAGGTCCAACTCGCCTCCCAGACCGGCTGGATCACCCCCGCCGGGCACGAGACCGTGCACGTCTCGGCGGGCAGCGCCACCGTCGTCGACCTCGGCGCCGTCACCCACGGCCAGCCGGCGACCCTCCGCCTCAGCCCGAGCGGCGCCTCCGGCGCGGTCCCCGTGGTCGCCGGCGTCCGCGTGGGCCGCGGCAGCGACGAGTCCTGGCTGGGCGGCAGCGCGGCGGTGGGCGCCAGGGCGACGGTCGCCGGCCTCCAGTCCGGAGCCACCCTGCTGCTGACCGCGTCCGGCCCGGCCGCGTCGGTGAAGCTGGACTTCTCCGGCGCGGGCGGCAAGACCGTCCAGATCCAGCCCGGCGCGACGACCGCCGTCCCGGTCCCCTCCGGCGCGACCGCGGCCACCCTCACCCCGAGCAGCCCCGCCGTCTACGCCGCCCGCCTGCAGACCGCCTCCGGCGGCCTCTTCACCCTCCAGCCCCTCCCGTACGACCGCAGCGCGGTGACCGTCCCCGCACCCACCCGAACCCGAAAACCCCCCAGGAGTAGCGCCCCGGCACCGCCCCGCCCCGACCGCAGCGCCGAAGGCGCAAGTAAGGGGCGCGGGGCTCGGTCATCCGCGGCTCCGCCGCGCGGGCGCGCCCAGCGACACCGCCCCGACCGCAGCGCCGAAGGCGCAAGTTAGGGGCGCGGGGAACTGCGCGACCAGCCCCCTACGGCGCCGCACCCGGCATCGACGCCCCCTGCCGCCCCCGGTAGCCGCCGAAGCCCAGGCCAGGGGGCCCGGGGGCCTCCCCCCGGTTTCGGGAAGGGGCGGGTCCGGGGCACAGCACAGCCCGCCGCAGGCGAAACCCCCCGCCCCGCGCCCCTACTCCCCGTACCGCGGATCCACGTCCTCGGGATCCTTCCCCAACAGCTCGGCCACCTGCTCCACCACCACGTCATGCACCAGCGCGGCCCGCTCCTCCCGCCCCCGCGCCCGGATCTCCACCGGCCGCCGGTACACCACGATCCGCACCGGCTCCCCCCGCCGAGCCGGCACCGTCCGGGCCAGCGGCACCTCGTCCGGCTCCTCCTCCGCGCCCCAGCCCCCCAGCGCCCGGGCCAGCAGCTCCTCCTCGGACTCCGCGGCCCGCCCGCCCGCGGCCCCGCCCTCGGCCCCGCCGGCGGAGTCGGCCTCCTCCGGAGTCGGCACCTCCTGCACCGCGAACTCGACGTCCGCCAGCTCCGGCCACATCCGCTCCAGCCGCTCGACGGACTCCCGGACGTAGTCGTCGAAGAGCTCGGAGCGGGTCAGCGCGATCGGGATCTGGGGAGGCGCCAGCGGCCCGCGCAGCCCGCGTCCGTGCCGGTCCCGCCGCCTTCGCCTCTGCACACCGTCCATCACCACCCGAGCTTAATGGCCGAACCCCGGCTGATTCCCGACCGCGGAGGCGACACGTGGCCGCGAGGTGGGGGAGAGTCGTCGCGGGCCGGTCAGGAGTGCGGTACCGTCCATCGTCGTGAGCCCTGTACGTCGTTGTTCGCGGACCGCGTGCGGCCGACCCGCCGTGGCGACGCTGACGTACGTCTACGCCGACTCGACGGCCGTCCTGGGCCCGCTCGCGACCTATGCCGAGCCGCACTGCTACGACCTCTGCGCCGAGCACTCCGAGCGCCTCACCGCCCCCCGCGGCTGGGAGGTCGTCCGCCTCGCCGTGGACGCCGGTCCGCCCCGCCCCAGCAGCGACGACCTGGAGGCGCTGGCCAACGCGGTGCGCGAGGCCGCCCGCCCGCACGACCGCTACGCCGCCGGCTCCCCCGGCGACCGCCGCGACCAGGCGGCGGCCGCCGGCCGCGGCCAGGACCCGCGCCGCCGCGACGGCGGGACGCCCGCCGACCCCGCCGAGGTCGGCCGCCGAGGACACCTCCGCGTCCTCCCCTCGCCGGACGCCTGACACCCGATCCCGGGCGCCCGGCGTCATGCCGGGGCGATAACCTCTGCCCACGACCACCCCGACAACGGAGCAGACGTGGCAGACCTCAGCCAGCTCGTGAAGGCGTACGACATCCGCGGTGTCGTCCCGGACCAGTGGGACGCGGACCTCGCGCGCGCCTTCGGCGCGGCCTTCGTCGAGGTCACCGGCGCGACCTCGATCGTCGTCGGCCACGACATGCGGCCGTCCTCGCCGGGCCTCTCCGGCGCCTTCGCCGAGGGCGCCGCCGGCTACGGCGCGGACGTCGTGCTGATCGGCCTCTGCTCCACCGACCAGCTCTACTTCGCCAGCGGGAAGCTGGACCTGCCGGGCGCGATGTTCACCGCGAGCCACAACCCGGCGCGCTACAACGGCATCAAGCTCTGCCGCTCCGGCGCCCGCCCGGTCGGCCAGGAGACCGGCCTGGCCGAGATCCGCGCCCTGGTCGAGTCCTGGACGGTGACCGACCCCGGCACCGGCGCCCGCACCGTCGCCTTCCCGGCCCGGCCCGGCGCCGAGCCCGGCGCGGTCACCGGCCAGGACCTCCTCCAGGCCTACGCCGACCATCTGCGCTCGCTGGTGGACCTCTCCGCGAGCCGCCCGCTCAAGGTCGTCGTCGACGCGGGCAACGGCATGGCGGGGCACACCGTCCCGACCGTCCTCGCCGGCCTGCCCCTGGACATCGACCCGCTCTACTTCGAGCTGGACGGGACCTTCCCCAACCACGAGGCCAACCCGCTGGATCCGGCCAACCTGGTCGATCTCCAGCACCGGGTCCGGGAGACCGGCGCCGACATCGGCCTCGCCTTCGACGGCGACGCCGACCGCTGCTTCGTGGTGGACGAGCGCGGCGAGCCGGTCTCCCCGTCGGCCGTCACCGCCCTGGTCGCGGTGCGCGAGCTGGAGCGCGCCAAGGCCGCCGGCGAGACCGGCCTGACGGTGATCCACAACCTGATCACCTCGCGCACCGTCCCGGACGTGGTCCGCGCCCAGGGGGCCACCCCGGTCCGCACCCGGGTCGGCCACTCGTACATCAAGCAGGAGATGGCCCGCACCGGCGCGATCTTCGGCGGCGAGCACTCCGCGCACTACTACTTCCGCGACTTCTGGCGGGCCGACACCGGGATGCTGGCCGCCCTCCACGTGCTCGCCGAGCTCGGCGCGCAGCCGAAGCCGCTCTCCGCCCTGGTCGCCGAGTACGACCGGTACCCCGCCTCCGGCGAGATCAACTCCACCGTCGCCGACCAGGCGGAGCGCACCGCCGCCGTGCGGGCCGCCTTCGCCGGCCGCCCCGGCGCCTCGGTGGACGAGCTGGACGGGCTGACCGTCTCCACCGCCAGCTGGTGGTTCAACCTCCGCCCGTCCAACACCGAGCCGCTGCTCCGGCTGAACGTCGAGGCGGACGACGAGGAGACGATGGCCCGGATCCGGGACGAGGTCCTCGGCCTGGTCCGCGCCTGAGGGCGGGCCGTTGGCGGCGCCGGGTAGTCTGGCCCCGCAAGACGACGGCCGGCCGGCCGACCCAGGCTGCAGACGTGGAGCGCATGCGATGACGACGATCGACCCGACCCTGCTGGAGATCTTCGCCTGCCCCGAGTGCCGTTCCCCGCTCCGCGAGGAGGCCGCCGGGTCCGCCGACTCCGGTGACTCGGCCGGCTCGGCCGGGTCCGTCGACGCCGTCGAGCTGGTCTGCACCTCGTCCGCCTGCGGACTGGCCTACCCGGTGCGGGACGGCATCCCGGTGCTGCTGGTCGACGAGGCCCGCCGCCCCGCCTGACCGGCCCCGCACCCGCCGGACCGCCACCGCCGCCCCCCGGAGAGACCGACCGAGAGCACGCATGATCGACGAGGCGCTGATCGACGACCCGGAGGCCCTTCGGCTCGCGGACGACCGCGGCGATCTCCGAATGCTCGCCTCCGCCGGGGCCCGGGTCCGCACCGCCGCCCGGCTCGCCGAGGAGGCGGGCCTGGCGGACCTCCGCCCGGAGGGCAGGCCGCGGGCCGTCTTCATCGCCGGACAGGGCCAGGCGGCGCTGGCCGCGGACACCCTGGCGGCCCTCGGCGGCTACGCGGGGCCGGTCCTGACGCTCCGTCCGACCGCCGAGTCCGACCCGGAGGACGGCGCCGCCGCCGGCTCCGCCGAGTGGGCGCTGCCCGGCTGGGCCGGAGCGCTAGACCTGGTCCTCGCCCTCACCCCGGACGGCAGCGAGCCCGGCCTGACGGCCCTCGCCGCCCAGGCGTACACCCGCAACTGCACCTTCGTCTCGGTCGCGCCGCCCGGCAGCCCGCTCGCCGAGGCCACCGTCCAGGCCCGCGGTCTGCCGCTGCCGTTCCGCCCCGGCGCCGCCGGCACCGCGGAGGGCGACGCGGGCTCCGAGGGCGCCCTGAGCCCGGCCGGCCGCTCCGGTGGCGAGTTCTGGCCGCTGCTGGTGCCCGCGCTGGCGCTCGCCGACCGGATCGGCGTCCTCTCCTGCCCGGCCGAGCAGCTCTCCGCCGTCGCCGAGGCCCTGGACGAGGCGGCCATCCTCTGCCGCCCGGACGCCGCCGCCTTCCTCAACCCGGCCAAGACCCTCGCCGTCGAGCTCGACGGCACCCTCCCGCTGCTGTGGAGCGAGGGACCGCTGGCCGCCGCCGCGGCCGACCGGTTCGCCGCCGCGCTCGCCGCGCAGGCCGGCCGCCCGGCCCTGACCGGGGGCCTCCCCGAGGCCTTCGCCACCCACCTCGGCCTGCTGCTCCCCGCCGAGGAGGCGGACGTCGAGGACTTCTTCCGCGACCGGGTCGCCGAGCCCGAGCCGGGAGCCGGGGCCCGCCCCCAACTCGTCCTGCTGCGTACCGAGATGGAGCCCAGCCGGGTCACCGCGCACGCCCTCCGGCTCGCCGAGGAGCACGCGGTCCCCGTCCAGCAGCTCGCGACGACCCGGGCGGACCCGCTGCCGGCCTTCGCCGAACTCGTCGCCACCGCAGACTTCGCCGCCGCGTACACCAGGCTCGCGAGCGCGCACTGAGACCCCCTGCACGAGACGCGGGACGTGAGACGCTCGCGCCGCCGCCCGCTTAGGAGATCGAGACGCCGTGGACCGAATGACCAACACCGTTCGCCCCTACGCCTGGGGGTCCCGAACGGCCATCCCCGAGCTGCTCGGCGCCGAGCCCACCGGCGAGCCCCAGGCGGAGCTGTGGATGGGCGCCCACCCCGGCGCCCCGTCCCGCCTGGACCGGGCCGGGGCCGCGCTGGACGCGGCGATCGCCGCCGATCCCGGGGCCGAGCTCGGCGTGGAGACCGTCGCCCGCTTCGGTCCCCGGCTGCCCTTCCTCCTCAAGCTGCTGGCCGCGGCCCAGCCGCTCTCCCTCCAGGTCCACCCGGACCTGGAGCAGGCCAAGGCCGGCTTCGCCGACGAGGAGCGCCGGGGCGTCCCGATCGACGCCCCGCACCGCAACTACAAGGACGCCAACCACAAGCCGGAGATGCTGGTCGCCCTCGGCGACTTCGACGGCCTCTGCGGATTCCGCCGGGCCGCCGAGGCCGCGGAGCTGCTGGACGGGCTCGGCGTCCCCGAACTCGCCCCCTACGTCGAGACGCTGCGCGCCAAGCCGGAGCCGGAGGCCCTGCGCGAGGTGCTGACGGCGGTCCTCGACGCGGGCCCCGGCCAGCTGCCGGTGGACGCGGTCGCCGCCGCCCTGCCGACCGCCCCCGCGCTGTCCCCGCACGCCCGCGCCGCCTACACCGCCGTCGCCGAGAACTACCCCGGCGACCCGGGCGTCATCGCCGCCCTCCTCCTCAACCACGTCCGGCTCTCCGCCGGGGAGGCCCTCTACCTCGGCGCCGGCGTCCCGCACGCGTATCTGAGCGGCCTCGGCGTGGAGATCATGGCCAACTCGGACAACGTGCTGCGCTGCGGGCTCACCCCCAAGCACGTGGACGTCCCGGAGCTGCTGCGGATCGTCCGCTTCGAGGGCACCGACCCCACGGTCGTCCGCCCCGTGCCGACCGCGGTCCCCGGCGAGCTGCTGTACCCGGCGCCGGTGCCGGACTTCCGCCTCTCCCGCCTGACCCGCCCCGAGGGCGGCCCGGGGGAGCCGGCCGTCCTGGACGCCGGAGCCCCCCAGATCCTCCTCTGCACGGCGGGTTCCGCCGAGCTCAGCGAGACTGACGGGGACGAAGGGATCCGCCTCGTCGCAGGTGAGTCCGCGTACCTCCGGGCGGCGGGCCCCCGCACCCGGGTGGCCGTGGCCCCCGGCGGCACGGTCTTCCGGGCAACCGTCAACCTCTCCGAGGGGAGCACCGAATGAGCGCCGAGGGCGGCACCAAGGCCGTGGTCGCGGCCCTGACCTCGAACCTCGTCATCGCCGTGAGCAAGTTCGTCGCCTTCGCCTTCACCGGCTCCTCCTCGATGCTCGCCGAGGGCGTGCACTCGATCGCGGACTCGGGGAACCAGGTACTCCTCCTGATCGGCGGCAAGCGGGCGCAGCGCGAGGCCGACGAGGAGCACCCGTTCGGCTACGGCCGCGAGCGGTACGTCTACGGCTTCCTGGTCGCCGTCGTCCTCTTCGCGGTCGGCGGCTGCTTCGCCGTCTACGAGGGCGTGCAGAAGATACGCCACCCGCACCCGCTGGAGTCCTGGTACTGGGCGGTCGGGGTGCTGCTCTTCGCGATCGTCATGGAGGGCTACTCCTTCCTCACCGCGATGCGGGAGACCAACGCGGTCCGCGGGAAGCAGGGCTGGTTCCAGTTCATCCGCCGGGCCAAGGCCCCGGAGCTTCCGGTGGTCCTCCTGGAGGACAGCGGAGCCCTGGTCGGCCTGGTCCTCGCCCTCCTCGGCGTGGTGCTGACGATCGCCACCGGCAGCAGCGTCTGGGACGGCGTCGGCACCCTGTGCATCGGCCTCCTGCTGGTGGCGATCGCCATCGTGCTGGCCCTGGAGACCAAGTCCCTCCTCCTCGGCGAGTCCGCCGACAAGGGCACGGTCGCCCGCATCCGCGCGGCCCTCACCGACGGGGAGACCGTCACCGGCGTCATCCACATGCGCACCCTCCACCTGGGCCCCGAAGAGCTCCTGGTCGCCGCGAAGATCGCGGTGGCCCACGACGACACCGCCGAGGAGATCGCCCGGGCCATCGACAAGGCCGAGGCGAGGGTCCGCGCGGACGTCCCCATCGCCCGCGTCATCTACCTGGAGCCGGACATCTACCAGGCGGCCAAGGCCAGGACGAGCACCGGAGACTAGGCCCGCCGCCAGGGCCGGCCTTGCAGAGGCGCAGCGGAACTGCGCGACCGGCGCCCCACTCCGCCGTTTCGTTGCCGCGGGCGGCAGAGCGGGGCTGCTGGGCGGGTCCGGGGCGGCAGCCGGGGATCGGGAAGGGGTGGAGGCTGGGGGCAGGAGAGGAGCTCAGCCCCCCAGCACCAGCCGCTCCAGCGCCGCGCGCGCCCTCGCATCGGACTCCGCCCGAGCCGCCACCTCCTCGGCCAGCAGCAGCACCCACTCGTCCAGCGCCACCGGCTTACGGGACAGCACGACCCCCCGCACCACCGTGCACACCTCGCTCTCCGGCCGGCCGCCCCCCACCAGCGAAAGCGTCAACCGCCGCTCGCCGAGCGAGACCTCCAGCCGTTCGACCCGCCCGGGCCGCCCGGACAGCCGATCCCGCGCCGACCGCTTCCGCTCCAGCGCCACCGACCCGGCCGGCAGCGCCTCCGCCAGCGACCCGGTCAGCACCTGGGCGTACACCTCCAGATCAGTGGCGTCCCGCCGCAACGCGGCGGCCACCACCTCGATGGAACGACCGGAATCCCCCGGCCCCGGCTCAACCACGTCCGACATCAGCGCTCCGACTCACCCGTCAAGGCTCAACACCATGGTCGGCCGCTCGATCTCGTGATCCTCCCGCAGCGGCCGCACCGCCGTCCCCACGGCGAAGAACTCCGTGGTATGCCCGCCCCAGCGATGGTTGTGCGCGTTCAACTGCACGCCCACGATCCCCTCCGCGCCCAGCTCCTCGGCCTCCGCCTGCATCCGGGCCATCGCCAACTCCCGCGCGTCGTACAGCGCCTGGGTGAACTGCTCGATCTCGACGTTCCGCCCGAAGTTGGAGAACACGGCACCCATCCGCTGGTGGGCGATGTGGTACACACACGTCCCCATCGTCATCCCCAGCGGCGCGTACCCCGCCCGGATCAGCGTCCAGAAGTCCTGGCCGCTCAGGTCGGAGGTGAACGGCAGCCCCTTGTTGTTCCGCCACGACCCCCCGTGCGGCGCCGGGTTGGACGGCTCCGCCTTGACCGCCGTGCCGATCGCGATGAACTCCGCGATGTCCGAACCGAACTCCCGTGCCTCGACGGTCAGCCGGACGCCCACGATGCCGTCCGCGCCCAGCTGCGCGGCCTCGGCCTCCATCCGCGTCATCGCCAACTCGCGGGCGTGGTACATCGCCTGGCTGAGGGTGTCCAGCTCCTGGTTCTTGCCCCACCGGCCCAGCTGGATCCCCACGTGATAGATCGAGGAACCCAGCACGAGCCCGATCGGCCGGAACCCGGCCTCCCGCACCAGCAGGAACTCGTTCACCGACAGATCGCTGGTGAAGATCGACCCCGGCTTGCCCGGCTCCAGGTCCGCCAGCCGCCGCATCGCGTCGGCCGGCACCCCCTGCGCCGTCGGATCCAGCCCGCTCATCCCGCCACTCCCACTCGCACTCCCAGTCCCGAACCCGTCTCCGGCCCCAGCCCGGCGCTCATCCCTGATCCCCCAGGTCCCGCAGCTCATCCGCCAGTTCCCCGACCCGCTGGCGGTCGGCATAGGGGCTGCTCGCCGCCGCCGCGAGCCGCTGCCGCAGCCGGTCGCCCCGGTTGCCCAGGGGCAGCACCGACAGGGTCTGCGGCGCCGGGGCCGATGTGCGGAACCGGGCGATGTCCGTCCCCACCATGGTCACCTCGGCGATCGCGTCCTCCTGCTCCGAGCCGCCGGAGCGGAAGCAGGGCTCGTGCCACGTCCGCAGGTTCCCATTGGCCAGCACGATGCCGTCGCCGCCGCGCCGGGCCGCCTGCCGGTGGATGTGCTCCCGGGCGTCCGCCCGGACCGCCTGCACCAGCTCGGTCCAGCCGCCCACCTCGACGTTCCGCCAGGACGAGGTCTGCGTCCTGGTCGCCAGATCGTCGTGTCGCACCGCCACCGACATCCCGACCAGCAGCTCCACCGGAATCCAGCCACCCGCCACCAGCTTGGCGAAGCCCTGCCCGTCCAGATGGCAGGTGAACGGCCGGCGCGGCCGCACCTCCCCGCGGGCCCGCACCGCCGTGCCGATCACCTTGAACTCCAGGCAGTCGTGCCGCGCCGCGAACGGTGCCACCGTCAGCTCGGCGGAGACCACGCCGTCCCCGCCCAGCGCCTCGCACTCCTCGACCATCCGCCCCAGAGCGGTCCTGCGGGCCCGGTCCACCACGTCCACCAGCCCGGCCGAGGGCGCCCCCGCGCCGGAGACCGCCACCTGGGCGGGCATGTTGGCGAAGAGGAACCCGGACCCGGCGTACAGGCAGTCGTGATATCCCCAGTACCGCCCGCTGCGCCCGATGTAGTAGACCGCCGAGCCCATCACCTGGCCCACCGGTTCGAAGCCCACCGAGCGGATCGCGGCGAAGGCCGAGGTGGAGAGCGCGGAGGACCACGTCCCGCTGCTCGCCGCCTCCGCGGTACGCGCCGCCGCCGCCGGCGGCAGCCCGCTTCCGCTCCAGGCCGCACCGCCCCCGTCGTCGCCAGGCCCCACTGCCATCGCCGCCACACTCCCGTCAGAAGCGGCCACTCGCCGTACGGGAACCCTAGGCCTACTTCCTTCCGGGGGACAGCACCGCCCTCCCGGGTCAGCGGTGTAGATTCGATCCGAGAGCCAGACGTCGCTGCTGATGGCGGTCGGCCGGTCGACCAGGACCGGCCGAGGGAGAGAGGACCTCCGACGGACTGAGCTGGAGCGAAGTGATAGACCGGTCGTGTCCGCACACCGGTCTGACGGTGCGTCATATGGCCCGCGCCGTGGGTACGGCCGCCATGGCCACCCCTGTCTCCAGCCCTGAGCCGAGACCGCACGATTCGCAGCCGCGAGGAGTACGAATGGCTTCCGCCACCCTCAGCAAGGGCGACTTCAAGGTCGCCGACCTCTCCCTGGCCGACTTCGGCCGCAAGGAGATCCGCCTGGCCGAGCACGAGATGCCCGGCCTGATGGCGATCCGCAAGGAGTTCGCCGAGAGCAAGCCGCTCGCCGGCGCCCGCATCACCGGCTCCCTCCACATGACCGTGCAGACCGCGGTGCTCATCGAGACGCTGACCGCGCTGGGCGCCGACGTCCGCTGGTGCTCCTGCAACATCTTCTCCACCCAGGACCACGCCGCCGCCGCGATCGTGGTGGGCCCGAACGGCACCCCCGAGGACCCCGAGGGCGTCCCGGTCTTCGCCTGGAAGGGCGAGAGCCTGGACGAGTACTGGTGGTGCACCGAGCAGGCGCTCACCTGGCCCGGCCAGCCCGGCCCGAACATGATCCTGGACGACGGCGGCGACGCGACGCTGCTGGTCCACAAGGGCGTCGAGTACGAGAAGGCCGGCAAGGCCCCCGACCCGTCCACCGCGGAGAGCGAGGAGTTCGAGGTCGTCCTCAAGCTCCTCAACCGCACTCTGGCCGAGACCCCCAAGAAGTGGACCGAGGCGGCCGCCGAGATCAAGGGCGTCACCGAGGAGACCACCACCGGCGTCCACCGCCTGTACGAGATGCACCGGGACGGGCAGCTGCTCTTCCCGGCCATCAACGTCAACGACTCGGTGACCAAGTCGAAGTTCGACAACAAGTACGGCTGCCGGCACTCGCTGGTGGACGGCATCAACCGCGCCACCGACGTCCTGATCGGCGGCAAGGTCGCGGTCGTCTGCGGCTACGGGGACGTCGGCAAGGGCTGCGCCGAGTCGCTCCGCGGCCAGGGCGCCCGGGTCATCGTCACCGAGGTCGACCCGATCTGCGCCCTCCAGGCCGCCATGGACGGATACCAGGTCGCCACCCTGGAGGATGTCGTCGGCATCGCCGACATCTTCGTCACCTGCACCGGCAACCGCGACATCATCATGGCGCGGCACATGGAGCAGATGAAGCACCAGGCGATCGTCGGCAACATCGGCCACTTCGACAACGAGATCGACATGGCCGGCCTGGCGAAGCTGCCCGGCATCGAGAAGACCGAGATCAAGCCGCAGGTCCACGAGTGGCGCTTCGCGGACGGGCACACCATCATCGTGCTCTCCGAGGGCCGCCTGCTGAACCTGGGCAACGCGACCGGTCACCCGTCGTTCGTGATGTCCAACTCCTTCGCGAACCAGACCATCGCGCAGATCGAGCTCTTCACCAAGCCGGAGGAGTACCCGGTCGGCGTCTACGTCCTGCCGAAGCACCTGGACGAGAAGGTCGCCCGCCTCCACCTCGACGCCCTCGGCGTCAAGCTCACCACCCTCACCCCCGGCCAGGCGTCCTACATCGGCGTCCAGGTCGAGGGCCCGTACAAGCCGGACACCTACCGGTACTGACAACGGCTCCGGCGCCGGCCGGACCGACTGCCGGACCGCCGGCCGGACCGACCGGACCACCAGCCGCAGCGCGCGCCCGAGCACCGCTCGGACGCGCGCTGCGGCGCATCCGAAAGACCTTCCCCCATGCCCACCGGCCGCTACTCGCTCCACGACCCCCACGACGACACCCCCCTCGGCGACGAACGCTTCTCCTGCGCCCCCGGCCCCTCCGGGTGGCGCTACGTCTCCAGCACCTTCGCTCCGGACGGCACCCCCGACGGCTCCGTCGACCTCACCCTGGACTCCCTCGGCCGCCCCGTCCGGCTCCAACTCCGGGCCGGCGCCTGGCAGATCAGGGGAGGCCTGATGGACGGCCTCAGCTGGGTACGCACCCCCCTGGACATGGACCCGGACACCACCGCCGAGCACACCACCGACGGCAACGCCCACGCCCACGCCTTCACCGGCCGCTCCCCGGCATTCGCCCTGGCGGCCGCCCGCATCCTCAGAGCCGCCCCCGGCGGCCTGCGACCGGGCGCCACAACGCGGCTCCGCCTGGTCGCCCTCGCCCACCCCGTGCTCGCCGCGCGCACCCTCGACCAGGGGTGGACCTACGAGGGAAGCGAAGCACACCCCACTGACAACGGGCCCCTCACCGTCGAGCGGTACACGGTCGCGGACCTGGAGACGGGGGAGCAGTCCACCCTCCACATCGCCGGCGACGTCCTCCTGGCGGCCCCGGGGGTCGAGCTGGAGGACCTGGACACACCACCCAATCAGGGGGTTTGACCCCGGCCGCAGCGACGTGTAACGTACTCCGAGTTGCCCCCGAGGAGGTGCGTCGCTCGACGCACTGGTTCCGGGCGGTCGACAAAACTCTGAGAGATCTTCGGATTAACGCACTGCGGTCCAATTTGGCTGCGGGGGAAGTGATCCGCTAAAGTCTCTCTCGTCGGAACGGAGGCCGAAAGGCCGAAGGAAAGACGGAAACCGAACCGCCGGAAACGGTCTGGTAAGGTGGAAAACGAACGAAGCGCCCGGAGGCGCCGGAGGGATACCGGCCCGAAGGAAGCGTCCGTTCCTTGAGAACTCAACAGCGTGCCAAAAGTCAACGCCAGACTATAAAACACCCCGTCTGTCTCGGTTTCCGAGGCGGCGAGGTTCCTTTGAAGAATCACAGCGAGGATTCACATCCTCTGCGTGATGCTCTATTTTAAAGCATTCACGGAGAGTTTGATCCTGGCTCAGGACGAACGCTGGCGGCGTGCTTAACACATGCAAGTCGAACGGTGAAGCCCTTCGGGGTGGATCAGTGGCGAACGGGTGAGTAACACGTGGGCAATCTGCCCTGGATTCTGGGATAACACCGGGAAACCGGTGCTAATACCGGATATGACCCTCCTCCGCATGGTGGGGGGTGGAAAGCTCCGGCGATCCAGGATGAGCCCGCGGCCTATCAGCTTGTTGGTGGGGTGATGGCCTACCAAGGCGACGACGGGTAGCCGGCCTGAGAGGGCGACCGGCCACACTGGGACTGAGACACGGCCCAGACTCCTACGGGAGGCAGCAGTGGGGAATATTGCACAATGGGCGCAAGCCTGATGCAGCGACGCCGCGTGGGGGATGACGGCCTTCGGGTTGTAAACCTCTTTCAGCAGGGAAGAAGCGCAAGTGACGGTACCTGCAGAAGAAGCACCGGCTAACTACGTGCCAGCAGCCGCGGTAATACGTAGGGTGCGAGCGTTGTCCGGAATTATTGGGCGTAAAGAGCTCGTAGGCGGCCTGTCGCGTCGGATGTGAAAGCCCGGGGCTTAACCCCGGGTCTGCATTCGATACGGGCAGGCTGGAGTGTGGTAGGGGAGATCGGAATTCCTGGTGTAGCGGTGAAATGCGCAGATATCAGGAGGAACACCGGTGGCGAAGGCGGATCTCTGGGCCATTACTGACGCTGAGGAGCGAAAGCGTGGGGAGCGAACAGGATTAGATACCCTGGTAGTCCACGCCGTAAACGTTGGGAACTAGGTGTTGGCGACATTCCACGTCGTCGGTGCCGCAGCTAACGCATTAAGTTCCCCGCCTGGGGAGTACGGCCGCAAGGCTAAAACTCAAAGGAATTGACGGGGGCCCGCACAAGCGGCGGAGCATGTGGCTTAATTCGACGCAACGCGAAGAACCTTACCAAGGCTTGACATACACCGGAAACGTCCAGAGATGGGCGCCCCCTTGTGGTCGGTGTACAGGTGGTGCATGGTTGTCGTCAGCTCGTGTCGTGAGATGTTGGGTTAAGTCCCGCAACGAGCGCAACCCTTGTCCTGTGTTGCCAGCGGGTTATGCCGGGGACTCACGGGAGACTGCCGGGGTCAACTCGGAGGAAGGTGGGGACGACGTCAA
Organism: Phaeacidiphilus oryzae TH49; assembly: GCF_000744815.1. Classification (NCBI taxonomy): domain Bacteria; kingdom Bacillati; phylum Actinomycetota; class Actinomycetes; order Kitasatosporales; family Streptomycetaceae; genus Phaeacidiphilus; species Phaeacidiphilus oryzae. Next base: position 4,579,479 of record NZ_JQMQ01000005.1, read on the forward strand.
ATCATCATGCCCCTTATGTCTTGGGCTGCACACGTGCTACAATGGCCGGCACAATGAGCTGCGATACCGCAAGGTGGAGCGAATCTCAAAAAACCGGCCTCAGTTCGGATTGGGGTCTGCAACTCGACCCCATGAAGTCGGAGTCGCTAGTAATCGCAGATCAGCATGCTGCGGTGAATACGTTCCCGGGCCTTGTACACACCGCCCGTCACGTCACGAAAGTCGGTAACACCCGAAGCCGGTGGCCCAACCCTTGTGGGGGGAGCCGTCGAAGGTGGGACCAGCGATTGGGACGAAGTCGTAACAAGGTAGCCGTACCGGAAGGTGCGGCTGGATCACCTCCTTTCTAAGGAGCACTTCTCATCCGCGTAAGCGGGTGCAGAGGCCACTACGCCGGCACACGTCCGGCGGTGGTAGCTCATGGGTGGAACGTTGACTATTCGGCGCGTTGAGTGTGGTGACACCGCTAGTACTGCCCTTCGGGGCGTGGAACGCGGGTGATCGCCGACTCGACGTGCTGGGCGCGCTGTTGGGTCCTGAGGGCACGGATGTGTCTTCAGTGCCGACCCCATGCTTGGTGAGGTGGGTGGTTGGTTGTTGCTTGAGAACTGCACAGTGGACGCGAGCATCTGTGGCCAAGTATTTAAGGGCGCACGGTGGATGCCTTGGTACCAGGAACCGATGAAGGACGTGGGAGGCCGCGATAGGCCCCGGGGAGCTGTCAACCGAGCTTTGATCCGGGGGTGTCCGAATGGGGAAACCCGGCGATCGTCATGGGTCGTCACCCGCTGCTGAACGCATAGGCAGTGTGGAGGGAACGCGGGGAAGTGAAACATCTCAGTACCCGCAGGAAGAGAAAACAACCGTGATTCCGGGAGTAGTGGCGAGCGAAACCGGATGAGGCTAAACCGTTTGTGTGTGAGACCCGGCAGGGGTTGCGCAGGCGGGGTTGTGGGAGCGAGCTTCAGTCTTCTGCCGGAGGCTGGGTGAGTCAGAAATCGTTGGTGTAGGCGAAGGGCATGTGAAAGGCCCGGCGTAGAGGGTAAGACCCCCGTAGCTGAAACGTCAGCGACTTGCTTGCTTGTTTCCCAAGTAGCACCGGGCTCGAGGAATCTGGTGTGAATCTGGCGGGACCACCCGCTAAGCCTAAATATTCCCTGGTGACCGATAGCGGATAGTACCGTGAGGGAATGGTGAAAAGTACCGCGGGAGCGGAGTGAAATAGTACCTGAAACCGTGTGCCTACAAGCCGTGGGAGCGTCGCCGGCAGCTTGCTGCTGGTCGTGACTGCGTGCCTTTTGAAGAATGAGCCTGCGAGTTTGCGGTGTGTTGCGAGGTTAACCCGGGTGGGGTAGCCGTAGCGAAAGCGAGTCCGAAGAGGGCGTTTTCAGTAGCACGCTCAAGACCCGAAGCGGAGTGATCTAGCCATGGGCAGGGTGAAGCGCGGGTAAGACCGTGTGGAGGCCCGAACCCACCAGGGTTGAAAACCTGGGGGATGACCTGTGGTTAGGGGTGAAAGGCCAATCAAACTCCGTGATAGCTGGTTCTCCCCGAAATGCATTTAGGTGCAGCGTCGTGTGTTTCTTGCCGGAGGTAGAGCACTGGATAGGCGATGGGCCTGACCGGGTTACTGACCTTAGCCAAACTCCGAATGCCGGTAAGTGAAGCGCGGCAGTGAGACTGTGGGGGATAAGCTCCATGGTCGAGAGGGAAACAGCCCAGAGCATCGACTAAGGCCCCTAAGCGTGTGCTAAGTGGGAAAGGATGTGGAGTCGCAGAGACAACCAGGAGGTTGGCTTAGAAGCAGCCACCCTTGAAAGAGTGCGTAATAGCTCACTGGTCAAGTGATTCCGCGCCGACAATGTAGCGGGGCTCAAGCGCACCGCCGAAGTCGTGTCGTTCAGACATTAGGGCCAACGCCTGTCTGGATGGGTAGGGGAGCGTCGTGTGCCGGGTGAAGCCTCCGCGGAAGCGAGGGGTGGACGGTTCACGAGTGAGAATGCAGGCATGAGTAGCGATTCAGGAGTGGGAAACTCCTGCGCCGATTGACCAAGGGTTCCTGGGTCAAGCTGATCTGCCCAGGGTAAGTCGGGACCTAAGGCGAGGCCGACAGGCGTAGTCGATGGACAACCGGTTGATATTCCGGTACCCGTGGCAGTGCGCCAGCGCTGAACCAGGTGATGCTAAGCCCGTGAAGCCGCCCCTGATCTCTTCGGAGTGAGGGGGAGTGGTGGAGCCGGCGGACCAAGCTTGTAGTAGGTGAGCGATGGGGTGACGCAGGAAGGTAGTCCAGCCCGGGCGGTGGTTGTCCCGGGGTAAGGGTGTAGGACGTCAGGTAGGCAAATCCGCCTGGCAATAGTCTGAGACCTGATGCCGAGCCGTTGTGGTGAAGTGGATGATCCTATGCTGTCGAGAAAAGCCTCTAGCGAGTGCTGTTGCGGCCCGTACCCTAAACCGACTCAGGTGGTCTGGTAGAGAATACCGAGGCGTTCGGGTGAACTGTGGTTAAGGAACTCGGCAAAATGCCCCCGTAACTTCGGGAGAAGGGGGGCCATTGCTGGTGATCACCCTTGCGGTGTGAGCTGGTGGTGGCCGCAGAGACCAGCGGGAAGCGACTGTTTACTAAAAACACAGGTCCGTGCGAAGCCGTAAGGCGAGGTATACGGACTGACGCCTGCCCGGTGCTGGAACGTTAAGGGGACCGGTTAGCCTGGATTCGTCTGGGCGAGGCTGAGAACTTAAGCGCCAGTAAACGGCGGTGGTAACTATAACCATCCTAAGGTAGCGAAATTCCTTGTCGGGTAAGTTCCGACCTGCACGAATGGCGTAACGACTTCCTGACTGTCTCGACCACAGGCCCGGTGAAATTGCACTACGAGTAAAGATGCTCGTTTCGCGCAGCAGGACGGAAAGACCCCGGGACCTTTACTATAGCTTGATATTGGTGTTCGGTTCGGCTTGTGTAGGATAGCTGGGAGACGGTGAAGTCGCCACGCCAGTGGTGGTGGAGTCAATCTTGAAATACCAGTCTGGTCGTGCTGGATGTCTAACCTGGGTCCGTGATCCGGATCAGGGACAGTGTCTGGTGGGTAGTTTAACTGGGGCGGTTGCCTCCTAAAGGGTAACGGAGGCGCCCAAAGGTTCCCTCAGCCTGGTTGGCAATCAGGTGGTGAGTGTAAGTGCACAAGGGAGCTTGACTGTGAGACTGACGGGTCGAGCAGGTACGAAAGTAGGGACTAGTGATCCGGCGGTGGCTTGTGGAAGCGCCGTCGCTCAACGGATAAAAGGTACCCCGGGGATAACAGGCTGATCTTCCCCAAGAGTCCATATCGACGGGATGGTTTGGCACCTCGATGTCGGCTCGTCGCATCCTGGGGCTGGAGTAGGTCCCAAGGGTTGGGCTGTTCGCCCATTAAAGCGGTACGCGAGCTGGGTTTAGAACGTCGTGAGACAGTTCGGTCCCTATCCGCTGTGCGCGTTGGAGTCTTGAGAAGGGCTGTCCCTAGTACGAGAGGACCGGGACGGACGAACCTCTGGTGTGCCAGTTGTTCTGCCAAGGGCATGGCTGGTTGGCTACGTTCGGGAGGGATAACCGCTGAAGGCATCTAAGCGGGAAGCCTGCTTCGAGATGAGGACTCCCACCCACTTGTTGGGGTAAGGCTCCCAGTAGACGACTGGGTTGATAGGCCGGGTCTGGAAGCCCTGTGAGGGGTGGAGGTGACCGGTACTAATAGGCCGAGGGCTTGTCCATAGTTGCTCCGCGTCCACTGTGTTGTTCTGAAGAAACAGCCTGCCACAGGCAGATTTCTTCATAGTGTTTCGGTGGTCATGGCGGTCAGGGTACGCCCGGTTACATTCCGAACCCGGAAGCTAAGCTGGCCAGCGCCGATGGTACTGCACTCGGGAGGGTGTGGGAGAGTAGGACGCCGCCGAACAAACATTCAAAAAAGGGGCTCTCCCCGGTCATGTACCGGGGAGAGCCCCTTTTTTGTTTCCCGTGCGGGGTGCAGACTGGGGCGATGGTTGCTTCTGACGCGCTGTCACCGATCCAGGCGCTCCGGTGGGAGGAGGGCCCGGAAGGGCCGGCGCTCGTACTGCTGGACCAGACCCAACTGCCGAACATCGAAGCCGAGTTGGTGTGCACGAGCATTCCCACCCTGGTGGAGGCCGTCCGTCGGCTGGCCGTGCGCGGGGCACCACTCCTCGGACTCGTGGGGGCGTACGGCGTGGCGCTGGCCGCCGCCCGCGGATTCGAGGTCGCCGACGCCGCCGAGCGGTTGGCGAATGCGCGTCCGACGGCGGTCAATCTCTCCCTCGGAGTACGCCGGGCCCTTCAGGCCTATGAAGCAGCGCTCAAGGAGTACGGCGAGCGGCATGCCGACGAGGACGAGCCGCTCGCCGACGATTCCCGGGCCTTTCAGGTCGCCGCGGCCGCCGCACTCGCGGCCGCTCGCAAGCTGCACAGTGAGGACGCGGACGCCAGCCGCCGAATGGGCGAGCTCGGGTCCGGTCTCCTGGACGAGCTGCTGCCGGGGGCGGGCGGGCTGCGGCTGCTGACCCACTGCAACACCGGCAGCCTGGTCTCCGGCGGGGAGGGCACGGCCTTCGCCGTCGCGCTGGCCCTCCACCGGCGGGGCCGGCTGGCCCGGCTGTGGGTGGACGAGACCCGTCCGCTTCTCCAGGGCTCCCGGCTCACCGCCTACGAGGCCTCCCGGGCCGGTATGCCGTACACGATCCTGGCGGACAACGCGGCCGGCTCGCTCTTCGCTGCGGGGGAGGTCGACGCGGTGCTGATCGGGGCCGACCGGATCGCCGCGGACGGCAGCACGGCGAACAAGGTGGGCAGCTACCCGCTGGCGGTGCTGGCCCGGCACCACAAGGTGCCCTTTCTGGTGGTGGCGCCGGAGAGCACGGTGGATCTGAGCACGGAGGACGCGGAGTCGATCGTGGTGGAGCAGCGGGCCGCCCAGGAGCTGACCGAGTTCGCCGGTCATGCGGTGGCCCCGGCCGGAGCGGCGGCGTACAACCCCGCCTTCGATATCGTGCCGCCGTCCCTGGTGAGCGCATTTGTCCTGGAATCCGGGGTCCAGGTGCCGGAGTCGTCGGAGGAGTGGCGGATCTCTCTGCCGTCCGTGGCCCAGATCACGGAGCGGTAATGAGACTATGGGCGGATGAAGGGACGCGTCCTTATCGTCGATGACGACACCGCGCTCGCGGAGATGCTGGGCATCGTGCTGCGTGGCGAGGGTTTCGAACCGTCTTTCGTCGCCGACGGCGACAAGGCTCTCGGTGTCTTCCGCGACACCAAACCAGACCTCGTGCTGCTCGACCTCATGCTTCCGGGGCGGGACGGGATCGACGTCTGCCGGCAGATCCGGGCCGAGTCCGGGGTGCCCATCGTGATGCTCACGGCCAAGAGCGACACCGTCGACGTCGTGGTCGGCCTGGAGTCCGGGGCCGACGACTACGTCGTCAAGCCGTTCAAGCCGAAGGAACTGGTCGCGCGGGTCCGTGCGCGCCTGCGTCGGGCCGAGGAGCCGACGCCGGAGCAGCTGGCCATCGGCGACCTGGTGATCGACGTGGCCGGGCACTCCGTGAAGCGCGACGGCCGCAGCATCCCGCTCACCCCGCTGGAGTTCGACCTGCTGGTGGCGCTGGCGCGCAAGCCGTGGCAGGTCTTCACCCGCGAGGTGCTGCTGGAGCAGGTCTGGGGGTACCGGCACGCGGCTGACACGCGGCTGGTGAACGTCCATGTCCAGCGGCTTCGCTCCAAGATCGAGAAGGATCCGGAGCGGCCCGAGATCGTGGTGACGGTGCGTGGTGTCGGGTACAAGGCGGGACCCAGCTGATATGAGCGGATCGACCCCCACCGTCGCGACCGCCTCGCCGGGAGACGACGGCGGGCGGTCGGTCCCGCGCGGGCTGCGCGAGGACGAGGTGCAGACCGGCCACGCCGGCCAGACCGGCCACGTCGGCCAGCCCGGCCGCGCCGGGCACCCCGGCCAGGCGTCGCAGGACGAGCGGCCCGCACAGGCCGCCCAGGGGCGGGAGCGGGCTCTCCCCCCGCCCGCCCGGCACGGCGCCGCGCGGATGCAGCCGCTGCTGGGCGTGGCCGCGCTGGTGCTCCGGCGCGGCAAGGGACTCTTCCGCCGGGCGCGGGCGCTCTGGCGCCGGTCCATCCAGCTGCGGGTGGTGGCCACCACCCTGCTGCTCTCGCTCGGCGTGGTGCTGCTGCTCGGCGTCGTGGTGATCAACCAGGTCCGCAACGGGCTGCTGGACGCCAAGGTGCAGACCGCGCGCAGCCAGGCGGCCAGCGGCTTCGAGACGGCTCAGCTCCAGCTCTCCGAGTCCGGCGCCAACCGGACCGCGCAGAGCGAGAGCGGGCAGGCATCCTCCGCGGCCGGCGGCGGGCAGGGCGGCTCCCAGCTCGACATGGGCACCTGGCTGACCCAGGTCACCCAGCGGTCCAGCGGTGCCGGGGACTACTCGGTGGTGGCGATGGTCCCGCCGTCCGCCACCTCGGCGGGGGTCTCCGACTCCGCCGGATCGTCCGGTGCCGCAGGGTCGGCCGGTGGGGCCGGGGGCGTGGACAGCTCCGGTATTCGCGGCCCTCGGACCAGCAACGACGTGGTGCCGAGCAGCGTTCCTGAGTCGATGCAGGAGGCGCTGGCCTCCACCGGGCAGCAGCAGGAGGCGTACACCCAGATCGTCCGGGAGACCGGGAGCGGCCAGCAGACCAGCACGCCTGGCATCGTGATCGGCCGCCAGCTCTCCGGCCCCGACAACCAGCCGTACCAGCTGTACTTCCTCTTCCCGTTCCAGGAGGACTCCAAGACGCTGGGGCTGGTCACCGAGACGCTGGCGATCGCCGGGGTCTTCGTGGTGATCCTGCTCGGCGCGATCGCCTGGCTGGTGGTTCGCCAGGTCGTGGCGCCGGTGCGGATCGCGGCCGGGATCTCCGAGCGGCTGGCCGCCGGCCGGCTCGAGGAGCGGATGAAGGTCAGCGGCACCGACGACATCGCCCGGCTCGGCGAGTCCTTCAACAAGATGGCCGCCGCGCTCCAGACGCAGATCCGGCAGCTCAAGGAGCTGTCCCGGATGCAGCGGCGGTTCGTCTCGGACGTCTCCCACGAGCTGCGCACCCCGCTGACCACCGTGCGGATGGCCGCCGACCTCCTCTACGAGGCGCGCGAGGACTTCGCCGACGCCTCCTCGGCGCGCTCGGCCGAGCTGCTGCAGACCCAGCTGGACCGGTTCGAGTCGCTGCTCGCCGATCTGCTGGAGATCAGCAGGTTCGACGCGGGCGCCGCCGTGCTGGAGGCCGAGCCAGTCGACCTGCGCGAGGTGGTGCAGCGGGTGGTGGAGTCGGCCGACCCGCTGGCCCGGGTCAAGGGCAGCCAGGTGCTGGTGGTCGGGGACGAGCGCGCGGCGGTGGCCGAGATCGACCCCCGGCGGATCGAGCGGGTGCTGCGGAACCTGGTGGTCAACGCGCTGGAGCACGGCGAGGGCCGTGATGTGGTGGTCAGGATCGCGGCCTCGGAGGAGGCCGTGGCCGTCGGCGTGCGGGATCACGGGATCGGCCTGAAGCCGGGTGAGGCGTCCAGGGTGTTCCACCGCTTCTGGCGGGCGGACCCGGCACGGGCCCGGACCACCGGAGGCACCGGGCTGGGGCTGTCCATCGCGCTGGAGGACGCCAATCTGCACGGCGGCTGGCTCCAGGCCTGGGGCGAGCCGGGCGGCGGTTCGCAGTTCCGGCTGACCCTGCCGCGGAGCGTCGGGGCCGAGCTGCGGCGCTCCCCGATGCCGCTGGAGCCGGAGGACTCCCGGGGCAACCGGGGGCTCGGGGCGTCCGGGGTACCGTTCCAGCGCCGGGCGATCGCCGGGGGCGCGCGGAGCGCGGAGGAGCCGAAGGCTCAGCCGCCGGCGCTCCCGGGCGGGGCCTCCACGACGGGAGCCGTCGCCGGCTTCACGGGCGGGCCCGCCGTGACGGCCGGCCCCGCCGGAACCTCGGGTTCCGCGGGATCGGCCGGGAACACCGGGGCGGGGGGCGCCTCCGGCGCGGGGAACGCCGGGGCGGCCGTCGCGCCGTCGGACGTCCTCGGCTCGGCGAGCAGTTGGAGCACGGGTTCGCAGCTGGTGGTCCGCCGGGTCGGCGGGCAGCAACAGGAAACGGTGAACGGCGGGGAGGCTCGGCGAGATGCGGGCGAGCAGGGCGAGCGCGGCGGCGACGCCGAGCACGGCGGAGACGCCGGGCGCGACGGGCGGCGCGTCGACGCGGCCCGAGACGGCGCGGCCGGGGACGGCGAGTCCCCGGCGGATGCCGCCGCTGCGGGTACCCCCGCAGCGGACGGCCGAGAGCCCGAAGCCGATCTCTGAGCTGCGGCCGGAGCGGCCGGCGCGGTTGGAGCAGCCGGCGCGTCCGGAGCGGCCCGAGCAGCTGGGGCGGCCCGAGCAGCCGGAGCAGCCGCCCAAGCGGCCGTTGCCGGCCCGGCTCCCCGCCGCCCGGGTGTCCCCGCAGCGGCGGCGCCGGCGGGTGCGCGCCCTCGGCGTGCTGGTGGCCGCGCTCTCGGCGGCGCTGCTCTCCGGCTGCGCGACCATGCCGGACAGCGGTCCCGTCAGCCAGGCCTCGGGGGACGGCGGGACGGACGCCCAGAACGCGCAGAACGCCCAGGTGCGGGTGTACGCGGTGCCGCCCCGGGCCGGGGAGCAGCCGAAGCAGCTGCTGATGGACTTCCTGGACGCGGTGACCAGCGACGAGTCCGGGTTCGCCACCGCCCGCCAGTACCTGACCAGCGAGGCCTCGCAGCACTGGCGGTACGGGGCGCAGATCTCCGTGCTGGACGGCCCGCCGAGCATCTCGGTCGTCCCGCAGGGCAGCGAGCATGTGCACATAGAGATCAGCGGCGACCGGGTGGCGACGGTGGACAGTCAGTCCGCCTACCAGCCCGAGACCAGGAACAGGTCCTTCTCCGCCGGTTTCGACTTCGTCAACGACCGGTCGACCGGTGGGCAGTGGCGGATCGACCACCTGCCCTCCGGGATGATCCTCCAGCAGATCGACTTCCAGCGGATCTACCAGTCCGTCAACCTCTACTTCCCCAGCCGGACGACCGGGGTGGGCGGTGATCCCCACCAGCCGGTGCTGGTGCCGGACCCGGTCTTCCTGCGCAGCCGCACGGATCCGGTGACGGAGGCGGCGCGGGCGCTGCTCCAGGGCCCCACCTCCTGGTTCGGGGACATCGCCTACTCCGGGTTCCCGTCCGGGGCGCGGCTGCTGGACGACCAGGTGTCGCCGGACGACAGCGGCGCCGTCCACCTCCACCTGAGCGGTGTGCGGGGTCTCTACCAGGAGCAGGACATCTGCCGTGAGATGGCCGCCCAGATGCTGACCACCCTCCAGGACGCCTCCTCGGGGGCGGTCAAGCAGGTGTCGCTGGCCTCCGGGACGAAGGGCTCGGACGCCTGCTCGGTGGACCCGACGAGCGCCGGGCAGTGGTCCCAGGACCAGCTGTCCGAGGATCCGGGCACGGCGTACTACCTGGGCTCCGGCGGTCAGGTGATGAAGGCGGCGCCGGACTCCGGGACGGCGCAGCAGGTCAGGCTCGGTCAGCCGACGGTCACCGCGGACGGTGGGCCGGGGGCGATCGCCGTCTCCCGGGTCGGCGACACGAGGATCGCCGAGGTCACCAAGGGCGGGCACCAGCTGTATGTGGAGTCCGCCGTGCCGGGCGGGGAGGGCGGCGACCCGTCGACGGGCGGCAAGCAGCCGTGGCTGACCAGCTCCAGCGGCTCGCTCTCGGCGCCGAGCTGGGACGGGACCGGGACGCTGTGGGTGGCCGACGGGGACGCCGGCGGTTCGCAGGTGCGGGCGATGCTCAACGGCAAGCAGGTGCCGGTGCAGCTGGTCGGGCTCGGTGGGCGGCAGGTCAAGGGGCTGCGGGTGTCCGCGGACGGCACGCGGATCGCGTTGCGGCTGGCGCAGGGCGGGCAGAGCACCCTGTGGCTGGGCCAGGTGGTCCGGGCCGGGCGGGTGGACGCACCCTCGTTCACCATCGGCGGGCTGCGTCCGGTGGCTCCGCAGCTGGTGGACGTGTACTCGATGTCCTGGGTGGCGGACGACGGGCTGATCGTGCTGGGCCGTCCGTCCGGCGGGGCGAAGGAGCTGGAGTACGTGGACACCGACGGGTCGCCGGCGGCGCCGGGGGCCGCGCAGGTGCCGATGGTCGAGGGGATGACGACGGTCTCCGCGTCCCTCGCGGCCTCGCAGCCGCTGCTGGCCGACTCGGGCTCCGCGGGCACCGTCTACCGCCTCCAGCAGAACACCAGCTGGCGGGCGCTGTCCCCCGGCGGGGGGGCGCCGACTTACCCCGGGTAAGGGGCCCCCGGGTAAGGGGTCCCTGTAAGGGCCCGTGCCGGGCAGGCCCGGCTGTTCAGGGCCGGCGTCTGCGGCGGGTGGTGGCCGCGACGGCGGCGATGGCCAGGACGTCGGCGCCGGAGGCGGTGAGGGCCCGGGTGGCCTCGGCGAGGGTGGCGCCGGTGGTGATGAGGTCGTCGACGAGGACCACGCGGCCGCGGGCCAAAGCCGCCTCCCAGCGCGGGGCGACGTCCAGCGCGCCGCTGAGGTTGCGGCGCCGCTGCTCGGCGCGCAGGCCGGCCTGGTCGGCGACCGTCCTGGTCAGCCGGAGGGCCGGCAGCACCCGCGCCGGGACGGCGGCGGAGCGCAGCGCGCGGGCCGCCTCGCGGGTGAGCCGCCGCATCGGGTCGTGGCCGCGGGCCCGGACGGCGGTCCGCGCGGAGGGGACCGGCACCAGCAGCAGCGGAGGCGCCTCCGGTCCGGGCCGGGCCCGGACCGCGGCCCGGACCGCCGAGGCGAGCGCCTCACCGAGTGGGCGGGCCAGCCGCACCGCGCCGCGCTCCTTGTGGGCCAGGATCAGCTGCCGCACCGGGTCGGCGTATGGGGCCACGGCGTAGACCTCGGGGAGTCCGCGGCCGGCGCCGGGGCGGGAGCCGGTCTCCACCTGGAAAGGCGCCACGGCGCGCAGCAACTCGCGGCAAGCCGCGCAAAACTGGGTATGGGGGGCGGCGCAGCCGGCGCAGCGGGTGGGGACGAGGAGGTCGAGGACGGCGTCGAGGAGATCCGTAGCAGTCTGCTGGGATCGGCGGTGACAGCAGTGGCTGGCGTCCATGGCCAACCGATCATTCCGGCCGGGGCCGGTGTGACCGGGGGTTTCGCGGGCGCGTTCATCCGAAAGAGCGGAAGCCGCCCGCAAGGGCTGTACAAGCTTCCGGTTCGCCACGACTTTGGGATCCAGGAGGCGAGGCGGCAGTTGTCCGCCCCGGCGGGCGAAACCCGGGTAATCGGTGTTCCATGGGGTTCCAACCCCTCTCTCTGGGGAGGAAGGGGTGTGAGGGGGTGGTTCCGCCCCCAGGCTCTTCGAGCAGGGGGTGCCCCCGTCTCGGGTGCTACTCCGGGATCGCGTGGGGGACGGGACCGCCGCCTCGATGGGCCGGGTGGGCCTGCTGGGTCCACCGGCGTCAGCGCAAGGGAACGGAGTTCTGCGTGGACATCGTCGTGAAGGGCCGCAAGACCGAGGTGCCCGAGCGGTTCCGCAAGCACGTGGCCGAGAAGTTGGAGAAGATCCAGAAACTCGACGGAAAGGTGATCAGCCTCGACGTCGAGGTCTCCAAGGAGCGCAACCCGCGCCAGGCCGACCGTTCCGACCGAGTCGAGATCACGATGCGGACCCGCGGTCCGGTGATCCGGGCCGAGGCCTGCGCGTCCGATGCGTACGCCGCGCTGGACAAGGCGTCAGCGCGGCTGGACGCCCAGATGCGCAAGGTGGCGGACCGCCGCCGGGTAGCCAAGAAGGGCGAGGGCAAGGCCCCCATCAGCGTGGCCGAGGCCACCGCCCCGCTCGCCGCCGAGCTGAACGGCTCCGCGGCCGAGGAGCCCGCGGACGAGGTGCCGGTGACCCGGATCGGGACCCTGGAGATCGAGGGCGAGGGCCCGCTGGTAGTCCGGGAGAAGACCCACGAGGCCGAGCCGATGGCGCTCGACCAGGCACTGTACGAGATGGAGCTGGTCGGCCACGACTTCTACCTGTTCGTGGAGAAGGACAGCGGCATGCCGAGCGTCGTCTACCGGCGCCGCGGTTACGACTACGGTGTGATCCACCTGCAGCCGACCGCGGGGGCGTAGGCGAGGCCCGGAGAAAGCCGACGGTTCGTCAACTGTGCGGCGGCATCGGACTGCTGAGCGGCCCGGTGCCGCCGCCGCGTCGGCACAGGTACCGTTCACGCTACCGGGGTGCGGGGCTTCGCAGGGCGCGGGCACATGCCATTGACACGACCGGGGGACCCCTCAGTACCGGGTGATCACAATGTCGGTGCACCGTGGAATCATGACCGCTGCACGGAGCAGTCGAGAGGCAGAGGGCAGCCGCCCAGCCGAGGGGGAGGACCGGATGGGGGACCACTGGGATTCCGGACCTGCCGACGAGATCGGCGGCCCGGGGATGAACGGCGCGGCCGGGGCGGCCGGGGCGCAGGCGGCGTCCGCGGAGCCGATCCGCGTGCTGGTGGTGGACGACCACGCGCTCTTCCGCCGCGGGCTGGAGATCGTCCTGGCGCAGGAGGAGGACATCACCGTCGTCGGTGAGGCGGCGGACGGTGCCGAGGCGGTGGAGAAGGCCGCGGACCTGCTGCCGGACATCATCCTGATGGACGTCCGGATGCCGCGCCGGAGCGGGATCGAGGCCTGCATGGCGATCAAGGAGGTCGTCCCCAGCGCCAAGATCATCATGCTGACGATAAGCGACGAGGAGGCCGACCTCTACGAGGCGATCAAGGCGGGGGCCACCGGCTACCTGCTGAAGGAGATCTCCACGGACGAGGTGGCCACCGCGATCCGCGCGGTGGCGGACGGCCAGTCGCAGATCAGCCCGTCGATGGCGGCGAAGCTGCTGACCGAGTTCAAGTCGATGATCCAGCAGAAGACCGACGACCGGCGGCTGGTGCCGGCGCCGCGGCTGACCGACCGCGAGATCGAGGTGCTGAAGCTGGTCGCGACCGGGCTGAACAACCGGGACATCGCCAAGCAGCTGTTCATCAGCGAGAACACGGTCAAGAACCACGTCCGGAACATCCTGGAGAAGCTCCAGCTGCACTCCCGCATGGAGGCCGTGGTCTATGCGATGCGGGAGAAGATCCTCGAAATAGGCTGAGCCGGGCGCGGCCGGGCGCGGCCAGGGCGGGCGCTAGCCGCTCACCGCCGCGGTCAGCGGGCCGGCGAGGGGAGCGGGGGAGACCTGCTCCACCTTGACCGCCGAGCAGCCCACCCACTCGGCCGCCTCGCGGAGCGCCTGCGCGGCGGCGGGCAGGGCCTTCGGGCCGGCCAGCGAGACCTGGCGGGCGACCAGGGTGTTCCCCTCCCGGGCCGGGTCCACCCGGCCGACCAGCCGGCCGCCGGAGAGCAGCGGCATCGCGAAGTACCCGTGCACCCGCTTCGGCCTGGGGACGTACGCCTCCAGGCGGTGGCTGAAGTCGAAGACCCGCTCGGTGCGGGCGCGGTCCCAGATCAGCGAGTCGAACGGGGAGAGGAGGGTGGTGCGGTGCCGGCCGCGGGGCGGGCCGGCGGCGAGGGCGGCCGGATCGGCCCAGGCCTCCTCGGGTCCGGCGCCCTTCCGGCCCCAGCCGGCCACCCGCACCGGGACCAGGCCGGAGTCGGGGAGGGCGGAGCGGGCCTGGTCGGTGGAGAGCCGGTAGTAGTCGGCGAGATCCTTGACGGTGGCCACGCCGAGGGCCGCTCCGGAGCGGGCGACCAGGGCGCGCAGGCAGGCGTCGTCGTCCGGTTCCCGGGCGAGGAGTTCGGCCGGGACGGCGCGTTCGGCGAGGTCGTAGATCCGCTTCCAGCCGCGGCGGCGGGTGCAGACCACCTCGCCGGTGTCCAGCAGCCACTCCACGGCGATCTTGGTCTCCGACCAGTCCCACCACGGGCCGCCGTTCTTGGCGCCGCCGAGGTCGGTGGCGGTCAGCGGGCCGTCCGCGCGGAGGCGGTCGAGGACGGCGCGGCAGGCGGCCTCCTTGTCGGAGAGGAGGTGCCAGCGGTGGCCGCGGGCGCGGCGGGCGCGCCGGCGGAAGGCGAAGAGCGGCCACTCCTCGATCGGCAGTACGCAGGCGGCGTGGGCCCAGTACTCGAAGGCGGTCGCCCCGGACCAGTAGGCGTCCTCGACGGCGGCGCGGCCGACGGCGCCGAGGCGGGCGTAGGGGATCAGCTCGTGGGAGCGGGCGAGCACCGAGATGGTGTCCAGCTGGACGGCGCCGAGGCTGCGGAGCAGGCCGGGGACGCCGGAGCGGCGGTCGGGGGCGCCGAGGAGGTGCTGGGCGCGCAGGGCGAGGCGGCGGGCTTCGTCCGCGGAGAGATCCATGCGAGGCAGGGTAGGGCCGGGGACTGACAGTCCGCCCCGGCCCCGCGGGTTCGCGCAGCGAGTCAAGGGGCGCGGGGAACTGCGCCCAGCCGTCTACGGCGCCGCACGCGGCAACGGCGGCTGGGTTGCAACCCGGACTCCGTACCCGGCTGCGGCGCCATAAGCGGCTGGGCGCGCCGTTCCCCGCGCCCCTGATTGTGCGGCTGCGCCGCAGCAACCCCCGGGCGGCGACATCACACCGCGAAGCTCAGCACTCGCGACTTCATCGCTGCGTGCGGGGCGCTGCGTGCGGGGCGCTGCGATCGGGGCGCTGCGTCAGTCGGTGGCGAGGCGGGCGTGGAGGTGGAGGTCGTGGAGGGTGCCGGAGGCGTCGGGGAGGGACTGGCGCTGGGTGCCCTCGACGAGGTAGCCGCAGGCCACGGCTATCGCGCAGGACGCGGCGTGGCCGGTCATATGGCCCAGTTCGACCCGGTGGAAGCCGTACTCGGCGAAGGCGAGCTCGGTGACCCGGCGCAGCGCCAGCTTCGCCGCGCCGCGGCCGCGGGCGTCCGGGAGGAGCCAGTAGCCGACCGCCGCCGCGCGGGCCAGCGGGCTCGCGTCGCGCAGGGTGATGCCGCCGAGGAGGCGGTCGTCGGCCGGGTCGGTGATCGCCCAGGCGCGCTCGTCGGCGGCGGCCTTGGCCAGCCACGCGCCCGCCGCGGCCGTCGCCGCGCCCGGCAGGTCCGGGTCGGGGAGCTGCACGACCGGGTTCCAGCGGCGTACCTCGGGGTCGGTCAACATCGTGCGGACGCAGGTGAGTTCGGCCGCGTGGTCGGGGCCGTGCCAGTGCCGCAGGGCTATCGTGCCGGTCACGAGGGGGAGCCTCCGGTGAGGTCGTCGGGGAGGAGGGAGCCCAGCCAGGCGTCCCTCCGCTCGCCGCGGTGGAGGAGGCGGGAGCGCAGGGTGCCCTCGAAGTGGAAGCCGACCCGGTGGGCGACCGCCCGCGAGCCCTCGTTGCCGACCACGGCCAGCCATTCGATCCGGTGGACGGGCAGCTCCTCGAAGCCCCAGCGGCAGACCGCGCGGACCCCTTCCGCGGTGAGCCCCTGCCCCCGCTGGCCCGTGGCCGTCCAGTAGCCGATCTCGGCGATGCCCTCGCCGTGCCGCAGGTCGCGGGCGTGGAGGCCGATCGAGGAGACCAGCGCGCCGTCGTCGCGGCGGAAGGCGCCGAAGTTGAGGAGGGTGTGCTCGGCCCAGCCGCGCGGGGCCAGCTCGGTGACGAAGGTCTCGGCGTCCCGCCGGGTGTACGGCGAGGGGACCGTGGTCCAGCGCTGGATCTCCGGGTCCTGGCAGGCCTCGGTCACGGCGTCGACGTCCGGTGCGCCGAGCGGGCGGAGGACGAGCCGGGCGGTGGTGAGGACGGGCGGGATCATCGTTTGAGTATCGCCGAGCCCTCCGGCCGGGGGACATCGGGTTTTCGCAGGTGGGCGGTGTGCGGCGGTTTGTGTGATTCATCACGGTGGCTGACGGTGTGTCAGATCACTGGCAGGAGTGACGGACGGGCTGTGTGTTGACGGACCTCCCGGCCCGCTGGGTTCCTCGCATACGATGGCGGCGAGGTGGTGTGCCCGGGAGTCCCCCGGCTCGCCGCAAAGAGCGCCCCAGGCCCAGGCAAGGAGCCCGCATTCGTGTCCGTCCTCGACAAGGTGCTGCGCGCAGGAGAAGGAAAGATCCTGCGCAAGCTGAACCGCATCGCCGCCCAGGTCAACTCCATCGAAGAGGACTTCGTCAACCTGACGGACGCCGAGCTGCGCGCGCTCACGGACGAGTACAAGCAGCGGTTCGCCGACGGGGAGTCGCTGGACGACCTGCTCCCCGAGGCCTTCGCCACGGTCCGTGAGGCGGCCAAGCGCACCCTCGGCCAGCGCCACTACGACGTGCAGCTGATGGGCGGCGCCGCCCTCCACCTCGGGTACGTCGCCGAGATGCGCACCGGTGAGGGCAAGACCCTCGTCGGCACGCTCCCGGCGTACCTCAACGCGCTGTCCGGCAAGGGCGTCCACCTCATCACCACCAACGACTACCTGGCCGAGCGCGACTCGGAGTGGATGGGCCGGGTGCACCGCTTCCTCGGCCTCGACGTCGGCGTGATCCTCGCCAACATGTCCCCGGCCGAGCGGCGCCGGCAGTACCACTGCGACATCACCTACGGCACCAACAACGAGTTCGGCTTCGACTACCTGCGCGACAACATGGCCTGGTCGCAGGAGGAGCTGGTGCAGCGCGGCCACAACTTCGCGATCGTCGACGAGGTCGACTCGATCCTGATCGACGAGGCCCGCACCCCGCTGATCATCTCCGGCCCGGCCGACCAGGCCACCAAGTGGTACGGCGACTTCGCCAAGCTGGTGCAGCGGCTGAAGCTGGACCGGGACTACGAGGTCGACGAGAAGAAGCGCACGGTCGGCATCCTGGAGCCCGGCGTCACCCGGGTCGAGGACTACCTGGGCATCGACAACCTCTACGAGTCGGTGAACACCCCGCTGGTGGGCTTCCTGAACAACGCCATCAAGGCCAAGGAGCTCTACAAGAAGGACAAGGACTACGTCGTGATGAACGGCGAGGTCCTGATCGTCGACGAGCACACCGGGCGTGTGCTGGCCGGCCGCCGCTACAACGAGGGGATGCACCAGGCGATCGAGGCGAAGGAGGGGGTGGAGGTCCAGAACGAGAACCAGACCCTGGCCACCGTCACCCTGCAGAACTTCTTCCGCCTCTACGAGAAGCTCTCCGGGATGACCGGTACGGCGATGACCGAGGCCGCCGAGTTCCACCAGATCTACAAGCTCGGCGTGGTGCCGATCCCGACCAACAAGTCGCCGCAGCGGATCGACCAGTCGGACCTGATCTACAAGTCCGAGCCGGCCAAGTTCGCCGCGGTCGTCGACGACATCGCCGAGCGGCACGAGAAGGGCCAGCCGGTGCTGGTCGGCACCACCTCGGTGGAGAAGTCCGAGTACCTCTCCCAGGAGCTGCGGAAGCGCGGCATCCCGCACGAGGTGCTGAACGCGAAGTACCACGAGCGCGAGGCCCAGGTCGTCGCCCAGGCCGGGCGCAAGGGCGCGGTCACCGTGGCCACCAACATGGCCGGCCGAGGCACCGACATCATGCTCGGCGGCAACCCCGACCACCTGGCCGCGGCCGAGCTGGCCCAGCGCGGGCTCACCCCGAGCGACACCCCGGAGGAGTACGAGGCCGCCTGGCCGGCCGCGCTGGAGAAGGCGAAGGCCGTCGTCAAGGCCGAGCACGAGGAGGTCCAGGCGCTCGGCGGGCTCTATGTGCTGGGCACCGAGCGGCACGAGTCGCGGCGGATCGACAACCAGCTGCGCGGCCGCTCCGGCCGTCAGGGCGACCCCGGCGAGTCGCGGTTCTACCTGTCGCTGGGCGACGACCTGATGCGGCTGTTCAAGGCCAACATGGTCGAGCGGGTGCTCTCCATGGCCAACGTGCCGGACGACGTGCCGATCGAGTCCAAGATGGTCACCCGGGCCATCGCCTCCGCGCAGACCCAGGTCGAGCAGCAGAACTTCGAGACCCGGAAGAACGTCCTCAAGTACGACGAGGTGCTCAACCGGCAGCGCGAGGTCATCTACGGCGAGCGGCGCCGGGTGCTGGAGGGCGAGGACCTGCGCGAGCAGATCGGCCACTTCATGGACGACACCATCAAGGCGTACGTCCAGGCCGCGACCTCCGAGGGCTTCGCCGAGGACTGGGACCTCGAGAAGCTGTGGGGCGCCTTCAAGCAGCTCTACCCGGTGAGCGTGAGCCTGGAGGAGCTGGCCGAGGAGGCCGGCGGCGTCGACGGGCTGAACGCGGACGACATCCAGGGCGTCATCACCGACGACATCCACGGCCGGTACGAGGACCGCGAGGCGCAGCTCGGCGAGGCCGTGATGCGCGAGCTGGAGCGCAGGGTCGTGCTGTCGGTGCTGGACCGGCGGTGGCGCGAGCACCTCTACGAGATGGACTACCTCCAGGAGGGCATCGGGCTGCGCGCGATGGCGCAGCGCGACCCGCTGGTCGAGTACCAGCGCGAGGGCTTCGACATGTTCAACGCCATGATGGAGGGCATCAAGGAGGAGTCGGTCGGCTACCTCTTCAACCTCGAGGTGCATGTCGAGCAGCAGGTCGAGGAGGTGCCGGTGGCCGACGCCGCGGACGCGGTGGAGGACGCGGTGCCGGTGGGCGCGGCCCCGGCGGAGATCCACGCCAAGGGCCTGGAGCAGCCGCAGCGGCCGGACCGGCTGCACTTCAGCGCCCCGTCGGTGGACGGCGAGGGCGGCGTCGTGGAGGGTGACTTCGCGACCGCGTGCGGTGGGGCGACGTCCGCCGTGCCGGAGGGCGACGGGATGAGCCGGGCCGAGCGGCGGAAGGCCTCGAAGGGGCGCCGCCGGAAGAAGTAGCGAGCGGTTTTTCGCCGCGCCCCCGCACCGCGGGCCCTCGGGCCTCGGGGCGGGGGCGCCGTCGTCTCTCAGCGGGGGAACTGGCGGGCGTTGAGTGCGGTGAGCTTCCAGGTCGGCCGGGGCCGGGTGAAGCGTTCGGCGCGGAAGGCGAGCATCTCCACGCGCCCGTCCGGGAGTTGGATGGAGGCGCAGGCCTCGATCACCGGGCCGTGCTCCTCGGGCGTCGAGGTGTGGACGCTGCGGAGCACCGGCAGCAGGCCCTGCTGGGGGCGGAAGACCCCGCGGCGCAGCAGCGCCAGCAGGCGCTCCGGCACCGGGTAGCGGGTCAGCGCGACCAGCTTGTCCGACGGGCGCTGGGCGGTGAGGACCTCCAGCAGCAGCCGGGCGAAGGTCTGCGCGACCCGGTCCGGCTCGGGGTGGGCCCTGCGGCACGGGCGGGGGCCGTGCAGCCGGGCGAGCTGGGCTCCGCGCGGGGCCTGGGTGGGCACGCGGGGCCGGGCGGGGCAGGCGGTGCCGCCGGTCCTGGCGGTCCTGGTGGTCCTGGCGGGCCTGGGCGAGTGGATGACCATGCGTCGAACACCCCCGGGGGCTGGTGGGCGGGTGCGGAGCGGCCGCTGGGGATCTTGCTATCGGCCGCCGGGGGCGCGGGCAATGGGCGCCCGCGACCATGTCGTCACGGAGAGTGATCCACCCTTTCGGGGAGGTGTAGCGAAGAGTCGCAGGTCAGTGCCCGAATGCCGGGGGCGGGGACGTCATCGCCGCACGCCCTGCCGGGACGCCGGTACCGGGGTGTGTTCACTCGATGGGGGACCGTCCCGGCGCCCGTATCATGAGCTCCATGCGCGTCTACGTCCCGACCACCCTGCGCGAGCTCGCGCAGCTGAGCCTCGGCCCGGCCCCGCTGCCCGCGTACGCGGTGACCCCGGCGCTGCGCGAGTGGTACGTCAGCGACGACCTGGAGGAGCTGGAGTACGCCGCCCTGGTGCGGGCCGCCCAGGCCTCCCTGCGGCTGCTGGCCGGGGACCCGAAGGCGCCGCGCCGCCGCGTGGTGGTGGCCGCCGACGTGCCGGACGGCCTGGTGAAGGCCGACCGGAACGGCGAGTTCGACCACCCCCTCGCCCTCGGCCGGGTGCTGCTGACCGAGGTGCTGCCGCTGGCCAGGGCCGCCTCGGTGCATGTGGACGCGGACGACGCGGAGGCCGACGTGGCCGCCGCGGCCAAGGCCGCCGAGGCGGCGGACACCGGCGGGGACGACGACGCGCGGTTCACCGTGGACGGCGCCGAGGACCACGAGCTGCTCTGGTACGCCACCCAGGAGATCCCGGCCCTGTTGGCCGAGTGAGGTTCCGCGGGTAGGAATGCCGGGTGGCAGCCATCGGTACGCACATCGTCTGGGACTGGAACGGCACCCTCTTCCACGACATCGACGTGGTCGTGGCGGCGAGCAACGCCTCCTTCACCGCCGTGGGGCTCGAACCGCTGAGCGTGCGCCGCTATCGGGAGCTCTTCTGCGTCCCCATCCGCGACTTCCACCGCAAGGTGCTCGGGCGTCCGCCGACCGAGGAGGAGTGGCGGCTGATGAACGAGGTCTTCCAGCGGGAGTACACGGCCAGGCGGGCGGCCTGCGGGCTGGCCGCCGGGGCCCGTGAACTCCTGCGCGGCTGGCGGGCCGGCGGCCGCTCGCAGTCCCTCCTCTCGCTCTACGCCCATGACGAACTGCTGCCGCTGGTCGGCCGGTTGGGGATCGCCGAGGAGTTCGTCCGGGTGGACGGCTCGGTCGGGGCGTTCACCGGCGAGAGCAAGGCCGAGCACCTCGCCCGGCACCTCCTCGACCTGGGCCGGGCGGCCGCCGGGACGGTGGTGATCGGGGATTCCGCGGACGACGCCCGGGCCGCACTGAGCGTCGGCGCCCGGGCGGTGCTGTACACCGGGGGCTCGCACGCCCGGGAGTCGCTGGAGGCGGTCGGGGTGCCGGTGGTGGACTCGCTGGCGGAGGCGGTCGCGTGGGCGGCGGGCGCGGCCGGCTGACCGTTCCGGGGATTCGCTGGTCACGTTCCGTCGCCCGGTCGGCACAGCGTGGCACGATGACCCTATGGCTATGGACGCGATCACCCGGATCCCCCTTCCGGCCAACGAGCCGGTGCACGGTTACGCCCCCGGGAGCGCCGAGCGCGCCCGGCTGGAGGCGAAGCTCAAGGAGTTGGCCGGGCGCGAGCAGGCCCTGTCGATGACCATCGCCGGCGAGCAGCGGATGGGCGGCGGCCAGCGGATCGACGTCGTCCAGCCGCACCACCGCGCGGCCCGGCTCGGCGTGCTGGGCAACGCCACCCGGGAGGACGCCAGGCTCGCGGTGGACGCCGCGCTGGCCGCCGCCCCCGCCTGGCGGGCGATGGACTTCGACGACCGGGCGGCCGTCTTCCTCCGTGCTGCGGACCTGCTGGCCGGCCCCTGGCGGGAGACGGTCGCGGCGGCGACCATGCTCGGCCAGTCCAAGACCGCGCAGCAGGCGGAGATCGACGCGCCCTGCGAGCTGATCGACTTCTGGCGGTTCAACGTCGCCTTCGCCCGGCGGATCCTCGCCCAGCAGCCGATCAGCTCGCCCGGCGTGTGGAACCGGATGGACCACCGTCCGCTGGAGGGGTTCGTCTACGCGATCACCCCGTTCAACTTCACCGCCATCGCGGGCAATCTGCCGACCGCTCCGGCGCTGATGGGGAACACCGTGGTGTGGAAGCCCTCGCCCACCCAGACCTTCGCGGCCTGGCAGCTGATGCGCCTGCTCGAGGCGGCCGGGCTGCCGCCCGGCGTGATCAACATGGTCACGGGGGACGGTCTGCAGGTCTCCGAAGTGGCGCTGGCGCACCCGGAGTTGGCGGGGATCCACTTCACCGGTTCGACCGGGACCTTCCGGCGGCTGTGGCAGACGGTCGGCGCCAACATCGAGCGGTACCGCTGCTATCCGCGGCTGGTCGGGGAGACCGGCGGCAAGGACTTCGTGGTGGCGCACCCGTCGGCGGACCCGGGGGTGCTGCGGACCGCCCTGGTGCGCGGGGCCTTCGAGTACCAGGGGCAGAAGTGCTCGGCGGCGTCCCGGGCGTACATTCCGCGCAGCGTGTGGCGGGACTTCCACGAGGGGTTCCTCGACGAGGTCTCCTCGCTGACCGTGGGCGACGTCACCGACCTGTCCAACTTCATGGGCGCCCTCATCGACGAGCGGGCGTTCCGCAGGAACAAGCTGGCGATCGACCGGGCGCGCCAGGACGACCGGGTGGACGTGGTGACCGGCGGCGAGTACGACGACGCGATCGGCTGGTTCGTGCGGCCGACGGTGATGGTCAGCCCCGACCCGAGGAACGAGATCTTCAGCACCGAGTACTTCGGGCCGCTGCTGGCGGTGCACGTCTACGAGGACGCGCGGTGGTCCGAGATGCTCGACCAGATGGAGTCGGTGGCGCCGTACGCCCTGACCGGAGCGGTGATCGCGGAGGACAGGGCGGCGGTCGCGGAGGCGTCGGAGCGGCTGCGGTTCGCGGCCGGGAACTTCTACATCAACGACAAGCCGACGGGGGCGGTCGTGGGGCAGCAGCCGTTCGGCGGGGCGCGGGCGTCGGGTACGGACGACAAGGCGGGGTCGGTGCTGAACCTGCTGCGGTGGAGTTCGCCACGGGCGATCAAGGAGACCTTCGTGCCGCCTCGGGACTACCGGTACCCGCACATGGGCTGAGGTGCGCCCGCGGCGCCGCCTCCGGGGCGGGCCAACGCTCCGGGGTGGCCAGGTCGGGGTGATCGATTGCACCTCGGTGGCCGCTGACAGGCGGGTGGGGGGCGCGACTACGCTGGCGGAGGTCGCTGGGGACCGTGAGGCCAAAAGGTCTGGCGTACCCGTAAGTAGTGCTGATTATGCGTGCCAGTTCAGTACTCCTTCCGGGCATGCGGGACAATGCATGCGTTACCCGGCGGCAGGAGCAGACCACCGGGTCACGCAACGGCGCGCGACAGGAGCCAGATAGCCATGCAGACCAAGCTGGACACAGCAAAGACCGAGCTGCTCACCAAGGCAGTGCAGGTCGCTGAGAACAGCCAGGTGGGGGGCGGAGAGCAGCAGGAGGCGTTGGGCAACGGAGCCCTCGCCTCCTATCTGCGTCACTACTACCTCCACACCGCCCCCGAGGACCTCGTCGACCGCGATCCGGTCGACGTCTACGGGGCCGCGGCCTCGCAGCTGAGGTTGGGCGAGAAGCGTCCACAGGGCACCGCGGAAGTCCGCGTCCACACCCCGACCGTCGAGGAGAACGGCTGGTCCAGCGGCCACACCGTGGTCGAGGTGGTCACCGACGACATGCCCTTCCTGGTCGACTCGGTCACCAACGAGCTCTCCCGCCAGGACCGCGCCATCCATGTGGTGATCCACCCCCAGCTGGCCGTCCGCCGGGACATCACCGGCCGGCTGCTGGAGGTGCTGGACGCCGACCCGTGCACCCACGAGCGCCGGGCCGAGCTGCCCGAGGACGCCCTCGTCGAGTCCTGGATGCACATCGAGATCGACCGGGAGACCGACCGGGACGACCTCCGCCGGATCGAGAAGGACCTGCGCCGGGTGCTCGGCGACGTCCGCGAGGTCGTCGAGGACTGGGGCAAGATGCGCGACTCCGCGCTGCGCCTCGCCGACGACCTGGCCTCCGACCCCCCGGCGAAGCTCGCCGAACAGGAGGTCGGCGAGGCCTGGGAGCTGCTCCGCTGGCTCGCCGACGACCACTTCACCTTCCTCGGCTACCGGGAGTACGACCTGGTGGCCGGCGAGGACGGCGCCGAGGACGAGCTGCGCGCCGTCACCGGCACCGGGCTCGGCGTGCTGCGCTCCGACCCGAGCTCGCCGGACGCCGGGCACCACCAGGCCAGCGAGGCCTTCCACCGGATGACCGACAAGGGCCGGGAGAAGGCCCGCGAGCACAAGCTGCTGGTGCTCACCAAGGCGAACTCCCGCTCCACCGTCCACCGCCCCTCGTACCTGGACTACGTCGGCGTCAAGAAGTTCGACGCGGAGGGCAACGTGACCGGGGAGCGCCGCTTCCTCGGGCTGTTCTCCGCCGCCGCGTACACCGAGTCGGTGACCCGGATCCCGGTGCTGCGCCGCAAGGCGCAGGAGGTGGTGGCCCGCTCCGGGTTCTCCTCGGAGAGCCACGACGGGCGGGACCTGCTGCAGATCCTGGAGACCTACCCGCGCGACGAGCTCTTCCAGACCTCGGTGGACGAGCTGCTCAAGGTCACCCAGTCCGTCCTCTACCTGCAGGAGCGGCGGCGGCTCCGGCTGTTCCTGCGTCAGGACGACTACGGCCGCTACTTCTCCGCCCTGGTCTACCTGCCGCGCGACCGCTACACCACGCGGGTCCGGCTGCGGCTGATGGACATCCTCAAGGAGGAGCTCGGCGGCGACTCCATCGACTACACCGCGTGGAACACCGAGTCGGTGCTCTCCCGGCTGCACTTCGTGGTGCGGGTGCCGGCCGGCAGCGACCTGCCGCAGCTCACCGACGCCGACGCGGAGCGGATCGAGGCCCGGCTCGCCGAGGCCGCGCGCTCCTGGGCGGACGGCTTCAACGAGGTGCTCACCGCCGAGTTCGGCGAGGAGCGGGCGGCCGAGCTGGCCCGCCGCTACAGCGGTGCCTTCCCGGACGGCTACCGGGCGGACTTCGGCGCCCGCACCGCCGTCGCCGACCTGCGGCACCTGGAGGCGCTGGAGAAGGCCGGGGACTTCCAGCTCAACCTCTACCAGCCGGTCGGGGCGCCGTACACCGAGCGCCGGTTCAAGATCTACCGGGTGGGCGGGGCGATCTCGCTGACCGCCGTGCTGCCGGTGCTCCAGCGCCTCGGCGTCGAGGTCGTCGACGAGCACCCGTACGAACTGCGGTGCGCGGACGGCACGGTGGCCTGGATCTACGACTTCGGCCTGCGGCTGAGGCCGCAGCTCGCCGAGCTGATGACGGACGAGGCGCGGGACCGCTTCCAGGAGGCCTTCTCCGCGGCCTGGATGGGCGAGGCCGAGAACGACGGCTTCAACACCCTCATCCTGTCCGCCGCGCTGACCTGGCGTCAGGCCATGGTGCTCCGCGCCTACGCCAAGTACCTGCGGCAGGCCGGCTCCACGTTCTCGCAGGACTACATGGAGGACGCGCTCACCAACAACCCGCACACCACGCGGCTGCTGGTGAACCTCTTCGAGGCCCGGCTCTCGCCGGCGCACCGGCAGGGCTCGGCCGAGCTCACCGACGCGATCCAGGAGGAGCTGGACGGCGCCCTGGACCAGGTGGTCTCGCTGGACGAGGACCGCATCCTGCGCTCCTTCCTCCACCTGATCCAGGCCACCCTGCGGACCAACTTCTTCCAGCGGGACAAGGACACCGGCGAGTGGCACTCGTACGTGTCCATGAAGTTCGACCCGAAGGCCATCCCCGACCTGCCGGCGCCCCGCCCGGCGTACGAGATCTGGGTGTACTCGCCGCAGGTCGAGGGCGTCCACCTGCGGTTCGGCAAGGTCGCCCGCGGCGGCCTGCGCTGGTCCGACCGGCGCGAGGACTTCCGCACCGAGATCCTGGGCCTGGTCAAGGCGCAGATGGTGAAGAACACCGTGATCGTGCCGGTGGGGTCCAAGGGCGGGTTCGTCGCCAAGCGGCTGCCGGACCCGTCGGTGGACCGGCAGGCCTGGCTGAACGAGGGGATCGCCTCCTACCGGACCTTCATCTCCGGTCTCCTCGACATCACCGACAACCTGGTCGCGGGCGAGGGCGTCCAGCCGCCGGCGGACGTGGTGCGGCACGACGGCGACGACACCTACCTGGTCGTGGCGGCGGACAAGGGCACCGCGACCTTCTCCGACATCGCCAACGAGGTGGCCGGGGAGTACGGCTTCTGGCTGGGCGACGCCTTCGCCTCCGGCGGTTCGGCCGGATACGACCACAAGGGCATGGGGATCACCGCCCGGGGCGCCTGGGAGTCCGTCAAGCGGCACTTCCGCGAGCTCGGCCACGACACCCAGACGGAGGACTTCACCGTCGTCGGCGTCGGCGACATGTCCGGTGACGTGTTCGGCAACGGGATGCTGCTCAGCGAGCACATCCGGCTGGTGGCCGCCTTCGACCACCGGCACATCTTCGTCGACCCCAACCCGGACGCGGCCGTCTCGTACGCCGAGCGACGGCGGATCTTCGAGCTGCCGCGCAGCTCCTGGGACGACTACGACCGCAAGCTGATCTCGGCCGGCGGCGGGGTCTTCCCGCGCAGCGCCAAGTCCATCCAGCTCACCCCGCAGATGCGGGAGGCGCTGGGGATCGAGGCGGGCGCCTCCCGGATGACGCCGGCCGAGCTGATGAAGGCGATCCTGCTGGCCCCGGTCGACCTGTACTGGAACGGCGGCATCGGCACCTACGTCAAGGCCTCGACCGAGTCCCAGGCGGAGGCCGGGGACAAGGCCAACGACCCGATCCGGGTGGACGGCAGGGACCTGCGGGTCAAGGTCGTCGGCGAGGGCGGCAACCTGGGGATGACCCAGCTCGGCCGGATCGAGTTCGCGCTGAGCGGCGGCCCGGACGGCGCCGGCGGCAAGGTCAACACCGACGCGCTGGACAACTCGGCGGGCGTGGACACCTCGGACCACGAGGTGAACATCAAGATCCTCCTCAACCGGGTGGTCGGCGACGGCGACATGACGGTGAAGCAGCGCAACAAGCTGCTCGCCGAGATGACCGACGACGTGGCCCTCCACGTGCTGCGCAACAACTACGCGCAGAACACCGCGCTGGCCAACGCGCAGGCGCAGGCCGGCTCGATGGCCAACGTCCACGGCCGGCTGATGCGCCGCCTGGTCAAGGACGGCCACCTCGACCGCGCTCTGGAGTTCCTGCCCACCGACCGGCAGTTGCGGGAGCGGGTGGCGAGCGGCCGCGGGCTGACCCAGCCCGAGCAGGCCGTGCTGATGGCGTACGTCAAGATCACCCTGGCGGACGAGATCCTCGGGACGGACCTGCCGGACGACCCGTACCTGGTGTCCTCGCTGCACGGGTACTTCCCGAAGCCGCTCCAGGAGAGCTTCGCCGAGCAGATCGACGGCCACGCCCTCCACCGGGAGATCATCACCACCCTGCTGGTCAACGACACCGTCAACTACGGCGGTTCGACCTTCGCCTTCCGGCTGAAGGAGGAGACCGGGGCCTCCTACGAGGAGATCGTGCGCTCCCACACCGCCGCGCGGGCGGTCTTCGGGCTCGCCGACATCTGGGCGGAGATCGAGGAGCTGGACAACGCCGTCCCGGCCGAGGTGCAGACCCGGATGCGGCTCCACTCGCGGCGGCTGGTCGAGCGGGCCACCCGCTGGCTGCTCAACAACCGGCGGCAGCCGCTGGACGTGGCCGAGACCGTGGACGCCTTCCGCAAGCAGGTCAACGAGGTCTGGGGGCACCTGCCCAAGCTGCTGCGCGGCTCGGACCTGGCCTGGTTCGACCGGATCCGGGACGAGCTGGTCGAGTCCGGGGTGCCGGTCGAGCTGGCGATCCGGGTCGCCGGACTGTCCTCGGCGTTCCCGACCCTGGACATCGTGGAGATCGCCGACCGGGACGGCGCCGACGTGCTGGACGTCGCCGAGGTCTACTACGACCTCGCCGACCGGCTCGGCATCGCCGACCTGCTGGACCGGATCATCGACCTGCCGCGGGGCGACCGCTGGCAGTCGATGGCGCGGGCGGCGATCCGCGAGGACCTGTTCTCCGCGCATGCCACCCTCACCGGCGACGTCCTGGTCTGCGGGGAGCCCGGAGACTCGCCGGAGCAGCGGTTCACGGCCTGGGAGAAGCGGAACGCGACCCTGGTGAACCGGGCCCGGACGACCCTCGACGACATAAGGGGTTCGGAGTCCTACGACCTGGCGAACCTGAGCGTCGCGATGCGGGTCATCCGCACGCTGCTGCGGACCGGCTCCATGCGGTAGTCCACCGCCCGGCAAGGCGCCGCACCCGGCAACGGTGACGGGGTCGCGACTCGGCTCGCGACCCGGGATCCGCTGCCGGGTGCGGCGCCGTTTCGCGGGTGGTTCGTGGCGGATCGGCCTACTTGACAAAGCGTCAGAATTACGCTGGCACGCACGCGTTGACCGAGCGGTTATGGGGATGTTTCCGTTCGTGCGCTTGACGCGCATTCCCCTGGGGACAAAACTCTCGCGCATCCACCGACCATGCATTCTCTCCGGCAGTGCACCACCCGTACCAAGGAGAACCATGTCGATACGTGCCAGCCGAACGCTTCTCTCCCTAGCGGCCGCCACCGCGCTCCTCGCCACGGCGGCCGCTTGCAGCTCCAGCGGAGGGAAATCCTCCACCGCGCCAAGCGCCACAGGTCCGGCCAAGGGCACGATCACCTGGTACGCCAACCAGTTCGGCCCCACCGGAACCGATGTGCGCAAGACCCTGATCACCGCCTTCGAGAAGGCGAATCCGGGCATCACGGTCAAGCTCCAGCAGGCCCCCTCGGATTCCGACGCCTTCCGTTCCGCGGTGACCACCCAGATCTCCGGCGGATCCAGCTCCTTCGACGTCTACAACGGCGATGTCATCTGGCCCGCGCAGTTCGGCCAGGCGAAGCTGGCGCTTCCGCTCGACTCGTACTTCCCGGCGGACTACTGGAAGTCCTTCTCGCCCGGGCTGGTCGACTCGCTGACGTACAAGAACCAGAAGATGGCGGCTCCGCTCTTCACGGACAACGCCTTCCTCTTCTATCGCAAGGATCTGCTACAGAAGGCGCACCTTCCGGTTCCCACCACCTGGGAGCAGTTGAAGAGCGAGGCCCAGCAGCTGCAGAAGTCCGGCGCGGTGAAGTACGGGTTCGCCGGCCAGTGGGCCTCGTACGAGGGGCTCACCTGCGACTGGACCGAGTTCGCCGCGGACGCGGGCGCGCAGAACGTCAGCTCCGACGGCACCAAGTCCACCATCAACTCGGCGCAGGCGAACAAGGCGCTGACCTTCATGCGCGGCCTGATCAGCAGCGGCGTCGCCCCGTCCGCGATCACCAGCTTCCAGGAGCAGCAGTCGGAGACCCTGTTCACCCAGGGCCAGGTGGCCTTCCTGCGCAACTGGACCTACGCCTACGCGGACTCCAACTCCTCCAGCTCGTCGGTGAACGGCAAGGTCGGGATCGCAACCCTGCCCACCTTCCAGGGCCAGTCCGCGCCCGGCTACTCGGCCACCGGCGGGTGGAACCTGTACATCAACCCGCACAGCAAGAACGTCTCCGCCGACGTCGCCTTCATCAAGTGGATGACCGGCGCGGACGCGCAGAAGATCCTGGCCACCCAGGGCGGCGAGATCCCGACCGTGGCCAGCGTGCTGGCCGACCCGTCCGTGCAGTCCGCGAACCCGGCGTACCCGATCGCGGCGAAGAACAAGCTGCAGGCGCGCCCCTCCAACGTGGCCGCGTACGCGCAGGTCAGCCAGGGGATCTACAGCAACATCAACGCCGCGCTCTCCGGGTCCGCCACGCCGTCGAGCGCGCTGGCGGCGGCGGACAAGGCGATCAGCTCGGCGCTGAACAACAGCGGCCTGTGACCAGCCGGTAGTCGACGACCAGTCGATCGGGCGGGCACCGCCCGCCCGATCGGCGGCCACGGGACGGGGAGAGGGGGCGCCGGAATGGCGTCGGAGAGTCAGGCGGCGGGCGCGGTGGACCGGCGCCCGGGCGGCGGCGGTGCGGGTCCGAAGCGCGGGGGACGCAGCGCGCGGAGTGTGCTGGAGCGCCGATCGGCGCGGCTGGGCTGGACGTTCGCCTCGCCGGCGCTGCTGGTGGTCGCGGCGGTGATGATCTTCCCGATCGTCTTCTCGGTGGTGATGTCCTTCAGCAACGTGGAGGTCACCGCGAACGGCTTCCACCTCTCCGGCACCACCGGGGGCAACTACTCGGTGCTCTTCCACGCCGACCGGTGGCGGCACGCGCTCTACTTCACCGTGCTGTACACCATCGGCACCGTGCTGGTGGAGATCATCCTCGGCACGATGATCGCGCTGGTGCTGGAGCGGCTGCGGGTCGGCCGCGGCTGGATGATGGCGCTGCTGCTGCTTCCGTGGGCGATGATCACGGTCATCTCGGCGGAGCTGTGGGCGTACATCTACAACGGGGTCTACGGCGTGCTCAACTCGATCCTCCATCCGCTGGTCGGGCACGACGTCAACGTCCTCGGCAACTCGGTCCAGGCGACCATCGCGATGGCGGTCGCGGACATCTGGAAGACCACCCCGTTCGTGGCGATCATCGTGCTGGCCGGGCTGGTGATGCTGCCGAGCGATGTGGTCGAGGCGGCGCGGATCGACGGGGCAGGGGCCTGGACGATCTTCTTCCGGGTGCGGCTGCCGCTGCTGCGGCCGACCCTGGCGATCGCCGTGATGTTCCGCATCCTGCAGGCCTTCGGCCTCTTCGACCTGCCCTTCGTCCTCACCAACGGCGGGCCGGGCAACTCGACGGAGTCGCTGGCGGTGCTCGGCTACCGGGTGCTCTTCAACGATCTGAAGTTCGGCCCGGGGGCGGCCGTCGCGACCAGTACGGCGGTGCTGGTGCTGATCGGCTGCCTGATCTTCCTGAAGGTGTTCCGTACCCAGGTCGGCGAGGAGGAGACGGTCTGATGGCCGTGACCAGTGGAACCGTCGGCCCGGACGTCACCGCGGTACGCGGCTCGGCGGCGACGGCCGGGCACGGGCGCCGGCGGGGCGCACGGAAGTGGCTCAACGGCACCAACCTGGCCGCGCTGCTGGTCGCGCTGTTCGTGGCGCTGCCGCTGTACTGGCTGGTGGCGAGCTCCTTCAAGGGCGACAAGGAGATCGGCACCCCGCATCTGTATCCGCATGCGGCGACCGGGGCCAACTACAGCAACGCGTTCTCGCAGTACGCGTTCACCACCTACATCGAGAACTCGGCGATCATCGCGGTGTCGACGACGGTGCTGGTGCTGGGGCTCGGGACCTTCGCGGGGTACGCGCTGGCGCGGCTGCCGGTGCGGGGCAAGACCGGGGTCATGACGGCGCTGCTGATGATCTCGCTCTTCCCGACGGTGGCGCTGGTCGCCCCGCTGTATCTGCTGCTGCGCGACATCGGGTGGCTGAACAGCTACCAGGGGCTGATCCTCGCCTACACGGCGCTGACGCTGCCGTTCGCGATCTGGATCCTGCGGAACTACTTCCTGTCGATTCCGAAGGAGATGGAGGAGGTCGCCTGGGTGGACGGGGCGTCGCCGGCGCGGACCGTCGTGTCGGTGATCCTGCCGCAGGCGCTGCCGGGGCTGTTCACGGCGGGGGTGTTCACCTTCGTGGCGGCGTGGACCGAGTTCCTGATCGCGCTGAGCGTGAACAGCGCGGACCGGTACCGGACGATTCCGGTCGGGATCGCGCTGTTCGGTGGGCAGTTCGTGACGCCGTACGGGACGATCTTCGCCGCGTCGGCGGTGGCGATGCTGCCGATCGCGCTGCTGGTTCTGATCTTCCGCCGGGCGGTCGTCTCCGGTCTGACCGCCGGGGCGGTCAAGGGCTAGCCAGCCAGCCGGCCGGGGGCGGGCGGGGCCTTCGAGTGCGGCGCCGCAGGCGCTGGCATGGGGGCGCGGGGAACTGCGCGCCCAGCGGCGCGGCCTGGCGCACTCGGCAACGGAGTCCGGGTTGCAACTCGGTGGCCGTTGCCGGGTGCGGCGGCGTTGCGCGCGGGCCGCGCAGTTCCCCGCGCCCCTTTTTGCGCCTGCGGCGCCTTGGTGCGGGGGCGTTGTGGGTGGGCGGCGCAGTTCCCCGCGCCCCTTGCTTGCGCCTGCGGCGCTGCGTTTGGGGCGTGGGGGACGGTCAGCGGGGTACCGGGGTTGCTGCTCGGGTCAGGGCGCTGGCGAGGAGGGCCAGGTCGGTGGGGCCGTTGCCGAGTTCGCGGACGGGGCGGCGGGTGGGGGGCGCGCCCATCTCCGACCAGTCGAGAGCGACGACCGTCGGGCGGAGGGTGGCCGTCCGCGGGATCCGGCCGGAGACCAGCGCGGTCTGGAAGGCCGTCACTCCGCCGTCGGGGTAGCGGACGTATGCCCGACCGGGCCGGTCCGCCGGGATCCCCGCCGCGTCGTCGAGGTGGAGCAGCGCGCGGGACGCCGCGGGGTCGTCGAGGCGCAGTCCGATCCGGAGTTGGGCCGCCTCGTCGAGCGCGCTGCCGGCCAGCGCCTCCGGCGCCGCCGTCGCGACGACCAGGTGGATGCCGACCCGTGCTCCCCGTGCCGCCAGCGCCGACAGCGCTCGCGCGGTCGTCGCGTCGCCGTCCGCGCGCAGCAGCTGTTCGAGGTCGTCGACGACGATCAGCCGCCTCGGCGGTGGCGGCGCGCTGGCCGCCGCTCCCGCGCCGCGCAGCAGGGAGAGCGCGTACTCGGCGTACCAGGCGGCGAAGCCGCGCCCGGCGAACTGCTGTTCGCGGTGGGCGAGTTCGGCCAGCAGCGCGTCCGCCGCGCCCCGGTCGGCGGAGGCGCGGCAGTCGGTCACCTGCGGCAGCTCGGTGCAGGAGGCGAGGCCGCCGCCGGCCGCTCCGGGACGGCCCTCCAGGACGGTGATCCGCAGCCGGTCCGGGCCCTCGGCGACCGCGAGCGAGGCGATCAGGGTCCGCAGCAGCTCCGTCTTCCCGGACCCCCGGTCGCCCGCGACCAGCACATGGCCGGCCGCGCCCGGCATCCCGCCGGAGTCGGCCAGGTCGATCGCGCACGGCCCGCCGTCCCGGGTGGCGCCCAGCACCGCGGTGACCGCGTCGGCGGTCGGCGGCACGGAAGCCCAGCGGGCGGAGAGCTTGGCGGGCGTGACGCTCTCCAGCTCCAGCAGGTCCAGCAGCCGGACCGAGGAGGGGAGGGGGCCGCTGGTGCGGCCGGGGTCGCCGGCCGCGCGGCCCCCGGGCGAGTCGGCCGGTTCGCGCAGCGGGGCCAGCGCGCGGGCCAGGCGCTCCGCCCACTCGGCGGAGACCATGTCCGCGGCGAGCTCCGCGCCCGCCTCCGGCAGCGAGAGCGACGGCGCGTCGAGCCGCAGCAGGGTGCCGACCTCGCCGCCGAGGGCGGCCACCGCGCCGAGGCCGGGCGGCAGCGCGGCCGGGTGCTCGGCGAGGACGATCGGGAAGATCCCGCGCGCGGGCCCGGCCGCCAGCAGCCGCTCGACGGCGTCGGCCGCCTCGCCGCTGCCCGGGTCGCCGTCCACCACCACCACGGTCAGCGGGTCCTGCGCCCGCGCGGCCGGGCGGCCGGCGTCGGTACGGGCGGTCAGCTCGCCGAGCCGGGCCACCGCCTGGTCCTGGTCCAGGCCGACCAGCAGCCGGCAGGGCTGGTCGTGGTGCGGCCGCAGATGCGGCAGCCAGTACAGCCAGGACCAGTCCTCGGTGCGGTCCGGCAAGGGCCGCTCGGCGTCCGCCGCGACCAGCACCAGTTCGAGGACGGAGGGGCCGTGCCAGGTGGCCAGCTGGGCGACCACGGCCCGGGCCAGCGCGGAGAGCCGCGGGCGGGCGCCGGCCAGGCCGAGGCTGCCGACCGCGCGCAGGTCGATCGCGGTGGGCGGGACGCCGACCGCCCCGGGCGCCGAGCTGCCGAGGCGGACGGTGAGGGCGTCCGGGTGCTCGGGCGAGCGCTCCCACAGCCGCGGGCCCGGGCCGAGCGCGGTGAGCAGCACGGCGGCCGGGTCCGGCCAGCGGTCCCGCAGCTCAGCGGCCTGCCGCTCGGCGGCGAGCGTGGCCGACCGGGCGAGGCCCCGGCCGCCGCGGGCGCCGCCCGGATGTCCGGCGGGGTCGGAGGGCGCGGCCGGCCGGCGGCTGAGGGTGGGCAGCGGAGGGAACGGCTCCCGGCCGCTGATCGCGTTCCGGCTGCGGAGGAGGAAGCGGCGGGCGCGGGCCGCCGTGATCGGGTGGATCGAGGGGCGCGGGCGGAGACCGCGCGCCGGCCGCACGCCGGGGCGCCCGGGGCGGCGGGGGCGCCAGGGCCGGCCGGATCCGGGTCCGCGCCAGGGTGCGGCCCGCCCGGGTGGTGGGGGGCGAGGGAGGCCGGGGTGCCGGAGATCGGGGTGTCGCGACCGCCGCGGTCGCCACGCTCTCCACGGCGGTCGGCCGGTGCGCCGGGCTCCGGGGCGGCAGCGGGCGCCGCCGGGGCGGCGCTCGCCGCGGCCGCCGCCGCGGACGGCGGGCCCCAGCGCTGGGTGGGCACGCCGGCGGCCGCGCGCGAGGGCAGCGGAGCGCCCGGCAGGGCGAGATGCCCCCGTCCGTCCGGAAGCGGTGCGCCGGCGGCGCCTCCCGCGCCTCCCGCGCCGGCCTCCTCGGCCTCGCCGCCGGCCGCGGCGGGTTGCAGCGTCGTCACCCGAAGGGTGGTCTCCCCGGCGCGGATCAGCGCCTCGGGTCCGGGCACGGGGTACGGCTCCGCGCCGACCGGGGCCCCGTCCAGCGTGGTGCCGTTGGTCGAGCCCTGGTCGGCGACGCTGCACCGGCCGTCCTGATCGACCTCGACGACCAGGTGCAGCCGGGAGACGTCCGGATCGTCCAGCGGAACGTCCGCGTCCGCCGCCCGCCCGATCCGCACCTGGCCGGCGTGCAGCAGATGCACCCCGCCCGCGTCCGGCCCGCCCACCACATGGAGCTCGGCCCGCACCTCCGGGTCGTCCGGCCGGTCGGCGACCGGCGCCGGGCCGTCCACGGCCAGCACCGCGCCCTCGATCAGCGGGGGAAGCCCGAGCACCGCCCGGTCCTCCAGCCGCCGCTCCCCGGCGTACAGGTGCACATGCGTGGCCGCGCGCCCGTCCCGCCCGGCGCGTGCGCCCTGGCGCAGGCCGACCGAGCCGGCGAGCGCGCCCGCCACGGTCCCCAACGTGGTGCCGTCCGGGGCGGTCACCAGCACGTCGGAGGCATGCCTGTGCGCTTCGCCGCCCTGGCCGCCGCTCCGCGGCCCGAGCACGGTCAGCCGGATCTGCACTGTCGCTCGGCCCCTTCCCGCGTGCTGTCCGTCTGTGGACCCCCGTGTTCCCCGTTGCCGGTGAGCATCCTCCCATCCGCGACGGACAACGCGCGCCGGTTACCGCCTCAGATGATCTTGTCAGGAGTACGGAGTCAACCCCTAGGGGGATCCCCTGAATACTCCTGACAGCGGCGGTCGCCCTCATCGAACGTGGATAGAGTTGCCGAAACACCCGAGCGCGGCGAGGAGTACGAGAGTGCGGCCGGTAGGCAGCAAGTACCTGCTCGAGGAGCCGCTGGGGCGCGGCGCCACGGGCACCGTCTGGCGTGCCCTGGTGCGGCCGGCGGACGCCGACGGGGCGGGGGGCGCGACGCTGCAGCCCGGGGTCGCGGTCCCGGTGGCCGGCGAGCGAGTCGCGATCAAGGTCCTGCGCGAGGAGCTCGCGAACGACCCCGATGTGGTGATGCGCTTCCTGCGCGAGCGGTCGGCGCTGCTGCGGCTGCGTCACGACAACATCGTCCGGGTCCGCGACCTGGTGGTCGAGGGCGAGCTCCTGGCCCTGGTGATGGATCTGGTGCAGGGCCCTGACCTCCACCGCTACCTCCGCGAGAACGGCCGCATCGCGCCGGCCGCCGGCGCGCTGCTGATGGCCCAGGTCGCCGACGCGCTGGCGGCGAGCCACGCGGACGGCATCGTCCACCGCGACCTCAAGCCGGCCAACGTGCTGCTGGCCACCGGTCCGGAGGCGGGCGGCGGGGCGGACGGCTCGCTCGGACGGCCGATGCTCACCGACTTCGGCATCGCCCGGCTCGCCGATTCGCCCGGCGTCACCCGTACCCACGAGTTCGTCGGTACGCCGGCGTACGTCGCGCCGGAGACCGCCGAGGGGCTGCCGCAGACCTCCGCGGTCGACGTCTACGGTGCCGGGATCATGCTGTACGAACTGGTGACCGGCAGGCCGCCGTTCGAGGGGGAGGGCCCGCTGCAGATCCTGCAGGCCCACCTCACCCAGGAGGCGCGCCGGCCCAGCTCGCTGCCCGAGCCGCTGTGGGCGGTGATCGAGCGCTGCCTGCGGAAGAGCCCGGCCGAGCGCCCGAGCGCCGCCGCGCTGGCCAACGCGCTGCGTACGGTGGCCGCCGGGATCGGGGTGCACGCCACGCCGGAGGCGATCTACGCCGCCGAGCGGATCGCCGAGCGACTCACCCCGGACCCGTCCCCGGCGGCGGTGCCGGGCACCGGCACGGGCACCGGGCCGAACGACCCGACCGTCCCGCAGGGCGTCTCCCACGACTCGGCGGCGCCGACCGTCGCTGCCTCGGCGCTGGGCGTGGCGGGCGCCGCCGCTGCCGCTGCCGCCGCGCGCACCGAGGTGCTGCGCGCGGACCGGCAGGACGCGGCGGCCACCGAGGTGATGCGACCGCAGGACCGCACGCAGGTGCTGCCGCCGACCGCGCCCCCGGCGGGCGGGCCCGGCGGGCCGGGCGGCCCGGGCGCCGGTTCTCCGCACCACCCGTGGGAGACCCAGCTCAAGGCGGCGCGGACGCGCAACGAGCAGACCCAGGTGGGCTATCTTCCGCCGGCCCCGCCGCAGCCGGCCGGGCGTCCGCAGGTGGCGCCGGAGCCGTACCAGAACCGTCCGGTGCGCGCGCCCCAGCCGTACGCCCAGCCGTACGCCCCGGCGCGCGAGCCGGAGCGGAGCCGTCCGCCCCAGCGGGACTGGGAGCGCGAACGAGCCCGCGAGCGGGAGCGCGAACGGGAGCGGGAGCGCGAGCGCGAATGGGAGCGTGAACGAGAGCGCGAGCGCCGTCCGCGCCGGGAGCCGCGCCCGCGCCGGCGGATGCGGATCCCGGGCGGCGGCTGCCTCCGCACGCTGCTGATGCTGGTCGTGATCGCGGCGCTGATCTGGTACTTCACCCCGCTGCACAGCTGGGTGGACAACGTCATCCACTGGTGGAACGGCCTGGTCGGCACGGTGAACCACGTGCGCAACGAGGTGCCCAAGGTCAATTTGCCGAGCACCCGTTCGGGCGGCTGAACCCGCCCGTTCCCGCCCGTTCCCGCCCGCTTCCGCCCGCTCCTGCCTGCGTGCCCGGCGCCCCACCGCCGGATGCGCAGGCGACTTTGACAATTTGTCGATTTACGCGCTGGTCATACCCGGACAAAAACCGCCGACGCCGTGCGCCGGTTCCCCAACTGCCCCGGAATCCGCGTACTTTGGTCGCTGGACTCCACCCCCCATCGCACCCCCACCGCGTTCTCGGAGCAGCCTTGGCACGCAGGATCGGCAGCCGCTACACGGTGCACCAGGTGATCGGCCGGGGCTCGGCGGGCACGGTATGGCTCGGCGAAGGGCCGGAAGGCCCGGTCGCCATCAAGCTGCTGCGCGAGGACCTCGCCTCGGACCAGGTGCTGGTCGGCCGGTTCGTCCAGGAGCGCACCGCCCTGACCAGCCTGGACCACCCCCGGGTGGTCGGCGTCCACGACCTGGTGGTGGACGGCGACGACCTCGCGCTGGTGATGGAGCTGGTGCACGGCACCGATCTGCGCACCCTGCTGGACCGCGAGGGCCCGCTGACCCCGGAGGCGGCCGCCTCCATCGCCGCCGACGTCGCCGAGGGCCTCGCGGTGGCGCATGCGGCGGGCATCGTCCACCGGGACGTCAAGCCCGAGAACATCCTCCTCGACCTGGCCTCCTCGCCCGGCCCCGGCGGGGCCCCGCGGGCCAAGCTCACCGACTTCGGCATCGCCCGGCTGGTCGACGCGCCCCGGCGGACCCGGGCGACCCGGATCATCGGCACGCCGGACTACCTCGCCCCCGAGATCATCGAGGGCCTGGAGCCGCGCGCGGCCGTCGACATCTACGCGCTGGCCACGGTGATGTACGAGCTGCTGGCCGGGTTCACCCCGTTCGGCGGCGGCCACACCGGGGCGGTGCTGCGCCGCCATGTCACGGAGGCGGTGCCGCCGCTGCCCGGGCTGCCGGAGGAGTTCGCCCGGGCGATCACCGGCTGCCTGGCCAAGGCGCCCGCCTCCCGGCTGCGGGCCGGCGAACTCGCCGAGCGGCTGCGGGACCTGCTGCCCGGGCTGGCCGGCCTGCCGGCGCTCTCGCTGCCCTCCCCGGACGAGGAAGGCGGCGCCGCGGGCGGCTCGGAGAGCGTGGCCGGAGCCGCTGGTGAGAGGCAGGCCATGGGGCCCGGGCTCGACCCGCCCACCCTGGTCGACCGGGCGGCCCGGAACGCGGCGGAGCCCGCCGCCTCCGGCGCCGATGACCCGTCGGCGGCCGGCCGGGCGTGGCGGCGCCGGGGGCCCGCCGTGCCGCTGGTCGCCGGGCGGCGGCGGCCGGACTCCTCCCGGGACACCCACACCAGCCTGCGGCGGCCGAGCCACGAGGAGCTCGCCGCGTACGCCGCGGAGTCCCGCGCCCAGCGGGCGCGGGCCGAGGCGGAACGCGCGGGGCGCGGCGCCGGGCGCGGGGCCGGGGCCCGGCGCGGGCGGCGGTACGGGCGCGGGCGCGGTGGGGGGCGGGGGAGCCGGGCATCCGCACAGCCACCGCAGGGACGGACGCGGCCCCGGGACCGCCGCGGTCTTCCGCCGCAGGCGCCTGGTGGCCGCGGCGGTCGCCCTGCTGGTGGCGGGCGGCGCGGTGGCGGCGTACGCGGCCGGCGGGGACGGCCACTCCTCCTCGCACGGCGGCGCCAGCAGCGACGAGCACACCACCGGCGCCGGGCAGCCCTCCACCGAGCTGAGCGGGGCCACCCGGCCGACCGCGCCGGTCGCCCGGGAGGCGGACGCCGGGACCTCGGGCCCCGCGGACGCGCTGCCCGCGGCCTGGTCCGCGTGGGTCGCCGCGCCCAACCCCCCGGCCCCGATCGTCGGGGGGCTGCGGGCGGCGCGGCTCGGCGACGGCACCGAGCTGGTCTTCGGCACGGACGCGCAGGGCGGCGTCCGCTATCTCACCCGTACCCCGTCCGGGTTCACCGGCTGGACCCATCTGACCGGGATCCACGTGGTCGGCGAGCCGGCGCCGGTGGCGCTCTCCGGCAACCGGCTGCGGCTCTTCGCGCTCGGCACGGACGGGCTGATCTACCAGCGGACGCTGAGCGCGGGTCCGGCCGGCGGCTGGACGCCGTGGGGGCAGGTGGACGGCCGCACCCGCTACGACGCGCCGCCGGCCGCGGCCTCGCCGGACGGCCGCACCGTGGTGCTGGTCGGGCGGATCGGCGGCGACCTGGTCACCAGCTCGGCCACCGACGGCGACTGGACCCCGCCGGCGACGGTCCCGCCGGCGGGCCGGATCACCGGCGCACCGGCACTGATCGCCGACGGGCAAGGGCAGGTCGACGCCTTCGTCGAGCCCGCGGGCGGCGGCCCGCTCCGGCGGATCTCGGCGGTGGACGGCGTCTGGCACGCGGCGCAGCAGCTGCGCGGGCTGACGGGGGCGACCGGGGCGACGGGCCGGGCGGAGGCGGTGCGCGCGCCTTCGGGCGCGGTGTGGGTGCTGTGCGGTGACTCGATCGCCGTGTCGGCGCGGGACGCCGGGTTCTCCGGGGCGGGGGCTCGGCGGGCGCGTGGCGGGTCGGCCGGCTTCCGGCGCAGGCGTACGCGGTGCGGGGGGCTGCGGTGGCGGCGCTGACCGATGCCGCCGGCGTCCAGGTGTACGCCCCGACACCCCAGGGCTCCATCGCCTACGCGCGCAGCGCCTAGTAGGCCCGGGAGACCTCCGCGCCGGGAAAATCGTCTTCCGGGCTCGTTCGAGGCAGGTTTGGGGATTGCTTTCACTACTTCGTTAGTGAAAGGGTGAACCCTGTGATCGAGTACCGGATCGACCGGCGTAGCGGTGTGGCCACCTACCTGCAGATCGTTCAGCAGACGCGGCACGCGCTGCGGTTGGGGCTGCTGGAACCGGGGGACCGGCTGCCGACGGCGCGGGAGGTCGTCGAGGCGACCACCGTCAATCCGAACACCGTGCTGAAGGCCTACCGCGAGCTGGAGCGTGAGGGGCTGGTCGAGGGCCGGCGCGGGCTGGGGACCTTCGTCCGGCGTTCGCTGGCCCGCGAGGAGGCCGCCGAGGACGGGCCGCTGCGGGCCGAGCTCGAACAGTGGGTCAAGCGGGCGCGCGCCGCCGGACTGGAGCACGAGGACATGGAAGCGCTGTTCACCGCCGTACTGACGGCGGAGGCAGAGCGGGAGGGGACGCATGAGCAGCAGCAGTGAACAGGTGGAGGCGACGGGGGCCGCGCCCGCGGCCGCGGTGGACGCCGTCGGGCTCGGGAAGCGGTATCGGCGGGGGTTCGGCGCGCCGCGCTGGGCGTTGCGCGACTGCACGGTACGGATACCCGTCGGCAGTGTCTGCGCGCTGGTCGGACCCAACGGGGCGGGCAAGAGCACCCTGCTGGCACTGGCCAGTGGGCTGCTCGCGCCCAGCGAGGGGCGGCTCCGCGTACTCGGCGAGCCGGCCGGCTCAACCGCACTGCTGCCGCGCATCGGCTACCTGGACCAGATCAAGCCCCTGCACGCCCGCTTCACGATCCGCGAGATGCTCGGCTACGGTGCCGAGCTCAACCCCGCCTGGGACGACGAGCTGGCCCGAAGCATCGTCGCCGAGGGCGGATTGGACCCCTGGGCGCGGATCAGCGCGCTCTCCGGCGGCCAGCGCACCCGCGTCGCGTTCGCGGTCACCCTCGCCAAGCGGCCCGAACTGCTCCTGCTGGACGAGCCGATGGCCGACCTCGACCCCCTCTCCCGTCACCAGCTGATGGGCCGCCTCCTCGGCGAGGCCGCCGAGCACGGAACGACCGTCGTGATCTCCTCGCATGTGCTGAGCGAACTCGACCGGGCCTGCGACCACCTGGCACTGATCGACCGCGGGCGGATCCGCCTCTCCGGCTCCATCGACGAGATCCTCGACAGCCATCGCCTCGCCACCGGCCCTAGCGCGAACGCCGGTCGCGTACTGGACGACCACCTGATCGTGGAGCGCCGCATGGTCGGCCGGCAGACCACCGCGCTCCTCCGCCGCGCCGCCGGCCGCCCGCTGCCGGAGGACGGCTGGACGGTCGAGGCGCCCGATCTGGAGCAGTTGCTGCTCGCCTACCTCCGCTCCCCGCAGGCCCCCGAGGCGGTGATCGCGTGACCACGACCACGACCGCGGCGGCGGGTGCGAGCGGGAGTACCCGCGCGATCAGGGCGCGATGGCTGGTCACGCGGCGGGACCGGCTCGCGGGGTGGGGTGCGGTCGCCCTCGTCGGCGCGGTGTCCGGATGGCTGGTCCAGCAGTACTTCGCCCGGACGGACGGAATCGCCGGGCTCCGCGCGGCCGGCTGCACGGGCCCGGCCCTCGGCAGCCCGCAGTGCGGCACCCTCCTCGAGGACTTCTATCGCGATCACATCTCCGCCTCCCAGAACCTCGACGGCCTGCTGGCCTTTCTGCCCGGGCTGGTCGCGGTGCTGATCGGGGCGCCGCTCTTCGCCCGCGGATTCGAGACCGGGACCCATCGCCTGGACTGGACCCAGTCGCTGCCCCGCACCCGCTGGTACGCCGCCCGGATCGGCCGGCCGGTGCTCGGGCTCTTCCTCCTCACCTCGGTGCTCGCCGCCGCCTCCACCCTGTGCTTCAGCGCTTCGGCCTACGGGGCCGGGCAGGAGTGGTTCGACCGAACGGTCTACCAGGCGATCGGCCCGGTGCCGGTCGCCTCGACGGTCTGCGGCCTCGCGCTCGGCGCGGTCACCGGGCTGGTACTGCGCCGGACGGTTCCCGCGGTCGGCGTATCGGCGGTGCTGAGCGCGGCGGCCTACGCGGGGATGTACAAGCTGCGCGCGCATCTGCTGCCGATGACCCACGTCGTGGAGGACACCCACGCGGTCCACGGCGGATTCCCGCGCCTCCCCGCGGGGGCCTGGGTGGTGAAGGAGGGGACGGTCCTGCCGGACGGCCGGCACGTGCTGGTCAACCATTGCGGCAACGACCCGACCTGCCTCAGGTCGACCGTCGAGTGGGCCGAGTACCACCCGGCCGGGCACTTCTGGCCGCTGCAGTTCGTCGAGTCGGGCGGGT
This sequence comes from Phaeacidiphilus oryzae TH49, assembly GCF_000744815.1. Lineage (NCBI taxonomy): Bacteria > Bacillati > Actinomycetota > Actinomycetes > Kitasatosporales > Streptomycetaceae > Phaeacidiphilus > Phaeacidiphilus oryzae. The sequence continues at coordinate 4,621,353 of NZ_JQMQ01000005.1, forward strand.
ACCTGGCCCTCGCCCTCGCCGCCGTGTTCATCGGCTACCTGGTGATCCGCGGCCGCTCGGCCGCGGTCGACGGGGGCCGCGCGGCGCGGCTTGTCGGTGGGAACCATTAGGCTGGGGGCGTGGCAGCTGTGGATCCATCCGAAGAGCTCAAGTCCCTCGAGCAGACCATGGGGTCGATCGAGGCCGTCCTCGACCTCGACAAGATGCGAGCGGACATCGCGCGTCTCGAGGAGGAGGCCGCCGCCCCCGACCTCTGGGACGACGTCGACAACGCGCAGAAGATCACCGGCCGGCTCTCCCACCTCCAGGGCGAGCTGCGTCGCGTCGAGGCGCTGCGCGGCCGGATCGACGACCTGGGCGTGCTCTTCGAGCTCGCCGAGGCCGAGGACGACGCGGACACCCGCGCCGAGGCCGAGGCCGAACTCGTCGCCATCCGCAAGGCGGTGGACGAGCTGGAGGTGCGCACCCTCCTGTCCGGCGAGTACGACGCCCGCGAGGCGCTGGTCAACATCCGCGCCGAGGCCGGCGGGGTGGACGCCGCCGACTTCGCCGAGCAGCTGATGCGGATGTACCTCCGCTGGGCCGAGCGGCACCACTACGCCACCGAGGTCTACGACACCTCCTACGCCGAGGAGGCCGGCATCAAGTCGGCGACCTTCGCCGTCAAGGTGCCGTACGCCTACGGCACCCTCTCCGTGGAGCAGGGCACCCACCGCCTGGTCCGGATCTCGCCCTTCGACAACCAGGGCCGTCGGCAGACCTCCTTCGCCGGCGTCGAGGTGCTCCCGGTCGTGGAGAAGAGCGACCATGTGGAGATCGACGAGTCGGAGCTCCGGGTCGACGTCTACCGCTCCTCGGGCCCGGGCGGCCAGGGCGTCAACACCACCGACTCGGCGGTGCGGATCACCCACCTCCCGACCGGCATCGTGGTCTCCTGCCAGAACGAGCGCTCGCAGATCCAGAACCGCGCCTCGGCGATGAACGTCCTCCAGGCCAAGCTGCTGGAGCGGCGCCGCCAGGAGGAGCAGGCCAAGATGGACGCCCTGAAGGGCGACGGCGGCAACTCCTGGGGCAACCAGATGCGCTCCTACGTCCTCCACCCGTACCAGATGGTCAAGGACCTGCGGACGGAGCACGAGGTCGGCAACCCGCAGGGCGTGCTGGACGGCGACATCGACGGCTTCATCGAGGCCGGCATCCGCTGGCGGAAGCAGCAGGAGCAGGAGAAGGCCGGCGCCTGACGGGCGGCATCGAACGGGTCCTGCCGCTTGTGTCCAAGGCGTGAAGCCCTGCCCGGCAGAACCGGACAGACCAGGACGCGGCAGGCGTACCGAAGTTGACGCCGGGTCGGCTCGCCACGCAAGCTGGCGCGCGATTCACGTATACACGTGCGGTCGTTGCGGCTCCGGGGGGCTTGCGGGTCGCGGACTGCTGAAAGGGGCGGTTGTGTCAGCTCGTCACAGGAAGGTCGTGCACGACGGCAAGGGGCGGAGCACCCGCATCGCCGCTGCCGCGCTGGTGCTCGGCGGTGCCGGACTGACGGTCACCGGAGTCGCCACCTCGGCGAGCGCCTCGACCGGCGCCACGGCCCCCCAGATGAACTCCGACCAGATGGCCGACGACGCCTCCTCGCCGAGCGCGAGCGCGAGCCCGAGTTCTCAGGGCCTCCTCGGCGGTGTGGTCGGCGGACTGGTCGACGGATCCTCCTCGGCCTCCTCGTCCTCCTCCTCCGGCTCGTCCACCGCCTCGCCGAGCGACGGCGGAAGCGGCGCGGTGAGCGTCACGGTCGGCGGCTCGGGCAGCCCGAGCGCCTCCGCCAGCCCCTCGACCGGCGCCGGCCATGGCCACCGGAAGAGCTCCGCCTCGCCGAGCCCCTCGGCCTCCTCGTCCTCGTCCTCCTCCTCGGCGGCCGCCTCGGCGTCCGGCGGTGGGGCCACCATCGAGCCGGTGGTCCAGCAGATGCCCAGGCAGACGCTGGCCGAGACCGGCGCCGGCGACGGCATCCCGTGGATGGTGGGCGGAGGGGCGGCCCTGGTGCTCGGCGGAGCCGTGTTCCGGTTCGGCCCCCGCCGCGTCGGCTAGCCCGCCGAGAGCGGGGTCTGGAGAACGCGAGCGTGCCCCGGCGGCTGCGGAGAGTGAATCGTCCGCAGCCGCCGGGGCACGCTGTCTGTGGTCAGGGCCCGGCGGCGGGGCTACGCGAAGGCGTGGCGCATTATCAGCGCGGCCGCGATCAGCGCGGCTATCAGCGCGATCAGTGCTGCGGGGGAGAGAGAGGAGAAGAGCCCGCGCTCCTCTTCCATGCGCTGCCGGTTCGCCCGGCAGACAGGGCAGCGCCCCTCGCTGACCGGCCCCGAGCAGTTGGCGCACACCAGTCGGTCGTACGTCATGTGATCTCCTCCTCCGACCAGTCAACTCCGTGGATCACCGAGAGGTTCCCCTCTTGGCGACCACTTGACCCGGAGTAATCCGGTTCTTCCTCCACTCTGCCACGCCGGCCCGCATCCGACGTGCTTACCGGGGAGTGAGAACACGGTGCGAACACCGTTCGGGCACAGCGGCTCCTGTGATGGTTCGCACGCTGCGACCCGGGGTTTTCCCGGCCGCCGGGATGAATTGTCCGATTTGCTAGGGGGATTTCCCCCGGCGCGACTGCGGACGCGCGTCCGGTTCGCGTATGGTCTGGCAACCGGGACGCCGAGACCGCACGGTCCGCGGTGGACCAGAGGCCGTACCTGTCCGTCCGGGTGGCCCCCCGGAGCCGCCCCCTAGACTGGCCAACCGTGATGCAGCCGTGATCAGATTCGACAACGTCTCCAAGACCTACCCGAAACAGAACCGTCCGGCCCTGCAGGACATCTCCCTGGAGATCGAGAAGGGCGAGTTCGTCTTCCTGGTCGGTTCGTCGGGTTCCGGCAAGTCCACCTTCCTGCGGTTGATCCTCCGCGAGGAGCGGCCGTCCCTCGGGGCGATCCACGTCCTGGGCAAGGACCTGGCCCGGCTGTCCAACTGGAAGGTGCCGCAGATGCGGCGCCAACTCGGCACGGTCTTCCAGGACTTCCGTCTGCTGCCGAACAAGACCGTGGGCCAGAACGTGGCCTTCGCCCTTGAGGTGATCGGCAAGCCGCGCGGCACCATCCGCAAGGTGGTCCCCGAGGTGCTGGACCTGGTCGGTCTCTCCGGCAAGGAGAACCGCATGCCGGGTGAGCTCTCCGGCGGTGAGCAGCAGCGGGTGGCGATCGCGCGGGCGTTCGTCAACCGGCCGATGCTGCTGATCGCGGACGAGCCCACCGGAAACCTGGACCCCCAGAACTCCGTCGGCATCATGAAGCTGCTGGACCGGATCAACCGGACCGGCACCACCGTCCTGATGGCCACCCACGACCAGGCCATCGTCGACCAGATGCGCAAGCGCGTCATCGAGCTGGACACCGGGCACCTGGTCCGCGACCAGCACCGCGGCGTCTACGGCTACCAGCACTGAGCCGGCCAGGCGCCCCGAGTCCCCCCGTCCTCTCACAGCTTTAGGAAGTCATGCGGGCACAGTTCGTCATGTCGGAGATCGGCACCGGTCTCCGACGAAATCTGACGATGACCATCGCGGTCGTCGTGAGCGTGGCGCTCTCGCTCGCGCTGGCGGGAGCGGCCCTTCTCCTTCGAGACCAGGTCAACTCCATGAAGGGGTACTGGTACGACAAGGTCGAGGTCTCGATCTACTTCTGCAACAAGTCGGACGTCAGCTACAACGTGGCCACCTGCCACGGCGCGAAGTCGACCACCCAGCAGGTCAACGCGGTCAAGTCGGAACTGCTCAAGTCCCCGCTGGTGGAGAAGGTCTACTACGAGAGCCAGGAGCAGGCCTACGTCCACTTCAAGCAGCAGTTCCCCAACTCGCCGCTCAGCAGCGACCTGACGCCGGACCAGCTGCAGCAGTCGCTGCGGGTCAAGTTGAAGGACCCGGCCCAGTACGGGACCGTCACCCAGCTGGTCTCCGGCCAGTCGGGGGTGGCGAACGTGCAGGACCAGAGGGTGATTCTGCAACCCCTCTTCAACCTGCTCAACGGGCTCCAACTGGCCGCGCTGGTGGTGATGCTGATCATGTTCGCGGTGGCGCTGCTGTTGATTGTGAACACGGTCCGGGTCTCGGCCTTCAGCCGAAGGCGGGAGACCGGGATCATGAGACTGGTCGGCGCCTCCAACTTCTACGTCCAGGTGCCGTTCATCGCCGAGGCCGCGTTCGCCGCGGTGCTGGGCGCGGTGCTGGCCTCCGCGCTGCTGGCGGTGGCGAAGTACTTCCTGATCGACAACTTCCTCAGCAAGCAGATCCAGCTCTTCCAGTTCATCGGCTGGGGCCCCTTCTTCCAGGTGGTGCCGCTGCTGCTGGTGATCGGCGTGGCGATGTCCGGCGTGGCCGCGGCGCTCACCCTGCGCAAGTACCTGCGGGTCTGATCACTCGAACGAGTCAGCCGGCGACGCCCCGGGCGCGGAGGATTCCGCTCCGGGGCGTCGCCGTTGTCCTACACTCGCGGGCATGTCCGGTAGCCCGCCCGCGCCGTGCCGTCGACGGTTTCGCCAAAGCGCTGTGCTGGCACTCGTGTTCGGCGCCGTGGTGGCGACCGGCTCGGTCACCGGCGCATGGAGCGAGGCGCAGTCCGTGAGCGGCGGCCGCGCCCTCGCCGACGCCTCCGACGCGGCGGACGCGGCCGACACCGCCTCGGCCGCCGAGCTCTCCGGGCTCAGTCCGGAGGAGGCCCGGAGGTGGGTGGCGGGCAGCGGCGACCGCTGGGCCGCGTACTACGACCCGCAGCAATACGTGGGACTCGAACAGCAGTTGGCCGGCGAGTACGTCGGGGTCGGCCTGTGGGTGGAGCGGATCCCCGGCGGCGCGGGCGGCGGCGCGGCCGGTGGCGGGATAGCGGTCACCCGGGTGCAGGCCGGCGCCCCGGCCGACCGGGCCGGGATCCGGGTCGGCGACCGGCTGCTCTCGATCGACGGCCAGGCGGTCTCCGCCCTCCCGGTCACCGAGGTGGTCTCGCGGCTGCGCGGGGTCGGCTCCCCGAAGCCGGACGGCAGCACCGTCGTCCTCGGGGTCGGCGGCGCCTCCGGCAGGGGCGCGGTGCGCAGGGTGACCCTCCGGCGGCAGCTGCTGGACGCGGACGACGTCGTGGTGGACCACCCGGCCCCCGGGATCACCCGGATCGACGTCACCGCCTTCAGCCAGGAGGTCGGCGACGAGGTCACCGCGGCCGTCCACCAGGTCGCCGCGGAGGCCGGTGCGGGTGCGGGTGCGGCTGCGGATACGGCTGCGGGGAGCGGGACCGGCGGCTCCGCGCCCGGCGAGACCACGGGCGAGGCGCCCGGCGACGCCCCGGACGCCGGCCCGGGCACGGCCGGGGCGCCCGCCCGGGCGCCCGCCCGGGCGCCCGCCTGGGCGAGGGCGGCCACCCGGCCGCCGGGCCCAGGGGCGCCGAGGGCGCCGGCAAGGCGGAGGGAAGGGCCGCGAAGAGCGGGGCGAGAGCGCCGGTCCGGGCTCTGGGCGGCGACACCGCAGGCCCAGGGATCGCCCGGAACGCGGGGCCCGAGGCGGCGCCGAAGCCCTCCCGAACCGCCGGCACCGGCACCGCCGGCACCGCGGGCACCGCCACCACCGCCGCCACCGGCACCGCCGCCACCGCCGCCCAGCATCCCCCCGGCATCCTCCTCGACCTGCGCGGCAACTCCGGCGGGCTGCTGGCCGAGGCCGTCGAGGTCGCCTCCGCCTTCCTGGACGGCGGCTCCGTCGGCACCTACCGGACGGCCACCGGCAGCGCCCCGCTGACCGCGGGCACCGGAGGGGACACCACGACCCCGCTGGTGGTGCTGGTCGACGGCGGCACGATGAGCGCCGCCGAGCTCCTCACCGGCGCACTCCAGGACCGGGGGCGCGCGGTGGTGGTCGGCGCGCAGACCTTCGGCAAGGGCACCGTCCAGGAGCCCGTGCAGCTGCCCGGCGGCTCGGTTGTCGAGCGCACCGTCGGCCGGTACACCACGCCCGACGGCCGCTCACCGGACGGCACCGGGATCACCCCCGACGTCCCGGTCCCGGCCGCGGACGGCCCGGCGGCGGCCGAGCGGGCCGCCGTGTCGGTGCTGGACGGGATGCGTGCGGCGCTTCCCGCCGAGCGGGGAAACTGAGCTGCCCGCGGTGCCCCGGAGGTGCGAGAATGGCCAGCACCATGGCGAAGCAGGGCAGTAGCAAGAAGAGCAAGGACGATCCCAGGAACAAGCTGATCGCCCAGAACAAACGGGCGCGGCACGACTACAACATCCTGGACGAGTACGAGTGCGGTCTGGTGCTCACCGGCACCGAGGTGAAGTCGCTGCGGCAGGGGCGGGCGTCCCTGGTCGACGGCTTCGCGGAGATCTCCGGTGGCGAGGCCTGGCTGCACAATGTGCACATCAACGAGTACGCGCAGGGCACGTGGACCAACCACGCCGCCCGCCGCAAGCGCAAGCTGCTGCTGCACAGGTACGAGATCCAGAAGCTCGACCAGAAGCTGAAGGAGTCCGGCTACACGCTGGTGCCGCTCTCCCTCTACTTCAAGGACGGCCGGGCGAAGCTCAACCTGGCGCTGGCCCAGGGCAAGAAGGCCTACGACAAGCGGCAGACGCTGCGCGAGAAGCAGGACAAGCGGGAGACCGCCCGCGCGGTCTCCGCGGCCCGCCGCCGGCAGGGCGGGTCGGCACGCTGACCAGGCGTCAAGCGCGTCCCCGGTCGGCGGGAATGCGCTGGACTACCGGGGCGTTGGCCCGTAGCATGGTCGACGTACCGGACCCTCCGGGGGCGGTGCGGCTCATTGAAAACACCACATGGGGATGATCGGTTTCGACTGGGGTTGCCACTCCAGGGGAAGCGAGCCGAGGAACGCGGCAATGATCTCGTTAACCACGGGCCGCAAACCAATAATCGCCAACACCAAGCGCGATTCCTTCTCCCTCGCCGCCTGAGCGAGCTTAGAAGGTGTCAGACCGGGTAAGTTCCCGCCCCGGATCCTGGCATCAGCTAGGGAACTCCACCTATCGACCCGGTCACGGGGCCGGTAGGGACATCACACAGTGACTGGGCCCGTCGGCGGCTTGTCCGCGTGACCGCCGGGGCCGAGTAACAGCACAGCGGACTGCGCTCGGAGAAGCCCTGTTGTCGTACCACAGGACGCGGGTTCGATTCCCGCCATCTCCACTGATCACCATGTGTCGACGGCCTCCGTCCCGCGCAAGCGGGCCGGAGGCCGTCGTGTTTCCCGGGCTCAGTCGGTGGTGAGCTCGGTGAGGTGGCCGTCGGTGGAGCGGAGGCCGAGGCCGGCGATGATCAACGCCCCGAGCGCCATCAGCGCGGCCATCAGCCAGAAGGCGCCGCGCGGCCCCCAGGCGGTGAGGGCGGAGAGGACCACGTACGGGGCGGCGATGCCGCCGAGGTGGCCGATGCCGTCGGCGACCCCCATCGCGGAGGCGCGGGCCCGGGTCGGGAAGATCTCCGAGGTGTAGATGTAGCCCACGCCCGAGGTGACCAGCAGGACCAGGGCGACCAGGAAGGCGCCGACGACCACGCTGACCGGCCCGGTGCTGGTGGCCAGGACCACCAGCCCCAGGGCGAAGATCACGCCGGAGGCGCCGAGGAGGTACTTCCTCGGCATCCGGCCCAGGAGGAGCAGCGGCAGGGCCGCGCCGAGCGGGAAGGCGATGTCGCCGAGGGCGGTGTAGAGCAGCCCGTTGGGCTCGTGGAGGGAGAGCTTGTCCAGGAGGACGGTCTCGTAGCCGAGGAAGCCGTAGATCCCTATGTAGGTGACCACCCAGAACGAGGTGACGACCAGGAGCCGGCCGCGGTAGGGCGGGCGGAGGAGGTCGCGCAGCGGGAAGCCGGAGGTCTGCGGCTCGGCCGGGACCTCCACCGGGGGCGGCAGGGTCAGGCCGCCGGCGGTCAGCCGGTGCTCCATCGCGGTCAGCGCGGCCTCGGCCGCCGCCTCGTCGCCGTGGACGGCCGACCAGCGCGGGGACTCCGGGAGCTGACGGATCATCAGCGCGGGGATCAGGGCCAGCACTCCGACGCCGATCACCAGCCGCCAGCCGATCGCGCCGAGGTCGAGGAGGCCGAGGGCGATGAACGGGGCGACGGCGTCGCCGACCCCGGCCCAGATGATCATCCGCTGGATGTTGCGGCCGCGCTGGGCGCTCGGCGACAGCTCGGTGATCAGTGTCGCGGAGAGGGTGATCTGGGCGCCGATGCCCATCCCCGCGACGAAGCGCAGCACGGCGAACGAGGTGAGGTCCCAGGCGCAGGCCGAGGCCAGCGAGGCGAGGGCGAGGAGCACCAGGACCAGGCGGAGGGTGCGGCGCCGGCCGATCGCGTCGGCGAGGCCGCCGAAGGCGTAGGCGCCGACGATGTAGCCGCCCAGGCTGGCGGTCAGCGGCACCGCCGAGGCGGAGTCGGAGAGGTGGAAGTGCCCGGTGAAGGCGGGCAGCACCGCGCCCAGGGCGATGATGTCGTAGAAGGCGAAGAAGTAGGCGGCCGCGAAGACCGCCTTGCCCGCGGCCGGCAGCCCCCATCTGGGCAGCCGGTCCAGCCGGGCGTTGAGGGCGGCGATGGCCGGGGCGGCGGCTCCGCTCGCTCTGGTGGAGGCCACTGGCGTCATTGCGGGGGCTCCTTAGGGGTCGGGTGGGTCCCGTCAGGGGCCGCCTCGGCGGCCGTGACGTGACGCAGGCCACCCTGGCCCTAAGCCATGTAGCAGTCCAATATCAGTTTCCCGCCCCAGTCATACCGGATCGCACATAATCCCGCCGGGGCACCAGGGGGACGGCGAGGAGGGCGGCCGCCGCGCCCGCCGCCCAGACCACCGGCCAGCCGGTCGCGGCGAGCATCGGCACGGTCAGCGGGGCCAGGAACCCGGCCGAGAAGACGGTGGTGTTGGCCAGGCCGAGGGCGGTCCCGGACCTTTCCCGGCCCGCGAGTCGGGCGATCTCGGCGTAGGCGACGCCGTGCCAGGAGTTGGCCAGGATCCCGGCCGCGACCAGGGCGCCGAGCACCGCCGCCGGGGAGGAGCCGACCAGCGCGGCCGAGGCGGCCAGCGCCGCCGCGGTGGCCAGGCCGATGACCTGGACGTAACGGCGCCGGGTGCCGGGATGCCGGTCCGTCCAGCGGCCGGCGGCGATCCGGGTCACCGCGCCGGCCGCCTGGACGACGACCACGGCCAGCGCCGCCGTGCCCAGCGAGAGGTGCTGGACGTCGTCCAGGAAGACGCCGGCGAAGGTGAGGACCGCGAACTGGGGGAGGGTCAGCAGACCCGCGGAGAGGGCGAGTCGCCAGATGGGGCGGCTGCGCAGGGGGGAGCGGCATGCGGACGGGGCCGGCGCTGTCGCCGTTCGCGGGTCGGCGGGTTCCTCGCGCGGGGGGCGCAGCCAGCGGTGGGCGGCCGCGGCGGCGAGGAGGCAGAGCAGCGCGAGGGCTCCGAAGACGGCCTGGAAGCCGGAGGCCGGCACGGGTCCGCGCACGGCCAGCCAGGGCAGCAGCGCCGAGCCGACAGCGCCGCCGGCCGGCACTGCGGCCTGGCGCAGGCCCATCGCCAACCCCCGCTGCCCGTCCGGGAACCAGGCCATCACGGCCCGCCCCGAGGAGCCGTTGACCGAGCCGCCGAGCAGTCCGACCAGCAGCAGTCCGCCGGCCAGTACGGGGAGCGGCGGCACCGAGTCGCCGACCGGAACCGCGAGCGCCGCCATCAGTGCGAGCACCGTGCCGGTCGCCGTCAGTCCGGTGAGGAGCACCCGGCGCTCGCCGACCCGGTCGGTGAGGGCGCCCCAGGCGACGTCGGAGACGGCGATGCCGAGCGAGACGGCCCCCAGTGCCAGGCCGAGTCCGCCGTCACTGAGGCGGTAGGCGCCGCGGAGGGCGGTGCCGGTGCTGGGCAGTCCCATGAAGGCGGCGGCCAGGGCGGCCTGGGCGGTGAAGCCCACAGCGAGGATCACCCAGCGGTAGCGGGGGAGGGGGCCGCCGACGGAGCGCCGGGGCTGGGACGCGCCTGCGGCGGTCGGTCGATTCGGTCTGGTCAGAAGGTGGGTCATGCGGTGCCGGCTCCCGGAACGAAAGGGGGGTCTGCCTGCTCGGCCCGGTTTCCGCGGGCCGGCGGCGCACGCTCCAGCCTGCGCCGGAGGGGGCGGGCATCCGGGCCGCGCGGGCCTAATTCAGCCGGTAGGGGGAGGGATTGGGCGTACGTTCGAGATGATGGGGGAGTGACGGAAGGCTGGGACCCCGCCGCAGCGGGGGTGTTGGAGCTGCCCTCGGGACGGCTGGTACGGGGGCGCGGGCTGAGCCGGCCGCTGCCCCCGGGGCAGCTGCCCCAGCTGGGGTTCTACCTGACCGGCCGCCGGCCGGCGACGGTGGAGTGGGAGTCGCGCTGGGTGCGCTGGCCGGACTTCCGGTTGCCTGCGGACCGTGCGGCGGCGACCGAGGCGCTGCGTGAGGCGTGGGCGCGGTCCGCGACCGAGCGGGTCGAGCTGGCCTGCGACGGCGGTCGGGGGCGCACCGGTACGGCGCTGGCCTGTCTCGCCGTGCTGGACGGTGTGCCGCCGGAGGAGGTGGTCGGCTATGTGCGGGAGCGCTACGACCGGTGTGCCGTCGAGACCCCGTGGCAGCGGCGGTTCGTGCGGCGCTTCGGGTAGCCGCGCCCGGGCGCGGAGCTTCCGCGGACGGCGGCGGAGGTCAGCGGCGGGGCGCCCCGACCAGGGCGAGGGCGTCCGGCATGACCCGGCGCCAGAAGCCCTCGGTGTGGGCGCCGGCCGGGAACTGGGCCTCGTCGGCGCGGGTGGCGGCGGCGAGTTCGCGGGCCGCCGGGCAGAACGGGTCCTCGGCGCCGCACCAGACGCCGAGGGTGGCGGCGACCCGTGGCGGGCGGCTGCCCTCCAGCCGCAGCAGCGGCTCGTGGGCGCGCCAGTCGGCCTGGTCGTCGTAGCCGCCGGCGGTGCGGGCGTCGGCCCAGGTCCGGAAGAGCGCCGGACTGAGCAGCGCGACGGCGTCCGGCGGGCGGTCGGCGCGGCCGAGGGCGTACTGCAGGGCTCCGGAGCCGCCCATGGAGATGCCGAGGACGGTGGCGGGCAGCCCGCCGGTGGCGGTGGCGAGACCGCGGGAGCGCAGCCAGCCGGGGAGTTCGTCGCGGAGCATGGCCTGCGGGTCGTCCCCGGGGGTGCGCCGGTGCCAGTAGGTGGCCTCGCCGCCGTCCACGGCGACGATCGCGAACGGGGGGACGCCGGAGCGTACGGCGGCAGCGAGGAAGTGCGGGGTGCCGAGGGCGACCATTCCGCGGGCGTCGGAGCCCCGGCCGTGGAGCATCAGGCAGACCGGGAGGGGCGAGCGAGGGGCGGGGACGCCGCCGGTCTTCCCGCCGGTGCCGCCGGGCGGCAGCATCACCGCGAGGTCGACCTCGCGGCCGCGGGCCCGGGAGCGGACCCGGTCGACGCCCACCGCCCCGGCTGGGGTGGCCGGCACGGTGCCGTCCGGGCCGGTCATGCCGAGCACCCGGCGCAGTGCCACTCCGCCCGGCAGCAGACCGCCCAGCGCCGCGGCGGCGGCGCCGCCCGCCACGGCGCACAGGCCCGCCGCGCCGCCGGCGCCGGCCAGTAACAGCGTGCGCCGGCGGGACCCCGGACGCTCCTCACCCTCGGACATGCGTTCCCCCCTCGTCGGGGGTGATCGTAGCGACCGGGTGACCGGCCGCGGGGGAGGCGGCCCCGGCGAGCCCGGCGGTGGTCCCGGCCACCCCGCGCCGGCGCGGGAGGCGGAGGAAGAAGCCGAGGCCGGCCACGCTCGCCAGGGCCACATAGGCCGAGTACAGCACGGCGTGCCCGGCGTGGCCCGCGGCCGCCGCGAGGTAGGGCGCCGTGCCCCCGAACACGGAGACGGTGAGCCCGTAGGGCAGGCCGATCCCGGTGACCCGGGAGTGCGGGGGGAACTGCTCCGCCATGACCAGCGGCGCCACCGCGCCGTAGCCGCAGTACACGAGCAGGCCCAGGCACTCGATGCCGATCAGCCAGCCCAGCGACCGGGGGGCCAGGGCGAGCAGCGGGACGGTGAGGAGGGCGAAGACGGCGGAGAAACCGAGCAGCAGCGGCCGGGCTCCGACGCGGTCGGCGAGGAGGCCGGTGAGCGGGAGCGCGGCGATGAAGACCAGCTGCGCGATCGTGGTGGCCAGCAGCGCGGAGGAGGCGGTGACGGCGCCGTCCGCGGTGGCGTAGGAGGGCAGGAAGACGACCCAGGTGTAGTACACGATGGTGCCGGCCAGGGTGAAGCCGACCACCCTCAGCAGCGCGGCCGGCCTCCGCCAGGGCGCCCCGCCCCGGGCGCCCCGGGCGGCGGCGGTGTCGCCGGCCCGGCGGCCGTCCTCGGCCGGGTCGTCCGGCGAGTGCCGCGGTTCGGCCAGGTTTCGGCGGAGGACGAACGCGTAGCCGGCCAGCCCGGCGCCGAGGAGGAAGGGGATCCGCCAGCCCCAGGAGTCCATCTGCGCCGATGCGAGCGACCGGGTCAGCACGACGCCGAGGAGGGCCGCGAGGAGGTTGCCCACCGCGTTGCTGACGTAGATCGCGCTGGAGTAGAGACCCCGGCGGCCGGCCGGCGCGACCTCCACCACGTACGCCGACGAGGCCGCGAACTCGCCGCCGGCGGAGAGGCCTTGGCAGAGCCGGGCCAGCAGGACGGTCAGCGGGGCCGCCCAGCCGGCCGCGGAGTGGGTCGGGCAGACGGCGATGAGGAGGCTGCCCGCGGCCATGAACACCATCGACAGGGTGAGGGCCGAGCGGCGGCCGAAGCGGTCGCCCCACCGCCCCAGCAGGAGTCCGCCGAGCGGGCGGGTGAGGAAGCCGACCGCGAAGACCATCAGGCTCTGCAGCAGGGCGCCCGCCGGGTCCCGGGAGTCGAACAGCTGCGGGGCGAAGAACGGGGTGAAGATGGCGTAGACGTTCCAGTCGTACCACTCCAGGACGTTGCCGACGGTGGCGTTCCACAGGCTTCGCGGGCTCGGGGTGGCGGCCGGGAGTGCGGGCGTGGCCGTCGCGGTCATGGCTCTTCCTCTCGGGGACGCGCGGGGGCCGGGGCCCGGGACGCCTCGTCCCGGCCGCCCCGGCCCCCGCGGGGGTGCCTACTCGGTGTGCGCCGCCAGCAGTTCCGCGAGGCCGGCGGTCAGGTCGGGACGCACCGGCGCGTCCTCGGGGTGCCAACTGAGCTTGAGCACCTGGACCCAGGCGTCCGCGCAGGCGATCACCAGCCCGTGGTCGGGATCGGAGCGGACGGTCCCGGGGGCGTGGCCGGGCCCGGCCACCGCGGTCGCGGGCAGGGCCGTGACGGGCAGGGCCGTGACCGGCAGGGCGCGGGCCTCGTGGACGCGCAGCCCGCTGCCGTCGGCGGCGATCAGGGCGCCGGGCTGGGGGTGGCAGGCGCGGACCACTCGCAGCACCTCCTCCGCGTTCCACGACCAGTCGATGGAGGTGTCCGCGACGCCGGGGCCGGAGAAGTAGCTGCGCTCCGCCGGGTCCTGCGGCACGGCCGCCAGGTCCCCCGCGACCAGGCGCGGGACGACCTCCCGCAGCAGCCGCCTGGACTCGCTGAACAGCCGGTCCCGGATCCGCCCGGCGCCCTCCGTGCCGTCCAGCTCCACCGGCCGCTGGGCCAGGATCGGCCCGTCGTCGATGCCCGGGGTGGTGATCAGCGCGGTGACGCCGCCGTGCCGCTCCCCGTTGCGGGCCATCCAGAAGAAGGGCGCCAGACCCGCGTAGCGGGGCAGCGGGCTGGGGTGGAAGTTGACCACCGCGCGGCGGGGGACGTCCAGCACCGGCTTCCGGAGGATCTGCTGGAAGTTGGCGATCAGCAGGTAGTCCGGGGCCAGTTGGGCGAGCGCCTCGACCGTCCCCGGGTCGTTGACGTTCCGCGGGCGGAGCACCGGGACCCCGGCGGCCTCCGCCTGCTCGGCCAGATCCACCGGATCCGGCTCGCCCAGGTAGTAGCCGCACAGCCGGCCGGGGGCCCGGGTGAGCAGCCCCGCCACCTCGATGTCGGGGTGGGCCAGCAGGTCGGTCAGGAACGGCGCCCCGAACTTGGAGTTGACCTCGGAGAGGAGGACGACCCGGGCCGGCCTGGTCACTTCGCCCACCACGCCCGCTCCACGAGCTTCGACTCCCAGGTGAGCGAGTCGAACACGGCGTACCCGGGCTGGACGGGCAGCTGCGCCCGGCCGGGTATCTCCATGATCTCCTGGGCGAGCCGCTCCACCAGGATGCCCTCGGCCAGCGGCGGGCAGGCGCCGAAGATGGGCATCCGCTGCATGCCCACGAACCACTGGTCGAGCATCTCGGTGCCCGGGTACTCGGGCATCTCCGGGATGATCCGCTCCATCAGTCTGCGGGTGGCGGCGGCGTCGATCGGGCCGTTCTCGGGCAGGTCGTAGACCTCCTCCAGGGGCATGGAGTCCTTGGTGTAGGTGAAGACGAAGACCTTGTGTCCCACCGTCGGGATCTTGAACATGAACCGGCAGCGGTCACTGGCGCGGAACGCGCGGTGCAGCGCGTACCGGTTGGCGACCTGGTAGAACTCCATCTGGTCCATGACGAAGTCGCAGCCGGCCATGAAATGCTCGGCGGTGTCCGGGGTAATGCCCTGCGGATAGACGTCGATATTGACGTCCCGGGTCAGGTCGAACGCCATTTCCGCGACGACCTCGGCCTTGTTGCGGCCGACATTGTCCAGCGAGGCCCCCAATTGCCGCTGGATGTTGGCGATGTCGAATTCGTCCGGGTCCGCCAGCTTGAGGTTGCGGGCCCCCATCCGCACCAGCCGGGTGGCGACCGCGCCGCCGATCCCTCCCGTGCCGACGATGCCGATCACCGAGTCCCGGAGCTTCTCCTGGCGCGCGCGCTGCTCTTCCTCCGAGTCGCCGAGCCAGCCGAGGTTGCGGTCGACCCGCTCCCAGTACAGCTTGTCGTCGTACTCGCCCCGGTGCTGGATCACCTTCACGCCCATACCCAAATCAGCCTTTCTCACTTCATTGGACATTTTTCTGCCCTGGGCTCTGACCGGCGAAGTACCACCCTGGGTGAGGGTGGCATCGCTGTGCGATCAGGAAGCTACCGAGTAACGTGTTCGGCATGAGCCGAACTGTGGTCGACGGGCCCGATATCGCCGCCGTCGCGGCGTTGTTGGGCGACGCCTCCCGGGCCGCCATGATCACCGCACTCATGGACGATCTGCGGCTGCCGGCGAGCGAGTTGGCCCGGCTCGCCGGCGTCGGCAAGTCGACGGCCAGCGAGCACCTCGGCCGCCTGGTCGACAACGGCCTGCTGGCGACGGAGCGCTGCGGCCGGCACACCTACTACCGGATCGCCGATCCGCTGGTGGGCCGGGCGCTGGAGACGCTGGCGATGCTGGCGCCGCAGCGGGCGCCGAACTCCCTGCGCTCGGCCCGCCGCCAGGACGAGCTGGCCCGCGCCCGGCTGTGCTACGACCACCTGGCCGGGCGCCTCGGCGTGGCGCTCGCCGACGCGCTGGTCCGGCAGGGGCTGCTGCGCGAGGCGGAGGGCGCGCTGCACGTCGTCCCCGGGGCCTGGGACTCCCGCGCGCCGCTGGGCATCACCTGCGACACCTCGGGGGCCGGCCGCCGGCCGCTCGCGCGGGGCTGCGTGGACTGGACGGTACGCCGCCACCACCTGGCCGGGGCGCTGGGCGCGGCGCTCTCCCAGCGGATGTTCGAGCTCGGCTGGATCCGGCGCCGCCGCGACAAGGAGCGGGCCGTGGCACTGACCGATGCGGGGGCCGAAGGGGTGCGGGACGTGTTCGGCCTGGACGAGGAGCTGACGGCGGCGGTGGTCTCGGGCTGACCGGGGCCGGCGGGGCTGCTCCCGGGCCGCAGGCCGGTCAGGCGGTCGGCTGGACGGCCGCGCAGGCGGCTCGGCAGGCGGCTCGGCAGGCGGTTCGGCACACGGGGGTCGGCGCCGCCTCAGCACTGCGGCCGCGCCGCTTCAGCGCGGGCGCAGGGCGGCGAGGAGGCGCAGCGACTCCAGCGCGGCCCGCACATGCGGACCCTCCAGCCGGTACATCCGGGCGCGGCCGCGCGGCGTCACCCTGAGCAGCCCCTGGTCCACCAGGTGGGCGAGGTGGCTGCTGGCCGTCGAGGCCGACACCTCGGCCGCCGCGGCGAGTTCACCGGCCGAGCACTCCGCCCGGTCCGCCAGGGCCAGCAGCATCTCGGCCCGGGCCGGGACGGCGAAGAGCGCGGCCGCCTTGGCCAGGTCCACCTGAGGGGTCGCCCGGGGGAGGCGGGGGGCGGTCATGTCGGTATCCCTCTCTCGTGGATGGTTCGACCTGCACCGAACGGTCCGCAGGCGACGATGTCCCACATGTCCTCATCGCCGAACGCTTCCCCCACCCAGCACCGCTCTCTCCCAGTAAGTACCACACCCCTCGCTCGGCGCTCGGTGGTTCTCGGCGTCATGTGCGCCGGGATGTTCCTGGTCCAGCTCGACGTCACGGTCGTCAACGTCGCGCTTCCGCACATCGGCCAGGCGCTCTCGGCCGGCCTCTCGGGGCTGCAGTGGGTGGTCGACTCCTACACCGTGGTGCTCGCCGCCTGCCTCCTCGGGGCCGGTGTGATCGGCGACCGCTGGGGACATCGCACGGTCGCCGTCACCGGGCTCGCCCTCTTCGGCGTCACCTCACTGCTGTGCGGGCTGGCCCCGAGCACGGGTGTCCTGGTGGCCTCGCGGGCACTCCAGGGGCTGGCGGCGGCGCTGCTGCTGCCGAGCACCCTGGCGGTGGTCCACCGCGCGTTCCCCGGCCGGGAGGAGAAGGCCCGCGCGCTGGGGATCTGGGCCGGGGTCTCCGCCCTGGCCCTGCCGGCCGGGCCGCTGCTGGGCGGGGCGCTGGTGACGGCGGCGGGCTGGCGGGCGGTCTTCCTGATCAACCTGCCGGTGGTCGCGGTGGCCCTCGTCCTCACCCTGCGGGTGGTCCGCAGGGACGAGCCGAACCGCGGCAGCCACCTCGACCTGCCGGGCGTACTGGCCGCGATGGTGGCGCTGACCGCGATGGTCTACTGCGCGATCTCGGCCGGCCATTCCGGGGGGTCCGCGGCCACCTGGGCGGCGGCGGCGGTCGCGGTGCTCGGACTGCTCGCGCTGCTGGTGCGGGAGCGGCGGACGGCCGAGCCGATGTTCCCGCCGGCGCTGATGCGCAAGCTGGACTTCGTGGGCGCGAACGCCGTCGCGGCGGCCATGAACTTCGTCGGCATCGGCGCGGTCTTCGTGGTGACCCTCTACCTCCAGGGGGTGCAGCACCACGACGCCCTGGTCGCAGGGGTGATGCTGCTGCCGCTGTTCATCCCGCTCGCCGTCTGCGCGCCGTTCACCGGCCGCCTCGCCGCGCGCTACGGGCCCCGGCCGCCGATGCTCGGCGGACTGCTGCTCGGCACCGCGGGGACGGCCTGCCTGCTGCTGCTCCAGCCGGACTCCGGGTACCCGCTGCTGGTCCCCGTCCTCCTCGGGCTCGGGCTCGGGATGGGGCTGCTGACGCCCTCGGTGGTCGCCGCCGCTCTGCAGGCGGGACCGCCGGACCGGCCCGGGCTCTCCTCCGGGGTGAACAACACCGCACGGCAGGCCGCGGGCGCGCTGGGGATCGCGGTCTTCGGCGCGATCGCCCAGGACCCGGCGGCCGCCCAGCGGTTCGCCTCCGGCCTCCACGCCATCGGCGTGCTGTCCGTGGTGCTGTGGCTGGCGGCGGCGGCCCTGACGCTGCGCGCGGTGCCCCGGCTGGCCAAGTGACGGCCACTCACCGGCGCGGGAAACGCAGGAAGCCAAGGAAGCCAAGGAAGCCAAGGAAGCCAAGGAAGCCAAGGAAACCAAGGAAAGACGAAGGGACGAGGGACTCATGACCATCCACGGCACCGGACCGTCCGTCACCAGCGGCGAGGTCAGGGAGCGCCTGGCGCTGCACGGCCACCGGATGCCCGCCGCCTGGCAGGTGCCGCAGGCGCCGGGGACCCGGATCCCGGCCAGCCTGGTCCGCCGGGTGGGCGACCGGCTGTACGTCTCGGGGCACATCCCCACCAGCGAGGAGGGCGTGGTCACCGGCCCCTACGGCAAGGTGGGGGAGGAGCTGGACCTCCTCGGCGCCCAGCAGGCGGCGATCAGGACCCTCCTCTCCCTCCTCGCGAGCGTCGAGCGGGCGGCGGGCGACCTCGCCGCCGTGCGGGCCTGGTGCTCACTCCACTGCATGGTCAACTCCGCGCCCGGGTTCACCGACTTCCCGGCGGTCTTCAATCCGGCCTCCCGGCTGCTGGTCGACGTCTTCGGCGAGGAGATCGGCGGCCACGCGCGGGTGGCCGTGGGCGTCGCCGGGCTGCCGTGGAACCTGCCGGTGGAGATCGAGGCGGAGGTGGAGCTGCACCCGGCGTGACTCAGCCGCGGAGGCGCTGGAGCCGGGCCGCCGCCTCCCGGAGCACCTCCTCCTTCTTGCAGAAGGTGAAGCGGACCTGGCTGCGGCCGGCCTCCGGGTCGTCGTAGAAGACGGAGTTGGGGACCGCCACCACCCCGCACCGCTCCGGCAGGGAGCGGCAGAAGGCGTAGGCGTCCTTGGCGCCGAAGGGGGCGATGTCGGTGGTGATGAAGTATGTGCCCTGCGGCTCGTAGACCTCGAAGCCGGCGGCGCGCAGCCCCGCGTCGAGGAGGTCGCGCCGGCGCCGCAGGCTCGCGCGGAAGTCCTCGTAGTACGCGTCGGGGAGGCGGAGGGCCTCCGCCACCGCGTACTGGAAGGGGCCGGCGCTGACGTAGGTCAGGTACTGCTTGGCCGTCCGCACGGCCGCGACGAGGGGTGCGGCGGCCGTGACCCAGCCGACCTTCCAGCCGGTGAAGGAGAAGGTCTTGCCGGCCGAGGAGATGGAGACGGTGCGCTCCCGCATCCCGGGGAGGGCGGCGATCGGCCGGTGGGCGCCCTCGAAGACCAGGTGCTCGTAGACCTCGTCGGTGACCACCAGGAGGTCGTGCTCGACCGCGAGGGCGGCGATCGCCCTCAGCTCCTCGTCGTCGAGCACCATCCCGGTCGGGTTGTGCGGGGAGTTCAGCAGCAGGAGGCGGGTGCTCGGGGTGATGAGGGCGCGCAGTTCGTCCAGGTCGGGGCGGAAGGACGGGGCGCGCAGGGTGAACGGGACGCGCTTGGCCCCGGCCATCGCGATGCAGGCGGCGTAGGAGTCGTAGAACGGCTCGAAGGCGATGACCTCGTCGCCGGGTTCGAGGAGGGCGAGCATCGAGGCGGCGATGGCCTCGGTGGCGCCGGCGGTCACCAGCACCTCGGTGTCCGGATCGAAGTCCAGTCCGTAGAAGCGGAGTTGGTGCTCGGCGACGGCGGCGCGCAGCTCCGGGACGCCGGGCCCCGGCGGGTACTGGTTGCCGCGGCCCTCGCGCAGCGCGCGGACGGCCGCTTCGCGGACCGCCTCCGGGCCGTCGGTGTCGGGGAAGCCCTGGCCCAGGTTGATCGCGCCGGTCGTGGTGGCGAGTGCGGACATCTCGGCGAAGATGGTCGTGCCCATGCCTTCGAGGCTGCGGTTGAGCAGGGGTCGTCGGCGGTCCGCGGCGGGGGTGCTGGCCTGGGTGGTCATGGGGCGGCGTCCAATCCTCGACTGATCTTCCGATGCTAGCGCTGCGCGCGGGGCGGAGCCGGGCGGCGATCGAGGGGGCGATCCGCGACCGTCACCGGGTGCGGCGACGCTTCGGGGGGCTTCGGCGGGGGGTGCTGTGGAGGACTGGACGGGGTGCGTCCGCCCTCTGTCGTAGGTCACGGGGCGCGCCTAGAGTTGGCGCACATCAGAGCCGTCTGGGAGGGCAGATGACCCATATCTCAGTAAAGATCGACGGCACGACGTACGAAGACGAAGTGGAGCCGCGGCTCCTGCTCGTCCACTATCTGCGCGACCGGTTGGGACTGACCGGGACACCCGTCGGCTGCGACACCGGCAACTGCGGGGCCTGCACGGTGGAGCTCGACGGGGACTCGGTGAAGAGCTGCTCCGTGCTCGCCGTGCAGGCGGACGGCTGCGCGGTGACCACCGTCCAGGGGCTGGCCAAGGACGGCCGCTGGCACCGGCTGCAGCAGTCCTTCCACGAGAACCACGGACTGCAGTGCGGCTACTGCACCCCCGGGATGATCATGGCCGCGCGCGACCTCCTCAAGGACAACCCCCACCCCACCGCCCAGGAGGTGCGGCACGGCCTGGAGGGCAACCTCTGCCGCTGCACCGGCTACCAGAACATCGTGCGGGCGGTTCTGGCCGCGGCGGAGTCCGGAGAGGAGGGCCGATAAGATGACGATCAGTCAGGAAGCCGAGCCGGTCAGGGAGTTCGGCCGGGCGCGCAAGCGCCGGGAGGACGCCCGGCTGGTGACAGGGCAGACCAACTGGACCGACAACATCCAGCCCACGGGCGCCCTCCACCTCGCCTTCGTGCGCAGCCCGATGGCCCACGCCAGGATCGACCGGGTGGACGTCTCCGCCGCCCTGGAGCGCCCCGGCGTCCTCGCCGCCTACAGCGGCGCCGACCTCGCCGCCGAACTGGGCTCGCTGCCCTGCGGCAACCAGGTCACCCCGGACATGGTGAACCCCGGCCACCCGCCGCTCGCCGTCGACGAGGTGCGCTACCAGGGCGACGCGGTGGCGGTGATCGTCGCCCGCGACCGCTACTCCGCCGCGGACGCCGTGGAGGCGGTCGAGGTGGACTACGGCCCGCTGCCGGCCGTCATCGACATGGAGGTCGCGCTCGCCGAGGGCGCGCCCCTGGTCCACGAGTCCACCGGCAGCAACCGCTGCTACACCGTGGAGATCCCCAGCGGCGAGGACTACGACTCGGTGCGCGGCCGCGCCGACGTGGTCGTCAAGCGGCGGTTCCGGCAGCAGCGGCTGCTGCCCTCCGCGATGGAGCCGCGCGCCGTGGTGGTCGAACCGCCCACCGGCGGCGACCAGTTCACCGTCTACTCCTCCACCCAGGTGCCGCACATCCTGCGGGTGATGCTCGCCCTGGTGACCGGCATCCCCGAGCACAAGCTGCGGGTGGTCGCCCCGGACGTCGGCGGCGGCTTCGGGTCCAAGCTCAACGTGTACGCCGAGGAGGTGGTGGCCCTCGTCCTGGCCAAGCGGCTCGGCCGCGCGGTGAAGTGGACCGCGGCCCGCTCCGAGGACCTCCTCACCACCCACCACGGCCGGGACCAGATCCAGGACGTGGAGGTCGCCGCCACCCGGGACGGCAAGCTCCTCGGCCTCAAGGTCGACCTCCTCGCCGACATGGGCGCCTACCTGATGCTGAACACCCCGGCCGTGCCGCTGCTGGGCGCCTCGATGTTCCCCGCCATCTACAAGATGGACGCCTACCGCTTCACCTGCACCGGCGTCTTCACCACCAAGACCCCCACCGACGCCTACCGCGGCGCCGGCCGCCCTGAGGCCACCTTCGCCATCGAGCGGATCATGGACGAGCTGGCCGACGAACTCGGCCTGGACCCGATCGAGCTGCGCCGCCGCAACTGGATCAGGCACGAGGAGTTCCCGTACCCCAGCATCGGCGGGGTCACCTACGACTCCGGCAACTACGAGGCCGCGACCGAGAAGGCGCTCGCCCTCTTCGGCTACGACCAGCTGCGGGACGAGCAGCGCAAGCGGGTGGAGAGCGGCGACCCGGTGCGGATCGGCATCGGCGTCTCCACCTTCACCGAGATGTGCGGCCTCGGGCCCAGCCGGGCGATGGGCCAGGCCGGCTCCGCGGCCGGCGGCTGGGAGGCGGCCACCGTACGGGTGCTGCCGACCGGCAAGGTCGAGGTGGTCACCGGGACCAGCCCGCACGGCCAGGGGCATGTCACCTCCTGGTCGCAGCTGGTCGCGGACGCGCTGGGGGTGCCCTTCGACGACGTCGAGGTGGTGCACAGCGACACCAGGGCCGCCCCGCAGGGCCTGGACACCTACGGCTCGCGCTCGCTGGCCGTCGGCGGCGTCGCCATCCACCAGGCGGCCGGGCGGGTGGTGGACAAGGCCCGGACGGTCGCCGCCCACCTCCTCGAAGTCGCCGAGCAGGACCTGCGGTTCGAGAACGGCGCGTTCAGCGTGGCCGGCGACCCGGACGCGAAGAAGACCATCCAGGAGATCGCCTTCGAGGCGTTCACCGCCCACAACCTGCCGGACGGCACCGAGCCCTCGCTCTCCGCCTCCAGCGTCTACGACCCGATCGACTTCTCCTACCCGCACGGCACCCACCTGTGCGCGGTCGAGGTCGACACCGAGACCGGGCGGACGAGGATCCGCTCCTACGTCTGCGTGGACGACATCGGCAAGGTGGTCAACCCGCTGATCGCGGAGGGCCAGGTGCACGGCGGACTCGCCCAGGGCATCGCCCAGGCGCTCTTCGAGGAGGCCGCCTTCGACGAGGACGGCAACATGGTGACCGGCACCCTCGCCGACTATCTGGTGCCCTCCGCCGCCGACCTGCCGGACTTCACCACCGACCGCACCGAGACCCCGGCCACCACCAACCCGCTGGGCGTCAAGGGCGTCGGCGAGGCCGGCACCATCGCCTCCACCCCCGCGGTGGTCAACGCGGTGGTGAACGCGCTGCGCCCGTTCGGCGTCCAGGACGTCGAGATGCCCTGCACCCCCGAGCGGGTCTGGCGAGCCGCCAACTCCACTGCCACGGAAGGAGGTTCGGGCCGATGATCCCCGCTGCCTTCGACTACGAGCGGCCGGAGACCGAGGAGGCCGCCGTACGGCTGCTGGCCGAGGCCGCCGGAGCCGACCGGGAGGCCAAGGTGCTGGCCGGCGGCCAGTCGCTGCTGCCCATGCTGCGGCTCCGCCTCGCCTTCCCCGAACTGGTCGTCGACGTCGGCCGGATCCCCGGCCTGCGCGGCGTCCGCGAGGACGGCGACAAGCTCGCCATCGGCGCCCTGACCACCCACCACGAGGTGATCCGGGACCCCCTGGTGCAGCGGTACGCGACCCTGCTGGCGCAGGCCACCGCGACCGTCGCGGACCCCGCCGTACGCCACCGCGGCACCCTCGGCGGCTCGCTGGCGCACGCCGACCCGGCGGCCGACCTGCCCTCGGTGGCGCTCGCCCTGGACGCCGAGTTCACCGCCGTCGGTCCCGGCGGCCGGCGGACCGTCCCGGCCCGCGAGTTCTTCGCCGACTACCTGCAGACCGCCCTCGCCCCGGACGAGCTCCTCACCGAGGTCCGCGTCCCCAAGTACGACGCCGACCAGGGCTGGGGCAGCCACTACGAGAAGTTCAACAAGACCGCGCAGGCCTGGGCGGTGGTCGGCGTCGCCGCCGCGGTACGCCGGGAGAACGGGCGGCTGGCCGAGGCCAGGATCGGCCTCACCAACATGGGCAGCACGCCCCTGCGGGCCGCCGCCGCGGAGGCGGCACTCGCCGGGGCCGACACCCGCGATCCGGGCGCGGTCGCCGGGGCCGCCGAGTCGGCCGCCGAGGGCACCCGGCCGCCGAGCGACCTCGGGGGTTCCGCCGACTACCGGGCGCACCTGGCGAAGGTGCTGACCCGGCGGGCGGTACTCGCGGCGGCGGGGGTCGCGTGAGCGAGCAGTCCCAGCGCACCGACGGGTCCGGGGGTGCGGCGGCCGGCCAGGCCGGCGCCGGCGCCCCCGGCTCGCCGGCCGCGCTCCGCGCCCGCATCGAGTCCACCGGCTACCTCCTCGACGACGGCCTGGCCATCGCCTGCTTCCTGGCCTTGGAGCTGCGCCGCCCGATCTTCTGCGAGGGCGACGCGGGCACCGGCAAGACGGCGCTGGCCGGAGCCCTCGCCGAGGTGCTCGGCGGGCCGCTGGTCCGGCTCCAGTGCTACGAGGGGATCGACTCCGCGCAGGCCCTCTACGACTGGGACTTCCCCCGCCAGCTCCTCCACCTGCGGGCCTCCGAGGCGGCCGGGATCACCGACCCGGAGCGGGTGGAGGGCGAGCTGTACAGCCGCCGCTTCCTCCTCCGCCGCCCGCTGCTGCAGGCCCTGGAGGCCGGGCCGACGGCGGTGCTGCTGATCGACGAGATCGACCGGGCCGACGACGAGTTCGAGGCGTTCCTGCTGGAGCTCCTCTCCGACTTCAGCATCACCATCCCGGAGCTCGGGACGATGCGGGCCGAGCGGCCACCGGTGGTCATCCTCACCTCCAACCGCACCCGCGAGGTGCACGACGCGCTGAAGCGGCGCTGCCTCTACCACTGGTTCGAACACCCCTCCTTCGCAAGGGAGCTGGCCATCGTCCGGCGCCGGCTGCCCCAGGTCTCGGCCCGGCTGGCCGGCCAGGTCACCGCGGCCGCGCAGGCGCTGCGCGAGGCCGACCTGGTCAAGCCGCCCGGAGTGGCGGAGACCCTGGACTGGGCCCAGGCGCTGCACGCCCTGGGCGCCGGCGAGCTGGACGCGGAACTCGCCGTGGCCACCCTCGGATCGGTGCTCAAGTACCGCGAGGACGTCCTGCGCGCCCAGACCCTCGACCTGGACGCCGTGCTGGCGGGGGCCAGGTGACGTGACGGAACCGGGGAACGGCACGCTGGACGACCCGCTGCGGGGCCCGCTCGGCCTCGTACGGGCGCTGCGGGCCGCCGGGGTCGAGGCGGGGCAGGAGCGGGCCGGGGCCTTCCTCCGCGCCCTCGACCGGCTCGACGCCACCCGCAGGCCCGACGTGTACTGGGCCGGCCGGCTGACCCTGTGCGCCGACCCCGACCAGCTCGTCCGCTACGACCGGGTCTTCGAGGCCTACTTCAGCGACCGGGACGGCGTGCCCCGGGAGCGGCGCCCGCCCCGGCGGCGCCCCAGCCCCACCCTCGCCGCCGTCGCCGAGCCGCCCCGGCGGCCCGACCGGCCAGAACCCGAGCCCGAGCAGCCCCCGGCCACCGCGCTGGCCAGCGCGGCGGAGACCCTGCGGCACCGCGACGTGTCCGCCCTGACCGCCGAGGAGCGGCGCCAACTGGCCTTGCTGCTGGCCGAGTTCACCCTCCCCGGGGAGTCCCGCAGCACCGCGCGGCGGCAGCCCTCCCGGCGCGGGGCCGTCGACCCCAGGCGGACCGTGCGCGAACTCCTCCGGCACGGCGGCGAGCCGGCCAGGCTGCGCCGCCGGGCGCGGAGCACCATCCCCCGGCGGGTCGTCCTGCTGCTGGACATCAGCGGCTCGATGGCCCCCTACGCCGACGCGCTGCTGCGCTTCGCCCATGCGGCGGGGCGGGGGAGGGGCGGAGCCGGCGGCCGTACCGAGGTGTTCACCCTCGGCACCCGGCTGACCCGGATCACCCGCGAACTCGCCCACCGCGACCCGGACTTCGCTCTCCGCGCGGTCGGCGAGGCGGCACCGGACTGGAGCGGCGGCACCAGACTCGGCGAGACCCTCCGCCAGTTCCTCGACCAGTGGGGGCGGCGGGGCACCGCCCGGGGCGCGGTGGTCGTCCTCCTCTCGGACGGCTGGGAGCGCGGCGACCCCGAGCTGCTGGAGGAGCAGATGCGCCGGCTGCACCGGCTGGCCCACCGGGTCGTCTGGGCCAACCCGCGCAAGGCCCGCCCCGGCTACGCCCCGCTCGCCGCCGGGATGGCGGCGGCGCTGCGCTCGGGCGGGGTGGACGCCTTCGTCGAGGGACACAGCCTGGCCGCGCTGGAGCGGCTGGCGGCGGTGGTACGCGGTGTACGAGACGATTGATCTGGAGGATCAGGACCATGGAGCTACAGCAGGAGTTCACCGTCCCCGTGGAGGTCGAGGAGGCCTGGCGGGCGCTGCTCGACATCGAGTCGGTGGCCCCCTGCATGCCGGGGACGACCGTCGAGTCCTACGACGGTGAGACGATCAAGGGCTCGGTGAAGGTCAAGGTCGGCCCGATCACCCTGACCTACCGAGGCAACGCGGTCTTCGAGGAGCGCGACGAGGCGGCCCGGCGGGTCGTCCTGGCGGCGGACGGGCGCGACTCCCGGGGGCAGGGGACGGCACGGGCGAAGGTCACCGGCGTGCTGACGCCCTCCGAGAAGGGGGACGGGACGGCGGTCAGGGTCACCGTCGATCTGACGGTCACGGGCCGGCCCGCGCAGTTCGGGCGCGGGGTGATCGCCGATGTGGGCGACCGGCTGACCTCCACCTTCGCGCAGAACCTCGCGGAGCGGCTGAGGACACCGGCGCCCTCGCAGCCGCCCGCGGCGGCGGAGGAGGAGACGGCGGCGGAGGAGAGGGAGACGGCGGAGCCCGCGCCCGCGCCCCCCGCCGAGGCCGCGCCGCTCGACCTCGGCCGCGCCGCGGCGCTCCCCGTCGCCAAGCGGTTGGCCGTCCCGCTGGCCGTCCTCGCCGTGGGGGCGCTGCTCTTCCGCGCGATCCGGCGCCGGCGCCGGGCCCGCTGACCTCTCCCCGCCGCCGCCCCCGGGCCTGAAGGGGGCGGATCAAAGGGGCGCGGAGGCACACTGCGCGCCCGCGCCCCCGGAACGCCGCCCCTGCGGGTCGCGCCTCAGTGCCAGCTGGAGAGGTACGTCGGGCCCGGCGAGCCCAGCCCCGTCGCGGTGTCGTAGCCGCGCGTCCCGCGCAGCGAGGTGTCCGCGGACTCGGTGAGGAGGGAGGTGGTGACGCCCTTGGACGCGTCGACCTTGTTGACGAAGGTGTTGCGGACCACGGCCGTCCTGCGGTCCACCACGTCCCGGAACGCGCCCTGCCGCGCCAGCGCGTACAGCGCGGGGTTGGCGAAGCCGACCGGCTTGCCGGTCTTCTGCCGCACCAGCGCCTGCAGCCCGGTGAACAGCGGAGAGGCCAGGCTGGTGCCGCCGATCTTGTACTCCCCGTACCGCGCGCTCCCGCCCGGGAAGGTCTGCGTCTGGCCCACCAGGAAGCCGGTCGCCGGATCGGCCAGCGCCGACACGTCCGGCACGGCCCGGTGCCCCGCGGGCGCCACCCCCCGCTGGTAGTCCGGCTGCGCCGAGCGCTTGCTGACGCCGCCGCCCGAGCCGCTGGTGAAGTGCCCCGGCAGGGCGGTCCAGCTCCGCTTGTCCGCGGAGAGGTCGGAGCGCTCGTCGCCCCACGGGGTCTCGAAGGCGTAGCCGCCGGAGCCGTCCAGCGCGAGGGTGGTGCCGCCGACCGCGGTCACCCACGGCAGCCCGGCCTCCTCGCCGACCTGCCGGGTCCCGGTGGCCGCCTGCTCGTCACCGTCGTCGCCGCTGGCGAAGTCGAAGCCGATGCCCTCGGCCGCGCCCTCCTGGAAGGTCCGGTCGTAGGCGGCGTCCACGGCCTTGTCGCCGTCGCTCTCCAGGCCGCCCCAGGAGCAGTTGACGACGTCCGCGAGCCGGCCGTCGACGATCTTCTGCAGCTGGTCCTGCATGGCCGTTCCGTTGCAGGTGGCCGCGCCGAAGTAGTGGAGCTTGGCGGCCGGGGCGATGGCGTGCACCGCCTCCAGGTCGAGGGTCTGCTCGCCGTACCAGCCGGCGGCGTCGCAGCCGTTGGGGTGCGCCTTGTCCGGGACCGAGGTGTCGGTCCAGGAGGGGGCGTCGGTACGGGTCAGCTGGCCGGGGGCGTACGGGGCGTCGCCGTGGGCGGCCGCGTACCTGGCGGTGTCGGCGGGCGCGGTCGGCGAGTCGTAGGCGCCGACCACGGCGACGGTGGTGCCCGCGCCGGTCAGCCCGCTGGCGGTGACGCCGTAGACGTCGCGCAGCTGCCGTCCGAGGTAGCCGTTGGGGGCCCACGGCCGGACCTGCCCGTACGCGGGCGGCGTTCCGGTCGCCGGCGTGGCGCCGTAATAGGGCGAGTACGGTCCGGAGTTGACGATCGCCGGCTCCGGCCCCGGCAACGGGTCCCCGGGCACCTTGGCCACCGCCGACCAGGGCTGGACCAGTCGCGGCGCCGTCCCCAGGTCGGTCACGGTGAGGACGTCGGAGGCCAGCCGGGCGGGGACGGAGACGTCCGAGGCGGGCGCGAGGTAGCGCCGGCCGCTTCGGACGAAGCCGCGCAGCCCCGCGCCGAAGGCCCGCTCGGCGGCGGGGACCGGGCCCCGGACGTCGATCCGGTGGGCGTCGGCCCCGGTGATCCGCAGCCCGGCGCCGGTCAGCCAGGCCCGTACGGCCGCCGCCTGACCGGGCCTGGGCCCGAACCGCTGCCGTACCTGGGCCGGCGTCAGGTAGTGCCGGTACTGGGGCGAGGCCGGATCGGAGACGGCCTTGGCGAAGGCGGCGAGACCGGCCGGGTCCCGCTCGGCGAGATGCACCCGCGCGGTGACGATCGCCTCCCGGTCGGCCCGCTCCAGCGGAAGCGCGCGCCCGGCGCTCTCCGCGAGCACCGCCCACTCGGGCCTGGTCCCGGTGAGCGCCGCCCGGTCGGCCGAGGCGCGGGGCGCCCCCACGACCGATCCGGCGGCCCCGGCGGCGCCGACCAGGGAGAGCGCGACCGCGCCGACCGTCACTGCCATTCGCATACCCATGCGTCCACCGTCCGGTGCCCGCCGGGCGCGTCGCGCGCGGTGGTCCGCCAGCCGGGTTGACACCTCGTCAGCTGTGCCGGCGCTCCCCGGGGGTACGCGGCGGGGGAGAGGGGGCGACTCGGCCGAAACCGAACGATCCGGCATCGCGTAGGATCTTTCGTCTGCCCCGCGCGGGGGCGTCGAACGGAACAGCGGAAGAGACCAGGGGGCCATGCGCGCGCACGTCCCGGACGACAGCAGCCTGCGAACCCGCGAGACCGCGGTCGAGCAGCGCCATCTCGACGTCGTCTACCAGCGGCTGGCGGAGAAGCTCGCCGAAGCGGAGTTCATCCTCGAGGACGCGGCCAAGCGTGCCAGCGTCGGCACGCCCGGCGCCCTCGCCGAGCGGGACGCCCAGGTGTACCGGGCGGGCGCCCATCTCCAGCGTCTGAACAGCGAGTTCGAGGACTTCCTTTTCGGGCGGATCGACCTGCAGCAGCCGGACCGCCCGGAGGAGGACGGGATCCCCTCCCAGACCCCGGCCGACCCGGCCGACCCGCGGATCGCGGAGACCCTCCACATCGGCCGGATAGGCGTCCTCGACTCCGAGTACGGCCCGCTGGTCATCGACTGGCGGGCGCCGGCCGCGGCGCCCTTCTACCGGGCCACCCCGCTCAGGCCGGGGCGGGTGGTCCGCCGCCGGGTGATCCGTTCCCGCGGCCGTCGGGTGCTCGGCGTCGAGGACGACCTCCTCCGCCCCGACCTGAGGCCCACCCTCGACGGCGAGGAGCTGCCGGTGGTCGGCGACGGAGCGCTGATGGCCACCCTCGGCCGCGCGCGCTCGCACACCATGCGGGACATCGTCTCCTCCATCCAGGCCGAGCAGGACGAGGTGATCCGGGCCCCCGCCGCCGGCGCCACCCTGGTCACCGGCGGCCCCGGCACCGGGAAGACCGCGGTCGCCCTCCACCGCGCCGCGTACCTCCTCTACCAGGACCGGCGGCGCTACGCCGGCGGCATCCTGGTGGTCAGTCCCACCCCGCTGCTGGTCTCGTACACCGAGGGGGTGCTGCCCTCGCTCGGCGAGGAGGGCCAGGTCGCGATCCGCGCGGTCGGCTCCCTCGTGGACGGGGTGGAGGCGAACGGCTACGACAGCCCCGAGGCGGCCCGGGTGAAGGGCTCGGCCCGGCTCGCCCAGGTGCTGCGGCGGGCCGCGCGGCTGGCCCTGGAGGGCCCGGAGACGCCGGGAGAACTCCGGCTCACCCACCGCGGCGAGGTGCTGCGGCTGGACGGCAGGGCGCTGGCCGAGGTCCGCAGGTCGGTCTTCGGCAACTCCGGCACCCCCGTCAACCTCCTCCGCCCGCGCGCCCGGCGGCTGCTGCTGGACGCGCTGTGGCAGCGGTACACGGCGCTGCGGGGCCCGGCCCTCTCCCGGCTCGGCCGGGAGGACCTGCAACGGGAGCGGGAGGACTTCACGGACCGGATCGGCGACGCCGACGACGGGGACGGCCGCTTCGGCGCCTTCCTGGACGCCTGGTGGCCGCCGCTGACCCCGCGTCAGGTGCTGACCAGGATGGCCGCCGACCGGCGGCTGCTGTCGCGCGCCGCCCGGCGGATCCTCACCCCCGCCGAGACCGACCTCCTCGCCGACTCCTGGAAGGCGGCCGGCGAGGGCCGCACCACCGTCGCGGACGTCGCCCTCCTGGACGAGCTGCGGGTGCTGCTCGCCGAGCCGGCCGCGCCCCGCACCCCGCGCGAGGTCGACCCGGTCGACCAGCTCACCGGCCTGGACGAGGTGACGACGTACGCGGACCGGATGTCCCGGATGTACGAGCGGGAGCGCCGGGCCGCCCACGAGGCCGCCGAGCGGACCGACTACGCGCACATCATCGTCGACGAGGCCCAGGACCTGACGCCGATGCAGTGGCGGATGATCGGCCGCCGGGCGCGCAGCGCGACCTGGACCATCGTCGGCGACCCGGCGCAGTCCTCGTGGACCGACCCGGCGGAGGCGGCGGCCGCGATGGACGAGGCGATCGACGGCTTCACCGGGCGGGGCGGCGGCCGCAAGCCGCGCCGGCGGTTCGAGCTGACCACCAACTACCGCAACCCCAAGGAGATCGCGGAGGTCGCGGACGTGGTGCTGGCCCGGGCGTATCCCGAGGCGGTGCCGCCGACGGCGGTCCGCGCCACGGGGGTGGCGCCGCGGTTCGCCGCGGTCGCGGTCGAGGACGACGAGCGGTTCGGGGCGGCGGCGCGGAGCGAGGTGGCGCGGCTGCTGGAGGCGGTCGAGGGAACGGTCGGGCTCGTCGTTCCGATGGAGCGGCGGGAGGAGGCGGCGCGGTGGATCGCCGGTCTCGGGGAGCGGGCGGTCGCGCTGGGCAGCCTGGAGGCGAAGGGTCTTGAGTACGACGCCACGGTGGTCGCGGATCCGTCCGGGATCGCCGGCGAGTCGGAGGCGGGCCTCCGGGTGCTCTATGTCGCGCTGACCCGCGCGACGCAGCGGCTGACCGTCCTGTCCGGACCGCTGGACCTGCCGGACGCGACGGGCCGTCCCGCGCTGCTGACCCCCTGACGGGGGGTCGGGTCCTTCGGGAGCGCGGGGAACCGCGCGGCCCGGCGCCGACCGCACCGCATACGGCAACGGCCACCGGGCGGCAACCCGAACCCCGTTGCCGGGGGCGGCCGGGCTGCGCTCATGCCGCGCTCCGCCGCGCTCGACCGCACTCGGGAGAGTCCTGGGCGTACGGCAGGGCCCTGGGTTACAGTGGAGGCGCACCGGCTCGATCCAAGCCCCCGGGCCCAACCATAGTCGCTACGAGCGACCACTTGCCGCGAGGCGAGCATGGCGGGTCGGTGCACTTTTTATGCCCTTTTCCGGGCCGCGTGATCGATCACACTCGGTGGAATCCCGTCCCGCATTCGGAGTACCAGGCGGTAAGTGGGAACATCAAGGGATCGCAGCAGCATGTGGAACACGGAAGAAGGCCATCGATGGCGACGGTGCCCAGCGTCTCGAACTCGATCACTGTCCGGTTGGAAGTCCCGGCATCCGGCAACGCGGTGAGCCAGATCACCACCGCGGTCGAGTTCTCCGGCGGCAGCGTCACCGGTCTCGACGTCACCGCCTCGGGGCACGACCGGCTTCGGATCGATGTGACGATCGCCGCGGGCTCGGTCGCCCAGGCCGAGGAGATCGTCGAGAAGCTGCACGTCATCGACGGGATCACGATCGGTAAGGTCTCCGACCGCACCTTCCTGATGCACCTCGGCGGCAAGATCGAGATGCAGTCCAAGCACCCGATCCGCAACCGCGACGACCTCTCCATGGTCTACACCCCCGGCGTGGCCCGGGTCTGCCGCGCGATCGCGGAGAACCCCGAGGACGCCCGCCGGCTGACCATCAAGCGGAACTCGGTGGCCGTGGTCACCGACGGCTCCGCCGTCCTGGGCCTGGGCAACATCGGCCCGAAGGCCGCCCTCCCGGTGATGGAGGGCAAGGCGGCGCTCTTCAAGCGGTTCGCCGGCATCGACGCCTGGCCGCTCTGCCTGGACACCCAGGACACCGACGCCATCGTCGAGATCGTCAAGGCGATCGCCCCCGGCTTCGCCGGCATCAACCTGGAGGACATCTCCGCGCCCCGCTGCTTCGAGATCGAGGCGCGGCTGCGCGAGGCCCTGGACATCCCGGTCTTCCACGACGACCAGCACGGCACCGCCATCGTCGTCCTCGCCGCGCTGACCAACGCGCTGCGGGTGGTCGGCAAGCGGATCGAGGACGTCCGGGTGGTGATGTCCGGCGCCGGCGCGGCCGGCACCGCCATCCTCAAGCTGCTGCTCGCCGCCGGCGTCAAGCACGCGGTGGTCGCGGACATCCACGGCGTGGTGCACTCCGGCCGCGACGACCTCGGCGCGGACGGCTCGGCCCTCCACTGGATCGCCGACAACACCAACCCGGAGGGCGTCACCGGCACCCTCAAGGAGGCCGTGCGCGGCGCCGACGTCTTCATCGGCGTCTCCGCCCCCAACGTGCTGGGCGGCGAGGACGTGGCCGCGATGGCCGAGGACGCGATCGTCTTCGCGCTGGCCAACCCGGACCCGGAGATCGACCCCGCGGTGGCCCGGCTGACCGCCGCCGTGGTCGCCACCGGCCGCAGCGACTTCCCGAACCAGATCAACAACGTACTGGTCTTCCCGGGCGTCTTCCGCGGCCTGCTGGACGCCCAGTCGCGGACCGTGAACGACGAGATGATGATCGCCGCCGCCCACGCGCTGGCCGCCACGGTCCACGAGGATCAGCTGAACGCGAACTACATCATCCCCAGCGTCTTCCACTCCGAGGTGTCCAAAACGGTCGCCTCGGCCGTCCGCGAGGCCGCCGAGGCCTCCGGCGAGGCGCAGGCGAAGCCGGCCGGTTCCGAGGTGTAACGGGACGGGCGGCACCGGGATCCCGGCCCCCAGGGCCGGTCCCGGAGACCTCGGGTTCGGGCGCGCGCGGCTCTGCCGGGCGCGCCCGAACGCCTTTTGACCTGCGACGACACCCGGACGGCGAGTGGGCTGCGGCGGGCCGGGCACCCGGCGGCCCGGCCCGTCCGCGCACCGTCGGCGGACGCCGCGGGCGGCCGGGGGCCGCGCCACGCCGACACACCCTCCGGCGTGCCCTGTCCGGCAGCCGTGGAGCGCCCTACTAAGGTGTCCCGCGAGGCCCGGGCAGCGCTGTTCGTGTGACCGCGGCGGGAGTCGGATTCGCTTTCCCCCACCTGCTGGGGGCAGGATTCGTACTCGGGCGAGGAGTTTGCGCCGCTCGGGCGATCCGAACCGGGCAAGGCGTCGAGCTTCATGCCAGTTGGCGACAGACCACAGGAGTACATATGAACCGCAGTGAGCTGGTGGCCGCGCTGTCCGAGCGCGCCGAGGTGACCCGGAAGGACGCGGACGCCGTCCTGGCCGCTTTCGCCGACGTCGTCGGCGACATCGTCGCCAAGGGCGACGAGAAGGTCACCATCCCCGGCTTCCTGACCTTCGAGCGGACCCACCGTGCCGCTCGTACCGCGCGCAACCCGCAGACCGGGGACCCGATCCAGATCCCGGCCGGCTACAGCGTCAAGGTCTCCGCCGGCTCGAAGCTGAAGGAAGCCGCCAAGGGCAAGTGAGCCCGTGCCAGTGGCCCAGCGCGACTGGCAGGCAAGCAAGGCAACGCAGAAGGGCCGTGGCCCGGACCCCCGAGGGGATCCGGGCCACGGCCCTTTTTCCGTCTGTCGTCGCCCCCGCGACCGCGTGCGCTCGCGCGCCGCGCCGGGCGGCTACCGGACCTCGTCCGGGGTCTCGACGTGGGCGCCGAGGTCGGTGAGCTTCTGCCGGAAGTTCTCGTAGCCGCGGTCGATCAGCGAGATGCCGTGCACCCGGGAGGTGCCCTGCGCGGCCAGCGCCGCGATCAGGTAGGAGAAGCCGCCGCGCAGGTCCGGGATGACCAGGTCGCCGCCCTGCAGCTTGGACGGCCCGGAGACCACCGCCGAGTGGAGGAAGTTCCGCGCGCCGAAGCGGCACGGGGTCCCGCCCAGGCACTCGCGGTAGAGCTGGATGTGCGCGCCCATCTGGTTGAGCGCGGAGGTGAAGCCGAGCCGCGACTCGTACACCGTCTCGTGGACGATGGACAGGCCGGTGGCCTGGGTGAGGGCGACCACCAGCGGCTGCTGCCAGTCGGTCTGGAAGCCGGGGTGGACGTCGGTCTCCAGGGCGATCGCGTTGAGCTCGCCGCCCGGGTGCCAGAAGCGGATGCCGTGGTCGTCCACCTCGAAGGCGCCGCCGACCTTCCGGAAGACGTTGAGGAACGTCATCATCTCCAGCTGGCGGGCGTTGCGGACGTAGATGTCGCCGCCGGTGGCCAGCGCCGCGCAGGCCCAGGAGGCCGCCTCGAGGCGGTCCGGCAGGGCGCGGTGGGTGTAGCCGGTGAGGCGGTCCACGCCGGTGATCTGGATGGTGCGGTCGGTGCCGATCGAGATGATCGCGCCCATCTTCTGCAGGACGCAGATCAGGTCGGTGATCTCCGGCTCGATCGCCGCGTTCCGCAGCTCGGTGACGCCCTCCGCGAGGACGGCGGTGAGCAGCACCTGCTCGGTGGCGCCCACCGAGGGGTAGGGAAGGTCGATCTTGGTGCCGCGCAGCCGCTGCGGGGCCTCCAGCATGGTGCCCTGCGGGTGCTTCTCGATGACCGCGCCGAACTGGCGCAGCACGTCGAAGTGGAAGTCGACCGGCCGGCCGCCGATGTCGCAGCCGCCGAGGCCCGGGATGAAGGCGTGGCCCAGCCGGTGCAGCAGCGGGCCGCAGAACAGGATGGGGATTCGGGACGAGCCGGCGTGGGCGTCGATGTCCGCGACGTTGGCGCTCTCGACGTGCGAGGGGTCGAGGATCAGCTCGCCGGGCTCGTCACCGCTGCGGACGGTGACGCCGTGGAGCTGGAGCAGCCCGCGGACGACCTTCACGTCGCGGATGTCCGGGACGTTGCGCAGACGGCTTGGCTCGTGGCCGAGGAGAGCGGCGACCATGGCCTTGGGCACGAGGTTCTTCGCGCCGCGGACTCGGATCTCGCCCTCGAGAGGGGTACCGCCGTGTACAAGCAGGACGTCGTCGGTCATGTTCTCGCGATCCTTGGGGGGACAGAAAAGGGGATCGGCTTCCCGACCGCTCGGCTGCGCTCGGGTCCGACACCCCTTGGAGATGGTAATGCTCATGGCTTCGGTTCCTCGCCTCGTCGGTGACATATGCCGCCCCAGCGTGCGTGTCCTCCGCTTCGTCGCAGGCCGTGCAAGGGATTGTGGCGGACCTCACAGCCGCCCGCTCGGCGGGACTGCTCCGTTTCACCCCTCGCCTGCCCAGTGGGAGGCGCCGATCCGCCTTCGGGCGCCCGCGGCGGGAGTTGATGGGGGATCATGTCCGCATGACCGAGGCCTCCTCGCTCACCGGGCGACTGCTGGTTGCGACCCCCGCGCTGACCGACCCCAACTTCGACCGCGCGGTCGTACTGCTGCTCGACCACGACGAGGACGGGACGCTGGGGGTCGTGCTCAACCGCCCCACCCAGGTGGAGGTCTCGGCGGTGCTCGAACCCTGGGCCGAGCTGGCGGGGTCGCCGGCGGTGGTGTTCCAGGGCGGCCCGGTGTCGCTCGACTCGGCGCTCGCGCTGGCCGTGCTGCCGGGCGAGCCGGCCGGGGGCGCGGGCCCGGAGGGGGTGCTCGGCTGGCGCCGGGTGCACGGGGCCATCGGCCTGGTCGACCTGGAGGCGCCGCCCGAGCTGCTCGCCGCCGAGCTGGGCTCGCTGCGGGTCTTCGCCGGATACGCCGGCTGGACCTCGGGGCAGCTGGAGGACGAGCTGGTGGACGGCGCCTGGTACGTGGTCGACTCCGAGGCGGGCGACGTGTCCTCGCCGGACCCGGAGCGGCTGTGGCGGGCGGTGCTGCGGCGCCAGAGGAGTGAACTGGCCATGGTGGCGACCTACCCGGACGACCCCTCCATGAACTGAGCCCTCCTTCATCCGGGAGACGGGCCCTAGACTTGGGGCGCATGAGCACTCTCGAGCCCGAGCGCGGCGGCAGCACCGGTACCCTCGTCGAGCCGACCCCCCAGGTCTCGCACGGTGACGGCGACCACGAGCGGTTCGCGCACTACGTCCAGAAGGACAAGATCATGGAGAGCGCGCTCTCCGGCAGCCCGGTCGTCGCCCTGTGCGGCAAGGTCTGGGTGCCCGGGCGCGACCCCAAGAAGTACCCGGTCTGCCCGATGTGCAAGGAGATCTACGAGGGTCTCGGCGCGGGCGGCGGCGACAAGGACAAGTCCGGCAAGGGCAGCGACAGGAAGTAACGGGGCAGCCGCCCCGGGCCCCGCGAAGTCGCGCGGCGACTTCAGGGGGCGTGGAACCGCGCCACCAGCCCGTTTCGGCGCCTGGTGGCGCGGTCCGTCGCGTCCCTCGCCTGCGCCTGCGGCGCTGCGGTCGGGGCGCCTGGGGTGTCTCCCGGTTTCGGGAAGGGGCGGGGTTGGGGAATCTGCTGGTGCCGGCCGCGGGCCGGTACGAGGAGCGGGGCGCGGGCTTCGCCCTCGCGCGCGGGACGGGGCTGCGGGTCGGAGCCGGCGCGGAGGCCGCCGCCGCGTGGTGGCGGGCCACCGTCGCGCCGGCGACGGGACTGCCCTTCCCCGAGGGCGAGGGCATCGAGTTCCGGGTCGACGGCGGGCTGGAGCCCGAGGCGTACCGCCTGGACGTCACCGCGGACGGAGCGACCCTCGTCGGCGGGGGCCCCGCCGGGGTCTTCTGGGGCGCGCAGACCCTGCGCCAACTGCTGGGGGAGGGCGCCTTCCGTCGCGCGCCGCTGCCGCTGCCACCCGGCGCGCAGTGGACGCTGCCCGCCGTGCACATCGAGGACGCCCCTCGCTTCGGCTGGCGCGGGGTCCTGCTGGACGTCGCCCGGCACTTCCTCCCCAAGGCGGACCTCTTCCGCTATCTGGACCTGATGGCGGCCCACAAGCTCAACGTCCTGCAACTGCATCTGACCGACGACCAGGGCTGGCGGATGGAGATCCGCCGCTACCCCCGGCTCACCGAGTCCGGCGCCTGGCGCGAGCGCTCCATGGTCGGCTTCCGTGCCGGCGGGCGCCGGGACGACCGGCCGCACGGCGGCTTCTACACCCAGGACGACCTCCGCGAACTGGTGGCGTACGCCGCCGCCCGGCAGATCACGGTGGTCCCGGAGATCGACGTCCCCGGCCACTCGCAGGCGGCCATCGCCGCCTATCCGGAGCTCGGCAACCAGGACGTGGTGGACACCGCCGCCCTGCGCACCGGCACCGACTGGGGCGTCAACCCGAACGTGCTGAACGTCTCGGACGAGACCCTGCGCTTCTACGAGAACGTCCTCACCGAGGTGCTGGAGGTCTTCCCCTCCGGCTACGTCCACCTCGGCGGCGACGAGTGCCCGAAGGACCAGTGGCGGGCCAGCGCCGCCGCCCAGGCCCGGATGAAGGAACTGGGCCTGCCGGACGAGGAGGCCCTGCAGTCCTGGTTCATCCGGCACTTCGACTCCTGGCTGGCCGCGCGCGGACGGCGGCTGATCGGCTGGGACGAGATCCTCCAGGGCGGCCTCGCGCCCGGGGCGGCGGTCTCCTCCTGGCGCGGCTACGCGGGCGGCGTCGCGGCGGCCCGGGCCGGGCACCGCGTGGTGATGTGCCCGGAGCAGCAGGTCTACCTGGACCACCGGGAGTCGGACCATCCGGACGAACCGGTACCGGTCGGCTGGGTGCGCACCCTGGAGGACGTCTACCGGTTCGAGCCGATCCCGCCGGAGCTGCGTGCGGACCCGGCGGCGGCCGGGCTGGTGATGGGCGCTCAGGCGAACATCTGGACCGAGTTCATGGACGACCCCCGCTCGGTGGACTACCACGCCTTTCCGCGGCTCGCGGCCTTCGCCGAGGTGGCGTGGTCGCGGAAGCTGCCGGCCGAGCCGGAGTCCAGGGACGCGGCCTGGGCGGACTTCGAACGCCGGATGGCCGTCCACTACCGGCGTCTTGACGCCCTCGGCGTCGAGTACCGCCCGCCGGAGGGGCCGCGTCCGTGGCACCGCCGGCCGGGTGTGCGGGGCCGGCCGATCGAGGGGCCGCCGCCCGCCCGGTGAACCGCCCGCCGAGCCGCCCGCCAGGGCGGCGGAAGTGAATCGTCCGCTTTCGGGGAGAGTGTCCGGAAAGATGGCTCCGAGGTGGGCCCGTTCGGCCGACGAACGGTCAACTCAGGTGCGGGACACTGGAGATGATCGGCGCCGCGGTGTGTCACAGTTGCCCTCCGGGACACACGGGTGGTGCGGACCCCGTGGAACGTACGGGCAGGAGGGTGCGCCTCCTCGTGTTTTGCACGTACGGTACGGGTCACGGGCACACGCGGCGAAGGGCGCGAGCGAGACGAGCACGGTGGGACACAGGTGAACCAGACGATCATGCTGCCGGACTCACTCGGTGAGGCGGTGGACGCCCTTGCCGCCGTTCCGGCGGCTGTGCCCGTGGCCGGCGGAACCGACCTGATGGCCGCGGTCAACGCCGGCCGGCTGCGCCCGGCCGCGCTGGTCGGCCTCGGCCGGATCAACGAGCTGCGGGGCTGGCAGTACCAGGACGGCTACGCGCTCCTCGGCGCCACCCTCACCCACTCCCGGATGGACCGGCCGGACTTCGCCGCGCTGATGCCGGCGCTGGCCGCCGCGGCCCGCGCCGCCGGGCCGCCGCAGGTGCGCAACGCCGGGACGCTCGGCGGCAACATCGTCTCCGCCCAGCCGACCGGCGACACCCTGCCGGTGCTCGCCGCCCTGGAGGCGGTCCTCTGCCTGGCCGGCCCGGACGGCGCCCGCGAGGTGCCGGTCAGCCATCTGCTGACCGGCCTCGACCCGCTGCGCGGCGGCGAACTGGTCAGCCACGTACGGGTGCAGCTGCTGCACGCCCCGCAGGTCTTCCTCAAGTCCTCACCGCGCAGCGGGCCTTCACGTGCGCCGGTGTCGATCGCCGTGGTCCTGGACCCGGGCCGGCGCGCGGTGCGCTGCGCGGTCGGCGGCCCCGCCCCGGTGCCGCTGCGGCCGCTGGAGGCCGAGCAGTGGGTGGCCGAGTACATCGACTGGGACGCCAGTCAGGGGGCCCGTTCGATCGACCCGGCGGCCTCCGCCGCCTTCGGCGACTACGTCGCCCAGGCCTGCGTGCCCGAGCCGCCCGAGGGGGGACCCCTGGGTGCGGGCGCGCAGCGGCTGCGGCGTACCGTCGCGGTACTTGCCCGCCGCGCGCTTGGGAGGGTGCTCCGGTGACGGACCGTTCGATGGTGGCCTCCGACGACACAGGGGCGATCGGGGCGGAGGGAGCCGCGGGCGCGGCCGACCCCGGCCCGGGCCCCGAGCCGGGCGGAAGCCTGGACGCCGGGCTGCCGCTGGGCGCCGAGGAGCCGCCGCGGGCCGGCTACGTCCTGCGGGTGAACGGCGTCGACCGGCCGGTCTCGGAGGCCTGGATCGGCGAGAGCCTCCTCTACGTGCTGCGCGAGCGGCTCGGCCTCGCGGGGGCCAAGGACGGTTGCGAGCAGGGCGAGTGCGGTGCCTGCTCGGTGCAGGTGGACGGCCAGCTGGTGGACGCCTGCCTGGTGCCCGCCGCGTTGGCGCAGGGCTGCGAGATCCACACCGTGGAGGGGCTCTCCGGGGTGGGCGCGGGCGACCCCTCGGGCGTCGGCGACCCGACCGACGTGCAGCGGGCGCTGGCCTGCAGCGGCGCGGTGCAGTGCGGATTCTGCACGCCCGGCCTGGTGATGGCGCTCCACGACCTGCTGGACCGCAACCACGAGCCGACCGATCTGGAGATCCGCCAGGCGCTCAGCGGCAACCTCTGCCGGTGCACCGGCTACCAGGGCGCGCTGGACGCCGCCCGCCGGGTGAGCGCGGTACGGCGGGCGGCCGCCCAGGCGGAGGCGCAGGCCCGCCGGGACGCGGCGGACGTGGCGCAGAGCGCGGAGGACGGCCGATCCGCCGAGCGGACGGGCGAGTTCGCGCTGGGCGGGGTCCCCGCGCAGAACCGGCACGGCGCGGCGCCGGGCGCGGGCGACCCGGCGGCCGGACGGCACGGGCGGGGCCCGGCCGAGGGCCTGCCGGAGGCCGGCTTCCACGACGGCGGCCCCTACGGCGAGGACCCCTACCCGGACGGCTCCTACGAGAACGGCTCCGCCGCGGAAGCCGGGCACACCGGGGAGTTCGCGGTGGTCGGCGGCTTGCCTCAGGATCCTGCCTCCACCGGGCGGTTCCCGGCCGTGGGCCAGGAGCAGGATCCGGCGCATACCGGACAGTTCCCCGCGATCGGCCAGGACCCAGGGCAGACCGGGCAGTTCACGGCCGTGCCGCAGACCCACGGCGCCGACCCGGCGGCCACCGGGGAGTTCCCGGTGGTCGACGCGCTGCCGGGCGCCGAGCCGCCCGGCGCGGAGGCCGGAGGCGACGAGGAGGCGGGCCGCCCGCGCGGCCCCCGCTCCCTCGGCGGGCTCGGCCTGGCGGCCGGATTCGCCGCGGTGGCCGGGATGCGCGCGCAGGCCGCCCGCGACCTCGCGGCCCAGGAGGCCGCCGGCCCGGAAGCCCACGACCCGCACGCCGGCCACGATCCGCACGCAGGAACCGACCCGCACGCCGGCCAGGGCCCGCACCCCGGCCACGACCCGCAGCAGGGGCGGAACGGCCACCTGCCGCCCGTCTCCCCGCCGCGCTACGACGACATGGGCGACACCATGCCGGAGGGGCTCCCGGCGATCCCCGGGCAGCCCGGAGGGCCGGGGGAGCCCGACCCGGACGGGGAGTCCTCGGTCTACCGGGAGGCGGCCCCGGCGGGCGGCGGCTACGGCGGCGGCGAGTACTCCGTCTATCCGGAGGACCCGTACCAGCGGCAGGTCGAGGTCGACCAGGCCCAGCAGCTCTCCGGCTACCACGAGGTGGACCCGCTCTTCGGCCCGCTGGACGCGGTGATGAACGGCGGCGAGGGCGCCGAGCAGCACGCTCCCCACCCGGCCGAGCCGGGCGGGACCTACGCCCCCGACCCGTACGGCATGAGCAGCGACCCGTACCAGGCCGACCCGTACCGGCAGAACCACGGCGGGGACCCGGGGACCATCCCCCAGCTGCACATCCCGCCGGGGATGTGGGACTACCCGCAGCCGCCGGCCCGGCAGGACCCCCAGCAGCCCGCGCCGGAGGCTGACGGCCGACCGGCCCCGGAGGACCGCGCATGACCACCGACTCGGACACCCTCACCGGGCTGCCGCTGATCCCCGAAGGGGCCCCGGGCAGCGCCACCGGAGGCACCCTCGGCGGGCTGACCGTCACCGGTGTCGGCGCCCCCGCCGAGGCCGGTTCGGGAGCCGGCGCCGAGGCCCGCGTCCCCGTTCAGCCGGGCGCGCCGGAGGCCGACCCGGCCGGCGCCCCCGCGCCGGGCGCCGGTGCCGAGGCGGGCGAAGGAGCGGACGGCGCGGCCGAGTTCGACGATCTGACGGCCGGCGGGCCGGACGGCAACGGGCCCACCGGGCTCGGCGTCGGCCAGATCCGCGGGGACGCCCTGGCCAAGGCCCTGGGCACCTTTCCGTACGCCTCCGACCTGTGGGCGGAGGGGCTGCTCTGGGGCGCGGTGCTGCGCGCGCCGGTGGCGCACGCCCGGATCAGGTCCATCGACACCTCCCCGGCGATGGCCGTCCCCGGCGTGTACGCCGTGCTCACCGCGGCTGACCTGCCCGCCCCCGCCGGCGGCCGGCCGGCGCTGGCGGACGGCGTGGTCCGGCACCACGGGGAGGCGGTGGCCGCGGTGGCCGCCGACCACCCGGAGGCGGCCCGGCTGGCCGCCCAGGCGATCGTCGTCGACTACGAGCAGCTGGAGCCGGTCACCGACCCGGAGAAGTCCTTCCAGGCCCCGCCGATCCACCCGGACGGCAACCTGTTCCGGCACATCCCGCTGCGCTACGGCGACCCGGACTCGGCCGGCGAGATCGTCGTCGAGGGCCTCTACCAGATCGGGCGGCAGGACCCGGCGCCGATCGGCGCCGAATCCGGCCTCGCGGTGCCCCGGCCGGACGGCGGGGTCGAACTCCACCTCGCCTCCACCGACCCGCACGGCGACCGCGACCGCACGGCGGCCGCGCTCGGCCTGGAGGCCGAGCGGGTGCGGCTGGTCGTCACCGGGGTGCCGGGCGCGGCCGGCGACCGCGAGGACTTCGCCTTCCAGACCGTCCTCGGCCTGCTGGCCACCCGCACCGGGCGGCCGGTGAAGATGACCCTCACCCGGGAGGAGTCCTTCCTCTCGCACGGGCACCGGCATCCGGCGCTGCTGAGGTACCGCCACCACGCCGACGGCGAGGGCCGGTTGGTCAAGGTCGAGGCGCAGATCCTGCTGGACGGCGGCGCGTACGCGGAGTCCGCGAGCGAGGCGCTGGCCGCGGCCGCGGCGCTGGCCGTGGGGCCGTACCAGGTCGACAACGTCGTGGTGGACGCCTGGGCGGTGCGCACCAACAACCCGCCGGCCGGGCGGCTGCGGGCCGAGGGCGAGCTGCAGGCCTGCTTCGCCCACGAGTCCCAACTCGACAAGCTGGCCGCCCGGTTGGACCTGGATCCGCTGGAGGTGCGGCGGCGCAACATCATGCGGACCGGCGACCCGCTGCCCACCGGGCAGGCCGTCACCTGTCCGGCGCCGGTCTCCGACCTGCTGGACGCGATCGCCGCCGAGCCGCTGCCGCCGCTGCCGGTGGACGAGCCGGACACCGCCTGGCTGCTGCCCGGCGGCCCCGACGGGGCGGGCGAGCCGTCCGCGATCCGGCGCGGGATCGGATACGCGGTGGGGATGTCGCACATGCTCGGGGCGGAGGGCGCCGACGAGGTGTCGACGGCCTCGGTACGGGTGAGCGGGACGCAGGCCTCCGTCATCTGCGCGGCCGTGGACACCGGGGCCGGATTCTCCACCCTGGCCCGGCAGATCGTGCAGGACGTGCTGGGCGTCACCGACGTCTACGTCGCGCCGGTCGACACCGACCAGCCGCCGGCCGGGCCCTCCGCCCGCAGCCGGCAGACCTGGGTCAGCGGGGGCGCGGTCGAGCGGGCCGCGAAGATGGTCCGGCACCAGCTGCTGCAGCCGCTGGCCGCGCAGTTCGGGATGTCGCCGGAGCTGCTGACCATCTCCGACGGCAAGATCACCTCCTACGACGGGGTGCTGGGCGTCCCGATCGAGGAGGCCCTGGAGGGCAAGGAGCTCTGGGCCACCGCGCAGTGCCGGCCGCATCCGACCGAGCCGCTGGACGGGACGACCGGCCAGGGCGACGCCTTCGTCTCCATCGCGTTCTGCGCGATGCGGGCCGTGGTGGACGTGGACATCGAGCTGGGCACGGTCCGGGTGGTCGACGTGACGGTCGCCCAGGACGTCGGGCGGGCGCTCAACCCGGCGCAGATCCGGGCGCGGATCGAGGCCGGGGTGACGCAGGGCCTGGGCCTGGCGCTGATGGAGGAGCTGGCGGTCGAGGACGGTCTGGTGCTGGACCCGACGCTGGGGGCGTACCGGCTGCCGACGGCGCTGGACGCGCCGGAGATCCGGGTCGCGGCGCTGGTCGAGGAGCGCGACGTGGTCGCCCCCTTCGGGGCGAAGGCGGTGGGCGCGGTGCCGGCCGCGACGGCGCCTGCGGCGGTCGCCGCGGCGGTACGGGCGGCGACGGGGCGGCCGATCCCGCGGCTCCCGGTGCGGCTGGACGACGCGGTCGCGCTGGCCGACTGACCGGGGCCGCCGGCCGACTGACCGGGGCCGCCGGCCGACTGACCGGGCCGCGGGGGCGCGGGGTCGCGGGGCCGTCCCCGCCGGGCCCCTGAGGCGCCCCGCAGGCTCACTCAGGTGTGGCGAGGAACGCGTCGACCAGCGCGCGGAACGCCTCCGGCCGGTCCACCCACGGGTAGTGGCCGGCGCCCGCGAGGGTGCGGTGCTGGGCGCGGGGGAAGGACACGGCGACCTCGTCGCCCGCGTCCACGCCGCTCAGGCCGTCCCGCTCGCCGGTGACGATCAGCACCGGCGCCGCCAGAGTCCGCAGCGAGTCCAGCAGCGTCAGCCGCGTCCCGTGGTCGACCCCCTGCCAGAACGCCGCTCTCGGCACCGGGTTGAGCTGCCCGCCCTCCGCCTCCGCATGGGCCTGCTGGGCCGGGCCCCACTCGCCGTAGGTGGCCGGCGCCGCCCGGAGCAGCAGCCGGCGCACCTCGGCGAGGTCCCGCGCGTTGTCCAGCGCGGAGACCGCCGCCACCGCGTCCTC
Organism: Phaeacidiphilus oryzae TH49; assembly: GCF_000744815.1. NCBI lineage: Bacteria > Bacillati > Actinomycetota > Actinomycetes > Kitasatosporales > Streptomycetaceae > Phaeacidiphilus > Phaeacidiphilus oryzae. The sequence goes on from NZ_JQMQ01000005.1 coordinate 4,665,606, forward strand.
GTACCAGGACTCGGCGCTGCGGGCCCGGAAGATCCGCTCGGCGTCGTCCGTGCGCCGGGCCTGGAGCCGGGTGCCGGGGGTGATCAGCAGCAGGTGGGAGACCCGCTCGGGGTGCCGCGCGGCGTACGCCTCGGCGAGGGTGGCCGCCGCGGAGTGGCCGAGCACCGCGACCCGCTCCAGGCCGAGCGCCCGGCGGAGCGCCTCGACGTCCTCGGCCAGCCGGGGGAAGGCGTACGCGGACGGGTCGGCGCCGGCGACCCGGGAGTCGCCGGTGCCGCGCAGGTCCGGGATGATCAGCGGGCGGTCGGCGGAGAGCCCGCCGAGGTCGCCCAGGTAGGCGGCGTCCCGGCCGGGCCCGCCCGCGAGGGCGATCAGCGGTGTGCCCGAGTCCCCGACGGGGTCGGGGCCGAGAACCCGGTAGGCGAGTTCTGAGCCGTCGTAGGACTGGTAGCGCGCGCTGGTTTCGGCCATGACACGGATCCTCGCGGATCGGCATGGCCCGCGCCCGCGGGCGGGCGGGGCGACATGCGGCGGGTCCTGTGCACGCCCAGTGACGCGGCCCCCGGGGGCTCGGTCGGAAGGAGGAGCCGATCTCCGTCTCCGGACAGGCGCCAGTGGCAGGCATGCCACTTACAGTTGCTGGGGTGACCACCACTTCCGATCGCCGGTCCGACGCCGCGCCGGCCTCAGCCGAAAGCTCCGCCGCCCCCGGCGTGCTGTCCCGTCCGTACCGGGCGTTCACCCTCGGCATCGTCTCCTGTGTGCTGCTGATCGCCTTCGAGGCGACGGCGGTGAACACCGCGATGCCGGTGGCCGCGCGCAGCCTCCACGGGATCGGGCTCTACGCCTTCGCCTTCTCCGGGTTCTTCACCACCAGCCTGCTGGCGATGGTGCTCTCCGGCGAGTGGTGCGACAAACGCGGGCCGCTGGCGCCGCTGACCACCGGGATCCTCCTCTTCGGGGCGGGGCTGCTGGTCGCCGGGACGGCGGGCCGGATGTGGGAGTTCATCGGCGGCCGGGCGGTGCAGGGCTTCGGCGGCGGACTGGTCATCGTCGCGCTGTACGTGGTGGTCGGGCGGGCCTTTCCGGAGCGGTTGCGGCCGTCCGTCTTCGCGGCGTTCTCGGCCTCCTGGGTGGTGCCGTCCATCGTGGGGCCGGCCATCTCCGGGGCGGTGACCGAGAACCTCGGCTGGCGGTGGGTGTTCCTGTCGATCCCGGTGCTGATCCTGCTGCCGGGCTCGGTGATGGTGCCTCAGCTGCGGCGGCTCGAGGTCGAGCAGGAGGCGGCGGCCGACGGTCCTTCCGGCCGCTGGGCCGGCCGGATGGACCGGCGGCGGGTCCTCCTCGCGCTGGCCGTGGCGGTCGGCGCCGGGCTGCTGCAGTACGCCGGGCAGCGGCTGGTGCCGCTCTCGCTGGTGCCGGCCGTCCTGGGGGCGGCGGTGCTGGTGCCGGCGGTGCTGCGGATCCTCCCCCGGGGGACCGTGCGGGCCGGGCGGGGGCTGCCGACCGTGGTGCTGCTGCGCGGGATCGCGGCGGGGACCTTCTTCGCGGCGGAGTCCTTCGTACCGCTGATGCTGGTCACCGAGCGGGGGCTGTCGCCGACGCTGGCCGGGCTCTCGCTGGCCGGGGGAGGGGCGTCCTGGGCGGGCGGCTCCTGGCTGCAGGGGCGGCCGCGGCTGGAGCCGTACCGCGGGCGGCTGCTCCAACTGGGCTTCTGCCTCACGGCGTTGGCCATCGCGGGGGCGGGGACCGCGCTGCTGCCGGGGGTTCCGGCGTGGGTGGTGGCCTGCGCCTGGGTGGTCGGCGGGGCCGGGATGGGGATGCTGATCTCCAGCCTGAGCGTGCTGCTGATGGCGCAGTCCGCGCCGGAGGACACCGGGACCAACTCGGCCTCCCTGCAGATGTCCGACTCGCTGGGGAACGTGCTGCTGGTGGGCCTGGCCGGGGTGCTGTTCGCGGCGCTGGGCGGGGCGCGGCGGCGGGGACGGCGGTCGGCGTGGCGGGCGCCGCGGGCGGGAGCCACCACCCCTTCGCCTTCGGCGTGATCTTCATCGTGATGGCCTGCGGAGCGGCGGTCGGCGCGGTCCTCGCGCCCCGGGCGAAGACGGCGCCGTAGCCTCTCCCCGTCCCGGCTCCGGCCCTTCGCCGTGGGGCGGGGGGTGGTGTTGGGCCGGGCGGGGCGGCCGCGGGCCGGTACTCTAGGCGGGTTGTCCGATTGCGGCCCAGCCTCGCGCAGCAACCGGGCGCGACCGACGTACCCGAGGAACCCGACGGAGATCGTGAGTACCGCAGCCGCTTCCGCCGCAGCAGCAGGATCCCCCTCGCAGAGCACGCCCACCGGTTCGCAGAACCCGGCAGTACAGCACCAGATCTCCCCGGCGTACCCGGGCCGCGCCCCCTGGGGCACGGCCGGCCGGCTCCGCGCCTGGCAGCAGCGGGCGATGGAGCGCTATCTGGAGGAGCAGCCGCGGGACTTCCTCGCGGTCGCCACCCCCGGCGCCGGCAAGACCACCTTCGCGCTGACCCTCGCCAGCTACCTCCTCCACCACCACCTGGTGCAGCAGGTGACCGTGGTCGCCCCGACCGAGCACCTGAAGAAGCAGTGGGCGGAGGCGGCCGCCCGGCTCGGCATCCGGCTCGACCCGGAGTACAGCAGCGGGCGGCTGTCGCCGGAGTACCACGGCGTCGCGGTCACCTACGCCGGCGTCGGGGTGAACCCGATGCTCCACCGCAACCGGGTGGAGAACCGCAAGACGCTGGTGATCCTGGACGAGATCCACCACGCCGGCGACTCCAAGTCCTGGGGCGAGGCCTGCTTCGAGGCCTTCGAACCGGCCACCCGCAGGCTGGCCCTGACGGGTACTCCGTTCCGCTCCGACACCAACCCGATCCCGTTCGTGACCTACGCGGAGGACCGGGAGGGGCTGCGCCGCTCGGTCGCCGACTACACCTACGGCTACGGCAACGCCCTCGCCGACCACGTCGTCCGGCCGGTGATCTTCCTCTCCTACAGCGGCCAGATGCGCTGGCGCACCAAGCAGGGCGACGAGGTCTCCGCCCGGCTCGGCGAGCCCCTCACCAAGGACGCGATCAACCAGGCCTGGCGCACCGCCCTGGCCCCCGAGGGCGAGTGGATCCCCAACGTGCTGCGGGCCGCCGACCGCCGGCTGACCGAGGTCCGCAAGGCGATCCCGGACGCGGGCGCCCTGGTCATCGCCACCGACCAGCAGCACGCCCGGGCCTACGCCAAGATGATCCGGGAGATCACCGGGGAGGGCGCGACCCTCGTCCTCTCCGACGAGGCCGAGGCCTCCCAGCGGATCACCGACTTCTCCGAGGGCACCCAGCGGTGGATGGTCGCGGTCCGGATGGTCTCCGAGGGCGTGGACGTACCGCGGCTGGCGGTCGGCGTCTACGCCACCTCGATCCAGACGCCGCTCTTCTTCGCCCAGGCGGTGGGCCGCTTCGTCCGCGCCCGGCGGCGCGGCGAGACCGCGTCCGTCTTCCTGCCGACCGTGCCCGACCTCCTCGGCTTCGCGAGCAGCATGGAGGAGGAGCGCGACCACGTCCTGGACCGGCCGCGCCGCTCGGAGGACGAGGACATCTTCGCCGAGGAGGACGCGCTGCTCCGCGAGGCCGAGGAGGAGCAGAACGAGGGCGACGGCCTCGGCGAGGAGGAGTTCAAGTTCGAGGCCCTGGAGTCGGACGCGGTCTTCGACCGGGTGCTCTACGAGGGCGCGGAATTCGGCATGCAGGCGCATGTGGGTTCCGAGGAGGAAGAGGAATACCTGGGAATCCCAGGTCTTCTGGAGCCCGATCAGGTACAAATGCTGCTTCAGAAGCGGCAGCACCGGCAGATTCAGAAGTCCAAGTCCCGGCCGGCCGAGGAGGCCGACCTGATCGAGAAGCCCGCCGAGGAGCGGCCGATCGTCACCCACCAGCAGCTGCGCGAGCTCCGCAAGGAGCTGAACACGCTGGTCGGGGCCTGGCACCACCGCACCGGGCAGCCGCACGGGACCATCCACAACGAGCTGCGCCGGGAGTGCGGCGGCCCGCTGACCGCGCAGGCCTCGGCCGCCCAGCTGAACGCCCGGATCGCCAGGATCCGCGAATGGGCCACCCGGCCCCGCTGAAACCGGCACAAGCGGAATGCTTGTGCCCCGGTTTGCGCGCATAGGCGGAATTCCCAGGTCACGATCTCTGACCGAATTCTGGACAGCCACTACCGCAGGGCGGATCCGCTCACTACTTTCCTCTCACGCTCCCGCTGACGGAGTGCGCGGGACCACGTGTCGTCAACGACGCCGGTACGGGGTCCCGTCCGTGCGGAAGAGAGAAGCGCGTCGTGACCGCCGAGACCTCGCAGACCCTGGATCGGGGCGTCCGCGTGCTCAAGCTGCTCGCGGACTCCGAACGCGGCCTCACCGTGACCGAGCTCGCCTCCCGGCTCGCCGTCAACCGGACCGTCGTCTACCGGCTGCTCGCCACCCTGGAACAGCACGGCCTGGTGCGCCGGGACATCGGCGGCCGGGCCCGGGTCGGCCTGGGTGTGCTGCGGCTCGCCCACCGGGTGCATCCGCTGCTGCGCGAGGCCTCGCTGCCCGCCCTGCGGTCGCTCGCCGAGGACCTGGGCGCGACGGCGCATCTGACGCTGGTGGACGGGAACGACGCGCTGGCCGTCGCCGTCGTCGAACCCAGCTGGACGGACTACCACGTGGCCTACCGGACCGGGCAGCGGCATCCGCTGGACGAGTCCGCCGCGGGCCGCGCGATACTCAGCGCCCGCGGCCTGCCGCCGGGCAGGCGCCCGGAGCCGCCCTATGTGGTCGCCGCCTCCGAGGTGCGCTCCGGCGCCTGCGGGGTCGCCGCTCCGCTGCTGGGGCTGGCCGGGGTGGAGGGCTCGGTGGGGGTGGTGCTGCTGGGCGGGCCGGTCGCGGAGAGCGTCGGGCCGCGGGTGATCGCCGCTGCGGCGGCGCTGGCGGAGACCCTGCGCTGAGGGACCGTAGGATACCCGGGTGTCCCGACTGTCCCGAAAGCTGCTCTCGCGCCCTGTCGCGCTCGCGGTGAGCGCCGCCCTGGTGGTCGCGCTGCTGCTGGTCGCCTTCCTCGCCCCGCTGCCGTTCACCGTGATGCAGCCGGGGATCACCGCCGACACCCTGGGCTCGTACCAGGGCAAGCAGGTGATCACGATCAGCGGGCACGCCGTCCGCCCGACCAGCGGGCAGCTGCGGATGGTGACCATCGCGGCGACCGCGCCGCAGGACTCCCTCTCGATCTGGGACGCCCTCAGCGCCTGGCCGGACCCGGACCGCGCGGTCGTGCCGCGGGACGCCGTCTATCCGTCCGGGCAGTCGCTCTCCGAGATCAACCGGACCGACCAGCAGCAGATGACGCAGTCGCAGAACGACGCGACGGCGGCGGCGCTGGGATACCTCCACCTGAACGCCGACCAGGTCAAGGTGCAGCTGCGGCTGGCGGACGTGGGCGGCCCCAGCGCGGGGCTGCTGTTCGCGCTGGGGATCATCGACAAGCTGGCCGGGAACGGCGGCGGGGGCGACCTGACCGGGGGCAGGACCGTCGCCGGGACCGGGGAGATCACCTCGGACGGGCAGGTCAAGCAGGTCGGCGGGGTCGCGCTGAAGACGAAGGCGGCGGCGCGGGACGGGGCGACGGTCTTCCTGCTGCCCTCCGTGGAGTGCAGCGAGGGCCGGGCGGACACGCCGGCCGGGCTCCGGCTGGTGCCGGTCGACAGCCTTGCGCAGGCGGTCAGCGCGCTGGAGGCGATCGACGCGGGGCGGGGCGCGGTACCGTCCTGCTGACGCCGGGACGCGCTTTCTCCGCCCCGGCTCAGCCCTTCCGCCGTCTCCTCCGCTGCTCCCGCCCCTGCGGTGCGCCCGCGGCGCCGCCGCCGCCGAGGCAAGGCGCCGGGCCTCAGCCGGACTTGATGAAGCCCTCCTGGACGAGCCAGTCCTTGGCCACCGTCCGGGGGTCCTTCCCCTGGACGTCGACCTCGCCGTTCAGCTTCTGCGCCAGTTCGGTGGTGAGCTTCTTCGTCACCGGTCCGAGGAGGCCGGCGATCGCCGGGTACCTCTTCAGGGAGGCGGAGTTGATCACCGGTGCGGCGTTGTAGTTGGGGAAGAACTTCTTGTCGTCCGCCAGGACCTTCAGGTTCAGCGCCGGGATCCGGCCGTCCGTGGTGAAGACCTCGCCGAAGCGGCAGGCGTGGCCGCCCGCCAGCGTGGTGTAGACGATGCCGCTGTCCATCTTCTGCACCTGGCCGTTGGGGATGTCCATCCCGTAGGCCTTCTCCATCCCCTGCAGGCCGTCGCTGCGCACCGCGAACTCGTTCTCCACGCAGAGGGTGACCTTGCCGCGGTCGGTCCGGGTCAGCGCGGCCACGTCGGAGAGCGTCCGGACACCCGTCTCCTGCTGCGTCCGCGCGGTGACGGCCAGCGCGTAGGTGTTGTTGAGGTCGGACTGCGGCAGCCAGGTCACGCCGTTGGCGAGGTCGGCGTCGTGCACCGCCTGCCACTGCTGCTGGGGGTCGGCGATCGGTTTGGTGTGGCCGAGGTAGGTGATCCACCCGGTGCCGGTGTAGTCGTACAGCGCGTCCGCCGTGCCCTTGAGGATGGCCTGGCGGGCGCCGATCGAGCCCTGGATGTTGGTCTTGTCGATGACGGTCGCGCCGGCGGCCTTGAAGACCAGGCCGATGATCTCGCCCAGGATGATCTGCTCGCTGAAGTTCTTCGAGGTGACGGTGAGGGTCGCGCCCGCCAGCGGCTCGCCCTTGCCGACCGAGCCCGGCCGGACCGTGTCGGCGATCGGCTCGCCGCTCTGCAGGCCGCAGCCGGACAGCCCGGAGACCCCGGCCGGGAGCAGCGCCAGCAGCGCCGCCGCCAGCAGGCCGGCCCGCCGCCGTCCCCTCGCCCGCCCGCTCACCGGGAACCCTCCAGTCCGCGGGGGTTGAGGAGGAGCTCGGCGATCGAGGCCAGCCAGTCCACCAGCAGCGCCAGGCCCACGGCCAGCACCGAGCCGACGATCAGCACCCGGGTCCGCTGGGTGACGATGCCGTCCGTGATCAGGTTGCCGAGCCCGCCGCCGCTGACGAACGCGGCCAGGGTCCCGGTGCCGACGTTGAAGACCAGGGCGGTCCGGACGCCGGCCAGGATCAGCGGGACCGCGAGCGGAAGCTCCACCTTGGCCAGCACGCCCAGCGGGGACATCCCGATCCCCCTGGCGGCGTCCAGCAGCGAGGGCTCGATCGAGCGCAGCCCGGCCATGGTGTTGGAGAGCACCGGCAGCACCGCGTACGCCACCATGCCGAAGAGGGCGGTCTTGACGCCGATGCCCAGCCAGAAGGTGAGCAGCGCCAGGATGCCGATGGCCGGGGAGGCCTGGCCGAGGTTGGCCAGGCTCACCGCGACCGGCACCCCCCACCGCGCCCACGGCCGGGTCAGGACGATGCCCAGCGGGATCGCGATGACCAGCACGAAGAAGGTGGAGATCGCGGTGAGCCTGATGTGCTGCCAGAGGTAGAGCTGCACCTGGCCGCCGCCGAGCGACTGCTTCTCGATGGCGTCCAGGTGGACGTTGCTGATCCACAGGTAGAGGGCGGCCACCGCGGCGACCACCACCAGCGGCGTCACGATCAGCTTGGTGAGGGTGAGCCGCCGCGCCCGCGCCGGGTTGGCCGGCATCTCCTGCTCCTGGAGATCCGACGGGTCCTCGCGGCCGTCGGCGTCCCCGGGGTCGCGCCCGGGTGGCTGCATGAGGGTGCTCATGCCCGCCCCTCCTCGCCCGGGTGGCCCTCCAGCTGCCGGTCCGTCTCCGGATGTTGGAGCTGGGCCAGGTCGTGCTGGTGCTCGGCGGCGGTCAGCCGGTCCTCCTCCAGCAGCTCCTGGACGGAGTCCATCAGGGTCTTCATGTCGACCACGCCCAGGTACTCGCCGCGGCGGCCGGTGACCGAGACCCGGCCGGCGTTGTCGGTGAGCACCGCCTCCAGCGCGTCGCGGAGGGTGGCGTCCTGGGTGACGGTGTCCTGGACCAGCGCGCCGGCCCGGGCCAGCGAGCCCCGGGCGCGCATCAGGTCCCCGCGTCTCAGCCACTTGTACGGGCGGTTGCGGCGGTCGAGGAGGAGGAGCTCGCTGCCGCCGTGCTCGCGGAGGAAGTTGAAGATCCGCTCCAGCGGGTCGTCCACGGTGAAGGTGGGGACCTGGGCCATCTCGACGTCCCGGACCCGGGTGAGGTTGAGCCGCTTGAGGGCCGCCCCGGCGCCGACGAAGCCGGACACGAACTCGTCCGCCGGGTTGGTGAGGATCGCCTCCGGGGTGTCGAACTGGGCGATCACCGAGCGCTCGCGGAGCACCGCGATCCGGTCGCCCAGCTTGATCGCCTCGTCGAAGTCGTGGGTGACGAAGACGATCGTCTTGTGCAGCTCGTGCTGGAGCCGGATCAGCTCGTCCTGGAGGTGGTCGCGGGTGATCGGGTCCACCGCGCCGAACGGCTCGTCCATCAGCAGCACCGGCGGGTCGGCGGCGAGCGCCCGGGCCACGCCGACGCGCTGCTGCTGGCCGCCGGAGAGCTGGCGGGGGTAGCGGTCGTGGAACTCCTTGGCGTCCAGGCCGACCAGGTCGAGCATCTCCTCCACCCGGTTCCTGATCCGCTTCTTCGACCAGCCGATCATCCTCGGCACCTGGCCGATGTTCTGGGCCACCGTCATGTGCGGGAAGAGGCCGGAGGACTGGATCGAGTAGCCGATGTGCCGGCGGAGCTTCACCGGGTCCAGCCTGGTGACGTCGTCGCCGGCGATCTTGATCTGCCCCGAGGTCGGCTCGATCAGCCGGTTGATCATCTTCAGGGTGGTGGACTTCCCGGAGCCGGACGGGCCGACCAGCATGACCGTCTCGCCGGGGTTGATCTCCATGCTGATGTTGTCGACGGCGGGCAGCGTCGAGCCCGGGTAGACCTTGCTCAGGTTCACCAGCTCGATTCCGGCCCCGGTCACCCCCTCCGGCTTCTCGGCCAGGATCGCCGGGGTCTTCCCGCCGCCGCGCCGGCCGCCGGGCCCGGACGCGTCCGCGGTGGAGGTGGCATCAGACACGAATCCCCCTGGAGGTGGTCAGGCGGCCGATCAGGACCAGTGCCGCGTCGAAGAGGAGCGCCAGGATGACGATGCCGAGCGTTCCGGCCAGCACCTCGTTCAGCGCGTTGGCGCTGCCCAGCGAGGAGATGCCGTTGAAGATCTCGTTGCCCAGGCCCGGCCCGGAGGCGTAGGCGGCGATGGCCAGGATGCCCATGCTCATCTGGGTGGAGACCCGGATGCCGGTGAGGATGCTCGGCCAGGCGATCGGCAGCTCCACCAGGAACAGCTGGGACAGCCGCGTCATGCCGATCCCGCGTCCCGCCTCGACCAGCGAGGGGTCGACCCCGCGCAGCCCGACGACGCAGTTCCGGATGATCGGCAGCAGCGCGTACAGCACCAGGGCGGTGACGGTCGGCGCGACGCCGAGGCCGAGGATCGGGATCAGCAGACCGAGCAGGGCGTAGGAGGGGATGGTGAGGATGGTGACCGTCGAACCGATGGCCAGCTGGGCGGCCCGCTCGCTGCGATAGGTCAGTGCGCCGACGGCCACGCCGATCACCGTCGCCACCACCATGCACTGGAAGACCGCGCTGGCGTGCTGGTAGGTGTCGGTCAGCAGCTGCGCGTGCCGCGAGCTGATGAAGTCCCAGAAGTTCACCAGGTCATCGAAACTGACGCCCCGTCGACCGCGCCCGCCGGACTGCTCCGGGCGGGAGCGGCGGCCGGACCGCGTCACCCGGGCGGCGTCACCCGGTCGGCCCGGCGGTTTGCGGCCGGGGCCGGGCGGCCGGACGGTGGACGGTATGGCTGATGGTTCGTCAGGTGTGACCGGTCCCGCCGACTTCCCGGTGCTGGGCGTGGACGCGGTGGAGCTGTCCGTCGGCAATGCCCGGCAGGCCGCCCACTACTACTCCACCGCGCTCGGCCTGCGGCTCACCGCGTACCGGGGTCCGGAGACCGGTGAGGCCGGCACCGCCTCCTGGGTGCTCGAGTCCGGCAGCGCGCGGATCGTCCTCAGCTCCGCCGTCACCCGGGACGGCGAGCACGGGCGGCGGCTGGCCGGGCAGGCCGCCGCACACGGGGACGGGGTGGTCGACCTGGCGCTGGCCGTCCCCGACGCCCGCCGGGCGTACCGGCTCGCCGTCGAGCGCGGGGCGCACGGGCTCGCCGAGCCGCGCGAGCTGACCGACGAGCACGGCACCGTGGTGGTCGCCGCCATCGGCACCTACGGCGACGTCCGGCACACCCTCGTCGAGCGGGCCGGCTACCGCGGCCCGTACCTCCCCGGCTACCGGGCCGTCGAACCTTCCCCAAGCTCTCGACTCCGCTCTAGCAGGGAAGACCCCACGGTGACCCCGCGTCAGCCGGACCTCTTCCAGGGGGTCGACCACTGCGTGGGCAACGTCGAGCTCGGGCGGATGGACGAGTGGGTGGACTTCTACCGCCGGGTGATGGGCTTCGGGCTGATGAAGGAGTTCGTCGGGGACGACATCGCCACCGCGTACTCGGCGCTGATGTCCAAGGTGGTCGCGGACGGCGGGCACAAGGTGAAGTTCCCGCTGAACGAGCCCGCGCCCGGCCGCCGGCGCTCCCAGATCGACGAGTACCTGGAGTTCAACGGCGGCCCCGGCGTCCAGCACATCGCCCTGGCCACCGGCGACATCGTCCGCGCGGTGCGCGAACTGCGGGCGGCCGGGCAGGAGTTCCTGGAGACCCCGGACAGCTACTACGACACCCTGGGGGAGTGGGTCGGCGAGACCCGCGTCCCCCTGGAGGAGCTGCGCGAGCTGCGGATCCTGGCCGACCGGGACGAGGACGGCTACCTGCTGCAGATCTTCACCAGGCCGGTCGCCGACCGGCCCACCCTCTTCTACGAGCTGATCGAGCGGCACGGCTCGGAGGGCTTCGGAAAGGGCAACTTCAAGGCCCTCTTCGAGGCCATCGAGCGCGAGCAGGCCAGGCGCGGCAACCTCTGACCCCTTGTACAAGCCCCTTCCAAGCGAAAGAGTTGCTGATCAAGCAGGAGTACGGATCGGCCGCTTGGGAGGGAACGAGCGATGAGTCAGCTCAATCAACTCACTGACAAGTTGCGTGCTGCGCTGCCCGCGGAGGCGGTGGTCACCGATCCGGACGTGACCCGCACCTACGCGGTGGACACGGCCGCCTTCTGCGAGGCCGGCGCGCCGGCCGTGCTGGTCTTCCCGCGGACCACCGAGGACGTGCAGAACATCATGCGGACGGCGACCGAGCTGCGGGTGCCCGTCGTCCCGCAGGGCGCGCGGACGGGTCTGTCCGGCGCCGCCAACGCGGTGGACGGCTGCATCCTGCTGTCGATGGTGAAGATGGACGCCATCGAGGAGATCGACCCGGTCAACCGGATCGCGGTGGTGCAGCCCGGCGTGGTCAACGCGGTGCTGTCGCGGGCCGTCGAGGAGCACGGCCTCTACTACCCGCCGGACCCGTCCAGCTGGGAGATGTGCACCATAGGCGGCAACATCGGCACCGGCTCCGGCGGACTGTGCTGCGTCAAGTACGGGGTCACCGCCGAGTACGTCCTCGGGCTCGACGTAGTGCTGGCCGACGGGCGGCTGCTGCACACCGGGCGCCGGACCGCCAAGGGCGTCGCCGGGTACGACCTCACCCGGCTGATCGTGGGCTCCGAGGGGAGCCTGGGGGTCGTCGTACGGGCGGTGCTGGCGCTGCGGCCCAAGCCGGCGCCGCAGCTGGCGCTGGCCGCGGAGTTCCCGGACAACGCGACGGCGGGCCGGGCGGTCTGCGAGATCATGGCGCGGGGGTTCGCGCCCTCGCTGATGGAGCTGATGGACCGGACCAGCATCCGGGCGGTCAACTCCTTCGCCTCGATGGGCCTTCCGGAGAGCACCGCCGCGCTGCTGATGGTGGCCTTCGACACCCCGGAGCCGGCGGCTGAGCTGGCCGCGGCGGCGGAGGTCTGCCGGGAGGCGGGGGCGACCGAGGTGGTCCCGGCGGAGGACCAGGCGGAGTCCGAACTGCTGCTGCAGGGACGGCGGTTGACGCTCACCGCGCTGGACGCGATGGGGACCACGATGATCGACGACGTCGCGGTGCCGCGGTCGCGACTGGCCGAGCTGCTGGACGGGGTGGCGGAGATCGCCGACCGGTACGCGCTGACGATCGGGGTGTGCGCCCACGCGGGGGACGGCAACACCCACCCCACGGTCGTCTTCGACGGATCCGACGCGGAGGAGCGGGCGCGGGCGCAGGCGTCGTTCGACGACATCATGGCGCTGGGGCTGAAGCTGGGCGGGACGATCACCGGCGAGCACGGGGTCGGCCTGCTGAAGAAGGAGTGGCTGGCGCGGGAGATCGGCCCGGTGGGGGTGGAGCTCCAGCGCGCGATCAAGTCCGTCTTCGACCCCTTGGGCTTGCTGAACCCGGGCAAGCTGTTCTGATTCAGCCCCGGCCCCGCTCACGCGCCCCGGGCGCAGCGCCGCAGGCGCAAGTAGGGGGCGCGGGGAACTGCGCGCCCAGGCATCTACGGCGCCGCAACCGGCAACGGCGTGGGGGAGGGTTGCAACCCGGACTCCGCTGCCGAGTGCGGCAGAGTGCGGCGCCGGCCGCTCAGTTCCCCGCGCCCCTTGCCTGCGCCTGCGGCGCTACGCCCGGGGGGGTGGCCTACTGCTCGTAGCGGGAGACCAGCGGGGGGTGGCCGTTCCAGGTGACGAAGAGGGAGGAGTCGGAGGAGCCCTGCTGGAAGTCGACCCGGAACCACTCCGCGGAGCGGTAGACATGCATGGACCAGCCCGCGTTCGGCACCGCCGAGACCACGCTCGCCGACGAGGCCCCGAGCGAGACGGCGACCCGCCCGCCCCGCAGCTGGTAGCTCTTGACGGATCCGGAGTCGCTCGGGCTCGCACTCGGCCGCGCGGAGGCGGGCGCGGAAGAGGGCGCCGCCTTGTGCGTCGCCGTCCGCGAGGACTCCGGCGCGGGCCGCCGCACCGCCTCGCCGACCGCCGGCGGCAGTGTGCTCTCGCTCGGCGAGCCGGACGGCAGCGCCACCGCCGCGGCCCCCGTCCCCGGGTCCCGCAGGACGCTGTGCACGCCCAGCCAGGACAGTGAGACGGCGGCTCCCGTGGCCACCGCCCACGCTCCTCCGCGGACCAGTCCTCTGCGCATGGCGTCCCATCGTGCCATGCCGCGCCCGACCAGGCGCTCCCGTCCGCCGTGTACCGTGACGCCCCATGGCAACCGTGCTAGTGGTCGAGGACGATCCGTTCGTCCGTTCCGCCCTGATCCGGCATCTGACCGACACCGGCCACGCCGTACGCAGCGTCGGGACCGCGCTGGAGGCGCTGCGCGAGGTCTCCCGGATCGGCTGCGACGTGGTGATCCTCGACCTCGGCCTGCCGGACCTGGACGGGGCCGAGGCGCTGAAGATGATCCGCGGGGTCACCGATGTCCCGGTGATCATATCCACCGCCCGGGACGACGAGGCCGAGATCGTCAAGCTGCTCAACGACGGCGCCGACGACTACCTGGTCAAGCCGTTCTCCGGGGACCACCTCAGCGCCCGGATGGGCGCCGTGCTGCGCCGCGCCGGCGCCGCCGCGGCCGGCGGCCAGCCGAACGGCACCGTCCTCGCCGTCGGCGGCCTGCGCATCGACGTCCAGCGCCGGGAGGCCGCCCTGGACGGCGAGCAGCTCGACCTGACCAGGCGCGAGTTCGACCTGCTGGCCTTCCTCGCCGCCCGCCCCGGAGTGGTGGTGCCCCGCCGCGAGCTCCTCGCCGAGGTCTGGCGCCAGCCGTACGGCGGGGACCAGACCATCGACGTCCACCTCTCCTGGCTGCGCCGGAAGCTCGGCGAGACGGCCTCCCGCCCGCGCTACCTCCACACCGTGCGGGGGGTCGGGGTGCGGCTGGACGACCCGGCGGCGCCGGCACCGGGGGCCGGCGCGTGAGATGGGCCCTGGTCCGGGTCTCCGTGGCGGTGACCACGATGGTGGCCCTGGCCTTCCTCGTCCCGCTCGGCCTGATGGTCCGGGAGACCGCCCGCGACCGCGCGTACACCGAGGCCGAGCGGCAGGCCGCCGCGATCGGCCCGGCACTCGCCATCACCACCGACCCGGCCTCCCTCCAGCGGGCCGTCGCCAGCACCGAGGACGGCTCAGACGGGCTGGCCGTGCACATCCCGGCCTCGGCGGGGAGTTCCGGCCGGGCCGCCGACATCGGCCACCCGCGGGCCGGCGCCGACCAGATCGCGGCCGCCGAGCGGACCGGGGACTCGGTACGGGTGCCGGTGCGCGGCGGGCTCGCCTACCTCCAGCCGATCGCGGTCGGCGGCGGCGGGGTCGCGGTGATCGAGGTGTTCATCCCGAACGCGGCCCAGACGCAGGGCGTGGTGACCGCCTGGGTGGTGCTCACCGGGGTCGCGCTGGCGCTGGTGCTGATCTCGGTCGCGGTCGCCGACCGCCTGGGCACCCGGATCGTCGGCTCGGCCCGCCGGCTGTCCGACGCGGCGCGCGCCCTCGGCGAGGGCGACCTGGCGGTGCGGGTACCGGAGGAGGAACCCGGCACCCCGCCCGAACTGCGGGACGCCGCCGGAGCGTTCAACAGCATGGCCGGACGCGTCGTGGAACTGCTGGCCGCGGAGCGGGAGTTGGCGGCGGACCTGTCACATCGGCTGCGCACCCCGCTGACCGTGCTGCGGCTGAACGCCGCCTCGCTGGGCGGCGGGGTCGCCGCGGAGCAGACCCGGCACGCGGTCGAGCAGCTGGAGGGCGAGGTGGACCGGATCATCCGCACCGCGCGGGAGCGCAGCCGCAGCCTGGCCGGCCTGAACGGAACGGCCGGCGGCGGCGAGGGCGGCGGGCCCGCCGGAGCGGCCGGGCCGGCCGGAGCGGCCCCGGTGCCGGCCGGGCGGTGCGACGCGGCGGAGGTGATCCGCGAGCGGGCCGGGTTCTGGTCGGCGCTGGCCGAGGACGAGGGCCGGCAGTGGCGTCTGGCCGGGGCCGACCGGCCGTGCGCGGTGCCGGTGCCGGCGTCCGAGCTGACCGCGGCGCTGGACGCGCTGCTGGGCAACGTCTTCCGGCACACCCCGGTCGGGACGGCGTACGCGGTGGACGTCCATCCGACCGACGACGGGGTGATCGTGCTGGTCTCGGACGCCGGGCCGGGGATACCGGACCCGGAGGCGGCGCTGCGGCGCGGCCACGGGGACGGCGGGGCCGGGTCGACCGGGCTCGGCCTGGACATCGTGCGGCGGGTCGCCGAGAGCACGGGCGGCGAGGTCGGGGTCGGCCGCAGCGTCCTCGGCGGGGCGGAGGTCCGGATGCGCCTGCAGACCGCGCGCACCGTCGGGGTGCCCCGGCGGGCACGCCGGGCCGCCCGGGCGGGGGGCTCCCTTAAACGTGGCCTAAAGGGAGGCTACGCCTCCCTGAGCAGGGGGGCCGGGGGCTCCCGGCGGCGGTAGCGTCTCTCGCGGCCGGACCGAGACGCGGGCCCCACCCCGCCTCGGGTCCCCCACTCCGGCCCCCAGTCGAGCACCGTGGAGGTACCCCCCGCAATGACCCCCCACCAGCGCACCCCCGGTCACCGCCGCCGCTCCCGCCGCAAGGCGGTGATCGGCGCGACCGTCGCCTCCGCCGCGGTCGTCGGCGGGACCGTGATCGCCGTCGCGAGCAATGCCAGCGCCGCCACGGTGGGTGCGAGCTATCAGACCACCAGCAGCTGGGATGCCGGCTACAGCGCGCAGTACACGATCGCCAACACCTCGTCGAGCACCCTCGACGGCTGGACGCTGACCTTCACCCTGCCCTCCGGGGACCGGATCAGCTCGCTCTGGAACGGCAGCTACACCGTCAGCGGCCAGACCGTCACGGTCAAGCCGGCGAGCTGGAACAGCAGCGTCCCCGCCGGATCCTCGGTCGAGGTCGGCTTCGTCGCCGACGGCGCCGACCCGACCGCGCCGAGCGCCTGCACGGTCAACGGCACCAGCTGCACCGCCGGCGGCGGGAGCGGCGGGAGCGGCGGGAGTCCCAGCACCGCCCCCAGCGTCAGTGCGAGCGCCGCTCCCAGTGCCCCGGCGAGTGCGAGCCCCAGCGCCGGTACGAGTGGCGGTGCCACCGCCGGCGCGTCCGCGAGCGGCCCGGCCTCCGCCGGCAGCGGCAGCGGGACGGACGCCGGTTTCTCGCCCTACGTGGACACCTCGCTCTACCCGCCGTTCAGCCTGACGGACGCTCAGAAGGCCGCCGGTGTGAAGGACTTCAACCTCGCCTTCGTCACCGCGGGCGGCGGCTGCACCCCCGAGTGGGGCGGTGTCACCGCCCTCGGCAGTGACAGCGTGGCGAGCCAGATCGGCGCCCTCCGCTCGGCCGGCGGCGACGTGCGGGTCTCCTTCGGCGGGGCCAACGGCACCGAGCTGGGCGACTCCTGCTCCTCCGCCGGCACCCTGCAGGCCGCGTACCAGAAGGTGATCGACGCCTACAAGCTGACCAAGGTCGACTTCGACATCGAGGGCGCCGCCCTCTCCAACACCGCCGACATCACCAAGCGCGACCAGGCGATAGCCGGCCTGCAGAAGGCGAACCCGGGGCTGGAGGTCTCCTACACCCTGCCGGTGCTGCCCACCGGCCTCACCCAGGCCGGGGTGGACCTCCTCACCGACGCCAAGAAGCAGGGGGTGGCCGTCTCCGCGGTCAACGTCATGGCCATGGACTACGGGGACAGCGCGGCGCCCAGCCCCTCCGGCAAGATGGGCCAGTACGCGATCGACTCGGCCACCGCCACCCAGGCCCAGGTGAAGAGCGTCTTCGGCTACGACGACGCGACCGCCTGGAAGCACGTCGCGGTCACCCCGATGATCGGCGTCAACGACACCAGCGACGAGGTCTTCACCGTCTCGGACGCCGCCCAGCTGGCGAGCTTCGCCAAGAGCAAGGGCCTGGCCTGGCTCTCCATGTGGTCTGCCACCCGCGACAAGCAGTGCGCCGGCGGCGCCCAGTCCTACGCCGACGCCACCTGCAGCTCGGTCACCCAGAGCCAGTGGGACTTCAGCAAGGCACTCAACGGCTGAGCCCGCTCCCGGACGCGGCCGGTCCCCCGTAGCCCGTGGGTCCCCACGGCGGGGCCGCCGCCGCGACCCGGCCCCCGCCGCCCTGCCCGCGGCGGGGGCCGTGGCCTCTGCGCGTCCCTCCGCGGCCCTCCGCGTCCTCGCCGGGTGCCGGAGGACCGCTCCCGCCGCCCGGCGTTCCGCTTCCCGACGCCTCCCGGCCGGTGCGCCGCCATCCGCCCGCTGGAATGATGGACGCGGATGCGGAACGACATCGGTTAGGGTCACGCAGGGTCGGCGAAGAGGAGAGTTTGCGTGACGGTCCTGAAGTGGGGCGAGGCCGGAGACGAGACCCAGGGGGAGGGCTCCGGCGGGGGGGACGGGCAGCCGCAGCCGCGGCCGGACCGCGGCCGGCCGGACGGCGGGCCGAGCCCGGCCGCCCGGCTGCTGGCACCGCTGCTGGCACCCGTGGCCGAGATCAGGAACGCCCTCCGGGACGCGCCCCGGCGGGCCACCCTGCGGGCGGCCGGCATCGCCGTGCTCTCGCTCCTCGCCTATTTCCTCGTCCGGCACCTGGTCAAGGTGTCCATGGTCGACATGGTGGTGTACCGCGCCGAGGGCAGCGCCGTGAAGAACGGCCAGGACCTCTACGACATGCGGGTCACCCAGTGGAACCTGCCCGCCACCTACCCGCCGTTCGCCGCCCTCCTCTTCACGCCGACCGCCTGGCTGCCGATCCCGCTGTTGAGGGTCCTGGTGACCGGCGCGAACGTGCTGCTGCTGGGCGGCTTCTCGTTCCTCTCCACCCGGCTCGCCGACTGGCCCCGGCGCGAGCTGCGGCCCGTCGCCGTGCTGCTCGCCGCCGGCCTCGGCGTCTGGCTGGAGCCGATCTGGACCACCTTCCGCTACGGCCAGGTCAATCTGATCATCGGCTGCCTGGTGCTGTGGGACCTCACCCGCCCGGACGGCCACCGCGGCAAGGGCATCGGCATCGGCATCGCCGCCGGGCTCAAGCTCACCCCGGGGCTGTTCGCCGTCTGGCTGCTGCTCACCGGCCGGGTCCGGGCGGCCTGCACGGCCGCCGCCACCGGGGTCGGCACCATGCTGGTCGGCTGGCTGCTGCTGCCGAGGGCCTCGCTCTCCTTCTGGACCAAGGACATCTTCGACACCAGCCGGGTCGGCAAGGTCTGGATCGTCGACAACCAGTCGATCCGCGGTGTCGTCTGCCGCTTCCTCCACACCACCGAGCCCGGCACGGCGGGGCTGGTCGCCGCCGCCTGCTGCGGGGTGCTCGGCCTCGGCGTCGCGGTCGGCTGGTCGCGGTACGGGGCGCGGCTGCGCAGCGCGCGCGGGGAGGCGTGGGGGGCCATCGCCTGCGCCGTCACCGCGCTGCTGATCTCGCCGATCAGCTGGTCGCACCACTGGGTGTGGGTGCTGCCGATGATCGTGCTGCTGATGTCCGAGGCGGCCCGGGAGGCCCGGGCGCCGGAGGCCGTCCGGCACCTCCGGTGGCGGGTGGCGACCGGGCTGGCCATCGCCGCCTGCGTCAGCTTCTGCCTGTGGATAGTGCCGCGAAAGGGCGACCTGGACCTCCACCAGAAGCTCTGGGAGCAGCCGTTCACGGCCGTCTACCCGCTGGTCGGCCTGGCCTTCCTGCTGCTCGCCGGGGAGCTGCTGCGGCGCGAGCTGCGCCGGGTGCGCGGACCGTGGCCGGGCCGGCCGCTGCTGCCGCATCCGCGGGCGAACGCGGCCGCCGCCGGGCCGGCCGGGCCGGATCGGACGGGGCGAGCGGATCAGGCGGAGCAGGCGGAGCAAGCGGCTCAGGCGGATCAGATGGAGAAGTCCCCGCCGTCGTCGTAACCCTGGTCGTCGTAGCCGCCCTGGTCCTGGTCCTCGTAGCCGTCGAAGAAGCCCCCGGCGTCCGGGTTCACGCCCTCGGTGTTCTCGACGTAGGTGTTGTTCTCGACGATCTCGGGGCGGCGGTCGTCGTCGTCCAGCATCTCGTTCAGCAGCGCGCCGCCGACCAGCCCGGCCACCCCCGCGCCGACCACCGCTCCGGTGCTGTGGCCGTGGCGCTGGTGCGGGTAGTCGCCGCCCGGGTAGCCGTAGCCCTGCGGGTAGCCGCCGCCGTAGCCCTGCTGGCCGCCGTAGCCCTGCTGGACGCCCGGGCCGGCCTGCGGGTAGCCGTTGGGGGCGGCGCCCTGCGGCAGGTAGTACGGCGGCTGGGCGCTCTGCACCCGCTGGCCGCAGGCCACGCAGGTCTGGATCGGACGGGGCACGCCCCACTGCGGAACCCACGTCACCGTCGTCGAGCCCGGGCCGTGTGACGGATCGAAGAAGCAGGTCATGGCGTACCTCCACATTCGGTGCTACGTCGCGATCCTGACCGATCCGGGGGGTGAAGTCCAGGCGGCCTGGCAGCGGCGGAGGTTGACTGTGCGTCAATTCACGTGCGGAGAACTCACCCCGACGAGCGATCAGTACTCGGTGAGGAGCTCGGCCAGCTCGCGATCCAGGTCCAGCGACTGGTGCTCCCGGCCCGACGGGATCAGGCGAAGGGCCTTCTCCAGCCACTCCGCGACCGGTTCGGCCGGAGCCTCCAGCAGCGCGTCGCCGGCCGGGGAGCTCAGCGCCAGGCAGATCAGCCCGCGCCGGCCGGAGCGGGTCGGCCAGACCCGCACGTCCCCGTGGCCGCAGGCCCGGAAGACCCCCTCGATCAGCAGCTCCCGGGAGAAGACCCAGTGCACCGGGGAGTCCGAGCCGAGGTGGAAGGTGAAGTGCACCGCGTACGGATCGTCCGTGCGGTAGGAGAGCAGCGCCGGCACCGGCACGCTGTCCTCCGGCGACAGCACCAGCTGCACCTCGAGCTCCTGCTCCACCACGTTCTTCATCGGCGGGTGCTTGGGCATCGCCGGGCTCCTCTCTGTACCGGCCCCGGGCCCCTGCGGTCCCCCGGGGCCACCGCCACGCCTCCGTCGCAAGGAGAGAGCGGGCCCGGTGGAGGCTCTTACACCGGTTTCGAGAAATTTCTCCGGTCGGACGTACTACGCTGGGTGTCTGCCCGGCGACCCGGAGTGCGGTCGGCCGGTACTCAGTTCTCGGTTCTCCCAGGTGGTTTCCTCCCCCATGACGGCCGACCCCCCGTTCGACCCCGTCCTCGGCGCCGCTCCGGGCTACTATCCGGACCCGTCCGTGCCCGGATACGTCCGGTACTGGGACGGCGGGTGGGTGCCCGGCACCAGCCGGCCCGCCCCGGGCCCCGGCCAGCGGCTCGACCCGCCGGCCGCGGCGCTTCGGCGCGGCGTCTCGCTGCGCCATCCGAACGCCGCCCCCGAGGGCTTCGGCGCGCCCGTGAGTTCGGAGCAGTCCGGGGTCCTCTACCTGGACGGGACGCTGCCCGGGGGCGTCGGCCTCACCCTGTCTCCCGCCGAGCCGGAGCCGGAGCCGGAGGCACCGGAGTGGGAAGGGCCGGAGTGGGAAGGGCCGGGGTCGCAGGTCGATGGCGGTGGCGCGGAGGCCCCGCCGCTGACCGGGAGTTGGCGGGTGGCCCCGCCGTCGCCCGCGCAGCGCGAGCTGCCGCCGGCGCCCTCCCCGGCCTCGGGGCCGCAGGCGCTGCCCTCGGCGCCGCCCGCGCCGAGGCGGGGCGGCGGCGCGGACTCGGGTGCCGCCTCCGTCGCCGAGGAGTGGTCGCGGCCGGCGCCGGAGCAGCACAGCCGCGAGTGGTCGTCGGGGCCGCAGCCGCGAGCCGCGCGCGAGCACCGGCCGAGCGCCGAGCCGTACGACGACGGTCCGGGTACTCCGGCGGGCGGTTCGGCCTTCCACGGCGCCGAGACCTCCTCGGGGGAGATCCCGGTCGCCGGGGCGGCGCGGGTGTCCAGCGGCACCGGCTCCTGGCCGGGCGCCGCGACCGCTCCGCCGCCCGGCGCCGGACCCGGCTCCCGGTCCAAGCGGCTCCGGCCCACGCCCTACGCCCAGCGGGTCTCCTGGGGGGCGGAGGAGGAGCAGGCGGAGGCCCGGGCCCGAGCCCGGGCGCTGGAGGCGGCGCCCGGACCTTCCGCCGCTCCGGCTCCGACTTCGCCGGCGCCGGCGCCGGAGGCCACGCCCGCGGCCGACTCCGTTCCCGCCCCTGCGGCCGCACCTGCACCGCCACCCGCACCAGCACCTGCCCCCGCTCCCGCCGCCACTCCCCGTCCTGCGGTCGCCGCCACCCCCACCCCCGCCCCCCGGTCGCGGAACGCGGCGGCCCGCAAGCGGCGCCCCGCGCCGGCCCCGTACGGGCGGCGGATGTTCGCACGCCTGGTCGACACAGCCGTGGTGTGGACGGCGCTCGCCGTCTACATCGCCCTCCCGCTGTACGACTCGGTCGCACGGCACATCCAGCTGAAGATCGCCGCCGCCCACACCTCCTACGGCGGCGGCATCACCCGGGTCTGGCTGGTGGACGGCACCGTGCTGCGGGCCGCCGGCATGCTGCTGCTGGCGCTGTTCGGCGCCGGGCTGCTCTACGAGGCACTGCCGACGGTGATGTTCGGTCGCACCCTCGGCAAGGCGCTCTGCGGGCTGCGGGTGGTCGACGCGGCCTCCGGCCGCCGGCCGGGCTTCCGCCGCGGGGTGCTGCGCTGGCTGTCGCACCAGCCGCTGCTGCTGGTGCTCCTCGCCCCGTTCGCCCTGATCGGCTCCGTGTGCGACCGGCCGCTGCGCCGGAGCTGGCCGGACCGGGTGGCGCGGACCTATGTGGCCGGCTCGGCCCGCCGGGACGGAGGCTGACCTCCCGGTCCTCTCCGTCTCTCCGGTCCTCTCCGTCCTCTCGGCCGAATGGCGGGGGCGCCGGGTCGGCGCGGTCGCGGTCCGTGATCGACCCCGCCCGGATGGTGTACTCGGAGCCATGAGCACTACCGAGCCCGGAGACCGTGACGGCGATCGCGGGTACGGAGAGCAGCCGCCGCCCGCGGCCCCACCGCCGCCCTCGGCCCCGCCGCCCCCGCCCCCGCCGTCCCAGCCCTCCTTCGGCGAGATGCCGCCGCCCGACCAGCCGGGCCCCGGACGGGGCTACGGCCCGGGGCCCGGGTCCGGCGGCGAACCGCCGATCGCGGGGATGCCGCCGCTGGGCGGGCTCTTCCGGCGCGTCGTCGCACGGTTCGTGGACGGCGTGCTGATGGCGATCGTCTCCGGGATCATCGTGGTGGCCGGCGGCTGGCAGCACTCGTTCGACTCCGGCGGGGCCGGCTCGGTCTGGGTCGGCATCCTCACCTCGGTGCTGTACTGGGTGTACGACGCGCTGATGATGATGTACTGGCGCGGCCAGACGGTCGGCAAGCGGCTGATGCGGATCCGGGTGGCGATGCTCGCCGACGGCCGCGTCCCGGCGCCGGGCGCCGCCTGGGTGCGCGCCGCGGTCTACGCGCTGCCCAGCATCATCAGCTGCATCGGCGAGCTGTTCTGGCTGGTCAACGTCCTGTGGTGCACCTGGGACCGGCCGTTCCGGCAGTGCCTCCACGACAAGGCGGCCAAGACCGTGGTGGTCAGCACCGCCTGAGTCCGCGCCTGACGCCCTGCCCGGCTCCGTGCCGGCTCGGTGCCGGCTCAGTGGCGTGCGGTCTCCGAGACCAGCGGCGCGCCCCCGTGGCTGCCGGCCCGCTGGCCGGGCACCCGGCCCCGGCGCGGCTCGTCCGGCCGGCCCTCCGCCGCCGCCCCGGCGCGGCCTCCGGTGCGGTGCCCTCCGACGCGCCGCCCGGGGGGCGGGGCGCCGCAGCCCGGCGCGGCCTGCCGATCGCCAGCGCGGTCGCCGTGGTGGCGAGCAGCAGCACGCCCACCACCAGGACGCTGATCGCCGGCACGCTGTCGGTCCCGGTGAAGGCCAGCGCCGCCACCGTGACGAGGACGACGGCGAGGGTCCCGATGCAGATCTGAGCAGATGTGGGGCGCGCCATGAGGGTTCCGCCTTCATGAGGGGCCGACGGGGTCGCAGCGGAGCCGGCGCACCGGGCCCGGCGGGAAGAACCGGACGGCCCGTCAACTCCTGTCCTGGATCTACCCGTTGGTATGCGGAATGACCCGTCGTCCGGCGTCCTGCCGGTGCACGGGGGGCGCACGGCATCACACCGGCGGGCGGACGGCCCCCGCGGCCCCCGTCCGGGAGGGCTCAGCCGAGTACGATCGGCGTCCCCGTCAGCGTCACCCCGGCCGCCTGGAGCTCGTCCAGCGCCCGCTCGGTGGTCTCCTTGGCCACGCCGGCCGTGAGGTCGAGCAGGACCCGGGTGGTGAACCCCTCCCGGACGGCGTCCAGCGCGGTCGCCCGGACGCAGTGGTCGGTGGCGATCCCGACCACGTCGACCTCGGTGATCCGGCGCTCTCGCAGCCACTCGGCCAGCCCCCGGCCGTTCTCGTCGGCCCCCTCGAAACCGCTGTACGCGGCCGCGTGGGCGCCCTTGTCGAAGACCGCCTCGACGGCGCCCGAGGTCACCGCGGGGGCGAAGTTGGGGTGGAAGCCGACGCCCTCCGTACCGGCCACGCAGTGCGGCGGCCAGGTGCGGACGTAGTCCGGCGCGTCCGGCGGCCGGGCGAAGTGGTCGCCCGGGTCGACGTGGCAGTCCCGGGTGGCGACCACATGGTCGTATCCGGCCGCACGCTCCGCCACCAGGTCGGTGATGGCCGCGGCCACCTCCGCGCCTCCGGTGACAGCGAGGCTGCCGCCTTCGCAGAAGTCGTTCTGCACATCGACGACGATCAGTGCCCGTTGCATGGTGGTACCTCGCTGATCCGAAATCAGAGGCGGGTCACGGTCCGGAGCCTACGGACCCGGCGTGCCCGCAGGGAAGAGGTGGTACGCCACCTGCCGCACCCCGCACACGCAGGGCGGACGGGCCGCGCGCCCCCTGCGCCCCGCCGCCGGGCGTCCGGGCCGCAGGCGGCGGCGCCGGTCACCCTCCGGAGTAGTACTCGGTGGGGATCACCGGCTCGCCGCGGGAGAGCTGCGCCGCCGAGATCGGCAGCCGGTCCAGCGAGGCCCGGTGCCGGTCCCGGGCCGCCGAGAGCGGCTCCCGGCCGACGATCCGGCCCTCGCTCACCAGCGGCACCTGCAACTGGTGCGCCGCCAGGTCGTCGGGGACCGGCCCGGTGCCGATCACCTCGGCCTCGGCCACCCCCTCCGCGTCCGGCCGGCGGGCGCCCCACTTGCGGCCGCCGCGGCTGGACTTGGCGCCCGCCGAGCGCTTCGCCACCGGCACCAGCGGCGCGTCCGGGTCGTTCGAGGAGGCCCTGGCCACCAGCTTGTACACCATCGAGCAGGTGGGGTAGCCGCTGCCGGTGACCAGCGAGGTGCCGACCCCGTAAGCGTCCACCGGGGCCGCGCCGAGGGCGGCGATCGCGTACTCGTCCAGGTCGCTGGTGACGGTGATCCGGGCCTTGCCCGCGCCGGCCTCGTCCAGCTGCTTCCGCACCCGGTGGGCGAGGAGCAGCAGGTCGCCGGAGTCGATCCGGACCGCGCCCAGCTCGGGGCCGGCCACCTCGACGGCGGTCTGCACCGCCTCGCCGAGGTCGTAGGTGTCCACCAGCAGGGTGGTGTCCCGGCCCATCGACTCGACCTGCGCGGTGAAGGCGTCCCGCTCGGTGTCGTGCAGCAGGGTGAAGGCGTGGGCGCTGGTGCCCACGGTGGGGATGCCGTACCGGAAGCCCGCGTCCAGGTCGGAGGTGGCCGCGAAGCCCACCACATAGGCGGCCCGGGCCGCGGAGACGGCGGCGAGCTCGTGGGTGCGCCGGGCGCCCATCTCCAGGAGCGGGCGGCCGGCGGCGGCGTTCACCATCCGGGAGGCCGCGGCGGCGATCGCCGAGTCGTGGTTGAGGATGGAGAGGACGACGGTCTCCAGGATCACCGCCTCCGCGAAGGTCCCCTCGACCGTCATGATCGGGGAGCCGGGGAAGTAGCACTCGCCCTCCGGATAGCCGTACACCGATCCGGTGAAGCGGTAGTCGGAGAGCCAGGAGAGGGTCGCGTCGTCCACCACCCGCTGGTCGGCGAGGAAGTCCAGCACCGGGGTGTCGAAGCGGAACGCCTCGATGGCGTCCAGCACCCGGCCGACGCCGGCCGTGACCCCGTAGCGGCGGCCGTCCGGGAGGCGGCGGGTGAAGACCTCGAAGACCGAGCGGCGGTGCGCCGCCCCGCTGCGCAGCGCGGCCTGCAGCATCGTCAGCTCGTAGCGGTCCGTCAGCAGCGCGGTGCTGGGCGCGTGCGGGCCGTTCCGGCCGTTGCCCGCGGCGGCGGAGGGCGAGGGGGCGGAGGTGGTGCCGGTGTCCATGCAGATGATGCTACCGCCAGTAGTCGTCAGTCTGACGATTTCTCCGCAGGGACTCGCCAGACCTCCGGGTTCGCCTGGTATTCGCCCGGATGGCAGCATGGGCGCAGGAGCCCCTGGAGCGGGGAGTCCCCTTCGAACTGGAGCTGGAAGCCGTGAGCGTTGCACCGGTGGAGACCGAGCGCACCGAGGAGACCTCGGAGCCGATGTCGGTGCCCGCGCCGGACACTCCCTGGGTGACGATCGTCCACAACGACCCGGTCAACCTGATGAGTTACGTCGTGTACGTCTTCCAGACCTATTTCGGCTATTCCAAGGACAAGGCGCGCAAGCTGATGCTGGACGTCCACCACAAGGGCCGCGCCGTGGTGTCCAGCGGCTCCCGCGAGGAGATGGAGCGGGACGTCCAGGCCATGCACGGCTACGGGCTCTGGGCCACCCTCCAGCACGACCGCTGACCTCGTTCGTACCTCGTACGGAGACCTCACTCACCTCATGGCCGGACTCTTCGAACCCGCCCCCGACGGAGGAGCGGCGATCGCCCTCGACTCCGTCGAGATCTCGATCCTCCGCAACCTCACCGCCCAACTGCTCGAACTGATCGGCCCAGGACCGGGCGCCGCCGAGGGCCCGGACGGCCCCGGGGCCGACGCCGACCCGCTGGCCGCGCTCTTCGCCGACGGCCCCACCAAGCCCCCCGCCGATCCCGCGCTGGCCCGGCTCTTCCCCGACGCCTACCGCCCGGACGCGCTCGGCGAGGGGCCGGAGTCGGCGGACGAGGCCGCGGCCGCCTCCGCCGAGTTCCGCCGCTACACCGAGAACGACCTGCGGGCCAGGAAGCGCGAGGACGGACTCGCGATGATCCGGACCCTGGACGCGGCCTCCGCAGGCGCGGCCGGCGGCGGCGGGGCCGTCGTCCGGCTCGGCGCCGAGGACTGCGGGCACTGGCTCGGCGCCCTCAACGACCTCCGGCTCACCCTCGGCAGCCGGCTGGAGATCGACGACGACGAGAGCACCGAGATCTACGAGCTCGCGGACGACGACCCGCGCAAGCCGCTGGCCATGGCGTACCTCTGGCTGGGCGGGCTCCAGGAGACGCTGCTCGAGGTCCTGATGGGCTGAGCGCGCCGGCGGGCGGGCCGGCGGGCGGGGCCGCGGTGGCCGGAGGCCGCCCCAAGCCGCCGGAGGTCGCCGGAGAGCCGCTGGAGGTCGCCGGAGGGCCGCCTTGCCCGGCGGCATACTCTGACCGCATGACGCTGAGGATCACCACCGCCCTGCGCGACGCCATCGTGGAGCACGCCCGCCGGGACCACCCCGACGAGGCCTGCGGCGTGATCGCCGGGCCCGCCGGGAGCGACCGGCCCGAGCGGTTCATCCCGATGCTGAACGCGGCCCGGTCGCCCACCTTCTACGAGTTCGACTCCGCCGACCTGCTCAAGCTCTACCGGGAGATGGACGACCGGGACGAGGAGCCGGTGGTGGTCTACCACTCGCACACCGCCACCGAGGCGTACCCGTCCCGCACCGACATCTCGTACGCCTCCGAGCCGGCCGCCCACTACGTGCTGGTCTCCACCGCCGAGTGCGGGAACGACGAGGGGCCGGTCAGCTTCCGGTCGTTCCGTATCGTGGACGGAGAGGTCACAGAGGAAGACGTGGACCTCGTCGAGGCCTACCAGGGCTGAGCCCGGGGCCGGGCCCGGCCGCTCAACGGCGCGGGTTCCGGCCGCCTCCTCCCGCATCGCGAGATGTGATCGTCCACCCCTCGGGACGGGCATGCCGGAAGCGGGGCGGGAATCCATATGATGAGCCCATGCGTTCTGTCGATGTGAGCATTTCCGCCCCGGGGACCCGGCTCGTGGCGCGGCTGCACGTCGACCTGTGCCGCCTCGCCAGCGCGATCTGTCGCCCTGACGCCACCGCCGCGCGCTGAGCCGCCGCGCCCCGCCGCGGGCGGCACCCCGGGCGGCATCTCGGGGGCGGGCCACCCACCCTCCGCGCACCGCCGCTCGCCGAAGCCGCCACCGCCGACTCGGCGAGACCCGAACCAAGCCCCCGGAGCGGGGCGACCACCGGCTGCCGACAGCCCCGGCAGCCTCCTGACAACGCCTCAGTCTTAGGAGAGCGCACCATGGCCATCGAGGTCCGCATTCCGACCATCCTCCGCACCTACACCGACGGCGCCAAGGCCGTCGAGGGCAGCGGCGACACCCTGGACTCGCTCTTCAACGACCTGGAGGCCCGCCATGCGGGACTGCGCGACCGCCTGGTGGACGGCGGCGAGCTGCGCCGGTTCGTGAACGTCTACCTGAACGACGAGGACGTCCGCTTCCTGGAAGGCATCAACACCACGGTCAAGGACGCCGACGTGGTCACCATCCTCCCGGCCGTGGCCGGCGGATCCCGCTGAGCGCAGGGCACCTACCCATGCGCTACGAGAGCCCCCTTCAGGCGGTCGGCAACACCCCGCTGGTCGGCCTGCCCCGGATCTCCGCCGAGATCGACGGCAACGAGTCCGGAGACGTACGGATCTGGGCCAAGCTGGAGGACCGGAACCCGACCGGCTCGGTCAAGGACCGCCCCGCCCTCAACATGATCGAACGCGCCGAGGCGGAGGGCAGGATCAGCCCCGGCGACACCATCCTCGAACCGACCAGCGGCAACACCGGCATCTCCCTCGCCATGGCGGCCAAGCTCAAGGGCTACCGGATGGTGTGCGTGATGCCGGAGAACACCTCCGAGGAGCGGCGCGAGCTGCTCCGGATGTGGGGCGCCGAGGTCATCCCCTCGCCCGCGGCCGGCGGCTCCAACACCGCCGTCCGGGTCGCCAAGGAACTGGCCGAGGAGCACCCGGACTGGGTGATGCTCTACCAGTACGGCAACGCGGACAACGCCGGCGCGCACTACTCCGGCACCGGGCCGGAGATCCTCGCCGACCTGCCGACCGTCACCCACTTCGTGGCCGGCCTGGGGACCACCGGGACGCTGATGGGCGTCGGCCGGTACCTGCGGGAGAAGGTCCCCGGAGTGAAGATCGTCGCGGCCGAGCCGCGCTACGACGACCTGGTCTACGGGCTGCGCAACCTCGACGAGGGGTTCGTCCCCGAGCTGTACGACGCCGAGGTGCTGACCACCCGGTACTCGGTGGGGTCGGCGGACGCCGTGCGCCGCACCCGTGAACTCCTCCAGCTGGAGGGGATCTTCGCGGGGATCTCCACGGGGGCGGCGCTGCACGCCGCCTGCGGCGTGGCGCGGAAGGCGGCGACGGCGGGCGAGCGGGCCGACGTGGTCTTCGTCGTGGCCGACGGCGGGTGGAAGTACCTGTCGACGGGCGTCTACACCGCGGAGACGACCGAGGCCGCGATCGAGACCCTGCAGGGCCAGCTGTGGGCCTAGCGCTGCGCAGGGGGCGCCAGGGCAAGAGCGCCCCTTGGTGGGACTCCGGTGGGCGCTGATACTTTGTCAGTTTCCTGATGTGGAACTGTCACGGAACGTCGACAGCGGACAATCATGGACAAGCGGTCTCGTTGAGCCGGGCGAGTCTGGCCCTGCCGGAAAGAACGGCAGGTCGAACGCCCACTCCCGAGGAGGCTGCTATGAGTTCGAGGAACGACGAGCTCTGGTCCTATGTGGAGATCGCCGCCCACATCGGCGTCAAGACCGAGACGGTCCGGTCCTACCGCCGGCACGGCCTCCTACCCCAGCCCGATCGCACCGATCGCCTCGGGCATCCACGCTGGTACCCCCAGACGATCCGGGACTGGGCCGGGAGCCGCCCCGGAAACCGCGGCTGAGATCCGAACGGCTGACCCGGCGGGGACTCGCGTTCCCGCCGGGTGCCCCTCCGGGGCGCGCGAGCCCCGTCCGTCCTGGTGATTCCTGACACACCGCAGCTGGCCACCCGTGGTGCAGCCCCCGCGCCACCGTACCCTCGACGCCAAGGACCTGATGGCCGGCGGAGCACGCGGGAGAAGCGGGATGAAACTGACCGTGGTGGGGAGCGCCGGAAGCTTCCCCGCTGTCGACTCGCCCTGCTCCAGTTACCTGGTCGAGGCCGACGGCTACCGGCTCCTCATGGACCTCGGCAACGGCGCCCTCGGCGCCCTCCAGAAGCACGCCGGCCTCTACGACATCGACGCCGTCCTCCTCAGCCACCTCCACGCCGACCACTGCGTGGACATGTGCGCCTACTACGTCGCCCGCAACTACCGGGTCGAGGGCTGCCCGGACCCGGTCCCGGTCTACGGCCCGCACGGCACTCCCGAGCGGCTGGCCCGCGCCTACGACATGGACGAGCACCCGGGGATGAAGGAGGTCTTCGACTTCCGCACCCTGGAGGACGGCGTCTTCGACCTGGGCCCGCTGCGGGTGACCGCCGCCCGGGTGGCCCACCCGGTGGAGGCGTTCGGCTTCCGCGTCGAGCACGCCGGCCGGGTGCTGACCTACTCCGGCGACACCGGACCCTGCCCGGCCCTGGCCGAACTCGCCCGGGACGCCGACCTGTTCCTCTGCGAGGCCTCCTTCACCGACGGCAAGGAGGACATCCCCGACCTCCACCTCAACGGCCGGGAGGCCGGCGAGATCGCCGCCCGGGCCGGCGCCCGCCGCCTGGTGCTGACCCACATCCCGCCGTGGACCGACCCCGAGCGGAACCGCGCCGACGCGGAACGCGCGTACGCCGCACCGGTCGGGCTGGCCCGGCCGGATACGGTGTACGAGATCTGATCTTGTGACGCTCCGTCAGGAGACGCTCTCGGCGGCGGGGTCCTCGTCCTCCCGGCCGGGGGTCTTGAGGTCGAACTTCGCGATGGCGAAGCGGAAGACCGCGTAGTACACCACGCCGAAGACCAGTCCCACCGGGATCAGCAGCCACGGCTTGGTGTCCAGATGCCAGTTGACCACGTAGTCGATCAGGCCGGCCGAGAAGCTGAACCCCGCGTGGATGCCCAGCGCCCAGGTGACCGCCATCGACACCGCGGTGAGCACGGCGTGGATCGCGTACAGCACCGGTGCGATGAACATGAAGGTGAACTCGATCGGCTCGGTGACACCGGTGACGAACGAGGTCGCGGCCATCGAGAGCATCATGCCGAGCACCTCCTTGCGGCGGTGCGGCTTGGCGGCGTGGGCGATCGCCAGCGCGGCGGCCGGCAGGCCGAACATCATGATCGGGTAGAAGCCGGTCATGAACTGGCCGGCGGAGTGGTCGCCGTTCATCCAGCGGGTCAGGTCGCCCTGGAACACATGGCCGCCGGCGTGGAAGGTGCCGGCCTGGAACCACATGAAGGTGTTCACGAACTGGTGCATCCCGATCGGGATCAGCAGCCGGTTGATCAGGCCGAAGATGCCGGAGCCGGCCGCGCCGAGGCCGATCAGCCAGTCGGAGACGTGGTTGAGGGCGTCGCCTACCGGGCCCCAGACGACACCGAAGAGGATGCCGAGCGCGGTGCCGATGAAGGCCATCAGGATCGGCACCAGGCGGCGGCCGTTGAAGAAGCCCAGCCAGTCCACCAGCCGGGTGCGGTGGTACCGCTGCCAGACCACCGCGGTGATCAGGCCGATGATGATGCCGCCGAGGACGCCGGGGTTGATCGGGCTGCCTGACGGGGCCTCGGCGGTGACGGTGCCGGGGATCGGCG
Organism: Phaeacidiphilus oryzae TH49; assembly: GCF_000744815.1. Classification (NCBI taxonomy): domain Bacteria; kingdom Bacillati; phylum Actinomycetota; class Actinomycetes; order Kitasatosporales; family Streptomycetaceae; genus Phaeacidiphilus; species Phaeacidiphilus oryzae. The sequence continues at coordinate 4,696,644 of NZ_JQMQ01000005.1, forward strand.
GAAAGGCCGTCAGGACGTTGTGGTAGACGAGGAAGCCGGCCACCGCGGCGAGGGCGGTGGAGCCGTCGGCCTTCTTGGCGAAGCCGATGGCCACGCCTATGCAGAAGAGGAGCGGCAGGCCGAGGCCGCCGTCCAGGATGCCGCTGCCGGCGGCGAGGAAGATCTTCGAGACCCGGGTCCAGAAGTCGTCGTGGAGGTAGCCGCCGATGAGGTTGCCGACACTCACCAGGAGGCCGGCCGCGGGCAGGACGGCGATGGGGAGCTGCAGGCTGCGGCCGACCTTCTGCAGTCCCTGGAACAGGCCGGAGCCGCGCTTCTTCGCGGGAGCTGCGGGGGCGGTGGCCGCCGGGGCGGTCGTCGAACTCATGGACTTCCTTGTCAGAGAGTACTGGTCTAAACCACTCAGTGGTTTAGACCAGCTTTCTAACACGGCGCCCGCCCGCGCGGGAACCCCGGACCTGGGAGAAGGCCCTGGTCCGGGCCAACCGTTAGTCCTTCGTGATGGAGGCCTCCCGGGACTCGTCCTCGTCCTCGCGGCCGGGGGTCTTCAGGTCGAACCGCTTGATCACGAAGAGGAAGAGGAAGTAGTAGACCGCCGCGAAGCAGGCGCCGATCGGCAGGATCAGCCACGGTTTGGTCGCCAGGCTCCAGTTGATCACGTAGTCGATCAGACCGGCCGAGAAGCTGAATCCGGCGTGCACCCCGAGGGCCCAGGTCACCCCCATCGACACGCCGGTCAGCAGGGCGTGGATGCCGTACAGCGCCGGGGCCACATAGAGGAAGGAGTACTCGATCGGCTCGGTGACGCCGGTGACCAGGGAGGTCAGTGCCATCGAGATCATCATGCCGGTCACCTCCTTGCGGCGATGCGGCTTGGCGCAGCGGGCGATCGCCATCGCCGCGGCCGGCAGCGCGAACATCATGATCGGGAAGAAGCCGGACTGGAACTGGCCGGCCGTCGGGTCGCCGTGGAGGAAGCGGGTGATGTCGCCGTTGTAGGTCACCCCGCCCTTGGTGAACGAGCCGAACTGGAACCAGAGGAAGGTGTTGAGGAACTGGTGCATGCCGATGGTCAGCAGCGCCCGGTTCGCCACCCCGTAGATCCCGGAGCCGATCGAGCCCCGGTCGCTCATCCACTGCGCGAAGGACTGCAGACCGTCCCCGATCGGCCCCCAGATCAGCAGGCAGAGGACGGCGAAGCAGATGGCCACAGCCGACATGATGATCGGCACCAGCCGGCGGCCGTTGAAGAAGCCCAGCCAGTCCACCAGCTTGGTGCGGTGGTACCGCACCCAGAACCACGAGGTCAGCAGCCCCAGGATGATCCCGCCGAAGACGCTCGGGTTCTGGTACGTGGCCGGGGCGGCGGTGCCGTGGGGATCGACGCAGACGCCGCCGAGGCCGGCCGAGGCGAAGGTCTGGCCAGCGGGGCAGTCCTGCGGGAACTGGTGGAGGACGGTGTAGTAGACGAGGAACGCCGCCACCGCCGCCAGGCCGGTCGAGCCGTCCGACTTCTTCGCCATGCCGATCGCGACGCCGACACAGAAGAGGAGGGGCAGGCCCAGCGAGGAGTCCAGCAGCGCGGAGCCCGCGCCGGCCAGCACCTTGGCCACGTTGTCCCAGCCGAGCCCGTCCGTGCCGAAGATGTCCGGCTGGCCGAGGCGGTTCAGGATGCCGGCCGCGGGCAGCACCGCGATCGGCACCTGGAGGCTGCGGCCCATCTTCTGCAGACCGTTGTAGAAGCTCTGCCAGAAGTGGCGTCCGCCTGACGGGGCTGTCGCGCTGGAGGCACTCATCGGCGCTCGTCTCCGATCCCGCTGGCTGCGGTTATTCTTTGGTGGTGTAGACCAGTCGGCCTGGGCGACGGCAGTCCGAGCCGCCGTACAGGCCATCGTCGGGTGCGCACGAGGCCGGGTCGGCGACAACACGCTGGCATTGCGCCGACCGTGGGTTACCGTGACGAATCAGGAGAACCCCGGCATGTCGGGGGAAACCTGGTCCATGAGGACAACGGTGTTCGGAAACAGGAGAAGCGCATGGCCAGCAAGGCTGAGAAGATCGTCGCCGGGCTCGGCGGCATCGACAACATCGACGAGATCGAGGGCTGCATCACCCGGCTGCGCACCGAGGTCCACGACGCGTCCAAGGTCGACGAGGCCGCGCTGAAGGCCGCCGGGGCGCACGGCGTCGTCAAGATGGGCACCGCGATCCAGGTCGTCATCGGCACCGACGCCGACCCGATCGCCGCCGACATCGAGGACATGATGGAGTGACCTCCCGCCGGCTCCCGGCCCAGGGCCCGCGACCGCAGGACACCCTCTGCGGACGCGGGCCCTCGGCGCTGCCGGGACACCGGAACGGATAGGCTCATTTGCCATGTCACGCATCGATGGCCGCACCCCCGACCAACTCCGCCCGATCAGCATCGAACGGGGCTGGAGCAAGCACGCCGAGGGCTCCGTGCTCGTCTCCTTCGGAGACACCCGGGTGCTCTGCACCGCCAGCTTCACCGAGGGCGTCCCGCGCTGGCGCAAGGGCAGCGGGGAGGGCTGGGTCACCGCCGAGTACTCCATGCTGCCCCGCTCCACCAACACCCGCGGCGACCGCGAGTCCGTGCGCGGCCGGATCGGTGGGCGTACCCACGAGATCTCCCGCCTGATCGGGCGCTCGCTGCGCGCCGTCATCGACTACAAGGCGCTCGGCGAGAACACCGTGGTACTGGACTGCGACGTCCTCCAGGCGGACGGCGGGACCCGGACCGCGGCCATCACCGGAGCGTATGTGGCGCTGGCCGACGCGGTCGGCTGGGCGAAGACGAAGAAGCTGGTCAAGCCCAAGGCCGAGCCGCTAACCGGTGCGGTGAGCGCGGTCAGCGTCGGCATCATCGACGGGGTGCCGATGCTCGACCTCTGCTACGAGGAGGACGTCCGGGCCGAGACCGACATGAACATCGTCTGCACCGGGGACGGCCGGTTCGTCGAGGTGCAGGGCACCGCGGAAGGCGCGCCGTTCGACCGTTCGCTACTGGACCGGCTGCTCGACCTGGGCGTGCTGGGCTGCGGCGAGCTGGACGCGGTGCAGCGCAAGGCGCTGGAGGGCTGAGCAGTCGTGACCGATCGTCAGAAACTGGTGCTGGCCACCCGCAACCACGGCAAGATCCGCGAGCTGAGGGTGATCCTCGGGGAGTCGGGCCTGGACGTCGACCTGGTCGGCGCGGACGACTACCCGGAGGTCCCCGACGTCAAGGAGACCGGGGTGACCTTCGCCGAGAACGCGCTGCTGAAGGCGCACGCGCTGGCGAAGGCCACCGGGCTGCCGGCGGTCGCCGACGACTCCGGGCTGTGCGTGGACGTGCTGGGCGGGGCGCCGGGGATCTTCTCCGCGCGGTGGGCCGGGCGGCACGGCGACGACATCGCCAACCTGGAGCTGCTGCTCGGGCAGCTCTCCGACATCGCGCAGGAGCACCGGGCCGCGCACTTCGCCTGCGCGGCGGCGCTGGCGCTGCCGGACGGGACGGAACGCGTCGTCGAGGGCCGGATGCCGGGCAGCCTCGCCTTCGCCCCGCGGGGCGCGAACGGCTTCGGCTACGACCCGATCCTGATCGTCGAGGACGACACCCGCACGGCGGCCGAACTGACCCCCGAGGAGAAGAACGCGATCTCCCACCGGGGGAAGGCGTTCCGGGGGCTGGCGGTGGTGGTGGGGGAGTTGCTGGGGGGCTGAGGCGAAGCGACCCCGCCTTCGTTTCGAAGGCGGGGCCCGGGGTGCGGCCTGAGGGACTCGAACCCTCACGGATGCTATCCACAAGGACCTAAACCTTGCGCGTCTGCCAGTTTCGCCAAGGCCGCAGGTTCGCGGCCCCATCCTATGTGCTGGAGCTGAGGGGCGGCATCAGACGGAGGGCTTCCGGCGGCAGTAGGTGTCGGTGGTGGCATGGCAGTTCGGGCAGAGCAGCCGCAGGTTCTCCCGCCGGTTGTCCAGCCAGTCCCCGTTGACGTGGTCGATCTCGAGGGCCAGCGGCCTGCCTCGCCACTCCGGGCCCTGGCCGCAGTCGACGCAGAGGTACGGCACGCCGGTCTTGAGGAGCGCGGCGAGCAGCGGCCTCCGGGACGGTCGGGCCGAACCGGCGGGCCGGACGCAGAGGACCTCGGCCGGCGGCTTCCGCCGGTGGGCGCCCCGGTCGATGTCGCCGGAACGGCCGGTGAAGTGGCCGGTGGCCAATCCCGTGCGCTGGATCGCGGTACGCAGCCGGCGATGCTCGTGGGGCGTGGTCGGCAGGTCCAGCGCGCGGAGTACCTCGGCGTAGCTGGTGGACCTGGCCACCAGTTCCGCCAGGAGCTCCGGCGGGACCCGGTGGCGGGCACCGCCGCCGTAGGTGAAGTGCGAGGTGTCGATCCGGAGTTCGGCGATGGTGCGCTTGAGGACCCCGCGGCTGGCCTGATCGTCGCCGAGGCCGAGCCGGCGGGCGACACCGCGGTAGCTGGATTCCGCGGCGACCGCCGTACGCAGGGCCTCGGGCGGCAGGTCCAGGGTGGGGCGCCCGGGGCGCATGGCGGGGAAGCGGCCCTCCAGGCCGAGCCGCTTGACGCGTCGGCTCAGATGGCTGAGGGTGCCGCTGGCCGGGACGGCGCCGAGGGCGAGAGCGAGCTCCCGCAGGGTGCCGGACTCGGCGACGGCGGCGGTGATGGCGGCGTCGGTGTAGCGCGTCCAGGGGCTGCGCTGCTTGAAGTGGCTGGTGTCGATGGCGAACTCGGCCGCCAGTCTCTGGAGCTGCGTGCGCAGGCCGCCGCTCTCCCGGCGGCCGAGTCGGCGGATCAGGTCGGACCAGTTGGCGGAAGCGGCGGCGGCCGCGGCGAGCTCCTCGCGAGTGCAGGTGGCGGTGCGCATGGTGTTCCCTCCCCGGGTTCGTAGGGGTCAACGAGTGGCGAACGCCTGGGTTGCGCTGCCATGGTCTTGACCAATTGGGCTAGGCCAATGAGGAGTTGATGTGTCGTGAGCTGGAGGTTTGGTTCGGGTTAAGGGAACGGTTGTGAATGGGGGCTTGACGCGGGGCTTGGTCCAGGCCAACTTGTACGGTGCTCGGTTCCGTCGGAGTGCCTCGGGTCGGGGGAGTGGGAGATGGGACGCACGAGAGGGTGGGGCGCCACCGGCCTCGCGCTCGCGCTGGTCGCGGGCGGCGGAGTGGGGCTGCTGGCGTTCAGTGGCGGCGCCGCCCGCGCCGACAGCGTGCAGCTGCTGGCCAACGGCGGGTTCGAAAGTGGGACGTTGAGCCCCTGGAACTGCTCGGCGGCGGACGCGGTCGTCGGTTCGCCGGTCGAGGACGGGAGTGGGGCGCTCGCGGGCAGCGCCTCGGCGAGCGATGACGCGCAGTGCGCGCAGACCGTCGCGGTCGCGCCGAACTCGACGTACACCCTCAGCGGCGAGGTGGAGGGGAACTACGTCTACCTCGGCGACAGCGGTACGGGGACGAGCGACACCAGTGCCTGGACGCCCGGCAGCGGCGGCGGCTGGCAGCGGCTGTCGACCACCTTCACGACCGGGGCGGACACCACCTCGGTGACGGTCTACGTCCACGGGTGGTACGGGGAGGGCACGTTCGGGGCGGACGACCTGTCGTTGGTCGGACCCAGTGGGGGGACTTCGCCGACGCCCACCCCCACCTCGACCTCCGGCTCGACGACGCCGCCCCCCGCCGATCCCGGCTTCGCGCATCCGGTCTACTTCATGCCGCTGGACAACAGCCCCCAGGCGGTCGGCGACATCGTCTCCGGCAGCGGGGAGAACGAGTTCCTCCTCGCCTTCGTGCTGGACTCGGGCGGATGCACGCCCGCCTGGGACGGGGACGCCGCGCACACGGTGGCCTCGGACACCGCCGTCGCGGCCGACGTCCAGGCGATCCGCGCGGCCGGCGGGGACGTCGGCGTCTCCTTCGGCGGCTACAACGGCACCGAGCTGGGCTCCTCCTGCGGATCGGCCTCGGCCCTCGCCGCCGCCTACCAGCAGGTGATCGACAAGTACCAGCTCACCCGGATCGACCTGGACTGGGAGAACACCGCGCTGGACAGCGGCATGGAGGTGCGGTGGGGCGCGATCAAGCAGCTGGAGGCGGCGAACCCGAGCCTGAAGGTCTCCCTGACCATTCCGATGACCAGCGTCGGGCTGCCGGACACCGGCAAGGACGAGATCCGGCAGGGGATCGCGGACGGTGCCCGGATCGACCGGGTGAACATCATGGACTTCGACTTCGGGCTGACCTCCGGGACGGAGACGCAGGCGGCCGAGACCGTCGCCGACGACGTCAACGGTCAGCTGACGGCGCTCTTCGGCTGGGACTCGGCGACGGCCTGGGCGCACACCGGGATCCAGCTGATGAACGGCCACACCGACCAGCCGAGCGAGCTGTTCACCCAGAGCACCTTCACCGACCTGCTGGCCTTCGCCCAGTCCAAGCACGTCGCCCAGTTCTCCTACTGGGACGTGAACCGGGACCGGGTCTGCGATCCGAGCGTGCCGCACAACTGGGCGGACGGGGCCTGCAGTTCGGTCGACCAGAGCCCGTACGACTTCACCAGGACCATCACCCGGTACACCGGTTGAGCACGCGGTCTCCCGTGCCGCCGCGGGCCGGACGCCCCCACATCACGCCTGCGGCGGCGCGGGTCCTCCCCTGGTCCCTCCCGCGGTCCCCCGCGGTCCCCCGCGGTCCCTCTCGCCGGGGATCAGAAGTCCCGGACCACCAGCGTCTTGGCGACCAGGTCGCCGATCCGCTGGTGGTCCCGGGTGGCCAGCATGCTGATCAGTCCGACCAGTCCGAGGAACAGCCCGTCGACGAGCAACAGCAGTCCGCGGACCAGGGTGTCGGTGCGGCTGAGGAGGGCCCCGTCGGCGCGGACGATGCGGACGCCGATCAGTTCCATCCCCCAGGTCTTCCCGGTGGCGGCCGGCCGGAGCACCCAGTACCAGAGGTATGCGGCGACCGCGAGGACGCCCCACAGCACGGCGAGGACGACCGCGACCACCGGCCAGCGCACGGCGCCGTCGGGGCCGGTGGGCAGCGCGTAGAAGACCGCGGCGAAGGGCACGGCGATCATCGCGCTGAGGAATCCGTCGACGACGTACTGCACGACCCGGCGCCAGACGACGTCGACGTCGCCCTCCTGGATCGAGGCGATGGGGGCGCTGCTGATGGTCATCGGTTGCCTCCGGGCTCCTGGGCGGGCGGGCGGACGCGCAGGTGACGCCTGGTCACCGCGTACCGCCCACCAGCCTTTCCCCGGGAGGGCGCCGGGTCGCCCGCGCTGCGTCCGTTCGGCGCAACGAAGCTCACCCGCGCCGGGGACCGGGGCGGAGCGGGTCAGGAGGCGGGGATGGCCAGGTCCTTGAGGAGCTTGGCGACGTGGCCGGTGGCGCGGACGTTGTACCAGGCGTGCTCGACCCTGCCGTCCTCGCCGACCACGACCGTGGAGCGGATCACGCCGGTGACCTTCTTGCCGTACATGGTCTTCTCGCCGAACGCGCCGTAGGCCTCCAGGACCTTCTTCTCCGGGTCGCCGACCAGGGTGACCCGCAGGTTCTCCTTCTCGCGGAACCTGGCCAGCTTCTCCGGCTTGTCCGGGGAGACGCCGATGACGTCGTAGCCGGCGGCGGCCAGCACGTCCAGGTTGTCGGTGAAGTCGCAGGCCTGCTTGGTGCAGCCGGGTGTCAGTGCCGCGGGGTAGAAGTAGACGATGGTGCGCCGGCCCTTGCCCAGGTGGTCGGCGAGGGACACCTGCTCGCCGTCGGCGTCGGGGAGGGAGAAGGCGGGCGCGGTGTCCCCGGGGGAGAGGCGGTCGCTCACGGTGGTTCGCTCCTCGGGCTGGTAGGAGGTGGTGTTCGTCGGTGCGTGCTGAAACGTACTCCAGAATCGCGGAAGTACACGTAAGGACGGGTGCCGCTGCGCGCTCGGGGCGGGGACCTGACAGACTGTCGGGAGTGCGCGGCGCAGGGTGCGCGCGGCGCCGGATCCCGCGGACCAGTCGGATAAGTGAGGTGTCCTGTTGAGCGAGGTCAGTACTCGGGGTGGTGGCCCCGACGGGCGTTCCACCGCCGAGATCGAGGCGGACATCGTCCGTACCCGCCGGCAGCTGGCAGCGACGCTGGACGAGCTCGCGGTGCGCGTCCATCCCTCCACCATCGCCGCGGACGCGAAGGCGCAGGCGCGGGCGGCCGTGGACCGTACCGTCGGACGGGCGTACGCGGCCGCGAACGGTGCTGTGGAGCGGGTGTCGTCGCAGTTCAAGGACGAGAAGGGGGAGCCGCGCAAGGACCGGATCGCGCTGGCGGCGGGCGCCGCGGCGGCGGTCGTGGTCGGGATCGCGGTGCTGTCCGCGCGGGGCGGCGACGCGGGTTCGGGCCGCTCGAAGAAGTCGAGGAAGCGCCGCTGAGCACCGGCGGAGCCGCGCCGGCAGCGCGCCGGACGTGACCCGGCGCCCCGCTGGGGGCGTCGGGCGGGTACCTTCATGGGCGTGAGTGACAGTGTCCAGCCCGAGGTGAGCGAAGCAGTGACCGAGTCCGCGCCGAAGAACGCCGCTCAGGCCCCGCACGACTCCTTCGGGGAGAAGCTCCCGATCCGCATGCTGCACGACAGGGTGCTGGTGCGGGTGGACTCCGTGGAGGGGGAGCGGAAGTCCAGCGGCGGCATCCTGATCCCCGCGACCGCGGCCCTTTCCAAGAGGTGCGCCTGGGCGGAGGCGGTGGCCGTCGGCCAGAACGTCCGGTCCATCGAGCCGGGCGACCGGGTGCTCTTCGACCCGGAGGACCGCTCGGAGGTCGAGGTCCGGGGGGTGATGTACGTGCTGCTGCGGGAGCGCGACATCCACGCCGTGGCCTCGGAGCGGGTGGGGGACACCGGGGACTCCACCGGGCTCTACCTGTGAACCGCGGGACGTCCCGGCTGGGACGTCCCGCCGAACCTCGCGGCTGACCCTCCCGGCCGGCCTCAGCCCGGCCACTCCTGCTGCCTGAGGGGCGAGACCGGGTTGCCGGGGCTGGTCGGGCCGCTGCCGGGGGCGGTGGGGAGGACCGGGGCGGTCGGGGTGGGGAAGGTCGGGCTGGGCGACGGGGAGAGCGGCGGCGTGGTCGCCGGTGTGCTCGGCGTCGGGGAGGCCGTCGGCGTCGGCGAAGGCGTCGGCGAGGGGGACGGGCTGGCCGAGGGCGTCGAGCCGTTGTCGGTGCCGGCCATCAGCTGGAAGTCCTGTACCGGCCGGCCGGAGAGCGCCGAGGACATGTAGTCGGTCCAGATCTGGGCCGGGAACGATCCGCCGTTGACCCGGGTGATGCCGGCCGCCGTGCCCAGCGACTCGCGCGCGTGGGTCTGCGGGTTCTCCGCGAACATGCAGACGGCGGTGGTGAGTTGGGGGGTGTACCCGATGAACCAGGCGGACTTGTTGTCGTCCGTGGTGCCGGTCTTGCCGGCCGCGGGCCGGCCGAGGCCGGTGGCCACGTAGCCGGTGCCGTTGGAGCTGATCACGTTCCGCAGCACGGAGGTGACGTCGTCCGCCGCGCTGCGGGTGATCGCGGTGGTCGGGTCGTTCTGCGGCAGGGTCTGCTTCTCGCCGTTCCGGGAGATCTCCTCCACCGACCAGGCCGGGCGGTGCACCCCGTGGGCGTCCAGGGTGGCGTAGGCGTCGGCCATGGACAGCGAGGACGGGGTGGCCACGCCCAGCGCGAGGGCCGGGTTGCCGGCCGACATGTCGGGGGTGTTCTCCGGGAGCCCGAGGGCGATCGCGGTGTTCCGGACGTTGTTCAGCCCGGCGTCGACGGCCTCCTGGGCGTAGACCGCGTTGACCGACTTCTGCATGGCGTAGCGCAGGGTGATGTTGCCGTAGTCGACGTTGTCCTCGTTGGGCGGGGCGTAGTGGACGCCGGCCGGGAGGCCCTGGACGGTGCGGCCGCTGGTGCCGTCGTAGTAGGTGGACGGGGTGATCGGGCGGCCGTCCTGGGTGGTGGCGTTGTTCTGCAGGCCGGCGGCGAGGTCGAAGGCCTTGAAGGTGGAGCCGACCTGGATGTCGTCGCGGACCGCGTCGTTGTACGGCTGGGTGGCGTAGTCCGGCCCGCCGTACGCGGCCAGCACCTTGCCCGAGTTCGGGTCGACCGAGCTGGCGCCGACCCGGACGTCCTTCGCCTGGGTGGTGCTGGGCAGGGAGGCGGAGAGCCGGTCCTTGACCGACTTGGCGAGGGCGTCCTGGTCCTTCTTGTCGAAGGTGGTGACGATCCGCCAGCCGCCGGAGCTGAGGGTGGCGTCGTCGACGACGTTGTTGGCGGTGAGGTACTGGTCGGCGATGTCGATCAGGTAGCCGGCCTGGCCGCCGGTTCCGCTGCTGACGGCGCCGGGGGACTTGGGCTCCTCGAACCTGACCGCGTTCCGCTCGGCCTGGGTGAGCCAGTGCAGCTTGACCTGGCCGTCCAGGACGTAGTTCCAGCGGTTGAGGGCGGCCTGGCGGCCGGCGGCGGTCGCGGTGGAGACGTCGTAGGCGCTCGGGGCCTGGAGGAGGGTGGCGAGGTAGGAGGCCTGGGCGACGTTCAGCTGGGAGGCGTCGACGCCGTAGTAGGCGCGGGCGGCGGCCTCCACGCCGTAGGCGCCGCGGCCGAAGTAGCTGGTGTTGAGGTAGCCGGCCAGGATGTCGTCCTTGCTCTGGGTCTGGTCGACCTTGAGCGCGATGATGACTTCCTTGATCTTGCGGGTGACGGTCTGGGACTGGTTCAGGTAGTAGTTCTTCACGTACTGCTGGGTGATCGTCGAACCGGACTGCAGCCCCTTGCCGGTCGCCACGTTCCATCCGGCCCGGATCATGCCGCGGACGTCGATGCCGGTGTTCGAGTAGAAGGAGCGGTCCTCGGCGGAGACCGCGGCGTGCTGCATCGGGGTGGAGATCTGGTCGATCGGCACCGACTCGCGGTTGATGTCGCCGGTGCGGCCGAGGACGGTCCGGCCGTCGGAGTAGTAGTAGACGTTGCTCTGCGCGGTGGCCAGGGCGTTCGGGTCCGGTACCGAGACGGCCAGATAGGCGATCACGAAGGCCGCCACACAGGCCAGGATGATCGTGACGATCCCACCCACGACCATCCGCCAGGTCGGCACGATCCGACGGTACCAAGGCATCGCGCGCCTGCGGGCCTTGCGCGCGCGACGCTTGGCGCGACGGCGCTGGCCGCCGCTGAGGCCCGGACCGCCGCCGTCGGCGCGGTCCTCGGACTCCAGGGAGTCCCGGCTCATGGGGTGGTCGGGGCTGTCCGGGTCGTCCTGGCTCACGACTGGCTTCCTCCGGGCGGGTGGAATGACGCGGGTTTGACGCACCGTCACGAGACCCTTGCATTATGAGCCGCGGAGGAACGATTCGCCTTCCGTGGCGCGGCCGGAAAAACCGCCTGCGCGGCGGAAGCGGGGACGCTACCGTTCCGGTGGGAACAGGTACGGCCGAGGATCGACGAGCGACAACGGCATAGCAGCGACTCGCCACGCGAGGGCCCCCCGGGGGGTCGGTCTCGCGGGGCTACTGCTGCGTGCGCGCGGAGGTTTCCTGCTGTGTGCCCCGGCCCCCGCCCCTTTCGTTCTCCGGGGCTCCCTCCCGGGGCGGGGGCCGGGGCCGGGGCCGGGGCCGGAAAAGAATAGGAGGGAAAGGGTTGGGGCTTTATCTCGCCGTCGCCGGCGGCGGCTTTCGGCGCTATGCGACCTATCGCGCGGCCACCGCGGCCGGCGTGGTCGCGAACACCGCCTTCGGGTTCATCATCGCCTACACGTATCTCGCGCTCTGGCACACCCGTCCGCATCTGGGCGGATACGACGCCACGTCGGCGCTGACCTTCGCCTGGATCGGTCAGGCCCTGCTGGCGACGGTCGCGCTGTGGGGCGGCGGCTTCCAGAACGACCTGGAGAGCCGGATCCGCAGCGGCGACATCGCCGTGGACCTGGCCCGTCCGGTCGACCAGCAGAGCTGGTGGCTGGCGACGGACCTCGGCCGGGCCGGCTACGAGCTGCTGGTCCGCGGCTCGGTGCCGATGCTCGCCGGAGCACTCGCCTTCCACCTGAGGTTCCCCCAGGGCAGTGCCGCCACCGTCCTGCTGACCGTCGGGGCGTTCCTGCTGTCGGTGCTGCTCGCCGTCGTCGTCAGCTTCGCGCTGCGCTATCTGGTCGCGCTGGCCGGCTTCTGGGTGGTGGACACCATGGGGTTGCGGCAGCTCCTCATGGTCAGCGGCATGGTGCTGTCCGGGATGCTGCTGCCGCTCCAGCTCTTCCCGCCCACCATGGCCCGGATCGCCGAGGCGCTGCCGTGGAGCGGAGTGCTGCAGATCCCGGCGGACGTCCTGCTCCAGCGCCGGGTGGGCGCGGCCCTCGCGGCCGGCCTCGGGCAGCAGCTGGCCTGGGCGGCGGTGCTGCTGGCGCTGGGCCGTCTGGTGCAGTCCACGGCGGTGCGGAAGGTGGTGCTCCAGGGTGGCTGACACGGGGGCGCAGGGGCTGCGCGCGTACGGGCTGATCGCCGGGATGTGGCTGCGGTCCTCGCTCGCCTACCCCTGGTCGTTCTGGCTGACCACGGCCGGGAACCTGGTGGTGACCTTCCTGGACTTCGTGGTGCTGGCGGTGATGTTCACCCACGTCCAGCGGCTCGGCGGCTGGTCGCTGCCCGAGGTGGCCTTCCTCTACGGGACCTCGGCGATCTGCCTCGGCCTGGCCGATCTGACGGTGGGCAGCCTGGACCAGGTCGGCGAGCGGGTCAGGGACGGCTCGCTGGACACCGTGCTGCTGCGGCCCGCGCCGGCCCTGGCGCAGCTGGCCGCGGACCGGATGGCGCCGCGCCGGCTCGGCCGGGTGCTGCAGGGCGCCGGGGTGCTGGCCTGGTCGCTGGTCTCGCTGCGGATCGACTGGACCTGGGGGCGGGTGGCCATGGTGCCGCTGCTGGTGGTGGCCGGGACGGTGATCTTCGGGGCGGTGTTCGTGGCCGCGGCCGGCTTCCAGATCGTGGTGCCGGGCGCGGCCGAGGCGCAGAACGCGCTGACCTTCGGCGGATCCACGCTGCTGCAGTACCCGCCGACGGTCTACGGCCGGGACCTCGTCCGGGGGGTGCTGTACGGGGTGCCGCTGGGGTTCGCCAACTGGGTGCCGGCGGCGTATGTGCTGGGCCGGCCGCTGCCGGAGGGGCTGCCCGGCTGGCTGCGGTTCGCCTCGCCGGCCGTGGCCGCGCTCTTCGCGGCGCTCGCCGCGCTGTGCTGGCGCGCGGGGCTGCGCGCCTACCGGAGCACCGGAAGCTGACCGGAACCAAGCGGAAACCGAACGGAAACCGAACGGAAGACGAGCGGAAACCGAGCGGAAGACGAGTCGAGGGGAAGTGGGCCGATGATCGAGGTCTCGGGTGTGGAGAAGCGGTTCAGCGTGCGCGAGGGCCGGTGGTGGAGCCGCCGGCGGCGGACCGTGGAGGCGGTGCGGGGGCTGGACTTCAAGGTGGCGGCCGGGGAGATGGTCGGCTACATCGGGCCGAACGGGGCCGGGAAGTCGACCACGGTGAAGATGCTGACCGGGATCCTGGTCCCGTCCGCGGGGCGGCTGCGGGTGGCGGGCGCGGACCCGGTGCGGCAGCGGGTGGAGCTGGCCCGGCGGGTCGGGGTGGTCTTCGGGCAGCGCACCGGTCTGTGGTGGGACCTGCCGCTGCGGGACTCGTACCGGCTGGCGCGGCGGATGCACCGGATCCCGGAGCAGCGGTTCCGCACGGTGCTCGACCGCTGCGTGGAGCTGCTGGAGCTGGGGCCGCTGCTGGACGTGCCGGTCCGTCAGCTGTCGCTGGGGCAGCGGATGCGCGGGGACATCGGGGCGGCGCTGCTCCACGAGCCGGAGGTGCTCTACCTGGACGAGCCGACGATCGGGCTGGACGTGCTGAGCCGCAACCGGGTGCGCTCCTTCCTGCGGGCGGAGAACGCCGAGCGCGGGACGACGGTGCTGCTGACCACCCACGATCTGACCGACATCGAGCAGTTGTGCTCCCGGGTGATGGTGATCGACCACGGTCGGCTGGTGTACGACGGCGGGCTGGGCGGGCTGCACCGGCTGGGCGAGAGCGAGCGGACGCTGGTGGTGGACCTCGCCGAGGAGCGGCCGCCGCTGGCCGTGCCGGGAGCGCGGACGGTGCGGGTGGACGGGCCCCGGCAGTGGCTGGCGTTCCCGGCGGGGGCGAGCGCGGCGCCGCTGGTGGCGGCGGTGGCGGCGGTGGCCCCGGTGGTGGATCTCTCCCTTCGGGAGCCGGCGATCGAGGATGTGATCGCGCGCTTGTACGCGGGCGAGGTGGGGGACGCCGTGCCGGCGGGCGGCGGGGTGTAGCCCCGTATCTTCTGCCCCGGTCCCGCCCGGGCTCAGTCGTCGTGGGTGAGTTCGAGGTCCAGCAGTGCGGAGGCCTGGCCGTCCAGGCGGATGGGGGTGGCTCGGGGCGGGTAGCCGGTGGCGACCAGGGTGTAGTCCTGGGAGGACAGGTTCGGGAAGGCGTAGCTGCCGTCGTGGGCGGTGGTGCGGACGTCCAGCACGTTGCCGGTGGCGTCCAGGAGGGAGACCCGGGTGTCGGCGAGGGGGCGCCCGGACCGGTTCCGTACCGTGCCGCTGACCTCCGCCGCGGGGGCGAGCCGGATGTGGTGCTCGGCCGGGCCGGCGGTGCCGTCCACCGAGACCGAGTGGGCGACCGGCCGGGTGCCCGGGGCGCTCACCGTCACCACGTAGGCGCCGGGGGAGAGGGCGGAGAAGCGGTAGCCGCCGTCGGGGCCGGTGGTCGAGGAGCCGATCACCTCTCCGTGCGGATCGGTCGCGACCACCAGGGCGTCCGGCAGCGGCGTGCCCTCGGCGGAGGTGACGGTGCCGGTCAGCCCGCCCTGCCCGGTGAGCACCACGTCGTGGCCGAGCACGCCGCCGAAGGCGGGCAGCCGCAGCAGGGCGGCGCTCGGCCGGCGGCCGTGCGCCGCGCCGACCAGGACGCAGGCGCCGTCGGCGGAGGCCGGCGGGTCGATCCGGTAGCTGCCGTCGGCGTGGCTGTGCGCGCGGGCGAGTTGCCGGCCGGTCGGGTCGACCAGGGTGAGGACGGCGTCGGCCACCGGGGCGCCGGAGGCGTCCACCACCCGGCCGGTGACGCCGGGCCGGCCGGAGCCGGAGGGGCCGGGAGAGCCGGGAGAGCCGGGAGAGCCGGAGTCCGGCGGCGGGAGGGCGGGGACGGCGGCGGTGGTGGCGGCGGTGCCGCCGGCCGGCTCGACGGCGGGGAGGGCCGCCGTGTCGGCCTCGGCGGGGCCGAGCGCCTCCGCCGCCTCCGCTCCCGGCTGCTCCGCGGGCTCGACCACGAAGTCCGCGTCGTGCCCGGCCGAGGCGGCCGCGTGGGCGGCGCGCATCTGCGCCATCGGCGAGCCCTTGCGGTAGAGGAGGCCCGCCACCACCAGCACCACCAGGAAGAAGGCGCCGGCCCAGCGGAAGGCCACGGTGTAGCTGTGCACGGCCGCGTTCGCGCCGACCAGCGGGGTGACCGGCTGGTGGTTCCTGAGGTAGTCGGTGACGGCGGTGGCCGCGATGGTGTTGAAGAGGGCGGTGCCGATCGAACCGCCCACCTGCTGCATGGTGTTGACCATCGCCGAGGCGACGCCCTGGTCGCGGTGGGCGACGCCGAGGGTGGCCAGGCTCATCGCCGGCGGCATCATCGTGCCCATTCCGGCGCCGATCAGGATCAGGCCGGGCATCACGTCCCCGGTGTAGCTGCTGTGCAGCCCGATCCGGGAGAGGAGGTAGAGCCCGCCCGCGGCGAGCGCCGCGCCGACCGGCATCACCGGCTTGCCGCCGATCCGCGGCACCAGCAGGTTGATGCCGATCTGGGCGCACACCATCAGCGCGGCGACCATCGGCAGATAGGCGACGCCGGCCCGGACCGGTGAGTAGTGGAGGGTCTGCTGCAGGTAGTAGGTGAGGAAGAGGGAGACGCCGAACATCCCCATCCCGGTGACGAAGACCGAGAGGTAGGAGGCGGCGCGGTTGCGGTCCTCGAGGATCCGCAGCGGCAGCAGCGGATGCGCGGCCCTGCGCTCCCACAGCACGAAGAGGATCAGCAGCAGCGCGGCGCCGGAGAGGAACCCCCAGCACATCGGGTCGTGCCAGGAGTACGTGTCGGCGTTGGCGAACCCGTACACCAGGCAGAAGAGCCCGGCGGCGGCCAGCAGCGTGCCGAGGACGTCCAGCGTCGGCCTCGGCGGCTTCGGGGGGCGGCGGACGAAGGCGAGGGTGCCGAGGACGCCGAGGGCGGCGAAGATCAGGTTGACGAAGAGGGTCCAGCGCCAGTTCAGGTGCTCCGTCAGCACGCCGCCGAGGAGCAGCCCGATGGCGCCGCCGCCGCCGGCGAGCGCGCCGAAGACGCCGAAGGCGCGGGCGCGTTCGCGCGGCTCGGTGAAGGTCGTGGTGAGGAGGGAGAGCGCGGAGGGCGCGAGGAGCGCGCCGAAGGCGCCCTGCGCCGCCCGGCCGGCGACCAGGGTGGAGAAGTTCTGTGCGGCGCCGGCCAGCGCGGAGGAGCCGGCGAACCCGACCAGGCCGATCAGCAGGGTGTTCTTCCGGCCGAACAGGTCGGCCAGCCGGCCGCCGAAGAGCAGCAGGGAGCCGAAGGCCAGCGAGTAGGCGGTGACCACCCACTGCCGGCCGTCATTGTCGAAGTGGAGGGACTGCTGCGCGGAGGGCAGCGCGATGTTCACGATGGTGGCGTCCAGCACCACCATGAGCTGGGCCAGTCCGAAGACGCCGAGGGCCCACCAGCGGTGGGGCACGGGCGCCTGGGCCGTCTGCTGTCCGGGCACGGCTATCGCCATGGCGCAGAGGGTAAGCCGCTGGGTGAGCGCTGTGGAAGCCTTTTACGGAACGGCCTGGTGACGAAAGGTCAGCCGTTTCGCGAAGCGGCGCCCAGGGGGGCCGGAGACGGCCGTGACGGCATGGTGACGTGGGCACGCCGCCGTGCGAAGGGGGGTGTCGGCGGCCGTGCGGTCGGTTGTGGGTGAGACTGAGGGCGTGGATCAGTTCGAGAAGCGGGGTGCGAACGGCAGTTCGTCGCTGTCCGCGTTGCCCGCAGACGCGGGGAGGCCCGGCCGGGCGGACCCGCCCCAGGTGCCCGGAATGCAGTACACCGAGTCGGACGCGCTCAAGCGCCGCGGGGTGCGCAAGATGAAGACGGTCGCGACCGGCTTCCTCCTCGGCGCGACCCTGGTGTACGCGCTCACCACCTGGGGCCTTCGGTCCGGCGGCGGCTGGTGGTCCTGGGACTGGGCCGGGTATGTGCAGGCCGCGGCGGAGGCCGGGATGGTCGGCGGGCTCGCCGACTGGTTCGCGGTGACCGCCCTCTTCAAGCACCCGCTGGGGCTGCCGATCCCGCACACCGCGATCATCCCCACCAAGAAGGACGTGTTCGGCCGCAGCCTGGGCCAGTTCGTGGGGGAGAACTTCCTCGCCGTACCGGTGGTGCGGGCCAGGCTCGGCGGCCTGTCGGTCGCCCGGCGGGCCGGCGAGTGGCTGGCCGCGCCGGGCAGCGCGGAACGGGTGACCAAGGAGCTGTCGGCGGCGCTGCGCGGCGCCCTGCGGGTGCTGCGGGACGAGGACGTGCAGGCGGTCGTCGGCGAGGCGGTGACCAGGCGGGCGCAGGCCACCCAGATCGCCCAGCCGATAGGGCAGATGCTGGCCCGGGTGTTCGCGGACGGCGGCCACCGCGGGGTGGTGGACATGGTGGTCAACCGGCTGCACGACTGGCTGGTGACCCACGAGGACCGGATCGTCGCCACGGTCTCCCAGGGCGCGCCCGGCTGGACCCCGCGGTTCATCGACCGGCAGGTCGGCACCCGGGTCTACCGGGAGCTGCTGCGGTTCGCCACCGAGATGCGGGACGACCCGGAGCACGCGGCCCGGGGCGCGCTGGACGAGTTCCTGGCCGACTTCGCCAAGGAGCTGCAGACCGATCCGGACACCATCGCCCGGGTCGAGCGGGCCAAGAACGACCTGCTGGACCGGCCGGAGGTGCAGGGCCTGATCGCCTCGGCCTGGTCGGCGGTGCGGACGATGGTGATGGAGGCCGCCGAGGACCCGGACAGCGAGCTGCGCCGCCGGGCGACCTCGGCCATCCGCTCCTTCGGCCGCCGGCTGGCCTCGGACGGGCGGATGCAGGGCAAGGCCGACAAGTGGCTGGGGGACGCCGCGGAGTACGTGGTGACCACCTACCGCAGCGACATCACCTCGCTGATCTCGGACACGGTGGCCGGCTGGGACGCGGACGAGGCGTCCCGGAAGATCGAGGCGAACGTCGGGCGGGACCTGCAGTTCATCCGGATCAACGGCACCGTGGTCGGCGCCTTCGCCGGGCTGCTGATCCACACCGCCTCCACCTGGCTGTGAACCTGGCTGTGATCATCTGACTATTGCTGCAGGTGGATGGCGCCGCCGGGGCTCGGGTAGCCATCGCGCATGGCTTCCTCGGAACCGACGCCGCGTCGACAGCCGTTCCAGCTCCCCGACTTCTACGTCGCCTATCCGGCGAGACTGAACCCGCACGTGGACGCCGTCCGCCCGCGCTCCCGCGAGTGGGCGCGCGCGAGGGGGATGCTGGAGGGCTCCGGGATCTGGACCGAGCGCGACCTGGACGCCCACGACTACCCGCTGCTCTGCGGCTACACCCACCCCGACTGCGGGGAGGACGTCCTCGCGCTGGTGACGGAGTGGTACATCTGGGTCTTCTTCTTCGACGACCACTTCCTGGACGTCTTCAAGCGCACGGGAGACCTGGCCGGCGGGCGGGCCTACCTGGAGCGCCTGGAGCGCTTCATGCCGATGGGCGCGGAGCCGGCGAAGGAGATGCCCGAGCCGACCAATCCGGTGGAGGCCGGTCTCGCCGACCTGTGGCTGCGGACGGTCCCCTCGATGTCCGCGGACTGGCGGTCCCGGTTCGCGGAGAGCACCCGGAACCTCCTCAACGAGTCGCTGTGGGAGCTGTCCAACATCAACGACCGGCGGGTGGCCAACCCGCTGGAGTACATCGAGATGCGGCGGAAGGTCGGCGGGGCGCCCTGGTCGGCCGGGATCGTCGAGTTCGCGGCCGACGCGGAGGTGCCGGAGCGGGTGGCGCACTCGCGCCCGCTGGGCGTCCTGCGGGACGCCTTCTCGGACGCCGTCCATCTGCGCAACGACCTCTTCTCCTACCAGCGGGAGGTCGAGGAGGAGGGCGAGCTGAGCAACGGGGTGCTGGTCCTGGAGGAGTTCCTGGGCTGCGGGACGCAGGAGGCGGCCGAGGCCGTCAACGACCTCCTCACCTCCCGGGTGCAGCAGTTCGAGCACACCGCGCTGACCGAACTGCCGCCGCTGCTGGCCGAGTTCGGGCTGCGGCCGGAGGAGTGGGCGCGGGTCGGCCGCTATCTCAAGGGCCTCCAGGACTGGCAGTCCGGCGGCCACGAGTGGCATCTGCGCTCCTCCCGCTACATGAACCAGGGCGCCCTGGACGCCCCCGCCGCCGCCGCCTCCGCCGCCGCCTCCTCGGCCTGGAACCCCTTCGCCGTTCCCGCCCTCCTCCCGGTCGGAGACGCGGCCGCCGGCTCCCTCGCCGCCCTCGGCAGCAACCCGCGCGCGGAGGGGGTGCGCGCCCGCCGGTACGCCTACCGCCCGTACGAGGACGTCGGCGACTACACCGCCCCCGAGCTCCCGATGCCCTTCCAGCTGCGCCTCAGCCCCCTCCTCGACCGGGCCAGGGGCAATCTGCGCGGCTGGGTGGAGCGGATCGGCCTGCTGCGCCCGCAGCCCGGCGTGCCCGCCTCCTACGTCTGGGACGCCCGCCGGCTGGAGGCCATCGATCTCCCGCTGTGCGCGGCCGGCCTCCACCCGGACGCCACCCAGGAGGAGCTGGACCTCGGCTCGGCCTGGCTGGCCTGGGGCACCTACGGCGACGACTACTACCCTGCGGTCTTCGGCCGGGCCGGCGACCTGGCCGGCGCCCGAGCCCAGAACGACCGCCTCAAGCTGCTGATGGGCGTGGACGCCCGGTCCACCGCCGTGCCCGCCAACGCCCTGGAGCGCGGCCTCCTCGACGTCTGGGAGCGCACCGCCCGCTCGATGACCCCGGAGAACCGCCGCGACTTCCGCGCCACCGTCGACCTGATGCTGGACTCCTGGCTGTGGGAGCTCTCCAACCTGGCCCAGCGCCGCATCCCGGATCCGGTCGACTACGTGGAGACGCGCCGGCTCACCTTCGGCTCGCCGATGACGATGGCCCTGGCCCGGATCGGCCACGGCCGCCGCCTGCCGGAGCGGCTGCTCACCAGCGGCCCGATGCGCGCCGCGGAGAACGCGGCGAGCGACTACGCCTGCCTCCTCAACGACCTCTACTCCTACCGGAAGGAGATCCAGTACGAGGGCGAGTTCCACAACATCGTCCCGGTGGCCCGCTCCTTCTTCGACTGGGACGCCGAGCGGGCGATCGCGCTGGGCGCCGACCTCGCGGCCGCCCGGATGCGCGAGTTCCAGCGCCTCACCGACCACGAACTCCCGGTCGTCGCCGAGGCCCTGTCCCTCGGCCCCGAGGAGCGCGCGGCCCTCGACGCCTACCTCGAGGAGCTCCGGCACTGGATGTCCGGCATCCTCAACTGGCACCAGCAGGTGGACCGCTACCGCGAGCGCGAACTCCGCCGCCCCCTCGACCCGCCGGATCCGCGGGACTGGCCGGCTCCGGTCCCCACGGGCCTGGGCACCTCCTCGCTCCGCGTGCCCTCGCTGACGCGCCGCTGAGAACGGGCACGGCAATGGTTACCCTGCGGGCATGGCAATGGCATCAGGACCGTGGATGGAGTGCTGCCGGGCGATCGCCGCCACGCCGGGGCGGGTGCTGCGGCCGTGGCCGAAGAACGGCCGGCTGCTCGGGGCCCTGCGGCAGCGGGTACGGGAGCGGCCGGCGCCGCCGGCGGCCCGGACCGTCCGGCTGACCGCCCTGCCGCAGGGCCGGGCCGCGGTGCCCACCGTGGTGCTGGCCGAGGGGATCTGGGGCCTGCCGCTGCGCACCCCGATCGGGATGGGCGGCTTCCTGGTCGAGCACCCCCGGGCGCGGTTCCTGGTCGACCCGGCGCTCTGCGCCGACGTCCACCGCCGGGTGCTGCCCGAACTGCCGCAGCCGCTGCGGTCGTTGGTGGCCCCGGAGAAGCCGGTGCGGGGGCTGGGCGAGGCGCTGCGGGAGCAGGGGGTGGACGCGGCGGACATCGACTTCGCGCTCCCCACCCATCTCCACTGGGACCACGTCAGCGGACTGCTCGACCTCCCGGACGGGCTGCCGGTCCGGGTCCGGGCGGTGGAGCGCGCCTTCGCCCTGGACGGGGGGCCGGAGGCGCCGCTCGGCTTCGCCCGGCTCCCGCTGCGGGGCCGGGAGTTGGCGGAGTACGAGCTGGACGGGCCGCCGGTGCTGTCCTTCGAGCGGTCGCTCGACCTCTTCGGGGACGGCTCGGCGGTGCTGGTCGAGCTGGCCGGCCACACCCCCGGCAGCGTCGGACTGCTCCTCGCGCTGGACGGTGGGCGCCGGGTGCTGCTGGCGGGGGACGCGGTCTGGCATCGGGCGCAGATCGCGCACGTCCGGCAGCTCGCGCCGATGCCCGGCGCCCTCGTCAACGCCGATCCGCCGGAGGCGTTCACCACCCTCCACCGGCTGGCGGCGCTGCCCCCCGAGATCCAGGTGGTGCCGGCCCACGACCCGGACGCGGCGGCCCGGTTCGCGGCCGTCCCCCGGCCCGCCGGGAAGGCCGGGTAGGCGGAGGGAGCCCCGGGGGCCGGCCGACCGCCGAGACGGCCGGCCCCGGGGCGGTTCGGGGAGCCGTCAGGCGGCGGCGTCCGCCTTCAGCATGTCGGCGCACTTCTCACCGATCATCATGGTGGTGATGCACGGGTTGACGGTGATGATGTCCGGCATCGCCGAGCCGTCGGCCACCCGCAGGCCCTGGACGCCCTTGACCCGGAGGCGGGAGTCCAGGGGCGCCATGACGTCCCCGTCGGCGCCCATCCGCACCGTGCAGGAGGGGTGGTAGACGGTGTTGTGGGTCTTGGCGATGTAGTCGAAGAGCTCGTCGTCGGTGCGGACGTCCGGTCCTGGGGCCAGCTCGGCGCCCTTCCAGCCGGCCAGCGCCGGCTGCTCGGCGATCCGCCGGGCCAGCTTGAGGCCCTCCGTCATCACCCGGCGGTCGTGCTCGTGGGAGAAGTAGCGCGGGTCGACCATCGGCTTGTCCCGGAAGTCCCGGGTGCGCAGCCGTACCGTCCCCCTGGACTTCGCCTGGGTGACGTTCGGGGTCAGGCAGAAGGCGTTCTCGGTGGTCGGGTAGCCGTGCCGGGCGGTGTTCAGGTCGAAGGGCACCGAGCCGTAGTGGAACATCAGGTCGGGCCGGTCGAGCCCGGGCTCGGTGTCGTAGAAGATGCCGGCCTCCCACCACTGGGTGGAGGTCTCCACCATGGGCCGCGCGGCCTCCCACATGATGACGCCCTCCGGGTGGTCCTGGAGGTTCTCGCCGACGCCGGGGGAGTCCAGGAGGACGTCCACGCCGACCGAGCGGAGGTGCTCGGCCGGGCCGATCCCGGAGAGCATCAGCAGCTTCGGGGTGTCGATGGAGCCGCAGGAGACGACCACCTCGCGGCGGGCCCGGACGGTCCGGGTGTGCAGCAGGTCCGCGTCCAGGTACTGGGCGCCGGTGCAGCGGGTGCCGTCGAAGGTGAGCTTCCTGGCCCGGACGCCGGTGCGTATCTCCAGGTTGGGCCGCCTGCCGATGATCGGGTGGAGGTAGGCCACGGAGGAGGACTGCCGGACGTTGTCCTCGTCCGAGTTGATCTGGAAGAAGTTGGCGCCGCGGAGCACCGGCCGGTCCGCGTTGAACGGCACGGTGGGGATGCCGGCCTGGGCGCAGGCCTCCAGCAGCGCCACCCCGCACGGGTCGTTCGGCTTGATCTGGCGGATCTTCACCGGGCCGCTGCGGCCGTGGTGGTCGCCCGGGCTGTCGTTGGTCTCCAGCCGCTGGTAGAGCGGGTAGACCTCGTCGGCGGTCCAGCCGCGCAGCCCGTGCTCGGCGGTCCAGTGGGCGAAGTCCTCGCGCGGGGCCCAGAAGGCGATGCAGGAGTTGTGGGAGGAGCAGCCGCCGAGCACCTTGGCCCGGGCGTGCCGCATGAAGCTGTTGCCGCTGGCCTGCGGCTCGACCGGGTAGTCCCAGTCGTAGCCGGACTCCAGCAGGGCCATCCAGCGGTCCAGCCGGAGGACGGCGTCGTCGCCGACGTCGGAGGGGCCCGCCTCCAGCAGGCAGACCCGGACGCCGGGGTCCTCGCTCAGCCGGGCCGCGACCACGTTCCCCGCGGTGCCGCCGCCGACCACCACGTAGTCGAACTCCTCCTGGTGGGACGGGTTGTGCTCTTCGGTCATGGAAGCCAGCTCTCTCTCGCTCGCGGGTCGGTCGGTCAGTGGGTGGTGGACACGGGGTCGGAGGTCCCGTCCGCCGGCCGGGGCTCCGCGGCGTGCTCGGCGCGGACGCCCGTCCGGTGCCGCTGGACGAACCAGTAGTACGCGAACCCGCCCAGAGCGACGACGCCCACGAAGAGCACAGCTCCCCACTGCAGGTACCAGTGGTGCGGCGGGGTGGAGTTGTAGACGGAGTTCCGCGGCCAGGCCAGGTTGACGATCATCCCCGCGCCCCAGAGCACCGCCAGGATGTTGATCGGCAGACCGAGCCTCCCCAGGGTGAACCGGCCGGGCGCCGGATGCCAGGTCCCGCGCAGCCGGGAGACCAGCATCGGCAGGGTCACCAGCAGGTAGGCCAGGTAGATCATGATGATGGCGACGCTGGTCACCAGTGAGAAGATCTGCGGCGTACGGATGTTGACGACCAGTACCAGGACGGCCAGTGCGCCGATCACGACGGCCGGCAGCACCGGCGTCCTGAACCGCGGGCTGACCCGGGCCATCAGGCCGGAGGCCGGCAGGTTGTTGTCCCGGGACATCGCGAAGGCCAGCCGGATCGCCGCGGTGTGGACGGCCAGCTCGCAGACGGTGACCGCGATCAGCACGCACCACAGCATGGCCTTGCCGACCGTCGAGCCCAGCACGTCGATGACCACGTACTGCAGTCCGTCGGTGGAGAGCCCCCCGCCGGTCAGGCTGTGCACGGCCATCAGGGCCAGCAGCAGCACCAGCCCGCCGAGGACGAACGAGGCCAGCAGCGCCCGCATGATCGCCCGGGGCGCGTTCCGCGAGGGGTCCAGGGACTCCTCGCCGAGCGAGGCCGCAGTGTCGAAGCCGTACATGACGTACGCCGAGGCCAGCGAGGCGACCAGGAAGGCGCCGAGGTAGCCGGCCGGGTGCCCGGCGCCGTGCTGCTGGGTGTCGGTCAGCACGGCGGCGGGGGAGCGGACGATGTGCACCGCGAAGAGGACGATCAGCACCACGGTGGCGACCAGTTCGAGGAAGACGCCCGCGGTGTTGATGGTCGCCATCAGCTTCACGCCGAAGGCGTTGACCAGGGTGGTGAAGACGATCAGGATCCCGCCGAGGAGCACGGCGTTCTCGGCGGCGTCGTACCTGCCTGTTCCGTCGCCGACGATCTGGAAGACCTGGGAGATCTGCGGCAGCGTCTCCTGGTAGGAGAGGGCGACGGCGGCCAGCGAGACGATCGAGGCGGTCAGCATCATCCAGCCGGCCAGCCAGCCGACGTGCGGATTGCCGATCCGCTTCGCCCAGTTGTAGATCGAACCGGCGACCGGGTAGCGGGCGGCCAGCTCTGCGAAGCAGAGCGCCACCATCAGCTGCCCGACGAAGACCAGCGGCCAGGACCACCAGTACGCGGGCCCGCCGTGGGCGAACCCGAAGTAGAACATCTGGAAGGTGCCGGTGAGGATCGAGATGTAGGAGACGCCGGCGGCGAAGGTGTGGAAGTCGCCGAGGGTGCGCTTGAGTTCGGGCTTGTAGCCGAACTCGGACAGTTCCGCGTCGTCGGTGGGGCTCTTGGGCATGGGCCGGCTCTCGGTCGGGGGGGGGGCAACGGGGCGGGGGCAGTGGCGGGGCAGCGGGCGGGCGGCGCGCGCGGCTCAGACGCGCGCCGGCCGGGGGTCCGTCAGGAGAACCAGCCCTGCGGGCGCGGGTCCGTGTTGCGCCAGATGTGCTTGGTCTCGCGGTACTCGGCGAGGCCCGCCGGACCCAGCTCGCGGCCGAAGCCGGACTGCTTGTAACCGCCCCACTCGGCCTGCGGCACGTACGGGTGGTAGTCGTTGATCCAGACCGTGCCCAGGCGGAGCGCGCCGGCGACCCGCCGGGCCCGCGCCTGGTCGCCGGTGAAGACCGCGCCGGCCAGACCGTAGATGGTGCGGTTGGCGAGGGCGACCGCCTCCTCCTCGGTGCTGAACCGCTCGACGGTCAGCACCGGGCCGAAGGACTCCTCCTGAACCACCGTCATGTCGGCGTTGCACTCGTCCAGGACGGTCGGCAGGTAGTAGAAGCCGGACGCGTACGCGTCGCCCTGCGGCCGGGCGCCGCCGCAGCGCAGCACCGCGCCCTCCGCCAGGCCGGCCTTGACGTAGGCCTCCACCTTGGACCGGTGCTGGGCCGAGATCAGCGGCCCGGCCTGCGCCTTCTCGTCGAACGGGCCGCCCAGCCGGATCTGCCGGGCCCGGCGGACGATCTCGTCGACCAGCCGGTCGTGCAACCCGTCCTGGACGATCAGCCGCGCGCCGGCCGAGCAGACCTGCCCGGAATGCAGGAAGACCGCGGTGAGCGCCATGTCCACCGCGGTCTCGAAGTCGGCGTCGGAGAAGACGATGTTCGGGTTCTTGCCGCCGAGCTCCAGCGCGACCTTCTTCACGGTCGCGGCCGCCTCGGCCATGATCCCCCGGCCGGTCTGCAGCCCGCCGGTGAAGGAGACCAGGTCCACGTCGGGATGGCCGGCCAGGGGGGCGCCGGCCTCCGGCCCGGTGCCCAGCACCAGGTTGGCGGTGCC
This sequence comes from Phaeacidiphilus oryzae TH49, assembly GCF_000744815.1. NCBI lineage: Bacteria > Bacillati > Actinomycetota > Actinomycetes > Kitasatosporales > Streptomycetaceae > Phaeacidiphilus > Phaeacidiphilus oryzae. Next base: position 4,722,645 of record NZ_JQMQ01000005.1, read on the forward strand.
GGGCGGGAGGCCCGCCTCCTGGAGGGTGCGCATCAGGCGGATGGCGGTGTGCGGGGTCAGCTCGCTGGGCTTGAGGACGAAGGTGTTGCCGGCGGCCAGCGCCGGGGCGACCTTCCAGGCGGTCTGGAGGAGGGGGTAGTTCCAGGGCGTGATCAGCCCGCAGACGCCGACCGGCTCGTGGACGACCGTGCTGTCGGTGGCCGGGTTCCCGGTGTCCACCACCCGGCCGGACTCGGCGGCGGCCGCCTTGCCGAAGTAGCGGAAGCAGTTGGCGATGTCGTCCATGTCGTACCCGGACTCCACCAGCCGCTTGCCGGTGTCGAGCGACTCGTCCCGGGCATACGACTCCTTGTCGCGCTCGATCAGCGCGGCCACCCGGAGGAGGAGGTCGCCTCGCTCGGCGGCGGGGGTCTGCGGCCACGGGCCGAGGTCGAAGGCGCGGCGGGCGGCGTGGATCGCCGCCTCGGTGTCCGCGGAGCAGCCCTCGTCCACGACGGCGACCAGGGACCCGTCCGCGGGGCAGCGGATCTCGCGGGTCCGCGCGGTGCGGGAGCGGGTCCACTCGCCGCCGATGAAGAGTTCGGGCATGCGTTGTTCCTCCAGCGTCAGGCCGCGACGTACTCGTGGCCGATAACTCGCTCCGTTGCCGCTGACAGATGCTTTACACACTTTGTGATCACTGTCACCCCCGCCGGCGGGAACCCGGCAACCCGGCCGCCCCGGGCGCGGCGGGCGAGCGAGGGGCGCGGGGTCGGGGCAGGTGGGCGGTCACCCAGGGCGGGTGGATGGTCGCCCCGTCTCCCGGGCCCGGGAGACGGGCGGGCGCGGGGCTGGGGCAAGATGAGGCAATGGACCCCCAGCTTCCCGCCGAGGACCTCAGCAGCTTCATCGCAGGACTGCCCAAGGCAGAACTGCACGTCCACCACGTCGGCTCCGCCTCCCCCGAGACGGTCGCCGCCCTCGCCGCCCGGCACGAGGGGAGCACCGACGTCCCCGCGGACCCCGCCGCCCTCGCCGAGTACTTCGCCTTCACCGACTTCGGCCACTTCATCCAGGTCTACCTCTCCGTGGTCGACCTGATCCGCGATGCCGAGGACGTCAGGACCCTCACCTACGGCGTCGCCCGCGACATGGCCGCCCAGCGGATCCGCTACGCCGAGCTCACCGTCACCCCGTACAGCTCGGTGAAGCGCGGGATCCCCGGCCGCGCCTTCATGGAGGCGATCGAGGACGCCCGCACCGCGGCCGCCCGCGACCTCGGCCTCGAACTGGTCTGGTGCTTCGACATCCCCGGCGAGGCCGGCCTGGAGTCCGCCGAGGTCACCGAGCGCCTCGCGCTCGACCTCCGCCCCGACGGCCTGGTCTCCTTCGGCCTCGGCGGCCCCGAAGTGGGTGTCCCCAGGCCGCAGTTCAAGCCGTACTTCGACCGCGCCCGGGCGGCCGGCCTGCACTCCGTCCCGCACGCCGGCGAGACGACCGGCCCGCAGACCGTCTGGGACGCCCTCAACGAGCTCGGCGCCGAGCGGATCGGCCACGGCACCTCCTGCGTCCAGGACCCGGAGCTCCTCCGCCACCTCGCCGAGCGGCGGATCCCCATCGAGGTGGCCCCGACCTCGAACGTGGCCACCCGCGCCGTCCCCAGCCTGGAGGCCCACCCGCTGAAGCAGATGGTGGACGCCGGCCTCCTGGTCACCATCAACAGCGACGACCCGCCGATGTTCTCCACCGACCTCAACACGGAGTACGCGGTCGCCGCCCGGCTGCTCGGGCTGGACGCGGCCGGCGTGGCCGAGCTGGCCAGGAACGCGGTGCGGGCGTCCTTCCGGTCCGAGGCCGGCAAGGCCGCCCTCCTGGCCGAGATCGACGGCTATCTCGCGGGGATGTGACCGCCGGTCACACCTTCCGCACAGGACTCGCGCAACCCGCGTTCCCGGGTCTTCAGAGGAAGCGCAGAGCTTCTGGTCCAGACCTGGGGCCGGGTGCCGTCCACCCCTCTCCGCCGATCGCCACCGATCGCCACCAGGGGTGACGTCGCGTCAGCCGGGGCGGCGGCCGGTCCGGCCGGCGTTTCACGGAACAGATCGTTCCGGCTCTCCCACCCCCGATCGTCGGTGGTCGACCCGACAAGTGGCCCCTTGTGGGGCATCAGGGGCGGCGCTATGTTTTCGGCTCAGTCGGTCACCACGTCTTGTGGTGACACAGCGGTCCCAAGTTGTCATGAGCACGACCGAACCGGGAGGGCCACGTTGTCCACCTCCAGAAGAGCCCCGATAACCGCGGCACTCGGCGCGGCGGTACTCGCCGTCGCCGGCCTGGCCGCCGCAGCGCCCAGCGCGAGCGCCATGACCGACCCGTCCGGGGCCTCCGCCTCCGCCGCCTCTGCCTCCGCCGCCTCCGCCGGCGTCAAGACGTCCGACGCGCACGTCAAGCGAGTCTGCGCGCAGCCCTCCGACATCCACCTGATGAGCTGTCAGGCACTGGTCCGCACCGATGTGGCGGAGCCCAACGCGCTCCGCAGCCACGGTGTCGACCGCGCCGCCGCGCCCTCCGGCTACGGCCCCAGTGACCTGCAGAGCGCCTACAACCTTCCGTCCGACGGCGGTGCCGGCCAGACGGTGGCCATCGTGGACGCCCAGGACGACCCCAACGCGGAGTCCGACCTGGCCGCCTACCGCGCGCAGTACGGTCTGCCGTCCTGCACCACGTCGAACGGCTGCTTCCAGAAGATCGACCAGAACGGCGGCACCAACTACCCCAGTGCCGACTCGGGTTGGGCCGGTGAGATCTCCCTCGACCTGGACATGGTCTCGGCCGTCGCCCCCAATGCCCACATCCTGCTGGTCGAGGCGAGCAGCGCGAACATGAGCGACCTGGGCACCGCGGTCAACCAGGCGGTCAGCCAGGGCGCCAAGTTCGTCTCCAACAGCTACGGCGGCTCTGAGGACTCCAGCGACACCTCGGCCGACAGCTCCTACTTCAACCACCCGGGCGTCGCCATCACCGTCTCCTCCGGTGACTCCGCGTACGGTGTCGAGTACCCGGCGGCGAGCCAGTACGTCACCGCTGTCGGCGGCACCAGCCTCAGCAAGGACAGCAGCAGCCGTGGCTGGAGCGAGTCCGTCTGGTCCACCAGCTCCACCGAGGGCGCGGGCTCCGGCTGCTCCGCGTACGACCCCAAGCCGAGTTGGCAGACCGACACCGGCTGCTCGAAGCGCACCGTCGCGGACGTCTCGGCGGTGGCCGACCCGGCCACCGGCGTCGCCGTCTACGACACCTATGGCGCCTCCGGCTGGAACGTCTACGGCGGCACCAGCGCCTCCTCGCCGATCATCGCCTCCGTCTACGCGGACGCCGGCGCGCCGGGTAGCGGCGACTACCCGTCGCAGTACCCGTACGCCCACACCTCCGCGCTGAACGACGTCACCAGCGGCTCCAACGGGTCCTGCTCGCCGACCTACCTGTGCACCGCAGGCGCCGGCTACGACGGCCCCACCGGCCTCGGCACCCCCAACGGCCTGACCGCCTTCACCGCGGGCTGAGCCCCCTCCCCACCCCGCGGGCAGCGCCGCAGGCGCAGTTAAGGAGCGCGGGGAACTGCGCGCCCAACCGCGAACGGCGCCGCAGACGGCATCGGTTTCTGGGTTGCAACCCGGCCTCCGTTGCCGTCCGCGGCGCCGCCGCGCGCGGGCCGCGCAGTTCCCCGCGCCCCTTAACTGCGCCTGCGGCGCTGTCTAAGGGCCCGTCGGGCGCCCGTCAGCCGCGAGCGGTGCCGCACTCGGCATCGGCCCCTGGGTTGCAGCCCGTTCTCCGTTGCCGTCCGCGGCGCCGCCGCGCGCGGGCCGCGCAGTTCCCCGCGCCCCTTTGTTGCGCCTGCGGCGCTGCGGGGCGCCCGTCAGGGGCGCGGGGAACTGCGCGCCCAGCTGTGAATGGCGCCGCAGACGGCATCGGTCCTGGGGTTGCAGCCCGTTCTCCGCTGTCGTCTGCGGCGCCGCCGCGCGCGGGCCGCGCAGTTCCTCGCGCCCCTTTGTTGCGCCTGCGGCGCTGCCTAAGGCCCGTCGGGCGCCCGTCAGGGGCGCGGGGAACTGCGCGCCCAGCCGCGAGCGGCGCCGCACTCGGCGTCGGCCCCTGGGTTGCAACCCGGCCTCCGCTGCCGCCTGCGGCGCCTACGCGCGCGCCCGCGGCGGGGGGAACTGCGCGCCTGCGAAGAGGGGGGCCAGGATGAGTTCGGCGGCGCCGCGGGGGACGGCGGTGGGGCCGTGGGGGGTGACGGTCACGGACACCGGGCCCAGGGCGCGCAGGTGGGCCTCGGCTGCCGCAGCGTAGAGGGCGGGCGCGGAGAGGACCCGGGAGCCGCCGAGGACGATGCGGTCCAGGTCGAGAAGGCGGACCAGGTTGGCCGCGCCGATACCGACCATGCGGGCGGCGCCCGCCTCGTCCGGGGCCGCGAGGGCCAGCGCCTCCAGGCAGCCGCGGTTGCCGCAGGCGCACAGGGGGCCGTCCAACTGGACGGTCTGGTGGCCGAATTCGCCCGCGTTGGTGTGCGGGCCGCGATAGAGCGCGCCGTCCAGGACGAGTCCGGCGCCGAGCCCCCGGCCGAGGTGGAGGTAGGCGAGGGACTCGTCGGGGCCGGCCGGCTCGCCGAGGGCGGCGGCGTTGGTGTCCTTGTCGACGCTGACCGGAACGGCGCCGAGCGGCCCGCCGAGGGCGGCGGCCAGCGCGTCGCGGAGGGGGAGGCCGCGCCACGCGTCCGGCCAGCCGGTGGGGTGGTGGAGCACCCCGGCGGAGTGGTCCAGGGGGCCGCGGGCGCCGACGCCCACGCCGAGGAGCCGGTCCCGGGGGACCGCGGCGGCGAGCTCCGCGACGAGCGCGGCGATCGAGGCGACGCCGGAGTCCGGACCGGCGGCGGGGTCGAAGGCCGCGGTCCGCCGTTCGGCGACCCGCCCCGCGAGGTCGACCAGTACCGCGGAGATCTCGCCGGTGTCCAGCCCGACCCCGATCGCATGCCCGGCCTCCGGGCGCAGCCGCAGCAGCGTACGCGGCTTGCCGCCCGTCGCACGCCCCGCGCCCGTCGCACGCCCCGCGCCCGTCGCACGCCCCGCGCCGGTCGCGCGCCCCGCGCCGCCGCCCGCCGCCCCCGCCCGGCCTCCGCGAGCAGCCCCTCCGCCAGCAGCCGGGCGGTGATCTTGCTGACCGCCTGCGGGGTGAGCCCGGTGGCCGCGGCCAGCTCGACCCGGCTGGCGGCGGCCGCGCGCCGGAGGAGGCCGAGGATCCGGGCGGTGTTGTGGTCCCGGAGGGCGGCGAGGTTCATGGATCACAGTGTGCCCGGAGTGTTTGCGGTTAGGCAACGCTGTTGCTTAACTGGGGGACATGGCATCCACGAGCTCCGAAGATTCCGCCGACCTGAGGGTCGGGCTGGCCGGGTACGGGCTGGCCGGCTCCGCCTTCCACGCACCGCTGGTCTCCACCACCCCCGGGCTCCGCCTGGACGGCGTGCTCACCACCAACCCCGAGCGGCGCGCCCAGCTGGCCGCCGAGCACCCCGGGGCGCGGGCCGTGGACTCCGTCGAGGCGCTCCTCGGCACCCGCCCCGACCTGGTGGTGGTCGCCAACGCCAACCGCGCCCACGTGGCCACCGCCCGCGCGGCGCTGGAGGCGGGGGTGCCGGTGGTGGTCGACAAGCCGCTGGCGGCGACCTCCGCCGAGGCGGCCGAGCTGTGCGAGCTGGCCGCGGCCCGCGGGCTTCTGCTGACGGTCTTTCAGAACCGCCGCTGGGACGCCGACTTCCGCACCGCCCAGGCCCTGGTCGAGGCCGGGCGGCTGGGTGCGGTGCACCGCTTCGAATCGCACTTCGACCGCTGGCGGCCGCAGCTCAAGGCCGGCTGGCGGGAGTCCGCCGACCCGGCCGACGCCGGCGGCGTCCTCTACGACCTCGGCAGCCACCTGGTGGACCAGGCGATCCGGCTCTTCGGCCCGGTCGTCCGGGTCTACGCCGAGGTGGACGTGCGGCGGGCGGCGGCCGGCGCGGCCGTGGACGACGACGCCTTCCTCGCCCTCACCCACGCCGGCGGCGTCCGCTCCCACCTCGGGATGAGCGCGCTCACCGCCCAGCTCGGCCCGCGGCTGCGGGTGCTCGGCGACAAGGGCGCGTATGTGAAGTACGGGCTCGACCCGCAGGAGGCCGCCCTCCGCGACGGGCGGCGGCCCGGCGGCGAGGGCTGGGGCGAGGAGCCGCCGGAGGCCTGGGGCCTTCTCGGCACCGACGCCGACGCCGAGCCGTACCGCTCGCTGCCCGGCGACTACCCCGCCTTCTACGCGGGCGTCGAGCGGGCGCTGCGGGAGGGCGGCCCAGCCCCCGTCGACCCGCTGGACGCGGTCCGGGTGCTGCGGGTGCTGGAGGCCGCGCGGCGGTCCGCTGCCGAGGGCACCGCGGTCGAGCCGGCCGGGGAGGAGGCCTGATGCCCGCGCCGACGCCTGCCCCGACCCCCGCCCCGACGCCCACCCCGACCCTCGCCGAGGTCGAGGAGCAGGAGCGGCGGCTGGTGCTGCCGGGGTTCGACAACGACGACGCCTGGCGGCTCGGCGTCCTGCTGGTGGAGCTGGCCCGGGAGCGCGGCGCCGCCGTCGCGGTCGACGTCCGGCGCAACGGGCAGCAGCTCTTCCACGCCGCCCTGCCCGGCACCTCCGCCGACAACGACGAGTGGATCAAGCGCAAGGTGCGGACCGTCGACCGCTACGGCGCCTCCAGCCTGCTGGTGCAGCTGCGCTTCGCCGCGAAGGGCGGCAGCTTCGAGGAGCGGTCCCGGCTGGATCCCGGCCGGTACGCGGCACACGGCGGGGCGTTCCCTATCACGGTGGCCGGGGTCGGCGTGGTCGGCACGGTCGCCGTCTCCGGGCTGCCGCAGCTCGCGGACCACGCGCTGGTGGTCGAGGCTCTGGAGAGGTTCCTGGCGGGCTGAACCGTGAGGGCGAAGGCCGCGACGGCGAAGGCAGCGAGGGCGAAGGCCGCGACGGCGAAGGCCGCGACGGCGAAGCCGCGGTGCCGGCGGCCCGCCGTATGACAGATGTCATGTGCGGGCGGTCATGGCGTTCACTGGCCGGCCCGTCCCGGTCCCGGCACCCTTGTACGGTGAGCTGCCTCAACGACCGCCCGCGCGACCGTTCCGAACTCAGCCCCGAGGACCGGGCCCTGCCCTTCCCGGGGCTGGTGGTCTGGCTCCGGAAGCGGCCGTTGGTGCGCTGGGCCTGGGTGTCCTTCTGGTTCCTGGGACTGCTGTCCGGGGTTCGCCCGCTATGGCAGCCCGGGCAGTCGAGAGGCACGGCCGTGCTGGTCACGGCGGGGGCCGCGGTGTTCATCGCGGCCGCTGTCTGCGCCTTCGCCTTCGTCACCTACCAGCGGCCGGTACGGCAGCGGCTGGTCCCGCTGGTCGCCGCCGGCGTGCTGGCCTTCCTCTACAACGGGTGGCTGGGCAGCGACTGGACGCCGATGTTCATCTACCTGGTGGTCGTCTCGGCGATGACGCTGCCGCTGCGGGCCGCGCTGGCCACCAACATGGCGATCGTCGCCGCCGCGTTCCTGCTGGAGGTGGCGATCGGCGAACCCGTCAAGCACTACGGATGGGTCCTGGTGAGCTCCGCCCTCAGCGGACTGCTCTGCGCGTACGCCGCCGAGCGCGGGCGGATCAAGGAGCGGCTGCAGCGCGGGGAGAAGGCCATGGCGCAGCTCGCGGTGAACGAGGAGCGGGTGCGGTTCGCCCGCGACCTCCACGACCTGCTGGGGCATTCGCTGTCGCTGCTCTCCCTCAAGGCGCAGCTGGCCGGCCGGCTGGTGCACGCCGATCCGGACGCCTGCGCCAAGCAGATCGCCGAGATGGAGGAGATCAGCCGGCAGGCGCTGGCCGAGGTCCGGGACTCGGTCACCGGCTACCGCCGGCCGACCATCGCGGTCGAACTCGCCCGCGCCCACACGACGTTGACCTCGGCCGGGATCGATCCGCTGATCGACCCCCAGGCGACGGACCGGGCGCGGGACCTCTCCTCCGGACGCGAGGCGGCGCTGGCGTGGGCGCTGCGGGAGTCGGTGACCAACGTGGTACGGCATGCCGCCGGGGCCCGGAGCTGCCGGATCCGGCTGGAGCGGGCGGGGGCGGGCGGCTTCGTGCTGACCGTCCAGGACGACGCGCCGGCCGCGGAGGCGGGGGCGCATACGGCGGGCAACGGGCTCACCGGGCTGGGCGAGCGGCTGGCGCTTGAGGGCGGCCGCCTGGAGGCCGCGCCGACCGGCTCCGGCTTCCGCGTCCGGGCGTTCGTCCCCGCGGCGGACCCGGAGGAGCCGGGGCCGACGCAAAAGATCCCGGCCGCGGCCGGCTAGCGGCGGCCCAGCGGAGATCGGCGCCTCCGGCACGAGGTACGGACGGCCTGGACGGCTCAGGAAGGCTTTCCCTGCCGAGGAGCGCAGAACGACCCGCGCCGCGGCTCAGACCCGCTCGACCAGGTCCGCGATGGAGTCGACGACCTTGGAGGGGCGGAAGGGGTAGGCGTCGATGTCCGCGTCCGAGGTGAGGCCGGTGCGGACCAGGTAGGTGGTCATCCCGGCCTCCAGGCCGGCCAGCACGTCGGTGTCCATCCGGTCGCCGATCATCGCGCTGGTCTCCGAGTGGGCGCCGATCTTGTTCAGCCCGGCCCGCATCATCAGCGGGTTCGGCTTGCCCACGAAGTACGGCTTCTTGCCGGTCGCCGCCGTGATCAGGGCCGCCGCGGAGCCGGTCGCCGGCAGCGCGCCCTCTAGGCTGGGCCCGGTCACGTCCGGGTTGGTGGCGATGAACCGGGCGCCCTTGTTGATCAGGCGGACGGCCTTGGTCATGGCCTCGAAGGAGTAGGTGCGGGTCTCGCCGAGCACCACGAAGTCCGGCACCGCGTCGGTCAGCACGTACCCGACGTCGTGCAGCGCCGTGGTCAGCCCGGCCTCGCCGATGACGTACGCGCTGCCGCTGGGCCGCTGGTCCGCCAGGAACTGGGCGGTGGCCAGCGCGGAGGTCCAGATGTTCTCCTCGGGCACCACGAGGCCCATCCGGGACAGCCGCGCGTGGAGGTCGCGCGCGGTGTAGATGGAGTTGTTGGTGAGCACCAGGAAGGGCTTGCCGGAGGCGCGCAGCTTGTTGATGAAGTCCTCGGCGCCCGGGATCGGCACCCCTTCGTGGATCAGCACGCCGTCCATGTCGGTCAGCCACGAATCGATGGGCTTCCGCTCGGTCACGACGTACTCCCCTGTCTGAGTGCTCACCCGGTACCCGGCACGGCCGATCATGCCACACGCCGCGCGGCGCGGCGGTGGTGCGTACGGCGTACGCGCGGCGGTAGGGTGGGGGCGGGGTGCGCCGGCCGAAAGCTCGGGCCGGCGGCCTGAGCGGAGCCGACCTGGAGGTGCTGACGTGCGCGAGCCGTCGTCCCACTCGGAGGACCGAGTGCGGCAGCGGTCGCGTCCACCCGTCTGGGCCAGGCCGGAACGGGCGCGTGGACGCGGGCGTGCCGCCCGTGGCCCGCAGCCCTCGCTGACCGTCGAGGCCATCGTCGAGGCGTCGATCGCCATCGCGGACGCCGAGGGCGTGGACGCGGTGTCGATGCGCCGGATCGCCGCCAGCCTGGGCGCCGGCACCATGTCGCTCTACCGCTACGTCTCCACCAAGGACGACCTCCTCGACCTGATGGCCGATCAGATCGCGGGCGACTGCGGCCCGTCGGAGCCGCCCGAGCCCGGCGCCGACTGGCGCGCGGGGCTGCGCGCGGACGCCGTCCGGACCCGCGAGGTGCTCCTCGCCCACCCCTGGGCCGGTCCGCTGCTGGCCGGCCGCCCGCCGCTGGGGCCCAAGTCGCTGCGTCGGCACGAGTACCTGCTGCGTCTGCTGGATGGCCGCGGCCTGGGGATCGACGAGATGGCGGCCACCGTCGGCATCGTCACCGGCTACGTCCGCGGCGTGCTGCTGCGCGAGCTCGCCGAGCGCGCGGTCGCCTGCCGCACCGGCCTGGACGAGGACGAGTGGCGGGCCTACGTCGGCCCGTACGTCCGCGACCTGATGGCGGACGGCGACTTCCCGCTGATGGAGCGGTTCATGGTGGAGGCCGACGACCACCCGGACCCGGACGCCTCCTTCCTCTCCGGTCTGGAGACCGTCCTGGACGGCATCGCCGTCCGGCTCAGGGACGCGGCCGGACCTCCCCGGGGCTCCGCCGACCGCTGAGCCGGGCCGGCTCCGTCGCCGCCTGCGCCTCCGCCCCTGGCCGCCGGCCCGCACCCGCCGCCCCGCCTACCCGCGCGCCGCGGCCAGCTCCGCGCTCAGCACGGCCACCAACTCGGCCGCCGGCAGCGGCCGTACCCGGTCCTGTCCGGTGCCGGCCCACAGCGCCATCGCGCCCGGGTCGCCGGCCGCCGCGGCGGCGCGCCGCAGGCCGGAGGTGAGGTGGTGGACCCGCGGGTAGCAGTCGCGCGGAGCCGTCGGCTGGTGCTCGGCGATGAAGCGGTTGGCGATGCCGCGCGCCGGGCGGCCGGAGAAGGCGGTGGTGACGGTGGTGGTCGCGGCGGGATCGCCGAGCGCCGCCTTGTGCAGCGGATGCGCTCCCGACTCCGGGGCGGCCAGGAAGGCCGTGCCGAGCTGGGCCGCGTCCGCCCCGGCGGCCAGCGCGGCGGCGACGTCCGCGCCGTCGGCCAGCCCCCCGGCCGCGAGGACGGCGGGCCGCACGCCCTCCGCGGCCACCGACTCGCCGACCTCGCCGAGCAGCCCGAGCAGCGAGGGCTCCGGCCGGCCGGCCCCGGCGGCGGTGAACGACCCGCGGTGCCCGCCCGCCTCCGGCCCCTGCACGACCAGGATGTCCGCCCCGGCGCGGACCGCCTCCAGCGCCTCCTCCGCCGAGGTCACGGTGACCGCGACCTCGCTGCCGGCGGACTGCAGCAGCACCAGGTCGTCCGGGTCGGGGCAGCCGAAGGTGAAGCCGACCACCGGGACGGCCAGTTCGGCCAGCAGGTCCAGCTTCGCCCGGTAGTGGTCGTCGTCCCAGCCGGCCGCCGCCGGCAGTTCGACGCCGTAGCGTTTCGCCTCCCCGGCGCGCTCCAGCTCCGCGCGGTATCCGGCGGCCACCCCGGCCGCGCCCGCCGGATCGGGGCCGGGGCAGAAGACGTTGATCCCGAACGGTTCGCCGGTCAGCTCGCGGGTGCGGGCGATCTGCCGGCGCACCTCCTCCGGAGTGCGGTAGCCGGCGGCCAGGAACCCGAGGCCGCCCGCACAGGACACAGCGGCGGCCAGCTCCGGGGTGGAACCCCCGCCCGCCATCGGCGCCTGCACGATCGGCTGCCGGAGCTCGGCGATCAGGGACGGCGCGGGCTCGGGGAAGTGCGCGGTCACGGGGGTGGACCTCCGTAGGCTTCGGCATCGCGTACCGGACCGACGCTACCCGCCGGCCGGGTCCGGCCTGTCAGTGGGCGCGGCTACGGTGTTCCCAGCGGATGACGGAGGAGAGGCGCGGTGTCGGAGACAGCAGTGCAGCAGGATGCCCAAGAGGCGGACGTGCTGGGAGAGTTCGAACTTCCGGAGAGCTGGCGGCGGGTGCTGGAGGCGGAGACGGAGGAGCCGTACTTCCACCGCCTGGCCGAGTACGTCGCGGCCGAGCGCGCGGCCCACCAGGTCTTCCCGCCGGCCGGCGAGGTCTTCGCGGCGCTGGCGGCGACGCCGTACGAGAAGGTGCGGGTGGTCGTCCTCGGCCAGGACCCGTACCACGACGACGGGCAGGCGCACGGCATGTGCTTCTCCGTCCGGCCGGGCACCAGGATCCCGCCCTCCCTGCGCAACATCTACAAGGAGCTGAACACCGACCTCGGCCTGCCGGTCCCGGCCACCGGGTATCTGATGCCCTGGGCCGAGCGCGGGGTGCTGCTCCTCAACACCGTCCTCACCGTGCGGGCGCACGAGGCCGCCTCGCACAAGGGCCAGGGCTGGGAGCGGTTCACCGACGCGGTGATCCGCGCCGTGAGCGCCCGCGAGACTCCGGCGGTGTTCGTCCTCTGGGGCAACCACGCGAAGAAGAAGCTGCCGCTGATCGACACCGACCGGCACGCGGTGGTGCAGGGGGCGCACCCCTCGCCGCTCTCCGCCAAGAAGTTCCTCGGCAGCCGCCCGTTCTCGCAGATCGACGAGGCCCTGGAACGCCTGGGCCAGCCGCCGATGGACTGGACGCTGTAGGCAGGGGCGCGGCGCCGCGGGCGGCGCGCTGCCCCCTGCGGGGTCAGACCCGCTCGCCCGCGCCCGCGCGGTCGCCGGAGGGCTCGCGCCGGGGCGCGGGAACGGCCGCCGCGCGGGCGCGCCGCCGCCCGCGGCGGACCCCCGAGGCCACCAGCCCGCTCACGCCGAACGCGGCCACGCAGGAGACCAGGAAGCTGAGCCAGCCGACGTCCAGCCACCGCTCGTCGACCCAGCTCAGGCCGACCATGTAGACCGCCCACACCAGCGCGCTCAGTGCGCTCCAGTGGAGGAACCGCCGCATCGGCACCGGCGAGGTGCCGACCGCGAGGTCGAGGACGGTCCGCCCGCCCGGCACGAAACGCGCCGTGATCACCGTCCGGGCCGGCTTGGTGCGGATGGTCTCCAGCACATACCCGGTCGCCTCGGCCCACTTCGGCTTGCGGGCCAGTCGCCGCTGGGCCCAGCCCGCGCCCCGGCGCGCGCACTGCAGCAGCACCAGGTCGCCGGCGAAGGAGGCCGCCGCGACCAGCAGTACCAGGGGAAGCGGGGAGTGGTGGTCCTCGGTGCTCTGCATGCCCGCGGCGATCACCACGGAGCCGCTCGGCACGAAGGGCAGGAAGCCGTCGGAGAGAACGGCGAGCACGGCGCCGAGCGCCAGCCAGGAGATTCCGGAAGGCTCAAGGAGCGCGGTCCAAGCGCTCATAGCGTTCCGTCCTTCCGGGTTCCGTCGACTCGGCTAATGATCACACCAATCGGCGGCGTCCGCCCCGTTCCGGAGGCGTGATTCTTACCTCACCCCTGGGTGTTCCCCCCGCGAATCCGCCCCTACGGTGTGCCGTTGAAGGCTTCCCCGCCCGCCGGGAGATATCAATCGGTAGGTGTCCGTGATCAGCCTGAACAGTACCTTCATCATGTTCCTGGCCGTCGTCGGCCCGCCCAAGGTGCTGCTGGCCTACGCCCAGGTGGCCGCCCGGATGACGGTGCGGGAGGCGCATCGGACGGCCGCGGCCGCCTCCGGGGTGGCCGCGGTCCTGGGCGTCGCCGAGGCGTACACCGCCCACTATGTGACGGACTTCTTCCACATCACCGACCAGTCGCTCGAACTGGCCGGCGGGGTGATCTTCTTCGTGTACGCGATGGGCCTGGTGCTGGGGCTGCACCTGGGCGGGCCGAGCGAGACCGAGTTCGAGGCCGACCACCCGGTCACCAGCGGCTTCCGCGCGCTGCTGCTGCCGTACGTGGTCAGCCCGCTGGGTGTGACCGCGATCCTGGTGGAGTCGCTGAGCCGGCACGACTGGAGCTGGCGGACCGAGGTGGCCGCCGGCTTCGTCTCGGTGGTGGCCATCGACCTGATCTGCATGGTGCTGCTGACCCGGTTGTTCAAGCGGACCCACCACACCACCCTGGAGGTGCTGTCCCGGCTGCTCGGCCTGCTGCTCGCCGCGGTCGGCGTCGAGCTCTTCCTCCAGGGGCTGAAGGAGCTCGGCGTCCACCTGCCCGTGCACTGAGCCCTGGTCCCTGCGCCCCGCGCTCTGCGCCCTGCGCACCCTGTCAAGACCGCGTAAATCGGCGGCCGGACCGCGCAAGGAAAGCGTTAACGCCGAAGCTCCGGGCTCCGGCGTGGGGTTGTCTGACGGGGAAGCAGGCGAGAGAGGGCAGCCAGCGTGTCCCAGCAGTACGACACCGCCGCCGGCCGGCCGGCCTCCGGGCCGCCGGGACGGGGCAGGCTCAAGGTCTTCCTGGGCGCGGCGCCCGGGGTCGGCAAGACGTACCGGATGCTGGACGAGGCGCACCGGCGCCTGGAGCGCGGCACCGACGTGGTGGTGGCGTACGCCGAGTGCCATCACCGCCGCCGCACCGAGGACCGGCTGCACGGCCTGGAGGTGGTCCCGCGGCTGCACCGCGACTACCGCGGGTCCGCGTTCACCGAGCTCGACGTGGACGCGGTGCTGGCCCGCCGCCCCGAGGTCGCGCTGGTCGACGAGCTCCCGCACACCAACGTCCCCGGCGGGCGGAACGCCAAGCGCTGGGAGGACGTCGAGGAGCTGCTGGCCGCCGGCATCGACGTGCTGACCACCGTCAACGTCCAGCACCTCGAGTCGCTGAACGACGTGGTGGAGAAGATCACCGGCGTTCCGCAGCGGGAGACCATCCCGGACGAGGTGGTCCGCCGGGCGGACCAGATCGAGCTGGTCGACATGGCCCCCGAGGGCCTGCGCCGGCGGATGGCGCACGGCAACGTCTACGCCGCGGAGAAGGTGGACGCCGCGCTCTCCAACTACTTCCGGGTCGGCAACCTCACCGCGCTGCGCGAACTGGCGCTGCTCTGGCTGGCCGGACGGGTCGACGAGGGGCTCCAGCGGTACAAGGCGGAGCACCGGATCGGCAAGGTCTGGGAGACCAGGGAGCGGGTCGTGGTCGCCCTCACCGGTGGGCCGGAGGGCGGGACGCTGATCCGCCGCGCCGCCCGGATCGCCGACCGGGCCGGCGGCGGCGAGCTGCTGGCCGTGCACGTGGCGCGGAGCGACGGGCTCGCGGACGCCTCGCCGGCGGCGCTGGCCGAGCAGCGGCGACTGGTGGAGAGCCTGGGCGGGACGTACCACTCGGTGGTGGGCGACGACATCCCCGTCGCGCTCCTCGACTTCGCGCGCGGGGAGAACGCCACCCAGCTGGTGCTGGGCACCAGCCGGCGCGGGCGGGTGCTGCGCTCGCTCACCGGGCGGGGGATCGGCGAGACCACCACGGAGCTCTCCGGGGACATCGACGTCCACATGGTCACCCACGAGCGGTCCGGGCGGGGCCGACGGCTGCCGGTGCCGGACCGGCTGCACTCGCCCGCGCGCCGGGCGGCCGGGGCGGCGGCGGGGCTGCTGACGCCGGTCGTGCTGACGGTGGCCCTCACCCAGACCCGGGCGCCGGTCAACCCGCTGAGCGACGCGCTGATCTTCCTCCTCGGCGTGGTGGCGGTGGCCACCCTGGGCGGCGTCACCTCCGCCCTGCTGGCCTCGGTCGTCGCCTCGACGCTGCTCAACTTCTACTTCATCCCGCCGATCCACTCGCTGACCATCGGCTCGCCCAACAACATCATCGCGCTGGGGGTGTTCGCGGTGGTCGGCGTGGTCGTGGCGCTGATCGTCGACCGGGCGACCCGGCTCTCCCGCCGGGCGGCCAGGGCGACCGCCGAGGCCGAGACCCTCTCCGCCCTCACCGGCTCGGTCCTCGGCGGCGACCAGGCCGTCCCCGCCCTGCTGGCCCGCCTCCGCGAGACCTTCGGCATGCAGTCGGTGGAACTCCGGCACCGCGACGGCCCCGCCGCCATCGGTCCCGCCGCTGGTCCCGCCGCCATCGGTCCCGCCCCCGAGCCGCTGCCGCCGCCCCCCTCCGGCGCGCCCGCTGCGGAGTCCGGGGCGGAGGCCGTCGAGGAGGTGCAGATCGGGGGAGGGGAGACGCTGATCCTCCGGGGGCGGCCGCTGCCGGCCGCGGATCGGCGGGTGCTGGCGGCCTTCGCCGCGCATGTCGCCGCCGCGCTGGAGCGCGACCGGCTGGCCACCGTCGCCGCCGAGGTGGAGCCGGTGCGCGCCGCGGACCGGCTGCGTACCGCGCTGCTCGCGGCGGTCAGCCACGATCTCCGCACCCCGCTGGCGGTGGCTCTCGCCTCGGTCTCCTCGCTCCGCTCCGAGGACGTCGAGTTCTCCACCGAGGACCAGGACGAGCTGCTCTCCACCGCCCAGCTCTCGCTGGAGAAGCTGACCAGACTGGTGGAGAACCTGCTGGACATGAGCCGGCTGCAGGCCGGCGCGCTCACCCTGCACCTCCAGCCGGTCGGTGTGGACGAGGTCCTCGCCGCCGCCCGCGACTCGCTCACCGGCGGTCCGGAGAGCGCCGCGGGCCCGGTGCTGGCCCAGGGCCTGGCCGAGGCCCCGGAGGTGCTGGCGGACCCGCCGCTGCTGGAACGGGTGCTGGCCAACCTGTGCGCCAACGGCCTCCGCCACACTCCGGCCGGGGTGCCGGTGGTGGTCACCGCCAGCACCCTCGGCGACCGGGTCGAGCTGCGGGTGATCGACCGCGGCCCGGGCCTGCCCGAGGCCGACCGGGACCGGGTCTTCCAGCCCTTCCAGCGCCTCGGCGACACCGACAACGGCAGCGGCGTGGGCCTCGGCCTCGCCCTCTCCCGCGGGCTCGCGGAGGCGATGGGCGGCAGCCTCGAACCGGAGGACACCCCCGGTGGCGGCCTCACCATGGTCCTCTCGCTGCCCGCCGCGCCGGTCGGCGGCACCGGTGCGGCCGACGACGGCACGTCCGGCCGCGCCGCCGGCTCCGGCGCCGGCGCGGAAGTCGGGACCGGCCGATGACCCGGGTCCTGATCGTCGACGACGAGCCCCAGATGCTGCGCGCCCTCCGGATCAACCTGAAGGCGCGCCGGTACGCGGTGGCCACCGCCGCGGACGGCTCCGCCGCGCTGCGGTCGGCGGCCCGGCAGCCGCCGGAGGCGGTGATACTCGACCTCGGTCTGCCGGACCTGGACGGCGTGGAGGTGATCCACGGGCTCCGGGTCCGGAGCGCCGCCCCGATCATCGTCCTGTCCGGTCGCTCGGGCGCGGCGGAGAAGGTCGCCGCGCTGGACGCGGGCGCCGACGACTACGTCACCAAGCCGTTCT
This sequence comes from Phaeacidiphilus oryzae TH49, assembly GCF_000744815.1. Classification (NCBI taxonomy): domain Bacteria; kingdom Bacillati; phylum Actinomycetota; class Actinomycetes; order Kitasatosporales; family Streptomycetaceae; genus Phaeacidiphilus; species Phaeacidiphilus oryzae. The sequence goes on from NZ_JQMQ01000005.1 coordinate 4,739,530, forward strand.
CGATGAGCGAGCTGATGGCGCGGCTGCGCGCGGTGCTGCGCCGGCCGGCCCCGGAGGCCGGCGCGGTGACCGCGGTGGTCGGCGACCACGTGGTGGACCTGGCGAGCTGCACCGTCCGCAGCCTTCCGGGCGCCACCGCCGGCGACCGGCCGGTGCGGCTGACGCCGACCGAGTGGCACCTGGTCTCCGTCCTCCTCCGCAACCCCGGCCGACTGGTGACCAGCCGTCAGCTGCTGGACGAGGTGTGGGGACCAGGGCACGAGGAGAAGACCAACTACCTCCGGGTCTACATGGCCGGGCTCCGCCGCAAGCTCGAACCGGACGCGGCCAGCCCCCGTCACTTCATCACCGAGCCGGGCATGGGCTACCGCTACGCACCGTGAGCGATCCTCTCGTCTTCCGTCACGTTCGGTAGTGTGACCCATTCGTCGATTGATGATCGATCAAACGGCGTTACTGTGGTGCCCACCGACGAGTCCCGCACCGGCGAGAGGAAGGCGTTCCCATGGCTCAGGCGCCCGAGATCCACGGCACGGCCGCCGAGGGCTTCGAGGAGCTCCGCGCGGTCTTCGCGGAGAACTTCGCGCTCCGCGGCGAGCGCGGCGCGGCCCTCGCCCTCTACCGGGACGGGGAGCGGGTCGTCGACCTGTGGGGCGGCACCGCCGACGCGGACGCGGAGGAGGGCGCCGGACGCCCGTGGACCGGGGACACCCCTGTTCTGCTCCGCTCCGCCACCAAGGGCGTCGCCGCCACCGTGCTGCTGCTCCTGGCCCAGCGCGGACGGATCGACCTCGACGCGCCGGTCGCCGAGTACTGGCCGGAGTTCGCCGCCCGCGGCAAGGAGCGGGTCACCGTGCGGCAGCTGCTCTCCCATCAGGCCGGCGTGGCCGCGCTGGACCGTCCGCTCACCGCCGCCGAGGCCGCCGACGGGGTCAGCGGCCCGGCCGCGGTCGCCCGCCAGCGCCCGCTGTGGGCGCCGGGGGAGACGCACGGCTACCACGCGCAGACCTTCAGCTGGCTGCTCGGCGAACTGGTCCGCCGGGTCGACGGCCGCACCCTCGGCGGGGTGCTCGCCGAGGACGTCACCGAGCTCCTCGGTCTGGACCTGTGGATCGGCCTGCCCGAGGAGGCCCAGCCGCGGGCCGCCCGGATCGCCGAGGTGGCCGCCCCCGAGCCGGGCCCCGGCGCGCTGCGGATGCGCCCGCGCCGCGAGGTCGCCGCCGCGTACGCCGACCCGGGGTCGCTGACCCGGCGGGCGTTCGGGACGGTCGCGCCCCAGCCGGACGAGAACGACCCGGCCTGGCGGGCCGCCGAGCTGCCCGGCTCCAACGGTCTGGCCACCGCCCGCGGACTGGGCGGCTTCTACGCCGCCTTGGGCGCCGGGCACATTCTGGAGCGGCCGATGCTCCGCCGCGCGGCCGCCGTCCACGCCGAGGGCACCGACCGGGTGCTGCTCACCCGCACCCGCTTCGGCCTCGGCTTCATGCTCCACGGATCGGCCTGCCCGATGACCTCCCCGGGCGCCTTCGGCCACCCCGGCCGCGGCGGGTCGCTCGCCTTCGCCGACCCGGAGACCGGTCTGGCCTTCGCCTACGTCACCAACGGGATGCAGCCGAGCGTCACCTCGGACCCCCGCGCGCAGGCGCTGGTCCGCGCCGTCCGCTCGGCGATCGCGCGGGGCGCGGGCGCCCGGATGGCGGCGTAGCGGAGTACGCGGGCGGCGTGGGCTGCCCGCGCTCCTCGCGCTCCTCGCGCTCCCCGCGCTCCTCGCGCTCCCCGCGCTTTCAGTGCCCCGGGGCGGCGATCCGCTCCAGCATCTCCCGCTGGTGCCGGTGCCCGACCGTCTCGTAGCCGAGCACCGTGACGAGCGGGGCGGCCATCACCACGATCAGGCAGACCGCGACGGCCACCCCGGCCGCCGAGAGGAGCACCGCGGCCACCAGGACGGCGAGGGTGGCGGCGAGCAGCAGCAGGTGGAACCGGTCCGTGGCGGACAGCAGCAGGGCGTGGAGGGTGTACACGGCCAGCAGGTACAGCCCCACCGGGAGGGCCAGCGCCAGCACGACCGTGGTGTCCCCGATCTCCGAGTGGTGCTCCAGCTGGAGCCCGGCCAGGTGGAGCCCGGCCCCGGCGCCCGCCACGGCCATGAAGACCGCCATGTGCCCGAAGCCGAAGACGTAGCCCAGATTGCGGCGGTGGACGAGGAGTTCGCCGAAGGGCGTGGCGAAGTAGACCCACCACATGCCGAAGGTCAGCCCGACCCCGGCGACGACGATCGCGACGGCGTTGCCGGTCCACTGGGTGCCGTCCGGGCCGCCGAGGAGCGCACCGGACGAGGCGACCGTGCCGACCACGCCCTCGCCGAGGGTGATGATGGCGAAGAGGCTGTACCGCTCGGCGATGTGGTGCGGATGCCAGGGCGTGCCGCCGGCCCACCCCTGGGTGAGCCGGGGAAGCACCACCTCCAGGGTGCCGAAGAGGACGAAGCCGGCGAGCGCGGCGCCCAGCGGCAGCGGGGCGAACCCGATCACGATCCAGCCGAGCTGGGCGATCGCGATCCAGCGGATGTTGGCGATCCCGACGTCGTGGTAGGCCGCCGACTGCCGGGCCGCGCGCCACCACTGGAGCCCCATGGCGATCCGCATCACCACGTAGCCGATCACGATGGCGCGCAGTTCGAGGTGGTCGCCCTGCCGGACGGAGTGGAACATCGCCGGCAGGCCGAGCGCCAGCACCACCACCCCGATCATCTGCACCATCGTCAGCACCCGGTACAGCCAGTCGTCGGTGTCGAAGGCCGAGGCGAACCAGGAGAAGCTGATCCAGGCGTTGGTGATGGCGAACATGGCCATCAGGAAGGCGATGACCGCCTGCCCCGGGTCGCCCTCCGCCAGCAGCTCCGAGAACTGCGTGGCCGAGGTACCGACCGCCACCACGAAGGTCAGATCGAACAGCAGCTCCAGGGGCGAGGACACCCGCCCTCTTTCGCCCGGGTCCCGCCCGGCCATCGGCAGCAGCCGGTGGGCCGGCCGCAGTCCACCGGCCGGCCCCCCGCTGACCGGCCCCGTCTCTTCGGCGTCGCTCATGCGCGCCAGGCTGCCACACCGGCGCAGGCCCGCGCGCGCAGCACGCGCGCGGGGGCCGGCGCGCCCCTCGCGGCGGGCGTGCCGCCGCACCGGCCGGCGGCGGAGCGGCGGAACACCCGCCGACTGTCGGTGGGGCCCGGTAGCGTTCCTCGGGTCGGCTGGGGATCGGCCGACCAGGACCGGAAGGGGTGGGGAGCCATGGCCGGACCCGCGGCCGCAGCGCCGGAAGCAGCCGAACTCGAGCAGTACCGACGGGAGTTGACCGGGTACTGCTATCGCATGCTCGGTTCCGCCTTCGAGGCGGAGGACGCCGTGCAGGAGGCGATGGTCCGGGCCTGGCGCGGCCTGGAGCGGTTCGAGGGGCGCTCCTCGCTGCGCTCCTGGCTGTACCGGATCGCCACCAACGTCTGCCTGGACATGCTGAACGGCCGTCAGCGCCGGGCCAGGCCGATGGATCTGGAGGAGGTCGGCTCCGCCACCGGCCCGCTCAAGCCACCGCTCCCGGAGGAGGCCTGGCTCGGCCCGATACCGGACTCCCGGATCCTCGACGACCGGGCGCTGGACGAGCGGGCCGACCCGGCCGCCCAGGCCGTGCTGCGCGACTCGGTGCGGCTCGCGCTGGTCGCCGCGCTCCAGGAGCTGGCGCCCAAGCAGCGCGCGGTGCTGATCCTGCGCGAGGCGCTGGGCTGGTCCGCGGCCGAGGTGGCGGAGCTGCTGGAGACCACCGTGCCGGCGGTCAACAGCGCCCTCCAGCGGGCCCGCGCGGTGCTCGCCGAGAAGCGGCCGCAGGAGTCCGAGCCGTACCGCCCGATGGACGCCGGGCAGCGCGAGTTCCTGGCCCGCTACGTCGACGCCTTCCAGCGCTACGACCTGGAGACGCTGGCCTCGCTGGTGCACGAGGACGTGGTGATGCAGATGCCGCCGCTGCCGCTGTGGCTGCGCGGCCGGGACGAGGTCACGGCCTGGCTGAGCGGTATCGGGCAGGAGTGCGAGGGATCGGTGGTGGTCCCGGTGGGTGCCGCCAACGGCCTGCCGGCCTTCGGGCAGTACCGGGACGGCGGGGCCACGCCCTGGGCGCTCCAGGTGCTGGAGATCGAGGACGGCCGGATCACCGGGCTCAACAGCTTCCTCGACGTCGACCGCCTCTTCCCGCTCTTCGGCCTCCCGGAGAAGTGGACCGCCGGCGGCGGCCCGGATCAGGCGGAGGGGTGAACGGCGAACGATCGGGTTGACGGCCCGTCAGCGGGCGGCGTGCGCCGCCCTGGTGGGGGCGGAGGTGAGGAGCGGGCGGAGCACCCCCTCGCTCAGCCGCCCCACCAGGGGGGTGGCCACCCGCCCGAGGAGCGCGCTGACCGCGAAGGCCACCGGGAGGGCGAGGACGAAGGCGCCCAGCACGTCGTGGGGGTAGTGGGCGCCCACGTACACCCGGGTGAAGCCCTCCAGGAGGGCGAAGAGCGCGGCCACCGCGCAGAGCCGCCGGCTGACCAGGTACAGTCCGGCGACGGTGGCCGCGGCGGTGGTGGAGTGGCCGCTGGGGAAGGCGTAGTCGTTGAGCGGGGGGCAGGCCTCGACGATGAAGGCGTGCGGCACGGAGCGGCACGGCCGCACCTCCGCCACCAGCTTCTTGGCCACCTCGGCCACCGCGAAGGCGAACACCACGGCGACCGGGGCGGCCAGCGCGGTGGTCATCGCCCGCGGGTCGTTCGCCTTCCGGGCGCCCCACCAGCCGAGCACCATCAGCAGGGCGAAGACCAGCAGTCCGATGTTGGTCCAGGACTCCAGCGGGCCGTTCAGCCAGCGGGTGTCCCGGGCCAGGTCGGTGACCGAGCGGAAGAGCGAGCCGTCGATCCCCGAGCCGTCGAAGGCGAGCTGCGGGTGGACGCTGTGCGGCGGGCCGGGCGGCGGCGGGGGGAAGGCTGGCATCCTGTCATTCCTGACTGCCCGCCCGGCTGCTGCGGGCATGGCACACTGAGGGACGGCTGAGCTTCTACAAGACTGTAGATGAAGGAACGGACGGCAGAGTAGCAGTGCGAGGAGAGCGGCGGCGGGGACAGGGCGTGCTGGAGGCGGAGGTGCTGGCCCAGCTGCAACAGGCGGCCGAGGTCTGCCCGCTGACGCCGGCCCAGGTCCGGGAGCGCCTCCCGGCCGGGTCGGACGGCGAGGAGCTGGCCTACAGCACGGTGGTCACCGTCCTCTCCCGGCTCTACGAGAAGGGCCTGCTGGCGCGGGTCCGGCAGGGCAGGGCGTACGCCTACACGCCGGTCGCCGACCGGCACGGGCTCACGGCCCGCCGGATGCACCGGATGATGGACGCCGACCCCGACCGGGAGGCCGTCCTCAGCCGCTTCGTCGACGACCTCTCGGCCCGGGACGAGGACCTGCTGCGCCGCCTCCTCGGCGGCCCGGAGGCCCCGGGGGAGGGGGGCTGACGTGCTCTCCCTGGTCTACCTGGTCTATCTGCCGCTGCTGCTCCCGGTGCTCGCGGCCGGCACCGCCCGGCCGATCGCCGAGCGGGTCGAACCCCGGCTCGCCACCTGGCTGCTGACCCTCTCCGCGCTCGCCCTCGCGGCCGGCAGCGGGATCTCCCTCGGGGTGCTGGCGGTGGCCGGGGTGGCCCGGCTGCCGCTGGCCGGGCTGATCGGCGACTGGTCGGTCGGCACGGTCCGCACCGGCGACCCGGTCGGCCTGGCCGAGGCGGCGCTCGCCGGGCTCCTCTTCACGGTGGCGCTGGGCGCGGCACTGCGGATGCTGTGGCGGCGGATGCGGGCGCTGGTCGCGGCCGGCTTCGAGGCGTACTGCCTGCCGGGCGCGGGCGAGCTGGCGGTGGTCGAGGACGAGCGGCCGGAGGCGTACGCGCTGCCCGGGCTGCCGAACGGTGGCTCGCCGCCGGACCCGGGCCGTTCCAGGTCCTGGGGGCGGATCGTGGTCTCCACCGGGATGCTGCGCAGCCTCGACCAGTCCGAGCGCGAGGTGCTCTTCGCCCACGAGCGGGCCCATCTCGCCTGCCACCACTACGCGTTCGTCGCGGCGGCGCATCTGGCCTCGGCGGCCAACCCGCTGCTGCGGCCGGTCGCCGCGGCGGTGGCCTACACCGTCGAGCGCTGGGCCGACGAGCGGGCCGCGACGGCCTGCGGCGACCGGCGCCGGGTGGCGCAGGCGGTGGGCAAGGCGGCGCTGGCCGCCAAGCGGCACCGGCGGCGGCGCGGATCCCGGCTGCCGGCGGCGGCGCTCGGTCTGGTCGCGGGGCGGCACGGCCGGAACGGCCGGAAGGACCGGAAGGACCGGAAGGACCGGCGGGATCCGCTGCGCGGTGCCGGTCCGGTTCCGCGCAGGGTGGCGGCGCTGCTGACGCCGCCGGCGTACCTCAGGCTGGTGCCGCAGTCGGTGACGGCCCTGCTGGTCGGCGCCAGCGTGCTGTGCGCGACGGCGGCGGCGCGGGACCTCCACCATCTGCTGAAGATCGCCCACGGCTGAGGCCGGCGCGCGCCCCGGCCGCGGTCAGCGGGCGAGCCGCACCACCGCGCGCCCCAGCGTCGCCCGGCGGCCGTCGGCGGACTCCGTCCACAGCTCGATCTCCGCGACGGGGCCGGCGGCTTCGCCGACCTCGGCGACCCGGCCGACCCCGCCGGCCTGGTCGACCTCACCGACCTGGCTGGCCTGGCCGACCTCACCGACATCGCCGACCTCGGTGACCCGGCCGCCGCAGGCGATCGGCTCGCCGCAGTAGTCCATCCCCCGGTAGGAGGCCTCCAGTGACAGCAGCCGGTCCCCGGGGCGCAGCCACCCCGTCACCAGCTGCCCGAGCCAGGCGGTCTTGAGCAGCCCCTGCACGGGGAAGCCGGGGAAGCCCTGCTCCGCCGCGAACTCCCGGTCGTAGTGCAGCGGGTAGAAGTCCCCGGAGGAGGACGCGTACCGCACCAGGCGGGTGAGGTCCGGCGTCACCGTCCACCCCGGCAGCTCGGCCCCCGCGGCCACCTTCTCGGGCCTCATCGCGGTCACCGCCGGATCCGGGTGCCGACGTGCCGGGCGACGACCTCGCCGGTGTCGTCCCGGCGGAACTCGGTGCGGAAGGTCAGCACCGCCATCCGCCCGGAGCGGCCGGCCTTCTCCACCGCCTCCACCAGCTCGGTCCGCGAGCGCAGCACGTCGCCGAGCCGCAGTTCGGGCGCCGCCTCCGGGTACTCGAAGCGGTCGCCGCCGTTGAGCCAGCCCTGCCCGTACGCCAGTGCGGCGGGGCACTCGGGCGGCTCGTCCACGAAACCGCAGAGCAGCGTCGGCGGGACGGCCAGGTCGTCGGGGACGGCCCCCGGCGCGGGCGCGGCGGCGGTCCGCCCGTCCACCGCGATCGCGGTGAGGAAGTCGCCGAGATGCCGGTGCTCGACGCGGTCCACGCGCTCCCGGCCCTGCCAGCCGACGGCCGCGGCGAGCCGCGCCATCTCCTCGGATACCTGCGGTGCCGCCGCACCCGGAGTCGCTGAAGTCACCGTTCTTCTCTATCACGGGCTACCTCTGCCGACGTACCGCGGCCGGGTTCGCCGGGGATTGTCAGACCCCTCCGCCAGAATGCGGACAGGAGCCGATTCTGACGGGCCATCAGAGCGTGATCCCCCAGCGTGATCCCCCAGCGTGATCCCACAGCACGACCGATCCGAGGAGTTGAAGTCATGCACATGGACAAACCGACCACCCACACCCCCTGCTGGGTGGAGCTCGGCACCTCCGACCCGGAGGCGGCCAAGCGGTTCTACGCCGCCGTCTTCGGCTGGCGCGCGGCCACCGACCCCCGCCCCGAGGCGGGCGGCTACACCATCCTCCATCTCGGCGAGAGCACCGCCGACGCCCCCGTGGCCGCGCTGATGGGGCTGATGGGCGAGGGCCAGCCGACGGCCTGGTCGATCGCCTTCTCGGTGACCGACGCGGACGCCGCCGTCGCCGCCGTCCGCAAGGCCGGCGGCAGCCTGATCGTGGACCCGATGGACGTCTTCGAGGAGGGCCGCTACGCGGTCGTCGCCGACCCCTCCGGCGCCGCCTTCGCGCTCTGGCAGCCGCGCGCCTTCGACGGCTTCACCTCGTACGAGGCGAACGGCGGGATGTGCTGGGCCGAGCTGCACACCGACGACACCGCCGGCGCCGAGCGCTTCTACCCGGCGGTCTTCGGCTGGACCGTCCGGCGGTCGGTCGACTTCTACGCCATGTTCTCCCTCGGCGAGGCCGACTTCGGCGGCCTGGCCGGGATCGACGAGGAGCACACCCCGGGCGCCCGCCCCCACTGGCTGCCGTACTTCGGTGTGGAGGACGTGGACGCCGCTGTGGAGCGGGCCGCGGCGGCCGGCGGCCGGGCGGTGATGGGCCCGGTTCAGGTCCCGGACGGCCCCTACATCGCGGTGGTGAGCGATCCGCAGGGGGCCGTCTTCGGCCTGCTGCGAGGCGCCGCCTGACGGCACGCCGGTCCCGGGCCGGCCGGTCAGTAGCGCGGTCGCACGACCCCCGGGGACGGCATCCGGTCCAGGGTGGTCACCCGGACCACCGTCCCCGGCCGGGGTGCGTGCACCACCAGCCCGTCGCCGATGTACATCCCCACATGGGTCGCCCCGGGGAAGTAGACGACCAGGTCCCCGGGGCGCAGCGGCTGCCCCGCCGGCACCCGGGGCAGGCCCGCGAACTGCGCCTGGCTGGTGCGCGGGATCCGCACCCCGGCCGCCGCCCAGGCCTGCGAGGTCAGGCCCGAGCAGTCGTATCCGGAGGGCGAGGTGCCGCCCCAGACGTAGGGGGTGCCGATGTGCGCCAGCGCGAAGAGGACCGCCCGCAGGGCCTTGCCGTCCGGCTGGAGGTCTGGACCGGCGGCCCGGCCGGGCAGCGCCCGCAGCAGGCCGGAGGCCGCGCTGCCGTCCCCGAAGCGGGCGGCGATCCCGGCCAGCAGGGCGTCCCGGCGGGCGGTGAGCGCGGGGCGGGAGGCCGCGACGGCGTCCCGGCGCCGCTCGGCCGCGGTGGCCGCGGCGGCGGCCCGGGCCGCCTGCGCGGCGCGCAGTGCGGCGACCCGGCGGGCCTCCTGGTAGGCCACGGTGTAGGCGTGCCGGGCCTGGTACTCGGCGCTCTGCCGGTCGGCCAGCCGCTGGGCTCCGCCGCGCCCGGTGAGGAGGTCGGTGAGCCCGGCCAGCGGGCCGTCGGCGTACTGGTAGCCGGCCAGCCGGGCCATCGCGTCGCCCATCAGCTCGCGGCGGACCCGCTGCCAGGCGGCCTTGGCGGCCAGCTGCCCGGCCTGCGCGCGCAGCGCCGAGGCCTGCGCGGAGAGGGCGTCCACCCGGGCCTGCAGACCGGAGAGTTGACGGAACGTCCGGTCCAGGGCGTCCAGGGTGGACGGGGCCGGCGCGTTCCCGCGTGCGGCCACCGGCCCGGGGCCGGTGCCGACCGCCGCCGAGTCGGGGTCGGCGTCGGCGTCAGGCCCGGGGCCGGGGGCCGGCGTCGCGGCACCCGCCAGGGGCCGGGCAGCCGACCCGGCGGCAGGGGCGAGGAGGAGGTTGGCACCCGGCAGCGCGGCCGGCCCGAGTGCCGCGAGGGGGCCCGTACCCGGGCGGGTGCCCGGCCGGGCGCCCGGACCCGGCGCTCCCGCGACCGCCGTCACCGCCGCCGCCCGCTCGGCGCCGAAGGCGACCCCCGCCGCCCCGCGGAGCCCGCGCACGCGGCGGCGGCCACCGCCGCGGCCAGCGCCGCCGTCAGTCCGCTCCGTCCGGTCCGCACAGGTACCCGTACCAACTGACCCATGGGGTCAGGCTGCTCCGGGCGGCCGTCCCGGGCCGCGGAACACGCCTGGGCGGGACCTCCACGTAGCCCGGACGGCCGAGGACTGAGGAGGTCGAATCAGGGTACGTGCAGTCTGCAATCAACCGTCTCGAGAGGACTGACGCGCTGTCATATCGACGCAAGGTGTACGCCCCGACGGCGTTCTGCTGCCCCGTCAGCCCTCTCCGACCCGACCCCCCAGGAAGGACCGGACCCCCAGATGACGTCCGCAGCTCCGCCGTCGCCCAGCCAACCCGCGCCTGCCACCGGTAGACCCGCCGACCCCCGCCGCTTCCTCCGCCGGCTCACCCTGGCCACCGGCGGCGGGATGTTCATCGACGGCTTCGTCTTCGCCTCGGTGGCCTCGGCGCTCGCCGGCAGCGCGATGTCCCGGCAGATCGGCGTCACCCTCACCTGGTCGACGCTGATCTCCTCGTCCACCCTGATCGGCACCTTCTTCGGCGGGCTCTTCCTCGGCTATCTGACCGACCGCCTCGGCCGCCGCCCGATGTTCACCATCGACCTGTCGGTCTTCCTCGCCTGCGCGCTGCTCATGCTGGCGGTGGACGCCCCCTGGCAGGTGATGGTGCTGGGCCTGGTGATGGGCCTCGCCGTCGGCGCCGACTACTCGATCGGCTCCCCGCTGCTCGCCGAGTTCTCCCCGCGCGCCAAACGCGGCAACTACCTCGGCGTCCTGGAGATCCTCTGGAACGTCGGGTACGTGGTGGCCTACCTGGTCGGTTACGTGATCAACAGCAACTGGCCGAACGCCTGGCACATCACCCTCGCGGCCAGCGCCGTACCGGCGGTGGCCTGCCTGGTGCTGCGGCACGGACTGCCCGAGTCGCCGCGCTGGCTGATGTCCAAGGGCCGCCGGGAGGACGCGGAGCGGGTCCTCGCCGAGTCGCTCGCCGTCCGCTCCGGCGCCGGCTCCGCGGACCCGGCGAGTGCCGCGATCGCCCGCGACCTCGCCGTGGAGGCCGCCGACATCCAGGCCGAGGAGGCCGCGCCCACCCGGTACGCGATGCTCTTCTCCCGGGACTACCTGCTGCGGACGGTCTTCGCGTCCACCTTCTGGATCTGCATCGTCCTGCCGTACTTCGCGCTGACCTTCTTCCAGCCGACCGTCCTCACCGCGATAGGCCTGGGCAGCTCCGCGCTGGCCGGCGCGCTCCTCGGCACGGTCATCGCGCTGGTCGGCGCCTGCACCGGATGGTGGCTGGTGGACCGGGTCGGCCGCCGGACCATCCTGGTCTGGCCGATGTTCGGCTGCGCGCTGGCGCTCTTCCTGGTGGCCCTGGGGCATCTGCTGCCGGTCTGGCTGGGGACCGTCTGCTTCTTCGGCTACCTCTTCTCCTACGGGATCATGAGCATCCTGCCGGGGATCTATCCGGAGGAGGTCTTCCCGACCCCGATCCGGACCTCCGGCGTCGGCTTCGCCTCGGCCGCCAGCCGGATCGGCGCCGCCATCGGCACCTTCCTGCTGCCGCTCTCCCTCGACCATCTCGGCCTCGGCTGGTCGATGTTCATCATGGGCGTGGTCTCGCTGGTCGGCGGGGTCACCGCGATCGCCTGGGCGCCGGAGACCAACGGCAGGCTGCTGAGCGACACCGGCCACCGGCGGAACCGCGGCCGCGAGGCGGTCGTCCACGCCGCGGCGACCACCGGCTAGCGCGACGTCCCCCGACGCGACGGGGGCGCTGTCCGTCACCGGGACCCGGCGGAGGATTTCGTCGCGACTTCCCATCCCTGTCCTGCGTGTGTTATTGACCTGTACACGCGCTGCGGTGAGGATGTGTCCATATGACGTGGATGCGACAGTTGAGAGTCCCGACATCCCAGCGCCCCCAGCGCCGCAGGCGCGCCCATGGCACCCCCGGAGACGGGGGAGGCGGCCGTGGCTGAGTTCTCCCGGCGCCGTTTCCTCAAGCGCGCCGCGGGCACCGGCGCCGCGGCGGCCGCCGCGGCCCTGCTGCCGCCCAACCTCCGGCAGGCGGTCGCCGCCGAGCCGGCCCGCCGACTCGGCTCCCTCGACGAGATCGAGCACGTGGTGATCCTGATGCAGGAGAACCGCTCGTTCGACCACTACTTCGGCACCATGCCGGGGGTCCGCGGGTTCGACGACCCGAACGCGGTCCAGCTCTCCACCGGCCGCTCGGTCTTCTACCAGCCCGACCCGGAGAACCCGGACGGCTACCTCCTCCCGTTCCACCTCGACACCCGCACCACCAGCGCGCAGGCGATCCCCTCGACCAGCCACGCCTGGTCGGTCCAGCACTCCGCGGTGAACGGCGGACGGATGGACAACTGGGTCCCCGCCCACCGCAAGGCGGACGGCGAGGCCCGCGGCCCCTACACGATGGGCTACTACGAGCGGGACGACATCCCCTTCCACTGGGCGCTGGCCGAGGCCTTCACCCTCTGCGACGGCTACCACTGCTCCCTGCTCGGCCCGACCTGGCCCAACCGGCTCTACCACTGGACCGGCACCATCGACCCGAGCGGCACCATGGGCGGCCCGGTGACCAGCAACACCATCCCGTCCCCGTTCCGCTGGACCACCTATCCCGAGCGGCTGACCGCGGCCGGCGTCTCCTGGCACGTCTACCAGCAGGAGGACGACTACGGCTGCAACCCGCTCGAGTTCTTCGCCAACTTCCAGAACGCCGAGCCCGGTTCGGCCCTCCACGAGCACGGCCTGACCATCGGCCCGGCCGACCGCTTCGAGCAGGACGCCCTCAACGGCCGCCTGCCCACCGTCTCCTGGATCATTCCGACCTCCGGCCAGTCCGAGCACCCGGACTACCTGCCGGCCTCCGGCGCCGACTTCCTGGCCCGGCAGCTGGACGCCGTGGCCGCCAACCGCGACCTGTGGCGGAAGACCGTCTTCATCCTCAACTACGACGAGAACGACGGCCTCTTCGACCACGTGGTCCCGCCACTGCCGCCGGCCGGCACCCCGGACGAGTTCGTCGGCGGCCTGCCGATCGGCGCCGGGGTGCGGGTGCCGTGCGTCATCGTCTCGCCGTGGACCCGGGGCGGGCTGGTCGCCACCGAGAACTTCGACCACACCTCGGTGCTGCGCTTCCTGGAAAGGCTGACCGGCGTCCAGGAGACCAACATCAGCGCCTGGCGCCGCTCCACCTTCGGCGACCTCACCTCGGCCTTCGGCCTCCCGGGCGGCGGTTCGGACGGCTCCTTCCCGCAACTCCCGGAGACCAAGGGCGAGCTGCGGCTGGCCGAGTACGAGGTGGCGACACTGCCGCCGGCCACCTTCCCCGGCGCCGACCAGACGCCGCCGCACCAGGGCAGCGTGAGCAGCCGCAGTGCGAGCCCCTCCGCGATTCCGTCCGCCCCCGAGCGCTACCCCGGCAGCAGCCACTGGTTCCGCAACCGGATCGCCGAGGACCCGACGGCCCGTCAGAAGAAGGCCACCGAGTTCCCGGGACCGGCCGTCCGGGTCCCCACCGCCGCCCCCGCGGGCGCCGGCCGGCTGGCCTACGCGGCCTGCCCGGCGGGGAGCATCCTCGCCATGGTCGACACGGCCACCAGGACCCTGGTCGCCGCCTCCTACAGCGGAGTCACCAACCCCTACGGCGTCGCCGCCCTGCCGGACGGCGGCAAGCTCTACATCGCCAACTCGGGGGAGAGCGACGTCGCGGTCTACGACACCGCCAAGCGGGCGGTGACCTCCTCCGTCACGGTGGGCCTCTACCCCCACGGCGTCGCCGTGTCGCCGGACGGCGGGCTGGTCTATGTGGCCAACACCGGCTCGGACACCGGGCCCGGCTCCTCGAACAGCCTCTCCGTCATCGACACCGGCTCCGACGAGGTCGCGGACACCTGGCGGGTCGGCACCTCCCCGCACACCGTCGCCCCCCTCCCGGACGGCCGTTCGCTCCTCGTCACCTGCTACGACGGCCTGGTCGTGGTGGACGCCGAGAGCGGCCGGGTGCGCGGCCGGCTGCCCGACCAGTCCCGGGCCGTCGGCGTCTCCGTCCACCCCGACGGCCGCCGCGCCTACGTGGCCAACCCCTCCCGGAACACCGTCTCGGTGATCGACCTGGCGGCCGGCCGGACGGTCTCCCGTATCCCCGTCGGCCGCACCCCGTGGCGGACGGCGGTGACCGGGGACGGCAGCCGGGTGCTGGTCACCAACTCCGGCGAGGACACGGTCACCGCGCTGGACGCGGCCACCGGCCGGGTCCTGGGCCGGGCGGCCGTCCACCACATCCCGACCGGCCTCTCCATCGACCCGGTGACCGGGCTCGCCTGGGTCGCCACCAACGTCTCCAGCACCCTCGACGTCATCGACCCGGCGACCATGCGGGTGCTGTCCAGCACCCTGATCGCGCTCTCCGCCGAACCGGCCACCATCGCCTTCGCGCCCTGACCGGCCCGGCTCAGTCCCGCAGCAGGCCGCCCAGCACCCCGCCCAGGCCGCCGGCCTCGACCGCCTCCCGCTCGCCACCGAGCGGGAGGTACGGCACCAGGGCGTGCGCCAGGTTCGGCAGCGGCATGGACTGGAGCCAGATGTCGCCGGGCCCGGTGAGCGCGACCAGGTAGTAGCCGTCGCCGCCGAAGAGGCGGTTGGTCACGCCCGGCACCCGGGTCATGGTGAACCGCACCCGCTCCTCGAACATCCCGATGTGCCCCGGGTGGACGAGCATCGTCCGCCCGGCCGGGAGCTGGTAGTGGCACAGCTCTCCGGAGAGCTCGATCCAGGCCCGGCCGCTGCCCTCCAGCCGCTGGAGGAGGAAGCCGTCCCCGCCCCACAGCCCCCCGCGGAAGCTCTGCTGCAGCCCGACCGTCGGCGTCACCCCGGGGGTGCCGGCCAGCCAGCCGTGCCGGTGCACCAGGTAGCCGCGGTCCCGGTCGACGTCGACCGGCACGATGTGGCCGGGCACCTTCGAGGCGAAGGCGACCATCCCCGGGCCGCCCTCGGGCTGGTAGCGGGTGAGGAACAGCCCCCCGCCGCCGGCCAGCCGCTTCAGCGTCCGCAGCAGGCCGCCGCCAGCCTGGGCGGACTGGCTCATCGTCATGTTCTCGGACATCCAGGAGAGCTCGCCGTGCGGCGTGACCAGGCTCTCCCCGACGTTCATGGTGACTTCGAGCACCGGCATGGTGCTCCCCTTGACCACGGCTTCCATCGCCGCCCCCTTCGCCTACCCGTGGGTATGGACGCAGCTCCCGGGCCCGCCGTTCCCGGTCGGCGGGGGTTTGATCGCGCGCGGCCGGGCTAGGCGCGCTGCCGGGAACCATCGAGGCCCACCCCCGACCTACCGAAGGGTGGAGTGACCGTGAGCACCGAACTCCAGAACAAGACCATCGCCTTCCTCGTCGCGCCCGAAGGAGTGGAGCAGGTCGAACTGACCGATCCCTGGCAGGCCGTCCACGACGCGGGCGGGACGCCGCGCCTCCTCTCCACGGGCGCCGAACGCGTCCAGGCCTTCAACCATCTGGACAAGGCGGACACCTTCCCGGTCCACCAGCAGGTCGCGGACGCCGACCCGGCCGACTACGACGCGCTGGTCCTGCCCGGCGGCGTGGCCAACCCCGACTTCCTGCGGACCGACTCCGACGCGGTGGCCTTCACCAAGGCCTTCTTCGACGCCCGCAAGCCGGTCGCGGCGATCTGCCACGGCCCGTGGACCCTGGTCGAGGCCGGCGTGGTCCGCGACCGCACGCTGACCTCCTGGCCGAGCCTGCGCACCGACATCGAGAACGCCAGCGGCCACTGGGTCGACGAGGAGGTCTTCGTCTGCCCCGGCGGGCCCAACGTGCTGATCACCAGCCGCAAGCCGGACGACCTGCCGGCCTTCGACAAGGCCCTGATCACCGAGTTCGCCAAGGGCCCGAAGGGCTGACCGGGCGGCCCGCCTGACCGGGCGCCCCTCCTGACCGGGCGCGCCCCCTCCTCACCGGCCTCCCCTCCCCGCCGCGGATCAGCGCGGGTGCCGTGGGGCGTGCGACTCGCGCTCCGCGGTACGGAGGATGGCGGATTCGATGGCCGCGGCCCGGTCGGCCAGGAGGGAGAGGGCGGCCGCCGCGCGATGGGCGGGATCGGCCTCCGGGCCGCCGCCCGCGCCGGTGAGCGCGCGGGCCCGGACGTGGGCGGCCCGGATCTCCTTGAGACGGACGCCCTCCTCCGGGGTCAGGGCGCCGCGCAGTTCGGCCAGGCGCAGGAGGTTGAACTCCGCGCCGGTGGCGAGAGTCTGGGCGGCGGCCGTGTAGTGGTCGTCGACGACCGCCGCGGCCTCGGCCGGGTTCATGGCGGGGTCCAGGCGGGCGGCGACGGCGTTCATGTCCCGATAGGAGCCCTGGAGGAGGAACGGCGGCTCCGTGCGGGTCTCCGGCGACTGCGCGGCCGAGGCGATGTAGGCGGCGTTGACCGCCAGCACCGTGTCCCGGGCTGCCAGCAGATGGCGCAGGACGCTCTCGATCCGGGCCAGGTCGGCGGGCGGGCAGGCGGCCCGGAGGGGCTCCCGGCGGGCGGCGGGATCGCCGGCGGCGAGGCGGAGGAGAGTGGTCAGGTCCGACCGGTCGAAGGCGGCCGCGGGAGCCAGGACCGGGTTGGCGGCCAGGGCGTTCTCGATGAAGCTGAGCGAGAAGGCGTCCTCGCGGCCGGAGAGGACCTCGCCCAGGTTCCAGACGTCGGCGCGGCTGGCCAGCATGTCGGGGATGCGGAAGCGGCCGCCGGACTCGGTGTACGGGTTGGCGGTCATCCACACCGCGAAGCGCTTGCCGCGCAGGTCGTAGCGGCGGGCCGCGCCGTTCCACACCCCCTCGACGCCGCGCTGCGCGTCGCACAGCGGGATGAAGCGCTGCAGCAGCTCGGGGGAGGCGTGCTGGACGTCGTCGAGGTGCAGAAGCACGTTGCCGCCCGCGGCCAGCGCGAAGTTGACCTTCTCGATCTCGCGGCGAGCGGCCGCGTCCGGGGCCCGGGCCGGATCGAGGGAGGTCGTGCCCTCGCCGAGGGCCGGCCCGTCCACCCGGACCAGCAGCAGGCCGAGGCGGTCGGCGACGTAGTCGATCAGGCTGGTCTTGCCGTAGCCGGGCGGCGACACGAGGAGGAGCAGGCCCTGCTGGGCGACGCGCGGGCCCTCGGCCGTACCGAGCTGGCGGGCCAGGCTGTCCCCGACGAGGGGCAGGTACACCTCCTCGATCAGGCGGTTGCGGACGAAGCCGGCACTGACCCGCGGACGGTGCTCGTCCAGGCGCAGCTGGGCTCGGGCGGCGGCGACCAGGTCGGCACGGCGGTGCTGGTAGGCGCGGAAGGCCGGGACCTCGACGGCCTCGAACCTGGCCGTGCGGTCGAGGAGTTCGTCCAGGCGGACCTCCAGCCGGCCGTGGTCGATGCGCGGGTGGCTGCCGCGGAGGCCCTCCACCGTGTGGGAGAGCGGGGCCTCGACCAGGCGACGGGGGAGTCCGGGGGTGAGCTCGGCGGCGACGGCTTCGGCGATCGAGGCCGGGACGGCGTCGAGAGCCGAGTCGGCCTCGGTGGAGGCGGCGCTCGCGTCGGCGTAGGCGCTGAGCCAGGTCTCGACGAGCTGGCGGCGGGCGGGGAGGTCGTCGGCGAGGGAGGAGAGGGCGTCCGGGTAGGAGGCCCGCGCGTCCTCGCTCATGGCGCGGTGGAAGCCGTCCAGGAAGGTGCGGGCGCCGGCGCTGAGGGCGAAGTCGTCGGGGGTCTCGGTCAGCTCCTCGAAGAGGTACTCGGCGGCGGCGGGCGAGGAGCCGTCCCCCGGCGTGAACTCCTCGATGGCGCGGGCGAGTTCGGCGCACCAGGCGGCGATCCCGGCGGCACCGCCCGGCGTCGGGCCGAAGTCGGCGCGGGCCCGGGACAGGGAGGCGGCGCGCAGGGCCCAGACGGCGCGCGACTCGGGGGTCGCGCCGTGCGCCCAGAAGAGCTGGGCGGAGGCCCGCGCCCGCGCGGGGAAGCGCAGCACGCCCGCCCCGGCGCGGAGCCGCAGGAGGGCGGCGAGGATGAGCGCGGCGTCGTGGTCGTGCACACCCTGCTCGTAGCCCTCGTCGTAGGCGGATCGGGCGGCGGCGGAGGCGAGTTCGGTGAGTTCGACGAGGTCGTCCGGATCGGAGCCGAGGGCGTTGGAGCCGAGCGCGTCCGGGCCGTTGTCGCGTAGCAGGCGGGCGGCCAGGTACTCGGCACGGTAGACGGCCGGTGACTCCGAGGGGAGCGTGCGGCCCCAGCAGTCGCAGGTGCTGAGGAAGTCCGGGTCGGTGACGGGCTCGCGGTAGTCGGTGCCGGTGACGGCGAGGTCCAGGCCTCCGTCGGCGCCCGGGACCAGGGCGAGGTCGAACGGCTGGGTGGTGACGGTGAAGCGGCGCCGGCCCAGGCGGACCACGCGGCCGCCCTCCGTGTACAGATCGGCGCGGTCGCGCAGGGCACGGGCGGCCGCCTGCCCGGCCTCGGCCAGCCGGCCTTCCAACTCCTCGGCGCGCAGCGGCTCGTCGAGCCCGCGCAGGTCGGCCGCCGCCCTGCGGATCCGGGCCACCACCGGGTCGGTGGCGAAGTAGGCGGCGGCCGCGGTGGCGTCCGGCAGCGCGGAGACCCGGAGGCCGACCGTCCGCAGCGCCTGCTCGGCGGCGCGGAGCAGCCGCTCGGCCCGGCGGGCGCGCTCGTCCAGCAGGTTCTGGCGGCGGGCCGCGAAGGCGTCGGTGATCTCCGCGCGCAGTTCCGCGGTACGGGCCAGGGCCTCCTCGGAGGCGCCGAAGCGGGACTCCAGGTCCTCCAGCCGGAAGAGCAGGCGTGCCGACTGCTCCTCGCACGCGGCGGGGGTCCCCGCGGAGGCGAGGGCGGTCGCGGTGGTCTGGCGCAGCAGGGCGAGTTCGGCCGCGGACTCGGCCCGGCTCTCGTCCTCGCCGAGCTCGGCCAGGCGCGCAGCGAGCGCCGCCCGGGCGGCGTTGGCGGAGGCGAGCACCCGGCCTACGCGCTCCAGGATGCCGGTGCGGACGGCGGCGTCGCCGATGTCCAGCTCGGTGACGACGTCGGTGACGGTGCGCAGTCCGCGCTGCAGCTCGTCCAGGCGGGCGGAGAGCGGCGCGGAGTCGGCCGTCCGGTCCAGGGCCCCGGCCCGGGCGGTGAGCGCGGACAGGTCGGCGAGGAGGCCGTCGAAGGCGTCGGGACGGGCCAGGTGCTCGACGGCCCGCCGGGCGAAGGAGGCGATGTCCGACTCCAGGCCGGCGGCCAGGGCGAGTGCCGACTCGCGTTCCACGTACGGGAGTTCGGCCAGGGGGAGGACGGCGGCGTGCGCGGTGCGCAGGGCTGTCAGGCGCTCCACCCATTCGGCGGCGGTGGCCGGGGCCTCGCCGCGGGCGCGCCGGACCAACGCGGTGACCTCCCGCTCGGCCTCGGCGAGCGCGTCGGCGGCACGGCGGGTGAGGTCGTCCACGCGGTCGAACTCGGCGAGGGTCTGCGCGGCGGTGGCCCGCAGCGCCTCCAGGATCGTCAGGACGTCCCGGAGCGGGCTCCCCGTGGCCTGGGCCTCTTCGGCCTCTTCGGCTGCTTCGGTCTCTTCGGCCTCCGCAAGCCATGGGTGGGCGCTGACGGCGTGGGTGCAGGCGGCGGCCAGCCGCCGGTAGCCCTCGGCGGTGTGCTCGGGCTCGGTGGCCGAGCGGGCGATCGCGAAGAGCGTGGAGACCCCGCGCACCAGATCGGCGTTGCCGATCCGGGCCAGCGCCGGGTCGGGGGCGTCGGTGGTACGGGAGTGGGCGTCGGCCCACGTGTCCGACGCGTAGGGCGAGTTCCAGAACTGGACGGTGTGGACGCGGGCGGGCTCGCCGGCGGCGTCCGCCCGCAGCAGGGCGAGGGTGCCGTCGTCGAGCAGCGTGTAGTCCCGGCAGAGCAGCGGGGCCGCGAACTCCTGGCGCACCAGGTTGTAGGAGAGCAGCAGGGCGTGGCCGGTGGCCCGGCAGCGGAAGGCGTAGAGGACGTCCTCGCCGCCGGGCGCGCGGTGCTCGCGTTCGAATTCCGGCTCGCGGATCACTGCGGGGTCCGGTTCGAAGGCGCCGTGCCGGCCGCCGGCCAGGCAGTAGCCGCCGGGGAAGACGACGCCCTGCTGGTCGGGCAGCGAGCGGCAGGCCCGGCCGATGCCGTCCAGGCGGACGACGGCCCGGGTGGTGGTGTCGAAGACCAGATGGCGGGCGACCGGCTCCCGGTAGGGGCGGACGCGCAGCAGGATCAGCGCGCCCACGCGGGCGTGCGCGACCTCGGCGTCGTCCAGGGACTGCAGCGGCTCGTCGACCGGCTCGCTGTACACGCCGTCGCCGGTGGCGGTGTCGTCCTCGGTCTTGACGGTGAGGGTGCCGCCGAGGGTGTCGACGAACAGCTCGCCGCGGACGGCGATGTGCGGGTGCCGGCCGGCCCGCTGGTCCTCCCGGACCGCCTCGGTCCAGTCGAAGTCGTACGCGGGGGCGGGGGAGAGCTCGCGGTCGCCGTGGGCGTCCAGGAACTCGGCGGAGTCGTCCTTGACGGCCCAGCGCAGCCCGCGGACGTCGGTGGCGCGCTCGCCCGTACGGAAGAGGGCGAGGACGCCGTCCTCGCCGCCGCGCAGGCGGACCAGCCGGGCGTCGCGGAAGTAGCGGTGCAGCTCGTCGAAGGCCTGCCGGAAGCCCGGCGCGTCCAGCAGGCCGGGCACGGCGTCGGCGGGCAGCGGGGCCAACTCGCGATCGTGGAGGGCGAGTACGTCGGCCGGGCGGACGCCGGCGCCGTCGCCCGGGCCGGAGACGGGGCTGGAGCCGGGGACGGGGACGGGGCTGGAGCCGGGCACGGGGGCGAAGCCCAGCAGCAGCCGGTCGCCCACCCTGGCGATCCCGCTGGGGAGGGCGGCACGCTCGGTACGGACGCGGGCGGTACGGGCCGGCGCGAGACGCGCGGAGCCGAAGGCGGCTGTCCGGCGCGTGTTCAACTCCTCGGTGAGCGAGCCGAGTTCGGCCGCCTGCGCGGCGAGTCTGCGGCGCAGGACGGCGTAGGCTCCGGCATCCGGCCCGGAGTGCGGACCGGCTCCGATGGCCGCCCCCGCGGTCGCGTCCGCCCGCGGCTCCCTCTCCTCACCTGCTGCGTTCACGTCCGGCGTCTCTCACTTCCCGGCTTGTACCGCGTGTGCTGTGTGTACTGCGTCTGCCGCGTGCCTTGCGTGCCTCGCGTGGCCTGCGTGCTCCGCGTGCCTCGCGTGCCCGGCGTGCCTCGTGTGCCCCGGGGGCCTCGCGTGCCCTGCGTGCCTCGCGTGGCCCGGGGGCCCGCGTGCCCTGTCCGCCCCGCGTGTGCCGGCGCCCCGGGCCCCCGGCCCGTCCGGCCCGGTGCCGCGCCTGTCGGGCCCGACCCCTGTGCGGGCCCGACAGGAAGCGCGGTCACGCCGAGGCGTCGCCGCCGTTCGCCGCCGCCAGCGGCATCTGGGCCAGGCCCAACCGCTCGGCCTGCTCCATCAGACGGCGGACCTGGCCGGCCTGCGCCCCGCCGTCCTTGGCCAGCCGCGTCAGCAGTGCCGACACCGTGAGGTCGCGCACGTCCCCGGCGGAGACCGAGCCGACCATCCTGGTCAGGTCCTCCGGGAAGCTCGCGCTGCCGTTCAGCCAGGGGCCGATCAGCGCCTGCGCCGTCTCGGAGTGCTGGACGAAGCCGTCGACGCCCTTGCCCATGCCGATCGCCGAGACCAGCCGGTCGAAGAAGGCGCTCTCGCCGCCGACGATGTCGATGTCGGCGTGCTCCAACCCGGTGGCCAGCACGGTGGCCTGGGCCTCCGCGAGCCGGCGCTGCATGTCCAGGCCGGCCAGCCGGACCTCCTTCTCCGCGGCCAGGCGCAGCCGGTACTCCTCGTGGCCGCGGGAGGCGTCGTCCAGCGCGGCCATCGCCGCAGCCTTCTCGGTGAGCCCCTCGGCCTCGGCCTTCAGCTTCTCGCCGATCATCGCGGCCTCCGCGGTGGCCAGTGCCGCCGTCCCCTCGGCCTCGGCGAGCGCCTTGAGCCGCGCCCCCTCCGCCTCGGCCCGCAGCCGCGCGGCCGTCGCCTCGGCCTCGGCCCGGCCGGCCTTCTCCACTACCTCCGCCTCCTTGTCCCGCACCTGCACGGAGGCGAGGCCGCCGGCGGCCTCCTCGGCCTGCACGGCCTCGGCGAGCCGCAGCTTGGCCTTGGCGTCCAGGTCGGCGGCCTTCAACCGGGCCTCGGCCAGGGTGAGTTGCTCGGCCGCCCGGTGAGTGGCCGCGGCCTCGGCGGCCTCCGCCGCCTTGATGTCCTTGACCAGCCGCTCCTGGGCCTCCGCCTCGGCGGCGATGATCACGGACTGGCGGGTGCGCTCGGCCTCCTCGACCACGCGCAGCTTCTTGATGGACTCCTCCTGCTCGGCGACCGTCCGGTCGACCGCGACCCGCTCGCGTACCACGTCCGCCATCTCCCGGCGCTCGGTCTCGACCTCGCGCTGGGCGGCGATCCGGGACAGCTCGGTGGCACGGTCCCGGGCGATGGCCTCCAACTGGCGGTCCTTCTCGATCCGTTCGTTCTCCACGGCGATCACCCGCTCGCGGTTCTTCTCCGCGGCGGCGATCTCCCGCGCCTGGTTCTCGCGCTGCACGCCGAGCAGCTCCTCGGTGCGGATGAACGCGGTCTGCGCCTCCAGCCGCTGCTCCTCCTGCGTCTTGGCGGTGACCGCCTCCTCGCGGGCCCGCAGCGTCTCCACCTCGCGGCGCTGCTTGATCTCGGCCTCCGCCTGCCGGCGCTCCAGCTCCAGGATGGTCTCCCGGGCGTCGACGTCCTGGCGGGTGATCTCCTTCTGCTCGGTGCGCTGGTACTCGTTGGTGCGCACGTGCTCGGTCGTCGTCAGCTCGGTGATCTTGCGGATGCCCTGGGCGTCCAGGATGTTCGACGGGTCGAGCTGCGACATCGAGGTCTGCTCGAGGAAGTCGATGGCCGCGTCGTCCAGGTGGTAGCCGTTCAGGTCGGTGCCGATGACCTGGATGATGCGGTCCCGGAACTCCTCGCGCTTGGTGTAGAGATCGACGAAGTCCAGCTGCTTGCCGACGGTCTTGAGCCCCTCGGAGAACTTCGCCGCGAAGAACTCCTGGATCGCCTTCGGGTCGCTGGCGGTGGCCGTGCCGATGGACTGCGCGACCTTGACGACGTCCTCGACGGTCTTGTTCACCCGCACGAAGAACGAGATGTGGATGTCCGCGCGGATGTTGTCCCGGCAGATCAGCCCCTCCCGGCCGGTGCGCCGGATCTCGATGGTCTTCACCGAGATGTCCATGTACTCGGCCTTGTGGACGACGGGCAGCACGATCGCGCCGGTGAAGGTCACGTCGACCTTCTTGGCCTTGGAGATGATCAGCGCCCGCCCCTGCTCCACCTTGCGGAACAGCCGGCTGAAGAGCACCAGCACCGTGAGCGAGATGAGCAGCACGACGGCGACGAGCACACCGATGGCCAGGGATACGGCATCCATGACAGAGACAGTCCTTCGAGGATCAACAGGTGAGGTGAGGTGAGATGAGGTGCGCCGAGCGGGCCGCGGACACGCACGCGGGCATGCGGGCCCGCGAGTCGGTGGCCGGGCGTCGCGGAGACTCTTCCCGGAACCCGGCAGCTTCGGCTCGCCGCCGCTACGTCTGCAGCGCTACGTCTGCGCCGCTACGTCTGCGTCACTACGTCTGCGGCGCGCCCGGCGGCCCGGTTTCGGGTCGCAGTACGGGGTCGAAGGGCGCGACCCAGAAGAACTCGCCCTGCTCGTCGTAGTCGTAGAGCAGACCGGTGGTCCCCGCGGCCCCCGCGGCCAGCAGCTCGGCGTCCCTCGGCTGGGCGCGGACCGGCACCACGGCGCTCGACCCGTCCTCGGCGCCGACCTCGGCCTGGCCGAATTCGGCCGTGACCCGCCCGGTGCGGATCCGGCAGGTGAGTCCGACGAAGTCGCGCCGGGACGGGGCGGATTGCTCGGGCAGCACCCGGCGCAGCCGCCGGACCAGCGCCAGGGTGGACACCCAGGACAGCAGCAGGGCGGCGAAGAGCACCGCCGTTTCGAGGACGGTCCGCAGGGGCCCCGCCGCGACCGCGGCGCGGACCAGCAGCGCGCCGGTCAGGCTGGTGAACCAGGCGATCAGGACCAGGAAGGACACCGGCACGGTGACCGGTACCGAGCCGCCGCCGAGCGTCTCGGGGAGGTGGTGGGCGTGCAGCGCGTCGTGGTCCGCCGCCCCGACCAGGACCAGCAGCCAGAACACCACCACGACGATCAGGGCTGCGCCGAACAGCACGGCCGGGAAACCGAGCGCGGCACGCAGGAACTCTCCCACCTGCCCTCCCCCTCCGAAACCGGCCCTGCGGCCCTCGCTTTCCGGGCGTGGCCTCGTGCCACTCCCCTGCGAGACAGCATCCTGAGGGGAGGGAGGGGCCCACCGCATTGCCCGTTTCCGGCAATCTTTACCGGCTCCCCATGCCGGTTGCACGACAACCGGACCCACCTGCGATTCTTGATTGGTTCTTGACGACGGGCGCTGAGCCGCCGTTGACGGCACCGCGTGACGGTCGGGAGGGGTGGGGTGGGTGTCGATGTCCGATGCCGTGGTCGCCGCGGACTGGAGCGCCGGCGAAGGCGCCACCGGCCCCGACGGCTACGCCCGGCTGCTCGCCGAGGTCGCGGCGACCGGCCGCCGCCTCACCCGCGGGGAACTCGACGAGCATCGCGCCCGTGGCGAGGCCGCCGCCGGCTCCGGTCGCTCGCTCCGTGAACTCGTCGGCCGCTACCTGGCCGCGACCAGGGCCGCCTGGCCGGAGAACGCCCCCTCGGCGGACCCAGTGCTGGCCGCGATGGCCATGGCCGTGGACGCCTTCGCCGACGGCTACGAGCGCGCTCAGCGGATCGCCGTCCGCCAGGAGGAGAACGCCCGCCGGGAGTTCATCGACGACCTGCTGTACGGCCGCGGGGACCTCGGCCGGCTCGCCCAGCGCGCCGAGCGCTTCGGCCTCCGCCTCGCCCACGCGTACGTCGTGGCCGTGGCGGCGGCCGCGGACCTCGCCGCGTACGACGCCGTGCACCCCGTCACGCGACAGGTGGAACTCGCCCTGCGCGGCCGGTTCGGCACCCGCAGCATCCTCCTCACCACCAAGGACGCCCGGCTCGTCTGCATCGCCCCCGCCGATCACACCGACGTGCTCGACCACTTCGCCGCGCTGGTCCGCGGCGCGGACCGCACGGCGCGCGTCGCCGTCGGCCGCCCGCACCCAGGCGCGGGCGGCGTCGTCCACTCGTACGAGGAGGCGCTCAACGCCCTCGACCTGGCCGACCGCCTCGACCTGCCCAGCCCTCTGCTGCACGCCGCCGACCTGCTGGTCTACCCCGTGCTGACCCGCGACCGGGACGCCATGGCCGACCTGGTGCGGCACGCCCTCGGCCCGCTGGAGCGGGCCCGCGGCGGAGCCGGGCCGCTGCTGAGGACGCTCAGCGTCTACTTCGACAGCGGCTGCGTCTCGGCGGAGGCGGCCCGCAGGCTCGCACTCAGCGTCCGCGCCCTCACCTACCGCCTGGCCCGAGTCCGGGACCTGACCGGCGCCGACCCGGCCGACCCGGCCCACCGCTACACCCTCCAGACCGCCGTCATCGGCGCCCGCCTACTGGACTGGCCCGCCCGGGCGCTGTGACGGCTCGGCGGGGGCCGGGAGGTCCACGGTGATCATCAGCAGAGGCGGCCGTCGTGCCGCGATCCGAACAGACGAGTCTTCTGCCGTCTACGTCGGCACACATGTCGCTCGCTGCGAGCGCGCCGGCCCGGCCGAGCCGGTACGTGCGGTGCGGGCGGTCGTGGAACTGAGCCGAGCGCTCGGCGGGATGACGATGCGGGCCCTTCTCGGGGCCGAGTTCTCACCGGATCCATCGGGGTCGGCGACTGAGTTCGAGGTCCCGTTCGATGAGCCTCTGGGGCTCGGCGCGGTTGCCCATGCCCACTGCCGCAGCGAGCTCGGACGCTCGCTCGTGGCTGGGTTGCCAGGCGACTTCGCCGCTGCGGTGCTCGACGGACTGGCAGGAGAGGCCGCGGCCAGGACGTTGCCGAGGGGGCTGCTGCGGATCGACCGCGCGGGCTTCGACGAGGCAGGCTCCTCTGAGATGGCCTTCAAGCTCGCTGGGGGCCTGTTGCGGTGTGTCGTGGAGGCCCTGCTGCATGGCGACGATCCGCTCGTGGCGGCCCAGGCCGTCGTGAGCGGATGGTGACGTGGGAGTCAGGCCGAAGAATAGGCAGCGCCGATGGCAGCCGGGGGCCCCCGGTGAACAGCCTCACCAAGGCGTCCAGATGGCCGATGCCGTGTAGTCGTGTGTGCGCGGACGCCCCACGCAGGGGGAGTGAGCCTGCGCACTGGGACCTGCCTCCGGCGAGCTGATCGGACGCGTGCGGTTCTTGTGCAGGCGTTCCCGCTCTGCTCCCACCGCAAATCAAAAACGGCCTGGGGCCTCCCGTCGAAACGCGAGGCCCCAGGCCGTTGTACTGCATGTCTTGCTTGTGCGCCGCCAGGGACTCGAACCCCGGACCCGCTGATTAAGAGTCAGCTGCTCTAACCAACTGAGCTAGCGGCGCGGGCGTCGTCGCCTCGGGCGAGCTGGTCGCCGTCGCGTTGACGGAAGTAATCATAGCGGACCTTCGCCGGTGCTCCGACCACCGTCGGCCACCGTCCGGCCGCGCGGTTCAGCGGCTGGAGGCGGCCGCCGCGGTGCTGGTGGTCTGGTCGGTCTCGACCAGGCGGCGGACGGCGTCCGCGATCTCGTCCCGGGCGACCAGCAGCTGGAGCCAGATCCGCGGCTCCCGGCCGTCCCAGCCCGGGTAGAGGCGGGCGCTGAGGCAGCCGGCGGCGGCCAGCGCGGCCAGCCGCCGGTCGTGGACGGAAGCGCCCTGAACAGCGGGCGCGCCGGGGGGCACGCCGCCCCCGCCGCGGGCCCCGCCGACCGCCCGTACCGCCGCGTCCACCTCGGCCGCCAGCCGCCGGTGGGCGTCCGCCGACTCGGCGTAGTACCCGGTGCGCGGGAAGAGGCCCAGCACCCGCCGCTGCTCGACCCGCAGCAGCCCCCGCGAGACCAGCGCGTCCAGATACGGCCGGTCCGCGTTTCTGGCCAGCCGGCGCAGCGCCGCCTGCAGCGGCAGCCCGCGCGGGTTCTCGGCGGCCGCCTCGGCCACCCAGGCCAGCGCCGCGTCAAGGCCCGGCTCCCCGCGCGGTGCCGGCGAGGCGAGCCCGACCCGTCCGCCGCCGACCCGGACCGACCGGTTCAGCTGCAGCTCCGCCAGTACCGCCCCGGCCAGCGCGTACCGGAAGAACTGCGGCTGCCGTACCCGCAGGCTGCGCGGGTCGAGGCAGAGGAGCAGCAGCTCCTCGGGCAGCGGGAGCCGGTACGCGGCACGCGAATCGAAGCCGGTTTCTGGGGTCGTCGCTCCGTCCACCCGACCACGTTCGCACGGCCGAGCGGGCATCCGGCAGGCTCGCGGGGACGACCGGCCGCTCATGGGGCGGATGTCGGTGCGCCGTGATACGTCTGACGGCGTATCGGAACCGACGGTCGCGGCCAGCGGAGGTAGGCGATGGCATCCAGGGCGGGGCGGCTGAACGCGCTGACGGACGTCCCCGGGCTGAGGGTGGGGCACGCCCAGCGGATCGGGGAGGGCTGGCTCTCCGGCACGACGGTCGTCCTCGCCCCACCCGGCGGCGCGGTCGCCGCGGTGGACGTCCGCGGCGGCGGTCCGGGCACCCGCGAGACCGACGCCCTCGATCCGCGCAACCTCGTCCAGCGGGTCGAGGCGGTGGTGCTGACCGGCGGCAGCGCCTTCGGCCTGGCCGCCGCGGACGGGGTGATGGCCTGGCTGGAGGAGCGCGAGCGGGGCTTCCCGGTCGGGCCCGGCCGGGTCGTCCCGGTCGTCCCCGCGGCGGCGCTCTTCGACCTCGGCCGCGGCGGGGACTGGCGGGCCCGCCCGGGCGCCGCCCTCGGGCGCACGGCGGCCGAGGCCGCCTGGGCGGCGGGGGAGGGGGTGCCGGTGCCGCAGGGCGCGGTCGGCGCGGGCACCGGCGCGCACACCGAGGGCGGGCTCAAGGGCGGGATAGGCACGGCGAGCGCGGTGGTCCCGCTGCCGGCCGCCGAGGGGCGGGAGGCGTGCGAGGTGACCGTCGCCGCCCTGGTCGCGCTGAACGCGGCCGGCTCCCCGGTGGACCCGGCCACCGGGCTGCCGTACGGAGCCTTCGCGGAGGTGGAGGGCGAGTTCGGCCGGCTGGGCGGGCTGGCCGGCGCGGAGGCGCGCGGCCCGCTGCCGGAGGCGGTACGCCGGCGGGCGGCCGAGCGGCTGGCGGAGGCGGCGGGCGCCCCGGCCCCGGCAGCCCGGCCTCCGGCAGCCCGGCCCCGGCGGCACGGCCTCCGGCGGCACGGCGGCCGCCGCCCAGCCGCTCAACACCACCCTCGCCGTCGTCGCCACCGACGCCGAGCTGACCCGCCCTCAACTCCACAAGCTGGCCGGCACCGCCCATGACGGCCTGGCCCGCGCGGTCCGCCCGGTGCATCTCCTCAACGACGGGGACACCGTCTTCACCCTCGGCACCGGCACCGGCACCGCCCCGGCGCCGGCCGACGCCCTCGCGGTGAACGCGATCCTCGCCGCCGGCGCGGACGCGGTCACCCGCGCGGTGGTGCACGCCGTGTTGAGCGCGGAGTCGGTCCGCACCCCGGCCCGCTCCTTCCCCTGCTACCGCGAGCTGTACCTGGAGTGAGCCTCCGCACCCGGCGGCGGGAACATCTGCTCGGGGCGCGCTGTTGACGCGGGTCGGACCATCCAGGTCAGACCCGTCCAGGGCAGACCTCAGAACCACCTGCGCAGCCGAATGAGGAGAGCAGCCCGGTGAGCAACAGCAGCGCCGACCCCGAGACCCCCCTCTCGATCCTCGATCTGGCCACCGTCGGCGAGGGATACACCCCCACCGAGGCGCTCGCCGCCACCACCCGGCTCGCGCAGGACGCCGAGCGCTGGGGGTACCACCGCTTCTGGGTGGCCGAGCACCACGGGATGCCCGGGGTGGCCAGCTCCAGCCCGGCCGTCCTCCTCGCCCACCTCGGCGCCGCCACCAGTACCATCCGGCTCGGCAGCGGCGGCGTCATGCTGCCCAACCACGCCCCCCTCGTGGTCGCCGAGCAGTTCGGCCTGCTGCACGCGCTGCATCCGGGGCGAATCGACCTGGGTCTGGGCCGCGCCCCCGGCACCGACCCGGCGACCGCCGCCGCCCTCCGCCGGAACACCGGCGACCCGCACGCCGACGACTTCCCGCAGCAGCTCGCCGAGCTGACCCACTTCCTGGACGCCGACTTCCCGCCCGGCCACCCGTACGCCCGGCTGAAGTCGGTGCCCGGCGAGGCCAGCGCGCCGGGCACCGGGCGGCCGCCGATCTGGCTGCTCGGCTCCTCCGGCTTCAGCGCCCAGCTGGCCGGCCGGCTCGGCCTGCCGTTCGCCTTCGCCCACCACTTCAGCGCGCAGAACACCGTCCCGGCGCTGGACCTCTACCGGCAGACCTTCCGCCCCTCCGAGGTGCTGGAGAAGCCGTACGCGCTGATCGGCGTGGGCGCGATCGCCGCCGACGACGAGAAGCAGGCCCGCCGGCTGGCGCTCTCCGGAGCGCTCAACATGCTGCGGCTGCGCCGGGGCGCCCCGGGCCTGGTGCCCACCCCGGAGGAGGCGGAGGCCTATCCGTACTCCGAGCTGGAGCGGGACTTCATCGACTCCTGGCTCGCGAACGTGGTCCTCGGCGACCGCGACCAGGTCCGCCAGGGCCTGGCCGCGCTGCGCGAGCGCACCGGCGCCGACGAGCTGATGATCACCAGCAATGTCCACGGCCACGCGGCCCGCAACCGCTCCTACCGGCTGATCGCCGAGGCCCACGGCCTGGTCGAGCCGAGCGAGCCGAGCGAGTCGGGCGAGCCGGAGGCGCCCGGCGGGGCCTGACCCGGCCAGAGCCCCGACCTCCGCCACGACGCCACGACGCCACGACGCCATGACACTCCATCAGGACCCGCCCCCGGACCCGGACCCCGCCCCGCGCTTCGCCCTGGACGAGCCCCTAGCCCCCACTCCGCTCCAGGAGCTGGTGGACGAGCGGCTGCGCCGGGCCGGCGTCCGGCTGCTGCTCAAGCGGGACGACCTGATCGACCCGGGCGTCCCCGGCTCCGGCACCAAGTGGCGCAAGCTGCTGCCGAACGCCCGGGCCGCCCGCTCCGCCGGCCACGACACCCTGCTGACCTTCGGCGGCGCCTACTCGCACCATCTGCGGGCGACCGCCGCGGCCGGCCGCCGCTTCGGCCTGCGCACGGTCGGCGTGGTCCGCGGCGAGGAGCTGCGCGACCGCCCGCTCAACCCCGGCCTGGCCCGGGCCGCCGCCTATGGGATGCGGCTGGACTTCATGGACCGGGTGACCTGGCGGCTGCGCGACACCCCCCGGGTGCTGGAGGAGCTCCACGAGCGGCACGGCCCGGCGTACGTCCTCCCCGAGGGGGGCTCCAACGCCCTCGGCGTACGCGGCTGCCGGACGGTGACGGAGGAGCTCAACTCCCAGGCGCCGGAGGTCGATGTGATCTGCTGCTCGGTCGGCACCGGCGGGATGCTGGCCGGACTGGCCGCGGGCCTGCGCCCGGGGCAGCGCGCGCTGGGCTTCGCCGCGCTCAAGCCCGGACCCTCGCTGGACCTGGACGCCGAGACGGCGGCCCTCCAGCGGCTGGCCTTCGGCGCCCGCCGCGGCTCCTGGTACATCGACCACCGCTACCATTTCGGCGGCTACGGCCGCAGCACCCCCGAGCTCAAGGCCTTCGCCGCCGGGGTGGCCGACCGCCAGGACGGCGAGGCCGCCCTCGACCTCGACCTCACCTATGAGGCCAAGGCCCTCTACGGCCTTCTCGACCTGGTCGAACGCGGGGCGTTCCGCCGTGGGACGACCCTCGCGCTGATCATCGCCGGCTGAGCCGGCGTCAGTTCCCTTTCCGCTGAAGGAAACTGGTCCAGACCATACCCTTGACTGCGCTCGGCCACAGGACTAGACCATAGGCACCAAGTCTCCGTCTTCCCCCACAAGGAGATCCGGTGCCAACAGAAAACGGCAGACACCGAACCCCCGCTAGCCGCCGGGCCCGCGGCCTCTTCGCCGGCCTCGCCACCGCCGCGCTCGCCGCCACCGGCCTGTTCGCCGCGGCCCAGTCCGGCAACGCGGCCCCCGCGACCGCCCCCGCCGCGGCCACCAGCGCCGCCCTCGGCAGCAACTGGTACGCCGCGGCCCCGTACCTGATGCCGCTCGACAACAACCCGCCCAACCCCGTCGACGTGATGAACGCCAGCGGGATCAAGGCCTTCCAGCTCGCCTTCATCCTGGCCGACGGCAGCTCCTGCGCGCCGGCCTGGGACGGCACCGCCGCGGTCTCCTCGGACTCCGCGGTGGCGAGCACGATCAGCTCGATACGGGCGGCCGGCGGCGACGTCTCGGTCTCCATCGGCGGCTACAACGGCACCAAGCTGGGCCAGGTCTGCGGCACCCCGGCCGCCACCGCCGCCGCGTACCAGCAGGTGATCGACAAGTACGGGCTGCACGCCATGGACTTCGACCTGGAGGAGCCGGAGTACGAGAACAGCTCCGCGATCGCCAACGAGATCGGCGCCGCGCAGATCCTCCAGAAGAACAACCCGGGCCTGTACATCTCGGTGACCACCGCCGGTACCTCGGCCGGCACCGGCTGGTTCGGCCAGCAGATGCTCAACCAGGCCAAGACCGACGGCTTCGTTCCGGACAACTTCTCCATCATGCCGTTCGACGGCGGCTTCAACGGCGCGGCCTCGCAGATCAGCGCCCTCCAGGCGTTCAACGGGCTGCTCCAGTCGACCTTCGGCTGGGACTCCGCGACCGCCTACGCCCACGAGGGCGTGTCGATGATGAACGGCCGCAGCGACAGCGGCGAGTTCTTCTACCAGTCCGACTTCCAGTCGGTGCTGAACTTCGCCGAGAGCAACCACATGGCCAGGTACACCTTCTGGTCGGTCAACCGCGACCGCGAGTGCAGCCCGCCGGACAACAACGGCACCACCTCCGGCACCTGCTCCAGCGTGACCCAGAACGCCTGGGACTTCACCAAGTACGACACCCAGTTCGCCGGGGCGACCCCGCCCAGCGGAAGCGGCGGCGGCACCGGCACCCCGACGCCCACCCCGACCCCGACCCCCACGCCCACCCAGGGCGGCTGCACCGCCGCGGCCTGGTCCAGCACCACCGCGTACACCGGCGGCCAGCAGGTCAGCTACAACGGCCACACCTGGACCGCCAAGTGGTGGACCGAGGCCGACGTCCCCGGCGGAAGCGCCGGAGTCTGGACCGACGACGGCCCCTGCTGAGCCGGCCCGCCGGCCCGGCGCAGGCCCTTAGGGTCCAGCAAGGGGCAAGGGGCAAGGGGCCCGGGGAGCTGCATCGCCCGCCCACGGCGCCGCCGCCCTCGGCAAAGGTCACCGGGTCGCGACCCGAGGTCCGTCGCCGAGTGCGGCAGCCCGTGCCGCTGGGCGCGCGGCTCCCCCGGCCCCTCATGAGCCCTTCGGGCTCAGCGGGGCCGCTGCGGGCCGGCGGCCCCTCAGCCGCCGTGCCGGCGCTGCGCGACCAGTTCGGCCACCGCCTCCGCCGGGCCCGGGCGGGCGAAATGCCAGCCCTGGGCGACGTCGCAGCCTGTCTCGCGCAGCCGCTGCGCCTGCTCGGGGCCCTCGACGCCCTCGGCGGTGACGCTCAGCCCCAGTACGTGGGCCAGCCGGACCAGCGCGCTGACGATCTCGGCGTCGACCTCCTGGCGTCCGGCCGGCGCCCCCGGACCGGCGGCCGCCTTGCCGCCGGCTCCGAACCCGGAGACGAAGGACGAGTCCAGCTTCAGCGCGTGCACCGGCAGCCGGCTGAGGTAGGAGAGGTTGGAGTACCCGGTACCGAAGTCGTCGATGGCGATCCTGATCCCCATCGCGGAGAGCGCGTGGAGCGCCTCCACCGGCCGCCCGGCGGGGCCCAGCACGGCGCTCTCGGTGAGCTCCAGTTGCAGCAGCCGGGCCGGGAAGCCGGTCCGCTTGAGCACCTCGGCGACGTCCGCGACCACGTCCGAGTCCCAGATCTGCCGCGCCGCCAGGTTGACCGAGACGAACAGCTCCGCCTCCGGGAACTCCCGCATCCAGCGCCGCCCCTGACGGCACGACTCCTCCAGCACCCACATCCCCAGCGGGACGATGGCCCCGGTCTCCTCGGCGATGTCGATGAACCGGTCCGGGGAGAGCCGCCCGAACTGCGGGTGGGCCCAGCGCACCAGCGACTCGACGCCCACCGCCGCGCCGTCCGCGAGCCGCACCAGCGGCTGGTAGTCGAGGACGAACTCACCGCGGTCCAGCGCCGGCCGCATCGTGGTGGCCAGCACCTGCCGGGTGAGCTGGTCCGCGTGCCGCTCCGGGTCGAAGAGCGCCCAGCGGCCCCGGCCCTCCCGCTTGGCCCAGTGGAGGGTCGCGTCCGCGTCCGTGACCAGCTCGGACGGGTCGGTACCGGCGACGGCCCGCTCCACCACCCCGACGCTGGCCGAGGCGCTGACCCGTCGGCCGTCCAACTCGTAGTCGGTGTCGAGCAGTTCGAGCAGTTCGGTGGCGAGGGCGGTGAGCTCCTGCGGGCCGGCGCTGCGCGGGACGACGACCGCGAACTCGTCCCCGCCGGTCCTGGCCACCAGGTGGCCGCGCGGGGTGAAGCGCTCGGTGAGCCGCCGTGCCACCGCGCTGAGCAGCTGGTCGCCGACCAGATGGCCGAGGGTGTCGTTGACCGCGTGGAAGCCGTCCAGGTCGAGGTAGCACAGGCCGATCCGGCTGCCGGGGCCGGCGGCGGCGAACGCCTCGCCGAGCCGGTCGAAGAAGAGCGAACGGTTCGGCAGCCTGGTCAGCGGGTCGTGCTTGGCCTGGTAGTGCAGCCGGGCGCCGAGCCGGCGCCGATGGGAGACGTCCTCCACCATCGCCAGGGTGTAGCCGGGGGACCCGTCGGCGGGGTGCACCAGGGTCAGGGTGATCTGGGTCCACACCGGGTGCCCGGCGCGGTGGTCGAGCCTCCGCTCCAGCCGGACCCGCTCCCGCCCGCTCGCGGCCAGTGCGCTGTGCAGGGGGCCTGACGGCCCGTCAGGGTGCAGCAGCCGCTGCACCCGCGTCCCGGTGAGCTCGGCCGGCTCGTAGCCGAGCATCCGGGCGAGCGCGGGGTTGGCCTCCAGCAGGACGTCCTCGGCGGAGATCACGGCCATGCCGATCCCGGCGTGCTGGAAGGCGGCCCGGAAGCGGGCATCGGCGCCCTCCGCGGCCGCCGGTGCCGCCGGCTGCTCGCCGCAGCAGGGGCACGGGTCGGCCACGGCGAGGCTTCGGGCGCTTTCGGCGCCTCCTGTGGGGCCGGGCACGACGCGATCATAGAGGCGGCCCGGAACGGCCCACCACCGCCGACCGAGCGATTCCCCCGCTCCGGTGGCCGCCCCCCGGTCCTCCGGCGGGCGCCCGAACAGGCGTACGCCCGGCCCGCGCGCCTGCGCCCGGGCCGGGCGTACCGGCGAACCGCTCAGGCCAGCGAGGCGTCCAGGGCGACCTCGACATTGCCCTTCATCAGCTGGCTGACCGGGCAGTTCGCCTTGGCGTCCTGCGCCGCCTCGGTGAACCCGGCGGCGTCCAGCCCCGGCACCTCGCCGCGCACGGTGAGCTTCACCGCGGTGATCCCCGTGCCCGGCTGGAAGGTCACCTCGGCCTGGGTGTCCAGCCGCGTCGGCGGATGCCCCGCCTGGGTGAGCCCGTGCGAGAGCGCCATCGAGAAGCAGCTCGAATGCGCGGCCGCGATCAGCTCCTCCGGACTAGTCTGCCCGTTCGGCTGCTCCGCCCGGGAAGGCCAGGAGACCTGGTAGTCCCCGATCCCGGAGGAGGCGAAGGTGACGGTACCCTTCCCGTCCTGCAGCCCGCCCTCCCAGGCGGTACGGGCGACACGCGTCGTGGCCATGGCGATGACCTCTCCCTCTCTGATCCTGTGTCCTGTGTCCTGTATTCGAACGACTGTACTCAGCCGGGCAGTTGGCAGATCTGCAGATGCGCGCCGAAGGGGTCGAGGATGGCGCACATCCGACCGTAGGGGGAGTCCTCGGGACCGTGGACGATCTTCCCCCCGCCGTTCGCCACGATCCGCGCCGCCGCGTCCGCGTCCTGGACCGTGAAGAAGGCGTCCCAGGAGGGCCGCCCGCCGGGCAGCTGCTCGGCGGGCACCCGCCAGCGCCCGGCGACCTGCGCGGGCTCGCCCTCCGGGATCCCGGCGGCCTGCCACACGGCGTAGTCGAAGTTCGAGCCGTCACCGAGCTGGTCCACGCCCGCGTAGCCGAAGACCTCGCGGTAGAAGGCGTCCACGTCGGAGCCGCCGGTGGTGGCCAGCTGGTTCCAGCACATCGCGCCCGGCTCGGCCCACAGCTTGGACCCGATGTGCCCGGCCGCCTGCCACAGGCCGAACGAGCCGCCGGCCGGGTCGACCGCGAAGGCCATCGTCCCCGCGCCGGGCACCTCCTGGGCGGCCAGCGCCACCTGGCCGCCGGCGGCCGCCACCCTCTCCAGCGCGCCGCCGATGTCCGAGGTGGCGAGGTAGACGTTCCACTCCGGCGACATCCCCTCCATCTCCGGAGTCGGGGCCATCATGGCGGCGACCGGCTGCCCCTTCACGAGGCACATCGTGTAGTGCCCCATCTCCTCTCCGAGGTCCTGGAACTCCCAGCCCAGGACGGCGGAGTAGAAGCGCTGGGCGCCCTCCGGGTCCGGGGTGAGGATGTCCGCCCAGCAGGGCGCTCCCTCGGCGTACGAACTGCGTTCCGGCATCGGGTCCTCCCGTGGTCGGCCGGTGCACCGGCGGCCCGGCGCACCCAGGCTTCCCCCGACCGCCCGCCCCCGCAACCACCGCGCCGCGTGTCGCAGCCCGCCGTACGGCGACTGGCCCAGCAGGCTCGGCGGGCGGCCGTCAGGAGGCCGCAAGACCCAGCCGGTACGCCGAGAACCGCCGCACCTCGCGGAAGCCGAGCCGCTCGTTGACCGCCAGCATGTGCCGGTTCTCCGCGGCGCACTCCGTCCACACCTCGGAGACCTCCGGGTGGGCCCCGGTCAGCCACTGCAGCATGGCCGCCTTGAGCCACAGCCCGAGCCCGTGCCCGCGGTGCTCCGGCACCACCGCCGTGGTGTAGGTCCAGGCGTGCCGCTCGCCGCCGTCCACCGGGTCGGCGAAGAGCGGCCGGCCGGAGGTGTCCGCGCCGGGGATCGCCACCTCGCTGAACCCGGCCACCAGCTCCCCGCCGGCCCCGCCGGCCGCGTCGATCCCGCCTCCGGCCCCGCCGCCTGCCTCCTCGCCCGCGCCCGCGTCCTCGTCGGCCAGCGCGGCCACCGTGAGCAGCGCGTCCCCGCGGCCCCGCACCACCTCGGCGAAGCGGTGCAGCCGCTCGGCGTCCCAGGCGGCGGTGCCGCGGGTCACCCCGCGCATCGGCAGCTCGTCCATCGCCGACCGGGCGGCCGCGTACGCCTCGGCCAGGTCCGGCGGCACCACGCCGGGCCAGCGGGCCAGCCGGTATCCGCCGGCGCCCGTGCGGACGATCTCCCGCAGCCCGGCCGCGTCCAGCCCGTCCACGGTGAGCCGCAGCGCCACCATGTCGAGCACCGGGGTGAAGCCGAGGGCGCTCAGCAGCCGCGCACCCGGGGTCTCCGCGCCGGCCTCGGCGAGCAGCTCGGTACGCCCCTCGGCCCGGGCCGCCGCCACCGCCTCGTCGAGGAGCCGGCGTCCGACGCCCTGCCCGCGGTGCTCGGGGTGGACGCAGAGTTCGAGTTCCGCCGCGTGCCGCAGATCGGCGTCGTCCGGCAGCCGGAGCTCGGCCAGTCCGACCGGCGTCGACTCGCCTTCCACCGCCAGCCAGCGCAGTACCCGCTCGCCGTCCGGGCGGGGCGCCGTCGCGGACGACGCCGGCTCTCCGGGCCGGTCCGCCGCCCGCGCTGCGGTGAGCACCTGCTGCCAGCCCTCCACCGCCGCGCTGTCCAACTGCTCCGGCTTGTCCCAGTGGAGCAGCCGAACGGTCTCGTTGACAGCGTTCCCGGTGTTCACCTCGTGGTCCAACGCGCGCCTCCGCGGTCAGGGCGCTCCCCCCGGCAGCGCCGTCCTGCGCACAGCTTGCGCCGACACGCTGTGTGTTCGGAAGGCGGCCCCCGCCGCGGATTCGCGTTCCCGTCCGAGTTCCGGGTCCCCGGCATGACACAGATCACAATCCGGCCGCCCGCCCCTCTCCGCCGGGGACTTTCGCCGACGGTCCCTTAGCCTTTAAGGAGACAAAAGTCCTCTATGTCCCGTTCTGCGGGTCTACCCGGATCCGTCTAGCGCCCGGAGGTAGTGGAGTGATCCCGCAGCCGCACCCCGCGCGGATCTCCCCGCTCGGGGAGTCCCGCTCGCCCGACCTGGCCCGCGCGCTGGCCGCCGGCGGGATCGGCGCCTTCGAGTGGGACCTGGTCCACGGCGAACTGCGCTGCGACCCGCTCTCGGCCCGCATCCTCGGCCTCACCGCGGACCACGGCGGAGCGGGCTTCGAGGGGCCCGCCGACGCCTTCTTCGACCGCGTCCACCCCGCCGACCTGCCGGTGCTCCAGGCCGAGGCCGCCGAGGCGCTGGACCGCGGCGGCTCGTACCACTCCGCGTACCGGGTCCGGCACGCCGACGGCTCGGTGCACACCGTCCACGAGCGGGGCAGCGTCGAGCTCGCGGCCGACGGGACCCCGGTCCTGGTCAGCGGGGTGATGGTGGACCGCGGCCGGGCGGCCGAGCGGGACTCCTGCGCGGCCGAGCGGACCGGCTTCGGCGGCGAGGCCCGCAACGCCTTCCTCCTCACCCTCACCCGGGCACTCTCCCGCGCGATCACCGTCCACGACCTGGCCACCGTGCTGAACGGCCTGGTCCGGCCGACCCTCGCCGCGGACGCCGTGCTGCTCCACGTGCTGGACGAGGCCGGCCAGGGCGAGGAGCACAGCAGCACCTACTACCAGGGCGAGCGCACCACCTGCGAGGGCGACCAGCGGCTGCGCGAGACCGCTCACGAGGCCATGCACCGGGCGCTGCGCGACGAGCGCCCGCTCTTCCTCTCCGAGGTCTCCGACGGCCAGGAGGACCGCGCCTGGGCGGTCCTCCCGCTGATCGTCTCCGGCCGGCCGGTCGGCGCCTGCCTGATCGCCTTCCGCGGCCCGCGCGAGTTCAGCGGCTCGGAGCGGGCCCTGTGCACCGCGCTCACCGGCATCATCGCCCAGTCCGCCGAGCGGGCCCGGCTGCACGACCTCGAGCACCGGCACGCGATGGACCTCCAGCGGATGATGCTGCCCCGGCAGATCGCCGCGGTCCCCGGCCTGGAGACCGCCGCCCGCTACCTCCCGGGCACCGCGGGCCTGGAGGTCGGCGGCGACTGGTACGACGTCCTCAGCCTGCCCGGCGGCCGGATCGGCCTGGTCGTCGGCGACGTCCAGGGGCACAGCGCCGAGGCCTCCGCGACCATGGGCGTGCTGCGGGTGGGGCTCCGCGCCTACGCCCGCGAGGGCCTGCCGCCGGACCAGGTGCTGTCCCGTACCAGCGGGCTGCTGGCGGACCTGGACAGCGAGCTCTTCGCCACCTGCTGCTACCTCGAACTG
Source organism: Phaeacidiphilus oryzae TH49 (assembly GCF_000744815.1). Lineage (NCBI taxonomy): Bacteria > Bacillati > Actinomycetota > Actinomycetes > Kitasatosporales > Streptomycetaceae > Phaeacidiphilus > Phaeacidiphilus oryzae. The sequence goes on from NZ_JQMQ01000005.1 coordinate 4,778,092, forward strand.
GACCCGGCCGGCGGCCTCCTCCGCGGCGTCCGGGCGGGCCATCCGCTGCCGGTCCGGCTGGCCCCGGACGGTTCGGTCACCGAGCTGGCGCTGCCCGGCGGCCCGCCGCTCGGCGTGGAGCCGCGGGCCGGCTACGAGGTGCGGGAGACCCGGCTGGGCTGTGGAGAATCGCTTCTGCTGTACACCGACGGCCTGGTGGAGCGCCGCGACGAGGATCTGGACCTCTCCGTGGCCCGGCTGCTGGACCGGATCCGCGGCTGGTCCGGCCCGTGGATACCCGGCGGGCGGGCCCCCGGGGCGGCCGACGCGCCGGGATTGGAGGAACTGGCCGACCGGCTGATCGCACCACATCGTGACGCTGTGCGCCGTTATCCGGACGACATCGCGTTGCTCCTGGTCAGGCGACTTCAGCGGGCAGCGTAGATCCCTCCGGGGGGTGTCCGGCTGTCCATGGTGACCAGGGATTCGACCGCCGTCTTGTATGAAGTCGACGCATCGTGGGGGGTTCCGGAAACGTAAGGTCGATGCCAGAGCTGGTTCGCTGCCCGCGCAACCGGACAGACTGGGAGTTCTTTCGACATGACCGTTCTGCAGGATTCGGATGCCGCCGCGGCCGGTGCCGCCGACCCCTCGGGGGACACCCGCAGCCGGGTGGCGGAGCTGCACGACATCCGCGAGCAGGTTGTGGCGGGTCCGAGTGAGAGGGCGACCGAGGCGCAGCATGCCAAGGGCAAGCTGACGGCGCGGGAGCGGATCGCGTTGTTGCTGGACGAGGGGTCCTTCAACGAGGTGGAGCCGTTGCGGCGGCATCGCGCCTCGGGGTTCGGGCTGGAGAACAAGAAGCCCTACACCGACGGGGTGATCACCGGCTGGGGGACCGTGCACGGGCGGACGGTGTTCGTCTACGCCCATGACTTCCGGATCTTCGGCGGGGCGCTGGGCGAGGCCCACGCCACCAAGATCCACAAGATCATGGACATGGCCATCGCCGCGGGCGCGCCGCTGATCTCCCTCAACGACGGGGCCGGCGCCCGGATCCAGGAGGGCGTGACCGCGCTGGCCGGCTACGGCGGGATCTTCCAGCGCAACACCAGGGCCTCCGGGGTCATCCCGCAGATCTCGGTGATGCTGGGCCCGTGCGCGGGCGGCGCGGCCTACTCCCCGGCGCTCACCGACTTCGTCTTCATGGTCCGCGAGACCAGCCAGATGTTCATCACCGGCCCGGACGTGGTCCAGGCCGTCACCGGCGAGCAGGTCTCCCAGAACGGCCTGGGCGGCGCGGACGTGCATGCCGAGGTCTCTGGGGTGTGCCACTTCGCCTACGACGATGAGGAGTCCTGCCTGGAGGAGGTGCGCTACCTCCTGTCGCTGCTGCCGGCCAACAACCGGGAGATGCCGCCCGCGCAGGTCACCGAGGACCCCGCGAGCCGGCGCTGCGAGGACCTGCTGGACCTGGTGCCCGCGGACGGCAACCGGCCGTATGACATGCGCGCGGTGATCGAGTCCCTGGTGGACGAGGGCGAGTACCTGGAGATCCACGAGCGCTGGGCGACCAACGTGATCGTGGCCCTGGCCCGGATGGACGGCCAGGTGGTGGGGATCGTGGCCAACCAGCCGCAGGCCCTGGCCGGGGTGCTGGACATCAACGCCAGCGAGAAGGCCGCCCGCTTCGTGCAGATGTGCGACGCCTTCAACATCCCCATCCTCACCCTGCTGGACGTGCCCGGCTTCCTGCCCGGGGTGGACCAGGAGCACGGCGGCATCATCCGGCACGGCGCCAAGCTGCTGTACGCCTACTGCAACGCCACCGTGCCGCGGATCTCGCTGATCCTGCGCAAGGCCTACGGCGGCGCCTACATCGTGATGGACTCCCGCTCGGTGGGCGCGGACCTGTCCTACGCCTGGCCCACCAACGAGATCGCGGTGATGGGCGCCGAGGGCGCGGCCAACGTCATCTTCCGCCGCCAGATCGCCGCCGCCGACGACCCCGAGGCCATGCGCCAGCGCATGGTCAAGGAGTACAAGGCCGAGCTCATGCACCCCTACTACGCGGCCGAACGCGGACTGGTCGACGACGTGATCGACCCCGCCGAGACCCGCGAGGTCCTCATCCGCTCCCTGCACATGCTGCGCACCAAGCACGCCGACCTGCCCCAGCGCAAGCACGGCAACCCGCCGCAGTAACGCAGAGACCCCCCTCTTCAAGGAGACGTGACCCGGTGACCACCGTCATCGAACCCCGCACCACCGAGCAGCCCCTGGTCCGTGTCGAGCGCGGCACCCTCGCCGACGACGAGCTCGCCGCGCTGACCGCCGTCCTCCTCACCCGCGCGACCGCCGGTGCGGACGCGCCGGAGGACCGGCCCACCACCCCGGTCGTCCCGCTGTGGGACCGCCCGGAGCGCCACGCCCCTTACCGCTCCCCGGTCAGCTGGCAGCGCTGACGCCGGCTCCCTGGCCGGTTCAGCCCGCTGCCAGCGGCTGGGCCGCTTCGACCACGCGGACCAGGGGCGCCAGCTCCGGCAGCTGCTCGGCATCGGCGAGAGCCTCCCGCAGCGCCCCGTCGTGGGTCGGCCGCGCGGCCGCGAGGAGTTCCCGGCCGGCCGGGCTGACCTCGGTGTAGATCCCGCGCCGGTCGTCCGCGCAGAGGTAGCGGGTGAGCAGGCCCTGCTGCTCCAGGCGGGTCACCAGCCGGGTCGTCGCGCTCTGGCTCAGCACGACCGCGTTGGCCAGCTGCTGCATCCGCATGTGCCAGTCCTGCTGGCGGCTCAGCACGTCGAGCACGGCGTACTCGGTGACGCTCAGGTCGTGCTCGGCCTGCAGGGCCTTCTCGATCCGGTTCTCGATCCGGGAGTGCAGCGCGGCCAGCGCGCGCCAGCCCTGCGCGCGGGCCTCGGCGGCGTCGTCCGGCAGCGACATGGTGGCCTCCTCGCCGATGGTGCCGCCCAGTATAGGGCTGCGCTCGGTGAATACAGGCGGCTGCAAGGATCCAGGGCCCCGCGCCGCGCGATCGGCGCGCGGGTCAGTGCGCGGTGCGCACCTCCAGGTGCACCAGACCGGTCACGGCGAACTCGATCATCAGCTTCTCGCTGGAGCCCGCGCCCACCGGCTCCGGCAGCCGCACCACCGGCTGGCCGCTGCCGCCGACCGAGGTGCTGGAACCTGGCGCGAGCAGCACGCCGGCGGTCGACACGATGCCGGCCTTGGCGCCGCCCTGGCTGATCGTCGCGTTCCTGCCGTCCGGCGCGGTGACCGCGGCCAGGTGCTCGGGGATGCCGCTGGTGTTCCTGATCGTCGCGGAGAGCAGCGAGGTGCCGCCCGGCCCCGGCTTGAGCTCGGCGCCGGAGATCTGGAGATCCATCGCCGAGGTCTGGATGTCCATGCTGCCGAGGGAGCTCCGGACGGTGGCCTGGCCGCTGGGGAAGGCCTGTCCCGAGCCCTGCTTCTGCGAGCCGGATGACCCGGTCGAGTCGCCCGAGGAGGACGACGTGCCGGAGCAGCCCGCCGCGAACGCGGTCAGGGCTGCTGCCAGCACGGAGGAACAGGCGATCCGGGAGATACGGGTCCGATTCACCCTCGCATTATGCCGAGGGCTCCGGCTTCTCATCCGGCAGGGGGGCCGTCCGCGGGTGGGTCACCTCCGCGACCAGGGCCGCGATCACCCCGCCGATCAGCGGCGCCACGATGAACAGCCACAGCTGGGAGAGCGCCCCGCCGCCGGCGAAGATCGCCGGGCCGAGCGAGCGGGCCGGGTTCACCGAGGTGCCGGTCAGCGGGATGCCGACCAGGTGGATCACGGTCAGCGAGACGCCGATGGCGAGGCCGGCGAACTTGTACAGCGAGACCCGGTGGGTCACCGACAGCACCACCCACACCAGCAGGAAGGTGAGGACGACCTCGGCGAGGAAGGCGCCGCCCTGGCTGAGGTGGACCGAGGAGCGGTCCCCGTAGCCGTTGCTGCCGAAGGCGTCATGGGTGGTCAGCCCCGGGACCTGGTGGGCCAGCAGGTAGAGCAGCGCCGCTCCGGCGATGCCGCCGACGAACTGCGCGACCCAGTAGCAGGCGGCGGTGATCAGGTCGATCCGGCGGGCCACCAGGGCCCCCATCGTCACCGCGGGGTTGACGTGGCAGCCGGAGACCGGACCGATCGCGTACACCAGGGCCATCAGCACGAAGCCGAAAGCCAGGGCGATGCCGAAGGTTCCGATGAACTGAGCGGAGATGACGGCGGATCCCACGGCGAAGAAGACCAGGAGTGCCGTTCCCAGGAATTCGCAGAAGATCGCTCGGATCTTGTCGTTCATGCCAGGCCCTTCTCGCGACGGCGTCCCCCTCCCCACCACGCTGGTGAGGGGGTGGAGGGCGCTGCGAGCCGGAGTGGGCCGGACGGGTGAGTCCGGGTCAGCCGTTCAGGGCGAACCTGGGGTCGCGGGCGCCGCCGGCCGCCCGCGCGTAGCCGACGAAGCGTACGGGGGTGCCGACGGGGGCCGCGCCCGGCAGCAGTCCGTCCAGCCAGGAGCGGATCCGGAAGCCCTCGACCAGTTCGACGACCACCGGCAGGGAGGGCTCGGCGCCGCGCGCCGAGGTCGCCTTGAGGGCCCTGTGCACCCGGCCGACGCCCGAGCTGCGCTCGACGGTCAGCCGGTCGGAGCCGCAGGCCGGGCAGAGCTCGGCGATGGCCTGCACCGGGGTGGTGCAGAAGGTGCAGCGGTGGAACCGCAGGCTCTCGGCGGCGGCGAGCGGGTTCCCGTGCACCGGGCTTCCCCCGTGCACCGGGCTTCCCCCGTTCACCGGGCCTCACCCCGGCTCCGGGAGAGCTCCTCGCGGAGCTCGCGCTTGAGGACCTTGCCGGTGGCGTTCCGGGGCAGCGGGCGGCCTCGCGGCACGACCAGCGCGGGCACCTTGAAGCCGGCCAGCCGGGCGGCGACGAAGGCGCGCACCTCCTCCGGGTCCAGCGGGCGGCCGTCCTTCGCCACCACCAGGGCGGCGACCTCCTCGCCGAGCTGCGGGTGCGGGATCCCGACCACGGCCGCGTCGGCCACGTCCGGATGGGCGAAGAGGACCGACTCGACCTCCACGCAGTAGACGTTCTCGCCGCCGCGGATCACCACGTCCTTGATCCGGTCGACGATGCACAGCTCGCCGTCCCGGACGCAGGCGAGGTCGCCGGTGCGGAACCATCCCCGGTCGAAGGCCGCCTCGGTGGCCTCCGGGTTGTTCCAGTAGCCGCCGAACACGGACTGGCCGGTGATCTGAAGCTCGCCGATCTCGCCGTCGGGGCATTCGGCGCCGTCCGCGCCGACGATCCGGATCCGGGTGGCCGGGCTGGGGGCGCCGACCGCGTCCGGGTGCTTGCGGTAGCGGTCTCCGGCGATGGAGATCACGCCGCCGACGGTCTCGGTGAGCCCGTAGCCGTTGCGCGGCTCGACGCGGTCGCCGAAGCGCTCCTCGATCAGCCGGACCAGCTCCGGCGGGGCCGCCGCCCCGCCGGTGTTCACCACGCTGAGGGTGGCCAGCCGGGGGTCGTCGGCGGAGCCGTGGAGCAGTTGGAGGGCGGTGGTGGGGACGCCGGCGAAGGCGGTGACGCCGTTGGCGGCGATGGCGTCCCTGGCCGCCTCGACGTCCCACTTGTGCAGCAGGACGACGGTGGAGCCGGCGGTCATCGCGGTGAGCACCCCGGTGAAGGCGGCCACGTGGAAGAACGGGAAGGTCACCATGGCGGTGATGGCGGGCGGGTCGGCGAGGATGTCGACGCCCGCCTCGACGGCGGCGCGAACCCCCGCCCAGCGGCCGTTGAGGGCGGCGCCCACGATGTTGCGATGGGTCAGCACCACGCCCTTGGGCTCCCCGGTGGTGCCGGAGGTGTAGATGATCGCGGCCAGGTCGTCCGCCGACAGCCCGACCTCGGGCGGGGTGCCGGGGCCGCCCGGGAGGTCCTCGAAGCGCTCCCGGCGTCCGTCGGCCTTCTCGCCGGCCGGCTCGGCCTCGTCGGCGACGGTGAGCAGCCACGGGCGCTCGGCGGCGTCCTGCCGCTCCCGCCAGGGCGCGAGCCGGGGCACCCGCTCGCCGTCCGCCACCAGCAGCCGCGGGGAGCAGTGGTCCAGCGCCCGGGCCAGCTCCTCCGCCGACCACCAGGCGTTCAGCGGTACGGCGACGGTGCCGGCCAGCTGGCAGGCCCAGAAGGCGACCTGCCACTCGGGGTGGTTGCGCATCGCGATCGCCACCCGGTCGCCCTTGCGCAGCCCGTACCCCTCGACCATCCGCCGGGCCAGGTCGGCCGCGGCGGCGTAGTGGCCGGCGTAGCCGTAGCCGCCGCGCGGGCCGACCAGGAACGGCTTGTCGCCGTGCGCCCGGGTGGCCGCCAGCAGCTGCCCGAGGTGCTCGGGCACCCCCGGCCCGGGCCCGTACACCGGGACGCGGCGGCCGCCGACCGCGGTCTCGGTGGTGTGGAACGGTGAGCCGGGGGCGGTCAGAGCGGCGAGCGACATTGCGAACCTCTCGGGGGGCGGTGCTGTGCTGTGCTGGCGGTACGGGCGGCCTGAGGAGGCGAACTCCCTTACAGGCCCATGGACTTGGCGATCACGCTCTTCATGATCTCGCTGGTGCCGCCGTAGATCCGGTACACCCGGTTGTCCGTGTAGAGGCGGGCGATCGGGTACTCCAGCATGTAGCCGTAGCCGCCGTGGAGCTGGAGGCAGCGGTCCACCACCCGGGAGCAGACCTCGGTGGTGAAGAGCTTGGCCTTGGCCACGTCGGAGGCGGTGAGCTCGCCCTTCTCGAAGGACTCCAGGCACTCGTCGACCAGCGCCTGGGCGGCCACCGCCTCGGCCTCGCAGGCGGCCAGCTCGAACTTGGTGTTCTGGAAGGTCGAGACCGCCTTGCCGAAGACCTTGCGGTTCTGGGTGTACTCGACGGCCAGGTCGATCGCGGCCCTGGTGACGGCGACCGCGTTGACGGCGATGCCGAGGCGCTCCTGGACCAGGTTCTGGCCGAGGTAGTAGAAGGCCTTGCCCTCCTCGCCGAGGAGGTCCTCGACGGGGACCTTGACGTCGGTGAAGGACAGCTCGGCGGTGTCCGAGACGCGCAGGCCGATCTTCTCCAGCTTGCGGCCGACCGCGTAGCCCTCGGAGGTGGTGTCCACGGCCAGGATGGAGAGGCCGGCCCGGCGGTCCTCCGGGTCGTACGGGGAGGTGCGGGCGATCACCAGCACCCGGTCCGCCTGCACGCCGCCGGTGATGAAGGTCTTGGCGCCGTTCAGCACGTAGTGGGTGCCGTCCGCGGAGAGCTTCGCCGTGGTCGACATGCCGGCCAGGTCGGAGCCGGTGCCGGGCTCGGTCATGGCGATGGCGGTCATCATCTCGCCGGAGACGAAGGGCGGCAGCCAGCGCTGCTTCTGCTCCTCCGTGGCGTAGGCCATCAGATACGGCAGGACCAGGCCGACGTGGACGCTGGAGCCGCCGAGGGAGACGTTCGCGCGGGCGCACTCCTCGGTCAGCACCACGTGGTAGCGGTAGTCCTGGATGCCCGCGCCGCCGTACTCCTCGGGCACCTCGATGCCCCAGACGCCGAGCTCGCCGAGCTTCCGGTAGATCTCCTTCGGCACGTAGCCCTGCTGCTCCCACTCGGGGAAGACCGGCACGACCTCTTTCGCGAGGAAGTCGCGGACGGTCTGGCGGTAGGCCTCGTGATCCTCGTTGAAGACGGTGCGCCGCATGGCCTGGTCCCTTCGATAGCGCGGGCGTACTGCTCGGTATGTCGGCGGGCAGCACGGCCAAGTTAATCCGCGCTAGCCACGATGTCCATAGGTTGCCGGATACAACCTGCCATGCCGGGCTGGACGGCGACCGGTCGGTGCGGGCAGAGTGAAGGCGGGTTAGCCGAAGAAGGCGAGGACGAGGTGGGCAGGGCGCGGACCGGGACCGACCGGCGGGCGGAGATCCTCCGCGCGGCCGGCGAGCTGTTCCAGCGCCGCGGCTTCCACCAGGTGTCGATGAACGAGGTCGCCGCCGCGGTGGAGATCACCGCGCCCGCCCTCTACCGGCATGTGCGCGGCAAGCAGGAGCTGCTGCGGCAGACCGTGACGGCGGTGCTGGACGGCTTCGAGGCGGCGCTTGCGCCCGCCCTGGCCCCCGCGCGGGCCGGCGGCCGCCCCTCGCTGGACTCCCTGGCCGAGGCGCTGGCCACGGCCACCCTGGACAACCGCACCCTCGGGGCGCTGCTCCACCGCGAGGTGCGCTACCTGGAGCCGGAGCGCCGGGCCGAGGCGGAGGACCGGCTGCGGCGGATCGCCGAGGAGATCGCCGCCGCGCTGGACGCCGCCGGGGCGCCGGGCGAACCCCGGCTGCGTGCCTGGGCGGCGCTGTTCGCCTACGGCAGCGTCTCGCTGCACGGGGCCTCGCTGCCCCGGGCGAGGTTCGAACGGCAGCTGGCCGGACTCGGGCGGGCGCTCTTCACCGTGCCGCTCGGAGCGGCCACCGACCGGCCCCGGCCGCAGCCGGCCGAGAGCGGCGGGCCCGCGCCCTCCCGGCGGGAGGAGCTGCTGCGGGCCGCCGTCCGCCTCTTCCACCAGCGCGGCTTCGAGGCGGTCAGCGTCAACGAGCTGGGCGCGGCGGTCGGGATCGCCGGGCCCAGCGTCTACAAGCACTTCGGCGGCAAGGCCGAGATCCTCGCCGCGGCCTCGGCGCGCACCCGGGAGCGGGTGCGGCTGGCGATGGAGGGCGCCCTCGCGGCGCCCGGCGGATCCGGCACGCCGGGGGAGACCCTGGAGCGGATGCTCGACGCGTACATCGACTACGCCGTGGGCAACCCCGACAACCTGGGGCTGGTCCCCACCGGAACGGTCCACCTCCCGGAGCCGGACCTGCGGGAGTCGCTGGCCTTCCGGCGGGAGTTCGTCGGCGGCTGGGCCGGGCTGCTCGGCGAGAGCCGGCCCGGGCTGGAGCCCACCGCCGCCAGGATCACCGTGCAGGCGGCGGTCACCCTGATCAACGACGCGGTCAGCCTGGCCCCGCTGCGCGACCGGCCCGATCTGGGGCCGCGACTGCGCGAGTTGGGGCGCGCGGTGTTGCAGATCACCCCGGCCCATCGGGCCCCGGCGGCCGGCCGAACGTCCCTGGACAGCGGAGATAAAGACGGCTAGTACCGCGGTACTGGTGGCGGGCGCGGTTTGGGTGCCGTGGTACCGGATCCGGTCCCGCCGCCGCACCTAGGGTCGTTCGCATGATCGAGATCCGGAATCTGGTCAAGCGCTACGGCGCGAAGACCGCCGTCGACGGCCTGGACTTCACCGTCCGGCCCGGCGTGGTGACCGGCTTCCTGGGGCCCAACGGCGCCGGGAAGTCCACCACCATGCGGATGATCGTCGGACTGGACACGCCGACCAGCGGAAGCGTCACCGTCAACGGCCGTCGCTACGACCGGCACCGGGCGCCCCTCCAGGAGATCGGCGCCCTGCTGGAGGCCCGCGCCGTCCACCCCGGCCGCAGCGCCTACGGCCACCTCCGCGCGCTCGCGCTCACCCACGGCATCTCGCGGAAGCGCGTCCACGAGGTGATCGAGATGACCGGACTCGGCAAGGTCGCCCGCAAGCGCGCCGGCGGCTTCTCGCTCGGCATGGGCCAGCGGCTGGGCATCGCCGCCGCCCTCCTCGGCGACCCGCACACGGTGATGCTGGACGAGCCGGTGAACGGGCTGGACCCGGAGGGCGTCCTCTGGATCCGCAACCTGCTGCGCGGGCTGGCCGAGGAGGGCCGCACGGTCTTCATCTCCTCCCACCTGATGAGCGAGATGGCGCTGACCGCCACCGACCTGATCGTGATCGGCAAGGGCCGGCTGCTCGCCGACACCACCGTCGAGCGGTTCGTCGAGGAGGCCGGCGGGCGCCGGGTCACCGTCGCCAGCGCCGACCCGGCGCGGCTGCGCACGGCGCTGCTGGAGGCCGGCGGCCGGGACGGCGCCGCCGCCACCGTCACCGGTGTGCCCGGCTCCGAGGAACTGGAGGTCACCGGGCTGTCCGCGCGGCGGATCGGCACCGTCGCCGCCGAGCACGGCATCGCCCTCTACGAACTCTCGCCCAAGTGCGTCTCGCTGGAGGAGGCGTTCATGTCCCTCACCGGCGAGTGCGTCGAGTACCAGGGCAGCTGCACCGCCGGCGCCGCCCCCACCACCGAGAACGTCGAGCACCTCCGGAGCCTCGCATGACCACCGTCACCCCCGCCCTCGGCGGACTCCCGCGGCAGCGCGGCCCCCGCGAGGCGGCCCCGCTCCGCAAGGCGCCCGCGGCCGCCCTCCGGGTCAACGGGCTGCGCGTGCTGCGCGCCGAGTGGGCCAAGTTCTGGTCGCTGCGGTCGAGTTGGACGACCCTGCTGGCAGCGTTCGGGATCCTGGCCGCCCTCGGCCTGGTCGCCGCGGCCGGCCACAAGCCGACCTCCGCGATGTACACCCCCGGCCTGGGGCGGAACGCGGTCACCATCGCCCTCAGCGGCGTGGACTTCGCACAGCTGGCCTTCGGCGTCCTCGGCGTCCTCCTCACCGCCGGCGAGTACGCGACCGGGACGATCCGCTCCACGCTGTCGGCGGTGCCGCGGCGGCTGCCGGTGCTGTGGTCCAAGGTGGCGGTGATCACCGCGATCGCGGCGGGGGTCTCCGGAACCTCGATCCTCACCGCGTTCCTCGGCGGGGCGGGCTTCCTCCACGGCACCGGGATGGGCCTGTCGCTCGGCGACCCCGGCGTCCTCCGCTCGCTGCTCGGCGCGGTGGGCTACCTGGCGCTGGTGGGCGTCCTCGGGGTGGCGCTCGGCGCGCTGCTGCGGTCGGTGGCGGGGGCGGTCGCGCTGCTGATCGTCGGCGTGATGCTGATGCGCCTGGTGATCCAGGCGCTGCCGACCTCGCTGCAGAACCTCCTGGGCCCGTTCATCCCGGGCAACGCGGGCAACTCGATGTACTCTCTCCACCAGATCCCGCACACCCTCTCGCCCGGCGCCGGCGCGGCGGTACTGGCCGGTTGGGCGGCCCTCGCCCTGGCCGGCGCGGCCTGGCGGCTGCGCCGTACGGACGTCTAGGCCGCCCGCGGCCGCTCCCGGGCCCAGGTCCGTCCGCGGTCGTATCGTGACAAGCGTGACGTCCGCACAACGCACCGCCTGGGCGCTTACGCACCCGCGTGCCCGCGCCTGGCTGCGCCGCTACCGGCGGCTGCGGCGCGCGGACCTGCGCCACCCCTGGCGGCTCGACCTGCTGCTGGTGGTCCTGGTGGTGATCCTCGGGGTCAGCGGGCTCGGCTATCCGCACCGGGCCCCGTTCGGCCCGTCCACCGGGACGGTGCCGACCACGGTGGCCTTCGCCACCATCGCCGGCCAGGGGATCGCGCTCTTCTGGCGGCGACGGGCCCCGCTCGCGGTCTTCTACGTGGTGCTGGCGCTCTGCACGGCGCAGTGGCTGGGGGGCGCCTTCTACCGCAGCGACGTGGCGCTGATGGTGGCGCTCTACGGGGTCGCCCGGCACAGCCGGGTCGGGCAGCTGCCGTGGGTGGCCGGGGCGACCCTGGTCGCCCTGGTGGTTCCCGCCGTACGGGCGAATCCGCTGGTCAGCACGCCCGACTCGCTCTTCTTCCTGATCTCGGCGGCGACCGCGGCGGCCGCGCTCGGACTCGCCGCGAGGATCCGCGAGGCGCAGCTCGCCGTGCTGGCGGAGCGGGCGGCCCGGCTGGAGATCGAGCGCGAGCAGCGGGTCCAGCTCGCCACCATCGCCGAACGGGAGCGGGTCTCCCGGGAGATGCACGACATCATCGGCCACAACCTGGCCGTCATCATCGGGCTCGCGGACGGCGGGGCGTCCATCGCCGCAGCCGACCCCGGCAGCGGCGCCGAGGCGATGCGGATCATCTCCGAGACCGGCCGGCACGCCCTGGCCGAGCTGCGGGCCACCCTCGGCGCGCTGCGCGACCGGCCCGAGAACGGCCGCCTGGACGCCGCGGAGCTCTCGCCGCAGCCCGGGATCGCCGAGCTCCACGGGCTGCTGGAGCGGCTGCGGGCGGCCGGGCCCGAGGTCGTCTACACCACCTCGGGCGACCCGGAACGGGTCGCGCCCAGCGTGCAGTTGGCGGTGTACCGGATCGCCCAGGAGGCGCTGACCAACGCGCTGAAGCACAGTGGATCGGGTACCCGGGTACGGGTGGCGCTGCGGATCACCGACCGCGAGGTGAGGCTCGGCATCTGGGACAGCGGGCCGGTCGGCGCGGAGGCGGCGGCCCCGTCGAGGTGGAGACCGGGGCGGGCGGCCGAAGCGGCGGAGGCCGGGGAGGCGGAGCGGCGGGGCCTCGGGCTGGTCGGCATCCAGGAGCGGGCCGGGCTGATCGGCGGCCGGGCCGGCGCCGGGCCGCGGCCCGGCGGAGGCTGGAAGGTGTGGGCGGTCCTGCCGCCGCACCCCGATCCGTTCACCGAGGAGTCGGGCGACCCCGAGGAGGACGGGGAAGACCGAGAGCGAGCACCCGACCACGAGGAGGGGCACCGGTGACCACCGTGCTGATCGTCGACGACCACCCGTTGCAGCGGATGGGCTTCCGCATGCTGCTGACGGGCAGTCAGGAGACCACGGTGGTCGGCGAGGCCGAGAACGGCGCGGAGGCCGTCCGGAAGACCGCGGAGCTGCGGCCGGACGTGGTGCTGATGGACGTGCGGATGCCGGGGATGGACGGGATCGAGGCGACCCGGCGGATCGTCGCCTCCGGCGGGCGGTCCCGGGTCCTGGTGCTGACCACCTTCGACCTGGACGAGTACGTCCACGCCGCGCTGCGGGCGGGGGCCAGCGGGTTCCTGCTGAAGGACGCGCTGCCGGACGAGCTGCTGGCGGGGATCCGGGCGGTCGCGGGCGGCGACGCGGTGGTCGCCCCGGCGCTGACCCGGCGGCTGCTGGCCAGGTTCACCTCGACGGAGGGGAGCGAGGGGGTGGCGCCGGCCTCCTCGCCCGAGCGGCGGGACGACGTGCGGCTGGCGTCGCTGAGCGGGCGGGAGCGGGAGGTGCTGGAGGCGGTCGCGGCGGGGCTGACGAACGGTGAGATCGCGGAACAGCTGGTGCTGTCGGAGTCCACCGTCAAGAACCACGTCAGCCGCGTGATGACGAAGCTGGGGGCGCGGGATCGGGTGCAGCTGGTCATCTACGCGTACGACGCGGGGCTGGTCCGGCCGTCCGGCTGACGCCCTTTCAGCGCCGCAGGCGCAACGAAGGGGCGCGGGGAACTGCGCGCCCGGCCGGTTACGGTCTGTCAGTCGGCAGCGGAGTTCGGGTTGCAACCCATTGCCCGATGCCGGGTGCGGCGCCGCAAGTGGCTGGGCGCGCAGTTCCCCGCGCCCCTTACTCGGCCCTTCGGGCCTGCTTACGCGGCGCCCATCCAGCAGTTGGGGCCGAGGACCGTCTTCAGTTCGGAGGCGAGGCCGTTCTCGGGGTCGACCGAGAGGCCCAGTTCGAAGAGGACGCTCTTGCGGCGGCCCTGCATCAGCAGCCGGACGGGGACGTCGCCGGGGTGGGCGCGGAGCGTCCGCTTGAGGTCGGCGATCAGGGGGACGGTGATCCGCGTCTCGGGGACGGCCAGCTGGACCGGCGGGCGGCCGCCGTTCTCCACCGAGGAGACGTCCAGCGGCTGGATCTCCGAGCCGAAGACGGACAGCGCGCCGTCCCGCTCGTTCAGCCGGCCGCGGACCGACACCACGTTGTCCTCCACCAGCAGCTGCGAGACCAGCTGGTACGACTTGGGGAAGAAGAGGACCTCCACCGAGCCGTCCCGGTCGGCCAGCTGGATCAGCGCCCACGCGTCGCCGCGCTTGTTGATCCGCTTGTCGACGGAGGTGATCAGCCCGGCGAGCCGGACCTCGCCCTCGGTCCGCCCGGAGCCCAGCAGCTCGGCCACGGAGGTGTCCCGGTTGGCGGAGAGGATCTGCTCGGCGCCGTCCAGCGGATGCGCGGAGACGTACAGGCCGAGCATCTCCCGCTCCAGGCCGAGCCGGTGCTTCTTCGGCCACTCCTGCTCGTCCAGCTGGAAGTCGAGGCCGAAGGACTGGCCGCCGGAGCCGGCCCCGCCGCCCTCCGGTTCGAGGGCGCCGAAGAGGTCGTCCTGGCCGATCGCCCGCTGCTTCTTGACGCCGGTGACCGCGTCGATCGCGGTCTCCGCGACGGCGGAGAGGCTGCGCCGGGTGTGGCCGAGGGAGTCGAAGGCGCCGGCCTTGATCAGCGAGTCCATCGCCCGCTTGTTGCAGACCGGGAGCTCGACCTTGTCCAGGAAGTCGGCGAAGGAGCTGTACTTGCCCTTCTCCTTCCGGGTGGCGACCAGCGACTCGATGACGTTGTCGCCGACGTTGCGGATCGCCCGCAGGCCGAACCGGACGTCCTCGCCGACCGCGGTGAAGTCCGCGACCGACTCGTTGACGTCGGGGGAGAGGACGCGGATGCCGGCCGAGCGGGCGTCGGCGAGGTAGATCGCGGCCTTGTCCTTGTCGTCGCCGACCGAGGTGAGCAGCGCGGCCATGTACTCGGCGGGGTAGTTGGCCTTGAGGTAGGCGGTCCAGTAGGAGACCAGCCCGTACGCGGCGGAGTGCGACTTGTTGAAGGCGTAGCCGGCGAACGGGACCAGCACGTCCCACACCGCCTGGATCGCCTCGTCCGAGTAGCCGCGCTCCTTGCAGCCCGCGTGGAAGGGGATGAACTCCTTCTCCAGGACCTCCTTCTTCTTCTTGCCCATCGCCCGGCGGAGGAGGTCGGCCTGTCCGAGGCTGTAGCCGGCCAGCACCTGCGCGGCTCGCTGCACCTGCTCCTGGTAGACGATCAGGCCGTAGGTGGGGCCGAGGACCTCCGCGAGCGGCTCCTCCAGCTCGGGGTGGATCGGCACGATCTCCTGCTGGCCGTTCTTCCGCAGGGCGTAGTTGATGTGCGAGTTCATCCCCATCGGGCCCGGCCGGTAGAGCGCCGAGACCGCGGAGATGTCCGCGAACTCGGTGGGCTTCATCAGCCGCAGCAGCGCCCGCATGGGCCCGCCGTCGAGCTGGAACACGCCCAGGGTGTCGCCGCGGGAGAGGAGTTCGAAGGTCGTCGGATCGTCCAGCGGGATGTCGTCGCAGACGACGTCCACGCCCCGGTTGGCCTTGATGATCTGGATGCAGTGGTCGATGATGCCGAGGTTCCGCAGGCCCAGGAAGTCCATCTTGATCAGGCCCATGGACTCGCAGGACGGGTAGTCGAACCCGGTGATGATGGTGCCGTCCTTGTCCCGCATGTGCATCGGGATCAGGTCGAGCAGCGGGGCCGAGGAGAGGATCACCGCGGCGGCGTGGACGCCGGTGTTGCGGATCAGGCCCTCGATGCCGAGGCCGGTGTCGATGATCTTCTTGACGTCCGGCTCGTTCTCGTAGAGGGCGCGGATCTCGGTGCCCTCGTTGTACCGCGGGTGCTCCTTGTTGAAGAGGTCCGCGAGCGGGACGCCCTTGCCCATCACGTCCGGCGGCATCGCCTTGGTGATCCGGTCGCCCATCGCGAAGGGGTAGCCGAGGATCCGGGAGGCGTCCTTGACGGCGGCCTTGGCCTTGATCGTGCCGAAGGTGTTGACCTGCGCGGTGTACTCGGTGCCGTACTTCTCCGAGACGTAGCGGACCATCTGGTCGCGCTGGCGGTCGTCGAAGTCGATGTCGACGTCCGGCGGGTTGATCCGCTCCGGGTTGAGGAAGCGCTCGAAGAGGAGGTCGTGCTCCAGGGGGTCGAGCTGGGTGATGCCGGTGAGGTACGCGACCATCGAGCCGGCCGCGGAGCCTCGGCCGGGGCCGACCGGGATGCCGTGCTCGCGGGCGTAGTTGCAGATGTCCGCGACCACGAGGAAGTACGAGCTGAAGCCCATGGGCTCGATGACGCCCATCTCCAGCTCGATCCGGTCCAGGACCTCCTGGGAGGGGTTGTCGCCGAAGCGGCGCTTCAGACCGACCGCGATCTGCTTGCGGAGGAAGGAGGACTGGTCCTCGCCCTCGGGGACGTCGAACTGCGGCATCCGGTCGACGTAGGTGAAGACCTCGTCGTAGGACTCCACCATCTCGGCGACCAGCATGGTGTTGTCGCAGGCCTCGGGGAGCTCGCGGAAGAGCGCGCGCATCTCCTCGGAGGTCTTGATGTAGTAGCCGTCGCCGTTGAACTTGAAGCGGTTCGGGTCGTCCTTGTTCTTGCCCACGCCGACGCAGAGGAGGCTGTCGTGGGCGTCCGACTGGTCGGCGGTGACGTAGTGCGAGTCGTTGGTGGCGAGCAGGGGGATGTTCAGCCGCTTGGCCAGGCGGAGCAGGGGCTCGCGGACCTCGTGCTCGATGTCGATGCCGTGGTCCATCAGCTCCAGGAAGTAGTTCTCCCTGCCGAAGATCTCCTGGTACTCGGCGGCGGCCGCGCAGGCCTCCTCGAACTGGTTGAGCCGCAGCCGGGTCTGCACCTCGCCGGAGGGGCAGCCGGTGGTGGCGATGATCCCCTCGGCGTGCTCGGCGATCAGCTCCTTGTCCATCCGGGGCTTGCCGTAGTAGCCCTCGAAGGAGGCGCGGGAGGAGAGCCGGAAGAGGTTGCGCAGGCCGCCGGCGTTCTTCGCCCACATCGTCATATGGGTGTACCGGCCGCCGCCGGAGACGTCCTTGCCGCCCTCGCCGTCGGCGCTGCCCGCGCCGCGGACGCCGCCGGCGCCCCAGAAGACCGGCTTCTTGTGCCGGCGGGAGGCGGGGGCGACGTACGCCTCGATGCCGATGATCGGCTTCACGTCCGGGAAGTCCGAGGCGATCTTCTGGAACTCGTACGCGCCGAACATGTTGCCGTGGTCGGACATCGCCACGGCCGGCATGCCCTGGCGGGCCACCTCGCCGAAGAGCTTCTTGTTCTTGGCTGCTCCGTCGAGCATCGAGTACTCGGTGTGGACGTGGAGGTGTACGAAGTCCGACACGGTGGCGTGGGCTCCTTCGGGGGGCGAGGGCGGCGACGACCGGCGAAGCGCTCAGCCTAACCGCTCCCCGACCGCGACTCGCCGACGGCGCCGGTCCTACCGCCCCGCGCCTCGCTCCTCCGCATGCCGGCGCCGCTCCCCGAGACGATCTCGGTGCTCCGGGCGGCGCTCCGGGACCGCCCGTGCCCGCCGTCAACGGCGAAACAGGGGGCGCGCGGGCCCCGGGGTCAGGGCAGCAGGCGGTCGATGGCCTCCCGGCCCTCGGTCTCCAGCTTGCGCCGGGCCCAGGCGAGGTTCTCCGGGGTGAGGTCGCGGCCGGAGGCCTCGACCAGGTCCTCCGGGCTGACCGGCTGCTCGGAGCCGACGTGCAGCCGGGAATCGGCGGTGGGGCGCTCCTCCTGGCCGTCGGCGGAGGGCTGGTTGTCGCTGCTCATGGTGTGCTCCCGGTTCGGGGTCGGCGGCGGATGATCGTCTCCGTGGAGACGCCTCCATCCCTTCCCTGATACACCCATCGCGTATCGCGCGCCGCTCAGGCGATTTCCCGGCGGCGTCAGGGCAGCAGGGCGCGGACCGCCTCCCGGACCGCCGGCAGGTCGACGTCCTCGGCCAGCGTCGCCTCGGTCGGCGCCGAGCCGCGCCGGTCGGACGGGGTGCCGCCGAAGAGGCCGCGGAAGACGGCGGGGTAGACGGTGACCCCGAGCAGCCGGGTGGCCAGGTCCGCCGCCGCGGCCCGGTCCAGGCGGTAGGCGGCGGCCAGGTGGTCGGTCAGCCCGTCGGTGACCGTGCCGATGAAGACCTGGTGCAGTTGGACGGCGGCCTCCGGCAGGTGCTCGGCCTCGCTGATGCCGAGCCGGCAGGTGCGGAGGATCGGCGGCCAGTCCAGCAGCTGGAGGAAGCGGGCGCAGAAGAGCGCCGCCGCCTCGGCCGGATCGTCCGCGCAGTAGTGGCCGGGGCTCCGCAGGGAGTCCTCGAAGAGCTCCTGGGAGCGCTCCACGATGGCCATGAACAGCGCCTCCTTCGTCGGGAAGTGGGCGTAGAGGGAGCGCTTGGAGGTGCTAGCGCGGGTGGCGATCGCGTCCATCGACGTGCGCTCGAAGCCGGACTCGAGGAAGGCCCACTTGGCCGTGTCGATGATGTGCTCGCGGAGCTCGGCGCCGCGTCTGGCCATGGGTTCGCCTCTTTCCTCGCCGGTTCCTTCCCTCTGCGCGAAGTAAACGGTACAGTTGAGTTTACTTCCTGGAGTTCCCGAACGCAGAGGAGTGCGTCCCCATGATTGTCGTCACCGGCGCCACCGGCCGAATCGGCACCCGGCTGCTGCCCCGACTGCTGGCGGGCGGAGAGCCCGTCCGGGTGGTCGTCCGCGACCCCGACCGGCTCCCCGCGGAGGTGCGCGAGCGGGTCGAGGTGGTCACCGGCTCGCACGGCGACCCCAAGGTCGCCGACCGCGCCTTCGAGGGCGCCGACTCCGTCTTCTGGCTGGCGCTCGCGTCCCCCACCGCCTCCGGCCCGTACGAGGCACTGGTCTCCTTCAGCATCCCCGGCGCCGAGGCGATCGTCCGGCACGGTGTCGAGCGGGTGGTCACCGTCTCCGCGCTGGGCCGCGAGGCGCAGCGGTACGCCGGGCTGGTCTCCGCCTCGCTCGCCATGGACGACCTGCTGCGCAGCACCGGCGCGCGACTGCGTGCGCTGGCACTGCCGGGCTTCATGGACAACCTCCTGTGGCAGCTCGAACCCCTCAGGCGGCAGGGCGTGTTCACCGGTGCCATGCCGGGTGACCTGCGGCTGCCCGCGGTGGCTGTCGGCGACATCGCCGACACCGCCGCCCGGCTGCTGCTCGACCACACCTGGACCGGGCAGGGCACTGTCGGCCTGATGGGCCCGGAGGACATCTCCGCCGACGAGATGGCCGCGGTCCTCACCGAGGTGCTCGGCCGGCCGATCCGCTACGAGCGGATCAGCCGCGAGGCGGAGCGGCAGGGCTACCAGGCCCACGGCTTCTCCCCGGCGATGGCCCAGAGCATGGTCGACATGGGGCTGGCCAAGGAGCAGGGCATCGACAGCATCCCGCCCCGCACCCCCGCGACCAGCTCCCCGACCACCTTCCGGCAGTGGGCCGAGGAGGTGCTCAAGCCGGCCGTCGAGGCGGCGTAGCCTGCCCCCATGGGCAGCAGCAGCGACACCGGCACGCTGCGCGGGGCGCGGGTACGCCTGCGCCCCGCGGTCGAGGCGGACGTCCCGGCGCTGGTCCGGATCCGGGCCGAGCCGGAGGTGCACCGGTGGTGGGGCGGCGGGGCGGACCTCGCCGCGAGCGTCGCCGAGGACCTCCGGACGCCGGGGACGGAGACCCTCGCCGTGGAGTTCGAGGGGCGGGTGGTCGGGGCGATCCAGTGGACCGCCGAGGAGGACCCGGACTACCGGCACGCGGGCATCGACGTCTTCCTGGACCCCGCCGTCCACGGGCGGGGGCTCGGTACCGACGCCGTGCGGACCCTGGCGCGGTACCTGGTGACCGAGCGCGGGCACCACCGGCTGACCATCGACCCGGCGGTGGCGAACGACGCGGCCGTCCGCTGCTACGCCAAGGTCGGGTTCCGGCCGGTCGGGGTGATGCGCCGGTACGAGCGCGGGCCGGACGGCACCTGGCACGACGGGCTGCTGATGGATCTGCTGGCGGAGGAGCTCACCGGCGAGGACCCGGAGCCTGGGAGACTCGGGGGATGAGCGACGTGGATCCGTATGTGTGGCTGGAGTCCCTGGACGGCGCGGACGGCGAGAAGGCGCTGCAGTGGGTGCGCGCCCGGAACGAGGAGACGATCGGCCGGCTGGCCGGCGGCGAGCGGTTCGGCAGGCTGCGGGACGGCCTGCGGGCCGTCCTCGACTCGGACGCCCGGATCCCCTGGCCGGTGCGGAGGGGCCGGTACCTCTACAACTTCTGGCAGGACGCCGGGAATCCGCGCGGGCTGTGGCGGCGGACCACCCTCGACGGGTACCGGGCCGAGGAGCCGGACTGGGAGATCCTCCTCGACGTGGACGCGCTGGCCCGGGAGGAGGGCGAGAACTGGGTGTGGGAGGGCGCCTCGCTGCTCTACCCGGACTACCGGCTCGGCCTGGTGCACCTCTCCCGGGGCGGCGCGGACGCGGCGGTGGTGCGGGAGTTCGACGTGCGGCGGCGGGCCTTCGTCGAGGACGGGTTCGTGCTGCCGGAGGCCAAGAGCCGGGTGTCCTGGATCGACGCGGACCGGGTCTACCTCGGCACCGACTTCGGCCCGGGCTCGCTGACCGAGTCCGGCTATCCGCGGACGGTGCGGGAGTGGCGGCGCGGCACTCCGCCCGAGGAGGCGGTGACGGTCTTCGAGGGCGCGGCGGAGGACGTCGCGGTGAGCGCCTACCACGACCCCATGCCGGGGCACGAGCGCGATCTGGTGTACCAGACCCTCGACTTCTACCGGTCGCGTCGGTATCTGCGTTCCCCCGAGGACGGCGTCCTGACGCTGCTCGACCTTCCCGAGGACGCCGGGATCGGGCTGCGCCGCGAGTGGCTGCTGGTGCGGCCGCGCTCGGCCTGGCGGGTCGGCGGGCGGGAGCATCCGGCGGGGGCGCTGCTGGCCATCCGCTTCGAGGAGTTCGCGGCCGGCGGGCGGGAGTTCGCGGTGCTCTTCGAGCCGGACGCCCACACCTCGCTGCGGGACTGGGCGTGGACCAGGAACCATCTGCTGCTGACCGTACTGGCGGACGTGCGCACCGAGTTGCGGCTGCTCACCCCGCCCGCCGGGGAGGGGGCCTGGGACTGCGCGCGGCTGCCCGCGCCGGAGGCCATGGCGTCGGTGGAGGTCCTGGACACCAGCCCGCTGGAGGACGACGAGTACCTCACCGTCACCAGCGGCTTCCTGACGCCGCCGACGCTGGGACGGGGGGTGGCGGGCCGCCCGGGCGAGCCGGGGGCGCCGGGCGAGCCGGTCGAGCCGCTGAAGCGGGCGCCGGCGTTCTTCGACGCGGAAGGGATGACCGTCGAGCAGCACTTCGCCGAGTCGGAGGACGGGACCCGGATCCCGTACTTCCTGGTCCGGCCGGCCGGGGCCGGAGCCGCCGCGCCCACGCTGCTCAACGGCTACGGGGGCTTCGAGGCGTCCAAGACGCCCGCGTACAACGCGCTGGTCGGCCGGGGCTGGCTGGAGCGCGGCGGCTGCTACGCCGTCGCCAACATCCGCGGCGGCGGCGAGTACGGGCCGGAGTGGCACGCGCAGGCCGTCAAGTCCGGCCGGCACAAGGTCTACGAGGACTTCGCGGCGGTGGCCGCCGACCTGGTCCGGCGGGGCGTCACCGCGCCCGCGCGGCTGGCCATCGAGGGCGGCAGCAACGGCGGGCTGCTGATGGGGGTGATGCTCACCCGCTACCCCGAGCTGTTCGGGGCGATCGCCGCCCAGGTGCCGCTGCTCGACATGCGGCGCTACCACCGGCTGCTCGCCGGGGCGTCCTGGATGGCCGAGTACGGGGACCCGGACGACCCCGCGGACTGGTCCTTCATCGGCGAGTACTCCCCGTACCAGCGCGTCCGGGCGGACGGCGACTATCCGCCGCTGCTGCTCACCAGCTCGACCCGGGACGACCGGGTGCATCCGGGGCACGCCCGCAAGATGGCCGCCCGGATGCTCGCCTGGGGCCACGACGTCCACTACTACGAGAACGTCGAGGGCGGCCACGGCGGTGCCTCGAACAACGAGCAGGCCGCCTTCGTGCGGGCGCTCGTCCTGGACTTCCTCTGGAATCGCACAACGCGCCCCGCTCGGTAGTCGGTTGGGGCCGGCCGTGGGGCGGCCGCCAGGTCCGATTTCCGCCAGCATCGGCCGGCCGGGGGCGGCAGAGTCGGTGGTGGAGACGGAGAGGAGGATCGCCGATGCGAACCACGCATACGACGTTCGACAGCCCGGTGGGCCCGCTGCTGCTCGTCGGGAGGAGGTCCGAGGAGG